>NZ_CP094825.1:0-2677037 GCF_025558845.1 Staphylococcus ureilyticus | reverse complement strand
AATAGCAAACTCCAACTTTCTATATTTTAAAAGTTATACACAGAAATAACATGTGTGAATAAACATAATCACAAGCTGTTAATAATTATCCACAAGTTACACACATTCAGTGGATAACTCACAGTAAATTATAAGTTATACACAACCATTTAGGATATATTTTTATAAATCAATCCCTTATTTATCAATATTTACATAACTTATCCACACAATTATACTTTTTAACAAACGCCTCTGTCAAATGGATGTGAATATGTTGTTAAATCGTCAATAAACCTGTGTATAGATGGAATATTATCCACAAAACAAGCGTGTATATCTGTGAATAAGTGGATAACTTACAAGAATGAATAGTATATCAAAAAATAACCAATTTGTGGTTTTGGGAAATAATTTATAAAAGTGTATGAAATTTGTATAATTGAAAAATCGATAGATTTGAAGCGAAAAATATTTATATGCTAAGGTGAATCTACTATATTAATAGATGTATTTATCAATACAGTTTTAAAGTATCAAGTGCTGATTTGTATTATTAGCAAGATGAAAATATGCTTGAAATTGATGCTTGCTTTATAAAAAAGATTTTGTTATATTGTAGTAGTTGCTTGAATTATGACTAGAAATTAATAATATTAAATCAAGACTTGAAGCAAAAAGCTTATATTAATTTATCTATTATAATAATTAGATAACCGAATACAGATGGAGGTGTTTTTGCATGGTAAAACGTACTTATCAACCAAATAAACGTAAACATAGTAAAGTTCATGGTTTCAGAAAACGCATGAGCACAAAAAACGGTCGTAAAGTTTTAGCGCGTCGTCGTCGTAAAGGCCGTAAGGTATTATCAGCATAAGATCACTGACTCATCAGTGGTCTTTTTTTTGGTTTAAAATAACGAAAATAAGTAGCAAAATTATTGTTATTATTAAAAATTCAATACATGTTATGGCTTGATATATAATAATGAATGTAATGAAAAGATAAGCGAGTGATGTTTCGTGGAGAAAGCATACCGAATTAAAAAGAACAGTGATTTTCAATTTATATACAAAAAAGGAAAATCAGTAGCAAATCGTCAATTTGTAGTCTATACGAAACCTAATAAAGAACTAGAACACTTTAGACTGGGTATTAGTGTTTCTAAAAAATTAGGTAATGCTGTTGTTAGAAATAAAATTAAGCGTGCTATTCGTGAAAGCTTCAAGGTGCATAAGCAAAATATATTACCAATGGAAATTATTGTCATAGCTAGGCAGCCAGCTAAAGATATGGATACACTTCAAATCCAAGCAAGTTTAGAACATGTTTTAAAAATCGCTAAAGTTTTTAATAAACGAATTAAATAGGGTAGGGGAGATTGAATCTTAAGACTTACGTCAGTCTTACCTCAGACAACCCTTAGGCCAACTTCTTAGATTTTTTAAACAAGATGTTAGCTTTTTAATCCAAAACTATTTACAATATTATAATGATAAATTTTAGAATAAAAGGAGGCGAGATGGATGATGGATTTAGATACGATAACGAGTATATCCACACCTATGGGTGAAGGTGCTATCGGTATTGTACGTTTGTCAGGTGTTGACGCAGTAAATATTGCAGACAAATTATATAGAGGGAAGGAACCATTAGAACATGTACCTTCTCATACAATAAATTATGGGCATATTGTTGACCCTGAGACAAATGAAGTGGTCGAAGAAGTAATGGTGTCTGTCTTACGTGCACCGAAAACATTTACTAGAGAAGATATCGTTGAAATTAATTGTCATGGTGGTATTTTAACCATCAACAGGGTATTAGAGTTGACCATGACACACGGTGCTAGAATGGCAGATCCTGGTGAATATACAAAACGTGCGTTTTTAAATGGGCGTATTGATTTATCTCAAGCCGAAGCGGTGATGGATTTTATTCGTTCTAAAACCGATCGTGCATCTAAAGTTGCAATGAATCAAATTGAAGGTCGTTTAAGTGATATGATTAAGCGACAGCGACAATCCATTCTCGAAATCCTTGCACAAGTAGAAGTTAATATAGATTATCCAGAATATGATGATGTGGAAGATGCCACAACAGAAGTATTATTAGAAAAATCGAATCAAATTAAGTCAGAAATTAATAAGTTATTAGATACAGGTACACAAGGGAAGATAATGAGAGAAGGTTTGGCAACGGTCATAGTTGGTAAGCCTAATGTTGGTAAGTCATCCATGCTAAATAACCTGATCCAAGACAACAAGGCGATTGTAACAGAGGTACCTGGTACGACTCGAGATACTTTAGAAGAGTATGTAAACGTCCGCGGTGTACCTTTAAGGTTAGTAGATACTGCTGGCATACGTGAAACAGAAGATATCGTTGAGCGTATTGGTGTAGAGCGTTCACGCAAAGCTTTAGGTGAAGCGGATTTAATCTTGTTTGTGTTAAATTACAACGAACCTTTAACAGAAGAAGATCGCAAGCTATATGAAGTTATTAAAAACGAAGATGCCATTGTCATAATTAACAAGATGGATTTAGACAAACGATTAGATATTTCAGAAGTTAAAGAAATGGTTGGAGATATGCCAATCATTCAAACATCAATGCTAAAACAAGAAGGTATTGATCAGTTAGAGATACAAATTAGAGATTTGTTCTTTGCAGGAGATGTCCAAAATCAGGATATGACATATGTATCGAATTCAAGACATATTTCATTGTTAAAACAGGCGAGAAATTCAATTCAAGACGCTATAGATGCTGCAGAAGCTGGTGTGCCAATGGATATGGTTCAAATAGACTTAACGAGAACTTGGGAAATTTTAGGTGAAATTATCGGAGAATCCGCAAGTGAAGAATTGATAAACCAGTTATTTAGTCAATTCTGTCTAGGAAAATAAAAGGGAGGAAAAAATATGGCTCAAGAATATGATGTAATAGTAATTGGAGCCGGACATGCTGGTATAGAAGCTGGACTTGCTTCAGCAAGACGTGGTGCCAAAACGTTAATGTTAACAATAAATTTAGATAATATTGCATTTATGCCATGTAACCCATCAGTTGGTGGCCCGGCTAAAGGTATAGTAGTTCGTGAAATAGACGCATTAGGTGGCCAAATGGCAAAAACAATCGATAAAACACATATCCAAATGCGTATGTTAAATACGGGTAAAGGACCAGCAGTCAGAGCACTTCGCGCACAAGCAGATAAAGTACTTTATCAACAAGAAATGAAACAAGTCATTGAAGATGAAGAAAACCTTGATATTATGCAAGGCATGGTAGATGACTTAATCATTGAAGATGAAGTTATCAAAGGTGTACGTACGAACATTGGTACAGAATACTGGGCAGATGCAGTCATTATTACAACCGGTACATTTTTACGTGGCGAAATCATTTTAGGTAATATGAAATATTCAAGTGGTCCAAACCATCAATTACCATCTATTTCACTAGCTGATAATCTTAGAAATCTTGGATTTGAAGTAGTGAGATTCAAAACAGGTACACCACCACGTGTTAACGCCAAAACGATTGATTATTCTAAAACAGAAATACAACCAGGTGACGATGTTGGTAGAGCGTTTAGTTTTGAAACAACGGAATATATTTTAGATCAGCTACCTTGTTGGTTAACATATACGAATGGAGAAACACACCAAGTTATAGATGACAATCTACATTTATCTGCGATGTACTCTGGTATGATTAAGGGTACAGGACCTAGATATTGCCCATCAATTGAAGATAAATTTGTAAGATTCAATGATAAACCTAGACACCAACTTTTCTTAGAACCAGAAGGTAGAAATACTAATGAAGTATATGTACAAGGATTATCAACAAGCTTACCTGAACATGTTCAACGTCAGATGTTAGAAACAATTCCAGGCTTAGAAAAAGCAGATATGATGCGTGCAGGATATGCCATTGAATATGATGCGCTTGTACCAACACAATTGTGGCCAACACTAGAAACTAAAAAAATTAAAAATCTATATACTGCAGGACAAATCAACGGAACTTCTGGCTATGAAGAAGCGGCAGGACAAGGCATCATGGCTGGAATTAACGCAGCGTCAAGAGTATTAGGCGAAGAAGAAGTCATCTTAAGTCGTTCAGATGCTTATATCGGTGTCTTAATAGATGACCTTATAACAAAAGGTACTAATGAACCATACCGTTTATTAACATCTCGTGCAGAATATCGTTTATTATTAAGACATGACAATGCAGATTTACGATTAACAGATTTAGGTTATAAATTAGGTATGATTTCTGAAGAACGTTATGCACGTTTCAATGAAAAACGTCAAATGATAAAAGATGAGCAAGCACGCTTAAATGAAATTAGAATAAAACCTCACGAACGCGTACAAGAAATTATTGAAGCGCAAGGCGGTTCTCGTTTGAAAGATGGTATATTAGCTTTGGAATTATTGCGTAGACCTGAAATGACGTATAACTTAATTCTAGAAATTTTAGAAGAAGAAAACCAATTACCAAGTGATGTAGCAGAACAAGTTGAGATTCAGACAAAATATGAGGGCTATATCAATAAGTCGTTACAACAAGTTGAAAAAGTAAAACGTATGGAAGAAAAGAAAATTCCAGAAGACTTAGATTATAGTAAAGTCGATAGTTTAGCGACTGAAGCACGCGAGAAATTAGCGGAAGTTAAACCGTTAAATATTGCGCAAGCATCTCGGATTTCAGGTGTGAATCCAGCAGATATTTCGATCTTATTAGTGTTCCTAGAACAAGGTAAAATACAAAGGGTGGAAAGTTAAGATGAGTGTAAAATGGTTAACTGAGCAACTCAGCACACAAGGTATCGAACTTACAGAGAATCAACAACATCAATTTCAATCGTATTTTCAAATGCTCGTTGAATGGAATGAAAAAATGAATTTAACAAGCATTACTGAAGAACATGAGGTGTATTTGAAACATTTTTATGATTCGATTGCACTCAGTTTTTATACGGATTTGACACAAGCGCAAACAATTTGTGATATTGGTGCTGGTGCTGGTTTTCCAAGTATTCCATTAAAAATTATTTATCCTAATTTAAAAGTTACAATTGTAGATTCATTAAATAAACGCATCCATTTTTTAAATCAGTTAGCAGAAGCATTAGATTTAGAAAATGTGAGTTTTGTACATGATCGCGCAGAAATATACGGGAAGGGAGACTACAGGGCGTCTTATGATATTGTAACTGCACGTGCAGTTGCTAGACTTTCCGTATTAAGCGAATTGTGTTTACCGTTAGTTAAAAAGGGTGGACAATTCATTGCTTTAAAATCAGCTAAAGGCGAAGAAGAATTGGAAGAAGCGCGTTTTGGTATAGGAGTCCTCGGTGGTAAACTTCAGGATGTCATTTCATATGAATTACCAGAAGATGCTGGTGAAAGGCAAATAATCAAGATAGATAAGAGAAGCGAGACACCAAAGAAATATCCAAGAAAACCAGGAATGCCCAATAAGTCTCCATTACTTGAAAAAGAAAAGTGATTTAATACAACTAATTTAGAGGGAGCGCATAAAATATGAAGAAACCTTTTTCTAAATTATTTGGTTTGAAAAATAAAGATGACATTGTTGGTTATATTGAAGAGGATCATAATAGTGTTGAATCTATTCATACTGAACGTATTGTGCCAAATCGTTATCAACCAAGACAAGTATTTGAGCCAAATAAGATTAAAGAACTCGCAGAATCAATAGATGAGCATGGATTGTTACAACCGATTGTAGTACGTCCTATAGAAGAGGATATGTTTGAAATTATTGCTGGAGAGCGTAGATTTAGAGCCTTACAATCGTTGAATAAGACATACGCAGATGTCATTATCAGAGATTTAGGCGATGAAGAAACTGCAGTGGTAGCTTTAATAGAAAATATTCAACGTGAAAATTTATCTGTTGTTGAAGAGGCAGAAGCTTATAAGAAACTTTTAGAACTAGGCGATACGACACAAAGTGAATTAGCTAAAAGTGTAGGTAAAAGTCAAAGTTTTATAGCAAATAAATTGAGATTACTAAAATTAGCGCCTAAAGTGATAGAACGTTTGCGTGAAGGCAAAGTTACAGAACGTCACGCACGTGCGATGCTAAGTTTATCAGATGAAGATCAAGAAACATTAGTGGAAACGATTATAAGCCAAAAGTTAAATGTGAAACAAACTGAAGCAAGAGTAAAACAAAAAGTTGGCCCTGAAAAAGTGAAAGCGCAAAGTTTTGCATTTGAAAAAGACTTAACAGATGCACGTGAAGCGGTAGGCAAAAGTTTAGAAGAACTTGAAAAAAGTGGCATCAAGTTTGAACATCAAGCGAAAGACCATGATGATTATTATGAAATCAAAATTAAACTTTATAAAAAATAACATTTGAGGTTAATTAAACATATGACCTCCGCAAAAAGTACAACTTCGTTTTAATTTAAATGAGGTTGTACTTTTTTATATATTATAAATATTTATGAGTCAGTTATCATTTAAATACAACGATTATTTTAAAAGTATTATTTATTTTATATTCCCTAAAAATTAAAAATAAATAAATAAATAAAAAACGTTTGTAGGATTGTAGAATAATAAAATATGTGATTAAATTAAGAAAACGCTTACATATTAAAGGGGGATTTAAAATGGTAACGTTTATTGTATCTATTATATTATTAGTTATAGGTTATTTCACTTATGGGAAGTATATTGATAAAATGTTCGGAACGAAACAAGATAGGCCAACGCCGGCATATAATCAACGTGACAATGTCGATTATTTACCTATGAAGACGTCATCAAATTCACTCATTCAGCTATTGAACATTGCAGGTGTAGGTCCGATTTTTGGACCGATTATGGGCGCATTATATGGACCAGTAGCATTTATATGGATTGTTGTGGGATGTATTTTTGCAGGTGCAGTGCATGATTATTTGACTGGAATGATTTCAATTAGAAACAAAGGGGCACACTTACCGGAGCTTGCTGGTAAATTTTTAGGTCAGGTCATGAAACACTTTGTAAATATCTTCTCAATTTTATTATTATTGCTTACTGGTACAGTTTTTGTGACAAGTCCAGCGTTGTTACTACATAATTTATTAGATGGTCGCATTGCATTAGGTATCATTATCTTTGTGATTTTTGTTTATTATATTTTGTCTACAATTTTACCTATAGACAAAATCATTGGACGCATTTATCCAATTTTCGGTGCATTATTACTCATTAGCGCAGTAGGTATAGGTTTCCGTCTTATTCAAACAGGTGCACCGATACCTGAAATTAATTTGAAAAATATGCATCCAGACGGTGCTCCCATATTTCCACTACTATTTTTTACAATTACTTGTGGTGCTTTATCTGGTTTTCATGCTACACAAACGCCTATTATTTCGAGAACGACAAACAAAGAGAAAAATGGTCGCTTTATATTCTACGGCATGATGATTGCTGAAGGTATTATAGCAATGATTTGGGCTGCTGCAGGCATGAGTTTATTTAATGGATATAGTGGATTAAATGATGTTTTAGCACGTGGTGAAGCGGCACTTGTTGTAAGTGAAGCATCACATCTATTGTTAGGTTCTGTGTTTGGAACGATTGCAGTACTGGGTGTTATCATCTTACCAATTACCAGCGGTGATACTTCTTTCCGTAGTGCACGTATGATTATAGCTGATTATTTAAATTATGGTCAGCGTAGTATGTTAAAACGAGTGATTGTAGCTGCACCATTATTTATCGTAAGCTTTGGTTTGACTCAGGTAGATTTTACTATTTTATGGCGCTATTTCTCTTGGGCAAATCAAACTACAGCTGTCGTCGCCTTATGGGTAGGTGCAATGTACTTACTTATCGCGAAAAAGAATTTTTGGGTGGCAGCAATTCCGGCAGTCTTTATGACTTGGAATATTTTCACTTATATTTTAAGTCAGAAGATAGGTTTAGGTTTGGATCTTAATTTAAGTTATATTCTCGCCTTTGTATTCACAATTTTATGGATTGGTTATTTTACTTATCAATATAAAAAAATTACTGCAGGTGCTTCATTTGAATTAGATCATCCTATACCGTATCAACAACAACAAACTGTGACGTAAGTATAAAACGATGATGGATGCTGATTTTTAAAATCAGTGATAAAAGCGAGTTAAAGATGAATGACAATAATGAGAGTAAGATACGTAATTAAAACATAATTTAGTTGCGGTCTTACTCTTGTTTTCTGTAAGACTATGGGATGTCTAATAAATGCTTTAATAGCAGCATGACAAAAAGTTTTTACATAATTAAATGTGCGTATGTCAATATAATTTGGTAGTCTAAATTAGAAACACACTATAGTCTCAAGTTAAAGGAGCTTGGCAAATGAACATAGGTAATCAAATTAAATTTTTTAGACAGCGCGATCATTTATCACAAGAAGATTTAGCCGAAAAATTGTATGTTTCACGACAAACAATTTCAAATTGGGAAAATGATAAAAGTTATCCAGATATACATAATTTGTTAATGCTTAGTTCTTTGTTTCAAGTTTCTTTAGATAACTTAGTTAAAGGAGACATAGAGATTATGGAACAAAAGTTAAAACAGAGCAAATTTAATTTATGGAGTCATTTAATGATTTGGCCTATGTTATTATCAGCAATCTTAGCAGGTCCAACCCTCTACTATTGGACGCCATTATGGATTATAGCTGAAACTATACTTTTAGCGACAATGATTATTTCATCATTTAAAGTAGAATCATTAAAAAAATCGTATAGAATACAAACGTATGATAGGATAGTTGCTTTTATGCATGGAAAAGACCCTAATGATATATATAGTAGTAAATTACGTAATACCGTAACTTTTATGTATAGTTTTATACTTTGTGTTGGGTTATTTATAATACTTGTGCTATTAAGTATGTATTTTTTTGATGTATTGTAATAGTTATTTTTCGTAACGCCTTGTAGTTAAAGATTTATTATAACTACGAGGTGTTTTATTTATTAAATATATGATTTTTTCAATCGTATACACTACGCATGAGCAAATATTATTTCTTATAGAATAATATTCAAATTTTAATAATAGTATTGCTTTACCACCCGGGAAATATTAATATTAAGTAAATAATTTGTAAATAAAATATTAAGAAAAATGATTGATAATTTAGGGGTGATTGTATGTTTCGTTTTTTAAAACCGGCAAAGCATGTGGATCCTTTACCATCTGATAAGGTAGATGATACATATAAAAAATTACGATTACAGGTTTTTTTAGGTATTTTTATCGGTTATGCAGGTTACTATTTGTTGAGAAAAAACTTTTCATTAGCGATGCCTTCTTTAATTGAAGATGGTTTCAGTAAAGGGGAACTTGGTATCGCACTTTCAGCGATTTCAATCGCTTATGGTTTTAGTAAATTTGTAATGGGCACCGTAAGTGATCGCAGTAATGCACGTGTATTTTTAACATTAGGTTTGTTACTGACAGCAACTGTTAATTTATTGCTAGGATTCGTACCATTCTTTACTTCTAGTATTACAATCATGTTTATTATGTTATTTCTAAATGGATGGTTTCAAGGTATGGGATGGCCGCCATCAGGTCGTGTACTCGTACATTGGTTTAGTGTAAGTGAGCGTGGTAGTAAAACGTCTATTTGGAACGTAGCGCATAATGTTGGAGGAGGTCTAATGGCACCGATTGCAACATGGGGCATTTCTATGACTACGCTTTATAATTTTGGTTATTTAAGAGGGTTTGAAGGCGTTTTTATTTATCCAGGGTTACTGGCGATTGTTATTGCAATTATTGCATATTTTTTGATCAGAGATACTCCTCAATCACAAGGCTTACCACCTATTGAACGTTTTAACAAAGATTATTCAACGACGACGCATGAAACACTTGAAACAGAGTTAACAACAAAAGAGATATTGTTTAAATATGTATTAAATAACAAGTGGGTGTGGGCGATCGCCTTTGCTAATATTTTTGTCTATTTTGTACGTTATGGTGTACTAGATTGGGCACCTACTTATTTAAGTGAAGAAAAACAATTTAATTTAAACGAATCAGGGTGGGCTTATTTCCTTTATGAATGGGCTGGCATTCCAGGAACACTATTGTGTGGCTATATTTCCGATAAAGTATTTAAAGGGCGTCGTGGTCCAGCAGGTTTCTTCTTTATGCTAGGCGTTACAATCTTTGTATTGATTTATTGGTTGAATCCACCAGGTCATGCATGGTTAGATAATTTATCATTAATTGCAATAGGATTTTTAATCTATGGACCAGTGATGTTAATTGGTTTACAAGCTTTAGATTATGTACCTAAAAAGGCAGCAGGAACAGCTGCCGGTCTAACAGGCTTATTTGGTTACCTATTTGGAGCTGTGATGGCAAACATTGTTTTAGGTTTTGTCGTACAACATTTTGGATGGGATTTTGGTTTTGTTTTATTAACCATTATTAGTATTTTAGCGATGCTAAGTTTTATTTTAACTTGGAATAAACGAGGACAAGAACAAGTACATTAAAAATAAGCAATATATGGCGCGAGTGTGAGGTCAACTGAGTGATATTGACTTCATAGTCGCGCCTATTTTTATAAACGAAAATCATTTTAGAAATTATTCGTGTAACGGTTAGTTGTTCATGTAAGCAATAAACCATAGGTATTATTAAAAGAAGAATATTAATAATTGAAAAATTATGTTAATAATGGTTATTTAATGAATAATTTATATAAAAATGTGGTAATTAAATAATAAGTGAGTACACTAAAAATTTTTATGGTATCGATACTTCATTGTTTCAACATAAAATGCGGCTCAATACGTTAGTTATTTCATTAGTAAAATACGCATTAAGGCACCAAAAATATATTTAAACGAGCAAAATTGCATGTGCTGTTTTGTATCAGTTTAATTAAGAAAGGTGATTGATTATGTATAAAAATATTTTACTACCATACTCTTTTGATAATGATTTCGATAACATTCCTGAAAACTTAGCAAAATTAGTCGGCGAAGATTCCACTGTAGTTGTTCATAATGTCATGACTGAAAATGATCTATTAGCGAGTGTACGTTATGAAAATAAACATAAAGAAGATATCATTAAAGAAAAAGAAGAAGAGCTTTCTCCATTTCTTGAAAAATTAAAAGCACAAGGTATTAATTATAAAGTCGCTATCGAATTTGGACCTGTAAAAGATACCATACTTGAGAGAATTAGTTTTGGGGATATGGATGTAGGTGATTTTGATTTAGTAGTAATGAGTAACCATCGCGTGAGTATCGATATCAAACATGTACTTGGAGATGTTACGCATAAAGTTGCTAAAAGAAGTCCTGTACCAGTACTGATAGTGAAATAACATCAAAATTATGTATTGAAATGCTTTTAATGTAGTAACACGCGTTATAATTTCTCAAAAACATCATATTTTTAAGACTAGATTGTAATACTAAAATTATTTTCTAGTCTTTTGTTTTGAAATTAAAATATGCACAAGTTTATTTTAAAGTAAATGATTTTATCTTTCATAAATATATTTTTAGAAATATTGAACTTTTAGTTTTAGTTTTGTAACCCTTTGATGACGGCTTTAACCGCATTTTATTATATTAAAACAAGCTTTGCTGCTGTTGTTTTAATATATAAAGTCTGTTATTCTGCCTAATGTTCAATTATAAGGGAGGTTACTAATTTTGGAAAATAAACAACATAATGCTAATGGGAAGAAACTGTCTTCTGTTTTTACTTATAGTATTATTATTACCGCAATAGTTGTATTATTGGGTGCAATCTTTCCAACTCAGTTTAATGAAATAGGGACAAATATTACTGGTTGGATTACCGAATACTTTGGTTGGTATTATATGGTTATTGTAGCACTCATGATATTCTTCTGTGTTTTCTTAATATTTAGCCCAATCGGAAAATTGAAATTAGGAAAACCTGAAGATAAACCAGAATTTAACACAATTTCATGGTTTGCGATGCTATTTAGTGCTGGTATGGGGATTGGTTTAGTATTCTGGGGAGCAGCTGAACCAATCAGTCACTTTGTATCACCACCGTCTGGTGATCCTCAATCAGCAACTGCCTATAAAGAAGCTTTAAGAGGTGCATTTATGCAATGGGGCTTCCATGCATGGGCAGTATATGGTGTTGTAGCGTTAGCGTTAGCATACTTCCAATTTAGAAAAAATGAACCTGCATTAATTTCAAAAACATTACGTCCAATTTTCGGAAATAAAGTTGACGGCCCCTTAGGAACAATTATTGATGTTGTTTCTGTCTTTGCCACAATTGGCGGGGTAGCAGTATCACTAGGTTTAGGCGCTATGCAGATCGCAGGTGGTCTAAACTACCTATTTGATATTCCTAATACTATTATGACGCAAGGTATTATTATACTAATTGTTACAATATTATTTTTAACAAGTGCATGGTCAGGTTTAAGCCGTGGTATCCAATATTTAAGTAACGCAAATATTGGATTAGCAGGTATCATATTGCTATTTGTTTTTATTGTAGGACCAACTGTTCTTATTTTAAATATGCTAACAAGTTCAACAGGTGAGTATTTAAATACGTTACTATTTAACATGTTTGATACAGCACCATTAGATCCACAAAAAAATGAATGGATGAAATCATGGACGTTCTTCCAATTAGCTTGGTGGATTAGTTGGAGTCCATTTGTTGGTATATTTATCGCACGTGTATCTAAAGGACGCTCAATTAGAGAGTTCGTATCTGGTGTTCTGTTAGCCCCAGTACTTGTAAGTTTAGTTTGGTTTGCAGCATTTGGTGTTCTAGGTATCGAAACTGCGAAAAAAACACCTAAAATATTTGATATGCCTCCAGAAACTGCATTATTTGGTGTGTTTAATGAGGTGCCATTAGGCTTTGTGTTATCCATTGTAACGTTGCTATTAATCGCAACATTCTTTATTACGTCAGCCGATTCAGCAACATTCGTATTAGGAATGCAAACAACATTTGGTTCATTAAACCCATCAGCAATAGTTAAAGTCATCTGGGGAATTGCACAAGCATTGATTGCATTTATTTTATTATTCTCAGGTGGAGATAATGGATTAAATGCGCTACAAAATATGGCAATCATGACTGCCTTACCATTCTCTATCATTGTTCTTTGTATGATGGTCAGCTTCTATAAAGATGCGAATAAAGAGCGTAAATTCTTAGGTTTAACACTATCACCAAACAAACATAGATTAGAAGAATATACGAAAATTGCAGAAAATAGAAGCGGCAATAAATCAGAGTAATTATTAAATATAAGAAATAACTGGAACATAAATTTCAATCTCAAAATAGGGGACTAATTCGTTTTTCAAACGAATTAGTCCTTTTTGTATGAAAAATGTTTTGATTTTGTTCGTGCATGCTTGCCTTGGGATATGACTCGAGCCTGTAATCTCTCGCTCATATTATTTTCCAGGATTTCATTAAAATGCAAAATTGCGACTCAGCAAAACAATCGTTCAAAATGAGTAACTAATTGTATAACAACAAAACAAACGTCAACATCTATTCATATAATAGGTGTTACGTTTAGGCTTTATTCAAAGATATTAAATACTTCTCTTTACAGCTATTTTAAAATGTAGAGCTTTTTTATTTTATCTTTGTGATGTGAATCGAACAGTATAAAAAGATTTTAGCATGCTGTCATTTTTACAAAAATTGATGAATCTATCAAAATTGATTGAGCGTCATAATGCTTTCTTTCCTGTACTACATCCACGTTTAGAGCCACAAGAATTACATTTACCTGCTTTGGCTTTCTTGAAAAAGTTGAATAATGTAAAAACAACATAACTAATAATAGCTAGAAAGATAATTACATTGATAATAATCATCATTAAATCACATCCTTAATAAAATAATAATCCAATTTGATAAAAGACAAATGAAAGTAAATATGCAGTGATTAATGGATATGCTACAGCCAATATAGTCCATTTAAGAGAATATGTTTCTTTACGAATGGTCGCGACCGTAGATAAACAAGGAATATATAGCAAGATGAAAATCATAAACGAATATGCTGATAATGGTGTGAAATGACTTTGTATAATATTTACAAGACCAGCTTCGTCTGATGCATAGATAATTGCCATCGAGCTAACGATAACTTCTTTTGCTAAGAATCCAGGTATTAACGTAGCACCCGCCTGCCATGAACCAAAACCTAATGGCGCAACTAATACAGCAAAGAAACTTCCAATTGAATGTAAAAAGCTATCATTAACATCGACATTGAAACCACCGGGACCGGTATAATTCAATAGCCAAATAATTACTGAACCAGCAAAGATAAATGTTCCTGCTTTTTTAACAAAACCTTTAGCTTTTTCCCATGTACTTCTCCACAGTGTTTTGACTGAAGGTAATCGGTAAGTAGGTAATTCGACAATAAATACAGAATCATCATTTTTTAATACTGTTTTCGTTAGTAATACACTTGTTAATAAAGCGACGACGATACCAAGTACGTATAAACTTAAGACGATGAGCGCCTGATGAGATTCAAAAAATACACCTACAAACAGTGCGTAAACGGGTAATCTCGCTGAACAAGACATAAATGGTGCAATCAAAATCGTTGTAAGTCTTTCTTTTTCACTTTCAATGCTACGCGCCGCCATAATACTTGGCACGTTACAACCAAATCCAATAATCATTGGTATAAAAGATTTACCACTAAGGCCAAAGTATTCCATAATACGATCCATTAATATTGCAATACGAGACATATAACCAGAGTCTTCTAACAGAGAAATGAAGAAGAAAAACACCAGTATTTGTGGCACAAATACAAGTACTGCACCCACACCAGCAATAATTCCGTCATTGATCAAATCTTGTAAAAATGGAACGAGGCCTAACTTATCCATCAGGTTGGATACTGTATCTGTAAAGGTACCGCCTAAAAATTCATCTAATGCATCGGATATAGGTGTTCCAATCCAAGTGAATGTGACGTGGAAAATAAGCCACATAATGATTAAAAAGATTGGGATACCTAAATATTTATTTGTTAAAATACGATCTATACGATGAGTGAAATATTGTCGTTCTTCATCAGGATATTCAACCGTATCTTTTAAAATATTGTCTATATATGTATTGCGTGTTGCTTGTATTTCATCTCGTATAGAATTATCTAAGTCTTTTGATAAATTTTGACGCAATAATGTTATTTCTTTCAAAACAGCGTCATCTAAAAAGTCATGAATTTTTGGATTTTCTAATAAAAATTGTATTGAGATAAAACGTGCTAATTGTTTATCAATAGAGGTGCTAGATGTTAAATGTGATTCAATTTGTGATATTGTAGCTTCAATGTGCTTACCATAATTTAATTTTAACGGTCTATTTTTGGATAAGCCATTGTCTTTCAAAGAATCTAATAATTGATGTGTGCCTTTTCCATTTCTTGCTATTATAGGTAGTAGTGGCAATTTTAATTTTTTCATAAGTGCTTGTTGGTTGATACGAATACCACGTTTTGTAGCAACATCAACCATATTTAATCCAATAATTAAAGGTGCACCTAATTCCATTAGTTGAACTGTAAGCTGCAAATTACGTTTGAGTTGGCTGGCATCTATAATATTAATCATGCCAGAAAATTGACTATTCAATAAATAATCAGTAACAACCATTTCGTCTTTTGATATAGGTGATAATTCATAAATACCTGGTAAATCAACGAGGTCTCCAATATGTTGTTTGAGACGACCTACTTTTTTCTCTACAGTTACACCACTCCAGTTTCCTACATATTCGTATGTGCCAGTCAATGCGTTAAATAATGATGTTTTTCCAACGTTAGGGTTCCCTAAAATACAATAACTGTTAGTCATTGGCTTCCTCTAATTCGATCTGACATGCATCGCAGCCACGAATACTTAAGCATTGACCATTCACTTCTAATATACAAGGACCCTTGAACAAGCACTTTTGTTTAATTTTTAACTTCGTACCATTCACTAAACCAAGTGCATTTAACCGATGACGCATGTGTTGATTTTTAATGTTCATTTCTTTGATTTTGTAACTCTTTTTTAAGTCTCCACTTTTTATGCTTAACATAAAACTCACTCTTTCTTATAATGAGATAATAATAATCATTATCAATTATACTATTATGTCAAATATAATAGAAGTAAATTTTAATATAATTCTGTGAATGTTTTGTTAAGCATTATTGCCTGTAACATATATTACTTTGTTTTTTTGATTTTAAAAAATAAAAAGACAAATCATTGAGCAAAGAAATTGCTATCACTACGATGTAATATTACACTTAAATTAAACAATAACTCTACTAAGTATGAGATGAAATAACTCAGTCAAAAGGTGTTTGGAAGATTAACTGGTGTTCAATGCTTTTGAGTTTCGGATATGAATCATAAATCGTTATATGAAAATATATGTGTGTTTAAAAATTGAATTACATATTGAGATAGGAGGGATTCAAATGGTTATCCGTGATAATAAACGCATAAAAGTAAAACGTTTAAATGAAACGCGCTCAAGTGGGATTTCTGTCATGATTGAAGAAGGTGGTTTGGGAGCTGACCAATATTATCAAATTGAAAAGCAAAATGCGAAAACATCTGAAGAACACTTACATCAATTTGAACATGAAGTAAGTGAAAAAAATAATGCTGAACTGATTGATTTATTAATTATAAATGCGCAAGAAAGTACGAATAAAGCTTATAGTGAGGCGTTAAAGACAATTCAGCAAGAAGTGTTAAACCGAATGAAATCATAAATATTGTATTTAAACCAAGATTTAATAAATAAGAAGATAACCAAGACTATTGATATAACTATTTACAGTTGTATCAATAGTCTTTTTAATATTTAAACATAGGTAAGACTTAGGGTACGCTAAATTAAGTGCTGCAGAAGTGAAATAATATTCAAATTAAATTAGGCCAACCACGATAATACAATCAACCATAAGGTATACAGCTATAAAAAGCCATGCAACACAGATATATTACTCGTATTTGTCGATGATATTGTTCAATTTATTTAAATAAGCTTCTTTTAGTTGCTTAGGATATATGATATGGACATTTTCACCTAAAGCAATTAAATAATTCACCATATAATCCAGTTCTTCAATATTATAACCACCAGTAATATAAGGTGTACCTTTTATATATTCTAAGTTCATATTGGGATAGTTGTTTTTGGAATATTGCTCTACTCCAAATGGTGTGAGCTGACATTTAAATGTGACATTATGATAGGTGCTTTCATATTGTTTTTGAAATTCAGCAAGTTGTTCTTTTGTATAGTTATTTTTTCTCGAAAGATTGATTGTTAATTGTTCGATATAATCACATCGAAATGTGCCCCATTTGTCATTTTTTATATCATATGCGCTACAGAACCATATGCCGTTTCTATAAAACAACTCATAAATCTGTAATTCTGTATCAATTTTTTTGTATTGTGTATAACGAATGTGAACGGTTTGTTCATAGATGATAGATTTTAAAATACTAGATAAATATTTTACATGACTGACAGGTGGTACATTATGATAAGTAACAAAATCTAATGTTTTCAAGATCTTATGTTGCTGTTCCGTTGGTATTGTAGCTAATAATTTTTCACTGATTTGTGTATAAGATTTTTGAAAAGGTGTTGTAGATAATAAATCTAAAGCTTTAAGTGCAAAAAAGATTGCTAATACTTCATCATTATTAAAATATATGGGTGTTAACAAATTCTGTGAAATGATTTTATATCCGCCATAGCGCCCGTTTTCTACATATATACTAAGCCCCATGTTTTCTAATTCTTGTACATCTCTTAACGCTGTTCTTTTTGAAATATTAAATTCTCTCATTAAATCAATTAAATGAAAAGCATGTTTGTTACTTAAAAAGATAAGCTCTTGATTTAATCGTTCGGATTTTTTCATATTTTCTCCTTTAAAGGTGACTTATTTAGACACCATTGAAATATATACTTAGGTTAACAAATTTTTAAGGAGAATGTATATGAAAACTTTAATGATTAATGCACATCCTGATTTTAAAAAAGAAGATAGCTTTTCTTTTAAATTAAAAGAAATGTTTCTTGAAGCATATGGACAATTGTATCCAAATGAACAACTAGAAGTTTTGAATTTATATGACATTCAGTTGCCTCGTATTGAAAAAAATCAATTACTGAATGTATGGCACAAGCAACGTGAAGGAGAAAAATTATCCGAAGTAGAAGAACTGATTTCAACCAAAACATCAGAGTTACTACAACAATTTAAAGCTTATAAAAGAATTGTCATTATTTCACCATTACACAATTTTAATATTACGTCACGACTTAAAGATTATATAGATAATATTATGATTGCACGTGAAACGTTCAAATATACTGAAAGTGGTTCTGTAGGTTTAATGACAGATAATTATAAAGCGTTATACTTACAAGCAAGTGGTTCAATTTATACAAATGATGATCGTTATAAATTATTAGATTTTTCTTATCATTATTTGAAAGCGATGTTTGAAGATATTATGGGTTTTGAAGAATTTTATGTAGTTAGAGCTCAAGGAACTGCGATATTACCTGAAAATGACATTTTAAATGATGCAAAATTAGATTTAAAGCAAGTATTGCCATCATTTTATGCAAAATAAATTGATTGTAATAAGGAGATTAAGACAAAAATAAGATCATATCTTTCAAATTATATACGTACCATATAAGAGATAGTTGTATGATAAATATATGAAAAAAGTATGCTTATATAGGTTTTGAAATTACTAAAATGTGTTTATTCAGATAAGAAATATTTAAAATAATCATGCATTTGTAAAAGATTCTTTTTTAAAAGGATATGTACATTACAATTAAAAATCACTATACTGTAATACGTGTTTGTACATTATTAACAAGGAGAAAATTGATGAATCTTTTAAAACAAATTTTCAAAAAGGAAGATATTGCTAAATTTCAAAATAAAGATGCTCATTTAGAGCGTACATTAAGAATAAGAGACTTTTTAGCTTTAGGTGTCGGTACAATTGTTTCTACTGCTATTTTTACGTTGCCTGGTGTTGTAGCTGCAGATCACACGGGTCCTTCAGTCAGTTTATCTTTTCTAGTAGCAGCTATTGTGGCAGCATTGGTAGCATTTGTATACGCAGAAATGGCATCTGTCATGCCTTTTGCTGGATCAGCATATACTTGGATCAGCATATTATTTGGAGAATTTTTTGGATGGATTGTAGGTTGGGCATTAATTGCTGAATATTTAATTGCGGTTGCATTTGTGGCATCAGGATTTTCAGCTAATTTGAGAGGGTTATTAGAGCCTTTTCATATATCACTACCTCAGTCATTATCTAACTCTCTCGGTACAGACGGGGGTATCGTTGATTTATTAGCAGCTTTCGTAGTCATTATTACTGCGGTATTACTATATAGAGGAACGTCAGAAGCGGCCCGTGTTCAAAATGCACTCGTGATTCTCAAAGTATTGGCTATTTTCTTATTTATTATCGTAGGTTTATCAGTGATTGATATTGGTCATTACATACCTTTTATTCCAGAGTACCGTGAAACTGCAGCAGGTGCATTTGGTGGCTGGCAGGGAATATATGCAGGTAGCTCTGTCATTTTTGTTGCTTATATCGGTTTTGATTCTATCGCTTCAAACTCTGGTGAAGCGATTAATCCACAAAAAACAATGCCACGAGGGATTTTGGGCTCTTTACTGATTGCGGTTACTTTGTTTATAATCGTTTCACTTGTATTAGTGGGAATGTTTGACTATGCGCAATATAAAAATAATGCTGAACCAGTAGGTTGGGCTTTGCGTATGAGTGGTCATAGTACCGTTGCGGTTATAGTGCAGGCAGTCTCAGTGATTGGTATGTTTACTGCTTTAATTGGTATGATGATGGCGGGTTCTCGCTTACTTTATTCATTTGGTAGGGATGGCATCTTACCGTCTTGGTTAGGAAAATTAGATAATAAGAATTTGCCGAATCGTGCGTTAATCGTACTATCGATTGTTGCAATTATTATTGGTTCTGTATTTCCGTTTGGTTTTTTAGCACAATTAATTTCAGCGGGTGCGCTTGTAGCTTTTATGTTTGTGACAGTAGGTATTTTTTCATTGCGTAAAAGAGAAGGTCGTGATCTACCACAACCGGCATTTAAATTACCTTTTTATCCAGTGATGCCAGTGATTATTTTTATTTGTGTATTTATTGTGTTCTGGGGATTAAGTGGTCAGGCTAAAATCTATACATTAATTTGGTTCTGTGTCGGCATCATTTATTATGTATTGTATATTTTAAAGCATCTTAAAAACATCAAAAATTAAACATATTACGGTTTAAACATTAATAAAAAGTTTAATGGTTTAGACAAAATCTATGCATTGATTATTATAGTATGTGTTAGTCCTGATTGAGTAGAAATTTGGAATTAATCGACATTGTTAATTCCGTTTCTACTCTTTTTTATAGCTTGTCTTAAAGTGAAAAGTAGAAAACATGTTAAAATTTCAGACTAAAATGTAATATAATATGGGTTTAATTGATAGGAATTGATATGAAAATGCGTTTTAATTAAGTTTTAAAATATCACTACTCAATTCTATTGAGTAGTGATATGTATATCATTATTTAGATTTATTAACAAAACGATTTTTAAACATTAGTAGACTAAGTCCAGCAGTTAATGCTAATAAACCAGCACTGATACTTAAAATTTCAGCATTATTCTGTTGTCCAGTATCTGGTAAATTTTGTTGTTCCATTTGGTTATCTTGAGCGTTTGGTGTAACGACTCCTTGTGGTGTATTAATTGATTGATTATTTTTATTGGCAATTTTTTGTGTTTCATTTTCTATAGCTTGTTCGTATGCTTCTGGTGAAACTTCTGTTCGTTTTGGTACGTTATTTTCTAATTGTTGATAGTCTTCGTTAGACATACCATCAGGTTTTACACCGCCATATGGTCTATTACCTTGCGTAGTTTGATGTGCTTGTTGTTCTTCTTTTGCTTGTTCAAAGATACTTGCAACTTTTTCATTATAATTGACTTGAGATAACTTGCCAGAATCTTTTTGCTGAGTAAGTTGTGTTATTTCATCTTGATATGTTTGTGGTAGAGCAGAGATATCAAAGTCCATGTTTGCCCATCCATCACCGTCTGGGTCAGTACTATTTGGCAGCGTTTCCCCTGTAACAGTTTTAGCACCATTTTCCTCAGCATTAGCTGTGCCGTGGATTCCCGTCACTGCTATTGAACTTGCTAATAATGACGTAAGTAAAATGTTTGATTTTTTCATTAATTATCCCCCTTTACTATTATATTAATATCATAAATATAAACCCCCATCAATATTGTTCAAAACATTTTAAAATTAAATTAATAATGTTTGCTATAGAAATTATTTATCTTCGCTAGCGATAACCTTTTTATTGCTAAGATCAATAGTGTTACAAGTACATATTAAATTTTTGCTTTATATAAATTATTCTATGCTATGTTGTTTTTTTAATGATAATGCCAAAATGAGTACGATAATCAGTAGAATGCCAATTAATTGAAAACTACGAAATGTAACATTAAGCCAAAAGGCACTTGCTAATATGGCCATAACAGGTTCAATTGTGCCGAAAAGCGTTGTTTCTTTTGCCGATAAGTAATTTAAACTTTCAATAAAGAAAAAGAATGCTATAGCGGTTCCAGCAATAATACCAAAAGTTAAATAAAGTGCAGTCGATCCTGTTAAATGAGACCAGTCAAACTGCCATATAGGTGCTTTGAAATTCATGACAATGCCTGAAATTAACATGGCCCAGCCGACAACTAAAATAGATGGAAACCGAGTTAATAATTGTGTTGCGTAAAGTGTATAGAAAGCAAGTGCTAAGCCTGATATAATCCCCCAAATTACGCTTGGTGTAGATACCACAAGCTTACTAAAAGATCCGTTGGTTAGTAGTAAAAATGTACCTGATAATGTGAGGATAATTGCAACCAAATCAAAAGGTTTAAAGCGTTCTTTACGTCTAATCACATACCAAATAATGATATATACTGGGGCTATGTATTGCAGTAAAGTAGCGACTGCGGCATTACCAAAATTGATAGACGCCATGTAAGCATATTGAACGAGTAACATACCAAGAATTGAGAAAATGATAAGTTGAAATAAGCTATGCTTATTTTTAAATATATCGAATAATGAAGATTTTCTATTTATTATTTTGTAAATCATTAATAAGATGAAGCCACTGATTAATAACCTCGCAGTTACATACCAATTGACATCAATGTCCCTTTGTTGAAAAAGAAAATCTGATACCGTACCACCGAGCCCCCAAAATGAAGCCCCTACAATAGCTAATAAAATACCTATGATTCTAAATTTTGTTTTATTTACCATATCATCACCTGTGAAATATTAATATATTTATACTATACCGATAAAATAAGCGATATAATATATAAAAATAAGCTTAAAATAGCAAAATATTGAGGTGTCTCATTTATGTATCAAGAAATTATCGTAGAAAATACAAGAGAAGAATTAATACAATTTCCTGATAAACAATGGAAACATATTATTTTACATACACATTTAAATCGCACGATTTTTGGCTATATTCCTATACATTGGCACCACGCCACGCATTACAATTCATGTATGTGGTTAATGGAACACTCGATGTTTCAATTGGTGACGACACATTTAATATTAAAAAAAGAGACGGGCTTTTTATCAATTCAAATGTTGTGCATGAGTTAACAAGTGAATTTTCACAAACAGAGTATTATTGTTGGAATATTGAGATACCAGAAACTATCAATTATTTAGAATTTAATTATGTATCAGAAATTATAAATAAAGCACATTATGTCCCCTATATATACTTATCCCAAGATGACAAACAACAAAGAGAACTCTTAGAGATTATTAACTCAGCTGGTCAAATTTATGAAAAACAAAACTCATACTTTGAACTAGATATTACTGCCAAATATTATAAAGCAATAAAATGGTTATTACTGCATTTTGCAGTAGTAAATGAACAAAAGCGATACTACTTTGATTATCGTATTAAAAGACTGATAACGTATTTGCAAAATCATTTTCACAAGAAAATTTCATTACAAATGTTAAGTGATGAGATTCATATGAGTAAATCTGAAACGGTTAGATGTTTCAAATTTTATGTAAATCAGACCCCTATGCAATACTTGGTGAATTTACGATTAGAACACAGCGTAAGAATGTTGCGTAGTAAACAATCATATACGATTACTGATATTGCAATGGCATGCGGTTTTTCAACAACGAGTTATTTTATTAAAGTTTTTAAAGAAAAATACAAGCTCACCCCAAAACAATTTCAGAAAAAGCAAATAACTGCGACGTCATGACTCAATACGGATTAGAAAAATTGCTAATTATAATGATAAGTAGATACAATAAGTTAAATGCCAAATAAAGGGGTCGTTTTTTTTGAATATTAAACTGATTGTCGTGGACATGGATGGCACATTTTTAACCGATGATAGCCAATTTAATTACGAGACTTTTCAATTGTTAAAAGAAAATTGTGCAAATCAAGATATTCGCTTTGTCTTTTGTACTGGTAAGCAATGTGAGCGTGTAGAAACTATTGTAGGTGATCTCGCAACGAATACATTTATTGTAGGCGACAGTGCAACACGAATTAAATACAATGGGGATTTTATTTACAATGCAGTGATAGAAAATCAAAAAGCAAAAGAAATTATTGATACGATAAGAGCAATTGATGATACACAAACCATTTTGGCTTGTTCGAAAACCGGTGCATACGTGTTAGACAATATTTCTGAATCAGAGAAAAGGCACGTGCATGGTTCTTATCAACATGTGCACTATATTAAAGATTATAACGATATTGAAGATGATTTATTGAAAATTACTGTTCATGACACAAGTGCTCACTGTAAAGAGACTGCCGACCGTCTAAAACATTTTGAAAAAGATGTTTATATCGTAGCTTCAGATGAATCATGGATTGACATTGCAGACTTGGGCGTGAATAAAGGAACTACAATTAATCGAATTCAGAATTTACTTCAAATTACACCTTCAGAAACTATTGCATTTGGTGATGGATATAATGATTTAGATTTATTTAAAGCGGCGAAATATAAAGTCGCTATGGATAATGCTTATCCTGAATTAAAAAAAGAGGCAAATTTAATTGCAATTAATAATAATGAAGATGGCGTTGTACAAACTTTAAACTTACTTTTAGGATTTAAATAAAAGTAGATTTTTATATGAATTGGAAAAATAGTAATAATTCATAAAATAAATTGTACTTTGTATGATAATATCTATCTAGTGCGTATTTTTATATGCAATATTTAGATGAGGAGGTTCATGCATCGTGAGTACAAAGCAACAATCAAACAACAAATTGATTTTAGCTATTGTGTTAAGTGTGTTAACGTATTGGCTTTTTGCTCAATCGTTTATTAATATATCTACACAGGTTCAACATACCTATCAAACAACACCAGGTGTTGTTAACTTATCTGTCAGTTTAGCATCATTTGCTACTGGTATTTTTATGGTCGGTGCAGGTGACGTTTCTGATAAAATTGGAAAACTAAAAATGACTTATATTGGTATCATTTTTAGTATTTTAGGCTCATTACTTATTATTGTGTCTAGTGTGACAGCGTTCTTATTGGTAGGACGTATGTTGCAAGGACTTTCGGCGGCTATTTTACTTCCTTCTACCGTAGGCGTGATTAATGAGCAATTTAAAGGTAAAGAAATGCGTAGAGCATTTAGCTACTTGATGATCGGTAGCGTTGGTGGTATCGGTTTAGCATCGATGGTTGGGGGATTGATAGCGACATATGTCAATTGGCAATCTAACTTTATCATCTCTATCATTATTTCAATTATTGCATTTTGGTTATTGTGGGGAACAGAAGAAGTAGAAAAAGAAAAAATTGACACAAGACCATTTGACTATATTGGGATGTTTTTATTTGCAGTTTTAATAGGAAGTATTACATTGTTTGCCACACAAGGGTTTGAACAAGGTTGGCTCAGTACCTTTTCAATTACATGTTTTGTGATTTTTATAATTTCTACAGTTATTTTTATATTCTTTGAAAGGCAAAAACATGCACCGTTCATTGATTTTTCATTATTCCGAAATCGTGGTTTTGTTGGTTCTTCAATGATCAATGTTGTACTCAATTCTGGCATAGGTACGACGACAGTATTTAATATGTATGCGCAGACAGAATTAGGATTAAATGCCTTTCAAGCAGGACTTGTGACTGTTCCTTATGTCATTATGGCAGTTGTGATGATCCGTTTAGGAGAAAAATTATCCTTACGCTTTGGAGGCAAGCCATTGTTATTGGTAGGACCACTATTTCCAGCAATAGGAATTATGTTTATCAGTTTAACTGTATTACCAACAGATTGGTATGTAGGCATTGTCGTGTTTGGATTTGTCATTTGTGCTATAGGAAATGGCTTATGTGCTACACCAGGAATTACAGTTGCAATTTTAACAATTCCTGATGAAAAAGTTGGTTTAGCTTCAGGTATCTACAAAATGTGTGCGACACTAGGTGGTGCGCTAGGCATTGCGCTTAACACAACTATTTTTGCAGCAGTGCAAGTCAACCATAGTGCTAGTGTAGCTGCGACGACTTCATTTTTAACAGGTTTATCAATTATGATTATTGGTGTGATTCTGACTCAAATCATTATACCTAAAAATATAAAAGCTTAAGCATTTATTGAAATTTATTAATAAATGATACTGTGCTATAGATTTTATATTTAAAAGGCACCTTGTCAAATAGACAGTAAAAAATAAAATGTTTATGAGTCTGGTACATAAATCCCAGAAAAAAGCACTCAGATGATTTAATTCATCTGAGTGCTTCTTTTTAATTCAATACTTCGTATTGTTGGCTCGCTTTCTTAGGGGACAGCTTCAGCCTGTAGTTTTCAGCTTGTCCTGTTCCCTCAAGAGTCTCGCCAAAATACGTCCCATTTGTCCAAGAACTTTATGTCTCTGGCTAATTTTTAATGTGCTTCGTTTTTTATTAAAAATGAAACTATGAACGATGTTAGAAAAGCGTTTGAATTTTATAGTTATGCTTCCGACCGGTTACGTTATATTGGTGACCTCTTACGATAAAAGTACTGACAAAATAGCAGTGAATTATATAGTATAAGTAAAAAGAGGGGGCGGTACTATGGAAAGTGACGTACGAGTTCATCTGAAAATAGACGAAGTTCGCACTATAACAGAAGTAAAAATCAATACTTTTGATAGAAAAACAGGTGAAAGTTTATTAGAACACATTAATAATTTCACATTTTCAAATTTAGATAAACTAGGGATTAAAACATCAGAAGGTATATTCATGATCAGTAAATCAGATATTATGTTCGCTGAAATATTTGATAAAGAAATCACAATTACGACAACAGAAAAAGAACTTACAACACGCATGTCTTTAAATACATTACAACATAAATTGGCCGGAGCTTTGTTTATACAAATATCTAAATCATCAATTATTAATGTTCATTTTATAAAGAAAGTTAACCCATCATTCTCAGGTAATCTAATAGCTACACTTACGAATGGTAAGAAAGTGTCTATATCTCGAAGATACGTCAAAAATTTAAATAAAGCATTAGGCATATAACATATAAGGAGAGGATTATAATGAAAAGAATCTTAAAAGAAATGTTACAAGGTGTTGGATTTAGCAGTAGCATTACGATTATATTTCTCGCAGCTAATCATATGAGCATTGGTTTTGGTGATGTAATAGGAATATATTTCTTTGGAGCTGTTTGTGGTTTATTATCTAGTATTTATGTAGTAGATAGTATACCTTTATTACTGCAATTATTCATTCATTTAAGTGGTAGTGTTATTTCATTTATTGCTGTAGCTTATCTTAATCATTGGTTACCAATGGAGGTTTCCACAGTGGTTTCATCAATTACTATATTTGTGATTATTTTTCTAATATTATGGTTTGTATTTTTTATTAATAATATACAACACAGTAAAAAAGTTAACGCGCAACTAAAAAAGTAAGGAAATGAAGGTTGTCAACAAATAACGATATAAAAGCCAACAGAACAAAGTAATATCATCATTTTTCTTCACATACAGCACATTCTAATGAAACAAAGACGCCACTAAAAATATTAGCATTTTTCAGCAATCACTTGCTTGATATCGCGCTCTAAGGTTTACGATTGAATTATATTCAAAGGAGGTTATATAATATGGGTAAATTTAATAGTCTACAGGACAAAGTTGTAGTTATTGCTGGTGGTGCTAAGAACCTTGGTGGTTTATTAAGTACTACTTACGCTAAAGAAGGAGCCAAATTAGTAATCCATCACCATGATGAAAATTCTTTAGATGATGCAAAAGCGACACTTACAAAAGTTGAAAATTTAGGCGGAGAAGGTACATTATTTTCTGGTGATTTGACAAACGTTAATAATGTCCAAGCTTTATTTCAACATGCTGAAGAGACATTTGGAAAAGTTGATATTGCAATAAATACTGTTGGAAAAGTGCTTAAAAAACCTATTTCAGAAACGACTGAAGAAGAATTCGATAGCATGGCGGACATCAACGCAAAGTCAGCTTATTTCTTTATTAAATATGCTGAAAAATCTATGAATGATCATGGTAAAATCATCACTTTGGCTACTGCATTGCTTGCTGCTTACACCGGTTTTTATTCAACTTATGCTGGTGGCAAAGCGCCTGTTGAGCATTATACACGCGCAGCATCCTCAGAATTTATGGATAGAGGGATTTCAGTAAACGCTGTCGCTCCAGGGCCAATGGATACGCCATTCTTCTATCCACAAGAAGGCGATGATGCTGTAGCATTCCATAAATCCCAAGCGCTTCATAACCAACTTACAAAAATAGAAGACATCGCGCCGATTATTACTTTCTTAACTTTAGATGGATGGTGGATCAACGGTCAAACATTATTTGCAAATGGTGGTTATACGACTCGCTAGTTTACTTTTTAATCATAAGGAGGTCATTTTGATATGTATTACTTTTTAGCAATATTTAAAGGGAAAGAAACAGATATCAAAATTATTACAGAAGCCAAGGTAATAGATGAAAAGAATGTATCTGTGCCAAGTCATAATTACGTTAAAGCATTAGCCGAAGAGATTATTGAGCTATCGCATCAAAATAATTTATTCCATAATGATATTAAAAGTATTGCTTTAAGTATAGATAATCCTGAACACATTGGTTATAACAGTGTGGCGTCATTAAAACATGATATGACATCAACATTTGGATTTGAAGCTATCATTGACAATGACTATGAAGAATTGCTAGTTCAACTTATGAAATAGACAAAAAGGTGACTTTATAAGGTCACCTTTTTTAGGAGGTAAATTATGCAAGTCAAACAAGTTGCCGATAATTTAGGTATCAGTGAACACACCATTCGATATTATGATAAAGTAGGGCTCTTTCCTTTTGTTCAGAGAAATAAGAATGGCTATAGAGATTTTTCAGAAGAAGACTTATATTGGATTGAATTTATAAAATGCATGCGTCAGACACATATGCCTATATCAAAATTAAAAGAAATTGCGGAGTTATATCATCAAGGCAGTGACACAAAAACGAAGCGGAAAAATATATTTTTGGAACATCAAAAAAATTTAATTGAACAAAAAAAGATTATAGACCAAGGGCTTCAAACATTAGAAGAAAAATTTAAATTGTTGGAGAATGAATAGATAAAAGTACAGCGCGAGTGGTAGCAGCAAGTGATATACAAATGACTGTTTCCTTTTTTATAGTACCTTACAACAGAAAATGTAATGAATACGTCTGGGACAAAGCAATCATGTTCCAGATTTTTTTATCGTCCTCGGATATATCCTTTTTTGATAAAACATTTTGTCTGTCTAGTTCTCTTTCAATGATTTTCATATTTTCCTTCACACACTTCCAAAACTGTCATAGCAGATGTTATGGATACTTTCACAATTCACTATAATCGTAAAATTTAAAATTTTTGCATAAATTTCAAAAATAATGGTATATTACATGTAAGGGCTTACATACATGAAGAAAGGAGATATTTATCACTCAATATTTTATTAGTTGGATTAAACATAGATAGGAGAAACTGTATGAAAATTATTCCATTTTCAGATTTGAAAGACATCGTAAAAGAAGGTGATGTTATAGCTCTGGCAGCCTTATCTACAGCAAATTTACCAGCTGAGATACTTAAAACGTTAGTCGAACAATATGATGAGGATCAATCACTTAATAATTTAACGTTCATGCTTGCTAATGATATTAGTGACTATAGAGGTGACAGTTATGATTTAGATTCATTCGTTTCAAGGGGTATGGTTAAACGATTAATCACGAGTATTATTACTGGTTCACCAGCAACGATTCAAGCAATGCAGAACAATGAAATAGAGGCTTATTTCCTTCCTCAAGGTGTTATAACCACACATTATCGAGGAAGTACGGAAGCTTTTCCAGGGCCGATTACTAAAATTGGTTTAAATACAAATGTGGATCCACGTTATTCTGGTGGAAAAGTCAATACATGTACGACTGAGGATTTGGTTTCTTTAATAAATATCAATGATGACACTTATTTGAAATATCAGTTTCCAGAAATTGATGTAGCTTTACTAAGAGGTACATATGCTGATGAAGCAGGCAATATTTATATGAAGCATGAGACACACTTAGGAGAAGGTTTTAGTTTAGCAGCAGCTACGCATAAAAATAATGGAAAGGTCATTGTTCAAGTGAAAGAAGTGATTCAAAGTGGTCGTTTCAATCCAAATGAAGTGTTTATACCTGGCAAATTAGTAGATTATATTGTAGTGAACCGTGATCCAAAATATCATAGACAAGTGATTCAAACGTACTATGATCCGGCACTTTCAGGACATTATCAAATTACAGAGATGCGAGAACCATATATAGAATTGAACACTCGAAAAGTAATTTTGAGACGTGCTGCTCAATTTTTACTTCAAGGTGATGTCATCAGTATTGGTTTTGGCATAAATAATGAGTTATCCAATGTTTTAACTGAAGAAGGGGTTAACAATTTAGTACAGCCCAATATAGATACAGGCGTGTTTGGTGGTTTGATTAGCAGCGGAAAATATTTTGGTATGAACTATAACTTAAGTGCACGTATGAGACACGATATGACTTGGGATTTCATTTATAACGGAGGCGTTGATATAGCCTTTCTAAGCTTTGCTCAAGTAGATTCCAAAGGTAATGTAAATGTCTCAAAATTTGGCAATAAAATGAATGGCTGTGGTGGGTTTATCGACATAAGTCAAACGGTAAAAACAATTGTCTTTTCCGGTTCATTAGTTGTCGGGGGTCAACTAAGTTATGAACAGCGCAAGGTTAATGTAGAACAAGAAGGTCACATACCAAAATTTATCAATGAAATTGATAATATTGATTTCAATGTTGAAAATGCGTTTTTGCTTGAACAAGAGATTTACTTTGTCACCGAAAGGGCTGTATTTGAACTCACACAACAGGGATTAATGCTCATTGAAATAGCTCCTGGTCTTGATTTAGAGCGAGATATTCTAGCAAATATGGAATTCAAGCCGCTCATTGCAACGCATTTGAAAGAAATAAATAGCGATATTTATCAAGATAAGTGGGGAGGATTGTCTGATGCAATAAAGTCGGATTATCGTATTTAAACTAAGGGGGAGAAAAATATGAACTACGACTGGATTAAAACAAGAGCGACATTTGATGATGAAAAAGCCGCAGTGATTGACCCATTCAAAGGCACAGAATGGACTTATCAAGATTTAAATATTCGTGCAGAAAATTTAGCTAATCATTTACAAGATCAAGGTGTAAAACGTGGCGATGTCGTCGGTATATTTACACCTAATGACGTAGCATTATTAGATTTGATGTTCGCTTCATTTAAATTGGGGGCTGTATACTTACCAATTAACTGGCGTTTGAAAACACAGGAAATAAAAAGTGTGATTGCAGATTCAAATGTCAAACTCATTTTTTACGCTGAGAAGCATGTCTCAAGTTTAGAAGGTATTGCAGATGACTTACTGCACATGGATATTGACTCAAAAGTATATGATGATATAGTAGATCCTTCGCAACACCGTCCTTTCAATACTGTTAATGTGGAAGGAAACGATTTAGCATCGTTAATGTATACAAGCGGTACAACGGGATTACCTAAAGGAGTTATGTTTTCATACGATTCTTTTGTAAATAATCCAATCAATATTGCACTGACTTATAAAATTAATTCGACATATACAACAATTATTTCCACACCAATGTTCCATGTCTTAGGATTTAACGATTTGACGCTGCCTTTATTAATGGCTGGAGGCACTCTGATATTACAGCGTTATTTTAATGGCGAAGCGCTAAATGATTTAATGGCTCAGTACAAACCAAATTATTTAATTCAGATTCCAACGATGTATTATGCCATGTTGGTAGCAGAAAATTTCGACTTAAAAAACTTTGAAAGTATCGATTTCTTAATTCAAGGTGGTTCATCACCTTTACCAATGGTGCAAAAGAAATTTAATAGTTTAGGCTATTCAATTATTAACGGTTATGGCTTAACTGAAGCACCGCTCGTAATGGTCAATACACCGGAAAATGGTGCGCAGAAACCAGGCAGTATTGGTAAACCAGTCATGTTTATGGATATATGCATATTCGATGATAACTTTGAAGAGGTAGAAGTTGGTGAAATCGGTGAACTTGGCGTTCGTGGTAATAATATAACACCTGGTTACTGGAACAAACCTGAAGAAACTGCAAAAACATTTCATGGCGAATATTTCTTAACAGGCGATTTAGCAAAAGTAGACGAAGATGGTGATGTCTATATCGTTGATCGTCGTAAAGAAATGATTATTACTGGTGGTGAGAATGTCCTACCTTCCGAAGTGGAAACGGTATTAGCAGAACACCCACTCGTAGCTCAAGGGGTTGTCGTTGGATATGATAGTCCTAAATATGGTGAATCAGTTGCTGCAGCAGTTGTGCTTACCGAAGATGATCCGGATTTTGAAGCAAAATTAGATGCGCATATGCGTGAAAATATTGCTGGTTATAAAATACCGAGATTATATTTGAAATTGACACACATGCCATTGAACTCTACATCAAAAGCAGACAAATTAGAACTTCAGAAATACATGAATGAGAAAGCTCAACAAGAAGCCAAAGGTGTTGACGATTTGAATTAAAATAAAATGCTGAAAAGCACAAAATTTTTTTACTATAAATGTAAGCGCTATCAAAAAATGGAGGTTTTAATTATGCCAACAAAAGAAGAAACACTAAAAGCATTGTACCCAGAAGATATTTTAAGTATTGGAAAAGATTTAACGGAAGGCGAAGTGAAATTATTAAAACAATTGAATGATATGTTAGAAGAAAAATATCGTGATTCTGTGAATGAACATTGGTTAAATGCCACTGAGCCAGAAGGTTATTTTGACGAGTTAGGAAAACTTAACTATTTTAATAATCCATTGCTGTTTGAAGGTCGTGAAGGCGCCCGTACACCGAGTCAAATGTTCCAGTTTTTCATGTCATATACGATTGCAAGATTTGATGTATCTTTAGCAACATTGTTAGGTGTGCATCAAGGATTAGGACATAATTCATTTTGGTTTGGCGGTAGTAAAGAACAACAGGCCTATTATCTACCCAAGTTACAATCACATGAATTACGTACTTGTTTTGCGCTGACAGAACCAGAACATGGCTCTGATGTCGCAGGAGGGTTAGAAACAACTGCAAAACGTCAAGGCGATGAATGGATTATTAACGGAGAAAAGAAATGGATTGGTGGAGCAAATGTTTCAGATGTCATGCCAGTCTATGCCGTAGATGTTGAAACTGGCAAACCGAAAGGATTTATAATTGAGCCAAGTCAAGAAGGCGTAGAAATTGAACTGTTAGAACATAAAATTGCACTAAGAATCGTACCTAATGCAAAAATTCGTTTGAAAAATGTTGTCGTCAAAGAAGAACAGCGTTTACAAAATATTAATAGCTTTAAAGATATCGCGAAAGTTTTATATTCAACACGTGCAGGTGTGGCTTATATGGCGACAGGTGCAATGGCTGGCGCATTGAAAGCAACGACAGATTACGTAACAAAACGTAAACAATTCGGTAAAGAAATTAGTAAATTCCAACTTATTCAAGAAAAATTGGCAATGATGCAAGGAAACTTAGCACAAGCCATGGCTACATGTGCACAGCTCGCACGTATGCAAGCTAACGGTGAATATGATGAAGTAGCGACTTCAACAGCTAAGATGATGAATTCATTAAGATTGAGAGAGACTGTAGCCATGGGTCGTGGTGTTCATGGTGGTAACGGTATATTAGCTGGAGAATATGATATCGCTCGTTTCTTTGCAGATGCAGAAGCAATATACACATACGAAGGTACACACGAAGTCAATGCATTAGTTATCGGTAGAGCAATTACAGGAGATTCCGCATTTATATAAAGATTTATGTGTAAGATGTTAATGAAAAAATTGGAGGGTTTAGTATGACGATAAGAAAAGCAACAGTGCTAGGTGCAGGAACAATGGGTAGTCAAATTGCTGCACTACTTGTAAATGCAGGCTTAAAAGTTAAATTATTGGATATTGTCATTGATGAAAATGATCCTAACAAAATCTCGAAAAAGGCTTATGAAGCAATTACAAATCCTAAACGTCCACAACTGTTTGATTTATCATTTGCCTCAAACTTATCATACGGTAATTTCAATGAAGATTTACAAGATGATGATGCAGATATATATATTGAGGCAGTTAAAGAAGAAGTGGACATAAAGCATCAAATTTGGGATCAAGTTAAAAAAGTAGCGAATGATGATGCAGTGTTTGCAACAAATACTTCAGGTATTCCAATTGAAGCAATTGCAGAGGTATTCGATGATAGTGATAAAGAAAGATTTTTCGGTATGCACTTCTTTAATCCACCTAGAATCATGAAATTAGTGGAAATTATCCCTAATAAACAAACGCATTCAGCGGTTGTTGAACGGGTACAAACCTTTGCAGAAGATGTATTAGGTAAAGGGGTAATTGTAGCAAATGATGTACCTGGTTTTGTTGCCAATAGAGTTGGCACACAAACAATGAATGATATTATGTATCGCGCAGAACAGCAAGGTTTCTCTATTACTGATGTTGATGCATTAACTGGTCGCAGTATTGGTCGACCTAAAATGGGCACATATGGGCTGTCTGATTTAGTAGGATTAGATATTGCTATGGCTGTAATCAAAGGATTGCAAAAAATTCCAGAAGAGCAACCATTCTTCAAAGATGTAACACTTTCTGAAAAATTAGCCGAAAATGGTGCACTCGGAAATAAAACAAAACAAGGGTTTTATAAAAAAGTAAATAAACAACGTTATGTTTATGATGAACAGCAAAATGACTACGTTGAGCCAAAACAGCCACAACTAGAAATTTTAGGTCATTTTAGTAAAGACCTTGCCTCAAATTTAGATGTTATCTTTAATGCACAAGATGATGCAGGTGTATTCTTATGGGAAACATTGAGAAATAATTTCTATTATTCAGCATTGAATGTACCAAAAGCTGCGGAAGATTTTAAAGATATTGACCGCGCATTAGTTTGGGGATTCAACTGGAAATTAGGACCATTCCAATTATGGGATTTAATGGGATATGAACGTGTTAAATCTCGTATGAAAGAAGAATTAGGTCAGTTACCAGATTGGATTGAGCAACGCAACGAACCGTTTTATGCTGAAGGTGAATCTATTGAACGCGTGACACCTGTAACAGCTTATATCGATTCAGAATTGTGGGATAGATCCGATTCTAATTTATCTATAGCAAATAAAGATCAATTATTATTAAAATTACAAAGTAAAAATAATGTCATTTCAAATAGCTTTTTATCTGACTTATTAGAAGCAATTGATAAGCTTGAAAATGAAGACTTCACGAGCATGGTGATTTACGCAGGTGGTAACAACTTTAGTGTAGGTGCTAATTTATATCAAATGAAGAAAGCACATGAAGACGGGAAAGTGGTTTCTGAAGTAGGTGAAGCGGTCGAACAATTACACCATGTATTTGCGAGACTAAAACATGCGTTGAAACCTGTTGTAACAGCTGTTCAAGGACGTGCATTAGGAGGCGGTTGTGAACTTGTATTACATTCACCAATTGTTGTAGCGGCGAGTGAGTCTTACATTGGCCTTGTAGAAACAGGGGTAGGTTTATTGCCAGCAGGTGGCGGACTAGCAGAACTAACAGATCGTATTATGCGTACAAATCATAAAAAAGATGATAAACAAGCGTCTATTACCAATATTTTAATGCAAATTGGCTTTGCTAAAGTATCTACAAACGCTTATGAAGCAAAAAGATATGGCTATTTAAAAGAAACAGATACAGTTATTTTAAATACCGAAAGACGTATTGAAATTGCATTGAAACGTGCGCGCTATGAATCTGAAGCGAATTATGTACCACTTCCAAAAACTCAATATATCGCTTTAGGTCGAGACTTTAAAGCGTTAGCGGAAGGTCAATTAGATGCACAGCGTGTGGGTCACTTTATTAGTGATTACGATTATGAAATAACATTGAAGATTGCAGAAGTACTAAGTGGTGGAGATGTTCCACGTAACACCTATGTAAATCAAAGATATTTACAAAAACTTGAAAAAGAAAGATTTTTAGAATTACTTCAAAATAAAAAAACATACGATAGAATTTCTCACATGTTAGAAAAAGGAAAACCGCTACGCAACTAATAATCGAACATTATAGAGGAAAGGGTGAAACTAAATGCGAGACGCGTATATAGTAGCTTATGGACGTTCAGCAGCTGGTAAAGCAAAAAATGGTGCAATGACTCATGAGAGACCTGATGAAGTAGCTGCAAAAGTATTGAAAGGTGTTTTAGAAAGAGTTGGAGGTTCATTTGAACCTAGTATGGTTGAAGATGTCATTGTTGGGAATTCATTTCCAGAAGGCTTGCAAGGACAAAATATTGCTAGAACAATCGCCTTATTAGCAGGGATGCCAAATGAAGTACCTGGTCAAACAGTCAATCGTTATTGTTCTTCAGGCTTACAAACAATTGCACATGCAGCAAATCAAATTATAGCGGACCAAGCAGACATTCTAGTTGCTGGAGGTATTGAACTTATGAGTGCGGTACCGATGGGGGGCAATGAGCCAACCAATAACCCGATACTACAAGACGAAGATTCTGGTGTATCTTATCCAATGGGGTTAACTGCAGAAATAGTGGCTGACACTTACAAGGTTTCTAGAGAAGATCAAGATGCCTATGCAGTACAAAGTCATGCCCGTGCTGCTAAAGCACAAGCAGAAGGTAAATTTGAAGATGAAATTATTCCGATTGAAGTGAATAAAGTGGATTATGATGAAAATGGTCCGGTCGTATCGCAGGCAGTATTTAAAGATGATGAATTGATTAGACCAGATACGAATCAAGAAGCATTATCTAAATTACCCACTGTTTTTAAGGCGGATGGCACAGTGACTGCAGGCTCCTCGGCACCCTTAACTGACGGTTCAGGCTTTGTAGTAGTAATGTCAGGTGAAAAGGTAAAGGAATTAGGCGTAGAACCAATTGCGAGATTCGTAGGTTTTAAAGCAGTTGGTGTAGATCCTAAATTAATGGGGATTGGACCTGCTTATGCAATTCCTGAAGTGTTAAAACAGGCAAACTTGAATGTAGATGATATTGATTTAGTAGAGTTGAATGAAGCATTTGCATCTCAAACAATCGCTTCAATGAGAGAGACAGGTTTAGATGCTCAAAAGACGAATGTTAACGGCGGAGCAATTGCCTTAGGTCATCCATTGGGTGCTACGGGTGCGATGTTGGTCGGCAGATTACTTTCAGAAATGAAAAAACGCCCGGATACACAATATGGTATGGTAACGATGTGTATCGGTGTAGGTATGGGTGCTGCCGGTATCTTTGAATATGTAAGATAATAGTTTAGTAATTAGCTAGTAAAGTAATAAAACACTGAAATAACTATATTCTGTTAGGAATGAGTATAGACAATGCATATGCTCCCTTCAAAGTGACATTAAAAAAATGAAACTTGAAGGGAGCTTTTCTATGCTGAAAACTATTTTAGTATATGTTCATCGCATATAAAGTGATAAGGCAGGATGAGCATTGATAGGTCAGGTTTATGAGTGTAAGCGTTGCTTTGCTGTGTGTGTAGCTTTGGTTACTTTTTCGTTATTACGTGCTTTTCCTAGACCAAAATCGGGCATGTTTATATAAATATTTTCATATTGATTCGCATCGACATTATAAGTCTCATGATAAAAACCTACAGCATCATTTTGCTTAAGTTCTTTCATAAAACGTCGCCATGCTTTTAAATGTACCGGCATTTTTGAATAAGAAAGTAATTTTTCATTGGATTCCCAATATTGAACAATCATCACACCACGATATTTAAATAGCATTTCAAAAGATAAACATCCCAGCGTTTTATCTTTTGATAATTCTCTGAGCATAGGTGGCATAGCTAAGAGTACAGGTAACCATTTATGAATTTTATACCATTTATTTATACGAAGTCCTATTAGAAAAACTGTGACTGAGGCATTGGGTATTACAGTGTATCTCCCTTTATTCATGTTTTTCACCCTTTCTTTTTGAAAGCATAGCGTTAATTTCATTGATATCGTTTTGATTACGTTTCGCTTCTATTGACCAAATGATAAAATAGACAATTGTATAGATAATGATAAAAGATACTAAAGCTGAAACTTTAAGTGGAAACCATCCCGCTAGTATTGCTAAAGGGAGCATGATAACGAACATTAGGGTGAAGTGCACAGATGTTTTAAATAATAATGATTTTCTAGAACTTGAAAATATGAGTGCTCCAAAACTGAATGTAATACCAATTAATGCCCAGATGATAACTGCGATAAACATTGTTTGTAATTCGCTTAAATATTGAAAGTATAAATGACCCATTGTTGAGACAGGGGAGACTGGATGAAATGAAGTATGTGAAAAAACAACTGAAAAAAATAAAGAAATGATAACTCCAATAGCAATACCTGTGATTGCGCCGTGTAATAAGCGTTTCATAATTTTAAAGCCTCCTTGATTAATGGTAAATACCTTCTTGATGAATAAGTGAAATCATTATTAGTAAAACGAATTTCAATTGTGCCATTTTTATTGAGTTTCAAATAATCAATATAATTAATATTTATTATTTCAGATTTAGAGATTTGTAGAAAATAGGTGTTGATTTGAGATTTGATTTCGTATAGTCGCTGATTCATTGTAAATTGTTTGTCTGCGGTAATCATAGTAAGAATTTTATTTTCTATGCGAAAGGAAATAATATCTTCTTGTTTTATAAAGTGTGTTTCCCCTTTATATTTTCCGGGAAATAACTTCGTTTTGGCTAATTTGTTAATATAGTTTACAATGTCATTCACGTGCTCAGTGTGTTCATTGACTTCAATGATTACTTGATTGTTGTCTAAATGCTGATTATATATTACCTTCACATCCATGCTCAGTTCGCCTCCTTCTTATTGATAAGTAAAACAAATAAATGATTTGATTACCATACAAAATAGGTAAGTGGTTGTAATATTATTCTAAATGGCATTTTTAACAGCAATTTAGTATAAAAAAACCACCTCCGTTCGATTATCTGAAAAATAATCGCTGAGGTGGTTGTAGGATTCATATCAATGTAATGATGATGCAGTGATTGGCTCAACTATTAATAAACATCGCGTTGATATCTTTGATTTTTAATTAGTTCTGTTAAATAATCTTCTGCTTGTGATTGATTAAAGTTACCATGCTGAATGAGTACATTGACAAAAGATTGGTGTACTCCTTTTGCCATCTCTTCTTTGTCACCGCAAAGATAAATGGTTGCACCATTTGTTAACCATTGATAAAAATCTTCCCCATTTTCTTCAATTCGGTGTTGAACATAGATTTTATTTTCTGTATCTCTTGAAAATGCTAAATCTAGTTTACTAAGCACGCCTTGGTCAAGCCATGACTCTAAATCATTGCGATATAGGAAATCTGCATCAATATTTTGATTTCCAAATATGAGCCATTGGTTACCTTTCAGTCCTAAATGCGCTCTTTGTTGGAGATAAGCTCTGTAAGGCGCAATGCCAGTACCTGCACCAATCATAATGACTGGTGTTTGTTCATCGTAAGGGAATTTAAAATTAGGATTTTTTTTAAGGTAAACAGGTAATTTATCACCTAATTGTGTACGATCTGCGAGTTGTACAGAACATACGCCATGACGTTCACGATGATGTGCGTCATATTTAACTACGCGTACAGTGATATGGACGGTATGTGGATTTACTTGATTACTGCTAGCAATAGAGTATTCTCTTGGCGGCAATTTTCTCAATAAGTCTTTTAACATATCAGGTGACAGCGCGACAGGTGTAAAATCTTTAATTAAATCAATGAAATCTCTGCCATAAATATAATCTTGTACCCATTCGTTGTTTTGAACATTTGCATTTAGCATAGGATTTCCAAATAATGCAGCTGCATTATTTAATATAGATGGTGTTAATTTAGCAATTTCAAATTCGTTCGTAAGTGCATCCTGTATAGTGGTACTATTACCGCTATTGTCTATGTCTATTGTTGTTGTGCCATCCCAATCCAATGTTTGGATTACTTCTTCTACAAGTTCTGGGTTGTTTTGAGGGATAATTACTAAGCTGTCTCCAGGTTCGTAGGCTTCGCCATACCCTTCTATAGATAATTCAAGATGTCTGACTTCACGGGTAGCAGTTGGTTCAGTTAACACACTATTTTTGATGATTTCAGCATAAAATGGATGTGTTTTTGAATAAGTTGCTTGTGGTTCTTCGACAACGACATCTTCATCTTTAGGTTCATTATTTGAACTACCAGGAGACATTTGAGACAAAAGTTCAAGCATGTCAATAATCCATTGCTCAGATACTTCTTCAAAATCAAAATCACATTCAACGCGATCAGCTAATCGATGACCACCTAAATCACCTAAGATTTTATCGAAATCTTTGCCTGCTTGACAGAAATCAGGATAGTCTTGGTCACCTAATGCGAGCACTGAGAAGTTTAAATGACTTAAATCAGGTGCCTCGTCACTATGCAGGTAGTCATAAAAATCCAACGCATTAATCGGAGGTTCTCCTACACCATGCGTTGAAGTAATGATAAACACATGGTTAACTTTTGATAAATCCTCTTGAGGAAAATCATCCATTTCCCAAGTATGAACTGTAAAATCATGTTCTTTTAATTTTGTTTCAAATTCATCAGCAATTTCTTCAGCATTGCCTGTTTCTGTTCCAAATAAAATGTTTACTTCTATAGGCTCATCCGTAGATATTGTCGAATGCGTCGTATCTTCTGTTGGTACTTCTGAATTAGTTGCGTTAATGGACGATGTTAATTCAGCTGTTGCGTTTGCGTGTTCAGATGTTTCAGGATGATCGGTATATTGCGATGGGTCACCTTCATCTGTAGAAGCATTAAGCAAATAGCCACTTAACCAAGACTGTTGATTTGATGACAGTGTTGGCATAAGTTGTTGTATAAGTTCCAATTGATTTTCATCAAAAGGGGAATTTGATTTATTTAATTCCAAAAAGGTCACCTCGTATTGTATTAAAAATTTATAGTAAAGCATGCACAATAACACGCTATTTATATAATAGAATTTAATTGAAGTATAACATTGATTTTAATTTTTTAAATGATAGAGATTATCATCTATTAAAAATCCAACTTATGACCTATGTATTTATTCCATAAAAGTGGGACGGGATAGAAATCAAAAATTGTATTTGATATCAAATTCCCGCCCCAGTTAAGTTGGTAATATGTTGGTGTCTATAAACAGTTAATGATAATTGTTTGTGTAGCGTTATTTCAAATAGTTACGTATCAACATAATCATATTTTAGAATTTATTGTCTATTTATAAAAGAGATATATGAATATAAGAAGTGCTCAATTTCTTATATATGATAATGGCTAGGTTTTATAAGTTTCATATTATTGAAGCGAAATGGACCTTTTCGCTTATGGTTTTAAGGTTTGATAGCAAAGGCACGTACTGGAAATCCAGGTGCTTTGTTTGGTTTTGGACTGATAGCATAAATAATGGCGCCTCGTGTAGGCAGTTGATCTAAATTTGTTAGTAACTCAAGTTGGTAGGTATCTTGACCTAATACGTAACGTTCACCGACAATATCACCATTTTTGACAACATCTACTGAAGCATCTGTATCAAACGTTTCATGACCGATAGATTGGACTTGTCTATCTTCAAGTAAATATTGTAAGGCATCCAAGCCCCAACCAGGTAAGTGTAGTTGCCCTTCTGCATCTTTATTTTCAAAATGTTCAATATCTGGCCAACGTTTGGACCAATCACTGCGAAACGCAACAAATGTGCCAGGTTCGATTGAACCATGTTCAATTTCCCATTGTTTAATATGATCACGCGTTAAAATAAAGTCAGCATCAGCTGCCGCTTCTTGTGAAAAGTCTAAAACAACTAATGGTAATACGAGTTCTTTTAGATCAATTTCATGAAGATAGCGCGTTTTTTCGACAAAATGTATCGGGGCATCTATGTGCGTCCCATACTGAGTCACAATATTCCAGTTTTGGACATAGAAACCATCGTCGGCAACATTAAATAGTGTAGAAACCTTTGCGCGTTCAAATTCACTAAAACACGGAATTGTTTCATCAAAAGTATGGGTTAAGTCTACCCATGTTGCAGTTTTTAATTGTTCTAACTGTTCCCATAGTGGATATGTCATTGGTATCACCTTCGTCATTAATGATTAAACTGTTGCAGGGTTTGTTGATTTACGTAATTTGTCTACTGAATTTACAAGCACAGTCAATGATTCTCTCACTTCATCTTCTTTACGTGTTTTTAAACCACAATCTGGATTAACCCAGAATAAAGAACGATCAATTTCTTGTAGCGCTCGGTTAATTGCTTCTGTGATTTCTGCTTCAGTAGGGATACGTGGACTGTGGATATCATATACCCCTAATCCAATACCTAAGTCATAAGTAATATCTTCAAAATCTTTAATTAAGTCGCCATGGCTACGAGATGTTTCTATTGAAATAACATCTGCATCTAAATCATAAATAGCATGAATGATTTGGCCAAATTGAGAATAGCACATATGTGTATGAATTTGCGTTTCATCGGCAACAGATGATGTAGCTAATTTAAATGAGTGCACAGCTTTATTAAGGTAATCTTCATGATATTCTGAACGTAATGGTAAACCTTCTCTCAATGCAGGTTCATCAACTTGAATAATTTGGATACCAGCTTTTTCTAAAGCTAAAACTTCTTCATTAATCGCTAATGCAATTTGGTCTTGTACGGTTTCGCGTGACAAGTCTACACGTTCAAATGACCAATTCAAGATAGTCACTGGACCTGTAAGCATACCTTTTACTGGTTTATCCGTTAAACTTTGTGCATAAAGTGTCTCTTTAACTGTTAAAGGCTCTATCCATTTTACATCACCATAAATGATAGGTGGTTTTACCGCACGTGAACCGTATGATTGCACCCACTCATACTTCGTCACTAAGAAGCCTTGTAATTTTTCGCCGAAGAACTCTACCATATCATTTCGTTCAAATTCACCATGGACTAAGACATCTAATCCGATATCTTCTTGGATTTTAATCCAGCGTGCAATTTCATTTTTTAAGAATGTTTTATAATCTTCATCTGTAATTCGATTATTTTTCCAATCTGCACGGAATTTTCTTACTTCTTGCGATTGTGGGAATGATCCAATCGTTGTCGTTGGTAAATCAGGTAAGTTGAGACGTGCATCTTGTGCTTTTTTACGCACTTTAAAAGGTGACTGACGTGTAGTACGCACACTGTCGAAATCATACTCTAGATTTTTAAATGATTGATTTTGGAAGCGCTCATAACGTGCTTTCAATTCATCAAATTTCTGACTGTCATTGTCATTAAATAATCGTCTTAAAGCATCCAATTCATCTAATTTTTCAGTGGCAAAACTCAAACCTTCTGCGATGGATTCGTCTAATGTTTCATCATCTAATGATACTGGTACATGTAACAATGAAGAAGATGGTTGAATGACAAGGTTATTTGTAGCACTTTGTAGTGTGTCGATTAATGATTTTTTAGCTTCAATGTCTGCTGCCCACACATTACGACCATCTATAATACCTGCATAAAGTGTTTTGTTTTTGTCTAGTTCGCCATTTTTAATTTGTTTTAAGTTATAGCCGTTATCATGTACAAAATCTAAACCTAATCCTTTTACAGGTAAGCAGTTGAGGAATTTTAAGTTGACACGTTCAAAATAAGTTTGAATCACAAGGTGATTACTTACGCCTGCTTCGTCAAAATAGTTATAAGCAGTACGTGTAATATCTTCAAATGATGCACTATCATCTTCCACAAGTACAGGTTCATCGATTTGAATGTATTCCGCGCCTGCATCTACTAAAGACTGTAAAACTTCTTTATATAAAGGCAATAATGTATTTACTTTTTCTTCAAATGATTGCGAACCGCCTTTAGAAAGTTTTACGAATGTTATGGGACCCACGATTACTGGGTGCGCATTCACATTAATGGATTGTGCATATTTGAAGCGCTCTAATAATACATTGTCATTTAATTTTGGCTCTACGTTGTCCCATTCAGGTACAATATAATGATAATTTGTGTTGAACCATTTGATCAATGCACTTGCAACATGTTCTTTATTACCTCTGGCAATGTCGAACAATAAATCGTTGTCTAATGCTCTGCCTTGGAAACGTTCTGGAATAATATTGAATAATAATGATGTATCAAGAATATGGTCATAAAGAGAGAAATCTCCGACAGGGACACTCGTTAGATTATAGTTCTTTTGTAGTAATAAATTCTCTTTATGCAAGTCTGTTAATTGTTGATTTAATGTAGGGGCATCTATTTTATTAGCCCAGTAACTTTCTATTGCTTTTTTCCACTCTCTTTTTCTGCCTAATCTTGGGAAACCTAAATTTGATGTTTGAATTGTCATAATATTGCCTCCTGTTTACTTGAAGTAATTGATTGTGAATATGATGCGAGTGCTAAAGTGTAATCGACTTTCTGGAACGGTGTAATTAAATATAAGCCGTTAAAATATTTATGGACGGTATCTATAAGTTCCTTAGAAAGTTTAAGACTTAATGCTTTCGTTTTTTCTTTATCATCTTTAACAGCTTCAAATTGTTCTAAAATCTCTTCGGATAGTTTAATTCCAGGCACTTCGTTGTGTAAAAATAGTGCGTTATTATAGCTAGTGACTGGCATAATGCCAATAAAGAATGGTACGTCTAAATGTTTGGTTGCTTCATATATTTCTTCGATTTTTTCGGTGCTATAGACTGGCTGTGTGATAAAGTAGTGTGTGCCACTCTCTATCTTTTTCTCAGCACGTTTGACTGACCCTTCGAGTTTTCGAACATTTGGATCAAAAGCACCTGCGATGTTGAAGTTCGTTTTCGTCTTCAGCGCATCACCATCTGTGTTAATACCTTCGTTAAAGCGTAATGCAATTTCTGTTAATCCTTTGGAGTTCACATCGTAAACATTAGTTGCGCCGGGTAAATGACCAATTTTTGATGGATCCCCTGTAATGGCTAGTATTTCATTTACATTCAGTAAGGATAGGCCTAATAAATGTGATTGTAGTCCAATGAGGTTACGATCGCGACACGTGATGTGAACGAGCGGTTCAATATTATATTGTTGTTTGATGATACATGCTGCTGCGACATTACTGATACGCACAGTAGCTAAAGAGTTATCTGCTAAGGTCACCGCATCAATATGAGCATCATCAAGTTTTTTGATATTTCTGAAAAATGTTTCTGTATCTAAGTGTTTTGGCGTATCCAATTCTACTATAATAGTGGGACGTGCTTTGACTTTCGTTGTTAAGTTTTGTTGTTGTACATTGCTATGTGAAGGACTATTATATTTTTTAATAGGTATTACATTTTTACTGGATACCGGTTTGAGATTGGCTACAGAGGACTTAATGTATTGAATATGTTCTGGTGTAGTCCCGCAACAACCCCCGATAATCCTAACGCCTTCTTTGATCAACTGCTCTGCCACTTTACCGAAGTATTCGGCATTGTCACTATATTTAAATCGACTATTTTCAATATCTAATAAACTTGCATTGGGATAGCAAGATAAATAGGCATTGTCAGGTAATTCAATATGTGAAAATGATTGTTGCATGTGGTGAGGACCATGGTGACAATTGAGTCCAACGATATCAGCACCATTGTCGACAACGCGTTGTAAAGCTGTATTAATTTCCGTACCATCTCTCAAGTAATTTGTGTTTAATGCTGTTAATTGAGCAATAATAGGAATATGATGTTTGCGTTTTGTAGCTGTAATAATGTTGGTCAGCTCTTCTAAATCATAATAGGTTTCGAAAAGTAAACCGTCGACGCCTTCTTCAACTAAAGTATCTACTTGGATCTCGGTATGATATTGAATGGCTTCTAAACCTAAATCTTCCTGTTTCACACCTCTGAATCCACCAACAGTACCTAATATAAATGTTTCATCATTAGCTGCTCTTTTGGCAATTTGTACCGCTGCTTTGTGTATTTCTTTAACCTTGTGTTCTAAACCAAATACTTTTAATTTTTCAAAATTTGCACCATAAGTATTGGTCTGAATAATATCTGCACCAGATTCAATGTAGGAGCGATGAATCCGTTCTATTTTGTCAGGATGGGTTAAATTATATGCTTCTGGACAAGTATCTAAACCATCAGAATATAGAATGGTTCCCATTGCACCATCAGCGACTAAAATGTTCTGTTTCAGTTTGTTGATGAGTTGACTCATTGAAGGCCTCCTTCAGTGCGTAGTTTAAATCAGCAATTAATTCGTCAGCATTTTCTAAGCCTACACTTAATCTAAATAATCCAAATGTAATATTGCGTGCTTCACGAACTTCTTTTGGTACAGCAGCATGAGACATAGTAGCAGGGTGGGATAAAATCGTCTCAACGCCACCTAAACTGACAGATACAAGTGGTAGCGTGAGCGCATCTACAAAAGCTTGCGCTTTTGATTCATCTTTAAGTCTTAAGCCTAAAACAGCACCACCATGTTTTGCTTGAGATAAATGTAACTTGTCATTTCCTGGGTAATAGACTTCTGCAATTTCTTCGCGCTGCGTTAAGAAATCATAAACTTTTTGTGCATTCTCAACAGATTGATTGAAACGTACAGACAACGTTTTTAAATGCTGTGCTAACGTCCAGCAATCATGTGCAGACAATGCAGTTCCTGTACCGTTTTGCAATAGATAAAGTGCGTCTGCTACTGCTTTATTATTTGTGATAGCAGCGCCAGCAATGATATCACTATGACCACCCAAGAATTTTGTAGCACTATGTACGACGATATCTGCACCTAAAGCTAAAGGTGACTGACCAAGTGGTGTCATAAATGTATTGTCAACAGCGAGTAATAGTTCGTGTTGTTGTGTGATACGAGAGACGCCTTTAATATCAGTGATTTTAAATAATGGATTAGATGGTGTTTCAATATAAACCAGTTTTGTATTTGATTGAATCGCTTCTTCAATTTCTTGTAACTGTGTTGTGTCTACCGTGGTAAATTGAATATTAAAGCGTGTCAAAATTTGTTCTGTTAATCTAAAAGTACCACCATAGACATCATCTGGGAGAATGACATGATCACCTGCATTTAATGTGAGTAGTACAGCTGAAATGGCTGCAATACCTGATGCACAAGCAAATGCGTAATCGCCCCCTTCAAGTGCTGCTAATTTTTCTTCTAACAAAGCACGATTAGGGTTGCCACTTCGCGCATAATCATATTTAGCGTCACCACCTAAAACTTTTTGATGAAATGTCGAAGATGCATATAATGGTGGATTAGCTGAATCGTAATCAACACCTCTTTGTGCATCAAATATTACTTCTGTTTCTTTAGATAAACTCATATAATCACACTTTCTTTAGATTTTTCTAATGCTTGTATAATGTCTTGTTCAATGTCTTCGTAATCTTCAACGCCGATGGATAATCTCAGTAAATGTTCATCAATGCCTCGCTTTTCTTTTTCTTCATCTGGCATGTCAACGTGTGTTTGTGTATAAGGAAATGTGATAAAAGTTTCTGTTCCCCCTAAGCTTTCTGCAAAAATACATACTTTTAAGTTTTCTAAAAATTTATCGGCTTTATAATTTTTATTTAAGCGTAGACTCATCATTCCCGTTCGACCGCAATATAAGACCTGGTCAATGCCTGTTAAGTTACAACATCGTTTGGCTAATAATTGAGCATTATATTCTGAACGGTCCATTCTTAAATGTAATGTTTTTAAACCACGTTGTAGTAAATAGCTATCAAAAGGTGATAAAGTTGCACCAATCATGTTATGAAATTCACCTAATTTTTCAGCTAAATTTTCATCTTTAACCGTCACGACACCAGCAAGTACATCATTATGCCCACCTATGTATTTCGTAGCAGAATGTAGTACAATATCTGCACCATCTTCAAGTGGTGTTGAGAGATATGGTGTTAAAAAAGTGTTGTCTATAATCGTTAGTAAGCGATGTTTTTTGCTTAAAATATAGTATGGGTCAACGTCTACTTCTTGCATTTGTGGATTTGAAATCGTTTCTATAAATAGCGCTTTAGTATTTTTTGTAATGCTTTCTTTAACAGTTTCATAGTTTAAGAAATCAACATATTTGAATTGTACACCGTATTGTTGCTCATAAAAATCAAATAGTCTAAATGTGCCACCATAAAGGTCGAATGAAACGAGTATTTCATCGCCAGCTTTAAATAAATTACATATTAATTGTATGGCTGCCATGCCACTTGCAGTAGCAAATGAAGCAGTACCACGTTCTAACTTGGCAAATGATTCTTCAAAAGCTGAACGTGTTGGGTTTTTAGTTCTTGTATAATCAAAACCCGTCGATGTTCCTAAATGAGGGTGCTGATATGCTGTTGATAAATAAATCGGATTTGCAATCGCTCCTGTTGCATCTTGTGTCAGTGCGATTTGTGATAACTCAGTATTTTTCATAATACAGATAACCTCCTTTAAAAATAAAAAAAGCTTCCGTCCTTTAAACCCGAATCAATCGGATGTAAAGGACGAAAGCTTAGCTCGCGGTACCACCTTTGTTTGTTACTTTATCACTAAAGTAACCTTATCCAGTACGCCAAATTGCATTCATTACTTGTACTGAACGTGCGCTACCGTAATATGATCAAATAAAAAAACTCACTGCCACTGAAAGTGAAATGAGTATTAACGACATATACAACGCTTGGAATAATCCAGTACGCCATTAAGCAAAATGTTAATACTGTATCGCTATAACGGGCGATCCCGTTGACACCTCATATTGGCATCAACACTCAAAGGCCATTTTCAAACTTTCTTTCTGTGTCTCCTTTCAGCAAGTGAAGACTCTCTGTGTCAGCAGTGTAAGTTCTACTTTCCTTATTACTGTGTGTTGCTATTTCAAATTTGTTATCACTTAGATTACACATTAAAATAACTTTTGTCAATAACTTATCTGAAAATTTTGATTTAACCGATAATTTAAAATGATATTTTTCATTGCTGTAGTGATGATATACTATGTTTAACTAAAAAGGTCATTTTTATTTAAGAAAGTAGGTGTAAACGATGAATGATGCTATAGATGAACGACTCAAAGTAGATCACAATGCGCACGTAAAAGAAATAGCACTCAATAGCATTAAACCTAATCCTTATCAACCTAGGAAATCATTTGATCAAGAACGTTTGGAAGATTTGGCTGAGTCGATAAAACTACATGGTATTTTACAGCCTATCGTGTTACGAAAAACAATATCTGGTTATAACATTGTAGTAGGTGAGCGACGTTTTCGAGCATCAAAACTAGCAGGATCAACGACAATACCCGCCATCGTTAAAGTGCTATCTGATGAAGATATGATGGAACTCGCTGTGATTGAAAATCTACAACGCGAAGATTTAAATGCGATTGAGGAAGCAGAAAGTTATCGTAAATTAATGGATGAGTTAGCGCTAACACAGCAAGAAGTGGCACAGCGATTAAGTAAATCTAGACCATATATTGCCAACATGTTGCGTTTACTACAATTGCCTAAGGACATTACTCAAATGGTCAAAGATAACAAACTATCAGGCGCACATGGACGCACGCTATTAGCGATAAAAGATAAGCAAAAGATGAAAAGCATAGCTAAGCAAGCCTACCGGGAGTCTTGGAGTGTACGTACATTAGAACAATATGTAAATGAAAACACTGAAAATAAAAAATCTATTAAAGATAAGGCGTATACAACTAAAAAACCTAAGTTTATACAACAACAAGAGCGACAGCTAAAAGAACAATATGGTTCAGCTGTAACGATATCTAACAAAAATAAAAAAGGTTACATCACTTTTGAATTTAAATCTGAAACTGAGTTCAGAAGATTAATACATCAATTGAACGAGAAATATAATTAAAACAAGAAAATTTACCCATCGTTTTAATTAAGTAATAATAGTAAATAACAAACCTAAAACCACACGCGAACTGATATACCACCAGGTGCATGTGGTTTTTAAGTTTGCAAAAATGAATTATCAATATAATATATTTTATTTTAGATTATATAGTGAATAAAAATGAGCGATATTTTTCAATATATTATCTTTTTTAAAAATCATTAATCAAAAAATAGTTACAAATTAATGAATATCGAATGTGAAATTTATGTGAAATTAAACACATTTACTTGTAAGCAAAATAATATAGTTCAATAATGGAAGTGAAGGAATAACTAGGAGGGGTTTTATGTTAAATCAAGAAGAAATAAAAACAATAAGAGAAACGGTACCATTATTGAAAGATAAAGGACAGACAATAACATCAACTTTCTATAAAAGATTATTCGAACAACATCCTGAATTGAAGAATATGTTTAACCAGACCAATCAAAAAAGAGGATTACAATCTTCTGCATTAGCGATGGCAGTATTAGCGGCGGCAGAAAATATAGATGACTTATCACCAATTGTTCCCGCAATTATGCCTGTGGTTTACAAACATTGTGCTTTACAAGTAAAAGCTGAGCATTATCCAATCGTTGGTGAAAATTTGATTTGGGCAATTCAACAAGTGACTGGCTTAAAAGAAGATGATCCTATTATCCAAACTTGGATTAAAGCATATGGAGAAATTGCTGATGCATTTATTGGCTTAGAAAAAGAAGTGTACAGTAAAATGGCTTGGGATGGCTTTAAACCATTTACTGTAACCAATATTACTGATGAAACCGAAATCATTAAATCTTTCACAGTAACATCAGACGACATTGATTTAAGTCAATTTGTACCTGGACAATATATTACAGTAGATATATCTAGTGATAAGTTGCCATACAGAGCTAAAAGACATTATTCCATTGTAGATGGTGACAAAGATTTCTTAACATTCGGTGTACGTAGAGACGTTACGGAAGAACATGAAGGTGAAGTATCTACAGTACTACATGATGAAGTCAAAGTGGGAGATACTCTATTTTTATCTGCGCCAGTTGGTGGATTTGGATTGGCAAACAAAGATCATAAACAATTATTCATAGGCTCTGGTGTAGGCGTGACACCTCTTGTTTCAATGTATAAAGAAGCGGTTGATGCTGATTTAACTTCAACATTTCTTCAATCAACATCAGATGCTCAAAATGTAGCATTCGAAGAAAATTTAGAAGCAATCACAGCACAATCTTCAGTAGCACAATTTGATAAACATTTCCGTAATCAAGACGGATTTATAGACGCTGAACAATTAAAACAATACCTTGATGGTGAAACAGAAGTTTATGTATGTGGTGGTAATTCATTCTTAAAAGCTATGATTCAAGAATTACAAAAATTAGAAGTGCCAATGGACCATATTCACTACGAAACATTCATTCCAAGATTGAGTTTTTCAGTATAGTGTAACGCGTTTTACACATTTTATATAAATAAAAAAAATAAGTCATAAAACAGATAGTTCATTTTATTTATCTGGAGACTTTTCATAATTTTTAAATAATAACCTCGACTAATAGTTTAGTCGGGGGTTTTTTATTTTACGTTGCGCAAATATTTTTCAAATATATTAAAAATACAAGACATGCTGCCAATTAAGTAAAATTTCCCAATTCATAAAACCATATGAGCATAAATTGTATGTATAAAAACAGTCATTAAGTTGCCGCCTTATAATGCTTTGTAAAAATAATGAAAATTTTAGGTTTATATTATTGACCTATTTAATTCAAGAGAGTAGTATAAACAAAGCACTTTGTTAAAAGTACTTTTATAAAACTATATATGCGTGTTAGAAAGGATAATTAAGATGAAATTTAGTGATTTTTTAAAATCAAAAGGGGCAATTGGCGCAATATTTATGGGGATTTTTTATGGATTAGTGATGTTGGCCATCTTTTTACCTTGTTACAAAGCGATGCCAGGTAATATTGATAAATTACCTATTGCAATCGTTAACGATGACAACGGAGATTATGGTAACCAAATATCAAAACAATTGAACAACAGTTTACCGTTCGACCATATAAAAAAAGATATTTCTAATTCGAAAGCAAATAATCAGTTGGAGCATAATGAATTGAATCTTGTAATTCATATACCTCGAGATTTTTCAAGTAATTTAAAATCTGAAAAGGGTACACCAGGGCTAGATTTTAAAGTAAATGATGCTTCTCCAACAATGATTAGTCAATCTATGGATTCAATTGGAAGTGAAATTAATAGTCAGCTTAGCAAGCAATTTTCTAATCAAACAACTGAAGGTGTATTAAAACAAGCAAAAATACCTGATGAACAAATGAACGGTTTAATTAAGCAAATCAACGCTTCTTATTCTGGTGACATTAATCATATAAATAAAATGCCATCAAGCATGAATTTTAAAATGTTACCTATGTTTTTAACTTTAGCTGGATATGTAGGCGCAATGATTGGAGCGATGCAATTAGTTAGTGCATTTAAAGAAAACAGACACAGAGCTAGTAAAACTAAGTTGTTTATCTATGTGCAACTAACAGCTCTAATCATTGGATTAGCTTCTTCTGTAATTTCTTTAGGTATTGCTTATTTAGTCAATGATTTAGAAGCTGATAAATTTTTAAGTATTTTTGGTCAATTAGTATTGAATTATTGGGTTTCCTTTAACTTTACAGCAATCGTCGTATTCTTAATAGGACAGGCAGGTATGATTTTAAATATTCCTATTTTACTCATACAAACAATTGCTAATGGGGCAACAATGAGTCGTGATATGATGCCTACAGTTTATAACTGGATGAGTCATATTTCCCCAATGTATTATTCAGTTCAGGGTCACTTTGCAAACATTTTTGGAAGCATACCGCAAACACCTTATATTTTATCTATGGCAGCTGTAGGTGTCGTTGCTATGTTCGTTAATATAGTTATCGTTACTGTTCTTTATAAAAAAGAATCCGATATCGTTTTTGAGAATTATAAAAATACTAACGAAACGCTTGCAAACTATTAACACCTTCTTTAGTTCTGTTAAAATAAAGGTATTAAGAAAAAAGGAGCCTTTAATAATGTCTATCCAAATATTTATATTAGGGAAATTAATGGAAAAAAACAGTTACCCTTATTTATTAAAAAAACAGCTATCAGAACCTATACCTTTTGATAAAATGAGCGGACTAACAGAAAGTAAGCTTTATTATAATTTTGAAGCATTATCCAAAAAAGGCCTTGTAGAAATAGTGGAGACAATTAAAGAAGAAAATCGTCCAGATAAACAAGTATTTCAAATTACTGAAAAAGGTAAACAAACTTTGCCTAAATTGATATATAAGTTATTCGAGAACGCTAAAGAAATTAGTGAAATGTATGTTGGTATTGCTTATCTCAAATTCGTAGATAAGCAAAAAGTAATTAATATCTTAGAAAGCAAAGTTCAAGATTACAAACAAATGTTGATACAATCAAAAGAGATAAAGTATAAGATTCAGGTAACTACTGAAAATGAAGGGCTATTAAATTTTATGTCGGATCATTTTAACACTAAAACAAATAATACAATTCATTTTTTAGAAAAACTGATAACACTTATTGAAAATGATAATGTATGATATTAAAGATGGAACAAGTAACGTAAGAGGCGTTACTTGTTCTTTTTTACGTTGTTTTGAAAAGATTGTACTTTATAGATATGTATCTACAATGAGAAAAAATGTTTAATATGTTTCGGACAATACTTTTAATTATTATAAAGAAGTAGTACAATATAATTAAAGGAATAAAATTTTGGAGGGATACCCAAGTCTGGCTTAAGGGAAATTAATAGTTAATATTAATTAGAAGCATCTTGCTTGCGTTGGTTCGAATCCTTCTCCCTCCGTTAAATCATTTACCAAGCCTTTCAAGTGCTTGGCTTTTTTTATGATATATATTGTTCAATGCATTATAAATTCAAATAGAAAGTAGGTTTACAATGTATTTCACTCACTTAAACATTGACGAATTTGAAAACTTTATTCATAACCATGCGGCACATTATACCCAAAGTGCTAACCATTTTCGTTACAGAAACCAACATAAAAATGATGTGCATATTGTAGGTGTTAAAGATAATGAAGACAACGTCATAGCAGCATGCCTTTTAACAGAAGCACGTTCCTTCAAATTTTTTAAATATTTTTATACACATCGTGGTCCTGTTTTAGACTTTTCTGATTATCAGTTAGTAAGATTTTTCTATAAAAGTTTAACGAAGTATTTGAAAAAGCATCGATGCTTATATGTTTTAACCGATCCATACATATTAGAAAATATAAGAAATGCGCAAGGCGAAATATTAGAAAGCTATAACAATAAACCACTTATCAAGACTATGGAAGATATAGGTTATAAACATCAAGGATATACGGTAGGATATTCTCAAATAAGTCAAATTCGTTGGTTATCAGTTTTGGATTTAAAAGATAAAACAGAAGATGACTTACTTAAAGAAATGGATTACCAAACGCGCAGAAATATTAAGAAAACATACGAAATGGACGTGCGCGTACGTACACTGGCTATTGAGGAGACAAGTAGATTTTTTAAATTATTTAAAATGGCCGAAGAAAAACATGGATTTAAGTTTAGAGATCAGCAATATTTTGAAGAAATGCAAAATATTTATCATGATAATAGCATGTTAAAATTATCATATATCGATTTGTCAGAATTATTAGTAAAGCAAAATAAGCAATTAGAAAAGTTGAATAAGGACTTAGAAAATACGAAAGAAAGCTTAGAAAATAATCCTAACTCGAAAAAAAGTAAAAATAAATATGATCAAGGATTACAACAAATAAAAGCACAAAAAAGAAAAATATCTGAAACAGAAGCATTAATCAAAACTGATGGCACTATATTGGATTTAGCAGCAGCGCTTTATATTTACAACGACTATGAAGTTTATTATCTTTCAAGCGGCTCCAACCCTAAATACAATACATATATGGGTGCCTATAGATTGCAATGGGAAATGATCAAGTTTGCGAAGGCGCACAATATCCAGCGTTATAACTTTTATGGCATAACTGGAGATTTCAGTGAAAATGCTGAAGATGCTGGTGTACAAAAGTTCAAAGCAGGTTTTAATGCACATGTAGAAGAGTACATTGGAGATTTTATTAAACCAATCAGACCTTTGCTTTATAAAATATATGACTTAATCAAATAGAGTATGTTTTGTTTGCCCGCGTTTAGTTTTATTTATATTTACAAAAAGAAATGAATGAGACGCTGGGACATAAAGTTCTTGGACAAGTGAAAAAAGGGCAATTTCTATTGAAACAATATAGAAATTGCCTTTTTCTATATTATTTTAATTATGGTTATCTCATTGATTCACTACTTGGGTTGATATAGGGCTTATTTTTAAAAATAATTTAATGTAAAATTACATATAAATATATTGTATTTTTGGTGAGACGCTGGAGGTATCAGAACAGGCTGAAGACTACAGATTAAATCTGTGCCCTAAGCAAACGAACCAACAATATGCCACAAGTATTGAATAACAAAGAGGCACGCAGATGTATAAATTAAATCATCTGTGTGCTATTTTTCTAGTATTTATGTTTCGGACTGTTTTAAAATACAATCAAGAATAAAAAAAGCAAAAAATTTCAGAAAAATTTGAAAAGGTTATAGCAAAGGCGATAATCTAATATAACAAGGTTGTTATAAAAATAAAATAAATTAAAAATCAGAAGTGCTAAAAATACTATGGCTATGCACTTTGTTTACAAATTTAATAAAAAATATACCTAATTCGTGTGTTCAAATATACACTTGACATAAAAATTTACAATGAGTAAAGTGTAAATCATAATTATTTTCAAATTATTCTAAATTAAAAATAACTCTAATTATAATGTATTTATGAATGTTATGAGGGGGCGAATAAATTAATGTTTGAACCAAAAGTTACATATGCGCATTTTAACGCAAACGTCTTTGAGTCAATTGATATTGATGATGAAACAAAAGGTGCGCGTGAAATCGTCGCTTGGGCTTATCAAACCTATGGTGATTCAGTTATTTATGCTTGCAGTTTTGGTGCGGAAGGCATGATATTAATTGATTTGATTTATAGTGTTAAGAAAGATGCCCAAATTGTATTTTTAGACACAGGTCTTCACTTTCAAGAAACATACGATCTAATTGATCGTGTTCAAAAACGTTATCCAGAACTACGAATTAAACTTAAGAAACCTGAATTAACTTTGGAAGAACAAGCATCACAATATAATCCTGCACTTTGGAAAAATAATCCAAACCAATGTTGTTATATTAGAAAAATCAAACCATTGGAAGATGTTTTGTCTGGTGCTACTGCTTGGATTTCTGGATTACGTAGAGCACAATCGCCCAGTCGTGAAAATACTCAGTTTATAAATAAAGACGAACGCTTTCAGTCAGTAAAAATATGTCCGTTGATACATTGGACATGGGAAGATGTTTGGCAATATATTAAAAAATATGAATTGCATTATAACGAATTACACGATTTTAACTATCCAAGTATAGGGTGTATACCATGTACTACAGCTGTTGAAGGCTCAGGAGATTCAAGAGCAGGCAGATGGACAAATTCAAATAAAACAGAATGCGGTCTTCATACTACAGATTAAACATCTTTATAGTTAAAAAAATTTTTTTTGCTATTAATCCTTAGTATTCCAATCGGATAGATATAATTAAAGATTGGTCATCAAATCAATCTTATAGTGATAGTTACATTTACCCGTGAAAAGTTATGGAATCAACTGTTGAGTGATTTTAGATAAATGATTGTTAAATAAAAAATTAAAATGAGGTGAAATGGTTGTGAACTTATCTGTAATAAATAGTCCATTTGATGAAAATCAAGCTACACAACTAAACCAAATTATTCAAAATCTTACGATTGAGCAGCAAGTTTGGTTAAGCGGTTATTTAACTGCAAATTTACAGAGTGTTACTACAAAACAAGAAACACCATCGGAAGTAGCTCAGTTTGTATTGAATAAAGAATCTACTTCAAATAGTGAGAGACATATCACTGTTTTATATGGTTCAGAAACTGGTAATGCACAAGGTTTAGCTGAAAAATTAGCTGATCGTCTTGTCGAACTTAATTTCAATGTGAAATTGAGTGCAATGGGTGATTACAAAACTAAGGATTTAAAAAAAGTAGAAGATTTATTTATTATTTCTTCTACTCATGGGGAAGGAAACCCACCCGATAATGCCATTAGCTTTCATGAATTTTTACATGGAAGAAAAGCGCCTCAGTTGGAAGGTGTACGCTATTCAGTTTTATCACTCGGGGACGCGTCGTATGAGTTCTTCTGTCAAACAGGTAAAGACTTTGATGCACGTCTAGAAGATTTAGGTGCTTCCCGCTTGGTGGATAGACAAGATTGTGACTTGGATTTTGATGATACGGCTGAATCCTGGATGGATCACATTATCGAACAGTTAAGTGATGCTTCATTGAGCGAGGAAAAAGTGACAACAACGAACACTGTGCCATTGACAAATGACAAAAGGTATTCAAAAACACAACCATATGAAGCTGAAATATTAGAAAATATTAACTTGAATGGTAGAGGTTCTAATAAAGAGGTTAGACATATTGAATTACAATTTGAAGATTATGGTGAAGACTACGAGCCAGGTGATTGCTTGGTAGTGATTCCAGAAAATGATGAAAAACTGGTAGAAACGTTACTGAATCAATTAGATTGGGATGCTCAAACAGAAGTACCAATCAATGACAAAGGTGATGTACTTACAGTAAAAGAGGCACTACAGCACCATTTTGAAATCACTAAATTAACAAAGCCGTTATTACAAAAAGCAGCTGAGCTGTTTGGAAATAAAACATTGGCAGAAAATGTTATAGATCAAGATTGGATTAAATCTTATGTATATGGTCGAGATTTAATTGACTTAATTCAAGACTTTAGACCTGAAAAACTCGATCCTGAAGTGTTGTACCAATTTTTAAGAAAACTGCCTCCTAGAGAATATTCTATAGCAAGCAGTTATGAAGCAAATCCTGATGAAGTTCATATCACCGTGGGCGCTGTAAGGTATCAAGCGCATCAACGTGAACGTCAAGGTGTTTGTTCAATTCAATTAGCTGAACGTATGGAACCTGGTACATCTATATCTGTCTATCTAAAGAAAAATCCGAATTTTAAATTTCCATTCGATGAAGCTACACCTGTCATTATGATTGGACCCGGCACAGGTGTCGCGCCTTTTAGATCTTATTTACAAGCACGTGAAGAATTAGATTTATCAGGACAAACATGGTTATTCTTTGGTGAACAGCATTTTACAACAGACTTTTTATATCAAACAGAGTGGCAAGATTGGCTTAAAGAAGGCGTTCTTAGTAAGTTGGACTTGGCATTTTCAAGGGATACAGAAGAAAAAATTTATGTTCAACACAAAATTGAAGAACAAAGTAAAACTTTTTATGAATGGTTGAAAAACGGTGCAGCATTATATGTATGTGGTGACGAACAAAATATGGCTAAAGATGTACACAAAGCGATACATCAGGTTTTAGTTAAAGAAGGTAATATGTCAGATGAAGAAGCTGAGACTTATTTGACACAGATGAAACAAGACAAACGATATCAAAGAGACGTTTATTAAAAAAGGAGTTGATCACGTGACAGAATCAAATTTAAATTTTTCTCAAAAACTTGATGAGATGGAACGTATCAAAGCTAATAGTAATTACCTTCGCGGCACAATTGTCGAAGGGTTAGCAGATAGAATTACAGGTGCGATTTCAGAAGAAGATACTAAATTATTAAAGTTTCATGGAAGTTATATGCAAGATGATAGAGATCTTCGCGACGAACGCCGTAGACAAAAATTAGAGCCTGCATACAGTTTCATGATAAGAGTGCGTGCGCCAGGTGGTGCTTCGACTCCAGAACAATGGATTGCGATGGATGATATTGCGAACCAATATGCAAATCAAACGATTAAATTAACAACAAGACAAGCGTTTCAATTCCATGGGGTTTTGAAAAGAAACTTAAAGCAAACAATGTTTGATATCAATCAATCTTTATTAGACACGTTAGCAGCATGTGGCGATGTTAATAGAAATGTAATGTGTAACCCTAACCCCTATCAATCTGATGTGCATGCGGAAATTAATCAGATTGCAAGTGATATTAGCCGTCATCTTTCACCTAAAACACAAGCTTATCACGAAATTTGGTTAGACGGAGAAAAAGTGTTAGATACAAGTGATCAAGAACCAGAGCCACTGTATGGTAAAACCTATTTACCACGTAAATTTAAAATTGGTATTGCAGTCCCACCTTCTAATGATATCGATGTATTTTCTCAAGATATTGGGTTAATTTCGATTATTGAAGATGGTGAATTAGTTGGATTTAATCTTACAGTTGGTGGCGGCATGGGAATGAAACATGGAAATACTGCGACATATCCACAAGTTGGACGTTTGATTGGCTATTTTCCAAAATCACAGGTCATCGATGTTTGTGAAAAAATCCTGACAATTCAGAGAGACCATGGAAATCGTGAAGAGAGAACAAATGCACGTTTTAAATATACGGTGGACCGTAAAGGCGTAACATGGATTACGGATGAGCTCAATCGTCGATTAGGTTGGGAACTAGAGCCTAAGCGTGCATTTCACTTTGAAGATAATGGTGATCGATATGGTTGGACTGAAGGCAGTGGCAAACATCATTTCACATTATTTATTCAAAATGGCCGTGTTAAAGATACAGAAGAATATCAATTGAAAACAGCGTTAAGAGCGATTGCTGAAGTGCATACTGGAGATTTTAGACTTTCGCCTAACCAAAATTTAGTAATTGCGAATGTTGAAACACAGAAAAAGCCAGAAATTGAAGCGCTGATAAAGCGATATGGTTTAACAGATGGCGAACATTATACGGGATTGCGGAAAAATTCTATGGCTTGTGTCGCTTTTCCTACTTGTGGTTTAGCAATGGCAGAATCTGAACGGTACCTACCTTCGCTAATAACGAAAATAGAAAGTCTGTTAGATGAAGCAGGCTTAAACGAAGAAGAAATAACCATTAGAATGACGGGATGTCCTAACGGTTGTGCACGTCCAGCATTAGCTGAAATTGCATTTATTGGAAAAGCACCAGGTAAGTACAATATGTACCTAGGTGGTGGTTTCGCTGGTGATCGTTTAAATAAGTTGTATAAAGAAAATATTGATGAAGCGGAAATATTAGAAAGTTTAAGGCCTATTTTATTGCAATATGCACAAGAAAGAACTGTTGGTGAACGTTTTGGTGATTTTGTCGTCAGGGCAGGTATTGTTGAAGCAGTTACATACGGTCAATTATTCCACAGTTAATCAATTAAGAAAGTGGTGTTAGGATGGGAAAAGTATTTTTAGTAGGTGCGGGCCCTGGTGATCCGGATTTAATTACAGTTAAAGGTAAAAAAGCGATTGAAACGGCTGACATTATTTTATACGACCGTTTAGTTAACCCTGAGTTATTAGATTATGCATCTATAACTGCTAAGTTAATATATTGTGGTAAAAATCCTAACCATAAATCAGTGTCGCAAGTAGATACTAACCAATTACTTGTCGATTTAGCACAAGAAGGACACACGATTACACGTTTGAAAGGTGGAGACCCATTCGTGTATGGCAGAGGTGGCGAGGAAGCAGAAGTATTAGCTACAAATGATATATCATTTGAAATCGTACCAGGTATTACTGCAGGTATCGCAGCACCTGCATACGCAGGTATCCCTGTAACGCATCGAGACTATAGCTCTTCAGTTGCATTTATTACGGGTGTTATCAATAAAGAAATTGACAAGGATGAATACTGGAGACATCTAGCTTTAGGGCCGGAAACGTTATGTATCTATATGGGAGTTAAAAAGTTGCCAGAAATTGTTGAGTTATTAACTAAAAATGGACGTAATAAAAATACGCCAGTAGCACTTGTACATATGGGTACATCTAAATTACAAAAAACCGTTGTAGGCACATTAGAAACCATTGTCCACGGTGCAAAAGAGATTGAAAATCCAGCTATGATTATTGTGGGTGAAGTCGTGAAATTACGTAACCGAATCAGTTGGTTTGAAGAAACATATAAAAATGAATTATTAACACAACTCACATCATAGTTGTTGGAGGGGTTATGATATGCAAGGTGTTTTATATGTCAGTCATGGTAGTCGTGTAGCAGAAGCAGTCGAAGAAGCAACGTCATTGATTGCGCGTGTACAAACAAAAATTAATATTCCTTTACAAGAAACATGTTTTTTAGAACTTGTAGACCCGGATATATCTGAAGGTTTTAGGAAATTAGTGCACCAAGGTGCAACAGAAATTTCAGTAGTACCTGTATTGCTACTTAGCGCAGGACATTACTACAAAGATATACCTGAAGAAATTGAACGTATGAAAGCACAATTTCCCAATGTGAAAATTAATTATGGTAAACCTTTAGGCGTACAAAAACGATTAACGGAAGTGCTTAAACAACGTATAGAAGAACGTAAAATCACACCTAATGCTGACGCTAAATTATTAGTTATTGGTAGAGGAAGTTATAATCCGCAAACAAAGCAAGATTTTTCGGTAATAAAGTCACAATTATCAGAAATGTTCCCCTCTAAAAGTATAGAAGTGTGCTATTTAGCAGCTTGTGAACCGTTATTTGAAGATGCAATGGACCGATTAGTAAATGAAGGTCATTCGCAAATATTTATTTTACCGTATATCTGGTTTACAGGTATTTTAGACCAACACATCGCTAATGTTGTGAGTGCTTACCAATTTAAAAGTGACATTATTTTAGCAGCGCATCTGAGTCATCATGAGACATTACAAATTGCATTAAAAGAACGTGTGGAAGAGACATTTGATACAGTTTAGTCATTTTATCAAAGTTGAAAGTACCTTATCTGAGGAGTGACATTATGTCTTACATCCCTTTAATGGTTGATATTTCGCAAAAACAAATCGTTGTTATAGGTGGCGGAAAAATAGCAGAAAGACGTATCAATCTTTTAAAAACATATACAAAACTAATTCAAATTATTAGCCCCACGCTCACTAATAACTTAAAACAATTAGTTGATAAACAAGAAATTCAGTGGCGGAACAAAACATTTGAAAGCAGTGATGTGCAAGATGCAGATTTAATTATTGCTGCGACGAATGATACAAATGTAAACCAGTCTATATTACAAGCAAAGCCAGACAAGGCATTAATTAATATGGCAAGTCAAGCGTTAGCAGGTGATGTATTGATACCAAGTATATTGCGACGTGGTAAGTTAACGATCAGCGTTTCAACACAAGGTGCCAGTCCTAAGCTGGCCAGTCAAATTTTAGCTGAGTTACAACAACATTTTAATAGCGCATATGGTGATTATGTAGATTTCCTATATGAATGTAGACAGCAAGTTAAACGTAGCTCACTTTCATCGGAGGAAAAAGAACGGTTTTTGAAGCAAATTTTAAATGATAAATATTTAAAAATAAGTAAGCAAAATGAAGTTAGAAAGTGGTTATCAGCGCTGAAGTAAATTGAAAGGAAAGGGGACATCATATGTATAAGTTATTTGTTTTTGCACTAGCTGGTTTTCTCGCTCAATTAATTGACGGTTCATTAGGCATGGGATTTGGCGCATCATCTTCTTCAATATTATTGACATTTGGTGTAGCACCGGCAATAGTCTCAGCTACAATACATTTTTCAGAAATTGCTACTACAGCAGCGTCAGGAACGTCGCATTGGAAATTTGAAAACGTACATAAACCTACCATGATTAAATTAGCGATTCCTGGAGCGATAACAGCTTTTATTGGTGCTGCTATATTAAGTCATATACACAGTGACTTTATTAAACCATTTATCGCTGTATTTCTATTATCAATGGGACTCTATATTTTATACCAATTTTTATTTACTAAAGAAAAACCATTATCAAAAACGAATGAACAAACATCCCGCTTTGTATTAATACCACAAGGCGCCGTGGCAGGATTTTTAGATTCAATTGGTGGTGGAGGCTGGGGACCAGTTAATACGCCATTAATACTTGCTCAAAAGAAATTGGAACCTAGGTATGCGATTGGTACGGTATCGGCAAGTGAGTTTTTCGTGACAGTATCTGCGTCGCTAAGCTTTATTATTTTTCTTGGTTGGAGTCAAATTAATTGGTGGCTTGTCGTGTCATTAAGTGTCGGTGGTATGGTTGCTGCACCGTTTGCAGCATGGTTAGTCAGACTGTTACCGATGAATATATTAGCTGTGTGTGTGAGTGGATTGATTATTTTCACAAATACAAATTCACTGATTAGTGTTGTAGAAATCAATCACGCTTTATCAATCGCAATAAAAATTGCATTGATTGTGATTTGGTTCGGATTAATTTTATATGCTTTATACCAAAATAATAAATTACCGTTTGCTACTTTTAAAGATGAAACCAATGTAAATAAATTAGATTAATTCATTAAGGAGTGTGACAACATGTCATTAATAAACGAAAAAGAACAATCTACCATCCAACCTCATGGTGGTGCACTTATCAATAGGGAGGTCTACGGCGCAGAGCGAGAACAATTGCTTAAAGAAGCTGAAACACTCGCATCTATCACTTTAAATCCGTGGAGTTTATCAGATTTGGAATTAATTGCAATAGGTGGCTTCAGTCCACTGACAGGCTTTATGAATCAAAACGATTATACCAACGTGGTAGAACACTTACATTTAGATAATGGTTTGGTTTGGAGTATTCCGATTACATTACCTCTGACAACAGCGCAATCTCAAAATTTGAATATTGGCTCTCGTGTGGCTTTGTATGGGGAAGATGGTGTTTTATATGGTGTGATTGACTTAGAAGAAAAATATACGTATGACAAACAAAAAGAAGCGCAACTTGTATATGGAACGACGGATGTTGATCATCCTGGTGTCAAAAAGGTCTATGAAAAAGGGGACGTCTATCTCGCAGGCCCAATTTATTTATTAAATAGACCTAAACACGACAAATTTGTAGATTATCATTTGGATCCTAAAGAAACAAGACAACTCTTTACAGACTTAGGATGGCAAACAGTAGTAGGTTTTCAAACTAGAAACCCAGTACATCGCGCACATGAGTATATTCAAAAGGCTGCTCTAGAAGCAGTAGATGGCTTGTTGTTGAATCCTTTAGTAGGTGAAACAAAATCTGATGATATTCCAGCATCAGTACGTATGGAAAGCTATCAGGTTATATTGGAAAATTATTACCCGGAAAATAAAACGCGTTTAGTTATTTATCCTGCCGCAATGAGATATGCAGGGCCTAGAGAAGCGATATTACATGCTACAGTACGTAAAAACTATGGATGTACACACTTTATTGTAGGGCGTGATCATGCAGGTGTAGGTGATTATTATGGCACATATGAAGCGCAAGAACTGATTGCTAGATACGAAGCAGAATTGGGTATACAAATATTAAAATTTGAACATGCTTTTTATTGTAAAACATGTGAAAACATGGCTACAGCAAAAACGTGCCCACATGATGCTTCAGCACATTTACATTTGAGTGGTACGAAAGTTCGTGAAAAATTGAAAAACGGAGAAACGTTACCGAAAGAATTTTCAAGACCTGAAGTGGCTCAAGTTCTTATAAATGGATTGAAAGAACAGAAATAAAAGGAGTGTAGACATAGTAATGGGAGAATCTAAAAATATAACATGGCACGCATCAGAGGTTACCAAAGATGAAAGGTTACAGCGTAATCAACATAAGAGTGCAGTCATTTGGTTTACAGGACTTTCAGGCTCAGGAAAATCAACGATATCCGTAGAACTCGAAAAAGCACTATTTAACCATCAAATCCATACATATCGTTTGGATGGAGATAATGTTAGACATGGATTGAATCGGAATCTAGGATTTTCACCTGAAGATCGTAAGGAAAACATACGGCGTATAGGGGAAGTTAGTAAATTGATGGTAGATGCAGGTTTGATAACAGTTACTGCTTTTATTTCTCCTTATAAATCAGATAGAGAAGCGGTGCGCCAATTATTAGATACAGATGATTTTATAGAAGTTTATACGCAATGTAGTCTATCAGAATGTGAAAATAGAGACCCTAAAGGTTTATATAAAAAAGTAAGAAATGGTGAAATTGCAGAATTTACTGGCGTAAATGCGCCATATGAAGCGCCTACACAACCAGAGATTGTATTAGATACAGAAACTCTCTCTGTTGAAGCATCAGTATCTAAAATTATGGATTATTTACAACAACATCAGTATATCGCTAGCATTTAACTTTAATAATAAAAAACTGAAGGGGCAATCGAATGGAGATATTAAATATCATTGCCATAATATTATTTATTATATTTATTTTAGTAGTGTTGAGTGGATTGTTACTTGTGCGTTTAGGTCAAAATAGAAAACACTTTCTTATAGAATTAAAAATAATGATCTCAATTATGGTAGTATCCTTTATTGGCATAGGTATATCAATGATAATACTAGGTCATTATAACCAATTATAAATTATGAATGCATTGATAAACAGGGTTATGAAATCAAATCACGAGTTTGGTTTCACCCTGTTTTTAAATGTTAATGCGCGCATCAACTTTTAAAAAGGCTTACTATAAGGTGTTTTGTAGGTAAGTAAACAGTATTGAATCATACTCTTATATTTTATAGAAATGTGAAAATTAAAGTGTTATATTAAATAAATCAAATTTATCTGATTAGCATTTTAAAAGTAATGAACACAATATAAAGGTAGGGAAGTTTACTAAAATGAATCAAAGTATAAAGGAGATTCCTAAAATAGAATTACATTGTCATTTAGATGGTTCAGTTAGCAAACATTTAATTCGACAATTGGCTCAAGAACAAGGCGTACATCTAAACGAAGATCGTCTTACGGTGCAAGAGGACTGTGAAAGTTTAGCGTCGTATTTGAAGTGTTTTGATGAAGTATTAAAAGTATTGCAAACAGCAGATAGTCTTAAGCGTGCAATTGTAGATGTTGCGCAACAAGCTTATGAGGATAATGTTAAATATATAGAAATTCGCTTTGCACCATTGTTGCATATGGAACAGGGGATGACCCTTTTAGATGTACTAAAAGCAGTAGAAGCGGGCGTTAATATTGTACAAGATACATTGCATATGAAAGTGAATTTACTGATTTGCGCAATGAGGCAACATGCAGCGTCTGTGAATAAACAATTATTTGATGATGTGTCTGTATATAACAGTGAAAAAATATGTGGTATTGATTTTGCGGGTCCTGAAGTAGGATTTCCACCATATGAAATACAAGATACCATTCAATATGGGTTAGAAAAAGGTATGAATTTAACACTCCATGCAGGTGAGTGTGGATGTATACATAATGTTTTAGAGTCAATCAAAATAGGCGCTAAGCGTATCGGTCATGGTGTTGCTGCTAATTTAGATGAAGTAATATTAAATGAAGTTAAAGCGAAGGATGTATTATTAGAAATATGTCCTAAAAGTAATTTGCAAACTAAAGCTATAGAGACGTTGTCACAAATCAATATTCCCTACTTATTAAAAAATGATATACCTTTTATTATCAATACAGACAATCGTATGGTGACACAAACTTCATTAAATGAAGAATATACGTTGCTATTAAAACATCAGTTAATCAATAAAAAGCAGATTAAATATATTAATAAGCGTGCCGTTCAATATGCCTTTTTAACTGAAGCAGAAAAAAGGCAAGTGCTTCAGTCAATGTCATAACGCGTATACACTACTGTTTATTTTAGTATTGATATTCAAAAGATTTGATAGTTTGAATAAAATGAGTCATAGCAAGACTTAAATGATAATTTCTATTCCAAATAAAGTCTGTCGAGATATTACTATATTTGTCTGGCAATTCATAGCTATATAATGAGCCGTTTTCCAAATCATTTTGTACCGATGATTTCGGAACTAAACTAATGCCGATACCTGATTTTACACTACCGATAATTGTTTCCGTAGTGCCGAATTCTATAAGTGTTGGTTTTTTAGTATTTTCGGATTTTAACCAGGCTTCAAGATTTCTTCTATAATTACAGCCATTTTTAAATACCAAAAATACTGCGGATGTAATGTCTTCTAGTTGGGTTATCTCTGTACTGGAGATTAATACAAGTTTTTCCTTAAATAACTCCACTTTATTTATATGATAAGGATGTTTGAAACCAGTGACAAATCCACAATCTAAGTTTTGATTGACTATTTTTTTAGAAATATTGACAGTAACATCGGTATGTAGTGAAAGAGAAACGTGTGGCGAATTTTTCCGAAACATAGATAATAACATCGGTAATTTAGTAATAGTTTCGACAATCCCAATATCAATTTTGCCACTAGATGTTTCTTGTTTATCAAAATCATGTTCTATTTCATTTAATGTGGCTAAAATTTTTTCAACATATATTTGGAATTTTTCACCATCTTTCGTCAAAGTTGTACCTTTATTATGACGTAAAAAAAGTTGTGTGTTGAGTTCTTGTTCTAGTTGTTTTATGCGAAATGTAACATGAGATTGAACATAATTTAGTGATTTAGCAGCCTTACTGATACTTTGATGTTGACTAACGCTTTGAAAAATTTTAAAGTCTTTGATTTCCATAATATCACCTGAGTTTTCGTTTGAGGCTATTATACATGAAACAATTTCTTTTATGCAGAAAAAAGTACTGCCGTCACTATGACGGCAGTCTAATTATGCTGCATATTTTTTAATTAATGCTTTGAAAAAGTCTATAGATCGTTCGAAAGCTGCTATTTCTACATATTCGTTGGGTTGATGTGCTAATGTTTCTATTCCTGGCCCATAAATTAATGTGGGAATGTCGCTGTTAGGATTTAGCACGGATCCATCGGTATAATAAGCCATTCCAGTAATATCATTTTCTTCCGAAATATCTAAGGCTTTTTGAATAATTTCAGCATCGACATCCGTTAAAACAGTCGCCCGGTCAAGCAATATTTTTGTGTTTACTTTTGGAGAGTTACTATCAGCAAATATCTGAGTTAAGCGTTGATTAAATTGCTTGTACAGTTTGTCATGAATATTAGGTGTAACTGTTCGTATATCAACATTTAATGTACATTTGTCGGGTATCACGTTCGTTTGAATGCCACCGTTAACCATATTTGCTGAGATGCTACTCTTACCTAAAGCTGCTGTTTCTTCTGACCATTCGTCTTTTAAATCATTTACCAATTGAATGACTTTATTTATGCCCTCAACTGCATTAATACCTTGTTCTGGCATTGCGCCGTGTGCAGTTTTTCCAGTCAAAGTGACTTCTATCCATAATGCTCCTTTATGTCCAATTGCAACTTTCTCAGTTGTGGGTTCTGCTATGATGATAGCAGATACATTATCCATATTTGCGTTTTTGACATAATGTTCCGCACCGATTGAATCTACTTCCTCTCCTGCAGTGGCTATAAATTCAATATCTTTTTTGAATTCATAGTTTTCCTCAATCAAAGATTCTAAAGCAAGATATAAAGCAGCTAAACCACTTTTCATATCTGTTGTTCCTCTTCCATATAATTTTCCATGAGCAATATCGCCTTTAAAAGGATCATAATCCCATTTTTGTGCGCCTATCTTTACAGTGTCGGTATGGCCAGATAATAAGAGTTTGCTAGCGTTTGGATGCTCAGATTTTAAAGTTACTGAAAAATTACTTCTTTTGTCACTTAAATGTGTACTGTCAAAAGGAATATTACGAGATGCACACCGTTGTTTAAAAATTTGTACAACGTTATTTTCGTTAGCAGGTGGGTTGGTGCTATCGACATTGATGAGCGATTGTAAGAATTCTAAATTTGATTGTGTCATGTTTACCCCCCCTTGCTTTATTAAAAACTTTTTCTTTATTTTCAGGCTGTAAACTTGGACGTGTTATTTTAAATAGTGATATATCTTGTTTGGACTTACCTTTAGTGGCTAATTCATATAATATTTCTCCGACGGCACTTGAAAATTTATAGCCATGTCCTGAAAAACCAGCAGCAATGACAATATGTTCGTATTTGGGATGTTTGTCTATCACAAAATGCTCATCTAATGTATTGGTGAACATGCAAGTTTTACCTACATTGATATTTCCATTAGCTTGTTGCATATATGCGTTCAAAAAACCACTAATATCTTTTTCATCTTTTACATAAGACCCGAATGATTTATTGTAATAAGTTGGATCGATAGGGTCTCCGTTATCATAACGTCCTATTTTTAAACCAGTACCATCAATAGAAGGGAATCCATAATATACACCACTCGGAACGTCGGCAAAAAAGCCTGGAAATCCATCTGACTTGTATAAAATATCATTGGAATCAAACCATGCTATCGTTTGTCTAGAAGGTTGAAGTTGTAGTTTTAAATCTAAATCATCTAGAATTTTTTTATTCCAAGCACCACCAGTAATAATTAATTTATTTGCTGTAACTGTTTCAGAGGGGGTCTGAACTTCTACTGAGTCATTAAGAATATCAATATGCATAACTGGCGAATTGATTTTTAATTCGGCACCATGATTTAGAGCGAGTCGCTTAAAAGCGCGAATACAATTTTGAGAAAATAGCACACCTGCTTCAGGTTCATAGCAACCAATTTGGCCATCAGGTATTGTAATACCTGGCCAAGTTTCATTAATTTGTTTAGCAGACAAGGTTTTAGTATTTAGATTATATTGCCGAGCACCATTGATTGCAGTTTGTACAAATAATGAATCACTAGGACCAAAAGTAATAACACCTGTATTTAAAAAAATACGTTCATTTGTTTGTTTTTGAAGTTCATTCCAAAGTTCTTGTGCTCTCAAAGCAATGGGGACATACGATAAACCTTCTCCACAAGCATGTCTTATTAACCTTGTATCACCACTATGACTTCCATTTTCATGTGGTGGATCAAAAGCATCTATCATTAGTGTATTCCACCCATTTTTTGCTAAATAGTATCCAGCTGATATACCCATAGAGCCAGCTCCGACAACGATGACATCGTAATGTTTTCCCATTTCCATCTCTCCTTAGTTGAAACAAATTTAATCATTTGGCAAGTATTTCTTTCAAGTCTAATAGCAATAGTTCTAGGTGTAAAATTACAAAAAGAGATGGTTGATATCTCTAAAAGTGATATCAATACACATAAGTATTTTGCCTAACTGTACTTTTATTATTAAATTAAGACAGTTAGGAACTTAATTAAACGAATTGAGAAAAATTTAACATTTTAATTATTAATCAGCATACAATGTAATTACACAAACAAGTAAAGGGGTGTATTGACATGATGATTGCAGATATTATCGGTGGTATCATTAAATTAATCAAAACTTTAGTTGACACTTTCGCGTAATTTTTAAATAACAAATTAAATCAATTTAAAGGAGTGCTTACATTATGTCAGGTATCGTAGAAGCAATTTCAAATGCAGTAAAATCAGGTTTAGATCACGACTGGGTAAATATGGGAACTAGCATCGCAGATGTAGTAGCTAAAGGTGCAGACTTCATCGCTGGATTCTTTGGTTAATAGACATATTTTCAATTAAATATATACTTAAGAAAAACTACTGTTTCACACATAAAGTGTTAGAAAACAGTAGTTTTTTTGTTGTTCAATTCATTGGAAAGGAAATTCGTGTTTGCATTGCATAACTATACAAAAGTTATACATTTAAATTTGTATGATTATACATTTTGAGGAGATAACGTTAACTGTCCAGAAGCTAAAAAGAGACTGGCATCTTTGTTCATAAATATATTTTTGCCTTGATAAAAAGTATGGCTGTCTATATTCGAAAGTCCTATTGTGTGTAGTGATTTTTGGATATCTTTTTGTTCGAACCCATTATAGATATTCGGATGATTAACATTTTCGTTTTTATCGAAGTCTACTATGATAAGTAAGCCATTACTATTTAATTGCGTGACTAACTGTTGTAGTAATGCCATGTAATTCCCACTATGAAGTAATACAAGAGAAAGCAATATCACATCATATGTTTGATGAAGCAGTATATCGTTCGAAGCGAGCAAGTCACCTTCAATGGCTGCAATGTTAGTTTTATTTAATGTTTTAATTTTGGTATTACATATTCCAACCATTTTCGGTGAAGCATCTAAAACAGTGATGTGATTGAAATGATGTTCGATATCGAATGTGACAAGGCCAGTGCCGCCACCATAATCTAATAATGAATCATACGTACCTTTGTTAAATAATAAATTTAATTCGGAAGAGATCGTTTTAGCGAGCTTTATTCTTTCGTTATTGTCATAATTTCGGGCTATTTGATTAAATTGAGATTGATTCAAATTTGTCATCCTTTAATGTAGATTTCCATATTATAGATTTTAAAGTTATTAAAGACTTTTAAAATCTATAATAGAGTTTAGCATAATGGACATAATCTTTTCAAATCAATACGTTTACAGTTATCTCGTGTAATTTAAAATTATAGATAATTAATTGATACTTTTTAAAAAGTAAATTTGTTCATTTTATGTATAGATAAAATATTTAAATAGAAATACATAATATACGAATAACATATTAAATTAGGTAAGCCTAAAGTCTGATTGAGCATGCTTGTTATATCTGTTTTACTAGGTGGTGGACGTTTATAATGAGGTGCAGAAATGAAGAATATTTTAAGAATGATTAAGCAACGGTTAAAAAGTCTAGATTATGGGATGCTAATTAGTTTTATTATACTAGGCATTTTAGGTGTCGTCATGATATATAGTGCGAGCATGGTATCGGCATCTAAAGGCGCTTTAACTGGTGGCGTTTCAATTGAAAGTAATTATTTTATGAAAAGACAATTTATCTTTTTGATTATGGGTATTGTAGTCGTTATATTTATTGCATTGTGCATAAATATAAATTTCTTTAAAAGTGCTCATATACAAAAATTGATGGTTATTGGCACCTTATGCTTGCTATTAATTACAATTTTGATAGGGAAAGAGATTAATGGTTCAAGAAACTGGATTAATTTAGGAATATTTAGTTTACAATCCTCGGAATTTTTGAAATTAGCTTCGATTTTTTATCTTTCTTACATTATTAATCAACGTGTGAGGAGTCACAAAGATTACCAATTAAAGCATATGTTACCACCACTTGCCATATTAGGTATTGGTTTATTGCTTGTGTTGATGCAAGGAGATCTAGGCGGAACGTTACTAACAGTAGCTATTATTGGTTGTATATTAATATACTCAGATATAAAAAATAAAATTAAATTTCAAATTATGGGAATTACACTCGTGCCATTAGTTATTTATGGAATTTATACACTGATTTTTGATTCTAAAAATTTATATAGACTAAAAAGGATAAAAGTGATGTTAGATCCGTTTAAATATGAAGATAATGATGGTTATCAATTAACGAGTGCCTTAACCTCGATTGGCAATGGTGGACTGACGGGTAAAGGTTTAGGCAATGGGATAGCCAAGTTAGGGTATTTACCAGAACCGCACACTGATTTCATATTTACTGTTATTTCAGAAGAGTTAGGACTACTTGGCGTACTATTCACACTTACAATTTATGGTTATCTCTTAGTAAAAGGGCTTATTTATGCGAATAAAACAAATAATCAGTTTTATAAATTGATATGTGTTGGCGTGGTTAGTTACATATTTATGCAAGTTTTTATTAATTTAGCTGGTGTGTCTGGTATTATTCCATTAACTGGTGTGACTTTGCCGTTATTGAGTTATGGTGGTTCTTCCATGTTGAGTATAAGCATAGCGTTTGGTGTACTCTTAGCAGTGGCTAGAAGAATTAACAACGAAAGAAAGGACACTGTAAAATGAAACATATTTTAAAAATTACATCGCCAGTTATTTTGCTTATTGCTATATTGATTAGTATTGCAATAGGTATAGCAAAACCCGTAGACCAAACCGTATATAATATGTTACATACATATTTAAACACAGATATTATAAAACGATATCTCTATTTTGTTTCAGTTATTTTTGACCCTAAAATTTGTTTGATTTTAACAATATGTGTTTTAGTTGGTTTGTTTTTCTATCATAAATTTAAATTTTTGTGGTATGGCTTTTGGTGCTTTTCAGTATTTTTAATAGGTACGTTTATGAAATATGTCATTCAACGACCGAGACCAACCGCATATTTTGAAGGTTATAGTTTTCCCAGTATGCATGTTTTAAGTGTGTGCATATTGGTAAGTCTAATATTATTAATAAAAAGGAATAAAATATTATATTGTATAGCAATTATTTTAGTAGCTTCAATCATAATTTCCCGTATTTACGTGGGCGCCCATTATTTTACTGATACTATGGGGAGCTTATTAGTCATTTCAGTTATGATTCAATCACTTAATTACGATAGCCATGTAAGCGGAAAACTAGATAAAATCGAATAATTTGTTAAGCTAAATGCTAATCTATAAATTAATTTTTGATTAATACATATGATGATGGAGGAGGGGGCATTTAATTGAATTATGAAAAATATTTAAATAGGTCAATCGAGCTTGCCGAGGAAGCGTTAAACTATGGTAATGAACCTTTTGGCTCACTATTAGTGGATGATGAAGGTAATGTTTTATTTGAAGATTATAATAGAATCAGTAGCGGAGATGCGACTGAACACCCTGAAATTGCGATTGCAAAATGGGCAGCAACTCATCTTACGCCTGAAGAAAGAAAGCATACAATTGTTTTTACATCAGGAGAGCATTGCCCGATGTGTGCGACTGCACATGCACTCGTTGGTTTAGATAAAATTGTATATGTGAGTACCTCAAAACAATTGAGTCAATGGTTGGAAGCTATCAATGTTGCGCCGGCACCTTTTAAAAATTTACCTATTGAAAGCGTAATTAGAGATGCGAATGTTGAAGGACCTTTCGAAGCCTTGTCGCCTAAAATTGAATCACTACATCTTCGGTATCATCAACAATAAATGAAAATATGAATCCTCTCTGGCAGTTAATAGCTGAAGGGGGTTCATATTTTTTTGCATAAATAAATGTTTTTCTTTTCCATTATAATTATCACTAAGGCATTTAAAATTATAGATGGATGTAAAGTGTTGGTTTGCGTTGTATTGTATGTAATTTTTATCATTGCTTTTTCGTTAAATGTCTATAAAATAAAATAGCTTTAATGACTGTGATAAAAGCTTTTGGCATGTTTAAGAATATGCAAAATGGGAAAATTATGCATAATATCGTAATAACACAACTAAGGTGTTAGTGATAAGGGGGACATTCTGATGAGCACGTTAATTTTTCTATTAATTATAGCTGTAATCATTATAATTTATTTACTAGTGAAACAACGTTTTGCTAAAGATTTTAAAGATCAAAAGCATAAACGTTACAGAGAGAAACGAGTGATTGATTTTATTCATAGTGCGTATAAAATTGAAAATATTGAAGCAATTCACCGGAAAAATGATCATTTAGAGCTCATTTATCATCGTAAAACGTTAGATGTAAAAAATGAACAAGTTATTTTTGTCGACGAAGCAAATCAGGAAGATGTCGAGACGAACTTCACCCTAAAAGAAGAGGATGAAAGAGAAGACTTATTTGATAAAATTTTAGAGAACACCTATTTTTATATGACAAAAGAACGTTTCGATCAGTTAATGATTCAGTCTAAAGCGTAATAATTAATATGAACTTGTGAATGATGATGAAGGACATTTTAATAGGAGGTCTTTCTTATGAAACCAGTAGTTAAAGCTTATAAGAATGATAGTGAATTAGAAGTAGATGTTGCAGCATTACAGGATAAAGGTATCGGTAATCAGGACATTTATGTATTATCATTGGATAAATCTCGAACTGATAAAATTGTAGAAGATACGAGTATTTTAGGAATAGATATAAAAAAAGAAAATGATTCTGAAAGAGATGCATTGAAAAGAAAATTGATTGGGCTAGGCGTAGATGAAGGTGAAATCGCATCTTTTAAAAGTGATATGGATGACGGCAAAGTGTATTTAATTGTTACTGATTCAAGAGTTAGAGGACTATTGTAAAATTTTGAAGGAGAAAGACATTGCTTTAAGGTTGTAAGCAAACAAAAATGCAATGCAGCTCATGTTTTGAAAAGCTTAAATGCTGAGATTTATCATAAACAAAAACGTCAATTTCTATTAAGGTAGAAATTGACGTTTTTTATCAATAATATCGATAGTCTAAACATTGTATTGTTATTTACGCATGTTTATAAGGTACGACGTTTTGGTTTGCTATCGTCCGTAAGTTTAAATGATAGTAGTAATCCAATAGCTGATATAACTGTAGCAACGATAAATGTTACGTTAACACCGTGAATAATACCGGTAATACCATCTTGAGGTATTGCTGAAACTGACATTAAAGTAATAAAGACTGCAGTACCAATAGCACCAGCCATTTGTCTGAAAGTGTTATTCATGGCAGTACCATGTGCGATTAGCTCATTTGGCAGTTGGTTTATTGCTAATGTCGTCATCGGCATCATAACCATAGCAATTGAAACCATTCTTAATGCATTTGAAGTAGCGAGATACGTAAATGTTGTATGCTCTGTTAACATTGTAAATGGTAATGTTGAAACAACTAGTACGAATAAACCGATTCGAGCGAGCCATTTACCTCCAAATTTATCGAATAAGTAACCAGTTATTGGGTTCATCATACCCATAATAATTGCACCTGGTAGTAATACTAAACCAGATTTTAAGGCTGAGTATTGTAGCATATTTTGCATATAAAGTGGCAAGATGATATTTGTTGCAATCAGCACACCAAATACAAACATACTTAGTATCGTACCTAACGTATAAATTCCGTAATTAAATACTCTAAACTCAAGCATAGGTTCTTTTAAATTTAATTGACGGCGAATAAATATAACGAGTGAAACGATACCAACGATGAGTGGTGCAATAAATTGAACACTAGTCCAACCTGCTTCACCAACAGAACTGAAACTATATAGTAAGCCACCAAATCCGAGTGTAGATAAGATAACTGAAGCAATATCTAGTTTTGGATGTGTTGTTTCTGTAACGTTCTTCAATAGGAATATAGAAGCAATAATAATAATAATCGCGATAGGGAATACAACATAGAAGACACTTCTCCATGTGAGGTGTTCGACTAAGATACCTGATAAAGTAGGTCCAATAGCTGGAGCAAATGCGATAACAAGTCCAAATAGACCCATTGCTGTACCGCGTTTTTCTTTAGGGAAAGTTAAAAATAATATTGTTTGCATTAGTGGCATCATGATACCTGCGCCTGCTGCTTGTAGGACACGTCCGATTAATAGCATTGAAAAGTCAATACCAACTGCACATAACAACGTACCGGCTGCAAAAATACTCATTGCAGTTAAGAATAACTGCCTCGATGTAAAGCGTTCAATTAAAAATGCAGTTACAGGAATCATAATTCCGTTTACTAACATAAATATAGATTGTAACCATTGTACTGTACTTTCTGAGACCTGGAGATCTTTCATTATTGGTGGTAATGCCGTTCCAAGTAAAGTTTGGTTTAAAATTGTTATAAAAGCCCCTGATAATAGTACGATAAACAGAGGTATTCTTTTTTCAACATGGAAGTTTCCAGTTTCTGTCAATATACTCACTTCTTTCTTAACAAATTACACATCTAATTATTATAGCACTCGAATCGTCGTAAATCTAAAAGTTGAACTTATTTTTTCAAATTTATCTGTGATAAGTTTGAAATATTGTCATGAAAGGGATTTCTTAAGTTGAGTATATATTAATTCCACTCTGTTATACATCAAAAGTTGTATAAAAATATAAATGAGGGTGAGACATGATTGACGTCTCATACCCTCGATTTTATTAAAAGTAACTGTATTTAGTTAAAAATGATTATCTATTATTTAAATGGTTTGGTTTCATTTTTAAAGGAGAAAAAACATAATCGACATTATTCCAATTTAAAAAATCTGCGAATTTAAGATAAGATGCTTTGAAAAATTGAGTGATTGTATCAATGTCATGATGTTGTTGGTATTCAATCAGATATTCCATTAATTGTTTATCGAAATAACTATCTTTAGGAAATCGATCGTCAGTATCAAATGGCTGATCTGCAAAAGGATATGGCAAGACAAAGAAGGTTGGTCCTTCAAACTGATCATCACCAAACCAAAAGCCAAATTCAATCATTTCTTCATCAAAAGCTGCACGTTCAATAACCTTGCTATCATCTTCAAATGGTGCTGGTTGGTCTTTGACGATCATACAAGAAATATCAAAAGTCCCCCAAAATAAACCTGGTTTAGATTTTCTAACTCTTAGCCCATTAACGAAGTTTGCTTCAGCATGATAGGCGAATTTCATTAATGCTAATGCTTTTTTGGCAATTTTATCATCATAATGATGATGTTCTATGTCATTTTCAAATGGTATCGGGTTTGCTACTTCCTGTGGTAAAGTATTGATTTTTAAATGAATATCTGACTGGTTTAACAGTTTTTCAATTTCGTTATAATAATATTGTATAGTTCTTCCATTTTTTAAGGTAATGCCATGCACGTTTTGATCAACGACGACTTCAATGTGGTGTTGTATCAGGTTAACGCTTAGCGAAAATGTATGTGTTTCATAACTTAACATACCAGTTGAAAAGCCTTGGACATCTATATTTAGCGTCTCGTGTGACCACTGGGGCTCTTGATAACTTGCTTCTAATTTATATTTACCTAATATCTGTGATAATAAATGTAGTGTGTCTTTTTCATTTTCCTAATCTTTAAAATTCATAATACGAATACCACCTCATATATTATTTGCTATAAATTTTATACCACAGAAACTAAAGTTGAAACACAATATAAAAATGCTTGTATCAAGTATATTAAAGTATCATTTGTTATAATGATACAATGATAAAGATATATGAACTAATCAAGTATGTGCTAAGTTGTAGTTCATTACAAAATGAATGTGAACGCAATGCTATTTTCTGAATAATCAAAATACAACTTGATATTGCCATGTATATTGTAAAATTAATTACCGAAATAAGGAGAGTAACCAATGAATAAAGCAGATTTAATTGCTCCAGAAACATATAATATAGTTAGCGAAATTGAAAAATATGCAAATGATCCGTCAAAAAAAGCGATTATTTTTAATGATCAAACTGGTAAAGAACGAGATATAACGTATAACCAACTGATAAAAAATGCAAACAAAATTGGCCATGTATTTTTAAAATATGGTCTGAAAAAAGGTGATAAATTATTAATCATGATGCCTCGTGCGATTGAGACATATGAAGTATATTTAGCCGCGTGGAAATTAGGTATTATCATTGTACCTAGTTCTGAAATGTTGCGTACTAAAGATTTACAATATCGTATAACGCATGGTGAAATTAAGGCAGTTGTAGCCACAGGCGATAGTATCGAAGAGTTCAAAGGTGTTCAAGAATATGACTCCTTACTTAAATTTATCGTTGGCAGTAAGGTTGATCATTGGATTAACGTTGAAGAAGCGCAAACTGATGCTTCAGATACACTTGATATAGAAGCAACTTCAAGAGAAGATATTGCTTTATTATCATATACATCAGGCACAACGGGTAATCCGAAAGCAGTGGTACATTCTCATGGTTGGGGCTATGCACATTTACAGATGGCTCCGAAGCATTGGTTAAGCATAACTGAAGATGATATCGTATGGGCGACAGCAGCACCGGGCTGGCAAAAATGGGTATGGAGTCCATTTTTATCAATCATGGGTTCAGGCGCAACGGCATTTGTTTATAATGGTAAATTTAATGCTGAGAAATACCTCGAATTACTAGAAACGTATCAAATCAATGTGCTTTGCTGTACTCCAACTGAATATCGTTTAATGGCAAAATCCCCTGATTTAACAAATTATAATTTGTCACATTTACATAGTGCTGTATCTGCTGGGGAACCATTAAATAGAGAAGTTGTTGATAAATTTCAACAAAACTTTAACTTAACTGTTAGAGACGGCTATGGCCAGACAGAAAGTACATTGTTAATCGGTTTCTTAAAGGATACAGAAGGACGTCCTGGATCAATGGGTAAAGCTATCCCAGGCAGTTATGTTACGGTTATCGATGAGGATGGTAATCCTGCACAACCCAATGAAATAGGCAATATTGCAGTGCCGTTAGACTTACCTGCTTTATTTAAAGGCTATTATAAAGATGAAGCACGTACTGCAAATCCACAAATTGGTGAGTACTTTATTACTGGTGATTTAGCAAAAATGGACGCGGACGGTTATTTCTGGTTTGAAGGTAGAAGAGATGATATTATCATTAGTTCTGGCTATACTATCGGACCATTTGAAGTAGAAGATTCATTGACGAAGCATCCATACGTAAAAGAATGTGCAGTCGTAGCGAGTCCACATGAAATCAGAGGGAATATCGTCAAAGCTTTTGTCATCTTACAAGATAACGTTACAGGTGATGAAGCAGTTGTTAAGGAATTACAAAATTTCGTTAAACAAGACGTAGCACCTTATAAATATCCGAGAGCAATTGAATTTGTAGATGATTTACCTAAGACTAACTCAGGTAAAATTAGACGAATTGAATTAAGAGAAGCGGAAAAAGAAAAATATTTATAAATCAATGATGATTCATTTGAAAGCAAGCGCCTATCATACTGACAATAATAATGATGGGCGCTTGTTTTGTGTGTGAGTAGTGTTATATCAAAATAAAAACATGGAACGGAATGTTCCATGTTTTTTAGCAAATATATGTATTATTGGAAACTTGCTCCTATTAAGGCAAATCCAATGGATACAATGATGTATGCAATTGCCCAAATAATTGAAGCTTTTTTAGACAAACGATTCGTCGCAAAGAGCATAATGCCAAATACATATGCGCTGATTAGTGTTTGTAAGTTAAATGCGCCTAACATTTGGTTGCCTTTATCAAAGACATTTAAGCTTGCAATATTATAATCAGTAGGAGATAAACCAGCAATCCATTGGATTAATGCAACAATTAAACCTATGATGCCAGTAATTATAGTAAAACTTAATGTTGCAGAAAAGATAGGTTTTGCGGTTGCATCAGATTTCATTATTTTAGAAATAACTAAAAAGATTAAAAATGTAATACCAATACCAAAAATGCCACCAATTAAACCAGCGATGATGCCACCAATTAAACCAATCGTTTGCATATTACCCATATCTTGAGCACTTGCACCTGCATCTTGATAAATTTCATTGTAATCGATAGATAATGCGCTAACAGTTGTTGAGAGTGCAATGACTACGATTGCAATGATTAATTTGAGTCCCCATTTAGGTTGTTCGCGTAATTTTGAAAAATGTTGTGCGAATGGTAAGTTAGAATTTTCCATGAATCCCTTGCCCCCTATATATATTATTTTCCAAAGCATAACATTACCTACAATATTTTAAAACACTTTTAAGAAAAACTTTAAATAAAATTAAAAAAATAAAATCTTTTCTATTACTATTGCTGATATTACAATATTGTTAGGTATATATTTATCAAAAAATATTGTATATAAAATAATGTTATGCATTATATTTTTTGTTGTGTGATTATGATAGTATCTAAAATGAATAATAATTTAAAGGAGTGTTTTAGCATTGAAGAAAAAGTGGATGTGGATTATCGGTGTTATTGTCGTTATCGTATTAATTGCAATTGCATTAATTTTAAGGCAAGCAAATAGTAGCTCAGATAAAAAGGATGGTTATGATACATATAAAGTGGAGAAAGAAAGTCCACTCAATTTAGAAGGTAAAGCTTCACCTAAATCAGTTAAAACATATAATAATAACAGTCAATTGGGAACGTACGTAAGTACACAAGTTGATGATGGTCAATCAGTTAAACAAGGTGATCCACTCATCAATTATGAAATTAATAATAATAAACGCCAGCAGTTAGTTGATAAAGTGGACAACGCCAAAGATGAAAATGAAAGAGCGGAAGCACAACAACAACTTAACCAGTATGATCGTCAAGTGAACGACAGTATTTATGCTGCTTTTGACGGTAAAATTGATATTCAAAATAGAGAAAATGTCTCTGATGGAGAGCCTATTCTACAACTTGTTGCAGATGAACCACAAATCAAAGCAACAGTGACTGAATTTGATCTAGGAAAGATTAAAGAAGGCGACAAAGTAGACGTTAAAGTAACAAGTACTGGTAAAAAAGGTAAAGGTGAAATCAAGAAAATTTCAGAGTTGCCAAAAAGTTATGAAGAAAGTTTAAGTAAATCTGGAGGCGGAGCAGCAGCTAGTTCAGGTAGTGAAGAAGACGGTGGTGCTCAAGCTTCTAATCCAGTTTCGGACCCAAGCGGTGGCAGTGACTCAGATTCATCTAAATATACAATCGTCATTAGCGATATAGATATTCCTGTACGTGCAGGTTATTCTATGGAAGTTGCAGTGCCATTAGATGCAATCAAGTTACCAAAATCAGTGTTAACTAAAGACAATAATGTTTTTGTACTAGGTAAAAACAATAAAGTTGAAAAACGTGATATTAAAATTGATAAAGTCAACGGTGAAATATTTGTAAAAGAGGGTCTGAAAAAAGGTGACAAACTAATTAAAAACCCTAAAAAATCTATGAATGATGGAGACAAAGTTGAGGTGTCATCATGATAGAACTTGTAGATATCAATAGACATTTCAAAAACGGTGATGAAGAAAATCACATTTTGAAAGACATCAATATCAACATTAAAGAAGGAGAATTCATAGCAATTATGGGGCCTTCAGGTTCTGGTAAAAGTACACTCATTAACATATTAGGTTTTATTGACCGTGGTTATGAAGGCGATTATTTGTTTAATAGCGAGAATTATAAAAAAAGTTCAGATAACGAATTGGCAGAAATTAGAAATAAAACAGTAGGGTTTGTTTTCCAAAACTTTAAATTAATTCAAAACAATACGATATTGGAAAATGTAAGTATTCCTTTAGTTTATGCAGGACTGGGGTCTCAAGCACGTAAAGAAAAAGTGATCAATACATTACACGATGTGGGACTATATGATAAAGAAAATTTAGTACCTAACAAATTATCAGGAGGGCAACAACAACGTGTAGCCATTGCTCGTGCAATCATCAATAACCCGAAATTTATCATTGCTGACGAACCTACAGGGGCACTTGATTCAAAAACGTCTGAAGATATTATTGATTTGTTTATGAAATTAAATAAAGAACATCGCACAACGATGATTCTCGTAACACATGATCGCAAAGTAGCGGATAAGGCAGATCGTATTATTCATATACTAGATGGTCGTGTCCAAAGAGAAGAGGTGGTTGAATGAAGAATTTATCGAACATCATCGCCATTTCATTCAAATCCATTTTAAAGAATAAGCGACGTAATATTTTTACTATGATTGGTATCATCATTGGTATTGCTGCTGTTATTACGATTATGTCGTTAGGTAATGGGTTTAAACAAACAGCGTCAGAGCAATTTGAAGATACAGGAGCAGGCAAAGATTCTGCTACAGTAAACTATATGACTAGTAGTGGTGAAGGTGCGAAAGATAATCCTTTTAGCCAGTCAGATTTGGATATTGCTAAACAAGTGAATGGTGTTACAGATGCAAAAATCAAAGAAAGTGACGATCAAGGTTATTCTGCAAAAATGACAAATGCCCAGAAAAAGGGCGACGTTAGTATTTTAAAGAAAAAAGAAATGACTAGCCCAGAAAAAGGCAAAGGTTTTAATGAAGATGATAATGAACTAAATAAAAAAGTTGTTACCGTTGATGACAAAATTGCCAAAGATGTATTCAATAATGATGCGATAGGTAAAACATTATACATTGATAATCAAGGTTTCGAAGTTGTAGGCATTGTAAACGATGCGATGAACCCTTCAGCTGTTCATATGCCTTCCAATACATTTAATAGGTATATGGGGCAGTTAACGCAAGATTTTCCATCACTTCAATTATCATTAGTAGATGGCGCTGATAAGAAAGAAGTCGCTGACAAAGTCGCTAAAGAATTGAATAAAAAAGGTTCAGGCGCAGGCGATGGAAACTATAGTTATACAGATATGGAAGAATTCATGAAAAATATCAACAAAGTATTTGATGGTATTACTTACTTTGTAGCTGCTGTTGCAGGTATTTCACTATTTATCGCTGGTATCGGAGTTATGAATGTGATGTACATTTCAGTTACTGAGCGTACAGAAGAAATTGCGATACGTCGTGCATTTGGTGCAAAAGCACGAGACATTGAAGTCCAATTCTTGGTAGAAAGTGTTGTACTTTGTGTGATTGGCGGTATCATAGGTCTAATCATAGGCATACTTGTCGCAAGTCTAGTAGATGCAGTAACACCAGATTATATTAAGAGTGCGGTTAGTCTAAGCTCAGTGCTCATTGCTGTAGGTGTTTCTACATTGATCGGTATCGTATTTGGTTGGATTCCAGCGCGTTCAGCTGCGAAGAAAGAATTGATCGATATAATTAAGTAGTATTTAAAAAAGATATAAAAAGAGCCATTCGCTTTTATAAAAAGGTTTCGTCATTTTATGCGATACAAGTTGGATACAAAAAACATAAACATTTATAGCTCAAGTATAAATATGACATGCAAAAGGCTGGGACAAAAGAATAGTCTCAGCCTTTTATCCCATTCAACCCTAGTTCTTCTCGATGAAGTAGGGGCTACAGTCATTTTAAATACATCAGATTTCAATCTTGATTCACTACTTGTTTTAAAAATATGTTCATTCAGGAACAAAATTTATGTCTATCAGATGGAAACATGAAATTTACGAGATTTGCTAGTGTCGGCTTTTGAGATGCTTTGCCATCTAAATATAATTATCAGTTAATGTTTCCAGTAATTGTGCATTTAGATATATATTTAATTAAAAATAATAAAAATAAATATTTTCAGGAAATGTATTGTGTAAGTTGACTAGGTGTATTATGTTAATTTAGAAAGTGATTTCATGTAAAAGGTTAAGCTTTTATCAAAAAAGGGGGATTATTATGGAGTATTTGCTCAATGTACAAAATTTAAACAAAACTTACGTTGATTCAGATTTTAATTTAAATCAGATTAATCTATCGATTGAACCCAATACAGTGGTAGGGCTTGTTGGGAAAAATGGTTCTGGTAAATCTACGTTGATTAATACATTGGTGGGAAATAGATTTGCAGATGCTGGAGACATTCAATTTTTTGATACGCCGATTTCTCGTGAGGATTATGCGTATAAAGAACATCTAGGCGTTGTATTTGATGATCTTCGACTGCCTAATAAACTTAATGCAAAGCAAATTAGTAAAGTATTTTCTAATATTTATCGCACATGGGATGAACAGCATTTTTTTGAAATGCTGGAGAATTTTGAATTACCGAAAGAACGTCAGATTAAAACTTTTTCCCGTGGTATGAGCATGAAAATCTCAATATCTATTGCACTATCTCATGATAGTAAACTTTTAATTCTAGACGAGGCTACGGCAGGAATGGATGTTTCTGGACGTGAGGAAGTGTTAGAAATACTTGAAGATTTTGTTGATAAAGGTAATGGTATTTTAATTTCATCTCATATTTCGGAGGATATTGAGACGCTTGCAGATAAATTAGTATTTATGAAAAATGGGCGTATTTTATTACAAGAGCACAAAGATACATTATTAAATGATTATGGCATTGTTTCATTTGAAGAAGGAGAATTTGATGTTAATCACAGTAATGTTGTTGCGTATCGCATACATAAAGGTACAGGAAAAGCACTTGTAAATCAAAACAAAGATATAGATTTAGCACAGCCATTAAAAAATATTGATGATGCCACAAAAATATTAATGAGAGGAGAATTAGCATGAAAGGTTACTTAATGAGTTATTATTTTACAAATCAAAAATCAATTTACATATATTTATTGTTAAGTATTCCAATTTGTTTGTTTTTCTCTTTTACAAATCCAATAATGGCTAGTTTCATGCCTATGATATTTTTAGTATCACCAGCAACAGATAATTTAAAAAATGAAAAAGACTCAAAGTGGATGTATTTTGTTTCTACATTACCCTATAGCAGAAATACTTATGTGAGTAGTCATTTTGCATTTTATAGCTTATTAGCATTAACAGGTATGGTGGTATCACTTGTGATTAATGCAATTGTTGCGGGGAGTATAGTAAGTGGTGTGAATTCAGCGTTACTTGGTACAGGATTTATCGCGTTGTATTCGCTTATTTTCCCATTTACTTTTAAAATGGGGGCAGAAAAATCAAATGTCATATTTATGATTGTATCCATTATCGTAGTCATTTTATTCTTTGTTTACTATTTTGTAGGTATGGCCATATTATCTGGGACAGGTAATCTTATAGAAGAAATTAGTAAAAACTTGTGGTACGGTGGTATTTTTGCAGTGATTGGCTTAATTGTTATGGCGCTTTCATTTATTGCTTCGAAGCAAGCATTTAAGTATAAAGAGTTATAAACAACACGGCTTAACCTACTGTCTATCTTGACAAACACGAATAATCGTTATATCTTATTAATATTAAAAGTTAAAAATTTAGGCATACTTTTCTATATTTTTCTACATAATTAAAGCTTTAGCAAGTTGTTAATAAAAGTATTGGCAAATTGAAAAAGTGGATAAATAGTGGTGAATATAAGGAATTGTACGTCTTATCGTATAAAATGTAGAATAAGCAAATTCTCGAATAAAATGAATATATATAATAGGTAGCAAAGCAAAACACTCGTCATAAGTGCGTTGTAATGAAGCCGACAATGATAATAAGTCAGTATGGATTTATTATTAATTGTCGGCTTTTTTTCGTGGAAAATGTAATTTTAAATCAAGTGTTGTATTACTATTATAAATTTAAATGTCGTATTACAGAAGGTAAGGTGATTGATCATGATTGACGCGCATATTTTTCTAACATTATTATTTCTAACTTTAACTATTTCAATTTTAAGTAGTGTCTTTTTCTTAATAAAAAAAGTACCGACTAAATATGCTCGAATACATATTTATATTGTAGCATTGCCAGCAATTGTAGCTAGCTTAGGTCTTATATTGTCACAGAAAAATATAGAGGTAGGTATATGGCGTTCTGACGTATTATCTTGGCTCATGGTTGGTTTTGTCCTCGTTATTGGTGTGATTATCCAACGTTACTGTATTCGTTATTTAGCTGGTGATAAGAGCTATAAAAAATACTTCACTTTATTTACTTTCACGACTACCTTTGCATCATTTGCTTGGTTAACTGCGGATATGAGAATGATGGTAATCAGTTGGGGATGTACACTATTAGGACTTACGATTTTAATCAGTTTAACAAGTGCCTGGAAAGTTACACGTGAGGCAGCAAAAGTTACAGGAAAATTATTCTTGTTAAGTTGGGTTGCGTTAATCAGTGCTGTTTTGTGGATTGGATTATCGACAGGTGAATGGCATTATTCTGTAGCCTTAAATGAAGCACATCTATCCATGATTAGTGGTTTGGCACAATTTGGCATTAATTTACTCATTGTACTAGCTGTTATGATTCCAGCGGCACAATGGCCGTTTCAACGTTGGTTAATTGAATCTGTAGCAGCACCTACACCGGTTTCTGCGATTATGCATGCTGGTATCGTTAATGCTGGTGGTATTATGTTAACCAGATTTTCAGGTATCTTTAGCGGTGATATCGCATCTATTGTTTTATTAATTTTTGCAAGTATTTCAGTATTACTCGGTGCAGGTATTAGTTTAGTCCATGTGGATTATAAAAGATTATTGGTCGGTTCTACAATAGGCCAAATGGGCTTCATGCTAATTCAATGTGCATTAGGTGCATATATTCCTGCGATCATTCACTTGATTTTACATGGCTTATTTAAAGCGACTTTGTTTCTACGTTCTGGGTCGGCAGTGCGTCATTTTAGTGTCCCGAGTCGTGCAAATGAAAGAATGTCTTATGTATGGATAGTCAGTGGTCGTATTTTAGCGTTTCTAATTGGATTAGGTTTTTGGTTGAGTGCACCAGAAGAAAGTTATCGTCTGGTAAGTGGTCTCATCTTAGCATGGTCCTTATCTGTCTCGTGGACACAATTGGTAGCTTTTGGTGAAGGTAATTTCGGGCGTGTCATGGGTATGTCGATACTCATTGTTGTTGGTGCAGTTTATTTTGTGGTACATCATTATTTTTCAGATACATTACATACTTTGACAATTCATAGCGTGCAGCCACCCGCTTTTATCGTTATTGCCGTAGCATTCATTTTATTGCTCGGTAGCTTAATTAGTACGTGGGTAGCACGTCACCGATCTTCTGTCGTATTTTCAATTTTGTATATGTGGATTGTTCGTTTAGGAGATGCAAAAATTGAAACGGTTGAACGTCATCCTAATTATTTAAAATCTTATTTGTCAAAAGGAGGACACTAAAATGGGGAAACATAAAGAAATGACAAACCAAAGTCAACATAAAGATAATATCGATCAAATAATTGCTAAAGCGAGCCGAGTTATCGTTCCTTTATCACCTATTTCTGTGTTTGCCGCAAGAAACCCTTGGTCAAATTTAGAACAGTATGCATTTCAAGATGTGGCGCAATGGTTAACAAATGTCCGTGACGTAGATATCTATCCTACAATGCATATGTTTGAACAAGCATATCAACGTGATGAAATTGATAAAGATATGATTGAATTTAAGTTACAAACATGGCTAAATCAATCGATGCTCTCGATAGATAGACAATTTGCTGAAAGATATGCTAGAGCAATGTTAGATTTGTCTAATATTGTAGACGTAACGCGTTATTCTGAAAACAAAAAACAAGTGAATCAACACAATGAAACTCATACAGTGCCATTAGTGAGCACCTATCTTATGGATAAAGATGGTAGACGATTGATAGATATTGTAGACTATCACGTTATTAAATGGTGCAAATTATATTTAGATGATGCACAATCCGGATGGACGATGCCTAACAGAGAAAAAGGTCTATTCTTTGCATGGCAACGTTTAGCACAACATGATCCAGCATTGACCAAGCAACAACGCGCACGGTTGAAAACACTGCCAAGTCAAGCTGAAGCGCTCATTCATATGGTCCTACAAAAGTTAGACATTGCTGAAGCACAGTATCAAACATATTTGGAAAATCATTTGCTATCGTTACCTGGATGGGCTGGTATGATGCTATGGCAAGATGAACAAACGTCTAATGATGATCAAATGTTATTGTCATATTTAGCTATTCGTCTTGGTATAGAATGGGCAATTGTTGAGCCATATTTACCCGTGAATTTACCAGAAAATTCAATAACATATGAATACGATGAATTAGCAGAGCATTGGCTTGCTATTGGGATATTTACCAGTGAACAATGGCAACAATTATCTGAATCCGAAAAAAATGCTTATATAAATTTTGCATTACAATTTGAAAAACATGGTCGCAGACAAATTTTATTAACGGCTTGGGAAGCAACATACGAGCATCAATTAGAAGCGACCGTGACCACAAACCAAGATAATGAGCAAGAAAGCCAAAAGCCACAAGTACAAATGGCGTTTTGTATAGATGTACGCTCGGAACCTTTTCGTCGACAAATAGAAGCGGCTGGTGCATTTGAGACAATCGGTGTTGCTGGGTTTTTTGGACTCCCCATTGTCAAAGAAGAACTGGGACAATCCCACAGTCACCCATCTTTACCTGTGATGAATCAACCGCAACATAAAATTAAAGAATACACGCATGAGCAAGAACCTACATCTTTTCGTCAGCATCAACACATACTCAAATCGATAACGTATACATTTAAAAAGATGAAACAAAATGCTTTACCGAGCTTACTTTTACCAGAGCTAAGTGGCCCTTGGTTAACGCTTCAAATGTTTTCAAGAAGTTTCGCACCGAGACCTATCGGTAAATTGATACGAAAATTTTATGATGGTTGGTTACAAAAACCGAATGATACAACGTTATCATTAGATCATTGCAATATTAATGAAGAAGGTATACCAGTTGGTTTCACAAATGAAGAAAAAGTGGACTATGTCCAACAAGCGTTGCGTTTAATGGGTTTGGAATTAGAGTTTGCCCCATTAATCGTATTGTGTGGGCACGGCAGTCAAAGTGCGAATAATCCTTATGCTTCTTCGCTTGATTGTGGTGCATGTGGTGGTGCAGCCAGTGGGTTTAACGCGAAGGTATTAGCACAGCTTTGTAACTCGACTGAAGTTAGAACGGCATTAAATGAGCGAGGTATTGTCATTCCAGAAGACACTATCTTTGCGGCAGCGGAGCACCAAACATCTACAGATGAATTAAAATGGATATACGTACCAACAATGTCAAAAGCTGGACAAAATGCTTTAAATCAAATTCAAGCCGCAATGCCTGACATTACTTATCTCGCAAATGAACAACGATTGAAAGCATTACCAGACAATCACATCTTAAAACAAGACCCAATCAAAGAAGTACATCGCTTAACAAATGATTGGAGCGAGATTAGACCAGAATGGGGCTTAGCGAGAAACGCTTCATTTATTATAGGTTCACGTGATTTAACAAAAAACAGCGACTTAAAAGGGCGCGCCTTTTTACACAATTATGATTGGAAACAAGATGATGATGGGAGCCTTTTAGCGAATATCATTAGCGGTCCAGCCACCGTGGCACAATGGATCAATCTACAGTATTATGCCTCAACTGTCACACCTCATTATTATGGTAGCGGTAGTAAAACAACGCAGACTATTACGGCAGGTATAGGCGTTATGCAAGGTAATGCGAGCGATTTGTTGACGGGTCTACCTTGGCAATCTGTAATGTCGGCAGACAATAAAATGTATCATTCTCCGATTAGACTACTCATCGTCGTGCATGCGCCCAATGCTTATATTAAACAGCTATTAAATGAACAACACGATTTTTATCAAAAGGTGGACAATGGTTGGCTCAAATTGGCAAGTATTGATGAATTTGGTGATTGGCAACATTGGTCAGTTGATTAAGTTAAAAAACGTTTTTCTGATTTCTTAAAGGACAGAAGAAATAAGCGATAGTTATATTATTTTCTAGGTAATTGCACATAACTATGGAGAAAAGTATATAAAAATGATAATGTTAGCATTATTAAATAATACGACAATTAATTTTGATTCTATGGGAGATGCATTCGACATGAAAACAACTAAAGGTACCTATGAGTCTGAAATCAGCAAAGCAATTACACAATGGGAAAAAGACTTCCTTGGTCGTGGTTCACTGTCTGTGAAAACTGATATTTTGCGTGATATGATTATTGTTAGTTTGCAGGGTGTGTTAACACAAGCTGAATATAAAGTTTGTGAGACACATGAAGGATTATTAACAATTAAACGCACCAGATCTAAGCTTGTAGAATCTGGTATAGAGGCACTTGATGAAATTGTTTTTTCAGTTACTGGTGAAGCAGTCAAAGGCTTTCATACTGATTTGAGTTCTAAAACAGGTGAACGTGTTATGATATTTAAACTATACGATAATCTTGAGAAAAAAATAGCCGAATAAAGAAAATGATTGATGAAAGTGATGACTAAAAACTGAAAAACCCTTTATTTCAAGGTGTATTTATAGTAATATGACTTACTGAGAAATAGAGAATCATAATTTTAAATTATGGTTCTTTTTCTTTTGTCTTTTTTAAATTACATAATTTAAATTTAATTAAACATGAAAATTATATAAACTATATTTAAAAATTGATAGTATAAAGAGAGTAATGATAGTATGATGGTTTCTGATTATTATCCTATAAGTTGTAGTATGCTTTCTATGTAAATGAAATCAGATACACACTTCAAATGATCTGTTTATTTGTTTTGCAAATTTTAATATTTAGTCGGAAGTTGGATGTGTTTAACAGTTTAAATAATTATAATAAAATGAGAAGAGTCTTTGACTAAGGGAGGAAATATGATTGGATCAAATAAAAAGTATTATGTATTCCTTAATAGAACCTTTAACTAAACCGGAAACATATCAAACGCTACTTTCAAATCTCATTATGATTGTGATATATATCATTGTAGCGTGGATAGTATTGCGTTTTATTAATAAAGGAATAGAGCAATTTTTCAAAATACAAAATAAAGGCAAAAAAGCGAATAAAAAACGTTCAGCAACATTAATATCATTAGTTCAAAATATCGTATCGTATGTGGTATGGTTTATAGTGTTAACAACCATTTTAAGCAAGTTTGGTATCAGTGTTGAAGGTATTATCGCAAGTGCTGGGGTTGTTGGTTTAGCAGTTGGTTTTGGTGCACAAACCGTTGTTAAAGATATTATCACTGGTTTCTTCATTATATTCGAAAATCAATTTGATGTAGGAGATTATGTTAAAATAAATAACGGTGGTACAACTGTTGCAGAAGGTACAGTTAAAGTCATAGGTTTAAGATCGACAAAAATAAATACAATTACAGGTGAATTAACGACATTACCAAACGGCAGTATGGGTGAGATTACAAATTATTCAGTGACCAATGGTGAAGCAATTGTCGAAATACCAGTTTCGGTAGAGGAAGATATTGATCAAGTAGAAAATGTACTCACAGATTATTTTCAATCTATACAAACAAATTATTATTTGTTTATCTCTACACCACAAGTCGTTGGTATCAATTCAATCAGTCGAGATGAAATTGTATTGAGTGTGTCTGCTGAAACAATTCCAGGTGAAGGTGCTTCCGGAGCGCGTATTTTAAGAAAAGAGATAGTGAAATTGTTTAAGCAAAAAGAGATTAAAACACCTAAGCCGATGATGTTACAATATGACCCTAACCAACAAAATAACGCTTAAATATTCGGAGGAGTGACAGAATGACATCAAATTACGGTTTAAATGACATTGTAGAGATGAAAAAGCAACACGCCTGTGGTACGAATCGCTTTAAAATCATTCGTGTAGGCGCAGATATCCGAATAAAATGTGAAAATTGTCAAAGAAGCATTATGATTCCACGACAAACGTTTAATAAAAAACTGAAAAAAATATTAGTATCTCATCAAGATACTGAAAAATAAGGAGAATGAATAAATGGCTCTAACAGCAGGTATCGTTGGGCTTCCAAACGTAGGGAAGTCAACACTTTTCAATGCAATTACTAAAGCGGGTGCGCTCGCAGCGAATTATCCATTCGCAACGATTGACCCTAACGTAGGGATTGTTGAAGTTCCAGATCATAGATTAGATGTATTGACAGATATGGTACAACCCAAGAAAACAATACCAACAACTTTTGAATTTACTGATATTGCCGGTATTGTTAAAGGGGCTTCAAAAGGTGAAGGATTAGGAAATAAATTCTTATCACATATTCGTGAAGTTGATGCGATTTGCCAAGTCGTACGTGCGTTTGATGATGATAATGTGACGCATGTTTCTGGTCGCGTTAATCCTATTGATGATATTGAAGTTATCAATATGGAACTTGTATTGGCAGATTTGGAATCAGTTGAGAAACGTCTACCAAAATTAGAAAAAATGGCAAGACAAAAAGATAAAGATGCTGTTAACGAAGTTCGCATTTTAACAAGAATTAAAGAAGCTTTAGAAGAAGGTAATCCAGTAAGAAGTTTAGATTTTACGGAAGAAGATCAAAAATATGTAAACCAAGCACAATTATTAACATCTAAAGAAATGTTATATATTGCTAATGTCGGAGAAGACGAAATTGGCGATGAAGATAATGAAAAAGTTCAAGCTATTCGTGAATATGCTGAAAAAGAAAGCTCAGAAGTCATTGTTATCAGTGCTAAGATTGAAGAAGAAATTGCTACATTGGATGATGATGATAGAGCAATGTTCTTAGAAGATTTAGGCATTGAAGAGCCTGGTTTAGATCGTTTAATTCGCACAACGTATGACTTATTAGGTTTGGCAACATACTTTACAGCAGGTGTACAAGAAGTACGTGCTTGGACATTCATAAAAGGTATGACAGCACCGCAATGTGCAGGGATTATTCATACTGACTTTGAACGTGGCTTCATACGTGCAGAAGTAACGAGCTACGATGATTATGTAGAATTTAATGGTGAAAATGGTGCTAAAGAAGCTGGAAAACAAAGATTAGAAGGTAAAGAATACATTATGAAAGATGGAGACATCGTTCACTTTAGATTTAATGTATAAAATAAAAGCTTACGTGTTACTTAATATGGTAACACGTAAGCTTTTTTCATAAATTTGGAAAGTAAGTATGCCGGGAGTCTTGAATGTTCATTTTGTTCATAGACACACTTTCATTCAACTTAACTAGTAGTAGGTTAAAATTTTAACTATATACTTCTTAATCCTTGATGTATGAATAAATACAAACGGTGATACGAATATTGGTTAAAGGTAATGGCGACATGACATTAGTTGTACTAAGTTTTACTTATCAAAATAGCATTATGAATGCTGCGATGAAAAACTTAAGATGTAAACCATGATGTGTCTACACCAGGTCCCGTATAATTTGCATCGACATTTTGGTTTAATTCAGGTGAAGCATAGCTATCTGTATATTGCCATAACACATGTTCTTGTGTTGGTTGCTCTTGGTTATAGTTAGCGAGCCAATAACCATCATATTGTCCCACTGATTCTGAAGCATGTTCTTTCATAAAGTTTTCATATGAATAAAATAAGATTTTTTTATCTCCAGCAAGGCTACGCATTTTGTCATACCAGGCAGTTGTACTTTCATCAGCGGTACCCGATGTCACAGTATTTTCTTCAAAATCATTGATATAAAAACTGGCTTTAGGTGCACGATTGTATAAAGTTTGCGCTTCATATCTGGCATCATCAGGATTTTCGTACATACTATAAGAATAAACACCAAAGTCCAAGTTATATTTATCTAATAAATTTGAGTTATGTTCTAATGTTGCATCGACTTTTTCAGAACCATATTGTGCACGAATAATAATGAAATCATAATTTGCTTTTAAATCTTTGACTTGTTGTGCTGAAAGCTTACCTTGCCATTCGGAAATATCTAAAACCCTTTCACCAGTAGCGGTTGTATTGGCGTTTGAACGAAAGGCACTTTCTTGAGTTTCATTATTTTTTTCTTCAGGGTGTTTTTCAATATACTTTTGATAGCCATATCCCATGGTTCCTTTTTCGCTTGCTGTATTTTCAACCGCATGTACAGTATTAAATGTTATTGTAGTTGCAAACAGGACACTCATGGACAGCAATCCTTTTTTAATAACTGAAGTCATATAAATCTCCTTTGATTAATTTTGAATTATGTAACCATGTCCTTTGATTTTAATGATATAAATCAAGAACGTATATGATATGCTATTAGAATTAAAATGATTTATCAAGTTTATCTGAAATAACTTTTAAATTTATTTATAATCATTTAAAAAAGAATATAATATTTTATGAGTTAGATGGAATATCGCATGAAATTGAAGTTGTAGGATGCTGAGGTAATGAAATGTTTCATATGAAACATGAGATAAAAATGTCATTTTGAACGTCTGATAATCATTGTAAAATGTAAAGCTCTGTGCTATAATTCTTGATTGTGAGTAATGAAAATTATTCCTTGCTTACCACAAAGATGGTGAGCCGCATAGACCACAAGGAGGTGCAATTATAAAATGAGAACATATGAAGTTATGTACATCGTTCGTCCGAACATTGAAGAAGATGCTAAAAAAGCTGTCGTTGAACGTTTCAACGGTATCTTAGCTTCTCACGGATCAGAGGTTTTAGAAACTAAAGATTGGGGCAAACGTCGTTTAGCTTATGAAATTAATGATTTCAGTGAAGGTTACTACAACATCGTACGTATCCAAACTGAAGACAATGAAGCGACTGACGAATTCCAACGTTTAGCTAAAATCACAGACGATATCATCCGTTATATCGTAATTCGTGAAGACGAAGATAAGACAAGAAAATAATAAATGGGGGTCGTTTAAATGATAAATAGAGTTGTTTTAGTCGGTCGTTTAACGAAAGATCCAGAATATAGAACAACACCCTCAGGCGTGAGTGTTGCGACTTTTACTCTAGCAGTAAATCGTACGTTTACAAATGCGCAAGGGGAACGCGAAGCTGATTTCATTAACTGCGTTGTTTTTAGAAAACAAGCAGAAAATGTAAATAACTACTTATTCAAAGGTAGTCTAGCTGGCGTTGACGGTCGCATTCAATCACGTAGCTACGAAAACCAAGAAGGTCGTCGTATATTTGTAACTGAAGTTGTCTGTGATAGCGTTCAATTCCTTGAACCTAAAAACCAAAATCAGCGTCATGCTCAAGAAGGAAATAATAATTTCCAAAATTTTGGTGGACAACAATCCGGACAAAATACGTCTTCTTATCAAAACAATAACAACAATAATCCATCAAACAATAATCAATCAGATAACCCATTTGCAAATGCAAACGGCCCTATTGATATTAGTGATGATGATTTACCATTCTAATTATAATGAACGTATAAAACTAAAAAACTATTAAAAGGAGGCAGTTACCATGGCAGGTGGACCAAGAAGAGGCGGACGTCGTCGTAAAAAAGTTTGTTATTTCACAGCAAACGGAATTACACACATCGACTATAAAGATACAGAATTATTAAAACGTTTTATCTCAGAACGCGGTAAAATTTTACCACGTCGTGTAACAGGTACTTCAGCTAAATATCAACGTATGTTGACTTTAGCTATTAAACGTGCACGTCATATGGCATTATTACCATATGTTAAAGAAGAACAATAATAGATATTGTATCAGAAAACCCCGTAGGCATATACCTGCGGGGTTATTTTTGTGGTTTGATTTATAATAAAAAGGGCAGAAAAAGGGCGTTGTTAAAAAGTTTGTCTAAAACAAAGGAACATAAAATAATATATTTTTAAGTTTTGAAGTAATATTTTTCTAAAAAAAGAGTGAAAGCAACATCAAAAATTATAAAAGTAGTGAATGATGAATCTAAAGGCTTGTTTGTTCCGTAATGAGCGAAGATACTACATATAAAAGCTAATGCATATAAAATTATTCGCTGTTTATTAATCGAAAGTTTCACTTCTTTTTTGATATCTTGATTTATATTTTTTATATTTTTGGGTGTTATTAGTTTTATAGAGTCGATTAATACTATGAATAATTCGGCTATACTTTTGCCCTTTTCTTCGACAGGAGTATCGTTATTCACATACAAATAATTTGAATAAATCCAATTAAGAATAAGAGAAATAATTATAAATGTCAGACTGATTTCATAAAAGTGCAATTCAATTTGCTCCTTACATAATATGAAAATGACTATATAAGCTATAAATAAAAGTGTATATGTTACATCTATATTTTCCTCTTGCTTTAATGACATAATAACTCCTATTATTATCCATTGAGAAACTATAGCAATAGCTAATGTTATTAATAATGCTGTTATTAGTGAATTCATAGTTGTTTCGCCTCTTCTAACTTATTCATCATATCTTTAGCCATCTGATCTGTAACATGGGTGTATATTTCTAATGTGGTTTTGTAGTCACTGTGGCCAACTCTATCTTGTATAGCTTTTAGGTTTATTCCTAACTGTGCAAGTGTAGATATGTGTGTATGACGTAGTGTGTGCGTTGTGACACGCTTGTTAATTGAACTTATATCAGTAGCCTCTTTAATGATATTGTTCACCTTGTTTAAGTCAATAGGGCTACCAGCAGTATTAGTGAATATATAACCTCTATCTATAAACTTATCATTCCACTGATTCTCTTTCTTATTTTCTAGCACAAGAGTTTTAAGTAAATTAATGCTTTGAGTTGTGAGTCCGATTGTTCTATAACTCTTGCTTGTCTTAGTTGTTTCTTTAACGCCAAATGCTCCAGTTTCTGCATCAGTAACCCAGTTGATTGTGCCATCAATCTCTAACGTTTTATTCTCGATGTCTATATTGTCTGTCTTGATTGCTAGGAGTTCGCCAATACGCATACCGTTGTTAATTTGGAACTCTACTAATGACCTAACCATTTCATAGTTGCGTTTTCGAGTAGCATGGCTTTTATGTTTAATTAGATAGTCGAAGCACTCTAACAATTCTTTTACTTCACTATCTTCTAAATAGTTATTACGTTTAGCTTGAAGTTCATTTCTAGTTTTAGCTTTCTTAGGAATATCTATTTTATCTAACACACTAATATCGTGCAGATCATAATATTTAAATGCATATTTGAAAACGGAACGGATAACGATAACAAGTGATTGAACATGTCCTGTGCTATGTGATTTAGCCCATTCGTTTATGATGTTTTGTAAGTATGTATGTGTAATCTTATTAATAAGTATGTCCTTATCTATAGCAGCTTTTACAGTGTTAGTATTACTTGTTTTTTCTTTGATTGTAGTAGTTTTAGAACCGGAATGATTTTTATAATGTTTTAGCCATTCATCGCACGCTTGGTGAAAGGTAAGTGTCTTTAGGTCGGTTGGTGTCTTATCATTCAACTTACTCTCTATGCGCTCATTTAAGAGTTTCTGAGCCTCTTTTTGCGATTGCTTCCCATTTTTATTAAGAACAACACTCACGCGCTTCCATTTGTCTGTGTATGGGTCTTTGTACTTCTCATAGAAACGGTACTGTGTTTGATTATGCTTATTAGTGAATTGCTCATGCCACATTTGTCATCCCTCCTACGTACTAATCTATATTAATCTCCGAATTATTATCTATTTTCTCTGCTAGTTCTTCAAGCTTATGTTTTACATCTCTTAAAGTGTAAGTATCTGAAAAAGAAAAATGAAACTTATTTCCTTTATTAGTTACTGCATATATAGTTACAAGCTCAGTATATTCATCAAATTCTATATTATAATTTAAAATTTCCATCCCTGAATCCCCTTTGTTATACATTATTTCTTCTTATAGTCATCTATAGTCATGACATCATTTTTAACACTACTTAATTTAAATATTACTATGTATCTCACAACCTTAAAATAGGGCGTACGTGTGCAAAGACACGTAGTGGGTGCTGCTATTCTTTTATCTCATCTTCTTTCTTATTCTTGCCTCTAAACAGCTTACTCAATAACTTTGATGTTGTTTGTTCAAATAAGCTTGCTATAGCTACAATTACATCTATAATTTTGATTATAATTCCTATAAGTATATCCATAGTAATGCTCCTTTGTGTGAGTAATAAATATTATTTATCGTATTTTTGTTTAAGAGTTTGGATATTATTATGATTCGAATACAATTGAACTTCTTTTTTATTTAGTAAGGAAGTTCTACTAAAATCTGATAGTTTGGTTTTCAATTGATCAATATCGTTGCTAATATATTCGGTGTCTTTTTCTAGTTTATTTAGTAAATAAGAATTAATTATGTCCTTTAGCATTTGCTTGTCATAATTATCAAGTCGAACTCCTCTAAAATACTTCTCATTATATATATCGTTTAAATGGTAATAAAAATCGTTTAACGGAACATCTAGTTTTATATTTTGCTCATTTTTATTTTTATCCATCCAAATAAGTTCTTTTTTATCTCTATTTTTTTCTTCATTATTTCCAACTTTATCTTGTATATCATTATAAAAATCTTCGTAATTAGAAGCGAGTTCTTCGGAACTTTCGTCTTTCAGATTGCTATCTTCAGCATTTTGAAAAGAATTTAATAAACGAATTACAGACTTTCTAATTTCTTCATCGTTAATCTCATCATTAATTTTTAAGTGGTTTTCTACCCCTAATAATAATAAATAAATAGTTCTAATTGATGGGAATTTTCTTTTATCATTTTCAAGTTTACTAATGTATGCATTGGAAACGCCAGATAATTTTGCAAGATTATTTACTGATATGTTGTTACTGGTTCTGTAATTTTTTAAGATTTCCGAGAATTTCATATTATCACCTCATTTATAGTATAGAAGAAAGTGTATTTCGATACAACGAAAAATATTATTAACAATTGTATTGATTTGTATTGACAATTTAAAAAGATGGTGGTAAATTTTTATTGTACTGTTAACCAAACATTTGTTAGTATTAACTAAGAAAGGAGTGTTAACATGAACAATCAATTGAGTTTGCTAATGGGGAAACATCGCATTAGTGCATTGAAATTGCATAAAAGTACTGGGATTTCTAGATCAGCAATTTATGGCTTATATCATGAACGTACTGAAAATCCAGATACAAAAACAGTCATGAAGCTATGTGAATACTTCGATGTGACACCAAATGAATTTTTTGGAATTAATGAAAAAGAGGAGGTCAAATGATGTCAGTTCACAAATTGCAAGATAAAGCAACGAAACAAAATACAGTGCTAGAACCAGAACAAGTAGTTGCAAATCCAATCTACTGCGCACCTAAAGCTATTGGAGAGTTATTTGGTTTTAGTAGATCAACTACTTCTAGATTGCTAAATGAGTACAAAGAGAACGACAGAGGTGTCAAAGATATGTATTTAAGTTTGAGTAGTACTCTAGTAGTTATAAAGATAGAAAAGTTCGAGCAATGGCTCAAATTAAAAAATGGAGAGTGGCTGTGATGAAACTTTATTTATTGCTAATGAGTTTAATCATTACAATCACTATATTGTTGGCACTGCATACAGAAGATATATTTATCAGTTTTGCAACATACATGTATTTAAGTATTGGCGCATTGTTGCTAAGTAAAAAATACAAATTAAAGGAGAATGAATAAATGAATTTAGAACAAAAATATAAGTTATCAAAGGTAGTGAAAGTATCAGAGAAAGTACTATATGAAAAAGATAAAGAAGTATTTTTATCAGCAAAAGATAGATTTCATTCAATAACCGACAATCGTTATAACGATACAGCATTTTATGAACACATTTTAAAGTTAGTTCATAAAGAATTATTCAACATTCTTGTTGAGCTAGATTTTGATACTGAAGAATTTTTAATTCTTGATGAAGTAACTCGTACACTAAGTGATGTTATGAATGAGACACAAGAAACATATAGTTATAGCGTTACTGATGAAAAAGGCACAACAAATTATACCACTGATAGAGAAGGACACATTATAGGCATACTAGAATGGGCGCATGAATATATTATAGGAAACTTAAAAGTGGAGGAATAGAAAATGAATGAATTAATAAATATCAAAGAGGATTTGAACAGTGGGAATTTAGAGAGGAAATTACAAGCAGTACTGAATATGGTGTGCGATCGCCAAACTCATGATGAAGAAGCAGAAAAAACATTTGAACAAGGAAAACATTATTCATTAGCAAATCATGCTAGGGAATTTCAGGACTTTAATTATATTGTTTCATCTGCGTTGAAAATGTTAGTAGATGAACTTAGTTATACAGTTGAAGAAATAAATGAACGCATAGAAAAAGCACTATCTGAACAGTCGGCAAACTTACCAGATAGCGCAAAGAACTAGAATGTTTTGTTAATAACACAAATACATTCTATCAAATTCAAGCAACATTTTACAGAGGTAGGTGGAATTTATTGGGGTTTAATAAGATAACACTTGAATATGATACTGATGTATCAGTCGTTGAGTATGAAAGTTTAGATTCTGGATCATTCACACAATTTACTGAATGTACTTGGAATGAACTTGTTAACCGACTGCAAGTACCTAAGGTAAACCAAAATAAGTATAGTCGTAATACTGCGATTTACGGAGATGTGTCTGATGGTGTAGATAAATATGGTGATCAGAAACAAAAATACCGACAAGATAAGAATATTATCCATAGGAATGTAATTGTATTAGATTATGATGATATATCAGATTTTAAAGCACTTCATAACTCAATTAGAGAGCAATTAAGTGATGTTTCATGGTTTTGGCACACAACATTCAGTCATACAACAAATGCGCCTAGAATACGTTTGCTAGTGCCACTGAGTGAGCCTATAAATGCAGAAGAATATAGAATATGTTCAAAGGTGATTGCCAATAAAATTGGTCATAAAGTAGATGAAGGTAGTTATCAACCTAGTAGATGTATGGCATTACCAGTAATTCAACACAAAGATGCAATTTACATGTACCGATATAATGATGCTACTATCTTGAATAAATCTATATTGGCAAAATGGTATCAAAAAGTAGATGCCGATTCTAAAAATAATATTAACCTAAAATTTAATAAGCGTGATGATGAGTATTGGAAAGAAGTCGCGCATGGTGTGACTAGAGGATCTAGAAATAACGCCTTAACGTCTATTATAGGTCATCTATTTAATAAAGGCGTGAATGATCATCTTATATATGGTTTGGCTTATAATTACGGAAAAATGTGTAAACCACCTATATCAGATAGGGAAATCAATGCAACATTTCAGTCAATTTTCAAAAAACACTATAAATTATGATTGGAGGTATTCAATGAGTGATGAAAACATGCTTGATTGGATTGAAGAGAAACAAGCAGTTGTTACTAAAAAAGAATCAGAATTGATTCCTAGAAACTATAAAATCGAGCAATACAATGGAATATCTCATTTGTATAAAATTATTCCTAGCGAAAGTGAAAATAAACCAGATAAGAAAATTTTTGTTACAAGTACAATACCCAATGTGAATGAACGCTATGAAGATATTGAAAGTAATGAAGTTAGTTATAACCTTAAATTCCAAGATAATAATCATGATGTAAATTTAAATGTTGAAGCTGAACAAATTACTGATGCAAGAAATTTAATCAAACTAGCCAAGAATAAGTTGGATGTGACATCTACGACATCAGCAAGGTTGGTAGACTTTATCAATGCATCTATGCGTGAAAAACCACCTATTAATATATCGGTAGCTAATAGGTTGGGCCATATAAAAAACTACTTCATTTATCCGTACAAAGAAGAATTAGAAACGAGTAACATTAAATTATTTAACAATGATAGTGGATATAGATCACTAATCAAAGCCTTTGAAACAAAAGGTACATTAAATGATTACTCAAAAAATGTATTCAATAAAATTAAATCACTACCAATGGTTATGATGATGGTATATGCATCACTAGGATCAGTACTTTTGCATGAATTTAAAATCACTCCGTTCATTGTGGAGATATCTGGTCGTACTTCAACAGGTAAAACTTTTACTTTAAAGATTGCAGCAAGTGTTTGGGGGAATGACGGATTAATTACTGAGTGGAATTCAACTAAAAACAGTATTGAAGCGCAAGCAGTATTCTTCAATTCATTTCCATTATTAAAGGATGATACACGTAACACACATTCTAATTTTATTTCAAATACTGTGTATAATTTTTCTGGTGGTAAAACTAAGTCACGAAGTAATACAAACCGTACTTTAGATGAAATAAAAACATGGCAGAATATTTTATTATCGACTGGTGAAGTCTCTATGCCAGATATGGCAGGGGAAAAAGGTGGCGTTTCTGGTCGTGTGATAACTTTGCAAGATGACCCGTACCCAAAAGATTTTGATTTTGCTAGTTTAGCCGAATCTATAGATGAATCTCATGGAGTATTAGGAAAAGCATTTATTAAACAATTTCAGTCAAATAAAGATAAATACTATAGTTCATTTAAAGGTGCGCAACAATATTTCATTAAGAAGGCTGAAGATAATGAAGTGATGGTTAGATTAGGACGTTCATTTGCTTTGATGCAAGTCACTGGTGAAATACTCAATGATATTGAAGGATTTGAACATGATCATTACAGAGTCGTTGATGAAGCCTATCATAGTATGATTAAAAATAATGGCAATATTGATAAACCTAAGCAAATGTTAGAAGAATTACTTCAGTATCTAGATGCGAATAGAAATCATATTGAAGGCGAAGGTTATCATGATGTTAAAAGTGGCGATGTTAAAGCTATATATAAGCGTGATTATTTATGTATATTAGGTGAAACGGTTAAAGATTTCTTAGGGCATGAAATGAATACTATAACTGGCGAATGGAGTAGGAAAAATTATCTAGTTGAAAGTACCATAGGAAAACAAAAACAAGTGAAACATAAAAGTACACCATACAGGGGTTATGCCATAAAAAAAGATGTTGTAAAAAATTTAGGATTTGATTTTACAAATTCATATAATCTTACTTCAGATTATTACAAGTAACAATGGTAACAAGTGAGTAACAAATAAAAAATGATTGTTGTTACTTATGAATTCAGTGTTATCAAAGGTTTAAAATGTATAGTAACAAAAGTAACAAACTAAATATTATAAGACTATAAGTAATAAAAATAGTTAAAATCCAACAATATACATGGTCTCTATAAATAAAAAGTTGTTACTCTTATTACTAATTATTATAAACGCTGTTATATCAATGGTTTATGGTAACAAATGCAGTAACAAGTCAGTAACCAAAGTAACACATTATATTAGGAGGAATGATTAATGGCAACAGTTACAGAGATAGGAAAGAAACAATTTGAATTATTAAGTAGAAATATAACTTTTAAAGCAAAGGTTAAGAATAACCAAGAAGAAATGAAAAAAAGGATTAGTTGCTGGTCTTTTATTCCATCCATGCGATCAGCAAAAATCATTTATACATTCAGTATTTGAATTAACAGATGACTTCTATTTATACAACTATGGAGGAGATATATTTTTAATCACAAATGATTTTAAAGGAATGATTAAGTTTAATATTAGAAAACTTAATGTTTTGCATAAGAAACATTTTAAAGATGGTTGGATGATAGAGATTCATAACTTAAATTCTGTGCAAAAAGGTCATGGACAATTATTACTTAATTCTATTATTGAGGTATCAGTAAAAACAAAACTTGATTTATGTTTATGGACTGAAACAGATAAGAATACGCAATATTTCGAACGACATGGATTTGAAAGTAAAGGTAAAGTAGGACAAAATAAAGAAAACTTGATGATTAGGTATATTGATAGATAAATATTTAACTTATTTTAAGTTGTACAGACTTGTGAGGGAGTACCTATTTGGGTGCTCCTTTTTTGCTAGAAAATGCTAGTAGCTATGATTTGTGTGGGTTATATATTTTTTGAATAACGATTACAAATGCTTATATCAAGCATATAAAGGGGGGGCGTGAAATACGACGTCATGATCTGGGGGAACGAATCGTTCCTTCACTTTTTTATATTAGCAGCTAGTGCACTAATTTGGTGCGTCAGCTTTTTGGATACGTAGATATTAATCAAAAAAGATTAACATTATATTTTCTCAGAACGTTGGAATCTATATAGATATTGCTAGATCAGCAATCTGGTTTTAGTAACTTATTTAAAATAGCTTGTGTAAATAGCAAGTATTACAAAGCCTGCAGCACAGATAGCATGTACTATTAGTAATAAATTAAATTGCTTCTTAGTCATTGGATCAAAGTTGTTACGTTTAACTCTTCTCTTATTTTCCCAAAGGAATATAAACGCCCAGAAGTAAGCGTAAATAGGTATAGCGATAATTCCTAATATTATAGCAACAGGTAAACTCATAGTAATTCTCCTTTGACTTGTTAATTTAAAATTAGTAAAGATATTCCAGCAATTATAAATAAATAAGCTAAATATGGTTTTAGAGCACCTAGTAATTGAACGATTCCTGCAAGTATCAAGAAGATTCCGATTAATATTTGAGGGGATAAATGTAACGAATAGATGTTGAATGTTGCACCGATATATATGTAGAAACCTAATATGATAGCAAGAATAGTAGTGATAACGAATAGATATTTTTTCATGGAAAACCACCTATTATAATAACCTTTTGACAATGATTGTATCATTGTGAGTTAGATAAGAAAAATTTAATTAAATACGCAAAAACGAACATTAGTTCTTGTAATGGTATAGTGTGATTATGTATGAATATACTGTTTGAAGTCTTTAGTGATAGTTGTTTGAAGAATGATTAACAGTTTTAAAACACTGTAAAATAGCGAACGTTAGTTTGTTATAAACGTGTAAAAATGGTATAATTACTGTATAAAGTAAAAAGAATCGAGGTGATTAAATGACAACTTCAACGCCAGAAAAAAAGAAGCAAACCTTACCCGATGACCACTTGCAGGTACTCAACGTGATAAGAAATGCTTCGAATAAATATATTACTAAAGAAAAGATATTAAATCAATTAGGTTGTGAGATAAATAGCACTAATGAACGATGGATTAGATCAGTAATTAGTAACTTAATTGAACAACATGGATATGCGATTGGATGTAGCTATAAGAAGGCACAGCGTGGCTATTACATGATTAGTAATAAGGAAGAGCAACAACAAGCTATGCTTAGCATACAAAGGCTTATAGATGGCAGTGTGAGACGATATGAAGCTATTAAGAAACTAGAGGTATAGTAGGTGAGTATTATTATTGATAATCAACCAGAGCTTGTATATGGCACATATGAGCCACCAGTGACATATGAAATAAAAAGAGAAGTTAGTGATTATGAATTACTTACAAGGTTTAATCCTTACTACATCTCAGAAAAGATAAGTGGCGCAGAAGAAGATATAGAAATGATGTATGACCGTACTTATCCTCATTTAGCTAGTGACGAATATCTACATCAAATTTACTATGAATCTTTCCCTTTAGAAAAATTAGCAATAGAGATAATGGAACAAAAGCAGAATCTTGATAAGTTTGTGCGTAAGAGTCAAAGAGACCTAAAAGCCTTTTACAAGGTGATAGGTAAGTACACCATTAATGAACAGAATGATATTAAGCGATACATGAAATCTAATGCTACTTATATACCAGACATTATAGATAGATTAAAGTCGGAATTGTATGAACTAGTAATAGATGATCGTACAAAAAGAAATGAACTAAGGGAAATCAAACGACGTGAACGTAATGAAGCACACGCTAAACAAATTAAAGAAGAGGGGCGAGGTAGAATTGAACACAAATTACTTATCTAATGAACATTTAAATGAAATGGTAGATGAACTGGAACTTACCGATATACAGCAATACCGATTAAATAAATTTACAGAAAAGAAGCAAGCAGAAATTGAAGAGCAAAAGAAACAGAATCCGAATGATCATTTAACTGATATTGAACGTAATGAAAAGCGTGAGAAAATCATGAACATAAAAGATGATAGTGAAAGAACAAACCAAATAGCTCAAAACAGAGAGCTGTTTCAGTATTAGGGAGGATAATTCATGAAAAATAATGAAGCAATACAAAAAGCTATTCAATATGTATTGGATTATGAACAAAGTATTAAAGCTTTATCAAGAGAATTAGGTGAGCAAGAAGAAGCATTGCAGCAATTAAAGAATAAGTATAAAGATTTTGTTATTAATAATGAGATTGAAAAATCAGAGGAATTACAAGAAGATCTGCAACAATTAGAAGATGAAATACAACGTAAATCAAGACGGTTTGCAGTTATGATTGATACGTTACCAGAAGTAATTCAAGTACAATCAAAGCAAGTAGCTAAACACGCACAATTGTTAGAGCTTGAGTACCAAGAGAAATATGAAGAAGAAGCAAATAATTTATTAAATATACGCAATGAATATCGTGAAGCTAAAAGTAAGGTGCTTGATTTAAGAGCTCAATATGATAATTCAATTAATTATGCTGATAGACAGATTAATCGTTTGGCTGATGAATACAATGTTCAAAAGCAAATGATACACAACGGAAAATCGGCAGGAAATACACCATTTTATCACGAACTTTATACGCCAACTGGCGAAGATATCAAAGTTTAAAGAAGAGGTGATTAAATGAGCGAATTAAATCCAAGACAAGAGAAATTTGTATCTGAATACCTAAAGACTCTAAACTTAACACAGTCGGCTATCAAGGCAGGGTATAGCCCACAGAGCGCCCACACACAAGGCTATAGGTTGCTTAAGAATGAAAAGGTAGCAAACTATCTCAATGAGGTTAAAAGTAAGGTTATTGATGATAACGTGCTTTCTGCGAATGAGATACTACATTTATTATCTAATGCAGCAGTAGGGGAAGAAACAGAAATGAAAGAGGTCGTCACTAAACGTGGTGAATATGTTAAGAATCCAGATACAGGGAAGTACAACATTATCTATAATGAGAGTGTTGAGATGGTGGAAGTACCTATCAAGATTAGTGACCGTTTAAAAGCGCGTGATCTACTTGGTAAATACCATACACTATTTACAGATAAGCATGAACTTACTGGTGACACACCGGTAATCATTAATGTTGGTGAATGGGATGATGAAGCAGAAGAGGAAGTGGGTAAGAAATATCCGAATAGAACTAAAATTATAGATGATGTTCCGTTTGAGGATTGAAGCTATATTATGTTACGAGTATGATTATTTTATTGTAAACAAGGTATCTATATAGTAAAGGAGAATGCTATATGGATATCATTGGAAAAATAATAACTTTTGTAATGAGTACATTTTCAAACCTAGTAGGTAGTAGTTCCATGATTGAGGATATTAAAAAAGGATTCAAAGAAAATTTCAAAAAAGGTAGTTAGTTAATAATAACCACCCATCAGTATGAGTTCTGGTGGGTGATTTTATGTACAATATAAATTTAATGAAGAATATGTTAGTGTATAGTTGATTATGAACTACATAAAATATGGAGGTAGTCTATGCTAGAAATTGATAAAGGTTTTATAAAAAGGACTAATAAATTTTTTTTGTTCACTGTAGGTGTAACTACAGCTATCATTTTCATATTTTACATACTTGGTTTAGTTATAGATGATTTTAGTGATTTTCCAAAAGCTAGTATTAATAATGAGCATAAGTTTAAATTAGTAGGTTTATTTACATATTTTTTTAATAATGGCTTTATTTTACCTTTCATAATGCTAATACTTTCTATTATTCCAATACCATATTTATATTATTTGAACACGCTATCAACTGTTTTTTCACTAGGCATGTTAATTGGCATACATTTTGCATATAATTTCATGGATGGAATAAAGCTGTTTCTTGGATTTTTGCCACACCTATTAATTGAAATTTATAGTTTGAGTCTAATGTTATCTATTCTATACGTAATTAATAAAGTGATTATAAATAAGTTGATGAATGTGTTTAGAAAAGAAACTATTAAAACGATCTCCATGCATCATGCAGTGATTGAAGGTATAAAAAAGTATATAAAATATTTTTTGCCAATTGTATTGATTGCAGCAATCATAGAAACATATATTTCACCATTATGGTATTATTTTTTATTATCGTTATTTTGATGTTAATATTTAGCTTTTATATATAAGAAATGAGGGTGTTTGTTATGCCTAAATCACAACAAGTTTTAGTAGGGATCACTTTATTCTTATTAGCATTTAATATAGTTATACCAGTTATAGGAGAAACATTAAATGTTGGAGCAATAGATTTTAGTTCAACGTTAATTAGATGTTCACAAGGATTATTTATAATAATCTTTGGTATTTTCACATTTAGACAAATTAAAAGAAAAGGATTTAAATAGCTATATTTAACCCACTACCTCGAACTGAGGAGTGGGTTAAATTATGAATGGAGGTATAGTTTGTTTACTCCAAATACAATTATGCTTATCCTTACTATAATGGCGCTGATATTTATACTAGTTTTTGGTTTGATACTTGATAAACCAGTTATATACATGTTTATTGCATTATTCATTCACTCAACGCTTTTATTTATCATTCGCTATTTCTGGCAAAATAAAGAATTAGGGGAAGCTTTTACAAGATCATTTGACCTCGTTACAATAACTATCGTAGTTATCTTCACTATTTTGAAAATCAATAAAACTAAATTGTCTGAGTAGTATTAAGATATTGTAAATAGCGTTGAACAATCTAATAGGGTGTAATACAATTGCATTCATGAAGTTCCTCCAGAACTTCATTCCCTTTTGAGCCATCCCTATGGGTGGCTACTTTATTAGATGATTGAATGTGAAAGGATTGGGTACAATATAATTGTAGTCGTTTAGACTATATTTTTTGTCACTACTTATATTCTATCTAGTCTCCACTAGAGAATACTGCTCAGGGTAGGCACTTATGTGCTTGCCCTATTTTTGTTATATTTATATTAGAAATTAGATTAATTAAACTGAAATAAAGTTTGCTAGAAAAAGGAGTGTTTTATTTTTATGACTATCAAACAAATTGTGAATGATTTATTAAATAAAAAATGGTCTTTAGAAGATTTGTTTTGGTTAATTTTTATGTGTGTAATATTTAGTACTTTTACTACACCGTTTTTTGGTATTCCGATAGGAGTTATTGCTTACTTTTTATTTTTTTATAAAGATGATGATTTTGATGAAATGGCAGAAAGATATGATTATCAAGACAAAAATAAAAAGTAGAACACATGTTTATGCCGAGAAATTTATTGATTATTAAGTGTTCTGTTGCTCAACGTACATAAGGTCATAATGTTTTATAGTTCGAAAAGTGAAAGGAGCTTTTTATTATGAATGAAAAAAATCGTGGTATTTTTTCTATGATTTCTTTGATTATTTCTTCTGTATTTTTCTTCATTAGTCTCGTTGTTTTTGCCTTTCAAATAAATTCAGATGTAGCTTCTTTAAGTACAACTTTAGGAATTTTATTTGTTGGTATTTATGGAGTATTAGCTAAATACAAACTCGGTTATGTTGCTATTGTTTTGGCTTTAATAGCTATCATCTTGAATTTAGCGATTTAGGTTTTAGAAGCGATTCTCTTCTTGTTTTGATACATAATATAACTACCCATCAGTAGAAGGGTTGGTGGGGTTGTTGAATATTATAATACCTTATAATATTTAAGGTGTTATAATGTATTGAAAGAGGGATGAATATGATTGAAAAATTGATATCTATAGATAATGCTCCTATTGACCTTATGTTACTAGCAGATCCATCAAAAAAATTGATTTTAGAGTATTTAGAGAATGGCGAATGCTTTATATATAAAGAAAATAACCAAATAATAGGGTGTTATGTACTACAGGAAATTAATACAGATAAAATAGAATTAGTTAATATTGCAGTATTAGAATCTAAGCAAGGTTTAGGCATAGGTAAAAAATTATTAGCCAATGCTTTTGAATACGCAAAAGAGAAGGGCTATAAAGAAATGGAGATTGGAACAGGTAATTCTAGTATAGGACAAATTGCATTTTATCAAAAAATGGGTTTTAGAATGTGTGAGATAGATATTGGATTTTTTGATAGAAACTATAATGAAGAAATTAGTGAAAATGGTATATTATGTAGGGACATGATTCGTTTTACAAAAATGTTGTAGTATCTGAATTGACATTATTTAATTATTTATTAAACAAATAATTAAATGTGTTGATTTTCTGTTATACTATCTTTATTTAATTAATAATGTATTAGGGTGTGTTAGTTTTGGATTACATTCAAAATATTGAAGTATTTTGTGATGAAAGTAGTTTAGAAAATTTATTTAGTACAAATAAAAGTGGTTTTATGGTACTTGGAGGTATTTGGTTAAATAAGGAAGACCATAAAACTGTAAAAAAAGACCTGGATAGCTTGAAAAAACGCTATGATATTGGTGGGGAATTTAAATGGAACAAAGTTTCAAATTCGAAAGAGAACTTCTATTTTGATGTATTAGATTATTTTTTTGGAAATCGTAAAATTCGTTTTAGGTGCATTGTAGTTGAAACAAGTAAAGTTAATACACAAAAATACCACAATTCTGATAATGAATTAGGATTTTATAAATTTTATTTTAATTTATTAGATAAGTGGTGCATGAATTATGCTTCTTATAGTATATATCTAGATTATAAGAGCAATAAAGATGCTGGAAGATTACCTAAATTAAAGGAAATACTAAATAATATAACTGAAGGTGAAATAAAAGATGTTTTGCCTATTCGCTCTGAAGAATCGGTTTTCATCCAGCTAGCAGATTTATTAAGTGGGTCTGTAGCTTACCATTACAATAATAAAAGACAGTTTAATAACACTAAAAGTTCCTTTGTAACAAGGTTAGAAGAACATTTGGGTGGGGAAATTTCATCTAGTCCGAGACAAGAAAAAAAATTCAATGTTTTCAAAATAAGGTTAGATCATAATGTATAGCTATTTAACTCACCTGGATGATGAATATGAATATCGCCGTGTTTTTTATGAAGAATATTGCAAAGAAAGTATAACCACTCATCATAATATAAAAGTGAAATTTTATCCAAAACATTTTGATCATGCTTTTTATTGTAAATCGGATAGAAGAAATCGATATAAAGATATGTTTGATAGTGAAAGAGCAAAGCGAATTTTATGGATAAAACAAGTTTTGCAAGATGATAGAATTCCGATATTTCAAGGGCATGATACTAAGAGTAAAAAGAGTTCTCCAAAAAGAAGAGTTTCACTTTTAACTCCAGATGGTTATGTGGTAGTAATTCGTATGACTGGAGAAGACAAAGCGGAATTTTTAACTGCATTTGTTGTAAATGAAAGTAATGTTATAGATAAAATTCGATCTAATCCTATAATCTATAATCCAAAAGTTTAAGTATTATTATTGTTATAATACTATTATAATGATATTATAATAGTAAGAGTTTATCCTTTACCAATGGTCTGGGATTCGCAAAGGCTGTGTGTAATGAGCCCTATAATCAGTGCACAAAGACCCTTTACTGGGTCTTTTTTATGTTTCAAGGGCAAAAAAAGGGCATAATTTTGATAATAAGGGCAAGGGTATGAATAAGAAAGTATCTTAAATTGCACATAAATGCCTATTTATCAGTATTTTGAACATTAGTGATTATTCATAAAATAGCAGTATATAAAAGAAAAACAATAATAGATATTGTATCTGAAAACCCCGTAGGCATATACCTACAGGGTTATTTTTTTGTGTTATATATTTTGGGAAAGGACCTTAAACTTTATTCAAGTGTAAGAAATTACTAATTTTAAATAAGTGTATTTTAAGTTTTTTAAGTGAACTTTCTATAATTTCATTATTGTTGAAGTTTGCATAGTGATGATTTAGATTAATCGTCATCATCTAATAAATTTATAACATTTACAATGATTTCTCTTGTAACAACATTAAACGATACATCATTTCCATAACTTAGTGATTTAACTTTTATAGCATCATTTTCCAAATTTAAATATAGGGCAACGTGTTGATAGTTTTCTAAAATAACTAGTGTATCTTCGTCTCTGACTATATTATATGATCCTTTGCCATTAATTGTAACTGTCCAATTATTGAATTCCATGATACCCATCTCCTTTTATATATTATTCATCTTTTTCTAATCCTAAAATAACCATTAACACCACTGAAATGAGCATGAATGGTACAAAAATAGATGTTATTAAAAATCCGCCAATCACGATTAGGTAAAATTCATCAATTTTATATTTGCCAAATTGCATCATATCACTTCTCATAAAGTTATATTACTTCTTGTTATAATCATCTATCGTAACGCCATCTTTTTCTATTTTTTTCGTACTAGCCCGTATTAATAAAATTGCATTACCCATAAAGAGTACTGCTAATATTAATGAAGTGGTAAATCCACTAATATTTGTATAATTAAAAATTATGAGTGTTATCATTAAAATGATATTAATTGTATGGTGTATAGCCATTCTCTTATTCACTTTCTTCACCCCTCAGGTATTGATTCTCTATTTTTAAAATTTGGATTCAAAAATTTGTAATGAACTACCCAGCATTATTGTATTTTGACTCGAAAACCATGAGTGCAATAGTATAATTTTTCCACCATGAATCTTTTTGATAATATTCTAAAAGTACTTTTAATTCCATAATACTATATGTAACTGTGCAATCTGCAAATATCAAAGGATAAGATAGTGTATGTCCTTCATACCAAAAACCCATATCATCAATTAATCTATTCAAATTATGTCAACTCCTAGAGTACTTTGGGTGTGTTGCTGTTTGTCATATAACTTTGATGTATTTAAGTATCATATTGCTTAAATCATATATATGAATTAAAAATTTTTATTTTTTTGATGGATACAACATATGCTTTATAAAAAGTATGTTAGCATTGAAATAATATTATAACAAAAAGGGGTAATTATATGTGGAATAATATTGAGATAATTGTTTCATTTGTTATATTTGTCGGTGCGCTCATATTTGCTGTTTATTCATTTTACAATAATTCTATTACAGTTGGCGTTGGTGCTTTAATTGCGGCTACAGTAAATATCTATTACATGATTAAGGCATTAAGAGCTAAAAGAGAAGATAATTACTAAGTGCAGATAGTGTATTAAAGAAATATAGAGACATTTGGATAATTCAGCACATTATTAATAAATTAACTCAAGATATAAATTTATGTAAATACGGAATATTTTTCTAAAAGTATTAGTTCAACAGGAGTGAGAAATTTGAGGAATAATATGGATATGGGTTTTATGATTGCTAATTTTATGAATATAATTTTAGTATTATTATTTGCTTTTGGTACATTCAATCATCTTAAAGTTTTTCTTACCGTGATTTTTGCAATAATAACTGTTTTAAATGCAGGCTTTTTGCTTTATAAAAGTATTGAAATTTCAAAGAAAAGTAACCGTTAAAAGGCTTAACTAAAGTGTTTTCTACCTTTATAGTCCACTCACAGAAATTTAAAAAACATAAATACTAATCTTAAGTATTTTAAAATGAATGTTCATATTGCATTTGGGAGGCATTTTATGAATCATGAAAATAATAAGAAAAAATATAAGACAATAGAAGTGATAGCAAACACTTTTGGCATAGTAGCTTTGATCTTAGTATTTGCCTCATTGATTCTAGCTTTGATTTTTGAATGGAAATTTCTGGACTATGTTGTTAACGAGTCTGGTATACTTATTATACTAAGTTTAATCATAGGTGCGATACCACACGTTATGGAAAAAAATATCAAGAAAATCATTTTTGATTTTCTCTTTATCGTAATTATAGCGTTTATTTTTTATAACTTATAAGGGGGCTATACATGAAACTTATCACTAAAATTTTAGATGTTTTAGTATGGATATGCGTTATTTTATTGTTTAGTAAGTATATTGTTAAATATGCGAATATGATGTTTGATTGGAATTTAAGATGGTATTTTCTTGAAGATATGCCTCATTTAGCATTGATATTATTTATTTTACTATTTGTATTTGCAGTACCTTCTGAAATGATCAAAGAAAAACATAATAATGAATAAAGTCATACATCATATTTTTGTGTTATTTGAAAAGAAGATTTGGAATGATTTTGAAGATATTAGCCATCTTTTTATAAATCGATCTCTTTCTAGCGCTATATTTAGGTAAAATGTATAGTGGTTTGAAACAAAAAGCTGCATCAAATCAATGTTTTGAAAGCTATCAAATTCAATGATACATATAGATAAGTTTATAATATAGCTGTCTATCATTATAGTTATAATCCTTTATTGCATTAAATGAAAAAATAAAATTATAAGATGAAATCAAGCACATGTTACAAATTTAAGATTTACATTACTGTCACGTAGTTTTATAATTAGTTTTGCATGCCCACGGGTGTGCGAAAATGAGGAGATGGGTTTTCTGTGTGCCCTTGGGCATGCAGAAGATTCATAACTCCCGTTATAAGGCCCCTTTTATTAGGGGTCTTTTTGTATTTAAAAACATTGATTACCATTTACGTAAATAAAGTAATTGTGGTATTGTATTTTCATGTTGATTATCGTAATATTCATGTGCTTAAAAATATACAAATAAAAAGGAGTTTATGCATATGAGTTTTATAATAATGATCATTGTAGGTGGTCTAATCGGCTGGATTGCAGGCGCTATCGTAGGTAAAGATATTCCAGGAGGTATCATTGGTAATATTGTTGCTGGTCTAATTGGTTCTGCGATTGGTAGTAGATTACTTGGTACTTGGGGCCCAGTATGGGGTGGTGTACCAATTTTCCCAGCATTGATTGGGTCAATTGTATTTATATTTATCGCTTCACTTATTATTAGTGCGCTAAGAAAAAAATAATTAAGATAAATCGACTTATAAAAAGTTAGAAAAAATTTTTATTATAACGGGTAGAAATTATGATCTTTTTTGTGAAAATATTACGATAATCAACGACCATCTCTCAATGATAATATAAAGGTGGTTTAGTATGATAAACATTATTTCAGCTATTGGTTCTATTGGAACTTTTATAATGGCACTATTTTATTTTGTTTCAGTTTCAATACAACTGTACCAAATGAAAATAAGTTTTATTCCTGCGCTTGGATTTAATCAAATTTTACTTTCTTTAGATAAAGATAATCAATTACAAATGATTAATACAAGTTCTGATTCTGTTGAACACCAAGATTATTTGAAAATTTTTAATCTAGGTGGCGGAGCAGCAAAAGATATTAAGATTGAAATTATTCTTAATGAAGATAACGTAATTCAAAAGAAATATGTAAGTATCTTACCAAGTAAAGAAGGTTATTTATTACCAATTAATAAAGATGTTTTTGATGAATTGCAAAGTACCATTCAAAATAATGGTTATGAATCTAATTTAAATATTAGAATTAATTATTATCATAACGTTAGTAGAAAAGTAAAAACAATCATGTTAAATGGTAAATTAGATAGATTTAATACGTATGATGAAAAAGAACTTTATGAATTACAATTTATTAATAAATAATACTATTTGTGCCTTGTGCATATATAAATATTTTTATGAAAAACACTCATTAGATAACTTTAGGGTTATGGTGAGTGTTTTTGTTATGTTTTATGACATAGATTTGCTGTAGATATACTTTGAATATACAATGAAATAGAGGTGAAACGATATGATACGACAAGCACGACAATCAGATTTACAATCGATTTTAAGTATATATAATCATGCAATATTAAATACGACTGCAGTTTATACATATGAGCCAGTAACCATTGAAGAAAGAGAAACTTGGTTTCATACAAAATTAGAGCAAGCTGAACCCATTTTTGTATATTTAAAAGATGGCCAAGTTGTTGGATTTGCAACATATGGTGCGTTTAGAAATTGGCCAGCATATCAATATACTGTAGAACATTCGATTTATGTTGACCCAGAAACTAGAAATGAAGGTGTAGCTTCACAACTTTTAGTTAAATTAATTGAAGAAATTAAAAACAGAAATTATAAGACAATTGTTGCAGGTATTGACGCATCAAATACTGCTAGCATTAAATTACATGAAAAGTATGGTTTTGAATTATGTGGAACTATAAAAAGTGTCGGTTATAAATTTGACAGATGGTTAGATTTAGCTTTTTATCAATTAATATTGAAATAATTATGTTTAAAGCCAACGATGCTATTTTAGAGCTAGTAAATAAAGTATTATAGAAATTGTGCCGGACATGATGTTAGATAAGTTATTTTAATCGTTTGGTAAGTCAGTGGAAACATTTTGCGATACGTATTAGCATCAATGCTAATTAGCTAAACAAATCATCAACGGTAGTATCGAGCATTGATGCCAGTTTAAATGCTAAAGATAATGATGGATCATATTTATTATTTTCAATCGCATTAATGGTTTGTCTAGAAACGCCAAGTGCTTGACTAAGTTTTAATTGGGAAATGGCCTTCTGCTTGCGATAATGTTTGATTTTGTTTTTCATTTTATCTTCCTGTTATGTATATTTACGTTTTACGTAAAAATAGTTCATAATCGTTAATATGAAAATAATGATAATGATGGATAGCTCTGGATAAGTTGAAAAAAAGCTGTGATTAAAGTCCCATACATTAATTATACGCAATATAAATGTTAAGAGTAGGGCGTGTATTGTCCAAACGCAAGTTCTAGCAAGTACTTCTGTGAATATTTTACTTTGCCTTTCGTCATATTGATTATTAGCTTGGTCAGATATCTCTGAAGGTAAAAATTTATGAGACAGTATCGTCCAGCTGACTGTAAATAATAAAACAACAATAAAAATGATGAATAATTTCATAATGATGCCTCCATGAGTAGAAAATTTTTCATTTTCAACATAAAAAACATGTGCTTAAATGTCAAATGTTTTTGACATTTTTAAATAGAAAATAAAAGTGCTCGTTAGTTTAATAAGTAGAAAGGGTATGGATAAATAAATAATATGACCTTTTCATAAGAGATTTTTAGGTTTTTGTAGTGATACGGTTTGAAAATCTTATTCATATGACTTGGGGTGATTGTGATGGCTGTGTTTGCCTTGTTATTTCATTTAGTCTGTTTAATTATTGTTTTAATCGCAGGTTTTAAAGCATTAAAAGAGTTCAGAAAACCTATGAACCAACGTAATCAAAGAAAAATTGATTCCATTTTAATACTTGTGTTAGTGGTGGCTTTGATTGCGATACTATCTAGTGTTTTTACAGATATTTAATAAAATGTCGTTGCTCAAGTGAGCGACGGCTTTTAATTTTGTTTTAGAAACGGTAAATGTCGTTAATATGAAGTATAAAATAATATTTCATTTTGTAATTAATTCAATATTAATATAGAATGAATTAAAGAAGTTTTGTAAATGAAATTTTTTGCTACTTAATAGTAAACGGATTAATATTTTATTCAAGGAGATGTCGTTATGAAGTTTAGATTTAGTGTTTCATTGTTGTTGGTTTCAAGTTTATTATTGTCACAAACTGCAATGGCAGCACAAGAAAATAAAAGCACTCAGGATACAAAGAAAAATGATACACAAAATAAAGAAAATACGAGTAAAGCCATTGATTATGAAAAAGCTCAAAAAATGAGTCCGCAACAATTGAAAAATGCATTAACACCAGGAGATTTAAAGTTACATAATAAAGATGGTGAACGTCAAAATACTGAAATGAGAAGTTTTTCAGCAAATCGAGCATATCAAGATGTAAATACATACATAGCAAATAATAATATAAAGCCAGCTAAAATCGTACAAGATTCTAGAATGAATAACTTACCAAAGTATAATTATAAATCTGGCAAATATATCGGTGTAGTAATTCATGAAACGGCCAATCCAAACAGTACAATTGATGGTGAGGTAAATTACATGTACAACAATTATAATAGTGCATTTGTACATGCGTATGCGGGTAGCGATAAAATTGTGCAGACTGCGCCAAGTCAATATTTAGCTTGGGGCGCAGGTGCTAATGCCAATCCATATTTTTATCAAATTGAATTAACAAGAGCTAACACATTTGATGGGTTCGCAAGATCTGTTAATAACCAAGCATATTTAACAGCAAAAATGTTGAAAGCCAATGGGCTACAGCCTTCACTTGCTGACAATAATCAAGGGACAGGCACAATTATAAGTCACAATGCGGTAAGTCAATATTGGGGTGGTTCAGACCATTCAGATCCGATTGGCTATTTCGGACAATGGGGATATAATATGAACCAGTTTTACAGTTTAGTACAAAAACACTATAAATCTCTATCAGGTGGTAGTAGTGATGGAGCAATTACTGGTAACACTTATAAAGTATCAAAAGGTGATACGCTGTATAGTATTTCGAGAAGAAGTGGCGTTTCAATAGATAATATTAAGAAATGGAATAAATTAACGAGTAACACACTTTCTGTAGGACAAGTACTAAAGTTAAAAAATCCTAACACACCAAGTGATTCCATTACTGGAGATTCACATAAAGTGGTTGAGGGAGACACACTTTATAATATTTCAAAACGAAGTAAAGTGAGTGTAGCAAACATAAAAAAATGGAACCATTTAAAATCTGATAATATTAGTAAAGGACAAATTTTATATTTAGTTAAGACATATACGGTTAAAAAAGGTGATACTTTATACAGTGTTGCTAAAAATCAAGGTACTACTGTAGATAAAATTAAAAAGGATAACAAGTTGAGTTCTAATAGTTTGAAAGTAGGGCAAATTTTAAAAATAAAATAGAAGTATTGCATATAAACGAGCAAGTCTTAATGGACTATGCTCGTTTTTTAATACATTGAAAAACGATTTTTAAATATAATTGTGAACGTCATAGTTTCGTGTTACTTTAATAATATAAAATCATAGGTGGGTATAGATAATGAAAAAAATCAGTTTAATACTGTCATTGTTATTTTTATCAGTGATTTTGACAGCATGTGGTAACAACGAAAAAAATAGTGATGATGTTGAGCAAAGCAGTAATACAAACAAACAAGATGAAGACAATGATCAGCGTGAGGAACGACAATCTACAGAACAAAGTGAAGCAAAAAAGGATCAGTCGTTACCTCAAGATTCAACGGCTGAAAATGACAAGAATACAGATTCAAAAGTTAAAAAGAAAAACGATAATGTTTCAAAAAAGGAAAATGACGATAATAGTACAAGTTATTTAACAGGTTTAAGTGCTTCAGAGATCGAATACGCACGTGTTTGGCATCAACTAGGTATGATTAAAGATGTCAAAAATATTTATGTCAAAAAATATCCAAAAGGGTCACCAGTAAATGGAAATGCGGAAAAGAGCGCAAAGTATCCTGAGGATGTTGTTAAATTAGAAGCGCCAATGAAAGTGGGTGGCTCAATAACATCTAGTAGTAATGGTGATGGAACTATTAATATTTATAAAAAAATTCCTTACAGATGGGAGACAAGCACATCTTCGAACCCTGAGGATGTTTATCAAGACACTAAAAATGCAGTTGAGCAAGATGTAGAAACAGTTGAAGTTAATGCAACAGACAATGCACAAATCAAAAAGTTAGCTCAAAGTATACAATTGGTTAATGAATGATGCTTTGTGGTATAAAGTAAAGAACAATTTTGAAGTGATTTGATCATGGCATCAACAATTCTAACTATTTTATGATTTTGTATAGTGTGATACATTACATGTAATCGTAATTAGGAAATCGTTAGCATACGATATATAGTTCGTAACTTTAAATTTAGTTGAGGTGAGACGCATGTTAACTAAAGGTATTAAATATCCATATGTTAAATTCTTTTTTGATGTGATTGGTATTTTATGTGCGATAAGCGTATTAGCGATCATATTTGTTAATGGTTTTACCAACAGTCAATCTGGTAACTTTAGTTTAGGATTCGAAATAACTGGTACACATATGATAATGATGAATATTTTGGTATTAGTGACAATGATTTGTGCAATAACATCAACAATTTTAAGAAGAGTAAAATAGTGTGATACGGGTTTGGTTAGATTGTACTGAAACGAATATTTATGTGAAATAGAAACAGACCAGAAATTAAAAACTAATTTCTGGTCTGTTTTCATTTTTTATAGATGCACATTTTCTTTAGCATAATAAAATTTTTGCTTTTTTTCAGTAATAAATAATTGGAGAAATGTAAGTATACCCATTTTACCTATTAACATTGTGAGTACAATGACTATTTTCGTAGGGCTATCATATAATGTCGTGAAATTCATCGATAGCCCTACGGTGCCGAAAGCGGAAATCACTTCAAATAATACTTTAGAATAAGATATTGCCGAATTCAAATAACTTACAATAAATGAGATAAATATAACAAATGTCCCGGCAGAAAATGTAATGGCCACAGCAGTTTTTAATGTATGGTCATGTATAGATTTTTTGAAAATAGAAGAGTGTTGTTCGTTTTTTAATGTACTTTTTATAAATAATAACGTTAAGACTAAACTTGTTACTTTAATACCACCTGCAGCACTGATAGGGGCGCCACCAATAAACATTAAAAGCATTAATAATATTGAAGTAGGTGGTGTGATTTGTCCGATATCGACACTGTTAAAACCAGCAGTTCGTGTCGTAACAGACTGAAAGAATGAAGCGCCAAGTTTTTCTAAAAATGATAAATGCATCATAGAATGGTTATATTCTAAAAAGTAAAACACAACCCAACCAATAAATATGAGTATGACAGATGTCGTTAATACTATTTTTGAGTGTACGGTTAATTTACTTAACTTTCTTGTTGTAGCGACGTCTAAAAAGACAAGCGGTCCAATACCACCCATGATGATAAGAGCTGGAACGATTATAGTTATTATAGGGTCATTAACAGTGCGCATCATATTATCACTAAATAATGAAAAACCAGCATTATTAAAAGCAGAAATTGAAGTAAACACACTTAAAAATAGCCCTTTACCAAAGCCATATTTTGGAATAAATGATAGTGCGATACATATTGCTCCAATGAATTCTGTAAGGATACTATAAACGACGAATTGAAGAATCAATTTGATGACGCCACCAGGTGTTTCAATGTTCCAGGTTGTCATAATCAAATAACGGTTTCTTAAACTGATTTTTCGATGCATCAGTATCAGTGTTAAAAGTGTTACCGTGACTATTCCTAACCCACCAATTTGAATAAGTAATAAAATAATAGTATCGCCTAACCAATTAAATTGACTAGATATATCTATAGTCGCTAGGCCAGTAACTGTAAATGCACTAGCAGAGATAAAAAATGCGTCTACAAAATCTAAAGGTTTTACACCTGTGATCGGTAAATATAATAATAAGGTGCCAACGATTGTGGTGAATAAAAACAACATTAAATACATATATAATGGTTTGTTTAATAGTCTCATTTTTAAAGTCCCTCGCATTTTAATAATGAGTATTTTATACTCATTATTAAAAAAGCAAGTCAATTGATAGAAGTAAACTGAAAAAATTAATTTTTAAGTTTGTGAACGAATGCCTTTAGTGACGGCTTCAGCGAAATCATAAATTGAATTTCGGTATTTGTTCGTGTTTTCTCTCGTCTTTCTGTTTAAATTGTCTTTTTTGAAAAATGATTTTCTAATAGATGTAGATATCTCCAGTTGAACACCAGAACCTGAGTTATTTTCATTGATGAAATTTTTAGAAGAACGGCCATTAATATTATTTGGACTTTTTTCTACATTAAATCCTTCTTTTTCTAATTCTTTTTTTATGGATTGCGCCATTTTTTTATCCTGGCCGCCGATATAAACGATATCTTTATCACCTTGAAATCCGTGTATTGAGATAGATTCTTGAGAACGATTTGTCATTTCTTTCAATTTAGGATCGTCAAAATTGGTAGATGTAATATGCAATTGTTTGTTACTTGATTTTAGTAAGCCTTCAAAGCTATATAAATTAAAGTCTCCTTTTTTAGAAATGATTTTAGCTAATTCGGAGGTGCCCGGTTCTATACCGCCACCATGTATCGCAGTAATAAGTATATCTTTATTATTTGTTTTTTTAACATTTCTTTGCCAATCACGCTGTTTCACTGTATCTGATTTTAATTGAGCGAAATTTTGATATTTATCTTGATTGGGTGACTGGTTATTGTTCCATATGTATGTAAAATATAGACTAACTAGTATGATGCCAACAATAACAAGCATGACTAAATAATATACGTAAGTGCTTAGAATATTTTTCATCGTTAACTCCTGATCAAAAGTATTTACTGACTAGTAAAGTATAACAAATTTATTAATGCTGCATAGATTATATGTTATTTACAATTATGTTAATAACATTGTAATGAAATTTACATATTAGGGTATGAAAGATATAGAGTGAATTATTAAATTGAAAATGAAATAGCTTGGATATTTTAGAAAAAGTAATAACGACGGCATGGAGAATAAAACATGTACTGACCGAGCATTTATGATAACCATGTTTATGAATTTATGATCAACGCTAACATGTGCGGTTAGTCTTTCCTGTTCGGTCAATCACGCTGAATGCCTTAATAAGATATAGTGATGTGTTTTTATGATTGAATGATTACAAAATAATTAATTTTAGAAGAAAGGTTGTGAATTTTTTGGATATAGTAACTAAAATGCAAGTCAATGTATCTAGTGATCAAGTGTTTGAAGCTTTTGTCAATCCAGATTATATAGGAGGATTTTGGTTTTCTTCAAGTTCTGAACGTTGGGAAGAGGGTAAAACAATTACCTTACGATATGAAGAGTATCATGCTGAAATCGATATTTTAATAGAAGATATGGTTGAAAATGAAATGATTCAATTTAAGTGGGGAGATAATCATGTAACAATTTAATTCGATGGTGATGATAATCATACAATTGTAACTACTACAGAAAAAGATATAGAAGAAAATGATGTAGCACGCTTATTAGGCCAAAAAGAAGGCTGGGTATATATGCTTAGTTGTCTGAAATCATATTTAGAATATGGCAATAAAATAAGAGGTGCATTATTGTAACTATCCAACTAGGATTGAAAGCAGGGCAATGTTTAACTTTGATCACGCTTTCAATCCTTTTTATATATTTTTCAAATACCAAAACAAAAATTTTGCACGATATGGTTTAATATGTTTAAATGTAACTATAAAAGTTTCAATTAAAGATAAAAGGTGATTTCTTTGAATTTAGAATTCAATATAGCAGTACATTTACTGACTTTTTTGCTAAAACATGATGATGAGCGTTTTAGCAGCAATGAATTAGCGGAACGTATCTGTATTAATCCGGCTCAATTACGCAGGGTAACTCGTAAGTTAAATCAACACCATTATTTAGCTACTTCTAGAGGTAAATTTGGAGGGTATCAGGCTAATGATATGACAGCAAATGTTAACTTGTCTGAACTATTTGTGATGTTTAAAGAAGATCGCTCAGAAGGACGTTTATTTACTGGAGATGCTGGTAGTGACTGTGAAGTTTCAAGAGAAATTGGCAACACGATGTTTAAGTTTCATCAAAAAGAAGAAGAGCTATTAATTAATTATTATCAAAATGTAACGATTAAAGACGTTTTAAATGAAACGATTAAGGAGGATTATTATGAAAAAGTATGATTTATTAATAATTGGATTTGGTAAAGGTGGTAAAACTTTAGCAAAATTTGCGTCTGGCCAAGGAAAAAGTGTAGCTGTAGTTGAAAAATCGCAAAAGATGTATGGTGGTACATGCATTAATATAGGTTGTATTCCTTCAAAAACACTTGTGCATGAAGGTTTAGCACACGGTTCATTTGAACAAGCTTTTTCTAGAAAATCCGATGTAGTAAATGCACTAAACAGTAAGAATTATCATAATTTAGCAGATGATAATAATATCAACGTATTAGATTTTACTGCAGCATTTAAGTCTAATAATGAAGTAGAATTATTAGATGAAAATGGTGAAGTACAAGAAACACTTACTGCAGAAGATATCGTGATTAATACAGGTGCACAACCAATCATTCCATCCATCGAAGGTGTAGAAACATCAAAGCATTTATATGATTCTACTGGCATTATGGAATTGGCAACACAACCTAAACGTTTAGTTATTGTGGGTGGAGGTTATATTGCACTAGAATTTGCCTCTATGTTTGCGAACTTTGATACACAAGTAACTGTTTTAGAGAAACATGATGATATCATGCCTAAAGAAGATAAAGATATTGTTGCAGAAGTTAAAAAAGATCTTGAAAATAAAGGTGTTAATCTTGTATTAAATGCGGATACAGAGCGTTTTGAAGATAATGCATCTGGCACAACAGTACACACAACACAAGGAAGCTATGAAGCGGATGCGGTATTGTTAGCTACTGGTCGTAAACCGAATACAGACTTAGGTTTAGAAAATACAGATGTTGAAATTGGTGAACGTGGAGAAATCAAGGTAAATCAAAACTTACAAACCAACGTGCCAAATATATATGCATTAGGTGATGTTAAAGGTGGCATGCAATTCACGTATATTTCATTAGATGACTTCAGAATTGTAAAAGATCAATTGTTTGGTAATGGCAAACGTACTACCGAAAATCGCGGTGCTGTGCCATACACTGTATTTATTGATCCACCATTATCACGTGTAGGTTTAACAGCAGAAGAAGCAAAAGCGCAAGGTTATCAAATTTTAGAAAATGCAGTACCTGTAAACACAATTCCGCGTCATAAAATAAACAATGATACAAGAGGTTTGTTTAAAGCAGTCGTTAATAAAGAAACAAGTGAAATATTAGGTGCTACTTTATATGGCTTACAATCTGAGGAAATTATTAATTTAGTAAAATTAGCAATTGACCAACATTTATCTTATGAAGTATTAAAAGAAAATATTTATACACATCCTACAATGGTTGAATCATTTAATGATTTATTCAATATGTAAAGCAAATATTTTTAATAAATATTAAAAAGTTTCTAATCAAAAAGAGCAGGGTTAAGTAATCTAGTGTAACTGGATTACGACCCCGCTCTTTTTTATATGATGATTTATATAATTGATTTAATAATTTGACCTATGAGTCCGAAAATACCGATGATTAAACAGACCACACCAAAGCTGACTAAACTTTGTTTTTTGCCGACACCTTCTTTTTTAGGTGTACGATTATTTATGATGAGCAACACAATACCAACGATAATGAGTAATATTGAAACAATCCACATTTTGCGTCCCTCCTTACTTGTATCGATAAAATAATAACGTCTTTACTATCTCTTTACCCTGTTAACTGCTTATATTAACGCCTTCTTTGCACATCATATCTGTGATGTGACATTAACAGATGAGTTAAATATATTATAAATGATTATGTAATGTAAGGGTATAGTAAGTTATAAAATAGATTAATCCACATAAATGATGAGGGGGTGATAGAGATGAAAATAGATGATACTTATGTATTTGACTCAAATGATTTAGAAGATTTTATAACAATATATCACTCGAATGGTTGGATGGGGCATAATAAGGAAAAGATTAAGACAATTTTTAATGCTAGCACACATATCGTGGTGGCAAAGCATAATGGTAGTGCTATAGGATTAGCTAGAGCCTTATCAGAAGGTGTATTTAACGCAGCTATTTATGATGTTATCGTGGATCAGTCCTAACAAAATCACGGTATAGGTTATGACCTTGTATGTAGAATGATTAAACAATTGGGGCAGGTGTCTTGCGTGCATTTAATTTCAACGCATGGCGTTGAAGGGTTATATTAAAAATTAGGTTTTCGGAAATTAAAAACAGGTATGGACATATATGCAAATCAAAAATTAAAAGATGAGTATACTGATTAATGTCTATCAGCTATACTCACCTTTTTGGTTGAGAATCTAGATTATAAAATATTGTGACTCACATCCTCATGTGAATAATTTTTCAATAGAGAACAACCCAGTGGATGATGACCATTGTCAACGTAATGGTTGATTTCTTCAAGTACATCTAAAATTTCATACTCAGGTGTATTTACATCAAACGTATATTTGAATACTTGCTTCTTGTCAGATAATACAGTTGCAACGAGTTCATTATTTTGCATTTTGTAATTTAATAATTTCATAATAATCCCTCACTTTTATTAATCGTTTTAGTCCGTTTATCAAAATACTCAATTGAGAATAAGTTTCATTGACGACACCATTACATTATAATTATTATAATATAATCCTTATTATACATTAAAATTCATAAAATGTAGAGAGTTTTGACTTAAAAATTAATTTAAAACGCTTTCTTTATAAGAATTAATATAATTTATTATAAACTGAATCATCTTAACTTGAAGTTCGAAGTGTAATTTGATACGATTTCACTAATTGAATAAACCTTTCTAGGGTTCCACAACGATGGTGTTGGTTCGGTCCGAGAGAAAGGCACATATTAATATGTGACACGGAAGGATAAAAGCCTGAGAGATAGTCATCTATACTATCTCCCAGGCTTTTTTAATCTTAAAGGAGGATTTTGTTATGAATTGGTTAAAAATTGTGATTGCAGCACTCTTTGAAGTGGGATGGGTTATTGGCTTAACTCATGCTTCATCAGTATTTGAGTGGATATTGACAGTCATTGCTATATTTTTAAGTTTTTACTTACTTATAGATGCTTCAAAAGTATTACCGGTAGGGACATCTTATGCAGTCTTTGTAGGACTTGGTACAACTGGCGTTACACTAGCTGATTTTATATTCTTTGATCAACCATTTAACCCAGAGAAAATCATTTTAATAATGACATTGTTGCTTGGTGTAATTAGTTTGAAATTAGTGATGACAAATGAAGGGGGGCATTCATAATGGCTTGGATTTTACTGATTTGTGCAGGTATATTTGAAATGCTTGGTATTACATTTTTGAATGCTTATGTGCATAGTCGCAAATATAAATCGCTTGGTTGGATGATAACTTTCTTTGCAATTAGTTTTTTAACATTATCTATTGCTATGAAACAGTTGCCTATGAGCACTGCATATGCTGTATGGACTGGCATTGGTGCTGTTGGCGGAGCAGTTTTAGGTATGCTTTTTTACAAAGAGTCAACGGATATTAAACGAATTATTTGTATTCTAGTTATATTGGGTAGCACTATTGGTTTGAAATTATTAAGTTAAAATTAACTGAGTTATACCACATAAATTATTTTTCCATTTCACGGCTTTCAATGATTGACCATTGACCAAATTTTGGATTTCGTTCATATATTATTTGAACATCACCATAACAGAATTATAAAAGATTTGTTTCGCGTGTTGCGATACCTTGTGCATCTTGATAACCTAATTAAGGTGGAGGTGCAGAAAATGGAAGGATTAGCCGCATTTATAACAATTACTTTAATGATTATTATCGTCCCAGGACCTGATTTTTTCGTCGTGATGAAAAATTCAATCACTTCTGGGAAAGGTAATGGTGCAATAGCAGCATTGGGTATAACGACAGGCCATGTTGTTTATTCTCTACTAGCGGTCTTTGGTATTATTTTTATTTTGGCAAATATGTATTACGTGTTTTTAGTGATTAAAATACTGGGTGCTTGTTACCTTATATATTTAGGTATCAAAAGTATTATTAGTGCACGTCAAAGTATGAATTTTTCAATCACACAAATGAAAGCACAACAAATCAGCTATTTAAGTTCATATAGGCAAGGTTTCTTTAGTACCATTTTAAATCCAAAAGCATTACTCTATTACATAAGTATCTTACCGCAATTTTTAAGTGCGGGCGAAGGCGTTACCACACAAATAGCGGTGTTATCCGCGATTGTAACGACAGTTATTTTATTATGGTTTATTTTCTGTGTATATATTTTTCAATACATTAAATTACTTTTTGCAAACAGAAAGATTAAAGCTATTTTTGACTATACGGTAGGTGCAGTGTTAATTGGTCTGTCGCTTAATTTATTATTTAGCAAAAGTAGTTAATCTAGATTTAACAAAAAAAGCAGCTTGAGGAAACATGATATGCTCCCTTCAAAGTAGACACTTAAAAATGTAAACTTTGAAGGGAGTTTTTTTATGACTCATAGAAAATTATCACCTGAAACTTATCAAAAAGCTTTCAGCTTATATGAAGAAGGATATAGTATGAAAAATGTAATTCAAAAATTAAATTTAAATTGTTCTCCTAGAACATTATTGATTAACTATTATAAATTTAAGAAGCATGGAATAAAGGTGCTTTTACCAATTCAGAGAAATAATACCTACTCAAATGAATTTAAGCTTAAAGTTGTGCACGAATATATAAATGATGGCCTATCTTTAACTGATTTAGTAGTTAAATATAATATCCCCACTACTTCAACTGTAAACAAATGGATTTCAAAGTATTTATCGGGTAAAATATTAAAAACATATTCTCCAAAACCCGAGGTGTATCAATTGAAATATAAATCATTAACATTTGAAGATCGTGTGGAAATCGTTGATTATTATATGAATCATGGTCAATCGTATAAGACAACAGCAAATCATTTTAACATCAATTATAGCCAAGTATATAACTGGGTAAAAAAGTACAACTTGCATGGGTATGATGGGCTTAAAGATGGACGTGGAAAAGGGAAACCCCAGTCTGTATTAACACCTGAAGAGGCATTAAAAGCTGAAATTAAGATACTTAAAGAGAAAAATAAATTTCTTCAAATGGAAAATGACGTTTTAAAAAAGGAAGAAGAAATAGAAAGGAAGTTGATGAAACAGGCATCAGACAAAAAGCATCATACCAAACGGTAAAAGCATTTAAAAACCTTTATCCGATAGCTTGGTTATGTTCAGTATTAAAGATATCACGTTCAAGTTACTATAAATGGTTACATCGCAAACCATCAAATAAAGAAATTGAAAACCAAAAATTGATCAAAGATATCGTTGATATCTACAATAAATACAAAGGCATATATGGATATCGTCGTATATACATATATTTAAGACTTAAACTACATCAAAAAGTAAATCATAAACGTGTCTATAGATTGATGAATCAACTTAATCTAAAATCTACTATCCGCCCTAAAAGAAAACGATATATTAAAACAACACCTGAAATTACAGCACATAATATATTAAATAGAAAATTTGAAGAACAAATCCCAAATAAAAAATGGTTAACTGACGTTACAGAATTCAAACTCAGCAATGGTAAAAAACTTTACTTAAGTGCTATTTATGACTTAGGCAGCAAACAGATTATCAGTCATAAATTAAGTACCTCAAATAACAATAAATTTGTATTAGATACGCTCAAAAAAGCAGTCAAACTTGTGCCGAATACCGAAGGTATACTCTTGCATAGCGACAGAGGATATCAATATACAAGCAGATTATTTAAAGTTACGTTAGAGCAACTTGGTATAAAACAAAGTATGTCACGACCAGGATGTTGCATAGATAATGGACCTATGGAAGGTGTATGGGGAACTATTAAAAGTGAATTGTTTAGAGGAAGAAAAAAAGTGATTTTTAAAGACAAGGCTACAGCAATAAAAGCAATTAATTCATATATAGAATTTTTTAATCAAGAAAGAATAACATTAAAAATGGCTACCCTTATATCGTAAATATAAGGTAGCCATAAACATTTTGTTTTTTTCACTGTCTACTTGACAGGGTGCAGTTCAAACAATATTTTCCCAAGCTGTTTTTTTAGTGTGTTTTTGTGTCTATCGAATATTCAAAAGTAAATGATTTATCTTAGGGGTTAAAATAAGCACTTTCAGAAATTAATACTTTGACGCCACGATAAATATTTTTAATTGTATACCAAATCGTGAATAAGATTAAAATAATTCCTAAAATTATCATTATGACCATAATTGTATGATGTTGTTGATTGACGATCATGCCACCTAAACTTGCAACGATAATAATAAATATCGGTCCTAAATATGTGATGACATGATAGAATAGCGATTTAGCAGCATGCGTGGATGCTGGTTTATCAGCAAAAATCCAAATGATGATAGGTAATATGATTGGAGCAAAAAATATGCTGAAATAACTTACAGAAGCTAAGACACGTCCACCTTGCGTATCTGAATTTAAAGGTTGTTCATTCATTTTTATCACCTCACATTTAAAGTAACAAAAATAAATATTTTATTATAGAAGTTATACTTCATCTAACAAAAATGTTACCTTATTTAAAAATACAAAGGAGTACAAACATATGAAACTATACTTAATTCGCCATGGTGAATCAAAATCCAATTACGATAAAAAAGAAGGAAATCACTATTTTTGTGGCCAATTAGACGTTCCATTAACTGAAAAAGGCGCTCGAGACGCGCAATTATTACAACATCATTTTAATCAAGTCAAAATTGATCATATTTATTTGTCAGATTTAACAAGAACGAGACAAACATATAATGCAATTTTTGATAAAGATATTCCAGCTAGTGTAACGACATTACTGAGAGAACGTTCTTTAGGTCAGTTTGAGGGTGAAAAAGTGAGTGAAATTGAACAAAATGCTCAATTTGAAACTTATTTTAATGGCGGTCCAAACAGTTCATTTAGGCACAGCTTTACTCAAAAAGCACCAGAAGGAGAAAGTTATGAAGATGTTTTAAAACGTGTAGAAACTTTCTTTAAACAAGAGCTAGATACATCTTTAGATACAGTTGTAATCATTGCTCATCAAGTTGTAATTAGATGTTGTTTCGTATACTTAGGTTATGAAAATAAAGCATCTGTTATAGATAAGCAAATTGATAATTGTGTACCTTATGAAATTGAGCTTTAGCTTAGATAAAATGACGTATTAAAAAACCTGAACTGTTTATTTGCTCAGTTCAGGTTAATATCTTTTTGCTGCTGTTAAGCTATCGTGAAATCCTTGGAATATAGTGTTGATATTGTCTAAGAAACTACCAACAATAACTGCGAGTATGACGTAAGTAATGCTTAAAGCAATAGATTTATATGAAATTACGCCATAAGTTTCTTTTTTCTCAAAGAGATTAAAAGCTATGAAGACAGCAGCCATGGCACCTAGTAAAATCGTAATTACCATAGTGCAAACCTCCCTATAAAGTTTTCGGCTGTGCTCCTACGTTTACTGTGTTCAATCTTATAACATAGGATAACAAATACATCTCCGAGAAAAAAAGTCATTTTATATTAAAAAACCTTACAATCATGTAATGTTTTTTACAAATATAAGTCAAGATGAATCATTTAACTTTAAGTAAGCGCTTAAAAGGCTTTATAATGCTGGGAATTGGTATTGTCATCATTTTGTAATGCATAGCACTTCATTTGATATCAATGAAAATGAATTTAATAGTTATTCAAAGAATGTTCACAAATTCAAGTAATTGAATAACCATGAATGATACATTATTTATCTATTGCATCACTTTTAATACCTTTATCTTTAAGGAACTTTTTGATTTTTTCTTGTTGTTTACCGTTTACATTTCCTGCATGTTCTGCTGATACGTCTACAACGTTTAGCGTGTTTTGCGGTTGATAATTTACTTCTTCGATTTGTTTATCAGCATCTTTAATCGTGGTGTTTAACGCAGTGAAATAGTTAATGATTCGATCCACGTCATCTTTATAACCTTTAGGCAGATGATTGTCTTTGACAAAGTTTTTAAATCGCACATCGTTTTTAATCGCATTGTGTGATAAATCAGATAATCTTTTGGCTTGTGCGTCTGTGATTTTAGTATCCGTACCGGTTTGCTTATCTAATTTATACTGTATTAAATATTTATTGTCGAGAATATCTGCATTAACATCTAGATATTTTTTAATCGCTTTGTTCATTTCATCTTCGCTTATATTTTCGCCTTTTTTATGAGAAGCAAAGATATTACTTTCTGTAACTTTTTTGACATTTGAAGGGGCATGTCTTTCACTGTGTTGTTTATCATCATTTGAATCTTCATTAGCACATGCTGTGAGTATGACAGTTAGCATGAGAACGAATGTTATAAGTATACTTTTTTTCATAAAACGTATTGCTCCTTTAAAAATAGTCCAATTTAAATTAATGGATGTGCTTTTGAAATTATAACCTAAGACTATCATTTCAAGCTATTGATTGATATAGATGTCGTAAACTTAAACGCACAATCTTTTGAACAAAGTTTGAAACTTTGAGCGAAAACGTTTCATATTGTGTGACAATATACGACTGCTTTTCCTTAGAAATGAAAACAACAAAAAAGGAGAACCAAATTTGGTTCTCCTTTATCATCTATTTGAATAGGGAAGTGATTAGTGTCGAATGATATAATCAAATGCATTTAATGCAGCATTTGCACCAGCGCCCATTGAAATAATGATTTGTTTATTACGATCGTCTGTAACATCGCCTGCAGCAAATATACCTGGGATGCTTGTAGCGTTTGTACGATCAATGATTATTTCATTTGCTTGGTTTAACTCAACATAGTTATCTAACCATTCTGTATTTGGAAGTAATCCGATTTGTACGAATATACCTTCCAATTCTATAGTGTGGTCTTCACCAGTTGATTTGTCTTGATATTTAAGACCCGTCACTGAAGCTTCACCTAAAACTTCAGTTGTTTGTGCGTTCTTGATAATTGTAACGTTTGGTAAAGAGCTTAAACGTTCTTGTAATACGTCGTCTGCTTTAAGGGTAGCGTTACGCTCAAGTAGTGTAACATGTTCTACAATACCTGCTAAGTCTATTGCAGCTTCTACACCTGAGTTACCGCCACCAACAACAGCAACGTTTTTATTTTCAAATAGAGGTCCGTCACAGTGCGGGCAGAATGCCACCCCTTTATTGATAAGGGCTTCTTCACCAGGTACTTCTAGCTTACGCCAACGTGCACCTGTGGCAATAATCACGGTTTTACTTTGTAATTTAGCGTCATTATCTAAAGTGACAATAATACCATTGTCTGTTTTTTCAATATCACTTGCTCTGACACCTGTCATAGTATCCACATTATATTGCTTTACATGATCTTCAAGTGCAGAGGAGAACTTAGGACCATCCGTTTCTTTAACTGTAATAAAGTTTTCAATTGTTGCAGTATCGTTGACTTGACCACCAATGCGATCTGCAACAATACCAGTGCGTAATCCTTTACGTGCAGTATAGATAGCGGCACTACCACTTGCGGGTCCACCACCAACGATTAACACGTCGTAAGGATCTTTATCATTGAATTCTGAAGGGTCTGCTTTACTACCTAGTTCAGATAATATATCTTGTACAGTCATGCGTCCATTGCCAAACTCTTCACCATCTAAATAGATAGCTGGCACTGCCATAATATCTTCAGATTCCTCTCTGAAAATAGCACCGTCAATCATTGTATGAGTGATATTTGGATTTAATAAACTCATTAAGTTCAATGCTTGAACGACATCCGGGCATTTTTGACACGTTAAACTGATATAAGTTTCAAAATTGAGTGGGCGATCTAAAGCTTTAATTTGATCTATGACAGATTGCTCTTCTTTAGGTGCGCGACCACTGACTTGTAATAAAGCTAATACAAGTGAATTAAATTCGTGACCCATAGGTAAACCAGCAAATGTAATCCCTGTGTCTGCGTCAGGTTTATCTACTGTAAAGCTTGGTGTACGTTTTAGGTCTTTCTCTTCAATTGTGATATGAGATGATGCTGCTGCAACTTCGTCTAGCAACTCTTTTAGTTCTTTCGATTTATCATCTGAACCAAGACTTGCGCGTAGTACAACATCACCCTCCATTAATTGAAGTAATTGTTGTAATTGTGATTTTAGCTGATCATTAAGCATTCAAATCAATGCCTCCTTAGATTTTACCTACTAAGTCAAGACCAGGTTGTAATGTTTCTGAACCTTCTTCCCATTTAGCTGGGCAAACTTCACCTGGGTGTTGACGTACATATTGTGCTGCTTTAATTTTGTGTACTAATGTACTTGCATCACGGCCAATACCGTCCGCATTAATTTCAGCTGCTTGAACAACACCATCAGGATCAACGATAAATGTACCACGTTGAGCTAGGCCAACCTCTTCATCTAATACGTCAAAATTACGAGTGATTGTTTGTGAAGGATCGCCAATCATTGTATATTGAATTTTATTAATTGCTTCAGAATGATCATGCCAAGCTTTGTGTACAAAGTGTGTATCCGTTGAAACTGAATATACGTTTACACCTAATTCTTGTAATTTATCATACTGATTTTGTAAATCTTCTAATTCAGTAGGGCATACGAATGAGAAGTCTGCTGGGTAGAAGCAAACTACACTCCAAGAACCTTTTAAGTTTTCATCAGAAACTTCGAAAAACTCATCTTTCTTTGGATCATAAGCATTAGCTGTAAATGGTAAAATTTCCTTGTTGATTAAAGACATGTAAAACATCCTCCTATTTAATAACTTAGTGTTAATTTAAATATTATTAATCAGATTATTATAATTTCTTAATTATAATAATTCTAATCTTTCAATTACTATTATTGCATGTAGCTATTGTTTCGTCAACATTAGTACCTTTAAAGCACAATAGATTTAAATCGTGCTCGCTATTTGTGTTAGAAGACAATAAAACTAGTTAAGCTACATAAGAAAATGAAAGCATATACATTATTTGTATTTTCTTTCACACTATATAAATAGCCTTCCTATTCTCAACTAAACATAAGAATTGAGAAGGAAGGCATTGAAAGTTTGATATGATAGGCTTATAAAAAATTATCACAAATTTGTGAACTTATTTACCGCTTTTGGAACTTGTAATGATAAGTAAATATTAAAGAAAGTATAGATACAATTAACCAAATTATTAAAAAGAATAAATTAAATGGTTGGTGATTTGTATCTAATTCTAAAATAAGACCGATAGGTAAAATGCTTAATAATTTTTCAAAGAAACCTAAATTTAAAACATCCTTCATAGTTTCAAATAGTGGTGTCATAGCAAATATAAAAAAAGGAATCATTGAATATGTTGTGGCTGTTCCGGTGCTATTAGCTAAAAGGCCTAACGTTAAACCAAGTGTTAGATAAAAAATTAGCAGTATTGCAAACCCGAAATATGTTTGTATCTCAAAATTGATAGCGCTATCTAGAAGCAGTAGACTTATGATAGTTGTGATAATAGCAAGGATTGCCATAATAATAGCTTTTGATAATAATATTTCAAGCTTTGTTGCGGGCGTTTCAATCAATCCTTTTAAAGTACCTTTTTCATTTTCTTCAGCAAACATTGTAATAATCGGTGTAGTTGCAACTGCAACAAATGCCATATTAATTATAATTAATTGCATTAAGGTTATAGCGGAATCATAATCGCTTAATTCTGACATAATAAATCTATAGAAAAAGCTAAGGGCTAGAACGATGATTGGCATAAAAATGATTGATGGATTACGTATAGCTTCTTTGAAATCTTTTTCTAATAATGCAGATAAACGTGTAATATTCATATTATATGAGCTCCTTTCCTGTGACTTTTAAGAATACTTCTCCTAATGTAGGTAAATCTGAAGAAATATATTTTAAATCGTCAGCCTCTAACATGTCTGAAATATATTGTGCTGATTCACTTGTCATTGGCAATATCTTCGAACGATTGTTATTGTGAATGACTTTAATCGTATGCTCTGAGTGCTTGAATCTAAGATTTTCGGGTGAGTCTAGGTCTAGTAGTGTGCCTGATTCAATAAAAGCAACGCGATGACATAGATTATTAGCTTCTTCCATATTATGTGTGGTTAAAAATATAGTGGTACCACGTGAGTTTAAATCTTTGAGTCCTTTATGTATATGTTGAATTGTCGATGGATCTAAGGACGCGGTTGGTTCGTCTAAAAATAGGAGAGCTGGTTCATGAATCAATGCTTTTGCTAATAGAACGCGTTGCTTCATACCTGCGGATAAATATTTGAATATTGTTTTTTTATCGTTTTTAAGTCCTATAAATTGTATGGTTTCATCAACTTTCGATATGGGAATATTGTTGAGTTTAGCAAATAATTTCAAATTATCTTCTATGCTTTGTCGTTCATAGGCAGTGCTATGATCAGATAGAATGCCTATTTTACTCATAAAATTTCGTGATCCGATGCTAGAAGTGCCATAACCAAGTACATTTAGTGTTCCCTGAGACTGACTGTAAGTGCCAGTGAGCATTTTAATAGTAGTGGTTTTACCAGAACCACTTGGCCCTAGGAAACCAAATATTTCACCTTTTTTCACTGAGATATTCATATCTTTCACTGCTATTTTATCATCAAAAGATTTTGTTACATTTTTCATTTCAATAATGTTTTCCATTTGAAAACCTCCTTTTACTATTAGTGTCAGCTTACCGTTTAAAGGCATGTTACACAGTCAAAAGGAGGTGAAACGTAACTATAAATCTGTGAATTGTTATTAATTGATGTTGAAAAATTGTTCAATATCTTTCGCTTTTTGTCGTGATAATGGTATTAATGTATCTTTGGAATGTAGAAGTCGAATTGAATAACTGTTTTTAGACCATGAAATAATTTCGCTAACTTTTTGCAAATTAATTATATAAGAGCGATGGCAGCGATAAAAACCATAAGGGACAATCAGTGTTTCCATATTTTGGAGTGTTGTGTCTTGTTGATACGTTTCATTGCCTACGTGGATGACTACCTTACCGTCTTGGCCTTCTACATAATCTATATCTATTGGGTCTAGAAACATTACTTTCTCATTTGTTTTTACCGTTAGTCTTCTAATTTGTTGGCGATTTAAGTGTGGAATACTTTCTGTGTGTGTTTCAGAATTTTCTGATTGACTTCCAGATATTTCTATTGGTTTAAAAGTATTTTTGTTAAGACGATAGCAATTTTCGCTAATTAAAAGTGCTTCTTCGGTATGGTTTGTTAGCGTAATGATAGAATTGTATTTGCTTAAGTCATCCAGCAAGTTGATAATGATGTGTTTAGTTTCAATTGAGGTGTTTTGTAAAGGTTCTTTAATAATAAACTTTGTTTCCGGCACGATGATTAACTTAGCAATATGTAAAAGTTTGAGTTCAGAATCATTAAGTTTTTTAATACGCTTGTGACTAAAGGGAGTGAGACTTGCTTTATGTAAAACAGTTTCTTTAGTCATATCTGTCTCATACCATTTACACCAAAATTTAATGATTTCATTAACAGTCATACGTTCTGGCAATGAAGCTGTAAGTGTGTATGTTTTAAATTGTTTATTATTTTGGTTTAAATTAATAATGGCATCTTGAAATTCGTTTTCTGTAACGATAGTAGCTAAGCGATAATTAAGCTCCACTTCTTTATTTGATGTTATAAACAATTTCGTATGGTTAACCATTATTAGCACCTCATTTAATATATTTGTGGATATATTATAACAATTTTATAGCATTATGTATCCATTTTGAAAGTAAAAAAACGGAAGAGTGCAGTAAGTCTATCACTTTCTCTTCCGAGTTTATTTAACTTAACTAAAAGTTATTTAACACCCTAGATCATAGTACTCATGAATAATTGATTTTTATAATCAAACAAACGACTGTACCATCCACCAAATAATAAACGCTACAGGGAAGAATAACCACCAAAAGTTAGATAGAAATTCCCAAACATTCATAGGACGATCTTTCTGATTAGAAACTGGTTGTTGATAGGTTTCAATAATTGTCTTTTTTAATGCTTTATCTCCTTTAATGAGTTCATCTAATGAGACGTCGAATAGGTCGCTCATTTTTATTAACATATCAATACTAGGATAGACTTTATTCAGTTCCCATTTTGAAATACTTTGACGTGAAATATTTAATATTTCAGCAAGTTCGTCTTGCGACCAATTTTTGAGTTCGCGTTGTTCTTTGATACGTGGTCCAATTTCCATAGTTATCACTCCTTTTATTTGAAATTAACGGTATCACCATGTAATGTCACGCACTTAATCGTTTCCTCGTGTGCAACTCGAGGTTGCAAACACCTATTTGAAGGTGTTTTTGAAATAAATATAGCATGAAATCAGATCGATTTGATGTAAATTGAATCTTTAAATGTTTAGTAAGTATTTACCCATATTCACATAAAAAAGACGAGATAGAAATTAAATTACAATGAAAATTTCTATCTCGTCTGCTTGTATCATTAAATATATCGTTGTAGGGATATATTATTTTAATTTTATATGCTTATCTGTCCCAATATCTTGCGCGTTCAAATGCTTGAATAATCGTTTGAGCATCATCTGAAATATATACACCGGGTGCGTTCAAGTCTAGTTTTGCATTTGATAATTTTTCTGATGCGGCTTGATTAACAACTAGCGGTTTGTTGTGTTTGTATGTGAGTTCTGCAAATGCCTCTGCATCCGGTGATAATTCTGTACCATCTGAAATTACAAACACACTATCAAATAAGGTAGGGTGTGCAGTATCATACGTTTCAGTTATGCCGAAATCTTTAGTGATATCTTTAGGTTGTTTGCCTACAAAAGCATAGTTGAGTTTGTTGTCGGCAAATGTTTTGGCATATGATTTTAATGTTTCCTCATTTATCTCACCGTTCACAAGTACTGCTACAGAATGTCCAGGTAATGGTATATCGAATTTTTCCATTGTTAACTTACTATCTTTGGCATCAGTTTGTACTTCTTCATTTTCTTCTGGAACTTCAACGCCTACGTTTGCTGCGACGCGTTCTGTCAATGCGCGATCAACTTTGTTTAGTTGATTCACTGCATTTTGTTTAACTATAGCTGATTTACATTTACCAATTTCAAATGAAAATCCATCTACGGTATGGTTGAATTCAGGCTTTGTTAAACTATTCAAATAAAGTTTAGCTTGGCTGTAATAATCTTTAAAGCTTTCACTACGTTTTTGTATTTTACGTCCTTCAACTTTTTCTTGATAATGTTCGTAGCCGCCTTCTTCTTTAGGTGTTGTGTGGGGATCGTTGTTGTTTAATGCATTGTTGTGATATGCCGTTTGTCCTTTATGGACATTCATTTGATGCATAGCATCTCTTTGGTTATTGTGTACTTCATTAACTGGTCGATTAATTGGTATTTGATTAAAGTTTGGTCCACCTAATCTTGATATTTGAGTATCCGTATATGAGAATAAACGTCCTTGTAATAGAGGATCGTTAGAGAAATCAATGCCAGGCACGATATGACCAGGATGGAACGCTGCTTGTTCCGTTTCATCAAAAACATTAGATACATTTTGATTTAACGTCATTTTACCAACAATTTCAACTGGAACTTCATCTTCTGGCCATATTTTTGTTGGATCTAAAATATCAAAATCAAAATCAAATTCTTGTTCTGGTCGAATCACTTGAAGGCCTAATTCCCACTCAGGGTAGTCTCCTTTTTCAATTGCTTCATATAAATCTTTGCGATGGAAGTCAATATCTTTACCGGATAAGATTTGTGCCTCATCCCATACCAATGATTCTAAACCGTGAACTGGCTTCCAATGAAATTTTACGAAATAGGATTGACCCTCACGATTAACCAAGCGGAAGGTATGGATGCCGAATCCTTCAATCTGTCTAAAGTTTTTAGGGATACCTCTGTCACTCATAGCCCAAACCGTTGTGTGCGTTGATTCTGGGTTTTGTGCGAAAAAGTCCCAGAATGTATCGTGAGCAGTCCCACCTTGAGGCATTTCATTGTGTGGTTCAGGTTTAACAGCGTGAATTAAATCTGGAAATTTAATAGCGTCCTGTATAAAGAAAACAGGTATATCGTTACCTACTAAATCAAAAATACCTTCATCTGTATAGAATTTTGTAGCAAAACCACGCACGTCTCTTACTGTATCTGGAGAACCTTTTGATCCTTGGACAGTTGAAAATCTGACAAACACTGGGGTAGTCTTTTCAGGATGTGTTAAAAAGTCTGCAGAAGTGTATTCAGATAAATCTTTGTAAACTTGAAATTCACCGTGAGCGCCAAAACCGCGAGCATGTACGATTCTTTCAGGAATTCGCTCGTGGTCAAAGTGCATAATTTTCTCTCTAAAATGGAAATCTTCTAATAAACTAGGACCACGTTCACCAACGGTTAATGTGTTTTCATCTTCACTTACTTTAACGCCATTATTCGTCGTCATTGCTTTATCGTCATTGTTTTTTTCTACATTTTTTAATTGTTCCTGTTTTTTGTTACTCAAATGAATTACCCCCTTGTTATTATTATTCCACATTTATGTTTTGGAAAACATTTCAATTTTGAATTAATTTTGAATATTATTATTTTTAAAACAGGAGATATTACAAAAGGAAAATATACTTGTGGTTATATAGCAATATATGAAAAAATTTAAGAAGTATTTTTGTGTCCATTTCTGACATATATAATGTGCCAAGATGATTTATTAAATTGAAGCACACAAGCATCACATTCGTGTTTTATTTTGTTTATATATTTTAGGAATATTCAACATTTAAATAGGATGATAACATTTAATAAGAGTGAAAAAAGGGTAAACAAATAACAAGCAATTCACTGTAAGCTTTGTTAACATTTAAATACTATAGACACATACACAAAAGAGGAGCGGATAATACATGTCCGATTATGTATACAACTTATTGAAAAAACACCATTCAGTCAGAAACTTTAAGCAAGAGCCTATTCCAGAGGAGCATATTAAAAAATTAATTGAAGCGGGTCAAAGCGCTTCAACGTCAAGCTATTTACAGGCTTATTCAATTATTGGTATAGATGATCCTGAAGTTAAAGAAGACTTGAAAGAAGTGTCAGGTCAACCTTATGTAGTAGAAAACGGTTATTTATTTGTCTTTGTTATGGATTATTACAGACATGCAATCGTTAATGAAAATACTAAAAAAGATATGGCAACATCATTTGAATCAGCAGAAGGTTTGTTGGTCGGTACGATAGATGCGACATTAGTTGCACAAAATATTGCTGCTGCAGCTGAGGACATGGGTTATGGCATGGTTTATTTAGGCTCATTGAGAAACGATGTTGAACGTGTGCGTGAAATTTTAGACTTACCTAAGCATACTTTCCCATTATTTGGTATGGCATTAGGCTTACCAGCAGATGACGAAAATGGAGATCCTAAACCACGTTTACCACTTGAAAATATCTTCCATCACAATAAATATGACAGTGATAAAGAAACGCAACGTAAAACATTAGCAGATTACGATGAAACTGTAAGTAAATATTATGAATCCCGTACAAGTGGCGAACGTACTGAAACGTGGTCAGAACAAATTTCTAATTTTATGAGTGCTAAGCAGAGACTAGATATGTTAGAACAATTGAATAAATCAGGTTTTATTAAAAAATAATTCACTGACAACTTCTGCTGCGTGTCGTTTATGATGGAAAGGTCATATCATAGAAAGGGGTTGGTTATGTTGAGCATGTTTGACAAATTTTTTGGTAAGAAAACGCATGGAAATCATAAAGCTAAAGAGCAATATATTTATACTTCTAGCAGTAAACTAACCCCTCAAGAAGCTCAAGCCTATTGGGTGAAATTGGCCCAAAAGTTAGTTGTTGGAGCAATTAATTCCGTTGATCACACAGCAGAACGTATATTTATTCTTATTTCATTTAACGAAAACGATTCTACGATAGATATATTCTTTCAAATGGATGGCCAGTTAAGAATGTGGAATGATTTAGATAATCAAACCCATAAAAGAACCATATCAAATAGTTTAATTTCACAAGCACCTAATCTCGTGAAGCATGTGAACTGCTTATATGATAGTGTTAATTTAACTCGGCTCGCATATTCACAGATTCAATATGAATTTGAAAGTAAGGCGTGGTATTTACATGATATTAGCGAAGATAGTGCTGAAGCGCATTTAGACAAAAATCCTGCATTTTTAAAATGGTTTGATGATGTTTCGAATACAATTGATAACATTCCGTTAGATAGTAAACAAAAAATTACTTGGGGTCCATTTAAACCAAGATAATAAATATTTAAAAGTGAGGATCAATTTTCTGTTAACAAAATAGAAGCAAAGACAGTCAGTGTTAAGGAAAACAATCAAAATGAAAAATTTAAAATTAAATCGACTGTTTCATTAAATTTATGTCCATATGTTAAGTACTTGTAAAATAAATACTTTGGTCTAAAAAAGAACCGTCAATTTCTATTGCAATAATAATAGAAATTGACGGTTTTTGTTTTATGTCATTTAGGAGTTCGTTACACAATGATAGTGCTTAGTTACGATATTAGTACCAATTCAGTCATTTGTTCAAATTATTGCAGCTATTGAACGGTTATTTTAGTGAAAACTTATTATCTTTCTCAAATTCATTAACTTAATATAACAAACAATATAACAAATAAATTATTATATTATATAAAATTCATTATTTTGTGAATTTATTCACAAATATTTCATAAAAGTCTGTTTTTTGCCATTGTAAGTGTTTTCACAAAGTTTTATGATGTGGTTGGAAATAAAAAAATGATAGATATCAATGAAAAATAGAAAGAGGTTTGAGGAAATGGATATTATTTTAGGTGTAGGAACGCTACTCATTGTATTGTTAGCTATGACGTTATTTTTAAATTTTGCACCTTATGGTAAGAAAGGGCTACAAGCATTGTCGGGTGCTGCCTGTGCAACATTCTTACCACAAGCATTTTTAAGTTATGCCATTGGTGGCGTCTTTGACATTAAGTTTTTGCAGGAAATTGGTGACTTAGCCGGTAGTTTAAGTGGTGTAGCAGTCGGTTTTCTTACTTGTTTAAAATTAGGTGTCTCGCCAGTTTTTGCTGTAATCGTTGGTTTAGTACTTCACGATTTTAAATTATTACCCGCTTTTTTAGCTGCTTATTTGGTTTCATTTGCTATTAAATTTTTAGAAAAAAAAGTCCCAGAGGGCTTAGATTTAATAACTGTAATTTTATTTGCTCCTGCTGTTTCTTTCCTTCTTGCAAGTATTATGAGCCCAGGTGTTATCGCTTTATTAAAACAAATTGGTAGTGCCGTGACAGCTGTTGGTGACAACAATCCTTATGTATTAGCAATTATTTTAGGTCTTATTATTCCTGTTACAGGTATGACACCACTTAGTTCCATGGTATTAACAAGCTTATTAGGACTAACTGGTTTGCCTATGGCGATTGGTGCACTGACATGTACAGGTAGCTCATTTGTCAATTTCATTATGTTTAAACAATTAAAAATAGGTAACGCTTCCAAAGCTTTCGCTGTTGCAGTTGAACCATTAACCCAAATAGATATTATTGCGAAGTATCCTTTGCAACTCTATGGTACCAATGCACTTATTGGTGTTGTAAACGCATGTATCGTCACATTTAGTGGATTAGTAATCAATGTGACAGGTATGGCGACGCCAATTGCCGGTGCTATTGTATTGTTTGGATTTAATGACCCGATTAAATCTGTGATTACGATTATTACGGTATCAATTACTAGTATTTTATTAAGTCTAGTTATAGGAAAAATGATTAATAAATTTAATATGACTAGCTTGAATTTCAATCTACCTAAAATGAAAAAACAGACCAATTAAGGAGAGAGAAGAATGGCAAGAAAACAAGATTATCAAAGTGCTTTTGATGTTATTGGTCCTATTATGATGGGCCCATCTAGTTCTCACACTGCAGGTGCAGTGAAAATAGGCAATGCTGCGCGAACAGTATTACAGTCTGAACCTCAAAAGATTGTGATTCATTATTATGAATCATTTGCCTCCACGCACAAGGGTCACGGAACAGATTTAGCAATTATTGGTGGGTCAATGGGTTTCAGCACATTTGATGAGCGAATTAAAGACGCTATCACATTTGCGGAAGCACAAAATATTGATATAGAAATTATAGAAGAAACAAGTGCTAGCTTGGGTGAACATCCGAACTGTGCATTAATTAAATTAGATGGTAATGGAAGACGTGTAGAAATTAATGGTATTTCAATTGGTGGAGGTACAATTAAAATTAAAAGTATCCACGTGGATGGGCTTTGTATCCTCATGCATCATGCATTGCCTATTTTGGTTGTAGATGGAGAAGCTAATATTTCTTTAATTAACCATTTGATTAATGACTTGATTGAGTATGAAGTAGATATTAATGAAGAAATTAAAACAATTAATAATGACAAATGTTTATTGGCATTACATTTAAATAAAGCTTTAGATGTAGATAGTTTAAGTAAATTACGTGAGAAATATAAAGAATTAAATTTTTCATATATTTGTTAGAGGAGTGGCAATATGTATCATTCAATGCGAGAAATTATAGATTATGCAGTGGCACAGAACACAACATTTGCTGAAATGATGATTCATGAGGAGATGGAATTAAAAGGGATTTCAAGGGATGAAGTTCGTGCATTAATGAAATAAAATCTTGATGTTATGAGAGAAGCGTTAGAAAAAGGACTTTCTGGAGATGGTGTAAAAAGTGTGACAGGTTATACTGGACATGATGCAGTGAAACTAGATCGATATAATGAAGATTACAATGCTTTATCTGGACATGATATGGTAGAAGCTTTAAAAGGTGCAATATCGACAAATGAAGTGAATGCTGCGATGGGTATCATTTGTGCAACACCAACTGCTGGTTCATCAGGTACAATACCAGGCATATTATTCAAGTTAGAAAAAACACACGGTTTAACAGAAGCGCAGATGATTGATTTTTTATTTGCTGCAGCACTATGTGGCAAAATTATCGCAAACAATGCAAGTGTGGCAGGTGCTATTGGTGGATGTCAGGCAGAGGTGGGATCAGCCTCAGCAATTGCAGCAGCTGCAGCAGTTGAGATATTTGGTGGAACACCTGAAGAAAGTGGTCATGCGATGGCATTAGCTATCAGTAATTTATTAGGGTTAGTTTGTGACCCTGTGGCAGGGTTAGTTGAAATACCTTGTGTTATGCGTAATGCTATTGGTTCAGGCAATGGGTTAATCTCAGCTGATTTAGCGTTAGCTGGAATAAAAAGTAGAATTCCAGTAGACGAAGTGATAGAGGCGATGGATAGAGTAGGACGTAACTTGCCGGCATCGTTGAGAGAAACTGGACTGGGAGGTCTAGCTGGAACGCCAACTGGAGAAGCAATAAAGAAAAAAATATTTGGACAAACAAGTGTTGAATCTTAAAAAGTAAAGATATATCCATTGAAGGTATTGAAAAATTAAATTGAAAAAATACATGTTTCCCACTAAACTAAATTAAAAGAGGTGGGAGACATGTTACTGAAGTTAGGGATTATTTTTATTGTGTTTGTTATAAATAGTATCGTGACGTATTACTTAACTACGAACGGTACATGGGTCAACCTATTGTTGAAATCATTATCGCTAAGTTTGATTATTGTCTTTATTTATAATTACGTAAAACTGATGATAACAATAAAACGACAAAAATAGTAATATGATTAAAATTGAATTGATAATATAGTAAAAGTATAGAAATGAAAAGAGGTTGGAACGACTAGCGTTCCAACCTTTAATTATATTTATAAAAAATATCTGAAGTTCATAGTGAGTGGTGTCTTTTATTATGAACTTGTGATTTCCCCGTATTCTTTCGAATGATAAGTGTCAGTATCTAAGTTGTTTGTCAATTTAGCTGTACCTGTACCAGCAAGCATAGAGTCGTTAACGTTTAATGCAGTACGACCCATATCGATAAGTGGTTCTACTGAAATCAGTACACCCGCCAATGCAACAGGTAAATTTAATGTAGATAATACAATGATAGACGCGAATGTTGCGCCACCACCGACACCTGCTACACCAAATGAACTAATCACAACAATGCCTATGACAGATAAGATAAATTGTAAATTAACTTCGACACCAGCTGCCGGTGCTACCATGATTGCTAACATTGCTGGATAAATGCCGGCACAGCCGTTTTGACCAATAGAAAGACCAAATGAAGCTGAGAAGTTTGCAATACCATCTGGCACACCTAAACGATTTTTTTGAGTTTGAACATTGAGTGGTAAAGCACCAGCACTTGAACGAGAAGTAAATGCAAATAGCAATACTTCAGATGTTTTCTTAACAAATGTAACAGGGTTCAGTCCCATACCAGTTACAATGAGTAAGTGAATGATATACATTACAATTAATGCCGCGTAAGATGCGATTACAAATTTTCCTAATGTCCATATTGCACCAAAATCACTTGTAGCGATTGTATTCGCCATGATAGCTAAAATACCGTATGGAGTTAGACGTAATACAAACGTTACAATTGCCATTACGATATTATAAACGGCATCAATTCCACGTTTAAGTAAGTGACCACTTTCAGGTTGTTTACGCATTACACGTAAGAAGGCAAAGCCAACAAACGCAGCGAAGATCACTACAGCGATCGTTGATGTTGTACGCTGACCAGTGAAATCTAAGAATGGGTTACTTGGTAATAATTCTAAGATTTGTTGTGGTAGCGTGTTAGCTGTCATATCCTTAGCTTGACTTGCGATTTCACTACCTCTTGAGCTTTCGGCACTACCTAAATCAATCGTAGATGCGTCTAAGCCAAAGACAAGTGCTGAGATAATACCGATAATTGCCGCAATTGCTACAGTCCCAATTAAGAAAATGAAGATATAGATGCCAATTTTAGCAAATTTTTCTCCAATATTAATTTTAGTAAATGCGGAAACGATTGAAATAAATATTAAAGGTATAACAATCATTTGTAAGAATGAAATATAGCCATCTCCAACTATACTAAACCAATCTGTGGTTTGTTTAGTGACCTTTGAATCCACACCGTAAATTAAATGAATAGCAATCCCAAAGACAATCCCGATGCCTAAAGCTGTAAAGACACGTTTAGGAAACGAAACATGTCTTCTTGCCATTACATATAATACGATAAGGAAGGCCGCAAAAATAATGATGTTTAAAATTGTTAATAACATAAAAACAAGACCTACACTTTCTTTTATTTAATTTATTTTGTTAAATCCGATACGCATACTAAGGATAGTAGCAAAACGAATAATATTCAAGTCAATTACTCAAAAAAATTATAAAATTTATATGACTTTATTTTTGAAGCAGAATCGGAAGGGCTATAAATCTAGGCAGAATATGGTGTCAAGGCGTTTGTGGCTAAATTAGATAGAAATTCAATCAGGATGAAATTAAGGAAAATTTTTGATTTAGAAACTAAATAATCCATTAAAAGAAGATAATGAAGTAAACACAATTTTTGATTTAGAAAGCTGGTAGATATTTTAATATGAATTTCGATTCGAGTAATATTATAGTTCAAAGCGACCTTAGTAAAATTAAAATAGCGCTGTAATTTTTGAATAATAGCTATATCACAAACTGTGAAATTTTATGCAAAACAAAAAACGTCAATTTCTATATGATTTCAATAGAAATTGACGTTTTTTTAACCAAAGACTTTTTGACTTTGGTATCATCTTTAACTTATAAATTAAAGAGGCGTGCGAAAAATCCTTTACGTTCTTCTTTGCGCTCTTCTTTAGCAAGTGGTGAAGCGTATGACGTTGTTTCTTGAGACGTGTTTGCTTGTTGTGCGTCTGACTCATTTGTAGTAGACGATGCTGATGCGGTTTCTTTGTTATGATCTGTTTGTTGTTCAGCTTCAGAAGTTTCTTTATGTGTATCTTGTTCAATTTGGTCATCTGTTTTATCGGCTGAATTTACTTCGGCAGCTTGCTTTTTAGTTTCTGAATTTGCTGTTTGTGTCGAAGGTTGTTCGCTAATTTGTGTGATTTCTTCATCGGCAGTTTGTGTTGTTACATTTTCAGAAACTGTATTTGTATGAGCATCTGTTGTGTCAGTCGCTTTTTCAGGTGTTGCTTTCGTATTTGCTTGCTCAGTTGTATTTTCAGTGAATGCATTCGCTTCATTATTAATTGAACTTTGATTTGTATCCACGCGTTCAGATTCGACATTAGACTTCACAAGTTCTGTTTGTTCTTTTTGGGAATCCTGAATGACACTTTGTGTAGATTTAATTTCATCTGTAGATGATTGAATTGCTTTCAGTGATTCTGTATTTTCTTCTAGTTTAGATGTAATTTGATCTTGCATTTTATGCAATTCTTGCTGTTGTTGGTGCACTTGATTAATCATTTGTCCGAGCATTTGGCGTTCGTCACGCATATTTTGAATTTCGGTACGTAAATCTTCTACGAGTAAAGACACATTTTGATCTGAAGGTAGGTTGTTGTCATCCTCTTTGACTAATACCTGTAGAAAATCTTTTTCCTTTTCAAGTTCTTCGAAGGCTAAATCATAGCTATTTGTCTGCTTCACTTTTTCAGCAATATCTTGGAAGAGTTCAATATCCTCTTCTTGGAAATCTGTGGCTTCGCGGCCACGGTATTCGGTTTTACTAAGTTGATAACCACGTTCTTCTAAATGTTGAACGATTTTACGGACTTGCTTTTCACTTAGTTCAACACGTTGTGCAAATTCTTTAGTTAACATAGAAATGAGTCCTTTCATAAGTGATTTTATGTATACGAACGTTTGTCTTCGGTTAGTGAAACGTCAGTCTTACCTCTATGTTAGTCTAAACTGTTTTAACAGTGATTTCAAGTGGTGTACACTATGATTTACGTAAATCCATTTCTTCTAATAATGGGTAAATAATACTTCTAGAAATTCTGTTCGCAAATACATACTTTAATATATAGTTTGATTTAATACTTGGCCCATATATGTCTTTTGTCAGTTCTATATTAGATTTGATAAACAAATCTTTAGGTAATCCTTCTGAATATCCGTCTAAATTTGGGGCTAGATAATCTAAATCATATTGTCTTTCAAAACCATGGCTAAATAAAAACTCACGTCTGTTACTGAGCACTTGTTGCTCATCTTCTGAAACAAGTTCTGGTTCTTTAGGTACCTCTAGCATAATAAAGTTTACATCGTGTTCATGCAATTGATTGGATAAATAATTAATTTCCTTTTCTATACGTGTCAAAGTACTTGTAATTAAATCATCGTGATCCGGTTGGTCATTTGCAATTAAATAGATTAAAAATGCAGAATTTGTCGTCGCTTCATAGTGTGCAGTTGCTAAGCTAACAACTTTATCTGACTGTAAGCCTACTAAAAAGATATAGTCATCTTTGGTATGTTCATTTTTTAAAGATTGTTTAAATATTTGTTCATCTTCAGATAAATCAATGTCGAATTGTCCATCATATAGTTTTAATGCTGCTTTAAATAATGGATCATCAATTGATTTGATAGTCTTAAAATCCATGAATAGATGCCCCCCAATAATAATGCGTTTATTATAACATAGTAAATAAATGGAAATCAGTGGAAATAATTTATAAAAATATTCTATGGGTCATTTATAAAAGGAATAAAATAGGAGCGAGACAGAAACCACAAAATACAAAGTGATTTCCTGCGTTCGCTCCTTATAAAGGTAGTCTATAATGTTAAGTAGCTATATGAAAGTATTTTGTGATCTTATTAAAATAATAGTATAAATCACACTTTACTTGAGCGTAGATTAGGATTTTGGTCCTTCTGTTTCTTCTGCGTAATGCTTATCTTTAATAGCACTATTTGTATATGCAGCATTTGCTTCTTGTACTTCTTCATGAGAAGAGTTATCTTTAGTTGCAATCACGAGATAGTTATTATCAAGGATCTCTTTTTTATAACGCTCTTTATCATCATCGCTAATATCATAATAAGCTAAAACAGTTTCTTCACCGTCTTCGCCAGTTAAAATTTTAGCCATTTTGTCACTGAATGAGCCACTCGTTGCTGTTAGGTTTACTTCAGAATCATGTAATTCGTCAAAATGAAGTTTTGTCTTACTAATTACTGAAATTTCAGATTCAACATATCCTTCTGACAATTTTTGCTGGATAGTTGGTAGTATTTCGTCTTTACTTTGTACGATTGTAAAATCAGCCATTAACTGTCCCTCCGTCCACATTTCTATTGTTTATCTAATACTTTCCCTATTAACTACTAGGTAAAACGAATATATATTTATTATATAATGAAGTGGCGTATCTGACAATCTTGATTTCAAAGTGAAGAAAGCGGTTACTAACATAATTAATTATTAATAAATCTCCTTCTTTAAAGCGCTTACTTATAATATTCGTGTTGAAAATCATGCTGAAATTTGCTATCATCAGTTAATAATTTATCTAACTCATATAATCTAGAGAATATGGCTCTAGAAGTTTCTACCATGTTGCCATTAACGACATGACTATGGGTAACCAATACAATACGAAGCATTCAACTTCAATCGTTTTAAAGTTTGATTTGGAAAATGAAGTGATTAATATATTCTTCTAAAACAATTGTTGTGTTTTCAATTTCTACATAATTAGGGAAATGAATGTTGAAGGCTACCAGTTCTTTATAGTATTGCACGTTCACTCATAGATCCTGAAACTAAGTTAGTTTAGGATTTTTTTTGTATAAAAAATGAGGAGGTTTTTTGAGTGGATTTGTTAAAACGGAAAGTTGAGGCAGACGGTGTCGTCATTGATGAGAAGATTTTGAAGGTAGATGGGTTTTTAAATCATCAAATAGACGCAAAGCTGATGCACGACGTAGGACTAACGTTTTATAATCAATTTAAAGATGAAGGGATTACTAAAGTATTAACGATTGAAGCATCTGGTATTGCACCAGCAATCATGGCAGCAATGCATTTTGATGTACCATGCTTATTTGCTAAAAAGGCAAAGCCTAGCACGTTAACGAAAAATACATATCAAGCTAGTATCCATTCATTCACTAAAAATACGACGAGTACTGTAGTGGTTTCAGATGAATTTTTAGACGAAAATGATCGCGTATTAATTGTTGATGATTTTTTAGCTAATGGTGATGCATCATTAGGATTAAATGAAATTGTTCAACAAGCCAATGCTGAAACTGTTGGCGTAGGCATTGTAGTAGAAAAGAGCTTCCAACCAGGCAGAGAGCGTTTAGAAACAGCAGGGTTGAAAGTATCGTCTTTATGTAAAGTTGCTTCTCTAAGTGGAAATAAAGTGACGTTTGTTGAGGAACAATCATGAAGACATTTATCTTAAGTTTACAACATCTATTGGCGATGTATGCAGGCGCCATACTCGTACCAATTATTGTAGGGACAAGCTTAGATTTTACTCCAGAACAAATTGCCTTCTTAGTCACTGTTGATATTTTCATGTGTGGTGTAGCCACATTTTTACAAGTTTGGAAAGGCACAGGCACCGGATTGCCTATCGTCTTAGGCTGTACATTTACTGCCGTTGCACCGATGATTTTAATCGGGCAAACCAAAGGCATCGGTGATTTATATGGTTCCCTTTTCTTATCAGGTATATTGGTTGTCATCATTGCTCCATTCTTTTCATATTTAGTTAAATTCTTTCCACCAGTTGTAACAGGTAGTGTCGTTACAATTATAGGTATCAATTTGATGCCAGTAGCGATGAATTATTTAGCAGGTGGAGAAGGTGCTAAAAATTTTGGTGATGCCAAAAACATCTTACTTGGTGTAATTACATTAATAGTCATATTAATTGTGCAACGTTTTACAACGGGTTTCTTGAAATCTATTGCCATATTGATTGGCTTAATTGTAGGCACTGTATTAGCGTCAATATTTGGCATTGTTGATGTGAAACAAGTTGGTGAAGCACATTGGTTTTCGTTACCACAACCATTTAGATTTTCAACATTCAGCTTTGATTTTGGCGCAACTTTAGTATTCTTTATTGTTGCGTTAGTCAGTCTGATAGAATCAACAGGTGTTTATCATGCATTAAGTGAAATTACAGGTAAGAAATTGGAAAGAAAAGATTTTCGTAAAGGTTATACAGCTGAAGGTATTGCGATTATCTTAGGATCTATTTTTAATGCATTCCCGTATACCGCTTATTCTCAAAATGTAGGCTTAGTATCATTATCTGGTGCTAAAAAGAACAAAGTTATCTATGGCATGGTTATCTTGCTCATTATTTGTGGTTGTATCCCTAAATTAGGTGCTTTAGCAAATATGATTCCACTACCAGTATTAGGTGGCGCAATGATAGCAATGTTTGGCATGGTTATGGCATATGGTGTTAGTATATTAGGTAATATTAATTTCAAAAATCAAAATAATTTATTGGTAATCGCGGTATCAGTTGGACTAGGAACGGGTATAAGTGCAGTACCACAAGCGTTTCAAGCTTTAGGAGACCAATTCGCATGGTTAACTCAAAATGGTATTGTACTCGGTGCGATTTCAGCAATTGTTTTGAATTTCTTTTTTAACGGCATTAAGAATCAACAAAACATAGAAACTATGGAATAATGGAGCTATAAAACAAATATTAGGAGGCTGTATTCATATGTGGGAAAATAAGTTTGAAAAAGAATCTTTAACTTTTGATGATGTGTTATTGTTACCAGCAGAATCAGATGTATTGCCGAAAGAAGTAGACTTGAGCGTTCAATTATCAGAAGGTATTAAATTAAATATCCCTGTTATTTCAGCAGGTATGGATACTGTAACTGAATCTAAAATGGCAATCTCAATGGCTAGACAAGGTGGCCTAGGTGTCATTCATAAAAATATGAATATTGAAGATCAAGCAGATGAAGTTCAAAAAGTTAAACGCTCAGAAAATGGTGTTATTTCAAATCCATTCTTCTTAACGCCAGAAGAAAGTGTGTATGAAGCAGAAGCATTAATGGGCAAATATCGTATTTCAGGTGTACCTATTGTTAACAATGAAGAAGACAGAACATTAGTCGGTATTTTAACAAACCGTGATTTACGTTTTATTGAAGATTTCTCTATTAAGATTTCAGATGTTATGACTAAAGAAAACTTAATTACAGCACCTGTTGGCACTACTTTAGATGAAGCTGAAGAACTATTACAGCAACATAAAATAGAAAAATTACCGTTAGTTAAAGATGGTAAATTAGAAGGTTTAATCACAATCAAAGACATTGAAAAAGTACTTGAATTCCCAAATTCTGCTAAAGACAAACTTGGCAGATTGCTAGTTGGTGCAGCGATTGGTATTGCAAAAGATACAGATATTCGCGCTGAAAAATTAGTTGAAGCGGGTGTAGATGCCTTAGTTATTGATACAGCTCATGGACATTCTAAAGGTGTTTTAGAACAGGTTAAACACATTAAAGAAAAATTCCCACAAGTGACATTAGTTGCCGGAAATGTTGCGACTGCTGCAGGTACTAAAGCTTTATACGAAGCTGGTGCAGATGTTGTCAAAGTAGGTATTGGACCTGGCTCAATTTGTACGACTCGAGTTGTTGCTGGTGTAGGTGTGCCACAAATTACAGCCGTGTATGACTGTGCAACAGAAGCACGTAAACATGGAAAAGCTATTATTGCTGATGGTGGTATTAAATTCTCAGGAGACATCATCAAAGCATTGGCAGCTGGTGGACACGCTGTGATGTTAGGAAGCTTACTTGCAGGTACTGAAGAAAGCCCTGGCGCAACAGAAGTATTCCAAGGTAGACAATATAAAGTATACAGAGGTATGGGTTCATTAGGCGCAATGGAAAGTGGTTCTAACGATCGTTACTTCCAAGAAGATAAAGCCCCTAAAAAATTCGTGCCTGAAGGTATTGAAGGTCGTATTGCTTATAAAGGTCCATTACAAGATACGATTTACCAACTTATGGGCGGTGTGAGATCAGGTATGGGTTACACTGGTTCAAGAAACTTAGAAGCATTAAGAGAAGAAGCACAATTCACACGCATGGGACCTGCTGGATTAGCAGAAAGTCACCCACATGATGTGCAAATTACTAAAGAATCACCAAATTATTCATTCTAAGTTAAAAGGAGATTTAAAGTTATGGAAATGGCGAAAGAGCAAGAGCTCATACTTGTTTTAGATTTTGGTAGCCAATATAACCAATTAATTACACGTCGTATACGTGAAATGGGTGTGTATAGTGAACTGCACGACCATGAAATCAGCATTGAAGAAATTAAACGCATGAATCCGAAAGGGATTATCCTTTCAGGAGGACCAAATTCAGTATATGAAGAGAACTCTTTTACGATTGACCCAGAAATTTACAATTTAGGTATTCCTATTCTAGGTATTTGTTATGGCATGCAATTAACAACTAAATTGTTAGGCGGCAAAGTTGAACGTGCCAATGAAAGAGAATACGGTAAAGCAGTGATTAATGCGAAAACGGATGAATTATTCTTCGGACTTCCTGAAGAACAAAATGTTTGGATGAGTCATTCAGATAAAGTGATCGAAATCCCAGAAGGTTTTGAAGTGATTGCAGATAGTCCAAGCACAAACTATGCAGCAATTGAAGATAAATCACGCCGTATTTATGGTGTTCAATTCCATCCTGAAGTACGTCATACTGAATTTGGTAACGATTTATTACGTAACTTCGTACGTCGTGTGTGTGAATGTACTGGTGAATGGTCAATGGAAAACTTTATTGATATTGAAGTTGAAAAAATCCGCGAACTTGTTGGTGATCGCAAGGTGCTATGTGCAATGAGTGGTGGTGTAGACTCATCTGTTGTTGCTGTATTATTACACAAAGCGATTGGTGACCAATTAACATGTATTTTCGTAGACCATGGTTTATTACGTAAAGGTGAAGGCGACATGGTCATGGAACAATTTGGTGAGGGCTTCAACATGAACATCATTCGTGTCGATGCTCAAGAACGTTTTATGAACAAATTGCAAGGTGTGTCAGATCCGGAACAAAAACGTAAAATCATTGGTAATGAATTCGTTTATGTCTTTGATGATGAAGCATCTAAGCTAAAAGGTGTTGATTTCTTAGCGCAAGGTACATTGTATACAGACGTTATTGAATCAGGTACAAAAACAGCACAAACGATTAAATCACATCATAATGTAGGCGGATTGCCTGAAGATATGGAATTCCAATTAATTGAACCTATTAATACATTATTCAAAGATGAGGTACGTGAATTAGGTATCGAATTAGGTATTCCAGAACACTTAGTATGGAGACAGCCTTTCCCAGGTCCAGGTTTAGGTATTCGTGTGCTAGGTGAAATTACAGAAGATAAACTTGAAATCGTACGCGAATCAGATGCGATTTTAAGACAAGTCATTCGTGAAGAAGGTCTTGAACGCGATATATGGCAATACTTCACAGTGTTACCTGGTATTCAATCCGTAGGTGTCATGGGAGACTACCGGACGTATGATCATACTGTTGGTATTCGCGCAGTGACATCCATTGATGGTATGACAAGTGACTTTGCGCGTATTGATTGGGAAGTCTTACAAAAAATTTCAAGCAGAATCGTTAATGAAGTAGACCACGTGAACCGTGTTGTCTATGATATTACATCTAAGCCCCCAAGTACCATCGAGTGGGAATAATATATAAGCATATAAAAAGAGTTAGAAACGTTGCTATTATGCACTTTCTAGCTCTTTTTATTTTGCCTTGAATACGTTTTGAATACGTTCTGTCTAAAAATTAATGTAATTAGCAAATTTATCAGCAACTTTATCACGTTGTTTTTCAGTTACATGTGCGTATATATCCATTGTGGTTTTTATATCACCATGACCTAATCTATCTTGCACTTCTTGAATAGTTAGACCAGCTTCAAATAAAAGTGAACAATGAACATGACGGAAGCCATGTAACTTAATACGCTTAAAATTATTATTTTTACATATATCATTTAATACTTTATTACAGTGTTCAGGATATAAAAGTTTGTTAGTAGTAACATCAGTAAATAGATGTTGCTTTTTATTCATGGTGTTGTGACCGAATTTTAATGATTCAATACGTTGTTGCGTTTTCCAATGTTTTAATATATCTAACGTTTTATCATCAATACTGATTGTTCTAAATGATGCTTTAGTTTTCGGTGCTTGAATAACTAATTTGTAGTCTTTACCTCTAGCACATGTTTTGTTTATAGTTATTGTTTTCTTGTCAAAGTCGACATCTTCCCAAGTTAAAGCCATCAACTCACCACGTCTAAAGCCCGTAAAAGCCAATGTTCTAAAAATGGCATGATACATCGGTTTGTCTTCTACAAAGCCCAAAAACGTCTGTAATTCGTCACTAGAGTAGTATGTGTATGAATCATCTTGCTTAACTTCATTCTTACGTGGTTGTTTTATATGTCTGAATGGATTATCAGCAATGATTTTTAGATTCACAGCATATTCAAGTACATTAGATGTATAGATTCTAATCGCTTTCATATCCTTATACTTCTTATTCCATTTGTTAATAACTTTTTGACAGTAAGGTATAGTAATTTTCTTAACTGGAATATCTTTAAAGTGTTCTAGTATTGCAGTTTCAAATAGTGTGAGTACACGCTGATAGGTGCTTTCTCTTACAGTATTTTGATATTGTTCTAACCACAACTCGTAAACTTCTTTAAATGTGGTAATCTCATTATTCAGAAATCCATTTTGTTGTACTTCTGTTTGCAATTTAGCTTCTGCAATTTTTGCTTCTCTTTCAGATTTGAAACCTCTTCTAGTCGTACGTTTTTGTTTTCCAGTTACTGGATCAGTGCCTAAATATGCTACAAACATATAGGCATTAGTACCGTCTTTTTTCTTGTATTTCTTAATCATAAAATCAATCCTTTCCTCTTTGCCCGCATGCGTGAGATTGGATTGACACACCATTAAGGATTGGTTACCTCATGGTGCGATGATTAACTATTTTCTTTATTTAAAAGAATTTTTATTTCCTTTTCTAATAGATTTAAATCATCTGTTGGAAGAAAGGAAATGTCATTTTTTATTTCTTCTATATCTGGAGCGTTTGATATGGAAAAGATTATTTCAACAGTTAAATCTTGTTCCTCTAGATTCGAATCAAATCTATTATTAAGGCTAGTGAGAATACTATTTTTAATATCCCTAAGATCATTATAATAATCAAAAAACTCTTTATTAAATCCTCTTCTTAATAAATCTTCATAATCTTCTTTTTCTATAGAACAACTATAAATCATATATAAAGGTTGGTTGTTTTCACCTTCTTTAAGTTGATTAATTACCACTTGATCTGGCTTACTCTCAAAAATGTATTTTACATTGTTGATGTTATACATTAACAAATGCGTATCTTCTACAAAATAATCGTCTTTCTCGTCATCATGTGAAAACTTTGTTTCTAGTTTGTTCCATTTACTAAGTAAGAGTTTGATTGGTACTGGAGAATATAAAAGTAAATCAGACAACTCTATACCAAAAAAATTACAAAGAGCATCTATATTTTCATATTTTATATTCTTATTTTCATTTTTTATCAAAGATAGCAAAGTGGGTCTTGTAATACCTGTTTCTTCGGATAAATATGATTGATTGACTTCGAATAATTCCATGTATTTTTTTAATGTGCAAATTATCATTTTCTCACCTCTAAAATATATTATGAACGTTTTGTTTAAAAAAATCCAATGGAAATAAAATTTTTTGTAAAAAGTATTTGCAAAAAATAAGGAATGATTGTAGTATGTAATTAGCGAATGAAATATATGCAAAAAAACAGTGTTTATCTATTTTATTGTATACAAAACATTCGCATATTAATGGAGGTGAAAAATATGAGTGTATACCTTGATAACAAAAAAGCAAAAAAGTTGATGTTTATTAAAGGCTTTAACGTTTCATCATTTGCAGAAAAAATCGGTGTAGGAGTTTCTTATTTAAGTCAAATACTAAATGGTAAAAAAAGCCCAAGCCCTAAATTAGCAAAAAAAATTGCTGAAACTTTAGAAGTTGAAATTGAAGATTTATTCAGTTTTGAGGAAGTGTGGTGAATTAAATGAATCAATTACTAAGCAATGAAGCAAGCCAGCAACTTGTGAGTGACATTGTAAGTCTTGCTGAGAAGTTAGCGATAGAAAAGGCCAGACAGTCACAAAAACGTTGGCTAAGACAAAATGAGGTTATGAAAGAGTACCGATGTACACATGCAGATATTACTAATTGGGAAATTGCAGGACTTCGTAAACGTAGACAAGGTAAGTCATGGTATTACGATCGCAAGGATATTGATGAGGTATTAGAAAAATTAAAACAATAAACGCCCGCAAGCGTGAGAGGAAGAAAAAATATGAAATACCTAATGTACATTTCAATTCTATCAATATTAACTGTATTAATTGGTTTAGTAGCAGATATTTTCGTAGCATTTTCAGTATTTATTGTCGCAATAGCATACGGAATTAAATTTACAAACATGGAGGTTGAATAAAATGACAAATATTACTAAAGAAGATTACAAGGAACTAATGTATAAACTATATGCAGATCGTAAGGGAAATAAAGGTATGAAAAGGCTAAAAAGATTTGATAGAGATCAAGCAATTATAATTGCTGAATTAGTAGGTAAGAGGTTAATTAGTAGTCAAGATAAGGATGTTATTAGAGATATGGCTATGGATTTTACATGTATGGAATCTATGGAAGATATTGGTAAAACAGTTCAAGGATTAGTTGTAGATTCAAATTTAAGTAATTTAAGCAAATTCGCAAGAGAAGATGGATTGAATGATTTGTATTTAGCTAAGCAGCAAATCGAAAAGTTGATTGATGTTATTCAAGATGAGCATAAGGAATATCAAATATTTTATAAGTAAAGGAAATAGTTAAATGGATAACAAAAAATTATTTGATTTATACCAGAAGCAATGGGAAGTCGTAGGACATATACAAGCCAATGCAGATAATTTAGAAATGTTAGAGGAAGTCAGAGAAATGTTCAATGACGTTATGAAAGATAGTGCAGCTTTGCAATTAGTTGAAAATAAGCTAATCGATAAGATGAAGGGTCACATCAAAGAACAACGTAAGTTATCAAAGCAATTAGATTTAATGTTAGGACATAGTATGGCCACAGGTAATGTATTAGATTTCAAAGAAAATATGATGTTAAGAAAGTAGGGGATATAACATGCAAGAATTAAAAATTATCAAAGAAGATTTAAATAGTGGAAATTTCGAGAGGAAATTACAAGCAGTACTGAATATGGTGTGCGACCGTCAAACTTATGATGAGGAAGCAGTAAGGACTTTTGAAAGAGGTAAAGAATATTCATTAGCCAATCATGCTAGGGAATTTCAAGATTTTAATTATATTGTTTCATCTACATTGAAATTTTTATTGGATGAACTCAGTTACACAGTTGAAGAAATAAATGAGCGCATAGAAAAAGCACTATCTGAACAGCGACCAAACTTACCAGATAGTGCACAAAATAACAAATTTTAGAAATTAATTACAGATTCATTATATCAAAAAACAAGCGTGTTTGATAGTGATGATTTGTAAATGAATTTAAAAGAATCGGGGTGAATAGATGGCAACATTCAGAGTTCATAAGGAATCTGGAAATTTTGTAACAGTTCATAAAGATTTTATATATGACAATAAATTATCAGCCAGATCAAAAGGAATTTTACTATATTTATTAAGTCGACCAAATGATTGGCAAATTTATACAAGTGAAGTACAAAAGCATATGAAAGATGGTGTTAAGTCGGTAAATTCAGCAGTAAATGAACTAATAAGTATTGGATATATAAAACGCACTTTAAAAAGAAGTGAAAATGGAACTTTTAAAGGATATGAATACCAAGTGTATGAGATTCCAACCGAAATGCCTTTGGCGGAAAACGGAAGTACGGAAAATGGTTTGTCGGTAAACGGAGAAACGGAAAACCGAAAAGGGCACACTACTAATAATAATAGAACTAATAATGATTTAACTTATAATGATAATACTAAAAATGACAGTAGTAACCAACCACAACAATCCAACGTATATGATTTCTATCAGAAAAATGGTTTTGGAATTATGAGGCCTATAATTATAGATCAAATAAAAGATTGGATAAATGATTTTGGTGAAAATGGTGAAGAGATTGTTATTGAAGCACTAAAAGAAGCAGTGAATCAAAATGTAACAAATTGGAGTTATACGAATGCGATTCTGAAATCTTGGTATAACGACAATATAAAATCAATAGAAGATGTACAAGCTAGAAAGAATAAACGAGAAAAAACTAATTCAAGTAATGAAAATGATGATTGGCTTAATTCACCAGAAAGACAACAATACTTGAATGCATTTGATAATGGAGGGCTATTATGAAAAGTATGGATGATATGGGGATGAATCCTAAACTAAAAGATATGAAGTCTAAATTGAAATATAGCATTGAAGAACAAGAAAATGATTTAAGATGTGAACGTTGTGGCAATCTATATGATTATGTGAAGTTTAGCAATGGTAGTGAAGTGCGTATAGGTTGTGATTGCGAAATGATTGAATTAGCTAAAAATAATACTAGTAAGTATAAGGATAAGATTAAACGTGGAAAGATTAATAGTATTTTTAATCATTCAATGTTAAATGAGGATTTGAAAAATGCTACGTTTGATAATTATATTCCACCAAATGAAAATTTAACTAGAACAAAAGAAATCGTTCAAAGATATGTTTCTAAATTTTCAATGGAAAAAGAAAATAAGCGCTCATTGCTTTTACAGGGGTCATTTGGGATAGGGAAATCACACTTGGCTATGTCAGCCCTGTATGAATTAAAAGCGCAAGGATACACTGTATTATTCGCTGATGTTGCTCAATTAGTATCTACCTACAGAGATACTTATAATAAAAATTCTGAGATGACTGAAAAAGAACTAGATAGAATTATTAAAAGTGTTGATTTCTTAGTTCTTGATGATTATGGAACTTCTCTCACAAATTATGGGAAATCAAAAATGTTCGATGTGCTTAATTTAAGAACTGGACAAAACAATATTTTTACTACAAATAACACTGAACAAGAACTAGCTGGAGATAAAGACCTTTCAAAAATATTCTCAAGAATGATGAAAAATACAACAACTATAAAAATGTATGGTGAGGATTATAGACTGAAAAGATAATTTAAGGTTAATTTCACAAACCGGTAAGTGAATGTATTACGTAAGTATTTGTAAAATTCTCACGTAAGGGGTACCTATTTAGGTGCTCCCTTTTTGCCAGAAAATGCTAGTAGCTATGATTTGTGTGGGTTATATATTTTTTAAATAACGATTATAAATGCTTATATCAAGCATATAAAGGGGGGCGTGAAATACGACGTCATGATCTGGGGGAACGAATCGTTCCTTCCCTAGCTTTTTATATTAGCTCATTTTCAAAGAATCTTCCCGGAACGTTGGGAAGATAGAGAGATAGTTAGATCAGCAAGGTGGTTTTAAGCTAACTCAGCTAAAATATGCTATATATATGAGTGTTGCTACAAATGCGATACCAGCTATTACAAGGAAGAATGCTTCAGTATAAATACGAATATTAGACATAGGCTTTATATTATAGTGCTTTCTTCTGTAATTATGATATTTGAATGTTATTTGCATACCTATATATGTGTAGACTGGTACAAAAATAATTCCTAATATTATCGCAACAGGTAAGCTCATAGTAATTCTCCTTTGACTTGTTAATTTAAAATTAGTAAAACAGTTCCAGCGAGTATAAATAAATAAGCTAAATATGGTTTTGGACCACCTAGTAATTGAACAATTCCTGCAAATATTAAAAAGATTCCAATTAATATTTGAGGGGATAAATGTAATGAATAGATGTTGAATGTTGCACCGATATATATGTATAAACCTAATATTATGGCAAGAATTACAGTGATAATGAATAGATATTTTTTCATGAGGAACCACCAATTATAATAGCGTTTTGACAATGATTATATCATTATGAATTAGATAATAAAATATCAATTACATATTCTAAAAACGAACATTAGTTCTATTAATGGAATAGTGTGATTATGTATGAATATACTGTTTGAAGTCTTTGTTGACAGTTATTTAAAGAATGATTAATAGTCTTAAAACACTACAAAATAGCGAACGTTAGTTTGTTATAAACGTGTAAAAATGGTATAATTACTGTATAAAGTAAAATGAATCGAGGTGAAATGATGAATAAAATAATGGAAAAAGAAAAGGTGCAGGAATTACCAGATGATCACCGCCAAGTTCTCAATGTGATAATAAATGCACCGATTAAGTATATTACCAGAGATAAGATTCTAAGACAATTAGGATATGAAATAAATAATCATAATTATAGATGGTTGCATAGTATTACCAGTGATTTAAGTATACGTTACGGCTATCCGATTGGTAGTGCTAGAACAAAAGATAAGCGTGGATATTTTATTATTGAAACACCAGAAGATAAAGTGTTGGCATACAATACAATATATAGCATTGTAGAAGGCAATTTAAAGCGTTTAGAAGCTATTAAGAAACTAGAGGTATAGTAGGTGAGTATTATTATTGATAATCAACCAGAGCTTGTATATGGCACATATGAGCCACCAGTGACATATGAAATAAAGAAAGAAGTTAGTGATTATGAATTACTTACAAGGTTTAATCCTTACTACATCTCAGAAAAGATAAGTGGCGCAGAAGAAGATATAGAAGCGATGTATGACCGTACTTATCCTCACTTAGCTAGTGATGAATACCTACATCAAATCTATTATGAAGCTTTTCCACTAGAGACTTTAGCAATAGAGATAATGGAACAAAAGCAGAAGCTTGATAAGTTTGTGCGTAAGAGTCAAAGAGACCTAAAAGCCTTTTATAAGGTGATAGGTAAGTACACCATTAATGAACAGAATGATATTAAGCGATACATGAAATCTAATGCTACTTATATACCAGACATTATAGATAGATTAAAGTCGGAATTATATGAAATAGTAATAGATGATCGTACAAAAAGAAATGAACTAAGAGAAGTCGAACGGCGTGAAAGTAATGAAGCGCACGCTAAACAAATTAAAGAAGAGGGGCGAGGTAGAATTGAACACAAATTACTTATCTAATGAACATTTAAATGAAATGGTAGATGAACTGGAACTTACCGATATACAGCAATACCGATTAAATAAATTTACAGAAAAGAAGCAAGCAGAAATTGAAGAGCAAAAGAAACAGAATCCGAATGATCATTTAACTGATATTGAACGTAATGAAAAGCGTGAGAAAATCATGAACATAAAAGATGATAGTGAAAGAACAAACCAAATAGCTCAAAACAGAGAGCTGTTTCAGTATTAGGGAGGATAATTCATGAAAAATAATGAAGCAATACAAAAAGCTATTCAATATGTATTGGATTATGAACAAAGTATTAAAGCTTTATCAAGAGAATTAGGTGAGCAAGAAGAAGCATTGCAGCAATTAAAGAATAAGTATAAAGATTTTGTTATTAATAATGAGATTGAAAAATCAGAGGAATTACAAGAAGATCTGCAACAATTAGAAGATGAAATACAACGTAAATCAAGACGGTTTGCAGTTATGATTGATACGTTACCCGAAGTAATTCAAGTACAATCTAAAAAAATAGCTAAACATGCACAATTATTGGAGCTTGAGTATCAAGAGAAATACGAAGAAGAAGCAAATACTTTATTGAACATTCGAAATGAATATCGCGAAGCCAAAAGTAAGGTGCTTGATTTAAGAGCGCAATATGATAATTCAATTAATTATGCTGATAGACAGATTAATCGTTTGGCTGATGAATACAATGTTCAAAAGCAAATGATACACAACGGAAAATCGGCAGGAAATACACCATTTTATCACGAACTTTATACGCCAACTGGCGAAGAAATCAAAGTTTGAAGAAGAGGTGATTATTTGAGCGAATTAAATCCAAGACAAGAGAAATTTGTTTCTGAATATCTAAAGACTCTAAACTTAACGCAGTCGGCTATCAAGGCAGGCTACAGTCCACAGAGTGCCCATACACAAGGCCATAGGTTACTTAAGAATGAAAAGGTAGCAAACTATCTGAATGAGGTTAAAAGTAAGGTTATTGATGATAACGTGCTTTCTGCAAATGAGATTCTACATCTACTATCTAATGCAGCAGTAGGGGAAGAAACAGAAATGAAAGAGGTAGTCACTAAACGTGGTGAATACGTTAAGAATCCAGATACAGGCAAATACAATATCATTTACAACGAAAGTGTTGAGATGGTGGAAGTACCGATTAAAATTAGTGACCGTTTAAAAGCGCGTGATCTACTTGGTAAATACCATACACTATTTACAGATAAGCATGAACTCACTGGTGATACACCGGTAATCATTAATGTAGGTGAGTGGGATGATGAAGCAGAAGAGGAAATGGATAAGAAGTACCCTAATAGAACTAAAATTATAGATGATGTTCCGTTGGAAGATTAAAGCTATATTATGTTATGAGTATGATTATTTTATTGTAAACAAGGTATCTATATAGTAAAGGAGAATGCTATATGGATATCATTGGAAAAATAATAACTTTTGTAATGAGTACATTTTCAAACCTAGTAGGTAGTAGTTCCATGATTGAGGATATTAAAAAAGGATTCAAAGAAAATTTTAAAAAAGGTAGTTAGTTAATAATGTCCACCCATCAGTACAAGATCTGGTGGGTGTTTTATGTACAATATAAATTTAACAAAAAATATGTTAGTGTATATTTGATTATGAACTACATAAAATATGGAGGTAGTCTATGTTAGAAATTGATAAAGGTTTCATTAGTAGAACTCTAAAAATACTTTTATTTAGTCTTAGTATTATGATTTTAACAATTGCAATTACATATAGTATTAATATAAACATGAAAGAAGTCATTAAAAGTATAGATAACGGTATACCTGGATCTGTTAAGGAATCTTCAGGTTTAGGTAGTGTTTTTAAGTATATTGTGAATAATGGCCTTGTTGTTCCGTTGCAGATGTTTATACTTTCATTAATACCTATACAATTTTTATATTTATTTAACTTAATATATAGTTCAATATTACCAGGTATTGTAATTGGTATTGCAATAAAAATTGATATTTATAAAGCTACATCTATTATTTTATCAATAATACCACATACCTTATTAGAAATCTTAGGGTTTTGTATATTTGCAAGTGTATTATTTCAGCTAAAAAAATCAATTAGAAGTAAAATAAAAGAGGTATTTAAAAAGAATAGTAGTGAAAGAATATCAGTTGTAAAATCACTTTCTAATACAGTTAAAATCTATATATTTGCAGTGGTACCAGTAATAACATTAGCGGCGTTTTGTGAAGAATATTTAAGAGAGTTTTTATATTCGCTTCTTACAAGTACTTAAATAAGAGAAATAAGGAGAATTAAATATGTATATACCAAATGTCGTGATGCTAATAATAACAATTTTAACACTTCTATTTATTGGTTATTGCTTTTTATTTAATAAATGGACTATAGGTGCATTTATCGCGGTTTTTATACAATCTATTTTATTATTTAATATCCGTTATTTTTGGCAAGATAAAGCATTTGGAGATGCCTTTATACATTCATTTGATTTAATAACCATAGTGATTGTAATCATATTTGCTATTTACAAAATCAATAAAGCTAAATCAAGTGAGTAGAAAGTTAAACATAATATTTTATTATGACAACCCACTTCCTCTGAACGGGGGAGTGGGTTTGTTTGTTACCTATAATGAGAATTTATGCGCTTTGATTCTGACCATGTCATAATTGGAACGCATATAAAATAGAAGATGAGCATAGTAATAGTGAAAAACATTGGTAAATCTGTATGCTTTAAGGACAATGATAGTTCATGGTTAAATTGGAAAATATAGTTTGCCATGAAAATAATACCGATGATATTGAAAACAATTACAAAATATTTTTCAGCAATATCACCAATTGCACCTAAGGTAAACGAAGTATGTCTAGTAGTTACATTGATCGCTGTTATTATAAAAAGAAAAACAAAGAAATATACGAGAAATTCATATATAGGGTATAAAGAGATATTCAATAAATTCAACCATTTCCACGAGCCTATTTCTTTGAATATAGGTAATTGAAAGTGGTTACTTTTAATGATATGTAAAAATAATAATATAAACTTAAAAATAGCAATCAAAGACAAGAAGTGAAATATCTCTATGATTCTTGAAGAGTTTAACAAACTCCAAATATTATTAATAGTTGATTCTTTTTGTTTATCTTTGTATGCATAGTGGCTAGCAATTGTATTTAAACTTCTATCAATACTTTTTAAATTATAGTTTTCCATTGTATTACTCCATTTCTATTTATTATAATTTTTTTGAAATTATAATATGACATGAATTTAAATAGTTCAAAATTGCTTGAATGTACGTAATTCTTGCCTAGATGTAAAGTTTACGAATAATATAAAAAGGTATATAATAAATGAGAGAGTTGATTGACAACTATGACGGTACATAATGTACTGTCTTTTTTAATATATCAAGAGATACACTAGGGGAGGTTGATGATAATGAGAGAATTAGCGGACCATATTCTGCATAGAGCAAACGTTATAGACACTCCTATTACAAATTTACAATTACAAAAAATCATGTATTTTACTTTAGGGTTTATGCTTGAAAATAATAGAGAGTTAGCAGAAGAGATGTTTAATAACGATAAAATGGAAGCTTGGTTGTATGGACCAGTTGTCCCTGATGTCTATGAAAAATATAAAAAATACAAAAATAGACCTATTGAAGAGTTGGGTGTAAATTCGATGAAATTAAATTCTGGAGAAGTGAATGAAATAATAGATCTTTTAATAGATGTGGATCCATTTAAGCTAGTGAAAATTAGCCATAATCACCAATTTTGGAGAGAACAAGAAGATGAAATAAAATATAATAACAAAAGACCAAGTTATAACTTTGAGAATATAGAGGAAGCTTTTAATGTCAAACAGTAAGCTAGTATCTGTAAAAGATTTAAAAGATGAATGGAAAATAGATTTTAATAAAAGTAAACAAGAAATTGATATGATATTTAATTCGGAGTATAGAGAATATACAGAAAGACCTAGTGATTATAGTGGAGAAAATTTTGATGTAGATAAATTACAAAACATTTGTCAAAGTATTGAGCCTCAATATATCCCATACTCATCACTGACAGATATAATATTTTCAATGGATATAGAATTAGATAAAGATGAAGAAATGGAAACTGATTTTGTAACCGTAATTCAATCTAAGGTAAACGACTATATATTAAAAACATATAAAACTGAGGATATCGATTTAAGTAAGGGTACTTCTCAATTTGATGAAATAACAAAAGAAACTAAAGCTATTATAGAAATTGATAAGATTGAAGATAAGGAAAAAAATGGCATTATTGTAATGCATAAGATAATTGAGCATATAAATTTAGCGATTTCTCAAAAACGTGGTTTATATGAGAAGCAAAAGCGAGAAATTTCAGGTCTCAGTAAATCAATAGAAACTTTCAAAGAGAAAGCTGATAAAGATTTAATTGAAATAGAACGAAGATATAAAGAAATTAATGACAAGCAAAATGATATGATTTCTCAATATATTTCTATTCTGGGGATATTTGCAGCAATACTTATGACTGCATTTGGAGGAATACAATCGTTCACTTCAATTTATAAAAATAATTCTTTCAATTTAGTAGATTCTTTACTTATAGCTTGTATTGGATTTTTAGGTATTTTATTAATGATGTTTTTATTATTAAATTCAATAGCTAAATTATCTAACAAAAATTTGGATAGTGGCAATAGTGAGAATAAGTGGTATCTTAGGCATCCAACATTTGTAAACAGTTTTATTATACTTTCTACATTAATTTTAATATGTGTAACTTATAAAATGTCAGTGAATCCCCCAAATTTTAGTTGGAGGGGAGCTCTATATATAGTGCCAATTACCTATTTATTGATAATGGTAAGAATCTTTGATAATTATACAATTAGGCAATTTTTCAAGGATATTAAAAATAAAAAATAAGCAAGTATATTCAATGGATTTTCAAGGGCAAAAAAATGGCATAATTTTGATAATAAGGGCAAGCGTACAATGGTATTGAGTGGCGACCTCATCTAATTGATGAGGTTTTTATTATGCTAGGTTGTATGATAATCTATATTTAAATAAAACTAAGTGATTTAATACATGAGGTGATTTTGTAATGAGTTTAAAAGAAATGTGGAACTATTTGTTAAACAAGAAGTGGGAATCTAACGACATTTGGATTGTAATTTTATATATGCTAATTGCAAGCTGTTTTGTAACGCCGTTACTAGGAGTGCCAATTGGTGTAATCGCCTATTTAATTCTTAATGAAGGTGTTTTGAAAAAATAATGGATTTATCATTATGTCTATATTGCATCGAGAAATGAATAAGAAGATTATATTTAGAGAGGGTGTATTATTTTGGCAAAGTATTTTACTTCTACCAAAGTAGGTTTATATTTGCTAGCTATTATAATACTACAGCCTATTGTATTTAAAGCCTTTGATTTAAATAGATCTATTTTATTAGAAATTACTGGTCATAGTATATTCATAATTATAGGGTTAATATTTATATTTTTAAATTTTCATTTCGACAAAAAGGATAATAAAAATAAACACTAGTGATATTGAATTACAATATTGTAACTGTAAATTCAGTATCTCACGCATGCGGGAATGAATACGTAATTGAATACGTAAATTTTAAAATGTTGTAAATTAATGCAAATGATGAATAGTTTAAACTATTGATTTATCAACTGTTCACAAGTGTTACAAAACTATAAAAAATCACTGCTTCATCGAGTGGGAATAATATATAGAATGATGAACCCCCTTAAGTCTTTGGCTTAAGGGGGTGTTTTTGTGTTTGAGAAATTATGGAAAAGTCAGAACTGGCAGTCTTATGGGTGAGTTAAATAAATTATACGTTGAATTGATTGAAAGTATTATAGACAAATAGGACTTTTACTTATGTATTTGTCCTATTTTTTAATGAGTAGAGACAAATGACAATTTAACACTTATGATTTTAAATATCTAAAAAATAATGATAGAATACAATTAGATTAAGCTTAATTCGATATGTAAAACGGTTAATTAATCATTATTATTGAATTTCAAAAATTATTGGAGTGATTTTCATGGCAAAACCATTATTTGAAACAACTGTCATAAGTAATGGAGGAAGAGATGGAAAAGTTTTTAGTGAAGATAATACATTTTATCAAGACTTAGCTGTTCCAAAAGAAATGGGTGGCAACGGCGTTACAGAGTCAAACCCTGAACAGTTATTTGCAGCAGGTTACAGCTCTTGTTTTAACAATGCGCTAATGCATATTTTGAAAGGTGCAGGCAAAGGTACAATTGAGCCAGAAGTACGTGCGACTGCTTATTTATTGCCAGATAAATCTGATGGCGGTGTGAAATTGGCAGCTGAATTAGATGTATTACTTAAAGATCTCAGCCAAGAAGAAGCGAAGATGTTCGTTGAAAAAGCGCATAATTATTGCCCGTATTCGAAAGCACTAAAACACACGATTGATATTGAAATTACTGTAAGCGTTAATTAAGTAAAGTGATGCAAAAAGCTAGATAAGATTTTTTTGGAATTTTATCAAGAAGTCATATATTTATATAACCGTATCTTAATTGGTGCGGTTATTTTTTATGAAATAATATAATCCAACTAAATGTTTATGTACTTTTATTAAGAAAAAGTATCAATTGGGTCATAAGCATATTAGAATAAATCAGAAAATATTTTTTGGAATTTAGCACTGTATTTTTAGTGATGATGAGATTGTTACATCATTAAATAATGGGTCACCCTCAGTGGAAGCATCAACATTCTTAACAATAATTTTATAATTTGGAGTGGCAAATATGCCTAAATCACAACAAGTATTAGTTGGTATATGTCTAATATTATTTAGTTTTAATTTTATAGCCCCTATTATTGGAACAATGCTGCATATTAAAATATTAGAATTTAGCTCACCTCTAATTAAAACTGTACAATTCGCCTTTGTCATTATTTTTGGTATTTTTACATATAGACAAATTAAACGTAAAGGTTTCTAGAAGAGTAAGATTAAAATACTATATGATTGGAGTTTTAATATGTCTATGCCAACCATAGTCATGCTGATACTTACTATAATGATGCTGTTATTTGTATTTGTTTTTGGTCTATTACTTGATAAACCAGTGATATACATGTTTATTGCGTTGTTTGTTCATTCAACGCTTTTATTCATCATTCGTTACTTCTGGCAAGGAAAAGAATTTGGACAAGCATTTACACATTCTTTTGATTTAATCACCATAACAATAGTTATTATATTTACAATTTTGAAAGTTCAAAAAGCAAAATCAAGTGAATAATACGTTTGATTATAGGTTTACCTACTATTGATAAAACGAAGAGTGTATCTTTTATATAAAAGCACAATCAGAATAGACTAATAAAATTTGAAAATCAGTGTTATGAGAAATTATAAACACCTAAAATACCATTTTAAAATAAGGTTGAATCATATTTAATCATATAAAAAGAGTTGGGAACATTGCTAAGATATAGTTTCCAGCTCTTTTTATTTTGACTTGAACATTTTGACAGACTTGATATTACCAATATTTAAATTTAAAACTTACATATTATTACTATTTTCTATCTATATTTTTACTTAAATAAAAATATTACCTTAATAAATGACTCCTTGCAATATTATGGTAATTAGTAATGAATCCATAAATATTCGTTATTAATTTATAAAATATATTGAATACATATAACAGATAACTTCTTGATAGTTAAGGAAAATTTTATATTACGAAAATTCACTTTAACAGTAAAAATAAGAGAGATATTCATATTACAATAACTCCATTAGAAAGGAAGTTTTAAAATGAAAAAGGTACTATTATCTACAGCTTTATTAATGACAGTTGTACAATTTAGCAGTCAAGGGCAAATGGTGAAGAGATTCCTCATGGTATTTTGCATAAGGATGGAAGGTTTACAGAACCAAATGTATTTCCGCATAAAGATATAGCAGAAGTTGAAGAGCCGAAAGAATTAGAAGATGCTACGAAAGAATTTAATCATAAATCTAATAGTGAGACGTCATTGCACAATAATGCAGTAAATGAAAAATATAAAAATAAAGGTGTTTTAAACTCTAAAAACCCAGTAGGAGAAAGTGATCGATTTAATAAAAATCAGAACTTAGATACTTTGAAAAATAATAATTTCTCAAAATTTGAGACTGAAGTAAAAAATTCAAAAAATAGCGTGAAGCACAATGCAATAAAAGCATTACCTAATACAGGCATGATTTCAGATAATAGAATATTAACCATTTTTTTAGCGAGTATCTCATTGATTGCGGGTAGTTTATTATTATGTAAACGTGTTAATTTTAAGTTTTTTCAAAAATAAGACATTTTAGGTATTACTATTGTGATAATCTTACAGTGATGTCATTTTGAATAGCATTAATCATAACAGAAATATTATGATGTGGATGTAGTCACAATCGTTTACTTTCCATAAGATATTCATAGCTGAAACATTATTATGTTTCAGCTTTTGTTTTTATTACAAGTATAGTTTAAATTGGGATATTTTCAATTACAATAAGTTAGATTATTTACAAACAATTCACGTTTTAAAATGTATGATATTATAAAAATATAATTCGAAGTATCTTTTTGAACTTGAGCGAATAATAGTAAGTTATACAGTACATTTTAGGAGAGGTAAAATGAAAACGATTAGCATTATTTTAGGGATTTTAGTTATTCTTTCTTGGCTATTTGTAATAAAGGAATATAAAAATGGAAATCAGGACACTCATAGAGCTCAAAATGTTATGTTATTAGCTTGTTTGTTAACTATAATTATGACCGTTTTACAATTATTTTATTAGCCGTTCGTGAAAATAGGTTTGTAAATGAACAAATAAGTAATGCTATATAGAAGTCTAAACATATTTTGTTAAAACAATTATAAGTGTTTTCTATCGACAAGTCTTTTAAATCATATGAAACTAGAGTCTTGTCATAATAAAGGAAAAGAACTATTGTTTCACTATTAATCAGGAATTTTCTTATAGTTTATGAGGTTGCTTTTTTTTACATAAACTAAAATATACTGGTCGATTTCATAGTGTTAAATAAAATATGTTGAGACATTGTTAGTTTTTAAACTTAGGACTGAGACTTAACTTTATTGTAAAGAATACCTACGCCACAGCTGCTATATCCTAATTGGTAATCGAATTTAATGATTTCGATATAAGGATTTTCCTCTAAAAATTCATTAACTTTCTTGTTTAAGCCTTTTTCTGTCATTGCTGTTAAACTTACAAATTTCATACGCTGACTCCTTTACTATTTTTGTTTTTATTATATTATACAGTATTTTAGAAACATACTTTTCACAGTTCGAGTTTTAATTCAACTATATCATTGCTCATTTATGGTAGAAAGTGACCTTATTTTAAAATGTTTTAGTTAAGATGAATTTTATGACACTTTTTAATAATAATGAGGATAAAAGAAAGTAGGAAATTGAAGGATGGAAATTATATTAAAAAAAGATTATGAAAAATGGGAAGCACAATTTGTTAAAGAAAAAGAGCTATTGTTAAAAGTAGTTGGTAAAGAAATCATAGAAGTGCATCACATTGGCAGCACAGCTATAAAAGATATTTATGCTAAGCCTGTTATTGATATCATGGTAGTCGTGGAAAATATAATGCATATGGATAGTTACAATAATACGATGCGACAATTAGGTTATGAACCTCAAGGAGAAAGTGGTATCAGTGGTAGAAGGTTTTATATAAAAGGTGTGGATACTAGAACGCATCATGTCCATATGTTTCAATTTGATAACTATGAAAATATTGATAGGCATTTGGCATTGAGAGATTATTTAAATGCTAATAAAACAATTGCAAAAGAATATGAAAAATTAAAAATCATACTCGCTAACAAATATTCAAATAATAGAAGTGCGTATTCAAATGGCAAGTCGTCTTTTATCAAACATGTAGAGCGTGAAGCATTAAAGTGGTATCAAAGGAATCAAGATGGTTAGACTCCCTACGGTCTTATTTATATAATCATCAAGTCTTTCACCTTATTTTGATTATTCGATTACAAATTTAAATTAAGTAATAATAGATAAAAGCCTGTTGCCATAACTGCAAACAAACACCACATAAAGCGACATTGTTTACCATTCATTGCTGCGGTACCTTCGTTTTTAGCTCGTCTAATCAGTTTGATATGTAAAAGTATTGTTGAATTTGAAGCATATACAAAAACGAAAATCATACCTAAAAGTGTAAGTAAAAATAGTTGCACAATACCCCTCCGACTTTATGATATTTGATCCATATAATTTTTAAAAATAACCACGAGCAATATTAATTATAAGATAACACATATGTTTTTAGGTTGTAATAAAAATTAAAATTTATTTCAATATTTATTCTTTGAAAAATTTATGGTACGATGTGGAATAAATCAGATGATATCTTGGAGGGCGAACCATGGCTATTATATTGTTGAGCATTGTTTTAATCGTTAATTTTGTTGAAGCGCTGTATTTAGCAATCAAATTTATTCGGTTGAAAATGCGTAATGCACCAGATCAAGCGTATAAAGATTTAGTGAGTTCTCCATTTTGGTTAATGTCACTCATCATTTCGATTATATTGTTTGTGATTGCATACATATTGAGTTGAAATACTTTAAGTGTGGTTAAGAGGGATTTGATTGTGTTTTATAAATAACCAAATTATTGCATTTGCGTCGCCAAATTTATCTTTAAATCATATCTTCAAGTAGAAAGTTTTTATTACTGGTTCAATCGATGTAAAAACAGGAACATCATTTAATTATGTTATTAAATGAATTTCAGTATAGGAATAATGTAAATTAATATAGCGGAAAAGGAGTAATCCAATGAAATTTTCATCTATATTAATCAGTATGATAACTGGTTTACTTATGTTTTTAGTGACGTTTTATACTAGCAATCATTCTGTTATACCATCATTATTTATGGGGATTGTCGGTTTAGTAACAAATATATGGATTGGCATCGAAGCAAAAAAGCGATTATGAGCATTAAAATGGTAGAAAATATTAGAAGTATTAAAGACTGAGGCAAATGTTGTCTCAGTCTTTATTTTATCATTCAGCAATTTTTGTATTTATGAATGTTATTATGGTGGTATTACTATCAAAACTTAGGAATCTGTTTTATGCATCATCAATCCAATAAGGAATAATGAACTGTTAGACGATATCATCTTATACTCATAGAATATAATGTATTTTGATAGTATAAAATAATGAAATGTTTTAAAAATTTTTAAAAAGGATAGATATAAAATAGGTTCATTATAAGGAGATGAGGTATATGGTTTCGGTGTTTTTAGAAACGATATAGAGAATCGATAATATTTTATAAATTTATTAAATTACTTCCTTGAATTATAAGTATAAAAAAGAATGATCTAAATTAAAGTTTAAAATATCATTTCAGGGTATAGATGTAATATATAACTTTTGGAGTAATTTTATTTCATTGTAAGTGGTACGGCGTGATTTATTGTTTTACGTTTAGTGTCAAAAAGATAGCATGTAACCTTAATATGAGATGGATTTTGTGAATGAAGTGGGGGATATGTATGGTTAATTATTACAATAAAGATATCAAAATTGATAGAACTGATGAGATGCGCACGGATGAAATTTCTAAAATGATTGAAGAGGGTGGACTTGGTGCTGATCAATATTATGTTATAGATAAGTATCAGCCTAACCATAAGAGATTAGTAGAAAATATCGATCAATTTCGGCAAGAATTAGTTCAAATGGATAATGATGATTTAGTAGACATTTTGATTATTAACACTCAAGAAAATACAAGTTCTAAGTACAGCCAAGCATTAATGATTATTAAGCATGAAATAGTCAAAAGAATGAATAACTAAGGTGTAGTCACTAAAAAATTACAATCAAAGCGCACAAGTTAGAAAACATATTTTGTAAATAAATAATTCTAGCTTGTGCGCATTATTATATTATTAGCTCATCAAAATAATATTTTTATTAAGTGCATTGTTTTGATTAATAATGTGATGTTTAAAGGTTATTGAATGCTTTTTTAGGTACTTTATTTTTAGGCACTTCTTTATAACTTTGGACATGCCCAAGTTCAGTGTCTAATTTTAAGTAATGATTTGTTTTTAAGGGTTTTTCACCAAAACCATTAAAATCTAAATGTCTTTTTTCACCTTTTTTGTTATATCCATTTTGCTTATAATTATATGTGACAAAAGTTTCTCCATCATCACTTTTGTTGTGCTCAACTTTTGTTGGCTTTTGAGTTTTTACATAATATGCTTCATTAGTAATGAGCGGATTTAATTTGGCAAAACTAACAACATCAGGATTGTCCGAATGTTTTTCTGCATAAACTTTCCAGCCAAAAAGGCCGATAAAAACAATGATAATGATAACAAAGATATTTAGAAGTACTTTTACAAACCTGTTCATACTTATTACCTCCTTAAAGTAACTATCTATAATGTAAAAGTTATTTGATTTGTTTTCTATATTTTTAAGTTACAAAAATGCATTTTAAAATAACGATTTTGTCATTTTTCATATTCAATTAAATTATATATTTCAAATGGATTATATTACTAAAAATAAAGTGTAAAATATATTTATTTGAAAATAGGGGTATACAAAGGTCTGATTATTCGTTATACTAGGTATTAAGTAATTTAGTTCGTGAAATTGATTTGTAGTTTTATTCTTTTGAATTTACTCCTTTTAATTTTTTAGACAGATTACAAATTTTTGTGCAAAAGCACTTGGAGGATTTTTATTATGAATAACGGTACAGTTAAATGGTTTAACTCAGAAAAAGGTTTTGGTTTTATCGAAGTAGAAGGCGGAAACGATGTATTCGTACACTTCTCAGCAATTAACCAAGACGGCTACAAATCATTAGAAGAAGGACAAGCTGTTGAATTCGAAATCGTTGAAGGCGACCGTGGACCTCAAGCAGCTAACGTTATTAAATTATAATAACGCATAAAAGAAGACGAGCAACGCTCGTCTTTTTTTATTTGTCTTAAAATCGATCCCTGAAGTTATATATGTAATTACTTTAAAAGGTGCAAATTCAAAGTCAACTTGTTAGTTATGACTCGGATTTGCACCTATTTTTTTACTACCAATAAAATATTAATAACTCTTGCAAGATTGCTTAACATTAATACATCATTTGAAGCCAATCTTATAAAAGAATGGTAATAGCCACAAATAGCAACATAAAAATTAATTTTGGGTGTATGCATGTAGAATGATTTTTAACATCATTTTGGGTTGAAATAGAGCCTTTTTTGAGTACTTCAATGAGAAATTACATATGAATACGTTGTATTTTGACGAGACTTTTGAGGGAACAGAACAAGTTGAAGACTATAGGCTGAAGCTGTCGCCCTAAGAAAGTGAGCCAACAATACGAAATATTGAATAATAAAATAGCTATGAAAAAATCTATCGTCATAGATTTCTTCATAGCTAATCTTAGTGTGTTTTTACACCGTTCAAGTTGCTGAAGCGTTGCTACTTTCACTTAAATAGATTTAATATTATACTTCACGCGTATTATCCGCTTTATTTTTTGTTTTTATCAGTAGTGTTAATATAAAACCAATAATTAATAATAGCGTAGTGAATGCAAATGCTGCGTCGACACCTTGTACAGTCGCTTGTTGTGCAATATCTGCTTTGGACTGATGCTTACTTGGAACATAGTTTGTACGAACAATTGCCATAATTGTAATCATAATGGCAGTACCAATCGCACCTGCAATAATTCTTAAAGAATTAATAATCGCAGTACCGTGTGAAATATTTTTACTTTCTAATGCGTTAATACCAATTGTATTCAGTGGCATAATAATCAATGCTACAGCAAACATTCTTAAAGCGTAAATGACGACAATATACCAATAAGGTGTGTCTGAAGTTAAGAAACAATGTAGTATTGTCATAAAAATTAAAAGGACAAATCCAGGAATCGCCAATACTTTCAAGCCATATTTGTCATATATTTTCCCTGTATAGACGGACATAAATGCGTTGACTACTGCACCTGGTAAGATAACAAGACCTGACAGAATTGCAGATAGACCTAAGCCTGATTGGACATAAATTGGAATCAATAATGCTGGGCCTACAATTCCGATAAATAATACCATAGACGCAAATGCAGATAGTGAAAATGTACGATTTGTAAATACGCGCATATTTAATAGTGGATTATCTATTCTAATTTGTCTTGTTACGAAAATGGTAACAATCAAGATTCCCACAATAAGTGAAATAATAACGATTGGTGATGTGAAACCTAAGTTGCCTGCGCTGCTAAAGCCGTAAAGCATTAAACCAAAACCTAATGTTGAATATATAACAGAAGTTTTGTCTAATTGTGTATGTTTGGTTTCGTTATTACTTTCTACAAATATTGCGCCTACAATAAATGCGATAATCGCAATAAAAGCTACCACAATAAATGGTGCTCTCCAGCTAAATGTATCAATTAAAAATCCGGTTAAGGTTGGTCCGATTGCTGGGGCTGATTGTGCTACTATACCGGTAAGTCCCATTGCAAATCCACGTTTCTCAGAAGGGAACAGTGTAAATACAGTGAATTGCATAAGCGGTAAAAGTATCCCTGCACCAATCGCTTGAATTACACGTGCAAACATGAGTAAGCCAAATGTAGGTGAAAGTGCTGCAATGATTGAACCAATTAAGAACGCACTCATAGAAAAAATATAGAGCGGTCTTGTGTGAAATCGATCCATAAGAAAGGCTGTTAGTGGAATCATGATACCATTCACTAACATAAAGCCTGTAATCAACCATTGAGCAGTTGTGTCAGTTATTTCTAATCCCGTAATAATTGCTGGTAGTGCGGTATTGAGCAATGTTTGATTTAGCATCGCTACAAAAGCACTACTTAGCATAACTAATATAATCGTATTTCTTTTTTTATTAGATATAACATTCTCCGACATCATAAATGCATCTCCTTTTTATAACATCCCATCGATAAATTTTAATTATTTTAAGTTAGCAAAGCAAACCATTCGGTTTAAAAAATTAATATTTTTTGCAAAGAATTTTTAGAGAAAATGAATGCATAGATAATATAGGTTGGAATCGCTTGTTTTAGAGGTAACATAGATCACTGTTGTTTTATTAATGGAAAAAGCTACGTTGTTTGCATGATTGCGCAAACAGCGTAGCTTTTTTAAATAGATGGAGCGATTAATCGAAACGAATCATTTCAGATACATATAAAGCGATACGTATATTTAAGGAATGAACAGGGTCTTCAATATTTGTACCAATCATATTACTGCATTTATTGATTCTATATTTTACAGTATTTCTGTGTATAAATATTTTATCTGCCGTTTTTGTTATATCGCATTGATTATCCATGTACACTTTTAAAGTTTGTTTTAATTCTAAATCCTTTTTTTGTTTTGGATAACTCAGTGGGCCCAAAGTATGTTTTACGAAAGGTAATAGCTTTTCTTGAGGGATAAGTTGTAATAGCTCCTGAATATCTTTGGAATGATATTGTGAGATAAAAGTTTTTGCATGATTTAGCAGTTCATTTTCAAAGGCTTCATTTGCTTCAAAAAAGGAAGAAGGTAACTGTGTGAATTCTGTTACTTCATTTCCGATACCAAATGAAATCGTATCATCAAAGTACTCACTATAACTTTGTTGTATTTTTTTTAGGTATTCAAAGTAATATTCATGTCGATTTTGGATTAATATCGCAAAACGATCGTTACTCGGTAATTTATAAACGCTGATATAAGAATCAATATCAGTTAATTTATGCTTTAACCAAAGGAATGTGAGATGGTGCCGCTCATTTAAGTAGTAACTATTTTCTAGATTATTTTTGGTGTCAATGCCGCAAATGATAATTTGATAATAGTCAGAGGGATAAATATAATATTGTCTTAATAAATCAGCATGCTTTTTGATCGAAAGGGTTTGATCGTTTTGATTATTGACTAACGATTCGAAAAATCGATTAATATCATTTTCCTCGGCTTCTTGTATTTTGGTGTTTTTGTATAAGGCGAAACTCAACACGCTGACTACTTGTTCGAGTGTTAATAAACTAAAGGGATAGGAAAGCTTATTAACTTGAGAAACCATTAAATAGTATGGAAAGTATGTGTAACCTAATACTTTGAAGATTACATGGTCTTTATTTTCAAAGACGAGGTTATTTTTATCATATGTTAGCGCATCTTGATAATGGTTCATGAAATATTTGGTATGTTCAGCCATTAAAGCGTTACCTTGTCTATAATGACGACTGTATGCTTCAGGTGCTTTGAAAGGATCGAATAGAATGATAGGTACACCTAAGAGTTTGCTCATACGCTCAATCATAGTATCAATACTGAAGCCTTTGATTAATAATTGGTTTAATTCTTGTTGTACTTGTAATGCATAATTTAACTTTCCAGTTTCAGAGTCTGAAATAAATGAAGAAATCTCGTGTGTAATTTCACCTAAGTTCCAACTTTCTGGTATTTCAATTAATGGGAATTCGATAGCATCCGCAAAATCAATGACATCTTGCTCGATTTCGTGTAAAAATCTTGAAACTTTGATTCCAAGTCCAGCAGTGTGTATATCATTTAAATCTTTAATTAACTTTTTTAAGTTATCTTGATTATCTTGAAACAAGACACCGGTTGTTAAAATAAAAGAATTATTTGAAGTAAAATGCTTAATATCATTATTTTCAGTAATGTCTAAATTTGTCACTTCTGCTGATAAATCTCCGTTGCTATTTAACAATTTTAAGCCTTTAAATTGGGGAACGGATAAAATTTCGTTTAGAGTAGTCATAATTATGTCCTCCGCTTCTGATTTACACAATCACTAGTAATGAAAATGCATGAAAATATATATAATGATAAATTCTATTTGTCTGTATTTATCTTAAAAAACAGGGTTTTTGTCAATTTGTGATAACGATTGTTCAAAATGTTCAAAAAATTTAATGTATATCATTAATTATACACTTATTTTGTTCGATTCCTATAATTTTATTGTTTAGAAATGTCATTAATAACAAAGAAAAACGCTTACACTCGTACTACACTTATAACTGAAGATTATACAACTAGTTATTAGCTTGTTAAAGTAAAGGAGATAAAAATAGAATGGGAAGACAGGAGAACAATGCGGCATTATCACAAGCGGTTTTCGAGAAGCGCGGTTATAATAAAGATATAATGCCTAAGACACCGACACAAAGAAATAACTCCGCATTTAACTTTTTCACACTATGGATGGGTGCTGTCCATAATATACCTAACTATACTGCAGTTGGGGGATTCTTATTATTAGGACTATCGCCATTACAAGTCATATTTGCATTAATATTAAGTTCTTTTGTAATCGCTTTATTATTAGTTAGTAATGGTTATGCTGGTTCTAAATACGGTATTCCATTTGCTATGCATTTACGTCATACATATGGTGATGTAGGCGCGAAGTTACCCGGTATCCTACGTGGCGTTGTCGCAGGTATCGCTTGGTTTGGTCTACAAACGTTTGCGGGGTCACAAGCACTATTAATACTATTAAATAAAATATTCCCTGGTTTTGCGGATATTGGACAAGGCATATCGATACTTGGTATTTCTGTTCCAGGTCTCATTGCATTTTTAATATTTTGGGCTATTAGTTTTGCAATTGGATTTGGTGGTGGAGATATTTTAAATAAATTCACAGCTATATTAAATCCACTTATTTATATTGTCTTTGGTGGTATGGCTATCTGGGGCGTTATGGCTGCTGGTGGCGTTGGAAATATTTTAGATTATGAAATTTCTACAAAATCTAGTGGTATCATTTACCCAGCGATTTTATCCTTTATTTTAATTATCAACTCGCTATTAGGTGTGTGGGCAGGACCTGGTGCAAGTGTTTCTGATTTTACGCAAAATGCAAAATCTACTAAAACACAAGTGGTTGGTCAAATTTCAGGTATTGTAGTTGCCCACATTTTATTCGCGATTGCTAGTGTGTTCATCATTATTGGTGGCTCGATTTATCTTGGACATCAAGAATGGAATATCCTAACAATTATTAATGAATGGAGCAACTTCTGGGCGATTCTGATATCTACTGGTGTGCTATTGATGACGACGATTTCAACAAATGCGACGAGTAATATCATCCCAGCAGCATATCAACTCACTGCACTTTTACCAAAATGGATTAACTATCGTCGTGGCGTAATTATTGCCTCGGTATTGAGTATAGTCATTATGCCGTGGAAGATGATGGAAGAGGAAGATAGTATTTTCTTATTCCTAAACGCGATAGGTGCTATTCTTGGTCCGGTAGCAGGTGTTATGATTGTTCATTTCTATATTGTGTCTAAATGTCACATTGATATAGATAAGTTGTATTTTGATTTGAAAGAAAAAGAGCACAAAATACCACGTATTAATATTTCTGCATACGTCGGAACGGTTGCTGGTGTCATCATTTCACTATTAGGATTTTTACCAGCATTTACAGTGATATCAGACTTTTCTTGGTTTATAGGCTTTGTCATTGCCGGTGGTGTTTACTTAATTTTACATTATGTATTCCATGCAGAAAGAAGAAAAAAAGGAGGAGCAGATTATAATGAAGTATGATTTGATTATTAAGAATGGTTTAGTCATTTTAGAAGACGGAGAGCAACAAGTTGAAGTCGGTGTTAAAGACGGTAAAATTGTCGCTATTGGTCAAGCATTGGGAGAAGCTGAACAAGTTATTGACGCACAAAATCAAATTGTTTCACCTGGTATGGTGGATGCGCATGTGCATATAACTGAGCCAGGCGGTGGCTATCGTGATGGTTGGGAAGGATATGTTACAGGGACAAATGCTGCTGCTAAAGGTGGCGTGACTTCATTTGTGGAAATGCCATTAAACCAAGTTCCAGCTACAACTGACAAAGCGTCTATCCAAGCAAAATTTGATGCTGGAAAAGATGAATTATCAGTGGATGTTGCAAGTTATGGTGGTTTAGTACCATATAACTTAAACGGTGGTATTCAAGAATTAGATGAAGCAGGTGTTGTGGCTTATAAAGCTTTCTTAGCAACATGTGGTGACCGTTCTATTGAGGGTGACTTTGAAAATGTTGATGATTATTCATTATATGAAGGTATGAAGCAAATTGCTAAGACTGGCAAAATTTTATCAATTCATTCTGAAAATGCGGCAATCACTGATCGATTAGGTGAGATCGCAAAAGAAAATGGTGAAACGACATTAAGTGCTTACGTGGATAGTCGTCCTGTATTTACAGAAGTTGAACCAATTCGTAAAATTATTTTATTTGCTAAGGAAACGGGCTGTCGTGTGCACATTGTACACGTTGCTTGTGAAGAAGGCGTTGATGAAGTCATCAAAGCACAGCAAGAAGGTGTAGACATTACTTGTGAGACATGTACACACTACTTGTACTTCTATAAAGAAGAATTAGATGACATTGGACCAGTTGTTAAATGTTCTCCACCAATCCGTGAGCAATCTCGTTTAGAGGGAATGTGGAACCGCGTATTAAACGGTGATATTAGTTTTGTAACATCTGACCATTCACCTTGTACGCCAGACTTAAAAGATACTGACAATGCATTTGAAGCATGGGGTGGTATTGCTGGATTACAAAACAACGTAGACATTTTATTCGACGAAGGTGTTCAAAAACGTCAAATGCCATTAACAAAATTTGCTGACATTATTGCGACAGCACCAGCAAAACGCTTTGGTTTAGACACAAAAGGTAGTATTGCAATCGGTAAAGATGCTGACTTCGTATTTATTAAACCAGACGCACCTTATACATTACAAGCTGAAGATTTAGCTTATCGTAACAAAATGAGTCCATATATCGGTCGTGAAATTGGTGCTCAAGTCACACGTACAATTTTAAGAGGACAAGAAATTTATAGTGATGAAGCAGGTATTTCAGACAAACGTATTGGACGTTTTATCTAAAAGTTTCTTGAAAAGCTTGAAGCTAAGGATGTTGGAATATTAAAATCAAGTTCAACAAGGATTAATCCGTTTACTAAATGGATTGGTCCATACTGTCGACAAAGTCTCTGACTTTGTTGGCAGTTTTTTTATGCGCGCTTTCTAGGGCCATTGCCTTAGCTGTAGTCTTTCGCTAGTGTGCTTACCACAAGAGTAGGTATAAACCACTGCCAACATCACTCAAAATGATTACAATATATCAATCAAATCAGTGAGACAAGTGATTCAAAGAAATAGAAGTAAATGTAGCAGACCATTGATATTTAGGGTAGAGCTGAAGATTTAAAATTTGTTAATACTGTAAAGAAACAAAAACTGATCCATTTATTAACGGGACTATTTTTTGTTTTCACAAGCTCTGAACTCGGTTTGAGTGAACAACTCTAGGGAATAATATTACATAATACATTTTTAAGTATCTACATATATCGCTTTTAAAGTGATTGGAGTTTAAAGTCATATTACTTTGATCACAACATATGGTGAGATGCTTTAAAGCAAAGGGGTTGTAATATTTGGAAAAATTAATTTCTTTTTCGGATTGGTTATGGGGTTATCCACTTGTACTCCTGCTTTTGTTTGCAAGTGTATTTTTGACAGTCTATTTAAATTTTATTCAATTTAGGCATTTTTTCTATATGCTCAAACAAACATTTGGGAGTGTTAATAAAAAACCTAGAGGGGAAGGAACAATTACACCACGTCAGGCTTTAACTTCCGCCTTATCTTCAACTGTAGGTGCAGCTAATATTGTGGGTGTACCTACTGCGATAATGATGGGTGGGCCTGGTGCGGTATTTTGGATGATGGTTATCGCTTTTTTAGGCATGGCTTTAAAATTTAGTGAGAATGTCTTAGGTGTCCACTATCGTGAGAAAAATAAAAAAGGTGAGTTTGTGGGCGGTCCGACTTATTACATGAAAAAAGGCTTTAAAAACAAGAAGTTAGGCACAATTTTTTCGTTGATATTTGCCTTTGCACTGATGATTGAAATTGTTCCAAGTATTATGGTTCAAGGTCATTCTGCGGCGAGCACGATGAAGGATACATTTAATGTGCCTATGGCGGTTTCTGGTGTTATATTAGCAGTTCTTGCTGCACTCGTCGTTTTTGGCGGTGTGAAACGTATTGCTTCGTTTGCTGAAAAAATTGTACCAATCATGGTTGGACTTTACTGTTTTTTTGGTTTTTTAATCATTTTAATGAATATTAGTCATGTCCCTAATGTTATTTGGTTAGTGATAGAACAGGCATTTAATCCTACGGCAGCTGTAGGAGGTACATTTGGTGCAGCATTAGCTACTACAATTCGTTGGGGCTTTGCGAGAGGGATTTATTCTAATGAAGCTGGTCTTGGTACATCGTCAATTGCGCATGCAGCTGCAAAAACGGACCACCCAGTTCGACAAGCATTCTGGGGTATTAGTGAAATTGTGGTAGACACGTTAATCATTTGTAGTACTACTGGTTTTGTTGTCTTAGTTTCAGGTGTTTGGAAAGCGAGTGATGCGAAAGCGCAGTCTGCAGCGTTAACTGCCAGAGCATTTGAAAATACTTTTGGTCAATTTGGAAGTATGATGGTATCTATTTCGATGATGTTCTTCGTATTTTCAACCGTTGTAGTAGTTATTTTTTATGGATCGAGAATGGCAGAATTTTTATTTGGACTTACGGCAGGTTGGGTGATGAAAACAATATATGTGCTTTCGATGATCGTAGGTGCGTTAGGTGCTGCACAACAATTGTGGGACTTGCTTGATTTAGCACTTGCAGCCGTATTGATTCCAAACGTTATCGCAGTGATAATGTTATCGCCAAAAGTGAAATCGTTAACTACAGATTTCTTTAAAAATTATAAATAAACCTTATTAATATAAAAAGTACCAAACCTCATACTTGTCATTACTAAAAGGAAATATTGGCTTTAACTTTTAGTACGATGCATCATGAATGAGTGTTATGGTACTTTTAATTGTTGATGGTATTTATGATTTTGGGCTCTGAGCTGGTAAATGATGTGTCGTATTATAGTCTAGGATGTGCGTGTCATTGTCGTTAATTTCTAATGTACTGAAACTACCATTAGCAAGTCTAGTAATACCAGTGCCGATTGCTCCATTAGAAAAATAATAGAATATAGCATTAATAAAGGCGCCATGAGAGATAATTAAAATATTTTTATTTGTGTGATCTTGATGTACAGTCTCAAGCCCCTTTAAAAAACGTTCGGTAACCATTGCTTCAGTTTCTTTGTTTGGATATTCACGATTCGGAAAACGCGCATCTCGTTCGTAATAAGTAAGGCCTTCTGCATCTCCAAATGCAACTTCAATAAATGATTCCTTTTCATAAAGCGGTATGTTTAACTTTTGTTGAATAATTTGTCCAGTTTCTTTAGCTCTTAGTAATGGGCTCGTAATCATGAGGTCCCATTCATTTTGAAGTAAGAAAGCGCCACAAGCTTGCGCTTGTTTTATGCCTGATTCATTCAATGGGATGTCTGTTCTGCCCTGTAATTTACCAGCAATATTCCAATCTGTTTCTCCATGTCTAATAAAACATATTTTTGTCATTATAAATCAACCTTTACCTTGATGTGTTTTAAGCAGTATCTCTTTGATATTATTAACGATTTTTCTATTTATTATGGTATAACACGAATTAAATTTCCACTTATTATAAATAATCATAACACGTTTGCTTGTGTTAGATGGTGAAACACATATCAACGGACGTTGGTTTCAAGAACCATGCGTTTATGAAATGATGCATGATCATGATTGGTGTGATTATGCTGAAAGATTGTAGATTATATAGCAATTAATAGGTCAAAAGACTAATGTGCATTAAGTTTCCAATACTGTGTCAACTTTTGCTAATTCGATCGTTGTTGCAATCATCACATTAATACCTTTTTCGATTTGGCTATCAGTTACAGACTCTTTTGGCGAATGACTAATGCCATTTTTACATGGAATAAAAATCATACTTGTAGGACAAATGGGTGCGAAATTCATCGCATCATGACCAGCACCACTATACATATAGCGATATTGATATGCTAGTGCCTTACAACCGTCTTCAGAAATCTTAGCAATCGCTTGATTAAATTGTCGAGGTTGATCCTGACCTAAATCTTCTAATTCATAATCTGCTTGACGTTTTGTGGTAATGGTTTCGATGTGCGTTTTCATCTCTTCGACAACTTTTTCTCGAATATCTTCATCTTTTCCTCGAATATCGATGAGTAGTGTGACTTCACCAGGAATTGCATTCATTGTATTAGGATAAACGTTGGCATACCCCACAGTCGTTACTATCCCCTTATCATGATAAGCCTGACCTAAGGCTTCGATTTTTAAAATGACTTCAGCAGCAGTAGTCAATGCGTCTGTACGCATCGGCATAGGTGTTGATCCTGAGTGGCTAGTAATACCAGCTATTTGTAACTTGAAGCGGTGTGGTGCAGCAATGTGTGTGACGATGCCAATATCTTTTTGATTATTTTCAAGAATTGGACCTTGTTCAATATGTAATTCTAAAAATGCTTTGATTTTGTTTCTTTCAAATAATGCTGCTTTACCGTTCATATCTTGCGCTAAAGGTGCAACAATATCGTAAAGTACGTTGCCATCGTTATCTTTGATAAATTTCATATCATCTTTTGTCATTTTACCAGTAAGGTATTTACTTCCTAAAGTTGCTTCGTTGAAACGTGTAGATTCTTCGCAAGCAAATGCAATAATTATAATTGGATGATCCGTTTCTATATGATGCGCGTTTAAATGTTCGACTACTTCCAGTGCACCAAGCACACCTAATAGACCGTCATATTGGCCGCCATCCTTTACAGTATCGATATGTGAGCCTAGTACAATTGGTTTTAAAGAAGGATGCTTTCCTTCTCTACGTGCAATAACATTACCAAAGAAATCAAAGTAAACATCTAAACCTGCCTTTTGACATAACATTGAAAATTTTAAGGCTGCGACACGTTCTGGATGACTAAAAGCAATGCGGTTAATCCCCCCGTTTTTGGGGTTGCGAGCAAAATTATTAAATGTTTGAAAATTTTCTATTACATTTTGTAAGTTCATCATTTATCCCCTTCGATATTCAGTTTAATTTGATTCAAAAATTGAATAACTCGTTCATATACTGCTTTACTCGTTGAGTTAACTTCACGATCAAAATCATGGCTGTCTAGGTCTAAACGTTCAAAGTGACTCGTTTCAATTAATCTAGCTATATATTCACTTTCACTATAAGGTACATCAGGATCTCTTGTACAGTGTACAATGAACATAGGAGGGAAGTTTTTCATTTCTTGTGGTGTGATATTATAAGTACTTTGTGTAGATGATTGAATCCCTAAATAGGACATCCAACGTGCTTGACCACGAACATATAAGTAAATTGGATATCTTGTTTGCAACGGCGCAGATGTTAATGGTTTAGATTGAATCAATTGATTTAATATTTTCGGTGTAATTTGTGTGGATAGCGCTTGATATTGTTTATTTGGCTTCAAAAAGGCAGGCACATGTACACGCGAGTAACCATAGAAATCAATGATACTATCAACTTTACGATGACGTGCGACAAGCATAGCTAAAAATGCACCGGCTGAACGTCCGAAGGTAATCAGTGGTAACGAAGGATAAAGTGATTTTAAATGATCGTAGTTACTCAGTGCATCTTCAATAATCGTATCAATATGACTTTCTGGGGCAAGTCGATAGGAAACCATTATTAAGTGATAGGATTCGGATAAAATATCTATATACGCTTGCGGTAAATCGTTTGGTTGTCCAAAAATGAGTCCGCCACCATGAAAGTACATAATGACGCCTTTAGGGCTTTGGTTTTTAGCTGCTATGATGGAATAAGGTAATGGAAAACCATCCTTTGATAGACAAGTAGCTTTTTGTTGAGTCAAATTGACCTAGCCTCCTATTAGATATATTTTGCTAAATATATTATCTCAAATAAAAAACACGACGTATTTGTATAAATCGAATAAAAGTAAAGAACATTATTGTTAGAATTGTGAATGATAAGTCATATGTAAACGCTTATAATTGTATATGAAATGAAAAAGGAGTTGAATTACATGGACATCCGATCTTCTTTTGAGGCTCTAGACAAAAAATTCACTGCGTTTGGCGGTTTGACTGGTGGAGGCATCACGCGTCTACTTTATTCTAAAGAATGGTCAAATGCTGTACAAGCATTGAAAGAAACACTAGAAAAAGATGGATTTGAAACAGAATTCGATAGCATCGGCAACTTAAAAGGACGTATTGAAGGTAGTAAATACCCTGAAGAAACAATTATGTCCGGTTCTCACATTGACACAGTTGTTGAAGGTGGCCATTTAGATGGTCAATTTGGTGTGTTAGCTGCTGTTGTTGCGATGCAGTCACTTAAAGCCGAATATGGCCAACCATTACGTTCATTAGAAATTTTAGCTTTAGCGGAAGAGGAAGGTAGTCGTTTCCCATTTGCTTTCTGGGGAAGTAAAAACTTCTTCAACTTAGCTGATAAAGCTGATGTAGATTCAATTGCTGATGGTGAAGGTGTTGCTTTTAAAGAAGCGATGCGTGAATGTGGCTTTGATTATCGAACAGCAGATAATGATTATAGTTACATAAAATCATTTATCGAAGTGCATATTGAACAAGGTAAAGTATTAGAGACGGAAAATAAATCAATTGGTGTCGTTAACGGCATCGTTGGTCAAAAACGCTATACGATTAACTTAAAAGGTGAAGCAAACCATGCAGGTACGACACCGATGGGCTTGAGAAATGACGCAGTTGTAGCTTTCAGCAAAATTGCTAATCAATTAACAGATCGTGCGCGAGAAATAGGTGATCCATTAGTCATTACATTTGGTCGTGTAGACCCAGTGCCGAATACAGTTAATGTGGTTCCAGGAGAAGTTACGTTCTCTATTGATTGTCGTCATATTAATCAAGATGAGTTAAACCAATTTGCAGAAGAAATTGATGCATGTATTAAACGTGTATCTGAAGAAGAAGGCGTGCAATGCGACATCGATTTATGGATGGATGAAGCACCGACTTTGATGGATGAACGCTTGGTTAAAGAAGTTCAAAATGCTGCTGAAACAGTCGTGGGTGAATCAAAGTGGAAATTAATGCCTTCTGGTGCAGGTCACGATTCTCAAATTTTTGCTAAATATGTGCCGACATCAATGTTGTTTGTACCATCTATTAATGGTGTGAGTCACAACGTTGAAGAAGAGACAAATGTAGAAGATTTAGTTAAAGGTATCGAAGTGTTAAAACAAGTATTATATAAACTTGCTTATAAAGAATAATACTTAGTCATAGACACCTAGAACAACATCATTGAGCTATATAAATAAACATGGTTCAACAAACTTTTTATAGAGAAAAGCAAAAAAGATTTTAAATACAGATAAAGAAAAGGAGCATTTTATTTATGGGTTATATTAATCATAATCAAGGATATAGAGAAGGTTTATTAGAAACACGTTCAGTAATTAAAAAAGATAACTATGCAGTCATCACACCAGATGGTTTAGTAAATAATGTTGTACCTGGTTTTGAAGATTGTGACGTAACGATTTTAGGTTCACCAAGACTTGGTGCGCGTTTCGTAGACTACCTCGTAACATTGAAAAATCAAGGTGGAAATAGACAAGGATTTGGTGGAAATGGTGTTCAAACATTCATCTATGTTGAATACGGAAACATCAACGCGTATGCGGATGATAAAAAATATGAATTGAGTGCAGGTGGTTATTTATATGTACCATCTCATCAAGTAATGACATTTGAAAATAGCAATCAAAATAATGACAGCCGAGTATTCTTATATAAAAAACGTTATCAACCTTTAGAAGGTTATACGCCAGAAGTTGTAACTGGAAACGTTAATGATATGGTTCAAGAGCCATATGAAGGCATGGAAGAAGTTAAAATTCTTGATTTGCTACCAAAAGAATTAGCATATGATATGAATATTCACATCTTGTCATTTAAACCAGGTGCTTCACACGGTTATATTGAAACACACGTTCAAGAACATGGGGCTTATGTATTAAGTGGACGTGGTATGTACAACTTAGACAACGAATGGCAACCAGTTGATAAAGGTGATTATATCTTTATGGGTGCTTATGCACCACAAGCAACTTATGCTGTTGGTTTAGACGAACCATTCGCTTACATCTATTCCAAGGATGCAAATAGAGATATAGAAATTTAAGGAAGGTTGTTAGTCATGGAAGAGGGAGCATTAATATACGTCGAACGTGGTAAACTACGCCAATTATTTAAAAAGAAATTAACACATGCAGGTTTACCTGACGCGCAAGCTGAAAAAACAGCAGATCTGATGATATTTGCTGACGAACGAGGCATTCATTCACATGGCTCAGTTCGAATGCAGTATTATGCAGAACGAATTGCTAAAAAAGGTTTTAATTTGGAACCAGATTTGAAATTTACGAAGACGGGTCCTTCAGCAGGCACATACTTCGGCGATAATGCTGTTGGCCATTATGTTGCATATCAAGCGATGGAAGAAGCGATCAATTTAGCAAAATCCAGTGGTATCGGCATGGTAGGTATTCAAGAGATGGGGCATAGTGGTGCCATTGGCTATTTTGCAGAACAAGCTGCAAAACAAGGTATGGTTGCATTAACCGTATGCCAATCTGACCCAATGGTCGTACCATTTGGTGGTACAGAATCTTATTTTGGTACGAATCCAATCGCTTTTGCGTCACCACGAAAAAGTGGTGATCCTATATTGTTTGATATGGCAACAACGGTACAAGCGTGGGGGAAAATATTAGATGCACGCTCAAAAAACAAATCAATACCTGATACATGGGCAGTGGACAAACATGGTGAACCTACTGCAGATCCTTTTGAAGTAGCTGCGTTATTACCTGTTGCCGGACCAAAAGGTTACGGTTTGATGATGATGGTAGACATATTAGCAGGTAGCTTGTTAGGTTTACCGTTTGGTAAGCATGTCACTTCAATGTATGAAGATTTAAGTCAATATCGTAGATTAGGACAATTTCATATCGTAATTAATCCAGCATATTTTGGTGATGAAACACAGTTTTTAACACAGGTTTCTGACATGGTAGATGAGTTGCATGACGTTAAACCTGCTAAAGGTTTTGATCAAGTGTATTATCCAGGTGAGATTCAAGAAGAAGTTAAAAAACAATATGCAGAGCGAGGTATTCCAGTTCCGCAAGAAATTTATGATTATTTAATATCTGATGACATATATTAGGAAGTAATAAAAAGAAGTGAACGAGATAATTTAATGTAATAAATGGTGACTTATGACATTTAGCATGGTGCGTCTTTAGTAACTTCTTTTTTTACTGCTTGAAAACACAAATTTTAATGAAATATAACACAATAATAGTAATAAGGAGGTTGTAATATGCGTGTTTCTAAAAATGATTTATTTGATTTAATGAAAAATAAACTAGTTAAAGCAGGATTAAATGAAGATGCTGCAAAGGATGTCGCTGATGTTTTGACTTTTGCAGACCATAGAGGTATTCATTCTCATGGTGCAGTCAGAGTGGAATATTATGCGGAACGTATTGCTAAGGGAGGTATTACTGCTAACCCTGAGTATCAATTTGAGCAAACAGGTCCTTCGACAGGTGTTTTTGAAGGGGATAATGGCCCTGGACATCAAGCTGCGAAACAAGCGATGGAAAAAGCAATTGCAATGGCAAAAGAAAATGGTGTCGCAGTTGTTGGTGTGAAACATATCTCTCATAGTGGTGCCTTAGGTTACTTTGTGGAAATGGCATCTAAAGCAAACATGGTTGGTTTAAGTATGTGTCAATCTGATCCAATGGTCGTACCGTTTGGTGGTACAGAACCTTATTTTGGTACAAATCCAATTGCATTTAGTGCGCCGTCTAATGATGAGAGAATTATTACATTTGATATGGCGACAACAGTACAAGCATGGGGCAAAGTGCTCGATGCTAGAGCCAAACATCAATCTATTCCAGATACTTGGGCAGTAGATGCTAACGGCGAGCCAACAACAAATGCAAGAGATGTTCATGCACTAGTTCCAGTGGCAGGTCCAAAAGGTTACGGTTTGATGATGATGGTAGATATCTTGTCTGGAAGCCTGTTAGGTGTGCCACATGGTGTTCATGTTTCATCTATGTACAAAGACTTAACTAAAGGTCGTGACCTAGGACAATTACACATCGTCATTAACCCTGCATTTTTTACTGACTTAGATCAATTTAAATCACGTATTTCAACGATGTTAGATGAACTAAAAGCGCAACCAGCTGCTGAAGGATATGGAGAAATATTCTATCCAGGTGAACGTGGACGCTTACGTAGTGAAAAATACGATGAAAAAGGCATTGAAATAGTTGATGAAATTTACGATTACTTAGTGTCAGAGGATGTACACTTTGATCGTTATCATGGAAAAAATAGATTTGCAGAATAATAACGGAGGAATAGTATGTTATACACAATAATTAAAGAAAACACGTACCAAGATTCGATTGTATTAATGTTGTTATCGAATAAATTGTCTGCTATTGATGGTGTGAACCAAGTTTCAATTATGATGGGCACGCCTGCCAATAAGGATATTTTCAAATCATCAGGATTTGACACTGAAGCATTAGATAATGCGAAACCTAATGACATCGTTGTTATCGTAGATACTGATGATGAATCTAAAGTTGATGAAGTTAATGAACAAGTTGATGCAGAACTCAAAGGTAAAGGTGAAGAGGATGACAAGTCTAAAAAGCAAGACGAAGCTTCAAACTGGAACCGTGCTTTAGAATTAGCAAACAATCCAAACTTGGCATTAATTTCAATTCCTGGTCAATATGCAGCGATGGAAGCTGAAACTGCTTTGAAAAACAATTTAAATGTATTTATGTTTAGTGATAACGTTGCAAAAGCTGACGAAGTGCGCTTAAAACAAATGGCGCATGAAAAAGGATTATTAGTGATGGGGCCTGACTGTGGTACAGGGATAATCCATAGCCTACCACTTGCATTTACTAACACAGTGAACGAAGGTGACATTGGCGTTATCGGTGCTTCTGGTACAGGTATCCAAGAAGTGACTACTATCATTGACCGTGAAGGCAAAGGTGTGACAAATGCAATCGGTACTGGCGGTCGTGACTTATCAACTGAGGTTGGTGCGATTACGATGTTAGATAGTATAAAAGCATTAAATGCCGATCCTAAAGTTAAAGTCATTACTGTTATATCTAAACCACCAGCTAAAGAAGTCGAAGAAAAAGTATTAAATCTTCTACGTAATATTGAAAAACCTGTGGTTACCTTATTCTTAGGTTCTAAACCAACTTACACAGAAGAAAATATCTATCATGCATATACTTTAGAAGAAGCGGCACGCGTATCTGTCCAACTATCTAATGATGAAACGCCGCAATTTAACCCAACATTTAAAGAAAATCTTGGTATTAAATTTGCTGACAATCAAGACGGCATCAAAGGATATTATTCAGGCGGTACTTTAGCTTCAGAAGCAGCAATGTTAGTGAAGGATACTTTAGGCGACGCTTCAGGTGAAGTAACACCAGAAGGATTCTCATATAAAGGTGGAAACCATGAAATTATCGACTTAGGCGATGACATTTATACACAAGGTAGACCACATCCAATGATCGATCCATCGAAACGCATTGAAATGTTAGAAACATCATCTGATGATCCATCAACTGCTGTAATTATGTTAGATAATGTTATTGGTTATGGTAGTCATGATGATATGGCTAGCGAACTTGCACCGACAATCAAAACGATTTTAGACAAAGTTAAAGCTAATGGTCGTTCATTAGCAGTGCTTGCTACAGTTGTTGGTACGCAACATGATCATCAAGGGTATGATAATCAAGTTAAAACTTTAAAAGAAGCTGGTGCGATTGTTTGTGAAACAAACGACCAAATGGTTCGTACTGCGCTTAACTTAGTTGGCAGTAAAGTAGCACAACCAAAATTATCAACGAAATCATTTGATTCAGAACCCGTAGATTTAACTGTAGATGAAAAAGTGATGAATTTAATAAATATGAAACCAAGCGTGATTAACATTGGATTGAAGAGCTTTACTGAAGCAATCCAAGCAAATGATGCACCAGTCGTTCAATTCAACTGGCGTCCAATTGCAGGAGGAGACGAAAAATTAATGAAAGTACTGCAATTCTTAAACAATTATGAAGGAGAGACGGTATAAAATGGCATATAAAACAATAGATGAAGCTAACCAAGCAGTCATTGATAAGATGATTGCAGCAGCACCATTTTTAGTGGATGTCGTGCCAGCTAAATCTAAAATTCCTGAACTCAAAGAAAACGTATTATTACATGCTGGCCCACCAATTAAATATGAAAATATGACTGATCCTATGCAAGGTTCTTGTGTCGGTGCAATTCTTTTTGAAGGATGGGCAGACAATGAACAAGAAGCACGTAAATTGTTAGAAGAAGGTCAAATCACTTTCATCCCTTGTCACCACGTCAATGCAGTAGGTCCAATGGGTGGTATTACATCAGCTAATATGCCTGTACTTGTTGTGGAAAACAGAGAAACAGGTAACGAAGCATATTGCCAAATGAACGAAGGTATCGGCGCAGTATTACGTTTCGGTGCTTATAATGATACAGTAGTCAATCGTCTTCACTGGATGAAAGATGTTTTAGGACCGGTATTAAGTAAGGCATTACACAAAATGAACGATGGTTTAAATGTGAACGTATTAATCGCTAAAGCAATTGCAATGGGTGATGAATTCCACCAACGTAACATTGCAGCTTCATTAGCTTTCTTAAAAGAAGTTACGCCTATCATCTCATCATTAGATGATGTTGAAGCAGAAAAACGTACTGAGGTATTACAATTCTTAGCTGATACAGACCAATTCTTCTTGAACATAGCGATGGCTACAGGTAAAGCTATGATGGATGCAGCACGTACAATTGAGCACGGTACAGTTGTAACAGCGATGTGTCGTAACGGTGAAAACTTTGGTATTCGTATCGCTGGTATGGGCGATGAATGGTTTACTGCACCAGTCAATACGCCACATGGGCTATTTTTCACAGGTTACTCTGCTGAAGATGCTAATACTGATATTGGTGACTCAGCGATTACTGAAACGATTGGTGTTGGTGGTATGGCAATGATCGCTGCACCAGCTGTAACTAGATTCGTTGGTACTGGGGGCTTTGATGACGCATTAGATATCAGTAATGAAATGACTGAAATTTGTATCGGTGAGAATCCAAACTTTGCCATCCCTACATGGAACTTCAAAGGTGCTTGCTTAGGTATTGATGCACGTAAAGTCGTTGAAACTGGTATTACGCCAGTTATTAATACAGGTATTGCTCATAAAATTGCAGGTTATGGTCAAATCGGTGCAGGTACCGTTCACCCACCGATTGAATGTTTCGAAAAAGCAATTACTGCATATGCTGAGAAATTAGGTTTTAAAGCGTGATTTTCCACGCAACAGCTATAGGCAATATTGCCCAGGAAATATTGGCAAATCATCAAACCTTTTATGTGCATAGTATATTTAACAAAGGATTCAATATTGTCAATGATGCGCAAGAACTGATATTTATAGGTACCGATGAAAATGGCATGTTTCCGTTCGGCATATTAATAGATCAACAAACGAAACAAAGTTTGTTAAACGAGATTACTTTAAACCAACAAATCTCTATAGGTCCTAACACGATATATATTAGTAAAACATGCCAACTTGTGTGGCATGTCCCATCATTGCCATTTAAAGACTTCGCTGAAAAGGTAAATAATGATGAACTCAAGCAGAATATATCGACATATGATTTTATGATGTATGAAGAAGGTGACTTTGACCGCCAAACAATGAGTCGAATCATACATGCGCTTAAAGATGAAGATGTTGAAACCGTAGAACATTATTATCGCTACTTAATTGGTAGAGGAAAAGGGCTTACGCCCTCTGGTGATGACATTCTAACTGGTATGTTGTTCATTCATTTTACTGATCCTTATATTAGAAAACCAAATTTAGAAAAATTAAAACAACTACTTGATGAACCATTAACAACACTAGTAGGAGAAACATTTTTAAAATGCGCACAGCAAGGGTTGTTTAGTTCGAAAATATCAGAGTTACAACATGAGCCGTCACTGGCAAATATTGATCGACTGCTTAAAGTAGGTTCGTCATCAGGAAGAGACACAGTATATGGCATGTTTGTAGCATTAATTTGAAGGAGTGAAACGTATGAGTAAGCGTGTTGTACTTGCTTTAGGCGGTAACGCTATTTTACAACCTAAACAAGAAGCGTCATACGACAATCAATATAAAAACGTGTTTGCTGCTACACGAAAAATGGCAGAGTTGAAAAAAATTGGACATAATGTTGTCATTACACATGGTAATGGACCACAAGTCGGTAATATTATTGCACAAAATGAAGCGGCAAAAGACGTTGTAGATCCACTTCCAATCAATGCATGTAACGCTGAATCACAAGGATTTATTGGTTATATGATGGAAGAATCATTGAAAAATCATTTAAATGCATTAAATATTCAAAGTGATGTGGTAACATTATTAACAATGGTAGAAGTGGATAAAGATGATAAGGCATTTGATAATCCAACAAAACCAATTGGCGTATTTTTTGACGAAATTGAAGCAAAACGCCTAGAAAAAACGCATGGTTTTGTGATGGTAGAAGATGCTGGTAGAGGTTACCGTCGTGTTGTTCCTTCACCAGAGCCACTCGTGATTCACGGTGTCAATCAAATCAAAGCATTGATTGACCAAGCGATCGTTATTTCATCTGGTGGCGGTGGTATACCAGTTTATCGTGATGAAAACGGGAATATTCAAGGTGTGGAAGCGGTAATCGATAAAGACCGCTCTGGTTTAAAACTTGCGCAACAAGTTGAAGCAGACACATTTATGATGTTAACAGATGTATCAAATGTTTGTGTGAACTTTGGTAAACCGAACGAAAAGAAATTAGCAACAATTTCAGTTGAACAAGCCAAAACTTATGTTGCCGAAGGGCAATTCCCTGCAGGAAGTATGTTACCTAAGATTGAAGCTGCGATTCAATTTGCTGAAATGGGTAAAGAAGCGATTATCTGTTCATTAGATGATGCAGTTGAAGCATTAGAAGGTAAAGCAGGTACACGTATTTTATTAAATGTTGAACAATAATGGATGAGTTCTTTAGAAACAATACTTGCGAATCGTTCAAATGGTTTTCATTTGATCGATTCGTTGTATTATTATATTAAAAGATCTGGAAGAAAGGTGGTATAAGATGACTGAACCCTATCGTATACATAGAATTAAAGAAAATTGGGGCGTAATTTTGGCAATTGTGTTTATTGCTTCTACCTTACGTGCGCCACTCACATCAGTAGGGCCTGTAGTTGATGAGATCAAGCATGTAATGGAAATTAATAACAGTGTTGCTGGCATCTTAACTACTATACCGCTCATTATTTTTGCGATTGTTTCTCCATTAGTATCGAGAGTAACGTCGCGTATCACAATGTCACGTACAATTCTGTACTCTACTATATTACTAATAATTGGATTGTATTTACGTGTAGCTGGTGATTTTACTTTATTTATTATTGGTACATTAGTATTAGGGATAGCAATTGCATTTGGTAACGTTGTATTACCTAGCTATGTAAAGTGGTATTTCCCAATGCAAATCGGCATTGCTACGGGCATTTATAGTGGAACTATGAACTTTACAGCAGGCTTAGGTGGCGGGTTAAGCTTCCCATTATCACAAACATCACTCGGTTTTAGGTTGTCACTGTCATTTTGGATTATTCTAGGTATTATCGCGATTATTTTGTGGATTCCTAAAGCACGTCAAGGTGCGCAATTAGAACAACATACAATTGATCAAACACAAATCAAACATCGTAAGAAAGTCAATATTGTCAAATCTAAATTAGCTTGGATGGTTGCTTTGACGATGGGCTTCCAATCTATGGTATTCTATACCGTTGTCGCATGGGTGCCATCTATATTAGTTGATAGAGGGGTAGATCCATCCACAGCAGGTTATTTATTAATGCTCAATCAATTTTCTCAAGTACCTATGACATTTTCATTTCCAATTATAGCATCTAAATTGAAAGACCAACGCATATTGGTCGTTATTATCACAATTTTATTCTTAACTGGTTTTAGCTTATTCTTTACACAATCATTAGTGTTACTTGTTATTGGTATGGTTATTGCTGGTTTAGCAATGGGAGCATGTTTCAGTTTATGTATGACATTCTTCTCAATTCGTGCACGGACGAGTGATGGTAGTATTTCATTATCCGGTTTTGGTCAATCTGTAGGATACTTAATTGCAGCGATTGGACCATTTTTAATTGGATACTTGCATGATTTCACAGGAAATTGGATATCAGGCATTGTTGCATTATTACTCATGTCATTACTATTTTTTATTTTTGGTTATCCTGCAGCTAAAAATAGAGTTGTAGAAGATGAATAATAGCAAAGACTTAAATTTATAATGAAAAAATTAAAAAGGTACGACACCAATGGTTTTTGATGGGCACTTCTAAAGTTGGACTAAAAATCTAACTTCTGAGATGTGCATCATTTTAGGATTGGAGTTGTACCTTTTTTGATTTATATAGTCAAATGATGTGTTGAAATCTTATGATATCGCATTATTATCATAGTGATTGATAAGTGTTTTAATTGCGTTTTCTATATCAAGATTTTTGATATGACCTTGAGCAAGAAGGTGAGTTGCAAATGCAGCTAAAAATGTTAAGATATTCTGTTTTTGGATAGCATAACCCATGATACCGATTCTCCATATTTTACCTTTTAACTCTCCAAAGGATCCTGCAATTTCTATGCCATAATTTTTTAATAAACTGTCTCTGAATGCTATATCATCTATACCATCAGGAATATTAACGCATATAACCATTTTCATTTCGTTCGATTCATTGCCGTATATTTCGAGTCCTAATGCCTTCAAGGCTGCTTTTAAACCTTCTTGGTGAAAGGCATGACGTTGCGCACGTGCTTCCAGTCCTTCAGATAGTGCTAATCTTAGACCAGTATGAAGTGCATATATTGCAGTCGTTGCTTCAGTATGGTGATTTAAACGTTTTGGGCTCCAATAATCTTGTAATTGTGCTAAATCTAAATAATTACTTCTGATAAAATGATCTGGTTCTGTGGTTTCAGTAGAGCGAATGCCAAGTTCTACACGTTTGCGCGCATTGATGGCATCACTAAATCTATCGTTGAAAGTAATTGGGGTAATACCTGAAGGAATAGATAAACATTTTTGAGCTCCACCAATAACTGCGTCTAATTCCCACTCATCTACTGGAATAACCATACCTTGGTATGTAGCCACAGCATCAACAACAGAAAATATCCCTCTTTCTTTACATGCTCGACCAAGTTGATCAATTGGTTGCAATCTACCAGTCGATGTTTCACCGTGTACAATAGCAAGTATTTTTGGTTGATATTGATCTAAAGCTTCAATGATTTCTGATTGTTCAAATACCTCTCCCATTGGTTTAAAAATGCTGTGAACGATACCACCAGCACGCGTAACCAGTTCAGCGAATAAATAGCCAAAACGTCCGATGACTGGAACTAGGACATCATCACCAGGTTTAACAATACTGGAAATCACAGCTTCTAAGCCAGCACGACTTGTGCCATCAATAGGAAATGACCATTGATTTTTTGTTAAAAAAGATTTACGAATTAGTTCCATTGTTTGATTCATAATGTCTACAAATTCATAGTCAAATTGACCTAAAATAGAGTTTGACATTGATTGTGAAACGCGGGGGTCTACGCTAACAGGGCCAGGTGTCATAATTAATCTTTTGTTGATTTTTAAATCATCCATATTTATTACCTCGTTTTCCTTTAAATTCCGTCATTATATATTATACTTTATTAAAGCTGAGTTATATTCGTCAAAATCGATAATTATTTAACAATCATTTATCTGAATATTACAAAAATAAAGAAGATACATAGAAATTATCCTATATACTTGCATGTAGATAAAATGAATTTCAATAGTTTCAGTATTTATAAATGTTTGAAAGAACTTACATAAAATTGTACACTATATAAGCATGCCAAGGGCATGCACACACACTATGGGTCGCTGTGAGCATGCCTTAGGCATGTTTCCAGACTTCCTCATAGAAGCAAGCTACTTCCATTAAGGAAGTGGCTTGTATTTTTTTGAGAGATAGTCGTTTGAGCAATCTTGATTTTCATTAATCATAACGCGTTGTAACGTAAACGATTTTCTATTACAATGTGTATGGATGTTAAAAGTTGGAGTGACAATAGATGATAAATGTAAAAGAACCTAATCCGATATTTTTGGAAAATAAATCTTCTGAACGTGCGATATTGTTATTACATTCATTTACAGGTACGATTAGAGATGTCAAATTATTAGCTACAAAATTAAATAAAGCTGGTTTTACATGTTATGCTCCTTCCTATAAAGGGCATGGCTTATTGCTCGAATCATTGATGGCTAATGACGCAGAGGATTGGTGGCAAGATGCGCTAGAAGGATATCAATATTTGCAAGATCAAGGTTATTCAAATATAAGTGTATGCGGCATCTCATTAGGCGGTATTTTGTCTTTAAAATTGGCGGAAGAAAAGCAGGTTGCTTCTGTTGCAGTGATGTCGACACCGTTTAGTAAAGACGATGCTGGACTTGCAAAAAGGCTGGAATTTTATGGAGAACGCATGGGAAACTTAGTAGGTTTGTCACAAGAAGTAATACAACAACAGATTAATCAAATTGAAAACTATGCCGTTGGTTTTGATAAATTTAAAAAACTTGTTGATGATGCGATGGCACATTTAAATCAAATTTCTGTCCCTATTGCTATAAAGTTTGGCGAACAAGATGAAAAAGCTTATGAAGCTAGTGCAAATTATATTTATAATCAAATTGAGCATGAGGATAAAGAAATTCAAGGTTATCCTACGTGTAAACATTTAATGACGTATGGTGAAGGTCATTTGGATGTAGAGCAAGATGTGATCGCATTTTTTGAAGATTATACATAAGCCATGAAAATATTAAAAGGATGATTGCTACCAAATTGAGTAGCAGTCATCCTTTTTGTTTCAATATGTTTAAAGTTAAGTTCTCCAAAATGTTGTACAATCCGCTTTGTCTTCGATATTGAATTGAATAATGGACTTCAATAATGCATAGTTGACGTCTTGAGTCCATTTAATACGAAATAAATTATTGGTTTGCGAATATCCAGCTGCTTCAATTTGTTCCGTAAATTCAGCCATTACTTTAGCTTCGGGTGCTACTGAGAAATGCTGTTTGGACTTACTAAAGGCGATTATAAAGGTACCATGATGCGTATACATCGGTTGATTCCATTTTACAGTTGTTTCGAGTTCAGGAAAAGTTTTAGAAATCCAATTAAAGATAGCTTCCATCGTTGCTGTTTGTTTGTCATTTTCCAGTGACTGTAAAAAGTCATTAAATTCAGTCATACAATATCTCCATCCTTAAAGTGTGAATTTTATTATATAGCGTAAGCGTATTATATCAATTACATGCAAATATATCACTTTATAGGCGAGTGAATTTAATCTAAATTTCCAATTTGAGTGTATAAACAGTTTATGATAATTTCAGAAATTTGCTATTTTACATATAAAAAATACATCCCAATTTGAAGGGATGTATTGATGAGCATAGATATGTGTTGGCATATCGTTTGATTAACAGTACGCACTAACTTAAGTCATTTCAGTTTGCGATTTAGCATAAAAGAAATCGATAATGATACCGATTAGCAGACATACCATAAATGGTATCAACCATGCTAGTTGGATATTCGCTAATGGGAAATGCGCATATACAACATTAAGTATTTTAATTAAATTAAAGTCATTTAATATTTGTAATAAAGAAATAATCAATGTTGCAATCGTTGGTATGATAAAGCTATATTTCATTTCAAATGAGATAAATATACTCAATAATGAAATAAGCACTAATACGATAGATGTTGGATAAATGAATGTAAGTAATGGTACAGCAATTTCCAAAATAAGCTCTAATCCTAATGTAGAAACAATAAAACCTAATATTGAAAAGATAAGTACAAATAATTTATAAGAAATTTTTGGTAATTTTTTCATTGCAAATGCTGAACAAGCATTCACAAGTCCAATACATGTTGTTAAACAAGCTAATATCACAATGATTCCAAAAATTAAGTTTCCTAAAGCACCAAACACACGTAATGAGTTAAAAGTTAGAATATCTGTGCCATCTTTAAAGCCTGTCTGATCGGTTGTTGCGCCAACATAGGCTAAAGCAAAATAAATGATAAATAACAGTACAGCCGAAATAAAGCCAGCTTTTACAACATTTTTAACTAATAGTTTTGGCTCATTAACACCATTTAATTTAAAACTTTGTACAATTACTACTGAAAAAGCGAGTGCAGCAACGAGATCCATTGTGAAATAACCTTCTAAGATACCTGACACAAGTGGAGTTTGCGCAAAGTCGCCATCAGCTTTACCAATTGAACCTTCAGGATTGATAATCACTAAAATACATAAAATAGCGATAATGCATATTAAAATAGGTGTTAGGTATTTACCTAAATTATCTATGATTTGATTTGGATAAAGTGCAATCAAGTAAACAACTAAGAAAAAGACTGCTGAAAATATAATTAAAGTTAATTGATTATGTACAGGTAAAACATTTTTTGTACCAATTTCATAAGCGACATTTGCAGCACGTGGAATCCCGTATAATGCACCAATAGACGCGTAAATACAGATTGCAAAAATCGTACCGAATACTGGATGGACTTTGTTACCAATACTTTCAACGCCACCATTCATATAAGCTACTACGATGACCGTTAAATATGGCAATAAAATACCGGTGATTGAAAATCCTATCATTGAAACCCACATATTTTCTTGAGCTGTATATCCTAACATAGGTGGAAATATTAGATTTCCGGCTCCAAAGAAAAATGAGAATAACATAAGACCGGAAATCAGTATGAGTCTATTCATTTTAATACCTCTATTATTTTTAAAATTATTTGTTGCAAAACGTACATTAATATAACACAAAAGTTATATGAATTCAATGAAATTTCAGAAAATTAGAATGTCTAAAATGTTAAATGAAGTAGTTTTTAATGTCATGTTTGTAAATGTGATGATATCGAGTGTTTTAAGTAATTAACTATTGAGCTCAATTCAAAAAAATGTTATAGTAGTTTCCTATGTTACATAAACGCTTTAACGCAGTAAAGAATAATAGGGTATAAAGGATGTATGAAAGATGCATAATGAATCACAATGGAAGTCATCGCTTGGTTTCATATTGGCAAGTGCGGGGTCTGCGATAGGGCTAGGCGCAATGTGGAAATTTCCATATATGGCAGGTATTTATGGCGGTGGGGCTTTCTTATTAATGTTTTTAATATTTACACTGTTTGTAGGACTGCCATTATTAATGATGGAATTTACAGTGGGAAAAATGGGCAAAACATATACTACTAAAATATATGAAAAATTAACAAATAGAAAATGGTTAAATATTATAGGATGGAATGGTAATTTAGCTGTTTTTATCTTATTTGGTTTTTATAGTGTCATCGGTGGTTGGATTATCATTTATATATTTAATGTATTACTTCAAATATGCTCGTTTAATGGTGGTAAATTAAGCCAAATAGAATTTGAATCTATTATAAGTAATCCATGGTTGACGGTTACTGGCCAAGGGATATTTATTTTGTTGACGATGTTCATTGTAATGATGGGAGTTGAAAAAGGATTAGAAAAAGCATCTAAATTTATGATGCCATTATTATTTATCTTCCTTATTATTATTGTTGTAAAATCGCTAACTCTCGATGGCTCGTTTGAAGGATTGAAATATATATTGCAACCACGCTTAGAAGATATTTCAATAGAGGGGATTTTATTTGCGCTAGGCCAATCGTTTTTTACACTGTCATTAGGAACAACAGGCATGATTACATATGCTAGTTATGCATCTAAAGAAATGACTATTAAAACTTCGGCTGTTTCTATTGTAGCGATGAACATTCTAGTATCTGTGTTAGCAGGTTTAGCAATTTTCCCTGCGATTTCAGCTTTCGGTTATAGTCCAACTGAAGGACCTGGATTACTATTTAAAGTGTTACCAAAAGTATTTGATCAGATGGCATATGGTTCAGGTTTCTATTTTATTTTTTTAATATTATTTTTATTTGCAGCACTTACTTCTTCAATTTCGTTACTAGAACTCAATGTGTCAAACTTTACTAAAAATGATAATTTGAAACGTAAATCTGTATCGTTTTATATAAGTGTACTTGTTTTTATGATAAGTATTCCTGCAACATTATCTTTTGGAAGTCTGAATCATGTAAAATTTGCAGCAGGTACTATTTTTGACAACATGGATTTCTTAGTTTCCAACATTTTAATGCCTATAGGTGCGTTGGGAACAACACTTGTTGTAGGACAATTACTTGATAAACAAGCTTTAAAAGAACACTTTGGAAAAGATAAATTTAGATTGTTTATGCCTTGGTATTATCTCATTAAATTTATTTTACCAGTCGTTATTATATTAATATTTGTCGTACAATTTTTATAGAAATTAAATAACATTAACTATTAGCCCGTTATCATATCAATGTGAAAATTGAGTATTGATAAAGGGCTTTTTTTAATAATTTGTAAAGTATGAATTAAGTTATTATATTTTTATTTATATTGTTGACTATTTTTTATTTGTTTAGTAAGGTCAAATTAAATTATTTATTTAAAAAATTTGTTGTATTGCATTAATTGTTTTAAATAGATAATTTAATTTTTACTATTATTTGAAAACGTTTTCTGAAAGGAGTAATTTATGAAAGAGATTATTGGTAAAATTTTCGAATTAGTACCGCGTATTATTTTAAATCTATTCATTTAGCAAAAGGAAGTTTGTTATTTATTAAATTCTATTAACCAAGAGGTGTCTAGTATGGAACAGAAAAAAAACAAATATAGTATTCGTAAATTCACTTTTGGCGCATCATCTATATTAATTGGATCTTTACTCTTTATGGGCGTAGACAGTGCGCAAGCTGCTGAAACAGAAAAACAAGCAAGCGAAATGAGCTATCAGGACATTGGGGAACATATTGGGGAAACAAATAGTGATAACACTACTGGGGAAAGTAGTGTACCGGTTAATAAGAATAATAATTTAGAGCATGATAAACAAACTTCAGAAAATCAAAGCTTACATAATGATAAATTAACGACTGATGCAGAAAACGTAAATAATGAAAAGGTAGACTTAGAAAATGATAAAAATAACACAACAGAAGAAGTAGACCCAGACTACAACAAACAAGATAAAGACAAAGCAGAGACAACAGAAGAAGTAGACCCAGACTACAACAAACAAGATAAAGACAAAGCAGAGACAACAGAAGAAGTAGATCCAGACTACAACAAGCAAGATAAAGCCAAAGCAGAGGCAACAGAAGAAGTAGATCCGGACTACAACAAGCAAGATAAAGCCAAAGCAGAGGCAACAGAAGAAATAGACCCGGACTACAATAAACAAGATAAAGCCAAAGCAGAGGCAACAGAAGAAGTAGACCCGGACTACAATAAACAAGATAAAACTAAAACAGAGACAACAGAAGAAGTAGACCCGGACTACAACAAGCAAGATAAAACTAAAACAGAGACAACAGAAGAAGTAGACCCGGACTACAACAAGCAAGATAAAACCGAAGCACAGACAACAGAAGAAGTAGATCCAGACTACAACAAACAAGATAAAGCCAAAGTAGAGACAACAGAAGAAGTAGATCCAGACTACAATAAACAAGATAAAACTAAAAAGAGACAACAGAAGAAGTAGACCCGGACTACAACAAGCAAGATAAAACCGAAGCACAGACAACAGAAGAAGTAGACCCAAACTACAATGAACAAGATAAAGTAAAAGAGATGAAAGTAAATGAAAGTGCATCCCAATCAGAATCTCAAAATAATATTAAATTTGGACAATTAAAAAATGACAATTTAGCTAACGAAGATAGCCAAAGCAATCAACAGAAAAACGATCCAGATAAAAATTTAACTTTACTTAAGAAAAATGCGGTTGCTACAACAAATAATCAAGTGAATCAACAGAACGCTGAAAAAACGCAAGAACAACCAACAAAAAAAGCGAAACAAGGCCAATATAAAAACCAAGATCCCATTATATTAGTACACGGTTTTAATGGTTTTACAGACGATATTAAACCCTCTGTTTTACCTCATTATTGGGGAGGCGACAAATTAAATATTCAACAAGACTTAGAACAAAAGGGTTACAATGCATATGAAGCAAGTATTGGTGCGTTAAGTAGTAACCATGACAGAGCAGTTGAATTATACTATTACATTAAAGGCGGTACAGTAGATTATGGGGCTGCACATGCTGAAAAATATGGTCACGAACGTTATGGCAAGACATATGAAGGTGTATATAAAGACTGGCAACCAGGTCAAAAAGTTCATTTAGTTGGTCATAGCATGGGTGGACAAACGATTAGGCAACTAGAAGAATATTTACGTAATGGTAATCCAGAAGAAATAGAATATCAAAAACAACATGGTGGCGATATAGCACCAGTATTTCAAGGTAATAACGATAACATGATTAGTTCAATTACTACCTTAGCAACACCCCATAATGGTACACACGCAGCTGATCAATTAGGTAATGAAACGCTCATCAGACAAGTTGCGTTTGATTACGCGAAACTAAAAGGTAATAAAAATTCTAAAGTTAGCTTTGGTCTTGAGCAATGGGGCTTAAAACAAAAAGATGATGAGACATATAATCAATATGTTAAACGATTGAAAGATAGTAAATTATGGACGACAAACGATAATGGCTTTTATGATTTAACCAGAGCAGGAGCGACTGAATTAAATAAAAAAACATCACTAAATCCGAACATCGTTTATAAGACATATACTGGAGAATCTACAAGAGATGGATTATTTGGTAAACAAAAATCAGATATTAACATGTATTTACCTATGGGATTAACAGGTAATGTGATTGGAAAAGCACCTGAAAAAGAATGGCGTGTCAATGATGGTCTGGTTTCAACAATTTCAGCATTACATCCATTTAATCAAGCACATATAGAAGCATCGAACCAGGTTCAAAAAGGTGTTTGGCAAGTGACACCAATTATGCATGATTGGGATCATGCGGACTTTGTCGGACAAGATAGTAATGATACAAAGCGTTCACAAGCAGAATTAAGACAATTTTATGAAGGCATTGCCTCAGACTTAGTAAAAACTGAAAACGCTGAAGCATAGATCAAGCGATGCAAATATATTTTATGAAGGTGAGGGTAAATAATGAGTGGAGACTTTTTTGATTTAGTAGGTTCATTATTTAATATATTGAAAACTTTATTTTCGTAAGAAAGTAGAAATTGATAAATTTAATGAAGGAAATTAAATATTATTATATAAAGAGAATGGTTTAAGGCGATTTGATATGAAAAATTGAGCGAGGATAAATAATCAAAATTAAGGTTTTGATTTTATCCTCGCTTATTTTTTATTAAGCGTACTATGATTAGAGTCATATTTTCTTGAATACAATTTTTGTATAATAATGAAGTATGATAGGTGAATAAGCTTATTGAACGGGTAAAGGAAGTGAAACAAGACGTTAAAGAAGGATGAGAGAAATATAAAAAAGAACAACATCAGTGAATGGTTTCAGTGCAACTATTGGTTATAGTATGTATCAAAAAAAGACTGATACATACCGTACCAGTCTCTTTATAGAGGTTAGAAATTATTTACCTGTGAATAAACCAACGATTTTTTTGATGATATCAATGATAAAGTCCATGTCCTTCACCTCACTTTTATTTGTTAACTTCACTATAAAAGACTTGTGCTAAATTTTGTTTGAAATTCCCTAAATAGTAATAAATTATTCCAAAATGGAATTTAATAAAAAAATATAACAATAAAGCATTCAAAAGTGTATGAAAGATGATTTCATTATCATTTCTTCTTAATAGAAGCTTATTTTCAAAAAACAACAATTTTTAAAATATAAAATTTCCATAGAAACAAAGTAAATGTCAATTCGTAAATCAAAAACATTGATGTCTTAACATCATACTATTATCAAATTTTGTGAAATTAACTATATGTAATAAAGTTTAAAAAGACTGAGCATAATTGTTTGCAGTGATACCGTATATTTTTTTGAATTGTCTATTTAAGTGTGTTAAATCAGAAAATCCTAATTCATTAACTGATAAATGTATATCTTTATCTATTTCTATGATATTTTTTGCTTCTTCAATTTTGCTGTTTAATAAAAATTGATAAGGTGTTATGAACTGCACCCTGTCAAGTAGACAGTGAAAAAAACAAAATGTTTATGGCTACCTTATATTTACGATATAAGGGTAGCCATTTTTAATGTTATTCTTTCTTGATTAAAAAATTCTATATATGAATTAATTGCTTTTATTGCTGTAGCCTTGTCTTTAAAAATCACTTTTTTTCTTCCTCTAAACAATTCACTTTTAATAGTTCCCCATACACCTTCCATAGGTCCATTATCTATGCAACATCCTGGTCGTGACATACTTTGTTTTATACCAAGTTGCTCTAACGTAACTTTAAATAATCTGCTTGTATATTGATATCCTCTGTCGCTATGCAAGAGTATACCTTCGGTATTCGGCACAAGTTTGACTGCTTTTTTGAGCGTATCTAATACAAATTTATTGTTATTTGAGGTACTTAATTTATGACTGATAATCTGTTTGCTGCCTAAGTCATAAATAGCACTTAAGTAAAGTTTTTTACCATTGCTGAGTTTGAATTCTGTAACGTCAGTTAACCATTTTTTATTTGGGATTTGTTCTTCAAATTTTCTATTTAATATATTATGTGCTGTAATTTCAGGTGTTGTTTTAATATATCGTTTTCTTTTAGGGCGGATAGTAGATTTTAGATTAAGTTGATTCATCAATCTATAGACACGTTTATGATTTACTTTTTGATGTAGTTTAAGTCTTAAATATATGTATATACGACGATATCCATATATGCCTTTGTATTTATTGTAGATATCAACGATATCTTTGATCAATTTTTGGTTTTCAATTTCTTTATTTGATGGTTTGCGATGTAACCATTTATAGTAACTTGAACGTGATATCTTTAATACTGAACATAACCAAGCTATCGGATAAAGGTTTTTAAATGCTTTTACCGTTTGGTATGATGCTTTTTGTCTGATGCCTGTTTCATCAACTTCCTTTCTATTTCTTCTTCCTTTTTTAAAACGTCATTTTCCATTTGAAGAAATTTATTTTTCTCTTTAAGTATCTTAATTTCAGCTTTTAATGCCTCTTCAGGTGTTAATACAGACTGGGGTTTCCCTTTTCCACGTCCATCTTTAAGCCCATCATACCCATGCAAGTTGTACTTTTTTACCCAGTTATATACTTGGCTATAATTGATGTTAAAATGATTTGCTGTTGTCTTATACGATTGACCATGATTCATATAATAATCAACGATTTCCACACGATCTTCAAATGTTAATGATTTATATTTCAATTGATACACCTCGGGTTTTGGAGAATATGTTTTTAATATTTTACCCGATAAATACTTTGAAATCCATTTGTTTACAGTTGAAGTAGTGGGGATATTATATTTAACTACTAAATCAGTTAAAGATAGGCCATCATTTATATATTCGTGCACAACTTTAAGCTTAAATTCATTTGAGTAGGTATTATTTCTCTGAATTGGTAAAAGCACCTTTATTCCATGCTTCTTAAATTTATAATAGTTAATCAATAATGTTCTAGGAGAACAATTTAAATTTAATTTTTGAATTACATTTTTCATACTATATCCTTCTTCATATAAGCTGAAAGCTTTTTGATAAGTTTCAGGTGATAATTTTCTATGAGTCATAAAAAAACTCCCTTCAAAGTTTACATTTTTAAGTGTCTACTTTGAAGGGAGCATATCACAACAACATGGATTAGTCCTTTTTACATTGAAGGAAAGACATATATTTTCGAAAGTTATAGAATTAATTGTAGAAAATTAATAGGAAAGTTAATTTTAAAAAAAGATATTTAAATAATATACTAAAAATAATACTTAATTTAAAACTGCTAACTTATTAATTAATGAACTAAATCTTACAATAATAAAATAAAAAGTGCTTTTATTACAACATCATTACAATAAAATTGAAAATATAACTAACCCTAAAACGATGATGATGGCGTTCTAAGGTTTTTTGATGAGTGTAATATTCAACTTTTATGTCATTAGGACGTAAAAAATCTAGATGTTTTTTTAACTTCACTGTAACCCACAAGCTTTTTCTAGATGTTACAGTGGGAATTAGCAAATTTGATAAAAGTAATTTTGCAAAAAACGAAACACAAATTTAAAAACAAATTTAAAAGTATTATCTCTTGGGAGGATTTATTAATAATGAAAAAAACAGTATTAGCTTCAACGTTAGCAGTAGGACTTGGCGTAATAGGATTTGCAGCAGGAAACTCAGCAAACGCAGCTGAACAAGGTGTTGACAAAGCAGAATTAGCAAACTTAGCACAATCTAATCCAGAACAATTAAATGCATCACCTGTACAAGAGGGTGCATATAACTATAACTTTAATTATAATGGTACAAATTATAATTTTGAATCAGATGGCCAAACATGGTCATGGAGTTTTGGTGGAGGTTCTAGTGAAGATGTATCATCAGAACAAACAACTTCTGTTGAACAACCTCAACAAGCACAAACTGAACAACCAGCTCAACAAGCTGCTCCACAAACTGAACAAACACAACAACCACAACAAGAAGCAACTACAAAAGCTTCAACTCAATCATCAAGCTCAAATGAAGCTTCAACTAGCTCATCAGGTGTGAATGCACACTTACAACAAATTGCACAACGTGAATCAGGTGGCGATATTCATGCTACAAACCCATCATCAGGTGCTTCAGGTAAGTTCCAATTCTTACAAAGTACATGGGATTCAGTAGCTCCAGCTGAATATCAAGGTCAACCAGCTGCTAACGCACCAGAAGCAGTTCAAGATGCAGCAGCTCAAAAATTATATGATGAAGTTGGCCCTTCACAGTGGGTTACTGCATAATAAAATAATATTTAATTTTGAAATATTGTATCATCAGTCCCTAGGTTCTTTTATAGAATCTAGGGATTTTTCATTTTTTAGTGGAACATGAAAATGATTAAATTAGAGCATAATATTAAACAGCTTATAATAAATTGAAGTAAACATTATATACTTATAATTCAACATAACCCGCATACATTGAAAAACAAACGTATTTTTATTATTATGCTTTCTGTATTAAAAAAATTATAATTTGAAATTGTAATTCTGAAACTTTTTAGCTATTGCTGAAAAGTTTCTTTTTGTGTTGGAAGCAAAATGGACGAAGTATAGTTAAGAAAATGGTTGTTCAAAAAATAGATTAATCTATAGAAAGAGGTGTTGGTTCAATGGTATATAAAATTCATCTGAAAAATATTTGTTTTTGTCTTTTAGGTACTTTTTTAATTGCAATAGGCGTCAATTCTTTTGTTTTAGCTTCAAATTTAGGAGAAGGTGGCACAGTCGGTATTTCTTTGAATCTAAAATATACTTTAGGTCTTTCTCCAGCGTTGACGACACTTATCATTAACATCATATTAATTGGTGTTGGTTGGAAATATCTAAGTAAAACAACTGCACTTTATACTTTGATTACTGTGGTTGCAAGTTCATTCTTCTTGGGTATTACTGAATCTTTTAATTTAAATTTAGAGTCTGATTTTATCAATACTATTTTTTCAGGCGTGCTCATTGGTATCGGTACAGGCTTTGTGATATCTGCCCGTAGTACATTGGGCGGTACTTCAGTTATTGCAAAAATTATAAACAAATACAGCGAAATTAAAACGTCACAAGCATTATTTATACTTGATTCATTGATAGTTTTATCATTCTTACTTGTCTTACCTATACAAAATGTACTTTATACTATTGTCATGTTGTTTATCGTTGAAAAAAGCATGTCTTTTGTAATAGAAGGATTTAATCCTAAAAAAGCGATTACTATTATTTCAGATTTTAATGCAGACATTAGTAAACAAATTAATGAAGAAACAGGTCGTGGCTCAACACTGCTAAATGGTGTAGGAGGATATCAACAAAAAGAGACGAATGTACTTTACGTAGTCGTTCCTCAAAATCAGTTAGCTAGAATTAAAAAAATTGTAAATCGTCATGATGAAAATGCCTTTTTAGTAATCCATGATGTACGAGATGTCCTAGGAAATGGGTTTATGAAATTACAATAAGCATAGAAAAGCAAATATCTTCAAATTAACTACAAAAATTTGAAAATACCAGTCTTTCATTTATATATTGGATGGCTGGTTTTTTTATATGCGCATTTGTTATGGGATAAATATGTTATCATTACCAATTTTTAAAATAAGATACGAGATAAAAAGATAATAGTGGTAACTGTAAAAATACTAAATAATGTAGAAAATAATACAATTTGTGCATGTAATTCCGGTTCAATTTGATATTCCATGGCAATCGTAGAAGTATTTCTTGAAGTAGGAAAAGAACTAGCAATAAAAAGTGATTGTGCTACAACACCGTCTAAGCCTAATAAATAGATAACTGCTAAAGAAAGTATTGGACTTATTATTAAACGCCCAATAAGTGACCATGAAATAACGCGATGGAAAAAGTTGATTTTAACTCTGGCAAGTTGTGCTCCTAACAAAATCAGTGCTATAGCTACAAATCCATCAGAGAGTTGATCGAGAGGGATTAAAATCGTTTTGGGAAGCTTAACAGTAAAAACTTGGCAGATAATTCCTAGCAGAAGTGCATGAAAAACTGGTAGACGTAAAAATCCGCGTGTGATATCTGCCATTGATTTACTTGCTGATAGTAGATTATACATACCATAAGAATATGTGAGTAAATTTTGAAATACTAAAATGAAAATTTGGACTGAGACACCGATTGGATTATGACTAAATACGAGTTGACTGACTGGTAACCCGTAATTTCCTGAATTCATTAACGAAATACTATTTTTTAGAGCAGCACTTTCTCCTTTTTCCAAATGTAGACATTTAGAAATTAAATTGCCAAGTAAAATTAAAATAACGCTGAAAATGATAATATAATATATTATGTTTAGTAATAAAGGTATATCAATGTTAATTTGGTAAATGTTTACAAATACTGATGCCGGCATTAAACAGTATGTTATTAAAGTGGAAAAGTGTTTAAGATTAAAAGAAAATTTTATTTGAAGTATTAAACCCAACAATATCAGAAGTAAAATAGGCAAAATAACTTCTGAAAGAATAAAAATAAACATAAGCAACCTTCTATCTCTAAATATTTTATGTGATGAAAAATAATGCAATATTCATTTACTTTTACGTTAGCACATATTTATTATAAGTAAAATAAATCTTAATAATTAGAATTGATAAGTAAAGGTTATTATTATGTTGCTCAAATAATAAGTGAAATGTAAAAAATCTCAATAAATATAAAGCGTGCGGTAGCTAATTATGTAAAAAAAGTAATTTTAAAAAGACAAGGTACTGAAACATAAACCCTAGAAAAATAACACTCATATGATTTAATTCAATCCATCTGAGTGTTTCTTTGATTATTCAATACTGCAGCATATTGTTGGCTCGATTTCTTAGGGACAGATTCAGTCTGTCTCGTCTTCAGATTGTCTTGTTCCAGCAAACGTCTCGCCAAAATACAATGTATTCATATGTAATTTTACGTTAAATACTTTAAAAAATAAGACACTATATCAATCCAAGTAGTAACTCAATGAGCTAACTATAATTAAAACAGTATTGAAAAAGGCAATTTCTATTGAAATAATATAGAAATTGCCTTTTTCACTTGTCTAAGAACTTTATGTCCCAGACTATTTTTTAGTTAACTTGATAGATATGTCTAATATTTTGTATGACATTATCATATGTTCATCCAGTGTTTCAAAGCATCATTTACTAGACAAGTTGTTTAAAGTTTTCTAGGCGTTTTGCTTTTTCTTCATCACTAATACCATGTTTTTTAACATAGCGATTATTTTCGTGTTCAGCACATTCATGGCAACAAGCGCCTAAATAACGTGCTTCATTTTCTTCAGATACTAAAATTTGACGGTTACATTCAGGATTAGAGCAATTGATGTAACGTTCACAAGGTGTCCCATCAAACCATTCCTTACCTACAACAGTTTTTTCAACTTGATTGACATCTACACTGATACGTTCGTCAAATACGTACATTTTGCCGTCCCAATACTCACCTTTTGTTTCTGGATCTTTTCCATAAGTGGCGATACCACCTTCAAGTTGGCTTACGTCTTCAAAACCTTCTCTTAGTAGATAACCGGAGAATTTCTCACAGCGAATACCGCCAGTACAATAAGTGACGATTTTTTTATCCATAAATTGATCTTTATTTTCTTTAATCCAGTCTGGTAAATCTCTAAAACGAGTAATATTAGGTCGAATCGCACCACGGAAATGTCCTAAATCATATTCATAATCATTACGCGCATCGATAACAATTGTGTCATCATCAAATAATGCTTCTTTAAACTCTTTAGGTGATAAATAATTACCAGTAAGTTCTTTAGGGTTAATATCTTGCTCTAAATCTAATGCTACAATTTCTTTTCTAGGACGCACGTGCATTTTTTTAAACGCGTGACCATCTGCTTCATCAATTTTGAAAGTAATTCCTTTGAATCTTTCATCTGATTGTAATGCGTTCATATATTTTTCTGTTGCTTCAACTGTTCCTGATACAGTACCATTAATACCTTCAGTTGATACTAAGATACGTCCTTTAAGCTCCAAATCTTTACAAAAATCTAAATGCTCTGTAGCAAATGTTTCTGGGTCTTCAATCGTTGTATATTTATAATACAATAATACTCTGTAATCCATAATTCTATTCTCCTCTAATTTATTTCTGTTTATAATAGTTTTATATAAAATTAATAGTTTAGTAGTATCGTGCGGCTACAATCCATAATGATATGATGAATGTATATTTGTTATATGCTTTTATAAAAGGACGAAATTCTCCTCACTATATTGTAACAAAAAAGGTACAATATTCAATTTAAAAATTTTGTAAAACTAAATATTGTCAAAATTTTTTTGAAGAATGTTAGGTTATTAATAAAAAACATGCTCTATTCAAGTTTGTTATTATCAATGAAAAGAGCATGTATATAAATTTATTTATTTTTATTTGTAAAGATAAGTGCAACTACTAAACTAATTGTACTGATTGCAAAGACAATATTCATGATCGAAAGTGTTTCTATAATCACTACATCTTTGCCTAATCGTTCAAAAGCATTTTGTTGCATTTCTTTCTCAGAATTAAAATCACTGTCGGTTCTTGAAGGCTTTTCTTCAATATCTTCTAATAATCTTTCTTTAACTTTAGGCATATAATACCTCCTTATTCTCTAATATAAATTTTCCCTATTAACAAAAAATAAATCATAAATATATGAGCATTTGCATCATATGATTGTGGTGTCTATACTTTTATTAAATAATGTATTAAATCAGGAGGGGATAGAATGGAAACTGTATATTTAGCAGGAGGTTGTCTCTGGGGTGTTCAGGCATTCGTTAAGACATTACCAGGTGTCATTCAAACAGAAGGTGGTAGGGCAAATGGTATTACGCATACCCTTGATGGAGAATACGACGGTTATGTAGAAGTTATTAAAACAACTTTTGATCCTGAAAAAGTGTCTGTTACTGATTTAATGGGGTATCTTTTTGAAATTATTGACCCTTATAGCGTAAACCAACAAGGCCAAGATATTGGTTTGAAATATAGAACAGGGTTATATAGTGAAGACGTAAAACATTTAAAAGAAGCACAAACATACATAGATGCAATTGAAGACCATCACCTTATCGCCACAGAGGTATTACCATTGACTAATTATGTTAAAAGCGCAGAAACACATCAAGACAGATTATCAAGATTTCCAAATGATTACTGTCATTTACCCAAAGCACTAGTTAATAAATATAAATAATGATAAAGCAAAGTGAATTCAAAATTAAAACCTCGTTGTATATCTTAAAAGCATTTTTGTGCAAAATCACCATGAATTTTTTGGAAAATTAGTTTGACATTTAAATTTAAGGAGCGTAATATATAAAAAGTACATGGGGTGTACTAAAATGATGTCACCCTTATAAATAGTTGGTCATGTTTGCTAAGCTGGGAAAAATATTTTTATTTTAGTCTTTTTTAACTTATAGTACACGGGATGTACAATTAAAGGAAGGTAGTTGGAAAAATGTTGAATGAATTTAAATTTATTTTTAAAAATAAAATGTTAGTGGTATCTTTGATTGCAATATCGCTTATTTCATTGCTATATGTAGCTTTGTTTGTTGGTTCAATGTGGGATCCATACGACAAGACAGAAAATCTAAAAATATCTGTTGTCAACCATGATGAAAAAGCAAAGCTTAATAATAAAGATATTACTATCGGTGATGATTTAGTAGACAAATTAAAAGATAATGATAAATTTGATTTTCAAGTTGTTTCTGAAAAAGAAGCAGATAAGCAATTGAATAGAGGTGAAAGTGTAGGAACAATTATCGTTCCCAAGAATGCTTCATCCAATGCAACGACAATTTTAGATGAAAATCCTAAAAAAATAAATCTGGAAACTAAGGTGAACCCAGGTTCTAGCTATACGGGCAGTCAATCTGCAAATTCAGCTATCAATACAGTGACTGAATCTATAAAAGATAATATTAGATCAAATTATTTGAATGAATTATTCGCTAGTGCCAAAAAATCACAATCAGGTTATCAAGATACATCTGATGCATTAGGGCAAATGTCTGATGCAGAAACACAACTTATTGATGGTAATCAAGAAGTGACAGATGGTATTCAACAAATGGCGCCGATGGTAGGTCAACCAGCTCAAAAGTTATTATCAGGAAATCAGCAAGTAACAGATGGGTTGAAAGAGCTTCAGGCTAATAATGACGAATTAAAATCAAAAATAGACGACGCAGTGAGTCAGCAAAACAATGTTTCATTTGAATCCGAAAATGAAAAAGCGCTTAATGATGTTACTAAAGTAAAAGAAAATAATCCGACGAATGCTGATGAATATGGCTCAACAATTGTTCCTTATATGGCAAGTGTAAGTTTATTTGTTGGTGCGCTATCGTTTAGTGCGATTTATCCATTGAGAAAAACGATTGATAAATCTACAACTTCAATAAGACAAACTTTAGGAAAATTTGCATTATATATTGTTCAAGGTGCGTTATCTGCATTGTTCATGAGTAGTTGGGTATTATTTGTATTTGATATGTCAGTTGGTAATGTCTGGAAATTTATATTAGTAGGGTTATTGTGGGCTATTGCAGCAATTACAATCACATCATTCCTAACATTATTCTTAGATAGAATAGGACTCTTTATATCAATGATTCTTTTAATCTTACAATTGAGTGCAAGTGAAGGTATGTTCCCAATAGAGCTTTCTGCAACGTTCTATAGATGGATACATCCATTTTCACCAATGTCATATGCTATTCAAGGATATAGAGAAGCAATATTCACTAATGCAGGTCACTTCGACTTTGGATTTGTTGTAGCTCTACTTATCGGAATCATTATCGTAATGATGATTTTACAATATTTAGTTTTATTATGGTTTAATAAACGTGAAAAATTACCACTTTCTATCGAATTCAAGTAACTTATAAAGGGGGATAAAGTGATGAATGATGTAGATGCATCGATTGAGAAAGCGATAACCAAATTTCAAATCGTGATGCTGTATTTAAACAAAGAAATTATTGAAATGGTGAATGAATCATCTCTCACAAACCTACTTTCAAGAGAACAAATTGAAGCGATGAGAATTATTCAAACAAAAGGTCAAGTTACGATTAATGAGTTAGCTGGGCTACAAAATATATTTAAAACAGCTGCTTCAAAAAGAATCGGTAAACTTGAAGAAATGGGTTATGTGCAAAGGGCACACTCAAACAATAAAAGAATTAAATTAGTCCAATTAAGTTTAGAAGGTGAAAGTTTCTTAAAACAAGCGACTTCAGCAATGAGTGAATCAGTGAAAAATCGCTTAGGTAACCAATTTTCACTTGAAGAAATAGAAGATTTTGTAAATCAATTGGAACGAATCGATGAAGCCTTTAGAAAAAGTAAATAATTACTAAGCAATTAAATGAGTTATACATGGACTTGTAGCTACAGTATTAGTATACTAAATGATATAATTTCAAGCGTATACTAACTGAAAAACATAAATTTTTGATTAGGGGTGAAACATAATGAAAAGAACAGCTGAACGTATACTTGCCTGGATTGGTATTGGTTTACAGCTATTAGGTGTAATTGTTCTGGCAATATTCTTACCATTAGTTGGAAATGGTGACAATAAAAATGCAATGATACAAGCAATGATGGAAGATGATAGTTCAATCACATATGAAAATGGAGAAGCGGTTATTAATATGTTAAGTGCCTTGGTAACTGCAGGACTAGTATTATCTATTGTGCTACTTATAGTGGCGATTATTGGTGCAGTGTTAATTGGTAAAAAAGCCAAAGCTGCCGGCATTTTATTAATTATTGTGGGTGTTATTTCATTAATCGGTAACTGGATTACTGCCATTTTATGGTTAGTAGCCGGTATCATGTTGCTAGTAAGAAAACCTCAAAAACCTATTTATAGCAGAGATGAAGAAGACGATGCTAATCCCTTTATCAAAGATGGGTCACAAGTAAATGAACATAATAACTCATATGTATTATCTGAAAATCAAAAAGAGAACGAACAAGAAAAAATCAAAGAAAATTATTCCGATACTGACGAGGATAATAAATATAAATATTAATTTTTAATCCAAGTTTGCCTTTGATAGGTAAACTTGGATTTTTTATATATTATTCAGATTTGATTGTATCTAAAATTAATTGGAGTTGGTTATATAATTGATGTGGCTCTATCTTCGTATTTGTATTTTTAGAATTATGTTGTTTTATAAAATCTTTTGGTGTCATATGCATCACATTTTTGAAATCTCTCAAATAAGTATTGTATGAACGGAACCCATAATCTACCCAAATTGATTCGCTATTGCCATTTGTTAATAAATCCCTAGATAAACTATAGATTTTAACTTTTTTAATGTATTTGATTAATGAAATATTCATTTTTTTTGAAAATTCTCTAGATAAATAACTACTATTTACGTAAAATGTTTTAGCTAGTAAATTAAGCGTTAATGGTTGCTTGTAATGTTGGTTAATATATTCTACAACGTTTTTAATTAATTTATTCGAGTAAGTCAACTGACCATATATATTTGCTTGAGATGAATTGAGGTAATTAATTAATTTAATAACTCCGATGTCTCCATTAAATAAATTATTTTCTAAAATATTTTTTAAAGTTGTAATATAAGTTTCGGTAATCAACATACTTAATTTATATTTTTCTAGAAGATTTTCTCGATTGATTAAGGTGAAACGATGATAACTTAAATTATTTACTGAAATACAAGCAAGCATACCTTCTCGATGTACAATGAGATTTTCTTCGAAATCGTATACCACAAATACATCGCCTCGATGAAATATAAAATTTGATTTTACTTTTTGGAAATGAATCATACCTGAAATAACCAAATATATATTGGAAAAGTTAGGTGTATTTAAATGTTCTAATTGATCACCTTCATCATAAATGATGTGATTATAATCCATTGAAACCCTCCATTCCTTAAATGTTGCTAGAAAAGTTAGCATCAATTTATGTAAAATGAGAATCAGATTAAGTATTAAGGTATTGGGAGTGAGAGCAATAAATTTGTTTTGGAAATGTAGATATACTTAAATTTAATTTCATTTATTTAAATAGTACTCTTTTTAAAATTAATACGTCAATTAATTTTGCGTAATTATAATAAAATAAAATTCTAAAACTAAAAAAATGGATAATTTTTACATCTGTTTATAATATATTCTATTATTGAGCGCAAAAATAGTGATAAATTCGAACAATTCGTGAATAATTTTGAAGTACTGAATAATTGAAAAAATTTTCAGCGTTGTATAAAGTCAGTATTCCATCTAATTGGCAAGATGTCATAGGTTATTGATTTCCATAAAATGTGAAATGTGAGTCATAAAAGTAGCATTTTAGTGAGTTTAGCGCCCAAAAAATAGAATGCTGTATACAAATTGGGGTGATATCAAATCAAGTAGCATGAATTGGATTGTTATTAAACTAAATTAAAATGCAATAAAATAAGTTGTTCTATTGAGGAAGATAATAAAAACATGTAAATTGATAGTAAAGGTTAATATAGACATTAAATTGAAATGAACGAATGAGGTGAGCTAAATGATGATGATGATTGGTATACTTACACCACTATTAGTTGTTGGCTTTATAGTTATGTCAATTTTGGAAGAAAAAAAACGAAACAAAAGAAAGCAAGAAAATAACAGCAATGAACAAAAGCAGATTAATAATACTACTAATAACGATGAAGACAACCGAAGAGACGAATGATATATTATCTTATTGTTATAAATCCCTTTTAAATAATAAAGCAAATCCATTAAATGATGTACAAATTAAAATAGTGTAACCTTAGTAAAGTGTAGAATTTTTATTGATACAATATGGGAGTTGAAATATGAAATTGATTTCTAATTTATCAATTTTTATTTCACTCCTGATTTTTATATTTTTAAAGTATACAAACAACATAGTTTTAAAAGTCAGATATCTAAATTTAGCTTAAATACAAATGAATATATCTAGTGTTAAAGTTTCTTACGAGGGAGTGTTCTAGAATGAGTGAAATGGCTTATATATTACAGAGTGTGTTATTACCTATTTTTATAATGATAGCATTAGGATTTATCTTGCAGAAAAAGTTCACTCTAGATTTGAAGACTTTAGCTAAATTAAATATCTATGTGTTTGTTCCAGGATTTATTTTTGTAAAATTTTATAAAACAAATTTTGAACTGCGTTTATTATTGTATATTGTAGTGTTTTTCATAATATACATCATTTTTTTATATATAGTGGGAAAAGTTTTAACTTTAGTAAACAAAAGGGATAAGGGCGAGGCTACAACGCTAACCAATAGTGTATTATTTTTTAATTCTGGAAACTATGGTGTACCAGTCAATGATCTAGTATTCAAGGGTGATCCACTAGCGATGTCAGTACAAGTCATCGTTCTATCATTACAAAATATTTTCACTTTTTCATATGGTATTTTCGCAATACAATCTGCACAAATTGGAAAATTGAAAGCGATGTTAGGTTATTTTAAAATGCCAGTATTATACGCTTTGCTGTTTGCAATTATTTTAAATTATGCTGATATCCCTATACCAGAATTTATTTGGACGCCAGCTAACTATGTAGCGGATGCGATGATTGCAATTGCTTTAATTATGTTAGGCGCACAAATTGCCAATATAAACTTTACTTTTAAGTGGTCATTATCATATATTTTTATATTTGTACGCTTAGTGATTGGACCAGTCATCGCATTAATAATTATAAAAATCATGGGTATTGAAGGCGTTATTGCGCAAACTTTGTTTATTGCTTCAGCAATGCCGACGTCAGTAAATAGTTCTGTGATTGCTCAGGAGTATGACAATCACCCAGAACTTGCAGCAGAGCTTGTTTTTTTATCTACTTTATTAAGTTCAATTACTGTGGTGGTTGTTATTTACGCTTCTAAACTACTATTTTAGATACTTAAAAGGTTACATGCATTATCATTACTTATACTTTTATGCACTGAGAAAAAATATCTCAGTGCTTTTTTGTTTTAGTTTTAATAAATTTGTACGAACTTAAAAATAGCTAATGTATTTTAAAACATTGAAAACAGTATCACTACATTTCTGGATGTAAAAATGTTATGTCATTCATTGTTGTTACTTGTTTGATGTATAAAAATTGAACTAAAAATATTTTTTTATAAAAACAATTTTTATTTTCAAATATATTGTGCTATAAATATAACGTGAATGACATTGAAAATAAATAGTTAAAAAATAACTATAAATTAAAGGATGGTATATGTGAAAGAGATTGTATTAGGCATAGATATCGGTACAAGTTCTGTTAAAGCCATTGCTATTAATAAAAAAGGTGACGTTTTAAATGTTACTAGTGAATCAATTCATGTTATTAATCAACAAACAGGTTTTAGTGAACAAAATCCAGAAGATTGGTTTGAAGCCTCTAAAGATTGTATAAAGTACTTATTGAATTCGGAGAAGTTAGTAGATATGAAGGTTAAAGGTATATCATTCTCTGGTCAAATGCATAGTTTAGTGTTACTTGACCATCAATTTCAATCACTTAGAAATGCCATTTTATGGAATGATACAAGATCCACATTTCAGTGTGAACAAATAAAACAACAATTTGGTGAATATGTCATGGATAATCCTGTGTTAGAAGGATTTACATTAACTAAGTTGTTATGGGTAAAAGAAAACGAACCATTGATTTGGACCAAAGCAAATGTGTTCTTATTGCCTAAAGATTATGTGAGATTTAAATTCACAGATACGATATATATGGAATATTCTGACGGATCAAGCACATTGTTAATGGATATAGCAAATAAGTGTTGGAATAAAAATATTTGTGAATATTATGGTGTATACCAACTTTGTCCAAAATTAATTGAATCACAAGATTTTGTAGGGTACCTTAATACTTCAATTGCAGAGGAATTAGGTTTAGATAAAAATGTTGCAGTATATGCTGGGGGCGGAGACAATGCCTGTGGCGCATTAGGAGCAGGCGCTATTAGTGATGGCGATACATTATGTAGTATTGGTACTTCTGGTGTCATATTAGCGTGTGATTCTGAGAATACAGGGACTTATGGTCACAATATACATCATTTTAATCATGTGCTCCCTCAAAAATCTTACGCAATGGGTGTCATATTAGCTGCAGGCGATAGTTTAAAATGGTTTCAAAAAAACATTACGCCAAGCTTAACTTATAGTCAAATTTTGGATGAAGCTAAACAATCTTCTCTAGGGAGTAATGGTTTAATATATGCACCATATTTATCAGGAGAACGTACACCCCATGGTGATAGTCAAATTAGAGGAAGTTTTATTGGCTTAAGTCATATGCATAATAATAAAGATATGGCTCGTGCTGTGATTGAAGGCATCACTTTTGCATTATATGAATCTATCTATTATTTACGTGAAAATGATAAAAAAATTAAAGAAATGACTTCTATTGGTGGTGGAGCTAAAAGTGATTTTTGGCTTCAATTACAAGCTGATATCTTCAACGCTAAAGTATATAAATTAAAGCATGAAGAGGGACCAAGTATGGGTGCAGCAATGATAGCAGCAAAAGGTGTAGGGTGGTTTCATGATACCGCTGAGATGGTAAGACAATTTATACAATATGATAAAGTATTTGAACCATGTATAGAAAACCATATGCAATATAAGCAGTATTTTGCAATATATAAAAAAATCTATGGTGATACCAAAAAAATAACAAAAGAATTATTAAAGTTATCGCAATAAAATTATGATATCCGTGCGATTATGTCACTATTTCTTATGATATTTCTTGGAAAATAAAAAGCTTGAAAAATATAGACGGTTGAAAAAATACAGTTTTTACGTTAAATTAAACATGAAATAAACATAAAATGCATATCAATTAAATAGAGATAAGTTTAGACCACTGGAAGTGCCTTTATGATAAAAGGCTGAGACGAGCGTGATACGCTAGAATTCCTTGAACCTGATCCAGTTTGTACTGGCGTAGGAAAAGTGGCGTTATAAACCGTATTAGTCCGTTCATATTAACGTTATTTTTCCTATTTGGAAAAGTAACGTTTTTTTATTTTTAGGAGTGATTATAGTGATTATTGCGATTACCAATTATCATAAATTAACCAAGAAAGATAGCGCGAATTATTGTGAAATTGAACCTTATATTGATTATCTCATCGTCAGGTCACCGATGTGTACTTCTGAGAAGATTGAATGGGTTAACCAACTAAAGCAACAACATTTTCCAAAAGATAAAATTATTATTCACAGTGATTATCGTGTACTCCAATCTTGCGGCTTATCACGCATACATTTTAGAGAAAATGATGAGCAAATCCGTGCTTTAAAGCAACATTGTTCAGACATAAAAATAAGTATGTCTACACACAGTAGTCATGCAATTCAATATGCAGCAGATTTAAATTTAGATTTTGTACTTTATGGGCACGTATTTGAAACAAAGTCTAAAAAGGGGTTAACCCCTAGATCATTTAGTGAGGTCAATGAAGCATTGAAAAGTGATATTCCCGTAATCGCATTAGGTGGTATTAATTTAACAACTATGCCTCATTTGCCTAAGGGATTTCAAGGTATCGCAGGTATTTCTATTTTTAATCACTCAATAAAAACAGTGCAAGCGTTACACAGAGCATGGTTAAATTATGAAACAACACAAAATTAATGATTTACTAATCAATTAGCGAGAAAGGAATGAATCATGATGCATTGCATTATTAATGGTGATAATTTCACATTTGAAAATCCTTTGAATATACAAGAGGTATTGCAAACACTTGGTTTAGACGAAAAAAGAGTGATTGTTGAACATAATAAAAAATTAATTAAGCAAAACCAATTTCAGAATCATATCGTTAATGATAAAGATTGTTTAGAATTATTAGAATTTGTAGGAGGCGGATAAGATGTTTAAAATAGGAAAATTTGAATTCAATTCAAGATTGTTATTAGGTACTGGTAAATTTGAAACAGAAGCCATTCAAAAAGAGGCAATAAATGCGTCTGAAACAGAGGTTTTAACTTTTGCAGTACGTCGAATGAACTTATATGATGAGAAATTTCCTAACCCTTTAGCAAAAGTTGACTTATCAAATTTTGTTACTTTTCCTAATACTGCTGGAGCAACATCAGCTGAGGAAGCGATAAGAATTGCAGAAATTGCTAATCATGCCAATCTTTGTGACATGATTAAAGTAGAAGTGATAGGTGATCAGGAAACCTTACTACCTGATCCGCTAGAAACATATGAGGCGTGCAAGGTTTTACTAGAAAAAGGTTATACAGTGTGTCCTTACATTTCAAATGATGTTGTACTTGCTAAGCGTTTAGAAGAATTAGGAGTACACGCGATTATGCCACTAGCTTCACCTATTGGTACAGGAAGAGGAATAAACAACCCTTTAAATCTACGTTATATTATTGAACGCGCCAATGTACCCGTAATTGTGGATGCAGGGGTTGGATCACCAAAAGATGCATGTCATGCTATGGAATTAGGGGCCGACGCCATTTTATTAAACACAGCAATTTCTAGTGCGAAAGATCCAGGGAAAATGGCAGAAGCCATGAAGTTGGGTATTCAAGCAGGAAGAATGAGTTATCAAGCAGGGAGAATACCAGTTAAGTACACAGCTCAAGCTTCAAGTCCAACAGAAGGCATCGGATTTTTATGATGGAAAGATATTCTCGTCAAATACGCTATAAAAATTTTGGTGAACAAGGCCAGCGTAAACTAGCGCAAACACATGTGATGATTGTAGGAGCAGGAGCGTTAGGAAGTCATTGTGCAGAAATATTAACACGTATGGGGATTGGCGAGCTTACGATTATTGATATGGATATTGTAGAATTATCAAATTTGCATAGACAAGCCACTTATACTGAAAACGATGCACAAACGATGATGCCTAAAGTAGAAGCACTAAAAAAGCATTTGTTAGATATAAATTCTAATATTAAAATCAACACATTATACAAAGAAATAACTTGCACCAACATTGAACACATTTTAAGAAAATCAAATCCTGATATCGTCATGGATGGCATGGATCATTTTAAAATTAGATACTTGATTAACGAAGTATGCCATAAATTTTCGATACCTTGGATTTATGGGGCAGCAATCGGAAGTCAAGGTACCGTTTATGGTATTGATTATAAAGGCCCATGTTTAAAATGCGTGCTCGATAAGATGCCAGAATCTGCAGAAAGTTGTTCTATTAATGGTGTGTTACCTACAGTTATTTACCAAGTAGCTAGCATGGAAGTTTCGGAATTATTACGTTGGATAACAGCATCTGGATTCTCTCAAAAATTAATAACGCTAGATACTTTTTCAATCCAGTACCATACAGTGAATATCAACCAACTTAAAAATGACGATTGTAGCATTTGTGTACATCAGAGATATGATTTACTGAACCAACCTCAACATACAAACGTAGAATCTCAATGTGGCAATACATTTTTGCTTCGTTTCGATGAAAATATTTTTGAATATGCACATTACCTACCTGCCAAAATTAAAAAGGCCAATAGCTTTGCTAAATTACTTTCTTATAACGAAATCAATATTACTTTATTTAAAGATGGTCGTATGAATGTTTATGGCTTGGAAGATGAAGGACAGGCGCAAGCATTATATACACATTTTGCTAAAAGCATAAAATAGGACATTTACATTTCTCAAAAGCAAAAATTTTAGAATAAAAATTAAAGTTTCTTAAATCGTAACAAATTTGTGACATATTTGTTAACAGCTCTTCTCAACATTGAAACACTATATATTGTGGTATAAATTATTTTTATATACAATATATAGAAAAGAAGGGGTAAAATGAATAAATTAGAACAAAATTTAACGAAACTTATTACAAAAGATCCAACAGTTATTAACGAAAATGCTAATAAAGATAGTGCCACTTTTTCTACAATGAGAGATTTAACAGCAGGTGTTGTATCTAAATCATATGCTTTGGATTACTTATTACCTAAACATATAGCTGAAGCACATAAAAGTGGAGATATACATTTCCATGACTTAGATTATCACCCATTTCAACCACTCACTAACTGTTGTTTAATTGATGCTAAAAATATGTTGAAACATGGATTTCGAATTGGCAATGCATCTGTGACATCGCCAAAATCAATTCAAACAGCTTCTGCTCAGCTTGTACAAATTATTGCCAACGTCTCTAGTAGTCAATACGGGGGTTGTACCATTGATCGAGTAGACGAATTATTAAGTGATTACGTAAAATATAACGAAGCAAAACATAGAAAATTGGCACAACAATTTGTTGATGATACACATATTGATGCATATGTTGATTATCAAATCACCCAAGATATTAATGACGCAATTGAAAGTCTAGAATACGAAATAAATACACTTTATACTTCAAATGGACAAACGCCATTTGTCACTCTTGGTTTTGGTCTAGGTATAGATGAATATAGTAGAAAAATTCAACAAGCGATATTGAAAACACGAATAAAAGGACTTGGAAAAGACCGTATAACAGCTATCTTTCCTAAATTAGTTTTTTCTATTAAAAAAGGTGTGAATTTTAGTGAAGATGACCCTAATTATGATATTAAAAAATTAGCATTAGAGTGTTCTACAAAAAGAATGTATCCAGATATATTAAATTATGATAAAACTGTAGAAATTTTAGGTGATTTTAAAGCGCCAATGGGTTGTCGTTCTTTTTTACCAGTATGGAAAAATGAGCAAGGTGAAGCAGAAAATAATGGAAGATGTAATTTAGGTGTAGTGACGCTTAATGTGCCGAGAATAGCTATAGAATCAGATGGTGATATGGAAAAGTTTTGGGAAATCTTTCATAAACGAATGCAAATTATGCACGACGCATTAGTTTATCGCATTAAACGTATGGAACAAGCTACACCTGATAACGCTCCAATTTTATATAAAAATGGTGCGTTTAAACATCGTTTAAGTGATGAAGAGAGTGTTATGTCATTATTTAAAAACAAACGTGCTACGTTATCGATAGGTTATATTGGTCTGTATGAGGCAGCTACTGTTTTTTATGGCCCTGAGTGGGAAAAAACTGCAAGAGGTAAAGCCTTCACCTTACAAATTTTAAAAGCTATGAAAGTTTATCAATTGGAATGGACTGAACGCTACGACATTTGGTTTAGTATATATAGTACACCAAGTGAATCATTAACAGATCGTTTTTGCAGATTAGATAGAGAAAAATTCGGCGATATATTAGATATTACAAGCAAGGGGTATTATCAAAATTCGTTCCACTACGATGTGCGAAAAGATATTACACCATTTGAAAAGATAGATTTTGAGAAAGATTATCCATTTTATGCTAGTGGTGGTTACATACATTATTGTGAATATCCAAAATTAGACCATAACATTAAAGCATTAGAAGCGGTTTGGGATTATTCATATGACAAAGTTAGTTATCTAGGAACAAATATTCCTATAGATCATTGTCGTTTATGTGATTTTAAAGGTGACTTTAAAACAACTGCATCAGGATATCAATGTCCAGAATGTGGAAATAGCGACCCTAAAACCGTAGATGTAGTAAAACGAACATGTGGCTATTTAGGTAATCCAGTGCAACGTCCTACAATCGAAGGTAGACATAAGAAATTTGTGCAAGAGTAAAACATATGAAAGATCAATCGATATGACAATATTAAATATCATAAATGGACAAGGTTATATTGCCAAAATAGAGTCGCAAAGTTTCGTAGATGGCGAAGGTGTGAGATGTAGTTTATATGTTTCAGGATGTCCATTTGCATGTTTAAATTGCTATAATAAAGTAGCACAAAATTTTAAATATGGTGAAAAATTTAATGATGAAATTTTGAAAGAAGTAATAGAAAATTGTGAACCGAATTATATAGAAGGTTTAAGCATTTTAGGTGGGGAGCCATTTTGCAACTTAGACATAACACTCAAATGTGCTCATGCATTTAGACAACGTTTTGGTTATGAAAAAACTTTATGGGTATGGACTGGATTTTTATTTGAATACTTAAGGAACGATCAATCTCAGAGAAATGAATTATTGAAAATTATAGATGTACTCGTCGACGGTCCTTTCATGCATCACTTATATAAGCCCAATTTACCTTATAAAGGTTCATTAAATCAACGTGTAATCGATGTGCAAAAATCATTAGTCGATGGTAGAATCCATGAGTATATAATTTAACATTGTGGTTATATCTGTGTCCTGAAACTGAGGCGAATTGCTATTAATATGATTTAAAGTTAATTACAATCATAATTAAGAAAAAAAATAGATTTAGCAAATTGCTAATAAAGGAGCGTATGCGCAATGTGTACAGGTTTTTCATTTATGTCTGAAAATCATCAAGCTATATTAGGTCGAACAATGGATTTTGTTTATCACTTAAAAGGTAATCCAGCGGTTCAACCACGCCACTATTACTGGGAATCGCGTGTAGAGTATAAAGGTGAAACATTGTATGGCTTCGTAGGTTCTGGCAGCGATATGGAAGGATTTTTATTTGGAGATGGTGTTAACGAGCATGGCATTGGCGTTTCAGTACAATATTTTAGAGGCTATGCTTCCTACGCAAATGAAACTAAAGCAGGCTATATGAATATTGCTCAAAATGAAGTGATAAATTGGATACTAGGTTATAACAAAAATATAGCTGATTTAATAAAAAATGCCCAATCTGTCAATGTTGTGGCGCATACTCTGAATGACCTCTCTGAAGTTCCGCCGTTACATTATCATATTTCTGATGATACGGGTAGAACAGTAGAGCTTACTTTTAATAAAGGTGAAATAGTGGTTAATGACAATCCTGTTGCCGTTTTGACTAACAACCCTGATTTAAATTGGCATTATGAAAATTTAAGGAATTATATAAACATTTCACCCCAAAAACCAAAAGAAAGAAATTTTGCTAATATTAATTTGAAATCCTTAGGAAATGAAGGCGGCACGTATGACTTACCAGGTGGATATACTTCAGCGGAGAGATTTATTCGCATTGCTTACTTGAAAAATTATTTAGAAGAAGCAACAAATAGTTCAGAACAAGACATACTTAATGCATTTAAATTATTGGAAATCATGAGTATACCTAAAGGTGCAGTTAGAGATGAAGAAAATGAGTTACATTATACGTTGTATCAAACCGTATTAAATTTAACGACACGCACATTTTATATTAAATGGTATAATTCTAATAAAATTACTGAATTACATTTATCAGAAGACTTACTAAATAAAAAAGAAATGACAATTTTTGAGCCAACTGAAGGATTAGCAATAACGCGTTTGAATTAAAATTCAAAGCGAGCACATGTATCGAATGAACTTTAAATAATAAATAACTAATAAAGGACATATAAAAACTGCAGTTTTTATATGTCTTTTTTTATGTTTATTAACAATCATTTTTGATGGTAAAACGTTTTAATCTCACTATTTTACTTAAAAATTCAATTTTTTTACTGACGCATTATAAGTAGTGTTGAGTATTAAATTTGAAATTATAATGATTTAAGAAGGATAAATTGCATTAAATTTAATAATATCAAAAATGATTTTACTATCGAAAAGGAGAGTTAGATAACAATGAGGATATTTAAAGAGTATATGGCTAGGAAAAATAATCGATATTCTATACGTAAATTTACGATTGGAACTGCTTCAGTGCTTTTAGGTAGTTTTTTAATTTTTAACCACAGCGAAGAAGCCCAAGCTGATACTTTACAAAAAGAACAACAAGAAGTAAAAGAAACACCTCCTAAAGTAGAAATAGAGAATACAAAAAATGATTCAAACATTGATAATATATTAGAAAAAGAAAAAATAATGACACGATACAGCAACCAACTCAAGCTGAAATTGAAAATAAAGAAATAGAAAAAGAAAGTGTTTCGAATGATACAAAATTAATTCAGGATAGCACTAATATAACTCAGCAACAATCAGAAGCCGATGCCAATGCTATTATTGAAAATATAGAACAACCAAAGCATTCAGATGTTAAAGAATCAGATAAACAAAGAGATAAACAAGAAAAAACACCTGAAACTATTAAAAATGGTGAAGAAATAAAATCATTAGATACTGAAAAAACAGATACAGATATAAAACCAAAGGGTATCGAAAAGCTCGAAAAAACAGATACTGCAATAAAAAGTGAAGCAAAATTGAACGAAAATGAAAGACAGATTAATCAAAATTTGACTTCTATGGAAAATAGAGTTACTGAAATGAAAATTGAAACGATAAACAATAATATAGAGAAAAACGAAGCAGAAAAAAGCTTGAGTACGAATGAAAAAGATATCAAGAATGACAAGCAACCAGAAAAGCAATATATTCCAAAAACGCGAGTAGTCAGAAGTATCGATAGAAATCGATACTATAATGGCATGCACAATAATTATCATTATTTTGGTCCTAGATTATCTTATAATTCTCTAAGAGCGGGAGATAATATTACAACAGCATTTTATGAAGTAGAAAAAAATAGAACGGAATTAACCGAAGAAGAAAGAAAATTATTTCTGAGAAATATTATTAGACAAACTTCATTAAAAAATAATAAATCTGCTTATGACAGAATTTTTAATAGAGATTATTCTGTAGCAGGAAATAGAAAACTCACATCGAGCCAAGCGAATAATATAAACGAATTACTATATAAAATGAAAAATTTAACTGCTAATCGTGATAATCCGAATTATCGAGATATATATACATTTACAAATCAAAATGATGTAACTAAAAATGATTTTGGTATCGTAAAAGATGAAGTGTTACATGATGGTGAAGCGTTAATTGCAACAATGGAATTGTCAAAAGAAAAAGGTAGAGGAACATACAGATTTGAAAATTATGCAATAAGACCTAATGATAGTCTTAATAAAAAAATAAAAAAAGTTATAGCAGTTTATGAAGGCAGACAAAGACTTATTCTGCGACAAGATCATTTAGGTTATTATTCATATACACGTCCAGACAGTGGTAGAAATGGAGATCCTGATAGAGGCGGCGGTTCAGGAGGTACAGTTAAATTTTATATTTCATTTGATGCCAACCAGTATATTGATGTGAATAAAGACAAGTTATTTGGTTATATTCTAAGTGATACTTTGGATCAAAATGTATTAAGAGGTGTAAATATTACTAACAAAGCTGTTAATATTCAAGAAGTCGCAGATACAATAAATGGGGCCTTAAAGAAAGAAAAAATAAAAAAAGTAGAAGATGCAATCGGAGTAGTAACACAATTAAAACAACAAGCTGAAACAAAACTAGTTGAGATAACACGAGATCAATTAGTGAACCCATCTGAAAAAGCTGAAATTGATAAAATGAATGTAGATATTGAAAAAGCCAAATCATCAGCAATGCAAATGTTAAACGCTCTACCGGACGAAATTACGAATAAAGATGTATTACGGAAAAGAATAGATGATATTACACCAGTAACATCACCAGAAGTGAACGACGCGGATAGCAACGGCGTCTTAGATACAGAACAATTATCTGAAGCAGCTCAAGCGGTAGCGAATGCCGAGCAAACCAAAGCTGCAGTTGATACAAAACTTACTGAGATTAATTCAGATAGTTTAGTAACACCAGAGGAAAAGGCAGAAGTAGACGCTTTAATACAAACATTAGAAACTGCGAAACAATTAGCAAAAGAGAAAGTAGATAGTGTAGCAGATATTATAGCAGGAAAGACTGATTTACAAACAAGGTTAAATAACATCACATCCGTAACGCCACCAGAAGTGAACGATGCGGATAGTAACGGAGTGCTAGATACAGACCAATTATCAGAGGCAGGTCAAGCAGTAGCGAATGCGGAACAAGCAAAAGCAGCAGTAGATAATAAGGTGACACAAGTAACAGCAGATGGATTAGTGACGCCAGATGAAAAATCTGAAGTAGATGCATTGGTTCAAACATTAGAAGCAGCGAAACAAACAGCCCAAGAGAAGGTAAATAGCGTACCGAACGGTACTGCAGGCAAAGGTGAACTCCAAACAAGATTAGATAACATTGCATCAGTAACATCACCAGAAGTAAACGATGTGGATGGTAACGGAGTCTTGGATACGGAACAATTGTACGAAGCAACGCAAGCTGTAGTGAATGCAGAACAAGCAAAAACCGCAGTGGATACGAAATTGGCAGAAGTAACAGCAGATGGTTTAGTGACTCCGGACGAAAAAGCAGAAGTAGATGCTTTAATCCAAGCATTAGAAACTACGAAACAAGCAGCACAAGAGAAAGTAAATAGCGTACCGTCTAATACCGAAGGTAAGACAGAGCTTCAAACAAGATTAGATAACATCGTGTCAGTAACGTCACCAGAAGTAAACGATGTAGATAGTAATGGTGTGCTAGATACAGACCAATTGTCGGTGGCAGAGCAAGCAGTGACGAGTGCAGAACAAGCGAAAACCGCGGTAGATACTAAGATGGCAGATGTAACATCAGATGGTTTAGTAACACCAGATGAAAAAGCAGAAGTAGATGCATTGATTCAAGCATTAGAAACTACGAAACACATGGCTAAAGAAAAGCTAGATAATGTACCAAATGGTACCGCAGGTAAGACAGAGTTACAAACGAGACTAGATAATATCACATCTGTAACATCACCAGAAGTGAACGATGCGGATAGTAATGGTGTGCTAGATACAGACCAATTGTCCGAGGCAGAGCAAGCAGTGACGAGTGCGGAACAAGCGAAATCCGCGGTAGATACTAAGATGGTAGATGTAACATCAGATGGTTTAGTAACACCAGATGAAAAAGCAGACGTAGATGCATTGATTCAAACATTAGAAAGTGCGAAACAAACAGCGCAAGAGAAGGTAAGTAGCGTACCGAATGGTACCGCAGGTAAAACTGGTTTACAAACAAGACTAGATAATATCACTTCAGTAACGTCACCAGAAGTAGATGATGCGGATAGTAATGGTGTGCTAGATACAGACCAATTGTCCGAGGCAGAGCAAGCAGTGACGAGTGCGGAACAAGCAAAAACCGCAGTGGATACGAAATTATCTGAGATTACAGCAGATGGATTAGTGACACCGGATGAAAAAACAAACGTAGAAGCATTAATTCAAACATTAGAAACTGCGAAACAAGCAGCAAAAGAGAAACTCAATAACGTCCCGAATGGTACAGCAGGAAAAGACGCGTTACAAACAAGACTGGATAATATCACATCTGTAACGTCACCAGAGGTAAATGATGCGGATGGTAACGGTGTGTTAGATATTGAACAATTATCAGAAGCAGACCAAGCAGTAGCGAGTGCAGAACAAGCGAAATCCGCGGTAGATACTAAGATGGCAGAAGTAACAGCAGATGGTTTAGTGACTCCAGATGAAAAAGCAGACGTAGATGCATTGATTCAAGCATTAGAAACTACGAAACACATGGCTAAAGAAAAGCTAGATAATGTACCAAATGGTACCGCAGGTAAGACAGAGTTACAAACGAGACTAGATAATATCACATCTGTAACATCACCAGAAGTAAATGACGCAGATAGTAATGGAGTCTTGGATACAGATCAATTGTCCGAAGCAACGCAAGCTGTAGTGAATGCAGAACAAGCAAAAACCGCAGTGGATACGAAATTGGCAGAAGTAACAGCAGATGGATTAGTGACGCCAGATGAAAAATCTGAAGTAGATGCATTGGTTCAAACATTAGAAAGCGCGAAGCAAACAGCCCAAGAAAAGGTAAATAGTGTACCGTCTAGTACCGAAGGTAAGGCTGATCTCCAAACAAGATTGGATAGTATCTCATCTGTAACGTCACCAGAAGTAAACGATGTAGACAGTAATGGAGTCTTGGATACGGATCAATTATCAGAAGCATCTCAAGCCGTAGTGAATGCAGAACAAGCGAAAACCACGGTAGATACTAAGATGGCAGATGTAACATCGGATGGTTTAGTAACACCGGATGAAAAAGCAGAAGTAGATGCATTGATTCAAGCATTAGAAACTGCGAAACAAGCAGCAAAAGAGAAACTCAATAACGTACCGAATGGTACCGCAGGTAAAACAGAGTTGAAAACAAGATTAGATAACATCGTGTCAGTAACATCACCAGAAGTAAACGATGTAGATGGTAACGGAGTTTTGGATACTGAACAATTGTCTGAGGCATCTCAAGCCATAGTGAATGCAGAACAAGCAAAAGCAGCAGTGGATACGAAATTGGCAGAAGTAACATCTGATGGTCTAATAACCCCAGATGAAAAAGCAGAAGTAGATGCATTGATTCAAGCATTAGAAACTACGAAACACATGACTAAAGAAAAGCTAGATAATGTACCAAATGGTACCGCAGGTAAGACAGAGTTACAAACGAGACTAGATAATATCACATCTGTAACATCACCAGAAGTGAACGATGCAGATAGTAACGGAGTCTTGGATACAGATCAATTGTCGGAAGCATCACAAGCAGTGATGAATGCGGAACAAGCGAAATCCGCGGTAGATACTAAGATGGCAGATGTAACATCAGATGGTTTAGTAACCCCAGATGAAAAAGCAGACGTAGATGCATTGATTCAAGCATTAGAAAGTGCGAAACAAACAGCGCAAGAGAAGGTAAGTAGCGTACCGAATGGTACCGCAGGTAAAACTGGTTTACAAACAAGACTAGATAATATCACTTCAGTAACGTCACCAGAAGTAGATGATGCGGATAGTAATGGTGTGCTAGATACAGACCAATTGTCCGAGGCAGAGCAAGCAGTGACGAGTGCGGAACAAGCAAAAACAGCAGTGGATACGAAATTATCTGAGATTACAGCAGATGGATTAGTGACACCGGATGAAAAAACAAACGTAGAAGCATTAATTCAAACATTAGAAACTGCGAAACAAGCAGCAAAAGAGAAACTCAATAACGTCCCGAATGGTACAGCAGGAAAAGACGCGTTACAAACAAGACTGGATAATATCACATCTGTAACGTCACCAGAGGTAAATGATGCGGATGGTAACGGTGTGTTAGATATTGAACAATTATCAGAAGCAGACCAAGCAGTAGCGAGTGCAGAACAAGCGAAATCCGCGGTAGATACTAAGATGGCAGAAGTAACAGCAGATGGTTTAGTGACTCCAGATGAGAAATCAGCAGTAGATGCATTGGTTCAAACATTAGAAGCAGCGAAACAAACAGCGCAAGAGAAGGTAAATAGCGTACCGAACGGTACTGCAGGTAAAGATGATTTACAAAGAAGATTGGATAACATTGCATCAGTAACATCACCAGAAGTAAATGATGCAGATGGTAACGGAGTCTTGGATACAGATCAATTGTCCGAAGCAACGCAAGCTGTAGTGAATGCAGAACAAGCAAAAACCGCAGTGGATACGAAATTGGCAGAAGTAACAGCAGATGGATTAGTGACGCCAGATGAAAAAGCTGAAGTAGATGCATTGGTTCAAACATTAGAAGCAGCGAAACAAACAGCCCAAGAGAAGGTAAATAGCGTACCGAACGGTACTGCAGGCAAAGGTGAACTCCAAACAAGATTAGATAACATTGCATCAGTAACATCACCAGAAGTAAACGATGTGGATGGTAACGGAGTCTTGGATACGGAACAATTGTCCGAAGCAACGCAAGCTGTAGTGAATGCAGAACAAGCAAAAACCGCAGTGGATACGAAATTGGCAGAAGTAACAGCAGATGGTTTAGTGACTCCGGACGAAAAAGCAGCAGTAGATGCGTTAATACAAACATTAGAAACAGCAAAACAAACGGCAACAGAAAAACTAAACACTGTACCGAGCGGTACCGTAGGTAAAGACGAGCTACAAACAAGATTAGATAACATCGTGTCAGTAACATCACCAGAAGTAAATGACGCAGATAGTAATGGAGTCTTGGATACAGATCAATTATCCGTAGCGTCTCAAGCAGTAGCGAATGCAGAACAAGCAAAAAGATCAGTAGATACGAAGTTGGCAGAAGTAACATCTGATGGTCTAGTAACACCAGATGAAAAATCTGAAGTAGATGCGTTGGTTCAAACATTAGAAGCAACGAAACAAACAGCACAAGAAAAGGTAAATAGTGTACCGTCTAGTACCGAAGGTAAGGCTGATCTCCAAACAAGATTGGATAGTATCTCATCAGTAACGTCACCAGAAGTGAATGATGCGGATAGTAATGGCATGTTAGATACAGATCAATTGTCTGAAGCAACGCAAGCAGTGACTAATGCAGAACAAGCAAAAAGATCAGTAGATACGAAGTTGGCAGAAGTAACAGTAGATGGCTTAGTGACTCCGGATGAGAAATCAGCAGTAGATGCGTTAATCCAAGGATTAGAAAGCGCAAAACAAACAGCACAAGAAAAGGTAAATAGTGTGCCATCTAGTACCGTAGGTAAGACAGATTTACAAACAAGATTAGACAACATCGCATCCATAACATCACCAGAAGTAAACGATGCAGATAGTAATGGAGCCTTGGACACAGATCAATTATCAGAAGCATCTCAAGCCGTAGTGAATGCAGAAAAGGCGAAATCCGCGGTAGATACTAAGATGGCAGAAGTAACATCAGACGGTTTAGTAACACCAGATGAGAAAACAGCAGTAGATGCGTTAATCCAAGCATTAGAAACAGCGAAGCAAACGGCGAAAGAGAAGGTAAATAGCGTACCGAACGGTACTGCAGGTAAAGGTGATTTACAAACAAGATTGGATAGTATCTCATCTGTAATATCGCCAGAAGTGAACGATGTGGATGGTAATGGAGTCTTGGATACAGATCAATTATCCGAAGCGTCTCAAGCCGTAGTGAATGCAGAAAAGGCGAAATCCGCGGTAGATACTAAGATGGCAGAAGTAACATCTGATGGTTTAGTAACACCGGATGAAAAAGCAGAAGTAGATGCTTTAATCCAAGCATTAGACACTGCAAAACAAACAGCACAAGAAAAGTTAGATAATGTACCGAATGGTACCGCAGGTAAAACAGAGTTGAAAACAAGATTGGATAACATCGCATCCGTAACGTCACCAGAAGTGAACGATGCGGATAGCAATGGTGTCTTAGATACTGATCAACTGTCTGAGGCAAATCAAGCCGTAGTGAGTGCAGAACAAGCGAAATCCGCGGTAGATACTAAGATGGCAGATGTAACATCAGATGGATTAGTGACACCAAACGAAAAAGCCGAAGTAGACGCGTTAATTCAAACATTAGAAAGCACAAAACAAACCGCGCAAGAGAAACTCAATAGTGTGCCAAACGGTACTGCGGGTAAAGATGCGCTCCAAACAAGACTAGATAACATCGCCTCTGTAACATCACCAGAAGTAAACGATGTGGATGGTAATGGAGTCTTGGATACAGATCAATTATCCGAAGCGTCTCAAGCAGTAGCGAATGCAGAGCTAGCAAAAACAGCGGTGGATAATAAATTAGCAGATGTAACATCGGATGGTTTAGTAACACCGAATGAAAAGTCTGAAGTAGACGCGTTAATTCAAACATTAGAAACTGCAAAACAAGTAGCGCAAGATAAGCTAAATAGCGTACCAAGTGGTACCGTAGGTAAAACTCATTTACAAACAAGATTAGATAACATCGCATTTGTAACGTCACCTGAAGTAACAGACGCGGATAGTAACGGCGTGCTAGATACAAATCAATTGTCCGAAGCAATTCAAGCAGTAGTGAATGCCGAACAGGCAAAAACGGCAGTGGATACAAAAGTGGCAGAAATTACAGCAGATGGCCTAGTAACACCAGATGAAAAATCTGAAGTAGATGTGTTAATCCAAGCATTAGAAAGTGCGAAACAAACGGCTCAAGAAAAACTAGACAATGTGCCAAACGGTACTGCGAGTAAAGATGCGCTCCAAACAAGACTAGATAACGTCGTCTCTATAACTTCACCTGAAGTAACAGATGCGGATAGTAACGGCGTGTTAGATACAGAACAGTTATCAGTGGCAGAACAAGCAGTGGCGAGTGCAGAACAAGCAAAAACAGCAGTAGATTCAAAATTGACTGAAATAAATGCAGATAGTTTAGTAACACCAGATGAAAAGGCAGAAGTAGATGCGTTAATCCAAGTATTAGACACCGTGAAACAAGAAGCGAAAGACAAACTGGATAATGTACCGAATGGTACTGAGGGTAAAGATGAATTACAAACAAGATTGAATAACATCACATCTGTAATATCACCGGAAATAAATGATGCAGATGATAACGGTGTGTTAGATACGGAGCAATTATCCGAAGCATCGCAAGCAGTAGCGAGTGCGGAACAAGCAAAAGCAGCAGTGGATACGAAACTGTCTGAAATCACAACGGATGGCCTAGTAACACCAGACGAAAAAGCCGAAGTAGACGCGTTAATTCAAACAATAGAAGCTGCAAAACAAACGGCTAAAGAAAAATTAGATAGTGTACCAAATGGTACAGTAGGAAAAGATACGCTACAAGCAAGACTAGATAATATCACATCTGTAACGTCGCCAGAAGTAAATGATGCGGATGGTAACGGCGTGTTAGATATTGAACAATTATCCGAAGCAAGTCAAGCAGTAGTGAGTGCGGAGCAAGCAAAAACTGCAGTGGATACGAAGTTAACTAAAATCACAGCAGATGGATTAGTGACACCAGATGAAAAGGCAGAAGTAGATACGTTAATCCAAACATTAGAAAGTGCGAAACAAGCAGCAAAAGAGAAGCTCGATAATGTACCGAATGGTACAGCAGGAAAAGATGATTTACAAACAAGATTAGATAACATCGCCTCCGTAACATCACCAGAAGTAAATGATGTGGATGGTAACGGAGTCTTAGATACAGATCAATTGTCAGAAGCAGAGCAAGCAGTAGCAAGTGCGGAACAAGCGAAAGCTTTAGTAGATAATAAGTTAACAGATGTAACATCAGATGGTTTAGTAACACCAGATGAAAAATCCGAAGTAGATGCGTTAATTCAAACATTAGAAACTGCAAAACAAACGGCGCAAGAGAAACTCAATAATGTATCAAATGGTACCGCAGGTAAGACAGAGTTACAAACGAGACTAGATAATATCACATCTATAACATCACCAGAAGTAAATGATACAGATAGTAACGGAGTCTTAGATACAGACCAATTATCAGAAGCATCTCAAGCAGTGGCGAATGCAGAACAAGCAAAAACAGCAGTGGATACGAAGTTAACAGATGTAACATCGGATGGTTTAGTAACACCTGATGAAAGATCCGAAGTAGATGCGTTAATCCAAGCATTAGACACCGTGAAACAAGAAGCGCAAGAAAAACTCAATAATGTACCGAATGGTACTGCAAGTAAGACAGAGTTACAAACGAGACTAGATAATATCACATCTATAACATCACCAAAAGTAAACGATGCGGATAGCAATGGTGTGTTAGATACAGATCAATTGTCTGAAGCAACTCAAGCTGTGATGGATGCGGAACAAGCGAAAACAGCAGTGGACAATAAGGTAACAGATGTAACATCAGATGGTCTGGTGACACCTGATGAAAAAGCCGAAGTAGATGCGTTGATTCAAACATTAGAAACAGCGAAACAAGTAGCGAAAGAGAAACTAGATAGTGTACCAAACGGTACTGCAGGAAAAGACGATCTACAAACAAGACTGTATAATATCACATCAGTAACATCACCAGAGGTGAACGATGCAGATAGTAACGGAGTCTTGGATACGGAACAGTTATCCGAAGCAGACCAAGCAGTGATAAATGCGGAACAAGCGAAAACAGCAGTGGACAATAAATTAGCCGAAGTAACATCAGATGGTTTAGTAACACCAGATGAAAAATCCACAGTAGATCAATTAATCCAAGCATTAGAAACTGCAAAACAAACGGCGCAAGAGAAACTCAATAATATACCAAATGGTACTGCAGGAAAAGATGAACTACAAACAAGATTGAATCAAATCCCATCCGTAGTATCACCAAAAGTGAATGATGTAGATAGTGACGGTAACATAGATAATCAACATGTTTCTGAAGTAGGCAAAGCAATAGAGAATGCGGAACAAGCAAAATCCGCAGTAGATACTAAATTGACTGAGATCACAGCAGATGGTTTAGTAACACCGGATGAAAAAGCCGAAGTAGATGCATTGATTCAAACATTAGAAACTGCGAAACAAGCAGCGCAAGAGAAACTAGATAGTGTACCGAACAACACAGCAGGAAAAGCAGAGTTACAAACAAGATTGAATCAAATTACTTCCGTAACATCACCAGAAGTGAATGACGCAGATAGCAATGGTGTTCTGGATGTAGAACAATTATCAGAGGCAGAAAAAGCAATCAAAGCAGTAGAATCAACAAAAGAAGCAGTAGATACTAAACTGGCCGATATTACATCAGATGGTTTAGTAAATCCAAAAGAGAAAGCCGAAGTAGATGCATTGATTCAAAAATTAGATAAAGAAAAACAAGCAGCGAAAGATAAGCTAGCCCAAGTACCGAACGGCACAGCAGGAAAAGCAGAATTACAAAGAAAACTAGATCAAATTACATCTGTAACATCACCAAAAGTGAACGACGCAGATGGTAATGGTGTTCAAGATACAAAACAAGTTTCGGAAGCCAAAAAAGCAATTGCAGACGCTAAAGCAGCACAAACAAAAATCATTAATAAGATAAAAGAGATTAGAAAAGATGGTCTGATTACTCCTAGTGAGCAAGCTGATTTAGACAAACTAATAGAAAAATTAGATTCATTAAAACGAATTGCAAAAGAAAAAATAAGTAACTTGCCAAACGGTACATCAAATATTGCTGAATTACAGACTAACTTAGATAAAGTCACATCTGAAATGCTATCAAAAGTAAAAGATATAGAAAATAATGGTATATCAGATAAGAAACAGTCATTAGGTATGGATAAAATAAATGACAAATATAATTCAAGTCATTTTGAAAATGACGAAAAAGCAACTAAAAATAATAAGTCGCTAGACATACATTCACGTCAATTTAATGTTCAAAATAATCACCACAATCTTGAAAGATTAAACAAAAAATTATTTGTAAATCCAAACAAAGAAAATAATTTCAATATGAATTTACCGTATAGTGGATTAGACAAAAATAACCCTTATGCATTCGAAATTCTATTTGGAATTTTAGGATTAATGATTGTTTATAGAAGATACTTAAAAAGTGATAAAAACACAGAACATTAAGTTTAAAATTTAAAAAGTTTCATTGGATTTATAAGCACTTTGGAATGATTAGATTAAAAGTCTAGTCTCTAAAGTGCTTTTTTAATAAAATTAATGATATATAGTAATTAAAAAAGACTTATTTTGTTCCTAATAATGTAAACAAAATAAGTCTTAAAACTTAGTAACCGTGAATTTTAATATATTGATGATCATTAATTAGAAATCATATTGATCTTCTTCTTCTTTCAAAACTTGTGCATATGCTTTTGAAGTACGTAATGTAGATGAAACTAAATCATCTATCCTAAATAAAATATCATCGTTTACAATCTCATTATTTGAAAAATAGCGTTCTTCTATAAATACATAAGTTTGCATAATATGTGCTTTCATATAACCTAATATTGGTTTTAGTTGTATTTCTGGGATGAGATAATGTTTTGGTGATCCAGCAGTAGCAAGTATGCTTACTATTTTATCTTTAAATGCATTAACTGGTAGTAAATCAAACACATTTTTTAATGTACCTGGAATGGAAGCTTGGAAGATAGGAAATCCGATGAAAATGACATCAGCATTCATCAAAGTTTGAGTAAGATATAACGTATCGCCACTATAATCTAAATAATTTCTTCCATCACTAAACACCAATTCTAACTCTTTTAAATCTATAAAATTAACGTGATGCGTATCATCTTGATTATTAAGTGCTTGATTCAAATAAGTCATGGCAGTACGTGTTTTTGAACCAACGATAGAGCCAGATAGTAATACAATATTCATAGTATCATTGACCTACTTTCTTAAATGTTTTTTTACAGCTGGAATAATCTCATTACCTATAAGTTCTATATTCTTCATAATTTTATTAAACGGAACACCACCAAAATCAATTTGAGCCATAAATCGTTGGTGATTGTATAATTCATGTTGATACAGAATTTTTTCGATGATTTGTTGTGGGCTACCAACCATTAAAGCATCTCTATAATCAGGAGCTTTTGCAAATTGTTGTTTTGGATAACCTGTACCTCTGATAAATGACATTCCAACATTTAGATGTGGATAGAACTCTTTCAAAGCATCTTGAGTTGTGTTAGCAGTATAAAATAAACTTGCTGTGGATACTGGTAAAGATTCCGGTGAATGATCAAAACCATTTTCTTGTGCAGTGAGTCTGTATTGTTCAATAGACTCTTTAAAGGTCATTGCTGGACCGCCGAGTGTTGTAATCATCATAGGTATACCTTGTCTACCTGCTTTGATAGCACTTGCGGGAGGGCCTCCAACTGCACGCCAAATAGGTAATGTGTCATCAATTGGACGTGGGAAAATCTTTATGTTATTTAAATCAGGTCTAAATTTGCCTGACCAAGTAATTTTATCGGTTTTATTTAATTCCATTAATAAATTAAGTTTTTCTTCATAAAGTTCGTCATAATTATTCAAATCTAATCCAAATAAATCAAATATACCTGTACGTGAAGCGCGACCTGCTACAATTTCAGCTCGGCCATGTGAAATTAAGTCTAAAGTAGCAAAATCTTCAAATACCCTTACAGGATCTGCAGCACTTATAATACTAGAAGAACTGGAAATTTTTATTGTTTTAGTGGCTTGTGCTATGGCACCTAAAACTACTGTATGTGCTTGTGTTGTAAAATGTTCTTGATGGCTTTCACCGATACCAAATACATCAATACCAGCCTGTTCAGCTAATTGACTAGCTTCAATAAGTTCATTAATTCTTTGTTCATAACTCACTTTTTCTCCATTATGTGGATTTAATAAATGGTCACCCAATGAGTAGAGTCCAAATTCTAATGGAGTATTTTCATTCATTTTTAACTGTGCCATATAATCACCTTTCTATAATTCAAGTAGATTATTTTCAATTTCTGTACGTTGTGGTTCCATAAAGTCTGGTAAATTTAAATGTTTGCCCAAATCTTCTATTTTTGTATCTACTGTAAACCCAGGTTCTTCCGTGGCAAATTCGTATAAAATACGGTTTTGTCTAAAATATAAAGATTTGAAAAAATATCGGTCTATAATTCCTGAGTTATTTTCAGGTTGTTGCTCTATTATTTTATGAATTGAATTTAAATCACTATCTTTTGGTGTATTAACAGCAATATGGTGCACATAACCTTGGCCAGGTCGAGCACGTTCACCTTGTTGTTCTACAATAACAAAATCAGTATATAATCCGTTATGATCTAAAGTCATCACGGTTTCGTTTAAATCACTTCTAAGTGTATATGATAAGCTATTTTTAAAAAAATCGAGTGTAGCTTGAGCATTTTTAACTCTTAGTTCTACAGGACCCATTCCTAAAATTTGGTATTGCTCAGGTATCTCAGTATATGGATTTTTTCTCCAAGCATTTGGTGTATAATAATTGTCATTAACTAATAAAATGATCTCCAAACCATCTATATCTTTAAAGGTAATGGCAGGCTGATTTAAATAAACTAACGGTGTCCATGTAATATTGAATTGACTTAATCTTTCTTTAAAAAAATTCAAAGCACTTTCGTCAGGTATAAGTAATGATAAGCGATATATAGAATCAGTTCCAGGACGGTTTTTTCCTAAAAGTGGTATTTCAAAAAAACTTAATAGTGTCCCAGCCGAACCAATTTCATCTCCAAAAAACAAATGGTACATTTTAGGATTATCTTGGTTAACTGACTTTTCAACCAGTCTTAGTCCTAAAATTTGAGTATAAAAATCTTTGTTTTTTTGAGCGTTTTTTGTATACATTGAAATGTGATGGTGACCAACGATATTCATATAATACCTCCTCGTAATAAACTTTCTAGTTGCTTGTGTTTTAAGTATGGTAGTAATAAAACTTCTCAATACTCATAACCACTATCGTGTAGATTAAACACTAATGGTATAAAAAATATACTAGTTTTGTATAATATATTTCCTTTTTAGAAAAAAAGCAAGTTTGAGCGTTTATGAATGATAGTAGAATAAAGCGTGCTCTGATTTTTAAAATATTATAATGAAAGTTTGATATAATCAATTTGATAGTTTATGAATGTTATTATTATAAGCGTTAGTAAGTGTTAACAAAATAAATTAATAAGTAACATAATATTAATAGAAGAGATATGGCTGTTATTGATGACGCATTGAATCAGGAGTTAAAGCATGGATTTATTTTTAGTTTACATTTTGATTTCTATATTTTTAGGTGGATTAGTCAGAACATATTTTGGTTTTGGGGAAGCACTCGTGAGTATGCCACTTTTAGCATTGATAGGATTAAATTTACATACATCTATTTCACTGGTGGGGTTGGCTGGACTAACAGTAGCGAGTTTAAATATATTTTTAGATTATAGAAATATAAAAATCAAAGTATTATTATTGATGTTGTTAGGGAGTTTATTAGGTGTTCCAATCGGCATATTAATTTTACAGCATATTACAACCTCTTATATACAATTGATGTTAGGACTATTTTTAATATTTTATGGTATATATGCGTTTGGAAAAATCACGTTTTTTAAAAACAGATATAACATCATATTGAAATCTAACATTTGGGCGACCCTAACAGGCATGATTTCAGGTGTATTAGGAAGTTTGTATAATTCACACGGTGTACCAGTTGTAATTTATGGCACAATGTCACCTTGGCATATTAAAGATTTTAGAAGTACGGTACAAGCACATTTTTTAATTACAGCGATATTTGTAGTAATTGGACAAGCATCTGGAGGTATATGGACCAGTCAAACGGTATCATTATTTTTATTGAGCATACCTTGTTTGATTATTTCAGTCATTATTGGAAAGTATCTAATAAATCATACGACTTATCATAATTTTGAAAAGTGGATTTACTTGTTTATTACATTTTTAGGATTTTTACTATTGTTAATATAAAAACAAAAGGTCGAACTGCGTTCTATTTTAGAAACGTGATTCGACCTTTAACTATATCTACTATTATTTAGAATTGACATTAATACTTTTATTCAATAATACAAAGAATAAAATGAAAGCAATGGAAATAGCAATATGATCTAATCCTGAAATCCCAGCAATAGCAGGACTCACTTCAAAACCTTTTATCGTTGCTATACCATTAACAAATTGCATAGCAACCGTTAATAATACCCCGACATGATAAACATAAAAGAAATAATTAAATAAAGTATAGTGCTGAGTAAGTTTTAATTGGTGTTCTATCACCATAAATATTAAAAACATGATTGTACCTAATACGAGTAAATGTGTATGCGTTACATTTAATTGTGAATAACCACTAAAATTTTCTGCTTTTGACATCTCTCTATAAAATAGACCACTGAGCATGCCTAATAAAGTATAAAAAGCTGAACTGAACATTAATTTTTTCATTTTTACGACCTCCTGTAATGAATCTTTAATTTTAATATAAGGTAAGATTATGAACTCTATATGAACGATTGAAAAATTTTTGATTTTTGTATGGTATTTATGTGGTTGTGTAGTATTTGTTCTTCAAAACCTTTCATTACTTACTCAACTTTACAATTTGAAATAATTTATTTTATCATGTTTAATGGAAAATTGATTGCACCACAGAACTTCTGAAATTATATAAAAAATAACAATGTCGAAAATTTATTAATTGCGGTATGCTAAAACCTATATATTTAAAATGGCGAACAACTGTAATTTGCGGCATTCTTTCATATTAATAACTTACATTTAAGAAATATCTTGATTTTTCAAATTAATTGAGTAGAATTAAATTGTGATAAAGTTTATTTTGAGGTGGGAAAAGATGAAAAACAAACAAGGATTTTTACCTAATAGGTTAAACAAATACTCTATTAGAAAGTTTACAGTTGGAACAGCATCATTATTGATTGGGGCGACACTTGTATTTGGAGTAAGTAGTGAAGCAAAAGCTGCTGAATTAGACTCAATTACGAATGATAATAAGGCTAATGATTCAGATAAAGGTGAAGCACTTGATGTGCAAGATATAAAAAGTGTAGAAGATAATAACACAACTTCAAGTCGTAGTGAAAATCCGGTTACTGAAGAAAAGACAGAAAATTCTAAAAATGAATTACAAAAAGAAGAAACTGATAACGATCTAAGTACGGATCAAAAAGAGCCAGATAATAGCGACGCAACCTTAGGTCAAAAAGAAGACTATAATAACACTAATGAGTCTACAAACGAGAATGAATCTACAAATGAAGTTTTGAATAAGCAAACAACAGAAAAAGCAGATACATCTGAAACAAAACAAGATGTAAACAGTGATACTTCACGTTTAGATGAAGATAGTACGAACAAAGAAGAACCTGATCAAGAAAGAACAACTGAAAGTAATGAAACAACAACGGATAACAAAAAAGTGAAAGATTCAACAAATGAGACATCAACAGAAACAACAAAAGATACAGATGTATCTAGCAATGAAGCGCCAACTGAAAAATCACTAGAAAAAAATCTTGACACTTCTAATAATACAAAAGAAGGCACTAGAACAGAAAATTTAGATGGACAAAATGATAAACAACCATCAACTGAACCATCTTCTGATGACGACAAAACTACAGAAATGACGAAAAATCCTGAAACGAGTAATCACACACAGTCAAAATTAACAAAACAACTGTCAGAAACAGAGAATAAACAAAAGGCAGTTGAAGATTATTTAAATAGTCAACTTTCAACAGAAGACACTAAAGCAATTTTAGAAAACACTGATATTGATTATAAAAATACAACTGATGAAGCAATAAATATTGAAATTTTAAAGGCTTCAATTATTCAACTTTCGAATGAGCAAGATAAAGCGAAAACGTTAGCCACTCCAAAACGTACATTGTTGCGTTCAATGGCTACGCCAACTGCATTACGAGCAGCAGTAGAACAAAATGAAAAAGTTGAAAAATCACTTGGCTATATGGACAACTATACATTTGCATCATTGATTTTTGATCCAGGAAAATTAGATTCACAAAAGACCTTAGATAGTAATGTCATTCCTTTTGATATTCATAGTTACATGTCAGGGTCAAATTCAGGAGATCGCTATAAAATTGATTTGAAATTGGATCCGAAAATAGCAAGTCATGTCACAAAAATATCTGCTAATCCTAGTGGTAGAAATACCCCTGTTGAATTTATAAGATTAAAAGATGAAAACGGTAATTTCACTAATACTTGGGAAATCAATTTTATCAGAGCAAATGATGGATTGTTTGGTGGTGCTGAAATCTTATCTCAGTATACAGCATCTAATGGTAAAATCGAATTAGATGATACAGTAGCAAATATCTTGAAGGATTCTGGAGACTTAAGTAACAACAAATTGAATTATCAATTGTTCGTGAGAGATTCAAGAGATAACAAGATTGTAAGAACGTCTGAAAGTAGTGGTTATTTCTTAACTGCCTCTGATAAAGACTTAGTACAATTAGAAAATAATATTTCTACAGAAAATAGTAATGTATTTAAAGCAAGTAGCGGCTCAGCTACATACGATGATACAGTCGGAGAACATGGTGGTATTTTAATAGACCAGCAAATTATGAAAAATGGCATATTCACCTATAGTAAAACGAAAGCAAACCAATGGTCATATAATTATCAAATAGATAAAGATTTATTACCATATATCGAAGGCGTAGAGCTTCACACATATGATTACAATGGTTTAAAAGGATTTGATAAATCATACTACCCTGGAAATAAAGTAGCTGATTTACAAATTGACAGCATTGGTAATGGTACAATTACCAGTGATAATTTAAATAAATTAATTGAGTTTAACAATGCTTTGCCTGAAACGGTAGGGGTTCGAATTGTACTCAAGTTAAATCAAAGCGTGAATAATATATTAACTAAAGATGCGGAATATGATGCTGAAGGTAACCTTATTAGAGAAACAACAAAACAAAAAGAAGACTTTACTTTTGCAGGTTATTTAACTGATAGTAATAATCTTTTAATAAATAATACGTTAGGGACTTCAAATTTAGCACTACAAGATTATGATAAAGATGGTTTGCTAGATCGATATGAACGACAAGTATCACTTTCAGATCCTGAAAATGAAGATACAGACGGAGATGGTAAAAATGATGGAGATGAAGTCATCAACTATAAAACGTCTCCATTAGTTGGCAAGCCTGAAGCTGCAGATATTACGAATGAAGCTACAGTTGTCACTGGTTCGGTTCCATTAAAAGATGGTGCCGCATCTCAAACAGCGAAAGTCATAGATGCCAATGGTAAAGTGATTGGCACAACAACTGTCAATTCAGATGGTACTTTCTCTGTGACAATTCCTAAATCACCAGAAGGAACGTATACTATCGCCATTGATTCACCTAATTATGATAATGATGAAGTGAATACATTTGAAATTATAGACATTTCCAAAGTGCCAACACCGTCAATTAATCCAGTGGATGACAATGACAAAGTCATTAAAGTCAATGGTACAGCAGGTGCCACTGTTACAGTTGTAGATGGTAACAATGTTGAAATTGGAAAAGTTCAAATTCCAAATGATGGTTCAGCTGCAACTATTACTTTAAATCAACCATTGGAAGCTGGGACAATTTTAACAGCAACGGCTAATAAAGATGGTAAGACAAGTGAAGTTTCAGACCAGATTACAGTAACAGATGCTACAGCACCAGATGCACCTGTGATAAATTCAATAACAAGTAATGACACGCAAGTAACGGGTACAGCAGAGCCTAATTCAACAGTGACTGTTGCTTTTCCAGGTGGAGGTAAAGTATCTGTAACAGCTGATGATCAAGGTAACTATTCAGTGGATATACCAAATGGTGTTACACTTCAAGGTGGTGAAGTATTTAAAGCCATTTCAACTGATAAAGCAGGTAATGAATCACCTATTGCAACACAAACAGTAACAGATGTAACGGCACCCGACGCACCAGTATTAAATGATATTACTAGCAATAGTAAGCAAGTAACAGGCACAGCGGAACCGAACTCAACAGTAAGCGTGACATTCCCTAGTGGAGAAGTGGTAGAAACGACAGCAGATCAAGATGGTAACTTCACAGTAGCAATACCAGAAAATGAAGGATTGCAAGGTGGCGAAACAATAGAGGCTACATCTGAAGATGAAGCAGGCAATGTTTCTCAGAAAGATAGTACACTAGTGGTAGATGCCACAGCGCCAAGTGCACCACAAATCAGTCATGTGACGAGTATTAGTACAGAAGTAACAGGTGTAGCAGAACCGAACTCAACGGTAAGCGTGACATTCCCTAGTGGAGAAGTGGTAGAAACGACAGCAGACCAAGATGGTAACTTCACAGTAGCAATACCAGAAAATGAAGGGTTGCAAGGTGGCGAAACGATTAGTGCGACAGCTCAAGATAAAGCAGGCAATGTTTCACAACCAGGATCAACAACAGTGACAGACGCTACAGCACCAGCACCACCAACTGTAAATGCAGTGACAAGTGAAGATACAAATATCACTGGTACAGGCGAACCAAATATGACGATAACGATTAAATTCCCTACTGGTGAAACTGCCACTGGTAAGACTGATGAAACAGGAAATTATACAATCGCTATTCCAAATGAAGTTGATTTACAAGGTGGAGAAGAATTGTATGTTACTTCAACAGATGAAGCAGGTAACGAAACAGACCCAGTTAAAACAACAGTAACAGACGTAACAGCACCAGGAGCACCAACGGTGAATGAAGTAACAAATGAAGATACTCAAATCCGTGGTATAGCAGAGCCAGGTTCAAATATAACAGTGACATTCCCAGATAATATAACAGCATCAGCTACTGCAGATGATGAAGGTAATTACACAATAAGTATTCCAGAGGGGATTGATCTGAAAGGCGATGAAGTATTACAAATTACAGCAACAGATGAAACAGGGAATATTTCATCTCCAACTTCAACGACTGTTATAGACGTAACAGCACCGGATGCACCAATATTAAATGAAGTATCGAGTGAAAACACACAAGTAACTGGAACAACTGAAGCAAATGCGACTGTAACAGTAACGTTCCCAGGTGGCACAACAGTTGATGTTAAAGCAGATGCACAAGGAAACTTTATTGTTGATATTCCTGAAAACATTAATTTAAAAGGTGGAGAGCAAATTCAAGCTTCTGCACAAGATAAATATAATAATAAATCTCCACAATCATCTACAATTGTTGTAGACGCAACAGCGCCAGACGCACCGACGGTGAAAGACGTAACAAGCGAAGACACAACAATTGGTGGCACAGCAGAGCCAGGCTCAACAGTCACAGTAACGTTCCCAGACGGCACAACAGCAACTGGCACAGCAGATGACCAAGGAAACTACACAATCGATATTCCATCCAATGTTGACCTAGAAGGTGGAGAAGAAATCGTTGTAACGTCAACAGATAAAGACGGCAACACATCAGAAGAAGCAACAACAACAGTAGTAGACACGACAGCACCATCAGCACCAACGGTGAATGAAGTAACAAGTGAAGATACTCAAATCAGTGGAACAGCCGAAGCAGGCTCAGAAGTGACAATCACGTTCCCAGACGGAACAACAGTAACTGGCACGGCGGATGACCAAGGAAACTACACAATCGATATTCCATCCAACGTTGATCTAGAAGGTGGAGAAGAAATCGTTGTAACGTCAACAGATAAAGACGGCAACACATCAGAAGAAGCAACAACAACAGTAGTAGACACGACAGCACCAGAAGCACCGACGGTGAATGAAGTAACAAGTGAAGATACTCAAATCAGTGGAACAGCCGAAGCAGGCTCAGAAGTGACAGTCACGTTCCCAGATGGCACAACAGCAACAGGCACAACTGATGACCAAGGAAACTACACAATCGATATTCCATCCAATGTTGACCTAGAAGGTGGAGAAGAAATCGTTGTAACGTCAACAGATAAAGATGGAAATACATCAGAAGAAGCGACAACAACAGTAGTAGACACGACAGCACCATCAGCACCAACGGTGAATGAAGTAACAAGTGAAGATACTCAAATCAGTGGAACAGCCGAAGCAGGCTCAGAAGTGACAATCACGTTCCCAGACGGAACAACAGCAACTGGCACGGCGGATGACCAAGGAAACTACACAATCGATATTCCATCCAATGTTGACCTAGAAGGTGGAGAAGAAATCGTTGTAACGTCAACAGATAAAGACGGCAACACATCAGAAGAAGCGACAACAACTGTAACAGACGTAACAGCACCAGAAGCACCAACGGTGAATGAAGTAACAAGTGAAGATACTCAAATCAGCGGAACAGCCGAACCAGGCTCAGAAGTGACAGTCACGTTCCCAGATGGCACAACGGCAACTGGCACAGCAGATGACGAAGGAAACTACACAATTGATATTCCATCCAATGTTGATCTAGAAGGTGGAGAAGAAATCGTTGTAACGTCAACAGATAAAGATGGAAATACATCAGAAGAAGCAACGACAACAGTAGTAGACACAACAGCGCCATCAGCACCGACGGTGAACGAAGTAACAAGCGAAGATACAACAATTGGTGGCACAGCAGAACCAGGATCAACGGTCACAGTAACATTCCCAGACGGAACAACGGTAACAGGTACTGCAGATAGTGAAGGCAACTACACAGTTGAAATCCCATCAGATGTAGATTTAGACGGTGGAGAAGATATTGTCGTAACAGCAACAGATAAAGATGGCAACACGTCAGAAGAAGCAACGACAACAGTAGTAGACACAACAGCACCAGACGCACCGACGGTGAACGAAGTAACAAGCGAAGATACAACAATTGGTGGCACAGCAGAACCAGGATCAACGGTCACAGTAACATTCCCAGACGGAACAACGGTAACAGGAACAGCTGATGATGAAGGTAACTATACGATTGATATTCCATCAGGTGTCAAATTAGATGGTGGAGAAGATATTGTCGTAACAGCAACAGATAAAGATGGTAATACATCAGAAGAAGCAACGACAACAGTAGTAGACACAACAGCGCCAGACACACCAACGGTGAACGAAGTGAAGAGTGAAGATACAACAATCGGTGGCACAGCAGAGCCAGGATCAACAGTCACAGTAACGTTCCCAGATGGAACAACAGCAACAGGTACTGCAGACAGTGAAGGCAACTACACAATTGAAATTCCATCAGGTGTCAAATTAGATGGTGGAGAAAACATTGTCGTAACGGCAACAGATAAAGATGGTAATACATCAGAAGAAGCAACGACAACAGTAGTAGATACGACAGCGCCATCAGCACCAACGGTGAACGAAGTAACAAGCGAAGATACAACAATTGGTGGCACAGCAGAACCAGGATCAACGGTTACAGTGACGTTCCCAGATGGGACAACAGCAACAGGCACAGCTGATGATCAAGGTAACTACACAATTGAAATTCCATCAGATGTGGACTTAGACGGTGGGGAGCCAATCAAAGTTGTAGCAACAGATAAAGATGGCAATACATCAAAAGAAGCGACGACAACAGTAGTAGACACAACAGCGCCATTAGCACCGACGGTGAAAGACGTAACAAGTGAAGATACTCAAATCAGTGGAACAGCCGAAGCAGGCTCAGAAGTGACAGTCACGTTCCCAGATGGCACAACAGCAACTGGCACGGCGGATGACCAAGGAAACTACACAATCGATATTCCATCCAACGTTGATCTAGAAGGTGGAGAAGAAATCGTTGTAACGTCAACAGATAAAGACGGCAACACATCAGAAGAAGCGACAACAACAGTAACGGATACAACAGCACCAGAAGCACCAACGGTGAATGAAGTAACAAGTGAAGATACTCAAATCAGTGGAACAGCCGAAGCAGGCTCAGAAGTGACAGTCACGTTCCCAAATGGCACAACGGCAACTGGCACAGCAGATGACGAAGGAAACTACACAATTGATATTCCATCCAATGTTGATCTAGAAGGTGGAGAAGAAATCGTTGTAACGTCAACAGATAAAGACGGCAACACATCAGAAGAAGCGACAACAACTGTAACGGATACAACGGCACCAGAAGCACCAACGGTGGAAGAAGTAACAAGTGAAGATACTCAAATCAGTGGAACAGCCGAAGCAGGCTCAGAAGTGACAGTCACGTTCCCAGATGGCACAACGGCAACTGGCACAGCAGATGACGAAGGAAACTACACAATCGATATTCCATCCAATGTTGATCTAGAAGGTGGAGAAGAAATCGTTGTAACGTCAACAGATAAAGACGGCAACACATCAGAAGAAGCGACAACAACAGTAACGGATACAACGGCACCAGAAGCACCAACGGTGAATGAAGTAACAAGTGAAGATACTCAAATCAGTGGAACAGCCGAAGCAGGCTCAGAAGTGACAATCACGTTCCCAGACGGAACAACAGCAACTGGCACAGCAGATGACGAAGGAAACTACACAATCGATATTCCATCCAATGTTGACCTAGAAGGTGGAGAAGAAATCGTTGTAACGTCAACAGATAAAGATGGAAATACATCAGAAGAAGCGACAACAACAGTAACGGATACAACGGCACCAGAATCACCGACGGTGGAAGAAGTAACAAGTGAAGATACTCAAATTAGCGGAACAGCCGAACCAGGCTCAGAAGTGACAGTCACGTTCCCAGACGGAACAACAGCAACTGGCACAGCAGATGACGAAGGTAACTACACAGTTGATATTCCATCCAATGTTGATCTAGAAGGTGGAGAAGAAATCGTTGTAACGTCAACAGATAAAGACGGCAACACATCAGAAGAAGCAACAACAACAGTAGTAGACACGACAGCACCAGAAGCACCAACGGTGAATGAAGTAACAAGTGAAGATACTCAAATCAGTGGAACAGCCGAAGCAGGCTCAGAAGTGACAGTCACGTTCCCAGACGGAACAACAGTAACTGGCACGGCGGATGACCAAGGAAACTACACAATCGATATTCCATCCAACGTTGATCTAGAAGGTGGAGAAGAAATCGTTGTAACGTCAACAGATAAAGACGGCAACACATCAGAAGAAGCAACAACAACAGTAGTAGACACGACAGCACCATCAGCACCAACGGTGAATGAAGTAACAAGTGAAGATACTCAAATTAGTGGAACAGCCGAAGCAGGCTCAGAAGTGACAGTCACGTTCCCAGATGGCACAACGGCAACTGGCACAGCAGATGACGAAGGAAACTACACAATTGATATTCCATCCAATGTTGATCTAGAAGGTGGAGAAGAAATCGTTGTAACGTCAACAGATAAAGACGGCAACACATCAGAAGAAGCAACAACAACAGTAGTAGACACGACAGCACCATCAGCACCAACGGTGAATGAAGTAACAAGTGAAGATACTCAAATCAGCGGAACAGCCGAACCAGGATCAGAAGTGACAGTCACGTTCCCAGATGGCACAACAGCGACAGGAACAGCAGATGACGAAGGAAACTACACAATCGATATTCCATCCAATGTTGACCTAGAAGGTGGAGAGCCAATCAAAGTTGTAGCAACAGATAAAGATGGAAATACATCAGAAGAAGCGACAACAACAGTAACGGATACAACGGCACCAGAATCACCGACGGTGGAAGAAGTAACAAGTGAAGATACTCAAATTAGCGGAACAGCCGAACCAGGCTCAGAAGTGACAGTCACATTCCCAGACGGAACAACAGCGACAGGAACAGCAGACAGTGAAGGTAACTACACAGTTGATATTCCATCCAATGTTGATCTAAAAGGTGGAGAAGAATTACAAGTAACAGCTACAGATAAAAATGGTAATGTATCTAAACCAAGTATTGTTATAGTAAGTGATTCTGCAGAAAATCCAGGTATGGGAGAAAATCCAAGTACAGAAGGAAACTCTAATACTCAAGAACCGAAATCAGGAGAAAGTTCAGATATAAGCCAACCATCTAAACGTGATCATATTTCAGAGTTAGAACAAAATCAAACTTCAAAAATAGTAAATGATCGTTCCGATAACTCTAGAAAAATTAATGATAATAGATCTGAATTACCTGAAACAGGAAAAGATGAAATTAATAAAGGTACTTTATTTGGTTCATTATTTGCAGGTTTGGGTGCGTTATTACTAGTTTTCAAACGTCGTAGAAAAAATGAAGAAGATAAATAATTAATAAATTATAAAAATAGTATTAAATAAAGAAACCTGAGACATGTGCTGAACTGACCCCAAATAGTGGGAATGAAATAAAAACACTTTCGTTGAATTCATTTAAAATGAATCATACGGAGGTGTTTTTTTACTATCTAATTATTGCTTAAATAAAACTGATGATAAATTGAGTTTTATTTATTATAAATAGTTTATTAATTGTGCGTAATGTGTATATACTAATTATAGATATAAAAAATTAAAATGGGGTTTCTGTATGTATATCATCGTTCAATATAGCAGAGGTAACACACTATTTTACTTGCGTAATAGAAATCAAGAACCAATTAATTCAAAAGTAGTAGCAATTTCTAAAACCAAATATAATGAAGGATTGTTACATCACATCTATAGTATACTTTCTCAAACGAATCATAGTGTTAAAGAAATAGACTTTGTAGTAATAGAAATGAATGACATAGAATCAATAAAAATAAATGCAGTTTGTGAAGTGAGTAGGTATTTAGAAGCGCAGCTAAATAAAAATATCATTGTAACTAATAGTATAGAAACTTTTAATTACAACGAATACTTGAAAAAATATAAAACGACATGAGTAAGAATATAAATGCAATAAAGTGACACTTTATATAAACATATTTGATAAATTGATTGAATTTCACCTGCATTGAGCAAGTACATATAGTGTTTGATGAACGTAAGCTATTTCGCTCACAATGTCAGTTAGATTGTCATATATTACGATAAAATAAATTCATAATAATTTTCACCAAGGATATTTTTGGCTGTGTAAACTGAAGGACTCAAATTTTGTTCAACGAAATTTGGTACTTCGCCTTGCGCAATATCATACATAATTTCAATTTCTTTAGAAAATAAACGATGTTGTTTTTTTAAATATAATTCTAAATATGGCAATGGTTTTGAAACGGTTTTTCCATTATTGTTAAGTTTTTTAAGTGTATCTATATAAACATTTAAATCTCTAGCACCTACAATTTTGGTACCTTGGTTATCATGATTTACTATGACAACTGTAGGGAAACCTCTGACACCTAATTCTCGTACTAAGTTAAAATCGTTTGAAAGTAGTTGCTGGCCTTGCGTACTATTTGCTAAATCAAAAATAGTTTCAATATTTATTGTTTTATTGTTTTTATATAAAGTTTGTACAATTGATTTAAGTATTTTGTTATCAGAAATATTTTGGTTAAAGACGAAAACAGCTTCCCTCACTAATCTAATAAATTCAATAGCAGAAGTCGGGGAATCTAATTGCTGAATTGCTTTATACAATCGAGATGCTGGGTATGAAGATTGCACAGGATCTAATTCCATAACTGTACCATCGATAGGCATGCGTGAATATTGACCTACTTCTTGCCAATGTGGTGTCACATCAGCTGGTTTATAAATGCCATTAGCAGGATCAATAGGACCATCCCCCCAAGCTTCTAAAAGACCACCCATAATCATTTGAAAATTAAACAAATGACCGTACTGAACTAACAGTTTATTTAAAATTGGTTCGAAAGCCCAACAATGTGAACACATAGGATCAGTTATATAATATAAAGTTAAATTAGGACTTTGGTTGTTCAAGTTTATGTTTTCTACTTCATTTTCTCCACTCGGTTTGCAAACACCCGAATACATATCACATACCATATTTTTTTCCATAATTGTACCTCCGTAGATTAATTAAATTGATATACTCTTATGATAAGTAGTAATATGAATAATAAGTACCAACAAATTGTAGAAAATGTTGAATATTCAACATCCAGAATTAAATGTTGGGAGAAAATGAGGGAGTCGAATGGTACAATCAAAATCAGACTTGCGCGTCATTAAAACGAGAAAATCTATCATGCAAGCTTTTATCAAATTGTCTGGTGTTAAAGATTTTAAAAGTATAACTGTAAAAGATATTACACAAGAGGCACTTATCAATAGAGCTACGTTTTATTATCATTTCAGTGATATCTATGATTTGTTAGAAAAAGCGCTTGCTGAGGAACTATTAATTAATTTAAATTATGAATATTTTGAATATAAACCATTGAGTGAAAATACAATTGTCGACATTTTTAAAGTAGTGGCAGAGTTTCAATTGTCTTTAAATAGAAGATGTCATAGGAGTTATCCTGAGACAATAGACCATATTGTTCAAGAACATATTGCAAATGTATTGTATAAATTGTTGAATGATATTGACTTTGAAGAAGATAGTACACGACAATTGGCTGCAAACATGATAAGTGCAAGTATCTATAAAGCAGCTGAAACATGGTACCAAAAGGATAGTGAGATGTTACCTGAAAATTATATTAAACGCATTACGCCTTATATGATTTCTGGTTTGCTAGCGTATGACTAAGATAAAAATGAAAAGGGGTCGTTAAAATGAGTATTATTATCATTATATTGCAAATAATTTTGGGGATATTTTTTATCATGACAGGATCTAAAATTTTATCTGGTGCAATGAAACAAGATTTTGCGCGTCTTGGCTACCCACCTATTTTTAATCAAATTACAGGAATTTTTGAATTTGTAGGTGGTCTGGGGATGTTGATAGGTGTGTTGTATAATGTGATTGCTTTATTATCAAGTATATTACTAGGTGCAACGATGTTTGTTGGTGCAATTTCATTGATTTTCTTAGGCAAGGATCCAATTAAAAAAGCGATTCCAGCTATTGTACTCTTTTTATTGAACTTTATAGTATTCATTTATTATATTTAAAATATTTTCTGACTTTAATTATCCCCGTACAAACGATAGATTGAATTGTTTGTACGGGGATGATTATGTGTAGATTATGCTAAACCTTGAATGCTTAAAACAATTTCTGCTACAAGGGCAGAACCTACGTATGTACTGAGCAATATTACGGTTCCTACGACAATTGTTTTCCAACCTAACTTAGCAAAATCGGCCCACGAATTTCCTATAGAAACACCTGCATATGCAACCACTGGTGTAGCTAATGACAATAGATCTACTTTTTCAGTCCATTCAACAATGTTTGATGATCCAGGGATGCCTGGTATTGTAATGATGAGTCCGATTATCCCAATATAAGCAATACTAGGTATATTTAAAGGGACAATATCACGTAAGATTAAACCGCTTAATGCAATGCCCATTAATGTAAGAATGCCCGGTAAAGCTTCTATTGGCATAACACTGTAACCAATCCAATTACTAAAAAGTGAAATAATCCCTACCACACATAATGTGAGTATCCAGTTTGTAACTTTTGAATTCATACTCATTGCTCCTTATCTTTTGTGAATTTTGATTTAATATGCATAATAAAGCTGTAATATTTTCGAGTTAATGGCAAAGCAATTAATATACCCACATAAAGCCCTGTGACAGATGTAAGTAAATTACTCACACCAGAGAATGCTGTAATTGTACTAGCTTGGTCAGGATACATTTCAACTAAGGGACCTAGTGCAGCAGCAGTCATCACACCACTTCCTACACCTGTCGCCATTGCAAATGCTAATGGGCTAAAAGGTAAAATAGAGATTAGTATGCCGGAGAAAATGCTAAAAAATATTGCCCCAAATATCGTTCCAAATATATACATGGACATGACTCCTCGCCATTCAGGAGAGGTAATACCATATTTTTCAGTAATAAGTGCTAAATTTGGTTCTCTACCTATTGAATGTGTCATGCCTATAGATTCTCTACGTAAACCTAAAAGTATAGCTAGCGGTAATGAAATAATAATAGTAGCTAAATTTCCGGCTTCTTGAAGTATTAAAGCGGGTCCAGCTGCAATAATTTTAGGAAGGGCAGGTCCAGCCTCTACCCCGAATTTTGCTATGAGTAATGCTACAGAAATAAAGACCATTGGTTCAGAGTGCTTAGCTTGTCTTTTACCTATAATAGGTGTGAAATATACTCCCAAACCAAGTAATACTGCGTAAACTACTGGTAACAATAGGATTGAAGTTATACCTAATGGAATTTTATGTGCGCCAATCACTTCAGAAATGATCATAATGATTAGGACAATGCCATGTAATCTCCAATCTTTCCAAAGTATATTTTGTTGTTGCATAACAATCCCCCTAATAAAAATCTGAAAATTCAAAATAATAATAATGCCTATTCTATACTTACTATTTCAAAATTAAAAGGGGTTGAAGATAATATTATTGATTGCTAATGAAAAAGTATTTGTAAATACCATGAAAAGTGTATAATGTAATTAATTTATTGAAAGGTGTGTAAAGTATGAAAGAAGCGTATAAGCAACTTATTTTAGGTATGTTGTGTTTGTTTATTGTTATGGCAATTGGACGTTTTGCATATACGCCCATCATGCCTTTTATGCAGCTTAATACCAGTATGGACAATCCGAGTGCTGGTATGTTGGTTACATATAATTATTTAGGGTATCTTATTGGCGCAATAATTCCAATTTGGATTATTGTATTTAATAAGGTAGTCGATCTTAAAATATATTTAATGATTAATATTATTTCAACACTATTCATGGGTATTTTTGATAGTTATATCTTATGGGCTATTTTTAGATTTGTTTCTGGTGTGTCTAGTGGTACTGTTTTTGTATTAGCATCAAATGTTGCGTTAGAAGCATTAAAAATGGTTCGAAAAGAACGTATATCAGGTCTGCTTTATAGTGGTGTAGGTTTAGGTATTTTTTCAAGTAGTATCTTTATTTTTTTATTTACTTCAGTGAATACATGGAAAACGACTTGGGTTTTGCTCGGTATTTTTTCATTAATCATGGCTATTTTTATTATATTTGGTATGCGTGAAAATGATCGTACTGATCACGAAAGCCATAAAACAAACGAAAGTCAATCTAATGTATCAAGTAAGTTGAAGAAAAAATTTATTTGGGGTTTTTCCATTGCATATTTTTGCGAAGGTGCTGGATATATTATTACGGGCACATTTTTGGTTGCCATTGTTAAATCGATACCCTCGTTATCAGACTATGCAGCATTAAGTTGGATGTTTGTTGGGTTAGGCGCGATACCATCGACCATTCTTTGGTCTATGTTGGCTGATATGTTAGGCCATGGTAAGGCGACCTATTTAGCTTTTATTTTACAAATAATAAGTGTTACTTTGCCAATACTATCAGAAAGTATGTTGAGTTTGATTCTAAGTTCATTATTATTTGGTTCAACGTTTTTAGGGCTTACTACATTATTTATGTCCAAAGCACAAGCTTTAATGTATCAAAATAATAGTAAGCTGAACTTAGTTGCGATATTGACTGTTATATACAGTTTGGGGCAAATGATTGCACCTGCATTGTCAGGATTATTAATTGGAAGCGCAGGGAACTTCAATGCAGCCTTGATTTTTGCTGCTGCTATTTTATGTGTAGGGTTATTTAGTAGTATGTATAGTTACCGGACTAGGTATTAAATGAATATTTTCTTATAACTTTGATAATTTTGTTAAAAAGTGAAGAAAAATCATTAGATAGATCGCCTTCTAAGTGTATAACTTGAACTGCTTTCGAAAATATTTAAGGTGACAATAGATTTATTTCGAATACGTAACTATTCGATTATTTAGGTAATAAGTTTTTAGATAAGCTGTTTTCGAGTTGGTTTTGGAAGTTTATAATCTTTTTGTATAAGTCCAATTTTTGTGGTAATATCGTCATGGATAAAAATTCGAGATAATAATAGATAAGAAGGTTAAAATATATATGAAAGAAAATTTTTGGCGTGAATTACCGCGTCCATTTTTTGTTTTGGCGCCTATGGAAGATGTAACAGATGTAGTCTTTCGTCATGTAGTCAGCGAAGCGGGAAGACCTGATGTCTTTTTCACTGAGTTTACAAATACGGAAAGTTTTTGCCATCCTGAAGGCGTACATAGCGTACGTGGCCGTTTAACTTTTACAGAAGATGAACAACCCATCGTTGCACATATTTGGGGTGATAAACCTGAACATTTTCGTGAAATGAGTATTGGCATGGCAGAGATGGGATTTAAAGGCATTGATTTGAATATGGGTTGTCCAGTTGCGAATGTTGCAACAAAAGGTAAGGGTTCAGGACTAATATTACGTCCTGAAACTGCAGCTGAAATTATTCAAGCATCTAAAGCAGGAGGGTTACCTGTAAGTGTTAAAACACGTTTGGGTTATTCTGAAATTGATGAATGGAGAGAGTGGTTGAAACATGTTTTTCAGCAAGATATTGCGAATTTATCAATTCACCTGCGTACACGTAGAGAGATGAGTAAAGTAGACGCCCATTGGGAATTAATCGGTGAAATTAAAAAACTACGTGATGAAATTGCACCAAATACATTATTGACGATAAATGGTGATATTCCAGATAGAAAAACTGGGCTTGAACTGGCAGAAAAGTATGGTATCGATGGTATCATGATTGGACGTGGGATTTTCCATAATCCTTATGCTTTTGAAAAAGAACCAAGAGAACATACGAGTGCAGAACTTTTAAACTTGTTGAGACTTCATCTTGATTTGTTCGACAAATATTCACAAGAAGAAACACGCTTATTTAAACCGTTGCGCAGATTCTTTAAAATATATGTGCGTGGCATCAGAGGTGCAAGTGAGTTAAGACATCAACTGATGAGTACAAATACGACTGATGAAGCACGTGAACTACTAGATGAATTTGAAGCAAATATGGAAACAACAATACAATAGTAAAAATTTGAATATATAAATAGGCCTGGAAATCTTAAAATTTTAGATTTTCAAGCCTATTTTTGCTTAATGGTAAGAGCAATAACGAATGCTATGACCATAAAACTAGTAATCATTAAAACTACGCCAGGCCATTGAATATAGTTATAAAACACACCGGCTAAAGTACCACCTACAGAAGAACCCATATAATAAAATAATAAGTATAGGCTAGAGGCCTGTGCTTTATGGTCTTCTGCACGACTGGTAACTACTGCACTTGCAATTGCATGCCCACTAAAAAAAGCATAAACACTAAAGGCTAAGCCAATAATTTTGAATGTTAGCGGTGGCAATAAAGTGATGTTAATACCGAAAATTAACAATAAAACACTGAATTTCAAGGCATTTAAAGTACCTAATTTCATACGTAATTTTGCGTTTAGTATTGAGGAAATCATACCTATTAAAAATAATAAGTAAATAAAACTAATGATACTATCATGTAAATTATATGGTTTTTCTGATAACACAAAACCAATATAGTTAAATGCTGCGATGTTACACCCAAGTAGCAGAAAGCCAATCATAAATGGTTTGAGCAATCTGATATTTGTTAGATGCTTATAATAACTCATTAATAATGTTTTTACAGAAAAACGCTGTTTTTCAAAATGTTTAGATGACGGTAATAAAAATGTAAATAAAATGGCTGCAATAAGACTGATTATACCTATAGAAATTAGGCCAGTTTGATATCCATATATACTTGAAATAAAACCGGTGAATATTCTTCCAAAGGCGCCGCCAAAAGCATTTCCACTAATATAAATGCCCATCGCCTCAGGTGAATTTTGTGATGAAATTTCTTCACCAATATAAGCCATTGCGATTGATGGTAAACCAGCTAGACATATGCCTTGGATTAATCGCAAAATTAAAAAAGTATTGAAATCTGTTAAAAATGGTTGTATTAAGGCGAGTAAGGATACAGAAAGAACAGAAAAAATCATTATAGGTTTACGGCCTAACACTTCGGATAGTGCCCCGAAAAATAGCATAGCAATTGCTAAGGTAATGGTTGCTGCTGATAAAGCTAAACTTGAAACAGTTTCACTAATATTAAATGACTTTGTGAAATGTGGAATCAAAGGTTGAACACTATATAAGATAGAAAAGATAGTAAAACCGGAAATAAAAAGTGCAATAATGATTTTTAAATAGTCTTTCGAACCTTTTGTCACATAATGTTTTTTTAAATTATTCAATGTCATGCCCCGCTTATTAGTTGATATATTTATGGTAGCATGTAATTAATAATATAAAAAATATATTATTTATACTTGCATTTTTTGTTAAAAACATAAAGTTCATTTTTATGACATATCACATAATTGAACACTTATAGCTTTGTAACAATTTGAACAGAGATTTGAATAAATCATATAAAAAGAAAAATTTTAATATGACTGTAGGACTAATTATTTATGAAATTTCGTTTCTAAGATAATTATTTCTACAGTCATTTTTGTAACAAAAATTGGTTTTCCTAAGATAGCACATTAATAAAATTTTAAATTAACATAAATTTCAAAAAAATGATTGATTTTAACTAAATATGTTATAAGATTATGTAGTATGGTTTAAAATAATTTTAAAGTTGAACAAAATTCAAATTAACTGTAAATGTAAAATGAGGAAGTGGTAAAATGAAAAAACTATTGTTTTTTGCTATTTTAATCATATGTATCTTAGCTGGTTGTAATACGGAAGGTAAGGAAACAAAATCTGACAGAAAAGAAGATAATAAGTCAAAAGCTACGAATACTATGAAGAATTTTAAAATTGGACAAGTAGTGGACGCTGATGGTGTAGATGTGAAATTAGCAAAAGTAGAATATGTAAATAATTATGATGAATATAGTGAACCTGAAAATGGCAGAGTTATAAAAGTATATTTGAAATTTAAAAATAATAATGAAGATCAAGTATTAGTTGATTCGACTGATTTTAGCATGAAAGTGAACGGTGAAAATTATCAAGAATGGTACGGGGAGAGTGAAGGAGACTCAGGGTTTTCACATCAATTGAACAAAGGAAATACTGGGTCAGGTATGATTACTTATGACGTTCCTGAAAATGATACATATACTTTAGAAATGGATGCTACGCCAAATTTTGAAAATATTAAAGCAAAATGGAACATAAAGAAAGAAGATATTAAAGAAGCGAGTAATCAACAAACTAGTAATTCTGTATCAGCAAGTAATGATAATGAAAGTACAAGTGAAACAGCGGATGCTGAAAAAACTGATACCGAAAAAGAAGATGATGAAAGCGATGAAATAACATATCCAGCAGAAATGTATAACACATTAGTTGATGAATATAATGAACTCACGGATGGTGAAAAAATGGACCATGTTGATCATGAGGTATTAGAGATAGAATATGATCAATTAGAAGCACGTGTTGATGAATTATACAATAAAAAGATGGAAGAAGAAGATCAAGCATTTGAAGAAGAAATGAAAAAGCAAGATGAAGCATACGAAAAGGAAATGGATGAGATAGATAAAGAATATGAAGAAGAAATGGATGAAATAGATAAAGAGTATGAAGAAGATATGAAACAAAGCGAAGAAGATGAAACTGCTGAAGATGAAGCAGCGTAGTAAAAAGAAAAGGAGTAATTTATATGAATGAGTATATTGGAAAAAAACAAACAAATAGAGTAGCAGAAATGATTTTAGGAATATTAGGAAGTATCTTTGGTATTATAGGTGGCTTATTCGCTATAATGGTCGACGGTATTGGCAAAGAATTTGGAGCAACAGATAGTGGCAGTATAACTGGATTAGGCGTAGCGGTTATAATAACTTGTATAATAACACTGGTTCTTAGTTGTATTATAAACAAAAAAAGAGTCTTAATAGGAATATTATTAATCATAGGTGGTATTTTAAATATAATTTTTATAAGCTTTTTTGGTATTTTATCAGGTATATTAATATTAGTAGCCGGTATATTAGCATTAATAAGAAAGTAATACAGTAGACAAAAAATAGTATTAAACCATCCGAGACATAGATAATGATGTCTCGGTTTTTTTGTATCAAGCTAATGTTAATTAGATAATTATTAGCCTTGTATATAAATGTACTTAAAAATGTATTTATTCGATTGTTAACTATGTAATAGAATAAGGAAAGCTTTTTAGAAAATGAAATACCATAACACGCTATTTTTTTGAAATTTTGAAGGTGCAATCGTAATACATATTAGGAATTTTCAAAAAATTTACGTTACATCACAAATAAATTACTAACAAATTAAAAAACAGTTTCTGCTATTCTTTTTATACAGTTTCTCTGATACTATTATGTATGTAAAAATTTTGGGAGGACTTATTAATTATGAAAAAAATGGTTACAGCAACAATTGCTACATTATCTTTAGGTGCAATTGGTATCGCACAAGGTGAAGCACACGCTTCAGAAAATAATCAATCTAATACACAGTACACAAGCAATCAGTCTTATAGTGATATTTTTAATTATGGATATATTGATCAAGATGATAATGGGAACTATCATCACACATTAGATGGAAACTGGGATCAATCTATGTTTGATCAACAACAATATTATTTCTATTTAATAGACGATGAGGGGAATTATCATTACTATTATTTCCCAATGAATAATCAAAGTGCTAATAACACTTCAAACAACACTTCAAACGTAGATAATGTAAATGTCTCAGATGATAATAACTACACTGATGACCAAAGTCATGAAGAAGTACAATCAGAAGGTTATGACATCAACCAAACATCAGAAAACGATGATGTTGATAATAGTGCAACAACGAACCATGGCACTGAATCTGGACAAACAGTACAAAGTAATTCTAATAATGTAAATCATACACAAAATAACGCATCAACAAATAACAATTATGAACAAGTTACACACAAAATAATGGTACGAATAATGTGCAACAAAACACTACATCAAGTAATGATTCAACACCACAACAACAAGCTGCACCACAACAAAACACTACACAATCAGAAGTAGCATCAAACAGTAGTAATAATAGTACACATTCATCAAATTGGTTAACTAAAAATCGTCAATTACAACCTTATGGTAGTTACCATGGCGGTGGTGCACACTATGGCGTTGACTACGCAATGGATGAAAACACACCTGTTTATTCATTAGCAGATGGTACAGTAATTCAAAGTGGTTGGAGTAACTATGGTGGTGGTAACCAAGTTACAATCCAAGAGAAAAACAGTGATAACTATCAATGGTATATGCATATGAATTCTTTAAATGTTAAATCTGGCCAAGAAGTTAAAGAAGGACAACAAATTGGTTTATCAGGAAGTACAGGAAATTCTACTGCACCTCATTTACATTTCCAACGTATGTCAGGTGGCGTGGGTAACGGATATTCTGTTGATCCAACTTCATATGTAAATTCAAAATCATAATATATGACACCTATTGGTCGCCTTTGAAGTCCTATTAAGGATACAGAAGGCGACTTTTTTGTTTGATTTTCGACTATAAAATGTTTTTTTCTGATAATAGCTTAGATAATTTGAATTATGGTTCATGACATATCATAATTACACTAAAATCACATTGAAGGGGAAGATGATATGTTTACAGTTTATGCTCATAGAGGATTATCAAGTAAAGCACCTGAAAATACAATGGCAGCATTTGAAGCAGCTGCGCATGTGCCTGGATTAAAATGGATTGAGCTTGATGTTGCAATAACAAAAGATGAACAACTCGTCATTATTCATGATGATTTTTTAGATAGAACAACAGATATGAATGGCGAAATTACACAATTGAATTATGATGAAATCAAACAAGCATCTGCTGGCAATTGGTATAATGCTAAATATGCAGAGGAAAAACTGCCGACTTTTGATGAGGTGGTTGAATTAGCTAATAAATATAAAATGAATTTAAATATTGAATTAAAAGGTGTAACAGGGAAAGATGGTAGTGTGTTATCAGAAAGTATGATTAAACAAGTTGCTGAAAAATTAAACACATTAAATTCAAATTTAGATATTTTATTATCTAGTTTTAATATTGTTTTATTGAAATTAGCACAGCAGCTAATGCCACAATATAAGCGAGCAGTTCTTTTTAAAGCAGCAGCATTTACAGGTGATTGGAGAACACTTTTAGACTATTGTGAATCAACGATTGTCAATATTGAAGATGCAAAACTGTCTCAAGCACGCGTGCGTTCAATTAAAAATGCTGGTTACGAATTAAATGTATGGACGGTGAATAGTAAAGCGAGGGCAAATCAATTGTCCAATTGGGGCGTAGACGGCGTGTTTACAGATAAAGCTGATGAGTTAGTCCATTTAAATAGTGGGTTTAATGCTGATTAAATTAATATAATTATCATATATAAAACGGTGCTGCAAAACTTTTTGAAGTTGATTAGCTCCGTTTTTAATTTAGATGTAACAGAAGTTTCGTTTAAGCAAGCGCTATGTCGTACATTATTTTTATAATCAACAATTGTTAAAAATAATATAAATATAAAACCTCCTTTGCTTTAATTATACGATGCGAGTGTCAGATATTATAGTCTATATTTTCCAATAGATATTGCATATAATAATCGAACAGCATACTGATTATGAGGGGGACTTAGGCGATGAACAGTGAAACAGCACAGTTTGGACAAAACTTATATTTACATGGTACAAAAGCTAAATTAGAGATAGGTGATTTACTGCATCCATTATATAAATCGAATTATCAAGATCGAATTATGAACCACATATATTTCACAGGTACATTAGAAGCCGCAAAATGGGGAGCTGAACTTGCAGTTGCTTTATCTAAGGAAAGGGCAGAAGAGCATATTTATGTTGTTGAACCATTGGGAGAATTTGAAGACGATCCGAACGTCACAGATAAAAAATTACCTGGCAATCCAACGCTTTCTTATCGCTCTACTGAACCACTAAAAATTGTCGCGGAATTAAGCGTATGGGAAAGACATTCGGATGACGATGTTAACCAAATGCTCAAGGGTTTAAAGCAGTTGAGAGATAAAGGATTAGATGTTATTGAAGATTAATATATCGATATGAATGTCACATTCAAATATGTGCATATATTGAATTAATACAAAAATAAAGGCACAGAAGATTAGGCAAGATGATAAAATGGTAACGAAATAATAATCTTATTTTACACATAAATAGTTTAAGCATAGTATAGTAATGATATAACTAAATATTGTAAAAGGATTAAAATTATGTTTTATAAATTGATTAAAGTATTACCAACGGCTATTTGTGGATTAGCATTAGGTATCGCTTCGCTTAGTAATTTACTGTTTAATATGTCTTGGTATGGTTTAGCAGTGTTATTTTTTATATTGAGTTTCATCATTTTAGTGTTATTTATTAAAAAGTGCATATTGTATCCTCATACAATATATAATGAATTGAGTGATCGTCATATCTGCGCTACCTTCCCAACGTTTCCTATGGCTTTAATGACAATCATTTACATCATAAAGCATCACTTGAATGTCAATCTTGGTTTACTATTATGGTTATGGTGGTTAACGATTATCATCCAATTTATCATTATTGCAGGTTTTATTTACTATCATCTAATATTACATAACAAAGGTACTGTTTTGCCGAATACGAGTTGGTTTGTAACATTTGTAGGGATAGGTGTAATAGCTGAAACTGCAAAAGAATTTAATCCAGTCATAGGTGAATTCACGGTATATATAGCAACCTTTTGTTTTATAATACTAATAGCGATTATTTTAATCAAAAAAACTTGGCGCTTATATAATGAAAATCAATTTCCAATGTCAATCATTATAGCGGCTCCTGCAGCACTTTGTCTTAATGGATTTTTAATCAGTGCAAAATCGAATGACATCATTATAATGGTAAGTGGTTTTATAATATCCCAACTACTTTTTATGGTGTCATTAACGTTTATTCCTAAGTTAATGGCTATAAATTTTAAATTTTCATTTGCCGCTTTAACATTTCCGTGGGTAACAACAGCGACTGCTTATTTTAACTTTATGATTCATGTGCGTTTTCCGAGCGTATTACAAAATTTATTACAATTCATGTTGATATGTGAAATTATATTTGCGTTATTAGCTGTTGTGTATGTCATTTTGGGTTATATTGTTTTTTTGAGAAAAAGAATCAACAATAATGTGTTTTAAGGTAAAGGAGTGGTTGTAATGATTTATCATTTTAATGAAGTGGTTAATAGAAAGCAGACGCGATCAGTTAAATGGGATACGATGGAGGATGTGTATCATATTGATGATGCTTCAGATGTACTGCCAATGTGGATTGCGGATATGGATTTTAAAGCGCCACAACCAGTGATTGAAGCGTTACAGAAATGTGTCGATCACGGTGTGTTTGGCTATTCTTATTTAGATGAAGACTGCAAAAATGCGATTCAATCTTGGTTTCATAAACGTCATGATTGGCATATTGAGAAAGGTTGGATTCTTGCGCATTCAGGTGTAGTTCCTGCGATAGCATCAATTATTGAAACATTTACGACTCCAAAAGATAGTGTTTTAATCACGCCTCCGGTTTATCCACCTTTTTCCAATTTGCCTTCAGGTATGAATCGACAATTAATAACGTGTGCTTTGGTAGAAGATGAGAGAAATTACTCAATCGACTTTGAAGACTTTGAAGAAAAGTTAAAGCAAGGCGTAAAAATGTTTATCTTATGTAACCCACATAATCCAGGCGGCATTGTTTGGTCTAAAGACACTTTGGAAAAAGTGATTGAATTATGTGTGAAATATGATGTGTTAATACTATCAGATGAAATTCATGCTGATTTGGTATTTACTGATTATCAACATATCCCGCTTGATAAATTAGCATCTGAAAAAGAAGCACAAAAAATCATTACGTGCACTGCACCTACAAAAACATTTAATCTAGCAGGTATTCATGCTGCTTTGATTATTTCACCCAATAAAGATATTAGACAAGCATTAGAGTCAAATTTTGCGGCACATGGTTTAGGCGTTAACCGTATTAGTCCATTTGGTGCAGCTGCACTAGAATCTGCCTATACTCACGGGGAAGATTGGCTTGATGAACTCATAGATATTGTGTCTTCAAATATGGATTATGCTATTTCAGAAATTACTAAAGCCATCCCACAAATAAAAATTAAAAAGCCTCAAGCAACCTATTTGTTATGGATTGACTATAGAGAAACGGGTTTAACTGAAGAAGAAATGATGAAAAAGTTATTAGAACAAGGCAAAATTGCGCTTGAACCTGGTACAAAGTATGGTGAAGAAGGCAGAGGCTTTTTAAGAATGAATGTAGCTTGTGCGCCTCAAACTGCCAAAGATGGTGTTCAACGTTTTATTAAAGCTTTGAGTTAAAGGTTCCCCAAAAATTTTAAAAGGACAGTGACTTATGGAAATAAAAAATAATGACTATGAAAATTTGCTATTTTACTTCGCATATAAAACATTTATTACGACAGCGGATGAAATCATTAAAGATTATGGTTTGAATCGTCAACACCATAGATTTTTATTTTTTATTGAAAAAGTCCCTGGCATCTCGATTAAAGATTTATTGAAAAAGTTAGAAATTTCTAAGCAAGGTAGCCATGCAACTTTAAAAAAACTAAGAGATGAAGCATTCATTGTAGAAAAACAGGCACCAGAAGATAAGCGTATTAAAACGTTATATCCAACAGAAAAAGGCCGCAACTTAGTGCGTAAATTAAATAAAGCACAAAATGATATGTTTAAAGAAATTCAAGAAAAAGTTGGCAATGATTGGTATGCGATTATGGAAGAATTTGCTTCATATAGAGAAGGATTCCAATCAGTAAAATATTTAAAAGATGAGAAGAATAATTTTTAAAGTATGTGTATGTCAATAGAATAGCAAAATTGTACCTACTTAATACAATCGTTTATATCAGAGGCTTGTTTTCTAGATTTTAGAAAAAGCCTCTTTGTTTGGTTGTGTAAATAAGTCAATAAACTTGACCTAATTTATTTAACAAGTTATATTTAATGTGTAATGAAAACGAAACACATTAAAGGAGAAATGATGTATGCAAAAAAGAGTAGGACAGTATTTAATGGATGCAATTCGCTCAGTTGGTGTTGATAAAGTATTTGGTGTACCTGGTGACTTTAATCTTACATTCTTAGACGATATTATCAATCGAGAAGATATGGAATGGATTGGTAACACAAATGAACTTAACGCAAGTTACGCAGCAGATGGTTATGCAAGAATCAAAGGCATTAGTGCAATGGTAACAACATTTGGTGTGGGAGAGCTAAGTGCGGTTAACGGTATTGCAGGTGCATATGCAGAATGTGTACCAGTCATAGCAATCACAGGCGCACCAACACGTGAAGTTGAACGTGCTGGTAAATATGTACATCATTCATTAGGTGAAGGCACATTTGATGATTATCGTAAAATGTACAAACATATCACAACAGCACAAGGATATATCACTCCAGAAAATGCACAGACTGAAATTCCTCGATTAATCAATGCAGCAATTAATGAAAAACGTCCCGTTCATATACATTTACCTATAGATGTAGCTGCTGTAGATATTGAAGTAGAAACACCATACCAATATACTGCACCAGCCAAACAAGATGTTGACAGTTATATAGAAATAATAGAAAACAAATTAAAAAATGCAAAGCAACCTTTAATTATAGCTGGACATGAAATCAATAGTTTTGCGTTGCATGATAAACTAGAACAATTTGTTAACCAAACACATATACCAGTTGCTCAATTGTCCTTAGGTAAAGGGGCTTTCAATGAAGAGAATCTATATTATATGGGTATTTATGATGGAAAGATTGCAGATGAACAAATTAAAGCTTATGTAGATCAAAGTGATGTCATTTTAAATATCGGAGCAAAACTTACAGATTCTGCTACTGCTGGATTTTCTTATGGATTTAATTTAGAAAATGTAATCATGATGAATCATCATTATTTTAAAGTTGACGAATTACGTGATGAAGAAGTAAGACTCGTAGATTTACTAGATAGTTTGTTGAATATTGATTATAAAGTTGACGTGAATTATCCACGTTATCAAGTAACTAACGAAACGGTTGAATTAAGTGATGAACCATTAAAACAGTCAACATATTTCAAATTAATGCAGCAATTTATTCAGCCTCAAGACGTTATACTTGCTGAACAAGGCACGTCATTCTTTGGTGCTTATGATTTACTTTTCTCTAAAGATAATACATTTATAGGACAACCATTATGGGGATCAATCGGTTATACTTTACCTGCGACTTTAGGAACACAAATTGCTGACAAACAACGTAGAAACGTGCTGTTGATTGGTGATGGTTCACTTCAACTAACTGTTCAAGCATTATCAACAATCATACGTGTGGCATTAAAACCAGTTATTTTTGTCATCAATAACGATGGATATACAGTGGAACGTAAAATTCACGGTGAAACTGCACCATACAACGATATTAAAATGTGGAACTACAAGCAGTTACCGTTCGTGTTTGGTATGAAGGAAACAGACGTTCAAATACATGATGTTACAACAAGTAATACGTTGGCAACGGCATTAGACGAAATTAATCAAAACCCTAACATAATGCATTTTGTAGAAGTTCACATGGATGTACATGATGCACCAGAAAAATTAGATGCTATAGGTAAGGCTTTTGCCCAACAAAATGGGTGATGATTGGAATTTTTTAAAAAACAGTGATATTCGTTTACAATGAAATTGAGAAGTTAGGTTAACTATTGACTTAAATAAAGTTATTATCAATAACGTCAAAGCAAAGGAGAGATTGTCATGACAGTAAATATAAAAGATTATGTTGATGAGAATTACGGATTGTTAATTGATGGTGAATTTGTAAAAAGTAATAGTGGAGAAACATTAGAAGTTGTTAACCCAGCCACAGGGGAGATACTCTCAAATATTTCCAAAGCTGACGAAACAGATATCGACAAAGCTGTATCATCAGCTCAAAGCGCCTTTGAATCATGGAGTTTAACTTCTAAAACGGAGCGTGCGGATTTATTAAGAAAAATTAGTGAAAAATTGATGGCAAATAAAGATAAGCTTGCAACAGTGGAAACGTTGAATAATGGTAAACCGATCCGTGAAACCTCAACAATTGATATACCGTACGCTGCAAGACATTTTAACTATTTTGCAAGTGTTATTGAAACACATGAAGGTTCAGTGAATGATATTGATAAAGATACTATGAGTATCGTACGGCATGAACCTATTGGCGTTGTAGGTGCTGTAGTAGCTTGGAATTTCCCAATGCTCTTAGCAGCATGGAAAATTACACCAGCCATTGCGGCAGGGAATACAATTGTTATTCAACCATCATCTTCAACGCCGTTAAGCTTATTAGAAGCAGGTAAGATTTTTCAAGAAGTATTGCCACAAGGTGTGGTTAATATCGTAACTGGTAAAGGTTCAGAATCAGGTAATGCTATTTTTAATCATGAAGGTGTAGATAAATTATCATTTACAGGTTCAACAGATGTCGGCTATCAAGTTGCTGATGCAGGTGCAAAACGTATTGTCCCTGCTACTTTAGAACTTGGTGGTAAAAGTGCAAATATTATTCTAGATGATGCAAATTTAGACTTAGCTGTTGAAGGTATCCAACTCGGTATATTATTTAATCAAGGTGAAGTATGTAGTGCAGGCTCACGTTTATTAGTCCAAGAAGGTATATACGACGCGTTAATTTCTAGATTAAAAGAGGCATTTTCAAATATTAAGGTTGGAGATCCATTAGATGCGCACACGCAAATGGGTAGCCAAACGAGCGATGAGCAGATGAATAAAATATTGTCTTATATCGATTATGCTGAACAATCCAATGCTGAGGTACTAACTGGAGGTAAACGTATTGTCGAAAATGGATTAGATAAAGGTTACTTTATAGAACCAACACTTATTGCGGTTAGCGATAATAATAATAAGTTGGCCCAAGAAGAAATCTTTGGTCCTGTTTTAACAGTAATCAAAGTAAAAGATGATCAAGAAGCGATTAAAATTGCTAATGATTCTGACTATGGCTTAGCAGGTGGCGTATTCTCACAAGATATTACACGCGCACTGAATATTGCTAAAGCAGTCAGAACAGGAAGAATTTGGATAAATACGTATAACCAAGTGCCAGAAGGTGCACCATTTGGTGGTTATAAAAAATCTGGTATTGGTCGTGAAACGTATAAAGAAGCATTGAGTAATTATCAACAAGTTAAAAATATATTTATAGATACAAGTAATGAATTAAAAGGCTTATATTAAGTGTTTTTCTATAAATTTTGTGAAAATGATGATAAAAAGCAGCCGCAAAAATTAGAACTCTAATTTTTGCGGCTGCTTTTTTAAAACGATACATATGCTTTAAGAATCATGGTTCTTATATCGTGGAAGTCTTAAGTCTCATTTTCATGATCTACTTCCTTATAATTTACTGCATCATAATTTGTTTCAAGTTTACGCAATTCATCTCGAGTTTCTTTCTTTAATCCTTCACCGTAATCCATCATTTTTACAATATCTTTAAAAGCAGCATAAGGAATAGCCAATTCATTTATATCTTCCAAGGTTATATGCAAATCAATGTCTTCTGGTCTTTGTTCTTTTAATTTGGTAACAAAGTCTGGTTCAGTTACAAATGGTGATGACATGCCCACCATATCTGCATTTTGTAAGGCGTCTAAAGCGCTATCCGGAGAATTAATCCCACCACTAGCAATGAGCGGAATGCGTCCGTTAAGATATTGATAAACGACTGCATTGACATATTCTCCGTTATATTTTCCTTCAGAACGTACTTTGTTTTGATAGATTTGACGTCCCCAACTTGCAATCGCTAAATATTGAATATTGGCAGTTTCTAGCACCCAGTCTAAGTGACGGTTAAACTCATCAACAGTGTAACCTACATCACTACCTCGTCTTTCTTCGGGCGTGGCACGGTAACCTAAAATAAATTGTGGGGGTGCTTCTTGATCAATAACATTCTGAACAGCTTTTAATATTTCTAATTCAAAGCGTGATCTATTCTCTAAATTTTGACTTCCGTATGCATCAGTCCTTAAATTTGAGAAAGTTGAGAAAAATGTTTGAATTAATAGGCGTTGTGCAGCTGAAATTTCAACACCGTCAAATCCAGCTTTAATTGCGCGTGAGGTTGCATCTGCGTATTGTTGTATTACGGATTTGATTTTGTCTGTAGTCATAGATAAAACTTCATGCTTAATTGGTGAATTTAAGGTCATTGCACTTGGTCCGTACACCTGACCAAAGTTTAAAATTGCTTGATTTGAAAAACGACCAGCATGCGTAAGTTGTAGTATTGCTTTGTTTCCGTCTTGTTTCATGGCATTGGCTAAAGTAGTTAAGCCAGGAATACAACTATCATCAGTAATGCTAAAACCATATTCAAATAATTGTCCATAAGGTTCAATATAAGCGGCGCCAGTAACTTGAAGTGGTGCTGAATGTGCACGACGTCGTGCATAGTTAATATCTTCCACTGTGATATGTCCGTCCTGTGTAGAAGAATTAGTTGTCATTGGAGATAAAACAAAACGGTTGTTTAAGACAATACCATTTGGCAAAGTGAGTGGCTTTAGTAAAGTATTGTAATTCATATTCATAATTATAACCTCTATCTTCGTTGTTATTATTAATTTTAAAGTAACACTTAAATATAAAAGGGTCAAAACTAGGAAAAGTAAAAAATTTTTAAGCAAAATCTAACAAAAATTCTCTATATCCGTTATCCTATAAGGTGTAGACAATTTAAAGTGGACGTATGTTGAATGATGCAAAGTGTATTGTGGTACTGCGTTGCATTTATCTTAACTGAAAGTTATAAGATACTCAAATATACTCGCTTTAAGTGCAATCGTTAACAAAGCATATTGTATGATGTATGATTGGTGGAGGTGGTAGTTCACGTGGTTCAATTTAATGTGTTAGATTACGCTGTGATTGATGAAGGCAAATCTGCCGAAGAAGCTTTACAAGATACTGTTCATTTAGCACAATTAGCTGACAAACTCGGCTATAAACGATTTTGGCTAACAGAACATCATAATGTACCAGCATTTGCATGTAGTAGTCCTGAATTATTAATGATGCAAATACTGAATAAAACACAGAACATTGCTCTGGGGTCTGGTGGGGTGATGTTACCTCATTACAGCCCGTATAAAGTTGCCGAAAACTTTCGTATGTTAGCAGCACTTCATCCTGAACGTGTCGATTTAGGTATAGGCAATAATGCAGGTACTGCTCAAGTGAAAGCAGCGATGAATGAAACAAAATCACATTTTTTAGACTACGGGCAGTCTATTGAAGATGTGAGACATTATTTAACAGAGCAACAGACGCAGCAACGGCATCATCGCGTTGTAGCACAACCAAGTACGACATTTATTCCAAGTATGTGGTTGCTCAGTACCAGTGTAGCATCAGCTAAAAAGGCAGGTGCTCAAGGTATGGGGTACACATTAGGTACTTTTCTATTACCTAATGCGAAAGCAATAGATAAAGCAAAAGATAGTGTGAAAATGTATAGAGACGCATTTCAACCATCGTCATTAAATATGGTGCCGTCTGTGATGATTACTGTCTTTATTGCATTGGCTGATTCAGTAGAAGAAGCGGAAACTTTAGCCCAAAGTTTAGATATATGGTTATTAGGCAAGGAACAATTTGCTGAGTTTGAGCGTATGCCCTCTCCTGAAACAGCACAATCTTATCATTGTACAGAGAAAGATGAGCGACAAATCGCTCAAAGTCGTGCACGTATCATTGTAGGCACAAAAGAAAGTGCGAAGCCACAAATCGATCGTATGATTCAAGATTTTAATGCAGATGAAGTCATGGTGGTACCTTTGATACCGAGTATTGAAGCACGTTGTCGAGCTGTTGAATTGCTTGCAGAAATATATTTATAAAATATTAATGAAGGGAAGTATTTATGATGAAAAAATTAGCGAATTATTTATGGGTAGAAAAAGTAGGAGCACAATATGTTTATAGTATGACACCAGAGTTACAAGACGATATAGGTACCGTTGGTTACGTGGAATTTATAGGGGACGATGAAGTAAAAGTAGATGATGAAATCGTAAGTATTGAAGCTTCTAAAACAGTCTTAGATGTTCAATCTCCATTAGCTGGTACAATTGTAGAAAGAAATACAAAAGCAGAAGATGAACCAACAATTTTGAATTCAGAAAAACCTGAAGAGAACTGGTTAGTTAAATTAGAAAATGTTGATGAAGCAGCATTTAACGCTCTACCAGAGGTATAATATATGCAACAACAAGAACGCTTAGCTTATTTAATTGAATATTTATGGCGTGAAGCACACGGTGAAGCAACTTTAAATTTGCCAGAAGATGAAGCAACGCGTTGGGAAATGTATAGAGGGCTAACAAATGTAAGAGCACCCCAACCCATTGCTGACACTTATTTAGACGTGCAAGATGCATATTTACAAGCGATGAATCGTCAACATGTTACGCATATTGATACATTGTCGCCAATGATTGGTGACGATGTATTTTTATGGCAAGGAGATATCACTCAACTCAAAGTAGATGGGATTGTGAATGCAGCAAACAGTCAATTACTAGGTTGTTTTGAAGCCAATCATAATTGTATTGATAACATCATTCATACTAAAGCCGGGGTACAGCTACGTTTGGCATGTCATGAAATCATGGAAGCACAAGGGAAAAAAGAAGGTATAGGAAAAGCTAAAATAACATCAGGATATAATTTGCCAGCCCAATATGTAATTCATACAGTAGGGCCGCAAGTTCGCAAATTGCCAGTATCTGAGATGAATAAAGATTTGTTGGCGCGCGCATATCGAAGTTGTTTAGAAATTGCAAAACAACATTCACTAAAAAGTATAGCGTTTTGCTGTATTTCTACAGGTGTGTTTGGCTTCCCACAAGCAGAAGCTGCAAAAATAGCCATTAACACCGTATTAAATTATAAAAAAGAGTATCATTTGGATGATATAAAGATAGTTTTTAATGTGTTCACTGATACCGATGCACAATTATATAAGGAGGAGCTAAAACGTTATGACTGAACCAACATGGCGTGTCATGTCAGCAAATCAAAGTTGCCAATCTGACGTATTAGCACAAGCTATAGATGAAGCGGATGCAATAGTTGTTGGCATAGGGGCAGGTATGTCTGCATCAGATGGGTTTACGTATATAGGAAAAAGATTTACTCAAAATTTTCCGGATTTCATAGAAAAATACGGATTTTTTGATATGTTACAAGCAAGTCTGCATACATTTGAAAGTTGGCAAGAATATTGGGCATTTCAAAGTAGATTTGTTGCATTGAATTATTTAGATCAACCAGTAGGTGCATCTTATGTTGCGCTAAAAGAAATACTAAAAAACAAAGCGCATCATGTTATTACTACTAATGCAGATAATGCGTTTGCAGTAGCAGGATATGATTTGAACAAAGTGTTTCATATCCAAGGAGAATATATCCTATGGCAGTGTAGTCAACATTGTCATCCCCAAACCTACCGAGACGATGAGGCAATCCGTCATATGATTCAAGCGCAATCAAATATGGAAGTACCGCGTGAACTCGTGCCACACTGCCCTAAGTGTGATGCACCTATGGAAATTAATAAGCGAAAAGCACAAGTCGGTATGGTAGAAAATACAGATTTTGAGGCACAATTATCTCGTTACAATCAGTTTCTTGAAAATCATAAGACAGGCAAAGTCTTATATTTAGAAATTGGTATTGGCTATACTACACCGCAATTTGTGAAGCATCCTTTTCAACGTATGACAAGGCAAAATCCTGATGCATTATTTATGACATTAAATAAAAAAGCATATAGAATTCCTCAAAACATACGCGAAAGAACGATACATTTAACGGACGATATTTCGACATTAATTTTAGAAGCAAATAATAAATTAACAAAGTAGGAGAAAACTATGTATTTAATTGAACCGATTCGTAACGGTGAATATATAACAGATGGTGCAGTTAATACTGCAATGCAAGTCTATGTTAGTCAAAATATATTTTTAGATGATGATATTTTATTACCTTATTATTGTGATCCAAAAGTGGAAATAGGTCGTTTTCAAAACACAGCCGTAGAGATTAACCAAGATTATGTAGATGAACATGGTATACAAGTGATGCGTCGTGAAACAGGAGGTGGCGCAGTTTATGTGGATCGTGGTGCTGTGAATATGTGCTGTCTTTTACAGAATGATCATTCGATATATGGTGATTTTCAAAAGTTTTATGAGCCAGCAATTATGGCGTTACATAATTTAGGTGCTACCGAAGTCATTCAAAGTGGACGTAATGATTTAGAGATTAATGGAAAGAAAATTTCTGGCGCTGCTATGACTTTAATCAATGGACGTATCTATGGAGGTTACTCACTTTTATTAGATGTTGATTACGAAGCAATGATTAAAGTTTTAAAGCCGAATCGTAAAAAAATTGAATCTAAAGGAATTAAATCTGTTAGATCGAGAGTTGGAGCTATTCGCGAACATTTAGCAAATGAATATCAAAATATTACAATACATGAGTTTAAAGACTTGATGATTAAACAATTATTGGGCTTAGACGATATCAATGACGTTAAACGTTATGAATTAAGTGAAGCGGACTGGCGTGCGATAGATGAAATGGTGACAAATAAATATAAGAATTGGGAATGGAACTATGGACGTTCCCCGCGCTATGAATATAATAGAGATGCGAAATTAGCGGCAGGTACCATTGATATTACACTAGCTGTTGAACATGGTCGTATCAAGGCATGTCGTATTTATGGTGATTTTTTTGGTCAAGGTGATATTAGAGAAGTTGAAAAGCAACTTATCGGTGTTCGAGTTGTTAAAGCAGATTTGTTTGATGCTTTAAGTAAAATGGATATTCCTTACTATTTCGGTAAAACGTCAGCAGAAGAACTTGTTGATTTAATTTTAAGTTAATACTAAAAAGAAGCATTAGCTGAAAGCAATGTAGCAGTACTGACTTATATACGAGCAGTTATTTCTTGGGAAATAGCACAAAAAAGGATTAAAGAGTTGTTAGCTAAACATATAAAATTGTCGTAATAATGATAGAAAAGATGATGAAATGAACAAATAAACTGTGACGTATTATGTTTTATAAGGTTGGATAGGTAAATGTCACAGCCATTAATATCGTTATAGATGATTTAATTTTATGATTCAAAAATTGTAGATATTTCATTATAGACAATAAATTTTTATGATAAAAAAGGGGAAATTTATGAATATAGGTATAGTTGGAGCCGGGAAAATTGTAAAAGAAGCATTGCCAGTGATGTCAGAGATACCAGAAATTCATATACAAAGCATAGTGACTACTGGACGTAATCCTGAGAATGTAGCTCAAATGCAAAAGCAATTTGATATTAAGCAAGTCTTTGAAGATTTTCAAGCGTTTATAGAAGATGAAAAGATAGACACTGTTTATTTGGCTGTTCCCAATCATCTTCATTTTGATTACGCACGTAAAGCTATAGCAAAAAATAAGCATGTGATTTGTGAAAAACCTTTTACATTAACCACAGAGGAGCTTATCATACTTAAAGATTTGGCAGAGCAACAAAAGGTGATTATTATTGAAGCGATTACCAATTTGTATTTAAGTAATTATGATGTACTTAAGCAAAGTATACCAGAAATTGGAAATTGCAAAATTGCTCAGTTCAACTATTCCCAGTATTCCTCAAGATTTGATGACTTTAAAAATGACATTATTCAACCCGCATTTGATCCGAGTAAGGGTGGCGGTGCATTAATGGATATTAATGTTTACAATGTTCATTTAGCAGTAGGCTTATTTGGTAAACCTAATAAAGTGACATACTTTGCAAATATTGAAAAAAATATCGATACTTCTGGTATCTTACAATTAGAATATGAAGAGATGAAAGTAGTTTGTATTGGGGCTAAAGATTCTAGTTCTGATAATCAATCTTATATTCAAGGAGATAAAGCAACAATCAATCTTAAAGGTCCTACAAATGAGTTGAATGCATTCGAATTAAAATATCACACTGGTGGTACACAGTATTATCAGGTGAACGCACACAAGCATCGAATGTACGAAGAATTTGTGAAAATTGAAAAAGTAATTCGGGAACAAAACATTATATTTGCAACAAGACAATTAGAGCATAGTATGCATGTACTAGATGTGTTAGAGCAAGCATTAGCGAGTGCCAATTTAAATATTGGGCCTTCAATTAAGTAAAAGTTGAGCACAACTGAATTGATAAAATTAAAAATAATAGCTTAAAAGACAGAAATAAGTCGTCAATCCTGTAATTGATAACTATTTCTGTCTTTTTTTATAAATAAAAGTTCGGAATTTACGTTGTTTAAAATATTAAAATGATATAATATGTGTAGTGTAATACTTATTTGCGATTTAAATGTTTTTGTCTTTGAATTGATTAAGGGAGAGGGAGATAATTCAATGAAGGTATGGAAATTTATAGTGATATTATTTGTGACCGTATTAATGATGTCAGCTTGTAACAGTGGTTCTAACAATGAGAAAGAAACAAATGAAGGTAAAGAAAGTTCAAACAAATCAAAAAAGCATACATATAGTGATATTGATTATCCAAAAGATGGTGTGAAAGGTATCTATGTAACACCGGATTCAGCAAAAGGGGAAAATTTTGAAGAACTTATACAATTTATAAATGAAACAGAATTAAATGCCATGGTAATTGACGTTAAAGATGATGAAGGAAATATAACGATGGACTTTAAAAGTGACAATAAATTGATTAGTAGCAATACCGTGAATCGTGTTGACGTAAAGAAAATCATAAAAGCAATGGAAAAAAACAATATTTATCCAATTGCACGTATTGTTACATTTAAAGATTCTAGATTGTCTGAAGAAAAACCTGAATGGTCATTTAAAACGTCTGATGGTAATGTTTGGGAAAGTGAAGGCGGGGATAGTTTTTTAAATCCTTTTAATGATAAAGTATGGAAATATAATATTGCAGTTGCAAAAGAAGCGGCTAAAGCAGGATTTAAAGAAGTTCAATTTGACTATGTTCGATTTCCTGAAGGATTTGAAAACAAAGATAAATCACTACAATATTCAAATGGAAAGTATAAAAATAGTGATTTAAACCATGTTGAGCAACGTGTAGATACGATTACTAATTTTTTGAAAACTGCACGTAAAGATTTAAAATCATATGATGTTCAAACATCTGCGGATGTTTTTGGTTACGCAGCTACGGTTAAAGAAACACCAGGTATTGGGCAAAGCTTCCCTAAAATCGCCCAAAATGTAGATGTCATTTCATCGATGATTTATCCTTCTCATTGGAGCCCAGGAGATTTTGGGTTAGAAGCGCCAGATACAGAACCATATAAAACAGTGGATCGTTATCTTGATAAAGAAAAAGAAGCACTGCAAGGTATCGACCCTAAAAAGGTTAAATCTCGTCCATGGCTTCAAGATTTTACAGCCTCTTATTTAGGAGAAGGGCAGTATAAATCCTATGACAAAGCGGAAGTAACTGCACAAGTACAAGCGTTAAAAGATCATAATATTCATGAATTTTTATTATGGGATGCTTCTGCTGACTATACGAAAGGCGCCGATTACAATCCATCAAAATACACCAATCCGGATGCTCAAAAGCCAGAAAACGCTAAAAGTAATTAAACATATTAACTACTAAGATGAAGTAAGCCTATAACTGAAATTCTATAAATTTCAGTTATAGGCTTATTCTATTAGTACTTATGTGGCATAAGGTTTAAGAAATTCAGTCAAATTGTATATGTTTTTGAATCTCTTGATTAATATGATTGTATACATGTAAGAATGGTTTATTTGCTTGAATTGCAGCGTTTCTCACATCTTCAAATTCTGGTTTTGCCTTAATTATTTTTCCATTTAACATGGCTGTTTTTACTAAAATCGCTCCATAATTTGTATGAATTGTTTCGAATTGTCTATGGAGTACTTTACGATTAACCGTGTAACTTCTAATTCCTAATGTAGATGTATTTTTTAAAACATAGTCTTCGAAAAATTGTGCATTTTCTAATTTACAAATGACTGTGATTTGAGTGGCTGGTCTGCTTTTTTTCATGGTGATAGGTGTGAAGTATGCATCTAATGCACCATCTTCTAAAACTTGTTCAAGAAAGTAACTTAACATCTCAGCAGACATGTCATCTATCTGACTTTCTATTACTTGGTCTTGTGTTGGTGTATTGTCTTTAGTTTTAAATTGAATTGCTCTTAAAATGTTTGGAAAATCAAAGTCTTTGGTGCCACTTCCATAACCAATTTCTTCTATTGTGACAGAAGGTAAAGGACCAATTTTAGATGCTAATGCTTTAATAAAAGCTGCTCCGGTTGGCGTCGTTAATTCGCTATTAATATCAAAAGAAGCAAGCGGTATACCTTTTAAAATTTCTGCCGTTGCTGGTGCAGGCACAGGATATAATCCATGAGCGATATTTATTTTACCTCCACCTGTTGGAATTGGGGAAGCGTGTAACTCATCAATTTTCAAATTTTCTAAAGCAAGGCAACCGCCGATAATATCGATAATGGAATCCATAGCGCCTACTTCATGAAAATGTACTTCTTCAACGGACATCCCATGAATTTTAGCTTCTGCGTGAGCAATCGTATCAAAGACTTTTTGGCTTCGTACTTTAACTCTTGCGGGTAAATCACTATCCTGTATCATTTTTGTAATATCAGAAGCTGTTCTATGGTGTGTTGTTTCACTAAAATCAATATCTAGTTGTTTGGCTTGAATACCTTGCTTGGTTTGATTAGAAAAATGCAATTTAAAATCATTAAGTGGCAACTTTTGTAAATGAGATTCAATGTAAGCTATATTTGCACCTAAGTCTACTAGAGAAGATAGCAACATGTCACCTGCAATACCCGCATGGCAATCTAAATATATTGTATTCGTCATATTATTCACTCCATTCCTTAATGTTGTTCCAACATATTGACAATCATAGCAGCGTTATAACCACCGCCAAAGCCATTATCAATATTAAGTACACTAGAACCAGGTGCACATGAATTGATCATTGATAATAATGTAGTGATACCATCTAGATTTGCACCATAACCAATACTTGTCGGTACGGCATAGACAGGATGGTCAACCAAGCCAGCAACTACACTTGCTAACGCGCCTTCCATGCCAGCTATTACTACAGATACATTGCAATTGCGAATATCATCAATATGAGCGAAAAGACGGTGGATACCAGAAACTCCAACATCGTAAAATCTTTTTACTGAGATTCCCATTACTTCTGCTGTTATAGCAGCTTCTTCCGCTACAGGAAGGTCAGACGTACCTGCACAAATAATAGCAGCTTGACGTTGTGTCTTGGTAATATGCTCTAAAGATGTACAAACGATTTGTGCTGTTGCATGATGTACCAATTGAGGATATGTTTCACAAATAAAATGGGCTTTTTCATTATTAACACGAGTAATTAAAATTGTTTCTTCGTGTAATATTAATGAGTGAATAATTTTCACTAGTTGTTGCTCAGTTTTACCTTCGCCAAATATTACTTCTGGGAATCCTTGTCGCTTTCTACGATGTAGGTCGATTTTTGCAAAACCTAATTCATCATATTGACTTAATTCTGATTTAGCCTCAGATATTGATAATTGATCTGATTTTACTGCTTGCAATAATGATTCGATGGAATCATATTTATCTGTCATAGTTAAACCACCTTTATACTATAGCGTTAAAATTAAGATTGTATGACCTCATTCATACTACCAGTGCGATAGCCTTCTAAATCAATTGTGACATAGTCAAAACCAAGCTCTTTAAGTCGTAGTGAAATTTCGTCTTTATGTTGAATCATCGTAACAATATCTGTTTCATCAACTTCGATACGTGCTATGTTGTCGTGATAACGTACTCTCACGTTATTAATATCTAAATCTAAAATGAATTTTTCAGCTTCATTAACTTTATTAACTTTGTTGAAACTAAGTGGCTCACCATAAGGGATTCGAGAAGCTAAGCTACAAAGTGCAGGCTTATCCCAAACAGGCAAGCCATTTGATTTGCTTAGTTCTCGTACTTCATCTTTATAAAGTTCAACTTCTTGTAAAACGCTTCTAACCCCGTATTCAGATCTCGCTTTAAGACCTGGTCTGAAATCTGAAATATCGTCCATAATCATGCCGTCTAACACATAATTGAATCCAAATGTTTTTCTTAACGCTTCTAGTTTTGCGTATAATAAACATTTGCTGTAATACCAACTGTCGGGTGTGTTTTTTATGATGTGTGGGTCTTTTAATTCTGCTATTTCCGTCTCTACGATATCTGCATTTAACGTGTTTCCAAGTTCTATAGCCTGATTAAATTCTTCGTTTCTAAATAATTCTGATTTAACTATCACTGCTTTTACATTATTGGTACCTAATACATCAATTGCTTTTTTTAGAACTAAGCTACTATCGACACCGCCTGAAAAAGCAATAACTACTGTCTCCATTTCTTTTAAAAGCATTTCAAGTTTAAATTCTTTATTCTGTAATTTAGTCATCATTTAAAATTCCTCCTTAAATATTTTTGGACGTATTGAAAATTATGATTCTACATACGGTATGGTAAGTGGGCCGAGTGGCATAACGCCAATAGTCATGTCTTTCCCATATTGTCGTTCTAAAGTTTTTAATGTTGCTTCAATATTTGAAACAGGATGTAACATAGCATCTTTTGCTTGTTGATCAGTTAATTTGGAATATAAATACACATTGGCAAAAGTTTGAATCACAGCTTGTTTTTGAACTTGCCACTGATCTAGCATGGCGAAGTTTGGATCATTAATCATTTTGACAAGTGCTTCTGGGGTGTCTGCCATTTTCAGTATTTCTGCATAATTACCATGATTTGGAAAACCATCGCTGCATTCAGATAACATGATAATACTGCCGCCTTCTTTAACCACTTTATGAGCAGCACTCATTCCTTTAACTGTTTGATATAAATTTTGGTCAAGTGGATAACCAGAATTAGATGCGATAACGACGTCAAAGCGATGGTCACATTTGAACATAGCGTGTTTTTTAGCATAAGCACATCCCAAATCATGTGCTTTATACAGTTCTCCAGCAAAGACTTCTGTAATTTCTTTTTCTTTGTTCAATGTTACATTGAGCATAAAGTCAGGTTTGCACATGGCATTAACTTCTCGAGTCATATCTTGTACTGGATTGTCTGTCATATTCCCCCAAGTAGAACGAATATCACCGATCATTTTGGCATTGTGAAATGTCATAATCGTTTCTATACCTGCAATACCAGGCATGATTCCTTTTGGTCCTCCTGAAAATCCAGCAAAGAAATGTGGTTCTATAAAGCCAGTTACAATTTTGAAATCAGAATCCACATAATCCTTGTTTAAATAAACATCACAGCCGTATTTACTATGGCCAACTTTTTTTAAAGTTTGCTTATCATTACAATGATTATGTACAATTCTAATATTGTTTACGATATCTTCACCTAACATTTGTATCAATTCATCTTTAGTTTGATCTCGATGTGTACCAGTACCATTAATGATAACAATATTTTCTAAAGGTACATGTGCAAGGCATTCTATAATAAGAGGTACAAGTATATGATTGGGTGTAGGGCGCGTGATATCACTAATAACGATTGAAACAGTCTGATTGGATTTTACTAAATCTTCCAGCGGATCCGAATTTATAGGATTCTTTAATGCATCACGTATGGCTTGTTTATCATTTTCGAGTGCAGGTATAGGTGTTGGCTCTATTAAGACGCTGTTTTCAGGTAATTCTATATTAAGGTTTGACTTTCCATATAATATTTCTGTATTCAAGGTCGATCTTCCTCCTTATATGAAGCGCTTTCATAAAAATGTGTTTTTATTTCCGCATTAGAATGTGTTTGGGTCGATTGAGTAACATATTCCTTTGTTCCATATATTCCTTTACTTTTTTGATACCTATCAATCAATATGACTGCTATTGGACATAATATTGCTGTAGTAATAGCCGAAATTGAAATTTGTGCTGTGGCGATAGGTGCTACTTTCTCAATCATAGCATACTCACTTTGACTCAGATTACCATTTGCGAGCGCCGTAGAAGCAGCAGCAACTACTGCAGCAGGTGTAGATACTGCGTTACCTGCTGTAGATGATTCAGAAATTGGTGCAATTACACTCTTTTCTTTAAATATTTTAAAGGCAATGATACCAGTAAATGCGGTACAAATAAAGGTTAAAACTGCTAACGTTAAGCCTCCTGATAATACGGAAAAATTAAAGAATTCAGCTAAATTCATACCAGCACCTAAAGAAAAGGCGAAAAAGGGGATAAGTATGGTTTCACCTGGACGTAAAAACTCTGATATTTTAGGGTCAAGATTGACTAATATCATGCCTATACTTAAAGGTAAAAGCACAGAAATAAATGAAATGATTGGAAAGCTTGTACCAATAAATCCCAATGAAATCAAAGTTAACAATGGTCCGTCATTAATAGCAAGTATGGACAGGCCACCAACATCTGAACGATTCCCATAAGTACTTGTTAAAGCAGCATACATGCCACTATTACTATTTGTCATTGCTGCGATGACAGCTATTGTAGACAAACCGAATAGTCCACTCCAAGGATCAAATAATGAGCCTAATAGGAGTCCTACTGCTAACCCAGAAAAATATTTCGTTGTTGTTAATAGCATACCTTTTTTTAAGGCCTTACCGCCAATTTTTAAATTCATTTGACTTCCTACACAAAATATAAAAAGTGCAATTAAGACAAGAGCACTATCTTTGAATAGTTCTTGTGAAAAACCCCCAATTTGAAGCATTTCGTAATATCCTTGTTCAGTTTTAGGTGCGCCCAGCGACTTAAGTAGGTTCATTATAGGAGTTAAATGTAATTGGTCAACGGTGTTTATTGTAGCGCCTAAAAGCAACGGGACTACCATCAATCCTCCAGGAATTTTTTCTATTGTATCTTTAATTCTCATAACTAACATCCCCTTAATATGTTATTGGTTATGGAAAAATGTTTTTACAATATTCTTGGTTGTTTGTTTTATCAATTTTTCCGACTTTGAAAATGTTTCTTCTAATGACATAGGTCCATTACTTAAACTAAATGCGCTGAGTATACCACTGTCTTTTAAGTCTTTTTCATCTACTTCTACTGATCCTCCTATAAAAATAACTGGTACATTATACTTTTTAGCACATTTTGCAATGCCAATTGGTGCTTTACCATAAAAAGATTGCTGATCGATTTTTCCTTCTCCAGTAAGGATTAAGTCTGCTTGCTTTAAGTATTTCTCAAATTGTATATATTCCATAACTACCTGGATACCTTCTTTAAAGTAACTTGGGAAAAATGCTTTGAAAGCACCTCCTAAACCACCTGCTGCGCCAGCACCAGGTAAATCGTGTAGCCTTATGCCTGTAGTGTGTTCAACTAGATTAGCCCAATGAGTGAGGTTATCATCGAGTTGATGCATATTTTGTGCAGATGCACCTTTTTGTTTCCCAAAAATAAATGATGCGCCATTAGGTCCTACTAATGGATTTTGAACATCAGTCGCTATAATAAAATTACAATAGGCGATTCGAGGATCAAAATTTGATAAGTCAATTTGAGCTAAATTTTGTAGTTCTCCACCTCCAAAATGTATTGAATGATTTTGGTTATTCTTTAAATCTGCTCCTAAAGCTTGCAACATACCTGCGCCAGCGTCATTTGTAGCTGAACCACCAATCGCCAGGATGAAATTTTGATATCCGTGATTTAAAGCATGTAAAATTAGTTCGCCTGTACCATACGTTGTCGTATATAAAGGGTTTAATTCGTCTTGATCTAAATGCTTTAATCCTGAAGCTTCTGCCATTTCAATGACACAAGTATGATTATCTAAAATACCGTATTGAGCTGTTACTTTGTCACCAAGTGGTCCGGTTACACTAACTGTAGTAAACGAACCATTTGTTGCATTTATTAATGCTTCCATTGTTCCTTCGCCACCATCACCGATGGGTAAATCATGAATGGTGGATTCAGGGAAAACTTCTAATATAGAATCTTTCATATACTTGGTTACTTCGCTTGCCTTCATACTTCCTTTAAATGAATCAGGTGCTAATATGATTTGCATTGTGAATTTCTCCTTTATAAGAAAGCGTTTTCTAAAATGTATTGTTCTAAGTTTAACGATTTTACTATTTTGGAAAAAGGGTTAAACTATACAAAAATAATATTTTAAATTTGTATATAAATAACAAGTGGTGAGATAAATGGATATATTGACTGAAGAAATGGCAACGTTAATCGTTAATGAAACAGCTAAAAGAACCAAAACTAACATTAATATTATGAATTTTAATGGAGTAATTATTGCGTCATTCGATAAAAGACGTATCGGTACGCTACACGAAGGTGCTATAGAAGTGTTGAAACAAGAAAAAACCGTGGTAATTAACCAGAAAGACAGTTTACATCTTAAAGGTACGCAGGCAGGTATTAACTTACCTATTATTTTTCAAGATAATATAGTAGGTGTTATCGGTATTACAGGTAATCCTAGTCATATTACGCATGTAGCAGATTTAGTTAAAATGTCTACAGAATTGTTACTTTATCAGAATTATTTTACATATGAATTGGAAGGGCAAATACGGAGTCAAGAATTATTTATAGAGGAGTTGTTAAAAAGTGAATCATCAAAATCCTTTATTCAATATTTAATGAAACAACTCAATATCGATTTATTAACCTATAGAAAATGTATTATTATCGATATTGAAAAGCAGATTTTTTCTAGAAATAGCATTGTACGTTCATTAACGAGTAGGATAGACGCCCGTTCATTTACAATTGCATTTACGAATTATAACCGTATTGTTATTCTTGCTACTGCTCAGTCAGTGCAAGCATTAGATAATAAAATCAATCACATATATCAAATATTTCAAAACTTAGAGCTTAACGTTCAAATGGCTTCAAGTCTTATGTTTAAAAGATTAAAAGATTTTAAAAATGCATATGAAGAGTGTGAGTTAGTGTTTATGTTGGCTGAAAATGGAAAGGTTGTAACCTCATTTGAAGATATAGAAGAAAAAACACTTTTATATCAAATTGATAAGAACATAAGAGAACGATTTAAAAAAAGAATATTAAGTGATGTGGGTCAACAGAGTATCGATACACTAAAAAGTTTCTTTGAAAATGATTTAAATATAACGCAAACTGCTAAAAAATTGTATATCCATAGAAATACTTTATTGTATAGGTTAGAAAAATGTGAAAAAGAAACAGGATTAAACCCAAAAAAATACTCTGATGCTGTTAAATTACAGATTGCAATATGGTGTTAGCGACGAAAGCAATAAAATCACTTCATTAGAAAGTTTAGTAAGAATGATAAAAAGGTTAGACACATAAAAAAACACTTTGAAGCAATCAAAGATCAATCATACAAGTAATAGATGCGCTGCTAGCATGCAACGACATACAAATTTTAAAAATAATAGCAGTCTAAACGGATAATCATTTTAATATTTTAATTATGTCATACGATAAAAAATAAAAAGTCTTAAGCAATACGAGGAACTCGTGTTGCTTAAGGCTTTTTATATGCTTTTTTTAGCTCAGTAGGTTACGAAAGTGAATGATAAAGAGCAACCGTTAAAATTTTGGTTGTTTTTTATAAAGTAATATGACATACTCTATAATAATTAGTATGACATATTAAAAATTTGAGGTGAATCAGTATGACAAAATATATTTATGCATTTGATGAAGGCAATAAAGCCATGAAAGATTTATTAGGAGGTAAGGGAGCTAATTTAGCTGAAATGAAACGGTTAGGGTTACCTGTGCCGGACGGTTTTACGCTTACTACAAAGGCGTGTATTGAGTATTTAAAGCAAGGCGCTCACCTTTCAGATGAATTAGTTGGACAATTACATGAACAATTAGAAGCATTTTCACAACGCACTCAAAAATCATTTTCTTCTAAAGAATCCTTATTATTAGTTTCTGTAAGAAGTGGCGCAAAAATTTCCATGCCAGGCATGATGGATACCATTTTAAACTTGGGGTTGAATGATTTTAATGTTAAAACATTAGCAGAAAAAACAGATGATGCACGTTTTGCATATGACTGTTACCGTAGATTATTACAAATGTTTGGCGAAGTCGTATACGGCATACCGATGACTTCATTCGATACATATTTTAATCAATATAAAGCACAACACAATTACCAAAATGATGCAGATATTCCAGCTGAAGGATTAGAAGAAATATGTGATCATTTTAAAAGTGTTTATTTGGAAGAAGTTTATAAACCATTCCCACAGGAGCCAATTGTACAATTAACAGAAGCAATTGAAGCAGTTTTTAAATCATGGGACAATGATCGCGCACGTGTATATCGTCAATTAAATGAAATACCACACGATATTGGCACTGCAGTTAATATTCAGGAGATGGTTTTTGGTAATAGTGGTGCACAAAGTGGGACAGGTGTTGCATTTACGCGTAATCCAGTAACTGGTGAAGCAAAATTGTTTGGTGAATATTTGTTGAATGCTCAAGGAGAAGATGTTGTCGCTGGTATTAGAACGCCAAAAGATATCAGCACATTAAAAGCACAAATGCCTCATGTTCATCAACAGTTTTTAGAAGTTTCTCAACAATTAGAAAAACACTATAAAGATATGCAAGATATTGAATTTACTATTGAAAATGAGCAACTATATGTCTTACAAACGCGCAGTGGTAAACGAACTGCGAATGCAGCCATTCATATTGCAGTAGATTTAGTCGAAGAAGGTATTATTTCTAAAAATGAAGCAGTTATGAATGTAGAAGTAAAATCAATTGAGCAATTATTACATCCTAATTTTGATGATAAAGCACTTGAGAGAGCTACAGCTGTTTCGAAAATGGGACTTCCTGCTAGTCCGGGTGCAGCGAGTGGTGAAATCGTGTTTTCTGCTGAAACTGCAAAATTCAAAGCTGAACAGGGATATAAAGTAATATTGATGAGACCTGAAACCTCACCTGAAGATATTGAAGGTATGGTTGCAAGTGAAGCGATAGTTACCACACATGGTGGTATGACTTCCCATGCTGCAGTTGTAGCTAGAGGAATGGGTAAATGTTGTGTGACAGGATGTTCAGACGTTGAAATTAATGTTAAGGATAAAAAAGTAACATATCCTAACGGAACATTAAACGAAGGGGACATTATCTCAGTTGATGGTGCTAAAGGTGATATTTATTTAGGAGAAGTTAAAACGATTAAAGCTGAGAGAAGTAAGGCTTTTGAACAATTTATGCAATGGTCAGAAGCAATAGCAAGATTAGATGTTCGCATGAATGCAGAAACATCACAAGATATTCAAGCTGGCTACCAATTTGGTGCGAAAGGTATTGGTTTAGTTCGTACTGAGCATATGTTTTTTGGCCCTGAACGTTTGATTGAAATGAGACGTTTCATTTTATCTGATACACAAGATAAAAGAGTGAATGCTTTAAATAAAATTAAACAATATCAAAAAGAAGATTTTGAAACGATATTAAAGTTATCTGGCGAACGCCCGACGATTATCCGTTTATTAGATCCACCTTTACATGAATTTTTACCTAACTCAACAGAGGAAAAAAATAGTGTGGCAAGCCAACTCAACGTGTCTGTTGCAGAGTTAGACCATTATATAGAAAGTTTAAATGAAGTTAATCCAATGCTAGGGCATCGTGGATGTCGCTTGGCGATTACTTACCCTGAACTTTATATTATGCAAGCAGAAGCTATTATGGAAAGTGCATTGAAACTTAAAAAGCAGGGCATTGATTGTCAACCTGAGATTATGATTCCGCTCGTATCAACTGTTTCAGAATTCACAACTTTAAAGACACAAGTTGTTGAATGCATTGAAGCCTTACAAGCTGAAATAGGAGCAAGTGTTCACTATATGATTGGTACGATGATTGAAACACCAAGAGCATGTCTAATCGCTGGAGATTTAGCACGAGAATGTGATTTTTTTAGTTTTGGCACAAATGATTTAACACAATTAACATTTGGATTCTCACGTGATGATGCTGGTAAATTTATTAGCGCTTATTCAGAGCAAGGCATATTAACAATAGACCCATTCCAAACACTTGATATAGATGGCGTTGGACAATTAATTAAGCAAGCGACAGAGCAAGCAAAAGTCACAAATCCAACGATAAAAATTGGCGTATGTGGAGAATTAGGCGGTGACCACAAATCAATTCAATACTTTAATCAACTAGATTTGGATTATGTATCATGTTCTCCATTTAGAGTTCCAGGAGCCTTATTATCAACGGCTCAAAGTGAAGTCGAAGGCGGTAGATTACGTGTTAAATGATAATGATAGAACACAGTTAACGCTATTCGTTGTATCTGATTCTATAGGTGAGACAGCACAGCGAATGATTCATGCGACCTTAACACAATTTCCAGATGTCACGCGTATAGAAATTAAAAAATTTCCTTTTATCAAAAATCAAGATGAATTACTCAATGTGCTTTCTTTGGCTAAGGCGCGTGGTGCAGTCGTTATAACGACTTTAGTTAATCCAGAATTTAATATAAAAGGTCAGGCATATGCTCAAGCGCAACAAATTCCATATGTTGATTATATGTCTGATTTAATTAGCATTATTCAAGAACATACGAATTGTTCACCCATCTTAGAAAGTGGTGCTTTGCGCAAGTTAGATGACAACTATTTTAAAAGAATTGAGGCAATGGAATATTCTGTGAAATATGATGACGGTAAACATTTTACGGATATAGGAGAAGCTGATGCTTTGATTTTAGGTGTTTCTCGAACGTCAAAGACGCCTTTAAGTATGTATTTAGCAAACAAAGGTTATAAAATCGCTAATATCCCTTTAGTTCCAGAAGTGGATATTCCAGATGAGGTCTTTAGAAATAAAAATTTAAAGGTATTTGGTTTGACTGCAAGTCCTACCTATATCTTGAATATTCGTACTGAACGCGTGAAAGTATTAGGTTTACATGGACCTACAGATTATAATAGTGTCGATAGAATTAAAGAAGAACTAATGTATGCCGAAGAAATATTTGCTAAATTAAATGCTACAGTTATTAATACGGAATTCAAATCGATTGAAGAATCAGCATTTTATATTGAAAAGTTTTTATAAAGATGAAAAATTGTAATTACGTATGTGTGTTTCAAATCTAGATATCAAACTTGAATTGTCTAAATTTATGTTAAAAGGGTATGTTTGATAATAGAAAACGATATTTAAAAAGAGGGGATACTATGTTGAAATCGACAGTACCGTATTTGTTTTTTAACGGTCAATGTAAAGACGCTTTAGCATTTTATAGTAAGGTGTTGAACGGAGAGATTAAAGATACAATGACGTACGGTGAAGCGAATGAAAGTGTTGCAGATGATCCTAATCGTATCATTCATGCCCAATTAGAAGTTGATGGTAACTTATTCATGCTGTCAGATATACCTAAAGATGATGATACAATGCTACAAGATAGAAATGTATATATTGTTTTAGAATTTGATAGTGAAGCAGCAGTCGAAGAAGCTTATGAACAATTGAAAGATGAAGGCAATGTTCAAATGGAGCTAGATACTATGTTTTGGGGAGCGAAATATGCCAAGTTGATTGATAAATATGATATCGGTTGGGATTTAAGTTACACATATCCACAATAACTTAAACTGCAATTGGAATAGAAATATTCACGCACATGTATCTTAATCTGTTCAAACATAAAAAGATGTTTATTAAGGTATAACAGTATATAATTAAAATAAATGCATTTTCATTTTTGAAGATAGCACCTCAAATTGCATTGCTATTTACTGCGATAACTTGAGGGCTGTACTTTCGAATGGATTTGCATTTTTTATTTTAAATGGCACGTCGTACTTTATCTATTAAAATAACTAAAAATTGAAAGCAGTGTTTTTCACGCTACTTTCAACATAAAATTAGGCCTTCATTTTTTATAAGTACGAATGATTTTGGATTTAGCTATCATATATATGATCAATCCTGTAATCATGGCAATGATTGCAGTCGTTGGGATTTGAGAACTTAAAGCTGTGATTTTAGGAAGTTCTTGGTGTGTCACAAAGGGAATAAGGTAATTATTGATGTTGAAAATTATAAACATAACAAATGCAAATAGGATACTGCCGTTACGTGCTTTTTTGATATATTTGTGGTATTCATCTTTAGAATCGACATCAAATAGGTCTACTTTTTTATTGTGAAGTGCACGTGTGAGTACGATTGAAGCCACCATCAATCCAATCAATGCAATGATACTAACAAATGGTATTTGTTGAAAATACATAGAGATAAAACAATCTAGTGCGGAAATCATCAATGTTCCCCAAAATATCCAGACATATAGTTTGGCGTAGAGATTTAATAATACTTGCCGTTCATATTCATCAGTAAATCTATAGTTTGGAATTAAGCGAAGTGTTTTTTCATTATTCAAGATGATTGGCCTCCTATTCTATTAATTTTATGCGCGAATCTTTGTTAACTGTAAAGATGACGATCAATATAAAGGGTATATAGGTACTTATATTTAATAAATAACTAAAATTCATTGGATTTCCTGCAAGTAGTGGTGCGGTGATTGTTGCAGTCCCTAACATATAAATTAGGGCTATAACCAAGAAAATAATCCTTTTATTTCGTGTTTCTTTTAGTAGTTTATGATATGTATGTCGCTGATGTACTTCAATTTCAATAGCATCTGCACCGAGACGATTCATGCTCATCCTACAGACTAAAATAATAACTAATAGCACACCACCAATGGTAAATGGTGATAAAAATTCACGTTCTAAATCGAGAAAAATAGATAAATAAACAAGTGCGAGTAACGTATATAAAGCAATAATTGAAATTTTTGCCAGTGTCTTATCAATTTCATGTCGTTGATATTCATCAGGTGTATCTATTAAACCAGCGAAGTTTTGATATAACCATTTATCTCTTTTTTTCATCGTTATGATCCTCCCAAAATAAATCGTTTAATGTAACATTTAATGATTGTGCAATATTGATACATAAATTTAATGATGGATTGTATTTATCATTTTCAATCATATTAATCGTTTGTCGTGAAACGCCTACGGAACGTGCAAGCGCAAGTTGAGATATTTGTTGTTGACTGCGAAAGTATTTAACTTTATTCAATTTAAATCATCACTTCTTCCTTATGTGTCAAATATATATGACATTTCTTTGCTCGTCAAGACAACATAAAATTTAATAAATATTGATATAGTAAATAAAGCACGCTATATAAATAGGTTCGAAAAATAAGCGGGATAGAAATTATTTGATTTCTATCCCGCTTTTTATTGTATATGAGGGTTCGTCGTTTATTGTGAAATATATCGACAACAGCATAATCTATATTCATTTGCCGTTATTTTAAAAAGGCTGAAGCATATTTTGATATATTTTTCTTTTCCACTGTGTATGTAGCATTGATAGTATCTAATGTTAGATGAAAATTTAATTGATTACTATTGTGCTTGATAATGAATAGTGGCGGTGAGTATAACAACTTCATCCGTTGGATTATAGTAACGATGCGCTACATCACTATTAAAACGAAATGCTTGGTTACTGCTAATTGTATAAGAAGTTTGACCAACTTCAATTTTTAAAGTACCTGAGTTAACGATGATAAATTCTTCTGATTGTATATGATGTGGATCAGAAATCATTTTACCCCCTGGTTGAATTTCCATTTTAAACATTTCGAAATGCTTTCTATCATTGTAAGGAAAGTATGGAAAGATCTTAACTTTATCTTCAACAATAGGAATAATATCAGATTCATCTACAAAATCTACAGGCTCGTGCATTGTTGATGTCAGTTGTGACAGGGGTAAATGAAGACCATTAGCAATTTTCCATAATGTTGTAATTGTTGGATTAGATGTGCCTTTTTCAATTTGGCTTAACATGTTTTTACTAACGCCAGTTAGATTGGCCATTTTATCTAAACTAAGTTGGTGTTTACTACGATAAGTTGCTAAATTTTTGGCAATAACATTTTGAATATGATACATGTGAATCGCTCCTATTTACATTATAACGTACATATTGTACCATATATAATGTTGTTTAGAAAATTTATGATGTAAGGTGAGCAAAATGGAAAATTATAGAAAAGTAAAACCATTTAATTGGCTATTATTTATAGGTATTTTGTTAGTAGGTGCAAATTTAAGGGCGCCAATTACTTCAATCGGAGTTGCGCTACCTGATATAAAAAACGATTTGGCGATGTCTAACAGTGCTGTTAGTGTAATTACAGTCGTCCCATTAATCGCATTCGCAATCATTTCACTATTTGCAGCAAAAACAAGTTATCGTTTTGGATTAGAACGAACGATTTTTGTAGCTTTATGGCTAATACTGATTGGCGTAATCGTACGTTCTATCACAGGTGTTTCATGGTTATATATAGGTACCATCCTTATAGGCGTTGGTATTGGTTTTGGTAATGTACTTGCACCTGCAGTTATCAAAGCGAAGTTTCCATTACATATAGGTGTGATGACAGGTTATTATACTGTCGTTATGAACGTATTTGGTGGGTTATCTTCATATGGAACGGCACCGTTTGTCAAAGCGTTTAATTATAATATTGCCATTAGTGCGATTGGTGTCATTACGTTGATTACCATTATTATATGGGCATTTCAATTGAAAAATAAAGAAGAAACAACGGTATCATTACCCAAAGAAAGTGTCAATGTTTGGAAGTCGCCATTATCATGGCAAATAACGATACTTATGGGCGGACAGTCACTCATTTTTTATTCTCTAATTAATTGGCTACCAGCATATTTATCTCAAAGTGGTATGGCTATCAGTGAAGCGGGGATGTATTTATCAATTATGCAAATCGCTATTATACCCTTAACATTTATTACACCTATATTTGCTACCAAAATGAAATCACAGTTTTTATTAACTTTTATCACTGGTTTATGTTTTGTGGTGGGTGTTTCAATAATGTTATTTTCACCACAACTTGCTTTAATTGCTACGATTTTAATTGGTGTTGCAAGTGGCTTAGCGTTTGGACTTGTTAATACATTCTTTAGTTTAAGAACAGAACATAGTCAAACGTCAGCAAAGTTATCTGGTATGGCTCAATCTGTGGGTTATCTTTTTGCAGCTATAGGTCCTTTACTATTTGGTATATTACACGATGTTACAGGTCAATGGATCGGTTCATTAAGTATTTTATTAATCACTGCACTATTAATCACATTTTTCGGCTCACAAGCAGGGCTTAATCGAACAATAGAAAAAACAATAGAACAATAGACAGTATCATTCAAATATTGTACGATATTTTACAACATGCTTTGTTTTTTCTATGAGTTTTAAAATTAATTGGATTTGATAAGTTGAGCTACATTAATAGTCACATAGATGACTTATGTAGTCTTCATTAAAATCTAAAAGAAACGATGAGGTGTCATTATGCAACTTATTTTTGATCCAAGTGTAAGCCCGATTTATCGAGGTATACTTGCGTTTTTCTTTGTTATTAATATAGCACTTGCCTTTATTATTGTATTCTTAGATAGAGATCGCAGAGATGCTACAGCAACTTGGGCATGGTTATTTCTACTATTTGTAGTACCTATTTTAGGCTTTATTATTTATATATTCTTTGGTCGAGCAGTACGGAAAAAACGGGAACAAGGCTTTCACCATAATCAGATAGATGACGTGAAAGAACGAATGAAAACACAGTTATCAGATGCTACCAACAAGATTAATCATTCAGATAACCGATTAGTTAAAAAACATGCAGATATTGTAAATACTTTGCTAACGAAAGAACCAACATTTTTAAGTTACGATAATAATGTCGACATTTATACTGATGGTCATGCGCTATTTGACCAAATGAAAGAAGATTTACGCAATGCGAAATCGTATATTCATTTAGAGTATTATGTTTTGAAATTAGATAAGTTGGGATCTGAAATTGTCGATATTTTGCAACAAAAGGCTGAAGAAGGATTGGAAGTTAAAATACTTTATGATGCAGTAGGATCTAAAACGGTACATAAATCAAAATTCAAAAACTTCCAAGAAGCTGGTGGACAAGTAGAGGCTTTCTTCCAAGCTAAAATTCCATTAATAAATTTCAGACTAAACAATAGAAATCACCGTAAAATTTTAGTGATTGATGGTATGACTGGTTATGTGGGTGGATTTAATATTGGTGACGAATATTTAGGTTTAGATGAAACATTTGGCTATTGGCGTGACACACATTTAAGAGTTAAAGGTGATGGCGTTGACGCGTTACAGCTCAGTTTTATCCACGATTGGAATTCTCAATCACACCGTGAACAATTGGAATATAATGATAAGTATTTCCCAGACAATGCAAATCAAGGTGGAGATGTGCCGATGCAAATTGCACTCAGTGCCCCAAGTGATAACTGGCATCAGATAGAGTTTGGCTATATGAAAATGATTATGAACGCTAAAGAATCAATTTATATGCACAGTCCGTATTTTATACCAGATAAAGGTTATATCAATGCATTGCGTATAGCTGCAAAAGCTGGGGTAGACGTGCGGTTAATTATTCCTAATAAACCAGACCATATTTTTGTATACTGGGCCACAATTACAAGTGTCGCGCAGTTGATTAGAGATGGTGTCAAAGTTTATACGTATGAAAATGGATTTATTCATTCAAAAATGATGATTATTGATGATGAAGTGGCAAGTGTAGGCTCATCAAATATGGATATACGTAGTTTTGAATTAAATTTTGAAATTAATGCATTTATGTATGATGCAAACATTGTCAAAGAACTTAAAGCAGCATTTATAGAAGATATGAAAGTATCTAAGGAATTAACAGAAGAACGCTATGAACAGCGATCAAATTGGATTAAGTTCAAACAATCGATTGCTAAATTAGCGTCACCAATTCTATAAAATATAAAGCATATTGAAGTGGCAGGTTCTAAAACTTTATGTATTTATCAATGCAACAATCGGTCGTGGTGCCACTGGAGTTCCAATAACATATTGTAATTTTCCAACCATAAGATTGGTCTGATGAGGACGGTGACATGGAATCAAATTTACGTTTTGATTTCTATACCGTCCTCATTTTCATTATAATGAGTGATATGAGAAAACTGGAGAACAGATGATGTAAAAAAGGGGGGATTGAATGCAACGGGAAAGCGGTCAATTCATTTATCGTCAATTATATAGCCAATTAAAAGAAGATATTCTCGCATTCAAATATGAAAGTCATGAAAAGTTACCTTCCAAAAGAGATATGTCACAACATTTAAATATTAGTGTGAATAGTGTAAAAGCAGCATATGAACAGCTACTGGCTGAGGGATATGTTTATACTGAAGAGCGGAAGGGTTATTTTATTGAGCCATTAGAAAAATTGATCATTGATCCAAATGCGCAAATATCTTTGAATGTTCAAGAACAGCAAATTGAAGATGCATACGATTATTCATTTTCTCATATGAGTACCGATATATCAGCGTTTCCAGTGGAGGTATGGACTAAACTCGTTAAGCGTGTATTTGAAAATTATGATCATGAATTATCTTCAATACCTCAAATTAAAGGACCAATAGAGTTAAGACAATCGATTGCCAAATTAGTGTCTTATCAAAGAGGTATCCAATGTCATCCGGAACAAATTGTCATTGGATCAGGCACTAATATACTGTTAACCAAATTGATTCAATTATTACCAGATGAAATCAAGATCGCAGTGGAAAATCCAGGGTACTCAAGGTTTAGAACACTAATCCGTCAAACAACTGCACAGTTAAAACCGATTGCTTTAGACCATAAGGGGATATCTATTGAAGCAATTAAACAAGCTCAACCTGATGCTACGATAGTGACACCATCGCATCAATTTCCAATGGGAATCATCATGCCTGTATCGCGTCGTATTGATCTTTTGAACTGGGCAAGTCAAACACAAAGTTACATCATAGAAGATGACTATGATAGTGAGTTTAAATATGAAACAGATAATATCCCCCCACTGTTTAGTTTTGATAAAAATGAACGCGTGATATACTTAGGTACTTTTTCGAAAACGCTAATGCCGGGATTGCGCATGAGTTATATGATTTTGCCAATTAATTTAGTAAAACAATTTGATCACTATAATTTAAATATGATTCCTGACTTTTCAACGATTCACGCACTTACATTAAATTTAATGATCAAAGAAGGCTACTATGAAAAATATGTAAAAAAGATGCATCAAATATATGGAAAGAAACGAGAAACACTCATCACACATCTATCCAATACCTTTACAAATAATATTCGAATCAAAGATACGCGAGCAGGTTTACATTTTATTGTAGAAGTTAACACCCCCTTTTCCTACCAAGAAATTGAATCACGAGCTAAAGAAATGAAACTTGAACTTTATACACTAAATCGATTTTCTGTGAAAGCGCTTGAAAAAAATAGTTCATATAAAACACTGATTATAGGATTTTCAAAAATCAAGCAAGAGCAGATTCCTCAGGCAGTACAGAGATTAAAAGAAGTCATTTGGGAATAATCTGGTTCCATTAATTTGTCATAACTGGTACTTTACACTGTACCAATAATCCCTTAAATTTTAGAAAACTACAGGTCTTATGTAGAAGCAAAGAGGAGGGGTTATTGATGACAAATCAATTTGAAAGCTATAAGAGACAACGTGATAAGTATGTAGCACGTGGTGTTGGGAATGGTAATCTGCATGTTGCAGATCATGCACAAGGTGCTACGATCACAGATGTAGAAGGTGAACGTTTCATAGATTTTGCGGGAGCAATTGGTACATTAAACGTTGGACACACACACCCTAAGATAACCAAACATTTAAAAGAACAACTAGACAACTTTATACATCCTGGCTTCAATGTCATTATGTATAAAAGCTATCTCAACTTAGCTCAAAAATTAACAGAGATTACACCTGGTGATTTTGATAAAAAAGTGATTTTACTTAATTCAGGTGCAGAAGCTGTAGAGAATGCAGTGAAAGTTGCTAGGAAACACACTGGAAGGCAATCAGTTGTTTCCTTTGTAAGAGGTTTTCATGGACGTACAAATTTAACAATGTCTATGACAAGTAAAGTAAGGCCTTATAAACTTGGATTTGGCCCATTTGCACCAGAGGTTTACCAAGCGCCATACCCTAATATTTCAGAAAAATCTGAATACTTATCTGAAGCAGCCTATATTGATCAAATGATTGATAAGTTACATGATTTTTTCATAGAGACTGTAGATCCTAGTGAAGTAGCTTGTATCGTGATGGAACCAGTCCAAGGAGAAGGCGGATTTATTATTCCGGATAAAAAATTCGTGAAAGCAGTTAAAAAAATATGTGAAGCGCATGACATTATTTTTGTAGCAGATGAAATTCAAACAGGTTTTGCACGAACAGGTAAAACATTTGCGATTGAACATTTTGATATAGAACCCGATTTAATAACTGTGTCTAAATCATTGGCTGCAGGATTTCCATTAAGCGGTGTAGTTGGAAAAGCGGAAATTATAGACAGTGCATCTCCTGGAGAACTAGGTGGCACATATGCTGGAAATCCCTTAGCTTGTGAAGCTGCTTTAAAAGTCATTGAAATCATTGAAGAAGAAGACTTAAACAATAAAGCAGAACAAATTGGAAAACAACTTGAAAGTTTCTTATATCGCAGTGCAGAACAATATTCATTTATCACAAACATTCGTAGACTTGGTGCTATGGTTGCCTGTGAAATCATCGATGATCAAACCGGTCAGCCCAATAAAGCATTGACTGGAAAAATTATTCAAACAGCGAATGCAAATGGTTTGTTATTATTATCTGCTGGTATTAAAGGTAATGTTTTACGATTCTTAACACCGCTTGTTATTACAGACGATGAATTACAACAAGGATTAGAAATATTGTCTGAAACATTTGAAAAAGTGAGCATAGCGGAAGCACATCTGGACGCTTAAAATTTTATTTTTAAATAACGGGTATAGTTAAGTCATACCTCATAACAAAAATAAATGTAAAGGAGAGAACAATAATGAGTCAATTAGAAGTTTATAATCCTTCTACCAATGAAATTATAGAACGTTTAAACTACACAAGTCATGATGAAATCCATTCACAAATTGAACGTGCACGTACAGCATTTGAAGAATGGAAATTAGTTGATGCACACGAACGCTCAGCAAAGTTATATCAATGGGGGAAACTCATTGATGAACATCAGGATGAACTGGCGAAGCTTATTACACTTGAAGGTGGAAAACCTTTAGCAGAAGCTAAAGGGGAAGTCATATATGCGAATGCTTATGTAAAATGGTATGCGGAAGAGGCTAAGAGAGTATATGGACGTACGATACCTGCAAATACGTCATCTAAGAAAATAGTGATTGATAAATTTCCGGTTGGTGTAGTAGGCGCGATAACACCTTGGAATTTCCCGGCAGCGATGATAACGCGTAAAATGGCGCCTGCATTAGCTGCTGGATGCACAATCATTTGTAAACCTGCTGTCAAAACACCTTTAACAACCATTAAACTAGTTGCACTAGCACATGAAGCCGGCATACCCAAAGATGCGATATCCTATATTATTGCGTCTGGTAAAGATGCAGGTGATATCTTCACCACACATAAACTGATTAATAAAGTGACATTTACTGGATCGACTGCTGTTGGAAAATCACTGATTGAACAGTCAGCGCAAAGTGTGAAAAATGTAACGATGGAGCTAGGTGGTTTAGCCCCTTTAATTGTGCATAAAGATGCTGATATTGAAGCAGCTGTAGAAGGTACGATTGCTTCTAAGTTTAGAAATGCAGGGCAAACATGTATCTGCGCGAATCGTATTTTTGTACATCGAGATATTGCTGATCAATACACAAACCGTTTGATTGAGAAAGTCAACGAACTTTCTGTTGGTGATGGTCTGCAAAATGATGTAAACATAGGACCACTCATTGATAAAGCTGCAGTTGAAAAAGTGATGACACATATTACAGATGCACAAGCTAAAGGTGGAAAATTATCACGGTCAGTAGATGAAATACAAGCGTTAAAAGGAAATTTCCTAAAACCAGTGGTTATCTCTAATGTGAATTTAGATATGAAAGTAATGCATGAAGAAACTTTCGGTCCAGTTGCACCGGTTATGGTTTATGAAGATTTAGATGAAGCAATAAAAATGGCAAACGATACAGAATTTGGCTTAGCTTCTTACTTCTTCACAAATGATTATCGTACAGGATTAAAGCTTTATAATGAGTTAGAATATGGTGTTGTTGGGTGGAATGATGGTGGTCCTTCAGCTGCTCATGCACCATTTGGTGGTTTGAAAGAAAGTGGTTATGGCAGAGAAGGTGGCACTGAAGGTATAGAGCCATATTTAGAAACAAAATATTTATCCATAGGTATTTAAAGTGCAAGTTAGAAAGCACTGGTTGTAAATAAAGCAAAACGTATGAATCTAAACGAACAAGAAAGTGATGATTAGATTGAAACTAATATAGAAAATTTAAGCTCATTCACTTTTAATTCAATGAATGTTATGGGGTATGTAAAATGAAATCTCAATTTAATAAGACGATGAATATTGTTGATGTCTTATTTCTGGCAATCGGCGCAATGCTTGGATGGGGCTGGGTCGTATTATCAGGAGAATGGGTATCAACAGCTAGTTTTGTAGGAAGTGTTGTGGCATTTTTACTCGGTGGATTTTTAGTCATTGTCATCGGACTTACATATGCAGAATTAGCTGCAGCAATTCCAGAAACTGGCGGCGGTTTTGTATTTGTTAAAAAAGCTTTTTCACCAGGCGTTGCCTTTATATCAGGTTGGTCCGTATTATTTGGCTATGTTTCAGTTATTACATTTGAAGCGGTCGCATTGCCCACAGTGATCGACTATGTTATTCCATTTCAACATCAAGGATTGATGTGGAATATCGCGGGGTGGGATGTATACTTCACATGGGTTATCATTGGCTCAATTGGAAGTGTCATTTTAACTTCACTTAATTATTTTGGTGTAAAGCCTGCAGCAATCATGCAAACAGTTTTCACAATTTTTATTGTAGGCGTTGGCTTATTACTTGTATTTGGTGCAGGATTTAATGGTAATTTCAACAATTTACAGCCATTTGAAAATGGTATTGGTGGAACGATGTCTGTATTAATGATGATTCCATTTCTGTTTGTGGGCTTTGATGTCATCCCACAAATTGCAGAAGAAGTTAAAGCACCTGCGAAAAAAATTGGCGGTATTTTAATATTATCAATTATCGCTTCTGTGATTTTTTATTTGCTCATTGTATTTGGTGTAGCAACAGGTTTATCACCTAAAGCTCTAAGCAACAGTAATTTGGCGACAGCAGATGCAATGGCTAACTTATTTGGTCATAGTGGATTTGGCGTCTTGCTCGTATTAGGTGGCGTAGCTGGTATTATTACAAGTTGGAATGCTTTTATTATTGGTGGTAGTAGAATTCTGTATGCTATGGCGAAAAATCACATGATTCCTAAATGGTTTGCATTTATTCATCCTAAATATAAGACACCTACACATGGTATTTTGTTTCTTGGTATCTTAGCGTTTGTTGCACCACTTTTAGGTAGAGCAGCACTTGTATGGATTGTTAATGCTGGTGGTATTGGTGTGGTATTAGGGTATTTACTTGTAGCGATTTCTTTTATGAAGTTACGCAAAGTGCAACCTGATTTAGCTAGACCCTATCGTATAAAGAATGGAAAACTCGTTGGTAGTATTGCTATTGTTTTAAGCGTTTTGTTTATAGTCATTTATTTACCAGGTATGCCATCATCGTTAGCATGGCCTTCCGAATGGCTTATCGTATTGGCTTGGTATGCAATCGCAGCAATTTTATATGTAACACAAACAAGAAAAGCTACTGCAAATGTCCCTGTAAACGCACGTGTGGATAAAGAGTAGAGTGAGATTGAAAATATATTTATCATTACATTGATTTAGATGAACATAAATAAATCCTGGGGCGTGTAAATTGTCTCAGGATTTGTTTTATATTGTATGTCGTTGCTATTTTGCAATGTGAATCAGTTGGTCACCAGGACGTATCCATTGTTTTTTAAAACAAATTCTATAAAGAAAGAAACTGATAATGGCTGGCAATAAAATGTGGAAAGTAAGAATTAAGGACCAAGTCTGTATAGAGCCCCCCATTGTATTGATAGTCATAATTTGACCGATGAAGCCGCTTGTGCCCATACCAGCACCTGCAGCATTATTTGTCATAGGGAAGCACGTTGTCATAATAGGTGCAACAATAGCGCTTGTAAGAGTAGGTGGTAGTAAAATCATTGGATGTTTAATGATATTTGGGACTTGCAACATACTTGTACCAATACCTACAGAAAGCACACCACCCCAACCATTATCTTTATAGCCAGTAACTGCAAAACCAACCATTTGTGATGCACAACCAATTGTTGCTGCGCCTGCAGCGAGGCCATTCAAATCTAACATCAACGCTAAAGCTGCACTTGAGATCGGTGCAGTTAAAGCTAAACCAAAGATAACAGAGACTAAAATACCCATGATGAATGGTTGTTGATCCGTGGATGCAATGATAATTTTGCCTAAGCCTGTCATAAATTGATTTAATGCTGGTCCAAAAGCCTTTGCAATAAAACCACCAATTAATATCGTTAGTAGTGGAGATAAAATGATGTCGATTTTTGTTTTGCCAGCATATAATCTACTCAGTTCAACAACGATGACTGTAGCGATATAAGCGCCCACTGGACCACCATTAAAAGTTGTATAACCTAATGTACCTACGATAACACTAGAAAATGTAACGAGTGGTTTTGCGCCTAAACCGTAAGCTATCGCCACACCAATAGCGGCACCAGTCATGGACATTGCTACTTGACCGATTGCTGATAAAAATGTCAGATTTAATTGTGGTAATAATGTTTGTTCTCCAAGCGTTTCTAAAATCAATCCGATAATCAAAGAGCCAAATAACCCTAAAGCCATATAACTTAGCGCTTCAATGATCCATCTATGTAGATAATTTTTCATACTTCCTCCCCTTAAAACCATTGATAATTAGCAAATTAATATAATTATATAGTTTGTCGTGGTTTATAGCTAGTCTATTTAAGGATTTCTTAAAAACTTACATTAAACATGCTTGCTAAAAAATATTGAAAACATTAAGGAATAGTCTCAGTGAGCACATGTTATTTCAAATGCAGGATTCGATTTTTTATGATAAAAAAATGCGTTAGTTAGATTGAGTATAGCAAGATAAGTAATATTGACTGAGGTGTGTAAGACGTTATTACAAATCGCATTTAAACATTGTTATATAAAAACACACCCTGACATTAAAGATCAGGGTGTGTGTTAAGCTTTATTTTTGCCATGTTTCCTGGGAAATATAAAGCTATTGCTGAATGGTTATTAAGCTTTGTTTACTGATGCATCATAGATAGAATCGATTGTATCTGCTAAAATTTTATCAAATTCTTCATCTGATTGATTGACATTTAAGTCATTGATTAATGCACGAGAGAAACTAGCAATTAAGTCTTTGTTTTGTTTTAAAACTTCGTTAGCATGTTCTCTACTATAACCACCGGATAAAGCAACGACACGAACCACATTAGGGTGTGCGATTAATTCTTGATATTGGTTAGCTTTAGTTGGGATTGTTAATTTTAACATTACGAGTTCATCGTCATTTAATTTATTTAGCTCAGCTAATATTGCACTTGATAAGTATGATTCAATCTCTGCTTTGTTATCAGCATTGATATTTACCTCTGGTTCGATAATTGGGACCAATCCAGCAGAGATGATTTGTTTTCCAATTTCGAATTGTTGTTGTACAACTTGGTCAATACCAGTTTTATTAAATTCTAAAATATTAGAACGCATTTTTGTACCGAAAATTTTATGATCATTTGCACGGTTTAATAATTTATCTAAATCTGGAATTGGCTTCATTAATTGCACGCCGTTTTGTTCTTCAGCTAAGCCTTTATCAACTTTTAAGAAAGGAACGACACCTTTATCAGCTAAATAGTCACCAGTATGTTTACCTTCTACCTCACGGTCCATCGTTTGTTCGAAAAGAATTGCACCAATGATTTTATCGGAACTGAATGCAGGTGATGAAACAATTCGTGTACGCATATCATGTACAAGTTTAAACATTTCATTTTCACTGTTATATTGATCTTCAGTTACACCATAGTCACTTAATGCTTTAGGTGTACTGCCACCACTTTGGTCTAATGCAGCAATGAATCCTTTGCCGTTTTTCACTTTATCAAATTGTTCTTTATTCATTCTTACCACTCCTTTTGCTTTTATTCATATATAGTATGATAAAAATTAGGTGTCAACGCAAGTTGTAGGCTCTAAGTGAAACGAATTATTCATATTTTAATATGGTTAGCAATGTTGTATGTTTCATAATCATATATTATTTCGTTAATGCTATTAAAAATATAGGTGTTGGATTATAAAATTCATCATGTGATTGATAAATACGTTTATGAATGGTCGTATCTACATGGATGGGTTTTGTATTTATTTGCTTAAGGATATTTAAATCGTATTGAGGGCGGTCGTAGTGATTAATTGAAATACTTTGTTTTATATTTTCACTCTCTGCTAACATCGTGTCTCCTAAAGTATGATGCGCGTGGTGATTTGGTATATCACTATAATCTGTAAAAGCATCGTTGCCATAATCTCCATCGATATTAATGAGTGTAGCATTTGGTTTTAAAACGCGTAACCATTCTTGGTAGGCAGCTTTTGTATCTGGTAATAACCATGTAACATTTATAGAAATGACTAGGTCAAAATACGCATCGTCAAAATGTAAATGTTCAGCATCCATGACTTGAAAGTTGACATAGAATTGCTAGAAAACCTGCGCCTGTGCCAATGTCTAAGATTTTCATACCGGGTTCGATTGTTATAATTTGGTTTATTTCAGATAGCCATCTTTCTGCGTGCACACTTTTAAGTTCTGCTTGCTTGTCTTTGCTAAAAGAAGTCGCACGCTTATTCCAATAATTAATGATTTTATTTTTGTTCATGTTAAATACCTCATTTATTATAAATACATTATATATGAATTATAAGCTATTTTAGTTGAAAAGTATGGGATTAATAGTTTTGCAAAAAGAAAAACGGGACAGGAATCGCTTGTAAAGCATGATTTCTGACCCGTTCTTTATGTGCGTTTTTCTAATTACTTACGTGGTAATCCGTATTGATTAACTACTTTGTCACTATCGGTAATCATGTAAAAGAAAGCGACAATATTTAAAATGAAGAAAATAATGCTACTAATGCCGAAAATAACTGCTAAAATATTGAAAAATAAGCCGTCACCAGATGGGATAAATGAGGCAATTAAAAATAACACGAAAAAGACGCCGAATATAATTGGAAAAGTCATCGTCCGACCAATATCATGCATGCGTCTTGTAGCCACTGAAAAATCAGGAATAAAGATAATAATTGTAAATAAAGCGCTAATTGCGTCACTTATCGACGTTGGTATTTTGAAAATATAGTCTAATAGTATAGCCAATAGAATAGTGATTAATATATTGACTAAAAATGGAAACCACAATTCTTTTCTTCTAGCACGCCCTTTAAAATCAAGCGCATTTTTCCAATACAATTTATAATAATGCCACATGATATAAACTCCCTTTGTTAAATATCGATAATCACCAATATTATTTTTAAAAAATTAAAGTATATTGAAACTTAATTGTGTGTTGAATTTACTATAGAAAAAGGAAAATAGCAACTGTTTGAAAAAATATAAAAATAATATTAATACACAAATAACGCATAATAATACAAAAAGAAAGTTTGTTCCGTTCGTTAATTTCGTTAAATTTAAACTTAACACTGTGATTGTAACGATTTTAGAGACTGTGACTAATAGAAATATTATATATTTATTCATCTTTTGTGTTTGTGTTTTTTGAATGCAATTTGCATTATTATTAAAAGTTCGTTAGGCTCATGTTTGTAATTTAATAAATGGTTTTGCTAAAAAATTATAGTGATTAGCAAATTTTTTACATATTTTACTAACAATAAGGGGTGTCTATTGTGAAAAAAGAAAGAGTAAAAGTAATGGATTGGACGACCTTTATAGGGTCTTCATTGATATTACTGATTGCAGTTATTCCGATGATGGTTTTTCCTAAGGCCAGTCAGGACATAATTACGCATTTAAATGAGGTCGTGTCGAGTACACTCGGCTCAATATATTTATTGATTGGACTTGCAACGTTAATATTTGTACTTTATATTGCATTTGGTAAATATGGTAATGTGACGCTTGGTAAAGCGACAGACAAGCCTGAATTTAATAATTTTAGTTGGGCAGCTATGCTATTTTGTGCCGGAATTGCTTCAGATATTTTATATTGGGGCGTTATTGAATGGGCATTCTATTATCAAGATCCTCCACATGGCGGTAAAGGAATGACGGATAGTGCATTGAATTACGCTACTATGTATGGCATGTTCCATTGGGGACCAATTGCTTGGGCCACATTTGTATTGCCAGCACTAGCAATTGGTTATCTTGTTTTTATTAAGAAAAAACCAGTTTATAAAATTAGTCAAACAATGCGTCCGATTTTAAGAAGTCAGACAGATGGTATTATAGGAAAAATAGTTGATATTCTATTTATTTTTGGTCTGCTTGGTGGCGCAGCTACTTCATTAGCACTGGGTGTGCCAATGATTTCTGCAGGCATAGAAAAATTAACAGGTATTGGAGACAGTATGTTGATGCGTAGCATTATTCTCTTCACAATTACAGCTGTCTTCGCATATAGTTCTTATTCTGGTTTGAAAAAAGGAATTAAAGTTTTAAGTGATGCGAATGTTATTTTAACTTTTGTATTACTAGGATTTGTATTTATTGTTGGACCGACTGTATTCATTATGGAAACGTCCATCACTGGTATGGGTAACATGATTAAAAATTTCTTCCAAATGGCTACATGGATTGAACCATTTGGCGGTATAGGTGGTCGTAAAGAAACGAATTTCCCACAACAATGGACGATTTTCTATTGGTCATGGTGGATTGTATATGCGCCATTTATAGGATTGTTTATTGCGCGTATTTCTAAAGGACGTACACTTAAAGAAATTGTGCTTGGAACAATTGTTTATGGGACGTTAGGATGTGCACTGTTCTTTGGTATTTTTGGAAACTATGCAGTTTATTTACAAATCACTGGTTCATTCGATGTGATCCATTTCTTAAATACGCATGGTACAGAAGCTACTATTATAGAAGTTATGCATCAATTACCATTCCCTAATTTAATCATTGTACTATTCTTGTTATCTGCATTCTTATTCTTAGCGACTACATTTGATTCAGGTTCATATATCTTGGCTGCAGCTTCTCAAAAGAAAGTCATCGGCGAGCCATTAAAAGCAAATAGATTGTACTGGGCTTTTGCATTATGTCTATTACCATTTGGACTGATGTTAGTAGGTGGTGAACGAGCGTTAGAAGTCTTGAAAACAGCTTCTTTATTAGCTAGTGTCCCGCTGTTGGCTATATTTGTCATGATGATGATTTCATTCTTAAGGACATTGTCCGAAGATAGATTGAAACTAGAAGATAGAGCCGAAAAATATAGGGAAGTAGAAAGACGTTCGTTACGTATAACACAAGTAAGAGAACGGAAAGAAAATGATAAGTAATATAAAACAAGCGCACCACTATCTTATTTTACGGTGAGATAGTGGTGCGCTTATTTTGTATAGAGACAGTGATTCGGATTACTTTGTAAAACGAGTAGCATGTATAGTATTCAATCACTATGAACACATACTTAAAGCTGAGACATTATAAACTGTCTCAGCTTTTTAACTAAAAATGTTAAAAGCAAGCTTCCAACATAACTATGACTCTTTTTTTTCTGGAATTGGGAAATATTTAAATATTTCACCAGATTCTAATGCATTGCTTAAATTATCTAACCATTCATAATAAGGTAAAGTATCTAATAATTGTTGTTTAACTTCCTCTGCTTCAGATTTTGTAGCTTCATCTGCTTTGCTGTTATCAATAATCTTATCAAGGATGGCTACTGCATCATGAACACCTTCTGAATTAATAACAATTTCACGACGCCATTTGCGTGAAAAGAAATTACTAAAGAAATTAAAGAAATCTTTTTCAGCGACAAAATGTTGTTTTCTACTTCCCCTTGTGAATTGTTGCTTAACAATATCAAATTCTTGCAATCTTTTAACACCAGCACTCATGCTGGGTTTGCTCATTTGTAATTGTTCTCTCATTTCATCAAGTGTCATACTGTCTTCAAAGAGCATTGTTCCAAATAAGTTTCCTACACTTCTATTGATGCCGTACAAATCCATGGTTTCGCCAATAGCATTAATAACGATATCCTTAGCTTCCTCTAATTGATAATCAGGGTTGGTCGAATGTACCAATTGTCCACCTCCGTTCAAGTCCTTATAGAGTTAAGTGAAAAATAAATAGTGAGTTTCTATAGTTTACCTTCCATATAAAAAAGATGCATGCATAAACCCCTATCATATTTAAACACATTTGACACTTTTTCAACTACTATGATAACATAAAGTTCATAAAATTCGTTAAATAAAAATTTAACAAACTTAACGGAGGTAATTTTAATGGAACTTGTAGATCATTTATCTCGTCTTCAATATATAGATGGAGAATGGGTGGAAAGCTCAAATAAGCAAACGAGAGAGATTATTAATCCATATAATCAAGCAGTTATTCTTGAAGTAGCAGAAGGAACTGCAGAAGATAGTGAACGTGCAATTTTAGCAGCAAGACGCGCTTTTGAAGCAGGCACATGGGCTAATGAAACAAGTGAAAATAGAGGTAAAAAAGTTAGAGCAATAGCTAATATGATTGAAAAACATCGTGAAGAATTAGCGAAACTTGAAACGTTAGATACAGGTAAGACATTAGAAGAGTCTTATGCTGATATGGACGATATTGCAAATGTATTTAACTTTTTCGCTGGGTTAGCAGATAAAGATGGGGGAGAAATTATTGATTCTCCTATTCCGAATACAGAAAGTAAAGTCGTTAAAGAACCAGTTGGTGTAGTAACACAAATCACACCTTGGAATTATCCTTTACTTCAAGCATCTTGGAAAATTGCGCCAGCATTAGCGACTGGTTGTTCTTTAGTAATGAAACCAAGTGAAATTACACCATTAACAACAATCCGTGTGTTTGAATTGATGGAAGAAGTTGGCTTCCCTAAAGGTGTCATTAACCTAGTATTAGGTAAAGGTTCTGAAGTTGGAGAACCACTATCAGCACATAAAGATGTCGATTTAGTTTCATTTACAGGCGGCATTCAAACAGGTAAACATATCATGAAACAAGCGGCAGATCATGTAACAAATGTTGCTTTAGAACTCGGTGGTAAAAACCCTAATATTATATTCGAAGATGCAGACTTTGAACTTGCAGTTGATCAAGCGCTAAATGGTGGCTTTTTCCATGCAGGTCAAGTATGTTCAGCTGGTGCAAGAATCATAGTAGATAACAAAATAAAAAAACAATTTGAACAAGCGTTAATTGAAAGAATTAAAAATATTAAATTGGGTGACGGCTTTAACCCAGAAACTGAAATGGGTCCAGTAATCTCTGCAGAACATAGAGAAAAAATAGAGAAATATATAGAAATAGCTAAATCAGAAAATGCCACTATTGCTATCGGCGGTAAACGCCCAGAACGTGAGGACTTACAAGACGGCTTATTCTTTGAACCAACAGTGATTACTGATTGTGATACTTCAATGCGTATCGTTCAAGAAGAAGTGTTTGGACCTGTAGTAACAATCGAAGGTTTTGATACAGAAGCGCAGGCAATCACACTAGCTAACGATTCTATTTATGGACTAGCTGGCGGTGTATTTACTAACGATGTTGGTAAAGCAGAACGTGTCGTTAATCAATTAAGAATGGGCACAGTTTGGATTAACGATTTCCATCCATATTTTGCGCAAGCACCATGGGGCGGATATAAACAGTCAGGTATTGGTAGAGAACTTGGAAAAGAAGGTCTAGCAGAGTACCAAGTTGAGAAACATATCCTTCGTAACACAAAACCAGAGCCTGTAAATTGGTTCGGTAAAGCGTAACGTTAATCACAAAATTTACGATGAAGCTTATAAATATGTATATCAGGAGGCTATATAAAAATGAGAGAAGCATATGATTATATTATTATCGGAGGCGGTAGTGCCGGATCAGTATTAGGTGCGAGAATTAGTGAAGATGTATCTAATAACGTACTTGTACTTGAGGCAGGACGTAGTGACTATCCTTGGGATTTATTAATCCAAATGCCAGCTGCTTTAATGTATCCAGCAGGTAATAAACTGTATGATTGGATTTATGAAACTAACGAAGAGCCACATATGGACGGTAGAAAAGTAGGTCATGCCCGTGGTAAAGTGCTTGGTGGTTCAAGTTCTATTAACGGCATGATTTATCAAAGAGGTAACCCAATGGACTATGAAAAATGGGCAAAACCTGAAGGCATGGATAATTGGGATTTTGCACATTGTTTACCATACTTTAAACGTTTAGAAACAACATTTGGTTCAAGTAAAGATGATCCATACCGTGGCCATCATGGTCCGATTAAATTAAGAAGAGGCCCTGCATCGAATCCATTATTCCAAGCGTTTTTTAATGCAGGTGTAGAAGCGGGCTATAACAAGACACCAGATGTTAATGGTTTCCGACAAGAAGGATTTGGTCCTTTTGATAGCCAAGTTCATAATGGTCGTCGTGTTTCAGCTTCAAGAGCATATTTACATCCAGCAATGAAACGTAAAAATTTAGACGTACAAACACGTGCTTTTGTTACTAAACTAAATTTTGAAGGAAATAAAGTAACTGGTGTTACATTTAAGAAAAATGGTAAAGAACATACAGTTCATGCTAAAGAAGTCATTTTATCAGGTGGTGCGATAAATTCACCACAATTATTACAATTATCTGGTATTGGTGATTCAGAACATTTACGTTCTGTAGGTATCGAGCCACGTTTACACTTACCAGGTGTAGGCGAAAACTTTGAAGACCATTTAGAGGTGTATGTGCAACATGCATGTAAACAACCTGTATCAATGCAACCAAGTTTGAATAAATTGAAAATGCCATTTATTGGTTTGCAATGGATATTAGGTCGTAAGGGTGCTGCAGCATCCAATCATTTTGAAGGTGGCGGCTTTGTTCGTTCTAACAATGAAGTAGATTATCCAAACCTAATGTTCCACTTCTTACCGATTGCAGTAAGATACGATGGTACTAAAGCGCCAACTGCACATGGTTATCAAGTTCACGTTGGTCCAATGTACTCTAATTCACGTGGCCACTTGAAGATTAAATCTAAGGATCCATTTGAAAAACCGGATTTCGTCTTCAATTATTTGTCTACTGAAGAAGATAAACGTGAGTGGGTAGAAGCAATTAAAGTAGCTAGAAATATCTTATCTCAAAAAGCTTTAGATCCATTCAATGGTGGAGAGATTTCACCAGGACCTGAGGTTCAAACAGATGAAGAAATTATCGAATGGGTAAAACGTGATGGAGAAACAGCATTACATCCATCTTGTAGTTGTAGAATGGGACCAAAATCTGATGAAATGTCAGTAGTAGATCCTGAGACATTTAAAGTACATGGTATGGAAAATTTACGTGTCGTAGATGCTTCAGTTATGCCACGTACGACAAATGGTAATATCCATTCTCCAGTATTGATGATAGCTGAAAGAGCTGCTGATGTAATTAGAGGTAAAAAACCATTAGAACCTGAATATATTGATTTTTATCGTCATGGTGTACATGATAAAGACGCAGGTACAGTAAAATAAAGTACATGCTATTAATATATAAGAACCTCCTATTTTCATTCGTAATAAATGAAAACGGGAGGTTTATTTTAATGGATTGAAACCATTGGTTATGAAATAACAACCTCTTTAATTTATGAAGCTGAATACGCTAAGTTGAAGGTGTGTTTCCTTTAAACTATAGTACTTCAGTGACAGTGATTTAAGAACGTATTTTTCTCCAAGTATAGTCTGCGTGCAAGACTACTAGTTTAAACTACTTACACATATTGTACTTCAGTGGATCAAAGATGTAAGATTTTAAAAATAATAGCGCGCTAATCCATCATGGATTAGCGCGCTTGTTTGTACACAGCCATATATAAGCTATGCGCATGATATCTTTTAATATTTATTGATTTTTGGTAATTAAATCAGCGATTGCTTTAGCAGCATTACCATTTTCAATTGAGCAAAAATCATTATAAAATTTATCAATTTTAGGTTTATAATCAGTTTCAATTTGATTTAAATGTTGTAAATCTTCAGCTAGTTGATATGCATCTTGATAAATAGGACCTGGTAAATCTTTGTGATAGTCTAAATAGAAGCCTCTTAAATCTTTAGCATATTTTTCTAGATCATAAGCAAAGAAAATTTGAGGTCTTTTTAATACGCCATAGTCAAACATTACAGAAGAATAATCTGTGATTAAGCAATCAGAAATGAGATATAATTCTGAGATGTCACTATAGTTTGATACATCGATTGCAAAATCTTCATAACCTCTTAGATCTAATGCGTTAGCAATAAGATAATGCATCCTTAATAGAATAACATAGTCATCACCAATTTTTTGCTGTAAATTATTTAAATCGATTTTTAAGTCGAATAAATATTTTCCTTTTTTGACAAATTCATCATCACGCCAAGTTGGTGCATACATAATTACTTTTTTGTCTTTAGGTAAATTTAAGTTTTCTTTAATTTCTTGAATGTAAGCTTGATCATTTGCACGATTAACTAAGACATCATTTCTAGGATAACCAATTTCAAGTATTTTTTCTGGTGGCATCCAAAAAGCTGTTTCAAATATCTTAGATGAATAAGCGTTTGGAGAGACAAGGTAATCCCATCTGCTTGTTTCTTCTTTGAAATTACGTTTATAGTTATCAGTTGTTGTTCCAGGCATACGGATGACTTTCATATCATTTGCTAAGCGTTTTAAAGGCGTGCCGTGCCAAGTTTGAATATAAACTTAGTTAGCTTTTTTATTTAGGTATAATGGGAGTCTTGCATTTGTTACCCAGTATTTTGCACTAGCGTAAGCTTCATAGTATGCGTTAGAACCCTTTTTAACTTTTTTGGCAGGTCCTGGTAAATAGACTTGATCAGGTTTTCTGAATACCCAAATAAATTCATAGTTTGGATGGTATTTCATCATATACTCATAGATATACTTTGGACTGTCACTATAATTTTTACCACCAAAAGCTTCGAAAACGATTGTATTCGGCTTAACTTTGTTTTCGCTATCTGTAAGTTGATATAATGAACGGTTTTTATTTTTTCGACGTAAAACAACATTTTTAGCTAAGCGTGCACGCTTTCTAAATCGATTTACTTTAAATGCCGGCTTTTTCTTATTAAACATAAGCATTAATGATTCTAAAATAAATAATGGTTTCTCGCTTTTGAATATTGTAGTCATTAACTGTCTTGTGACTTTTGGTAAAAGCTCACTATTTGATTTATATCTTTCAGGTGTTTTTCTTAATGATGGCTCAAACGAATCTCTATATAAATTTTTCATCTTAGTTTTAATGAATTTTTTGTTTTCTTTTAAAGGCGCACGTTTTACAGCGTCTGAAAAACTATAAACGTAGTCATTAAAAATAATATTGAAATCTTGAGTTGACAACGTCGGTTTTTCAAACGGATCATAAATTTCTCCTTTAATATAGAAAGGGAATCTACTGATTCTTACAAAACCGTTTGAATATTTAATGAATTCTAAGACGAAAGACCAGTCGATAAAGATATCTAAATCTTCATTGAATTTAATATTATGTCCACGCATAATTGCTGTTTTAAAAACGATATTACAAACAGAATGTTTACGTAGAAATTGATTTGATTTTGTTTTAGTGTTTAAATATTGCACTTTCACTAAATTTTGATCGACGTATTGTGGCACATCTAAAGTGAAAGAATGAATAGGTGCAATTAAAGCATCGTATTGATTTAAATGTTTCATATAGAAAGCTAACGCATAAGACGCAAGATAATCATCAGAATCTATAAATATAAAATAAGGTGATGTTACTGAATCTAGCGCAATATTTCTTGCATAAGCATGTCCGAAATTTTGAGTTAAATCAATTTCTTTAATTGAGATGTTCCAATCTTTGATTGTTTCAGTTGCAATAGCTTTTGAACTATCAGTTGAACCATCGTTCACTAATATTAATTCAAAATCTTGGAACCTTTGATTTTTTAAACTGTTTAAGCAATTTTCAATATAATCTTCGGAGTTGTAATAAGTTACAATTACTGATACAGATTTCATTATTTTACCTCTTTTTCCATTAACTCTATTTATTATTTGAATAGCATACTTGTGCTGATAATATTCAAAATAATAGGGTGTTTTTTTAAAATAACTTCACCGTTTAGGAGTTAAAACGGATTTATTTATTTTACTACAATATAAATATATATTCAAAACATCAACTATTGTTTATTTTCAATTACACTTTTATAAAAATTATTGAAATAAACGTTTTACTTAAATCTTAATTATTTTGATAAATTAATAACTTCATTATAGGGAATTCTAGAGGCAAAATAAAATATTTCCAAACTAGAAATCATTAAATATTTAAACAGATGATTTGTAAAATATAACAAATTGCGTATAATTTGATTTTGTAAAAAATATTAAGGAGAATTTTGGAATGAAGAATAATGATTTTGAAGATGTTGTGTTAAATAGGAAATCTGTAAAAGTGTTTGATGAACAAGTTAAAATTCCTAGAACTGAAATGGATGAGATGATACAAAAAGCAACAAAAGCGCCATCGTCTGTGAATATGCAACCGTGGAGATTTTTAGTGGTTGAAAGTGAAGCAGGAAAAGAAAAATTGAAGCCACTTGTTCGTTTTAATACCCGTCAAAATGATACATCCGCAGCTATGGTTATTATATTTGGCGATATGCAAAATTATGAATATGGAGAAGACATCTATCATAATGCAGTTTTAAATGGTTATATGCCTGAAGAAGTAAAGGTTGAAATGTTAGGCAAAATATTGCCTTTATATAAAAGTTTAAATCGTGCAGAAATGAATGATATTATAAAAATTGATAGTAGCTTAGCAGCAATGCAATTTATGCTCGTTGCTAGGTCTTATGGTTATGATACAAATCCTATTGGTGGTTTTGAAAAAGATCAAATTGCTGAAGCATTTGATTTAGATCCAGAACGCTTTGAACCAGTAATGATTGTTGCTATAGGAAAAGCTAAAAATCCGGGTCATGACTCTTATAGATTGTCAGCGGAGACTGTTACAAAATATGTTTAAAATTTATAATTTTAAGGAAGCTAAGTTAAATAGTAATAACGACTTGAATATTGAATGGCTGAAGAATGTTAATAATTTATCGTTAGCTAGCTATGAATGTCATTTCTAAGATGACTAAAATGATAAATTAGCAAAAAGCAATAAATGCTTGAACATAAAAAGTTGATACTCAAAAATAAGCAGGTGAATCTAAATAAGGTTTGCGTGCTTATTTTTATGGTATTTATTACATAACCAAAAATACATTTCTATAAATATGTGTAATAAAAGCTTAACTTTTTGAACTTTATTATGTTATAAATAGTTTATAAATGTAGGAAACGGTAGGATTCGTAATTAAAAAAACAAGCTAACAATTTATATTGTATAGTAGAGGTGTTTGTGTGTTGAAATATAAAATTTTACTTCCTTTATTGTTTTTGTGTTTTATCATAGTTGGTGCATGTTGCTTATTAAATATTAAGCATTTGAGTCAGAACGTTTCATTTTATGCGGTGGGGGATAATTTAATTCATCCAGCAGTTTATCATGATGCTTCAGTGAATAACGGAAGTTTTGATTTTAAACCAATGTATAGTCATTTGAAAAAAGACATTGAAGCTTCGGATATAGCTTATATAAATCAAGAATCTCCCATTGGTGGAGATAGCAAAGGATTGTCTGGGTTTAAGCGCTTTAATACGCCAGAAGCTATAGCAAAAGATTTATCTGACTCAGGGTTCAATTTAGTGAACGGTGCTAATAATCATGCATTAGATCAAGGGACGAGTGGACTTATGAATGAAATTGCACTTTGGAAGCAATTTGATGATATTGAATATTTTGGAACATATAATTCACAAAACAATAGAGATACAGTTCAAATTATGAATAAAAACGATATTAATATAGCTTTATTGAGTTATACATATGGCACGAATGGTATTCGATCGGATAAACCATATTACATAAATTACTTTGATGAAAAACAAATAAAAAGAGACGTGGCTAAGGCAAAAAAACAAAGTGATGTTGTTATCGTTTCAGCACATTGGGGTAATGAAGGTAAACATAAACCAAATAAAACACAACAGAAATATGCGAAAGTGTTTGCTGATGCTGGGGTAGATGTAGTGATTGGAACGCATCCTCATGTCATTCAACCTGTGAAGTGGATTAAGGGTAAAGATAATCATAAAACATTAGTGGCTTATTCCCTGGGAAATTTTTTGAATGGTCAAACAACAGGTGATGAAAACAATGTACTGGGAGGTAATTTAGCGTTCGATATTGAAAAAACACCGAAGCAAACTAAAATCAAGCAAGTCAGATGGAAATCACTAGTAACACATTATGAGCTGGAACCGACTTTATATAGCAATAAGAAACAAAATTTTAAAATGTATCCTTTAAATCAATATAATAATGAGTTAGCACGTAAGCATGGTTTAAATCAAAAAAATCAAGGTAATGTTAACGTGGAACGTTTAGAGGAAATCACTAAAGCAAACATTGATCCTGAATTTTTGACTAACGAAAGTTTCTGATTATTATTTATTTATAAAATGAATATGCTTATTTAATAGCATAAAAAGAAGAAGCGTAATCAATTCACATGTTTTGATTGTGCTTCTTCTTTGAGTTATGTGTATTTATTTTACTTGCTTAGCTAAACTTGTAATGTAATTAAAAAAGCTATCATGTTCAACATGATGTACCACAGAAACTAACCGGCCATTTGCTTCATCGATATATGTACATCCTTGACTAGGACCATCAACATGAACAGAAGTTTTTACATCGTGTTGTTTTACTAAGTCTGGTTTACCGACATAAGCAGTTGTTAAAACATCCCATAAGAAATATGTAGAATTTGTTTGGAAATGTGTGAGCGGTGGCACAGCAGCATAACTTACACCTAAAAAATCAACACCAGTATAAGCGCGTTCGTTGGCCCACATTTGTCTAATGTCCCAAGTCATAGGTACTTGATTCGTACTTTCTAAAGCGACCATATCAATCTTTAGTTCTGTATCAAAAATGGTTTTAACAGCTTCAGGGTCCCAAAATGCATTCCATTCAGCCGTGCCGTCATGTTCGGGTTCTTCTACATTCCCTTTTTCTAAAAATGTGCCTCCCATCCATACTAACCGTTCAATATTATTTACGAGTTTTGGTTCAACGGAGATAGCTTTAGCTAAATCCGTAAGCGGCCCAGTAAATAATAATGTAACTTTTTCATCGTTCGCGTTTACTTTTTCGATAATATCTTCATATGCCTCATGTGTTAATATTTTAAAATGTTGCGAAGTAGGCTCATTCAGTATAGGTAATGCATCCATAAAGAAAGCATGCATACGCCAATCTTTTGGGAAAGGATTTTTGCCGCGTGCTTTTGATGCTGCTACATGGACAGGCGTTAATGAAAAACGATTTATTATTTTTTGTGATGCACTCACAGCTGGTTCTATGTAACTGTCAGCACCGATTGCACTGACACCAATCAAATCGACTTCTTCCATTTGAAGTAATAAGAAAAGCGAGATTAAATCATCTACACCACCGTCATGATTAAAATAAACTTTTTTCATAAATATAATCCTCCGAATTCAATGATTTTAAATCATTATACCAAACTCAGTTATTAGTATAAGCAATTTAAACAAAAATTCATAAATCTTTAGCACGTGATATTAAAAGCCACAGGGCGGGAAAATTCTGAAAATAAAAATTGTAAGTGTTTATATATATGTGTAAAGGTTATGTTATATCTATGGAAGTAAATAAGGGGTGTTTTTATTTGTGAAGTTTAAAAAAGAAAAAGTGAATCATGTAGATTCAAATCAAGCTAAAAAAGGTGTAGTAGCAACGGGGATAGGTAATGCAATCGAATGGTTTGATTTTGGATTGTATGCACAATTAGCAGTGGTGATTAGTGCGAATTTTTTCGGTAATTTGCCACAAGAAATGCAAATTGTGTCAACCTTTGCAGTTTTTGCTTTTGCATTTATTGTAAGACCAATTGGAGGAATATTTTTCAGTCATTTGGGAGATAAATATGGTAGAAAAATAGTTTTATCTACTACCATTTTATTGATGGCTGCCTCTACATTAATGCTCGGTTTGTTACCAACGCAGGAACAAATCGGTATTTGGGCACCCATACTATTATTAGTAGTTCGAATGATTCAATCATTCTCCACTGGTGGGGAGTATGCAGGAGCGATGACTTATATTGCTGAGACATCTCCAGATAAAACACGAGGTAAATTAGGCAGTGGACTAGAAATAGGAACACTTGCAGGAAATATATTAGCTGCAATACTTGCTGGTACAATGTATAGTTTGTTGAATGACCAGCAAATGGCTGAATGGGGTTGGAGAATTCCATTTATTATAGCAGCGCCATTAGGTATTGTTGGTATTATACTTCGTTCGAGTCTTGATGAAAGTCCAGCTTATGAGTCCACATTAGAAGAACAAAAAGAATTAGAATATTCATATTTAGATATTTTTAAATATTATTGGAAAGACGTTGTAGTTTGTTTTACAGGCGTAGCTTTCTTGAATGTAGCCAATTACATGGTATTGTCATATATGCCTTCGTTCTTGAATACGACGATTAATTTAGGTGGGACAATGGGTTCAATATTAAGTACAATCACTATGTTGCTCATGATTCCAGCTGTATTTTTCTTTGGGTGGTATAGTGATAAAATTGGAAATAAACGTACGATTATATTTGGTTTAGCAGGTTTCAGCTTATTCTCAGTGTTAGCATTTTGGTTAATGAGCATACCGATGTTGCCTTTAGTTATCTTAGGTTTATTTATCATTGCATTATTTATGTCAACATTTGAAGGTGTTATGCCTTCAGTGTTACCAAGTATGTTCCACACTAAAGTCAGATTGCGTACGCTATCGCTGGTATATAATATAGGTGCTGCTATTTTTGGTGGTTTAACACCATTTATCCTTTCTACACTTGTAGAGACAACTGGCCAACAAATTGCACCTTCCTATTATTTGATGTTTATAAATATTGTTGGCTTAATAATCTTTGTAACAATGTTCAAATCAACATCTAATAAATCTTTAAGAGGATCATATCCAAATGTAGAATCCCAAGAAGATTACGAAGATGTGATTCAAAATCCAAAAGATGCATTGTGGTGGGAAAAAGAAGTTAAACACGAAAAACGTAGCACAACATAGCATGATTGAAATCACAGTTCTTTAACAAAATATTTTAGAATTTTGGTTTTAAGATTGAGCCTCAAAAGGTTGCTAATAAAAGTAATCTTTTGGGGCTCATTTTATATTCGTATTGAATTTCATTGATAATAATTATTTTACAAATTAAGAGGAAATATAAAGGTGACTACATATGTATTGAGTGCACAATTGATTGGATGTAATGATATATTACAAATATTAAAAATGTTTGATAATTAATTTAAATAACAAGTGAAAAATAAAAGAAAAATCAAATAAATAAATTAATATTAAGTCTTTTATGGTATTATTAAAACAATCAAACTTAATGGGAGGTTGAGGGGTATGTCTAAAACAGTAAAAATAATTGTCGCAGTTGTGATTGGTGTGCTTTTAATTGCCGGTATTGGGGGAGCTGCTTATTACTTTTTTATCAAAAACACACCTAAAAACACATATTTATTGAGCGAAAAGGAAACAGCTAATCAATTTCAAGAATATACTAAAGATCGATTTGAAAATGAATTTAAATTTCAAGATAAGATGAAAGATGAATCATATCTGATCAATTTAAAAGGAGACGCCGATGTGCCTAAAAATTTATTAGAATCATCAGGTATTCCTAAATCTGTCGCAGATGCTTCTGAAGTGGGATTGACAGTGGGACACGATCCTAAAAAAGAAAAATCAATTTTGGCTTTAAACCCAACGATAGCAGATAATGAAATCGGTAAGTTTCAATGGGCTGCAGACAAAGACAATCAATATTATGCATCACCATTATTTAACGATGTTTATAAAGCTAAAAATGATGAACTTGTAGATGCTTTTGAAAAAATAACTGGAGATACATCAAGTACTACAGGTAAAGAGAATGTAGTGACAAATGATACATTAAACTTAAATTCATTATTATCGGGGTCACAAATTTCACAAAAAGATATAGAAAAAATAAGTAGTAAATATACAGATGTAATCATTGATAAATTAGACAAAGATAATTTTGAAAAAGAAAATGCTACGATTGATGTAGATGGCGATGAACAAGATGTTAAGAAAGTAACATTGAAACTTAGTAAAGGCGAAACAAAAGCGATTGTGAAATCAGTTTTGGAAAAAGCTAAGAAGGATAAAGATATTAAAAAAATAGCCGAAGATCAATTCAAAGCAGAGGATTATGAAGATAAAATTGATGAAGCGATACAAGAAGTGAAAGATAAAGATAAAAATGATTTTCCAAGTATTAAATCTGTAATTTGGGAAGAAGATAATTTAATTTTAAAACGTGAATTAACTGCTAAAGATAAAAATGATTCAGAAGTAAAATTAACAGGAACGAATCAAATTGATGATGATAAACTAGCTGTGAATTATAAAATTGCTGCAGATGATACTGAGTTATCATTAAAAGGTAAATCTGCAAAAGACGATGATAAGTATAAAGACAATTATACAATTGGGGCTAATGAGCGTTACAAAAAATCTACGATTAAGTTATCAAACAATGAGACTCAAGATGGTGACAAACGTACAGACAAAGGTAAAGTGAGCGTTGATGCAAATTATCGCAAAACTGAATTTGAATATAATAATCATTTAGAAACCGATGTGAAGAATAATACGCAAAAGCAAGATTTTAAATTGACTACAGATATTCGATATCAACCAGTAACATTTAATATCAAAGGTGAAACAAAACTTAAAGAAGATATTAAATTCGAAAAATCAGGTGCCAAAGATTTAAATGGATTGTCCGATGATGATTTGAAAAAATTACAAAAGGAAATTTCTAAAAAAACAGAAGGTATCATTAAAGATTTAGCAAAAGATTTTAAAAAATAACTAAAAGGAGAGTGGTAAAATGAAAACATTACAATTGTTTCGCATTTACCACTCTTTTTTATTAAAAAAATGGTATTTACTACTATATTTATTGATTATAGTTATAGGGTTGTTTACTACTTTAATAGTGATTCAACAATTAAATCAAGATAATGAGAAATTTAGAATTGGTGTTGTGGATAAAGATCGATCTCCAGAGACGCAAATCATATTGAAATCACTAGGTGATGGTGCGAATTTGGGGAAAGATATTAGCATAAAAAAATATGACCAAAAAGTAGCTGAAAAAAAGTTAGAGAATAAAGCATTAGAGGGTTATTACGTGTTTGAAAAAGGTATGACACAGGATTTTTATAAAAATGGAAGTTTGCCTATTTCAGTACATACATATGATCAACAGTCTACCAAAAGTTTAGTCATTAATCAGTTAACAGACTCAGTATATCAAAGGCTTATGTTATCGATGGGTGGAGGTCTAACCTATACAACGTTGTCCTCACATAATTATAAAGATCATACATTAATGCTGCTAACGGATTTATTGTTTACAGGACTAAATCGTGCTGGCGCATTTGAATATGAACCTATACATATATATGACAGTGCAAGTTATTATGTAATTACAACGTATTTAACATCTATTTATATTTTTGCTTTGTCAATATTTACTATTTTGAAAATGAATCAAACGACTGCATTGTGGTCAAGATTAAGCATGCACCATTTTTCTTTTGAAAAATTAACACTGATAAGAAGTTTATTTACACTGTTTTATACAGGATTATGGACGATTTTTGGTGTGCTTTGGTTGATTAAATCCTTGCCAAATCAGTTTGAAAGCTATAATTGGTTAACGATTGTAATTCAACTGAGCTATTATGTCTTGATGATTATCATTTGGTTAACCATTATTGATTTAATTGCTTTTAAATGGATGAACTATGTACTGAAAAGTATATTGAGCATATTGATTGTTCTATTGTCAGGGATGACGATACCAACCATTTATTTTAAACATTCTATATTAGGGATGGTTGATTACTTACCATTTAGTTTTGTAACAAATCAAATGCTGGAAATTGTATTGAATAATTATATTTTAGATGTACCAATAACTTTTTATAGCAGTTTATTTATATCAATTTTCATCTTAGTCTTGATATTGATTGGGAGGTATCGCTTATGATTCAACCCTATTTCTTCATAATTATAAAAAAACAGTGGAAACAACATTTAGTCTTTATTTGTATCTTATTATTCTCTTTAATTGCTATTTGGGGGATATACAAAACACTAAATAAATCATTTCAAATTCCTGTAGCAATACAAGATTTAGATCAATCTGCAGCGTCTAAAAATTTAATCAAAAACATCACAAGTAACGAATTCATTACTAAAATAAAAGTGCCAACTGAAGAAACGTATTTGGATGAATATATAGAAAGAAAAGAAGCGGTAGTAAGTTTACAAATACCTAAAAATTACAGTCAAAAGTTGCATGATAATCGTTTAAAAGAAACAATTTTATTATATGGAAGAGATGATTTTATTGGTGATATTACCTTAGAAATCATAAGCATGTCATTATATGAACAACAGATACCTAATATCGTTAAAAGTCATTTAGATGATAATGGTGATCGTACATCTTTGAACACAGTAAATAAAATATTGAATGATAAGACACCTCAATCTCAAATTGTACATTATTTTGTAAAGTCACATTCAGATACTTCTATTTCATTGAGTGTTGTTTTTGCGATATTGTTGAGTATGAGCAGTGTGCAAATTATTTTGCACCAAAGATTAAAACAGAATGGGCCTTTGAGAAGAATTTTTTTAGTTCAATATAGTCAGGTGAAATTGTATCTTACTTACATACTGATACATACGATGCTATTGTTAATGATATTAATCATAAGTGCATTATTGTTTCATCAATCATTAACATGGATATTTTATTTAAAATCACTGTTTATTATTGTATTATTTGAAGCCGGTGTTGCTTTTTTATTATTTAAAATTAATACACTTAGTCATAGGTTATTTATGACGTTTATATATGCGCTTGTCATAAGCGTGATTTATATCCTTATACAAATTTAGGAGGGATGGGATGATAACTTTAAAACATGTGCAGAAACGATATCATAATAAAACAATTTTTCAATCTCTGAATATGACTTTTGAAAACCAACAATTAACTGTGCTATTAGGTGAAAATGGTGCTGGAAAGTCGACACTATTAAGAATGCTTGCGGGGTTAGAACAACCTAATCAAGGGGAAATTACGTACTTTGGGAAAAAATTGTCTAAAAAACAATTACAAGCAATGATTGGATATGTACCACAAGATATTGCATTATTTGAGCATATGACTGTTGCTGAAAACGTTAATTGTTTTAAAGCATTATGTAAACATCCAATATCTGATGCGTTAATTACAAAATACATGGAACAATTAAACATCAAAGATTTAGATGTTACTGTTTCTCGTCTATCTGGGGGGACGAAGCGTAAAGTGAATGTATTAATAGGTTTACTGAATCATCCACGAGTTCTGATACTAGATGAACCAACGGTAGGCATAGACTTAAAATCAAGGTTTGATATCCATCACTTACTCAATCAAATGAAGCGAAATTGTTTGATCATATTGACGACACATCATTTAGATGAGGTAGAGGCACTGGCTGATTGTATTAAAGTCATAGGCGTCGATCCGTTTTATAAAAAAGTATTATCAGACAAACAATGGCAATTTGAGCGTTATCATAATTAACTTTAAGTTTCTAAATCATTTGTTTACTTATATTTAAAAAGTACTTACAAAGTGAATGTCAATCATTTATTTTGTCTGTGCTTTTTTATTTTTAAGAAATCTTAAAACCACAAAATAACAACGTTGTTATTAAAGGAGAAAAGGTGTATAATGTTAGTTTGTGAATTCGCTTTCATAAAATCGATTTTGACTGGGGGACTTAAATTGTCATTTGTGAGTGAAAATTTACCGATAATATCACTTATTATTGGCGTAGCATTGCTATTATTTTTAAATATTAAATTAAAGATTAACAGTATTTTTTCTTTGATTTTTGCAGCTATTGCTGTTGGCTTACTGAACGGTATGAAGCCAATGGTAATCTTAGATACAATTAAAGATGGATTAGGTTCAACGTTAGGTAGTCTTGCACTAATTATAGGATTTGGTGCAATTTTAGGTAAGTTAATGGTTGATTTTGGAGCAGCTCAACGAATAGTTACCACGTTAATTGATAAATTCGGTGCAAAGCATGTGCATTGGGCATTGATTATTATTGGTGCTGTCTTTGGTATTTCTGTATTTTACGAAGTGGCTTTTATGATTTTAGCTCCTTTAGTGATTAGTATTGCTATAGAAGCTAAAACACCATTTATGAAATTGGCTATTACTATGGTAGCTGCAACGACACTATCTCATAGTTTATTTCCACCTCAGGCAGGTCCGACTGCATTGGTAGACGCCTATCATGCTGATATGGGGAAGGTATATATCTTGGGAATCATCGTCTTTATACCTGGTGTAATGATTGCTGGTATCCTTTTACCGAAAGTTATGAAAAATTTGAATTACCCTGTGCCACCGTTGTTGCAGAAAAATAAAGCGTTTAGTGAAAGAGAAATGCCTAATTTTGGGATGAGTTTATTAATACCACTCATTCCTGCGATTTTAATTTCACTTTCAACAATATTAAGTATGTTTCTAACGAAAGACACTTTATGGCATGAAATTGTATCATTTTTTGGGAGTGCAGAAATTAGTCTTATAATCGCAATTCTTACATCAATTGTTGTCTTTGGATTGAGAAAAGGTAAAAAGATGGATGAATTGATGAAATCTTTCGAAAGTGGCTTGAAAGGTGTGGCAACGATTATATTTATCGTAGGTGCTGGTGGTGCATTTAAAGAAATTATTTTAAAAGCAAATGTAGGCGATTATATTGCGGGAATTATGCAAAATACAAATATTTCACCCCTAATCATGGCGTGGTTAATTACAGCACTTATACGTATTGCTACAGGACAAGGCGTGGTGTCAGCAATAACTGCAGCTGGAATTGTAGGGCCTTTAATTCCTACATTTAATGTTAATCCAGTATTGATGGTTCTAGCAACTGCTGCTGGTAGTAATACAATTACACATGTGAATGACGCATCATTTTGGTTATTTAAAGAATATTTTAATATAACGATTAAAGATACATTTAAAACCTGGGGTCTTTTGTTATTTACATCTTCTATTGTTGGTTTGGTTATTGTATTAATCATGGATCTATTTATGTAAAGCAACGATAGTATGAGCGGAATGAAAAATGGTGATTTTTTCTACTCTATATCTCTTTTTAGTTATTTAATATGGCGTTTTACTTAAATATATCTTTTACCACAATTGTTAAAACGATTGAATGTATGATTTGAATGGTAGGTATGGATATTATCTTAAATCTTAAATGATGATATGCAAATTGTATACAATGATTTATGTGCATCTATTGAAATTTTTATAATTTTGATAGATGCTTTTTGCTTATTTTAAAGCCTTTTTAAATATTTTTATAAAAAATTATTTAAATAAACCTTTGACTTATTATATTTAAAAGTGTAATATTCATGAATATTAATACAAATAATAGAATAATAATAAGGCTGGTGTATTTAATGAATACGTTATTCGAATTAACAGATCAATATAGTTCAAATAATTATAGCCCCTTGAAATTAGCATTAAAAAAAGGTAAAGGTGCTCATGTATGGGATGTTGAAGGTAAGCGTTATATTGATTGTATAGCTGGCTTTTCAGTGGTCAATCAAGGACATTGTCATCCGAAAATTATTGAAGCATTTCAAGCACAAAGCGAGCAAATAACTTTGGTATCACGTGCATTATATAGTGATAACTTAGGACAATGGGAAGAAAAAATTTGCAAGTTAGCAAACAAAGACAAAGTACTACCTATGAATACTGGGACTGAAGCTGTGGAAACAGCAATTAAAATTGCACGAAAATGGGGTTCAGATGTCAAAGGTATTAAAGAAAATGAAAGTGAAATCATTGCTATGAAAGGTAACTTTCATGGTCGTACATTAGGGTCTTTATCTTTATCTGCACAAGATAGTTACAAAAAAGGATTTGGTCCATTGTTAGAAAATATTAATTATATAGAATTTGGAGATATTGAACATTTAAAACGATTGATTAATGATAATACATCGGCCATTATTTTAGAACCGATTCAAGGTGAAGGTGGCGTGAATATTCATCCAGACTATTTTATTCAAGAAGTACGTCATTTATGTAATCAACATAATATTTTATTCATTGCCGATGAAATACAGGTTGGACTAGGTAGGACAGGCAAGATGTTTGCTATGGAATGGGAAGGCGTAGAGCCTGATATTTATTTACTCGGTAAATCATTGGGCGGCGGACTTTATCCTATTTCAGCTATATTAGCAAATGAAACAATCATGAATGTTTTAACACCAGGCACGCATGGTTCTACATTTGGTGGTAATCCACTTGCTTGCGCAGTATCGATAGCATCCATAGATGTTTTATTAGATGAAAATTTAATTGAACATTCAGCTGAGTTAGGCCAAATACTGTTGAATCAATTACAACTTATCGATAGTCCAATTATTGATGATGTCAGAGGGAGAGGGTTATTTATTGGTATTGAATTAACAGAACAAGCACAGCCATATTGTTTAGAAATGATAGAAAAAGGCGTGTTGTGTAAGGAAACACAGGGCAATGTTATTAGAATTGCACCACCGTTAGTCATTAATGAAAATGAGATTAATCAAATTGCTGATGTGATTAAAGAAGTACTTGAAAAAAATAAAAAAGCACATTAAAAATTCCGAATATTCAGAAAGGAATGAGGAAGATGATTACAGTTGGAATAGTAGGTGGAAGTGGTTATGGTGCTGTAGAACTTATACGCTTATTACAACATCATCCTAACGTCATAATTAAATATGTATTTTCGCATTCTAAGATTGATGAACCGATCAGTAAAACATTTCCACATTTAAACCATATCGCACTTAACTATACTGAATTAAATGAACAAGCGACGTCTTGTGATGTTATATTTTTTGCAACACCTTCAAATGTCAGCAAACATTTAGTGCCAAATTTAATTAATAATGGTGTTAAAGTGATTGACTTATCAGGAGATTTTAGACTGACAGATAGAAACCTATATCAAACATATTATGGTGAAGCAGCAGCAGAACAAGATTTTTTAGATTCGGCCCTTTATAGTATTGCGGAGTGGAGTGAAATAGATTCACAACGCACAAAGTTGATAGCGAATCCTGGTTGTTTTCCTACTTCTATTTTATTGGCGTTACACCCTCTGATTGCTCAAAATGCAATCGATGTTCATTCAATTATTATTGATTCAAAAACAGGTGTTTCAGGAGCAGGACGTGCATTAGCACAACACCTTCATTACGCTGAAATGAATGAAAATTTTAGTGCCTATGCAATTGGAAACCACAAACATAAACCAGAGATAGAACAGTATATATCTAAAATTGCAAGAACAAAGTGTAACGTGATGTTCACACCACATTTAGTACCGATGACAAGAGGTATTTTATCTACAATTTATGTGAAGTTAAACGAATATATGACAGCAGAGCATTTACATGACATTTATAAAAATTATTATGAACAGAAACCATTTATAAGAATTAGAGACTTGGGAGAATACCCCAGAACAAAAGAAGTGTATGGTAGTAATTTTTGCGATATAGGTCTGTATGTAGATGAAAAAAATCAATGGGCTATTATCGTATCAGTTATAGATAACTTAGTTAAAGGTGCGAGTGGTCAAGCAATCCAAAATTTAAATTTACTTTATGACTTAGACGAGACAACTGGTCTGAATCAGCTACCAATTTATCCTTAATGAAATGCGAAAGGAGAGATGAGATGAAAGATATTGAAACGATAGATACATTCAATCAAATCACTGTAGATATCAATGGTGACGTTGGATCGCCATTGGGGTATATGGCTGGTGGATTTCATGCTGGCCTAAGAAGAAAGAAAAAAGACTTTGGATGGATTTACTCTACGACAAAAGCGACTGCAGCAGGTGTATATACGCTTAATCGTTTTAAAGCAGCACCACTTAAAGTAACTGAAGATAGTATCAACATCGATCAAACATTGCAGGCAATTGTAGTTAATTCAGCAAATGCGAATTCATGTACTGGAGATAGAGGTATACAAGATGCGAAAGATACACAAAGTTGGGTGGCTGAACGATTAAACATAGAACCACATCATGTTGGTATTGCTTCGACAGGTGTCATTGGCTCATTTTTGCCTATGGATAAAATGAAACGTGGCGTCGATCATGTTTTACACGATGCGTTTAACCAGAGTGACTATTTTAATCAATCGATTTTAACGACAGATACGACAACGAAACATGTGTCTGTAAAATTAAATATAGACAACCAAATAGTGACAATAGGTGGTACAGCAAAAGGTTCTGGGATGATACATCCCAATATGGCAACCATGCTTGGTTTTATAACGACAGATGCAAAAGTTGGTAGTGAGCCATTGAATGAATGTTTAAAACAAATTACAGATCACTCATTTAATATGATAACTGTAGATGGTGACTCTAGCACGAATGACATGGTTCTATGTATGGCAAATGGTCAAGTTGATCATCATTGGCTAGATGAAAATCATCCTGAATGGCAAAAATTTGTTTACGCCATCAATTATGTTGCACGTTATTTGGCTCAGTCGATTGCAAAAGATGGCGAAGGTGCGACTAAATTGGTGACAGCTAGAGTTAAAGGGGCAATAGATATCCATGAGGCAAGAAAAATGGCGAAAAGTATTGTTTCATCTAATTTAGTTAAAACAGCAATTCATGGTGAAGATGCAAATTTTGGAAGAATTGTAACAGCGATGGGTTACGCATCAAAACATATAAATCCTCATGCGACAAACGTAGCATTTTGCCAAGTTGCTGTGGTTAAAGCAGGCATGTCAGTGGCATTTGATGAAGCTTATTTAAAAAAACAATTGGAAGCAGACAATATCATTATAGAAGCTACTGTAGGTGATGGAGATGGGGAAGCTACCGCTTATGGCTGCGACTTATCATATGAATACGTGCGCATAAATGCGTCGTATAGAACTTAAGAGGTGTTTGATATGGATTACATTGTAATTAAAATAGGCGGGAGCACTTTGACGAATATGCATGATTCGATAATTGAAGATATTGTTGCATTAAAAAAGCAAGGTTATAAACCATTAATCGTCCACGGAGGTGGGCTTTTTATAAATCAATCTTTGGAATTACAAGAAGTAGCAACAGAATTTAAAGATGGTCTGAGAGTTACTACCCACGAAGTACTTTCTGTTACGACTCAAACATTAATTGGACAAGTGAATCCTAGTTTAGTCAATAAAATCAATCAATTTGGTGTTCAAAGTATCGGCATGAATGGCATAGATGCGCAATTATTTGATATTAAACCATTAGGTTTAAAATATGGTTTTGTTGGCGAACCTATTCATATAGATACAAGTGTTATCGCAACTTTAACTCAATCCTTTCTACCAGTCATCGCATCTATAGGTGTAAATCAAATGACGCACCAGGTATATAATATTAATGCCGATACGCTTGCGTATAAAATTGCGCAAGCTTTACATGCACCAATTTATTTATTAAGCGACATTCCGGGTGTTTTAATCAACGAAAAAGTACAACCGTCATTAAATGCGAAAAACATCGAAACATATATTGAACAAAAATTAATATATGGTGGTATGATACCTAAAGTCCAAGATGCTGTTAAAGCAATAGAAAAGGGATGTCAAAAAGTAGTTATTGCAGCAGGAAATGAAGCGCACATTATTCAAAAAATGCAACATGGCCATAATGTAGGTACTACAATTTGCAAGTAACAATGTACAAAAGCGTAAATAACAAATTTTTAAATGTGTTGTTTTGTTCCACTATTGTCAGGACAAGGTTTTAACAGTATGTACACACGTTTACCTTATCACGATGTTATAAAAAAGCTCAGAACATAGTGTGTCTGAGCTTTTTTAAATGGCTGAAGTTAATTTAATTAAAACTAAAGCTTTTTAGAATAAGTTGTTAAAAGTTCACTGTAAAAATCAATGAATTTTAAATACATGTCTTTTTCTACACATTCATCAATTTGATGTGGTTTAATACCTGGACCAAATACTAAGAATGGGAAAGTTTCATCTTTATTTTTTAATAAGTTTGAAGCATCAGTAACGCCACCGATTGGAGAAGCGATAAAGTCCTTGTCAAATAGAGATTTAGCTATATTCTGAGCAGTATTAATTAAGCTGTTATCACCAGTAGTGAGTACTGGATCTAGGTCTAAGTATAGGTCGCTTGATAAATTTGCGCCTTTATCATTATGGTTTTGAATTGTGTTTGAGAATAACGTTTTTACTTGTTCATTATCATATTCTGGAATTGTACGAATATTAAAATCTGCATCTGCCTCTTCAGGAACAGAGTTCACCTGTACCCCACCGTTAATTAATGTATTGCTAATAACTAAACCTTGAAGTGCAGATTCTACGTCTTCAAGTGCTGTTGTTGCAGGCAATGATGGCTTAATTCTTTCAATGAATTTTGTGAAATCTAACGCTTTTCCCTGAACTTCTTTTGAAATTCTAGCATAGGCGTCATCAATATCTTGTATAAATGAGATTAATGGTTTTATGGCATTAGTGCCCATTACTGGCATAGAGCTATGTGCTGATTTACCGTAGGAAGTAATACGATAATCCATTGAACCTTTATGTGCATACACCATGATATCTTGGCAAGGTTCTGCTATAAGTAATGCATTAACGTCATCCATATAACCCTGTTCGTACAAAGTTTGAGAACCAAGTTGCTCCATTTCCTCACCACTAGTTGCTAAAAATCTAATACGACCATGTTGCAGTGCTTGAGAAGATTTAATATCAATAAGTGCAATTGCTAACGCAGCAAGTCCTGACTTCATATCTGCTGCGCCACGACCATATAAAAATCCATCATCCTCAGTAAGCGAAAATGGATCGTATGTCCATTGAGATTTATTACCTGCAGAAACAACGTCCATATGACCTGAGATACCGATTACCGGCTTGCCTTCACCGATTTCAGCAATGAGGTTAGCACGTCGTTCATCAATTTTTTGAATTTTTGATTCAATTCCGTAGTTAGAAAATAGTTTCTGTAAATAATTACAAACTTCAAGCTCATTATCATTTACTGTCTCAATCGCTACAATATCTGATAAGATTTGTACTTTTTCTTCATTAGAAAATGTACTTATTGTGTATCACTCCTTTGTATGTCTAAATTAAGTATACATCTAGAAAAAAAGGTTTTTAAAGTGAAACGATTTTTAAAAAAAGAATATAATAAAATTATTTATATTGTAATACTTTTTAGAATTGAAACAAAAAAACTGATTTTGTACTATTACACTCAATCGTTTATGATGTTTAGAATTAATAATGTGTTAAGAAATTAAAAAAATGCATTAACAGGTGAATTAAAAGGTCATAGCTTTTGAAGCAGTAGCATAAATGATAAGTTATCAATGGATTTAGATAATAATCAACATAAAGTGGTAAATGAAAATATAATTATTTCCAAGGAAATGCCTAATCGATGTCATAAATTTAATATATAAAATTATTGATACAATAATAATTGCGATAATTCAAATCATTTCCTATGATTTTACCTATATTTGATGATACGCTAAAGAAGTGGAAATTGGTTCCAATGGATCTTATTTTTTCATATATTTATAAATAGATAAGCGTGTAAATATCGAAAGTATATATGAAAAATTTTATATAGAAAGGGGATTATCATATTGGCCAAAGTAGCAATTATTGCTGGAGGCAATAAACTAAAATCAAGACTCACGGGTATTATAGATTACGCGGAATCATATTTGAATGCTGAGGGCATCGAGACAAATGTCATACATGTACATCAATTAGATGCTGAGGCTTTAATTACTGCAGATTTTTCTAATGAATCGATAAATGATACGCATAAAACGATTGAAGATGCGGATGGTGTTATTATAGTATCTCCAGTATTTAAAGCTGCCTACTCAGGTATAGTGAAAACGTACTTAGACTTGTTACCACGAGGGGCATTTACAGGTAAAACGGTACTACCATTAGCTTTAGGAGGCACGTTTGCACATGTGCTGGCAATCCAATATAGTCTTGATCCAGTTATCAAAGAACTAGGTGCAGATACTATTCATAAAGGCAGATTTATATTAGATAAGCACATCACACAAAATGAAGATGGTAGTTATGGTTATGACCAAGAAGCAAAAGATGGTTTAAATAAAACTTTAAAGAAATTTGTCAGCGATAAGTCACAAGTTAAAGAGTAAATTTGATTGTAAAACTGTTAAGATCAAAATATACGATAAGCTTAGAATATGACGTTATAAAACGATATTAATAAAAAATGAGCACACAGTATCAAAACTTGCTAAATTGATATTGTGTGCTCATTATTTTTAGATTTAAAGTTTATTTAAGTGCCATTTGGCTTGGTTATCCATGCTTAACTTAAATTCATTTGTTTGAATGCACATGGGATGAGATTCGGAAAACTGGTCAGAGAACAGCCATTTATTATCTTCCGGTGTCAGTAAAATAAAACTGTCATCATAATGATCGCCGATAAAGTTTAAATCATGTGGTGCAAAGGGTTGCTTTTCATATGTATTTAAATGAAATTTCGACAATGCTTCAAAGACTTCCTTCGTTTCATTACATACGAATCCAATCTCACTAATTCTTGAAAATTCAGGTTCATCAGTTATATTAGAAATGCGTGCAATGAGTTCCACGACGTTTCCAGAAGGATCTTGAAAGTAAAATGAATGTGCAACAAAAGATTCGAAATACGTCGTATGCTGACCATCCTCCATCAATAGAAATAAAATATTTTGATAATGTTGTTTCATGTCGTAGAAATGGTTGTATGGAATGTCAATCGCAAAGTGATAAAATGGTTGGACATCGTCGTTTGCTTGTTGAAAACACAAATGCGTCTCTCCAATTTTAACTGTAAAAGCCTCTTGGCCAATCATCCAAACTGGACATTCTAAAATTTCTTCATAAAATTGGAATGTCTTTTCAAATTCTGAAGTGAATAATTTAATGTTTTCAATTTTCATAAACAAACCCACCTAATCCTCATGTTTATCATATAAATATAAGAAATAATTTACTTGTACTTTATCAAAATAATAATCAATATGATAATAATAAGAATTTTATATGAAATAATACGCATTAAGTAACAATATGGCCCAAATTTTTAGAAATAGAATGAGTAGTTGCTTTTAATTGTTCTATAAAAAATTCTTTTTTATCTAATTTGGAAGTTGGTACAGACAAACTTATGGCACCTTGAACTTCATTTCTAAAGTTCACAAAATAAGCACCAACACAAAATATCCCTTTCTCATTTTCTTCTTTATCCTCAGCATAGCCTTTTTGACGAATTACTTTTATTTCATCCATTAAATCATCAAAATTTGTGATGGTATTTTCTGTGTAAGCTTTAACAGTTGTTGCTTGCCATATTTGGTGTATTGCATCATCGCTATAAGTAGATAATATTACTTTACCTACTGCTGTACAATACATGGGCGAGCGTAATCCAATTTTCGAAGACATAGACTGTTGAGATTCATTAGGTATGAATTTTTCAATATATAAAACTTCATTTTTATCCTCTAACACTAAATGACATGTTTCGCCAACATTAATTGCAAGTTTACTTATTAAACTTTTAGCGATATTTAAATAATCAATATTTTGTATACTAGCGTATCCAAGTTGAAATAATTTATAGGAGAGCTCATATTGATGTGTTAAATGGTCTTTCTTTACATAGTCATTTTCGATTAAAGATTGTACTAAACGGTGTATCGTTGTCTTGGAAAGACCACTCAATGACACAAGTTGATTTAATGATATTGGGCTATGTTTTGAGATTAACTCTAATAAATTTAGTGCACGATCAAGTGATTGAACATTTGACATAATCTTCCTCCTGAAATAACAACGTTTTCTTTATTTTATTGACAACGCTTTCATAACATCATTATAATATAAATTAATTCCTTAATGCAATATATTATCTCATAATATGGAATAAACATAAAAATACAAGTTGAATTGCTTACAAATTGTCAATAAAAGAAGGGGAGTGTTTCAGTGTTTGGGGAATTATGGCCACTAATAGGTGTTGTATTAGGTATTATTGTACTTTTATTTCCTTAATCGTTACATCTATTTTTACAGGTATTATTTTGGGAATGCCACTAGATAATATTATTGAAACAGTAGAAAAAGGGATGGGCAATACTTTAGGTAGTGTTGCTATTATATTTGGCTTAGGTGCCATTTTAGGAAAACTAATTGCTGATGGTGGAGGTGCGAATCGTATTGCTGACACACTTATTGATAAGTTTGGGGAAAAATATATCAAATGGGCAATGATTTTAGCATCATTTATTATTGGTATTGCATTGTTTTTTGAAGTGGGATTAGTATTGTTGATTCCATTAGCATTTACGATTGCGAAGCGTTTAGGCGTATCACATATGAAGATAGGTATTCCAATGGCAATTGCATTATCAGTAACGCATGGTTTTTTACCACCACATCCAGGACCAGTGGTTATTGCTAAAGAATTGAACGCGAATTTAGGAGAAGTATTATTATATGGAATTATTATTGCTATTCCTACAGTTTTGATTGTAGGTGGTCTTTTAGTGCATTTGTTACCTAAATTATCACCAAGTGCTTTTTCAAAAAAAGTGGACATGTCAAATATCATTTCTGAAGTTGCGATTAACGATAAGTATAAACCGGGTTTTGGTATTAGTGTTTTTACTGCTTTATTACCTGTAATATTAATGTTGCTTTCGACAATTGTACAAATGATTACCGGACATCAAGATGGTGCTACAAATCAATTTGAAAGTATTGTGTATTTTATAGGTAATGCACCTGTAGCAATGTTAATCTCACTATTATTCGCAATATATTCTATGGGTATGCGTCGAAGAAGAACAATGAAGCAAGTAATGGACAGTGCTTCTTCTGCAATTATTCCGATAGGTATGATGATACTGATTTTAGGTGCAGGTGGTTCATTTAAAGAAATCTTAATAGATGGTGGTGTCGGCAAGACAATTGAGCATATGTTTGTTGGTTCAAGTATGTCTCCAATATTATTAGCTTGGATTGTTTCATCTTTGCTACGTATTGCACAAGGTTCAGCTACAGTAGCAGCCATTTCTACAACTGGTATAGTGCTGCCACTACTACAAGCAACAGATACAAATTTAGCATTAGTAACACTTGCAATTGGTTCAGGAAGTATTATTTTTTCACATGTTAACGATACAGGATTTTGGATTTTTAAAGAATATTTTGGATTAACAGTGAAAGAAACATTTTTAACATGGTCAGTATTAGAAACTGCGATTTCCGTTTGTGGGTTAGCATTTGTATTAATATTAAATATAATTGTATAAGATGGAAGGAGTATCATTAATTATGAAAGCAGTATATATTAATGGTAAAGAAGATATCGAACTAAAAGAAGTTGAAAATATTCAAAGTCATAATGATGAATCTAAAGTGTTAATTGAAGTAAAATATGTAGGTATTTGTGGATCTGACTTACATTATTTAGCAGATGGTACTAGTGGAGCTGCAGTGATACGTGAGCCATTAATACCAGGCCATGAACTCAGTGGTATATTACTTGAAGAGATGGTGTATCAAGGTGCAACCTTATCAAAAGGAACCGAAGTAACTGTGCACCCTGCCACATATGGTGAGAAAATTGATAGATTGCCTAACAACCCTGAAATTTGGCCAAATGGTTCATATTTAGGATCAGCTAGGTATTTACCTCATAAACAGGGAGCTATGGTTGAAAAAATGTTAGTAGATAAATCTCAAATTATAGCCTTACCGAAAAATGTATCACTAAAGCTAGGTGCATTAGCTGAACCACTTAGTGTGGGAATGCATGCAATTAATTTAGCTGGCGGAGTCAAAGGTAAATCTGTACTTGTTTCTGGGGCAGGTCCCATTGGCTTACTTGCTGCAGGGGCTGCGTATACACTAGGTGCTGATAGTGTCACAATTACAGATATGTTAGCAGAACCATTATCGCGTGCGAAAGATATGGGAGATATACAAATATTAAATATAATGGAACATGAAGTGCCTGAAGATCAATTTGATGTTGTTTTAGAATGTTCAGGTGCAACACCAGCGATATCAACCGCATTTAAAGCAGTAAATATTGGTGGAATTATTATTCAAGTTGGCAATTTACAAGATAAGGATGCGCCGATAAATTTAAGTCCTATTAATATTAAACAAGCTACTTATCGTGGTTGTTATAGGTTTAATAGTGAAATAGAAGAGGCATTAAAAGTATTAGAAAAAAATGACAGTTTAGGTAATGTTGTAACACAAATATATAATGTTGGAAAATATAAAGAAGCCTTTGCAATAGCAGCAAATTCAAAATTATCTTCAAAAGTCATGATTGCTTTTTAATCATAAAAGTTATATTGCAGCAAAACAGAACGGAGTTAATATATTGGTATGATAATATAGTGATTTATAAAACTTCATAAAAAGGCTGAGACAATTCAATTTGTCTCAGCCTTTTTTCTTATCGCTGTGCGATGACGAAGTGATTTTAGATCAATTAAATTTGAATATCTCACTTCGTTTTTAAGTTCAAGATATTTGTATCTCAGACTTGCATAGACTAAGCGAAAAATAATGAGATAATATACGCGCTAATCCCAACTAGAATACAATACAGAAGTGCAGGGCCTAATGTTTTTCTTATGACACTACCTTCTTTACCAGGCATATTAACTACCGCACAAACTGCGACCACATTATGCACACAGATCATGTTACCGGCAGCTGCACCAATGATTTGTGCAGCTAATACAATAAATGGATCTGCACCAATAGAGTTAGCAATGTTTAATTGAATAGGTGAGAAAGTCAACGTTGATACAGTAGCACTACCTGTAATAAACGAACCTAAAGCACCTAAGAATGGTGCTACGAATAGCCATACAGGACCTAAAGTATTAGCCATATTTTTGGCGATATATTCTGGCATACTTATTAAATCATGCGCATTGATACCTGAGTTGATAAAAACATGCACCATTGCGAGTGTGGCAATTAGTGTAATACCAGTAATTTTTATTGTTGATAAGGATGTGATACTTGCATTACCTAAATCCTTAATAGATTTTCTTTGAATTATAATGGCGAAAATTGCTGATAATAATAAAATTGTCCCAGGTGAATAAAGAAATTGCCATTCAGATGATATTTCAGAGAAATTTAAAATATTATTCCAAGAAAAATCAAGAACATGTGTGGTGAAATATTCAACACTTGGAACCGTTCTCGTTAATAAAAGTAAGATAACAACCATTACATAAGGTGCCCAAGCAGTTAGTGAACTCATAGAATGTTCTGTACTATCTGCTTCGTATGTTTTATCTAAGCCATCTGTCCACACTGTTTTAGGTAACAACCAACCTTTACTTGCAGTTAAGACGGCAACTACTAAACCAGTTAATGAGCCTAATATAGCAACAAATTCTGCGCCGAAAACATGTGCATATACAAAGGCAGATACGGCATATACAATTCCTATTAATGCTAGCCATGGTAGCATTTCAATAATGGATTTTAACTTTTTATTTTTCCCAAAGAAAATAATCATCGTAGAGATAACAATGATAGGTATGAAAATACCACTCAATAAATCTAATATAGTTATTTGCTCAGCTGTCGAATGGAAAAAGGATTGATTTGCTTCTTTTAAAGTACTTAATCCAACAATAACTGGCGTGCCTACTGCTCCGAAAGACACTGCAATACTATCGGCAATTAAAGCTGTAACAACAGCTATCATAGGTCTAAAACCTAAAGCAACTAATAAAGGTGCTGTAACCATTGCAGGTGTACCAAATCCTGAAGCGCCTTCAATAAGTGAACCAAATAAGAAAGCGACAATGATGACTTGGACACGCATATCTGGTGAAATTTTCTTAAATCCTGCATTGATACGGTTTACTGCACCCGTTTGGCGTAATGTATTAAGTAACACGAGCGCACCGAATAAAATATAAAGTATCGTTAATGTTTTGTGCGTACCTTGAAGTATTGAAGCTATAACGACATTACCTTGCATCCCCCATACAAAAATCCCCAAAACTGTTACAACGATAGCGCTAATAATCATCCCTTTTAAAGCTGACATACGTAAGAGTACGAGAAATAAAAAAGGTACGATTACTGCACTGAAAGCGACTAATAACATCATTTTATATAAAACTCCCTCATAAAAATTTAATAATCATCTAGTCATATGATGTTTAAACAACTCTCATTGTAAACGTTTACAAATGAATTTTCAATCATGTATAAAAAATGAATTTTTCATATAAACAATTTAAATCGTATACAAATATTTTTCGTTGATTTTAATAAGCTGTATTTTCGGTTTTACTTATTTATATCTTAAAACGAAAATAAATGAAAATAAATTTGCGTTATTAGAAAAAATATAATAATATAATGATAATATTTGAAAGCATTTACAAAAATGATTACAAAAATTGCAAGAAAATATTTAAATTAATCTTAATATCAACGATTGATTTATAAGGGGTGCGTAATATGAGTGATAAATTAACTAAAATGGGAATGCCTCCAACGTTATTTTGGGGATATGTTGGTGTATTAATATTTATGATGGGAGACGGTTTAGAGCTGGCATGGATTAGTCCTTATTTACATGATCATGGTCTATCCGTGCAACAAACTGCGATTTTGACCACTTGCTATGGTGTAACGATAGCTATTGGTTCTTGGTTATCAGGTGTCTTGGTAGAAATTATCGGTCCAAGAAAAGTGATGCTGTTAGGAACAGGGTTATATATAATCGGTCATGCAATATTTGTTGGTTTGGCAATCCCAACGATGAACTATAATATCATGATTCCGTCATATGCAATAAGAGGGTTTGGCTATCCTTTGTTTGCTTATTCTTTTTTGGTTTGGGTTGCTTATCGTTCTCCGCAAAAGCGTTTAGGTGCTGCAGTAGGATGGTTTTGGTTTGTGTTTACAGGAGGGCTTAGTGTCCTAGGATCATTTTATTCTTCGTTTGCGATTCAACTATTTGGACACTTCTTTACATTGTGGACAGCGATTATTTGGGTGTTAATAGGAACATTTTTAGCAGTATTTGTAAATAGAGACCAGTTTATGATTGAAGAAAAAGGGCACGGATTTAAAGAACACTTTAGTGAGGTGCTTGCAGGTATAACGATACTAAAAAGAGAACCGCGTGTGGCAGTGGCCTGTGTTGTTAGAATCATAAACCAGGCGGCACAATATGCTTTTCCATTATTTTTGCCGATTTATTTAGCTTCCAAAGGTATTGCTACTACAACTTGGTTAAATATTTGGGGAACAATTTTTATTGCTAATATTATATTCAATCTAATATTTGGTGCGTTGAGCGATAAAATTGGCTGGAAAAATACGATTTCTTATATTGGTGGTGTTGGATGTGCGATATTTACGTTAGGACTATATTTTGTGCCAGAGTTATTTACAGGTAATGTTTTTATTGTGGGTACGGTAGGATTTCTATGGGGGATGTGTTTAGCAGGCTTTGTCCCTATTTCTGCACTTGTCCCTTCTTTAGTTCATGATGGTGATAAAGGACCAGCAATGGCAATATTAAATTTAGGCGCTGGTCTTTGTGTATTTGCAGGACCAGGGTTAGTGGCATTGTTTTATGATAGTATTGGTGTTAAAGGCATGATGTACTTAATATTTGGATTATATGTTGCTAGTGCAATTATGACACGTTTCTTAAAGACACCTGAGGAAAGGGAACGTAGAAAGTCTAAAAATTTTGTATCATACAGTAAATAATCTATTATAGTAGCTATAAAAAAGTTAGGATATGGCTTAATGGATGATTTTTTTAATAGCTTCAGCTAACGATTAATAAATAATAGTAAACGGGCGAACAGTTTCAAAATGAGGGATTTTGATATTGTTTGCCCGTTTTTGTATTCATTTTAAGGGATGATTATGCAATGATTTTGAGATGACGTGGGATAAATATAATTATTTTTCTTGGAAACCACCTGAAACAAAATGAGCAGCAATTTGCTTAATAGTGGCAAATAGTAAATCTAACATGTATGTTCACCTCCATGAGCTAGTGGTTACATGTTCAATTTACTATATATTATTAAAATATTGTGTAGGAAAGCACAACTTAGTTAAATCATTGCCACGGTGTTTATTGTCAGACATCTTACTTGCTTGACTGTTGCAAATAAGATCGTGATTGTATGGAAATATACATTTAACGTAGGTTATACTTCAAAACTAGTAAAATAATCAAACATTTTATAAATATACAATAAATAGTATATTTATACTTGAAAATAACTCTATTTAAGTTTAATATGTATATAAATCTTATAAATATATTGGAGTGATGAAATTGGGGCGTACACAACAGATTTAAAAAAACTAGCATTGTTAAAAGGTAAGAGCTTTTTGAAAACGAGTGACTTTACTTCAGATGAACTAGTCACTTTGATTGACTTTACTGGAGAATTAAAAGAAAAGAAAAAGCGAGGCATTCCTCATCCTTATCTTAAAGGTAAGAATATTGCTTTATTATTTGAAAAACCATCTACAAGAACACGTTCAGCATTCAGTGTAGCAGCAAATGATTTAGGTGCCTTTCCAGATTATTTTGGTCAAGGTGAAATTCATCTAGGTGTCAAAGAATCGACAGAAGATACAGCAAAAGTATTAGGGAGTATGTATGATGGTATTGAATTTAGAGGTTTTTATCAAAAAGATGTGGAAAGTATAGCGCAACATGCCGAAGTTCCAGTATGGAATGGTTTAACAAACGAATGGCATCCTACTCAAATGATTGCAGATTTTTATACTTTAAAAGAACACCTAGGCACATTACAAGGCAAAACATTGACTTATGTTGGTGATGCAAGAAATAACGTAGCACATGATTTATTGGTTACCGGCGCAATATTAGGTATGAATATTCATATTGCAGCCCCTCAATCGCTACAGCCTGATCAAGATATTCAGCAACTTGCTAAAAATTATGCAACACTATCGCACAGTAATATTTTAATTACAGATAATATTCAACAAGCAGTTTATAAAGCAGATGCAATATATACAGATGTCTGGTTTTCAATGGGAGAAGATGAATCAGTTCAAACACAACGTATTGAAAAATTACTTCCATATCAAATTAATGAAGCTATGCTTGTCAATACAATGAATCCAGATGTTATTGTATTACATTGTTTGCCCGCCTTCCATGATGTGCATACAAAGGTGGGACAACAAATCTATAAGACTTATGGTTTAACTGAAATGGAGATAACAGATGATGTATTTAAAGGTGAACATGCTGTTATATTTGAGCAAGCGGAAAATAGATTACATTCAATTAAAGCAATTATGGCAGGAACATTAGGGGATATTTTTTAACACATATCTTAATTGAATAAATAAAGAAACTCACAAAGTAACGTGGCTTTGTGAGTTTTTTTTCATTAAAAAAGAATACATATATCACCATTATGAAAAAGTTTTTCATAATGGTATTTTATATTGATTAATATTTTCTTTAATTGTATATTTATGATAATTAGGAGGTTAATGACTATGAGTAAATTGTTTGAAAAGGCACAACAATTTGGTAAATCATTTATGTTACCTATCGCTATATTACCGGCAGCTGGATTGTTGTTGGGAATCGGTGGCGCATTAAGTAATCCGAATACAATCAAAGCATATCCCGTGTTGGATATTAACTTATTGCAAAATATATTTGTTCTTATGTCATCAGCTGGTAATATTGTATTTCAAAATTTACCAGTAATTTTTGCCATAGGTGTTGCAATTGGATTAGCTAGAAGTGATAAAGGTACTGCAGGATTAGCAGCAATGTTAGGATTCCTTATTATGAATGCTTCGATGAATGGATTGCTAATCATTACAGATACGTTAGCAAAAGGCAATTTAGCAGAAGAAGGACAAAGTATGGTTCTAGGAATTCAAACAGTAGAAACGGGCGTGTTTGGTGGGATTATCACAGGAGTTATGATGGCGCTTTTACATAATAAATATCACAAGATTTCTCTTCCATCATATTTAGGATTTTTTGGAGGATCTCGTTTTGTTCCAATTATTACAGCAATCTCTGCAATCATACTCGGGGTTATCATGTTCTTTATTTGGCCAACAGTACAGGGGTGGATATTTGGTGTAGGAGGTATCGTAGATAAAACTGGTGTCATTGGTACTTTTTTCTTTGGATTTATATTAAGGCTATTGGGGCCATTTGGTTTACATCACATTTTCTATTTACCGTTTTGGCAAACTGCATTAGGTGGCTCGTTAGAAGTTAAAGGTCATCTTGTTCAAGGCACTCAAAATATTTTCTTTGCTCAACTTGGTGATCCAGACGTAACGAAATACTATTCAGGTGTTTCGCGTTATATGTCAGGTCGTTTTATTACAATGATGTTTGGACTATGTGGTGCAGCTTTAGCAATTTATCATACTGCGAAACCGCAACATAAAAAAGTCGTGGGTGGGCTAATGTTATCTGCAGCATTAACTTCATTTTTAACAGGTATTACAGAACCGTTAGAGTTTAGTTTTTTATTTGTTGCACCAATTTTATATGTGATACATGCATTTTTAGATGGTTTAGCGTTTATGATGGCAGACGTATTTAATATTACGATAGGTCAAACATTCAGTGGTGGCTTTATAGACTTTTTATTATTCGGCGTTTTGCAAGGTAATGCTAAGACGAACTTCTTATGGGTAATACCGATTGGCATCGTTTGGTTTATTTTATATTATATTATTTTCAGATTTTTAATTAACAAATTCAACTTTAAAACACCTGGTAGAGAAGCGGAAACAACTACAGAAACTGTTGAAGCGACAGAACGTGCTAAAACAATTATCGAGGGTTTAGGTGGCAAAGAAAATATAGAAATTGTCGATTGTTGTGCTACAAGGCTAAGAGTGACATTAAAGTCAGACGCTCCAATCAATAAGCAACTGCTGAATTCTACCGAAGCTAGAGGTATCATCCAAAAAGGTAATGGTGTACAAATTGTTTATGGACCACATGTCACAACGATAAAAAATGAAGTAGAAGAGTTACTAGACAGTGAACAAGCGTAATAAAAAAATTTTCAATTTATCATTAAACAAAGGTAATATACAGAAATTAGAAAGTGATTGGTGAGTATATGTATATTTTAAATTTAGAGAATAGACAGCTTGCAAGTCAATATGTTGCGACTGAACTGTTAAAACAAATAAAAATGAAACTGGATTCAGTATTAGGTCTTGCTACAGGTAATACTATGACTGATGTTTACAAATATTTAAAAACATTGATTAATCATAATCATTTGCAACTAGATCAAATAGTGACATTTAATTTGGATGAGTATGTAGGTTTAAACGCAGACAGTGAGCAAAGTTATCACACATATATGTATCAGCAGTTATTTAAACACCATCAAACGTGGCATAAAGAAAATATATTTATACCACAAGGAGATACCAATAATTTAGAACAAGAATGCTTAATGTATGAAAAATATTTAAAAGATAAAGGTCCTGTAGATATACAAATTTTGGGTATAGGTGAAAATGGGCATATAGGTTTTAATGAGCCTGGATCTTCGTTTGAAAGTGTTACAAGGGTTGTAGACTTATCTTCTTCAACGATGAAAGCGAATAGTCGTTATTTTGATTCAATAGACGATGTTCCTAAGCAAGCAATTTTTATGGGGCTGGCATCCATTATGTGTGCGAAACGTATCATTTTGTTAGCGATGGGTAGAAATAAAGCAGAAGCCGTTTCACAATTAATAGAGGGAGAAATTTCCGAAACGTTACCTGCATCTATATTACATCAACATCCTCATGTTGATGTAATTGTAGATAATGAAATATTCGAAGTATTAGATCAAGATAAAGTTCAGCGATTAGAAAGGCATTTGTCATAAAGAGATTAGAAAACGTTGTGCTTTGGCAAGACGCTTGAGGGAACAGGACAAGCTGAAGACTATAGGATGAAGTCGTCCCTTAAGAAAGCGAACCAACAATACGAAGTATTGAATAAAAAGGAAGCACTCAGATGAATTGAATTGTACTGAACCCCAAAAGTTGTACTTTGGTTTAGTATAATATTTCGAAGGTTTGTTTCCTAAAATTTTAGGAGATAAGCCTTTTAATTTTGATTTAATTCTTTCATTATTATAAAAATAATATAAAACTTTATCACTGAATGACAACTAGGAAACATTAATTGTAAAAATTAAGTATTGTAATCACACTTAGGTATAAAAAACGATAAATCAAGAAATATTTACAACACCATTAATAATTTTTATTATAATTTAGTTAAAGGTAATCAACCTTTAATAAATAATATATCGAGGAATGAGGTGTGTTAAATGTCTGATTTCGTAAACGCAATCAGTGAAGCTGTAAAAGCAGGTTTAAGTGCTGACTGGGTAACAATGGGAACTAGCATTGCGGATGCATTAGCTAAAGGCGCTGATTTCATCTTAGGTTTCTTTAACTAATAAATATTGAAAGAGGCTGAGACAAATTGAATTGTCTCAGCCTTTTATTATTTGATTACAGGAATGGACGACGAAATCATTTTAAATAAATTTAATTTCTTTAACACTTTTTTTTAATATTATAATACTAAACCAACTATTGATGCTGAAATAATTGAAGCAAGTGTAGAACCTAGCAACAAGCGTAGGGCAAACGAAGCCACCTTATTACCTTGTGCATCACTAAATCCTTTGATAGCGCCAACGATAATGCCTACAGTACCAAAATTAGCAAAACTAACAAGATAGACAGAAATGATACCTTGTGTACGTTGTGTTAAATCTCCAGCTAATTTTTGGAAGTCTAACATAGCAACAAATTCATTAGTAATTAATTTAGTTGCCATCAATGATCCCGCTTGAACTGCTTCGTTCCAAGGAACACCTATAATAAAAGCAATCGGTGCAAAAATAAAGCCGATTAATTGTTTAAAATCTAAACCAACAAAACTAAATAACACTGTGACTGCTTCCATCAAGGAGATAAATGCAAGTAACATAATAGCGACACTTACGGCAATTTTAAAACCATCTGTAGCACTATCACCAATCATTTGGAAAAATGGAACCTTTTTCGACTTTGTGTCATCACTATTTGAATTGCTTTTAGCTGTGGATGAGTTGGAAAACTCCACATCACTATCATCTGATTGATATGGATTGATGACACTTGCAATAATTAATGCACTGAAAATATTGAGCATAACGGCAGTAACAACATATTTAGGTTCAATCATTTGCATATATGAACCTAACATAGCCATACTGACAGCACTCATACCAGAAGTGGTAATCGTATATAATTTCTCTTTAGATAATTTAGGAATCATTTCTTTAATAGTTAAATAAACTTCTGGCTGACCTAACATTGACGTTGAGATTGCAAAGTAACTTTCGAGACGGCCCATACGTGTAATTTTATTGATAATGATACCAACATATTTAATGATAAACGGAAGAATTTTAAAATAGTTTAATACACCGATTAGTACTGAAATAAATACTAAAGGTAGTAACACTGTAATAAAGAAAGTTGAAGCACCTTTGTTTTGTAAACCACCGAAGACAAACTCGATACCAGCTTTACTAATATTGATTAATTCTTCAAAAAATGAACCTAGTGTTGTTAATATCGTTAAACCAATAGTCGTATTCATCATGAATAATACAATGACGATTTGAACGATTAACATAATGACTGGTTTTTTGAAATCAATTGCCTTTCTATTATAGCTAAATAAAAAAGCGACGAATAACGCAAAAAGTATACCAGTAATGGCAAATATGATTGACATAAGTATCACCTACAATTTATTGAAAGCAACTGCAATTTTAGCTCCAAGTACCGCATTGTTTTCAACTAGTTTGATATTTGTATTTAAACTCTTGCCTTCAGACTTTTCGACAATTTTACTGAGTAAAAATGGCGTAGAATCTTTACCGCTAATACCTTGCGTTTCTGCTTCTTTAACTGCTTCTTCAATAATGCCGTCAATATATGATTTTGGTAGTTCATCTTCTTTAGGAACTGGATTAGCGATGACAACACCGCCTTCAATATTTAAATCATTTTTAATTTTACAAATATGTGCGATGTCGTCTGGATTTTCAGAAGAACTGTTTAATTTAATACCACTTTGTCGTGTGAAGAATGCTGGTAATTCATCTGTTTGGTAACCAATTACTGGTACGCCTTTTGTTTCAAGATATTCCATTGTTTTTGGTAAATCTAGAATAGATTTAGCACCTGCACATATTACTGTTACATTTGTTTTACCTAATTCTTCTAAGTCTGCTGAGATATCCATAGTGTTTTCAACGCCCCTATGTACGCCACCAATACCACCAGTTACAAAGAATTGAATTTCTGCTAATTCTGCACTCATCATTGTTGATGCAACAGTAGTTGCACCAATTTGTTTAGTAGCGAGTACTTCTGCAAAATCACGACGTGAAACTTTTGCGACATTATCACTTTTAGCAAGTAATTCAAGTTCGTCATTTTCCAATCCAATTTTGATCTTTCCATCAATTAATGCAATTGTTGCTGGAATAGCGCCATATTCACGTATGATATTTTCAACAGTCGTAGCCATTTCTACATTTTGTGGGTATGGCATACCATGTGAAATAATTGTTGATTCTAATGCTACGATGGGCTTTTTGTCTGCTTTAGCTTGTGCTACTTCTGTGGAAAATTCAATATATTGTTTCATTTTTATAGTCCTCCAAATCTCTAAATAATTGTTTTTTATCTAAGTTTTGTCTCACTGTATATTCTGTTTCAATTGTTTTACGAGAATTAATCATGCCTGCTGTCAGTATGCTTTCGGTGTCTAGATCATTTAACCAACTGAAAATGACTGCACTAGAGAAAGCATCACCAGCACCTGTTACGTCAACGACATGCTTAGAAGGTATGACAGGTTTAATTACTTCTTCGTCATGATTCCTAAAAATAAGTTTTTTTACACCATTTGTAATAACAACATTTGAAACGCCTAACTGATTCCATTTTTGTGCAGCTATACGCAAATCATCAGTGTTTTGTATAGTCATATTTAAATAAGTTTCGGTTTCATCTCTATTAATAATAAGCCAATCTATAGCATGTAATGAATCAGGCATATTTTTCATTTTTGGGGATGAAACTGGAATCACTATTAATTTAATACTGTGTTTTTCTGAATAGGCACATAAAAAATCCATTGCACTTTTTGAAATGTTGAGGTCTGCGATGATACATTTTGCTTTTATTAATAAGTGTGTACGCTTAATTAAAAATTCTGGAGTGATATAATCATAGACCTCCATATCTGCTAAGCCATATTCCATATTACCGTCGCTATTGATTAATGCAGTATAGGAACCAGTGTTTGCATTTTCAATTTGTTGAACGTGGTCTAAATTCATGAATGGGGTTGATAATTTGTGAATCATATCCCACTCACTATCATTGCCACTCACAGATAAAAATGCGACCGTTTCTCCCATACGGCCTAGATTCTCAGCAATGTTGCGCGCAACACCACCTATAGATCTCGTTGAGGTAACAGGATTAGACGTTTCTAATTGTAAGTCGCTATGAACATAAAATTTTCTGTCTAAGTTCGCAGCGCCAATGCATACAATTGGATAATCTTCATTTAAAACATATGCTTTTCCTAAAACATATTCTTTACGAATAAGTCCGGATATAATATTTGCAACTGCTGGCCTAGATAATCCAATGGATTGTGCTAATTCTTGTTGTGAAATGAATGGATTTTCTTGAATACGATTTAAAACTGCTTGTTCATTTTTATTCATATGGGAACCTCCTTTATGCAAAATTAAACTTAAGTTTACAAATTAAACATTTGTTTAAGTTGATAAGATAATAGCACGAATATTCTGAAATGTATACGCTTACATAAAAGAGTTCGTAAAATTGTAATATCTATATAACTGCGAAATATCAATTTGAATATGCTACATATTGCTGGAAATCAGGAGTTTTATGGCTTTTTATAATTCGTGTAATTTATTTAATTAGTTTGAATGAAAATTTTTTTCAATTAATAATTGACTTCAATAATTTCATGTTTGAATTGTGGAAAGTGTATTTTTGAACGTTAATGAAATTGAATAGAAATGGGAGTGTTTATAAAAAGATATATATTTAATAGTTTTATAACTAGTAAAAAGCTAGGGAAGCGAGAGATTAAGGTAATAGATAGACATGTCAGACAGCAGGTGAACATAAATAAAAAACTGTCGACAAGGTGAGTCCTTAGTCGACAGTTATTATTTAGCGAATACAATCTATATCTCGTATTTGTAAAAGCATATATTAATTTTTTGCGTTAACTTTCAACATCCTCATTATTTGTTTGTTCATCTTTACTAAACAACGAAGAAAATTTAGATTTTATATCATCTAGTTTGCTATTTACTTTATCTAATTCTTCTTGCATTTTATCAGTATTACCATTATCTTTTTCGTTTTTTGCCTGTTTTAAATCATCTACTGTAGTTTGGTATTTATCAGCTAACTTATTTGTTTTATTAGAATCAGCTTCTTGTTTTAGGCTATTAATTTTATCTTGTAATGCTTGTAATTTAGAATCTGTTGCTTCATTAGAATTTGAAATATCTGACTTTAACGATTGAATATCATCTTTGACTTGATTGTTCTGACGTTCGAAATTGACATTATCACCTTGCGTATCATTCGATTGATTTTGATTGGCAGTGGATTGTTCACTTGTTTCATTACCAGTTTGTTGATTATCATTGTTATTATTCATAAAAGTACTAACTGCAAAAATGACAATGATGACTAATAAAGCCACCAGACCTAAACCAAGCCAAAATTGCTTGCGCTTTGATTTTTTATTTTCTTCTAATAACTGCAACTCTCGTTCACGATCTCGCTGATTGTAGCTTGTTTCCGACTTGTAATCATTGTACTTATGGTCATTATAAGATTCACTGTTTTTCACAGTACGACGATAAGGATTGTATAAGATCTTTCCGTAGATATCTTGTTGTTGTTGGTCATTCACAGTGTGAATATTTAAATCAGTATTAACGTTTCCATATTTGTCTAGCGCAATAATTTTTCCATCATCTTCAATTTTTAAAATTTTAGGATAATCATTGAAAGAGTTGTTGTTAGTCATTTTTTCACCTTCAATTGTATTTAGATATTAAGTGCTTACTTTTAAATTACCCAACTCTGGTAGTATAAACATTGCTTGTTTTAATAATCTTAAGTATATATTACTAACTTCTCATTAATAAAACATCATCATTTAGACTGAGCTAATGTATTTGGTGTAATGTTAGTTTGCTTTAACAAAGATAAAAATAAAAGGGGCGGGACAGAAATCTTTTTTAAAATATCAGATTTCTATCTCACTCCCTTGTATAGTGTGTTTAAGTATTAATGCAATGTTATTGACTTTTACAAGTAGCATGTTGTATTTACTACTTGTAGTTTATTAGTATCCTGAATCTACTTCTTCACCGTCTTCGTCATATTCAGTTACGTAACCATCCTCATCAATTTTATAAGAACCTGCTAGGTCTCCGTCTTTATCTGTGAAAGAAAATCCCCAACCGTCTCCAGTTTTTTCTGGTTCTTTATAAGTATAATTATCTGTATCCAAAGTGCTACCTTCATAAGATTCGACTTTATCAATAACATTATCACGCGTTACTTTTTCGTCAGAACTGGCGTTACTACTATCGTCGTCATCAGAATCTGCTTCTTTTTCGATCATTTTGTCTTCATAATCGCTTATTGCATCATCGTCAAATGATAAAGATACGTCTATTTCATCTTCATCATCTTTAGGACTAGAAACATTTTCTACACTTGATTTGAATTGTTTGCCTTCAACTTCAGTTGTAGCATAGACTTCGATTTTTTCATCTGGTGCATAAGGACCGTAAGTGACAGATTCATATTCGTCAAAATCTGATTGTTCATCCCCATTAATATAAAGTTTCAGAGAATCAGAATCTGCATAAGTTGAATCAATACTAACTGTAAAACGTTTTTGTTTGAATTGTAAATCTGCACTGTTACTTTCAGACATATCGATATGAATAACGCCGTCGAATTTTTTATTATCAACCTTTTGTGTTGCTTTTAAATCATATATGCCAACTGGAAAATCATCGAGTGTCTTCGTCTTACCTTGTTTTAATTTAACTTGGGTTGTTTTGTCATTAAGTTTGTAAGATAGAGTTGTGTCTTCTTCTGAGGTAATCGAAACAGGCTCCTTACTAACATTAAAAATGTAATTTTTGAATATGCCCCATTTTTTTCCATCTTCGGTAATATTAATTAAAGCAGTGTCACCAACAGTGACAGCATGTTCATTTGATTTATTTTCTTTAATATTTTTTGCACTACTTTGAAGTTCATCAGCAACACGATCTATGCTATCAGTTTCGTCAATATATTTATAAATAGCTTTAGCTTCATCTTTAGAAATAGCTTCACCATTTGCTTTTAAATGGTTGGCTAGGCGATCTGTATCTTTGCTTTTTAAATCTTTAGAAATGGTTTCTGCCTGTTTTGTAGGTGATAGTTGCGCGTCAATTATTTTATAAGTAACAAACAAAGCAATAATAATGACTAATATCACTGCAATAATGATAAATATAGGTAATTTTGATTTACGATTAGGTGGTTGATGCGTTGTTCGTTGTTGAACAGGCGTACCACATTGAGTACAAACGCGTTGACCAGGCTTGATTTCAGCACCACAATTACTACAATACTTCATTTGAAATATCCTCCTTAATAACCTGTATTAAAAAATGAACTTAAATCACTTAATGTATTAGAAACAGTACTTTCCACTATAATACGTAAAATGATTCCTAAAATGATGATATAGATAAATATAGAATAAATGACAGGCATACGTATAAGTTGATTGTGGCTGTATTTCGTAATTAAATATATTGGTGCAATGAGTGTAAATAATATAGCAATAATGATAAGGAATACTGCAAAACTTGGAACATGAATTGCTAAAAATAATAAACCAAACAAAAGTGTAATAACAGAAAGGGTGTTGACTAAAACGAAATCTGAAAATACTTTATGTAACGTCGAATTAATATTTAATATTTTTATTAGTGCAAAAGTGATACCAAATAGTACTGTAATTGCTATTAATAAGAAAAGTGAAATGTTAAACACAACGCTTGCTTTACTTGTCATGAAATATGCAACTTCTGCAGGTATCAATATCGTTAGTAATATAATGGATAAAAGTAATCCTGCTATGATTAAACTGAAAAGTGTTTTGTAAGAAAAAAATGAGAACTCACAAGTTCTTTATCAGGATGTCTGAAAGCAGTTGAAAAGAACGTTTTAGCTTCATTGAAAATATCTGAAGTATGCTTTGAAAACTGCTCATTTTTATGATTAGACTGTGTTGAATCATGTGTTGATATTTGTGTTGCATTAGACTCCATTGAATTTTGTTCGGATGCATAGTTCGGTTTGTTTTTAGTTTCGTTTGTTGTATTTGTTTGATGAGATAATTTTGTACCACACTCTCCACAAAATAAATCTGATGCTTCAATAGGATTTCCACATTTTGGACACTGCATAAAGCTTCCCCCTTGTAATATGTATATTAAAATATAATATTATCACATTTATATTTGTGTTACACTACTATTTTGAAAATTAACTAAATTTAAATTCAAAAAAATGAAAATGCATATAGTAGTAGATTTTATTTAAAAAATAATAATAATAAGTAGAGGCTGTGTATAATGAAATATAGGGGGATTCAGTGACGTCGTTACGGAAGAAAGAACATCATTACTATATCATGTAGTTATAATAAATAGATGACAGCTAAAGTATATATTAAGGAGTGGAATACAAATGGTTAAGCGAATACTGAGTAACAATGCTTCAGAACTACTAGCAATGTCAGGTGAAGAATTAAAACAGAGCATTAAGGCGAGTGCTGGGCGTGTAGTTTTATCTGAAAATATAGTTACAGAAACACCTGTCGTGCCTGATATTACCAATGCTGAAATAGCGCGTGCGTTTGGTGCTGATTTGATTTTATTAAATGGCTTTGATGCGTTTCATCCAAAAATTAAAAATATAGAAGAACATGAACAGGTTATCGAAACATTAAAACAATTTGTTGGTAGACCCATTGGCGTGAACTTAGAACCTGTTGATGACGGAACAAATATATATGAGCAACACTTAGAAATTGCAGAAGGACGTCAGGCAAGTCCAGAAACTGTTCAAATACTTGAAGCATTAGGGGTGGATTTTATATGTATGACTGGAAATCCTGCAACTGGTGTATCTAATAAGAAAATAGTTGAAGCAATCCAAAATACAAGAAATCATTTTTCAGGTTTGATTATCGCTGGGAAAATGCATAGTTCAGGTGTAGATGAGCCTGTGATTACCAGGGCATATGTAAAGCAATTTATTGAAGCGGGTGCTGATATTATACTAGTACCTGCTGTGGGTACAGTGCCAGGTTTCGATGAAGCGCAACTTAAAGACATTGTCAAAGAAGTACATCGTGAAGGGGGACTTGTCATGTCAGCAATTGGTACGAGTCAAGAGAGCGCTGATCCGAGCACTATTAGAGATTTTGCCATTCGAAATAAAATATGTGGCGTGGATATTCAACACATTGGTGATGGGAGTTATTGTGGTTTAGCTCCTGTGGAAAATATATTTGAATTGAGTAAGGCGTTGCGTGGAGAGAGACACACGATATCGATGATTGCACGTTCCATAAATCGCTAATAAAAGCGCCATGCATAAATCCATGGTTACAAATATTCATTGGCTTATTTTAGTTTGATTAAATACATTAAAAATTATAGGTACGGAGAAGAGGATGCAACACATTAACGTTGGATTCTCTTTTTAATATTTTATTGAAGTATTTATATAAAATTATAATTAAATAAATTATAATTTTAAAAAGTGATCGTTTATGATAGATGTGCAACTTTTCGGATTATGAGACGAAAGAGATTACACATCTAAAAATGAAAGTAAGCGGTTACAATATAAATATAAGGAGGTTGCTCATGTGTTAAGCAAGAGACAGCATCATATCTTAACATTCTTACTTGAACGTGAATCCTTTATAACTATTCATCACTTAGCTAACCAATTCAATGTTTCAGAAAGGACGATACAGTACGATTTAGAATATATAGAAAGTATGGCAAAACAATTGGATTTAACGATTTTTAGAAATAAAAATGCAGGTATAAAGATTGAATCTAAAAAACCTTTGGATGATATTGTTCCTCAATATATAGCGACTTCAATACATTATTCTAAAGAAGAAAGAATTCGATATATCATATTAAAGCTATTTGAATCTAATACACCAACATCTTCTAACACGTTGGCCGATATGGTTTCTGTGACACGTAGAACGATCGTTGAAGATCTGAAAAATGTACAGACTTGGTTATCTTCTTATAATTTGAATTTAAAATATATTAAAAACAAGGGATTTATCATACAAGGTGAAGAAACAGATTATCGAAAAGCATATGCGACACGTGTCCATGAATATTTTCAAAACCATACACATCAAATAGGGCATAAGCTATTTTCGAATAAAGCATTGGAAACGATTCGATTAACTGTAGTGTCAGTATTATTTGAAGCGGATTATCAGTTAGTCCAAAGTGCAATTGATGGTCTGATTTATCATATTTTAATTGCAATACACCGAACGAAAGAAAAGTTTGTTTTTGAAATACCAGATATGGAATATAACAAATTAGCAGAAACAGACCAATTTCGCGTGGCATTACTTATAAAGGCATCTTTGGAAGAAAAACTCGATATACAATTCCCTAAAAGCGAAGCAGGCTTTATTACGTTACATTTGCTAGGGGCTAAAACTTCAGAGATGAATCAAAAAAACGAAATAATAGATGATTTAGAAATTCTAACCGAACAATTGATAGAACGCATGAGTGGTGACTTAGGCATAGATTTAATTAACGATACTAAATTATTAAATGGCTTAATTGTTCATTTAAGACCAGCAATTCACCGGTTGAAGTTCGATATGACGCATAATAATCCTCTGACAGATGAAATATTTCAACAGTACCATCACATCGTAGAAAGATTACGCAATCATATTTGGGGCGTGGAAGAGAATTATCGTATTTGCTTTGACAAAGATGAACTTGCATACATTACGTTACATTTTGCTTCAGCAATTGAACGTATTTCAGCAATTACTACAAATGCTCTAAAAGTAGTTTTACTGTGTGGCTCAGGCATCGGTACTTCACAATTATTGAGAAGTAGAATTCGACATATTTATCCTGAACTTGAAATTGTAGATGCTTATTCAATCTACGAAATTGATGAGACGTTATTAAAGCATGAAGGCGTTGACTATATCATATCAACGGTACCGTTTGAACATGCGTCGATACCTATACTCAATGTTTCTCCATTTTTAGATAAAAATGACCGTCAACAAATTAACACAATCATTAATAAATCAAGAGAACAATATGTGTATGATATCAAAGGACTAGGGCCTACTCTAAAAGAAGTCTTACCAAAAAATAGAATTTTAACACAACAACCTTCGCTTTGTAGAAATGATGCAATTAGGCAAAGTATTGAAACTTTGATTGATACTCAAATTGTTGATTGTATTTATGCCGATGAAATCATTGAACAATTAAATGCATTTGGACCATATATGGTTATCAGTCCGCACATTGCTTTAATTCATGCTAAGCCAACACATGTTAAAGGGACAGTAGGTTTTAGTTTGACACACTATCAAAAAGGTGTTCGCTTTGGGCATGAACAATATGATCCTGTATATATTATTGTGACGTTAGCAACCGCTCAGCCGCAAATTCATTTAAATGCATTGAGACAACTTAGTGAACTGATTATGAATGATAAAACTAGAAATATATTACTTTCAGGAAATATTGAAGCAATTATGCACTGCATAAATGAAGTGAGTCAACATTAAGGAGGGGAAAATGACTTTGGAAATTTTATCATCAGATAAAGTGCAAGTACTTGAACAGGTTAAAAGTTGGCGTGAAGCAATTAGTATAGCTGCAAATCCTTTGAAAGAACAAGGCTATTTTCAGCAAGATTACATTGATGACATGATTCATAGTGTAGAAAAATTAGGCCCTTATATCGTTATTGCTCCAGAAATAGCGATTGCACATGCTCGACCGAATAATAATGTAAAAAAGATAGGTCTAAGTTTGTTAAAACTAAATCAGCACATTAACTTTTCAGAAGAAGGGCACTATGCTTCATTGGTTTTTGTATTAAGTGCTATAGATAATGAAGGACACTTAGAAGTATTGAGAAATTTAGCTATAACTTTAGGCAATCAACAGACAGTAGAACATTTATTAAATGCACAAACATCAAGTGAAATTATAAATATATTTAAAGGAGAATGAGGACAATGAAAATTTTAGTAGTATGTGGTCACGGATTAGGAAGTAGTTTTATGGTTGAAATGAATGCGCAAGAAGCACTTAAAAATTTAAATGCACCATCAGACATAAAGGTTGAACATAGTGATGTTATGAGCGCGAGCCCTGATATGGCAGATTTATTTATTTGTGGAAGAGATTTAGAAGAAAACACAAAAAATTTAGGTGATGTCATTGTGTTAGATAATATATTAGATAAAGAAGAATTACAGCAAAAACTAGATGAAAAATTAAAAGATTTAAACGTACTTTAATCATTAATAAGGAGGTGGGACGATGAAGCCAATTCTTGATTTTATCGTCGATATTTTGAGTCAACCTGCGATACTAGTTGCCCTAATCGCATTGATTGGATTAATTGTTCAGAAAAAGTCAGCAACTGATATTACTTCAGGTACGATAAAAACAATTTTAGGATTTTTAGTCTTAAGTGCGGGTGCTAATGTAGTAACGCAATCATTAGAACCATTTGGTAAAATTTTCCAACATGCATTTGGTGTGCAGGGTGTTGTGCCTAATAATGAAGCGATCATATCAATTGCATTGGAACAATATGGTACGACTGCAGCGTTAATCATGGTGTTTGGCATGCTAGTGAATATCATTATTGCACGTATTACTAATTTGAAATATATTTTCTTAACTGGCCACCATACATTTTATATGGCCGCATTTTTAGCGATATTGTTGTCAGTTGGTCATGTGACAGGTACGTTAACAGTGATTATTGGGGCGATTATTTTAGGTTTGATTATGGCAATATTACCAGCTTTAGCACAGCCTACAATGAAAAAGATCACTGGAAACGATCAAGTTGCTTTGGGTCATTTTGGTACATTGAGTTATTGGGCTGCTGGAGAAATTGGGAAATTATTTAAAAGTAAATCAAAATCGACTGAAGAGATCAACTTTCCTAAAGGGTTAAGTTTTTTAAGAGAAAGTACGATCAGTATTTCTTTAACAATGACATTGCTTTATTTTGTAGCATCATTGTTTGCTACACCTACTTTCGTACATTCAGAAATCAGCGATGGGCAAAACTTTATTGTATTTTCACTTATTCAGGGCGTTACATTTGCAGCAGGTGTATTTATTATTTTAACTGGGGTTCGCTTAATTCTTGCAGAAATAGTGCCTGCATTTAAAGGTATATCTGAAAAATTGGTTCCCAATACGAAACCTGCGTTAGACTGTCCGATAGTCTTCCCTTATGCACAAAATGCAGTGTTAATCGGCTTCTTTGTCAGCTTTATTGTAGGTGTGATTGGGATGTTCATTTTATTCTTATTCGGTGGTGTTGTGATACTTCCAGGTGTGGTGGCACACTTCTTCTTGGGCGCTACGGCAGGTGTCTTTGGTAATGCACGCGGAGGTATTAGAGGTGCGGTAGCTGGCTCAGCTTTAAATGGCTTATTAATCACGTTCCTACCATTATTATTCTTGCCATTTTTAGGGGATTTAGGTGGTGCTGCTACTACGTTCTCAGATACAGATTTCTTAGTAGTGGGTGTCGTGCTTGGTAATGTAGCAAAATATTTGGGCATCATTGGTATTGTTGGCTTAATTGTTGTTGTCGCTGTAGTGTCAATTTTATTACAAAAACGTTCGAACCAAAAAGAGATGAAAGAACAGTAATCATAAAAATCCTAGGCTATGTAAAATCATAAACCTAGGATTTTGTGTTGTTTTATTCTTTATAGTAAACAAGTTGTGTTGTCGTAGCTAATAACGATCCATCAGCACTCCAAATTTCGCCGGTTTGGTCATAAAAACCGTTATTAAAATTTTGTGCCCGTGTATGTCCTAATACATGATGATTATTGTGTTTTTCTAATGCTTCCGTGTCAGAATGAAAGTAAACAGTAAGAGAAACTGTACCTATTGGAACAACTTTTTCACGACGGACGTATATTCTTGGGAAAAAGGCGTCACACATTGAAGCAAGTGATAAATAATCTAGTGGTCTATTTGGCTTGTCTTTCATCCATTGTAATGTAACTGAATCTGCATGATTTGATTTTGTGTAAGCTCTAGGTGCACCTTTTACTATTTTAATATCATAATGATTTACCCAGGGTGGGACTTCAGTTAATGATAAACTGTCTACACGTTCTGCATCTGGCACTTTTGGCATGCTTAATTCGATTGAAGACCATGTATCTCTTTTCTTTGCAGTAACTGCAGTCGCTGTGATAACTATTTCATGATGTTGGCACAGTTCAACATACCAATGTTGTGTAGAACGATTGGTTCTTGTAGGATTTGCTTTAATAATAAATGAGCCGTCTTTGACAGGTGCTGCGTAATTAACAGTAAATGAAACTGGGCTACCAAGACAGTCAGGATGTTCTATAATTGCTCATAATAATGTTGATGCAATCACACCACCAAAAGGGCCAACCATATTGGCATAATCGTCAGAAGTATGTCCATGATAAACGCCAATTTCTTGTTGTTTTAGGCTTGTTGCGATATCAAAAGGGTGTGCGTACGTATTTAAGCTCATTGATATGCCTCCTTATAATTTTTAGCTAAGTTTTAAGAAGATTTTATTGAAGCATTTCTTTATAAACTTTGTGATTTTGATATGAAGCATAAAGCAATGGTGCGTTTAGTTGATATTCTTCGGCTAAATTCAGTAAATTGCCTTGTAAGTGATCGGCTTCAATATTTAAGCCTTTTTCCATATCACGTTGCATTGATGTTTTGAAATGATATGAGAGCTTAGTAAGTCCTTTCATATACTGATCAACTATTGTATCGTCAATGGGCACTTGGTGACTTCTCATAATGGATGAAACTTCTTCATATAATGATTTGATAAAATCAGTGCCACCTTCACTATCACGTATTGGTCCGATTGGTGCATGCATCATCGTAGTTACACTTGATAATACTGTAATCATTAGATATTTTTGCCACATACCACGCATGATATCTGAAGTTAATATAAATTCAGATTTTGTATTAGCGAAAGTATCTTCTATTAATTTAGCTCTATCACTATTCGTACCATTTAATTCTCCAAAGAAAAGCTTATCGAAATCACTAGTTTGTACGACTTCACCAGTGGCATTCAATGAGGTTTCAATGATGCAATATCCACCCATGACTTTATTTTCACCAAAAACAGCTTGTAATTTTGGAATATGTGCAACACCGTTCAACAGTGGGATAATCACTGTGTGGTCACCAACAAATGGTTTTAAGTCATCGATTGCTAGCTCAAGGTGATAGGATTTTGAAGATAGCAAAATTACATCAAATGGTTCTGCTTTGTCTTCTTTAGTAATCAATTGAGGGGTAAAACTATAATCACCGTTCTCACTATGGATGACTAAACCGTTCCTTTCCAAATAAGATTTCCTTTTCGGTCTTACTAAAAAAGTGACATTTTTATGGTTTTCTACTAAACGACCACCAAAATAGCCTCCAATTCCACCTGCTCCTAAGACTAAAATACGCATCTTAAACACTCCTTAATCTATGTAATGATTCATATTGTTATATATATATACCACTAAAAGTTCAAAGTTACGCATTGGAAATGAACAGAAAATTTAAAGGCATGCTCATTGCATAATATACAATAAATTTTAAATATCAAAGAACATCCTTCGTATTTGAGAAATGAGACTTAATAATCTAAGTCAAAATATAAGAACATTAAATTTTTGATGATTATGTAATGGATTGGCCGAGTAGTTGCAAAAGCAAGTGATATATAACGTAATTCATTGTTTATTGTTAAATACTCTGTGGGTATATTTAATAAATGAAGCATGGAGTGAAAGTGGTGATTACTATATAGCAATTATTTGAAATGTAGAACCATGCTCATATTATTATTTTGATATTTATAATGAACATGACCTTTAAGATGTTACATAAGCTTTTGAAGGTCGCGTGTATTATCATCTTTGAAAGTAGTATAAAATTTAGACAAGAATAATAAAAATGATTATAAAATGTGAATCATGAAGGAGGATGATTATGACGAAAGTATTTGTAACTGGTGCTACAGGTCTTATTGGCATGAAACTGACAAAGCGTTTACTTGAAGAAGGCTATGAAGTAGCTGGATTAACAACATCTAAAAAGGGTGAGGAGAAACTAGTTAATGCAGGTATTCAAGCATATATCGGTAATATTTTAGAATACGAAACGATAGAACGCAGTATTGGTGATTTCAAACCAGACATTATCATGAATGAAATTACTGATTTAAAGCAAGTTGATATGTCAGCTAACACAAAAGTTAGAATTGAAGGTACAAAAAATCTTGTTGATGCAGCAATTCAGCACGGCGTGGAACATATCCAATCACAAAGCATTGCTTTCGCATATGAAGGCGGTAATGGGTTGGCAACTGAGGATACGCCTTTAGATTACGAATCTAGTGGAGATCGTAAAATTACAGTAGATGGCGTTGATGGATTAGAAAAAGAAACAGCTCGAATAAAAAATTATGTCATTTTGCGTTATGGTTTATTATATGGTCCAGGTACTTGGTATGGTAAAGACGGCATGATTTATAATCAATTTATGAATAATGAAATTTCAATCACAGATTGTGTTCAATCATTTATTCATATAGATGATGCAATTGAAACAGCAATTCAGGCTTTAAACTTTGATTCGGGTATATATAATGTAGCAGATGATGATCCTGTAAGTGGCAATGTTTGGGATGACTGGTATGCAAACTTATTAAACGTCACACCTCATATTAATATAAAAGCTGCCGCACCCTATGAACGTGGTGTAAGTAATGAAAAGTTTAAAAGGCAAGGTGGTAAATTAACTTATAAAACATGGAAAGTTGGAATGAATCCTATAAACTAGATTTAGAAATTTATTAGAAAGTGGCATAAACATTGCTGCGAGATATTATTAATGTATGTTTTTTATGTAAAAAAGCCTTAAAAGTATTATCGTTAAGGCTTTCTTAGATTTTTAATTAATTACATAATATTCAATAAAGCATAGTATTATGGTGTATATTAGTGGAGATAAAAATGTCTTTGAAATCAAAATATTAATGTTATTTACTATTTATACATCTGAATGATAAAGCGAAACCGCCTATATTACCAATGATGGACAATATGCCGTTATTGAGGATAGCTTTACATTGTGCATTATTTACGATTGTCAACACAGCACATCTAAAAGAACCCGAAGCTTACTCTAGTAAGTTTCGGGTTCAGTGTTTCAATGGTACTACTTATTAAAATCTATAACAATCATACCAAATGAACCTTTCATCATTAATAACTAATATTAAAAAACGAGTAAACTGATAATACAATTATAAAGATACATTATTCTTTAAGATTGGCTAAAGTTTTTGCAATATCTTCAGAGGCAAATAAGCCACGCAGTTTTGACCATTCATCTCTATTTACGAAATGAACATTATTATTTTTTACAGCATCAAGTTGGTCCCATTGATTACTGTTTTGTAATTTGTTTAAATCTTCATCATTATTTTCATCAATCATTATAATTAATCTTTCTGGATTAACCTCAGCAAGCTGTTCATATGACATTTCTAAATAATTTGATTCTCTGTATGCAGGTAGTTTATCCGCAATGTTTTCAGTAAGTGCATTATTGAAACCTAATTTACTTAGAAGTTCACCTACATACGTTTTGTTAGAATGTGCAGTTATACCTTGTTCAGAAACTACAGCCGCCAATGTTTCTTTGTTTTTATCTATATCAATTTGCTTGTTGAAATCATTGATTAATTCATTGTGTTTGTCTAAGCGTTCTTTAGCCTCTTTAGATTTATTAACTGCTGTACCAATACGTTGGAATATTTCTAACGTTTCTTGATAGCCAGCATCAAAACTTCTAAATAAAATAGTAGGTGCAATCTCACTTAATTCATTATATATATCTTGATGACGATTAACATCTCCAATGATAAGTTGCGGAGAGGCAGAACGAATTGATTCAAAATCTGGATCAATACGAGTGCCAACAGATCTATATTTACCAACTGCTTCTTTAATTGGTGATATTAAATTTGCGCTATCATTATCATCAGCAATGCCTTTAACATCTATATTTAAAGCAACGAATGCATCAACAAAAGAAAATTCTAAAGCTACTGCTGAATGAATATCTTCTGGTAAATCAGTCGTTCCTAAATCATGTTTAAATTCAAAAGTCATTGTATTACCTCCTAATAGATAGTACAGTATTAATATTCCACTTAACTGTTATACAAAACGTAATAGAAATCTATATTTTCAAATGCCAACAATGATTATAAACGAATGTTTTATATTTTAGAAAACCCACACAATATTGGTGGATTCATATACGGACAGCATCATGTTTATTTGAAAATAGAAGTAAAACCATTATGTAAACTTACAAATTAAATAATTAAGATGTGAGTGCATTGCCGGTTCATAGTGTAAATATATTCGTTTCACATGGAACAATTTTATTAACATTAGATTAATCAATAATTAATTAGAATTTTTTAAAATTGATTGACTATACATGAGTGGAATGCTAGGATTAATACGACTCAAATACATAGAATTGACTCTTATTTAGAGAGGTGGAGGGATGTGCCCGATGAAACCCGGCAACCATCGTTAAACGAAATGGTGCTAATTCACAGAAAGTAATCTTGATTACTTTCAAAGATAAGAGAAGGTGGATACTTTCTCTTTATTACAATAAGAGAAAGTATTTTTTTACATAATGAGTGAATTTTATTTTCAGACAAGGTTAAGGAGAGATGTTATGAAAAAGTTGATTAGTTTAACAATTTTAGTATGTTTTGCTGCAATACTCGTAGCTTGTGGTTCGTCCAAAGATAAAGAAAATAAAAAAATCACGATTGCTACATCACCAGCACCTCATGGCGAAGTTCTAAAACATGCGAAAGATGAAATGGAGAAAAAGGGGTATGATTTAGAAATTAAAGTTGTTAATGACTACAAAGTACCTAATAAACTTTTAGACAAAGGTGATGTTGATGCAAACTTCTTTCAACATGTACCTTATTTAAAGGCTGAAAGAGATGACCATAATTATAATATTGAGGAAGTAGGAAAAGTATTTACGACACCAATGGGCGTATACAGTAAAAAATATAAAGACATCAAAGACATTCCTAAAGGCTCTACAATCTACGTTTCCAATAATCCAGCTGAAGAAGGGCGTTTCTTATCATTTTTCGTAGATAAAGGATTAATAAAAATTAAAAAAGGTATCAAAATTGAAGATGCCAAATTTGAAGATATCGTGGAAAATAAAAAGAATCTCAAATTTAACAATAAGCAGGGTGCAGAATTTTTACCTAAAACATATAAAAGTAAAGAAGGCGCAGCTGTCATCATGAATTCTAATTATGCGATAGATAATGGTTTGACGCCACACAAAGATGCTATTGCAATAGAAGGTAAATCATCACCATTTGCTAACATTATTGCAGTTCAAAAAGGCCATAAAGATGATGAAAAGTATCAAACTCTATTAAAAGTTTTACAATCTGAAGATATGAAAAAGTTCATAAAAAAAGAATATAATGAAGATGTTATACCGTATGAAAAATAAAAACATTAATTTATGATATAGGTTTTAACAAACAGAGGAGGTATGGTTACACATGTCTAAGTTAGGAATTGTCGGACTTGGTAGAGTGGGCAGCCAAGTATTGACAGACGTTCAATATTTGAATTTATTTTCAGAAATTGTATTAATTGATAGCAAAGAAGAAATTGCAAGCGGTGAGGCGCTTGATCATAATCATTCGCAAGGATTGTTTAATACAAGTCATGTGCGAATTAAAGCTGGCGCATATCAAGATTTAGCTGATGCAGATTTTATAGTAATTGCCGCAAGTATACAAACGGATAAAAACGATGGTGATCGTACACTATTGGCACAAGATAATCATGATATTATAAAATATGTTATGAAACAAATTGCTGAAGTAACACAAGAAGCTATTATTATTTTAATTTCTAACCCAGTGGATTCGATGGTATATTTTGCTAATCAAGTCAATTATCCAACTCATAAAATCATTGGAACGGGTACAGCATTGGAAAGCTCTAGGTTCAAAACCATTATCGCTCAGCATTACCAAATTGATCCTAAAAATGTTGAAGCTTTTGTTATTGGTGAACATGGTCAGTATGCAGTGCCTGTATGGAGCAAAGTGCCCATTCATGGTATGGAACTATCAGAGTATGAAGCTTTAAGTCAATCACCAGTAATTGATAAAGCACATATTACATCAATTATCAATGAAGTATCAATGGATGTTTTTTATCAAAAAGGGTGGACCAATGCAGCGATTTCCAGGGTGACTACTACATTGATACAAGCGATTGCTTTGAATCAACGCACAATTATGCCACTAACATCAATCAGTCAGGAATATGGGCTAGATGACGGGGCGTATAGTTTGCCGACATTAATTGATCAGCATGGTATTGTACAAAGATATCCTATCACATTGGACGAACAAGAAGAACAGCAGCTCGTTGAAGCATATCAATATATCAGACAAACAATTCATATAGCACAAAAATAAGCTCATTTAATATAGAGTGAGAAACATAAGTATCACATAGCATAAAAAATGGCGATTTCTAGATTTTATATAGAAATTGCCACTTTTTTATTTTGTACTCATATTTTTGTTTCATCATTATGTCAGAAGTATCATAGTGTGACTGCTTGCTTTAATATGAAGGTATGGCTACAATGTATTTAAATATTAATATTGAATTTAATAAAAAATTAAACGATTAGAAAGCGCGGTGCAATCATGTTGATGAGACATGCTAAACTCATTAGGTTATTGTTGAACAACAGTAATCATTACCTAAGCGCAGATGAAATAGCTAATTATTTAAATATTTCCAATAGAACAGTGAGAAATGATATACAATACATTAATGGTGAAATTATAAATCGCTTGATTAGAAGTGTTAAAGGGAAAGGATATAAACTCAATCATGACCATTATGATGAGACAGAATTAGAGACATTGATACATTCGTATTTAACAAAAGAAAATGAAAAGTTAATGAAAATTGGATATGAATTATTAATGTATCAGAAACCCACTACCATTGATCAAATAGAATCAGCATTTATGGTAACGAAAGCAGAAGCTAATGATTATATAAATAGAATAAAGGCTTGGTGTGCATCATTTGATATTAACGTTGAGGTCGTTAAGAAAAAAGGTGTTACCATAACTGGTAATGAAATGAATATAAGGAATGCGATATTACATTTAAATCAATTGTCTAATAATGAAAAGACAGTAGAGGGTTTGATACTTAATGAAATACCTCAAGCGCACATCAAAACCATATGTCATATTATTAAAAACAGATTAGCACAACATTATATTTTTACTTCTGATATGCGTATTCAACAATTACTCATTCATTTAGTCATTATTATAAAAAGGGAAAAGATAAGTGAAGATTCATGGGTGATAAATGAAGAGGCTGAAGAAATAGCGATGCAGTGTATAGAAGATATCAACCATAAATTAGCTTATGGATTATCGAAAGATACAGCTAAGTTATTTTCTTTTTTCATTAGTTATTACTTTAATAAATATGATTTGGGTATAGAAACCTTTTTTGTTGAAAGCTATGTAGCGCGCATGATTCATCAAATGGAAAAAATAGTTGGTATCAATTTTACCCAAGACAATATTTTGCGTGAAAACATTCAAGTACATTTTAGCAGAGCGTATTTGCGTATCGCTAAAAATGTATATATCAATAATCCATTAACGGATGAGATCAAAAAATACTATCCTTTTGTTTTTAATGCATTGTACGAAACTGTAAAATACTTGGCTAAAGATTCAAATTTAAGCTTAGTAGAAGATGAAATTGCTTTTTTAGCATTACATTTTCAATCATCTATTGATCGTAATAAAAAAGACGAAGTTAACATTGTGATAACCTGTTATTATGGTTTAGGAATATCAAGTTTGTTGGAAGTGAAAATTGCGAATCTAGATAGTCATATAAATATTGTTGATACTTTAAAATTAGAGAGACTGTCTCATTACAATTTTTCAAATATTGATATGTTGATTACCACGCATCCCATTGACACTGCTGATTTACCAAATACATTACACGTGATAGAGGTATCCCCTTTGCTTTCGGATAATGATATAAATCAAATTAAATCATTTATCAATAATAAAAGAAACCCTGTGTTGAAACAGGATGAAATATCTGCAATTCAATTTGATGTTCAAACGATGACAGATGAGGAAACTGCAACCCATGTTTTTGAAAACGCACAGTCAATGCTGATGAAACAACATGCTATTACGGAAAGTTATATGAAGAGTGCATTGGAACGTGAAAAATTTGCTTCAACATATATAGGGAATGGTATTAGTATGCCACATGGTGATCCTGCGAAAGTGTTGCGTTCACATGTTATTATATTTAAATGCCCTCATGGCTTACTATGGAAACAAAATAAAGTTAAATTAGTGTTCTTTTTAGCCATCGCAAATTCTGATACCTCAGCAATGAAGAAAATCATACATGTGATAGCTGGATTAAACGAGTATGATGTCGATCAACTTATGACTATGGATGCACAACATCTAAAACAGTATATGATTAAACTCATCAAAACATAATTGCCGTTATCAACGGCAATTATGTTTTTTTATCAATGTTAGAAAGCGTTTACAATTGAATGTGAGGAGGATGAAATGATGAAAATATTAGCGATTACATCGTGCCCAAATGGTATAGCGCATACATATATGGCACAAGAAAAGTTAGAACAAGCTGCTCAAGAAATGGGCGTCAATATAAAAGTAGAAACTCAAGGTGGTGTAGGGGCAGAAAATGTTTTAACATCAAAAGAAATTAAAGAAGCGGATGGCATTATCATTGCAGCCGATAGGCAAGTAGATTTGTCACGTTTTGATGGTAAATTAATTATAAATGAAAGTGTTCGTGAAGGCATTCATAAACCAAAAGAATTAATTCAACGTATCATTGATAAAGACGGACATATTCATCATGATCGTAATGGGGATACAAATCAAAAAGATGATGATCAAGAGCAAAAAAGTGGGATGCAAATGGTCTATCAACATTTAATGAATGGTGTATCATTTATGGTACCTTTCATTGTAGTTGGTGGATTATTGATGGCCATTGCTCTAACATTAGGTGGTGAGGCTACATCAAAAGGTTTAGTTATACCAGATGATTCTTTTTGGAAATCAATTGAAAATATTGGTTCTCTAGCATTTAGTTTTATGGTTCCAATATTGGCTGGGTATATTGCAGTGAGTATTGCAGATAAACCTGGTTTGGTACCTGGTATGATCGGAGGCGCAATCGCAGCTGACGGTAGCTTTTATGGTAGTGATGCAGGCGCTGGGTTTTTAGGTGGTATTGTTGCAGGATTTATCGCAGGTTATATTGCAAAATGGATAAAAAATATTAAAGTACCTAAAGCGATGGCACCTATTATGCCAATCATTATTATTCCAATCATCTCTTCATTGATTGTAGGATTAATTTTTATCTTCTTGATTGGCGCACCAATTGCGAGTATTTTTGAAGGTTTAACAACTTGGTTAAAGAGTATGCAAGGGACAAATATTATTATTTTAGCATTAATAGTTGGTGCTATGATTGCTTTTGATATGGGTGGACCAGTAAACAAAGTAGCATTTTTATTTGGTTCAGCATTAATCGCGGAGGGTAACTATGCTGTTATGGGAATGGTTGCAGTTGCAGTATGTACACCTCCTATTGGTTTAGGATTGGCTACATTTATCAATAAACGTAAGTTTAATAAAGGTGAAATTGAAATGGGCAAAGCATCATTTACCATGGGATTGTTCGGTATTACGGAAGGTGCTATACCATTTGCTGCACAAGATCCGTTTAGAATTATACCATCTAATATGATTGGTGCGATGGTAGCTGCCGTTATTGCTGCAATTGGTGGTGTAGGTGACAGAGTTGCACACGGAGGCCCAATAGTTGCAGTGCTAGGCGGAATTGATCAAATATTGTGGTTTTTTATTGCAGTAATCATTGGTAGTATCGTTACAATGAGTGTGATTTTAATTTTAAGAAGACAAACGCCATCACTTGCAGTTGATACGAATAATATTGAAATGGGTATGGATCAATCAGAAAATGAGATAGAAACAGAAAAAAATAGTGTTTCAACGATGGATAATCAAGCATTAGAAGAACAAAGTGTATTTAGTGAACAAGTCATTCATATTTCAAAACAAACTTTATCTAGAGATGAAGCAATAGACCAGTTAATAGAAAATTTAAATGAACAAGGGTATATTACAGATCAATCACAATTAAAATCCGATGTCTTAAAGAGAGAGATGGAATCAACGACAGCGATTGGAATGAACGTAGCCATTCCTCATGCAAAATCGGATGCGGTTAAAGCACCTATCGTAGCAGTCATGAATAATAAGCACGGCGTGAAATGGGAAAGTTTAGATGGAACGTTACCTCAATTGATATTCTTAATTACTGTACCAAGTGATAGCAGTGACACACATCTCAAATTATTACAAAGATTATCAAGAACATTGATGGATGATGAAACTAGGCAAAATTTAATAAATGCAACAAATAGTAAGCAGATTTATAATATATTAAAAGATATTTAAATGGAGGTATCATGCAATGCCATTATTTTTAAAACCTGTATTTCAAGAACGGATATGGGGTGGAACAGCTCTAAAAACATTTAATTATGATATTCCAAGTGATTATACAGGAGAATGTTGGGCGATTTCGGCGCATCCAAATGGTACAAATACAATAGAAAATGGAAGGCATCAAGGTAAAACTTTAGAAGAAGTGTGGAATGAGGATAAAGCACTTTTTGGTGTTTCAGGTGATGTTAAATTTCCATTGCTAACTAAAATTTTAGATGCAAAAGATAAATTATCAGTACAAGTCCATCCAGATAATGACTATGCCCAAAAGTATGAGGGTGAATACGGTAAAACAGAGTGTTGGTATATATTAGACGCACAAGAAGATGCTGAAATTATTTACGGTGTAAACGCTGAAAATCAAGATGAACTGAATGATATGATAGATCAACAACAATTTGATAAGTTATTTCATAAAGTTAAAGTGAAGGCGGGAGATTTTTTCTATGTGCCTGCTGGTACAGTACATGCTATCGGAGAAGGTATTTTAATATTAGAAACACAACAATCTTCCGATACAACATACAGAATCTATGATTATGAGCGCACTGACAACAAAGGTAACCAACGTGAACTACATTTAGCGCAGAGTAAAGCTGTGATTAATCTTGCTGCGACTTCGCCCAATACAACACCCAAACACGAGGTGAGACAAGGGCAAACATATACGCAATTTGTTTCAAATGATTTCTTCACGGTCGAACGCTGGATGATCAATGGTGCATTAAATTATGAAAAACCAAGCGCATATTGTCTTGTATCCATAGTTGAGGGTAATGGTAATGTAGAAACGAATGATGAAGTTTATAAAATAGAAAAAGGAATACATTTTATATTAACGACAGAAGATAAAAACATAGCATTTAACGGTGATATGACAATGATTATAAGTTATGTATAATGTTTAAGAGGTGAGGGCATGGATTTGCGTTAAGGCAGATTCATTTAACCTACACCTCTTTTTATCCAAAATTGAAGTAATAATATGAGTGATGAGGTGTATGGATATGCTTAAAATTTGCGCAGATATAGGTGGCACGAAAACCATTGTAGGGGTTATAGACCAAGACTTATCAGTGATTGACAGTCAAAAATTCGAGACGGATGTAGATCACCCGGAAGCAGAATTTACAAAAATTATTAATATAGCAAATGAATTCAGCAAAAAATATAATAATGTAGCGCAAAGTACATTGAATATCGCGATGCCAGGACCTTGTGATTATACTGAAGGATTGTTTTTGAATCCTCCTAATTTACAGAAATATGTAGGCTTTAATGCTGGTGATTTTATAAAGGCGCAAAGTGCATTTCAACCACATTTTGTAAATGATACTGATGCAGCGATATTAGCGGAATATCAATATTTAAATTCAGATGTAGAAGATGTCATATACTTAACAATTAGCACAGGTATTGGTATGGCATATATAAGAAATGGTCAACTCGTTACTGGCATTGATGGTAATTTTGGAGAAATTGGTCATACTATCATAAAAAATAATAGCGATTATCAATGTCCGGTGTGTCACCAATTTGGATGTGTTGAAAATGAACTGTCAGGTTTAGCGATCAGTCGTAAAGCAAGTGATATTTTACAAAAAGTGGTGAGTACTAGAGAAGCAATCGACATCTACATGAATAATGACAATGAAAATATCAGTCGTATGATGAATGAAGTAGTGTTACTAACACAACAACTATGTACGAATTTATTTAATATCTTTAATGTATATCATATTATTCTTGGTGGTGGTGTTACACAAAGTGCATTACCATATAAAGCACACATTGAAGCGTATGCGCAAAAGCACCATTTGATTCAAAACAAACCATTTCATATTAAAGTAAGTAATTTGGCAGAAAATGTGCTTACTGGTCTTTATTATGTAAATGAACAATAAAAACAGTTTGCACATTCATAAAGATAGCGAGCATCTGAAATGATTTAATGGAAATTTCAGATGCTCGCTATCTTTTGATGTCTAAAATGCTTAAGTTGATTTATAGTCTGTTGCGCTTAATCAAAATATATTTTCTTATGTTTAATGTTTTAGATAGTTGGTCAGAAAGTAATAATCCTAATGCAATTGAACCTGCAATTAAAATCGCTCGTATAAAGGTATTGGTTGCATCTGTGAAATTTAAAGTCACCAATTGCTGTGTCGCTCTAAAAGCAATACTACCTGGGACAAGTGGAATGATGCCAGGAATCATAAAAAGTACAACGGGCGCTTTGAAAATACGACTCATAATATGGGCAAGCAAACCTAATGTTAAACTACCAAGCAAGCTAGAATATATACTATCCATTTCGAAGGATTGTTCTAAAATGTAGCTGACAAAATAGCCCATTGAGCCAGCAAACCCAGCTGGAAAAAATAATTTTTTAGGGGCATCGTAAATCACATTAAAAAAGTATGATGCGCTAAAGCTACATAAAAAAGTAAATAAAATTGTCATTATGTGACCTCCTAAAAAATTAAGTAAGCAATCGCAATACCTGAGCCAATTGCGAAGGCAATGACGAGTGCTTCTAAAAATTTTGCTGTAAACATTAACATGTGTCTACTAAATAAATCTTGTATCGCAGTCGTTATTAGTACACCAGGTACAATTGGCATAACGGAGGCAATCATAGCTGGTCCGAAAGATTGATTGACTTGAAACAGTTCTGAACCAAATATAACAGTCGTACCCAAGATAAATGAACCTACAAATTCAGGTATAAACATGGTGAGTGATTTACTTTGCATATACTCAACGATTAAAAATCCTATAGCACCAGCAATAATTGTAGTAATTGCATCAGACCAAGTACCGCCTTGTAAGTATAAAAAACTTAACGATATAATACCTGCCGCAATCACTTTTTTCCATAGTGGAATACTTAAATTGGATCTATCAATATTTTTCAGCGCTTCAAAAGCTTCTTCTATAGCAAGTTGATTGTCTGTAAGTTTACGGGAAATATTATTGACTTGAAATATTTTAAGTAAATTAGTACTGTTTTTATCAATACGCAAAATTCGAGTATCGTGTTCTTCACTTAATGAAAAATTGATAAATACATTAATGACATATCCTTGGCTATTATAATAACCCATACAAATGGCGATTCGTCTCATTGTATCTTCAACACGAGAAACCTCAGCGCCAGATGACAATAAAATTTTACCAGCAAGTAATATCACATTCATCGTAACTTTATCTTTGTAGTTATCCAAAAGCGTACCTCCGACTTGATAAATAATTATCATTATTATCCCAATATTATTATGTAATTTCAAAAAGAATTTACTAAAGTAAAAAAGAATAAACAATATGCATTGCTGACGTTAGCCTTCGGGTTGTCTGCGGTTACATTGCGAGATGTCTAAAGTAATGATTAGACGTTATCGTTTCAGCCTTTAACATTTAATTAGCAATTAAAGTCCCACTTCTCAAATGATTTGAGTCAGTGGGACTTAATGTAAGCTTGTTCGCTCAAGTTTTAGCCATTCTATTGCAGACCGTCATAATCATTTTGAATGAATTAGATTTTTATCAAATGACTTAAAGACATGCAGACGTTTTTATAATATTTGTAAGCCTTGTTCAAGATCTGAAATAATATCATCAATATTTTCAGTACCAATTGATAATCTTACTAATTCTGGTAAGACACCAGATGATTGTTGTTCTTCAGGTGAAAGTTGTAAATGAGTCGTACTAGCAGGATGAATAACTAATGATTTTGAATCGCCTACATTTGCTAAATGTGAGAATAAATTTAAAGATTCAACAAATTTGGCAATATCTTCAACTGAACCATCCACACCAAAGGTTAAAATTGCGCCTTGGCCATTAGGTAAATATTTTTTAGCAAGATTATGATATGCATTACTTTCCAAGCCAGGGTAATTCACCCAAGAAACTTTAGGATGTTCTTCAAGAAACTGTGCGACTTTAAGTGCATTTTCTGAATGACGTTCTAAACGAAGATGTAACGTTTCTAAGCCAAGTAGAAATTCATGTACATTAAACGGTGAAACAGCAGAACCAAGATCACGTAATAATTGTACGCGTGCTTTTGTAATATAAGCAGCTTCGCCTACATCATTTGCATATGAAACACCATGATAACTTGGATCCGGTTCGACTAAACCAGGGAACTTTCCATTATCCCAATTAAATTTACCACTATCGACGATGATGCCACCAATGGAAGTCCCATGGCCTCCTATAAATTTTGTGGCTGAGTGTATCACAATATCAGCGCCATACTCAAATGGGCGTAATAAATACGGAGTTGGGAAAGTGTTATCAACAATTAAAGGTATCTCGTGGTCATGCGCAATATGAGCAACTTTTTCAATATCTAAGACGTCTATTCTAGGATTACCAATTGTTTCGGCATAAACTGCTTTGGTTTTATCCGTTAAGGCTGCTTTGAAATTTTCGGGATTACTTGGATCCACAAAGTGTACTTTAATGCCTAGTTTTTTGAAAGTGACATTAAATAAGTTGTAGGTACCACCATAAAGATTTGAAGATGCTACAATTTCATCGCCGCTTTCAACAATATTTAATAAGGCTAAGTGAATTGCAGCTTGTCCAGAAGATGTGGCTAGTGCACCGACACCACCTTCAAGTGCAGCAATGCGTTCTTCAAAAACGTTTTGTGTAGGATTCATAATTCTGGTGTAAATGTTTCCGGGTTCTTCTAGTGAAAAAAGTTTTCTTGCGTGTTCTGTATCATCGAACACGTAACTTGAGGTCTGATAAATCGGTACTGCTCGTGATTTTGAGAATGCGTCTACCTCTTGACCCGCATGAATCGATAAAGTATCTAAATGCCAATGATTTTGAGACATACATTGTCCCTCCTATATATTTGAATTTTCTGATAATTATCACTATACAAGAGCATTTTTTTATTTTCAAGTATCCTTACTAAGAAAGTAAGGATTAATTTTATATTTATAACAATAATATGTCCCCACGAATATTAATATGTAACAATATTCATGGGGAACTTTATAGGCCAAGTCTGTTCATTCGATTAGGATCATTATCTCCTAGGCAATTTTATATATTAGTAATGTTGATCATGCGCATATTGATCGTGTGTATCATCCATATTTTCATGATTTAAAACTTCGGCGTTTTGCTGTTGTAGCTGACTGTAATCTCCTTCTGGTAATTTGCTCTCGAGAGCTTCAACTTTAGGATAAATAAATAGGGGAATAAAACCAATTAAACCGTATATCATAAATGTAAACATAAAATTAAACGTATCTATAAATAATCCTGCAAAAGTAGATCCAATCACTTGTCCAATAGCCAACATTAAGAAGGGTATGCCTATACCTAAAGAGGCATTTTTAACAAATATTTTAATTCCCCAAACTAAAAGTACGCCAGTTAAGAATATATAACTCATACCAAATAGTGCAGCAGATACAAAGGGAATAATCCAAATTTTGGGTGTGAAAGCAAGGGCGATTGTTGCGATGGCAAGTGCTATAACACCTAAATTAAATGCATAACGAAGTCCGCGTTTATCAATAATTGCACCTGATATGCCACCTATCATGCCGAATAATCCTATCAAAATCCAGAAGAGTGAAAGTGCAATATCAGAATAATTACCAGTATTTTGAACAAATGATTTGGAAAATGTCCAAAAGGTTGCAGTAGATACACCTAATAATATAGAAGCAGTCGTGATACGTGTACTAGCTGAAATATCACGAATGTTAAATGAACCTGTATGAATTTTAATATTTTGCTTTAATGATGGAATGATGAGATAGTTCCAAAGTAAAACGATAAGTGCCAATATCGCATAGATAAAATAAGTTTGTCGCCAATCTATAAAAGTGAACATGGCTGTTATACCCGTAAACATAAGGCCAATACTTGTGCCAGAATTAATCCAAGTATTGGCTTTTCCTTGTTCATGCACTTTAATCCATAAAGAAATGGTGTAGCCATATGGAGGTGAGATGAGTCCAGTACTCGCACCGGCAAAGATGACACCGATAGATAAAACGATTGCGCTTGTTGAAATGCCTATCCCTAATAAACCTATTAGTACAGAGATTCCTGCTAATATAATCATACGTTTAGGGCCAATTTTATCAGTTTGTAATGTTGAAAAGATAATTGTAAAACAATAGGATAAATAAAATAATGAGGAAATAATCCCTGATTGTGATGCAGATAAATGTAAATCAGTGGTTACTTCGGGTAAAAACAAACCAAAACTAAAACGTCCTAAACCATAGGTTGTTGCTATCATAGCTATACCAGGAAATACAAGTTTAGAAAATTTCACTATAAATTTCTCCTTTAGTAGATAGAATGTTCATTCTATTTTAATTTTAAAAAAATACGAGATGAGTATATAAAGTAAGATGCTCATGCTCGTTTAAGAATTAAATTTCTTTGTGTGCTTCGTTAAGTAATAAATCAGCCATAGTTATGGCGTGCGATGTAGCTTTTTTTGAACCTAGTAATGCTGTCATTGAGGTTGTACCTTCAAGTAATAGTGTGAATTGAATTGCCAAATCCAATCCATTGACGATACCAGCATTATTTGCCAATTGCTCTAAGTAATTTAACAACTTTTGTTTATGTCCTCTAGCAATATTTTCAATTTCGTTATCTGTATTCGCATAATCTTCGATAGCCCTCATAAACATATCACCCTTATAAGAATGATCATTAAGCCACTGACAATGTGCTTTGACTGCAGAAATAAAAGGTTGGTGTGGTTGTTTTTCAACATAAGTGTCTAAATAATGCCAATATCTAGATTCACGTTGTTTTAACACCGCCTCAACTAAATTGTCTTTAGATTCAAAATGATTATATAAAGTCATCGTAGCTACATTGGCTTCTTGTATAATTTGCTTTAAGCCGATACCACGAAACCCATATTCATAAAATAACCTTTCAGCAGTTGATAATATATCTTGTCGCTTTTGTGACAATCGTCTCACACTTTCTTCTTAGTAGAATGACCGTTCTATTTAAAGTTAACAGCTAAATAGCAAAATGTCAAAGTAATATCAACATATTATGATTTTGACATTTTATATTTAGAAGTGTAATATAACAACAAAGTGAGTGTGTACTCACTATTTGTGAAGTGGGGTGTAGAAATGATTGAAGTGAATAATTTAAGTAAATCTTTTAGTAATAAACAAGTATTAGAAGATATAAATGTTGCTTTTGAAAAAGGTGAAATCGTTGGATTAATTGGTCCGTCTGGAACTGGAAAAACAACGCTAATCCAATGCATGTTAGGAATGGAACGTATTGATGTAGGTTGGGTAACGATAAATGGAGTTGAAATGCCCAATAGAAAAATTTTAGGTGACATTGGATATATGGCTCAAAGTGATGCACTTTACACAGATTTGACGGGGAGAGAAAACCTAGAATTTTTTGGAAGTATATATATAAAAAAAAGAAAAGACATCAAAAAACGCGTGGAAATTTGTAGTGATATGGTAAAACTTCAAGAAGCATTAGATAAAAAGGTATCTACCTATTCTGGCGGCATGAAACGTAGGTTGTCTTTGGCTATTAGTTTTCTACAAGATCCACAAATATTGATACTAGATGAACCAACTGTTGGAATTGATCCTAAACTTAGACAAGCGGTATGGAGGGATTTGGATGCAGCCAAAAAAGAAGGGAAAAGTATTCTAGTCACAACTCACGTATTAGATGAAGCAACACGTTGTGACAGACTATTACTTATGAATCATGGTGAAATTATTGCAATAGGATCACCACAAGAAATTAAAACGCAATATCAAGCTGAATCAATTGAAGATGTGTTTTTGAAAATGGAGGACTAAATATGAATGCATTTTATATTACTAAACGAATTTTCAAACAAACAATCAGAGACATACGTACGTTAATGTTATTACTAGTAGCACCTTTGCTAATATTAACGTTACTGTATTATATATTTACAGTTTCAGATAACTCGAATGGTGTGAAAGTAGGCGTTCATGATATTCCTGCATCACTGAAGGATGAATTACAATCACAAGATATTACGATAGAAAATTTTAAGGACCATAAAAATATAGATGATAAAATAAAAGAAGATCAATTGACTGGTTTTATGTATATGCAAAATAATGAGTTAGAAGTCACTTTTGCTAATGATAATCCAACTGATAAGAGCATCATGGCTTCTACAAACCAAAAATGGTTAACCAATCATAATATGAATCAAATGAAAGAAAATACAGAATCATTAAAAAAGGCACTTGAAGAAGTTCAATCGCAAATGCCTGATAATGCTAATACAGGTCAAAGCATGACTGATAATCAGCAAAATATCAGCAAGCCAACAAAAGTTAATACACATTATTTATATGGGGATAAAGATGCTACATATTTTGATACAATTAATCCCATTTTAATAGGATTTTTCGTATTCTTCTTCACTTTTTTAATTTCTGGCATCGGTTTATTAAAAGAGAGAACTTCAGGGACGTTGGAACGGTTGTTGTCTTCACCAATTAAGCGCAGTCATATTATTTATGGTTATATAATGGGTTATGGTATTTTTAGCGTGATACAAACCTTTGTAGTAGTTATATATGCCATATATGTGTTAAATATAGCTGTTGCAGGTTCGATTTGGCTTGTCTTAGCTACAACGGTATTAACGGCCCTCGTAGCTTTAACTTTTGGTATACTGCTGTCTACTTTTGCATCATCAGAATTTCAAATGATCCAATTTATACCACTTGTAATTGTACCGCAAGTGCTATTTGCAGGATTAATACCAATATCGTCGATGAATATGGGGTTGCAATACTTTGCACATTTGATGCCACTATTCTATACGGGGCAAGCTATGCAAGATGTCATGATTAAAGGATTTGGTATACAAGATATTTATATCAATTTATGTATATTATTTGGTATTTTTGTAGTGCTCTTGATATTGAATATTTTAGGAATGAAGCGTTATAGAAAAGTTTAAATATAGGTGGTATCAAAAATGAATCGAAATATTAAAGATATTGTGGAAGAAATTGTACCTAAGTTAGAACATTTAACTGAAAAGCAACGTTCAGTGATTGAAAGTGCCCTCGTACTCTTTAGTGAAAAAGGCTATAATCAAACAAGTACAAGTGATATTGCGAAGCGGGCAGGTGTTGCTGAAGGTACAGTATACAAACAGTTTAAAAATAAAGAAGCATTGCTATATGCAGGTTTAGTGCCTATCATAAAAGATAATATAGCGCCAACTGTAGCAGAAGAATTCTTAAGTGAATTGAATCGTGCAAGCAACTTGGAAATATTTATAAATACATTTGTGGACAATCGTTCTCAATTTATTTATGAAAATAGAATGCTGATAAAGATATTCTTTAATGAGGCTATGACAAGTAAAACATTTCAATCAGTTTTATTAGAAATATTTAATAAGCGTTTAGTTGCTCATTTAAAGCCGATAATCAATAAGATGATACGTTGTGGTGAAATGCGAGATGTCGAAGCGGAGTTTTTTGTACGTAGTTTAATTGCTCAAACAATCAATTTAAATATAAGTTGTTTAATTGATTTGAATTATCAATGTGACGAAGCGTATGAAAAACATTTACTTTATACAAAAGAAAGTCTTTACTACATGTTTAAAGCCTAACAATATAATAGCTTATTTAAAATAAAGAAAGTAGAACAGAAATGGAAGTTAGCATCTCCGTTCTACTTTTCTTTTTTTATTTTCTAGGTATACCAATAACGTGTCCTAGTTGTGATGGCGGATTAAACGGCGTTTGCATATTAAAAGCTGCTTGTATTTTCTCTAGTATAGGTTGAGGGAACGCCATGCTCCGACGTGTAACTTTACTAACACCTATCATGATAACTTCATATGTAGCAATACGCTCATCATTGTCATTATACATTGTCAGGAATAAATGTACTCTTTTCGCATCATAATCATAAATATGTACTTTAACATAAAAGGCATCATCTAACACAAGTTCTTTTAAAAATGAAATATGTGCCTCCAAACTAAAAATGGTAATTTCATGTGTTTGTCGATAAGAAACATATAAGTCGACTGATTCAAAAAAGCCAACGACAACATCACTGAAAGTGGAATAATATTGTGCATCATGCATATGGTTATTATTATCTATCCAAGATGGTTGCACGGTGTTTTTATAAATGTATTCCTCTGCCACAAAATCACTCCTCGAGTAAAAATTAATAGTAACCTATATTATTGTAACAACATTAAACAGTTTAAGTTAGTATTTTGATTGAATCTAAGCATAATTCAGCATTAATTATTAAAAATGCGACCATTGATAAACAAATGTAAGTAAGTTATTATAAAAAATGTAAACGCTTGCATTTTGAATGTTTTAAGTTTATATCAGTATTTATAAATTTAAAATAAAAGATATAAAAATTTTGAATTTAAACAGAAATCGGTAGGTAACAAAGGTTTGGGTGACTAGGAAAAACGGGTACAGACTTAAGGTTCTGTGAAAACCACAAACATATTTTAAGCTCGTTCATCCTATATCAAGATCAAAGATGCAAGCGAGCAAAGTAGTGTTATAGACATTTGTAAATGTTTATAATTGAACTTTAATGTAACTTTAACGAAGGGGATTTATATGAAAAGGATATTTTTAATAGGTAGTGCATTCATTGGTATCATCGTGGGTGCAGGGTTTGCCTCAGGTCAAGAAATACTACAGTATTTTACTAGCTTTGGAACGTTAGGTATACTCGCGGGAATTGTTTCTACCGTGTTATTCGCTTACGTAGGTATGATGTTAGTTTGGCTAGGTAGTATATTTAAAGCTGAAGGACATAACGACGTGATACATAAATTGACTGGTGGTACAATGTTTGGCAAAGTGATTGCATGGTTAGTAGACATTGTGCTCATTATTGCCTTATTTGGATTTGGTGTCGTTATGCTTGCAGGTGGAGGTTCGAATTTTGAACAACAATTTGGCATACCAGCTGTGTACGGTACCGCTCTTATGGTTATATTAGTACTTGTATTTGGAATGTTACGTGTGGATAACGTTGTAAAAGTGATTGGTAACATTACGCCGCTATTGATTATCTGTATTGTTATCGTTGCGATATATTGTTTATTTACGATGTCAGGTTCATTTAGCGAATTGGATACATTGGCTAAAAGTCATACCTCAGCTGTTCCACATTGGTTTATCGCAGGTGTGAATTATGTCTCACTTAATGTAGGGTTAGGTGCATCAATGTCAATTGTCATGGGAGGCAATGAGAAAAATAGTAAAGTAGCGGCATGGGGTGGTTTAGTTGGCGGTATAGTATTAGGTTTAATGATTATGATCAGCCATTTGGCAATTTTTTCTAAGATTGAAACAGTTGGTCACTTGCCGTTACCAATGTTAGGATTAGTCAATGATATTTCACCTATATTAGGCGTATTCATGTCAATTGTTATTTATTTAATGATTTTTAACACATGCCTAGGTATGTTTTACTCATTAGCTACACGTTTCACTGAAATTGAAACGAAACAATTTAAAATATTTTATACGATATTCACTTTAATCGGTTTTGCAATTAGTTTTGCAGGTTTTACAGATTTAATGACATTTTTCTATCCAGTAATTGGTTATATGGGAATCATTATTATAATCGTATTAATTTATGCACCATTTAAGGTGAGACGAATAAAAAAACAAGGTAAATCATTGCAAGATTTGTAAAATATCATATGAAAATAGGTATATATTTTTATAGTTTAAATGTTAAGCTAGCAGGTACGTATAAGAAATGATAACTATTGAAATCCGAAAGGAGCCAATCGCAAATGGTTTATGTGGCATTGTTGTTACTGATAATAGCGATTATATTATTGATTTATTCTATTGCACTGCTGATGGGGAAAGATGGATCATTATTTAGCTTGTTTACACATGAAGAAAAATCATTAAAAAAAGGACAAAAGCTAGCGATTTACATTGCGACAATTATCTTGTTAGTAATTAGTATCGTATGGTTGCTAAATATAGTTTAAATGAATGGTAAAAAAGCTATTTAAGCATTACGTGTTGATAAGCTATCACAAATAGCTGACTCAAACACAAAATTTTAGATGTGCAATAGAGGAGGCTAGAACGGAGCACTTTGTCTCAGCCTCTGATTGTTAAATTAGCAGAAACTGACTGGCTCTGATGATATAAATGATAGCCTCAGTCAGGCACGGTCAAAATCAATATGTTGTATAAAAAGAGAACTAATCCATCTTTTGTATGGATTAGTTCTCTTTTGTATAAGTTAATTTGTAAGTCTTATTATTTTTGACGTGAAGGTGGTTGTTTGATATTTGGCACAATGAAAATTAATATTTTCTTAAGAAATTGACTTCTCTATCAAAGATTTGATGTACAACATACGTTTGAACTGCATTTAAAATACGCTCGATGATTTGCGTTTTATTTGCTAATATTCGAATACTAAAACCGTGTGTCGGTATTTGAGTAATGCCAAAACGGCAATTATATACTTTTTGATAATGCTTGATGTGATCATATACATCATCAATAAAGGATTGATTTACTTCAGGATGTATGAAATAACATGAGCCTAAATGTGTATAGTCTTCCATATATCCTAGGCCATCAACCTTATTTTTAGTTGGATCAAGTAACAAATTATCAAAAGTTACGAGTTCATTATCAACATAAATTTCATTAAGCAGATGCATATATGTGTATGTGAAGGCTTTGTCTTCTTTTGAATAACCAGGTGTCAGTATATCTGTATAGAACAGTGAACCGCTTGCACTCAAATTAAACGTATTTTGTTGGAAAAATTTAGCGTTTTCAAATGCAATAATAGGATCGCCGACATATTCAATATAACCATTATCTTTAATGGTAAAATTTTGATATTGTTCGACATGATTATTTAATGTTTTATAAATTTTTGTCGCACCTTGTGAAGTTAGCGTCACATGTGCATTTTCTTCTGCTGTAAAATCCATCTTGTAACGGTCACCATCTAAATAACCACCGCCTACATTTACAATATAAAATGTAGGTATATCTGAGCCGTTTAAGTAGACTGGGCGTATGACTTTTAATGCTTTTTCAAAAAAGATATTACGCGCTACAGATTTTCTACCATTATTAAAAATGGTTAAATCTAATATGCCAGTCCATTTTTGCTGTGCATCGTCCATTAAGCTAAACCTTTAAGAAAGACGTCTTGATCTATCCATTCGATAACCTTATCTAAGCCTTCATCTGTTTTAAGATTAGTAAATGCAAATGGTCTTTTGCCTCGGAATGTTTCTGTATCTTCGGCCATACGTTCTAATGAAGCACCAACATATGGAGCTAAATCGGTTTTGTTAATTACAAAGAAATCAGATTTAATCATGCCTTGTCCGCCTTTACGAGGAATTTTTTCCCCTTGGGCAACGTCGATAATATAAATAGAAAAATCGACTAACTCTGGGCTGAAGGTCGCAGCAAGGTTGTCACCGCCAGATTCGATAAAGATTAAATCGATATCGTCATTGCGCTCTTTTAATTCATCGATTGCAGCAAAGTTCATTGAAGCATCTTCACGAATTGCTGTATGTGGGCAGCCTCCTGTTTCGACACCGATAATGCGGTCTGCAGGTAACACACCGGAATTAACTAAAATCTTTTCATCTTCTTTTGTATAAATATCGTTAGTAATGACTCCGATACTAAATTCTTTAGATAATTGTTTTACTAATTTTTCGATAAGTTGTGTTTTCCCTGCACCTACAGGGCCACCGACACCTATCTTAACTGTCTCTTTCATTTTAAATGCCCTCCTAAGATATAAATATTCTTACGTTTACGTTTTCATGTTCCATCTGGTTGATTTCTAATCCGGGTGCAGTGATACCTAATTGTGACTTGTCTAACGTCATAATATGATCTCTTGTTTCTTTCATGAAAGGAATCATATCATGCACGATTCTTTGACCAGCAGTTTGTCCTAAAGGAATTGCACGAACGGCGTTTTGTGTTAAACTCGAAACATTTTGGTATAAATAGTAATCGATAATCATTTCAATATCGACACCCAAATGGTGACCGAGCATCGTAAAACAAATCGCAGGATGCAATTTTGCATTTTTATTTTTGTTTTGCGTTTGATACCACTTTAACCATTCACTATCATAAAGTTCTGCTGCTAATTTGACCATGCGGTTACCCATTTGTTTTGAACCTTGTCTGGTTTCTTTAGATAGGTTTTGTACAAAAAGTATTTTATCTAAATACAAGATTTTTTCTGTGTTCTGATGATTGAGTGCATCATAGACGAGACGCATCGTTAAACCATCAGCAAACGAAAGTTGTTCAGTTAAGAACAATTCAAGCCATTGTTTAAATGATGCTTCATCATGAACAATATCTCGCTGAATATATGTTTCAAGTCCGAATGAGTGGCTAAAAGCACCAGTCGGAAATTGAGAATCACAAAATTGAAATAGGCGTAAATATGCGTGATTAATCATGAGAATGACCTATATGTCTGAATGCTTGGTTTACTTTTCGGTCTTCGTGACTATAAGGTATGCCGAGATCTTTCAGCAATGATTCTACTAAATAGTCATATTGTACAAGCATTTCTGTTTCTGTAAATTGAGCAGGTAAGTGTCTATTACCTAATTGATGCGCGATATCGCCCATTTCTTGTAAGGTACGTGGCTTGATCACTAAAAGATCTTCCGAATTGACATCAATAATAATCATATTGGTATCGTCTTGATACAAGATATCGCCATATTGTAAATCAATTGGTTGTTTTAAACGAATACCAATTTCATTACCATGATCTGTAGTTACACGTTGAATACGTTTAACTAAGTCAGAATTTTCAAGGTAAACTTTTTCAACATGTTTATTTTTTTCATCTTGCGAAAGATTTGCGATATTACCTTTAATTTCTTCGATGATCATATTTTATCCTCCTAGAATAAGAAATAACGTTGCGTTAATGGTAATTCAGTAGCTGGTTCACTTGTTATTTTTTCACCATCGACAAATACTTCATAAGTTTGCGGATCTACATCTAAATCAGGCATAGCGTTATTATTTTTCATATCTGCTTTAGTTAAATTACGAATGTTTTTAACAGGTCTTAATTTACGATTTAACCCCAATGTTCTGCCGATATCGTTTTCGTAAGCAGTTGATGAAACAAAAGTGATTGATGTACTTTGCATGTTACCACCTAATTGACCATACATATTACGATATTTTAAAGGCTCAGAAATTGGGATAGAACCATTAGCATCACCGTTAATAGCAGTACTAATCATACCACCTTTAAGTACTACATCAGGTTTAACACCAAAGAACGCTGGTTCCCACATAATAATGTCTGCAAGTTTACCTTCATCAATAGACCCAACATATTCTGAAATACCATGCGTGATTGCAGGATTAATTGTGTACTTCGCAATATAACGTTTGATTCGATTATTATCGTTATATTCACCGTCTCCTTCAAGTGCGCCACGCTGTTCTTTCATGCGATGAGCCACTTGCCATGTACGTGTAATTACTTCACCCACACGTCCCATAGCTTGAGAGTCTGAACTAACCATACTAAATACCCCTAAGTCTTGTAATACGTCTTCTGCAGCAATCGTTTCTTTACGAATACGTGAGTCAGCAAAAGCGACATCTTCAGGGATGGAAGCGTTAAGATGGTGTGTGATCATAACCATGTCTAAATGTTCATCGATGGTATTGTGTGTGTAAGGCAACGTAGGGTTAGTGGATGATGGTAAAATATTTGAGTATGAAGCTGACTTAATCAAGTCAGGTGCGTGCCCGCCACCAGCGCCTTCTGTATGGTACATGTGTAACACACGGTCTTTAACTGCAGCCATTGTTTCTTCCATAAAGCCGGCTTCATTTAAAGTATCTGCGTGTAAGGCTACTTGAATGTCATAGTCGTCTGCGACTTGTAGAGCATGATCTAAGGCAGACGGTGTTGCACCCCAGTCTTCATGGACTTTAAGGCCAATGGCACCCGCATGTATTTGTTCTACGAGAGCCGTATGATTAACGGCTTGTCCTTTTCCAGTAAAGCCAACGTTTAATGGAATTTGTTCTGCCGCTTCTAACATGCGATGAATATACCAAGGACCTGGTGTAACGGTTGTTGCTTTTGAGCCTTCAGAAGCACCTGTACCTCCGCCAATCAATGTCGTTGTACCACTTTCTAGTGCAACGAGTGATTGTTCTGGGTTAATGAAGTGAACGTGTGTATCAATGGCACCCGCAGTTATGATTTTACCTTCTGCAGCAATAACATCAGTTGTTGCTCCAATAACAATATCAACATTATCCATAATATCAGGGTTGCCTGCTTTACCAATTTTCATAATATAACCATTTTTCACACCGATATCTGCTTTGATTACTTTGTCATAATCTAAGATTAACGCATTAGTAATCACTAAATCTGCAACTTTTTTATCGTCTCTTGTTACGTTAGGGTTTTGAGCCATACCGTCTCGGATGGACTTACCGCCACCGAAAGTAGCTTCGTCACCATACGTAGCAAAATCTTTTTCGACTTTGGCGAATAAGTTTGTATCACCGAGTCTAACTGAATCACCAATCGTTGGGCCATAAAGACTTGTATATTGAGATTGCGTCATTTTAAAGCTCATTTTTTATACCCACTTTCTTTATTAGCATTACCTTCAGATAAATTAGCTTCATCGATAATTTCTGAGTCTTTAGTATAATCATCAGGTTTAACTACACGGGTTTCGTCTATTGGACCATTTACTTTGCCATGGAAACCATAAATATTACGTTTCCCTTTATATTCTACTAATTGAATTTCTTTTTCATCACCTGGCTCAAAACGAACTGCAGCACCTGCGGGTATATCTAAACGTTTGCCATATGCGTGATCACGATTGAAATCTAAAGCAGGATTCACTTCGTAAAAGTGAAAGTGAGAACCAACTTGTATAGGCCGATCACCTGTATTTTTTACTGTGATGACTGTGGCATGAAGCCCTTTGTTAACATCGATTTCTGTACGCTTAACAATAATTTCACCTGGTTTCATCTAGTATCCTCCTTTAGACTATCGGATGATGGACAGTAATTAATTTTGTACCATCAGGGAATGTTGCTTCAATTTCTAAATCAGTTAACATATCTGCAACACCTTCCATGACATCATCTTCACTTAATATTTGTTTTCCATAACTCATGAGCTCTGCTACTGATTTCCCATCGCGTGCGCCTTCTAATAATTCAAAACTAATGATAGCAGCTGCTTCAGGATAGTTTAACTTTAATCCTCTTTGTTGACGTCTACGTGCTAAATCGGATGCAATGACTAACATTAATTTATCTTGCTCACGTTGTGTAAAATGCACGTTTTTCACTCCCTTTCCAAAACTGTTGAAAACAACACTCATGTATAAGTTTCTACATTTTTATAATAAGGGGTTGCTAGGCTAACTACAAGAATTACACATTAGTGAAAAATGCAAAAATAACAAATTCAGTAAAATTTGAAAGACTTTTAATTATAGGTTGTATGATATAAGATAAATAACGTAAATTTTATAGAAATCAGGTGACATTGTGAATGCGATTCAAATATTATTAAAAAATATCGCGCAGGTTTTGTTGTTGAACAATGCATGGACAGGTTTATTTATCTTAATAGGCCTATTTGTAGGTAGTTTGAAAGTCGGTTTAATGGCACTTATTGCTAGTTTAATATCGTTATTATTAGCTAAACATACGAATTATTCAGAGGAAGAGATTAATAGTGGTTTAGCAGGGTTCAATCCAGTATTGACAGCAATTGCATTAACGTTATTTTTAGTACCTGAATGGTACAGCCTATTGATAGTCTTAGTTGCAATAGTCATAACAATGCCATTAGGATCTGCATTCAGGGAATTTTTCAAACCTTTTGGTGTACCAATGTTAACGATGCCATATGTGTTTGTAAGCTGGGTCGTTTTATTGATGTCTTTCCAATTCAAATTTGTAAATGCAGATGTAAAGATATTGCCTAACACAGTCAAAGAAATTACATTTTCGGGACATCAAATCGATTTTATCAGTGCCTTTTTATCAGGTTTTAGTGAAGTTTTTTTATTGAAAAGTGTTTTGGCAGGTACATTCATTTTAATTGGAATTTTTATTGCTTCCAGAAAAGCAGGATGCTACGCAATGATTGCTAATGTTATTGGCTTTGTAGCAGTTACAATACTCGGTGCAAATCATGATCAGATTAATGACGGTTTATTTGGTTATAATGTCATTCTTACAGTTTTAGCGTTAGGCGTGGCATTTAAAACTAGAATTCCAAGGTATATGAGTATTGTACTGGGTGTTTTACTAACAGTGGTTATACATGCAGGCATGATTACATTGCTAACACCATTTGGATTACCTGTATTTACCTTACCGTTTATTATTGCTACATGGATTATGTTATTCGCAGGCAATAGTATGCGTGTACAAAAATAAGTAACCACTGAGGCATGCGGTTTAATTAAATGTACAAACTAAGTATAATGAAAAAGGATGAACTTTGATTATGCGTTTATTATTTAATAAAAATTGTTGAAAAGAGGTATATTTATGAAAAAAATCATCACAGTATTAGCTTCTGCAGCAGTGATTTTGGCTGGTTGTAGTGGCTCTAACAGCGAGTCTAAAGGCAAAACTTTAGATGTAGAGTTACCTTTGAAAACGACATCTATCGCACCATATGAAACGGATGTGCCTGTGAAAATAGGTGCTGCAGAATCATTGTTTAAAGCGACATCTGATGGCAAAGTTCAAAAGTTGTTAGTTAAATCTTATGATCAAACATCACCGACTCAATTAGATTTAACATTAAAAGATAATATTAAATTCCAAAACGGCAAAAAGGTGACAGGCGAAGCGGTTAAAGCTAGTTTGGAGGAAAGTATTCAAAAAAGTGATTTAGTCAAAGGTTCACTACCAATCAAAGATATCAAAGTGAATGGACAAAAGTTGCAAATCACAACTAAATCCGCATATCCTGAGCTCATTTCAGAATTAGCTAGCCCATTCTCAGCTATTTATGATACTAAAGCTAAAGGAGATATCAATAAAACCCCTGTAGGCACTGGTCCATATCAAATCAAAGATTATAAACAATCACAGAAAATTCAATTGGACCGAAATAAAGATTATTGGCAAGGCAAACCTAAACTAGACCACGTCAATGTTACATATCAAGAAGACGGCAATGCCCGCACGAGTGATTTAGATTCTGGAAAAGCAGATGTTATTACAGATGTACCAGTTGAAAAAGTTAAATCATTAAAAGAGAGTGATAAGACAAAAATTTCATCTGTCTCTGGTTTTAGAACTGGATTATTATTATATAATCACACGAGTGACAAAATGACAAAGCAGGTTCGTGAAGCCTTAGATAAAGTCATTGATCGCAAGCGTATTACAGATAATGTTTCAAAAGGTTATGCAACATCAGCAACTGGACCGTTCAACAATAAACTCGACTTTATAGAAAATAAAGATGTGCAAAAACAAGATATTGCGCAAGCTAAGAAAATAATGAAAGATGCTGGATACAGTGAAGCACACCCATTAAAGCTGACGATATCTACGTATAATGGTCGTCCCGAATTACCTAAAATTGCACAAGTGATTCAGTCAGATGCTAAAAAGGCAAATATTGATATCAAATTACGCAATGTGGATGACATACAGGGGTATTTAAAAGATAAAGAACAATGGGATGCCTCACTTTACAGCTTCGGCACAATCCCTAGAGGAGATACAGGTTATTTCTTTAACCAAGCTTATAAACCAAAAGGTGCAATTAATGCAGGGGGTTATGATAATCATAAGGTCACAGCATTAATAGATGAGTTAAATAAAACAGTGGATAAAGAAGAACGAAATCGCATTACCAATCAAATCATTGATATTACAAATGATGACATCGCAAACAGTTATATTTCTTACAATGACAATATTGTTGGAATGAATAAGGATGTAGAAAATTTAACTTCAACACCAGAAGGTATTTACCTTATTGATTATAAGGTTGATAAAAAAGAATGATATTAAAACAGATACTTTCTAGAATTGGACAAATGATCATTGTATTGTTTGTCCTTTCTACTATTACTTTTATATTAATGAAACTTACACCCGGAGACCCAGTTGACAAGGTTTTGCACTTAGATGTAGCGAATGTTTCGAGTGATCAAATTGAAGCAACGAAAGAGCGATTAGAGCTTAATCAATCCCCGATAATGCAATATTTTCAATGGTTAGGTCAAATAATACAATTGAACTTTGGTACCAGTTATCAAACTGGTGAACCTGTGATTAAGGAATTGATTTTCTATACACCTCCAACCTTAACGATTGCAATATTAACGATAGTTATCGTATTTCTAGTTGCCATTCCTTTGGGTATGTTAGCAGCTAAGCGTTATCATACTTGGGTAGATACATGGATAAGAATACTGACTTCATTTACAGTAAGTGTGCCTTCCTTCTTTTTAGGAACGATATTAATTTATATATTTGCACAACGATTAAATATACTTCCTTCATCAGGTTTAGATTCCATTGCTGGTTATATATTACCTGTCATTGCATTGAGTGTTGGAATGAGTGCATATTATGTAAGATTGATGCGTTCGACTTTAGTTGAATTGTATCAATCTAAAGAAGTTGAAGCGGCTAGATTAAGAGGGATGTCAGAACAATATATATTATGGAAAGATTTATTTAAGCCAGCTATTATTCCCGTGATTACTGTATTAGGAATGTCTGTTGGGAGTTTAATTGGTGGTACGGTAGTGATTGAAAATTTATTTGGTATACCGGGCCTAGGTCACTTTCTTGTGGATAGTATTAGAGCGAGGGACTATCCGGTAGTACAAGGTGCCGTTATCATGATTGGATGCTTTGTGGTGTTAGCCAATACGATTAGTGATTTGTTACTTTTATGGATCGATCCTAAACGTCGTTTTAATAAAATCAATGATACATTAAAACGCCACGGTCAGGATGGTGATATGGAATGAAAGATATGAATAAAAGCAGTTTTATCTTTTGCGTGTTTGGTATTTACGTATTGTTGCTCATCATTGCTCAATTTTTTATTTCAACAGATAGTGCTTTGGAGGTACATTTGAATCATACACTAGAGCTTCCTAGTAGTTCACATTGGCTAGGTACAGATGATTATGGTCGCGATTTACTAGCAAGAGTAATCATAGGTGCTAGATATACATTAATCATCAGTTTAATCACATTGTTAATTACTGTAATAATCGGTGTACCATTGGGGCTTTTAGCAGGTTATAAAAAAGGCTTTGTTGATACTGTAATTATGCGTGTTATTGACATAGGATTAAGTATTCCAGAGTTTGTGTTAATGATTGCTATGGCAAGTTTCTTTAAACCTAGTATTTGGAATTTAGTGATAGCAATTACGATTATAAAATGGATGACATACACGCGACTGACACGTTCGATTGTAAGTAGTGAAATAGGGAAACCATATATTCAAATGGCTAAACTATTTAATGTACCAACACATCGTATTATTATTAAACATTTTTTCCCACAAGTGATGCCATCTGTGATTGTTTTAATGACCGTAGACTTTGGGAAGATTATACTTTATATTTCTTCACTCTCATTTCTAGGTTTAGGTGCACAGCCACCTTCACCAGAGTGGGGGGCAATGTTAAATGCAGGTAGAGATTATATCAGTTCATATCCTTTACTATTGATTGTACCAGCATTTCTAATCACATTAACTATTTTATTGTTTAATTTAACTGGTGATGCATTGAGAGATAAACTTTTAAAAAGAAAGCGTGATGTAGATGGCTAATAGTAACCTTTTAGCAATAGCGAACTTAACCATCACAGATAACAGCGGACAAAGACTTGTAGATCAACTTGATTTAGCATTACGAAAAAGTAAAGTGAATGTTTTGGTGGGTGAAAGCGGTTCTGGAAAAAGTTTAACTGCAAAAGCACTTGTGCAACAAGTTCCTAATATGCTAACCACACATTTTGATTCACTAGTTTACAAAGGGCAATCCATCACAGGTGTGCGCAATTTACTAGGAAAAGAAATTGGATTTATATCTCAGGATTATACACATAGTTTTAATGATCATACAAAATTAGGTAAGCAATTACTTGCGATTTATAAAATGCATAATAAGGTAGACAAGACAACGGCTAATAAGTTTGTAAAACAAGCACTTAAATGGGTGGACTTAGATCCAGAAACAGTGATGACGCGTTATAGATTTAACTTGTCAGGAGGTCAACTTGCAAGGGTGCAAATCGCCAGTGTTTTAATGTTAAAGCCAAGTATTATTATCGCTGATGAACCTACAGCATCATTAGATGCAATCACTGGCTATAATGTGATGCATTTAATCAAGCACTTAGCGGAAGTCCATAAGGTGACTTTATTGATGATTACACATAATTTATCTCATGTGCTCGATTTTAGTGACTGGATTAGTGTTATTCAACATGGTAAGGTCATAGACTTTAACCATGTACAAGCATTTAAAGATGGGAATGTAAAACCATATAGTCTTAAATTATTTGATGCGCGTAGTCAGTTAAGGAAGGATGGCATAAATGATTAAGTTGAAACAGGTTAACTTTGCTTATAAAAATGCGCCTATTTTAAAAAATATTAACTTAACTATATCTCCAAATGAAAAACTAGGTATTGTTGGTGAAAGCGGTTCTGGTAAGACGACTTTGGCCCATATCATGCTAGGATTATTAACTGATTACCAAGGTTATTATTCAACACAAGGATTAAGTATGCTTCCAATATTCCAATATGCATATGACAGCTTTAATCCCAAATTCAAAATACAAACCGCGCTTGAAGAGCCATTACGATATTACAAAGGTTCACAATCAACATCAGATATTCGCTCAAACCTAAAATATTTAATGTCATACATGCAGTTAGAAGAAGTATTATTACAAAAATTTCCAGACGAGTTAAGTGGTGGTCAGTTACAACGATTTAACACCATACGCACATTAATGCTAGAACCTGATATGTTAATCTGTGATGAAATAACAGCGAGCTTAGATGTCATCGCTGAACAAAGAATGATAAAAGTTTTGAAAGATTACTGTGATCAAACAAACAAAGGCATCATTATGATTTCTCATGATATCGCATTTTTAAATCAATTTGTTGAGCGTATTGTTGTTATGAAAGATGGAGAAATTGTCGATGATTTTATGATTACTAATTTATTTTCTGAAGATCGCCATCATTATACGAAAGCGCTACTTTCTCTATATTAAGCTGAGCAATAATTAAAGTACAATCAACAAATTTTTGTGGTTTGCTCAATATAAATGAAGTATAATATATAATTAAGCTCAGTTTAAATTGTAATTATATGAAAAGGGGATATTTAGAAATGAAAAAATTATTATTACCATTACTTGCACTTATTTTGGTATTAGCAGCATGTGGTAATCAATCAAATAATGAATCATCAAAAAGTAAGAAAGAAACAAAGACGTATGTTCAAGATTCAGGGGATAAAGTGAAAATTCCTAAAAAACCTAAACGCATTGTCGTACTGGGGGCTACTTATGCAGGTGGCTTAAAACAACTTGATGGGAACATAGTAGGTGTAGCTAACATCGTGAATGATAGCAAAGTGTTAAAAGATAAATTTAAAGATGTCAAAAAAGTAGATGCAGAGAATGTGGAAAGTGTCGCAAAATTAAAACCAGATTTAATTATTACTTACAATACAGATAAAAATTTAAAAAAATTAAATAAAGTTGCTCCTACAATTGCTTTTGATTATTTGAAACATGATTACAAAGAGCAACATCAAGAATTAGGGAAAATTATAGGTAAGGAAAAACAAGCGAATGCATGGATTGATAAGTGGGATAAAAAAACAAAAAATGATGGTAAAACAATAAAAGAAGCTATTGGTGAAAACACAACAGTTTCAATTATTAAAGATTTTGATAAAAAAGTGTATGCACTCGGTAAGACATACGGTCATGGTAGTGAAGTGTTGTATGATGCATTTGGCTTAAAAATGCCAGAGAATGTTGAAAAAGCTACTAAGAAAAATGATTTAGCTGATATCTCTGAAGAGGAAATTCCAGATATGGCGGGTGATTACGTGGTTACACCTGTAGCTAAAGGAACTAAATTATCTTTTGAAAATAAAGATCTATGGAAAAGTACCGAGGCTGTCAAAAATGGACATACAATTAAAGTAGACGAGGGTATTTATTGGCTAAATGATCCTTACTCTTTAGAATATGAACGTAAAGATTTGAAAGATCAATTATTGAAAAAGCAATAAATATAAACCGGATTAATTTTATAAATTAAAACCATTTTAGTTACTATTAACAGTTTAAACACTAATAGAATTGAACTTATTTTATTAGTAGTTGTTGTTAGTACACTAAAATGGTTTTTGTATTATGCTCAATGATAAATAATGTCATAATTATATAGGGTTGATGAAAGCATATATAATTTTTAAAATCTTTTAAAATGAATGTAGGCAAATGGTTTAGAAAAATAACAAAATGATTAGCTATACATAGTAAGGGTTGTGAGTATCTAGTCTTTAACTCGATATTTTTATCCTTTAAACTAGAAAGAAAATGCTAAAATGTTGAGTATATTGAATGATATAGATTACCAAATTTATTGTTGAAGCCAAGTATTTATATAGGTAGTGTTAGACAAAACCCAGAAGCTAGAATTAATAATTTTTGTACAACATCATTTAAGAATTAATTAATGAACTGAAGAAACTTTCAAATGTATGGTTAGTGGGGAGATATATCATGAAAAAAGAACAAAAAGTGGATAACTGGATTAAAATGACGAAATATATACATTATATTGAAGCGATGATCGAGAGGAAATTGAAAGAACAATACCATCTAAGTATTAAAGAGTTTTATGTATTATATGGAATTTATAAGTCAAAAAATAAAAAATACAAGATCAATGATTTGATAAAAGTGGTTGATTTAAGTCAAAGTGCGATGTCTAGACTTATTGTAAGAATGGAAAATACAGAGACTGAGCTTGTATATAGACAAGAGTGTGTAGAAGATCAACGAGCCATGTATATTTACTTAACTAGTAATGGAGAAAAAGTGACCCAAAAAGCACTTCATACTTACGACCAATTATTAAAGCAAGTGAATTTAAAGAGTATTAGAACACTAGCAAAAATGGATGATAGTGATTAATGTTTGTCGTAAGAAATAAAAATTTTAAAACTTTACGCTATTGAAATGAAAAAATGATTAAGTCATGCGTTCTAATGTATTTTATGTTTTACTATAAGTGTGTAATACATTGAAAAATTTGAAAAGGGAGAGAATGCTGATGGAAATTAACGCTGCATGGCTCAATTTACCAGTACAAGATTTGGAAGCAAGTGAAAAATTTTATGATACGATTGGGTTTACAATCAAAAAACATAAAGACATGATGAATAAAATGCGAGGTATTCAAACGAAAGATGGCCAAATCATTATGCTGATAGAAAAAGAACAATTTGAAAATGTTTCTAGACTTTCATCTATAGGTAGTAATGAAGCATTAGTATCACTTTCAGTTTCAACAAAACCTGAAGTTGATACGTTGGTTTCATTGGTTGAACAGGCAGGTGGAAAAGTACTCGAAACAGGCACAGAACATGAAGGGTATTATGGGGCGTTATTTAGTGATATAGATGGCCATTTGTTCAATGTTATTGTAATGTAATGACTTACAAGACAATCTCATCTTTGAATGATTTGTACAGGAATGGAAGGTGTAACATTTGATAAAAGCAATAGCGGTAGATAAAGATGGTACTTTTTTTAAATCTGATAATACCTTTGATGAAGCTTATTTCAATAAAATTTTTAAGAGCATGATGGACAGGGATATGAAATTTATCATTGCTAGTGGAAACCAATATGCGCAATTGCGTTCGTTTTTTCCTGAAAAAGATCAGCAGATAGCATATATAGCCGAAAATGGTGCAGTGACGTATCAAAATAACAAGTTAGAAGCGGCTGAATATTTTGATCAACAATTGGTTTTTGACGTTTTGAATTTGATCATTAATCATTATCATATTGAAGATATTGTGTTAAGTGGAGTTAAAACGGCTTATGTATTAGAAAGTGTGAGTAACGACTTTTTATCATTTTTATATAAATATTATTTTAATATAACAAAAGTTACAGACTTTAACACAATTAATCAAGATAAATTTGTTAAAATTGCGCTTAGAATTAAAGACCCACAATTTTTAGATGAAGTGATGAGAGGCTTGACTGAACAATACGGAGAAGAAATAAAGCCAGTAACGAGTGGAAATGATAGTCTAGATTTAATATTACCTAAAGTGAATAAAGGTGTGGCGATTAAAACACTTTTAGATAAATGGAAGATTGAACCTCATGAATTGATGGCTTTTGGAGATGCAAATAATGATATAGAAATGATAGCTATGACGCCAAATAGTTATGCAATGGCTGAATGTAGTCCAGAAGTGGCTGAAGTCGCAAATTACAAAGCACCATCTAATGATGAATCAGGTGTGTTGCAAGTCATTGAACGATATTTAAAACAAGCTAACAATATGACAAACTAAAACAACGACAAAAAACTCATTATTCCATTACGACATATCCTTACGAGAGATTTGTTAACAGAATAATGAGTTTTATTAATGGTGTAACATTATTTTATAATAAGTACAGGAATATTTGCGCTATTAGCGATTTTATGAGTAACATTACCTAGTACATTTTTTATGTCTGGTTTGGCACGTTTATTACTCATAACGACGATATCATAGTTGTTTTCTTCGATTTCATTTAATATTTCTTGTTTAATGTAGCCAGAACGAAACTTCACTTGGATTTTTAAGCCGAGTGATTCTAGTTTTTCTACAAAAGGTGATATCTCTTTGCCTTTTTCTTCAGCTAATTCTTCAAAATGTTTGCCATCATAGCGAACTGAGGTTTGTAAATCACCTTCAGGTATCACGTTGAAAATAGTGATTTTTGCATTATCAACACCAGTAGTTAAATTTTGTAATTCTTGGGGAACATTATTAAAAGAATTATCAAAGTCATATGCTAACAATATATTTTTATACATTTTAGCGCCTCCTTCAGTAATTATTTACCCTATATAATAAAAAATTATCATAATTTCACTATTAATATTTTACAATAAATAATTCGATTAGAAAAACTAAAATATTTTACACATCTAATCCTATGATATCACTGACATGATTGTATCCATTGTTTTGCAAATATTGTACGAGTTGTTTGTTCATCTTTTTAGTTAATCCGGGGCCTTCAAATACGAGCGAACTATAAATTTGTACCAATGATGCACCATGACGTAACATTTTGATGACATCATTCACTGTGAAAATACCGCCCGTACCAATGATTAAAAACTGCCCCTGCGTTTCCCTATATGCTTGTGCAATAAGTTTTAAATTACGTTCGAATAAAGGTTTACCACTTAACCCACCAGTTTCTTTTTGATTAATGGAGTGTAACTGTTCACGTTTTTGCGTAGTGTTAGCTAAAATGATGCCATCAAACGTTTGTGTGATAGGTTTAAGTATTTGTGATAAACCTTCTGGACTAAGATCAGATGTTAATTTAATAAAAATAGGTACATCTAGTTCATGCTGGATTTTGTAATTTTGTATAGCAGAACATAATTGAGAAAATTCATTTTTATCATGAAAACTTTGTAAGTTTTCCGTGTTAGGCGAACTGATATTAACAGTGAAAAATGTAACGTCATTTTTAAATGTGTCGATGACTTTTATATAATCTTGATAACGTGATTCATATGGTGTTGTTTTATTTACACCTACATTTATACCAATAGGTGTATGGTAACTAAATTTTCTTAAGTTGCTCAATGCTTTGTTCATACCTAAATTGTTGAATCCCATACGATTGATCAGAGCATGGTCCTCTACTAAACGATACATGCGTGGTTTAGCATTGCCAGGTTGTGGTTTAGGTGTTATTCCGCCTAATTCTAAAGCACCAAAACCTACTTTATCTAATGCTTTAGGAACTTCACAAGATTTATCAAATCCTGCAGCTAATCCGATTGGATTTGCAAAATGAATCCCTTTCATATTTTGCGATAATATCGGATGTTGATAATGAAATAATTTTTCAAGTATCGGCAACAATTTAGTATGCTTTTGTGGGATTTTAAGAGCATTTATCGTCATGCCATGCGCCTTTTCAGGGTCTAATTGAAATAATATAGGTTTAATTAACTTATACATGTTGTCATCGCTCCATTTGTTTAATTAGTAGTAGATGAAAATAATTGTCTTTAATAGACTAGCATTTTAGTATTCGTATGCCTAGTATATATAAGAAATATTAATATAACCTTCAAATTATTAGGGAAGACACTGATTTTGATTAAATTTTAAATAAAACGGTAATAGTACAATGATGTGATGGAATAATGGAGGGATATTTTTATGAAAAAACAATGGCAATCACAATTACCATTAGACAATATACAGTCTATTACACCAGTAAGTGGTGGAGATGTTAATGAAGCATATCGTGTAGAAACATCTCAAGAGCCATATTTTTTATTAGTACAACGTCAGAGAAGTAAAGCCTTTTTTGCTGCAGAAGTTGCTGGCCTCAATTTGTTTGAAAAAGCTGGAATTACTGCGCCGATAGTCATTGATAGTGGCGAAATCGATGGAGATGCCTATCTTTTGCTAAGTTTTTTAAATGAAGGAAACCAAGGTAGCCAAGCTGAACTTGGAGAATTGGTAGCTAAAATGCATCAACAACAGCAGCCAGATGGCAAGTTTGGTTTTGATTTACCTTATGAAGGCGGTGATGTATCATTCGACAATGATTGGTCTGATAATTGGACAACCATATTTGTTGAACGTCGTCTAGATCATTTAAAAGATAGATTGGTAGATCAAGGTTTATGGATAGAGGAAGATGTACAAACTTATCATAGCGTGCGGGAAGTCATTGTAAATGCGTTGAGTGACCATACGAGTAAACCATCATTATTACACGGTGATTTATGGGGTGGTAACTATATGTTCTTAGAAAATGGTCAACCTGCATTGTTTGATCCGGCACCATTATATGGTGATAGAGAATTTGATTTAGGTATAACTACTGTGTTTGGTGGCTTTACTCAAACTTTTTATGATTCCTATAATAAGCATTATCCTTTAAGTAAAGGTGCGAATCAGCGATTAGAATTTTATCGTTTATATTTATTAATGGTGCATTTATTAAAATTTGGAAGTATGTATGCAGGCAGTGTAGATCGCTCCATGGAAAACATATTAAATGGTTAAACATGATAAAGATGATTTTCTATTGTTATAAAGTGACGTTACACATTGTATTCATGATGAATATACAATTTTTAAAAATGAAATAGACGGTAATAGTCACTTAGAATGATGAGATTAGTATAAAATTAAATATGATGAACTGAATCATTAGTATATTTCAATCTAATTGATACAAAGAAAATCCGTTAAGCATTTTCTGCTTGACGGGTTTCTTATTAATCTAAATTTAGCGTGCCCATTTCTTCACGCAATTTATAAACTTTATCAGGCGTAACATCTTCACCTAAAGGATCCACAACTTTTAAAGTGGAAAATGTGTTAACGACTTGGCCACGAATCATTTGAAGATATTCTTGTCTTAATACTTGCTGTTCTTGTTTTTCTTCTACAGTCAAAGGCTGTACTTTTTCTTTATTTGCTAATTGGTTAATTCTATCTAGTAGTTTCATAAATTTTGTCCTCCTGTAAATGTCGAGGTGGAAAGTGTGGGATTATTTCATTGCCGACCTCTGTTAATATATCTTTATAAGTTCTGTTGTTGGTTATAAACTGCAACATGATATGATTGGTTCCGATGCGTTCGTACGCTTTTAGGATGTTTAACAAAGTGTTTCTTCCTAAGCGATAACCACCTTTAACTGGTTTTACAAGTTCATTTGGATTCGCTGATAAATCAATGACTAAAGGATGCATAAATGGTTTGAATGTTTCATTTTGATGCCATTGCTGTAATAATGCCTTTTGTTGTTGGAATGGTTGAGGATAAAATAGCCACCCATCCAAATGCGTTTTTAACCAATCTATATGCTGTTTGGCGTATCCTGTTGCGAAAATTGGAATATGCTTATGCTTTGGTAATACTTGTAGGCCAGAATCTTCATACAGTTCAAATAAATGATTTGACGTTTGTGGTGATGATGATTGCCATAGTTCTTTTAAAGATGATACAGCTGATTGAAAATGTTGACTTAGCACATTCGGATTGATTTTAAAAGTTGGAAATTCAAATTGCCGATCTCCAGTAGCAATCCCTAATAATAATCGCTCGTTTGATATTAAATCAAGAGAAGCAGATGCTTTAGCTATATGCACAGGATGACGTAATGTTGCAACAATACTAGATGTTCCGAGAGCGATTTTGGATGTGTTGGCAGCGATAAAAGTTAAAAATACAAACGGATCGTAGTTTGTCGTTACATTACCAAGATGCGGACTATATAAAGGACTATCTCGCACAAATAAGCTTGTGAATCCAAGTCTTTCAGCATATTGAACTAATGCTATTTGTTGATCAAACGGCAATGCGATATTTTCAGAATCGTCAAAGGGTAACATTAATCCTAAGGTTAAATGTTCCTGTTGAAAAGTTCGTTTGAAACCATTGTGTGTTTGAATTGTTGTCACGTCTATCCCTCCTCTTCAATCATATTAAACAACGATTGTAAACTAAGAAACATATGTTGTTTAGATTGATTATATGTCACGACTTATTATAATGCAAACAACATGTTTATAGATTCATTGTATAAACAACAACGTGAGCAATATGTTGTTTAAGTTATTTAGTTAATGTCCCAATGATTGTTGAATTTGTGAATGAATATTAACGATTTATAAAATCATAATGAAACATTAATGATTATTGATTAAAATCTTAAAATTCTGTAAATTTAAAAAGTAATATCTTTTAAATAGGAGGTACTTTTGTTGAAAAATATTTTAGTTAGCATCGTTATAGGTGTTCTATTATTTTTATCAAGCGCTATCAATGATGAGACGCAAGCACAAACGCAAAATGGAACTTTGCCAGATTCACAACAGAGTAATGAACACAACCAAATAGATACTGCCACGCCAAGGGTAATGCTACCAGGTGAAAATAGACATCAAATTAAAAATACTCGAACGAGTCATTACCAATCAATTGGCTACGTAGAAAAAGGAGAAATGATTGCTACCGGTGTGGTTATTGGTAAAAATACAGTGCTGACGAATAAACATGTAGCGGATAACAATAATGCAAATCTGTCGTTTGCGCCCGCTGCTGAAAATGAAAATAGTTTTCCGTACGGTACTTTTAAGGCAAAAGAAGTGATAGCATATCCTGGTGATGCTGACTTAGTAGTTATTCATTTTAATAAAAACAGTGAAGGACAATCGGTTGGTGATGTTGTGACACCTGCCACTATTGGAGAATCTACCACTGTGTCGAGCAATGAGCCAATAACAGTTACTGGTTATCCAGGTGACAAACCTTTAGCAACGATGTGGGAAAGTTCCGGTAAAGTCAAAAGTAATAATGATAACATATTGACGTATAGTGCTAGCACATTTGGTGGGAATTCAGGCTCACCTGTCTTTAATGATAATAATGAACTAATCGGCCTACATTACGGGGGAGTGGAAGGAGAAAGCAATAATGCAGTGGCGATAACAGGTGAAGTATTAGAATTTATCAAGAAACACAATGTTTAAACAATTGTTGTACTCAAATATATTATCCCCCTCGTGAAATAAAGTTATGATAACTGATGGTTTAACGAGGGGGTGAATGTTTACAGAACAACTATTTTCATTGTCTAAACTCATTGTATGTGAATTATTTTTGTTTTGAAAGTTGTGATGTAATGAAAGGTAATGACTTGTTGATATACGTTTCAGCAGGCAATTTACTTGAATGAAACCAATGTTTGGCAATGCCGTATAACCCCCATGAAAGAAAACGTGCACTTGTAGCAAGCGTTTCTCTATCTATATCTTTGTGTTCATCAGACATTAATTTTAAAAAAATATCTTCTAATTCTTCTTTAATTCTTTTTTCGACAATTTCACCATATGCTTCACTGTTTAGACGGCACTCTTCGTGCGTATCTTGAATATAGCTAGTGATTGTAATAAAACATTGACACAATGCATTTTCATTTAATTCTGCAACCATACTGAGTGATTGATTTAAATTTTTTAAGATTGTTTCAGACAATGTATAATCCATAATGTCATATTTATCGTAAAAATGAGCATAAAAAGTAGCGCGATTGACAGTAGCACGTTCGGTGATATCTTTAACTGTAATCGATACTAACTTTTTTTCTTTTGCAATTTCACGAAAAGCATCCATTAATAATTTCTTTGTTCTTATAATACGGGGATCTATATGAGTATGATTCAATTGATTACACCTCTATATTTGTTATTAGCATCAGACAAATTATCTTGCTTTACGCACAAGTTGTCAATAAACATAACTGACTATAACATTATTTTATTTCTATTTTACGATTATTTATTTTACTATTTAAAAAACAATAGATAATGATACCAAATGTGATGATCATAATACCAACGATACTCAATATATTTGGTAACGCTAAACCTAAAAGTAACATTTCACCAATTAATGTAAAAACGATTTCCATCGCTTGTGTTGCTTCAACTGCAGCTAACTTAGTTTGATTGTGTTTTACCATATTTGTAGCATAGAAGAATAATGTTGTTGCGATAATACCAGAGAAAATTGCAACTAAGAAAGTTTGCATGATTTGATTTGAAGATGGCGGTCCTTGCCTAGCCAATCCAATGAGAAAGATGAGCAACCATAATGGTAAGGTGACTAAGGTCATACCATAAATCCGTTCAATCGTATTTAAGTCATTGCCAACAAGCACCATCATTTTACGATTGCCTGATGGATAACAAAATGCCGCAACGATTAACGGTAAAACCGATAATAAAAATATATGCAAGTCTATATTTGAAATGTGTGGTATTTGTACAATAATAACACCTAGAATCATAATGCTCGATGTAATTAACGGGCGCCATGCGATTCGTTCTCGCACTTTAATTGTAGCTGTATCTTGTTGTATGTATGTGTAGAAAAAAGGAGCAGTGAGAAGGCCGCAAATAATAGTTAATTGCCATGTTGCAGAAATAAGCCAGCCCGGGCTATAATTTGATACAAAAGTTATAGGCACATAGAAAAAGACAAAGGCAAGAGAACTCCACAATAGCCACGCGAAAAAATGTTGTTTAATATGCAGCAGAACAACATGATGGCGGGTTTTATGCTTCCCAATAACCATTATTAATTAAAAAACGGAAACATAAAAATAAAACGTAGTGACGCACTAAAAAGCCAACTTCCGCCGTCGTTAGACATTGCATGGTTTAATATGAATGTAATAGAAAAAAGAAAGCAGCTAATATACCAATTAAAATTGCTCGCATTTAAGACCACCTCAAGTTGTTTAATGATACTAACTTACCAGCTTTTTTAATTACAGCAAACATAATTCGTACAAATAAGATGATATTTTATAAAAATAAGTGAATTTTCGGAAAAATAAAAAGCGGATGCAATGGAAAAGTAGTATGATAGATTTAACAGTAGTATAAAAAGACAGAGCAATATAATTGAAAGCATGTTGTTGCGATTTAGGTAGTTGTGTTTAATAATAAAATATTAACTTCAAAATGATACTTAGATAAAGTTAGTACAATTTATATTTATATAAGAAGATTGGAGTGTGTTAAATGACTAAAAAAATAATCATGGATTGTGACCCAGGTCATGATGATGCGATAGCATTGATTCTTGCAGGTGCGAAACATAGCACGCTTGATATACTAGCAGTGACCACTGTAGCTGGAAATCAAGCAGTTGAAAAAAACACCAAAAATGCACTTAATGTATTAGAAGTTATGGGAAGACGAGATATCGAAGTATCAGTAGGTGCTTCACGTCCGCTCATAAAACCTGCTTCGTTTGCTTCTGAAATTCACGGAGATTCTGGATTAGATGGACCTAAATTACCAGAAGTACCATCGTTGAAACCAACACAATATCACGCTGCAGATGTAATCATTAAAACATTGAAACAAAGCTCTGACCCTGTAACAATTGTAGCAACGGGGCCGCTTACTAACGTTGCTACCGCATTAATTAAAGATCCTAGTATTGCTCAATACATTGATTCTATTACTATCATGGGGGGCGGTACTTTCGGAAATTGGACACCTACTGCTGAATTTAATATCTGGGTAGATGCAGAAGCTGCTACACGTGTATTTGAAAGTAGTATTAACATTAATGTTTTTGGGCTAGACGTGACACATCAAGTTTTAGCAACAGATGAAGTTATTCAAAGATTTAGTGCTATTGATAATAAAATATCTAAATTTGTTGTTGAACTACTAAAATTTTTCAAATCTACGTATAAAACGCATTTTAATATGGATGGCGGTCCTATTCATGATGCGTGTACAATTTTATACTTATTGCAGCCAGACTTATTTACCATGCAACAGACACATATCGACATAGAACATCAAAGTTCACTCACTTACGGTACAATGTCAGTCGACTTAAATAATGTTACAAACAAAGAAAAAAATGCATATTTTGCTACATCTGTAGATGTTGAACGCGTTTGGACTTTGATGGAACATATGTTAGAAAGTTATAACGTGTAATTTAAATGAATAGGTATTGCTTCATAAATTTTAAAGATATTAATATACATCACTTGTAAGAACGTGCGCGTTAGCATTTCTTAAATTTTATTAAAATAATAGAAAAGCATAGAGCTTAAATATTTGTCACTGAAAATAAACGTCGGTTTCTAGTAAAATAAATTAGAAATTGACGTTTATTTTACATTAATGGTATCAAGAGATTTTCATATCTGAATTCAATGGATATATGTTTACTAAAAGTGTTTTGATATTTTGATGCCATTCATTTAGTACGAAAGTATGAGAAGATTTTAAGTTGAATAATTAGCAAAATATAGATGAAAGCATTTATTATGATATTAATATCATAATTTAAAAGGTGAATCAGATAGTGAAAAATACATTTAAAATGATACTATTATTAATTATTGTGTTAGTGCCGTTAATACTATTATTAACAAATATAGATACGGTACAACGATATATAAGAGAAAATTTAGTGCAACAAAATGATGGAAATAAAGATGAAAAAGAAACAGATAGAAGTATTTTTAATATTAGTAGAGAGACAGAATCTTTTGGTGATTATGAATATAATGACTTTGATGGTAAACACTATGGCATCGACTATGGTATAGCTAAAAACACACCAGTAACTGCTGCAACAGATGGTAAGGTAACTAGAACTTTTGAAAATGAGTTAGGTGGTAAGGTAGTGCAAATTAGGGAAGAAAATGGTGTATACCATCAATGGTATATGCATTTAAATGAATTTAAAGTGGAACCTGGAGACAAAGTTGAAGCTGGAAAAATCATCGCACTTTCTGGTAATACTGGTTCTCAAACTTCAGGACCGCATCTACATTTCCAAAGAATGAAAGGTGGCGTTGGCAACGATTATGCGGAAAACCCAAGAAAATTTATAGAATCATTGCCAAAAGGTGAAAAAAGTTTGTATAAGCAATAAATGTCTAGAAAATATTTTAGCCTATCACGGCACAATTTACTAAATAATGTAATGATAACAGTGTGGTAGAACAAAATTATATAAAATAATTTTGTTCTACCATATTGAAGGCATAGTTAGGAACTATAAAATTAACTTATTAAGAAGTTGATTTATCTATAACTGAGTCAATAGAATCGTAATTTAATAAATTTCGATGAATTGCTTCCCACAAGTAAAATGCTCCATATGAAGCATATGGATGCCATTGTTTTGCACAGAGAGTGAGCTGTTTTTTTCTTTCTGCGGTTGAGGTTTGATATAGCCATTGTGCGGCTCTCTGTAAACCTACATCAAAAATGGGTAGTATATTTTCACGTTTTAATGTAAAAATTAAAAATATTTCTGATGTCCAACGACCAATCCCTTTGACCTGTGTTAAAACTTGTTTTACAGCTTCATCATCTAATTCATGTAAATTAGCAAAATCCAATTTATTTTGTTCTATATACCCAAGCAAATTTTGAATATAGTTGATTTTAGTTTTTGAAAGACCAATATGTTTCATTTGTGTTTCCTTCAAACTTAAAATCGATTCAAGGGTCCATTGATTGTGTATAGCATCGGAAAATCTTTGGAAAATTGCTGAAGCGGCATTATTGGTAATTTGCTGTCCAATGATAGAACGAATTAACGATTTTAGCGGATTGGTACGTAATGTTATTTCTATGTTGCCAATTTGCTTTATAAGTTTTGCAAGTGTCTCATCTTGATTCATAAGCGTTTGTACAGCCGGATCATTTATGTCAATTTGCCACTGAGTCATCATACTCACACCTTATTGTAATAATTGTTGCAACACAATTGCTTGGTTATGTTGCTCATCTTTTGCACCATATAGCAAAATGACATCTTGCTTACTGTTAGCAATAATATCTTGCAATTCACTAAAAGCTTCTTGTTGTTCCTCATTTTCACGTAATTCTTTCTCGTATTTTTCTTTAAATGCAGCATAAAGTTGAGGATCGTGATTAAACCATTTTCTTAACTCGGATGTAGGTGCAATATTTTTTAGCCAATGGTCTAAATTGGCCTGATCCTTTGATATACCTCTTGGCCAAACACGGTCTACAAGTACACGTACGCCTTCTTTAAGTGGTTTTTCATAAATGCGTTGTATTTGAATAGTCATAAAATACTCCTTTAATTTGAATTATTTCAATTATTTTTCTATAGCCTAAAATGTAATATCAAAAACATAAGAGGCCATATATTCTAGCTTAAAGGGTATAGATAAATATAATGCTGAAAAGGAGATTTTAACTATGACGAATTTTGATCAAGTACAACCACCCGAACAATTTAAATACCGTAGTAATGCAGTGCTTATTAAAAATTATTATGAATTCACTTGTGATAATCGAATATATTTCAGTCAAACAGCACACAAAGATTTAGCAAATCAACATTATAAGTTCGATATTGAAATTTTATCTGAAATAGACGATACCGGATTGGCATTAGATTTTAATGAAGTAGATAAAATATATAATCAAAAAATCGCAACTTATTTGGATGGTCAACTCGTTAATGAAACATTGCCATCAATGAATACAACTGCTGAAAATATTGCCTTTTGGATATGGGAACAATTTGAGCAACACTTGCCAGAGCAAAATACACTACAAAAGCTAGAATTTTTTGAGAATGCAACACAAGGTTTAGTATTGACGCGTGAATTCATGGACGAAAAATAAGGTATGTTAATAACACGGTTTCATCAATAATACGCATGTACTAGAGTATGATAAATTTTAGCGACAACAAGGTTTAATATCGTTTTGAATAGCAACCAAAGTATACGGATAGACAAGTTCATGCAATAGGTATGAATGTCTGTCCGTATTTTGTGTGCAATTTTTGTGATTTGTAAGCATACTGTAGAGTTGGAAAATTTTGAGAATATACTTAACTACATTTTTAATTTGAAATGGAAAATTTTACATAAATAAATATTCTGAAAATTGCGATAATATGGTATATTTTATTTATCACAACATAGGAGGCACACAATGATCAAAGTAAGTCCGAAACAATTTATTAATAATGTATTATCTGGAGTAGCAATTGCAATTGTTGCTGGGCTCATACCTAATGCTATTTTAGGTGAGGTGTTTAAGCTTTTAGCGCCGAAACATGCCATTTTTGAATCTTTACTACAGGTTGTTTTAGGTATTCAATTTACAGTTCCACTATTGGTAGGTGCTTTGATTGCAATGCGCTTTAGTTTAACGCCTTTAGCGACCGCTGTAGTTGCTAGTTCAGCTTTTGTTGGCAGTGGTGTTGCGCAATTTAAAGATGGCGTATGGGTACTTGCTGGAGTAGGAGACTTAATTAATACAATGATTACAGCAGCAATTGCAGTATTTTTTATATTGGTAATTGGTGAACGTTTTGGTAGTCTCACATTGATTATTTTACCAACCATCGTTGGTGTAATTTCAGGTTTGATTGGTTTGACGTTATTACCATACATACAATTAATTACGACTGGTATCGGTAACTTAGTTAATACATTTACAGAATTACAACCTATCATCATGTCAATGCTTATTGCACTTGTCTTTAGTTTCATCATCATTTCACCAATTTCTACAGTGGCTACAGCATTAGCTATTGGTATTAGTGGTTTAGCAGCAGGTTCAGCCTCATTAGGTATCGTAGCATGTGAAGGAGTTCTCGTTGCAGGTACGATGAAAATAAATCGATCAGGTGTACCTATCACAATATTTTTAGGTGGTGTAAAAATGATGATTCCTAATATGGTTCGACATCCTATCATTTTATTACCTATCTTTACCAATGCGCTAATCACTGGTTTTTTTGGTGCATTGCTAGGTATTGCAGGTACCAAAGAATCTGCAGGTTTTGGTATCATTGGACTCGTTGGGCCAATCAGTGCATTTAGACATATGGAAGCGCCGTTACTACTTAATCTATTATATGTATTTATCGCTTTTTTTGTCGTTCCGTTTATGATAGGTTTCTTAATCCATATGTTCTATATGAAAGTTTTGAAATTATATAATAAGGAAGTATTTAAATTTTTAGCATAAAATAAGCAGATATATGCTTGATTAATGTAATATATTGAAAATACGTATAGTTAAAATGTAAGAGAAAAGATTAAAAAAGGCCTCAAATCAAAGGCCTTTTTTAATTTTGTACAAAAAAATTTGCAAGTTTGGCCCCAATATATAAAAAAGATATCGAAATATATTATTACAGTTATGTAACAAAACGGTTGTTTGTAATTTTTCAGACAATATAAAAAATGAAGTGATTCAAGTAAAAATACTTTTTTATGCCAGTATCCATAAATCGTATGAGCAATAATAATTATTTGAGAACGTTGTATAAAATGATTACAAAAGATTGCAATGTTACAAATCAGAATAATTTTTGTAAAGTTTTGTTATGTAAGTGTAATATGTTTGATAAAAATATGTGGTATATTAACTATGGTCAAAAAACAAAACATAAAATTTAAAGAATTTTAGCAAATACGACAAAAAAGTTATCGAAAATATATTTTATTAGAAATTAAATTTGGAGGATTTATTTTATTATGAAAAAATCAATTTTAGCTTCATCATTAGCAGTAGCATTAGGCGTAACAGGATATGCAGCAGCATCTGACAACAATCAAGCTCACGCTTCAGAACAAAACATCGACAAAGCACATTTAGCAGAATTAGCATTAAATGATTCAGCTGAATTAAATCAAAAACCATTACACGCTGGTGCGTATAACTATAATTTTGTACTAGATGGTAACGAGTTTACTTTTACATCAGACGGTAATACATGGTCATGGGAATACCATGCAGTTGGTGCACAAGCTTCAACATCTAACACTACACAAGATGTAAGTTCAGAAGTTAGTGTTAATACAAATGAAAAATCTGCAAGTGAAGTACGTTCACAACAATCATACACTGCTCCAGCAGCAGTAGAAGCACCAAAAGCTTCAGCAACTACAAATGTTAGAACAGCACAAACAAGTGCAAAATCTACATCAGTGACTACAAATACGTCAAGTATTGATGCAATTGCTAATCAAATGGCATCGCGTACTGGTGTGTCAGCTGCGCAATGGAAAGGTGTTATTCAACGCGAAAGCGGTGGTAATGCAAATGCTGTTAATGCTTCATCTGGAGCATACGGATTATTCCAACTATTAGGCCATGGCGAACATTCGGGTATGTCTGTTCAAGACCAAATTGATACAGCAGTTGGAGTTTATAAATCACAAGGTTCTGGCGCTTGGGTTGGTTGGTAAGATTCAATCAAAAATTAATGTGATAACTATATAGATAAAGAGTGACTCAAGCGAGTCACTCTTTTTTTATATTGACATGTTAGAATATTCTGATAAAATTAATATTAATTTAATTATAAAGTAACTTATCCAGAGAAGTGGAGGGACTTGACCCGTTGAAACTTCAGCAACAGACTTATCTATTATCATAAGTACTGTGCTACATTCAACAAGTAAAATACTTGATAGATAAGTGTCATGTGAGAGCTATATGTCACTTAAGGGGCATATAGTTTTTTATTTTAAGGAGGACTTTTAATGGGAATATCAGATCGATTATCACAAATTCCGGATAGTTACTTTGGCAAAACGATGGGGCGTAAAATAGAGCCTGGTCCTTTGCCATTGATTAATATGGCAGTAGGTATACCTGATGGTGCAACGCCTAAAGGTATTCTTGATTGTTACGCAGAAGCCATCTATAAACCAGAAAATCAAAAATATGTCGCTTTTCATGGGAAAGAAACATTTAAGCAAGCAATCGTGGATTTTTATAAAAGACAATATGAGGTTGAATTAGATAAGGATGAAGAAGTTTGTATCTTATATGGTACGAAAAACGGCTTAGTCGCTTTGCCTACATGCATCGTTAATCCAGGGGAAAATGTGCTGCTTCCTGATCCAGGTTATACAGATTATTTAGCAGGTGTATTATTGGCAGATGCTAAGCCACAACCACTTGTGTTAAAGCCACCTTATTATTTGCCACAATGGCATACGATAGATAAAGATGTCTTATTGAATACGCGCTTAGTTTATCTAACTTATCCAAATAATCCTACAGGTTCAGTTGCTACAAAAGATGTGTTTGATAAAGCAATTAAACAATTTCAAGGCACAAAAACTAAAATTGTTCATGATTTTGCCTACAGTGCATTTGGTTTTGATTATAAAAATCCAAGTATTTTACAATCAAAGGGTGCTAAAAACTTAGCAATAGAAGTTTTCTCTTTATCAAAAGGATATAATATGTCAGGTTTTAGAGTTGGTTTTGCTGTAGGAAACAAAGATATGATACAAGCATTGAAAAAATATCAAACACATACGCACGCTGGTATGTTTGGTGCACTGCAAGATGCGGCTACCTTTGCTTTAAATCACTATGATGATTTCCTCTTGAGTCAAAATGAAATATTTAAAGTTCGTAGAGATAAGTTCACTGCTAAATTGAATGCAGTGGGAATCCCTTTTGAACCGATGAATGGTGGCATATTTTTATGGTTGAAAACCCCTAAACATTATGATGGTGAAACATTTGAAACGTATTTATTAAAAGAAAAATCCATTTTGGTTGCACCAGGTGTTCCATTTGGTGAACATGGGCGGCACTATGTACGTATTTCATTAGCAGTGGATGATGATAGCTTAATGGAAGCCGCAGAACGCATTCAATCATTAAAACATTTATATGAAGCAGATTAGGAGTGAAACGATTAATGAAAAGCATTAAACTTTTTGGTGTCAGAGAAGAAGATATCCCTTTTATTAATGAATGGTCAGAAAAAAATCAGGTTTTAGTAGATTTAGATAGTGACATTTTATCTTTGGAAACGGTAGATCGTGTCAAAGGTTTTGATGGGGTGTCATTGTCACAACAAATTGAATTAGATGAAACAGTATATAAAAAATTACATGATTATGGCATTAAGCAAATTGCTCAGAGAAGTGCTGGATTTGATAGTTACAATCTTGAGTTAGCTAAGCAATATGAACTAGTTATAACCAACGTACCTTCATATTCTCCAAATTCAATCGCTGAATATACCGTATCCCAAGCATTAAATTTAATTAGAAATTTTAATGATATACAAAATAAAACTGCAACATATGATTTTAGATGGCAACCAAGTATTTTGTCACGTTCTATAAAAGATTTAAAAGTTGCAGTTATTGGTACAGGTCGTATTGGTTCCATTGTTGGTAAAATTTTTGCAGAAGGCTTTGGTTCAGAAGTAATAGCATATGATATTGAACCTCAAATTTCATGCGAAGCGTATTTGACATATCAGGAAAGCATGAGTGAAGCAATTAAAGACGCGGATATTGTCACTGTACATATCCCAGCGACAAAGGATAATACATATTTGTTTAATGAGACAGTATTTACAGAAATGAAAACTGGTGCCGTGTTTATTAATTGTGCGCGCGGTACGATTGTTGATACAAAAGCGCTTATAGATGCATTGAATAGTGGGAAATTAAAAGGAGCAGCATTAGACACTTATGAAGGTGAGAAAGGCTTATTCCCAAGTGATCAACGCAATACACAATTGGATGATGCAGTATTAGTTGAATTGATAGAGCGACAAGATGTCATTCTATCTCCACATATTGCTTTTTATACAGATGCAGCTGTGAAAAATCTTATTGTGGATGCGCTAGATGCAACATTAGAGGTAATATATACAGGGGATAGTAAACTTCGCGTTAATTAAATAGGTAATATAAAAACAGGGCTAAGACGTTTGATTTCGTCTCAGCCCTTATTTTATAAATGTACAGGTTATTTAGCATCATAGCCTTGATCTTCGATAGCATCTTTCATGCTTGTCATTGTAACTTTATTGTCGTCAAAATTGACTTCAACATTACCAGCCTCAAGGTTTACATCAGCTGTTGATACGCCATTTAGATTCGTCAGCGCAGATTCTACTGCATGCTTACAATGATCGCAGCTCATGCCATCAACTTTAATTGTTTCTGTTGCCATAAGAATCACCTCCTTAAATTAAGGATATTTATTATTAGTATTATTACAAAATTGAGTTATAATTTCATTCGTTTTAATCTAAGCGAATTGGTTACTACACTTACGGAGCTTAATGCCATAGCTGCGCCAGCTACCCATGGTGCAAGTAAACCTAAAGCGGCAATAGGGATACCGGCAACGTTATAGCCGAACGCCCAAAATAAGTTTTGTCTGATATTGCTTATCGTTGAATTACTAGCTTTGATTGCTTTAGGAATTAATAATAATTCTCCGCCTAAAATAGTGACATCCGCTGCTTCTATTGCTACTTCTGTACCTGTACCAATAGCAATACCAATATCGGCTTGAACTAATGCTGGTGCGTCATTAACGCCATCTCCAACCATAGCAACAATTTTATTATTATCTTGTAGTTCAGCGATTTTTGAAGCTTTTTCTTCTGGTAATACTTCTGAAATTACAGCGTCTATACCTACTTGTTTAGCAATCGCTTGTGCTGTTCGTGCATTATCTCCTGTAAGCATTGTTACGGAAATACCTAATTCGTGTAGTTGTTGTATTGCTTCCTCGGCAGAGTCTTTGACTGTATCAGCGACTGCAATCACACCTTGCAGTGTTTGATTAATAGCAATGAGCATAGCCGTTTTACCTTCGTATTCATATTTAACTAAATTATCTTCATACATTGAAACATCTATATGCGCATCTTTCATGAATTTACGTGTGCCAACAAATACGTCTTGGTTATGAATCATTGCTTGAATACCGTGTCCAGGTACGGCTTCAAAAGCAGATGTTTCTAATAAGTCGATGTTTTTTTCATTTGCATAATTGACGATTGCTTCAGCTAATGGGTGTTCAGAATCTTTTTCTGCGCTAGCTAATAGTTGTAGGGTTTCATTATTACCCTCAAAATCAGTCACAATTGGTTTACCGTTTGTGATTGTTCCTGTTTTATCTAGAACAACTGTATCGACTTGGTGCGTACGTTCTATGTGCTCGCCGCCTTTAAATAAAATACCATTTTCAGCAGCCTTACCAGTACTCACCATAATTGAAGTGGGTGTTGCGAGGCCCAATGCACATGGGCAAGCGATCACTAATACAGCGATTGCTGCTACAAGCGCAGGTTCAAATTGGCCCGTTTGAACAAAAGCAATCCAAATGATAAATGTGAGTATAGCAATGCCTACGACAATAGGAACAAAGTAACCAGAAATCGTATCAGCTAAACGTTGTATAGGCGCTTTTGAACCTTGAGCGTCTTCAACTACTTTAATAATAGAAGATAAAGCAGTGTCTTTTCCTACTTTTGTTGCTTCTATTGTAATCGTACCGTTTTTATTCATTGTTGATCCTATCACATTATGGTTTAATGTTTTTTCAACAGGGATAGATTCACCGGTTAACATAGATTCATCTATCGCAGTCATACCTTTAATTATTTGACCATCAACTGGTATTTTTTCTCCTGGTTTTACTTGTATATAATCTCCCACAACAACTTCACTGAGTGGCACCATCTGTGTTTTACCATTTCTGATTATACGTGCTTCTTTGGCTTGTAAGCTTAACAATTCACTTAAAGCATTGGTAGTTTGTGTTTTGGCACGGCTTTCTAAATATTTACCAAATAAGATAAGTGTTATTAATACGGCACTCGTTTCAAAATACAAATGAGGTGTATCATTTGTATTGCTCAACCACTTTATCATTTCATAAATACTGTAAAAGAATGCTGCGCTCGTACCTAAAGCAACTAATACGTCCATATTGGCTGAGCCATTTCGTAGATTTTTATAAGCGCCTACATAAAATTGCCAACCAATTATAAATTGAACAGGTGTAGCTAATATGAATTGAAACCAGGGATTCATTAAGAAACTCGGTAATGGTAGTCCAAATAAATGGACAAACATCGTCAATAATAAAGGTAAAGAAAGGATGGCTGAAATGATTAATTTGTTTCGTTTCCCTTTTAATTCTTGAGCTTTGCGTGAATTCTTTTCTGAAGGAGCTGCTTTGGTTTTTGCATCATAGCCGATGTTTTGTATTTTCTTTATCAATTCATCTATAGATGTCACTTCTGGATTATAATTTATCGTTGCATTTTCGGTTGTGAGATTGACGTTGGCTTGTTCAACACCGTCAGTGCGATTAAGAACTTTTTCAATACGATTTGAACATGCAGCGCAAGTCATACCGATGACATCTAAATCAGCTTTTTTAGTGACAACATCATAACCTGTATCTTTAATTTTTTGAGTTAAAGCATCGATTGAAGTATGATCTGAATTATATTCAATCGTTGCTTTCTCGGTTGTGACATTGACATTTGCTGTGACATCTTCCATTTTATTTAAATTCTTTTCGATACGGTTTGCACACGCGGCACAAGTCATGCCCGTAATGCCTAGTGTCGTTTTTTTGTTGTTACTCATCTCAGTGACTGCCTCCTTTTGTTTTATAGATTTATAACGAAACGCTATTTGTATGTCATCTGTTAAATTTAATATACCCCCTATAGGTATAAAAGTCAATGTGTTTGTTTGAAACAAAATAAGCTAACATCAGTATGTATGTAACAAGTGATGTTAGCTTATGATTTAAATCAAAGTTATATTAGATGTTGCTGCTGATTGACTTTGCTGAGTTCAGAAACAATTTTACGGCTGTCTTTATTAAGATGTTTTACATAAATCATATTATTTTTCTTTTTATAATTTTCTATTAAAGTATCTATTGCATTGACAGCTGAATCATCCCATAGATGTGCTTGGCTAAAATCGAGATAAATTGTTTGATCTCTTATTTCTAAATCTAATTGGTTCATTAAAGAATCGATAGAGACGAAGAAAATTTGTCCTTTAACTTTATAATAGACGTGATGATTTTGTTCCTCATATTGGACAGAAACATTGGATATCTTTGTAGCAAAACATAATGCACTGATGATAACACCAACAATGACGCCAAGCGCTAGATTACTTGTGAACAAAACGATAACGACCGTTAATATCATCACAAATGCATCAGAACGTGGGGCTTTTTGAATAAATTTAAATGATCCCCAGTTAAATGTACCTACCGAAACCATCACCATGATGCCTGCTAAAATTGGCATTGGAATTTCAACAACCCAGTCACCAAAGACCATAATCAAGATAATTAAAAATACACCCGCTGTAAATGTGGAAAGTCGTGTGGTTGCACCTGAGCGCACATTAATAACCGACTGTCCAATCATAGCACAACCTCCCATTGCACCGAAAAAGCCCGTGATAAAGTTTGCGATACCTTGTCCACGAGCTTCTTGATTCTTGTTGCTATAACTATCGGTTGCCTGATCGACGATGCGTGAGGTTAATAAGCTTTCTACAAGACCTACGATTGCCATTGATATGGCATAGGGAAATATAATTTTAAAAGTCTCCATATTAAATGGTACATTTGGGATTATTAATTGCGGTAAGCTTTTTTTAATTTCGCCTAAATCTCCAACCGTTTTAACGTCTGCCCCGGTAACTAAATATGCGATTGTTAATACGACGATAGCAATTAATGGTGCAGGTATACGATTGAAAACACGAGGTAATAAATAAATGATTAATAGTGTGATAATGACAAATAAGTATGTAGGCATGGAGATACCAAAGATATGTTTAAGTTGTGTCATAAATATCATTATAGCTAATGCGTTCACAAACCCAATCATTACAGAATTTGGAATAAATTTCATAAGTCTACCTATTTTCAACAACCCAAAGATGATTTGAATGATTCCCATTAAAATGGTGGCAGCAAGTAAATATTGAATACCATGATCTCGAACTAATGGCACAATAACTAAAGCAACAGCACCAGTAGCAGCTGATATCATTGCGGGTCTACCCCCAACTAATGAAATGACAACAGCGATGATAAACGAGGCATATAATCCAACCATTGGATCTACACCTGCAATGATAGAGAATGAGATTGCTTCAGGAATTAACGCAAGTGCTACAACAATACCTGCTAATATATTTGTACCTGGTGCAGTGAGCCATTCTTTCTTTAATTTATTTAGCATAAACTGTGCTCCTTTATTAAAAGTCAATTTTAATAGTATAGCACATAGCATAAAAAAAGTTTATAGTACTTTATGACAAAAAAATTTAAAAAAATATAATTTATTACGAAATAAACATGTGACAGTTTTGTAATTTGAAAATATGTATTTGTTAGTAAAATCAAACGAGAAAATAAAGTGAATTCGCTATGATACAAATATAAATAAAAGTAAAGTGATTGAAGGAGTGTAACACATGTCTATTCTTAAAGTAGAAGGATTAACTAAAAATTATGGTAATAAACATAGAAAACAAGAAGTACTCAAAGGCATAGATTTTGCAATAGAAAAAGGTGAATTTGTGACGATTATGGGGCCATCAGGCTCTGGAAAAACGACATTGCTTAATGTGATTAGTTCCATAGATTATATAACGAGTGGTACTGTTGAAATTAATGGTCATCAAATTAATAAAATGAGTAATAAAGCATTAGCAGACTTTCGTAAAAAAGAAATAGGTTTTATTTTCCAAAATTATAGTGTGCTTAATACATTAACTGTTAAAGAAAATATAATGTTACCACTATCTATTCAAAAATTATCTAAACAAGAAAAAGAGCAAAATTATAACGAAGTCGCGCAAGCATTAGGTATTAGTCAACTGGGCCATAAATATCCAAATGAGATATCTGGAGGACAACAACAACGTACTGCTGCGGCAAGGGCTTCAGTACACAAACCTGCTATTATTTTTGCAGATGAACCAACGGGTGCCTTAGATTCAAAAAGTGCACAAGACTTACTAAACCGTTTGGAAGAGTTAAATCAAAAGACGAATGCTACCATCGTAATGGTCACTCACGACCCCGTTGCAGCTAGTTATTCAAATCGTGTCATTATGCTAAAAGATGGTGATATACATTCAGAAATATATCAAGGTGAGGATAGTAATCAAGCATTTTATAAAAACATCATTCACATGCAAACTGCCTTAGGTGGTGTGGCAAATGAATTTTAATCAAATCGTTATCAAGAATTTAAGGAAAAACGTTAGACATTATGCCATGTATTTATTTTCCTTAATTGTCAGTATCGTTTTATATTTTAGTTTTGTAACTTTAAAATATACAAATAGTATTAATAATGAGCAATCATTAAAGACAATTCAAAAAGGTTCAGAAATTGGCGCAGTATTTTTATTCTTTATAATTGTTATATTTTTAATGTATGCAAACCAACTATTTATTAAGCGTAGAACGCGTGAATTTGCGCTGTATCAATTGATTGGTTTAACAAGAAACAACATCATGAGAATGTTAGTCATTGAGCAAGCGATGATGCTTTTATTAACTGGCGTTATCGGCATGATTATCGGCATATTTGGTTCGAAATTGCTGCTGATGATCGTGCTCAAAATATTAGACATCAATATGAGCGTATCGTTATCGTTCCAATTGCCAGCAGTCATACAAACATTGATGCTTATTGTGGTGTCATTTGTACTCATACTCATACAAAGCTTTATCTTTTTACGTAAGCGTAGTATTTTAATGATGATGAATGACAATGCACGCACAGAAGCAACCAAATCTCAAATCACTGTGATCGAAGTGATCTTCGGTGTGTTAGGTATTGTGATGATTGGTGTAGGATATTATATCTCAACAGAAATGTTTGGTAAGTTTCTCAATATGGTAATCTATTCACCATTTATCATTTTATTTTTAACGGTGTTAGGGGCATATTTATTTTTCCGTAGTTCCGTTTCGCTTATATTTAAAACGTTAAAACGTTCAAAAAAAGGCAATGTGTCAATCACTGACGTTGTGTTTACATCATCTATCATGCACAGAATGAAGAAAAATGCATTATCATTAACAATCATTGCAACTATTTCAGCAGTAACCGTAACGGTATTATGTTTTGGTGCAATTAGTAAATCAACGATGGATGAAAATACAAAGTTAATGGCACCTCATGACTTAAATTTTAAAGATAGTAAACAAGCAAAACAATTTGAAAGTAAATTACAAAAAGCACACATTGAAGTAAAGAAAGACTATAAAGAAGTGACACGCGACGATATATTAAATGATCAAGTATTTCAAAAATCAAATATGGGTAATATGAAAACCTTGTTTGTTACAAGCAATCAATACTTTAATGATAAAGCAGTTTCTGGAAATAAAGCTAAATTGATTAACTTAGCAGCTGGTTCTGGAATAGTAAAATATGATTTAAATAAAGAGATTCAGTTAAAAAATAGTCATACGGAAACATTTAAGGTGATTGGCGACAGTAATAAAGCGACATTTATGAGCGAAGTAAGTTACGGTGGTCCAGTATTATTAGTAAGTTCGGATAAATATGAGAAAATCAAGCAAGAAGGTAAAGAAACGAATAAACAATACGGTTATGATTTGAAACATCATACAGATTTGACAAAAGCAACGAAAATTGCACAATCTATTGAACCGAGTATCCAATCACAAGGTATGATAAAACAAGAAATGAATGAAAGTGTCGGCATTTTATTATTTGTCACTTCATTTTTAGGTTTGGCATTTTTAGTGGCAGCAGGATGTATTATTTATATTAAACAAATGGATGAGACTGAAGATGAAATCCCGAACTTTCGCATTTTAAGAAAAATTGGTTATACTCATCAGGATATGTTGAAAGGACTAGGGTTAAAAGTAATTTTCAACTTTGGCTTACCTTTAGTTGTGTCACTGATGCATGCTTACTTTGCAGCAAAAGCTTTTATGGGGATTTATAATGCGACAAGTATGACACCAGTTTATGTTGTCATGATAGTATATTCAATTGTGTATTGTATATTTGCAATTATGTCTTTTATACATTCAAGCCGAATTGTAAAACATTCAATTTAAAAAATAAAACATTCTATAAATAAGCTTAAATAAAATGCTGTGAATGAAGTTATAAACATATAACATGATTCACAGCATTTTTAGTTTATGTATCGGGTTTTTTTAAATATGTTTGTCGTTGTCTATTCGTGGTATGTAGTACACGATACAATGATTACACATGGGGGTATAATGATGAATTTATTAGAATTTCATAAGCAAATTAAAGGTTATACACAAAATAAACAACCAGGTATTCAAAAAGAGATGAATCCACAGCCTATAACAGAGATGGAAGGTTATAAAAACGGTGGCAAATTAACGGGCAAGGTTGCTCTGATTACTGGCGGTGATTCTGGCATTGGGTGTTCTGTAGCGATGCTATTTGCAAGAGAAGGTGCAAATGTTGCTATTGGCTATTATGATGAACATGAAGATGCTCAAAAAGTAGTGGATGATTTGAAAAGAATAGGTGTAAAAGCTAAAGCCTATGCACATGATTTAAAGGTAGTGTCAGACGCTCAAGCATTAATTGATAAAGTGGTTAAAGACTTTGGAGGTTTAAACATTTTAGTAAATAATGGTGGCGTTCAATTTCCACAGGATAGTTTTCAAGAAATTACGCCAGAGCAAGTGAAAGAAACGTTTGAAACTAATATTTTTGGCATGATGTTTTTATCTCAAGCAGCAGCGCCACATTTAGCAGACGGTGATGCCATTATCAATACTACAAGTGTAACAGCATATAGAGGATCAGCGCATCTTATTGATTATTCAGCAACCAAAGGGGCAATTGTAGCGTTTACAAGATCTTTAGCGACAAGTCTGATAGAACGGGGCGTACGTGTAAATGCTGTTGCACCTGGTCCGATATATACACCTTTAATACCTGCTACATTTTCAGAAGAAAAAGTAGCACATCAAGGTGGAGAAACGCCAATGGGTCGTCGAGGACAACCCGCAGAACTAGCACCTTCGTATGTATTTTTAGCGTCTTATGCAGATAGTTCTTACATTACAGGACAAGTCATTCATGTAAATGGCGGTGATTATATTACTTCTTAAGTATAGTGTGTAGTTTGATTATTATGGACTAACGAAATAACAACTTACTGCAACTGTGATAGTAAAGCTTACTCTATAAAATTAGTAATGAATGTAGGGTGTGTCTTGTTTTAAAGTTAATTGAAATATTTGATTTAGCATTATCATTTTGTAGCCCTTAAGGGGATAGACTTTGATAATACCTTCTATATTAAGTAGTAGTAAAAAACACTTTCATATCAATTCATGTAAAAGCATGAATTGAACGAAAGTGTTTTGTTATATTTTATAGCAATTGTAAAATCCTTTGAAAGATGAAAGTGCTTTTGCAATGTTTGTAAAGTTTTCTAAAGTTGAACGTGTATTGTTAATATGATATTTAACATAGATATGTTATTGATCTAGTTTTGAATTGAGAGATGCTAGCTTGCATGTACATCTATATCTAAAAGGTATGTTAATCATTTATAACCAAGGCATCAAGTTTGATGCATACGTTTTAAAATGCTAAAAGAAATCTGAAGGAATGAAATCATCGACATTGATATTTTTTAAAGAGTCAAAGTTAACATTTTCAATATTTTGTAGTATTTCTCCTTCTTTAAATTGTTGATAATAATTTGTAGTTTCTGCTACAATATCGTGATCTTGAAATGTTTTTACGACACCTAAGATTAAGAGGACTGCTATTGCACCTTTGATGATTGTTTTCATAAGTAATGACTCCTTTTAATGATAATACATATATTATAAATGAAAATTTAGTCTGTGACATGCGTCCAGAGTATTTACATACTATCGTACCTTAGTTGTATACGACGTGCTTATGAAAATATATGGTCATCAATTCTAATTAAAGTTTCAATTAGAGACCAAAAGCAATTGGTAACCAGAAATAAGCAAATAGTGATATGACAATAATGGTGAATATATTTAATATAAAACCAGCTTTTACCATATCTTTCATTTCTAATTCATCAGAACTAAATACCGCTGCATTTGGTGGTGTTGAAATGGGCAACATGAAAGCACATGTTGATGATACTGCTACAATACCCATAATAATGAAAGGGTCTTGGCTGATAGCTGCAGCAAATCCAATACTGATTGGCATTAACATATTTGATACGGCTGTATTAGACATCACTTCGGTAAGGAATAAAATGCCAGTCGTAAGCACGATAACAATTAAAATGAGTGGCAACGGTTTTACAACGCCTAGCATACCCCCAAACCACTTTGTTAAACCAGAGTCTTCAAAAGCAGCAGCTAACGAAAGACCGCCACCAAACAATAGTAATATACCCCAAGGGAGTTTACTCATATCATCCCAAACAAGTAAACCACCTTTGTGGGATTTAGCTGGAATTAAAAATAAAAGCACTGCACCTATCATTGCAATAACTGTGTCTGATAAGTGGAGAGAAGATGGAAGCAGGCTACCACAAATCCATAATATACTGACAAATAGAAATACAATACCTGTTAATTTTTCTTCTAGACTCATAGGTCCTAAATCACGTAATGATTTTTTAGCAAAATCAGAAGATATTTGATCTGCATCTTCAATTTTAAAGAGCCATTTTGTCATTAACAAATATAATATGATAAGTAATATAATTGTTAATGGTAATGCAAAAATCATCCATTGTGCAAAAGAAACTGTTCTATTTAAGCTTGAAGAAGCGATTGCAGCAAAAACTGCATTTGGCACTGAGCCAATTAATGTTGCGAGACCACCTATAGAAGCGGAATAAGCGACCGTAAGTAATAAAGCTTTACTGAACTTATGTGCTGACTCAGGCTTTAAAAATTGTGCGTTTTGGATTTCATGTATTAAAGCCAATGCAATCGGTAACATCATTAAGGCTGTTGCAGCATTTGAAATCCACATCGATATAAATGCCGTTGCAATCATGGTACCTAAAATAATCCTATTGCTATTAGAACCCATCATAGCGATAATCGTCATAGCGATACGTTTATGTAAGTTCCATTTTTCAATTGCCAAGGCAATAATGAAGCCCCCCATATACATAAAGACGATCGGATCAGCATAAGCACTTGCAGATACTTGTTCGTCTGTGCCTCCACTTAAAGGTAGTAGAATAAGTGGTATGAGTGAAGTAGCCGGAATAGGAATCGCTTCTGTAATCCACCACGTGGCGACAAAAAGTGTTACAGCAAGTACGGCCCTAGGAGCGTCATCTAGCCCAGTAATCTCAGGAATAAAATAAAAAGTAAGAAAAAGCAACGGTCCTAGTATCAAACCAATTTTTTGTTTCATAAAAATCCCCCTTGTTTGTACCCTTGCATTAGTAAGAATATCAAGTTGAAAAAGTAATGACAATTTATTTTTTCAGAAAATTGTAAAAAACAACTGTTTTATTGTTAGAATAAATTTAATCTCATGCATGCAAAATAAAGGGGAGTGATTTTATGGTTTTGGGTACACTAGTAGGAAAAGATGATACATGGGTATTATGGGCGATTATTATAGTTTGGGCCACAATAAGTATCTTTTTAGAACAACGATATCAATGGGCAAGTACGATTTCAGGAGCGATTATTGCATTGGTAGGAGCGATGTTACTTTCTAACTTTAAAGTTATCCCAACGAGTGCACCAGTTTATGATACCGTGTGGGATTATATTGTTCCTCTATCTATACCGTTGCTACTTTTTAGTTCAAATATATTAAAAATTTGGAAAGAAAGTCGGCGATTATTATTTATTTTTTTAATCGCGTCAATAGGGACCATGATAGGGACAACTGTAGCTTTTATTATATTAAATCATTCAGTACCTTATTTATCAAAAATAGGGGCAATGATGACTGGAAGTTACATTGGTGGGGGAGTGAATTTTGCGGCATTAAGTTCCAAATTAAAAACGCCTGGAGAAATGGTTTCATCCACAGTTGTTGCAGATAATAGTGTCATGGCATTATATTTTCTGTTATTAATTGCTATACCATCCATTCCGTTTATAAAAAAACATTTTAAAACACATTATCATAGTGATCATACACCGGCAGCACAACAATCATTTTGGCAACCCAAAAAAATTCAATTATTAGATATCGCATTTTCAATCGCTGCAGCGATAGCAATCGTTGCAATCAGTTTTAAACTTTCTGAATTAATACAACATGTTGTACCTCAAAGTAATTTGCTCTTAACTATACTTGTGTCATTTTTTGGGGATTTCTATCTCTTACTTACAACTTTAACACTTGTCATCGTTGCAATTTGGGGAGACTTCTTTGAAAAATTAGCAGGTGCCTCTGAAATTGGAACATTCTTAATTTATATTTTCTTTGTTGTCATAGGTACACCAGCCTCGTTTGTTACGATTATAAAAACGGCACCGTTGTTATTTATTTTTGTTATGATAATTTTAATCTTTAACTTGGGTTTGAGCTTGTTGTTAGGAAAATTATTGAAATTCAACATTGAAGAGATATTACTTGCAAGTAATGCAACTGCTGGAGGTCCTACTACTGCAGCTGCATTAGCTATTGGTAAAGGTTGGACTGATTTAGTCGGACCTATATTAATTGTAGGTACATTAGGTTATGTGATTGGCAATTATGCAGGTACATTAATGTATCAATGGTTATCTTATATTGCATAGTGGTAAGACAATTATTTAGAAATATCATGACGCGATGATATAGTTAATCTGGTGAATTATTATAGATGAGTGAGGGATGTAATATGAGGGAAAAAGAAAAAATGTTAGCTGGACAATGGTATGACGCAAATTACGATGAAAATTTGGATAAAGAAAGAAATATAGCTAAAGACTTATGCTTTGAATTAAATCAAACGAAACCTAGCAATAAAGCAAAGCGTCAAACTATTTTGAAGACATTGTTACATGCTGAACCAAATAATTTGGAATTATTAAGTCCGTTTTATGTCGATTATGGTTATAACCTTTTTTTAGGTGAACAGGTGTTTATCAATCATGATTGTTATTTTATGGATGGTGGTAAAATTTTTGTGGGCAATCATGTGTTTATTGGACCAAAATGTGGTTTTTATACTGCGATACATCCATTAGCATATCAAGATAGAAATCAAGGATTGGAACAAGCGTTACCCATACAAATAGGAGATAATGTATGGATTGGCGCAAATGTCATAGTCTTACCAGGAGTAACAATAGGTAATGGCTCAGTAATTGGTGCGGGAAGTGTTGTATCTAAGGATATTCCTGAGAATGTAGTTGCAGTTGGCTCTCCGGCAAAACCAATAAAAACGATTGAAAACAACGCATCGACATGATGATATTAAATATTGAACTTTTTCGATAGGAGTTAGTGACATGATTCAACGTTTGCAACGGATCATGTTACGACTCTTTTTTATTTTTTAACAGGATAAATAAAATATTATTGCGTGAAATTTTAAACTAAATTAAATTTGTTTTAAAAAATGTTCCGCGGAGCTTAAATAGAAATTAATAAAATTGTTCGGAATATAATAAAAAATTATGTTAGAATATATAAATATGGAAATTGAAAAGTTTATATTTTGTGATTTTCAAATATTTTAATATTTATTTTTTGCAAGTAGCTTTGGCATCCATATTTAGAAAGGATTGAACGATTTATTGCACAAATTTATTGTGTGAGCAGTTCAAAGAAAGAGGAGAATGATTCATGGATATTTTAATAGGGACCTTGTTTTTAATTGTTGTACTAGTGTTATTTACATTATTTACATATCGTGCTCCTAATGGCATGCGTGCAATGGGAGCATTAGCCAATGCAGCGATAGCAACATTTTTAGTGGAAGCTTTTCATAAGTATGTTGGTGGAGATCTGTTTGGTATTAAATTTTTAGGAGATCTTGGTGATGCTGCTGGTGGACTTGGCGGCGTGGCAGCTGCAGGTTTGGTAGCTTTAGCAATCGGGGTTTCGCCTGTGTATGCTTTAGTGATTGCAGCAGCTTGTGGCGGTTTAGATTTAATACCAGGATTTGTTGCTGGTTATGCAATTGGTTATTTAATGAAGTTTGCAGAACATAAAGTGCCGGACGGCGTAGATTTAATAGTGGGTATTTTGATTATAGCGCCACTAGCAAGATTAGTAGCTACTGTAATTACGCCATTAGTAAATAATTCATTATTGAAAATTGGGGATATTATTCAAAGTTCCACAGAAATTAACCCGATTATTATGGGTCTTATACTTGGTGGCGTCATTACAGTTGTTGGAACGGCACCATTAAGTTCCATGGCATTGACTGCGTTATTAGGTTTAACTGGGATGCCAATGGCAATTGCAGCCATGGTTTCATTTGCATCATCTTTCATTAACGGTACGATGTTTAATAAACTTAAACTAGGAGATCGTAAATCTAGAATTGCAGTTTGTATTGAACCATTATCACAAGCAGATGTTGTGTCAGCCAATCCAGTACCCGTCTATACCGCTAACTTTATTGGTGGTGCTTTAGCAGGTGCGGTGATAGCATCATCAGGTATGATTAATGATGCGACAGGTACAGCTACCCCGCTCGCAGGTTTTCTTGTTATGTTCGGTTTCAATAACCCGATAAAAATAATTATTTATGGCGCCATTGTAGGTGTTATAGGTTTAATCGTAGGATATGTATGTTCAGTTTGGTTTAAAAATTATCCAGTCGTTTCGAAAGAAGAGATAGAAGCACGATAATGCTACGTTATAAGTAAATGATGTAAATGTTAATCTTAAAATAGTCAACCTTGTTTCATACTGTTCATAAAAACCATTATAAAAATGAAAAGCAGCATATAGCAGCCACTTAGTATTTGTGGATGCTATCATGCTGCTTTTTAAATTTCCATCATTAAAATTAGTGTGTAAAAATGTGTATCAAGTGAAATTAATCGCTTAACTGACTATCTGGGACGTCAGTGATAAACATATGTCCTGGTGCATGTGTAATCATCAATTCTGGTTTAGCATCTAACGCAACAGATTGAGGCGTAACACCACAGCCCCAAAATACTGGTACTTCATTTTCTTTAATCGTGACAGGTTCGCCAAAATCAGGATTTGTTATGTTTTCGATGCCAATTGCTGATGGATTTCCTATATGTATTGGCGTACCATGAACATTTTTAAAGTGTGTCGTAATTTCTGTTGCTTTTATAGCTTGTTGCATAGTCATCGGTCTCATACTAACAGTGATATTTCCTGAGAAATGGCCACTTGGTGCGGCTGGAATATTTGTTATGTACATTGGAACATTATGTTCTTCTTCAATGTGACGTATTGGTAGACCCGCCTCTAACAAAGCATGCTCAAAAGTGAAGCTGCAGCCAATCAAAAAACTGACCATGTCATCATTAAATAAATGAGATATGTCAGTAGGAGATTCTACTAATTCGCCATAACGGTATACTTTATATTGTGCTACTTCATTTGTGATGTTAGCTTCTTTACCATAAGTAGGAAAAGAGGTTGAACCAATTTCTGAAACATCTAAAAGTGGGCATGTTTTTGGATTTCTGAAACAGAATTTTAAAAAATCATATGCATAAATAGAGGGTAATATGACTACATTAGCTTGGACATAACCTTTAGCCATTCCGCTTGTATGACCTGTAAGTTCATTTTTACTAATCATTTTTCTTAATATACTTGGGTGTTGGTTTTGTAAATTCATTAAGTGTTCATCCCCTTAAATTTAACGTCTTAGATACATTTTAGCAAAAAGTAGCATATAAGTTGTATAAAATGTTCAGAATCTTTTGGAAAATATAAATAGACATCGTATTGAAATTAAAGTACATTTGGATTTCAATACGATGTCCGTTTGTGATATTTAACATTCGTATAAACAATGGTAATTTATTGAGTCAGCTAGATGGGTTTAAACAGTATGATAGATTAATCATCTTTGTTTTTGGTATCTTTAACATGGTTTTTGTCATTATCGTTATGATTACTTGGTTCATTTTCTTCTATCGGGGCATCCTCATCGGTTTCTAAATGATTTGTTTCGCGTTCTTCTAGTGGTATAGAATAATCTTTATCATCATTGATGTAGGTCATTTTAAAGTGTTCCGTTGGTTCTCTTCTCAATGCACGCATTAGAGAAAAAATCATGAGTAATAAAATAATTGAAAATGGTAGACCTGTTACAACTGAGGCAGTTTGTAAACTTGTTAAACCACCTGCAATTGTCATAGAAACAGATATAGCACCAATTAATATGCCCCAAATAATTTTATGTTTGATTTTAGGATTAGCAATACCACCAGTTGCCATACCCGCAACAATATGTGTAGTAGAATCAGCACTCGTAATGATAAATATAAAGATAAGTGCGATTGCTAATGCACTTGTGATGTCAGCAATAGGAAATTTGGATAATAATTCAAAAAGAGCAACAGTATAATCCTTGTCGACAATATTAGCGATATTGTCGTTACCATTCAATGCTATTTTAACAGCTGTACCACCAAATCCAGCTATCCAAGTAAATGAAATTAAAGGTGGGATAATTAATACACCAATAACAAATTCTCTAATCGTTCTACCGCGAGAGACACGAGCTACGAAACCACCAATAAACGGTGACCAAGATATAACCCATGCCCAATAGAAAACAGTCCATTGTTGTATCCAACTGTTATCGCCTGTATATGGGCTGATGCGTAAACTATATTCAATGAAATGACGTAGATAATCACCGATTGCTAATGTGTAAGATTCTAAAATAAATTTAAAATCACCAAAAATAAACATGAAGATAAGTAATATTGCGCCTAAGCCAATATTGATATTACTTAACCATTTTACACCTCTATTTAAACCAGTAATCGCTGATGTTAAAAAAATACCTACCATTAAAATAGTGATTGATATTTTGGTAACATTATTGTTAGGAACGTTAAAGACATGTTGTAGCCCACCACTAATTTGCATAATACCTAAACCAATAGATGTGGCAATCCCCATTACTGTAGCTATAATGGCTAATACATCTATCACATTTCTATATGGTCGTTTGTAAGATTCACCAAATACAGGTTCCATCGCCGTTGAAATGAGCCCATCACGTTTTTTTCTAAATTGGAAGTACGCCACTGTTAAACCGGCAATTGCGAAGATAGACCATTGAGAAATACCCCAATGAAAAAAAGTATAGCCCATAGCAACACGCGCTGATTCTGATGAAGCGTCTGGCGTTTTTCCAGGAAATGGAGAGTGTAAATAATGCGTTAGTGGTTCTGCTACACCCCAAAATACAATGCCGACACCCAAACCTGCAGAAAAGAGCATCCCAATCCAAGACATCATAGAAAATTCTGGAGCTTCATTATCATCACCCAATTTAAAGCGACCATAACGTGAAATGGCTAACGCAATTAAAAATATATCTAAAATAAAAATAATTACTAAAAACAGCCATCCAAAACTATTTGCTATATAATCGTAGACTTGTTGTGCGTGATTACCAAAACTTTTAGGGAAAATACCTGCAATTAATGTTATAAGTACAATAATTGCAACAGATATCATATAAACAAGATTTCTATGTTTCTTCTTTCTGTCGTGTGCATTTTTGTCACTCATAATAGTGTTAAATCATCCCTTTGTTTTCATTTATATTAAGAAATTACCCTAATACAATGACACTATTCATTGAAAATGCTAGCGAATATTATAATATGGATGACGTTGCATGATTCATATTTTTGTGGGTATAGAACATATGAAAAACTATAAATTGCAAAGGAGGTTGCATATGAAACGTACTTTGGAAAAAGTACTAATTTGGCTAGGAATTTTCATACAATTTGTACTGATTTTTTTAATGGCTATTGCTGCACCATTTTTAAACGATCGGAGTTTTAAACGTTCATTAATGGGTTCTTTTAAAAATCAAGATGCTATTAGCGATAATTTAACTCAAACAGAAACATCACAATTATTAGATAGTATTAGTCAATTATTTATCGTTGCTTTAGGCTTAGTTATTGTAACGACAATCTTAGCATTAATATTTGTTTTATTAATCAAGAAGATACCAAAAACTGCAGGTGTTGTATTTATATTACTTGCAATTGTCTGTGTGTTTACATTAAATATATTTACAGCATTGTTATGGCTAATTGCAGGCATCATACTGTTAGTTAAAAAAATACATAAACATAATAAAAGTCAAAAAAGTACATAAAAATTAAATATTGTTTGTTGACTTGATAAATGTCATTATTCAACGATGGTTGAATTGAATGGACGTTGTAACAATTTTAATGTGACATTATACGAATTAAACACTTTCTTTAAGTTCATAAATGTAAAAAATTTAAGGAAAGTGTTTTTTGAAGTCACTTGAACGATATAAATCAAGCGCAATACAGTTTTTAAAAGTAAAAGTTAGACATAAAATACGATTTATTTTTATAAAAGTTATTGTAAGCGATTGCATTTGTTGTGTGATACCTATACAATGAAAATAAGAATGGAATTTTTCCATTTTAGTTTTCTATTTACAAACTTACATGGGGGTAGAAAAAATGGTTGTCAACTATACAAATGAACCAGGCATTGACTTTACTGATAATAGCAATGTCGAATCATTCAAAGAAGCATTAAAGAAAGTTAAAGGTGAATTAAATCAAAAACTTCCGTTAGTGATTAATGGGGAGAAAATTTTTACTAAGGATACATTTCAGTCTATCAATCCTGCGAACACTTCTGAAGTTATTGCTGAAGTATCAAAAGCTACAACAAAAGAAGTAGATAAAGCTTTTGATGCAGCTAATGAAGCTTATAAATCTTGGAAACGTTGGACGCACAGAGATCGTGCTGAATTTTTAATTAGAGTTGCAGCTATTATTAGACGACGCAAAGAAGAAATATCAGCAGTGATGGTGTATGAAGCTGGTAAACCATGGGATGAAGCAGTTGGTGACGCAGCTGAAGGTATTGATTTTATCGAATATTATGCTAGATCAATGATGGAATTAGCAGACGGTAAACCAGTATTAGATAGAGAAGGCGAACACAATAAATATTTTTATAAACCAATTGGTACTGGGGTAACAATCCCACCATGGAACTTCCCATTTGCAATTATGGCGGGTACTACTTTAGCGCCAGTTGTTGCTGGTAATACAGTACTTTTAAAACCTGCAGAAGATACCCCGTTAACAGCGTATAAATTAATGGAAGTATTAGAAGAAGCAGGTTTACCAAAAGGTGTTGTGAATTTTGTACCAGGTGATCCAAAAGAAATTGGCGACTATCTTGTTGATAGTGTTCATACGCACTTTGTTACGTTTACAGGTTCACGCGCAACAGGTACACGAATCTTTGAAAGAGCTGCAAAAGTTCAAGAAGGACAGCAATTTTTAAAACGTGTTATCGCTGAGATGGGCGGTAAAGATGCGATTGTTGTTGACAAAGAGATCGATACAGACTTGGCAGCAGAATCTATTGTTTCATCAGCGTTTGGCTTCTCAGGTCAAAAATGTTCTGCTTGTTCACGTGCGATCGTTCATCAAGATGTATATGATGAAGTATTAGAAAAAGCAGTTAAACTTACACAAGATTTAACTTTAGGAAATACAGAAAATAACACTTCAATGGGACCAGTTATTAACCAAAAACAATTTGATAAAATTAAAAATTATATCGAAATTGGTAAAAAAGAAGGTAAGTTAGAACAGGGTGGCGGTACAGATGGTGCTACTGGTTACTTTGTTGAACCTACGATTTTCTCTGGACTTAAATCAAGCGATCAAATCATGCAAGAAGAAATCTTTGGGCCTGTTGTTGGTTTTGTAAAAGGAAAAGATTTTAATGAGTTATTAGAAATCGCTAATGACACAGATTATGGATTAACAGGTGCAGTTATTACTAATAATCGCGAAAACTGGATTGAAGCTGTTAAAGAATATGACGTTGGTAACTTATACCTAAACCGTGGTTGTACTGCAGCGGTTGTTGGTTATCATCCTTTTGGTGGTTTCAAAATGTCTGGTACAGATGCAAAAACAGGTAGCCCAGATTATCTATTACATTTCTTAGAACAAAAAGTTGTTTCAGAAATGTTTTAATTGTTAACAATCGGCTAGGATAACATTTCTAGTAAAATAAAGATTCTGGGATAAATCCCAGAAAAATAGCACTCAGATGATTTATTCAATTCATCTGAGTGCTTCTTTTTATTCATCATTAACTTGAATATTAATCATTTTATGAAAAAGTGCATCAATGGCTTGAGGCGACATATTATTATTATTATGTTCATGCATCCACTCCATAAAACCATATAAGGTAGCACCATAAACATAAAACACTAAATCTATTGGAACGCTTTGGTCAACCGTTATACGGTGTTCGTTTGCTTTTATATCATTTTGTAGTATACGGATAAAATGATTTTCAACTGTACGTTCAAATTCTTTATCGTCTTCTTGTTTATGCTTTATTTTACTAAATTCATCAATGTGTGTAATTGATTGATCTAAGCTAGTAAAAGGGTTATTGATGCGATCTTTAATATCTGTGGAAAAGTAATCTTGAGTTAAGTAAGTCATTAAATAAATAAGTAAATCGTATTTATCATAGAAATGCTTATAGAAGGTTGTACGATGAACTAACGCTTCATTGCAAATTTGATTAACAGAAATAGTTGAAAACGCATATTTTTCTAATAGTACATATAAGCTTTGAGATAATGCCCGTTTTGTTTTGATTACACGCAAATCTTTTTCATTCATTCTACAATTCTCCTAATCTGTAGTTTAAATATACGGAATTGGATATTTAGTTCTTTTTTAAATAGGGTAAATCATTATAAGATGTCAATAGAAATAATCTACAGTATATGTATAAACTATAACGTTGATTAATTAAGGAGGCAATAGTTTGGCGAAATTTTTATACAAATTAGGTTCATTTGTTGCAAAGCACAAATGGTGGAGTGTTGTTGCTTGGGTGATTATTCTTGCAGCAATTATTATACCGCTTACAATAAGTTCACCTAAGTTTGATAATGATATAACTATGAATGGATTACAGTCATTAGATACGAATGACAAAATAGAAGACGAATTTGGGCAAGACAGTGAGAAAGCTCAAATTAGAGCAGTCTTTAAAAGTGATTCAGATAATGGCATAGTGAAGCAAGATATGACTAAAGATATCAAAGATACATTGAAAGATATTAAAGATGATGATGGAGATATTAAAAATATCTCAGACCCTTATGACAATAAACAAATCAGTGAGGATAAATCGACAGCCATCGCTGATATTAATTATGATGTGTCTGCAACGTCATTAAAAGAAGATTCAAAAGATAAAGTGAAAGACCAAGTTGAAAAATTAGAAGATGAGCATAATGTACAAGTAGAACTGATGGGTACAGGTATGGAATCGACTGAAATTGGCGGTTCTTCTGAATTAATCGGAGTGATTGTCGCATTTGTTGTACTTCTAATTACGTTTGGATCGTTTATTGCAGCAGGTATGCCAATCATTAGTGCTTTACTTGGTTTAGGCACGGGTGTAGGTATCATATCGTTATTGACGTATGCATTTGATATTCCAAATGTTACTTTAACATTAGCGGTTATGATTGGTTTAGCAGTAGGTATCGATTATGCATTATTTATTTTATTTAGATATCGTCAAATTGTTAAAAGCGAACCAAATCACATTAAAGCAATAGGTTTAGCTGTAGGAACTGCAGGCAGTGCAGTCATCTTTGCAGGTGTTACAGTTATTATTGCTGTTTGTGGCTTATCACTTGTTGGTATAGATTTCCTAGCCGTAATGGGCTTCGCTTCTGCAATTAGTGTATTTGTCGCAGTGATTAGTGCATTAACTTTATTACCAGCATTGATTAGTATTTTCCATAAGAAAATTCATCCTAAACAAACGAAAACTGAGTTTGAGGGAGATGTAGATACGAAATGGTCCAAATTTGTAGTTGGAAAACCACTTGCAGCAGTGCTTATTGGACTTATTATCTTAGTTGTAGCTGCTATACCGATTAATGATATGCGTTTAGGTATACCTGATGATGGTATGAAACCAGCGGATACAACTCAGAAAAAAGCATATGATATTGTATCTGATAAGTTTGGAGAAGGATATAATGGTCAAATTGCAATGCTTGTCAATGTGAAAGATCAAAATGATAATCCTGAAGCGTTGCAAAAAGACTTACAAAGCTTGAGCAAAGATATTAAAGATATGGATAATGTGAAAATGGTTGCACCGCCCCAATTAAGCAAAAATAAAGATTATGCATTAGTAGCGGTAATTCCTGATAAAGGTCCAAATGCTAAATCTACCAATGATTTAGTTCATGATTTGAGAGATTATAATGATGATGCGAGAGACAAATATAATTTCAAAACTGAAGTATCTGGACAAAGTGTAATTAATATAGATATGTCGCAAAAACTAAATGAAGCTATCCCATTATTTGCTGGCGTAATCGTAGCATTAGCGTTCGTACTATTAATGGTTGTCTTCCGTTCTATCATTATTCCACTAAAAGCAGTTCTAGGTTTCGTCCTTTCTTTAGTGGCAACATTAGGCTTTACGACTTTAATAATGCAAGAAGGATTTATGTCTGAACTGTTTGGCGTAGATACAACGGGACCATTACTAGCTTTCTTACCGGTTATTACAATTGGCTTGCTCTTTGGTCTGGCGATGGATTACGAAGTATTTCTTATGTCTCGTATTCATGAAGAGTACAGTAAAACAGGTAATAATGAGCACGCGATTAAAGTAGGTATTAAAGAAAGTGGTCCAGTCGTTGTTGCGGCAGCACTTATTATGTTCAGTGTGTTTATTGCATTCGTCTTCCAAGATGATGTAATGATTAAATCTATGGGATTATCACTTGCATTTGGTATATTGTTTGATGCATTTATCGTACGTTTATTATTGATTCCTGCGTTGACACAATTATTTGGAAAAGCGTCTTGGTATATGCCTGCATGGTTAAATAGAATATTACCTCACGTAGATATTGAAGGGCATGCTTTACAAGGCGAGATGCCTGCATCTAATTATTCACGTATCAATCAGTCTGCTGGTAATGATAGTTATGATCGTACATTTAGCATTCGCAAACAACAAAACGCGTACAATGGAGAAACTAATACGATATCTGTAGATCAAAAAACAAAAAGGCTATATAACGAAATTGCACAACAAACAACACAACAAGCATTCTTATATGAAGCTTTAAAATCATATAAAGAAGATTTAACACAGTTGCAAAATGATAGTGAACAATCAACATCCTTCGCTACACACGTAGAGAATAAAAACGAAAGTACGCGTGGCCGTGAAGATGATGAAATTGTTAAGCTATTAGCACAACAAAGTGAAAACATTCGACATTTAAATGAACTAATTGAAAAAACAATTAATAAAAAGTAAATATTCCGGGAATTAACACTGTTCTCAGAAAAATACTAATCCGTTGTGTACGGATTAGTATTTTTTTTATATTTATAATATTCCTAGAGCTAAAGTTTTTAAAAGTCTGTTGGAGTATCGTTCGATTCTGTATCTACTTTACTTGAAGTGTTAAAGCATACCAGTTTAACACACTTTAACATCGTTTTAGCATATCCATAAATTAGCAAGATATATTAAGCACATAAATGACCGTCAACAAAATCAGAGACTTTATTTGAAGATAGGTAGATTTTTGTCCAATTAACGACAAATTAAAATCAAAATAGCAAATACGCACTTATTTTATTAAAATATATTTTAATAAAGAGGTGTGTTATGGAAAAATTTTATGATATCGAATTTAATCCAAGCAATAATTCAGTATTTAATTTTAATGATGGTGTACGTATCGTTCTCGTATTAAAAAATAAATTAAAATTTGTCAGTGGGACTAGTATTCATAAATTTCAAGCAGGTGATGTTTTTATTATCAATCATCGAGAGCGTTATCGACTGATTGAGGAGGATGACACTTTATATACCGCTATTCATTTGAAAGCATCGTATTTAAAACAATATATCAGTGATTATAATGATAAAGTATATATTTTAAATTCCCAGACATTGCAAAACGTCATTTATCAACAAATTCTGAATGTTGTGGCTAAGATAGGTGTCGTCTATATTCGAAAAGGTAAATTTTATAGATTATATATGGAACAACTGTTAATTGACTTAATGTTTATGATTGTAAGATATTTACCAGCTTATGAAAATATAAATCATGAACATCATGTCAATGATCATCGTCTAGCATTTGTATGTAAATATATTGAAAGAAATTTCACCAAACCAATCACGTTAAGTGAAGTAGCTGAAAAGGTGCATTTAAGTCACACATATTTGTCTAAATTATTTACAAAACATATGGGTATCGGTTTCAATCACTATGTTAACCATATTAGAATTGAACATTGTAAAAATGACTTAATACAAACAGATGATGCTATTACTCAAATTGCTTTTAAAAATGGCTTTAGTAACTCTAATATGCTGTTGAAATATTTTAAATTAGACACAGCATTAACACCTTCGCAATATAGAAAAAAATATCAGGTAGAAGATATAGTGAGCACCGCCGAAAAAACCACTGAGTCAGAAAACTATCAAATGTATCTATACTATTTAAATTCTTATATACAACAAACGCTAGGTACTATGATCCAATCCCCCTATAATCAAAAAGTTATTGATATTACATTGAATTACGATCAAACACACGATTTATCAGATTATAACCATGTGATTCAAATTGGTAGTTTTGATACATTGCGCCTTCAAAGATACAGAAAACAACTGATAGAAGTGCAACAATTTTTAGGCTTGGATCATGTTTTGATTAAAGATCCTATTTTAAAAGGCTACATTGATCATAAAGTTATTGAAAGTGATGAACTTATTCCTACTATGCATCCTTATATGAAAGTAGATGAATGCTTAAGTTTTTTATTTGAACATCACATAGGTTTAGGAATTGAAATTGATCCTCCAACATTACCATCCCAATTTGCGGAATATACAAAAGAATTAAAATTTTTATTAGAGCATATTTATAATACTGTGCCGAATAGACAACAATTCAAATTAGTCATTTACTTGAAGGGCAAAAAAGCCAATATGCTATTAAAAATAATAATGTTATTTAAGGAATACTTTGAACATACTCAGATTATACTTAATACGGATATCACTGATATTAATGAAGTGACAACTGCCCAACAAATCTTGGATAGTTCCAGTGAAGATGTTGATAGTATAGCGTTTAGCGCAAACCAAAATGATATTATTAATTTCAAATCAATTGAAAGTCAACAGTATGATTTAGCTAAAAGACATATCATAGAACAGTATAATAAGATCACTGAACGATTTAATATAAAAGGAAAAGATATTTCAATTGTCCTACTTAATTGGAACACTTTAACAGGTAATACAAGCCTTACAAATGGTGAATATTTTAGAGCAGGTATCATATTTGAGCAATTGATTGATATGAATCATCAAATTAACGCAATTGGGTATTGGCTCAATCACGAATTACACCATCAATATAATTCAAATGAGGTTACTTCTGAATTAAATGGTATTGATTTATATCATCAGTTTGATGGAAAAAGACCTGCATTTTTTACAAGTATGTTTTTTAAAAAATTATTTAATCAAGTACTTTTTAAAAATGAAGACTGTATGGTTGTAGGACAGAGTGATCATTTTCAAATCGTAATATGGGATGCAGAACATTACAATCCATATTATATGACGAATGAACAAACAGATTATTTAAGTCATAAAGAGTATCAACTCAATATATTAAATGCTACTACTGGATCATATAAAATAAAACATTTAACACTAGATAAAAATAATGGTGCGCTTTATCAAGTTTGGCAACAGTACAATACACAACATGGTATGGATATAGAAACAATTAATTATGTGAATAGAATCTCTTACCCTAAATTAGATGTCAGTGAAGTTGATGTCGTAGATACGATATCTTATCATTTGAAATTACAAACCAACGCCATACAGATAATTGAATTTAAAAAATACTTTTAATTATATTTATAGAGAAAAAATACAATATGATTCGCTGAGTAGTATGTTTGACGATAAAATGGTCATCAAATTTGTTTAATGTTAAATGCAAAATGACAAAAATAGCATAGTCCATTTTTGTCATTTAAAACCACAAATGCTATTTAGAAAATAATCGATACTAAAACCACAATTATTATATATTTTAGCAAAATATATCCGACTACTATATTTTATAGAGAGGATAGCAAGTATCATTTATTGATTTATTGAAAATGTCGAGAGATAAGTACATTTTCCAACTAAGCTAATCTTCCCTATTTGTCATTTTAAAAATATTTTAGGAGGATGAACAAATGACGCAACAGGGAAATACGAAGAGTTATCAAGGTGACAACAAATTAATATTAGGTATTGTCTTAGGGGTTGTCACTTTTTGGTTATTTGCGCAATCTTTATTAAACGTAGTTCCTACGTTACAACAATCATTTAATAGTAATATTGGTACAATCAGTATTGCTGTTAGTATTACAGCATTATTCTCAGGGATGTTTGTTGTTGGTGCAGGAAGTCTAGCGGATAAAGTAGGACGTGTGAGAATAACATATTTTGGTTTATGGTTAAGTATCATTGGTTCTTTATTGATTATAATTAGTAATCTACCAATACTACTTATCATAGGAAGGGTAATTCAAGGTTTATCAGCAGCAGCAATCATGCCTTCAACTTTAGCAATTATGAAGACATATTTTGAAGGTAAAGATAGACAGCGTGCACTGAGTTACTGGTCGATTGGTTCATGGGGTGGCTCAGGTTTAGCATCCTTATTCGGTGGTATGGTTTCAACTTTTATTGGTTGGAGATGGATTTTTATTTTATCTATCATTGTTGCACTAATTGCAATGTTATTAATAAAAGGGACACCGGAAACGAAATCTGATAGTACAACAAACTTGAAATTTGATTTTACTGGGCTAATTCTTTTTGTAGTTATGATGTTAAGTATTAATGTCGTGATTACGCAAAGTGGTACATTTGGCATGCTTTCACCTATAATAATAGGATTGCTTATTGTATTTATTATCACAACTATAGCTTTTGTCATAGTTGAAAACAAAAAGCATAATCCATTAATTGATTTTAAATTATTTAAAAATAAAGCTTATACAGGCGCGACATTATCCAATTTCTTACTTAATGGTGTTGCAGGTGCCTTGCTGGTAGCCAATACATTCGTTCAAAAAGGTATAGGTTTCAACGCATTCCAAACAGGACTATTATCGATTACATATTTGGTTACTGTATTGTTGATGATTAGAGTCGGTGAAAAAGTTTTACAAAAAGTGGGTGCTAAAAAACCGATGTTGTTAGGTACAACATTTAATATGGTTGGTATTATTTTAATATCATTTACATTTTTGCCAAGCGCATTATATGTCGTAGTATGTATCATAGGTTATTTACTATACGGATTAGGATTAGGTTTTTATGCGACACCTTCTACAGATATGGCGATATCTAATTCTCCTGAAGATAAAGTTGGTGTAGCATCGGGTATTTATAAAATGGCTTCCTCATTAGGTGGTGCGTTTGGTATAGCTTTATCAGGAGCATTATATGGCATTGTTACAGAAGCTACAAATGTGAAATTTGGAGCGATGGCTGGTTTATGGCTAAATGTATTAATGGCATTGCTTTCATTCGTTATTATTCTTTTAGCTGTGCCATCATTTAAGAAACAAAATAAAGCATAATTCAATATTACAACGTTGTCATTTGAAAAGTATATAATGACATTAAGGTATCGTATATTTCATTGGAGGAATGATTATCATGAAACAACTGATTGAAAAATTGAAAGAAAAAGAAGCACGTATGATTGAGATACGTCGATACTTACATCAACACCCAGAACTATCATTTTGTGAAAAAGAAACACCTAAATATATAGAGTCGTTTTATGAAGGTAAAGATTGTAAGGTTGAAACGAATGTAGGACCAAATGGTTTGAAAGTTATTATAGATAGCGGTAAACCAGGTAAGACAATCGCAATTCGTGCTGACTTCGATGCTTTACCAATTCAAGAAGATACGGGTCTAGCATTTTCTTCTAAAAATGATGGTGTGATGCACGCATGTGGGCATGATGCACATACTGCATATATGTTGATTCTTGCAGAGACACTTATTGAAATGAAAGACCAATTTAATGGTAAAGTGGTTGTTATACATCAACCTGCCGAAGAAGTACCTCCTGGTGGTGCTCAGTCAATGATTAAAGATGGTGTTTTAGATGGTGTTGATCACGTACTAGGTGTTCACGTCATGAGTCATATGCCTGCAGGTAATATCTATTATCGAGAAGGAAATGTACAAACTGGGCGTGACTTCTTTAAGCTTAAAGTCAATGGTCAAGGCGGACATGGCTCTTCGCCACATACAGCAAATGATAGTATTGTAGCAGGTGCATATTTTGTAAATGCTTTACAGACCGTTGTTTCCAGACGCTTAAATCCATTTGAAACAGGTGTTGTTACCATAGGTTCATTTGATGGTAAAGGACAATTCAATGTGATTAAAGATAGTGTTGAAATAGAAGGTGACGTACGTGCGTTAACAGATGATACTAAAAACACAATTAAAAAAGAAGTGACGCGTTTGTCAGATGGATTGGAAGCGATGTTTGGTGTCAAATGTGAATTAGACTACCATGATGATTACCCAGCATTGTACAATGATCCTGAGTTTACAAAATTTGTTGTAGACACAATAAAAGAAGCGGATACTGATGCCATTAAAAATGTTGAAAGATGTGAACCACAACCGCCTTCAGAAGATTTTGCTTACTATGCAAAAACAATTCCAGGCACATTTATTTATGCTGGTGCTGCACCAGAAAATGGTGAAATCCATCCCCACCATCATCCTAAATTTAATATCAGTGAAAGTTCAATGCGAGTTTCTGCAGAAGCAGTAGGATTAACAGTATTAAATTATCTTAAATAATACTATTACTTATGAAAGCTACCATACATTTTTATTGCCGTAGAATGCATGATTTACGATAGTAGAATATTGATTAGTATGATAAACCTAATTAATATTTATGAATAAAAAACGGGCGCATACGAGGTTTATTACTTGATAAACCATACGTATACACCTGTTTTTTTGTTGTATATATCACACGTTGATATAGGACAAAAATAAAATTACATTAAATAACTAATGAGGTTTTTCGTTAATTAAAAAAGTGATCATGATAACAAAAGGTTTAATATTAGGTCATTTAGTGTATATGTAAATTGAAAAAAAGAAAGGAATGATTACATTGAATGGCGAGAAAAAAATAAACGCCCTGTTAGATGATTATCAAAAGCAATTAAAGAAATTATTTAAGTATGATAAAGCAAACGCACTGAGTTTTGATAATGAAAGTAGAAGTAAAGTCGCAGAACAAAAAGGTGTTTTTGTAATTTTTGAAAATAAAAAACCAATATTTGTTGGACAAGCTGGTGGATTTATGACTGGTTTTAAATTTACACAAAAAGATTTATCTGATAAATTAGGCCAATTTAATTCAGCTTCAGACGTTGGTACTGCAAAATTTAGAAAAGCGTATTTAGCGCATCATGGTTTAGATGAAGCAGAAACGAAAAATATTAAGGCAAGTGAAAAAAATTTAAAGTTTCAATACATTAAGGTTAAAGATAATTTAGCTTTTATCAATATTTTAGAAATTTTAGCATTAGAATATGCTAAGAAAAATAAAATAAACTTATTTAATTTTTCTTAGTTAAAATCTATGTGTATTTGAACTGCTGAGAAAGTGGTGATTAAAATGAATATTGGAACATTTAAAATTCATTTTCAACAACATGATATTTTTGTGAAATTGCCCAAAGCATACGATGAAGCAAAAGAAAGTGGTTATTCACTTATATTAGTGCAAGATGGAGACGAGTTATTTAAAGATATTGAGCGAGATATGATATTGGTTGGAGTACAGTCCAACAATAGAAATCAGGATTATAGCCCATGGGAAACGGTTGTAGATGGGGTTCATTATAAAGGGGAAGCGGATGCTTATATTTTATGGATGACTAAGCATTTGCTTCCTTATTTAAGAAAATGTTTTAATATATCACAAAGAAACAAAGATATCTGTATAGCTGGCGCTTCACTAGGTGGACTACTTGCTTTGTACACATTATTTAAAAGTCCAGAAAATTTTGGCAGCTACATATTAATATCACCTTCTGTATGGTACCCAGGATTTGTACAGTTTATGAAACAACAAACCGTTATTAAAGATGACAAACAAATTTATTGGTATGTCGGAGCGCTCGAAGGACAACAACAATTTAGCATGAAACAAGAGATGTTTGTTCGAACAGAATTCGCTGTAGATATATTAAGTGAATTACTGTTTTCTGACAAAGCAATATTTTATTATACTACTAATAGGAACGGTAAACACAATGTATTGTATTTTAAAAGCTATTTTGCTAAAGCAATTAAGAAATTATTTTGATATTGTCAATTTTAAGAAAAAATTAAGTATTTAGTTTAAATTACCAGAAAATTCATAATAATCTGCGGTCAATATCCCCTTTTTCAATAAAACAATGGTAATATTTTAATTATATGTATTTTTATAAATTGTATTATCACTGGTTGAAATTTTCAGATTTGTAAAATACATGAATGAATATATCGTTATTAACATTGAAATAGGGGATGCTTTTATGACAGTGAAAATAGAAAAAGTTTCAGGTAGTAAGTTATTAACTGGCATTGTTTTATCTATATTAACATACTGGTTATTTGCCCAAGCATTTTTAAATATTGGACCTAAAATACAAACTACTTTTGATGCGAGTCCGGATATCGTAAATATTTCAGTGAGTCTAACCTCATTTGTAACAGGTGTATTTATGGTAGTAGCTGGGAATATATCAGATAAATTTGGTAAAGTGAAATTGACGAGAATTGCTTTAGTGTTAAATATTGTTGGTTCTTTGATGTTGATTGTTTCAGGAAATGTTGTAATGCTACTACTTGGTCGTATTGTACAGGGACTTTCTGCAGCGATTATCATGCCAGCCACAATTTCTATAGTGAACGATTTTTTTGATGGTGACGATAGACAAAAAGCACTCAGTTTTTGGTCAATCGGTGCATTTGGTGGTACTGGGTTATCTTCCTTTTTTGCAGGAGCACTGGCTACATTTATTTTTTGGCAGTCTATTTTTATATTATCGATCATATTATCAATTGTAGCTTTAGTTTTACTGCGCAAATTACCAGAAAGTCGGATTAATAAAGCAGAAACGAGCCCGTTTGATTATATCGGTTTAATCATTTTTATTATTATGATTGGTAGCATTAGTTTTGTCATCACGCAAGGTTATAAAATAGGTTGGTTAAATGCTGTAACAGTAATCTTATTTGTCATATTTTTAATTTGTATATACATATTTTTCAAAGTAGAACGTGTCAAAAAGGTGCCGTTTATCGATTTAGATTTATTTAAAAATAGACCTTATATTGGTGCCGTTTTAGCTAACTTTTTATTGAATACTGGTGTAGGTGTGATTGCTTTATTAAATATGTACGTACAATCCGGCTTGAAATTAACAGCTTTCCAAGCAGGATTGTTAACTTTACCTTATTTAATTTCATTATTGCTAGTCATTCGCTTAGGTGAGAAGAGTATTAAAAGATTTGGTGCAAAACGCGCAATGATTATTGGCCCAATATTTACTGGCTTAGGTGTATTAATGTTCAGTTTGACATTTTTTGATACTACACTTTATGTTGTTGTAGCGCTAATTGGTGCTATATGTTTTGGTGGCGGTACAGGATTATTTGCGACACCAGCTTTAAGTACGGCGGTTTCTACGACTCCACCGGAAAAAGTAGGTGTTGCTTCAGGGATTTTTAAAATGGGATCTACATTAGGCGGTGCATTCGGTATAGCAATTATGACTTCTATTTTTACTGGTATAATTCAAAGTGGTCATAGCATACACATTGCAGCGGGTGTAGGTTTTATCATGGGGACTTGTTTAGTATTATGTGGTGTATTAGCAAGTGCACTTGTTATACCAACACGGAAAGTCAGTCAGTGAAGGGTATTTCGTTTATTAATCGCTAGGTTGAGTCTGATATTATGATTCGTTCCACGCCTTTTTTTATTAAACATGTGAAATGGAGTGATTATGAGGAATATATATCATGACAAAATGTTGTTAATAAGTATAACTAATCTTGTTGCTACACAATGACTTAAAGCGCGATTACCGTGTTTTTCTATCATGACTTGTATCAACTGTATCTATTTTACATTAAAATATAAAAAGATTATGATAATCACAAAATATACTAGAAAGAAGTGGTATGATGCACTATAAAACATATTATGAGTCACCGATTGGTCGGATTGTACTTACGTCAGATGGTGAAGCAATTACCGGCTTGTGGTTACCGAAACACGAAGATTTCGAATCAAATTATGACGAGGCATTAACAGAAGCGGAATTACCAGTTTTTGAAAAAGTTATTAGTTGGCTCGATAAATATTTTTCAGGAAATAACCCGAAAATTGATTTTGCACTGAAACCTATAGGAACCGAATTTAGAGAGCAAGTTTGGGATGTTTTATTGAAAATACCATATGGAGAGACTGTTACTTATGGTGAAATTGCTAAAGAAATAGGTATTAAAAGAAATAAGCCAAATATGTCTTCACAAGCAGTTGGTGGTGCGGTTGGTACAAATCCGATTTCTATTATAATTCCATGTCATAGAGTCGTTGGAAAAAACGGCAGTCTTACTGGATACGGTGGTGGCATTGATACAAAAATAGAGTTGTTGAAATTGGAAAAAGTAGATATGCAACCGCTTTACAGACCAAAATATAGTACGAAACCTTAAGCGTAAATCTGCGCATGACTGAAAATTATTGTAAATAAATATTATTATTTTATACATTTTGTATTTTTTATCAATAAAATTTTCTGAAAATATAAAGTTGTTTCTCTTGCTCAGTGTGTTATCCTATAAAACGTCTTTTTTATTATTATTAGAGGGGTGGAAAATTTGGATAATACAAAAAAGTCGTTTTCTAGTGTGTTTATTTATTCAGCACTAGTCGTAGGCTTATTAGTAGTTATTGGAGCTATTTTTCCAGCTAAATTTGGGGAAATTACTGGTGTTATTTCTTCTTGGGTGACGAAAACGTTTGGTTGGTATTATATGTTACTGTATACAGTAATTTTAGGTTTTTGTGTATTTTTAGTATTCAGTCCTATTGGAAAATTGAAATTAGGCAAACCAACAGATAAACCGGAATTTCATACAGTATCTTGGTTAGCGATGTTATTCAGTGCAGGTATGGGCATAGGTCTGGTGTTTTATGGTTCTTCAGAACCGATATCACATTATTTAGCACCACCAACAGCAGATCCTGAAACGAAAGAAGCGATGGCACAAGCCTTTAGGTCTTCTTTTATTGATTATGGATTTCATCCTTGGGCAGTATATGGCGTAGTGGCATTAGGTTTGGCATATTCTCAATTTCGTAAAGGAGAAAATGGTTTAATTTCTAGAACGCTAAGACCAGTGTTGGGCGATAGAGTAGATGGCCCAATTGGTGTCATTGTTGATGTTTTAGCTGTATTTGCAACTATTATTGGCGTTGCGGTTTCTTTAGGCGTAGGGGCAATACAGATAAACGGTGGTTTAAATTATTTATTTGGTGTGCCGAATAACTCTGTTGTTCAAGGAATTATTATTGCTGTAGTTACCGTATTATTTTTATATAGTGCATGGAGTGGTTTGAGTAAAGGTATCCAGTATTTAAGTAATTTAAATATGTTTTTAGCAGCATTGTTGCTTATTGTTATCTTTATTGTAGGACCAACCGTATTGATATTAAATATGATGACAAGCGGTACTGGTGATTACCTTAATTCACTGATTTTTAATAGTTTAGATGTAGCACCATTAAATGAACAAAAAGCTGAGTGGTTGAAAAGTTGGACGATTTATTATTGGGGCTGGTGGATGAGTTGGAGTCCATTCGTGGGTATATTTATTGCGAGAATCTCTAAAGGTCGTAGTATTCGCGAATTTGTAATTGCCGTATTAGGCGTACCAGTTGTGATTAGTATTATTTGGTTTAGTGCTTTTGGTGTAACTGGTATAGATGTTGGACAAGCTCATAGCGAGATATTTAAAATGCCACCAGAAACGCAATTGTTCGGTATTTTTAATGAGTTACCATTTGGTTTTATATTATCAATTATTGCGTTAGCATTAATTGCTTCATTCTTTATCACTTCTGCAGACTCTGCAACCTTTGTGCTAGGTATGCAAACTGCATATGGTACATTGAACCCTTCAGGATTTATCAAAATTGTTTGGGGACTTGCATTAGCAGCGATCGCTTACGTATTATTACTAGCTGGTGGTGACACTGGACTAGATGCATTACAATCAGCGGCAATTATTTCTGCTTTACCGTTTAGTTTTGTCGTTATCTTAATGATGATTTCCTTATATAAAGATGGAAATGAAGAGCGTAAATATTTAGGGTTATCGTTACAACCTAAAAGAGAGATTGAAACACAAGATTTAAACGAAACAAATCGTGATTAATTTTTATAGGAAATTTCAACATAGTGACTTTAATATGATAAAAGAGGATGCCTTTATGTAAGTGAAGTAAAAGGCATCCTCTTTCTTTTATATAAAAAATCCCGTAAGTGAATATTAAAAATTCATTTACGGGTTTATAAATAATCTTTGATGTTAGATAAAGTTATTCAGATATAGACCTTTTTATGTCATTAATCATTCTGAATAAAGTGAGATAAGATTAAGTGAATTGAAACTTAATTTAATGTATTATAATTACGAATATGATCATTGATACTTTCGAGATAGAAAATACCTTTTGCTTCATTTGCTAGCTCAACATCATGGTCAAATTCAAGGTTGTCGAAACGTTTGAAAAATGTTTCATATGTGTCAACAGAGATTTCTGTACGATGATTTAATAGGTTTTTATGTTTTTCTATATCAAGCGCATCTTGATAACCTTCTACTAATTTACCGCTAAAGAATTCACCAACAGAGCCTGAACCATAGCTGAATAGACCAATTGTATCACCAGCGTTTAATTCGGTATGTGTTTCTAATAATGAAATCAAGCTTAAGTACAATGACCCAGTATAAATATTACCTACATAACGGTTATAATAAGTTGCCGCGTCATATCCAGTAGTTAATCGTTCTTTAGTTTCTGTGTTGATATCTTCAGTTAAGATAGAATCAAGTGCTTTTTTACCCATTTTAGTAAATGGCACGTGGAAACATAATGATTTAAATGTATCTAGTGTAGTATTATATCTACGTGCATATTCATTCCAACTTTCTTGAAATGAGTGGATATAGGCATCTTTTGATAATGCACCATCTACAAGTGGATACGGTTGTCCACTCGGACGCCAAAAATCGTATACATCTTCTGTAAATGCAACTGCGTCATCATTTAGTTCAAGAATACGTGGGTTTTGTGTTATCATCATAGCAACTGCACCTGCACCTTGCGTTGGCTCACCGCCAGATTCTAGGCCGTAGCGCGCAGTGTCACTAGCAATAACTAAAACTTTTTCATTGGGACGGCTAGCGATATAATCTTTCGCTAATTGAATTGCAGGCGTGGCAGCGTAGCAAGCTTCTTTCATTTCAATACAACGTGCGAATGGTTGAATACCTAAAAGATTATGTATTTGAACTGCAGATGCTTTAGCAGAATCTATAGCAGATTCAGTTGCAACAATAACCATGCTAATTTGTTTTTTATCATCTTCAGTGATGATTTCTTTGGCAGCATTAGCACCCATAGATACAATATCTTGGCTCATTGGGCTGACTGCCATTTCATTTTGCCCAATACCAATAAGAAATTTATTTGGGTCAACTTGACGAGATTCGGCAAGTTTAGCCATGTCTACATAAAAATTTGGAACATAAAAATTGATTTGATCAATACCAATTGTCATAAAGTGTATCGACACCTTTCTTTAATAAATAAGCAATTGTATCATATCAAATCACATGTATAAAATACAATGATTTACCACATGTTCAGAAGGAGAATAATAATGAAAAAAATAGCAATCGTAAGTGCCAAGCGGACACCTATAGGAAAATTCAGAGGAAAATTAAGTAATTATACTGCAGTAGAATTAGGTACAAAATCGTTAGAAGCTGCAATGTCAGCAATTAATCTCAAACCTGAAATGATAGAGCAGGTCATTTATGGCAATGTACTTCAAGCTGGAAATGGTCAAAATCCTGCGCGACAAGTTAGTATCAACGCAGGTGTACCTAATACTACACCTGCGATGACTATTAATGAAGTCTGTGGTTCAGGATTGAAATCGATTATATTAGGCAAACAACAAATTCAATTAGGTGAAGCAAAAGTAGTAGCAGTAGGAGGCATTGAAAGTATGACCAATGCTCCCCAAATATTACTTAATGAAGATGCAGCGCCAGTAGAAAGTTTTATGCATGACGGTTTAACTGATGCATTTCTAAATGTGCCAATGGGCATTACTGCAGAGAAAATAGCAGAAAAATATAATATCACACGAGCACAACAAGATGAATTTGCGAATGGCTCGCAACATAAAGCGGCGCAAGCTTCCAGCTCAGGTAAATTTGATAATGAAATTGTTCCCTTGACAGATAGTGAAGGCCAATTAATGACAGCAGATGAAGGTATTCGTGGAAATAGCAGTGTTGAAAAATTAAGCACATTAAAAACAATATTTAAAGAAGATGGTACTGTCACAGGAGGGAATGCTTCAAGTATCAACGATGGCGCATCAACAATTATTTTGATGGATGTAGATTATGCAAAACAAGAAGGGTTTGAAATTATTGCAACATTAGGTGAACACGCGGAAATTGGCTGTGATCCTGCCTATATGGGGTACGCACCGTACCATGCAGTGACGGAATTATTAGCAAAAGCTAAGAAAGATATAAATGATATTGAAGTTGTAGAAATGACAGAAGCATTTGCTGCTCAAAGTATACCGGTTAAAAATAATTTGGGCATACATCCTGATAAGCTTAACTTATACGGTGGTGCTATTGCTATAGGTCATCCGATAGGTGCGAGTGGAACGCGGTTGGTGACAACTTTAGTGAATATCTTATCGCAAGAAAATAAACAAAATGGTATTGCAACTGCATGTATTGGTGGCGGTTTAGGTATTGCACTATATGTAGAAAAGGGGGATGCATGATGTTACCATTAGGCAAAGATTTTCGTCATTTATCACGTGAAGAAAAGTTAAACTGTCTAGTCGAATATGGTTGGTTGAATAAAGAAAATCAGGATATGTTATTAACACATCCTTTAATTCCAGAAGAAATAGCTAACAGTTTAATTGAAAATGTGATCGGTCAAGGTGCATTACCTGTCGGATTACTACCTGAAATTATTGTAGATGACAAATCATATGTTGTTCCAATGATGGTTGAAGAACCTTCTGTTGTTGCAGCTGCAAGCTATGGTGCAAAATTAGTTAATGAAACAGGAGGTTTTCATGTCATCGCTAGTGAGCGGTTAATGATTGGACAAATTGTTTTTGATAACGTAAAAGATACCCAACGCTTATCTCAAAATATTAAAAATCTTGAACCAAAAATTAAGCAAATTGCAGATGAGTCTTATCCCAGTATTATTAAAAGAGGTGGCGGTTATCGTCGAGTTGAAATAGATACTTTTCCTGAAACACAGTTAGTATCACTCAAAGTATTTGTAGATACGAAAGATGCAATGGGCGCTAACATGTTAAATACAATATTAGAGGGGATTTCTGCATATTTAAAAACAGAAATTGAAGATGTAGATATATTGATGAGTATTCTTTCTAACCATGCCACTGCTTCTGTGGTTAAAGTACAAGGTGAGATAGATGTCCAATCACTATCGAAAGATGGACGTGACGGGGCCAAAGTAGCACATAGAATGGAAAGGGCATCTGTGTTAGCGCAAGTAGATATTCATCGTGCAGCAACACATAACAAAGGTGTTATGAATGGTATTCACGCAGTTGTTTTAGCTACAGGTAATGATACACGCGGCGCCGAAGCCAGTGCTCATGCTTATGCGAGTAAAGATGGACAGTATCGAGGCATAGCTACTTGGCAATATGATGCATTACGTCAAAAATTAGTTGGTACGATTGAGGTGCCAATGACATTGGCAACAGTTGGTGGAGGGACACGTGTATTACCTATTGCACGTGCTGCCTTAGATTTAATGAAAGTTGACTCGGCACAAGAACTTGGTCATGTTGTAGCTGCAGTTGGTTTAGCTCAGAACTTCGCTGCATGTCGTGCACTTGTTTCAGAAGGTATTCAAAAAGGTCATATGAGTTTACAATATAAATCATTAGCAATTGTCGTAGGTGCTCAAGGTGACGAAATTACGAAAGTCGCTGAATTGTTAAAAGAAAAGCCGAGCGCAAATGCGGCTATGGCAGAACAGATTCTCAATCAAATGAGAGATGCGCATTAGTAATTAAATGATGTTTTTATAATAGGTGTAATCGTGTCTTTAAAAACATTTTATATGAAAGGCGGAGTGATGATACATTGTTTTCATTACTCTGTCTTTTTGTACAATCAATCATTATGAATTAAACTATAAATATTTTATTTTGGGATTTGAGTTCAATATAATATAAATGAAAAGATTAAAAGAAATGAGGGAATATGATGGGCAATAATATACCGGCATTATCATATGATTACACGAATCATTCTGTGGTGCCACTTTTAGCATCGGAACAAAGTCTACAAACAGTTACTGCAGAACCGTGGTTGGAAATTTCAGATGAAGGATTACAATTAGAAGGGTTATGCTTTAATAGAAATGGAGATTTAACACTTTGTGAAGTATTTGGTGGAATTATCTTTCACGTGACTTTACCAGACAAAAAAGTCACTCAGCTTTTTAAATCACATAAAGAAAATCCTGCAGCTGTTAAAATCCATAAAGATGGAAGACTATTTGTTTGTTATTTGGGTGATTTCGAACGTTCGGGTGGCGTGTTTGCGGTTAATGCTGAAGGAAAAGCAGAAGAAACGATTGTGTCAGACATTGATACAGAATACTGTGTGGACGATTTAGTGTTTGATAGTAAAGGTGGATTTTATTTCACTGATTTTAGAGGATACTCTACAAATCCTAAAGGTGGTGTATATTATGTTGCGCCAGATTATAAATCCATAACGCCTGTGATTCAAAATTTAGCAGTTGCTAATGGCATAGCTTTAAGTACTGACGAAAAAACACTATGGGTAACTGAAACAAATGCGAATCGATTACATCGCATTGATTTACTAGAAGATGGCGTAACCATTGCACCATTTGGCGCTTCTATACCTTATCATTTTACTGGCCATGAAGGGCCAGATTCATGTTGTATAGACAGTGATGATAATTTATATGTTGCAATGTACGGACAAGGCAGAGTGTTAGTGTTTAATAAAAAAGGTTATCCTATTGGACAAATTTTAATACCAGGACGCGATCAAGGGCATATGCTTCGTTCAACACATCCTGCATTTATTCCAGGTACGGATCAATTAGTGATTTGTGCCAATGATATTGAACAAGGTGGCGGTTCTTGGATTTATACAGCAAAGGGATTTGCAAAAGGTCATCATAGCTATCAGTTTCATTAAAGTAGGATAAAAAGCGTTTTAAGTCATTGAGTGGGACAGGAATCTCAATTTCTTAAAAAGGTTTCGTCATCTCATCGCGACAAGAACAACAAGCATTAAACAAAGCATAAAGTGATTAACTGAGCTAACGTACATGTTTAACTCCTACTAACTTAATGACTGACAATATGAAAGTCTGGGACGAATCAACGTCGTCCCAGGCTTTTTCAGTATACACTACCTTTGTTAGTAGTTTTTATATATTAATTATGTAGAAATCATAGCATTTAAATTGTTAATTGAAGTTTATAAGCACGATTGTACGGCGAGGTATTTTGTTAATTTTAAGTATAACAATAAATTAATTGAGATAAAATTCATTAAAAATTTATAAATACATCATTGAAAGCGCATACATTTTTAAGTATGATATAAATTAACAAAGGCAGGTGTTTGCTATTTTAAAGTCAAAAGATAAGCATAACGATGAAAAACAGGATTTAAAGAAGCCATTAGGAGTTACGTCGGCAGTTGTTACATTGTCAATTATGATTATTACTATGTTAATAACTGTGGCGGTATTAGAAAAAGAACCTCATATACCATTAATGATAGGTACTGCGGTAGCGATTATTGTGACAATGCTACATGGTTATGAATTTAGTGAAGTAGAAGAAATGATGTACAAGGGTATACGGCATGCGTTGCCAGCGATTGTTATTATTATACTTGTAGGTTTAGTTATTGGTTCATGGATTGGTAGTGGTGTTGTAGCAACGATGATATATTATGGACTACAATTAATAGATCCGCGGTATTTTTTAGCAGTTGTAGTTATATTATGTGGTATCGTAGCGTTAGCGATTGGAAGTAGTTGGTCTACGATGGCGACTGTTGGTGTAGCTTCAATGGGGATTGGAGTTAGCATGGGGATTTCTCCTGGTATGGTTGCTGGTGCAGTCATTTGTGGTGCCTATTTTGGGGATAAAATGAGCCCATTATCGGACACAACAAATCTTGCTTCAGGCTTATCTGGCGTTGAATTATTTGAACATATTAAGCATATGTTCTATACAACTATTCCAGCAGTAATGATTGCATTAATTGCATTTTTCTTTATTGGTATGCAGTATGGCAATAAAAATTTTGATACGAAACGCATCGATGCAATTCTTAGCACTATGCAAGATAATTTTGTAATTTCACCATGGTTGTTGTTAGTACCTTTAGTAGTTATTGTATTGGTCACGTTCAAAGTCCCAGCGATACCAGCCATTTGCGTCGGTATTATATTTGGTTTTTTTGCTCAAATTTTTGTGCAAGGTGGAACAATAACAGAAGCCCTGACAGCTTTGCAAACAGGATATACGATTGAATCAGGTAATAAACTTGTAGATGAATTATTCAATCGAGGCGGATTAGAATCAATGTTTTATACGATTTCATTGACCTTAGTAGCGATGACTTTTGGTGGTGTGCTGGAATACTCAGGCATGTTATCTGCATTGATTTCAGTGATTTTAAAAGTAGCGAGAACAACTGGTTCATTGATTGCATCAGTCATTGTTTCTTGTATTGGTACTAATTTTACATGTTCAGAACAATACATATCTATCATTGTACCTTCTAGAATGTATGCAAGTGCTTTTAAAGACAAGGGTTTACATCCTAAAAACTTATCTAGGGCATTAGAAGATGGTGGGACGTTGACGTCAGTATTCGTTCCTTGGAACACGTGTGGCGTATTTATTGCATCAACGCTAGGCGTATCGGTAATGGAATATGCACCATTTGCTATTGTAAATTACACTGTTCCTATAATTTCAGTCATTTTTGGCTACATTGGGTTTAAAATAATTAAATTAAAAGATTTAGATAAGGCGCATACAGATAATACTAACTTAGCTTAATTTTTTTGAATTTTATAAAAATTAACCATTTAATCTAAACAGAGGAGAAAACAAGTGAAACTTACTTGTTTTCTCCTCTTATAGTGAAATTTAGCATAAAAATTTGATCATTCAAGTTACTTTGGCTTGTCAACGTACTAATCATGCTAATGTTCCAAATGATAAATTAAATTAAAAGATTGAAAAAATAGTATTTAACCGTATACTAGGAAATACAAATTGAAGTTTAATATAGAGGAGCATATATATGGATATTAAACATATGAAGTATTTTGTGGAAGTCGTAAATCAACATGGTATGACAAATGCGTCTAAATCATTATATATCGCCCAACCAACAATAAGTAAAGCGATTAAAGACATTGAAAAAGAATTGGATATGCCACTGTTTGATCGAAGCAAACGCCAACTTGTACTAACAGATGCTGGCTCAGTTTTTTATCATAAAAGTAAAGAAATCCTATCTTTATACAAAGACCTACCTAAAGAAATTAATAGTCTACTAGGTTTAGAAACAGGTCATATTAGTATTGGTTTGTCTGCAGTCATGAATATGAATAAATTTATACATATTTTAGGTGAATTCCATCAACAATATCCTAATGTGACTTATAATTTAGTGGAAAATGGTGGCAAAATGATTGAACATCAATTAATTAATGATGAAATTGATATTGGTATTACAACTTTACCAGTAGACCAGTCTATTTTCCATTCGTTGCCATTATATCAAGAAGAGTTGAAATTAGTTTTGAATAAAGAACATCGTCTTGCCCAATATCAACAAGTGAAAATGAGCATGTTAAAAGACGAAGACTTTATCCTTTTTAATGAAGATTTTTACTTGAATGATAAAATTATTGAAGCAGCAAAGAATGCCGGTTATATACCTAATACAATATCTAAGATTTCACAATGGAACTTTATTGAAAATCTTTTAAATGCTCATCTAGGTGTCAGTATTTTACCGGAAAATATCGTAGGTTTATTAGACAGTGACTTTAAAAATATAACACTTGAAGATCCAGGCATGAGTTGGGAATTAGGTGTGATATGGAAACGAGATAAATATTTAAGTTATGCAACCAGACAGTGGATAGATTTTATGAAGCAACGTTTATAAAAGAAGCAGCTTGGCGCTACGTATTTAACTAGGAGAATGGGCAACATTTGAATAGAATGATTGACTCAATAATATGTTAATAATCGTGTAAACGTTAATCATGATGTTGAGTAACCCGTATATTTGTGGGAGTAGTTTGGGAATCAAACGAATGTTTTATTTTCAACCCTATTCCCGCTATTTTTAATTTTTTAGCTGTAAAAACGATACTTAAAAAAGTCATTTGACAAGACTCATCGAAAAATAGTTGATCTAATTAATATATTATAGCTGTTTGGAATATGTAAAATCGCTTTCATAGAAAAAAGTAATAAGTATTATGAAAAAACAATATTTTTATTATATTTAATGGCGCGTTATACTTAGTCATGTAATCAACAAAGTAGTTAAAAAGTCAGCAGTTCAAAAGTAATAAAAAGGGTGATGAGTATTGCAGGTAGCGCTAAAGATTGTCAAAATTATGTTTCAAGCATTAATTATTATGGGTATTACTTTTATTGGTAATAAAATTCAAATGATTTTTGATATTCCGATTGCAGGCAGTATCGTTGGATTAATATTATTTTTCTTATTACTACAATTTAAAATTATTCCGACAAAATGGGTAGAACAAGGTTCTAAATTTTTCTTAGCTACCATGGTATTTTTCTTTGTTCCATCTGTCGTAGGCATTATGGATGTCGCTAGTATGATTAATATTAATTTTATTTTATTCTTTATTATGATTGTTCTAGGCACATGTTGTGTTGCTTTAATTTCAGGTCTTATTGCTGAAAAAATGGTTAAAGCTGAACAATACGGGAATGGCCAAGATTAGATGGTACTTCTAAAAGCATTGTTAATGATACTATTGACAGTTTTTATGTACGTTGGAGCAAAAAAGTTACAATTTCAATACCGGAGCCCATTTTTAAACCCTGCCCTTATATCATCGATTGGAATTATCGTTGTATTATTATTATTTAACTTAGATTATCAACAGTATATGGTCGGTGGTAAGTGGATACACCAACTATTAAATTGTACAGTAGTCACATTAGCATATCCACTATATCAAAATCGTCATAAAATATTAGCAAATGGTAAAATTATATTTAGCAGTGTAATTACAGCAGTAATTTTGAACTTTGCATTTGTATATGTCATATTAAAAATGTTTGGTTATTCAAAAGAAGTTATTGTTACGATGTTGCCAAGATCAATTACAGCTGCAGTAGGTATTCAGGTATCTCACCAAATGGGTGGTGTTGATGCAATAGCAGTGTTATTTATCGTTGCAACTGGTTTAATCGGGAGCATTTTAGGTGCGTATTTGATTAAGTTCGGAAGATTTAAAACTTCTATTGCAAAAGGTCTAACTTTTGGTAATGCATCACATGCCTTTGGTACAGCCCAAGCACTTGATATTGATTTAGAAGCAGGCGCGTTTAGTTCAATTGGTATGATTTTGACTGCATTATTAAGTTCAATCGTTCTCCCGATACTCATAATATTTTTATATTAAGCAATAGTGTTAAAGCATAGTATTAACTATTTTAAGGGATAACAAATAAATCGTTAAAATTTGGAAGGAGCAATTTTTCAATGGCAAAAATAAAAGCAAATGAAGCATTAGTAAAAGCATTACAAGCATGGGATATTGATCACTTATATGGTATTCCAGGTGATTCTATAGATGCAGTCGTAGATAGTTTAAGAACTGAAAGAGACAATATTGAGTTTGTTCATGTTCGTCATGAAGAAGTTGCAAGTTTAGCAGCTGCAGGTTATACAAAATTAACAGGTAAAATTGGTGTAGCTTTAAGTATCGGTGGTCCAGGTGTTATTCATTTATTAAATGGTATGTATGACGCAAAAATGGATAATGTGCCTCAATTGATTTTAGCAGGTCAAACAGACAGTGACGCTTTAGGAACAAAAGCTTTCCAAGAAACTGATATCAGTAAAATGGTTGATGATGTAGCAGTATATAAACATCAAGTAACTGAAAGTGATAAAGACATCTTCGGCATTGTAAACGAAGCTATACGTACAGCTTATGAGAAAAAAGGTGTAGCTGTCTTGATTTTGCCTAACAACCTATTGACGCGCAAAGTTAAAGACACTACGAATCAAAAAGTAGACACTGCACCACCAGCTCGTGTAGCGCCAAAACCAAATACAATTAAGAAAGCGGCTAAACTCATCAATAAAAGTAAAAAACCAGTTGTATTAGTTGGTACTGGTGCACAAAATGCTAAAGATGAGCTCCGTGAATTTATAGAAACATTTAAAATACCAGCGATTGTAACGTTACCAGCAAAAACAGTTCTGCCAGATTCACATCCTTATAATTTAGGAAATCTTGGTAAAATAGGTACTAAAACCTCATATCAAACGATGCAAGATGCGGATTTATTAATTATGGTGGGTACGAATTATCCTTATGTAGATTATTTACCTAAGAAAAATATCAAAGCGATACAAATCGACACAAATCCAAATAACATTGGACACCGCTTTAATGTTAATGTCGGTATTCTTGGTGATAGTAAACTAGCGCTACTGCAATTAACTGATGCGGCTAAGCATGTTACAAATCGTGATTTCTTAAATAAAACTTTAGAAAGAAAAGCGACGTGGGATGCTTGGATGATTAAAGATATGGAAAATGAAAGTAAACCTATCAGACCAGAACGTTTAATGGATGCAATAAATAAAGTTAGAACTGACGATGCGATTTTCTCTATAGACGTAGGTACATCAACAGTTTGGTCTACACGCTATTTAAACTTAACAGTAAATAATAAATTTATAATTTCTAGTTGGTTAGGTACAATGGGTTGTGCATTACCTACTGCATTAGCTGCCAAACGTGAATATCCAAATCGCCAAGTTGTTGGTATTATAGGTGACGGCGCGTTTGATATGGTCATGCAAGATTTTGCGACTGCAGTTCAGTATAACTTACCAATGACATTGTTTGTATTAAATAATGAACAACTTTCATTCATTAAATATGAACAACAAGCTGCAGGTGAGTTAGAATATGCTATTGACTTTACAGATATTGATTTAGAAAAATTTGCTGAAAGCTGTGGTGGTATTGGTTATACACTTAAAGATCCAAATAGAATAGATGATGTTGTTGAAGAAGCTATGTCACAAGATAGACCAACAATTGTCAATGTCTACGTTGATCAGACTGCGGCACCATTACCAGGTAAAATTGTAAATGAAGAAGCGATTAACTATGGAAAATGGGCATATAGATCAATTACAGAAGATAAAAAATTAGACCTAGATGAAATTCCACCAATGTCAACAGCTATCAAACGCTTCTTCTAAATCATTATAAATAAAAGATTTAGAGACATTAATTTCTCAGACTAAAATCAAACGCCAATTTCTATTGAAATATTATAGAAATTGGCGTTTTTTGCTTTGTAAAATTTTGCATCAGTTTGCTACTGGACAGAAATCTAATAAATACAAAGTGGTTTTGTAATGTGTTGATGCTCAAGGGAAAGGTATGAGTGAGATGCTACAGGATCGAATCATGTCCCCGGCAAGTATATACGGACAAAATCACAATATTTTAATTATCAAGAGATTAATAATACAGTTTTTAAAACTTTTTCAAAAAGATGATTTGATAATTTAATTTAAGTTATATAAAAATAGATTGAAAATTCAGCATAATATCTATAAAGTGTATTATTATAATAGTTATTTATTAAATTGATTTATCAGGTCAGTTTTAAGTCACAGTATTTTTCAATTAAAAACAATTTAATGGGGGGATATTTAAAATGTTCAAATCAATTTTCAAAAGGATGACATTTAAAACGCCGCATACATATGCATTGTTGTTATTTATCATTGTTGTAGCAAGTTTGCTCACATATTTAATACCAGCAGGGGAATATGCACGTGAAAAAAAAGACGGACAAACATTGGTTATATCAGGTTCATATCAAGAAGTATCACAACATGGCGTTTCTTTTTTTGATATATTTCGTGCGATTCCGGAAGGGTTATTGAGTGGAGGAGAAATTGTATTTTACATTTTCTTAGTAGGTGGCGCATTCGGTATTGTCCATAAAACAGGAGCCTTTGAAAATGGTGTGAATAAAGCTATGAGCACATTAGGTTCTTATAAAGTATTGATGATTCCATTGACTATGACGATATTTTCTATATTAGGATTTTCAATTGGATTAGCAGAAGAAACAATTATCTTTGTTCCTATTGGGATTATTATAGCAAGAACATTAGGATATGATGCGTTGACAGGAGCTGCAATGGTTATACTTGGAGCAGCAAGTGGTTTTATTGGTGGTATGTTAAATCCATTTACTGTTGGTGTCGCGCAATCTGTAGCGGAGTTGCCACTATTTTCAGGATGGGGACTGCGTTCGATTATTTATATTTTTATTTTATTGGCAGCTATTACAACAGTAATGATATATGCGCGTAAAGTGAAACAAGATATGTCGAAAAGTATTGTTTACGAACTGGAACAAGCTGAAGGACAGTCAACGGCAACGATGGATACACCACGCTTTACAAAGCGACAAAAAGTAGGTTTATTACTCATTGTTGCAGCGATTATATTAAATGTGTTTGGTATTTTTAATTATGGTTGGTCCTTTAACGAAATGAGTGCTAATTTCTTATTAGCAGGTTTACTTGCAGGTGTCATTGGTGGATTGGGCATCAATGGGACTTTTGAAGCTATGATAGAAGGTATGAAAGATATTTTATTTGGTGCAATGATTGTTGGTTTTGCTAAAGGTATTATTGTTATTTTAGAAGATGGGCAGGTAATAGATACTATCGTCCATGGTATGACTACCTTGCTTACAGATGTCCCTTCGTCGGCAGTAATTATCGCGATGTTTATCTTACAATTCTTTTTAAATTTCTTTATACCATCAGGTTCTGGACAAGCATTAACTACTATGCCACTCATGGTGCCAATTTCCGACTTGTTACATATCAATAGACAAATTACTGTACTTGCATTCCAATATGGTGATTCAATCAGTAACGTCTTATTTCCAACTTCTGCAATTTTAATGGGTGCTTTAGCTGTCGGAAAGATATCCTATACACAGTGGCTTAAATTTGCTTGGAAATTAATTTTAGTGTGGGTCATTATATGTTGCATTGGTATGTCAATAGGCCTGATGATAGGTTATTAATCAATATGGATTAAGTTATACAATTAAGTTGAAATTTATGTTGTTAGGCGTAGTATCTGATATTAAAGTATGAATTGAGTATTGGATATACGCCTATTTTTATATTATTAATTATTAAAATGTTGAAATATTCAGAAATTACAAATAAGATATGAGATAAGACACTAGTAAAGAAGGTGAGGCAATGCAATATAGACCATTTATAGAAATACTGCCAAAAGTTACATTGAGACCGCCAGATCTTAAAATGGCCGAGGCATTATTTGAAACCATTCAAGAAAATTTCGCGCATTTATCTCGATTTTTAGATTTTATTACAGAGGATCTCACTGTAGATGCAGAAAAATCATATTTAAAAATGATGATACAACATCAAGCTGAAAGTAAAGGTCAATTATTTCTAATCTATTACGAAGATAAATTGATTGGCACAATAGATTTACATAAAATAGATTTAAAAAACAGCAAAGCAGAAATAGGTTACTGGCTGGCGAAAGGCTATACAGGTAAACGAATTGCGACAGAAAGTGTTGCATTTATATGTGGCTATGCATTTAAAATTTTAGGACTGAATAAACTCACGATTATTGCTGATGTGCGAAATATTGCTAGCAATAAAGTTGCTGAAAATGCAGGTTTTCATTTTGTCGCAACTGACGTTCAAGATATGAATGATGGTGAAAATTTTCAAGATATGAATCGCTATGTTTTATTAAGAGATCATTATGATTTGGCAGAAAATAATTAAACGTAAGATTGATTGTCTATATCAAGCATACTTAACTGTATCTGGTGTATCCAATCCTCAAGCAATTGTTAAATTATTGAAATGACCCATATTTACTTTGGCAATACGCTGACAAAAAGATGATAAAAAGGGGGTTACGGACTTGATGGCTAGAGGCATTAATCATATTGGTTTAACTGTACCTGATATTGAAATAGCAACAGCTTTCTTCAAGGAAGGTTTAGGTGGTCGTATTGCTTATGATAGCCAAACTAAAATGGATGAACCTAGAGGAGGTCAATTTGTTGAACATGTATTAGGATTGGAGAATGGCGCTGAAATTGTAAAAAAAAGAATGATGGTATTCAATGATGGTCCTAATATAGAGATGTTTGAATTTGCACAAGCTAATCAAAAAAGCGCCGTAAATTTACAAGATATTGGTTATACACATATTTCGTTTTACGTGGATGACTTTGAAACATCGCTTAATAAAATTAAACAAGCTGGGGGACGACCTATCTCTGAACCTCATAGTAATACAAAATATGAAGATACAGATGGTAATCGTACTGTATATGTGAAAACACCCTGGGGAAGTTTGATTGAATTACAAACAATACCAAATGGTTATTATTATCCTAAAGATAGCGAGGCAAGCGTATTTATTCCAGACATGTAACAAATATTGACATAGGAGGTTAAAAGTAATGTTAAGCAAAAAATTAGATGTCGCCAACTTACCCACACCTATTCATAAGTTAGAGCACTTAAGTCAACGTTTAGGCAAAGAAATTTATATTAAAAGAGATGATTATACTGGCACAGAAATATCAGGGAATAAAGTAAGAAAGTTAGAATATACGATACAATATGTAATTGATCATGGATACGACACAATTATTACAACCGGTGCAATCACATCTAATCATGCTAGAGCAACAGCAGCACTATGTGCAAAGTATCAAATTGAATGTCATCTCGTACTAAAAGGCACCATGAAAGCTTTTGAAGGTAATTTATTTTTAGACGCTATGTTTGGCGCACATATACATGTAATCGCCGACGATCAGTCTAGAGAAATAGCGATGACTCAATTGAGACATACACTAGAAGGCAAAAATAAAACACCTTTTATGATACCAACGGGGGCATCAGATTGGATAGGCACGCATGGTTACATCAATGCCTTTGAAGAAATTTTAAGACAAGAAACTGAACTAGGTTGTCATTTTGACTCTATTAATGTCGCCGTAGGTTCAGGTGGCACATATGCAGGTTTATGGTTTGGTAAGCACAGTAATAAAATTGATACTAAGATAATTGGCTATGCAGTCAATGAAAGTGCAGAGGCCTTTAAAAATAAAGTGCAAACAATCATTAATCATTTAGATGAAAGCATAGACACATTCGATACAATCACCATTAACGACTGTTATATTGGATTAGGTTATGCGCAAGCAACAGATGAAGAATTAGCATTTTATATTGACATTGCACAACTAGAAGGTATTGTATTAGACCCAACTTATACAGGGAAAGCTTTTAGAGGTATGGTTAAAGAAATTCAAGCAGGAAAATATGATGATCAACAAGCAATTTTGTTTATTCATACGGGTGGTTTACAAGGTTATACAGAAGAAACAAGAACACGTATTCAACAATTGCTGCCACATTTCGATAATAATTTATAATAAATTGAGATTGAGGATTATGAAAACTTTTTTAGTCTAAAGCAAATAAATTGCTAAACAGACTGTATATAGTGCATAATATTAAACACTTTATAATTAAGGAGGGTGTTCTAAATGACGCAAACATTAACTTCTATGGATGAATATCATTCATTTATTAACAAACATCCGCTCGTAGTCGTACACGTAATGAGAGAAAATTGTAGTGTTTGTCACGCGGTATTGCCACAAATTGAAGACTTGATGCGCGAATTTCCAGACATACCGTTAGGCGTGATTAATCAAAGTAATGTAGAAGCAATTGCTGGTGAATTATCAATATTTACGGTACCAGTTGATTTAATCTTTCTCAACGGTAAAGAAATGCATCGCCAAGGCAGATTTATTGATATTCAACAGTTAGAACACCAATTATCCATGATGCATGAAAGTTTAAAATCATAAGTGAAATAGATAAAAATTGTATATTATAAGTGCTTAGACATCCTGTTGTTAGTGTATTAACATAAAAGTAATACTAATAATAGGATGTTTCAATTTAAAAGGATTATATTTAAAAATAAATTGTCTAAAATAAAAAAGAGGTAAATTAAAACACAAGTATCATATATAATAAAAATAATGTATGATAAGATTAATCTATTGAATTGAGGAGGAGTATTTATGCGCATAGAAAGAATATGTCCGAATGAAGCTGAAGCGCTGTATACTTGCATGAAAAAGATTGATCAAGAGACACAATACATGCTTTATTTACCTGATGAAAGAAGTTTTAATAAAGATAGCCTGGTTGATGATATTAAACATAATTTTTATATTGGTGTTAAAACAGATGAAAATGATATTTTAGGATATTTATCTGTACATATTAGTAGGTTAGCTAAAATTAAACATATCGGTTACATCGTGACAGGCGTGTTAAATGAACAACATCATCAAGGATTAGCTACAAAGATGTTTCAAGAAACAATAAAGTGGGCAGAGCGGAAAGGGTTAAGAAGACTTGAATTAACGGTCATTACAACCAATACTCCGGCAGTTAAATTTTATGAAAAATTAGGCTTTAAAATTGAAGGTATTAAACATGAATCTATTTATATGGATCATCATTTTTATGATGAACTATATATGTCAATGATGATAAATCAATCATTTTCAATAGATTCAGCTATACTCGAACGTTAACTTAATATAAGTTATCAATACATATTAATATTTTGAGTGACCTATCTAATAATTGAGCTTAACCTTCTAGTCATAAATCAATCGTTTATTGGAGGTAGTATAAGATGCTAAAAAAAATATTAACCTTTGCAAGTGTTAGCGTGATAGCTTCATACTTATTTGCCAAGCTTATAGAAAAACGTAGTTATCAAAGCTTTTTGTATGAAATAATGATTAGAGCGACAAAGATGAAACAGCCATTTGAAAAGAAAATAAACGCACAAAAGGCGCTTGCGTCTGTAAAAGCACAAACGCAAGGCGAGTATGCAGGCACGGATTATAACTTTGATAATGCCGTTTATACTAAAAAATTGCACGATATAACCAATTATGTTGTGAATGATAGAGAAGATCATCAACAAAAAGTAGTGATATACATTCATGGTGGTGCATGGTTTCAAGATCCGCTGCCATATCATTTCGAATATATAGATATGTTGGCAACAGCATTTGACGCAAAAGTAATCATGCCAATATATCCAAAAATTCCACACGCAACTTATAAGGAAACTTTCGAATTACTAGAAGAAATTTATAGATATGAATTAGATCAAAAGATGAGTTCTGAGCGTATTGTTATTATGGGCGATTCGGCTGGAGGTCAAATAGCATTATCTTTCGCACAATATTTGAAAACGTTGGACTTACCACAGCCAAGTGATATTGTGATGATTTCACCTGTGCTAGATGGTACATTTAGTCATCCAGAAATTCATAGCTATGAAAAAATTGATCCTATGTTAGGTGTTGAAGGAAGCAAATATTTAATTAGCTTATGGGCTGACAAACTGTCATTAACGGATTGGAGAGTATCGCCAATATATGGAACATTCAATGGATTAGGAAGAATGACTATTTCAATAGGTACCAAAGAAACACTTTATCCAGATGCTGTTAAGCTATCGCGAATGTTAAATGCTCAAGGTATTCACCATAACTTTATCCCAGGATACCAACTATTTCATATTCATCCTATTTTCCCAATTCCTGAAAGAGCACAATTTATCAAAAAGTTAAAAAAGATTATAGACTAACATAATCACATATTAACACGGTAAACATTTTGGGTTGATATGATAAACACCACGATGAGGTTTGAATTCATTGAATATATATTTAGAGGTATTTCAACAATTTCATTCACATGTCTTTGATATATTATTTGTAGGAATAAGTACTGAAGTTTCCATTGGTAGTGTATGTTGAGCCATGTTATAACCATTATACATAAGTTACCTTGATAATTTAGTATAGTTAGTGTTTATTAAATTATCAAAGTGACTTGTTTTTAAGTGTTTTAATGTAAAATTACATATGGATGCGTTGTATTTTGGCGAGATGCTTGAGGGGAACAGGATAAGTTGAAGACGACAGGCTGAAACTGTCCCCATAAAAGAGCGAGCCAACAATACGAAGTATTGAGTAACAAAAAAGCACGCAGATGAATTGATTTAAATCATTTGCGTGTTTTTTTCTAGGATTTATGTACCAAATTCTATTATGTTTTTATAAGATTATATCAAAAGCGTAATGATGGCCGATTTATAATCATGCTTATTTTGAGTTATTTAAATAAGTAGAGAAGAAATCTGTAAATAAATCAACAAATGTTAGATATACATCTTTTTCCACATGCTCATCTACTTGGTGTGCTTGATTAACAGCGCCGGGACCATACATAATAAATGAAAAGTTTTCATCTTTGTCTACCAGTAAATCAGACGCGTCGGTAACACCAGGTGAAGCTTCAGTTGGTAATGTAGTATTTAAATATTTTTCTCCCATTTCAACAGCAAGTTCAGTTAATTTATTTTCTCCTGTAGTATAAACAGGCGGTCTAGACATGTATGTGTCAATATCAATATCCGTTTGTTCAGTTTCGACTTGCTTTAAGATTTCATTGAAATATGAGATGAATTGTTCGTTATCATGCTCAGGGATTGTACGAATATTAAATTCAGATTCAGCATGTTCAGGAATTGAATTTACCTGATTACCACCGTTGAAAATTGTGGCATTCATAATTGCATTGCCTAACAAATCATTGCTTTTAGTGAATTTTTCAAAACCCTCATCAGCTTTATAAACAAATTTTACTAATGGTGAAATTGCATTGAAACCTAGCTGTGGCATAGAACTATGTGAAGCTTTACCACGGGAAGTGACACGAATGTCCATAGAGCCTTTGTGTGCATAGATAATTCGATCTTGAGAAGGCTCAGCAATCACAAGTGCATCGACATCATTCATGTATCCTTTATCTTGAAAAGTTTTTGCACCTTCACCTACAATTTCTTCACCAGCAGTTGCCAATAAACGAATTTTCCCATGTTGTAATAAGTTTTGATCATGAATATCTATCATACTAATGACTAATGCTGCTAAACCTGATTTCATATCAGCTGAACCACGACCATACAGTTTGCCATCAACTTCAGTAAGTTTGAATGGATCATATGTCCATTTACTTTCATCACCAGCAGAAACAACATCCATATGACCAGAAATGCCCAATATTGGGCCATCTTTACCGATTTCAGCCACTAAGTTTGCACGACTGTCGTTAATTTTAATGATGTCGGAATTTATGTCATGTTCTGCTAATAACTTTTGCAGATATTCACAAACTTCGATTTCATTGTTATTAACGGATTTAATGCTAATCAAGTCTTCTAAGATTTGAATTTTCTCTTGATCAGTAAACTTACTCATAATAAAAACCCCATTTCAGATATAATAAGAAAACTAACACCATAATTATATCTGAAAATTCAGACTTTTTGAAGTTAAACCCCTTCGTAAAAAGGCATAATAATGAGAATTTGAACAAATTGTCAAAAATAAGTTACAAAAATTAAACATGGTTTTTAGATGCGTCATTATCTAAAGACCATGTTTTTATCGTTTTATATTGGTTGATTGTTGGTTGACCTATGTGTTTAGATTGCAAATGTTTAGGGGTAGAACGATTTTCTTGTGTAGATGAAGTAGATGGTTCGGAAGATTTTGTTGTGTTGTTAGTCTCATCTACATTTTCAATATGTCTCGTATTATCTGTATCAAGTACTGCACCACGCATATCATTGCCTTGGAAACTGCCTACTAAAATCATGATTAAATAACCACAAGTTATAAGCGCAACAATAATGAGATAGAGTGAAACAGTTAACTTTACAGGTTTGCTCATGTCCATCCTCCTAGAATATCTTTAATTCCTTTCATCCTTAAGATAACATTCGAATTTTAATAATGTGTAAATTTCAAGTAAATATTATATTTCGTATTTTTAACTTTAATTAGTAATTGATGAAAAATTTTTATATTATTTTTTGCTTAAAATTTTTAACTGAAGAAAAAGCATTATCGTTGATATGAAAGTATTTAATATAATCTTTAATATAATTTTACATTAAATGTAAATGTGTATTTACATTCAATTAACAGTTAATTTATAGACTTTATATAAAATCAACAACTACGTGGTAGCATGTCATTATTGAAAGGTATAATGATTAGATTATAAATTCAAGGTCATTTTTGTAATGGTTTTTGGCTAAATTAATGATTTTAGCATGTAATTAATAAATACGCTGATGAAAAGAGGGACAGAGTTTGCTACTAATCATAATTTGTGTAGGCGTTATTCTATGGTTAGGAATTGTCGAGAAACGAAGACATTCTGACAGATTAGAAAAGATTCCTATACGTATTAATATAAATGGTATTAGAGGTAAATCAACGATTACACGCTTGATTTACAGTATTTTGCGGGAAGATAAATACCGCGTGATTGGTAAAACAACTGGTACAGATGCACGTATGATGTACTGGTTTACACCAAGAGAATATCCAGTATATAGGAAACCTCAGGGTGCAAATATCGGCGAACAACGAGATATCGTCAGAAAAGTTGTGAAACAAAGAGCTAACGCATTAGTCAATGAGTGTATGGCAGTTAATCCAGACTATCAAATTACATTCCAAAAAGATTTAGTGAAAGCGAACATTGGTGTCATTGTTAATGTGATGGAAGACCATATGGATGTGTTAGGGCCAACTTTAGACGAAGTTGCTCAAGCATTTACAGCAACGATTCCATATAAAGGACATCTCGTGGTAATGAAGGACGACTATACTAAATTTTTTGCTAAAGTAGCTAAACGGCGTAAAACAAAATTAATTGTAGTCGATAAAGAAGAAGTACCAGAATCATATTTACGAGAATTTGGATATATTGTCTTTCCGGATAATGTAGCAATTGCAATGGGAGTTGCTGAAGCATTAGGCATCGACAGAGACACTGCCTTAAGAGGTATGTTAAACGCACCACCAGATGTAGGTGCTGTTGAAGTTAAATACTTTAATGCAAACAATACAACGAATGTCTATGTGAATGCCTTTGCAGCAAATGAGCCACAATCTACTAAAGCAATTTTAAATAAAGTAGAATCATATAATTACCCATATCAAAGAATTGTTATAATTTTAAATTGTCGCTCAGATAGGGTAGATAGAACCCGACAATTTGTAGAAAATTTCATAAAAGATGTACCGTTCGATACATTAATTTGTACTGGAAAAAGTACCCAAATGGTATCGGAAGTGATGAGAGAATTACCCGATAAAAAATATTTGAATTTTGAAGGTAAAAATATAAGTGAAGTTGAACGTGCGCTTTATGCAGAATCACATAATGCTTTGATATTCTGTGTTGGTAATATTCATGGACCAGGAAAAGAAATCGCACAATATATAGATAGAAGGGATACATTAATATGATAGGTTCAGAGTTATATTTTTCATTATTCGTGGGGATTGTTTTAAGCCTCATATTTGCCGAAAAATTCGGCATTAGTCCTGCTGGATTAGTTGTTCCAGGATATCTAGCGCTGATTTTCGATCAACCAATCATGCTGCTATCTGTACTAATCATTAGTTGCATTACATATTTTATTGTGAACCATGGTATTAGCTGCTTTGTTATTCTTTATGGGCGTAGGAAATTTGCTGCAATGATATTAACTGGAATGGTTTTAAAATTTATATTTGATTTAATTTATCCATTAACGCCATTTGAGATGGTAGAAATGTCCGGTATTGGTGTTGTAATACCAGGTATCATCGCAAATACTATACAAAAACAAGGTGTCGTAATAACTTTATCTACGTGTATGTTATTAACATGTATTACATACATTGTCTTATTCTTTTATAGCTTTATTAATTAGTAAGGAGCAGATATATGAAGCAATCTAAACGATTTTCTATCGATGAGCGTGTTTTGAAGTGGACAAAGCGCCATAAAAGAAGGAATTCCATATATACCGTCTTGATATTAATTATAGCGATCATTTTGTTAGTATTTGTATTAAAGCAACAGGATTTTGAACCTGTTAAAGCTATGAATAAAGGAAAAGATGAAATTAAGCTAACATATCTAGGTAATGTGGAATTAAACAATCATACAAGAAAAAACAATATTAATGATACTTTTAGTGCTGTCGAAAACATGTTAAAAGATAGTGATTATTCTACAGCAAGCTTGAATTTAACCAAGTTTTCAGATGATAGAAAAACAAATATTAATAAAAATTTAGAAAATGTAATGTTTTTAAAAAGCTTAAATATTAAAAGTTTAAATATTATAAATCAAGTTACTGATAACATTACAGCAAGAGATTTTAGTAAAGCTGTTGAGGCACAAAATGGATATAATTTTTTAACTGGTAATGGTTCTAATCCTATCAACAGTAAAACAGTACAACAAACAGTAAAAGGTAAAAAAGTAGCTAATGTTTCATTTACAGACGTTGAGTCTGATTACACAGATCCTTTAAAAAACACTACATCCATCAGCTTGGAACCTAATATTTATGTTCCATTAATAAAAAAATTGAAAGAAAAAAATGATTATGTAGTCGTTAATGTGGACTGGGGTATAACCGATGAAAGATCAGTAACAACAAGGCAAAAACAGTATGCACACTCACTCGTAGATGCAGGTGCTGATGTCATCGTCGGACATAACACAGTTGTTCAGGAAATTGAAAATTATAAAGATGCCAGCATTTTTTATAGTTTAGGTAATGTAACTTCAGAAGGTTTTTTATCAAAAAATAAACAAGGTTTAGCTGTACAACAGAATTGGAACGGTAAAAATTCTAAATTCATGATTACGCCTATCAAATCAGTGGGCGGTAAATTGACTAAATCTACACCTAACAAAATTGAAGAAACAAAATTATTAAATAATATTAAAGGTGACAATATAAATCTTAAAAAAGAGAATGGAGGTTATACGTATGAACATTAAAGATCATTGGGTAAGTATTACAATAATTGTAGTTGTGTTGATAATATTCTTACTAATTGTATTCGCTAGAGCGAACGAAGGTTTAGACCGTTATGAACAAAATGAACTTAAATCTTCACACCATCAATATTTATCTAAAGGAGCTTAGCTATGAGTATTTATAATAAAAAAACGCTCATCGTAATATTACTCCTTACTATTATCATATCCTTTGCATTTTATATGATTACAAAAAAGGATAATTATGATAAAGATGATTTATATGAAAATAAAATTGCGGATCATCAACAAGACATATCGGATAAAAATTACGGTGTAGCTTCAAATAATCCGATTGCTACACGTGTTGGAGAAAAAATATTGAAAGATGGTGGTAACGCAGTTGACGCGTCAATCGGAGTGTCATATGCCCTTGCTGTCACTGAACCACACTCTTCTGGCCTAGGCGGTGGAGGTGCGATGCTGGCTTACGATGGTCAAGAAAATGTTGCACCAAAACAATGGCAGTATAAAGATATTTCTTCTTTTAATTACAAGCAAAAAGATAAAATTGGTGTTCCAGGTTTCGTTCGAGGTCTTGAAGACGCTCATAAAGAGGCAGGAAAAATGGATAGAAAGAAAATCATGAACTATGTTATTCCTTTAGCTGAAGAAGGCTTTGAAGTTGATTCAGAATTAGAAAGAAGTTTGAAACTATATGGTTCAGATGTAGATAGAGATTCACCTTTCTTTGAAGGAGAGCAAACCAAAAGAGAAGGTGATGTCATTAAGCAACCAGCTTTAGCTAAAACATTAAAAGGTATTAGAGATAACGGGCCTAATTATTTCTATGATAAAGTTGGTAAAAGTATCACTAAGCAAACGGATGACAAACTAACCGAAAAAGATTTCCAAAGTTATAAAACAGAGAAAAAAGAGCCAGTAAGTACAGACTATTTAAATAATAAAGTTTATGCTGCATCTAATCCTTTAGGAGGATCACTGATGCTACAAGGTTTAGAAATTGATGAAGCTACTAATAATCAAGCAGCTCAAGGTGATCGTTTGGATTATATCACTGGTATTTTAAAATCTAGAGACTTGATGTACCGAAATAGGGATATTGTAAATGGACAAGATGAAGACTATGATGAATATCTTTCTCAAGATTACCTGTTAGGTAGATTAAATGAAATTAATTTTGAAAGTAATTTCAATACAAATAACATCGATAATACGAGCACAACACACTTTGTGGTTGTTGATAAAGATGGACAGTTGACAAGTACAACGAATACGTTAGCAAGCTTCTTTGGTTCAGGGGAGTATGTAAAAGAAGGATTCTATATGAATAATTCATTAAGTAACTTCTCTTCTAATCCATCTAGTCCAAACTATGGTGCTAAGCATAAGCAACCACGCTCATTTACTTCACCGAGCATCGTAGTTGGACCTGATTATTACATGGGTATAGGAACGCCAGGTGGTAACAAAATTCCAACTACATTAAATGAGGTGATTATTGATTACTTACGTAGCGATGGCACACTACAAGAATCTATTGATAAACCACGTTTTTATAACGATGGAGGAAAAATCTTTTACGAAAATGCCACAGATCAGCAAGATATAGACATTTTCAAAAGTTTAGGATTTGAAATTGAAGAAAAACGTAATGACCCTAACTTTGGTAGTGTACAAGCTGCACTATATAATAAAAATGATAAAACAGTAGAAATCGGTCATGATGTGGGTAACAGGTAGATTGTTTAAAAAATGTATAAAAAAGTCCAAGGCATCAAATGATGTCTTGGACTTTTTTATTGAGTTTTAATTTCTATCATTCATGTACTGTGCTTATTGGCGAAATTATTATATAACGTACGCGCAAAGATAATAACTACAACAATTGCACCTATGTAACCTACAAATGGGTATATAATGGAAACTAATTCTCCAAAAGGTAAAGTACCACAAATAATAAAAATAACACCTAACACAACTGTAACAGGCACGCTAAGTTTTGCTGGAAAAATCTTCATAAATTCATTTTTAACTAACCAATACATTGGTGCAGTTGTAGAATAAATGCCTAATAAAATACATACTGAAAATATAAATGCTATCAATGGCGCAATCGTATTACCTAAATAAAGTACAGGAACCTCTAATTCAAATACATGATCAGAATGCACTAATAGTGCAATAATCATTACAACCACAGTTAACATCAACACAGAGCCACCAACAATACCTGTAATACCTGCTTCTTTTCTACTATTAGATTGTTGACCAAGCTGTGAAAAGAAAATACTTCCTGCTAAGATGTTATAACAAAAAAATAAACCGCCAGCTTGCCACCAATGTGTTGTTGGTTGTAAATTTTTAGCGCTTTCTGGTAAATAGAGCATATTAGATAAATTACCGATATTTGAGAAAAAGACAATTAGACAAATACCTATTGTCAAGATGACGATAATCGGACCTACAGTACCAATAATATCAACCAATTTTTTTAAACCTAAAATCACTGTAATCATTGCAATAATGCCCATACCTAGTACACCAACTAGATTGGGAAGATGGAATTGCTCTGCAACTACAGCTCCTGTACCAGCAATCATGATGACAACAATGCTAAAAATAAAAATAATTGTAAAGTATTCAATCATTGTTCCCAGGATATTGCCACAATAATACTTAAATATTCTGCCAGGTTGTTTTAATTGAAGATCAAATCCCTTCATCATTAAAGTTGAACCAAGTAAACAGAACAATAATGCGCTAACTAAAGCTCCGAATATACCATATATGCCAAAGGAAGCAAAAAATTGCATCACTTCTTGTCCTGTTGCAAAACCAGATCCTATGAGATAAGCGATGTAAGCACCGCTAAGTTTTATAATATTTGTGAGTTTAATTTGTTGTTGCATCATTGATTCCCCCAATTTTACCAACCTTGACCAGCAATGTCGTAATTATCTAATTTTCCAGATGCTAAATCTTCAATTGCAGATTCTAAGACATTTAATGCCGTATCAAGTTGGTTATACGTTATGACTAATGGAGGTTGGAAACGGAGTACGTTTCCAGCTACTGCAATAATCACGACGCCATTATCAAAACAGCGATTACAAACTTTTAATGCCGCTTCCGCATCACGTGTTTTACTGTCTTTATCAGCAACGATATCAATACCAATCGACAATCCTTTGCCTCTGACGTCCCCAACTGCTTTGAATCGTTCGATCCACGTATCCATGCGTTTGCGTACATATTCACCTTTTTCTGTACTCGCTTGAAGTAAATGCTCATCTTCAATCATACCAATTGTAGCCAAGGCCGCTTCACAGCTTACTGGGTTAGCTCCTGTTGTAAACAAATGTGCTGGCGCTTCTAATGTGTCGATGATTTCAGCACGTCCTATAATTGCAGACATAGGTAGTCCACCTGCTAATGATTTTCCAAAGGTAATCAAATCCGGTTCAATATGATAATGTGAAACTGAACTCCATTCGCCAGTTCGACCAAGACCTTGTTGGATATCATCCACTGCTAATAAAATGCCATGTGTCTTGCATAAATCTTGTAAAGCTTCAAAGTAGCCATCTACTGGCTCTAATAATCCCCCATCACCTTGTATTGTTTCAATAACGATACAAGCTACTTCATCAGCTGGTACATACTTTTCAAACATTTCTTTAAGTGGCGCGAGGTATTCATCAACGGTGTTAGCATTTGGACTACCAAACATGCCTCTGTAGCTATCAGGGAATGGAATATGATAAAAGCCTGGCAACATTGGACCATATTTTTTCTCATGTTTAGACTTATTGCGGACATCGATAATGACCAATAAGTTGATCCGTGGTAAGCATTCACGAAACTGATGATATAAGGTCTTCCTGTATATGCTCTTGCAAGTTTTACGATACCGTCATTTGCATCTGAACCAGAAAGTCCGAAAAGAACACGTTTTTCGTAGTTTCCTGGTGCGATTTCACAGAGTTTCTTAGCAAGTTTAACTAAAGGCTCATGATACATATAAGCAGGCGTATAGTGTATGAATTTATCTACTTGTGATTTAATAGCATCTGACACTGGTTGGGGTGCATGCCCTACATTTTGTGAGCTAGCACTAGCAAGTAAATCGATATATGTATTGCCGTCCATATCAACAAGTGTTGCACCATAACCATGAGAAATAGCTAATGGATAATATTTTATTCGTCCTGGTTTAGCAAAATACTGACTATCTTCATTGATTAATTGAGTGGCTTTTTCCATTCTGTCCATAAATATCATTCCTCCCATGTATTACTCAATATAAATTGGTTTAAAAGTTATACAAATTCAATTCGCACCTTTAACTTCATATCCCGCCGTTTTTTAAAGAGTGAGGTGTTATTAAATATGTTTTATATAATTTCATTAATATTCTTAAATATAATGAAATGGTGATACGTATGAATATACTAAGAAAATTCGGAATTGTAAATATATTCTGAAAATTTAAAGTTGAATAACACTTAAAATTTGTAATATGACACATATAATCTTGCGAAATGCGTTGTATGAAGACAAAATATGCATTTATTAAAATTTTATAGAAATGATGTATTGATAATTGAGCAAAACATAGGGAAGATGAAATATATAAAACGATGAAATGGATAGTTAGGTTTTGAGAAGTTTTTCGTTTATAATATAAATGATATGAGCGATACAATTCGATGTAATTGATAATTGTTTTCAATTATAGTATCTTGAGTCTACACTAATGTTATAGCATAGTTATGTTTACTTGTATTAATAATATTTATCGTTATATGTAAAGAGGGAGTTTTAGATGAACAATAGTAAGATAGAAGTTAAAGATTTAATAAATATAGGACTCTTTACGGCTATATATTTTATTTTTATAGCACCTCCTGGCATTTTAGGTATTATACCTATATTCATGTTATTGCTTCCTGCAATGGTTGGTTTAGTAGGTGGCATACCTATTATATTTCTAATATCAAAAGTTCAAAAATTTGGTGCATTGACAATATGCGGAACGATTGTAAGTCTTATTTTAGCTATTATGGGACATCCATGGATTGCGTTGGTATTTAGTATTCCTGTGATATTACTAGCTGATGGCTTAATGGCTATGAAACGTTATAAAAGTTGGAAACACAATTGTTTAGGGTACATTCTCTTTTCCTTTTGGCCCATTGGTACATTTATACCATTTTACTTTATGAGAAATTCATATTTATCCTTTATTCAAGATAAATACGGTATTGAATATGAGCAAACGGTCGCCACTTTATTTTCTGTAGAAATGATACCAGTTATTATTATTACTACAATCATTGGTGCATGGATCGGCGTTTATATAGCAAAATTAATTTTAAAAAAACATTTCAAACGTACAGGTATGATTTAACATGTATAGTCAAACGATCCCACAAAGCCACTTACTAAATTTAGATCCTAGAATTAAAATTGCGCTTATCTTGATGATATCACTCGTTGCATTAACAGGCGGCGTTACAGGTGTTGAAGTGTATTTAAGGGCAGTAATCATACTTGTGCCAGCATTATTATTATTATGCATTAAAAAATATACTATAGGGCTAGTCATCTTGATATTAACTGTGATGGCGTGGTATGGAGAAGCGTTTGTAACGATTGATGGTAACCAAGTTGCTACATTGTTAATTTTTGTACCGGCAGGCATCATAACACGTTTTTTACCATCCCTCGCAATGGGCTATTATATATTTAAAACCACACAAATTGAAGTGCTAATAACAGGTTTAGAACGAATGAAATTGTCTAGAAAAATCACGATTCCAATTGCCGTTATGTTTAGGTTTTTACCGACAATTAGAGAAGAATCGGCTGCTATAAAGGATGCTATGAAGATGAGAGGTATATCTTTGAAAATTGCTTTTATACATCCAATACAATATGTTGAATATCGAGTTGTTCCATTACTAAACAGTGTTGTGAAAATTGGTAACGAATTAACTATTGCTTCAATTACACGTGGGTTGAATTTAACGCATAGACGTACATCAATCATTTCGCTTAAAATACGTTGGTTAGATTGGTTGTTGTTAGTGTTAATACTGTTCCTTTGTATCATTTATTATGTAATGTGAGGGTAGGATATGATTCAATTTAAAGACGTATCTTTTAAATACGATGAAAGCAAAAGTAAAATATTAAATAATATTAACCTTACTATTGATGATGGTGAGGTTATTTGTTTAACAGGAACTTCAGGTTGTGGAAAAACAACTTTAACAAGGTTGCTAAATGGTATTATTCCTAATTTTTATAAAGGACAGATAGAAGGTCAAATTTTAATAAATCATAAAAATGCACAGCAACAAGATGTTTATGAGTTAACACAGCAAAGTGGTTCAGTTTTCCAAAATCCAAGATCACAATTTTTTTGTTTGAATACGACAAGTGAACTGGCATTTGAACTTGAAAATTATGGTGTATCAGCTAGTCGGATTATGACACGAATCAAAGAAACCGCTGAACAGTTTAATTTTAAACACCTTTTAGATAGGGATATATTTAATTTGTCTGGCGGTGAAAAACAATTGCTAGCTTGCAGTGCTATTCAAGTATATGGTCACGAATTGATTATTTTGGACGAGCCATCGTCAAATTTAGATTTTAATACAATGTTAAAGTTACAAAAAATGATCAAAACTTGGAAAGCGGAAGGTAAAACAATTATTATTGCTGAACATCGATTACACTATTTAACTAAAATAGCTGACCGTTTTATGATAATGGATGACGGAAAAATAAGTGCAATTTATAAAAATGAACAATTTAATAAGTTATCAAATAAACAATTAGCAAAGCTAGGATTAAGAGCTATTCATTTAGAACAATTGCAAGTAAAAACTAAAGTAAATAATAAAGTGGGTTACTTAAGTTTACAAAATTACTATTTTAGATATAAGAGAAGGCAAAAATTAGTTTTAGATATAGATGATATCAGTATCAGTAAGGGAAAAGTGACAGCGATTATTGGCCATAATGGTTCAGGTAAATCAACATTTGCGCGCTGTTTAACTGGAGTCGAGAAAAAATTTAAAGGGACTATTAATACTGGAGAAAAGTGGGTAACACCACAACAAAGTCTTGCAGAAGCTTATTTGGTATTTCAAGATGTTAACAATCAATTATTTGCTGAAAGTGTGGAAGAAGAACTGAGGTTAAGTAATCCAACTTTAAATGATGAGACAATTAAGCGGTGTTTGCAAAACTATAGTATTTCTGAACATCTAGACAGACATCCTTTGTCACTATCTGGAGGTGAGAAGCAGCGTTTAGCTATTGCTAGTGCAGTAGAAACGAAAAGGGATATATTGATTTTTGATGAACCTTCTAGCGGTTTAGATGGTCACCATATGCGGGAAATGAGTACAATTATTAACCAATTGGCAAATGAAGGACACACAGTATTAGTTATAACTCATGATTATGAAATGTTACTCGCTTGTGCAGATGAAGTGCTTCATTTAGAAAAAGGAAAAGTAAAAAAGCAATATGAAATTAACAACGATACAATTGAATATTTACAATCATTTTTTAATATCATTTGAAAAATACAAGATGTAAATAATTAAACGAGATAGATATTATTGATATCTATCTCGTTTGTCATGTTTTTAATGTATTTTTGATAAATCAAGAATTAATCGGAAACATGATATATTTTATTTCTGATTTTGTAACTGTAATAGTTAGTAAATTATGATAACTATGCATCGTTAACTTAGAAAGTGGAGTATTAGCCTTGTTGATTTGTTCGAGAATTTTGGAATCAATAGCGCTTAAGTCCAGGTTATTTGGGATCAAATGTGAAATGATACCATGATTTTCGTTAAGCACTCGTGTGTAAACTGGAAAATCAGTGATGTAATTATGAACAATATTTGCAATTAGGTCAGATGTTGGTGTTGAATAGTTTAAACTATTAAATAATAGCATGTGAAAATGATGTTTAGATTTACCAATTAAACCATAAGGGAATTTAGCAATATGCAAATTAAAAAAAGGTTTTAATAAACTGAAAACGTGAACGATTGGCATGGTACTACAATTATGATTAATCAGCATAAATTGTTCATCATCTTCAGAAAAATATGGAAATGCAAAGCCACCAATTAATGTTTGAAAATCAATTAACAAATGCATCAGTAAGATATGTGGCGAAATGGACATATCTTTATAATAATGTTTTAAATTGGTATGTGTGAGATTATTAAAAACCACTTTTTTGGCAATAGTTGGATGTAATTGATTTAAAAATAACATAATGGTCTGATGGGTATCAAAAGCATTATCAGCGTTGAACCAGTTTCTTGATATAATGTTTTTTAGTAAATACCAATCTGTATCAATGAAATAAAAATCAGCATTTAATGAACTAATATTTTTTTGAAATCTTGAAAAGTTGCCACTGTTTTCCAAGATATGTCCAACATTAACCGCACATTTTATAGTGGGGAACTGTTGTTTAAAGTTATCAATTAATCTTTGATCATTTTTAAATGTTTTATGGTTTGTTTCAATAAGTAAACTGACATTTGAAATATGTTCATTAAGCAGCGTTAATGAAGTCAATAGTTTTATAATTTGGTAATCAATTGATTGTGAAAAGGATGGATTATCAACTTTCAAAGTTATTTCAAAACCTTTGATAAGCAATTGTTTGATTGCAACAAATACATTGTGATGGTCTAATTTGTTTAAATCATCGAAATTAGTGTGAAGTAAAATTAAATTTGGTTTTGAAATTAGCGACAGCATATTAATTGAAAAAGTAGATTGATTAAATGAGATTAACTTATGTAAATCATTAAACGTGATAAAAGTACGTGTCATATTAAATTTCTGAGTATACTTCAGTTTATTCAAGACGATTTGATTAGACGAAATATGTTGATTATGAGAAAAATTATATAATTTGTTGATAGTCTTGCTTAAGTTGGGAGTGCTTAACGAAACTTGGTATGGTGAATTTAAATCATTTTTTCTGAATTGATGAATATAGAATTTTGGCGGCATCTTTATATAGAATTTGAAATTTTTAGAATATGTACTAACATTAGTGAAACTATATTTTAATGCGACGTCGTAAATGCTTTGTTCTTTCTCTAATAAATCAAATAAAGATAATGCAATTTTAAGAGAACTTGTATATTGTTTGAAGTTCATATTTAATATTTTGGAAAATAAAATAGATATATATGATTGTGATATATAAAAAGCATTAGATACTTGTTTTGTAGTTAAAGGTTCATTGATGTGTTTATGTATGTATTGAGTCAAACGTTGAACCAGAGGGTGTTTAGTATACAAAATAGGTAGATATTGATCGTCTAAATCAACTTTTGCTTCTTTAAGTAAAAACTCAATAATATTAGATATATAAAGATGCATACATTTTCTATTTTGATTATGATTCTGTAATTTTTGCAAAACTAAGTTTCGAAATTGCTCTATATATTTAATTTGTTTGATATCAAACAAAGCATTAGCGATGGATTTATCTTTTTCTATAAATAAAGGTAATGGAATCTTAAGTTCTATTAAATTTTCAATATCGATATATTGATAAAGGTCTGCATTATTGATTATACAAGCGTGATCAATAGTTATCATCGATCCATTTAAATTTATTTTACATGATTTATTTATAGGAATTAAAATAATAATTTCATTTATGCATCTTGCCAACTCAGTCATATAATGATTTTTTATTGATAGAGAGCTTATCACAAAGATCACCTTTACTTTATTTTGTTACACTCACAATTAAATGATTAACGTTATTGTACAACTGACACAGACAAAATAGTTAGGTTACAAATAAAGTTTGTTAAAATGATATTAAGAATTAATAATTCGTGTTTTGGATATGAGTATAGATAGAAAAATCACTATTTTGGAAAATAAAATGCCTTTTGTAGTAATAAAATGATAGGTTTCTATTTAATTTACTCGAAAATGAAAAATCTCAATATTAATGATAGCGCTTGCATTTATTGTGGTGAATATATATAATGAATCTAGCTGACATGAATAAGTCGAAGCAAATAACTTAAACGTTTAAGGTGAGTGGCATGGAAAAAAATAAACCTACACTTCATGATGTAGCAAAAGTTGCTGGGGTATCAATTGCGACCGTTTCCAATGTATTGAATAACAAAAGTACTGAATTAGGAAAAAAGACGAGGCAGAAAGTATTAGATGCAATTGATAAATTGCATTATGAACCGAATCAATTTGCAAGAAGTTTAAAAACAGGGCAGTCTAATTTAATTGTTTTTATTGTACCTGATCAAAATCCTTTTTTTACTGAGATACTGACAGAATTAAACAACGAATGTCAAAAACATCAATTGCATGTAGCTGTTGTGTCGTCTGAGGAAAACGAGTTAAAACAACAAGCGTTGATAGAAACATTTATCGCGCGAAATGTAAGCGCTATTATATTAGTTCCAGTGAAGTCTAAATTAAAATTTAAAAAAGAGTGGAGCCAAACACCTATCTTGACTATAGATAGGAAAGTAGATGGTACATATTTACCTTCTATAAGCGTGGATAACAAGAAAGCAGCGTTTGATGCAACTCAGAGAATTATTGATAGTACCTGTAAAAATATAGGGTTACTGTTAGCGAATCCTGATATTAGCACAACGTCAGAACGGAAATCTGGATATGAACAAGCGTTGAAAAAAAATAATATTAAGTTAGATGAGCAACTCATTTATTATAGCAATCAGCAATTGGGTACGGATGCACAAATTGACAGTGGGTATCATGCGACTAAATCATTAATTAACAAACAGGTTCAGGCTGTTGTGGCAACTAATCATTTATTGTTATTAGGTGCTTTACAGGCAATAAAAGAAAGTGGCAAAAAAATTTCTCAAGATATGATTATCATTGGTTTTGATGATAGTTACTGGAATGAAATTTATACTCCAAAATTATCTGTCATTTCACAACCTACAAAAGAGATAGGTCGTGTCGCAGGAGAAATGATCAATCATCTAATTCAAGGGGAAAATGTCTCTTCGATTGAACTAAATACAAAACTAATCATACGTGAATCTTGTTCATTTATAAAAGATAAGTCATTATGATAAAAACTAAAATGTATTCCAAGTCTGATACTTGTTGATTGTTGTTATGATTATATACAGTGGAGCAGATATTGTATTATGAATTGTTTAAGCAAGACGGGTTTTTGAAATCATTTGATTTTAATCCCGTTAACTTAATCGCTAAAACTTAAACGTTTAAGTTTATTTTAGTTATATTTTTAAATAAGGGGGAAATATTTTGAATAACATTACAATTTCTAAAGATAGTCCAAAAACATGGATGGGAATCCCGAAAATTATTTTTATTGCACTTATAGCTATATTTATTTTTATGACAGGAGATGGGATCGAACAGGCATTTTTATCAAAAAATATTGTTGATATCGGTTTTTCTGGTGGTCAAGCTTCCTTAGTGTTTACAGTATATGGCGTGATGGTAGTTGTGGGTTCTTGGTTAGCGGCTGTTTTATCTGATGTTTACGGTCCTAGGAAAATAATGGCTTTAGGAACAATAATATGGTTAATTTTCCACGTGCTTTTTTTAGTGTTTGGAATAGGAATGGAAAATTTGCCTATGATGTTAGTGTTATATGGTATTAGAGGATTAGGTTATCCTTTGTTTTTATATGGTTTCTTAGTATGGGTAACCTATATCACTGATAAAGCAAGATTAGCCACAGCAATTGGTTGGTTTTGGGCAATGTTCTCAGTTGGAATGGGGGTAATTGGTACTTATTTACCTAGTTTCACTATTCCATTTATAGGTTTTAATGGAACACTATGGATGTCATTAATATGGATTTTTATAGGAGGTTTAATTGCATTTATCGTTGTAGGAAAACGGGATGTAAAGCCGAATATAACGCTTTCGGTTAAACAAAGATATACTAAAGTATTAAAAGATATCGGCGTAGTTTATAAGAATCCAGAAATTATTAAAGTCTTTATCGTACGCATCATTAATCAATTGTCTTTGTTTGGGCTAGTTATTATCTTTCCAGTATTATTCACGGAAACTATTGGATTTTCAATGCAACAATGGTTATGGACATGGGGAACAATGCATGTGACGTGTATCGTTGGTGATGTAGTTTGGGGTATTATTGCTGATAAAATTGGTTGGAAACGTCAAGTGATGTTATTTGGTTGTATCGGTTGTGGCATCACGACATTATTATTTTATTATTTACCACTACTTAGTGGTGATGTGTTTGCAATTGCAATTTTATGTGCAGTATTATTCGGTATTACACAATCAGCATTTGTACCTATTTTTGCAATTTTTACAGCTTTAGAGCCTGATCATATTGGTGCTACACTTTCTTCACATAATCTTGCTGCTGGATTGAGTAATTTTATTGCACCATTAATTGCCACGCTTATATTACCGTTATTCAACGAAGTAGGCGTCGTATGGGCTTTTGCTATTTGTTATTTCGTAGGTGCAGCAATCACTTATTATATTAAAGTTCATCAACCAGGCATTGGGGACGATAAAGTTGAAGCATTAAATGCACAAATTGAAAATTATTAAGAAAGGAAGATGTAAATTGGAACAGGTTGTACTTGGTATAGACATAGGTACGAGTTCAGTGAAAATTATTGCTGTGAATAAAAGTGGTCATGTTATTGAACAATCAAGTATTCCTTTGAAATTGAGTCAGCCATATATTGGCTACAGTGAACAAGATCCTGAATCATGGGTGGAGGCAGTAAAAGAAGGTATAAAAAAGTTAATAAATACAGAGACAATGACAAATAAACGTATTAGCGCCCTTTCGTTTTCTGGACAAATGCATGGTTTAGTACCACTGGATAAAACATACCAACCTATTAGAAATGCAATACTATGGAATGACACTAGAACTACTAAACAATGCGAGGAATTAGAAAACAAATTTGGGAAGACACTTTTAAATAATCCTATACTTGAAGGTTTTACATTACCTAAACTTTTATGGATGAAACAGAACGAACCAAATTATTGGCAACAATTAGAAGTGTTTTTGTTACCTAAAGATTATGTACGCTATCGACTAACAGGTCATATTGCTATGGAATATAGTGATGCAGCAGGTACGCTTCTTTTCAATCCAAAAACAAATGACTGGGAAAAAGAAATTGGGGACAAGTTGGAACTTGGTGATATATACCCACCGTTAGTACAGTCGCATAGTTATGTAGGTAATGTTACAGAAATAGTTAAAAAAGAACTAAACATTAAAGAAGATATTGCTGTTTTTGCTGGTGGTGCAGATAATGCATGTGGCGCTTTAGGTTCAGGTGTTATTAATGAAGGTCAAACGTTATGTAGTATAGGAACTTCAGGTGTGATTTTATCGTGTACTACAAATAATCAAGTAGATTATGGACATAACATTCACTTCTTTAAACATGCCATGCCTAATATGTCGTATGCAATGGGTGTCACATTAAGTGCAGGTCATAGTTTAAATTGGCTCAAAGAAAAGCTTTTTAAAGCATATTCATTTGATGAAATCTTGAATTTTGCTGAGAAATCTACTATTGGAGCAAATGGTTTGTTGTTTTCACCATACATTCAAGGTGAGCGAACACCACATGGTGATGCATATATTAGAGGAAGTTTCATTGGGATAAATAGTAATACAGAAGAAGCGGATTTTGCACGAGCTACAGTGGAAGGCATTACTTATTCACTATATGAATCCATTGTATATATGAGAGAAAACGGTAGGCATATTGATGAAATTATTTCGATTGGTGGTGGCGCTAGAAGTAGTTTTTGGTTACAAATGCAAGCAGATATTTTCAATACTCAAGTCACTGCATTGAAATATGAAGAAGGTCCAGGTGTAGGAGCAGCCATGTTAGCTGCATATGGATTAGGTTGGTTTAATACAATGCAAGCATGTGCTGAAACATTTATAGCGCTAGGAGAGACATATAAACCAAATATAGAAAATCATAAAAAATATAAACAGTATTTTGAAATTTATAAGAATATATACGCTCAGACAAAAACGATAACAGAAAACTTATTAAATATTAATTAACTATTAGGAGGAATTTAAAATGAATAATAATATTCCAGAAACTATGAACATTTCATTATTAAATAAACCATTTGAGATGGAACTTAAAGAAGTAGACGTTCCTAAATTAGGACCTACAGATGTTTTAGTAAAAGTGATGGCGGTAGGTGTTTGTGGATCGGATGTTCATTATTATGAACACGGTCGTGTAGGGGAATTTGTTGTTGAAAAACCATTGATTTTAGGACATGAATGTTCAGGAATCGTTGCTGATATCGGCTCAAAAGTAACACATTTTAAACCCGGGGATAGAGTTGCCATTGAACCTGGAGTTCCCTGTGGAGAGTGCGAATACTGTAAAGCTGGTAAATATAACTTATGTCCTGATGTTAAGTTTTTAGCTACGCCTCCTATTGATGGTGCATTTAGTCAATATATAAGTCATCCTGAGGGATTTTTATTCCATATTCCTGATGCACTATCATATGAAGAAGCAACATTAAATGAACCATTTTCAGTTGGCGTACAAGCATGTAAGCGTGCAAATGTTCAACCAGGTTCCACAGTAGTAATAATGGGTATGGGCCCAGTTGGTTTGATGGCTGTTGTAGCAGCAAAAGCTTTTGGTGCTACAAGGATTATAGTGTCAGATCTTGAACAAATAAGATTGGATGAGGCATTAGAACTTGGTGCAACACATGTTATAAATATTAAAGAAGAAGATGTTATTACCCGTATTAATGAAATAACAAATCATAACGGTGTAGATTATGCTTTTGAAACTGCAGGTAATCCAACAGCCTTACAAAATGCACTAGCGGTCTTGAACAATGACGGAACTTTAGCAATAGTTGGCTTGCCACAACAAGAAAATATTGAGTTAAATATACCTTTTATCGCTAACCATGAAATTAATGTCGTAGGTATCTTTAGATATGCCAATACTTATCCAATGGGCATTGAGATGTTATCTTCAACTGCAGCTAATTTAAATACAATGTTTACCGATTCATATGATTTGGAAGATGCACAAGAGGCAATGGAAAGAGCAAGAACCAATAAAAGCGGATCATTAAAAGTTATGGTTTATCCTAATGGAAAATTAAAGTAATAGTATTATAAGAAGATCTAAAATCACTGCCTGAAAGTGATTTTAGATCTCTTTTCAAATGAGCAACTTTAGCACATTTGTTGAGAATGCAGTGCGATACCATTAGTGTTAATGGGTGCATAAAGTTTAATTCTGGGAATGGAATATAACTATGATGATAGATGGCAATAAAAGCCTAGAGATATAGCACGAAACATTCTCTTAGAATATTATATATCTTAAAATGTATTGTTACAATATAAAATTCAAAAAAATTAAAATAAATAAATGATATGCGTTATAAATAAAAAATAGGTGCTTATTTGTAGTGATATAAAATTAAGCTTTGAATTAATTGAAGAGCAATGATAATTACTTATTTTTTTGATAAAGTTCAAATGCTTTGTACAGAAATATTAGGGAAGATACAATTAAAAATAAAGTGAATAATCCGTTAAAAATAGGATTGCTGAAAAATTGGAAAATAGTAACTGAACTTAATGATTCTAAAAATACTGAACCGGTTGTTTTTATTTGTAAGAAGTCAAAAGAAAGTAAAATCAAAGTAATCATCAACATGTAACCTACGGCGATAAAAAAGAGGTTTAGTAAATCTAATAGAAACATCCTTCTCATAACAACCAGCCTCCCTTCTTACTGTTCTATAACCGATTTGTAGTGTAATAAAGCTATATTTAAAGAAATTTACAAAAAATTAACAAACGATAGAGTGAATATCTTTACAATTGTCCTTATCAATTTACATAAAAATAAAAATGAGAATAAACTGTTTGACTTTGTTGAAATGTGATAAAGAATAAGTAAATGTGTGTTTTGAATAGGAGGTTTAAAATGTATAAAGCAATTATTTTTGATGTTTATGGAACACTTTTTGACATGTCCTCTTTAAAAAAAGGTATGACGCAATTTGATGATGAACAAGCAACATCAATTTCAAAGCTGTGGAGAAAAACGCAATTAAATCACATGTTTTTAAAACAAATTATGCAAAGATATATTTCCTTTGATGAGTTAACGAAAGAAGCTTTACGTTATACAATGGATGAACACAAAATAAAATATGATCGTGAAGATATAAATAGGTTGTTTGATGCTTTTTTAAATTTAGAGTATTTTTACGAAGTACCTAAAATACTTGCGCAACTTAATAATATGAATATCGATGTTGGTATACTATCTAATGGAAATGATAATATGCTTAGACCATTGATTGATAATTCTGAGTTAGGTGAAAATATTAATACAGTTATGAGCGTTAATGAAATTAAACAATATAAACCCAGCCCTGCAAGTTATGCATTGATTTTGAAATATCATCATCTGAAAAGAGAAGAGATATTATTTGTTTCTTCTAATTCTTGGGATGTAACGGGAGCAACCAATTTCGGTTTTGATACAGCTTGGGTGAATAGACAAAATGGACATTTTGATTATAATGGACAAAATCCTACAATAACAGTTAATAATTTAAATGAATTAATTAATTGGTTAGAGATGAATAAATAAACATTTAAGATTGTCCAGAGAGTATTTACAGTCATTAAAAGTGAAAAATCATCATAGTAATTTGAATGAAAAAATAGATGTCAGTTTTGAATGTTTATACTATTTATTCTAGCTAAATATGTGATGGTAAAATTGAAAATGTTAAATACAAAATGGCTAATCCACTTCGTATGGATTAGCCATTTATAGAGTACGCAGTTTCTGTATTAAGCTTTGTTTAGTGATTGTAAGCGTGTTATATCACGTGCTTAGTGATTTTATTTAGCCGTATTTAAATATTGTGGTAATAACTGGCTATATAAATCTATAAAAGTTAGATAAGTATCTTTATAAACATATTCATCAACTTGATGTGCTTGTCCAGTCTCACCTGGGCCATACATTACAAATGAGAAACTTTCATCTTTATCTTTCATTAAATATGATGCATCTGTAGTTGCAGTAGAAGAAGTCACATCCAGATTTCTATCAAAATAGGAATCACCTAAAGATTTAGCTAATTTTAAGAATGTATTATCTCCCTTAGTATATACAGGATCGCGATTTACATAAGGGTTAACAGTTATATCGGCGTCACTTTCTTGGTTAACTTGATCTTTTATACTGTTAAATAACGCCTCAAATTTATTATTATCATAATCTGGTATGGTACGCATGTTAAACAGTGACTCAGCATACGCTGGTATAGAATTGACTTGGTCACCACCGGATATGATTGTTGAATTCATTGTTGGCGTACCGAGCAACTCACTTTTAATATCAACTTTGTTATACGCTTTATTTAAATAATGAATAAAATCGACCAATGGATTAATCGCATTATAACCTAATTCAGGCATTGAGCTGTGTGAAGATTTACCTTTGGATATCACTTGAATATCCATGGTACCTTTATGTGTATAAACAATGCCATCTTGTGAAGGCTCTGCGATTAATAGGGCTTCGACGTCATCCATATAGCCTTTTTCATGTAATAATGCAGCGCCGTCACTCGTTACTTCTTCTCCTGCAGTCGCCATAAATCTAATAGTACCTTGATTTAATGTACCTGCTTCTTTAATTTCTATTAAACTAATTGCTAAAGCGGCTAGTCCTGATTTCATATCTGCAGAACCACGTCCGTGTAATCTTCCTTGATTATCTTCTGTAAGCTTAAATGGATCATAATTCCATAAATTTTCATCACCTGTAGTGACAACGTCCATATGCCCTGAAATACCAACCACAGGTTTTCCGTCACCAATTTCTGCAACTAAGTTAGCTCTTGTGTTTTCGCCTTCCAGTTTTTCGATTTTGGTTTGAATTCCGAATTTATTAAATAAATCTTGTAAATAATGTGCGACATCAAGTTCTTTTTCGTTCACAGATTGAATTTCAACAATGTCAGACAATATCTTTACATGCTCATCATTAGAAAATACTGACATACAAACACTTCCTTTATATATATTGAATACTTTAGTATCTACCACATTATTAATTTTTAAAACTATAAAAGGATTAATGCAAAAAAAATATGCTTTGTTAGATAATGAGTTGTGCTATACTTATAATGAATGTTTTGATTTGGACAAAGGAGCATGCGTGACATGAAAAAATGGGGAAGTAGACTTGTCACATTAATTGGTGTGGCACTCATTATAATAGCAATTTATTTATTTATGAAACCAAAGATTGATAATTATTTTACTCAAAAAGACAATGAAAATAAAATAGAACATTATGACCAACAATCTAAAACTTCTGAAAAAAAGAAAGTAGAAATACCTAAAGATAAGACAAAGATGGCAGGTTATTTATCAATTCCTGATGCAGATATTAAAACACCTGTTTATCCTGGCCCGGCCACGCCGAAACAATTAGATAGAGGCGTAAGTTTTGTGGAATCAAACGAATCATTAGAGGATCAAAATATCGCAATTGCAGGTCATACATTAACGGGTCATTCGGATTATCAATTTTCTAGGTTACCTGAAACGAAAAAGGGAAGCAAAGTTTATTTTAAAGTTGGAGATGAGCGAAGAACGTATCAGATTACTAAAATTTATGATGTGAAACCAGATGAAGTTGAAGTGTTGGACGAACAAGCATCGAATAAGAAGCAACTAACATTAATTACATGTGATAATTACAATGAACAAACAGGTGAGTGGGAAGATAGAAAAATATTTATTGCCGAAGCACTATAACATGCACCGTTAAATAAAAAATCATATAAAAAGTCCGTATTCATTACCAAGTAAAAACATGGGTTTGAATACGGGCTTTTTTAAATGTTAATTTTCAATTGCTTGAATGAATCTTTTGGTGATTTCTTTAGGGCGTGTAATCGCACCTCCGACGACTGTACAATGAACATTTAAGTCTGTAACTTGTTTAAACATTTCAGGTGTGATGACATTTCCTTCAGCTATAACTTTTGCATGAACATGTGAAATCACATCTTTTAAAAATTTGAAGTTATCTTCATACAAAATATGTCCTTTAGTATAAGCAGTATAGCCTCGAAGGGTCGTTCCTATGTAATCAAAACCTAATTTATCAGCATATTGTGCTTCTTCAAGTGTAGAGATATCAGCCATAATTTCTATATTTGGTGCTTGCTGACGTATATAAGAAACAAGTTCTTGTAATGATTCTTCAGGACGCTCCTGCTGTGTAGCATCCAAGGCAATAACTTCACATTTGCTTTCTAGTAATTCATCGACTTCTTTACGTGTTGCGGTGATAAAAACATCAGAATTTGCATAGTCTCTTTTGACAATACCGATGATAGGTAAATTCACCTCTTGTTTTATCGCCATAATGTCTTCTTTAGAGTTTGCTCTAATGCCAACAGCACCACCTTCATATGCAGCTAAAGCCATTTTTGACATGATAAAAGATGAATGTAACGGCTCATTTTCCAAGGCTTGACATGAGACAATTAATCCTTGTGGTAACATAATAATACACTCCGTAACTTTAGTAGATTTAATAAAATACTTTACTATCTAATAGATTCATATTTTTAATATAACACCAAGAAAATAATAATCAATATATTTCATTGTTATGAAAAACATTTTCATTTATACTATAGCTATGATTGGGATGGGAGGATAGATAATATGAAATTTGAAAATCGCGTGCAACGTTACCATCATTTATTTACTAAAACAGATAAACAAATCGTAGCGTATATTCAAAACAATGACTTTGACGACACATTTTCAACAATTAATTCATTAGCATATGCGATTGGTACTTCGCCTGCAACGATTACAAGATTTAGTAATAAATTAGATTATGAGAACTTTCAAGATTTGAAGTTTAATTTACAGCAAGAAATGTCGGAAAGAGTAATAGAAAATAGTCCTTTAATTCAACGTATTCATAAATATCATCAAAATATTATTCAGCAAACAGGAGAATTTATTTCTGATGAAAAAATTCAAAGCTTTGTTAACCAAATTATTCGAAGTAGACAAATCATTTATGCAGGTCTTGGTAGTTCTGGATTATCAGCTACAGAATTTTACTATCGTATGATGAGAATGGGTTTGAAAGGGAATGTGTCTACAGATGCTCATCAAATGAAAATATTTGCTTCTTTGTTATCAGCATCAGATACATTTGTAGCGATTTCAAATAGTGGTGAAACTACAGAGCTTATAGCTGCAGCCAAAGTAGCACATGAACGTGGGGCTTATGTCGTAGTTATAACGAATTATGAAGGAAGTCCAATTACTGAGTGTGCAGATTTAGTGCTCATAACAACTGATCAATCTAGAAATAAAGACACACAATTTATTAATACTCAAATCGCAACATTGTTTTTAATAGATATTGTCAGTTACTTATTATTAGATGATACATATATGCATAATGTATATCAACATACGAAAAAAGTAGTGTTAAATGAATAGAGTCATTGTGAACGTAAACACGTAAATAAATGTTACGAGGTTCGTTAGGCATATAAGTATCCTTGATTAAAACAAAAGCGCCAAATTCTATTGAGATTATATAGAATTTGGCGCTTTTGTAGTCCATGGACATTAATATGGTGGATATATTTCAAAGTATGAAGAAACAAGTAAGTGCTGTGCTCGCTTAATTGTGTTTATTTATGACCGCTTTCTTCGTGTGCAACAGTAAATACCTGCATAAACGAAAAATTGGCTTAATATCAATATTTCTTTGATAGTAGGATTTTTGATGGTTTTGGTACATAAAGGACGTAATTTTCATGGCTATAACAGCATAACGTCGTCAATAGCTGTTTTAAAATTTAGAGACTGCGCCATAAAGTGCAGCATGATTCTGTGTACGCGTTGTTTGTATATGAGCATGACCGTATTGCTCAGGTAAGTAATGTTCGACTTTAGGTACGATGTATTTTAATAAATTTTGTCCTTGTGAAGAAACACCGCCACCGATCAGAATTAAACCGGGATCATAAATAATCTGTATTTGAGCGATACCTTCTGCGATTGAATCACTCCATTGATTGAGTATAGATAATGCAAGATTATCTTGTTGATCTGCGAGTTCAAATAATTTTGGTACATTGTCTTGATAAATAAATCCTTTTTCTAACATGAGTGTTTTTAAGGCAGTTGTTGAGGCACGTTGTTCAAATGTTTTGTTTGTTTGTCTATCAAAAAGTAAATAACCAATTTCATTAGCACGATTTCGTTCCCCGTTGTATAGTTGGGAATATTTATTATAAAAAGCGCCCCCAATTCCTGTACCCAGTGTTAAGCAAAAAATATTTTGTGCGCTGTAATCATGGAAAACCAATTCCCCTAACAAAGCTGCATTGACATCGTTAAATACGTTCACCTGAGCATTTAATGGTTTAAGCAAACACTTGAAGTCAGTATCTACGTAATTGGGTATGGTTGGACCAGCGTATTCAACTATGCCACGGCGTTCGTCTATAACGCCTGCGCTAGAAATGCCGACATAAAGTGGGGATATTTGATAAGATTTTTGAAACGTCACTACAATGTTATAAATTTTATCCTTAATAAATGTATCTATGTTGTTAGGGGTAGGTGTTTTGATATATTCTATAAAATTTAATGATTGATCAACTACAGCTGCTTTAATTTCTGTCCCTCCAATATCAATAGCAATCTTATATGGATGCATATACAAATCCTCCTTAATTTTTAAAAGAAAATCGATATTGAAAAAAGTTTTCATTTATATTGTTTCGAAATGATGTATTTTTTCAAAATTCTATTGCCACACTCTATGATAGCGTTTACAATTTGAACTGTAAATAGAATAAATAAAAGATATTTTTTAAAGCATTATACAGTTATATAAATGATTTTGAATAATAACTTAAATATATAGATGGAGGGTTATACGATGGAAGAGAATTTAAAAGGTTTATATGCAGCATTATTAGTACCATTTGATGAAGATGGTCAGGTTAAAGAGAAAGGATTGGCGCAAATTGCTCAAAATGCCATTGAAACTGAAGGCTTAGATGGACTTTATGTTAACGGCAGTTCAGGTGAAAACTTCTTATTAAATAAAGAACAAAAGAAACAAGTTTTTAAAGTTGCGAAAGAGGCGGTTAATGAAAATGTAAAATTGATTGCTCAAGTTGGGTCGTTAGATTTAAACGAAGCAATAGAGCTAGGTAAATATGCAACTGAATTAGGATATGATGCGATTTCAGCAGTTACACCGTTCTATTATCCATTTTCATTTGAAGAAATCAAAGATTACTATTTTGAATTAATTGAAGCGACACAAAATAATTTAATTATTTATGCAATTCCAGACTTAACTGGCGTTAACATTTCTATAGAACAATTTGGTGAATTATTTAATCATGAAAAAGTGGTTGGCGTAAAATATACAGCCCCTAATTTTTTCCTATTAGAACGTATTCGAAAAGCGTATCCAGATAAATTAATACTTTCAGGTTTTGATGAAATGTTAGTGCAAGCAGCTATTTCTGGTGTGGATGGCGCAATTGGGTCTACTTATAACGTTAATGGTAGACGCGCAAGACAAATTTTTGAAAAAGCTAAAAGCGGTCAAATTGATGAAGCATATCAAATTCAGCATGATACTAACGACATAATTGAAAATGTGTTGTCTATGGGCATTTATTCTACATTAAAAGAAATTTTAGCGACACGTGGCATTGACGGAGGTTTACCGAAACGCCCATTTAAACCATTCAATGAAAATAACAGAGCTAAATTAGAAACATTAATTAGCAAATACGATTTGTAGGTTACCGTATAAGGGGATGAATTAAATGGAACAAGTTGGTTTTGGTACATGGAACTGGATAGCAGTAGTTATTTACCTTTTAGTTATGCTTTTAGTCGGAACATATTTTACCAAACGCGCAAGCCAAAGTACAGATAGTTTCTTTACGGCTAGTGGTCGTTTGCCTTCATGGGCAGTAGGGTTCTCTATCTATGCAACGACTTTGAGTGCGATTACTTTTATGTCTACGCCAGAAAAAGCATTTTTAACAGACTGGTCATATATTGCAGGTAATATTGCGATTGTAGCAATTATTCCTTTACTTATTTACTTTTATGTACCATTTTTTAAAAAATTAAAAGTGACATCTGCGTATGAATATTTAGAGGCACGTTTTGGACCTAGTATTCGTGTTATTGGTTCATTACTATTTGTATTATTCCATATTGGGAGAGTAGCCATTGTCATTTATTTACCTACATTAGCGATTACATCTGTGTCAGATATGAACCCGTATGTTGTGGCAAGTTTGGTTGGTATCTTATGTATTCTTTATACATTTCTTGGAGGTTTCGAAGGTGTAGTATGGAGTGATTTCATTCAAGGTGTCATTCTATTAGGTGGGGCAGCAGCAATTATTATTTCAGGTGTCGTCCACATTCAAGGGGGAATGGGCACCGTTGTCAGTGATGCACTGGAACATAGTAAAATCATTAGTGCTGATAACTGGAAATTTAATACTGCCGCGGCAGCAATTCCTATCATCTTTTTAGGAAACATTTTTAATAACTTGCATCAATACACAGCAAGTCAAGATGTGGTACAACGTTATCAAGCGTCAGATTCTATATCAGAAACTAAAAAGTCTTTATGGACGAACGGGTTATTAGCTTTAATATCAGCGCCCTTATTCTATGGTATGGGAACAATGATGTACTCATTTTATAGTCATGAAAGTGCATTGCCTAAAGATTTTAATACTTCATCTGTAGTACCATACTTTATACTTACTGAAATGCCACCATTTGTTGCTGGATTATTGATAGCGGCCATATTTGCAGCGGCACAATCAACCATTTCTTCAAGTTTAAATTCAATTTCAGCTTGTATTTCTGTTGATATTAAGCACAGATTCTTCGGCAAGAAAAATGAAAAAAGCGAAGTAGGATTTGCGAGATGGATGATTATTCTTTCAGGTTTATTTGGATTCGGCATGTCTATATATCTAATTGCAGCAGATTCTAATGATCTTTGGGATCTTTTCTTGTTAATTACTGGATTAGTGGGTGTGCCATTGGCTGGTGTGTTTGCGGTTGGTATATTCACACGGCGTACGAATACATTCGGTGTGCTGATGGGATTAATTTTTGGAATTATTTTTGCTTATATCTTTAATGGTATGGGTGGCGGTAATTCACCATTCTATGTATCAATTATTTCGTTTATAGTAGCCTTTGTTTTCTCTTATATCATAAGTATTATTGTGCCAGGCAAACAAAAAGACATTACTGGTTTAACCATCTATGATATTAAAGAAAAATCTAATTATGTCTCTATAGTCCGTATGAAAGAAGACGATCAAGAAGTCTAAAGCTTTATGTAGTTAGGTATAATAAATGATGCGTTGAATTGTTATAAAACAATTTACTTCTGTTTATCTCAAAATATTTTTGAGAAAATGAATAAGTTATTAAAGGCAGGTAGAATGAAGCATATTGTGTATATGCGTTCTATTCTGCCTCTTTTTTTAATTTTTGAAAATCATGTTATTTACAGCATAAAATATGTGATTCATTTTAATTCCTCGAAAATTATGGATATAATGAATTACAGATATAAGCAGAGTATTCGAGGGGATGATAAGTATGATAAAAGCAATCGCAGTAGATATGGATGGTACATTTTTGGATTCAAAAAAACAATATGATCAAGAAAGGTTTAATCGTATCTTTCAACAATTAAAAAATGAAAATATTAAATTTATAGCAGCAAGTGGTAATCAATACGCAAAATTAAAATCTATTTTTGGAGATAAAGCTATGTTTTTTGTTGCGGAAAACGGTGCGGTTATTTATGAAGACAATACGTTGTATGATTATCAAGCATTTGAAAAAGATGTTTTCCATAATATTGTTAATTACTTAAACATCACGCGTGGTATCAATGAAATAATTGTTTGTGGCGTAAAAAGTGCTTACATATTAAAGAATAATGGACAATCATTTAAAAAAGATGCACATTTTTATTACCGACAATTAAAAGAAATAGCATCCTTGCAAAATTTACCAGAAGACGAATATGTAAAAATAGCCTTAAATATAGATAGAACAACACATCCAACACTTGATGAAGATTTGTCAAATCGCTTTTCACAAGATTTATCACTTGTATCGAGTGGTCGAGATAGTATCGATATCATTTTACCTGGTATGACCAAAGGTAATGCGTTAGCAAGATTATTAAAAAAATGGGAACTATCGGAAGATGAACTCATGGCTTTTGGAGATGCAAATAATGATTTAGATATGCTGCAATTAGTAACACATAGTTATGTAATGGAAAATTGTGAAGATGAAACCTTATTCGAAATTGCAAAGTATGTAGCACCGTCAAATGATAAACAAGGTGTTTTATCAATTATTGAAGATAAAGTACTAAAATGAAAAATTAATATTTAAAATTTTGGCAGTATTACGCTTAAACATATTACTTTCATCCGTCTAACAACCTATCTTATACTAAAAAATATAAGATACAAATGGAAAGGAAGGCAAACAAGAAATGAATGATATGCAACAGACAATTATAAATGCGTTTAATTTTAGACATGCAACAAAAAGGTTTGATTCAGATAAAAAGATAAGTGAAAGTGAATTTAACACAATCTTAGAAGCGGGTAGATTGTCTCCAAGCTCTCTAGGATTAGAACCGTGGAAATTTATCGTAGTACAAAATGCTGAAATTAGAAATAAGTTAAAAGAAATAAGTTGGGGTGCAAGAGGGCAGTTAGAGACAGCAAGCCATTTTGTAATTTTATTAGCGCGAAAAAACGTAAATTCTAAATCACCATTTGTACAACATATGATTCGAGACATTAAACAATATAGCGAAGACAGTATACCTGCTACAGAAGAAAAATTTGATAATTTCCAAACAAGTTTCCATATTAATGATAGTGCGCAGACATTGTTGGAGTGGGCTAAAAAACAAACATATATTGCACTAGGTAATATGATGACGAGTGCAGCATTATTAAATATTGATTCTTGCCCTATGGAAGGATTTGATTTAGATGCTGTAACGCAATTTTTAAGTGATGAAGGCTTGATGGATGAAGCGCATTTTGCACCATCTGTAATGGTTGCATTTGGTTATAGAGAAAGCGCAGCAAAAGAAAAAGTACGTCAACCTCAATCACATGTAGTAGAGTGGGTTGAATAATAAGCATTACGAGAACTCAAATATTTAAAATTCATAAAAAAGAAAGCCAATTCATTCATACAATGTATTGAATTATAAACGTCAATTTCTGTTCTCATTACAGAAATTGACGTTTTCTTTGTTTTATGAACTTTAAAAGTGAGTTGAATTATTATACTGATGGCGTGTGATGTCACTGTTTTTAAGTTTTATCAGCAATTAATGACATATTATTGTGTAATCTAATACTTAAACCATCTATAATAAAAGTTTCTTCAGTATCGATACTTGGATTATAAATATCGATATGGGCTAATCCATAGCTTGTATCATTTTCAACTCTAGGTAAGCGTGAGTGCCAAGTATTTACTGCAATATGGTGATGATAATATTTAGATGACATAAATAGAGCTTGCGGGAAGTTAGAAATATGCTGGAGACCTAGTTGCTCAATGTAAAAATGTTGAGCGATGGTTAAGTCGGATGTTTTCAAATGCAAATGTCCAATCTTCGCATTATTTGGCATTTCATCCCAGCCCATCTCTGTTCTTTGATTAAGTAAATCATTCGTATCTACTTGTAACGTATCCATTTTCACTTTATCATTTTCCCACAACCATACAGACTTAGGTCTGTCGAAATAAACTTCAATGCCATTCCCTTCTGGATCATTAAGGTATAAAGCTTCACTTACTAGATGATCTCCACCACCAACCGGAATGTTTGATTGCGAAATATGAAATAAGAAATTAGCTAAGTCTTTGCGGTCGGGCAGTAGAAATGCTACGTGAAATAGTCCTGCTTCACTTAAAGAAGGCTGACGTCCCTCTGGTATTTCACATAACGTAATTGTATGGCCGCTCAAACCTACTTGCAAAACTGCAGAAGTATCATTTGTTGATACCACTTTAAGTCCTAAAATATGTGAATAAAAATTCAACATCGTTTGTAAATTTTTAATGTTTAAGGTGATATTTGTTACTTGAATTGCTGATTTATCGTGAAAAGTCATCGCCTTGCTCCTTTATATTCGGTTATGAGTTATAGATACAAATTAATATAAAAAGTATACCAAGTCAATTTAATTGTCTCATGACGTAGAATTACATAAAGTTTAATATCACTTCTATATTTACATTTAACAACATATGGTAATATGTGAACATGGACAATTTGGAGGATGGAGTGGGGTGAGCGTATGCAAGTTTTTTGGAAATTGGGATGGTTTTTCAAACAACATAAAGGCAGTTATCTTATTGGATTGAGTACATTATTTTTAATTGCTTTAATTGAAATTTTACCTCCACAGATTATAGGTAAAACTATTGACGATATGGTGGGAAACAAATTAACGCCTAAACTATTAATGATTTATCTTTTGGTATTAGTATTGGTAGCAATTTTAACTTATGTATTAAGGTATATATGGAGATTATCAATATTTGGAACTAGTCAAAAGTTGGGGCAAGTATTAAGAACATATTTATATAAAAAGTATACAGTTATGAGTGCTATCTTTTATCAAAATCGAAGAACTGGTGATTTAATGGCACATGCAACTAATGATATAAGAGCAGTGCAAAATGCCGCGGGTGCTGGAATATTGATGATTGCAGATTCTTTGATAACTGGTGGAACAGTGGTGATTACAATGGCTGTAACAGTAAGCTGGAAATTAACATTGATTGCAATGATACCACTACCTTTTATGGTATTGTTAACAAGTTTTTATGGATCGTTACTTAGTAAAGGATTTAAAAAAGCACAAGCAGCGTTTAGTAGATTGAACGATAAGACTCAAGAAAGTGTTGCTGGTATCAAAGTAACTAAGACATTCGGTTATGAAGCGAGTGACCAACAAGATTTTAAAGATTTAAGTGATGATGTAGTTGATAAAAATTTAAAAGTTTCGAAAATTGATGCATTATTTGATCCAACAATCACATTAGTGATAGGAATGAGTTACTTTTTATCAATCGTATTTGGTGCAAAATTGCTTTTTAATAATACAATCACACTTGGTCAACTGATTACGTTCACGACATATTTAGGGATGCTCGTTTGGCCATTACTAGCACTAGGACTATTTTTTAATATCGTTCAAAGGGCAAAGGCATCATATGAACGAATTGAAGAAATAGAAAATACCCCTAATGATATAGATACAGATTATAAACTTAACACTAGACCCTTTGGAAATATTGATTTTAATATTAAAGAATTTAATTTCCCGGGTGATTCGAAAGAAGGTATCTATAATGTACATTTTGAAGTTAGGGAGGGTACTACTGTGGGCATCGTTGGAAGAACTGGTTCAGGGAAAAGTACGCTGATTAGATTGCTACTTAGAGAGTATGATACAAAAGAAACGCATGAAATCACATATGGTGAGCATCCTATTCGAGATTATAATGTACAGCTTTTGAGAAATCAGTTTGGATATGTACCACAGGAACACTTTTTATTTTCAACTTCAATTCGTAATAATATTGCATTTAGTAATGAAAAAATAGGTGATAATCAAATATTTGCAGCAAGTCAAGCAAGTGATATTCATGAAGATATATTATCTTTTCCTAATCAATATCAAACAGTGGTAGGTGAAAGAGGCGTATCATTGTCAGGAGGACAAAAACAAAGAATATCCATTGCGAGAGCGCTATTAATAGACCCAGAGGTATTAATACTTGATGATTCCCTTTCTGCAGTAGATGCCAAAACCGAAGAAGTGATACTAAGCAATTTAAAAAAACTAAGAAAAGGAAAAACTAATATTATTACTGCGCATCGGATGAGTGCTGTGAAACAAGCGGATGAAATTATTGTTATGGATAAAGGAACGATTGTGGAAAAGGGCACACATTCTACTTTGATGAATCAAAAAGGATGGTATTACGAAACATATCGAGCTCAAGCTTTACAACAAAAGCTCACGCGTAATTTAGATGACTTAACGAAAGGGGATGATACCAATGGCTGAGAAAGTTAATTTAACTGCAAAAGATCAAGCTCAGGCTTTGATTAGGTTATTTAAGTATACGACCCCTTATAAAGGAACTATTGCTTTAGCATTTTTAACGTTAACAATATCAACGATTGCAAGTATGTTGACGCCTTACTTAGTGAAAGTATTTATTGATGATTATCTTACGCCACGCGTTTTTCCCCAACAAGCAATGATATGGCTGATGATTATCTTTATTAGTATTCAAATAATAGGTGCAGTAACAATGTATTTAAGTCAATATCTTTTTCAATATCTTGCTTTTAAAGTGATTCAACAATTAAGAATTGACGCTTTTAATAAATTAGGTAAATTGGGAATGAAATATTTTGATAAGGTATCAGGTGGTAGTATAGTCTCTAGGTTAACGAATGACACTGAGACAATTGTTGATATGATTATAGGCGTATTTTCAACATTTCTTATAGCCTTTTTTATGATGATTTCTAGTTATATAATGATGTTTATTTTAGAGATGAGATTGGCTTTAATATCTTTAATATTTTTACCAGTTATTATATTTATTCTTGCGAGTTATCGTAAATACTCAGCTGTTTTATTTGCAAAATCCAGACAAAAATTGTCCGATTTAAATACAAAATTAGCAGAGTCTATAGAAGGCATGAAGATAATACAGGCATTTAACCAAGAAAAAAGATTAAACAGTGAATTCAATCGTATTAATGATGAACATTATCAATATATGTTAAAAACTGTGAAACTTGATAGTTTACTATTGAGACCTGCAATAAGTTCTCTAGCTATTTTTGCAGTAGTTATGATTTTGGGATATTTTGGTATCATAAGCTTTACGACAGGTATTACGGCTGGCGTTGTATTTGCATTTGTTCAATATATGGAACGGTTTTTTGAACCAATTAATCAAGTGAGTCAAAATTTAAATATTTTGCAACAAGCTTTAGTTTCAGCGAGTAGGGTATTTACTTTAATTGATGATGACACATACGAACCTGAACAACAACCTGTACCATCGTACACAATTGAAGAAGGAAAGATTGAATTTAAAGAAGTCAGTTTTAGCTATGACGGAAAGACAGATGTATTAAAAAATATTAATTTTACCGTTAATCCTGGTGAAATGGTAGCTCTTGTTGGTCATACAGGTTCTGGGAAGAGTTCAATTATAAATTTGTTTATGCGTTTTTATGAATTTGAACGAGGGAGCATTAATGTGGATGGACATTCAATAAAAACAATCCCTAAACAAGAATTAAAACAGAAAATAGGGCTAGTGCTTCAAGACGCATTTATATTTTATGGTACGGTTGCATCAAATATTAAACTGTATCATCCAACGATGACATTTGAACAAGTAAAAGCTGCAGCAGAATTTGTACATGCGCATCATTTTATTGAAAAATTGTCAGGTCAGTATCAACATAGAGTGATTGAAAAAGGAAGCTCATTTTCAAGTGGCGAACGACAATTGATAGCATTTGCAAGAACAATTGCTACAAATCCTAAAATACTTATTTTAGATGAAGCGACAGCAAACATTGATTCTGAAACAGAGGAACAAATACAACAATCTTTGAATACAATGAGAAAGGGAAGAACCACTTTAGCCATTGCACACAGACTTTCTACGATTCAGGATGCAGATAAAATACTTGTATTAAATCACGGAGAAATTGTAGAGCAAGGTACACATGAAACGCTGATTAAAAAAAATGGTATTTATTATAATATGTATGCATTACAAAATGGTTAAATTACCCATTTTTGAACAAAATCAATGAAGTATGGAAATTAACGTTATTACAAAATTTAAATGAAACTAAACAATCAAAAGTCAAAATAAAAGGGTTGCAGTCAAAGAACTATTGAGGCAGCTCTATATTTTATAATTATGGAAGTGCGTTCGTTATGCATTAGAATCGAATGTAGGTTTAAAGAATAAACAAAGCAAACGAGCCTGGGGGACTACTGATTCATCCCAGGCTCATTCAAAATGATGATTTAGTTTAAGATGTTTTATATCCAAATTTATTTTGGACTTTAAAAAGGTTGTAGACACCTAATTAATCTGCATATACATCTTGAAATTCTGGTTTTTTCTCAATAACTGACTTAGCAAAAGGACATGTCGCGGAGACTTTTAAATTGTTATCACGTGCATAGTCAATTACTGATTTTACAAGTTGTGAACCTAAACCTTGACCACCAAGTTCATCTGGTACACCTGTATGGTCAATGATTATATGATTGTCACCTTGAGATTGAAATGTAATCTCCGCTTGTGGATTATCTTCGTTATCGCCTACATAAAATTTATTTGTACCTTGTTTGATTTCCGCCATTCTAACACCTCCATGTTATTAACATCATATATATTTAATATCACATTTTGCCTTAAGTTAAACAAATTTTAAAATTAAGCATATATTTCAAGCATAAATGATGTTAGTAAAAATTGAAGAATAATAAAAAACCATTGAAAAAATGTAAAAATAAGTTTATAGTTTTAACGGAATAATTTCGATTTGGAGGGGCGTTTTTTGAAAAAAATTATGTTACTTATTCTGACCTGTATATTTATCGTATTGTTAAGTGCATGCGGAAATATAAATTCTGAGAAAAAAGACGTCAGTTCGAACAATAGATTAAAAATATATACGACAGCCTTTGCATTCCAAAGTTTCACTAATCAGATTGGAGGCAAATATGTAGAAGTTGATTCGATTTATCCACCTGGTGCAGATATGCACTCTTTTGAACCGACACAAAAAGAAATGATTAATATCGCTAAAAGTGACTTGTTTATCTATTCGAATGAAGAAATGGATCCCGTTGCTAAGAAAATTGCAAGTTCAATTAAAAATAATAATTTGAAGTTACCTGTTGCTGCACACCTTGATCACCATGATTTAATTTCAAATCATGAAGCACATGACGAACATGAACATCATGAATCACATAAAAGTCATAATCATGGGGGGGGAGATCCACATGTATGGCTAGATCCGGTGTTAAATAAAAAATTTGCTAAGGTGATTAAAAATGATTTGATCGAGAAGGATCCTAAGCACAAAACGTATTACACGCGTAATTATAATCATTTGATAAAGGATATGAATGAAATTGATCATGAGATGAAACGAATCACACAACATCCTAAACGTGATACAGCCATAATTTCTCATGACTCTATAGGTTATCTTGCAAATCGCTATCATTTTAAACAGCAAGGTGTTAGTGGTATGAATAATGAAGAACCTAGTCAACGTGAACTCATGAATATCGTTCAAAATATAAATAAAACTAAACAACCTTATGTATTATATGAACAAAATATAACATCTAAAGTTACAAATGTTATTCAAAAAGAATCTAATACAACCCCATTAAAATTTCATAATATGGCAACCTTATCAAAAGAAGATATAGAGGATAAACAAATATCTTATCAAGGTTTAATGAAAGAAAATATGAAGTCATTAAATAAAGCACTTAATGAGTAATTTTAATATAAAGATAAGAGGTTGAGACAAAAAATTTGTCTCAACCTCTTTTGATTTTGTGATAGAAAGTACTATCATCGTTTTTTAATATACATTTAGTCATTTCAACATGTTTTGTATTTTTCAATAATTAACATTTTTAATCATATCTGATGTAAGACACTGTTGTATTATAATATTCTTCAAGCCCACGAATACCATCAGCGCCTCCAATACCTGACTCTCTCCAACCAGCATGATATCCATTCACAACTTCTTCTGCTTCACAATTTGCATAAACCTCACCAAATTTAAGACGTTCAGTTGCTGTCATTACTTCTTTTAAATCTTCTGAAAATATATAAGATGATAAACCGGCATTTGTGTGATTGGCGTGTTCAATAGCTGCTTCAAAATCAGAATATTTAATTATAGGTAGTACAGGGCCGAAAATTTCTTCTTTAAAAGCTTCGTCGTCTGGACTAACTTTGTCTAAAATCGTTGGTTCATAAAAATAACCAGAACGATTTATGATGCTGCCACCTGTAATTAATTGAGCCCCATTTTGAATTGCCTTTTGAACTTTTTCATCTATGCTTGCTAATTGTTTTTGATTGATAATTGCACCGAAATCAGTTTGATCATCGAATGGATCGCCTACATTTAGAGTCTCCATTTTATCTTTTAGTTTATTAATGAAAGTTTCGTGAATATCATGATGAACAAAGATGCGTTCAGGACAAGTACATACTTGTCCTGCGTTATTAATTCTAGCAGCCACAATGTAATCAACTGCCTTATTTAAATTGGCATTTGGTGTCACTATTACAGGCGCATTACCGCCAAGTTCAAGATTAACTTTTTTAACCGTTTGGGCACTTTTGGCATAAACGGATTTACCCGCGCGCATACTACCTGTGATTGATATTAATTGTATATCTGGATGTTCTGCTAATTGCGTACCTACAGTTTCTCCTTTACCAGGAACAATTTGAATAAGACCCGGAGGAATCGTTGATTGTCGGAACAATTCTGCAATTTTTAAAGTTACTAATGATGTTTCTTCACTAGGTTTTATTATTACAGAACAACCTGAGATTACAGCAGGAATGACCTTTCTCATTAATACCATGATGGGTGCATTCCATGGTACTATACCTGCTGTCACACCAATAGGTTTTTTAGTTAATTGTATCGTCTCATTTTCACGACTATTTTGAATCACTTCACCTTTGCTATTCATACTTTGACTTGTCATATAATCTATAAAGTGTATTGCCTTGTTTATTTCACCGATTGCTGAATTGAGTGTTTTACCTTGTTCTTGAACATATAATTTTGCAATTGTTTCTTTATGTTCTTCTAATAACGGAATTAGCATTTTTACATGGTCAGCACGTGTTGGTTGAGGGACCTTTTCCCATTCTAATTGTGCATGTTTAGATTTTTCCACAGCTGAATTTACTTCGTCTTTAGTCGCAAATGTAATTGTGTCTATGATTTCTTCTGTCGCAGGATTAATGACATTCATTGTGTCATTAGACTCACTTTCTACAAATTGGTTGTTTATAAATAATTTATTCATTACGACACCTCCACACTATGATATATACCACTTATTTGAGCAGAAGAAACGGTTTGAGAAATAATCATAAAACTTTGGTTTTGTTAAGTAATCGGATGTTAGTATATTTTTTATACTTAATGTGTTGACTTATGTTCAAAAGGGTATTATAATTTATCTCGAAATCGAAATAAATTGAAAGTTGGTGATGCAATGAATCGTACTAAAGAGTCATTGAATACCTTTATTGGTTTAAATCGAACCGTAGATCATTTAGAACAAATCGTTAGAAATGATATTCAACGTTATGGTTTGAATATAACGGAGTTTGCAGTTTTAGAGTTATTATATAATAAAGGTGATCAGCCGATACAACGTATTGGTGACAGAGTTTTAATTGCGAGTAGCAGTATCACATATGTCGTTGATAAGTTAGAAGCAAAAGGATATGTAGTAAGAATTCGAAATATACAGGATAAGCGCGTAACGAATGCTTCAATTACAGAAGAAGGACATGCACTAATGAATGATATATTTCCAGAACATGCAGCTACGTTAGAATCAACTTTCTCAGTATTGTCAAACGAAGAATTAGCAACATTGCAACAAGCTTTAAAAAAATTAAGTGCTCAACCTATCAATAAGTCGTAGCACTTAAAAAATTTTATTCAAAATTACTTCGAAATCGAGATAAATATAATGGAAAAAGGAGTTTTATTATGACAAACACTCAATTATTAGGAATACACCATGTAACAGCAATCACAGATGATGCTGAACGAAACTATAAATTTTTTACTGAAGTATTAGGAATGAGACTTGTGAAAAAGACTGTAAACCAAGATGATATATATACTTATCATACATTCTTTGCAGATGATGTTGGTTCTCCAGGTACAGATATGACATTTTTTGATTTTCCTAATGTTCCTCAAGGGCATTCTGGTACAAATTCAATTACACGTCCGTCATTTCGTGTGCCTGATGATGCAGCGTTAGCATATTATGAACAAAGATTTAATGAATATAATATTAAACATGAAGGCATTCAAACATTATTTGGTAAAAAGGTATTGCCTTTTGAAGAAGCAGATGGACAAAGTTATCAATTAATCTCAGATGAAAACAATAAAGGTGTGGCAGCTGGTCAACCATGGAAAGAAGGCCCAGTACCAACAGATAAAGCGATTTATGGTCTAGGCCCGATTGAAATAACTGTTAGTTATTTTGAAGACTTTAAAAAGATTTTAGAAGATATATTTGGTATGACAACAATTATAGAAGAAGAAAACGTTGCAGTATTAGAAGTAGGTGAAGGTGGTAATGGTGGCCAAGTCTTTTTAAGAAAAGATGCAACTGGACCAGAAGCAAGACAAGGTTATGGTGAAGTGCATCATGTTTCATTCAGATTAAAAGATCATGAGGCAATATCTAAATGGTTAGAAAAATATGAACAGTATGGTATTGGTAACTCAGGCTTAGTAGATAGATTTTATTTTGAAGCATTATATGCACGTATTGGTCATATTTTGATTGAAGTTTCTACAGATGGACCTGGATTTATGGGAGATGAACCATATGAAACATTGGGCGAAAGCCTTGCATTACCACCATTTTTAGAAGAAAAACGTGATTATATAGAATCAGAAGTGCGTCCATTTGATACAAGACGTTCGCATTAAATTGTGAGATTGCTTAAATCTTAATATTAAAAAGTGAGAGGGTAGTTATTTTATGGAAGATATTAGTCATATTCATCATATTTCGGCGATTGTAGGTAATCCAGAAGAGAATATTCAATTTTATAGAGATATACTCAATTTAAAATTAATTAAGAAAACAGTGAATTTTGATGATCCTTCCACGTACCATCTATATTTTGCGAATGGCAATGTGGATAATGGAACAATATTGACATTTTTTAATTGGCCCAACAATTATAAAGGACGTATCGGTTCTGGTCAGGTTCAACGTATAGCATTTCGGGTGCCTAAAGGATCATTGGAAGATTGGGAAAAACATTTGCAATCACATGGGATAGAAACTGCGAGAACACAATTATTTAATAAAGCTACGGTCGAATTTTCAGATACACATGCGTTACCATTAGCACTTGTGGAAACTGATGAAGCGCATACGTACGATAGTGGAGAAAATATTATAGGTTTTCATGGTGTTAGCATGCTATCAATTGAGCCATATCAAACAGTACGAACATTAAATGAGGATATGGGGTTAGAGCTAATAGATGAAAATGAGCGTCATATTCACCTTGAAACTAAAGGAGAATGGCGACACCATGTGATAGTTCAAAAAGAAGTTGCCGATGTGCGTGTACGATGGGGTGTTGGTGTCGTGCATCATATTGCTTGGTCAGTACCTAATGATGAGGAACACAAAGCTTGGCAAATGAAAATGAAAGACAAGGGCTATCATGTAACGGAAGTGAAAGATCGCAATTATTTTAATGCTATTTACATGAAAGAACGTGGTGGCATTATTTTTGAGTTTGCTACTGAAGGACCAGGATTTACGATAGATGAACGATTTGAAGACTTGGGTACACATCTTATGTTACCGCCACAATATGAGGACCAAAGAGAAGCATTATTGAAATTATTACCACCTATTCGAATATAAGTATATTAATAAGGAGATGATAAATAATGGAACACATTTTTAAACAAGGTGATTTAAACGGTCCAACTTTTATTTTATTACATGGCACAGGTGGAGATGAACATGATCTTTTACCTTTAGCACAAGCATTAAATGCAAGTTATAATGTACTAAGTGTAAGAGGAGAAGTTTCGGAAAATGGTATGAATCGTTTCTTCAAGAGATATGGTGAAGGACAATATGATGTTGAAGATTTGAAATATAGAACAAACAATTTAATACAATTTTTAAAAGAAGCGGCTGAAACGTATCATTTTGATTTGACCCAAGCTATACCAGTAGGCTTCTCTAATGGTTCTAATATTGCGATAAGCATGATGTTACACCCAGATATTTCATTTAACAAAGCACTACTTTACGCACCTTTATATCCTTTAGAGTCAGTAAATGACAAAGATTTATCCAATTCCAAGGTATTATTATCAATGGGTGAAAATGACCCTATCGTTTCTGTTCAGGATAGTCAACATGTGATTGATATCTTTAATCAAGCTGGCGCAACAGTTAAACAAATATGGGTGAATAGTCACGAGTTGACACGTGAAGGCATTATTGCGGGCCAATCATTATTAGAAGATGAATAAATAACAATTTAATTAGAATAATGATATGTAAGTGATGCGATAGCAAAATAAAAAACCTCTAGACCAACTCAATATTATGATTGAATGATGATAATATTGAAACTCTCGTCTAGAGGTTTTTGTTATGATGAATGTGATTTATAAAAGATACCTTTCATTAATATAGGAATTAACAAAATAAAACCAAAGAGTCCCATCAATGGAAATACTTTTCCAATTAACTCAATAAAACCGACAAACGTAGTAGCAAATGTAATAACTGCAATAATTATAATTAAAATATAATAATTTTGTTTATATGGTTCTGTGAAACGAGAGGCAAATGCATACATTAATCCCACAACTGTATTATAAATCACTAATACCATGATAATGGCCATAAAATGACCAATCACAGGTGAAATTTGTTTTGCCAATAAAAGTGACGGTAACGCTACATTTGTTATTTTTGTAAATTCTGTGACCATACCAAGGTTTAACATTAATAATAAAAACGTTATGACCATGCCACCTAAAATACCACCTAAATATGTTGCCTTTTCAGATTTTATACGTCCCCCCATTACAGAAAGAAAACTAAACGCAGCTGCAATTTGCAAACTGCCATAATTAATTGCATCAAACCACCACCATTTATCTGTACGTGTGCCACTATTGGCATATTGCGACGCTGAATCAAAGTCAAAACTTCCAGTAGTGAAATAATAAATAGCAATTATTGATACAATAATAATTAAAAATGGTGTAACCATGCCTAAAACAGTGATTAAACGATCAAATTTTAAGCATAAAGTAGCCAAGATAATAATGACTAAAATCAAAGCGCTAATAGCATAAGGTATATCAAAATTTTCATGAATCGTTGAAACGCCACCAGCTGTCATTATCATAGCTAATGCAAGTAAAAACAGTGTTAAAATCATATCAAACATTGTCGCAATTGTTCGAGGTAGGTAAAACTTTATGGGCTCAGTATGGCTGTGTGAACGCAATCGGTAGCCTGTATTTAATACAAATACACCAGCTATGGTAATGATAAATCCGGTGATAATAACGCCTAAAACACTAAATTTACCATTGCTAGTAAAAAATTGGAAAATTTCTTGGCCCGTCGCAAAGCCGGCACCCACAACAACACCTACAAACGCAAAAGCAACGATGATACTTTCTTTTAAACTAGACATATAATTGGAATCCTTTCTTGCCATACATATGGTAATCATACTTATTTAATAAACATCACAATGATTTATTTTATCTTAAACGAAACGAGAAATAAATCATAAAGTTCATATCATATATACATTTGTATTTTTTGAGAGAACGAAGCAGCTCAAAGGTTGAGTAAACAAGTTGCAAATATTCATAAAGTCAGAACCTAAAAAAACTAGGCTGTATACCCATGGGATTTAGGGATTAACAGCCTAGAAAATGGTGATTTGATTAAGTTTGCAATTTAAGAGAACGGCGTTTATAAATAGTGTCGTTTTCTATATTTTTATGAAACAACGTAGCATTCGCCGCGTTGTTTTTTTGGACTTTTAGTCACTGGATACAGCATCATTTCATTATCATTTTATGAAGAAGTCATGGATAAAATTAGTTGACAAATCGGTCATGCATCAATACTTTTAACACATCAATTTTTTCTTGTATATCTTTACCAGTATTAGTATCACGTATTTTTTTACGTTTTAACTCTTTGTCTACCACGCGTCTTATAGAAAGCTCGTCAGCCCCATTGAGCAAGACATGTTTTTTAGAATTAAAGTGTTGGTGTGCTACAAGCTGCATTCCAAAAGAATTATAGAGTAAAGTATAGCCGGCAATACCAGTTGTAGATTGGTAGGCTTTTGAAAATCCACCGTCGATGACAATCATTTTACCATTTGCTTTGATTGGGTTTTCGCCGTCAATTTCTTTAACTGGTGTATGGCCATTGATTATATGTCCTTCTTCTGGATCTAAACCGAAATCTTTTAACATTTTTTTGCATATATTTACGTCTTCACGTAAATAGTAATAAGGGTTTTTAGTTTCTTTATGTGCTGATTTATCATTAATAAAATAACGTTCAAATGTTGTCATTGCTCTTTTTCCAAATAAGGACGAATACTTACCTGTCCATAGATACCAAACAAGATCCGTTGCTAGATCATCATGTATGTCTTTATGGTCAAATGCCTCTCTTACAAAGTATTCGAAATGGTCAAGCAAATCTCTGCCATAGCATTTTTCACCATCAATAACCATAGATTCCATTTCTCCATTTTCATCCACAGGAATACAACCATGAATTAGCAAATTGCCATTATAAGGAAGGTAAAGTTTCCCTTTTTGCATTAAAAATGTCATGTGACGTTTTAATTTTTCAGATTGTTGCACTGATAATAATAATTTTTCTATTACTTCGTGTTCATCTTCAGTTAATGCGTTAGGGTTGCTTGGATCAATTGTTTGGAAACAAGTATGTTCTAAAGCATAAGTTTTACCATAAAGTGTGGCTGTATGATTTTCATAGTCGATGCTTTCCAACACTAATCGTTCTTCCATTTCAAAGTTAGGTCTACGCTTAATGATAGGTGCTTCTAGTTTGAATTGGATGATTGCGATTGCTTGGTGAATTTTAGTGATTTGTTCTATTTCGGATTGAGACAGTCCTTCAGCATTTTTAGGTTTGAAAGCAGGATTGTCACCTGAATAGTATTTTTCAGCAAGTGTTAATAATGGACGTAAATTAATACCATAAGCATCTTCAATAATGTCTAAGTTATCATAACGCGCACAAATTCTGAGTAAATTTGCTAAGCACACTTTAGAACCAGCATAGGCACCAATCCACAAGACATCATGATTTCCCCATTGTACATCTACAGAAGGATAGTCAATTAAGGTGTCCATGATTTTATCAGGTTCTGGACCACGATCATAAATATCACCTACAACGTGTAAATGGTTCACCACGAGATGTTGAATTGTAAAGGACAGACCGATAATCAGATCATCTGATTGTTCGAGTTCAATAATTTGATTCATTAGTGTCTGATAATATGAATGTTTATTATTATATTTATTACTTTTATATAACAGCTCTTCTATTATAAAAATATAATTTTTAGGTAAAGTTTTGCGTAATTTTGTTCGTGTATATTTAGAAGAAGCATAAGTGACTAATTTGATAAGACGATTAATCGTTGTGATATACCATTCATCTAAGCGCTCTTTTGAGGTGAAACTATTTTTAATTAATTTTAATTTTTCTTCTGGATAATATACAAGTGCCGAAAATTCATTTATTTCTTGGCGTGTCAAAGTATCTTGAAATATATCACTGATTTTAGAACGAACATTTCCTGAACCATTTCTTAATACATGCTGAAATGCATGGAATTCTCCATGTAGGTCGCTGACGAAATGTTCCGTGCCTTTTGGAAGTTCTAAAATAGACTCAAGATTTATAATTTCAGTTGCTAATTCCTCTCTGTTATTAAATTGTTGAGATAATAAATCTAAATATTTTTCTTTTACACTTTTTTCTGTTGCATCATGCATTATTTATGTCACTCCAATTAGGTAGTTTTGTTACTCATTCTATTTAATAAAACGTTTCCATTGTATGTGTAATATTGTAGCATTAATTTTGGGGTGAGTGTCTAGTATTGATTACATTATTTATACTATCTTTTAATTAATGGGAATGGCTTCATTTTTTTGTCAAAAAAGCGGTGAAATTGTTAAAAATAACGATGTTACTCAAATAAGAAAATTATCATATAAATGTAAATGTTGTAGGAAACATACATTTTTTTGAATTAGAAAAATAAGTATTTAACCCTAAAATTGTAAAAATACACATATTATTTAAAACGATAAAAACAGCTTGATAACAATTGTTTTGAGCGTGTTAAAGGTGATTTGGAATGTATTTTCAAAAAATATTTTTTAAATAGCGGTTTAAAAATTTTTAAACTTTTGTATAATAAGTGCATGTAACAAAATTATAAAAAGGGAGTTTATTTTATGTTTACTTTGGGAGCATCGTTATCCAGTCAAGTAAATCCAAACTGGCAGACATATATTATGCTTGGTGCGTATTTTGTTGTGCTATTAGTCATTGGATATTACGGCTATAAGCAAGCGACAGGTAATATCAGTGAGTATATGTTAGGTGGTAGAAACATAGGACCTTATGTTACAGCATTATCTGCTGGAGCATCAGATATGAGTGGTTGGATGATTATGGGATTGCCCGGTGAAGTTTATACGACAGGGTTATCAGCTGCATGGTTGGCAATCGGTCTGACTATTGGTGCATACATAAATTATCTCGTTGTAGCCCCACGATTACGTGTGTATACAGTAAAAGCTGGAGATGCAATAACATTACCTGATTTCTTTAGAAATCGTTTAGATGATCAATCAAATGTGGTTAAAATTATATCAGGTGGTATTATTGTCGTGTTCTTTACACTGTATACTCATTCTGGAATGGTTGCAGGTGGTAAATTATTTGATAGTGCTTTTGGTTTAAACTACCATTTTGGATTATTATTAGTTGCTATTATTGTAATTGCGTATACTTTTTTCGGCGGATATTTAGCCGTGTCGTTAACAGACTTTTTCCAAGGGGTAATCATGTTAATTGCTATGGTCATGGTACCAATAGTAGCGATGATGCAATTAAGTGGATTGGATACTTTATCGCAAGCGGCAGATTTGAAACCGACAAACCTTGATTTATTTAAAGGTACAACGGTTATTGGTATCATATCATTCTTTGCTTGGGGCTTAGGTTATTTTGGACAACCACATATTATTGTGCGTTTTATGTCTATTAAATCAGTGAAACAATTACCGACAGCAAGACGTTTTGGCATAGGTTGGATGGCAATTAGCTTACTGGGTGCAGTTGGTGTAGGTCTTGTAGGTATTACATTTGTCAATCGTGGTGGTGTAACACTTGAGGATCCAGAAACACTGTTTATATTAATGGGTCAAATATTGTTCCATCCACTTGTGGGCGGTTTCTTACTTGCAGCTATTTTAGCAGCGATTATGAGTACGATTTCGTCACAACTATTGGTGACATCAAGTTCATTAACTGAAGATTTTTATAAATTGTTCCGTGGTGAGGAAGCAGCAAAAAAACATGAAAAGGAATTTGTTTTTGTGGGACGTATGTCAGTTGTTTTAGTTGCAATTGTATCAATTATCATTGCATGGTCACCTAATGATACAATTTTAAATCTTGTAGGTAACGCTTGGGCAGGTTTTGGTGCTGCATTTGGACCACTTGTATTAATGAGTTTATATTGGAAAGGTTTAAGTCGTACTGGTGCAGTCAGCGGAATGATTTCAGGTGCAATTGTTGTAATTGTTTGGATTGCGTTTGTTAAACCATTAGGTGAAATTAATGATTTCTTTAATTTGTATGAGATTGTTCCAGGATTTTTAACAAGTTTAATTGTTACCATTTTAGTTAGTAAAATGACGAAGAAACCTCAAATTGATGTAGAAGGCGATTTAGAAGAAGTTCGTCAAATAGTAAAAGGTAATAAGTAATCATTATCATTGTAGTTTGATAAAGGGGTAGTATTTTGATTATATAAATATTCAATGAGCACATAAGTAATAGAAAATTTTCTGCTCAAAATTTTAGGGAGAAATTAAAGATCGTGAAAGACTAACTTCAAAGGGGGAAGTTAGTCTTTTTTTATAAAAAAATCAGACAAAAACCCTACGGATTTTGTCTGATTGCTAAGATAGATATCAGTTATACGAGCAAGTGACGTAAAAAGTTTTAAACTAAAGCAAAGCGTACACTTATTGATGTGTGCGATTCTTTTTGTAGATACGAATAAAGAGATATACGACAGCTATAGCGATGATGACATACATAATATATGAATAAGTGTGTAAGCCATTCATTAACGTATCAAAACTGTTGCTCAACATGCTACCTAAGAAGATGAGTGCAATGTTCCAAATTGTAGTACCTATTAACGAAAGAATAGTAAATAATACAATATTCATTCTATTAATGCCTGCTGGTATGGTGATTAATACGCGTAAAACAGGAATAAAGCGACAAAGAAAGACTGCAATAGCACCGTATTTTTTAAACCATTCATTAGCGCGAGCAATATCTTTTCCTTTGAGTTTGATCCATTTTCCATATTTATCAACAAAACGATATAAACGTGCTTCAGAGACGATACTACTGATGTAATAAAGTATGATTAAACCGATTAACGATGAAATGGTAGATATGATAAAAAGTAAAGGTATGGATAAATCAGATTTAACTGTCATCAGTCCTGCAAATGTCAAAATAATTTCAGATGGAATAAAAGGTAATATATTTTCTAATAGGGTTAATATTGCAATAGCAGTATAACCCCATGAATTTATAAAGTTTGTCAGTATTTGTTCCATGGCAATAAGTGTCGCTCCTTTTCTTAATCAAACATGATGGTATTTTTTAATTACTTCTGTATTATAATCTAAATTAATGTGTAATGCATATTTAAGGTAATATAAAGATAATTAATAAATTTGTTGCCTTGAAATTTCAATGCACTGACGGATTTAAGAAAAACTTATTTCAACTAATATTATAGTGAAGATTTAGGTTTTTAAAGAACTGGTGTTAATACCTGTCACATAAACTGTGTACGCTGCTCATAAGAATGAATAAGGTATTATCATAAAATGAAAAAAGTAGTTGTAAGCGATTTCATATTGTGGTAATATCTAGGCACACAATAGGTCATATGATGACTAGTGAAATAGGGAGAGAGTGTGGGTAAAAAAATGGAACAAAAAAGAACAAATATAAGATGGTATTTTGCTATTGCGTTTTTCATTATAGGTGTAATTGCTTATATGGATAGATCAAATATTTCCATTATTGCAGGACCTATGATGGAAGATTTACATTTGACGAAAACACAGTTTGGTTTATTAGCATCATTTTTCTCGTTAGGGTATGCGTTGATGCAAGTACCTTCTGGTTTTTTGGCAGAAAAATTTGGATCTAAAAAAATGTTAACAATTGCGCTCGTATGGTGGAGTGCTTTCACGATTTTAACTGGTGTTGTTAAAAATCATGGTTTATTATATGCTGTACGTTTTTTATTTGGTATAGGTGAGGCACCTATGTATCCTTCGAATGCAGTGTTTAACTCATTTTGGTTTGCTAAAGGTGAAAAAGGACGTGCTTCGAGTGCATTGTTAGCGGGTTCATATTTTGGACCAGTGATTGCACCTGTAGTTACGATTGCTATCGTTAATATGTTTGGATGGCAAGCTGTATTTTATATTTTTGGTGCTATTGGTATTGTCATTGCATTATTATGGATTATTATTTCAAAAGATTTACCGGAACAACATAAAATGGTAAATGAAGCAGAAAAAAGATATATTATGGAAAACCGTGATATCATAAAAACTGAAAAAAGTAACGCGCCGTGGAATATCTTCCTAAGAAGATTTAGCTTTTATGCATTGGCTGCACAATATTTTGTTGTACAATTTGTTGTGTCACTATTCTTAATATGGTTACCTACATATCTAACGGAACAATATAATGTTAAATTAACTGACCCTGATATGGCTTGGGCAGCAGGTGCACCATGGATTGCTATGTTCTTATTAATATTATGTGGCGGTGCAATCTCTGATAAGCTATTACAAAATGGAAAATCAAGATTTGTTGCGAGAGCGTCCATTGCAATCATCGGTTTTGTGGTATTTTGTATCTCATTATTCATGTCAATTCAAACAAACAATTTAGTAGCAAATGTGCTGTGGTTGTCATTATGTTTAGGCGGAATAGGAATTGCTACAGGAATGAGTTGGGCGGCAGCTACAGATTTAGGACGTAATTTTTCTGGTTCAGTATCTGGCTGGATGAATTTATGGGGCAATATCGGTGCATTGCTGAGTCCTTTATTAGCAGGTATGATGGTTGATATTGTTGGTTGGACAGTGACATTAGAATTAGTTATTATCCCAGTCGTGTTTGCAATAATTATGTGGTTTTTTGTTAAACCGGATCAACCGTTAATCATTGAAAAAGAAGAACTTTAATACTCTTATAAACAAACTTTGCAAGAGCGATTATCTCAGGAGGTTATATATGATTTTAGTAACTGCAGTAATGAAGATTAAATCAGAACATAGAGAAAATTATTTAGCAGAGGTTGAACGCTTAGTCATTGCAGCAAATCAAGAAGCAGGTGCATTATATTATGCGCACTTTGAAAATACAAATGAAGCTCAAACTTTTGCTTTTATAGAAAAATATAAAGATCAAGCTGCATTAGAAGCACATAATCAATCAGAACATTTTCAAACATTTTTTAAAGAAATAGAAACTTATTTACTTGAAGCGCCTAAAATAGAAGTTGCTACAATTAAATAATTAATAAAATAAGCGTATAGAAGATAAACATCTATGATTAACGCATAAGCGCCCGTTTCAAATTCAATTGAATAGAAACGGGCGCTTTCATTTTTTTGAAATATTGAAGCGTATTAACTGAACATTTTCCTATGATGGATGCCATCTTGGTAAAACGAAGTTGACGTTTATTTATAGCTTGAATCGATATATATAAATGAAATCAAAGTGTGTTTTATCATAGTTTTAAAGCAAAGCATATAAGGTTGGTATCGAGAAATATTCATGTTTCATTAATGCTTTGTGAGCACAAAGTTATTGGAAAACACAATTATATTGTATAATAGTATGTTGTGAATAGTGAAATTTTTAAAAAAGATACTGATATAAGGAGAGAAAATATCATGCTATATCAACATGGCACGCTCGGTACATTGATGGCTGGATTATTAGATGGCACTATGGAAATGAATGAAATTTTAAAACATGGTGATTTAGGTATCGGTACGTTAACAGGATCAGACGGTGAAGTTATTATATTAGACGGCGTCGCTTATCATGCTGATGCACATGGTAATTTCAAACAACTAGATGGTAGTGAAATGACACCTTTTTCTACGGTCACACCATTTCAACCGGATGTTAGTTTTGAAGTGAGACATATTACTGATTCTGAATATGTATTAAATCAAACTAAAAGCCACGCTGCCAGTGAAAACTTATTTTTTGCGGTTAAAATATCTGGGAAATTTGAAAACGTACATGTTAGAATGATGCCAAAACAAGAAAAACCGTATACTAAACTAATTGAATCGGCTAAACAACAACCAGAGTTTCATTATGATCAAATTGAAGGTACGATTGTTGGTTTTTATGCACCAACACTTTTTCATGTCATAGCTGCCGGAGGTTTCCATTTACATTTTGTAGATAGAGATAAAACAGTAGGTGGACATGTATTGGATTTTGAAATGAATCATGGCAATGTAGAAATAAGTAATATTGAAACACTTGAACAACATTTCCCAGTAAATAACGCGACATTTTTAGAATCTGATATTGATTATTCAACAGTGCACGAAGACATCAAACAATCAGAATAAAATTACTCGTTAAAGTAGAATATAGTAATGATTAAACATATTCATTATAACGATTTGTAGGAAATGCCCTAGCAGAAACCAATAAAAGTGTTAAAATAGTTTAGTAATCGTTAATTAAAATGTATCTGATTTCTCAACCAAAATTTGTGAAATGAACTATTTTACAATGTACTTCCCCAGTTGTAGATTTATGTATTTGATAAAGTGAGCTGAAGGATAAATTAAATATTTTTAATATTGTATAAAAGCAAAGTATTTATATTTAAAGCTATGTATAACAAGTTTTTCACAAAACAAAATGACCTTAACGGGGACGGGACTATGAGATCGAAATATAAATTTTAGATTTCTAACCCGTCTTTTTTATGTTTTTCCATCAAATCAGATGAAATATCATGGTTAAAATAAAATAAAAAGGAGAGGTGAATCGCCATTGATTAAATATTTAAAGTCACTCACAAAATTTAATGCTATGAAAATCGATGTTGCTAAAGGTATTAGACAAGCGATACTAATGTTTTTACCATTAATGATTGGTTATTTAGTCGATTATTTTTCAATCGGTCTATTAATTTCAACAGGTACGTTAGCACATATTTATGTGTTTGGCGGTACGGCAAAGTCTAAACTTCGTACAGTATTTTTTACTTCAATAGTATTTGCATTATCGATGATGTTAGGCACGTTAACTGTCAATCAACCCATCATATTTGGTATTTTATTATTGATTGTAGCAGTAATACCGTATTATGTATTTAGTTCATTAAACATTCCTGGACCATCATCAACTTTTTTTATTGTGGCATTTAGTTTGCCAATTAATTTACCAGTTGCTCCAGATGAAGCATTAATAAGAGGTGTTTCAGTATTTATCGGAGGTTTATTAGCAACATTTGTAGTAATCGTGGTGATTTTACTTTCAAAAGAATCAGCTGAAGTTAAATCAATTAAAAATGATTATAATATTATAAAACAATTAGTTTATAATTTTGATGATCCAAAAGCATTTTCAAAAGCATCCCGATTTGCAGTGACTGCTTTTAGAAATACTGATAACCAACTCATCACTGCAAGTTCTGCCAAATCTCAAAAGTCACCACAATTCCAACGTTTAATATTGCTACATAATATTGCACAAGGTATACATTCAGAATTACTGGAATTAAATGAAAAAAATGTACGGCCTTTACCTCAAGATATTAAATTGATGGTAGACTACGTAATCAATTTAGTATATACGCAAGGTAAGACAAATAAAACATGGACACGCCAAGTTGATATTGATGAAGCTTATCAAAAACTTGTAGATAATATATTCAAAGTTGATGCCATAATGAATGCAAATGATGCACAACTGGAACACGAAGTGGATATACGTGTACCTATTTATGGTCATCGATTAGTTACGAATTTGACAATAGATTCATTTGTCTTTAGAAATACTATACGCTATATCGTTATTATGGCAATTGCGATTTTTATCGCATTGATGTTTGATTTTGACAAAGCATATTGGATTCCACTTAGTACGCATACAGTATTATTAGGTTCAACTACATTACACAGTTTTGAACGTGCTGGATCAAGAGGTATCGGTACGATTATAGGTGTACTTGTACTGTCATTAATACTATTGTCTACACCACCTGTACCTATCGCTATATTACTCCTTGCGGTTGCAGCAGGTATAACAGAAATATTTGTTGGAGCAAATTATTCATTTGCAGTTATATTTATCACAATTCAAGTTATATTATTAAATGGTTTAGCATCGAACCATCTCTCGATTTTAATAGCACTTCCACGAATTATTGATGTGATTGTTGGTATTATTATTGCTGTTGTTTCGCTACTGATCATAGGTAGAAAGACTGCTTCTTCAATGTTACCAGGCACGCTTGCTACAGTAGCTCGTAATGAAGCAGTGTTATTCCATTATTTATTTTCAAGCAACAAATACTCATCGAGAGAGCGAGATAAAAAAGAAATGTTGCATTTAAGTGTTCAACTAAACAATATGAAACAAATATATAATAGTGCGAATGGTGAAGTATTTAGTAATAAAAGGGTTATACAATACTATTATCCTAGTATATATGCACTAGAAGAAATCAGTTTTATGCTGACGAGGGCATTAAGTAATGAAAAACGTTACCATATTAATGATGAAACCATGGGAGAGTATTTGTTAGTATTTGAAAACATTGCTAAACATTTTGAAATCGGTTCTAATATCAATGTTCAAGAAATGGCAACTTTACCACAATACATGCACATTAGAACTTCTTTAATGAGTATTCAACATAATTGTCAAAATGCAAGACAAGCAAATAAATCACCTCATGAATAATGCAAAACAAGCCAATGTTACGGTAGTTAATATCCGATGACATTGGCTTGTTTTATATTTAAAATTTAATGAAGTGTTTTGTGAAGTCTTTACAAATATGGAAAAATAACAATGCTCTAATAAGCATTTCTACTTTCCGATATCTAGTTGGAATCTTGTTGTTTTCTAGCTTTTTCTTCTTCTTCTTGTCTTTTTTTCTTTATATCTTCTTGTGCTTTTCTTTGTTGTTGTTCTTGTTGTTGTTGTTCTTGTTGTTGTTGTTCTTTATGCAATTGCTTGTATCGCTGTTTTTGTCTATATCCGTAAGTACTTTCAAGTATGAGTGCTTCATTATTTAGACCAACACCTATTGCACCAGCTACAGTCGAAATTGATGCAGCAAACCAAGCTAAGTTTATGTAAGTTGTTAAACCTGCAGATGTTTTTAATTGTAATGCTTGACCTAAATAATCTGAGGGGAGCACAATTAAACTTGCAATCAAAAAGAGTGAGAACAAAATAAAGTAATAAATAATAACTGAAACAGTTAAAGTCATCGTTGTAGTTAAGTTGTATAAGGTAGTGATTTGCTTATTCGTGCTCTCTTTTTTTGATTCCCATAAATTATGTGCAATGATCATCCAAATCATCATACCGAAAATTGCTACAAGCATCATTAATAACAAGCGCCACTCAGAATATACAAAGCTTAAATTCCACATTGTCGTAAAAATGATTCCAAAGGCACCTGTAGTGAAGGCGATTGCCACAACATTACTTAAGCTTTTTAACATGTTAAATGGGTTGTTTGCAAATGTCATACCACTAACAAGACGAAAAATACCTTTAGACTTGGACGATACGTAATATTGCGTATGTTGAGAGGTAGTATTTTCAAAGTAAACAGTTCGTGATTGTAAATTTGATAAAGGAAACTGTGCATTCATCAATGACATAGCGTCATGATTATTGTTAATTTTTTCAGAATGCTTAAATTCATCTATTGCCTTTAGAATAGCCAATATAGAGTTTTGAATTCTTTTTTTGATTGGACGCCATCCATAAGCAGGGATAGAAATTAAACTAGCACCATTTTGTCTATTGATATCAATGGCAACTACTTTTTGTTGTTCAATCATCGGTAGGTCAGTGAGTCCAATTGTAAAATGCCATTGATTATGCTCTTGATAATCAGCAATTTTACTGAAAATTTGTTGGACGCTTTCTGCTGAACCAGTCAAAGGATCAATAATTGTATCGATTTCCCATTTAACTGAATGCTCATATTGCTCACTAAGGATGTGGGGCAAATCAATTTCAAGATTACGCGCTACTTTTTCAGTGACGCCCGGTGCAGCAATAATACCTATTTTAGCCGTTGTTGTGTTCATTTAATCCCTCCTCATGATGTGATTGTTTTTCGCCCTCGTAGTAATCAGCTTTTGCATATGCGCTAGAGCTATCTTCATCTTCTTGTTCCAGTGATTTAGATCTATAGTATTGTCTAAAAGAATACGTCACACGTTTAATTTTTTCAGCATTTTCAACAGTGGATCCCATAGCGCCAGCGAGTATACCTAATGACGTAATAAACCAAATTAAGTTAATATAATTTAAAATAGTTGGATGCTCACTGTTTAATGATGTCCAATTTGAAAACAACTCGGGAGGTACAAATAATATTGTACTTAGAGATAACAAGATATATAGTACTATAAAATTTAAAAAGGTGATGGTCAATAAGGTTGTGAAGGTCGTGATGTTATAAATAAAGCGATAAAGTTTTTGTGTATTAGCGCTAGGTCTTTCCCATAATTTATAAGAATAAATTAGCCAACCAACCATGCCTAATACAGATAGTAACATCAGTAAAATATACCGCCAGTAACTATAATCAAGACTGATATCCCAAGGTGTAGAAAATATTGCTATATAAGTTCCTGTGGCAAATGAAACAGATATGATTTTTTTAAAATCAAAAATGGCAGACCAAGGTTCATTGGCAAAAGTCATGCCACAAATCAAATGAAGCCAACCTAAAAATGTAGATTTGGCAATGATACGGGATCTATAATTTTCATTATTATCCTTAGGTATGACTTCTTTAAATTGAGTCAATTTAAAATGCTTAAAGTTTAAAGTGTTTTTGTTTCTACCAGAAGAATGTAAATATTCAATAATAAATATTAAGCACTGTCTTAATTTCTCTTTTAACTTAAAGTTTCCCAACGCTGGTAATGATAAAAGTGCTGTTTTAGTATCGAAATCAATATCACATAATGCACTTTTATTTTTAGAAAAATTAGGTAAATCCGTAATACAAATTGTATAATCCCAATTTTTTTGTTGTTTCATATTGGATGCAATATCCAAAACTTTATCCATATGTTCCGCAGTACCAATCATAGATGCAACGTGTATTTCAAATTGCCATTCCACGCCATTATCTACATGTTTTGTGAAATCTTTTGGGAGCTCTGAATAAATTTTGTTGATTAATTTATGAGGCATGTCAGGAGAAGGGATTAAGCCAATGGATAGATTCATGTTAGTTAAACCTCCTTTTATTTAACACTGATTCTTACTCTTCATTCCCTTTCAATTATTGAACAAATCATAGTTGTCTTAAATATTTATATCATTTTTAATGCATTTATTTAGTTTGTTAAAGGAAAAAAGAGGTAAAAGAGAATTAATATAAGTTTTGAAGATGGAGGTTTTATCACATGCCTTGGACGATGGAAGATTATCCACAAAGTTGGAAAAATATGGAAAACTTGGAAAGAAAAAAAGCGATAGACATTGGAAATGCAATGCTTAAAGATGGATATCAAGAGGACAATGCGATTCCAATCGCTACAAAACAAGCTGAAGATTGGTACAAAAATGCGACTGAAGATGAATTGAAAGCGTTGAAAAATAAAAAAATCACTGTGCATGAACGTGATCAATCTGTAAATCCACAATTAAATTATAAAGATGTTCATGTCTATTATGAGAATAGTGAGTGGAAAATAAAGTCTGATGGTGCGAAACAAGCTACGGATAGCTTCGATAAAAAGGCAGATGCTATGAAGCGAGCACGTAACATTGCAGATAATAGAAGGACTCAAATTATTGAACATAAAATGGACGAATAGTGTGAAAAAACGTGAAGGCGAAGCTGAAAATGTATTTGATTTAGTAGAATAGAGACTTTTGTATGTATAAGTGAAAAAACAAAACATGTCAATTGAAGTAGTTGGCTTTAGAACAAACAATAGGCAGCTATGGATTTTTATGAGCTCAAACAGCCGAAACTGAAAAATGCCCTTTCACATATCAAGTAATCTCTGACTCGAACCATTCATTGATAAATATTCACTGTATTGTTTCAAGTAGTCTTTAAATTTAGCTATAATGTTTGGAAAGAGATGAATTATTGGAGGTACCATTTATGTACATTGAACGTAAACCAACGTTGAATATGGATGATTTGAAAGAAGAATTTAAAGAGAGTTTATCATATATAAATAATTATGAAGAAGCATTTGAAATGGTCATTGATTTTGTTGCTTTAGAGCAATTATATTCATCCGCACTAAAAGAAATTAGCACTAAACTTGATATTTTAGACGATCATTTTCAACAATTGTATAAACATAATCCAATCCATCACATGGAACGTCGTGTTAAGGAAATGAGAAGTCTGATTAAAAAGTTAGATCGAAAAGGATATCAAATCAACACAGCGTCAGCGAAGGCATATATTTATGATATTGCAGGTATAAGAGTTGTTTGTAATTATATAGATGATATTTATGTTATTGAAGAATTATTGTTAAAACAGGCGGATGTTCAGTTATTAAAACGAAAAGATTATATTATGAATCCAAAAGATAACGGTTATAGAAGTTTGCATATTGTAGTGTCAATACCGGTGTTTTTAGCGAATTCTGTAGAAAAAGTACCAGTAGAAATTCAAATTAGAACAATAGGTATGGATATGTGGGCGAGTTTAGAACATAAAATACGTTACAAAAATAATAAAAATACAGAGGATTATAGGGAAATTTTAAAACAATGTGCCAATGAAATTACAACTGTTGAAAGTAAAATGCAAAATATTCATTCCGAAATTTTTGAGAATTAGAGTCTTAAACAAATATTATGCACTAAAAACGAATGTTACACTTGCTCGTTACGTTAGGTCACCATGTATGATTAACGTCAAGGAGGTTATTTTATGACACTATATCAAACAGGAGAACTAGCAAAGCATTGCAATGTAACAGTAAGAACAATTCAGTATTATGATAAAAAAGGACTCCTACAATCGATGCCATCATCAAGTAATGGTAGACGATTATTTGACGAACAAAGCAAAGTAAATTTAGAAATTATCTTAATATTGAAATCGATAGGTTTTTCATTGAAAGACATAAAAATATTACTAACAGATGACAAAAAGTTACAAGCAGTAAAAGTTATGTTACATCTAAAGAAAACTGAAATTAATGAAGAAATTGAAAAATTGAAACTTACTGCTTATCAAATGAAACAACTGGAAAGCAGTATCAGTGAAGATGCGCAAGCACCTATTGAAAAATTGATTAACACACATAAATATGTCATTCAAAATCAGCGTGGCATGACGTTATACATGCCACTGCTATATAAGCTGAGTCCTGCGATCATAATACAATATACATCTATCATCGCTAGCGTATTATTAAAAAAATGGATGCCTTTTTTATCAACATTACCTATTCTAGTAATTTATGCTGGCATTATGACAAAAGGGATATATCAACGTGTGAGTTATTTATGTCCGAATTGTCAACAAATATTTAAACCTAAATTGTCGACGTGGATGTTTGCTGCACATACACCTAAAACTAGAAAATTACAATGCCCGCATTGTTACCAAACACATCATTGTGTAACAACGTTAAAAACAGGAAATCATTAAAATGAAAAAATCGGTATGTCGAGTGAAAACTTGATATGCCGATTTTTTATGGAATTGGGAGACGCTCCGCATAATTGCAAGCGCTTGCAATTATACAGGATGTATATTACTATACTTGTATACAAGTATATCGATTGAGTGGAGAGGTGAAGTCGTTTGGAATATATTTATCCAGAACAATGGCTTGAAGGTGTTTCTAAAGGTGAAATGATTGCTTCGGAAATACGTTTAAGGATTGTTGATAGCATGATTACACCAGACACATTGTTAACCGAAAACCAAATTGCCAATGAATTTAATGTGAGTCGTTCTCCAGTAAGAGATGCATTTAAATTATTAAAGCAAGATCAGTTGATTCATTTAGAACGTATGGGCGCCTACGTTTTACCTTTTAATGATAATGAAAAAAAAGAACTGTATGATTTAAGAATTATGCTAGAATCATTTGCTTTTAATAAGATAAAAAAAGATAATCATGAGCAAATTGTTAAAGAAATGCGGAAACAACTAGAAATGATGAGAGTTGCTGTTAAATTTGAAGACGCAGAGGCATTTACAGAACACGATATGAAATTTCATGAAGTGACGATATTAGCTTCTAAACATCAGTATCTAAAAACATTTTGGAACAATTTGAAGCCAGTGATGGAAGCGCTTATCTTGTTATCCATGCGCAAACGTATGACTGAAAATCCGGTTGATTTTGAACGAATTCATCATAATCATGAAGTGTTTATCGATGCGGTTGCAAAGCAAAGTGCAACAAAACTAAGAGAAGCATTTCATTTGAATTTTGACGATGTTGGCGAAGATATAGATAGTTTTTGGATGAAAGAGTAATTGTGAAACAAGAGGTACAATAGGAGGAAAAACTATGAAATACATGATAGGTGTTGATATAGGTACGACAAGTACAAAAGCAGTGCTTTATGATGAAAAAGGGCAGTTTATTATGAAACATAATATTGGCTATCCTTTGCATACACCAAATGTGGAGGTGTCAGAAGAAAATCCTGATGAGTTATTTGATGCAGTATTGATGACGATTAAATATGTTATGAGGGAAGCCAATGTTCATAAAAATGATTTGAAATTAATTTCATTTAGTGCTCAAATGCATAGTTTGATTGCAATGAATGCAAGTCATCAACGATTAACTGAGAATTTGACTTGGGCAGATAATCGTGCGACAAAATATGCAGAAATGATTAAAGACAAATATGACGGTGATGCGATATACAGTAGAACAGGTACGCCTATACATCCAATGTCACCTCTATCTAAAATATTTTGGATGAAACACGAACAACAAGAAATATATAATCAAACAGCGATGTTTGCAGACATTAAGACATATATTTTTTATCAGTTATTTGAAACCTATGTGATTGATCAATCGATGGCTTCATCTACTGGCATGTTTAACTTAGAGAATTTAGATTGGGATCAAGAAGCATTAGCGTTGTTAGGCATTCGTAAATCTCAATTGCCTGAAATTGTGCCGACAACACATATATTAAAAGGAATGAAACGTCGTTACGCAACATTAATGGGTATTGACGAAAATACGCCAATTATTGTAGGTGCTAGTGATGGCGTATTGTCAAATTTAGGCGTAAATGCGTTTAAAAAAGGTGAAGTTGCTGTAACCATTGGAACTTCTGGCGCCATAAGAACAGTAATAGATAAACCACGAACAGATTATAAAGGTAGAATTTTCTGTTATGTTTTGACGGAAGATCATTATGTCATTGGAGGACCAGTGAATAATGGAGGCGTGGTATTACGATGGCTACGTGACGAATTATTGGCGAGTGAAGTGGAAACAGCAAAACGTTTAGGCGTCGACCCTTATGATGTACTGACTAAAATTGCTAATCGTGTGAAACCGGGCGCAGATGGGTTGATATTCCATCCATATTTAGCAGGTGAACGTGCACCATTGTGGAATGCAGATGCACGAGGTTCATTCTTTGGCTTAACGCTAGCTCACAAGAAAGAACATATGATTCGAGCAGCGTTAGAAGGCGTTCTTTATAACCTTTATACAGTTTATTTAGCATTAGTCGAAGTAATGAATGAAACACCGTCCACGATAAAAGCAACGGGAGGGTTTGCTAAAAGTGAAGTGTGGCGGCAAATGATGGCAGATATCTTTAATACGAATTTAATCGTACCAGAGAGTTATGAAAGCTCATGTTTAGGCGCTTGTGTACTTGGCATGAAGGCACTTGGTGAAATTGAAGATTTTTCTATTATTGAAGAAATGGTGGGTACAACAAATCAGCATCGTCCAAATCAAGATAATGTGAATGTTTATCAAAAACTCATTTCAATTTTCATCAATTTAAGTCGCTCATTAGAAGAACGCTATGCTGAAATCGCTACGTTTCAGCGTGAACATGTGGTTGAAGATAAATAGTAGATACGATTTATTGGTACAAACTGAGTGAATGATAAGCTATAAATAAAAATATGTAAATTCCATTTAAGGCTATCATTTCATTCAGTTTAAAAAATTTAAAATTTTAAACATTTAAGTAAGCGTTATCATTGAGAGGGTAAGCCCTTTTGATATTATGAACGATTATGTTAAGTGTTGAAGGGGAGAACAATTATGTTTGAAACAATTTGGCCATTAATTACAGTGGTTATAGGTATCGTTGTATTATTATCATTGATTATATTCTTGAAGTTAAATACATTTATATCATTAATTATTACATCTATTATCACTGCTATTTTACTCGGAATGCCGTTAGATAAAATTATAGAAACCATTGAAAATGGTATGGGAAGTACTTTAGGACATATTGCTCTAATTTTTGGTTTAGGTGCGATTTTAGGTAAACTATTGGCTGATGGTGGTGGTGCTACACGTATTGCCGATACATTGATTAAAAAGTTTGGATACAAACACGTACAATGGGCAATGTTGATTGCAGCCTTTATTGTAGGTATAGCGTTATTCTTTGAAGTAGGATTAGTACTATTAATACCATTAGTATTTACAATTGCAAAACGCGCGAATGTATCACAATTAAAAATTGGACTTCCTATGGTTGTAGCACTATCTGTGACACACGGATTCTTACCACCACATCCGGGACCAGTTGTAATTGCTAAAGAACTACAAGCTAATTTAGGTCATGTGTTACTTTACGGCATAATCATAGCAATACCTGTTACCATTATTGCAGGGCCATTATTTAATAAAGTGGCACAAAAAATTACGCCAACTGCTTATCAACGCGAAGGTGATATCTCAGCTTTAGGTGCACAAAAAGAATTTTCAGAGTCTGAAATGCCTGGATTTGGTATCAGTTTACTAACTGCAATTTCACCAGTTATTCTTATGTTACTTTCTACAATTGTTCAGTTAGTGACGGGTAATGAAGAAGCTACAAATGGCTTTGAATCCTTCATTTACTTTATTGGTACTGCTGGTACAGCGATGTTAATTGCCGTTTTGTTTGCAATTATAACAATGGGTGTCAGACAAGGTAGAAAAAATGCTGAAATCATGGATTCTGTATCAAACGCAATCTATCCTATTGGAATGATGATTTTAATTATAGGCGGCGGTGGTACTTTCAAACAAGTACTGATAGATGGTGGTGTTGGTGACACAATAGCTAAAATGTTTGAAGGTACTGAAATGTCTCCTATATTACTAGCATGGGTAGTTGCAGCCGTTTTAAGAATTGCTTTAGGCTCATCTACAGTAGCCGCAATTTCATCAACAGGCATTGTATTGCCATTACTACAATCATCGGACGTGAATGTTGCATTAGTAGTATTAGCAATTGGCGCAGGTAGTGTTATCTTATCTCATGTGAATGACGCAGGCTTTTGGATGTTTAAAGAATATTTTGGTTTAACTGTTAAAGAAACGTTTCTAACTTGGTCATTACTTGAAACGGTTATTTCTGTTTCAGGATTAGTTTTTATTTTTATATTAAGTATCTTTGTATAATAAAATCACATAAAAACACATATAAATGGGTGTGTGTTACGAAATAGAGTCTGGAACATAAAGTTCTTGAACAAGTGAAAAAAGGCAATTTCTATTGAAATAATATAGAAATTGCCTTTTTCAATATTGTTTTAAGTATAGTTAGGCCATTGATTTACTACTTGGGTTAATATAGGTCCATATTTTTAAAAATATTTTAATGTGAATTTAGACATAAATAAGTCGTAGTATTGATGAGTAACAATGAATCGCGCAGATGGATTGAATTAAATCATCTGTATGTTATTTTTCTAGGGTATATGTTCCAAATGTTATTTTGCATGAATTGCTCAGTCTTTTAAGTATTTCAACATAAATTATGGATAAAATGATAAAATTGAGTAATCGTAGAAATTTTAAGTAGTTTAGATGTCAAATATACAATAATCATAGCTATTATAATTGAAATTTTATTTAAGTTGTATATAGTAGACTCAATAAGGGGGTAACATGATGAAAAGAATATTACTGATTGCTAGTGCTTTTATCGGTGTCATCGTTGGTGCTGGATTTGCTTCTGGACAAGAAGTGCTGCAATATTTTACTAGTTTTGGTATTTTGGGCACTTTGGGTGCTATCATTACCACAGCGTTGTTTGCTTATGTTGGGATGATGCTTGTTTGGTTAGGGAGTAAGTTTGATACAGATTCACATAAAGTCGTTATACATAATATTACTGGAAAATCATTATTTGGAAAATTATTGGGATGGATTATTGATTTAGTCATTATCTTTACTTTGTTTGGTGTCGGTGTAGTGATGATTGCAGGTGCTGGGTCAAACTTAAATCAACAATTTGGGGTACCATCGCTCGTTGGTACATTATTAATGACTGTATTAATCATCCTTGCAGGAATGTTAAAGGTAGAAGGTGTAGTTAAAGTTATTGGCAATATTACGCCGTTTTTAATTATTTTTATATTAATTATTTCGATTTATAGTTTCTTAACTACAAATGTACCATTTTCTGAATTAAATACAATTTCAGATGCGAAGCCTTCGACATTGCCTAATTGGTTTGTTGCAGGTATTAATTATGCTTCATTTAATACAGCAGTAGGTGCTTCAATGGCTATTGTAATGGGTGGAGCAGAAAAAAATTCAAAAGTAGCAGCAATTGGAGGCTTAGTAGGTGGCCTGATTTTGGGTGCTATGATTGTCTTAAGTCATTTAGCAATTTTTACACAAATCAATATTGTCGGTAATATGGAAATGCCTATGTTAGGTATTGTGAACCATATATCACCAATTCTAGGTATCATTATGGCAATCGTGATATTTGGTATGATATTCAATACAGGACTGGGTATGTTTTATGCATTTGCAACACGTTTCACTGTTGTAGATTCTATACGTTTTAAGATATTTTATACTATTACAATCCTTGTAGGACTTTGCTTAAGTTTTGTCGGATTTACGGATTTAGTAGCAATCTTCTATCCATTAATCGGTTATTTAGGTTTGGTGCTTATCTTTGTCTTATTCTATGCGCCGTTTAAATTAAAATTTGGTAAGAAACAATAGACACAGAGTGATCAATAGCCTTACATGCCTAAATATATAAAATTCTAAAAATAAATTAAATATTTTTTATTCATTTGATACTCTATTCCTTAATATTTAGATATAATAAAAATATAAGGAATGGGGTGTTTTTTATGAAAAATGAAACGCTAGAAATATTGCAAATGCATGCTATACAATTGTTGGGTATTCAGTTAGAAGGTTATGATATGGACAACATAAAGGCAATTAGTAACCATATTAAGACACCCTTTATGAATACTACCAAAAAACAATATAGAAATGAGTTAAAACATTTTATTGTGCATATGCAAAGTAATAAAATTTATCACTATAAAAATAGTTTTAATGTAAGCTTTTTGATTTTTAAATTTAAAAAATATAGAAAAATATATATTATTGGACCTTATATGGATAAACGACCCAATGAGCGCCAATGTAATGAAATGTTACTAAATTTAAATATTAAAATTTCTAAGCTGCCTACACTGAAACAATATCTACTTAAAATACCAATATGTCATCATGTTAAAGCACAAAAAATGTGTCGTTTAGCAATTCGTTTTTTGAAGAAAAGAAATATTGTCTACGAAACGGTAGAAATTGACTTCAGTTTTCATGCAAATGAAACATTTTTAGCTGATTCTAAGCTTCAAAGTGATTACACATTACAAGAAATAGAATATAGATATAATTTAGAAAATCAATTGTTGACTGCAGTAGAAAACGGAAATGTCGAAGAAGCATTAACGATTTTAAAAAAGATGAGTTTGTCTGTGACTGGTTTACGTCGAGTGAAGGATGATTTATCAAATGAACAATATAAAGCATATTTGATCAATACTTTATGCCGTAAAGCTGGTGAAAAAGCGGGTGTAAGTCTCATACACATCGATGAAATATCCGCTCGATATGCTGCAATGATTGATCGGACATTGGATGTAGAAGTATTAGAAGAATTAACGTATACAATTGTTAAGGAATATGCAGAAAGGGCTATGAAAATTAAAGCGAATGCCTTTAGCCCTAAAGTAAGTAAAGTGATTCAATATATTGAAAGAAACTTAGATAGTAATTTAACTTTAGAAGAATTAGCGAATTATGTAAATTTGGCGCCTAGTTATCTATCAAGAATCTTTAATCAGGAATGTCATCAATCTTTATCGCAATTTATTACAGCACTAAGAATAAAAAAAGGGCGTGACTTAATAGCTCGGACAAAAATGACTGTTGCCGAAGTGGCAAAATATGTTGGTTTTAAGGAACAAAGTTATTTCGCACAATGTTTTAAAAAGCAATATGGCAAGACACCATTAAAATATCGGACAGAACATAAAGAATTTTATTAGCAGATATAATGAAAAATCAGAAAATTAAATATTCAATAAAAAAATTGTAAAAAAAATTAGGAAAATATCAAAAAAATCATAATTATCTCTGAAAATAATTAAAATAGCACTAATTCACATTAAACTTAGAGCTAATTTAATATTTTTCGCGCAATTGCATGTAATAAAGTATAGTATCAATTTGGATTGGCGTTATTACAGACTTTAGCAATAGTTGAAAAAAAATAGCATAGATGGATAAGTAAGACACATTTTTAACAACGTTGTTATTTTTTATTGACTGTTGCCATTATAAAAATATAATAAAAGTAAGAGCTCTATCAAAAAGTGTTAAGGGTGTATGCACGTGAAAATAATAAGCGAATCTATTCTAGAGGGTTAAAAATTTTTATGTACGTAAGAAAACGCTTTCAATTCTATGGGGGGAAGTTATGATTGATGGCCACATTCAATAAAACAGACTATGAAACTGCAAAGATGAGGTGTACAAATGTTGTTTCGATAGTGGAAAGAGGTAATCCTTATGGTTACAGCCAGATTAAAACCGGCAAATAAGAAATTGAAAAAATTTAATGAAATTGAATCACCGAAATTGAAATTCAAAGAAAAACTAGCTTATGGATTTGGGGATTTAGGTAACGGATTAATGTTTGATATGGGGCAAATTTATTTATTGCTTTTTTATACAGATATTTTGGGAATTCCGTCTGCCGTTGGTGGTCTCGTATTTTTAGTTGCTAAATTTTTCGATGCATTTGTAGACACGGGTGTAGGAACTCTTGTCGATAATCAGAAGAATTTTTCAAAACGAGGAAAATTTAGACCATTTATTTTATATGGGAGCGTTCCTTTAGCAATATTGACTGTTTTAACTTTTATTTCTCCTGATATCAGTGAAACAGGTAAAATTATATGGGCATTTGGAACATATTTACTATTCAATGCTGCTTATTCTGTCGTGAATATACCTTATGGTTCATTGTCTGCCTCAATGACGATTAATGCGGATGATCGAACACAATTATCAGTGTTTCGTAATTTAGGGTCACAAGGTGCCATGTTTATTTCAGGCATTGTTATTATTCCGTTAGTAAGTCTATTTCCGAATCATGCGATTGGTTATCCGATTGCAGTAGGAATACTTGCAATTGCAGGTGTGACACTACATATGTTGTGTTATAAGGGGGTTAAAGAGCGTCATACAATTGAACGTCCACAAGTAAAAGGTTTAGGGCGTAAAGCGTTTTTTAATTTACTGAAAAATAGACCATTTATAATTTTAGCAATTTATACATTGCTAACGATTACTGCTTTATTTTTACAACAAGGTGCGCAACTATATTATTACAAAAATGTACTTGGTTTTGATAATTTAATAGGAATTGTAAGTACATTGAATTTTATTGTTTTAATACCAGCATTATTCCTAACTACTTTCTTAAGTAAAAAAGTAGGTAAAAAAATGACAGCAGTCATAGGCGTAAGTGGTTTTATTATTTTCCAAATTGTGAACTTTTCGTTATTTTCAGAGCAAATTGTACTTTTCTTAATATTTAACACGATTGCACAATTATTCTTAGTTATTCCAAATACGGTGACATGGGCGTTTATAGCTGATGTTGTAGAATACGGACAATGGCAATCAGGACTTAGATCTGAAGGTATTATTTATGCAAGTTATAGTTTTACTAGAAAAATTTCACAAGGCTTAGCAGGTTTTATACCAGGTATGGCATTAACAATTATTGGTTATGTACCTAATGCGGCACAAACGCCTGATACAATATTCGGTTTGAAAATATTATTCTTTGTGGTACCCGCGGTCATTTGTTTAGTTGCAGTGATACTTTTCTTCATTGCATACCCATTAACAGATCAGAAACATAAACAAATTGTTAAAGAACTAGCACTTAGAGAGGAATTATAACTATTTTGTATTTAATTTTATGAGAGGAGCATTTATATGCTATATCCAGTAACAAATGAACAGAGAAGTATCATAGACTTAAATGGTGTTTGGCAGTTTAAATTAGAAGAGAACTATGATCAAATAGATGTAACGAAACCTTTGGACACTGATTTAGTTATGGCAGTACCTGGTTCATATAATGATCAAGGCGTAACTGCAAACATACGTAATCATGTAGGAAACGTTTGGTATGAAAGAATGTTTACGATACCTAATGTACTATCAGATGAACGTATTGTGTTGAGATTTGGTTCAGCTACACATAAAGCAACTGTTTATATCGATGGTCAAGAAGTCACATCACATCAAGGAGGATTTTTACCATTTGAAGTGGAATTAAATCAAAAATTCTCTACAGGAAAACATCGTTTAACGGTTTGTGTAAATAATATATTAGACGAAACGACTTTACCTGTTGGTAATTATAGCGAAACCACAGACAAAGATGGTAATTTGATTAAAAGAAATAAACCTAATTTTGACTTTTTCAATTATGCTGGTTTGCATAGACCCGTTAAAATTTATACAACACCACAAACATTTATAAAAGATATTGAAATTGTTCCAGAAGTTAAAAATGATGTGGCAGAAATAAATTATAATGTTTCCATCAATGAACCAGTGGATGATATCTTAATTAAATTGATAGATGAAGCGGGAAAGGTTGTAGCAGAAACGACTGGTGCACAGGGTTCTATCAAGGTTGAACAGCCGCATTTATGGCAACCTTTGAATGCTTACTTATATCATTTAGAAGTAACGTTAGTAGATAATAACCAAGCTGTAGATAGTTATACTGAGCGTTTTGGTATACGATCTGTGGAAGTAAAACAGGGGCAATTTTTAATCAATAATCAACCGTTTTATTTTAAAGGATTTGGTAAGCATGAAGATACCTATTATAATGGCCGAGGATTAAATGAAGTAACAAACGTTATGGATTTCAATCTGATTAAATGGATTGGCGGTAACTCATTTAGAACGTCACACTATCCTTATTCTGAAGAAATGATGCGATTGGCAGATGAACAAGGTATTGTTGTCATAGATGAAACAACTGCTGTCGGCGTGCATTTAAACTTTAGCACTGTATTATATGGTGTGTCTACAAGAGATACATTTAAAGAAATTGGAACGAAAAAAGCACACGAATCTGTTATCAAAGATTTGATTGATAGAGATAAAAACCATGCATGTGTAGTAATGTGGTCAATAGCTAATGAACCAGCTTCAACTGAAGAAGGCGCAAAAGAATATTTTGAGCCCTTGGTCAACTTAGCACGTTCTTGCGATCCACAAAACAGACCTGTAACAATCGTAACCATTTTAATGTCACAGCCGGATAATTGCCAAGTTCAAGATTTAGTAGATGTATTATGTCTGAACAGATATTACGGATGGTATACACAAACAGGCGACTTGGAAGCTGCTAAAGAAGCTTTAAGAACTGAGTTAGATGGTTGGAGTGAAAAACAACCGCATAAGCCAATTATGTTTACAGAATATGGTGCGGACACAGTAGCAGGATTACATTCACTAAATGATGAATTATTTACGGAAGAGTACCAAATTCGTTATTATGAAGCAAATCATGAAGTCATTGATCAATATCCACAATTTATTGGTGAACATACATGGAATTTTGCAGATTTTGAAACATCTGCAGATATTATCCGTGTCCAAGGAAACAAAAAAGGAATATTCACGCTTGAACGTCGCCCTAAAGCAGTTGCACATTATTTCAAGAAACGTTGGGAAAACATACCTAACTTTGGCTATAAATCATAAACAACTAAATACAATTATAAGTATATTCACCCTGAAGCCTATAACAAGCTTTAGGGTTATTTTGGTTTTATAGAAAAGGGGGTATCAAATTGAATAATATGATTTAGCGGCATTATATATAATAAAATATACTTTGTATGCTTAGTGCGTTTTAGTATAAATTAGTTGTTTAGCTTTATGATCGTTATAAAAGGAGACGAAAGGGCACTGTGTTGACGCAGTAGATAATGATATAAGTGAATGCATACAGCTCGAACAAACTTACTCTAGTTAAAGCTATCCATACCTATACGAAAGCATTTCAATATAAAAAGGACTAATCTCATCTTAATCTGAGAGATTAGTCCTTAATTTAAGTATAGGTATTATACCCTAAGCATGATATTATAACTCGCTTTTTTATAATTTTGCTTGCCATTTTTCTGTCCATACTAAGTCATTATATTGACCTTTAAATTCACTTTCTCCCATAATCTTATCAATGGTTTGTTTAATATTTTCTCTGTTGGAATGATAAGCGTTTATATAAGCTTTAACCATTGTTGCATCATGCAAGTGAGTCGTGAAATTGGTAGAAATAAACACGGTTGGTACTTCATGTACATACCACGGTATTTCATTGCTCATGGCTGTACCCCATTTAATGCGATAGTTATTTTCAGCAGCATAGCCGATAATATTTGCAAATACTAATGCAGCGTCTACTTTTTCACGATATTCTAATGTTTTACCTTTAATACGTGTTGAACCATCATTTAATGTCACATTAAATCCACGAGATTCGAGTTCTTTTATAATATCATCTGTGACGTTATTCGCTGATTTATAGATGCCATCTTTTTCGCCTTCGATCACATAAAGCATAATATTTTTATGTGTTTCAGGTCGGATAGGTAATTGATTTAAAGTGTTTTTTACAAGTGTTATGCCTAAATCAGCTGCTTCTGCGCGCATTTCTAAATGTTCTGTACAACCGATAATATCTAATGCTTCTTGAGGTTGAATGATTGAACCGTCTTCTTGTTTCATGTGAAGATTGAGTTGTGCTTTTAAACCTAAGATACGTCTTACGGCATCATTTAATCTCTCTTCTGTGATGACCCCGTTTTTATAACCATTGAGCATAAATTGGTAATCTTCTTCCAAATCATTGAAGAACAAGAACATATCACAACCAGCTGCAATGGCTAATGGAACATAATCTTCGCGACGCATAGAAGCAGTCATACCTAACATATGGCTAGCATCAGTAACGACTAAACCATTAAATTTCATATCATCTTTTAGTAAATCAGTAATTAGTTCAGAAGAAAGAGTTGCAGGTAAAATGTCTTTATCTTCGAGACTTGGATTTAATTTTTTTGAATAAGCAGGTTGTGCAATATGACCTGCCATTATCATCTGTACACCACGATCAATGTGATGTTGATAAACTTTTCGGAAGCTGTCGTCCCATTCCTCGGTAGATAGTTCATTTACTCCAAGCACCAAGTGCTGGTCACGCTCTTCCGTACCGTCTCCAGGGAAGTGTTTGATACATGTAATCATATCGCGTTCAGCATTAAAGCCGTCAATAAATGCACTTGAATATTTAATAACTGTTTCAGCATCTGTGCCATATGCACGTGTATTAACGATTGTATTGCGCCAATTCTTAAGTATGTCTACACAGGGATCGAAATTAATGTGTACACCAAGTGCTGAGGATTCACGTGCTGAAACGAGACCAGCATTATATGAAACTTTTGTATCTTGGGCAGCTTCACATTGAGCAGCACTTGCGATATATGTACCATCTTTACATGCACCATTTCCTCCTGAATCACAGTTTGCTGCTACAAGCACTGGAACTTTCGTATGCCTTTGTAAATCATTGAGTAAGTTTTGAACTTCTTCTTTGTTTCCACCTTCATATCGAGCGCCACCAATGTGATAACGTTCAAGTATATCTTTATTAGTTAAGTCTGCGTCAAAAAATTTTTTGCCACCTTCTAAAGAAAATAAGTTAAAAAATAATTGACCAATTTTTTCTTCGTCTGTTAATGTACCAAGTGTTTCTTCTACCCATGCTATTTGATTGTCATTTAAATGATAGGGTGATGCTGTCAAATCTACTTTAACCATAGTGTTAGTTCTCTCCTTCAAAATTATTAAAAAATATTTGTTTTAAAGTGTCATGTGTATATTGGTTGAAATGACCATCTTTAAACAATTTTAAATATTTATTGTTAAAGTCTAGCCACGATTGATCTTCATGACCTGCTAGTATTGGATAAAAGTACATACCATGAGATTCTGCTGCTTCTAAGTCTCCTTTGGCATCTCCTAACATGATGATGTCTTCTAAGTTGTAATATTGTTTTAAGTGCGCTAAACAGTGCTCTTTTGTACCTGCTTCTTGTGCGAACATGCCACTTAAATAGTCTGTTAATTTGTATGTTTCCCACTCATATTCTACTGCCGCTAAATTTGCTGATGACACAATTGCGATATCAGCAAAAGTTGAAGCATTTTGTAGAGACGTTTGTACGTTTTTAAATGGTCCAATACTTGGTAAGGTTTTGATAATTGCATTAACACGGTGGGACCATGATAATGCTTTTTGTAATCCATTTTGTTGCGGATTGTTTGATATAGCTTTTTCGAGTGCTGGATTAGAGAAAGCATCTGTTGTTTGCACCCACTGCTTAATATGCTCGTATCCCTCAATATGAATCCCTTGTTCAACAAGTTCACTTAACATGCGTTCTAATCCTTTAAAGCGATTAATACCTCTAGTGATTTCATATAAATTTATATCATTCCAGCGCTTTAATAGTTTGGACTCTATATTTTCTAAATCCCATTCTTCAACAATAGCTGGACCAAATGCCCGCTCATGCTTGATAGTCATAGAATCGATGGCACACCCGTCAGAATCAACGCAAATTAATTTTTTAAACCTAGGTTTGTAATGTGATAAAGAATCAATCATTTAATCTGTTCCTCTCAAGTTAAAATATGTGCTTTATCATATACCATTGCCTTACTTTTAAAATACTATTGTAAGCAAAACTCAAGAATATAATAAAGCGCTTTCTTTATAATATTAAAGTTAGCATTCATAATAGAAAAAAACTAGCGCATTTCGTATAACTTTGTGAGTGTAATCACAAAGCAGGTGTTTTATGTCATTTTATTACTAAAATAGTTATTTTATTAATAAAAATATTGGCTGTTTTGAGAGAAGTACGTGATCAAAGGTGCTTAGATTTTATTTTTGATGTATGTCATCTAAGGCATCCATTTTGTAAATAAAACATCAATATGCTACATAGATACTAATGATTGGTCGAATTGTTAACAAAATATAATGAATCTTACTATGAAAGGGTTACGTAGTCATCGATTGACGAAAATTAGATAAAAATTACAATGAAATAAAATGGATTGGAAAGGATAGACGCTAATGGATAAATTGCTGACTTTGGAACAATTACACCGAAACTACTTGGTAGGAGTAGTTAAGGGATCTACTTGTGATGATGCTATATTGAAAAGTGAAAAAATGATTAAGGGTGGTATGAAAAATATTGAAATAACATCTAACACGCCCTATGCAGAATTGGCCATAAAAGCGTTAACCCAAAAATTTGGTAAATCAATTATCATTGGTGCAGGTTCAGTTCAAAATGTTGTAACCGCACGTGTAGCGATTATAAATGGTGCTCGCTATATAGCAACGTCGCATTTAGACGTTCAAATAGCGCATATTTGTAATGTATACCAAACACCTTACATGCCAAGATGTGGTTCGAAAGATGAAGTAACTAAAGCGATACAGTATGAAGTACCAGTGATTAAGTTGTATCCTGCAAATATATTAGGTGTACCTTTTTTGAAAAACATTCGTGAAATCTTCCCCAATATACATATTATACCTTATGGTGGTATGTCATTAGAAAATATGGAGCAGTGGTACAAAAGCGGTGCCTATGCTATCGGTATTGGTAATGCATTAACTAAAGGGACACAAAAAAACCACTTAGATATGATTATTCATCAAACACATGCATTTGTAGAAAAATTAAATTCAGTGCGTTTGAGCTAAATGATTAGCTAAAATATGACAGCAATTTATCTAATGCTATAACTAACGCTTCGTGATTAAGCGTAATATTAACGAAATAAGTACTATAAATGGAATTTTATCGTTAACCTATGATGCGTATTTTTAAAATCAATCATTTTTTAAAATTAAACAATTTGTCAATTTAAAAATGTGTGAAATATATTAAAAAGGACTAAAAGTGATTATTTTGTGAAATTAATCACAAAACACTTTAAATTCTTAACGTTATCAATTATGATAAGGGTGTAGAAGATAACAATGCCTAACGAAAGAAAAAATACGGAGTGATTATTAAATGAGAAAAGTAATTGAAGAAGTCATTTTTTCAAATGAAAGCAGTTATGATATATACACACATACTGGTGTGAATCAAGGCATTATTAATGACATTAAAGATGGATACAGAAGTATTGATTATATAGCTTATATTGATGCAGAAAAATTATACAACTATGGATTAGAAAAAAAGCTACTAGTAAGTAATTAATACACTGTATTCATCTAGTAGCATTGAAGTTTATACACATATACTTTATCGTATCTTGTGTGTAAAACTTCATGAATATTATTCTCCCTAGTATCACCTTTCATGATTTATTTAGAGCCCTTACAAAGTGGAAAAGCCTATGTTACTGTTCATCCAGTAACGTAGGCTTTTCTCATCATGATTAAACATAAGATTTAAAGTTATGTTTGATTTCATTATAGTTATAAATAGAGTTATACATACGCATGCGAATGTGATCTTGTGAAGCATATGAAATACGCAATACATTACTTTGGGTGACATATTTTCTGAATTCACGTTCATATTGCTGGCGCTGGTTAAGCGATAGTCCAAGCCACTCTTCTTCATTAAACAATTGTTCAAAACGAAAGTCGAAACTTGTACTATCAATATTATTTCTTAGTTCTTTTATTCTTTCAGTGAAGTTCATGGATCATCCTCCTAATTTATTAAAAGATAAGTGAGTTATGTATGATATACCCACTTTATAATGATTTAGTGTATATGACAAGTACACATGCTTATGAGCTAACTCATTGTTTCAAGGGGGAGGGCACATGGTACAATCTTTGAGGACAGGGTATAAAATATAAAATACGTTTGATGAAAGGAAGATTCGATGGTTAAATTAGAGAACAAGGTTGCAATCATCACTGGTGCTAGTAGTGGCATTGGTGCTAGCATAGCAGAGGTGCTATCAAGTCACGGTATACAATTACTATTAACTGGTCGTAATGAAACAAAGCTGAAAGATGTTGTGAATCGTATTCGTTCAAACGAACATCATGCACAGGTTGAATATTTAATAGTGGATGTGACACAGCAACAAGAAGTTGAACGTTTAATAGCATATGCAAAAGAACAATTCGGTCGCTTGGATATACTTGTAAATAGTGCGGGTCAAATGATGTCTTCTGCTGTAACGGACGGTAATGTAAAGGCTTGGGAATCAATGATTGATACAAATGTGAAAGGGACACTATATGGCATTAATGCAGTCATACCAACATTTTTAGCTCAATCTAGTGGTCATATTATTAACATTGCTTCGATCTCAGGTTTTGAAGTGACGAAAATGAGTACAATATATAGTGCAACGAAAGCTGCAGTGCACACGATTACGCAAGGATTGGAAAAAGAGCTGGCTAAAACTGGCGTTCGAGTGACAAGCATATCGCCAGGTATGGTAGATACGCCTTTAAGTGGCCAGACAGATTGGGGAGAACGTAAAAAGCTAGAACCCAAAGATATTGCTGAAGCGGTAGTTTATGCATTACAACAACCTTCACATGTAAATGTAAATGAAATTACTGTCAGACCAGTCTAATATATATTTTTAATGTTACGACGTTGAGTCAGTTAATAGTAAAGTGATAATATAATGTGAAAGTAGGTAGAGCATGGAGTTTAGATGTCTTAAGAAAAGCGATGTAGAAGCATATCGCTCATTGCGCTTACAGTCTCTACAAACTGATCCTACAGGTTTTGCTTCAACTTATCAACGTGAGCTTCATTTACCAATTGAACGTTTTGAAGAGAGGATAGGGTCGAACGAAAGACATTTTACAATGGGTGTATTTGACGATGGAAAATTAATCGGTTATGCAACTTTTTATCGAGAAATATTAGAAAAAGTGATGCACAGAGGTAATTTAGTCGGTGTATATTGTGATCCACAATATAGAACACAAGGATTTACTCAACAACTAATTCAAAAAATGATAGATATTGTCACTGAACAAGGTGTGGTTAAAACTATAGGTTTATCGGTTCTTACGGAAAACCAAAGTGCTATTAAATTATATGAAAAATTAGGATTTCAGAAATATGGCACTGAACCAAAGGCACTTTATGATGGCAAACGGTATTATGATGAAGATTTGATGGTGTTATTTGTATAAAAAATTAATAAATTCAAAACTATAGGCTAAAACAGTTATGATCTGTTTTAGCCTATAGTTTGATATATGAGTGAAATTAACTGATTATGAAAAATCATGAAGCAATCAGTAAATCGAATTTACCAATTTTTTATATCTGATCTTTCTCCTTTAAAGTTATTGGAAACTTGATGACGTTTTGACAAAGTTTTCTCAATATCTTCAAATTTGATGTTCAATGCATGTAAAAGTACAAAAAGATGATACATTAAATCAGCAGTTTCATTTGTTACTTCTTCTTGATTAGATTTCATAGCACCGATTACGACTTCAAAAGCTTCTTCACCAAACTTCTTCGTGATTTTTTCTAAACCTTCATTCAATAAATATTGTGTGTATGAATTTTCTTTATTAGAGTTAGCGCTTGAAGATACAGTGTCTTCGAGCTGTTGTACATAGAAAGGAACCGTTGTATTGAAACAACTCTGGCTCCCAGTATGACAAGTTGGTCCATTGGGAATTACATCTATCAATAAGGTGTCTTGATCACAGTCTAGGTGTACATTTTGAACGACTTGGGTGTGACCAGAAGTTTCTCCTTTGGTCCATAAGCGGTCTTTAGAACGTGAATAAAAACAAACCTTCCCCTCAGCTAACGTTTTGTTGTATGCATCTTCATTCATATAACCAAGCATAAGCACTTGTTTTGTCTGAACATCTTGTAGTATGGCAGGAATAAGCCCTTTACTAAAATCAGGTTGTTGTGTCATCTTATTGGAATACCTCCTTGAGCCATTGATTGTTTAATTTCATTTACTGTGGTTTCTTTGTCATGCAGTATGCTAGCAGCTAATCCTGCCGAGACATTTGTTTGTTTGAATAAATCTACAAAATGCTCTGGATTGCCGCCACCACCAGAAGCAATAATAGGGATGTGCACAAGTTGTTCAATCTCATGTAAATGGTTAACATCAAAGCCTTGTTTCATCCCATCGTGTGTCATGCTTGTTATTAATAATTCGCCAGCGCCAAGCGCCTCCACTTCTTGAACCCAGTCATAGACACGTTTATCTGTATGTTTCTTTCCGCCATGTGTATAGCAAAAATAATCATTTAACTCTGTATCAAAGTTACTATCTATAGCGATACAAATACATTGGCTTCCAAATTTTTCACTGGCTTCTTGGATAAAAGCAGGGTGCTTTAATGCACTAGAGTTTAGAGATACCTTGTCAGCACCATGATTTAGCAACTGGGAAATGTCATCAATTGTGGAAATGCCGCCTCCAACTGTAAGTGGAATGAATAGTTTTTCAGCAGTTTCTTCAATAACATCTAACATAAGCCCATGGCCAGCTTCAGTTCGAGAGATATCTAAAAAGACTAATTCATCTGCACCTTGCTCGTTGTAATAAAGTGCATAATCCACAGGATTTCCAAGGTCACGTAGCCCTTTAAATTGTATGCCTTTGACAACGCGGCCATCTTTCACATCTAGGCAGGGGATAATTCTTTTTTTAATCATGATAATCCCTCCCAAAATGCAGGGTTGTGTGCAGCTTTACCAACAATTGCTGCATGAACACCAAATTTTTCTAATTGTTCTAAGTCTTGTTGATGACGAATACCACCAGAAGCAATGACAGGTTTTTGTGTTGCTTTGACAAGCTGTGCTGTTATTTCAAAGTTTGGGCCAGTCATGCGACCATCTTTAGAAATATCCGTATAGATGATACCTCCCAATGGTAGCGATTCGATTTGCTGAACCAAATCGAATAAGTCTAGATGTGCATCTTGTTCCCAGCCGTTTATTTTTATTTCGCGCTGATATGCATCTACTGATAAATAGAGTTTGTACGGATATTGATGAGACATTTTGGCTAACCATTCAGTATCTTGAATGCCTTTTGTCCCAATAATACAATAGTCTATACCGTCAGCAAAATAAGCTTTGAGTGTTTGATAACTACGTATACCGCCACCAACTTCCATAGGTTTATTGGTCAGGCTTCTTAATTGTTTGATGTAGTCCTGTTCAATAGATGTTTGCTGCTTGGCACCGATTAAATCTACAATATGAATACGATCTACACAGTCGAACTTGTCATAAAAAACGACGCTATCTTCGGCACTGCGCGTCATTTTTTCTTCTGAATCATATTTTCCTTCAGTCAGTCTCACACTTGTTGCATTAATTAAATCAATAGCTGGCCAAATATTGATCATTAGAAGAAACCACCTTTCAGAGCTTGATTAAGTATCGCTAAACCATCTTCACCACTTTTTTCAGGATGGAATTGGATACCTATAAAATTTTTATATTGAACAATTGCAGGAATCAACGTGCCATAGTCTGCATAAGCAACAACATGATCTGACATTTCAGCTTGATAGGAATGTACAAAATATACATCTTGCGTTAATGTTGTATAATTGCTGATTAAATTATTCCACCCTAAATGCGGTACCGGATAAGGTGTTTGAATAGGTATGATATTTCCTGGGAAAAGTTGTAATCCTTCTACATCACCTTCTGCGCTGTGTTCATAAAGCAATTGCATACCTAGACAAATACCGATGATCGGTTTATGTGATATATTTTGTAAAATAGACTTTAATCCCCGTTTTTCAATCGCTTGCATAGCATCTTTAAAATGACCTACACCAGGTAATATAAGGGTATCTGCTGCCTCAATATCCTCTACACGATATGTTAAAATTGCATTAAAACCTAAACGATTAAGCGCACGTTGTATGTTTTTAATATTTCCTAAACCATAGTCAATCACTGCAATCATTCAATCACACCCTTAGAAGAAGGAGTGATATTAGCGTCATTTGAGACTAATGCATCTTTAAGCGCACGAGCAAAAGATTTAAATATACTTTCTATTTCATGGTGTGTGTTTCCACCGCGAATTAAGTCAATATGCGTTGTTAGACGTGAGTTGATAACAAGTGCTCTGAAAAATTCCTCAACGAGTTCAGTATCAAATGTACCTACTTTTTCTTTACTGAATTGAGCATTAAAAGATAAATAAGGTCGTCCACTAATATCTACGACTGTACGCGCAAGTGTTTCATCCATGGGTATGTAACTAACCCCGTAACGTTGAAAATATTTACGTTCCTTTACCATCAACAACAGTAACTGTCCAAGAACAATACCAATATCTTCTGTCACATGATGATCATCGACTTGAACATCTCCATTTGCTTCTATAGATAAGGATAATTGGCTGTGAAAAGTAAAGAGTGTCAACATATGATCCAAAAACCCAACGACTGTATGGATATTACTTTCACGGTGGTCATCAGCCAGAGAAATGCTTAATTGTGTTTCTGCTGTATTACGTGTTTTATTTAGTATCATATTGCGACCTCCAATTTTTAATAAGTATAAATAATTGATCTAATTGTTCATCTGTAGCAATAGAATATCGTACATAGTCAGACATTTCTGGTTCATCGTATAATCTTGGAAGGAATCCATTGTCTTTAATATAAGCACCTAAACTTTGCGCAGCTTCTCCTTTGGTTAATACGAAATTTGTAGCAGAAGGGAAGACTACCATGACATCGTCAACAAGTTCATGAAACATATCTTTTAATTTTCGGGCAAGCTGTCGTTGTTGCTTTATAAACGCGCGAGTCATTGTTTGATTTTCAAACATATAAATCGCGATACGAAGCGTAATTGTATTCAAAGGATACGGATGCTCAATGCTTTGGATGAGTTTGATGGTATCATTAGTACCGATGAGCACACCTAGTCTTAAGCCAGCGATACCAAACGCTTTCGAGAGCGTACGCATTTGAATTACATGAGGTTGCATCTTAATATCATAAGATTCACCAAAATCTAAGTAAGCTTCATCAATGATAAAGTAACCACCCAATGATTGCATCTTATCTGCAATAGCCATTAAAAATGTCGTACTATATTGTAAGCCAGATGGATTATGTGGATTACTCATAATAAAGAATGCAGGCTGTACTTCATCAATTCGTTTTAAAATCATTTCTAAATCAAATGTTAAATCCGAATTTGCTGGTACAAATTCAATAGGTCGAGCTACCTGATTGGCATAAGCTTGATACATGAAAAAGTCAGGATCTAAGGTCAATGCCGGTCCTTCTGGCATGATTAACATTAATTTTTGAATGAGCTCATCAGAACCATTACCTGCTATGACTTGATCAGGAGAAATATTATGAAAAGCTGCATAAGCTCGTTTGAAGCGTTCATACTCATCATCAGGATAAAAGTTGAATGCTGCCTGTTGAATAATTCTTGCAAGTTGTTCATTAGATAATGGTTTAAGTGGACTTTCATTTTTATTAATTCTAATCATTTTGTGGCTCCTTTGTTGTTCGAATTTCTATGGATTGTTCGTGATTATACAAGTGTTCAATATGTGCTAATTTACGTGCGGATTGTTCAATGTTTTTAAATGTTTGTTGTGATAAATCTATGACAGAATGTCTCGTTAAGAAATCATTCACAGATAGACCATTGGTAAAACGAGCAGTCTGATTTGTAGGTAGTACATGGCTTGGGCCAGCAACATAATCTCCGATAACTTCTGGAGAATAATGTCCTAAGAAGAGTGCACCTACATATTTCACATGGTTGATATAGTCATGTGGACATTGTGTTTGTATAGATGCATGTTCCGGTGCAATTTGATTCATCAAATCGCAAGCTTCAGTAAAGTTTTCTACTGAAATTAAGAAGTGATTGTGTTTTAAACTGGCTTCAACAATAGGTTGCCGTTTGATTTGTCTTAGAGTTTTTTGAATATTATTTTCTAATTGTTGTAATAGGTCTTTATCTTCACTGATGACAAATGTTCTAGCGAGTTCATCATGTTCTGCTTGAGCAAATACATCATAAGTAATGGCATTTATGTCAGCCGATCGATCAATGATTAGTGCAATTTCACTTGGACCAGCAATCTGATCAATGCCAACTTGCCCATATAAATATTTTTTGGCATAGGCAACATATTGATTTCCAGGTCCAACTATTTTATCCACTTTAGGAATTGTCTCAGTACCATACGCAAGTGCAGCAATACTTTGTGCGCCACCAACTTGGTAAACTTGATCAACACCAGCAATATAACAGGCAGCAAGTACAATATCAGGTATACCTTCAATTTGTGGTGGAGTAACGACGACGATATTTTTAACACCAGCAACTTTAGCAAGTGTTACAGTCATTAACACGGTGGAGGGATAGCTAGCTTTACCACCTGGGACATAGACACCGACACGCTCTAACGGGTGATATATTTCGTAACATTCTGAATTATCCTGCTGGTGATCTTGTTTAATAGACATTTGATATGCCTTAATTCTGTCATGACTTTGTTCAAGAGCTTCCCGTATAGATGAGTCAATGCGTTGATAAGCAGTAAATAAGTCTTCCTTAGAAACTGATAATTGTGATGTTTCTACTTTGTCTAGTTTTAGATTGTATTCCTTTAAGGCGTCGTCCCCTCGAAATTTCACTTGATCACAAATTTCTTTTACGATTGGATATAAATCTTCGTTTAGTTCAGATTGGTTCAGGTAGTTATTCATAAATGTTTCTTTATTTGTAATCAATGAGCGTCACCTCCAAAGTTTTAATTAAATCATCAATTTCAGTTGATTTTTTAAAATATGATGCCTTATTTGTAATGAGTTTAGCATTGATGTTTTTAATCTTTTCTTTTTCAACTAAGCCATTTGATTTTAAAGTAGTACCAGTTTGAACAATATCAACAATGCCATCTACCATATCTACCAAACATGCCAATTCAATTGAACCTGATAGTTTTACAAGCTCAACATCTAAACCTTGTGCTTCAAAATATTGACGTGCTGTTTGGGTATATGAAGTAGCTACTTTTTTAAATTGATAAGCTTCTGGTTTAGCAGCAAGTGAAAAGTGACATTCGCCAAAAGGTAAATCCAGTAAGTTGTTAATAAAATAATTACCTTCTTCTAAAATATCGCTGCCGACGATGCCAATATCTGCAACGCCTTGTTCAACATATATCGGTACATCACTACCCTTGACTAAAATAAATTGTATATCATTAACTGTTATAAGTAATTGACGCTCTCTTTGTTCAAGTGCATATGCTATTTCAGTTTCTCTTATTTCATTTAAATACTTTATAAAACTTTTAAGTAATCTACCTTTTGCCAATGCGACAGTAAGCATGATTTTCACTCCTTGTTTATAGTATAAAACCTAGTCCAAAGCCTTCTAATTTCCCTTTATAAAACCCACCAGTGAGACGCTGAGTTTTATTATTTTTTAAATGACATTTCATGAATGATCCTTTGTAATAAGAACGTGGTGGTCTAGGGGTTATATCAAGATGAATTTCAGTAATATTTTGTGATTTAAACCATTGTTCCCACCGATGTAAAGACTGGATGGTGCGATGGTCATGCGGAAATAGTTGTGTTAATAAATCAAGTTGTTCCGTTGTTTTTGTAGTGAGCAACTGTACCACAGGATGCGCAAGACCTAACTGTGCAGTTAACTCTGAAATATTTCGCTCTTGTATAAGATTTAATATCGATTGGCTTTGTTCGCTAGCTGCTAATAATAAATCGATTAATTGATAATGTCCTAAAATGACAAAGTCGATATCATCATTCAATGTATATTTAATAAAGTTATAAAACGTTTTAAAATCGTTTTGCATATCTGTAACAGTTGGGTTGTAATGTTCTATACCTAATTGAGTGTAAACTTCATTATTTCTGACGATTGGACCACTATAAGCTAAACGTTGTTGTTCAGGTTGATAATTACTGTAGTAACGCAATAATTGGTCAGTGAAATCATTGCGCAAAGCAAAAATATGATGGTCATGTTGCCAAAAGCTACGCTCTGTCATTTGTTGTAAATCATCAGGCGTAAGTGATTGCCAGGATAATGATTCTATAAAACTAAAATCAACAAGTTTAAAATCCGCTTGTTGAAAATGTTTTAAAAATGATAATTCATATTCTTTGTTATTAATAAGTGCTTTCGTATCCATAATATAATGACCATCCTTTATTAAATACTTTGTTTCTCTACCGAACTAAAGTGAATTGATAAAACATACTTTAACACAGTTGATTTTAGAATTCAATAAATATTCAGAAAATATTCTTAGCAACGTGACTTTAGACGCTTTTATCATATTTATATAAAAAAATAAAACCTAAAATATTGTTTTAGGTTTTAGAGTGAAAGTAAGTGTGATGATGCCACTTCGAACATATTATATTTATTATAAATTTTAACCAAGCCTAATGCCATCATTGAAAAAGAAGCAAGGTTATTATATATGCGTTTTTTAGATAAGGTATCGAGCAAAACATAAAGTGGGGTGTATACTTAAAGTTAAATGTTTGTTGTCAGGTATGTTTTTAAATCGTTGACGTTTATGATTGTTTGCCTTGAGCCACATATTTTAACATTTCTTCCTTAGGTACCATATTACCACCAGTTGCCCATACAATATGATTGGCATTAGATAAATTAAAATGAGTTTTGTCGGTATGTTTCAACACTGCTTTTAAACCTGCAAACCCTGATGCTGCAGAGGGTTCGACAAATATACGTTCCTTTTGACTAAGCAAATATAAATATCGGTACATTTGTTGATCTTCTACAGTAAAAGCACCATATAATAATGAATTCATTATATGACCAACGAGTTTTGAAGGTCTGGCAACAGCAAGACCATCTGCATCAGTACGACCGTCTAATCCAATATCTGTTACAGCTATTTGGTTGTGCAGTTGTGTCATCATTCCTAATGTCATGCATGGTGCATGTGTAGGTTCAGCAAAAAGACAATACACATGATCGCCAAATACTTGATTTAATCCAAAGGCAACACCACCTGGACCTCCACCAACACCACAAGGCAGATAAACAAAAAGGGGATGTTGTGCATCTACTTGTATACCTTCATTGCTAAGTTGTGTTTTTAACCGTAAAGCAGCAACTGTATAACCTAAGAAAAGATCAGCAGAACCTTCATCGTCTATGAAATGACAAGTAGAGTCGTTTTCTGCAGCCTTCCGTCCTTCAGCAACTGCATATTGATAATCAGATTGGTGTTCAACAACTTTCACACCGCGTGACCGAAGTAAGTCCTTTTTCCATTGGCGCGCATCACTAGACATATGTACAATAACTTGAAAGCCTAATTGTGCACTTATGATGCCAATACTTAAACCTAGGTTACCAGTTGAACCGACAGCAACAGTATATTTACGAAAGCACGCTTTATATTTTGATTCGGATAAAATTTTATAATCATCTGTATATTTTAAACCACATTCCTTTATAGCGATAGATTCAGCTAGTTTTAAAACTTCATATATACCACCTCTTGCCTTTATAGAGCCTGAAATAGCAAGATGACTATCGCATTTAAGCCATAATTTACCACTTTGCTCAAGGTGTTCAGAGTCAACTAATGCTTGTTGCATAAAAGGGATTGCTTTTAGTGGGGATTCAATCAGACCATGGTCTTTTTCAGTTTTAGGAAAAACATTACGTATATAACTGCTAAAACGTTCTAACCTTGCTGCAGCATCTTCTATATCATCTAATGAAAAAGGGAATGTTTCATCATTACGAAAATTTGGATTTTTCCAAAATATCGGTTTATATTGTTGCATGTCATTGACTAAAGGAAAGTTACTTTTTAATTTTTCAACATTTATCATAAGTGACCACCTCATAAAGTTAATAGTATTTAGTGTTTATTATAGCAAAATTAGATACATAAGATGTTATATAACTGATATTTCAAAATGCTATAAGTTGAGAATGAGATGAATTTTTTTATTTAATAAGAGGATATCATACGAAACCGATAAAGATGATTTCGCAATAAGGGTTACCTGAGCTTTAGCTCATGCATAAGAACCACTAACCCAACAAGTTGGGAAGTGAAAAAGTTTACTTTCTCTCTGCTGTTCGAAAGCATAAGAACCACTAACCCAACAAGTTGGGAAGTGAAAAAGTTTACTTTCTCTCTGCTGTTCGAAAGCATAAGAACCACTAACCCAACAAGTTGGGAAGTGGAAAAGTTTACTTTCTCTCTGTTGTTCGAAAGCATAAGAACCACTAACCCAACAAGTTGGGAAGTGAATAAGTTTACTTTCTCTCTGCCGTTCGAAAGCATAAGAACCACTAACCCAACAAGTTGGGAAGTGAAAAAGTTTACTTTCTCTCTGCCGTTCGAAAGCATAAGAACCACTAACCCAACAAGTTGGGAAGTGAATAAGTTTACTTTCTCTCTGCCGTTCGAAAGCATAAGAACCACTAACCCAACAAGTTGGGAAGTGAATAAGTTTACTTTCTCTCTGCCGTTCGAAAGCATAAGAACCACTAACCCAACAAGTTGGGAAGTGGTTCTTTATCATCGTTTAAACGTATCTTTTAGTTTAGAAAACCATCGATTTTTATGTTGTATAGGAACTTCTTGTGGTAGGGTAGAAGCTTCTTTTAATTTTTGGCCAAATGTCATCGCTTCTTTCATTAAATAAGCCTGTGAATTTAATGGTGATAAATTATTATGAATATAATGATAATAACCTTGTTCGTCCTGATATCGACCTTTTTGGTTATCTGACAATTGTAAATTCATATAATCTAATAAGCGTTTAGCAATGTTTTTATCTTCGACAGGGAACAATATTTCTACACGCTTAATCATATTACGTGTCATTGCATCCGCTGAAGAGAGGTAAATTTTTTCATCACCGTTATTATGGAAGTAATAGATACGAGAGTGTTCAAGGAAACGACCAACGATACTTACTACTTCAATATTATCGCTGACATCTGGGATGCCTGGTTTTAAACAACAAATACCGCGAATAATTAATTTAACTTTGACACCAGCACGAGAAGCTTCAAATAATTTAAGAATAATATCTTTATCTGTTAATGAATTCATCTTCATCATAATTTTTCCATTACCGTTTTCACGATGTGATTTGATTTCTTTGTCTATTCGAGCTAAGAATACATCACGAATGTCGTATGGAGCTACAATGAGTTTATTATATTCTGGTTTCAATGTATATCCACTGAGGTAGTTAAAGAAGTTAATAGCATCTTCTGCTATTTCTTGATTTGTTGTGATAATGCCCATATCTGTATAGAGCTTAGCTGTTTTATCGTTGTAGTTTCCAGTACCTAAATGTACGAAAGATGTGAGTTTGTTATTGTTGCGTTTGACCACAAGCGAAATTTTACTATGCGTTTTCAAATATGTCATACCATAAATAACATGACAGCCTGCATCTTCTAACATTCTTGCCCAGTGAACATTATTTTCTTCATCAAAACGTGCTTTTAATTCAACGAGCACAGTTACTTGTTTACCATTTTCTGCAGCTGTTTTCAAACTATTAATGATTGGTGAATCTTTACTTACACGATATAATGTTTGTTTAATAGCAATCGTGTTCGGATCATTTGCAGCATCACGAATGAAATCTACAATTGGTTCAAAGGATTCATAGGGATGATGAAAGAAAATATCACGTTTTAATGATAAATCAAAAATGTCTTCATTACCCAAAGATTGAGGTGGTTGTGGTAGATATTTATTATATGTTAAATGTTTTAAACTATTAGATAAATGGTCTACAAGATCGAAAAGCAGTGTTAAATCTAATGGACCGTCTACAAAATAGACATCATTATCATGAACTTCCAACTGATTGATAATCCAAACAACGTCTTCATAAGTTGCTTGTCTTCCGTCTATCTCTAAACGTACTGCTGTTCCGCGTTTACGCTCTTTTAAGAAGCGTTCTATTTCAATTAACAAATCTTCGGCACCATCTTCATGGATGGTTAGATCGGCATTACGTGTAATTCTAAAGGTGAAGGTATTTAACACTTCATAGCCAGTGAATAACTCATTAATATAATAAGTGATAATATCTTCTAACATTACAACGTATTGAGTTTGACCTTGATTTAATGTATAAAATCTTGGAATTAATGATGGTATTTGTACAATAGCCGAATTAATTGCATCATCGGTATCAATATCTACAAATATATTCAAGCTTTTATTGTTTAATTTTGGGAAAGGATGATAAGCATCGATACCTAATGGTGTTAATGTAGGTAAGATACCTGTTTTAAATTCACGTTCTAACTGTGGTAATAAAGACTCTGGTAAAGATTCAGGTTTTGTTACTTCCACACGATGTTGTTTTAACAGTTCTACTAATTCGTTATAACGTGCATACTGTAAATCTACATATTTTTTATTTTTTATTTTTATTTGCTCAAGTTGTTCTTTAGGTGTGAGTTGTGCTTTGTTCTCAGGTTTATCATAGCCCATTTTAACTTGATCTTGTAATCCGGCCACACGCACCATAAAGAATTCATCCAAGTTAGAGCTAAATATAGAAATAAATTTTAATTGTTCCAATAAAGGATTGTTTTTATCTTCAGCTTCTTGTAATACGCGATAATTAAAATCTAACCAACTGAGCTCTCTATTATTATAATATTGTGGTAAATTTAAATCTCTCTCTCCCAATTTCTTTTGCATAATTCTAATTCCACCTTATTGTAGTCTTGTTAACATATTTTGCTACGTACAATTTATCATATGAATTTTAAGATTTTGTAAAGATGATAGAAAGATTTTCTTTTAAAATTTTCTCGATATGCTTTTTTTGTCTAAGTGATTGATACTCTTCAGCAATCGGTTCACCAATATAACGGACATACAAAGTATAAGCACCATCTTCTTCTTGTAATGCCACACGCTCCACTGGGCTAGTATGTGATATATTTAGGGCATTTACAAATTTAATAATACCGCCTAAAAATTGAATATGATCCAACTCTTTGCCACGTAGCCATGCGGTTTCTTGGCTATAAAATTTTAAAAGAGATTTATTTTTAAAGCTTGCTAACATTGCAAGTTTGACGCGATCTTCATGTGGAAAACCATCAATCATTGAATTCGCTATAATATAATACGTATGCGGTGAACTAGAATCTGCGTCAATAAATCTTCCTAAATAATATAAATATGCACCTTCCGCAAAAAGTTCTTGCTCTTTTTTAGTAACTTGAATTTTATCTAAGTCAATCAGTTGTGATAACAATGATTGAGCCAATTTAACGCGTTGTTTTGCACTAGATTCTTCGATGCTATATTCATTAGCTAAATGATATAATGCGTCTTTTCTAATATTTTCTTTTTTAAATTCTTGTGGGTGACGTTCGGATATCAACTTCATTATATAGCCCTCACGTAGCCCTTTACGTGAGAAAGTGAAGTGGGTTGCATTGATTTGTTCGAATAAAGTTTTGAATACGGATACTGCTGGTAATATGATGTCTATACGGTCTCTGCTTAATCCATCAATATCTTTTAAGTCATCACGTGAACTCTTTTTAATTATTTTATATACCTCATTCATATCTTCTTCAGTCATTGAGTAGTTATGAACACCACCAATGGGATAAGAATGTTCTGACTGATGAATGCGTGCTACGTTACGAGCTGATCCACCAATACCGACTAGAGCGATGTTTTGGTCTTGTAACCATGGTAGATGTTCGAATTGCTTAGCTATAAATTTTTCCATTGCTTTAATTGCAGATTTATCATTATGATCTTTATCTTCGAAGAATTTTCGTTTTAATGTTACAACGCCAAATGGGAAACTATGCGCTTCAATGATCGTTTTATCTTTGAATAAAGTGACTTCTGTAGACCCACCACCAATATCGATAGAAACACCATCTTCTACATCTGTAGTATGAGTGATGGCATAAAAACCATAAAAAGCTTCGTCTTGATCAGGAATAATTTTGATGTTGATGTCAAGTTCGCTTTTAATGTGTTTGATGATTTCTTTTTGATTGGTAGATTGTCTAATAGCAGCTGTCGCAACAGGATGTAATTCGTTTACTTCAAATTTATTAGCGACGCTTTTAAAGCTGTGTAATGTTGTTGTCAACACATCGATACCATCTTGGTTCATCTTTAAATCATCGGTTAAATATTGACTTAAGCGTGCGGGCGTTTTAATATTTAAAATTTCATTTAATCCTGTTTTAGTATCGAACTCAAAAATAACTAACCTTATTGTATTTGATCCGATGTCTACTAATCCTATGCGTTCCATAATCTCCTCCTGTATATATGAGGTAAATAGTTGTTTATAAATTTATTTACCCACTTTTCTCTTTAATATTACAATAAATAGCATGATTTGTGATACATCAATTGAATATTGTTCAATTCACGGTAATGATTTTTATATAGTTTGAAATTTAATATTGTTTTTGACTTATTCATTGATGTGTAAAGGGCCTCCAGGGCCTAATGGCCAGCCAAGTAAGTACCATATAATCATGAATATAGGCCATACAATACTTAGAATAATGGTATAAGGCATTAAACTAGATAACAGTGAGCCTAATTTCATGTGTTTATCATATTTTTGAGCATAAGATAAAAGTAATGGCAAATAAGGCATCATTGGCGTAATTGGGTTACTAATTGAATCTCCAATTCTATACAACATTTGTGTGAATGCAGGATGAAATCCTACAATTATCAGCATTGGAATAAATATTGGAGCAAGAATTCCCCATTTAGCAGATGCACTACCGATTAATAAGTTAATGAGCGCACCTAAAAAAATCACTTCTAAAATAAGGACGATACCGTTTTGATCTTGAAGTACTTCAGCACCTTGTACTGCTACAATCACACCTAAATTACTCCATTCTAAAAATGCCAGTAATTGTGCTGCAAAAAAGACAATAACAATAAAAGACCCCATAGAAGCCATAGAATCAGCAAGCATTTTACCTAAATCTTTAGAATTTTTAAATTCCTTCATTAACATGCCGTACACCAAACCAGGCACCAAAAAAATAAGTAAAATAATTAAACCAACCCCATTAATAATAGGAGAATCATTCAATAAACTGCCAGTTTTGGCATTACGTAAGAAACTATTTTGTGGTATTGCTATAATGATAAGTAAAATAAGTGTAGTGAAAAAGCTTATATTTGCCCAAAACACAGCCTTACTTTCTTTAAGTGTTAATCCTTGATTAGTATCATCCACTTTAATATTAGACTGTGTATCGTCATATGAGCCTAAACGGGGGATGACAAAACGCATTGTAACCCAATAAATTGTTGGCAATAATACAACGACACTAGCTGCAATAAAGTACCAATTCATCGCTACATTAACTGCAATTTTATCAGAAACAATCTTTGTTGCTGGTTCTGTAAAGGCATAAAGCAATGCATCTGACATTCCTATCATGACATTCGCAGAAAAACCACCAAGTGCTGATGCGTAAGCCATCGCTAACCCGGCAATAGGGTGATAGCCTAATTTTATGAAGACCATCGCTGTTAACGGTGGTAAAACAATCGTTGCAGCATCTCCTGCAGAATTGCCAATAATACCTATAAGTATTATTACAGGCACGATGATTTGCTTGGGTGCTTTATGAACAATTTGTACCATTAATTTATCAAAATAACCTGTTTTCTCAGCAATACCTACCCCAAGCATCACTGATAATACTAAACCGAGTGCAGGGAACTCAGAAAAGTTTTTGATCGCATCATTCAAAATCATAGCAATACCATCTTTGCTTAAAATATTTTTGATGCCAATGGTATTACCTGTTCCAGGATGTTTTACTGTGACATGAAAAAGTGAAACAACCCATGTAATGATTGCGAGCCCAAGACACATTAGAAAAAACAATATACTTGGATCAGGTAATCTATTACCAATTTTTTCTACAATATTTAGAAATTTATTTATAATTGTCGATTTTTCTCTGGTATTTGACCCCATTATTATTACCTCCCCAATAAGTTATCGAAATTATAACAAACTCATTTTGAAATGAGTATGATAAATTTTATGTTTCCAAGCAAAAGGCATCTATGAATGCTTTATACAAAGGTTTTAAAATTGATTTAAAAAGGAAATGTATTACAGATAAATTAATATTGAACAGTAGGGAAATGAAAGGGGAAGTTCATAGATGAGACGATTAGAAAATAAGATTGCTGTGGTAACAGGCGCTAGTACTGGCATAGGATCTGCTTCTGCACAAATATTGGCAAAAGAAGGGGCACATGTTTTAGCGATTGATATTTCTGCATCTGTACATGATACAGTAAAAGTAATTAACCAGGGCGGTAATAAAGCTTCAGGATATAATGTAGATGTATCAGATGCACATGCAGTAGAACGGCTTGCGCAATCTATTAAAGAAGATTATAATCATATTGATATTTTATGTAATAATGCTGGTATTGATAATGCCGCTGGACGTATTCATGAATTTCCAATCGATGTGTTTGATAGAATTATGAATGTTGATTTAAGAGGTACATTTTTGATGACTAAATTCTTTTTACCACTAATGATGTCAAATGGTGGCTCTATCATCAATATGGCGTCATTTTCTGGAAATGCTGCAGATTTAAATCGTTCAGCATATAATGCTGCAAAAGCAGGTATCATCAATTTCACTCGATCAACAGCGATAGAATATGGACGTGAGCATATTAGAGCGAATGCAGTCGCACCAGGTACGATAGAAACACCACTTGTAGATAAATTAACAGGTACTAAAGAAGATGAACAAGGAAAAATATTTAGAGAAAATCAGAAGTGGGTTACGCCTTTAGGTCGTTTGGGCACACCTGATGAAGTAGGTAAACTCATTGCTTTCTTGGCTTCTGATGACAGTTCTTTTATAACTGGTGAAACCATTACAATTGATGGTGGTGTGACGGCATATACTTGGCCAGGAGAAATGTTGAGTGATGCGCGTTGGAAAGATTCTACAGAATAATTTAGAGTGAAAGTGATATTATTTGAGTTTAATAGTTATTAAGAAGCACCAAAAAGCCGTAAACATTAGTGGTAGCACTTTGTTTACGGCTTTATTTTTTATAGATTTGAGTGGTTTACCAAATGATGTTATCTACGGCATCGTCGTTTAAAGATTTAACGATTTCAGTGACTAAGGCAACCGAATTTTTATAGTCATCTGTATGCAATACAGAGACGTTTGAATGCATATAACGTAGAGCGACACCAATAGAGACCGTAGGCACACCTTCATTGGCAACATGAATACTTCCAGCATCAGTACCGCCACCAGGTGTAGAATCTAACTGGATATCTATATTGTGTGCTTTAGCTATTTTTTTAATATGGTTTGTAAAACCAACATGGCCTATGTTTGAAGCGTCCATAATAATGACTACAGGTCCTTGTCCAATAGCTGTCTCGCTAGTTTGGCCAGACATGCCTGGTGTATCATAGGCAACAGCTACATCGACAGCAAGGGCTAAGTCAGGTTTAATCTTATTAGCTGCAACTTTAGCACCACGAAGACCTACTTCTTCTTGTACATTAGCGCCTGAAACTAAATTAATATCAATGGATTCTTGTTTAAGGTTGTTTAAAACGTCTACAGCAAGGGCGCAACCATAGCGATTATCAAAAGCTTTGGCAGTTAAATACTTGCTATTAGCTAGTGTTTCAAACTCACTGTATGGTGTGATCATATTGCCTATTTCAATGCCGAATTGTTCAGCTTCTTTTTTACTTTTAACCCCAATATCAATGAACATATCTTTTATTTCTACATTTTTTTTACGTTCTTCGGGTGATAAAGCATGTGGTGGTTTGGAGCCAATAATACCTCTGATTTTCTTGCCTTCATCAGTTGTGACAGTTACTTTCTGAGATAACATCACTTGGTTCCACCAACCACCAATAGGTGTGAATTTTAAAAATCCATCTTTATCAATTTTAGTAACTACAAAACCAATTTCATCTAAATGACCCGCCACCATTAATGTCTTATTACCAGTAGAGGTCGTTTTTTTACCGAAAATACCTCCCAGATTATCTTCAATAATTTCATCACTTACCGGCGTCAAATAATCACGCATAAGTGTTTTTACTGCTTTTTCATGACCTGCAATACCGTCAACATTTGTTAATGATTCTAGTAATTTTATTGAATTGTTCATGTTATACCCCCTAATCAAATATTTATATTCATTTTATCATGAACTTCGATATAAGCTAATTGTTTGAGCTTTGTGTTATTAATTTAATGTACATAACATCAGATGAAGTTTACGTTGCACGCTATTGTAAGGCTAAACGTGTGCATTCAATACCTGTCCATGATTCAATATAATTATAAACAAAGTGGAGGGATAGACGATGACAGAAATTAATTATTTAACAATAGGCTCAGAATCAGCACCGATTAAAGTGGAGTCTTTTATCAATTTAGCTTGTCCATACTGTAAAAACTTCTTTTTCGCTGCAGACACTGTATTAAAGCCATTCATTGATCAAGGGAAGGTTCAACATACAATTAAACATTTTGATAAAACGAAGCAAGGCTTATTAAAAGGAACAATAGCAAATATATATTTAAACTATCAACGACCTGAAGAAACCTTAGATATTATTCGTGAGTTATATCAAACACAAGCTCAATGGAAAGTAAGTTTTTCGACAATTGAAGCCAAAATGGAAGAAGAATATAATCTTACACCTCATAAAGAAGCTGACGATCGTTCGTTAGCGATTCATGAAGAAGCATTTGAAAGAGGAATTAAAGGCATTCCGACCGTTTTTATTAATGGTAATTTATTTGAATTCAATCCATTAGAAGATCAACAAGAAACGATAGAATCTAAGCTAACAAAGCAATTGAATCGCTTTATATGATAATGAACCATCGGACTTAAATATCTATTTGCAAAATAAATACGTCTGGACATCAGTGATTCGTCCCAGACGTATGCTTATCTTATCCTTCGAAATGTTGTTGAAGCTTATTTTTAAAAGAGGTGTTTGTTTTAATCTTTGAAGTTAATTATGATTTAGTAAGTTTAATTTATAATCATGTATGGATTGAATGTTACCGTCTTTCTTTTTGATAATGATGTGTTCTTTCGATATCTGAGTTGGGGAAGTTACACCTACAGCGGCAGCAATGTTAAATAAGCCTTCATGTAAGCTGGTTACAAAATTAGTGACGCGGTATTTTTTTTCATCTATAATTAATCCCTTTTCACGTTTTGGATCTGTTGTTGCGACACCTACAGGACATGTGTTCATATGACACTGCCTACTCATAATACATCCGACACTAATCATCATACCTCTTGCAACGTTGACTAAATCAGCACCTAGACCTAATGCAATCGCAATTTTATCAGGTGTTACAAGTTTCCCTGAAGCAAATACTTTAATTCGATTGCGTATACCATACTTTTCGAGTACACCTGTTAAGATTGGTAAAGCAGTGAATAAAGGTAAACCTATGCCATCTTGCAATTCTTGAAATGTTGCACCAGTGCCTCCTTCGCCGCCGTCAATAGTAATAAAATTCGGAAACTGATTTGTTTCAATCATTGTTTGTGCGAGCGCTTCTACTTCTGATACTTTGCTGATTACAATTTTAAAACCAACAGGTTTTTGACCTACATTTTGTAATTGTGTAACCCATTCTAATAAATCGGTTGGATTATCTATAGATTCAAAACGGTTAGGGGAATTAATCGTCCTCCAAGGTTCAACATTACGAATATCAGCAATTTCTTGTGTGACTTTATTACCTTGCATATGGCCGCCTCTTGTTTTTGCACCTTGTGCTAACTTGATTTCAAAAGCTTTGACCGTATCTTCATTTGCTAAACTTTGGAAAGCATTCATATCAAATTCTCCCGATTTATCTCGTACGCCAAATAAACCTGGACCTATTTGAAAGATGATATCTGCATCGCCCGATAAATGGTGTTTTGATAAACCGCCTTCACCTGTATTCATCCAAGTTCCAGCTTGTCCTAATCCTTTGGATAGCGCCGTGATTGCATGACTTCCTAATGCGCCATAACTCATTCCTGATTGACCAACAAGCCTTTTAAGTTTGAACGGATGTTTCAGTTCAGGACCTAAAATAATGGCATCTTCATCTGTTAAATAAAATGGATCTATCTCTGCTTTTGTGCGATGTTCGTCACGATTAAAGAGTCGTTCATTATCAATTGTATAAATAAATGATGAAATCAACGGTGATTGATTAATATGTAATTCTTTAGATTGCAACGGAAACATCGTATTTTGAATGTAAAACCCATCTTCATAATCCTTTTGTGTACCAAAACTAGTCATTCTTGAATTATATTTACCAGCTAATACAATATTGGTGTAATCATTACGAGAAAAAGGTTTGCCTTTGGTATCTGCTAAAAATAAATATTGGCGTAATTCTGGACCTATTTTTTCACCAAAATATCGAATACGTGCAAGTAATGGATAATTGCGTAAAACGCTATGTTGCTTTTGTCGTTTATCCTTAAAAAGCAATACAGCCCCTAAAACAAGTACGCTTATTAAACAAACGACAATGATTACGTTGACGATAAACTGTAAAATAGTCAAAATAGTCATGTAACATTCCCCCTTAATATAGTTATATAATACAATAAATTATGCAATTTACAATGTGTTCCACTGTAAAGGGGTAGAATGGTTAATTGTAATTTTCAAATAGAAAAGTAAATCAACTTATAATAATGATAAAATATTGTGTTATATTATTGTTAAACAGCTACAAGGAAGGTGACATATGACTGACAAATCATCAGCAACGCCATTAACCAAAAAGCATATATGGCAACATCAGAAAATTGTTAAAAAAGACTTTTGGTTAATCCCTATATACATCATTGCTAATTATCTTATACCACTTATATTAACGCTGATATTAATCGTATCATATGACATTTTAAATATTGGTAGTAAGTATCGTTTAAGTGATATGAATATACTGATTTTTGGTGGTGTTATTGCTGAAATATGTATCATCATAAGTTTTTATGGCATGCATACTAAAGATAATATTACAGCAATTGCGATCAACAGGTTAAAATCAGTTCGTAAATATATTTTGCTTATTTTTATAGCATACATATCTACGCTCTTGTTGAATAATTTATATGATTGGCTTATGACTTTTTTACCGAAGTCATTACAATATCATGAAACACAGAATCAATTGATTTTAGAAGCACTATTTCGAGACAATTGGATGCTCCCATTTTTATTTTTAGATATTGTTATTTTGACGCCGATTATTGAAGAGTTATTATTTAGGCATCTCATCATTCATGAATTAGGTAAAAAAATTACATATGCTGCTGCAAGTGTATTATCAGTTATATTATTTGCTGGTATTCATGTATTAGGGGCTACATCCCCATTTGAAATCGGAAGCTATATTTTTATTGCGATTGGTCTAGTATTTGTATATTTGAAAAGTGGGAAAAACTTAGCAGTATCCATATCACTGCATGCTTTTAATAATTTAATATCTTTTATTGCGATTGTATTTTTAAAATAATGTTTGCGTGTGATATTTAATGTTGTGTTTTGAATAAAACGATTGAATGCTACAATGATAGGAAATCAAACAGTCGTAATAGGGTATAAACTATATATGACCTAGGAGGTTCAAAATGTTAGAGCTTAGAAATGTTTCATACCAGGTGGATAACCGACAAATTATCAATAACATTAATTTGAAAATCGAAGCAGGAGAAACGATTGCGATTGTTGGGCCTTCAGGAAGTGGTAAAAGTACTTTGTTACGCTTAATGAATAATTTGATAAGTCCTACAGAAGGGGAATTATATTTTAATAATCAAGTATATGAAGATATTAGTCCAGAAAAGTTAAGAATGGAAATTAGTTATTTATTACAAGAAAGCGATTTGTTTGAAAGTACTATTGGTGATAACTTAGCTTTCCCCGCTCAAATTAGAAATGATAAGTTTAATCGTAAAAGAGCTAAAGCACTTTTGAAGTCGGTAGGGTTAGGTCATTATAACTTTGATACAAGCGTAAACCATCTTTCTGGTGGGGAACGGCAACGTGTAACGATTGCGAGACAGCTAATGTATAAACCCAAAGTATTATTATTAGACGAAGCAACAAGTGCTTTAGACGTACATAACAGTGAAAAAATTGAATCTTTAATCTTTAAGCTTGCGGAGGAAGGTACAACAATTTTATGGATTACACATAGTAACGATCAAAGTATGAGACATTTCCAAAAGCGCATTAGAATTGTGGATGGACAAATTGAAAAGGAGGAGGAATTATGATGAGTACCACTGCTTTAGTACTTACTGCGACACTCCTACTTTTTCCAATCATCGTGTCATATAAAGAAAAATTACACATAATTAAAGATTTACTCGTTGCAACTTTAAGAGCAGTTGTTCAATTGGTGATTTTAGGTTATTTACTTCATTTTATATTTGATGTAAACCAAACATGGTTGTTGCTCTTGTTTGTATTGATCATCATTATTAATGCATCGTGGAACACGATCAGTAGATCTTCACCTGTGATGCATCATGTATTTTGGATTTCTTTTATTGCCATATTTATAGGCGTAGCGCTACCATTAGTCGGTATTGTGATCACTGGCGCAATTGAATTCAAACCTAATGAAGTAATTCCAATTGCAGGCATGCTTGGAAGTAATGGTTTGATTGCTATTAATCTTGCGTATCAAAATTTAGATCGTGAATTCGTTAAAGAAATGAGTCAAATCGAAGCCAAATTGGCATTAGGTGCTAATCCAAAACTATCTTCCAAAGGAACGATTCGTGAAAGTATCAAAACGGCAATTGTGCCAACGATAGATTCAGTGAAAACGTATGGTATTGTTTTGATTCCTGGTATGATGACAGGGTTGATTATCGGTGGTGTAGATCCATTGGAAGCTGTTAAATTTCAACTTTTAGTAGTATTTATTCATACGACAGCGACAATTATGTCAGCGTTGATTGCAACATACTTGAGTTATCGTCAATTCTTTAATGAACGAGACCAATTAATTGCGCGACATATCCCCAAAGACAATCGCTAAAAGTTTTTGATGTATATTTGTTATAATAAACATGATGACAATTACTAAAATCAAATCTATTTGATGAGAAATTTTAAATTTAGATGAGCAGGAAACGTCAAGAAGTATCAAAATGGTTATTGATATTTCTTGCGTTTCCTGTTTTTTGAAATGAATTTAATAGCATGTATTGCTAAGTATTCATATATATTGACGAATGGTTTATAATGTAGCAGTTATAGAATTTTTGAAATCAGATTAAAGAGAGGAGGATATTTATGTCAGTTATGCGCATATTTACCTTTATATTAAGTATATTTATTGTAGGAATGGTTGAAATGATGGTTGCAGGTATTATGAACTTGATGAGTAGTGATTTACATGTTTCTGAAGCAATCATTGGACAATTAGTTACCTTATATGCCATTACTTTTGCAGTAGCAGGACCTATTTTAGTAAAGCTAACAAATCGTTTTTCACCACGAATGGTTTTATTGTGGGCACTGTTAACATTTGTTGTAGGCAATATCACTATTGCGATTGCGCCTAATTTTTCTATTTTAGTGATTGGACGTATCTTATCATCTGCAGCTGCAGCATTAATTGTGGTTAAAATATTAGCTTTAACTGCGTTATTAACTGCGCCACAACACCGAGGGAAAATGATTGGTATTGTGTATTCCGGCTTTAGTGGGGCAAATGTTTTTGGTGTGCCAATCGGGACAGTCATTGGTGATTTAGTCGGTTGGAGATATACGTTTTTATTTATTGTGGTTATTAGTTTATTCGTTGGTATTCTAATGTATATATATGTACCGAAGCTAAGTGATCATCTATCGTCAAACACTGACACAGAGACAAGTTCAAATCGTTCAAACGCTTATTCCAAAGTGTTAAGACCCGCTGAAGTTACAAAATATTTAGGTATCACGTTTTTATTATTAGTAGCCAACTCGGTGACGTTTATTTATATTAATCCGTTAATCCTTTCCGGTGGGCATCAACTATCCTTTGTGTCCATTGCATTATTAATCAATGGAATTGCAGGTGTAATCGGAACATCAATGGGTGGCTTTTTATCAGATAGACTTACGAGCAAACGCTGGTTGGTTATTGCGACAGCCGTATTTATTGTTATGATGCTTATTCTTAATATGTTTTTACCAGGTACAGGTTTATTACTCATGATTATTTTCATTTGGAATATCATGCAATGGAGTACGAATCCAGCTGTGCAAAGTGGCATTATAGAACATGTTGAGGGTGATACGAGCCAAGTGATGAGCTGGAATATGTCTAGTTTAAACGCAGGTATCGGTATCGGCGGTATTGTAGGTGGATTAGTAGTATCGAACTTAAATGTCTACGCAACGACTTATTTTTCAGCTGCAATTGCGTTTGTAGCATTTATTTTAGTGATTAGCCTTAAAAATGTCGCTAAATACAATAAAGCATCATGATTTGAGCATGGACTAATGGTAATATAAGTCTGCAAAATTTAGTTATAAATAAATAAAACAGGGCGTGGAACATTGAAATGTAATTTCAGTTCGACACCCTGTTTTTTAAATTTTTGTGCAAATGTTTTTACTAAAGTCACACAGTTTAGAACTTAAAATGTAACGACTCCGATTAACATAGCGATAATTAACATGACGATGGCAAAACCCCATATCCAAAAGAACGCATACTTTATATATGTTCCCATATTTGCTTCTGCAAGCCCTATTGCTAACCATAATGCAGGTGAAAATGGACTGACAAACGTACCGATAATATTTCCAATTAACATTGCATATGCTGTTGACACAGATGACACACCAAACTGACCGGCTGTCTGTTCAACAATAGGTAAGATTGCGAAATAATAAGCATCCGTACTCGTTAATAAATCTAGTGGTACACCGAAAATACCGACAATAATGTGTAAGTATGGCCCTACGGCATTCGGTATAATGTGGATGAAGCTTACTGCTATTGCCTCAAGCATACCAGTTTCATTAAGTACACCTAAAAACATACCCGCTGCAATAATCACGGCAGCCATCATAAGTGCATTTGGCGCATGAGCCTTAAGCCTACTCATTTGTTCGTCTACATTTGGGAAGTTAATAATCAAAGCAATCGCAACACCAATCATAAATGCAAATTCAGGCGGAGCGATATTAGCTAGCATTACTACGATGATAGCGAGCGTAAGTATCACGTTAATCCAATTAATCCAAGGTTTCGTAACGGCAACACCACGAATTGGAAATTTAATATCTTGATCTTGTTCGTATATTTCAACCAATTTATGTATATCCACATCTTGTGTATTAGTTACTTTTCCCGAATTGATTTTACGTTGTATGATTGCTTTTTCTCGAAAACCTAAAAATACAGCGAATAGTAAAACTAAAATAAAACCGATAATCTGAACAGGTATAACACCATACCATAATTCATTGACATTCTTAAAATGAATTACTGAAGCTGTACGAGCCATAGGACCGCCCCAAGGCACCATGTTCATAATCGATGCACTCAGTCCGAGTAACAAAAGTAGTAGATACCGATTCATATTTAATGCTTTATACAACGGTAATAATGCTGGTATTGATAATAAAAATGTTGTGGCACCAGCACCATCGAGTTGCGCGAATATTCCGATAAGTGCAGTTACAATACAAACAACTACAACATTACCTCTAGTAAGCAAAATCAAACGCTTTACCAATGGTTTAAATAAGCCAGCGTCACTCATGATGCCGAAGAAAATAATTGCAAAAATAAACATGATGACGACGTTAATGACTTGATCTAAACCACTATTAAAGAATTTTACTAAATCGCCTATATTGTAACCTAATATGAGTGCCCCTACACTCGGTATTAAAATCATGCCTACAACTGGACTAATACGTTTAGCAATTAGTAAACCAACAATGGAAATAATAATAATTAGCCCCATAATTGTTAGCCAAACACTCTCTTGTTGCATAAAATATCCCCTCCAAATATTAAAGCGCTTACAAAAAATTGAACAATGATTGTTCACACTTCTAAAAAGTAATTATTTATAAGTGTAACAGAGAAAAGCGAAGTGTATCAGTAATATATATAAATACTTATATAATTTTACTTATATTAAATTATAAGTAAAACAAATGTATTTTTGAATTGTATTAGTATTACAATATATAGGTTTTGTACCAGAGTAGTGTGAAGAAGATCAATAAAGGATTATCTGAATTGAGCACATTTAAAAATGGTTTAAAGAAATATTTTGAATTATTAAAGATATAAATAAGTATTATATTCTTAGAAAATAAGACGTTAACATGATATAAAAGATAATATAGATTAAATGTATATATTTATAGTAAAATTAAAATAAAAGGCGGTTTTTTATGAGTGAATCAATTAAAAACGATAAAGTAGATGCGTTTATTGAACGCTTAGATCAATGGCAAGATGCTTTTAAAGTATTAAGAAATATAATCAATCAAACAGAATTAACAGAAGATTATAAATGGATGCATCCTTGTTATACTTTGGACAATAAAAATGTTGTTATCATTCAAGATTTTAAACACTATTGTGCATTGTTATTTGAAAAAGGTGCCATTATGAAAGACCCATATCATACTTTAATTCAACAAACGAAAAATGTTCAAGCTGCTCGCCAGTTGAGATTTGAATGTTTAGAAGAAATAGAACGACGTAAAGATGAAATTGCTTGGTATGTAGAAGAAGCTATTAGAGTAGAAAAGTCGGGTGAAAAAGTACCGATGAAAACGACAGAAGAATTCGATATGCCTGAGGAATTGAAAAATAAATTAGAAGCATCGTCAGAGTTAAAAGAAGCATTTAATAATTTAACGCCTGGAAGACAACGTCAATATATGTATTATATAGGTCAAGCTAAACTTGCTTCAACAAGGGAAAATAGAGTCGAAAAGTATATCAATCATATCCTAGAAGGTAAAGGCATGAATGATAAGTAACCAATTAAGCTATAGCATGACTTAAGTCTTCAATGACAAAAAAGTGTTCGTGGTTGTCAAAATTTTTCAATCGTATTTTGGTTGAACCAAACCATCGTATTTATTTAAAAATAGATAACGCGTCGTTTATAAAATCTAGATTAATCTTGCAACTTTGTCATTTATCGTTTATAGTTTGCTCAAATATAAATATAGTAGATGAATCAAGTAATATTTTGTAAGAGAAGGTGTAGATATGGCAAGAGTGTCTAAACGTATTCAACTATTAGAAGCAGCAGCGGCTATCGTAAATGAGCAAGGTAGTGAGTATTTAACACTTGATGCAGTTGCTAAAAAAGCAGGTGTTAGTAAAGGTGGTTTACTGTATCATTTTAAAAATAAATTCGCATTGATACAAGGACTTGTGGATCATGCAGATGAGTTGTATCGAAATAATGTGAATGAACATGTTAAAAATGAGTCACAAGAAGTTGGCAAATTATTGCGTGCATTTATTGAAGCTACTAGAGAACACCGTTCAGAAAATGCATCAATTACTTCTGGTATGCTGGCTGCACAGGGTATTAATAGTAATTTATTATTACCACTACAAGATACTTATAAAGATTGGCAAGAAAAAATTGAAAAAGATGGCATTGATAAAGTCGATGCAACAATCATACGTTTAGCAGTGGACGGCTTATGGTTATCGGAAATATTTGGACTAGACGCACTTGATGAAACAATGAGAGCAAAAGTTTTAGAACGACTAACATCTTATACAGAAAACAAACAAATCGGATTAAAAGATGCATGAAAAAGTTGAAATTATAAAAAAATAATAAAATTTTCGATTCGTTGAAAGTATTGATGCTATAGGGATAAGTGATGAGAAACCATCACTTATCCCTTTTTTTAGCTGTAGCAAGGGTTGAAACTAAACCGTCCGGTTGGTACACTATCAACTGTGATCAAAACTCTGTTGGAGGTTTATATATGAAAAAAGTTATGCTAACAGCAGCTTTAACAGGTGCTGGAGATACTGTAGAAAAAAATAAAAGTGTTCCTGTAACACCTCAGGAAATTGCAGATTCAGCAATTAAATGTGCGAAAGCAGGGGCTACTGTTGCACACATTCATGCACGTGACCCAGAAACAGGCGGCATAAGCCATGATGTTGAATTTTTTAAAGAAGCAGTAAGATTAATAAGAGAAGCTGATGAAGATATTATTATTAATATTACTTCAGGTGGTGGCGGAGATTTTATCCCTAACCTAGAAGATCCATATACAGCAGGTGAAGGTTCAGATATGCAAACACCTGAAGAAAGACATGAAGCGATTGGCGCATTATTACCAGAAATGTGCACACTTGATTGTGGTAGTGTGAATATGGGTGACGCTGTTTACTTAAGCCCAGCTGATTGGTTAAGAAAACAAGCACAATTAGTAAAAGATGCAGGTGTAAAACCTGAATTAGAATGCTTTGATAGTGGGCATATTTCATTTGCAAAACAATTAATTAATGAAGGTCTCATTGAAGGCGAACCCATGTTCCAATTCTGTCTAGGTATTCCATGGGGTGCTGAAAACGATGCAGAGACAATTGAATATTTTAAAACACGTATTCCTGAAAATGCACATTGGTCAGCTTTTGGTATTGGGAGAATGCAACTACCTACTGTAGAAGAAGCGGCGAAACGTGGTGGAAATGTCCGCGTAGGTTTAGAAGATAACTTGTATTTATCAAAAGGTGTTAAAGCTTCAAATGAACAACTAGTTGAACGTGCAGTTGAAATACTAAAAACATTAGATATAGAGCCAATGACACCGGCTGAAGCGCGTGAGCAATACCAACTTAGAGATCCTAAAGGAGGCAAATAATGAAATTTGCAGTTGTAGGTACGGGCGTTATAGGTAGTGGTTGGATTACGCGTATTTTAGCGCATGGTCACGAAGTAATTGCGACAGATCCCAGTGAAGGTGCTTATGAAAGCATGTTAAAACAAGTGAAACAAAACTGGCCATATGCTGAGCAACAAGGTTTAGCAGAGGGTGCATCTTTAGAGAATTTATCGTTTACGGTAAGCTTAGAAGAGGCTGTTAAAGATGCAGATCATATTCAAGAAAATGTTCCAGAAATTGAAGAACTAAAAGCACAGGTATTATCTGAAATCGATACCTATGCACGTCAGGATGCCATTATTGGTTCTAGTACTTCTGGCATTATGCCTTCAGAATTACAACAAAATTTAAAACATCCTGAACGTTTGGTTGTTGCACATCCGTTTCACCCAGTATACATTTTGCCATTAGTTGAAATTGTACCTGGTAAAGAAACAACTGAAGCTGTCACAGTAGAATCAGAAAAAGTGTACGAAAGCATTGGTATGGATGTGCTACATGTCAGACATGAAATTGAAGGACACATCGCAGATAGATTGATGGAGGCACTATGGCGAGAATCATTACACATTGTTAATGAAGGAATAGCAACTACTGAAGAAGTAGATAAAGCATTTACCCATGCAGCAGGTTTACGTTATGCACAGTATGGACCATTTATGACATTCCATCTTGCTGGAGGAGAAGGCGGCATGCGTCATATGTTGAAACAATTTGGTCCAGCACTGAAGAAACCATGGACAAAATTAATTGCGCCTGAACTAACTCAGGATTTATATGATAATGTGGTAAATGGTTGTGAAACGGCTTCACAAGGGCAAACGATGTCAGAATTAGATCAAAAGCGTAATGAATTCCTAGTTAAAGTGAAAGAATTAGCTGAAGCATATTGGCCAGAAGACACTGCATCAATGAAAAAGGGTATTAAATAATTGGAGGTTCATATGACTCAATTTCAATATCAAACCACTGTTAAAGATATTTGGGTCGATCATAATCAGCACATGAATGATGCTGAATATAATCGAGTATTTAGTGATGCCACAGATGCATGGTTGGCATCACTAGGCTTAGATGTGAGTACAATTAAAAAATTGAATTATACAGTGTTCACTTTAGAAAATCATGTAGTGTATTTAAAAGAAATAAGCGTAGCTGAGCTTATTACTGTGAACGTAAGTCTATATGATTATGATGCCAAGCGTTTACACGTTTTTATGACTTTAGTAGATGCTCAAAATAACCGTTGTGCAACATATGAAGTAATGCTTATGGGCATGGACACTACAATAGGCAGACCTGCAGCTTTCCCTGAACAAATAAAAAATGCTATAGATGATTATGCTAAAGTTGGAACAATTCATGAAGCGCCAAAAGAATTAGGTCGACTGATTGGCATAAAACGAAAATAATATTTTTGAAACATTGTTTTGAGCTATTGAATTGACAATTAATTTCAATAGTTTAATTAACAAAACTTAAGGTTATAAATTGTTTATTTTCATTTGTTGAGTTATCTTAATAGATATAGGATGAAAAAAATTAGTCAAAATTGATATTTTTGACCAACACATGAACAAAGTAGGGCTAGTTGTGCTACATGTTTTTACTTATTTTCGGATTTGTATAACATCCACAGTTAGCCCTATATTTATAAATGAAATGTTAAATGAAAATACAAAAATAGAAAGGAATTAACACATGTTAAGTATAAAAAACTTATCTAAAGTCTATGGTGGCACAAAAAAAGCTGTAGATAATATATCATTGGAAATCGAATCTGGTGAATTTATAGCGTTTATCGGTACAAGTGGGAGTGGGAAGACCACTGCTTTAAGAATGATAAATAGAATGATAGAAGCTACAGAAGGCGAAATTGCAATCAATGGTAAAAATGTGCGCAAAATGAACGCCGTTGAATTACGTAGAAAAATTGGTTATGTGATTCAGCAAATTGGCCTAATGCCTCATATGACCATTAAAGAGAATATAGTCTTAGTACCTAAATTATTAAAATGGTCTGATGAAAAGAAAGAGAAAAAAGCTAAAGAATTGATAAAATTAGTAGATTTACCAGAAGAATACTTAGATAGATATCCTTCACAATTGTCTGGAGGACAGCAACAACGTATTGGTGTTGTGCGTGCTTTAGCAGCTGAACAAGATGTTATTTTAATGGATGAGCCATTCGGTGCGTTAGATCCAATTACGAGAGATACATTACAGGATTTGGTTAAAGAACTGCAACAAAAATTAGGTAAAACATTTATTTTTGTCACACATGATATGGATGAAGCGATTAAATTGGCAGATAAAATTTGTATTATGTCTGAAGGGAATGTTGTTCAATATGATACACCAGATAATATTTTACGACATCCTGCAAACGATTTCGTACGTGACTTTATCGGTCAAAATAGATTGATTCAAGATAGACCTAATATGAGAACCGTCAAAGATGCAATGATCCGACCAGTAACTGTACATGCAGATAGTTCATTAAATGAAGCGGTTAAGGTTATGAGAGACCGACGTGTCGATACGTTATTTGTCGTAGGTAATAATGATAGATTACTTGGATATTTAGATATAGAAGATATTAACCAAGGCTTACGAGCTCATAAAGAACTTATTGACACGATGCAACGTGATATATACAGAGTAAGAGTAGATAGTAAATTACAAGATACGGTGCGTACGATATTAAAACGAAATGTAAGAAATGTACCAGTTGTAGATAGTGATGAAGAGACATTGATTGGACTAGTTACAAGAGCAAACTTAGTTGACATCGTTTACGATAGTATTTGGGGCGAGTTAGACGAAGATGTTAGTGCACAAAAAAATGCTATTGTTGAGCCCGATAATGTAGGAGCTGATAAGTAATGAAAGATTTTGTAGAGCAGTATGGTGGTCAACTGATATCAAAAACCGTTGAACATTTCTATATCTCAATCATCGCTTTGTTAATTGCTATCGTCATCGCTGTACCATTGGGTATTTTATTATCAAAAATGAAAAGAACATCTAATATTGTGCTAACTATTGCTGGTGTGTTACAAACGATACCAACATTAGCAGTGTTAGCAGTCATGATTCCAATCTTTGGTGTGGGTAAATTACCTGCAATTGTAGCTTTGTTTATTTATGTATTATTGCCAATCTTAAACAATACTGTATTAGGTGTTCAAAACATAGATGATAACATTAAAGAAGCAGGCACAAGTATGGGTATGACACGTTTTCAATTAATGAAAGATGTGGAATTACCGTTAGCCTTACCGCTTATACTAGGAGGTATTCGTTTATCTTCTGTTTACGTAATTAGTTGGGCAACTTTAGCCAGTTATGTAGGCGCAGGTGGTTTAGGTGATTTTGTATTTAATGGATTAAACTTGTATGACCCATTAATGATTGTAAGTGCAGCAGTATTAGTGACTGCTTTAGCATTGATCGTAGATTTCCTACTGTCACTAGTAGAAAGATGGGCTGTACCTAAGGGGTTAAAAGTATCCAGATAATTTAAGGAGGACATTATGAAGAAATTGAAACAATATTGTATTGTGCTTGTGTTGTGTCTGACGGTCTTATCTGGATGTAGTTTACCAGGATTAGGTAGCAACAGTTCAGAACAAGATATTAAAATCACAGCACTTGCAACAAGTGAATCACAAATTATGTCTCATATGTTGAGACTGTTAATAGAACACGATACAAATGGTGAAATTAAACCCACTTTAATTAATAATTTAGGATCAAGTACCATTCAACACAATGCGTTAGTAAATGGTGACGCGAATATGTCAGGTGCTAGATATAATGGTACTGATTTAACTGGTGCCTTAAATGAAGATCCAATTAAAGATCCTAAAAAAGCTATGGAAGCAACTCAAGATGGTTTCCAAAAAAAATTCGACCAAACCTTCTTTAACTCTTACGGTTTTGCTAACACATACGCATTTATGGTCACTAAGGAAACAGCAGAAAAATATAATTTAGAAACTGTATCTGATTTGAAAAAGCATCCTGAACTTAAACTCGGTGTAGATAGTTCTTGGTTAAACCGTGAAGGTGACGGTTATCCTGGATTTACAAAAGAATATGGTTTTAAATTTGATACTATCAGACCAATGCAAATTGGTTTAGTATATGATGCATTAAACTCTAATAATTTAGATGTAGCTGTAGGTTATTCAACGGATGGACGTATTGCAGCATATGACTTAAAAGTTTTAAAGGATGATAAACAATTTTTCCCACCATATGATGCAAGTGCGGTTGCTACGAATGAATTGTTAGATAAACATCCAGAGTTAAAACCAATCATCAATAAACTAGACAAAAAAGTTTCGACATCTGAAATGCAAAAACTTAATTATCAAGCAGATGGTGAAGGACAAGAGCCAGCAGTCGTTGCTGAGAACTTCTTAAAAAAACATAATTATTTTGAAAATGATAAGAAAGGTGGTCAAAACTAATGGAAGGTAATTTATTACAACAATTAGTAGAATATTATTCAGTCAACTATGGCTACCTTTGGGATTTATTTTTAAAACACTTATTAATGTCTGTTTACGGTGTACTCTTTGCATCTATTGTTGGTATTCCAATTGGTATCATAATTGCAAGATATAGTAAGTTTTCTGGTGTTATTATTACTATCGCGAATATTATTCAAACCGTTCCGGTTATTGCAATGTTAGCGATACTCATGCTTGTCATGGGATTAGGTACTACTACAGTCGTGGTAACAGTATTTTTATATGCGCTATTACCGATTATAAAAAATACTTATACAGGTATAATGGGTGTTGATGCGAATATTAAAGATGCTGGTAAAGGTATGGGTATGACGCGAAATCAAGTATTAAGAATGATTGAGTTACCTTTATCACTCTCAGTCATATTAGGTGGATTAAGAATTGCACTGGTTGTTGCAATTGGTGTTGTAGCAGTTGGTTCATTTATTGGTGCACCTACATTAGGTGACATCGTTATCCGAGGAACAAACGCTACAGATGGTACAACGTTTATCTTAGCTGGTGCGATACCAATCGCATTAATCGCTATTATTATAGATGTCGGTTTAAGATTATTGGAGAAACGTTTAGATCCTGCACATAAAGCAGAAAAAAGAGGTAAAACTAAGCCGCAAAGTATTAATGAATAGAAGGTCGTGAAATCATTGGCACTATTATCGATTAATTACAATTCAAAGACAATAGGTATGCATCATCATTTTATGGTAATTCTTCCAGAGGATGAAAGTTATTTCAAAAAAGGTACACAGCCTAAACCACTAAAAACACTATTATTACTGCATGGTTTGTCTAGTGATGAAACTTCGTATATGCGTTACACAAATATAGAGCGCTATGCGAATGAGCATCAACTTGCAGTTATTATGCCTAATGCAGATCACAGTGGTTATAGTAATATGGTTTTTGGTCATAAGTATTATGATTATGTGCTAGAAGTACTTGATTATGCACATCAAATTTTACCTTTGTCACAAAAGAGAGAAGATAATTTTATCGCTGGTCATTCCATGGGAGGTTACGGAACAATCAAGTTTGCATTAGCTGAGGGACATCGATTTGCAAAGGCTTGTCCCTTATCGGCAGTATATGATGCTCAGACGTTCATGGATTATGATTGGTACGATTATTCTGGAGAAGCAATTGCAGGTGTTTCAAAAAATGCTACAGGTAATGACTTAGACCCATATTATTTAGTTGACCAGGCAATTCAACAAGGTAAAGAGATACCAGATTTATTAATTATGTGTGGTACAGAAGATGCACTACATGAAGATAATAAAAAATTTATTAAATATCTAGATGAAAAGCAAATTTCATATTGTTTTGAGGATGGGCCAGGTGAGCATGATTATGCTTATTGGGACTATGCTATCAAACGTGCTATAGACTGGTTAGTAAAAGGGTAATATATGCTGACTCATATCACTGAGTAACGTTTAAAGTCGAGACGACGAAATCAATTTAAATACAAAATGGCTAATCCACTTGATGATGATAGGGATTAGCCATTTATTTTTATATTAGACGATCATTTTATATCATTGTCGAATTTTTGATGTCGTCATTATGTTTCGATGATTTTGATTTTCCATCTATACTCGTTTACTAAACTGTAGTGCGGTATTCTTCTTCTAATTTTCCTAAATGTCTCAATGTAGGTGTAAGTGCAGCAAAAAAGAAACCTTCTTTCAATTTACGAGCTTGTGGCGCACGTGGAGAATATGCTCTAGAACCACCGTTTACCATCGAAGCTTGATTTACTTCTAATAATAGGTAACCAGCTTCTTTTTTAATTTTGATCAGTTCAGCAAAATTATCGTCTAAATCATCGTTTTCAATAATATGATAAAACGCGTTTTTAAGCTGTTTATATTGGTTTTCATACGCATTGATATCGAATTCTAAGTATTTATTGATGCCATTTTGTGCGTCAGAAAATTTATGAATTAAATCTAACGAAGCTCTGATTGAACCGAGCGCTATAGGAATTTGTAAAGCTACAAATTGTGGTCGAATGGCAGAAGCAAAACTTTTTGCTTCTTTTGTTATAATTTGTGATTCAGGAATCTCTACGTTTTTCATTTCAATAGCAAATGTAGCCGACCCATTGACACCTAAGAAATTTGATTTTTCATCTAAAGTTATACCTTTTTGATTCGCTTTTACAATAAACATCACTAACTCATCTGTATCATTTGCTTTAGAAATTGCTCCAAAATAATGATCAGACGCAATATTACTTATTGCAGGTAATTTGCCATTAATAATTAATGTGTTGTCATTATAATGATGTGTTAAATTGAATGATTCTAAATCGTTAAAAGATTTCATAGGGTTAGATAAACCTGTTGCTCCTAAAATTTCTCCATTTAACAACTGTTGCTGTAAAGTTTTATTTAAATGTGGTTGATTTGCGTGTTGTAAATAAGTTGAAAATGCTAATTGACACCATAGACAAAAACCTGTAGTTAAGCAGGATTTTGAGACTTCTTCAATGACTTCTAGATTATTTTTTAAGTCATTTTCAGAAAAATAGCCATCTCTAAATAAGCCTTGAATGAATGGTCGTGGGTAATAACTCCCTTCATCAATTTCAATAACATAGGGATCTAATTCTGTTTCAATACGTTTTTGTAAAGTCATATAAATTACTCCTTTATTCTCCAAATCTGATTAAAATTAATTTTTCTAAATAACTAATTATTCTATCTATCAAAAATCCAAAGAGTCCAATAAAGAAGATCGCTGATAATACATCTTCTAAATTTAACATATTACGCGCATCTACGATTAAAAATCCTAGTCCAGATTGGGCTCCAATCATTTCACCTGAAACTAAGAAAATCCAACTTGTTCCCACTGCCATGTGAATACCAGCCATAATATGTTTAAATGAAGCGGGGAATAAGATGTTACGATATAACGTCCAACCACTTAAATTCATATTTGACGCAATTTTTAAGTATTGTGGCTCAACATTCCTAACGCCTTTAATCGTACTAAATACAATCGGGAAAAAAGCAGCGATAAAGATGATAGCCATTGCTGGTAAACTGCCAATAACAAACCATAAAACAACAAATGGCGACCAAGCTATAGGTGAAATAGGTCGTATAAGTTGAAATAACGGTTCTATTGCAGTGTGCAATAAGGTGCTTCGACCTAAAATAAAACCTGTTGGGACACCAATTAAAATAGCGATACTAAATCCAATAAAGAATCGAAATAAACTGATGCCCAGATGGGTAAATATTTCCCCGGTAATAATAAAATGCCAAATGCTCTGTGCTACTAGGATAGGACCTGGGAGTAATATCGGTTTATAATCTCCAATCCAAATGACACATTGCCAAATAAATAAGAAAAGTATAAATGTTAGTATAGGTAAAGTTTGCTTTTTAATTAAATTACCTGACATGCTGCTTATGCCTCCTTATACAATGTTGGATCAACGAATGATTTATAAGATGGTGTTTCGAAAAGTTGATGTTGGTTAATCAACTGTGTAATTTTTTGATAACCATCTTCATTAATTGATAAATTGCCATATGATGTCCATTCTGCGGATTGTTCCAATACTTTTCGATCTTGTTTAAAGTGCTTAGACATAATATCAACACTTTGTGATTTATCATTCATTCGATATCCAGCTTTTTTATAATCAGATATAAAACTTTGAGCAACATGTTTTTGATCTTTTATTAAGTCAGTTCTAAGTACTAAAGCACAACAGTATGCATCGGGAATCACTTCATTACCATGTTTTAAAGTTTTTCCTTTGCCTAACTTTTCTCCTAATGCGCCAAATGGTTCGGCCACAGAATATCCAGAAATTCTATGTTCATTTAGGGCAGCTGGCATTTCTGCTGGAGCCATTTCATGATAACTGAATGTTTGAGCATTCAAATTTAATTGTTTTCTCATTTCTTCCAATAATAAGTAGTGCGTTGAATAACGATGAGGGATGGCAAATCGATATTGATGCTCATTATTAAAATTGTTTACCGTTTCACCTTTTTGTCCCATAATGACGTTACCTTCGTGGTGTCCTAGCGCAACTGCTTTAATATCAGCACCCTTTTGTTTAGATTTCATAGCTAATTCTATTAAGGTTGATGCGCCATCAATTCTCCCACTATTTAATGCATCCATAAGATCTGGCCAATTATTAAACTTAATTAATTTTAATTTATAACCATTATGTTTAGCTTGTGCTTTTACTTTTTGAGTCATCATTAAGTTAGCAGAATGTGTAATTGGCAAATAACCAATTTTTAAAGTCTTTTGCGGTTGATTATGTTGATTATTCTTCTGTATAGATTGATTATTACATGCACTTAGTATAAGGATCATAATTATTGGAAAGATGATTATTTTTTTCAATAGTTACAACTCCTTATATGTAATATTCAGGTTCTGCTTGATGGTGGTTTAATGCGAATTTTTCCATAATATTATTTCTTAAAGTTAATAAATAACTATCATTTCTATTTCTCGGATGTGATTGTTCAATTGAATATTGGCTTATAATATTACAGCCATCGCCGAGTAAGATAATGTGATCAGAAAGGTAAATGGCTTCATCAATGTCATGCGTAACTAATATAATCGTAGCTGTAGATTGTTTTTGGAGTTGTACAAGTTGATCTTGTAATTTATAACGTGTAAAAGCATCCAGTGCGCCTAATGGTTCATCCATCAATATGACTTTGGGTTGATGGACTTGTGCACGGCAAAGTGCTACGCGTTGTTTCATTCCTCCAGATAATTGCTCTGGAAACGTCTTTCCTTTATGATCTAAATCAACATATTTTAAATAATTATTGATTTCATCATCACTCATTTCGCGATTTAATCCTAAACGAATGTTGTCATTAATGTTTTTCCACGGCAGTAAATTATGATGCTGAAAAATCATTAAACAATCAGGTGATGGATTTTGTTTTAATTGATCTTCAATTTTAACAGTACCTGACGAAGGTGTTAAAAATCCGCCTATAATGTTTAACATGGTAGACTTTCCACAACCACTTTTACCTAGAAAAGTAACTATTTTACCTTTTTCAATATTTAAATTAAAATCATCGATAACACGATGGTCTCCAAATTGATGTTGGATGTGATTAATGCGAATCATGGCAACACCTCTATTATTCCTATCTAATTAATATGTTTTTTTGATGAAAAAAAAGCGGCAGAAATCTAAAATGTATCATTTGATTTCATATTGCCGCTCCTTGAATAGTGTTTAGGTTATTTATAAGTTTACCCCAATTTTTAGCTTAAATAAGATTGTTAGCTAGCAATGGTGTGACGAGTATGATACATACTTATAAATAACTTTTGCTAACTAAACCTATGGAATTATAAATATAAAGAGAAAGTTTAGTTATAATTTTTCAATATCATCAATAGGTGTATCTACAGCTTTTCTTGCACGACGAACGGCGTCTTCATCAGGTGCATCATATAAGCAGATACATTTTGACATATCTTCACATACATAAGTACGTTGGAATTGAACTTCAGGGACTTCTTCATAGTGGACAGAATTTTTCTTTTTACGCGCTAAATATTGATCCATTGTGATACCTTCTGGGATGTTCCACGTAACAAGATAATCAACGTGTGCATCACCTTTTTTAACTTCTTCTAAGTCTTTACCTACTAAACGCACTTCTTTAACTAAATTAATGTTGATAGATGCATCTTCAAGAAATTGTTTAGCTTCTGTATCACTATTCGCTTCTACAATAAAATAGCCATGTGTTAAATCTTCTGTTGCTTGTACTTCAATTAGTGTTGGTACTTCACCAGTAGTGAGTTTTGCTGCTTTATCTTCTAAGTCTTTTTTAGACTTTGCGAAATCAAGATTATTTGCTTCGAGTAAATATAATGTCATTTAATAGAACCTCCAATGTTTATAATAAATGCATAGTACTATAATTCTTATCAAAATACAAGGATATAAAAGGATGTTATTTTAATTTTCTGATAATTGTTAAAAATTATATTCTATGTAAAGTAAAATCTTTCGGGAAACATGTAACGTTAATTTTTAAAAAATTTCAAAACGTATATAAAATGATATAAACATTTATATTTAATTAAACTGTATTAAATATAAGAAAAAACGGGGGGAGAAAATTTTAGGTTTCATAAAACTAAAGAAAACGTCAACTTCTATATTTATCATAGAAATTGACGCTTAAGCTTGAGCAAGCATTGTTTATGTTCTAACTTTTTATCGTTGTGATTTTAGATATTATAGTAAGACTGTTGCTAAAATTGGTGCAACAACGACTACGATTACACCTACGATTACTAGTGAAATAGAGGCCATTGAAGCTTCTGTCTCACCAAATTCTTGTGCAGATGACACTCCTAATGAATGGCCACTTGTACCAAGTGCGAGCCCACGAGCAATAGGGTTTGTAATGTTAAATAATTTAATGAGTTTGGAACCTAAAGCATAAATAATGACACCATTTAAGATTACTGCCAATGATGTTAGTTCTTTAATACCACCAATATCGGCTGATACTGGTAAAGCAATGGCAGTGGTAGCACCTTGTGGTAACATAGATGCAATGATTTCATTTGAAAATTGGAAAGCACTTGCAATGAAATAGATAAATACCAAAGCAGCTGTCGTTCCGAAAGCAATACCACCAAGGATTTGTTTCCAATATTTCTTAAGTACGTCACGTCTTTTATATAAAGGAATCGCAAAACAGATAGTTGCAGGTTCTAAAAAGAAATTGATGATGTCGCCACCGATTTTATAATTTGCATAATCTATACCTGTTAACTTTAGAAATGCTATACCGAAGACCATGCTGACAAATAATGGTGTAAATAAAAAGAAGCCATTCGTCTTCTTGAATAATATCGTTGCTACGATAAAAGGTATAATAGATAATAAAATTCCAAAATATGGTGTGTTAATGCCTAAATGTTCAATCATAATTTTTCCTCCGCTAACTGTTTAGGTTTTCTTTTCTTAGGTATAAATGATTTTGTAATTAACATTTGTGAGAAAAATCCTGTGCATAGTAATAATAAGATTGTAGAAATGAGAATTAGCAATATAATCAAGATCGGACTTTGGCTTAATACGCCTAAAGAATTAATAACTGAAATACCTGCAGGTACAAATAAGAAACCGATATTATTTGTTAGCGTCGTACCCACTTTTTCAACTTCCCCAAGTTTAACAATCCCTGTACATAAAGCGATAAATAATAAGACTAGACCTATCACTGATGCTGGCATTGGAATAGGCATGAAACTTTCGATAATATTTGATAAAAGCATGATGATTGCCAACACTAGTACTTGATGAAAAAAGTTATACGTTTTTGAATGACTAGGCTGCTTCTCAGCTTGTTTTTTGTTTGTTTCCATAATGTATTTCCTCCCGAATTAATCTTGAGTTAATTATAATATGAAAACGGTTGCTACTAGTCGTTTTAAAGGTGAATTACGAAACGTATATACTGAGTTGCATTAATTACGGTGTGACATTCAAAGTAAGCCCATATTCTGCTTGAACGTTTTCATATATGAGCGACTGACTTGGAATTTTAATGCATTTGTCATCGTAAGTTGATAGGTATAGTTAAACCAATGTTCTATTGTTTGTATGTGTACTTTATTAACAAGCGTGGCACGGTGAATTCTCATAAACAAAGGATCCGCAATTTTTTTTTCGTAATGGTTAAGTGGTTCAGTTGTATGATAATTTTCTTGTAAGGTGTTGATCGTAGTAATACCGTTATTAACAGAAATAGCAATAATATCTTCTAAATTAATGATATGAATACGCTCATCTACTTCAATAGGTAAAACCATTTGTGAAGTTGGCGTATTTTCTTTGTGTGCATCATTTTGATGCTGGCTGACATCATTTGCTTGTTTATAAGTATCGTGATCGAGCGCTGTTTCAACTTTATGGATGGCCTGTGCAATACGTTTTTGTTCGAATGGTTTTAAAATATAATCCGTCGCATCTAGCTCAAAAGCTTTAACGGCGAAAGTATCATGTGCCGTCGCAAAAATAATATGTGGTGGGTTTTGCATTTTGTTAATTTTATTTGCTAAATCGAGTCCACTCTCTTCCATTAAATTAATATCTAAAAAAATTAAATCATAACGATCATAAAGTAAGAGTTCTAATGTTTCTGAAACATTTTCTGCTTCATTAATTACATCAAACGTACGAATTTCATTTAATAAGTAATGAAGTTCGTTACGCGCTAAAGGTTCATCATCTACAATAATTGCTTTCAATGTTTTTCGTCCTCTCTTATGAAAAATGGAATAGTATAACTTACGTTGGTACCTTCTTTGCCGGAATGAATATGCATTTTAGCTGTAATGCCAAATAAGCCTTCTAATCTGTGATTTAAATTCTCTAAGGCGCTACCTGTGCCTAAATCAGAATAAACACGTGTTTTACCTATATTATTAATTTTATCATCAGGGATTCCTGAACCATTATCTTCAACTGATATATATAATCCATCTGCTGTTTTATAAGCGGTTACGATAATACGATTGTTATATTTACGGTTTTTAAAGGCATGTTTGATGGCATTTTCTATAAGTATTTGTATTGCAAATGGTGGTACAAGTGCACCATAACATGAATCTTCAATATTGAATGAAACATCAAAACGGTCTGGATAACGTGCTTGTTCCAATGATAAATAAGCCTCAACTTGTTGCAATTCCTTTTCAAGTGAAATCGTATTGTTACGTGCACCTTGTAAATTTGAGCGGAAAAATTGGCTGAGCTGTAACAGTAACTTTCTTGCTTTTTCACTATCAATTCTGACTAAGGCAGAAATTGTGTTAATGGCATTGAAAAAGAAGTGCGGATTTACTTGTGCTTGTAGTGATTTGATTTCGGCATCTCTAACTAAAGCGCTTTGTGTTTCAACTTGACCTAATTCAAGTTGACTAGAAAATATCTCTGCAAGACCAGATGCTAACTGTTTGTCGGAATGAGAAACATCGTGCCTATTAGTAAAATATAGTTTTAAAGTACCAATAACATCATTCTTGACTCTTAATGGAACGACAATGGCTGCTTCAAGCGGGCATTCAGGATGATTGCAACCAATATCTTCCCTTGAATATGCTTCTTTTAAAGTACCTGCTTGTATTGCCTGTTTTGAAAGATTGGTAATGATTTGTTTTTGGGCAACATGATGATCACTTGCTGCACCTACATGCGTTAATATATCTTTACGATTAGTGATAGCGACTGCCGAAACACGCATAAGATCTAAAATAATGGTAGCTGCTTGTTTGGCAGAATGTTCATTTAATCCTGAGCGGAAAAATGGTAATGTTTCATTTGCCAGTTGTAAAACATCATGTGTTTGAATAGCACGTGTTTCTTCTTCTTGTTTGATTGTCGATAATATAATTGATAAAAAAATTGCTGTACCGATTGAGTTGATTGAAATCATAGGTAAAGCAATTAATTTAACTAGTGACCAAGCATGCTCCGTATTATCAGAAAAGATTAAGATACAAATCATTTGAATAACTTCTGTAGTACCTCCAATGATAGTACCTTTAACTATGGTAGGATACTGACGTGCACGCATTGCTCTATAACCAAAATAACCGGATACTAGCGCAATAAATATAGATGAAATCAGATAAATATAAGCATCAGCACCACCAATATAAACACGATAAATGCCTGAAATCATTGCGACAAAAATAGCGACGAATGGTCCTCCGATTAACCCTGAAACACCTATGGTAAGTACGCGCGTATTTGCGAGAGAAGCCTCAGGATCTAAGTGATTATAGACGCTACCATTAACGACTTCATTGCCATTGATTTGTATACCTGTGAAGTTTGAAATCATAGAGAAACACCCGAAAATGATGATGAGCTGCCATTGTGAACTTCGTTTATCTCTTTGATTCATCATTGTTTTAAAGTGATTAATATTCATTAATATATAAGCGATAATAATAATAAGACCTACACGTTCTAGTAATAAAATAAATAAATTTAACATCTCATACACCTTTATAGATAATTTGTCTATCTAGTATAATACATAATTTTGATTATGTATTAATTATTCTTATAGAAAAAATAAAATTTCTAAACGCTATCAATATATTTTGTGGAATAATTAAAAAGTTACTTAATACACTTTGCGTGCTCTTTTTTTAGCAATAAATTGAAGTAAATGTTATTTTTATCTTATTGACTTTTTTAAAAAATGTTTTGAATTTTAAAAAGTCATGTTTACCATGTAATCATTATTATAAGGCAAGAGAAAATGTTTTGGAGCTGGACAAGTTAAATCATTAATAATGATTATGGTTGTTTTACGGGGATTTAGGAGGCAAAATAATATGGAATCAGAACAACCATTTGAAGGAGATAACAGACTTCTTTTAGGTATTTTTTTAAGCGTAATAACATTTTGGTTGTTTGCTCAATCGCTCGTTAATATCGTTCCTGCATTAGAAACATCTTTCACAACTAGTTATGGAACGATTAACGTAGCCGTAAGTTTAACCGCATTATTATGTGGTTTGTTTGTTGTAGGTACAGGAGGACTTGCAGATCGATATGGTAGGGTCAAAATGACTTATATCGGTTTGACTTTAAGCGTTCTTGGATCATTACTTATTATCATTCCAGGATTTGTCCCTTTGTTAGTACTTGGGAGAGCAATACAGGGGCTATCTGCAGCATGTATCATGCCTTCGACATTAGCAATTATAAATGAATACTATATTGGAAGAAGGCGACAACGTGCGTTAAGTTACTGGTCTATCGGTTCATGGGGTGGTACTGGAATTTGTTCGTTTTTTGGTGGCATCATGGCTACCTTTGTAGGATGGCGATCTATATTTATTATTTCAATAATAGTAGCTTTAGTGTCTATGTATTTAATCAAACACACGCCAGAAACGAAAGCCGTTCAAACCGAGGCATCAAAACGTGCCAAATTTGATTTTGTAGGGCTAATTATATTAATAGTTGCAATGCTGAGTGTCAATTTAATCATTACACAATCTTCAAATTATGGTTTCTTTTCACCGCTTATTTTGATGTTAATTGTGATATTCATCATTTCAATTATTGTATTTATATTATTTGAAAACAAAGTTAAAAACCCATTGATAGATTTTAAACTTTTTAAACATAAAGCATACAGTGGTGCTACAGTGTCAAACTTTTTACTAAATGCTGTAGCAGGAACGCTTATTGTTGCGAATACTTATTTTCAATCGGGATTACATTTCACCTCATTCCAATCTGGTATGATGACTATTACTTATTTAGTAGCTGTTTTAATCATGATTAGAGTCGGAGAAAAAATTCTACAGGAAGTCGGTCCTAAAAAACCAATGCTTATAGGTGCAGGGCTTAATGCGATAGGGATTCTATTAATCTCGTTAACCTTTTTACCTACGCCTGTTTATGTCATCAGTTGTGTGTTAGGTTACTTAATTTATGGTGTAGGCTTAGGTATGTATGCCACACCTTCAACAGATACAGCTGTTACTACTGCGCCAGAAGATAAGGTAGGTGTCGCGTCTGGTGTATATAAAATGGCATCTTCACTTGGTAACTCATTTGGCGTAGCTATTTCAGGGACAATATTTACGATTATGTCAGCTCGTGACAATATTCATGTTGGTGCCATGTATGGACTGTGGTTTAATGCTGCATTAGCAATCATTGCATTTGTATTTGTATGGTTATTAGTTCCGAAAAAGCAATTTAATAATTAGTTATGGTAATAAGATTTTTGAAGTAAATAACAAAATGAAATGCATCCTCTATGCTAGATTAAGCATCAAGCATAGAAGGGTGCATTTTTTAGAGTAGTATATATGAAAAAATTAGGATATAGACAAACCTCATATGCGTAAATTAGTTTGAAATGTACAGTAAAATTATTGGTTATCATTGGGAAATCATATTATAATTTAGTAAACGCTTACAAGGAGGTCTGGATTGATGCAAACTTTATGGCAAAATGAACAAGATCGTTTAACTTTACTAAAACAACTTGTAAATCACCAATCAATTACGAATACACAAGGAGAGAAAACATTCCCTAATCTGGTAAACCAATTGTTATTTCAACTTAAATATTTTAAGACCAATCCCAATCAAATTCAAAAAATACTAACGGATGATGATAAAGAAGCATTAATTGCTTTTTATCAGGGTTCCCAATCCGGTAAAACTATTGTACTTGTTAGTCATTATGATACGGTCGATGTGTCGGAATTTGGTTTAGCTCATGATTTAGCTTGTAATCCTGATAAATTAAAGCAGTATTTTTTAGAAAACCAAAATTATTTAGATAAAGGGGCTGTAGAAGACTTACTTAGTGAAGATTACTTATTTGGTCGTGGGATTATGGATATGAAAGCAGGTCTCATGTTGCATATGTCTTTAATTGAATTAGCATCCATTGAACAATGGGATATTAATTTGATTTTAGTTACGGTTCCAGACGAGGAAGTAAATTCTTCTGGTATGAGAAAAGCGGTAGAAAAATTAGCAGAATTAAAAGCTAACTACGATTTAGATATACAATTACATTTGAATAGTGAACCTACTTTTCAGCAAGCTACTTCAGATGAAAAACATTATATATATTCAGGATCAATTGGTAAAATCATGCCAGCAGTACTGTGTTATGGAAAGGAAACACATGTCGGTCAGCCTCTTGAAGGTTTGAGTGCTAACTTTATGATGAGTTATATTACACAAGCGGTAGAATATAACACACAGCTAAAAGAACATTTTGAAAATGAATCCACACCTGTACCTGTAACATTAATGATGAAAGATATTAAAGATACATATGATGTGCAAACGCCATACAAAACCATAGGATTATTTAACTTCTTTCTATTTAACAAAACACCTAAAGATGTTTTTAGAGAATTCATAAATACGGTCATCACTGCTGTTGAGCGTTGTGAATCGGATTGGCTATCTGTATTAGAAACAGAAGATTACCAATTCGATAAAAAAATTAATGTTCTGACATATGAGCAACTTAAGCAATATGCTGTTAAACAGTACGGTGAAGAAGCAATCACTAATCTTATAGATCAAACACTTCAAGAAACGTCAGAGTTACATTTACAGAATATTCATGTTGCAGATAAGCTGATGCAAATATGTAAGAATATAGCGCCAGCTGTAGTGACATTTTTTGCTTCACCTTATTATCCAGCTGTTAATGCTTCATCCGACAAGCACGTATCCTCAACTATAGAATTAGTGAAACATACACTAAATGAACAATTTCAGCGTAGTAGTGAACAAGTATATTATTTTAATGGCATCAGTGATACGAGTTATTTAAAGTTTGATGGAGATATGGAACAGATGGTTATATATGAGCAAAATACGCCAAATTTCAATCGTACATACACTATTCCTTTTGAATCAATAAAAGCCATCAGTGCACCTACATTGTTGATAGGACCCATCGGCAAAGATGCTCATAAATTAAGTGAGCGTCTGCATAAGCAGAGCGCATTAATAGAATTACCTGTCGTGCTAGAAAAAGTAGTTAAGTCATATATTTAAACTAGATATGTAGCTAGTACTTGTTAGAAGGTGTGCGATTACGCTATTATGAATAATAAATGTTTAAATAACTTTAATTGAAAAATGGGGTGTCAAATATGATAGAGGCGTATAAAGATTTTTGGAAAAAATATATAGATTTTCAAAGTAAATCCAATAGATTAGAGTTCTGGACACCGGTGCTGATTCATATTGTTAGTATATTTATTGTAGCTATTATTGGTGTTATTGCTTTTATTTCAGGTGCTTTTATTTCAGGTGCTTTTATTGTTGCTACAATCCTGTCAATATTGGTTGGGATTTTTGTATTGGCAATGATTATACCAATGTTTGCTATAACATTGCGACGATTTTATGATGCAGGGAGAAGAAGAACTTCTGCCATCATTCTTATAGTTGTGTCTATTATTATGAACATTTCATTTGATTTGATTCAAATCAATAGCATAGCCATCATACTTAATGTGATTGCATGGATATGTACGATTTTATTAATCATTGAAACATTGCTACCTTCTCGTAATGAAGCGGAGGCCACTTTAAAATGGTTATAGCATTTTAAATGCGAATGAAGATATGAGATAGCAAGTGTTTAGACGTATGAATTATGGCGAACTTTAATGTCGTAGTAGAGGAATAAGTATAATACACGCGTTTTAACAAAGATGTTCAAGTGATTTTCCAAAAATGAAAAATTAAAATTTATCGCTTATAAGCCGTTGTCATTAAAAGTCTGAAACATGTAAAAGATGTTTTGGACTTTTTTGTTTATGTTGTTAAGGTATAAAAATTATCTGAAAATTCATTGTATTAAAAAAAGTAAACCTTTAATATAAAAGAAGAAAGGTGGAGATAACATGGAATGGTTAAAATTGATTGGAATTTTAATTATAGTACTTGGTTTTTTATTCAAGATTGATACGATTGCTGTGATTTTAATCGCCGCTGTAGCGACGGGACTTGTATCAGGTTTAAATTTGTACGTTATTCTTGAAACATTAGGAAAAGCTTTTGTTGATAATCGTTTAGTTACACTTTTTATTTTAACATTACCTATGGTGGGGTTAATTGAGCGTTTTGGTTTAAAAAAGCAGGCCTCGAATATGATTGGTAAGGTGAATAAAGTTACGAGTGGGCGATTGATGACTATCTATTTATTCATTAGAGAATTAGCAGGTGTTGCATCAATACGTATCGGAGGACATCCACAGTTTGTACGTCCATTGATTAATCCAATGGTACAGGGTGCGTTAAGAACACGCTATCATTTGCAAGAACATGAAGTAGACGAAAAGGATATCGAAAAGATTAAAGCGCAGACTTCTGCGATGGAAAATTATGGTAATTTCTTCGGTCAAAATTTGTTTGTAGGGGCAGCGGGTGTATTGTTAATGGTTGGTACGTTTCAGTCTTTAGATATTAAAGTGAATGCCATTGATCTTGTATTAGCGTCATTACCTATAGCTGTTATTGTCTTTTTTATTGTGTGGATAAATAATATTAGATTTGATAAATATTTAGATCGGAAATATGGTAAAAAGCAGGTGGAAAGACATGAGTGAGCATACATTAAATCAAATTTTAGAACTATTTTACATATTAATTGGTTTACAATTACTTTATACGGCATATCGCGTGTTAAAAGCATCAACAAATAGCAAAAAATATGGTACAGCTTTATTTTGGATTTTATTAGCTATTTTATTTATTGCCGGTCCTTATATACCTAACGTAATCAATGGCATATTTATCATAGTTATGGGAATATTAACGCTATGTAAACAAGTGGTTATTAAAAATATTATAGATGTCAACGAAGCACAGGGAAACGTGGGTTCACAAAAATATGGAAATAAATTATTTATCCCCGCTATTGTTTTAGCTATAGCTGCGATTATCGTTTCTAATTGGACACCATTAGGAGGAGCAATAGGTTTAGGTGTTTCTTCGATATTAGGGTTACTTGCTGCATATATTGTTATTAAGCCAAATGGTAAATATATACTTTACGACAGTGACCGTCTAACCCAACAAATTGGAACAGTTGGTATACTACCACAGTTCTTGGCTGCATTAGGCGTACTTTTTACAGTGAGTGGTGTGGGGGATGTTATTTCTAAAGGCATATCCTCTTTTTTACCAGAGGGCAATCATCTTATAGGTGCGGCAGCATATGTTATTGGCATGGTGCTTTTTACAATGTTAATGGGTAATGCATTTGCTGCATTTACCGTTATCACAGCAAGTATCGGTATTCCATTTGTTATCGCACAAGGTGGAGATCCTGTTATAGCCGGTGCACTGGCTATGACTGGTGGATTTTGTGGTACATTATTGACACCTATGGCAGCTAATTTTAATACTTTACCAGTTGCTTTATTAGAAATGAAACGAGAATTCGGTGTGATTAAAGCGCAAGCGCCTATTGCACTTATATTAATTTTGGTGCATATAGGATTAATGTATGTTTGGGCGTTTTAAAATGTAAAAAGTATAAATTAAAAAATGAAAAGGGGATGTTAATGATGAAAATATTAGTAACAGGGTTTGATCCTTTTGGTGGAGAAGAGATTAATCCAGCATTGGAAGCTGTTAAATTATTGCCAAATGAAATTGAAACACATCAGATTGATAAGATAGAAATACCTACAGTTTTTAATAAAAGCAAAGAAACTATAGTTAATAAATTAAAACAAGAACAATATGATGTTGTATTGGCAATTGGACAAGCAGGTGGAAGATTTGAATTGACGCCAGAACGTGTAGGTATAAACATTGATGATGCGCGTATACCTGATAATGAAGGTAACCAGCCGATAGATGAAGTTATTCAATCATCAGGCGATGCCGCATATTTTTCCAATTTACCAGTTAAACGTATGACAGAGGCGATTAAGTCTGCAGGGGTACCAGCGAGATTGTCTAATACAGCAGGTACTTTTGTATGTAATCATATTTTGTATCAACTTGGATTTTTACAAGCAACACAATTTCCAAATATTAAATTTGGATTTATACATGTGCCTTTTATCCCTCAACAAGTCACAGACAAACCTGAAAAACCATCCATGTCTATTCAAACGATTGCAGAAGGCTTGGAAGCTGCTCTCAAAGCGATTATAGAATCAGATGAGGACATTAAAATTGCTTTAGGTGAAACGCATTAAATTATTTTTAGAACATATATTAAAATAAAAAAGCAGTGACACATACTATGATGATAGCGGGTGTCATTGCTTTTTTTAGTGCGTAAAACAATGTAGTAATAAAGTCGTAACTTGTTATTTTAATAATCGTGTTCATTTCTTGAATAATTCATACGAACTTCATAATAAGTTTTTCCAAAATAAGTAGCTTGTTTATCATTGCTCAACTTAAATCCAACTTGCTCATAAAAATGAATTGCATTTTTATTTTCTTCAACTACCCATAGGGTTACATTGTCAGGATAAGATAATTCCAAGGCACGTTGTGTAAGTGCATAACCAATCATATGACGCTGATAATCTTCCAATAAATAAAGTGCGAAGATTTCACTCCAGTCGTCAGAAGAAGATGAGGATTCCGTTTTGCCATAAGATATGAAACCTACTACTTCGTTTTCGACGAGGGCAACTAATGTCGGAACATTGTGCAAATAAGACTTTCTGATAAATTGAGCTTTGTCTAGGTTTTCTAAGTAATTATTTTTAGATAAATGGTCATAAGTTTCCAACCAACTTTCATAGTGGACAAGTGCTTTACCATACTTATCTGCTTCAGTTAATGCTCTTATTGTAAACTCCATACATCTTCCCCCTTTGTTTATCAAATTGTAAATATTATAGCATCTAACGATGTGTAAAAGAAATTTTTGAATTCATTACAAGTAAATGAAAGAATTTTAAAATTCAATAAAGTAACATGACTCATTGTTTAGTCAATATTTGTTTAATTGAGGGAATCCGCAAGTTTTAAAGCCTCTTGTTTTGCTTGTTTACTGTAATATGAATGAGCAAAGTGCATTTGTAAAATTAAAAACAAACCACTAAATGTCCAATACAAACCAAGTGCTGCTGCAGAATGTAAAGATATGTAAGTTATAAAAATAGGTGATAATATCATCATCACATAATATGTTTTGCGTTGATTTTTAGGGTAATGCATTGCATTTACAAGAGGTTGTATGAAATAAATAGCAGCTGCAATTAATGACATCCATAAATCAGGTTTTGTTAAATTGAACCATAAAAAATGAGGGAATTGATCTATTCCACCACTGCTAGGAAATTTAAGTGTCACGATTAAACCAAATAATATGGGCAACTGTATTAAAATTGGTAAACAACCGATAACGCTTTTTATTGGATTAATGTCATAACGCTTATAAGTGGTCATCAAATCTCTATTAGCTTCACGTTTTTCCTCCTGTGTTTGCGCATCTCTTACGCGTTGTTTGATGTTATCAATTTGCGGTTGTACTATCTTTGTTTTTTCTCTGATCAGATGCATGTTTTTAACTTGTATTAACATAAACGGCATTAAGATAAGGCGTATGGTCAGTACAATCATGATGATGGCTAACCCATAATTGTCGTTAAACAACTTTCCCAATCCATGCAAAAACATATCAATGGGTTTTACAAAAATAAAGTAAAACCAGCCACTTCTATCCTCTTGTTTTGAATAATCACAAGCAGTTAAAAGTAAAGGTAGCATCGTCATCATTAAGACAATCCAATTTTTCTTCATATGTTATTTCCTCCTGCTCGGGTTTTGAACAATGTAACTTTAACACAATTGCATACAATTTTTAAATATTATTTAAATAATTTCGAAAAACATTTTAATGAATGACTTACAGGTATGTTTGATATACAGAATGATTTGCTGAACGAAACTTAAATGAATACAAGCGGAATATTTAAAGAATAAAATGAAGTTGTGTCATAATGAAATTGTTAAACGAGTAGAGGAATGTGATAAATATGTTAATAGGCATGATTTCAGATTTACATATCGATAGACATAATAAACTAACGCCCAAAGATTATGAACAGGCATTAGTTACAGTAATTAAGCAACAAAAAATTGAATTATTACTTATCGCTGGAGATGTTTCAAATCATTATAAGTTAACGCAATCATTTGTGAAGGAAATCGAGATACAAACAATGATAAAAGTACTGTTTGTACCGGGAAATCATGATTTTTGGTCAACGGATACTGGGGCGACTTCTTCTGAAATCTTGGATACTTATATCAAAATGGATAATTGCTTAATAGATGATCCTTTTGTCATAAATGAAGCGTGGGCGATTGTAGGTAATACAGGTTGGTATGACTATACATATGCACACTCTAAATTCTCTTTGGAACGCATTGCACGTAGGAAATATTATGGCGCTACTTGGCAAGATAAAGTGAAAATAGATTGGCAAATTGAAGACCAAAAATTATCAATGATAGCGGCCAAACAAGCGATGAAGGATATTGAAAAAGTAAAAGATAAAAAAATTATATTAATGACACACATCGTGACTCATCGTAAATTCGCAGTACCAATGCCACATAGAATATTTGATTATTTTAATGCATTTATAGGTACTTCGGATTTTGATGAAATTTATACCCAATATGATATTAGATATAGTATTATGGGCCATGTTCATTTTCGAAATGTTTTTGAAGAAAACAACGTGACATATATTTGTCCGTGTTTAGGCTATCAACGGGAATGGCATACACCAGATATAGAACAGGAAATCAACCATGCGTTACACAAAATAGAAATTAATTAATCATTTTTGTAAATGAATGCTCATACGTCCAGGAGCATTATAACTGCTTTCTAATTTCTGTTTGTTAATTTTTATAATTTGATATTTATTCGGAAAAATAGCAGGTATAATAATTGATTTCCATAAATTAGACCATAATGGATCAATATAATAATAATGGTTATCGTCATAACCAATCAGCACGGTAACATGAATGTTTGATACCAATTGATGATGTGTATTATCAATTTTAAATGTTTTGCTAAAAGGCTTTTGACCTAAAACAGTGTGATAAATGATGACAGGTTGCCCTTTATCAATGACGTCACATAATGAAGCCAGTGATTTCCCAGTACTATTAACAATACGTTTATCATACGTTTGTAAATAGGGTGCTAAGGCTGTAGGGAAAATCGTTTGATGATAACCCCATTTTACCCATAAGTGATGACCTACATAGCCTTTATATGGATTATTTGCGTGTTTCGGCCAGTGTTTCATGATATGTGTTGCTGGTATTTTGTGATTATTGAATTGTAATATCATTGCACTTGCTATGCCTTCGCACCCCATAATCATAGGTATCGGGAACAATTGGCTAATTGGTTTAACGGCTAATATTTTTTTATTCATAGATAGTGACTCCTGTATCGAATATTAAAGATTTATTAACATTGATGATTGCTTTTATTATATATCTATATCGATTTAAGTGACTACAAAGATGCTTAAATCATAGTTAATATTAGATATATTTTAATGAAAATGGTTATAATATGCGAAAGGGGTTGAAAACAATGGATTATAGAATAGAAACATTATCCGACATTCCAGTGCCAGTTGTAGGGGTAAAAAGAGCATATGCAACTGGACAAAAAGCACAATAAAATATTTTTAAGTTTTGGATGGAATTTGAAGCAATGGGTTACAAAAATCACTTGATATCACAAAGTAATCAATACCTCGAAGGGTTATTAGGTGTTTGTCTTCCTAAAGAAAATGGCGAAATGCATTATTTAATAGGTGTGACAAATGAGGAAACGCAAAGTGATTTGGAACACGTAGAATTAGTAGAAGGCAGATACTTAGTATTTGATGCCAAAGGTCCAGTTCCAGAATCGATTAAACAAGCAATGCAAACCATTCACAGAAAAATCTTACATACTCTAGATTATGAATTGCGAAGCGCTCCTTTTTTTGAGTTGTATAAACCAGGTGAATTACATTCAAACGACTATATTACTGAAATTTGGTTTCCAATCAAATAGTAGAATAGAAGTTTGAAATCAACAATGTTAGAAATATAAACACAATTGTGTCATGTAATCGTCCATTTCTATTTCAAGTCAAGTAGAATTGGGCATTTATTGTGTTTATAGCATTTTATAGATTGGTATATTGAGCAAGCAAAAGAAAAGACGCCACTAAATGGCATGTTGAAACATGAATTTAGCGGCGTCTATATTAATTTTTTAACCTAAGTTTTCCAAATTAATACATATGTTATTAAATTAATTGTGAAAGTTGATAATGCTTTGAATGTATTTTTTAAGCTTTAATTCATGTTATATGCTTATTAATAAGAAACGACTTTAACCCAATTTCTAACCCAATGATTAGCACTGCAGTGATTAGTAAAATAATCGTATATGGTAAGATACTGTATTCACCTTGTAATCCTACTAATGGTGACATGATACCACCAAGTATAAATTGAAATAGACCTAGTAAACTGGAAGCATTACCACTACCACCAGTACGCGCTTCCATTGCTAATGCAAAGCTTAAAGGTCCGATACCTGTTACAGGACATACATTTAAAAAGAATGCGATAATTAATACCCATAACGGCAAATGCAGTGTTAATGCCACAATAATAAGTACAACGCCAATTATTTGAACGATTGTTAAAATAATTAGCAAAAAGTAGCGATTTATATATGCCACAAGTAAGGCTGTAAGTTGACTCATAATAATAAGGCCAATGCCGTTAAAAGCAAACAAATAACTAAATTGCTGAGGCGTCATGTCATAAATTTTTTGTGTAATAAACGGTGCCGCAGATGAAAAACTAAATAACATTATGTACGTTAAGCCTTGTAAAATCATTGGAATAATAAATGCAGGCGTTTTTAACAAATGAGCAAAATCTTTAAAAATAACTTTAAAATTAAGTTTTGCTCGATTTGGTTGATGTGTTTCTTCTAAATGGCGGATCGACAAAAATAAAATAATAACACTTACGATTGCCAGAATTACAAATATTGCTTTCCAATTGGATATCGTTAGTGCGTATCCACCTATGATTGGCGCAATAATCGTAATGATACCATTAATTACAAGTAATGCTGCTAGTCCTTTAGCTAATGCTTTTCCTTCATGCTGGTCTCCCATAGTAGCTTTGGCAATTACTATCGCGCCTCCGCCAGTTAAACCTTGAACGAGTCGCAAAGTGAGTAAGACACCCATGGAAGCAGTGAAAACCGCCAGTAAAGAAGCGAGCGCATAGATTGAAATGATAAACAAAGCAACTTTTTTTCGTCCGTATGCATCAGACAAAGGTCCAAATATAAATTGGCCAATAGCAAGACCAATCATTGCAAATGATAAAGTAAGCTGTGCTTGAGATACAGATGTACTAAAGTCATGTTGCACATTCGGTAATGATGGCACATACATATCTATGGTTAAAGGGCCAAATGTAGTCATGATACCTAACACAATAATGACCATAATTGGCAGTTGACGATTTGAAATCTTGTCCATGTTTGAAACTCCTTTAAAATACTCTTTAATGTTTAATTATATACATGTTATCTCGTTTTGTAACTACTTATAAAAGTAATATATTAAATACCATGTATATTTAAAAACGAGCATATTAATTGAGCTCGTTGTAATTATTAATATAATACAAAACATACATTTATATGATAAAGTATTATACTAGATATAGCGCGTTAATAATATGTTTTTAATAGCAATTATTCAAAAAGACATGGAAATTTACTAAGGAGTAAAAAATGAATTTGACTAAAACACACTATGAAGTGATTAAATTTGTGATTGTAGGCGGTATGAATACTTTAAATTATTACATTGTCTATCTTTGTTTATTGAAGTTATTAGAAATGAATTATTTAGTTAGTCATATCAGTGGATTTATCATTAGTTTTGTTATTTCTTATTATTTAAATTGTTACTTTGTTTATAAAGTGACACCAACTTGGAGTAAATTCCTAAAGTTTCCATTAACTCAAGTTGTCAATATGGGCATGCAAACTTTATTATTGTACATTTTTGTACAATGGTTTGGTATATCATCTGTGATAGCACCTTTTGCAGGGCTTATCATTACGATACCTATAACATTTGTGCTCTCTAAATATATTTTGAGAGATTAGTTAAATGATTAATAGACCAACATTTTAAATATAGTTATTTTTATGAGATCAAGTTTCGGAATCAAAAATATGATTTGTTTCAAACTTGGTCTCTTATTTTTGCTCAATTTTATAATTAATATTAGGATTGGCTAAAAAAATAATTAGTTTATTTATATTAAATAATTTTTGAATAAAAATCGTTGTAAATATGTTTGTATTGAGTCATAATAAGTATTCAATCATACTGAAGGTGGAACGTAAGATGAGTCAAAAAGAAAAATTGGAAACAGCACAAAAAGGTGCCTTTTTAAGTTTAATCGTCTATATCATATTATCAGTGACTAAATTTATTGTAGGTTATTTATATGATTCTGCAGCTGTAAAAGCAGATAGTTTAAATAACATGACAGATATTATTGTTTCTTTGGCCGTAATTATTGGGTTGAAAATTTCTATTAAACCTGCAGACCAAAACCATCCATATGGACATTTGAAATCTGAAAATATATCATCATTACTCGTGTCATTTATTATAATGTTTGTAGGTATTCAAGTCATTATAGAGAATGTTCCTGAATTATTCACAAACGAACATCATACTCCTAATATTATAAATATTTATGTCAGTGTCATTAGTGGTTTGATTATGCTAGCTGTGTTTTATATTAATCAAAGAATTGCTAATCATACCCAAAGTAGTTCTCTGAATTCTGCAGCTAAGGACAATTTGTCGGATGCGTTAGTGAGTTTAGGAACTGCAATTGGTTTAGTATTTACACAATTTGGATTTCCAATCATTGATACGATATTAGCCATTATTTTAGGCTTACTTATAATATATACTGGTTTTGGTATCTTTAAAGAATCAATTTTTACATTAAGTGACGGTTTTAACGAGCAAGAATTAGAAGCTTATAAAAATTATGTGTTAGAAATTGAAGATGTAATAGAAGTACAAAATATTAAAGGTCGTTACCACGGTAGTAGTGTTTTTGTAGATGTAACGATTGTAGTAAAATCAGATTTGTCTTTAGAGGAAGCACATCACATTTGCGACAAAGTAGAACAACATATGCATAGCAAAGGCATTTCTTCAGTTTATGTGCATCCTGAGCCACAGTCAATACAGTAACTAAGATGTCGAGAAAGTAAATAATTTTGATTATTATCATGACTTATATTCATATTAAGTTAATAAACTACTAAAGGATAACCTGAATTAAGGTATTTAATGAATATTGATGTATAAACTGAAATTTTATTAGCTTATTTTATAGTAAAAAAACGAGTGGAACAGAAATCTATTTTTATCAAAAAGATTTCACTGCTCCACCCTGGCAAGAATGACTAGAATTTAAAAAAAATATAGAGGAACACCTGAGATTCAGCCCATGCATAAGCCCCACTAACTCAATAAATTGAGAAGTGGGGCTTTATTTTTTTACATATTGAAGAAATGCATAAAATTCGTTTTACCACCAACCATTTGCAGCACGGAATTCAATTGCTGCATCAATTGAGCCATAACGTTCTTCAGCGTATTGAATCATACCTTTTGTTTGTTCAGTTACAGATCCAGTACCCCAAGCTTCCTTCGTTTGTCCTAAACCTCTATATCCTAATTCATTCACCGCATCTGGGTTACCGCTTGATTCTGGCATTACAATGTTATCCCAAAGTGCTTTTGTACCACCAGCAGCAATAAATTCACTATATACATCATTGTTTGCTTGAGTAGTTTCTGCAGCATCAGCTGTAGATGTATTTGAAGTTAAAACAACACCAGCAGTAGCGATTGTTACTGATGCGAATGAAGCTAATAATAATTTTTTCATTTGAAAAATCCTCCTAATAATTGTTTGTTTTAAATAATTTCAAATTGTATTTGTTAATCTGCATAGTTGTTTTAAAAGTGCTTATTTTTGTCTGTCGTATTGCTCGGTTTATCAACGTTTACAACTATAACATCATTTTTTTATAGACAGGTTACAGTAAAATAAAAATAAAAAGTCATTTATGAATAAATGAATACAATCATTTCAAAATTAAGTGTAAATTGTTATAATTTTAATGTATGGCATGAGAAATTATAGATAAAGTATTGTCGTAACAAGATTTATATCTGTATATCACTGTAATATTTTTGTAAAACGGGTGATAATATAATTTTATTCAATGGAAAGAAGGAATATTATGCCAAAACTAATTTTATGTAGACATGGACAAAGTGTTTGGAATGCTGAGAATCTATTTACAGGTTGGGCTGATGTAGATTTATCAGAACAGGGAAGAACTGAGGCAGTAACGTCGGGAAAAAAATTAAAAGAACAGGGTATAGAGATTGATATCGCCTTTACGTCTTTATTACAACGCGCCATTAAAACTACATTTCACTTATTAGATGAATCTCAACAGTTATTTATTCCTGTTATTAAATCTTGGCGCTTAAATGAGCGTCATTATGGTGGATTGCAAGGTTTAAACAAAGATAAAGCAAGAGAAAAATTTGGAGAAGAACAAGTACATATATGGAGACGTTCATATGACATAGCACCACCTGAACAAAGTGAAGAACAAAGAAAAGATTACTTAAATGATAGAAAATATGAACATTTAGATAGAAGAGTTATGCCTGAATCAGAAAGTTTGAAAGACACTTTAATTAGGGTGATTCCTTATTGGAACGACCAAATTTCACAACAGTTATTAGATGGAAAAACTGTGCTTGTTTCAGCACATGGAAATTCATTACGTGCATTAATTAAGTATTTAGAAGATGTATCAGATGAAGATATTGTAGGATATGAAATTAAAACTGGGGCGCCTTTGATTTATGATTTAACAGATGATTTAAAAGTAATAAATAAATATTACTTATAGTTTTTCAATAAATGTAAGTAAAAATAGACCTCATAAATAGATAATGAATCGTTTAAATAAAATAATGGCTGATCCTGAAGTATATAAATGTATATTTTCAGGAATCAAGCCACATTTTAGAAGTAATGCGACAAAACCAGAAACAAATTACCATTGGTTTTGAAGTGTTACTTCTATTTTTATTTATTGCGCTTATGTTGTTGGATAATTTTGCGTGCACGTTTCCGTGTTTTAATATTAGGACTATTTAAATTACGACGTGCTGTTTGTAAATCTAATTTCATGGTGAGGACCTCCTTTATCTATAGATATTATGTAAGAAAAAACCTGAAATGTAAATAGTAATTATTACGATTTATAATTATTTTTTAAATCTCTCAAAATAAAAGATTAAAATAAAACTAATATTTTAAGTATTTTTAATGATAAATTAAACTAAAATATGTATAATGCAGAAATGCGACTAAAAAGAGTTGATAAATTAATAGAAAATAGGAGTACAAAAATGGATCAAAAGACGAAAATTATAATGATTTTGATGATGTTGTGTGGTGGATTTTTTGGATTATTAAATGAAACCTTACTAACTACAGCATTACCAAGCATAATGAAAGATTTTAAAATAGATTACACACAAGTACAGTGGCTTACTACGGCCTTTTTATTGACCAATGGTGTAATAATCCCATTGTCAGCAATGATTATTCAAAGATACTCAACAAGAAAAGTATTTTTAACTGCAATATTTATCTTTTTTATCGGGACTTTAATTGCAGGATTTAGTCCAAACTTTTCTGTTTTATTAAGTGCAAGAATTGTTCAAGCACTTGGTTCTGGTATCATGATGCCACTGATGATGACGACGATTTTAGATGTATTTGAACCTCATGAAAGAGGTAAATATATGGGGACTTTTGGTTTGGTGATTGGTTTAGCTCCAGCAATTGGTCCGACACTGTCTGGTTATTTAGTAGAGTATTTAAATTGGCGTTCATTATTCCATGTCGTTGCTCCAATAGCTGCACTTACTTTCATTGGTGCACTTAAATTCGTCAAAAATGTTGGTACTAATCGAAAGACACGTATTGATATTTTATCAATAATCTTATCTGTGTTCGGCTTTGGTGGTTTGCTATACGGTACAAGTTCAATTTCTCGTGATGGCTGGAACGATCCAATTGTATTGACTACTGTAATTGGTGGCATTATTTTAGTTGCTGCTTTTATATTTCGTCAAACACGTTTGGAAAATCCACTGCTTGATTTTTCAGTATTCAAAGATAGTCAATTTGCCGTAGGTATTATCATAATGGCTTTTACCATGATTTCAATGATTGGTTCTGAAACAGTGTTACCGATGTTTGTGCAGAATATTATGAATGACTCAGCACTTCAATCAGGATTGATTTTATTACCTGGAGCTATCGTAATGGGGATTATGTCAGTGATTTCAGGTTTACTCTATGAAAAATATGGTGCTAAAATATTAGCATTCATTGGTATGTTTATTGTAGTTGTAACAACTTCTTATTTTGTAATCATGGATGAACATACTTCATCAGCGATATTAGCTACTGTATATGCTATTCGTATGATTGGTATCGCACTTGGTTTAATGCCATTAATGACACATACAATGAATCAATTAGCGCCAGAAATGAATGCCCATGGTTCATCGATGACAAATACTATACAACAAATATCTGCATCAATTGGTACAGCAGGTTTGATTACAATTATGAGTCAGGTTGCTAAAAACTACACACCAAATATGTCTGAGTTTAAAGATATGAGCCAAAAACAAATGACAGCAGAAATTCAACATCAAGCATTGCTAAGTGGGTATCACGGTGCCTTTTGGTTTGCAGTCATTATATCAATTATCAGTTTAATAAGTGTGTTTATGTTGAAAAGCAAAAGACAACTTAAATTAGAAGAAAAGAATGCTGAATAATTAAATTTGCGACATCGTACTGCATTAAGCGAAATTGTCTTGTAAATGATATTAATATTATGATACTTTGATATCAATATAAATATTATGAATGGAGCGTATGGATTATAGAACACTCGATGCATTTAAATAATGAACCTTTTCAATTAATGAAAAACGAAGTCAAAACGATTGAAATTAGATTGAATGATGAAAAAAGACAAGAAATTAAAAGCGGCGATTATATTGTATTCCAAAATTTAATGAATGAAGAAACATTAACAGTCCAAGTTAAGGAAATTGTAGTGTTTTCTTCGTTTCAGTCACTGTTGAATCAATATACAAATGAAGAAGTTGGAGCGAAAGCAGATGATCAACTTTCTCAAAAATTAGCGGCTATATATCAAATTTATTCACAAACAGATGAACTTAATTACGGTGCATTAGCAATCAAAGTGGCACTAATATGATGAAAATGAAATTAATTGAGTTATAGCTAGTATAAAGTTGTACCATAGGTGAAAATTTAATTTTTTACGGTAAATATGACACTTTCGTTAAATTCATTTATGAATGAATTTTTCGGAAGTGTTTTTATATAAATATAAAAATAATGTTATAGTTCTAGCACATCAAAGATTTTCGTTGTAAGATAAAACTTATGGTTAAATAATATTAGATATGAGAAGTAATATTAGGAGTGTAAATATGAAAAAATTAATGACGATGGTGTTCATTTCAATAATCATTATAGCTGGGTGCAGTAGTGGGAAATATGCTGATGAGATTGACAAAGCAGTGCATCAACAGAAAAAACAACAAAAGATTTTAGCTGATAAGCAAAATGGCGATGTGGAATCTAAGTTTGAAAAAAAGAATGCGAATATCTATGTGTATGACAAAGGTAAATATGTGACTATTGCTTATAAACCATTAAAAGATGATGATGAAGTTCATTTTTATACATATAAAATAACAGATGGTAAAGCACATTACTTAAAAAACTTTAATTCAAAATCATATTCACATGCACATGATGCGGATTATAAAGAAGAAAATATGAACTTAGAAGAATAAAACAAGATAAGAAGGTGTGTTTTTAACAAATGAAGAAATGTTGGTTAAGTTTGTTATTAATGGCAGTAGTCATTTTTGTTTCCGCATGTTCGAATGACAATCAAAATGTACATCAAGATGACAAATATGGAAAAGGTGGAAAGATTAAAATTATTGAGTATGGTGATTTTAAGTGCCCATATTGTAAAAAAGTAGAAGAACATATTATGCCTAAATTAAAAAAAGAATATATTGATACGAAAAAAGTAGATTATCAATTTGTTAATATGGCATTTTTAGGAAAAGATTCAATTATAGGTTCAAGGGCAGGTCATGCAGTAAGGCAATATGCACCTAAACAATATTTAAAATTTCAAAAGTTAATGTTTAAGCAACAACCGAACTCAGAAAAAAAATGGATTACCGAACAACTCGTTGATCAACAAATAAATCAATTGGAAATTTCAAATGGTAAAAAAGAAAAGATAAAAGCGAGTTATAAAACAAAAGATAGTAAATCATGGAAATCAGCCGAACAAGATCAAAAACAATATAAAGAAAACCATATTGAAACAGCACCTACAGTTTTTGTAGCAGGTAAAAAAGTAGAGGACCCGTATAAATATAAGAACTATAAAAAAATACTTGAAGAAAGTTAAATATTAAAATTTAGATTTAAACTTTAATATCAAAAGCCAGTTCCTGAACGTTTTATAAAACATTTAGGAACTGGCTTTTTTAGTTTATATGAAAAAGAAGGACTAACTTATTAAATCGAAACAATTACGAAAAAATCAAAATATGTATTGCATATCTCGAAAAGTACAGTTATAATTTTAAATCGTAATGATTACTATCTGAGGAGGAATAAGAATGAAAAAGTCAATATACATACTGTCATTTGTCATTATATTAGCGATCATCGTTACTGCTTGTAGTGCCACAAAGTCTAACGAATCAAAAGATAATGACAAAATAAAAATTAATACTACTGTATTTCCATTAAAATCATTTGCCAATCAAATAGGTGGAAAGTATGTTTCAGTTAAATCTATTTATCCTACTGGTGCAGATTTACATACATATGAGCCAACACAAAAAGATATTATGAATGCGAGTAAAGCAGACATGTTCCTGTATACAGGTGACGATTTGGATCCTATTGCTAAAAAAGTGGCAGCAACAATTAAAAAGGATGATAAAAAGGTATCGTTAGGAGATAAAATTGATAAAAGCGAATTATTAACTGATCAACACGACGAAGAACATGAAGAACATGGTCACCATCATGAACATGGACATCATCATGGCGGCTATGACCCTCATGTATGGTTAGACCCAAAATTTAATCAAGTCTTTGCAAAAGAGATCAAAGATAAATTAATAAAGCAAGATCCTAAACACAAATCTTATTATGAAAAGAACTATAATAAGTTGAAAGAAGATTTGATGGGCATAGATCAAAAAATGCAAAACATCACTGAAGATAAGCAAGGTAATACCGTATATATATCACATGAATCTATTGGTTATCTTTCAGAAAGATATGGATTTGTCCAAAAAGGTATACAAAACATGAATGCTGAAGATCCATCTCAAAAAGCATTAGCAAAAATTGTGAAAGAGATTAATGATTCAGGAGCAAAATACATTTTGTATGAAGCCAATGTTTCTAATAAAGTCACAGATACGATTCGCAAAGAAACAAAAGCAAAACCATTGAAGTTTAATAACATGGAGTCATTATCAAAAGAACAAGCAGAAGATAATAAACTGACATATCAATCCCTAATGAAAAAAAATATAAAACATCTTGATATGGCATTAAATGACAATGTTAAAACAGATGATGAACACGCACATAATAAACATGAAAAAGCAATTGCTGATGGCTACTTTAAGGATAGTCAAGTAAAAGATAGAAAATTAACTGATTATGAAGGAGAATGGCAATCAGTTTATCCGTTTTTAAAAGATGGCACGTTAGATGATGTCATGAAACACAAAGCAAAAGAAGATAATCAAATGACTGCAAAAGAATATAAAGCATATTACCAAAAAGGATATAAGACAAATATTAGTAATATAAATATTACGGAGGATACGGTTACTTTTAAAAAAGACGGTAAGACCTTAACTGGCCAATACAAATACGATGGGAAAGATATTTTGAAATATGAAAAAGGTAATAGAGGTGTCAGATATTCATTTAAACGAGTAGGCAGCAATAAAGATTTACCAAAATATGTACAATTTAGCGATCATAATATTGCACCTAAAAAAGCAGAACATTTCCATATATTTATGGGAGATAATAAACAAAAAGTATTAAAAGAATTAGACAATTGGCCAACATATTACTCAAGTGAATTAACAAAAGCACAAATTAAAAAAGAAATGTTAGCACATTAAAGTCTAAATCAATGTGTGGATTTAAGTGAAATTAATTATTTATATAGATAATGAGTAAAATTTTGTTTTACGGGAATATTTTTCATAGAAACACAAATATGAGCTTTTCTATTGATATATAAAATATATCTGATATAATAAATGTATCAATAGAAAGTTAATAATTTGGAGGTATGAATTTTTATGACAAAATTTAATTTTGATCCAGCACATTCAGTAGTAGAATTTTCAGTTAAACACCTGGTGATTTCAAATATAAAAGGTAGATTTAATGAATTCGAAGCTTCACTTGAAGGAGATTTAAATGATTTAAGTACAATTAAAGGTGGTTTAACAATCAAAGCAGATTCAATTGACACTCGCGTTGGTGATCGTGATAATCACTTAAAAAGTGGTGATTTCTTAGATGTTGAAAACTACCCTGAAATTAAATTTGATGTAACAAAAGTAGATGGAAATTCAGTTACTGGTAATTTAACAATTAAAGATGTAACTGAAGAAGAAACTTTTGAATTATCATATGAAGGTCAAAGTAAAAACCCATTAAATGGAGCTACAACAGCAGGATTCATCGCTAATGGCACAATTAACCGTGAAAAATATGGTGTGACATTTAACCAACCACTTGAAACTGGTGGCGTAATGATTGGTAAGGATATAAACTTCCAAGTAAGCCTTGAATTTGCATTAGAAGATTAATAACAAAAATTATAGTAAAAAGGTCCAAGACTGATGTTTGTCTTGGATCTTTTTTTGTTATATAAAATTTAAAATCTTTTTATGCGGGTATAAAGTATTAAAAAGGGGGATTTCAGTGGCAACAATGTTACCTAAAATTGGTCGTCCAGCAACGAATGCGTTAGCTTCGATCGGTATAAATACTTTAGAAGAATTAGCAAAATATGAACGAACTACTATATTAGATACTCATGGCGTAGGACCTAAAGCAATCAGCATATTAGAAAATGCGTTAACAGAAGCAGGACTATCATTTAAAAATGAAGCGGCTTCAGAATTTCCATTTGAAATGGTTGGAGATTTAGGGTGTGATAATGCACCCAAACGGCGAATCATGTTAGATTTTCTAATTGGATCTGCATTAGCTGATAAGAATAAGTTATCACAAACAGTTGTGTCAAATTTCAAGTGGCAAGTGCCTGGTGCTTTTGAATTGAACAGTTTAGATGAATTTCACAATGAAATTGAAGCGCATAAAGTAGATATTAAAAGAATAGAAGTGACGCATAATTTAACACACGGAAAGTTTGGTGCAATGCATGGTACTCAGTTAAATAGTGATGGCACAGCAGTCTACTTTGCGGATTTTATTGAGTTTGAAAGCAATCGTAAAAATGCCAAAATTAAAACAGTGACATCTTATGTAATTATGAATGATGAATAAAAAGGAGCGTTTTAAGTGAGTATAGAAGTAAATGAAAATAAAATTATATTTAAAAGAGATTTTGAAGCAACTGCAGAAGAAATATTTGACGCATATACTGAGCAGTCTTTATTTGAACAATGGTTCCACCCTCAAGGTGCAACAACAAAAGTGTTCGAATTTAATATTGTGACTGGAGGTCAAGCGTTTTTTGCAATATATACTGATCAAGGTACAAGTTATACATTAACAAAGTATAATGAAGTCAAAGCACCTTATTTAATTGATTATAACGATTACTTTACTGATAAAGAAGGTAATATTGATAAAAATATGGCTAGTATGCGTAATGTCATTCAATTGGAACAGAAAGGTGAGAATTCAACACGTATTATATCCACTGCAGAACTACCAGATCCTAAATCAGCACAACAGTTACTTGATATGGGTGTAGAAGCGGGTATGAATAGCACATTTGATAATTTAGAAACACTTTTAAAAAATAAATAGTCATAGATATGTAAGAATTGAAACACTTGTACACTTTAGCTTTTAGTTATAATAAAAGTGAAAAGAGGTGAGTGTATTGAATAAACGTTATTTAAAAGTATTAGGTTTATATACGATAAGTACGCTTGTACCAGCTATGATGTTAAATGAAAAATGTTTAAGTAGCAGTACATTCAAATGGTTATTACGTACTTTAACAGGCTATGGTATTTTTGCTTATGGCCTACATATATTAACAAAATTTAAAAAATAACAGCAAGCAGCGCGATTAAGTTAGAGCTATCCACGCTCCAATATGAGCGCTAATTCGTTATGAACTGTCTCTAATATTTGGAGTGAAATAAAGACACTTTCGTTGAATTCACATTAAAAAGAATTTATACGGAGGTGTTTTTTTATGTAAAATAGAAGTACGTCTATTAAATTTGAATAAAAAATAATACAATGAATCTATAAGTTTGAAATCTAAATATTTTAAAGGGGAAGGGTGTCGATGTTGATAGAGAATAATAAAGCCATCAAAGATACATATATGTCAGGCGAAACAATTAAGAACATTAATAATCAAGTTCAAATGAAAGATGTAATGTTTGACCAAACACCTGGGCGTTATGCATTAAAATCGATTATGTCTGGATTTTTGTTAGCCATTGTAACAGTTTTCATGCTTGCAATAAAAACACAATTTGATGGTGCAAATGAAGGACTCGTTAACTTATTAGGCGCTATTTCATTCAGTTTAGCCTTAGTATTAATCGTATTAACACATTCAGAATTATTAACGAGTAATTTTATGTATTTAACAGTTGGATGGTATTATAAACTTATCGGTATGAACAAGACGTTACTCATCATGTTAGTATGCTTCTTTTTAATATTATTGGAGGTATTGTATTATTTGGGTTAATGAAGTTTACGCCTATAATGACAACGGAAATGGTGACAAGTTTAACAACGCTTGTAGATGGAAAGACCATAGATACGACATGGTATGCCATTTTAGTAAAAGCCATTTTCTGTAATTTCTTCATAAATATTGGAATTTACGTATCAATTCAATTTAAAGATGGTTTATCTAAAGCTTTCTTCATAGCCTGTGGTGTTATTGTCTTTGTATTTATGGGTTATGAACACGTAGTATTTAATGCAGGTTTATATGCTGGTATGCTCTTTTATAATTTTGACGCTGTCGCATGGCTACACGTTTTAAAAAATATAGTCTTTGCTTTTATAGGTAATTATATTGGTGGAGGTATATTTGTTGGGCTGGTTTACGCTTATTTAAACGGTAAACGCGATAGTTTGCGCAGTTGATTTTAAGATAAAGTAGAAAGACAATGCGGTTTCGTTAATGAAATCGTATTGTCTTTTATTTTTTATCTATAAAACAAAAAAATTGACTCATTTATCAAGAAACCATATTGTATTACTGTAAATTAATGTTTGAGATTTAATAAAATGAAGCTTTAAGAGAAACGCTAAGGAGTGACAAAATGTCTGACTATAATATTAGAATTGCTGAAATAGATGATGCTGAAGCATTGCAAAAATTAATGCATGAAGCATTTACACCATTAAGAGAATTAGGAATTGATTGGCCATCTGTCAACGCTAGTGTTGAAATGGTCGAAAAAAATTTACAAACGGGTACGACTTTTGTCTTGGAAAATAACACGGAAATTATTTCAACGATAACTGTACGTTATCCTTGGGAGACAAAACGACGTATTTCTATTTATCCGTTTGTATGGTGGTTTGCTACAAAACCTTCGTATGATGGTCAAGGATTGGGCGGCAAGTTATTAAAATACGTTGAAGAAACCTTCCTTAGAGATACGCTTAAGGTACCAGCAGTGACATTGGGTACATCTGCTCGTAAGCATCCATGGCTATTAGATATATACAAAAGAAGAGGTTATGAAGTTTATGCGGAACATGAAAATGACGATGGTGATTTAGGTGTTATTATGAGAAAAGTATTAATTCCAGAACGTTTTGATGAAGAAGTATTAGGACAACCGCCATTTTAAATGATGATATGTAGTAGGGGATTCCTTTAGGTTTTAGCTAAGGGAATTCCCTATTTTTATATTTTTATGTGAAAGTATTCACAAAAATTAATGGAAATATATTACAATGCAAGGGTAGAGGGAGGGCGTCATTATGGGAGAAAATGTTCTCGTTGTACATGGTATGAGACGAGGTGCTCAGAATCAAGATCTGAAATATTTGACATCTCAACTTTTTAAAAATAGTAATATCAACTATCAAATCGCATTTTTAGAAAGTGATACGAACGATTTATATAATGTGATTTCGACTTTAGTAAAGCAAGGTGAATTTGTATTTAATATTGTACCGTTAGTATTATTTTCAGCAAAACATTATTTAAAAGATATCCCAGAAATCTTACAGCATATTAAAGAAGGCTTTCCAAATATGAGTTACCGTATTACACCACCACTAAGTACGCATCCTCATTTAGTCAACATTATTGAAGAAAAAATTAATACAGCATTGTTCAATAGGCCATCAATAAATAAAGTGGTACTTATTGCACATGGTAGTGAAAACTATGAGCAACCTATTTTTCAACTTAAACAACTGATTCAGCAATGTAATATTGTTAATAAATCAATTGATATGTTGACGCTATATGGTGAATATAATTATCAAAAAATATTGCCTAAGATATTAGAAGAAACACAGAACATATTGATTGTTCCTATCTTTTTATATGATGGTTATTTAGTTAATAAAATGAAAAATAAAATTTCAAAAATGCATATGGCACATCATATTGAATACACGGAATCATTAAATTTTCATCCAATATTAGAAATAATAATCAAGGATCAAATTACACAATTGGAGGTATATCGCAATGTACCCAGTCCAACTTAATTTAGCGAATAAACATCTTGTAATTATAGGTGGAGGTAAGGTTGCTTATCGAAAATTTCAACAATTAAAGACTGAATCAATAGCTTCATTAACTATCGTAAGTAAGACATTTTTGCCAGAGTTTTTTCAAGACAAACACGCAAATTTGAAATTAATAACAAAATGCTATGACCCAAATGATATTGAAAAGGCAGATATTATTATTATTGCTACGAATGACACACATGTTAATAACCAAATAAAAAAGGATTCACGACCAACACAGCTTGTTAATCACACAGGAGATAAAACACAATCAGATTTTTATAATATGTCTGAAATTCAATATAAAAATATAAATATTTTATTTAGATCAAATGGCAATGATTATAACAAAGTTAAAAAAATATCTCATGCAGTGGAAAAATTTTTGATAGAGGTATATAAGGAGGATTATCATGTCTAAAAAAAGATTAGTTATGATTGGTAATGGAATGGCAGGTCTACGAACGATAGAAGAAATATTAGAAAGAGATACTGAACGTTATGAGATTACGATTATCGGTAGGGAACCTTATCCTAATTACAATAGAATTATGCTTTCGAATATTTTACAGAAAAAAATGACTGTTGATGAAACGATTATGAATAGTTATGAATGGTATGAGTCATATGGTATTAAGCTTATCGTAAATGATCCTGTCGTATCAGTGAATCGTGAGAACAATGAAATTGTAACAGAAAAAGGAAAGTACCTTACTTATGATATTTGTATTTTTGCAACAGGTTCAAATGCATTTGTGTTACCAATACCGGGGGCTCAATTGAATAGTGTCATAGGTTGGAGAACAATAGAAGATACTGAACGCATGATTGAGATTGCACAGACTAAAAAACATGCCATCGTTATAGGTGGTGGATTATTAGGTTTAGAATGTGCACGTGGACTCATGGATCAAGGTATGGATGTAACTGTGATTCACCTTGCAAAATGGTTGATGGAAATGCAGTTAGATAAAAAAGCTGGTGAATTGCTTAAATCAGATTTAGAAAAACAAGGTATGCACTTTAGGATGCAAGCAAGTACTGAAGAAATCTTAGGTGAAAAAGATGTAACAGGCATCAAATTGTCTGACGGTTCGATTTTAAAAGCAGATTTAGTGGTTATGGCTGTTGGTATTCGTCCATACACGCAAGTGGCACAAGCATCTGGACTTGAAGTCAATAAAGGAATTGTTGTAAATGATTTTATGCAGACAATTGATAAGCATGTTTTTGCAGTAGGAGAATGTGCTGAACATAGAGGGAAAACTTATGGTTTAGTAGCACCATTGTATGAACAAGGCAAAGTACTTGCAGATTATTTAACTGATAATCCTACTGAAGGATACCAAGGTTCTACTACATTTACATCATTAAAAGTTTCGGTATGCGATTTATATAGTGCTGGTCTGATACATGAGAGTGATGAAGTAAAAGGTGTCGCAATCTTTGATAGCATGCATAAACATTATAAAAAAGTATTTCTTAAAGAAGGTCATATCGTTGGTGCGGTGTTATATGGCGACATAGAAGAAGGTTCTAGATTTTTTAATATGATGAAGAAAAAAGAAACCATACAAGACTACAAGATAGCATCATTGCTGCACAAAGTTGGAGAATCAAGTGGTTTTGATGTCGCAGAAATGGCTGATGACGAAACCATTTGTGGCTGTAATGGTGTAAATAAAGGCACTATTGTTGAAGCTATAAAGCAAAATGGCTTAACGCGTATTGACGAAGTGACACAACTAACAAAAGCTGGTAATTCTTGTGGGAAATGTAAGGGACAAATAGGACAAATTCTTGAACATACACTGGGTGATGATTTTATTGCGGCTAAACCTACAGGCATATGTGCATGTACAGATTTAACACGAGAACAAATCGTAACGCAAATTAGAGCGAAATCACTTAAAACTTCTAAAGAAGTTCGTCATGTTTTAAATTTTACGGATAAAAATGGTTGTCCTAAATGTCGTCCTGCCATTAATTATTATCTTAATATGATTTATCCATTCGAACATATTGATGAAATTGAATCAAGATTTGCGAATGAACGTTATCATGCTAATATCCAAAATGATGGTACCTTCTCTGTCATTCCTCAAATGAGAGGTGGCGTAACTGATGCTGAACAACTTATAAAATTAGGTGAAGTAGCTAAAAAATATAACGTACCCCTAGTCAAAGTGACTGGTTCACAACGTATTGGACTTTATGGCATTGAGAAAGAATTATTGCCACAAATCTGGTCAGAATTAGGCATGCGTTCAGCATCAGCATATGGCAAAAAGACTCGATCCGTGAAGAGTTGTGTAGGTGAAGCTTTTTGTAGATTTGGAACACAAAATACAACAACATTAGCTATCCGTTTAGAAGAAACATTTGAATATATTGATACACCACACAAGTTTAAGATGGGAGTTTCAGGATGTCCTAGAAGCTGTGTCGAATCAGGGGTTAAAGATTTTGGTGTTATTGGAGTAGAAAATGGATATCAAATTTATATTGGTGGTAACGGCGGTACAGAAGTTACGATTGGACAATATTTAACAACTGTAGAAACTGAAACAGAAGTATTAAAACTTTGTGGCGCATTGATGCAATATTATAGAGAAACAGGTAACTATGCAGAACGTACTGCACCATGGTTAAATCGATTAGGATTTAATCATGTGAGTAGTATTTTGTTGGATAAAGCAAAACAAGATGTACTTTATGCACGAATTTTAGAAGCTAAATGTGCAGTGGAAAAAGAGCCATGGTCTGAGATTATAAATAGTAAAAAAGAGCAAAAAATATTTGAAGTGGAGAAGGTGTAAAATATGAGCGCCAAAAATAGGATTAAAGTAACATCAATAGACACACTTACACCATTAGTCGGTAAAAAAATTAAATTACACAATAAAGAAATTGGTGTTTTTTTAACGGAAGAAGGTAGTATTCATGCCATTCAAAATCGATGTCCTCACAAAGATGGTCCACTTTCAGAAGGGACAATGAGTGGTGATTATGTTTTTTGTCCATTACATGATCAAAAAATAGACTTGAATAGTGGTTTAGTACAAGCGCCAGATGAAGGTTGCGTTGAGGTATACAGAACAGAGGTGCAGGATGGGGATGTGTATGTATGGATTTGAATAAGGTTGGAAAAGTATACCTTATCGGTGCGGGTCCCGGCAATCCAGAATTATTAACGAGAAAAGCTGAACGCTTAATTCGAAAAGCAGATGTTATATTATATGATCGCCTTGTGAATCCATTTATCATTCAGATGGTTAGTCCAGGTGTAGAAATAATTGATGTTGGAAAAAAACCTTACCATAAACATATTCAACAAGAGGAAATCAATAAATTGCTTGTTGATGCTGCTTATTCACACCACTGCGTTGTAAGGTTGAAGGGCGGAGATCCAGCTATTTTTGGAAGAACACATGAAGAAGTCTCAGCGCTAAATAAACAGAACATTGAGTGCGAAATCGTACCAGGTATTACTTCTGCTAGTGCGGCTGTTGCAAGCATGAAACAAGGGCTTACCGCACGTCAAATTGCGACACATGTTACTTATACGACGGGACATTTTTGTAAAATGCATACTGATAAAGTAGAATTGGACAAATTATTATCTGGTGGCACATTAGCCATTTATATGGGTATTAGAAATTTAAAAACGATGATGCGAGAAATATACCAACAAACCAAGAAAGATTATCCAGTAGTAGTGATATATAATGTATCTACTTATAAAGAACAATTGATCCAAGGTACATTAACAACGATTGACCAATTGATTGAAACACAAAGTTGTTCGTTTATGCCAGGTGTCGTTTTAGTAGGAAATTTAATGGCTGAACTACCTTATGTTACGCGTTTAAGTCAGTCTCAAACTAAAAGTTATTTGATTACTGGTGAACATCAAATAGCTTTAGAAAAGGCATTATTGCTCTATAGTGAAGGTCATTTTTGTTTGATTGATGCTATAGATACATCTATTTACCATAAAACACAGATTGAATTTATGAACGATATTAAAGGACAATATTTATTTGATGAACATATTAAACTAATGTAATAATCAAATTTGTTGTACTAGAAAGTTTATCTTTAAATGATTCAGAGTCATTGATATTTTTGACTATATAATGAGACTCGAACCATGCTTTTAAGCAGCAAGCCAATATAATTGAAATTTTAATATTTTCATAAATAAAGGAACTAATCCGTTAATTATTTGATATGCTCCCTTCAAAGTAGACACTTAAAAATGTAAACTTTGAAGGGAGTTTTTTTATGACTCATAGAAAATTATCACCTGAAACTTATCAAAAAGCTTTCAGCTTATATGAAGAAGGATATAGTATGAAAAATGTAATTCAAAAATTAAATTTAAATTGTTCTCCTAGAACATTATTGATTAACTATTATAAATTTAAGAAGCATGGAATAAAGGTGCTTTTACCAATTCAGAGAAATAATACCTACTCAAATGAATTTAAGCTTAAAGTTGTGCACGAATATATAAATGATGGCCTATCTTTAACTGATTTAGTAGTTAAATATAATATCCCCACTACTTCAACTGTAAACAAATGGATTTCAAAGTATTTATCGGGTAAAATATTAAAAACATATTCTCCAAAACCCGAGGTGTATCAATTGAAATATAAATCATTAACATTTGAAGATCGTGTGGAAATCGTTGATTATTATATGAATCATGGTCAATCGTATAAGACAACAGCAAATCATTTTAACATCAATTATAGCCAAGTATATAACTGGGTAAAAAAGTACAACTTGCATGGGTATGATGGGCTTAAAGATGGACGTGGAAAAGGGAAACCCCAGTCTGTATTAACACCTGAAGAGGCATTAAAAGCTGAAATTAAGATACTTAAAGAGAAAAATAAATTTCTTCAAATGGAAAATGACGTTTTAAAAAAGGAAGAAGAAATAGAAAGGAAGTTGATGAAACAGGCATCAGACAAAAAGCATCATACCAAACGGTAAAAGCATTTAAAAACCTTTATCCGATAGCTTGGTTATGTTCAGTATTAAAGATATCACGTTCAAGTTACTATAAATGGTTACATCGCAAACCATCAAATAAAGAAATTGAAAACCAAAAATTGATCAAAGATATCGTTGATATCTACAATAAATACAAAGGCATATATGGATATCGTCGTATATACATATATTTAAGACTTAAACTACATCAAAAAGTAAATCATAAACGTGTCTATAGATTGATGAATCAACTTAATCTAAAATCTACTATCCGCCCTAAAAGAAAACGATATATTAAAACAACACCTGAAATTACAGCACATAATATATTAAATAGAAAATTTGAAGAACAAATCCCAAATAAAAAATGGTTAACTGACGTTACAGAATTCAAACTCAGCAATGGTAAAAAACTTTACTTAAGTGCTATTTATGACTTAGGCAGCAAACAGATTATCAGTCATAAATTAAGTACCTCAAATAACAATAAATTTGTATTAGATACGCTCAAAAAAGCAGTCAAACTTGTGCCGAATACCGAAGGTATACTCTTGCATAGCGACAGAGGATATCAATATACAAGCAGATTATTTAAAGTTACGTTAGAGCAACTTGGTATAAAACAAAGTATGTCACGACCAGGATGTTGCATAGATAATGGACCTATGGAAGGTGTATGGGGAACTATTAAAAGTGAATTGTTTAGAGGAAGAAAAAAAGTGATTTTTAAAGACAAGGCTACAGCAATAAAAGCAATTAATTCATATATAGAATTTTTTAATCAAGAAAGAATAACATTAAAAATGGCTACCCTTATATCGTAAATATAAGGTAGCCATAAACATTTTGTTTTTTTCACTGTCTACTTGACAGGGTGCAGTTCATATTTTTAGTGGATTAGTTCTTTTTTATATTAATAAAGATCTACCATAAACTATGGCATATTACATATTTAAAATGAATTTTAGAAATAATTAGGGCTTTTTGATATTCAATTAGGTAAATCCCTAATATATAGAAAGGATTAATAAACGTACAATTTAACTAAGAAATGAAAAGTAATTACGACAAAGATGTTCATAGAATATATTTCTTATTTGTAATGATGTTGAGAGGATGTATAAAATGAAAAAATTTGGTATGAAATTTTTTAAACCAACTGAAAAATTCAATGGTAATTGGTCAGTACTTGAAAGTAAAAGTAGAGAATGGGAAAAGATGTATCGCGAACGTTGGAGTCATGACAAAGTAGTGAGAACGACACATGGTGTTAACTGTACTGGGTCTTGTTCATGGAAAGTGTTTGTCAAAAATGGAGTGATTACTTGGGAAAATCAGCAAATTGATTATCCAAGTTGTGGGCCAGATATGCCTGAATTTGAGCCGAGAGGTTGTCCACGCGGTGCGTCATTTTCTTGGTATGAATACAGCCCCTTAAGAATTCGATATCCATATATTCGCGGTAAGTTATGGGAATTATGGATAGATGCATTAGAAGAGCATGATGACAATACGGTTGCAGCGTGGGCATCTATAGTAGAAGACGAAGAAAAAGCTAAGATATACAAACAGGCTCGGGGAAAAGGTGGGCTTGTAAGAACGAACTGGAAAGATGTTTCCAAACTAATCTCGGCTCAAATTATATATACGATTAAAAAATTTGGTCCAGATAGAATAGCAGGATTCACACCGATTCCGGCAATGTCTATGCTGAGTTATGCTTCTGGTGCCCGCTTCATTAGTTTATTGGGAGGAGAAATGCTTAGTTTCTATGATTGGTACGCAGATTTACCACCGGCATCTCCGCAGATTTGGGGAGAACAAACGGACGTACCAGAATCAAGTGATTGGTATAATGCCTCATACATTATGATGTGGGGGTCTAACGTGCCATTAACTAGAACACCAGATGCTCATTTTATGACAGAAGTACGTTATAAAGGTACGAAAGTCATTTCTGTTGCGCCTGATTATGCAGAAAATGTAAAGTTTGCGGATCATTGGTTAGCACCACATCCTGGGACAGATGCAGCAGTTGCGCAAGCAATGACACATGTGATTTTGCAAGAATATTACGTAAATCAGCCCAATGATTATTTTATCAACTATTCTAAACAGTATACAGACATGCCGTTCATCATTATGTTAGATGAGGATGCCAATGGCTTGAAAGCAGGTCGCTTCTTAAGAGCAGAAGATTTAGGGGTAGATACACCAAATGGTGATTGGAAACCTGTTGTTTTCGATAAAACACAGCAGCAATTAACCATACCTAATGGGACAATGGGTCAACGTTGGGAAGAAGATAAACAATGGAATCTTAAATTAGAAGATGAACAAGGATTTAAAATTGATCCAGCGCTAAGCCTTGCAGAAGATCAATATGATATCAAACAAATTCAATTTCCTTATTTCAATAATGAAGGGAATGGCATTTTTGAAAGACCCATTGCTGCTAAGAAAATTGAATTAGCTAACGGTGAAAAAAAATATATTGCGACTGTGTATGATTTGATGACGAGTCAATATGGTATACAACGTTTTGAACATAGATTAGAAGCACAAGGATACAATGATGCGTCCTCGTATTACACACCTGCTTGGCAAGAAAAAGTGACAAGTGTGAATGCTAATGTTGTTGTACAAGTTGCAAGAGAGTTTGCACAGAATGCTATCGATACACAAGGTAAATCAATGATTATTATGGGTGCAGGCATAAATCATTGGTTTAATTCAGATACGATATATCGCGCTATTTTGAATCTTGTATTACTCTGCGGATGCCAAGGTGTTAATGGTGGTGGTTGGGCGCATTACGTAGGTCAAGAGAAATGTAGACCGATTGAAGGATGGAACACCATAGCTTTTGCTAAAGATTGGCAAGGGCCACCGCGCTTACAAAATGGTACAAGTTGGTTTTATTTTGCTACGGATCAATGGAAATATGAAGAATCAAACGTAGATAGTATTAAGTCACCTTTAGCAGAAAATATCAAGCATCAACATCCAGCAGATTATAACGTATTAGCAGCCAAATTAGGTTGGCTACCATCTTATCCACAATTTGATAAAAATAGTTTGTTATTTGGAGAAGAAGCAAAAGATGATGGATCATTTAATAACGATGAAATTTTAAAAAGAGCAATAGCATCTGTAAAATCAAGAGATACTAAATTTGCAATTGAAGACCCAGACGCTAAAGAAAATCATCCAAAAACTTTGTTTTTATGGCGCTCTAATTTAATTTCAAGCTCAGCAAAAGGTCAAGAATATTTTATGAAACATTTACTAGGTGCTAAATCTGGTTTGATGGCAGAAGCAAATGAAGATACAAAACCAGAAGCAATCAAATGGAGAGATGATACTGAAGGCAAACTAGATTTACTGGTATCATTGGATTTCAGAATGACTTCTACCCCGTTATATTCGGATATTATCTTGCCAGCAGCAACTTGGTATGAAAAACACGATTTATCTTCGACAGATATGCATCCTTTTGTACATCCATTTAATCCAGCCATTGATCCTTTGTGGGAGTCTCGTTCAGATTGGGATATCTTTAAAACATTAAGTAAATCCTTATCCGAAACTGCTAAAACACATTTAAACGGGCTCTATAAAGATATTGTAACCACACCGCTAGCTCATGATACTTCACAAGAAATCTCTAATGTAAATGGTCAAGTGAAAGATTGGACTAAAAATGAAATAGAGGCAATTCCTGGAAAGACTATGCCGGGATTTGCAGTGGTTGACAGGGACTATACAAAAATTTATGACAAGTTCGTTACGGTAGGACCTTTATTAGAAAAAGCTAAGATTGGTGCACATGGTGTGAGCTATACTGTGGCAGAACAATATGAAGAACTAAAAAGCATGGTAGGTACTTGGCATGATGAAGATGAACATTCCATTAGAAATGAGCTTCCTAGAATAGATACTGCAAGACGTGCTGCAGATGTTGTATTAAATCTATCTTCAGCTACAAATGGTAAATTATCACAAAAATCGTATGCAGATTTGGAACGACAAACAGGAATGAAACTTAAAGATATTTCCAGTGAACGTGCATCTGAAAAAATAACGTTCTTAAATATCACCGCACAACCAAGAGAAGTTATTCCAACGGCTGTTTTTCCTGGTTCTAATAAAAATGGACAAAGGTATTCTCCGTTTACTACGAATATAGAACGTTTAGTGCCTTTTAGAACACTAACTGGGAGACAAAGTTATTATATTGATCATGAAATTTTTCAACAATTTGGGGAAAATCTACCAGTTTATAAGCCGACTTTACCGCCGATGGTTTTTGGTTCACGTGATAAGAAAGTGCAGTTAGATGAAAGTACGCTTGTCTTACGGTACTTAACCCCACATGGTAAATGGAATATTCACTCTACTTATCAAGATAATCAACATATGTTGACATTATTCAGAGGTGGTCCGACAGTATGGATTTCATCTGAGGATGCAGCAGCACATGATATTCAAGATAATGAATGGCTAGAAGTTTATAACCGTAACGGTGTAGTTACAGCTAGAGCTGTAGTATCACATCGTATGCCTAGGGGAACGATGTTTATGTATCATGCTCAGGATAAGCACATTGAGACACCTGGATCTCAACTGACAGACACTCGTGGTGGTTCTCATAATGCACCTACACGCATTCATTTGAAGCCAACACAACTTGTTGGGGGTTATGCTCAGATCAGTTATCACTTTAATTATTATGGACCAATAGGAAATCAAAGAGATGTTTACGTCGCAGTGAGAAAACTGAAGGAGGTTGACTGGCTTGAAGATTAAAGCACAAGTTGCAATGGTATTGAATTTAGATAAATGTATAGGATGTCATACGTGTAGTGTGACTTGTAAAAGTACCTGGACAAACCGTCCAGGTGCAGAATATATGTGGTTTAATAATGTTGAAACGAAACCAGGTATTGGTTACCCAAAAAGATGGGAGGACCAAGAACATTACAAAGGTGGCTGGTTTTTAAACAAAAAAGGTAAATTAGAACTAAAGTCTGGTAGTAAATGGTCAAAAATTGCTCTTGGTAAAATTTTCTATAATCCAGATATGCCTGTAATTAAAGATTATTATGAACCATGGACATATAATTATGAACACTTAACTCAGGCTAAAGCAGGAAATCATTTGCCAGTAGCAAAAGCACATTCCATTATTTCTGGTGATAAATTAGATTTAAAATGGGGGCCAAATTGGGAAGATGATTTGGCAGGTGGTCATGTTACAGGGCCTGAAGACCCAAATATTCAACGTATTGAAGAGGACATTAAGTTTAAATTTGATCAAACCTTTATGATGTATTTACCAAGATTATGTGAGCATTGCTTGAATCCAAGCTGTGTTGCCTCATGTCCTTCTGGAGCGATGTATAAACGCGACGAAGATGGTATTGTGTTAGTTGACCAAGAAGCGTGTAGAGGTTGGAGGTACTGCATGACAGGTTGTCCATACAAAAAAGTATATTTTAATTGGAAGACAAATAAAGCAGAGAAATGTACTTTTTGCTTTCCAAGAATTGAAGCGGGATTACCAACAGTATGTTCGGAAACATGTACTGGACGTATGAGATATTTGGGTGTTCTGTTATATGACGCGGATAGAGTTGAAGAAGCTGCTACAGCTGAAAACGAACAAGATTTATATGAAAAACAATTAGATTTATTTTTAAATCCATACGATGAAAGTATCATTGAACAAGCACAAAAAGATGGTGTATCTATGGAATGGATAGAAGCAGCTCAAAATTCACCTATATATAAATTAGCCATTGAATATAAACTTGCATTTCCGTTACATCCAGAATATCGTACAATGCCTATGGTATGGTATTGTCCACCTTTGAGTCCAATCATGAGTTATTTCGAAGGTAAAACTGCTATAGATGCTAATAGAAATCCAGATATGATATTCCCTGCAATAGAAGAAATGCGTTTGCCAATACAGTATTTAGCTAGCTTATTTACCGCTGGAAAAACAGAACCGGTCAAAGCAGCATTGCAAAAAATGGCCATGATGAGAAGTTATATGCGGGCTCAAGTGACAAATAAACCTTTTGATGAAGATAAATTAGCGAGATTGGGTTTGACTGAACGTCAAACAAAAGATATGTATCGTTTATTAGCAATTGCAAAACATGAAGACAGATTTGTTATTCCAACTTCACATAAGGAAGCGTATATGGATACGTATCGTGCACAAGGTAGTCAAGGATACGGTGGAGAGTATTTTGGTGCAAATTGTGAAGGATGTGGGGTCTCAGTAGGAACGACTTCTGAAAAGTCAGGGCAAGCAATATATAATGATAATTTCTATGGAGGGATATTCCGTGATTAACATAGAACAGTTTAAATCATTTCAAGAAACACTGGGGTATTTTGCACAACAATTGGAATTTCCAAAAAAAATGACTTTGCATCCTAATACTTTTGAAAGCATCATTCATAAACAACACCCAGCTTATAAGGATCTTATGACATATCGTCAGCAGGTACATGAGTATACATTTTTAGAATTTCAACAATTATATTCAAATACATTTGATTTTAATAAAAATGCCACTTTGTATATGACTTATAACAAATTTGATACACAAAAAGAACGAGGACAATTATTAGCGAAATTGAAAGTTTTATATGAAATGTTTGGACTTAAAATGGCAGACAATGAACTATCTGATTTTTTACCATTGATGCTAGAGTTTTTATATGTGGCACAATGGCAAAATGATCCAAGAGCAAAAGGAAACATTGAATTTGTCATCATGATTATTGAAGACGGTACTTATGCTATGGCAAATCATTTAGCAGAACGAAATAGTCCTTATTATTATTTAATTAAAGCGTTAAGAGAGACATTAAAAGTATGTATTGAGCCAACAAATGAGGTGAAAGCGAATGTTTAACCAATTTTTATGGGTTATATTTCCTTATTTATGTGTTGCTATATTTTTCCTAGGACATATTGCAAGATTTAAATTCGATAAATTTTCATGGACTGCAAAATCAAGTGAATTCATAGAGAAAAAAAGATTACAATGGGGAAGTTTAATGTTTCACCTGGGAATTATTCCAGTAGCAATGGGACATTTTGTTGGTTTAATCATACCTGCCTCTTGGTTACGAATGTTAGGTGTGAATGACCACTTATATCACATTGGTGCAGTGTATATTGGTAGTATATTTGGTATAATAACATTGATAGGTATGCTGTTGTTAACCACACGACGCATTACACAGAAAAACATTAGAAAACTAAGCTCAGCCTCAGATATTATTGTGAATTTTTTATTGTTAATCATTGTTTGCATGGGTTGTTATGCGACTTTAGTGACCAATGCAGTAACACCAGATTTTGATTATCGGGCATCAATATCTATTTGGTTTAGAGATTTATTTGTCTTTTCACCTGATGCAACATTAATGGCTAATGTACCTATAACATTTAAAATTCACGTGTTGTTAGGCTTTACCATTATGGCATTGTGGCCATTTACGCGACTAGTTCACGTGTGGAGCGTACCGTTAACATATGTGAGTAGAAGCTATATCATTTATCGTAAACATAAGGTGTGAAAGGAGGTCATGCATTGGGTTCATTGCCTTTAAATAATAAAATTGATTATCAAGCAGCTTTAAATTTAATACGTACTAGAGAAGGTTTTGACTTTGCAGGTTTAGCATTTTATGAGCAAGAAAATCAAGTATCACCGATTAAATGGCATTATGTTTCCGGCAATTTAAATAATAGATATAAGTTAATCGTCTTAAGAAAAGGTAAAGGACTTGCTGGCAATGTTATGAAAACGGGTAAACGCATGATCATTGAAGACGTAAATCAAATTTTATTACCCTCAGAAAAACATAAATATCCTATTGTTTTAACTGAATTACTAACTGCCATGGTGGCTATACCTTTGTGGTATAACAGACAAGTTTACGGTGTTTTGTTATTAGGTCAGAGAGATGGAAATCCATTACCTTTGGCACATGGTGACATTTCGATAGCTGATGTTTTAGGCATTTTTAAAGAAGAAGATTAGGTGATGATCGTGCAAGTAAATCAAATGGAAGATATGACTGAATTATTATTGCAGTATTTCAATAATACAAGAGAAAAAATAGTGTTTGTTGATAATAAGGGGAAAGTTATTGCTAAGAATCAAGCTGCAAAAGATATCATTTCCAATGATGAGGACTATCGAGATATGACTAATATGATTTGTAATCGATGTGATGGATATACTAATGAGTTTGATTTACAATCTTGCAAAAATTGTTTTCTTGAAGCCGAAGAAGTTGGTAATACAAGCTTTCAAGTATTTATGAAAACCAATAGAGGTACGATTGAACCATTTACTGCAACGTATCAAACGATTGATCCGGTAAAAGATATCAAAGTATTTACATTGCAAAATGTATCTCCGCAAATTGAACGTCATGATAAGATGTATCAACGTAAAATGATGCAAAAAACAATTTCTGCTCAAGAAAATGAAAGAAAACGTATTTCAAGAGAGTTACATGATAGCGTTGTTCAAGAAATGCTGAATATTGATGTTGAGTTAAGGTTGTTAAAATATCAGCAAGAAATACAAGATTTAGTTGCTGACTCAAAACATATAGAAGGGCTTATGTCCAAACTCATTGATGATATACGCAACCTTTCTGTTGAATTGAGGCCTTCATCTTTGGATGATTTAGGATTAGATGCAGCGTTCAAAACATATTTTAAACAAGTTGAATCTAATTACGGCATGGAGATTATTTATCATTCAAGTATAGATGCACAACGGTTTGACAATGAAATAGAAACGGTTGTTTATCGAGTAGTACAAGAAGCATTATTTAATGCAATTAAGTATGCTAATGTGGACAAAGTTGAAATTGACTTACATTATAATCGTAATAGGTTAATAGCTGAAGTCGTTGATAGAGGTACAGGATTTAGTGAAACTGATAAGCCACAAGGTACTGGATTAGGTATTTATGGTATGTATGAACGTGCAGAATTAGTAAATGCTGAAGTAAATGTCGACAGTCAAATTGGAAGAGGTACAATAGTGACTTTGGAAGTTCCAATTTAAGGGAGTAAGGAGAATAAACTTTGAGAATAGTTATTGCGGATGATCATGCTGTAGTCAGAACAGGATTTTCTATGATTCTAAACTATCAAGATGATATGGAAGTTGTCGGAACAGCTGCTGATGGCTTAGAAGCCTATCAAAAAGTAATGGAACATAAACCAGATGTATTAATTATGGATTTGAGTATGCCGCCTGGAGAATCAGGATTGATTGCTACTAATAAAATAGCGGAAAGTTTTCCAGAAACAAAAATTCTAATATTAACAATGTACGATGACGAAGAGTACTTATTTCATGTATTAAAAAATGGCGCCAAAGGTTATATCTTAAAAAATGCTCCAGATGAGCAACTTATTTTAGCAATAAGAACTGTATATCAAGGTGAAACATATGTAGATATGAAATTAACGACTTCTTTAGTGAATGAATTTATTAGTAATAGTTCCAATGATGAAGCGGCTACATCAGATCCTTTTAAAATTTTATCTAAAAGAGAAATTGAAATATTACCTTTGATTGCCAAAGGTTATGGTAATAAAGAGATTGCAGAAAAATTGTTTGTATCTGTAAAAACAGTAGAAGCACATAAAACACATATTATGCAAAAATTAGATTTAAAATCAAAACCAGAATTAGTAGAATATGCGATGAAGAAAAAACTGATTGATTTTTAATCGAGCTACTTTGAGCAATAAATGACAAGAATAGAGACATAATTTATTTATAAACTTATGTAGATTTTTAGGATATAGTGTTTTATCAAACAACTAATGAAAAAGGATTAATCCGTATCGTTAATGGATTAATCCTTTTTATATGACTAAACTGTATTTTTTACCGTGCATACTTGCGTGTGGATACGGTTTGAACTTTGACATTGATATCTATTCTTTGCTTAGTGTCAGTATGTTATTAATTCGTTATAAATAATATCAGTAAACATGATTTAGAATCAGTATTTTGATTAATATAGCAAAGGTTATTTTGGTCTTCGTTTACATACGAAATTTATCCATTAACCTAGGTAAATGAGTCCGTATTCTTCTAATGTTCTTTAACTTTTTTCTAGTTTTTTGTGCAAATAAAATTCACGTTGAATTTTTCATTTAAAAAAGAATAGGGGAAATTTTAGAGAACTTAAGGGATAATCCTTATGTTTATTATTTCACAAAGATTTTACAATAGCTATATAGCCAGTATTCTACAAGATTAACATTTCACAAACTTCGTATATTATACCGGTTTTACCTTTCATAATTTAGTTCTTAATACTTCATAATAAATTATATTGATGTAGGCACTTGTAGAATACTAGGCTTAATGATAAAAAATTAAATGTAGGTGAATGTAATGAACAAAGCTAGTGGTGGATTTCAGTTAACTTTACAATCTTTAAGTTTAGTTGTGGGTTTTATGGCGTGGAGCATTATTGCACCACTAATACCATTTATATCTCAAGAAATTAATATAACTGGGAATCAACTTTCAATTATTTTAGCCATACCTGTGATCTTAGGTTCTATATTAAGAGTACCTTTTGGTTATTTAACGAACATAATAGGAGCTAAATGGGTGTTTTTCTGTAGTTTTATCATTTTATTATTTCCAATTTATTTTTTGAGTCAGGCTCAAGGGACAAGAATGCTTATGGCATCAGGATTTTTTTTAGGCGTTGGAGGTGCGATATTTTCTGTTGGTGTGACATCAATACCTAAATATTTTCCTAAAGAGCGTGTTGGTTTAGCAAATGGAATTTATGGCATGGGTAATATTGGAACTGCAATTTCTTCATTTTTAGCTCCTTCAATTGCATCAATGATTGGATGGCAATCGACGGTCAGAAGTTATTTAGTAGTGATCGTTATATTTGCTATTTTCATGTTCTTTTTTGGTGATCCGAAAGAGGAAAAAGTAAAGGTGCCTTTAGTTGAACAAACTAAACGTTTATTTAAAGATTCGAAATTATATTACTTATCATTCTGGTATTTCATTACTTTTGGTGCATTTGTAGCATTTGGTTTATTTTTACCGAATTATTTAGTGCAACAATTTGGTATTAGTGAAGTGGATGCTGGTTTACGCTCAGGTGTATTCATTGCACTTGCAACATTTTTGAGACCATTAGGAGGTATATTAGGAGATAAGTTTAATGCGGTAATGTTATTGATGATAGATTTTACATTGATGATTGTAGGCGCAATTATTTTAGGATGCTCAAACCATATTTTATTATTTACGATAGGTTGTTTACTAATTAGTGTTTGTGCAGGTTTGGGGAATGGACTAATTTTTAAACTTGTGCCTTTATATTTTAGTAAAGAGGCAGGTACTGCAAATGGTATTGTTTCTATGATGGGCGGTTTGGGGGGATTCTTCCCACCGATTGTTATTTCTTATGTCACAATAGTTACAGGTTCCAGTCATTTAGCGTTTTTATTACTAGCGATATTTGGAATTATAGCATTAACAACAATGTCGAGAATGGTTAAAAGTGTAAACTGAAACTATAAATTTAATAAAAAAAGCAACACTTCACTTTTAGGAAGTGTTGCTTTTAATGTTTAATCAATTTGAATATTATAAGAAGACTCTTTTTTCTCTTTTTTAGGTAGCGTCACATTTAGCATGCCATTTTCGTAAGCAGCTTTAATGCCATTTTCATCAACATTATCAAATTGATATTGACGTTTTACATCACTAAAGCTACGTTCTTGATGAATCATGCGTCCATTTTCATCTTCTTTATTATTTTCAAATGATTGTTTGCCTTCTATTGTTAAAACATTATTTTCAAATTGAAGATTAATATTTTCTTTTTTCATACCTGGTAATTCTGCTTCTACTACGTAAGCATCTTCAAGTTCTTTGACATCTGTTTTAATGCTATTACTTCCTGGAAATTGATCGAAAAATTGACGTCCAAAGTCTCTGAATAAATCACTAGGATTTGCATCGAAAAATGAATTATCGAATGGTTTCATATTGAATGCCATAAAGCATCTCTCCTTATATAATAAATTTATTTTGTTACGATTTAATCAATATTAATTTGTTTTTTTGTATGGTTAATAGGTAACGTAACATTTAATATACCATCGTTTAGCATTGCTTTAATATTAGGTTCATCTACATTTTTAAATATAAATTGTCTACTTTGATTATTAAAATTGCGCTCTTTAATCAAGTAATTATATTGGTTTTGAGTTGTTGTAGAAGTATTTGTAACACTGATTGTTAATGTCTTTTCATCAAATTGAATATCTATATCTTCTTTACTGTAACCTGGCAGTTCAGCCATGACTTGATATGCAGCACTTGATTCATATACATCTACTTTAAAATCATGATGCTCAGTTAATAAATTTTCTAGAATATCTGTAGAAAGATTTTGAGTGTTTTGCATCATTTTTCACCTCTCCTTTAACCTTATATTTATATTATAATACATTAGTCAAAGAAAGTCAAACTATGAGCGTTGATTATTCTAAATGTACGATCATATCAAAAATGGCGTATCAATGATTGTTAACATAAGTATAATTAGAAAAAATAAAAAAGAGGCAAGTTTAAGTTTAAAATAGCATAAATAAACTACACACTTTAAACGTTTCTTTGCCTCTTAATATATTAAATTTCTTTAGTGAAATGTTTATTCACAAAATTTTGTAGTGTCTCTTTTAAGTGAACGGCTTCATCGATATCCATATCAAATTCACCAAAAACTTTTCTAGAGACACCGGATAATGAATCTTGAACTTTTGCACCATGTTCGGTAAGTGCAATTTGTAAATTACGTTCATCATCAATCTCACGTGTTCTACTAACAAACCCTTTTTTTTCTAATTTTTTTAGTAATGGTGTTAGCGTACCTGAATCAAGATAAACGCGTTGTCCAAGTGTTTTGATGTTGATTTTTTCATTTTTTTTAATTGCGAGCATAACAATATAACCAGTATATGTTAAATCATACTCTTTTAAATATGAAGTATATTTTTTTATTATTTCTTTTGATGAAACATAAAATAGAAAGCACAGTTGTTCTTCTAAGTAACTTAATTTGTCCTCCATTTAATCACCCCTTTTGAAATTTAACCTTATTATGAACTACGTACATTGTCAAGGAACAGTTGTGTCTTTATTCATAATATTTTTATACTGTTGTGAAAGTGTTATTTGAGTTATTTTATTGATTTCATTCATATTAAAGTTAGGTGAAATTGTCCTGAACGGATTATTCAAAAAGTAATAAAGAATATATGTATATTTTATAATATATACAGTTATACATAAGCGAAAAATTAAGAACATTTTGTTACAAAAGGTAATAATACTTTATAATTTATTTGTTATCGTTCATAATATTAATATTATGAATTTTAATAAGTAGTCTAGGAATTTAAGAGTATGAGGATTAACAATGGAGTATGTATAATAATTGTTTTTACTTAAAAGGAGATAAATAATGAAGACGTTTTTGAAAATACTAGGACTATTAATTATTTCGTTAATTTTGGCTGTAATTTTTTTCTTTGGTTTAAGAACTTATCAAGGTCACAAAAATTTAGAGTTAGTTGATAACTATTTAGATGAAACTCATCTAACTGATAAAATCCAAACAGAGAAAACATTATATAGTGCTAAAAAAGGTTTGTATTATAAAGAAATTAAATTTAAAGATGATTCAGATCATACTTATGTCGTTCAACCGATTAGTACATATAAAGGTATATTGGTGCAAGGTTTTGATCCAGAAACTAAGAAAAATGTCAAAGGCGCAAAACATAATGCTTTTAAAGAAAAATATCAACCTAAAGATTAAAAGTTATTTTTAATGATGTTATTATTTTATAGATTAAAGCAAAATAAGATAAAGTTGGCTGGTACCGTATTTATTTATGGCATCAGCCATTTTTTATTGAATGCTTTTATCGTATAGATTACTTTAGTAAAAATTAAAAAACATAAGCATTTTGAGCACTATTCCAAGTGAAATGTATATAAAAATCATACCGATTTCTTATGTTACTCAAATAAAAAATAGACTAAAAGAGTAGTGGTTTTATTTGTGATTATATCATTATATCTAACTTTTAGTAAGCGATCATAGCGTGATATCATAGTCTTTAACGCCAATTTTGTATATTTGTCAAAATAATTATGTTACTTATATATATATATAATGAGTAAAAATAAAAATTAAGTGTAATATCAACTCTTTTTACCGAAAAAATTTATATCTATATAAAAATTATTTTGATATAATTAAGCAATGTCAGAAAAAGGGGAGAAACATCATGGCAATTATAAGAAGAATCAGTTTACCAATGCAAGTTATTATCGCTTTGGTATTAGGTGTTATCGTAGGCCTATTACTTTATGGGCACGATGAAATTGCAAATTACATTAAGCCTTTTGGCGATGTCTTCTTGAATTTAATAAAAATGATTGTAATTCCAGTTGTTTTTTGTTCACTAGCATTATCTATATCCAATGTAGGTGAATCTAAAACAGTGGGACGTTACGGTTTTAAAACAATCTTATATTTTGAAATTATAACAACAATAGCTATAGGACTAGGTATACTTTTTGCGAATATATTTAAACCAGGGAAAGGTTTAGATCCAGATAAATTACCCAAAGGTGATATTTCAACATATGAATCCTCGGCAAAAGCTGCCGAATCTTCTACATATGGAAATCACTTTATCGATACAATTGTAAACATTGTGCCTCAAAATCTTTTTGAGGCTTTGACTTCAGGTGAATTACTACCAATCATTTTCTTTGCAGTGTTTTTTGGTGTTGCATTATCAGCAATTGGTAAAAAAGCAGAACCTGTAAAAGCGGTTTTAAGTGGTTCATTAGAAGCTGTGTTTTGGATGATTAATAAAATATTGAAATTAGCACCTATTGGCGTATTCGCATTTATTTGTACGACAATTATGACTTTTGGTGCTTCAGCATTAATACCACTATTAAAATTATTATTAGTGGTTATCGGTGCAATGATATTCTTTATTATTGTTGTACTTGGTATCGTAGCTAGATTATGCGGTATTAGTATTTTCTCTATTATTAAAATACTAAAAAATGAACTAGTATTAGCATTTTCAACATCAAGTTCTGAATCTGTGTTACCAATAATAATGAAAAAAATGGAAAACTTTGGTTCTCCAAAAGATATTACATCATTTGTAGTACCAATTGGATATACATTTAACCTTGATGGATCTGCATTATATCAATCAATAGCAGCCTTATTTGTTGCTCAGATGTATGGCATCGATATGTCCATCGGCCAACAAATCATGTTAATGGTTACTTTGATGGTTGCTTCAAAAGGTATGGCGGGCGTACCAGGAGTATCAATTGTAGTACTTATTACAACATTGACAACAATGGGATTACCAGCTGAAGGACTGGCATTGATTATCGGTGTCGATAGACTATTAGATATGGTACGAACTTGTGTAAATGTATTAGGTAACGCATTATCTACCATTGTTATTGCAAAATGGGAAAATGCTTATGACAAAGAGAAAGGTCAAGCCTATCTAAAATCGATATAAACTAAATTAAAATTCTGATATTTTGCACTGAATAGAAAATAAATCTATTCAGTGCTTTTTTGTTAATTACGGTTATATTATGTTAATTATAAAACAACAACAGTAGGATGTTTTTGAAAACAAGTGATGGGTTAAACAAAATTAATGTTATTTAAGGCACAAACAACAAACAGCCCCATAAGCACTTCACTTCTAAGAAGTGCTTATGGGGCTGTTTTGTGACGCGGTTTTACTTATTTACATGCCTTTCATGTCCATATCGTGAATTTTCATCATTAGACCATGCGGAATGTCATCGTGATCAACGACTTCCATTTTACTATAAGTGTCTTCGTCCTCAGATTTAATAAGTTTTACAAAATCACCTTTTTTAGGATTAAATCCTGATTTAGAAGGTATTTTTACATTTTCCTCTACTTCATGGTCTTTTTCACTCACTACTTTATCAGCAGTTGTACTATTTTTCATGTAGCCGAAGTATGTCTCTTTTTGACCACCAGAAACCATCATAATAACTAAGACAATAGCTACAATCACCATTACTGCACTGATAATAATTGCAAACATTTTATTTTTCAAAATTAGATTCTCCTTTATATATCTTTACTTCAGTTATATCTGATATTTTAGCATAATGCAATTGAAGTATAAGCGATGACAAAACTTTTAAATTAAATTGTGCTAATATGTACTTATTTTTAAAGTTTCATGTCTATGCTGCACTATTATTTATTTGTAGGTGATAAGCGAATGTATTTCACCTCATCTCGACCAATATCAAACTCAATAGGTGTGTGTGGATAGGTAGTGTGTCGTAATTCTGATTTTGGCATATTTGAACGTTCTATATTTTTTAACAGTGATTGTTCAATGAAAATATCATTAAATATAGGAGGTAAAGCATAATCTATAAAACCATGTTCTCTATTTAACGTACGTATAAATAAAATTAATTTTGAAATAATTGTTTGTTGTTTTAATATAAATTTTCGCTTGTTTAACGTTGTGTGCGTATTGGCATTGAATAATAGTAAATGTGTACATTGTTTATCTTTTGCAACTAAATAATTAGGTTGTATTAATATCGCTTTTCCATAAAATGGCTTTAAGAATTGCATTATATATACAATGGGTTCATATATGCCGTGATGATTCATTAATGCAACGTCATATATACATTTATTCATTAGTTCATAGCCAACAGCAGAACCATTTTTAATTAATTGTATTGTATGTTGCATAATTTCTGATATTCCTAAAGGCGCTTTTTGATTATATTGAGTGAAGTGATTTTTAGTAAGTTTTGAGTACACACATTTATTAGGTTGTAGCTTAGAAAGTGTGACGAATTTATTATAATAATCACTATAACTTGATACATTATCGAATTGATGGCTATGCTTTAATAACATTGTACGTAATTCGCTACGTTCTACATCAATAAAATTAAAGTCAAAATTAAATCTATGTAAGAGTGTAAAAGTGTGTTTAAGGCTTTGAGTTTGGGTTAACACGCCTTCTACATTGATTGCTAATTTGATATTAATATTTAAACTTCTGACTTTAATGTACAATCTGTTTATATCATTTAACTTTAAGTATTCTGAATCAAATAGAATCATAAAGTTATACATATTACCATTAGCATGATATTTAGGTTTGAATATTAAAAATTGGGAAATCACTTGTTCTATTTTTTTATATTCTTCCATGGATTTAATTCTAATAACTACGCCTATACAGTTAGAAAAAATAGCATCGATAAAATTGACAATCCCATTTAAATTGAGTGAAGCTGATGCTAGATTGCTCACATTATTTATAAGTAAATAGCAGTTTGTAAGGTCACTAAAATTAAGTTTTTGATTTAAATTTGTTTGAATTATATCCATTAGATTATCAATATGAATAAAGATGGTAGGTTGTTTTGCCAAATCATTATACTTTAAGTGGTCTAAATTGATAATTTCGTTATCAAGTGATTGATTATGGTCATCTAAGTAGGCTTTGAAATAGTGTGAATATCCGCTAATATCAGTAGTTAATAACGTAATAGGATTATTGTGCAATATATTAAGCTTTTTTCTGTAAGCAAGCGGTGTTAACTTTAGATGATATTTGAATTGATGAGTATAGTTAGCATAATGATTGAAACCCATATTTTCAGAAATAAGATAAATGGTTTTGTTACTATTAATAAGTTCATTAAGAGAAAGCGCAATTTTTAAACTTACTACATAATGTTTAAAGCTAATACCTAAATATTTTTTAAATAAAATCGATATATATGAACTAGAAATATAAAAAATTGAAGAAATTTCTTTGGACATGATATGTTGTGTAATGTGCTTTTGAATATAATCTGATATTTTATTTAAAAGTTCATTTTCAGAATGGATTGTCGGTATATAAACATAATCAGTTGATTTCTTAGTTTCTTGCTCTAAGGTAGAAATAAGCTCAGTTAATTGAGGTAATTCCATTGAATTCATAGTATTTAATTTTTCAATCATGTTTAGTATTAAATACTTCAAGTATTCTTGAGCATGCAATGCTTTTGCATCATAATAACAATTAAAAAATAATTGATTAAGCGGGATGATTTGTTGTATTGGTATTTTTAGTTCAACAAGTTGTTCTGCGTGAGTTATACAAAATAAATCACTATGATTGATGATAGCGATATTGTTTTCAACCGAAGTTTGTTTACCATTAATATTGATATTCAATTTACTATTTAATGAAAATAACAGTATGACTTGGTTGATACAACGTTGCGTGTCTGTAGTTAAAAAATCGTGGATACATAATGTGGCATGTTCCATTCTATCTAGCAACTCCTGATAACATATTGTTATATTGACTAAATTACATTATATAATAAATAGTTGTGAATATTAATATATTAAATATAACTATTTTCTTATTTCAAGCGCTAATTCAATCGATAAAATTAAATTGTGCACATCATTAACTTTGAAATAAATCAATTAAACGAACTAATGCTGCAAAAATTTAAATATTAAAGAAGGGAAATAATGGAGCATATATACTCAAATTATTATGAAATAGAAGAGAAAATCACTGAACTAAAAAAAGATATTTTAGGTGTCGTTCTACACGATGATGCCGAAAATTATTCTGCCAAAAATTACATTACATGGTTAAATAAGCGCATTGAAAAAAACGAATTAGAAAAAGGATGGGCGAGCGTCTACATCGACCAAAACACATGTTACTGGTTTCATCCAACACAATATACTGAATGGCACTGCGGAAATACATTTGCCAATACGCATTATATTGGTATCGAGAGATGTCAGTCTAAAATCAATGGTATATTAACAGATAGTGCATTTATGAAGGTAGAAGAGGTTAGCTTTTGGCTAGCAGCTGCAATTTTAAAAAAATATCAATTGCCTGTTAATAGAAAAACAGTAAGAATCCATAAAGAATTTTATGATACCGAGTGTCCAGCAAGATCGTGGTTAATTCATTTGGAACAAGCTTCAAGCACATTGGAAAACATGAATAGATTGAAAGATTATTTTATCTATAAAATAAAATATTATTACGATGATATTACTAAAGAAGATATTATGCCTTTAGGTTAAGGCCAGTATCAAATTAAACTCAGCTAATATTCATTTTTATCATCAGCCAAAAAATAGTTTGGATTATAATATTTAAAAACGTCAATTCTAATCATATAGAAATTGACGTTTTTATTTTTGAACCTTAATCTGAGTTGACAAGCTATTTCAAATATATAAATTTTAATAAAAATAAGTGAAATAAATTTAAAAGGCATGTCTCCTAAAATTTTTGAGAAAACAAGCCTTTAGAATATTACAGAAAACCAAAGTACAAATTTTAAGATTCAGTACAATAACACATGATTGAATCTTTTATATTGAGCATAAGTTTTATATCTAGTTATTTTTAAATGTGTGTTTGCTTTATATCAAAACTTTTGCTTTCGCCATAGAAATGCGCCTACACATGAAACGATAATTAATGAAATAGCGATCACGATAACCCAAGAGACATAGCTATGTTCATTAATAGGTAATGGAACATTCATGCCGAAAAAGCTAAATACCAAAGTTGGTAATGTTAAAAAGACAGTAAATAATGTCAATGTTTTCATCGTATTATTCATTTCATTTGAAAGTAGTGATGCATATGAAGTTGTAATACTTTCTAATATATCCGTATATAATCGTGTGGTCTCTAAAGCTTGATTATTTTCTATGACTAAATCTTCCAACAAATCTTCATCTTCTTCAAATCGTTTGATTGCAGGTAATCTGAAAAGTTTCTTTACTATCGTTTCATTACCTTTTAAAGCTGCTAAGAAATAAACTAAACTCTTTTCAACTTCCATTAAATTATATAGTTGTTTGTTTGTAACATTATTTTTTAAATCACGTTCTATACGTAATCTCGTTTTATTTAATAATCTAAGGTTTCTATTATAATGATTCGCGATCGTTAATAAAATATTGAGCGCGAATCGGCTATGAAAATGTAAATTTAAATTTTGATGGCTAAATTTTTCTAGAAATTCATTTTCCACATTACATACAGTAAATATTTTTTTATTACCAATAATAATACCTAGAGGAATTGTTATAAACGAGAGCACATTAAGATTTGTATCATTAACAACTGGCAAATCAAGGATTATGAGGGAATAGCCCGTTTCTTCATCGTATTCAACACGAGAACTTTCCTCAGTATCTAGAGGGTCTCTAATAAAATCTTCTGGTAAATGGTATAAATCTATTAAATGTTCTATTTCTTCCCAATTTGGGTCAACGACATTGATCCATGAAGCATCATGGTCTAAAGTTGATGTTATTATTTCTTGTGTTTGAGTATGTTTATAAGCAGTAATCACAATACAAATCTTCCCTTCATTAAATTCTTAATTATATTAGCGAAGATTAGAGCGGTTGACAAGTATCTTTCAATTTTAATTGTAATACTTGTAGAAAGGATTAATTTAAGGATTTTATAAGTATCATATTGTAAAATCTGCATGGTTAACGAATTTGGAAAGGTTTGCATGTATTGGTGAAATAAGATTACAGAAATGTTGAGAAAATACGATGTAATTTTAATGCTAAATTAACATTAGCTTAACAAAAATTAGTTATACTTCACATAGTTTACAAATATTTTAAAGAGGTGTAACGATGGATTCTTCTGTAATGGAGATTATTTTTACCTTTATTGGTGGATTAGGTATTTTTCTATATGGTATTAAACAAATGGGAGACGGTTTACAAGCCGCAGCTGGTGATAGATTAAGAAGCATTTTAAATACTTTTACAAGTAACCCTTTAATGGGTGTCTTGGCTGGTATGATTGTAACGATATTAATTCAAAGTAGTTCGGGTACAACAGTAATTACTATAGGTCTTGTTAGTGCAGGCTTTATGACAATGCGTCAGGCAATTGGAGTAGTTATGGGAGCGAATATTGGTACTACAGTTACTGCATTTATTATAGGTATTGATATCGGTGAGTATTCGCTGCCAATTTTAGCAATTGGTGCATTTCTAATTTTCTTTATTCAAAAACGTAAAGTGAAAAATGTGGGTATGATTTTATTTGGTTTTGGTACATTGTTCTATGGTTTAGAACTTATGAGTGGTGCAGTTAAACCATTAGCAAATTTAGACTCTTTTAAACAAATTATGTTAGATATGTCTTCGAATCCATTATATGGTGTGGTAGCAGGTACATTATTAACAGTAATTATCCAAAGTTCAAGTGCCACAATTGGTATTTTACAAGGATTCTTTGCCAATAATTTAATTAGTTTACACGGTGCACTTCCTGTACTTTTAGGCGATAATATTGGTACGACAATCACGGCAGTACTTGCCAGTTTAGCAGGCTCGTTGGCGGCAAAACGTGTGGCAGCTGTACATGTACTCTTCAATGTAATTGGCGCTATCATTTTCTTAATAATCATGCCTCTCTATCAATTAGTTATTGAATGGATGCAAGGGATTATGAATTTAAAGCCTGAAATGGTTATTGCATTTGCACACGGTACGTTCAATGTAACAAACACAATTATTCAATTGCCATTTATTTTCATCCTAGCATGGATAGTGACGAAGTTAGTACCAGGCGAAGACTTGAATGAAAAATATAAACCAAGAATGTTAGATAAAAATTTAATCAACAGAGCTCCTAACATCGCGTTACAAGAAGCTCAAGATGAAATTCAAAATATAGGTCATATGATTTTCGATATGTTTAGATATGCTAAGAACTATGATGATAAAACAGAAAAAGATATAATTCAGAAGCATGCAGCTGTGGAAAGTATGTATGACAATGTAAGACAATATTTAACAAAAATCTCTGAGAAGAAGATATCCAAACAAGATGCAGAAAGAATGTCTGTGTTATTCGATGTTAATCGAACGTTTATTAAAGTAGCAAGTTTAACGGAAGCTTATTTATTGGATTTAAAGAAAAAAGAAACAGAATCAATTCAAATATCTGCAAAAGCAGAACAAAGTATTGAAAGACTATATGACCATGTCGATGCGTCACTTGAAAAAACAATTGATATGTTTAACGTATATGACAGAGTTAAAAAAGATGAAATCGTTCGTTTGAGTAACGATTCGTATACATTAGAACATGATCTTAGGAAGAAACATATCAAGCGCTTAAGTTCTGGAGAATGTTCTTTAGAAGGTGGTTTGCTATATCTAGATATGATTGCTATCTTAGAGCGTATTGGTTACCATTCTAGAAACATTTCAGAATCTATGATTGATATAGATAATATTGAACATGAGGATGATGAAGTGGAACATACTTTGGGTTGGTCATATTAAAAAGTTATTTTAACCACAATGTATGCAAAATTTAATATCATATAATGAGGCAAGCCATAACAGAAATAAATTTTATGCTTAGTCTTTTAAATTAGAGCGGAATAACATCACTTTATTAAAGGATGATGTTAATCTGCTCTTTTTTTATGAGAAAAGTGTACTTGGTTAACAATTTTCAATTTAAATGATAAATGGTATGTAAAAAATGGAGTACTCGAGACGGTAAAAGCAATCCCTCTCTTAATCCTTAGTAAAACGATAAGGATACTTGACAAAATGTTACCGTGAGCATAAGATTGAAACTAATATAATTTTCAGAAATCGATTGGGGGATTGTTTATGACATCTATTAGTATACTTGATCAAAGTCCGATAGATCATAATGAAGCAGTTAGCGACGGGATAAAGAGAACAGTTGAACTCGCTCAATTAGCAGAAAACCTGAATTATACAAGATATTTTGTTGCAGAGCATCATAATATACAAGAAGTCGTTGGTACGAGTCCTGAAATATTAGTTACACATCTATTAAACCAAACAAGTAGAATAAACATTGGTTCTGGTGGGGTTATGCTACAGCATTATAGTCCATTTAAAGTGATTGAGCAGTTTCATTTTATGAGCCAAATCGCTCCGGGAAGAGTAGATTTAGGTATAGGTAAAGCACCTGGTGGTTTTCCTCTAGCGACACAAGCATTACAAGAAGATATCAAAAGTTCACCTACATCATTCAATGATAAATTTCATCTATTAAATCAATTTAATAATGGAAACTTTCCTAAAGAAAATCCATATTCAAATTTAAAAACAACGATTCGTAATAAAGAGGTTGAAAAACCGCATGTTTTTCTTTTAGGTGGCAGTGAACGATCAGCGCGTTTTGCAGCAGAAGAAAAAGTAGGATTTATTTATGCATATTTTTTGAATTCTGATAATGAACTTTTACAAAAAGCCATTCGTACATACAAAGCATTTTACCCTGAGGGGAGAATCATTGTGGCCTTGGCTGCTGTTGTATCAAATAGCGAAGCGGAGTACGCATTAATTGAAGAAGGGCGTACAAACTATGTTTTACACTTTGATGAGGGTCAAAAATTAACGGTATCAAGTGAACATCAAATTGATGATTTTAAAAAGCAAAGTTCAAGGACATTTGAAATTGAAGCACAACAAATAGAGGTATTTAATGGTACAGCTGAGTCCATAAAACAACAGATTCATGAATTAAATATAGATGATGAAGTTGATGAATTTATGTTTCATATGCCCGTTCAAAATCATTCATTACGATTAAAAACAGTAGAGCAATTAGCGCGTGTATATAAAAAATCGACTTTGAAAGCAGGGGTAAAATGACAAATAAAAAAATAGATTTTGGAATTATGTTGAACGGTCCTGGTAGTCATATGCATGCTTGGAAATCAAGTGAGGTTCCAAGTGATGCAAGTACAAATTTTGAATTTCAACTTGAAATTGCTCGCAAAGCAGAAAAAGCTGGCTTCAGTTTCGTTTTTGTAGCAGATGGATTATATATTAATGAAAAATCGATACCACATTTTTTAGATAGACATGAACCTTTAACATTTTTAGCAGCTCTTGCTCCTATAACGCAGCAAATTGGATTAGTTGGTACGATTTCAACTTCGTATAGTGAACCGTTCACAGTGGCCAGACAACTTTCAACCATTGATAACATTAGTAAAGGTCGTGCAGGCTGGAATGTGGTAACTTCGCCTTTAGCTGGGAGTGCTGACAATTATAGTAAAGGAGATCATCCAGAACATGATGTTCGATATGATATTGCTGAAGAACATATCCAAGTTGTACAAGGATTATGGGATTCGTACGAAGATGACGCGTTTACGTTCGATGTTGAAAATGGTGAATATGTTGATAAAAGTAAAATGCATACTTTAGATTACAAAGGTCAATATTTCCAAGTTAAAGGTCCTTTGAATGCAAGTCGGTCAGAACAAGGACAACCTGTTATATTCCAAGCAGGAGCTTCTCCTAAAGGACAGGCATATGCAGCTAAATATGCTGATGCCGTTTTTACACTTGGTGAGTCACTTGAAATTGCAAAAAGTAATTATGACAGTATTAAAAAACAAGCCCAAGCATTTGAGCGTAATCCCGACCATGTTAAAGTCTATCCAATGCTAGCACCAGTCATTGGAAAAGATAAAGCCGAAGTAGAGCGACGATTAAATGAACTTAAATCATTAGCAACAATTGAAGAGGCTTTAGACTACTTGGGAAGATATTATGATCACCATGACTTTACTCAATACGAATTAGATGCACCATTTCCAGAGTTAGGTGACGTAGGGAAAAATAGTTTTCGTGCAACTACTGATGCAATTGCTGAACGTGCGAAATCACAAAATTTAACGTTAAGAGAAGTTGCTCTAGAAGAAACTGTAAGACGTTCACCATTTACAGGCACTTATGAAGAAGTAGCAGCATTAATAATTGAATGGTTTGAACAAGGTGCAGCAGATGGCTTTATCTTTGGACCACATGTCTATGGTGAAATATATGATGAATTTTTAAGAGAAGTGTTACCGATATTAGAAACAAAAGGTTATTATTCGAAATCTTATGAAGGTAGTACATTACGTGATCATCTTGGTATTCCGTTTAAAGAAAATCGATATCGAAACACAAAAGTAGAGCATATCTAATTTAAATGATTTTTAAGGAGTGAAATAGAATGTCTGAATATAGTGCAACTTCACATCATTCGCAAACAGATGTTGAACAAGACCAATTAAAAATAAAAGAAAAAAGAAAATTTCAATTGCCACACGTGTTATTAATGATGTTGATGATGATGATGTTTGCATGTTTACTGACATATGTCATTCCTGCTGGTGAATTTGACACGACAAAAAGTGGTGAAATTGTACAAGGAACTTATCATGCTATTTCACAAAATCCAGTTAATCCGTTTTATGCAATTACCTTAATATTAAATGGGGGTATACAATCAGCTCAAACTGTAACTTTATTGCTATTTGTTGGTGGGGCAATTGGAGGTATGTTGCAATTGGACTCAGTGACAAAGTTAACTAATTATATGATATATAGATTTGAACACGCAGGTGCTTTACCACTCATTATAGGATTATTTTCTTTAATGGCGTTTATAGGGTTTTTTGTAGGTGGCGATCAGATGATTGTTTTTGTCACGCTCGGTGTCATTTTAGCGAATAGGTTAAAATTAGATCCAATTATTGCCCTTGGCATGACCTTCCTACCTTTGTATATGGCATTTTCAGTTTCTCCTTCAGGTATGGCTAAAATTGGTCAAATCGTTTATCCGGAAGTCACTTTATATTCAGGATATGGTGGGAGAGCAATTATGTATACAGTGTTTTTATTGGTCACTTTATTATATGTTATCTGGTATGCGAGAAGGGTTATTAAATCACCAAATAAAAGTTTGATGAATACTACATCTTGGCAACAAAATAATGTGCAAACAACAAATATAGAAATTGATTTGAAAGATAGAACAATTAATTGGAGAGATTTGGTTGTAGTAGGATTAGTGATTTTTACACCTATAGTATTAGCAATAGGTAACGGCATGTTAAGTTGGACTGAGAAATATGGAAATGGTGTATTCATTACTGTTTTTGGTATTAGTTTTGTGCTTGCTTACTTAATAAAAAGTAAACGGCCTAGTGAAATGGTGGATGGATTTCTAGCAGGAGCGAAACCAATGCTAGTGGTTGCTTTTGCTATTATCATGGCAAACACAATCAGCGTCATTCTAGAAAAAGGTAAGATTTTAAGTACGATTGTCAACGGATTAACGACACAACTTGATGGTTCGTCAGCTGGTGTCGTATCAATATTAATATTTTTAGTAGCAACAGTATTTAATTTTTTAGTGCCATCTGGTTCAGGTTTAATGAGTGTCATGGTTCCAATATTACAACCAGTTACACATACACTTGGTGTGAATGACCAAATACTGTTAACTTCACTATCTTTTGGCGGTGGATTAGGTAATTTAATTACACCAACATTGGGTGCGACAGTAGGTGCGATTGCTATTGCGAAAGCTAATTTTAGTTCATGGTTTAAATTTATGGCACCATTGTTTTTAATTTGGGTCATCGTAGGTTCAATTGTGTTGTATATCTTCACTACTGTTGGATGGTCAGGTGGTATATAAAAAGATTGGATAATTATTTTAAGTAAAAAAAGCTGTATCAATTAGGTATTAAATTATTCTAATTGATACAGCTTTTTAAATTGTTAATTTTGAAATTAAACAACAGTTAACTTAAATGGCATGTTTTGTAGCCATTTTTTGGGGGGATTTTCATCAGTAATAACTTCAGTAATATCAGTGATTTTAGCAAATGATAAAGTAGATGAAATATCAAATTTACTGTGGTCTATCAGAGCAATTACTTTTTCACTTTCTTGAATCATCTGCTTTTTGAGTTGAACTTCAGGTAATGAAAAATCAGTCAAACCATTTTCTAAGGTAAAACCGTTTGCAGATAAAAAGAAATAATCAATATGATACATTTCTAAAATTTGTGAATCAATGTTTCCGGTAATTGCATTTGAATCTTGTGATACAAACCCTCCAACTACGAGCACTGTTAAGTTTGGATTTTCTTTTAAGAGTACTGCATTTTCCAATCCATTTGTAATAATCGTAAGTTCCATTGTTGTCTCAGATATTAATTTTGCAAGCTCATATGTAGTTGAACTTGCGTCGATGAGTATGCATTGTTGCGGTTCGATTTTATTTAACGCATGCTCACTTATTTTATGTTTTTCACGATGCTTTTGTGTTAAGCGGTAAGAAAAGTTTAACTTAGAAGTCATCGTATCATTAACTTTTGCTCCGCCATGTGTACGTGTAATCTTATTTTCACTTTCTAAAAGCCGTAAATCGCTCCGAACTGTTGCTTCTGTCACGCTTAAGTAATCTGAAAGTTGTTTTACAGTAGCTCTTTTATGTGACTTTATATAAGTATATATGTGCTCTCGTCGTTCATCTGCATACATTTTCATATGATTCGCAACCTCCTTATGTTCATAATTTAGTTTAACACAATTTTTTATAAAAATAACAAAACAAAAGCAAAACGAAAATAAACGAAAAAATATTTGAAAGAATGAAAATATATATTAGAATTATAGTTATAAATGAAAGCGTTTACTAATAAGAGAAGGGGTTGTTGAAAATGACAAATAAAAATTATCCAGACAAAATGAATGCAGTTGTAGCATATGCACCAGGGGATTATAAATATGAAACAGTAGAGACGCCAACAATTGAGAATTCAAAAGAAATTATAGTGAAAGTTGAAGCATGTGGTATTTGTGCAGGAGATATTAAAGCGTATGGCGGAGCGCCAAGTTTTTGGGGTGATGAAACGCAACCTTCTTAATATTAAAGCACCGATGATACCGGGCCACGAATTTATTGCACGTATTGTTGAGAAAGGCGAAGATGTGACTGATTTTGAAATAGGTGATCGTGTCATTTCTGAACAGATTGTACCTTGTTGGGAATGTAGATTTTGTAAACGTGGAGAGTATTGGATGTGTGAAAAACACGATTTATACGGTTTCCAAAATAATGTCAATGGCGGTATGGCTGAATACATGAAATTCACTAAAGAAGCAATAAATTATAAAGTTCCTGAAAATCTACCTATAGAAAAAGCAATTCTAATTGAACCATATGCTTGTAGTTTACATGCAGTGCAACGTGCAAACATCAAATTAGGAGATTTCGTTGTATTATCTGGTGCTGGAACACTGGGGCTTGGCATGATAGGAGCTGCTAAAAAATCTGGCGCTGAAACTTTGGTTGTACTAGATATGAAAGATGATCGTTTAGAATTAGCGAAACAATTTGGTGCAGACATTGTAATGAATCCAGCAAAAGTTGACATAGTAAAAGAAATTAAGGATATGACTGAGGGCTATGGTTGTGATACTTACATTGAAGCGACAGGACATCCTAAATCTGTTGAACAGGGTTTGAGTGCAATTAGAAAACTAGGAAGATTTGTCGAATTTTCTGTATTTGGGGATCCAGTAACTGTTGATTGGAGCATCATTTCTGATCGTAAAGAACTAGATTTAATGGGTAGTCATTTAGGACCTTACTGTTATCCGCTTGTGATAAATGGTATACAAACTGGTGATTATCCAACTGAAGGCGTAGTAACGCATCAATTGCCACTGCAAGATTTTGAAGAAGGCTTTGAATTGATGAAAAAAGGAGATAAGTCATTGAAAATTGTGCTTGTACCTTAAAACAGCAAAGTAATAGATAACATAGATAGTTAAAAGGAGAGACTTTAAATGAAAAAGATGATTAATCATCCTGATGACGTCATAGAAGAATTAATGGCCGGATATTTAATTGCTTATCCTGAATATATTAGACGTTCAAACTTGCATCAAAGAGCTTTAATTGGAAAAAACGACACCCTAATCGTAAAGTGAGTGTTTTAATTGGTGGAGGATCAGGACATGAGCCAGCTTTTATCGGATATGTTGGTCAAGGTATGGCTGATGGTGTGGCAATAGGTAATATTTTCGCTTCACCTTCACCAATTCCTATACAAGCTGTAACTAGAGAAATTCATGACGGCCATGGTGTGTTATATATTTATGGAAATTATGCAGGAGATTTAATGAATTTTGAAATGGCCAGCGAAATGACAGAAGTCGAAGATGATATTGAAACAGCAGTAGTTATAGGAAATGATGATGTTGCTTCAGCGAAGGAAATTGAAGAGAGACGTGGCATAGCAGGTGAATTACTGGTTTATAAAGCTGCAGGTGCTGCTGCTGATTTTGGCTATGATTTGAAGGAAGTACGTCGTATTGCACAACTGGCAAATGATTATACACGTTCGATGGGCATTGGGTTAAGTCCTTGTTATTTACCGCAAACAGGAAAACTAAGTTTTGATCTTGAAGATAATGAGATGGAAATTGGATTAGGACATCATGGTGAACCAGGTATTGAAAAAACAACGATTCGCACAGCAAAAGAAACCGTCCAAGTTATTATGAAAAACATTTTGAAAGAAGGTCTTTATCAATCAGATGATGAAGTGGTTGTGTTAGTAAATGGGTTGGGTGCAACTTCACAAATGGAATTATATATTATCAATAAAGAAGTTGATGCAATATTAAATGAAAAAAATATAAAGACGTACAAATCGTATATTGGTAATTTTATTACATCAATGGAAATGGGTGGCTTCTCAGTAACATTGATGAAGGTGGACGAAACGTTAAAGTCATGTATAGATCATCCTGTCGATTGTCCAAATTTTAAAGAAGTCTAGGAGGAAATTGTAATGACATTAACAAGTGAAACATATAAATCATTCATCCTAGCATTAGCTGAGTTGTTTGAAGAACAAAAAGATAACTTATGTGAATTAGATAGAAAAATAGGTGATGGTGATCATGGTGTGACGATGAATATTGGTTATCAAGCTGTAAAAAGTACGATTCATAACGAGTTACAAGTACAAGATGATATTGCAAAAATCAGTGTTGCTGTTGGTAAAAGCTTTTTGGATGCAGTCGGGTCATCTGTAGGTCCTTTATATGCTTCAGGTTTTTTAAAGTCAGCAGTTGCAGTGAAAAATAAAACTGAATTAGATGATACAGACTTATATCAATTTTGGATTGCATTCAGTAAAGGAATTAAGGCAAGAGGTAAAGCTGAAATAGGTGATAAAACGATGATTGATACACTTGAACCATTCTATCTTTCATTAGAAACATCTAAATATCAAAGTATTAATTTCAAGGAAGCATTTGAGATTGCACTTTTAGAGGCTAAAAAAGGTATGGAAAGTACAAAGGATATTGTTTCAAATAAAGGCCGTTCTAAGCGATTAGGCTATCGTGCGCAAGGTCATGTAGATCCTGGCGCGATGTCAGCGTATCTGATGTTAAATACATTTAAATCATATGTATAAGTGAAGTGATAAGTATATAAGGAGGAGTTAGAATGAAAATAGCAATCGGTGCAGACCACAATGGTTACGACTTAAAAGAGGCAGTGAAAACGCATATAGAAGCACTCGGCCATGAAGTCGAAGATTTTGGTTGTCATCATTGTGCAGAAGACGGATTATCCAGATGTTGCTGCTAAAGTTGGTAAAAGCATCCAACAAGGAGATAATGAACGTGGTATTCTTATTTGTGGAACTGGCATTGGCGTTGCGATAACAGCAAACAAATTAAAAGGCATACGCGCTGCTTTGGCGCATGATTACTATTCTGCAGAGCGTGCACAGTTAAGTAACAATGCTCAAATACTGACTATGGGTGCACAAATTATTGGTATAGAAGTTGCTAAAAAAAATGTTGAAGCATACTTAAATGTAAGTTGGGAAGGCGGTTCTCAACGTAAAGTAGATAAAATTGTGCAAGTTGAACAAGATGAATTTTAATGCGTTATATTTATGTAAACCATATCATTCTTGAAGAATAAGAAGTTGGGGCCTAAAGCGCATAATTAAAGCAAAGGACTAGTCCGTGTGAGAGTCGACGGATTAGTCCTTTGCTATTTAAATTTATACATAATTTGTAACTTAGCATTTCTAATAAAAACAAATTTAGCATTAGTTTAATACTTATTTTTATAACAACACATTATAAATATTTTTAATGGAAACAAAACTAATATTTTATTTCTAATTAATTGGAACAATAATATTTAATTTATAATTATTTGTCCAAAAAATGACAAAATGAAATTTATATTGTGAATATATATTTCATTTAATATCATTGATAATATAAACTTTTTGAAAAAGGGGATGAAAGTGCAATTAACATTTAAACTTCATAAGTTTTCTTATGTTATATTTATAATTTCGTTGATCATTGGGATAGTTACTTGTTCTCAGCAAGTTTCAGCACATGCAACTTTAGAAAAAGTTACTCCAGCACAAAATAGTGTGGTTGAAAACGCGCCAAAAGAAATAACATTACAATTTAATGAACCAGTCCATTCAAAGTATTCAAGCATAAAGATTTATGATGACAATGGTTCTGAATTGACTGAAGTAAAACCAAGTACAACAGGTTCCTCTCAAACATTGACATTTCCTATTGAAAATTTAAATAAAGGTACGCACAGTATAAAGTGGCATACAATGTCTGCAGATGGCCATGAGATCAATGATAGTTTTGAATTTTCAGTTGGAAAACAGACAGCAAATGGAATTGATACAGCACCACCGTTTTATGAAAAGGCAGATTTTTGGTTTGGGGTTACGCGCTTTATAATAGAAGGATTATTGATTACACTTACCGGCCTTTATTTTGTCAACCGCTTAGCTAAAAGACAAAGTTTACCTCATTTAAATTTTAAAACATACACGATGCCAACCATTTTGACGTTGGTCATGATTTCCGTTATCACAGTTTTAATTTATATGATAACTTTATCTTCTGATGTTGTGTCAGATGTGTTAAGTCTACAAAAAGCAACTTTATTGCAAACACCATTCATATTAACAATGATTGCAGTTATCATATTATTATTGCTTTTCACTTTGAAAAATATGGCTACAAGTTGGTATATATTCATTCCAAGTCTAATATTAATTGCGCTTAGTATGTCTGGACATGCTTGGTCTCAATCTGTACCAATATGGTCGATTTTTATCAGAGTGATCCATATTACTGGAATCTCATTTTGGTTAGGCGCTTTGATATACTTAGTGGTGATGGTATTGGGTAAAAAACAATTTGCAGTAAATCAAATGAGACCTTTTTTATTAAAAGTAAATATTAGCGCTGTCATGTTAATTGTCATATCAGGTGTCCTTATGTCAATTGACCAAACTAATGTCTTAACATTGTGGAAAAATATTCAAACGTGGAGCGTTTTATTACTTATTAAGATTCTGCTAACATTTGTGATGATGACGTTAGGATTTTATCAAACAACTAGAGCGCTTGGTAAGCATCGTCAGACAAATAGATTTGCATTAATCATAGAACTAAGTATAGGTATTTTACTCATATTAGCAGGTGTAATTATGAGTCAATTAAATATCCCAGGATAGGAGTTTAAAAGATGAAAAGACAATTTATTTTAGCCATCGCAGTTTGTTTTACTGTTTTAGTATTTTCCAAAAGTGCTCATGCACATGTGACTATGAATCCTGACACAAGTGAACCAGGTTCTTATGAAAAATATGATGTTAGAGTTCCAGTAGAAAAAGAAGCGAACACGACAAAAATAGAGTTGAAAGTACCCAAAGGTGTAAATGTTGTAGGTGTTGCACCACAGGAAACATTTGATCATAAATTAACTAAAGATGACGATGGTAATATTACCAAAATCACTTGGACAGCTAAAGATAAAGGTATTGGACCCAATGAATTTGTCGATTTACCTATTCAAGTAGCAAATCCTGATAAAGAAGGCGAATTTAAATGGGATGCTTATCAAACTTATGACGATGGAGAAACTGTAAAATGGAATGGTGATGAAGACGCAGAAAAACCATCACCTATGACTAAAGTATCCAAAAAAGCTGATGTTGATTCTGAAAATAATCAATCGGGCAATGATTCTATCGCTTTATGGATTGTATCTATCATAGCTATTATATTAGCGCTCATAGCAATTTTTAAAAAGTCTCGTAAAGAAAGATAAAGCATAAGTGATTAAGCTAGTAATCAGATTTTGATTACTGGCTTTTTTGTGAAGTTTGGTGAATTGTCACTGTATTTTAATTAAATTTATTTTATAATAATTTTTAAGGAGGATTTTGAATGCGCAGAATATTATACGCTTTTTTAATTTATACAATCTTAGGATTGCTTAGTGGTTTTTATTATCGTGAATTAACACTTGCTTATGACTTTACAGGTGATACACAATTAGTAGTAGTACATACGCATACGTTAATATTAGGAATGTTTATGCATCTCATTTTATTACCAGTAACAAAAGTATTTAATTTGAGTAGTTATTATTTATTTAATTGGTTCTTTATTGTGTATAATATAGGTGTATTGGTAACGATTGGTATGATGTTTACGAAAGGCACTTACCAAGTGATGGGACTTAAAGTTCCAGAATCATTTGCTGGCTATGCAGGAATGGGGCATACAGTGATTACAGCTGGTTTTATTTTATTATTCTTCTTGCTTAAAAACGCCATTGTCAAAAAATCAGAAAAATAATTTCTCTAAATAGATTTTTAAAACAAATATAGCAATCATAGATATAGCAGACGATCGATACGAATTTGATCGTCTTTTTATTTTATTTTAAAGCCATTATACATATAAAGTAATTAATTATTAAAAAGTCACCCTTTTTAATTGATAAGCATTATCAATAATAGGATAATAGGTATTAATAAGTAGTACATATGGGAGGATTATTATGGATGATGTAATCATTATCGGTGGTGGACCAGCCGGTCTGTTCGCGAGCTTTTATTCTGGATTAAGAGGGATGAATGTAAGAATTATTGATATTCAAGATAAGCTAGGAGGTAAAATGCACGTGTATCCTGAAAAGATTATTTGGGATATCGGGGGATTGGCACCGAAACCTTGCTATGAAATTATACAAGATACTGTTAATCAAGGACTACATTTTAATCCTAAAGTAAATTTAGAGGAACGTGTGATAGATATTAGGAAATTGGCTGAACGTCATTTTGAAGTAGAGACCAATAAAGGAAATATATATAAATCCAAATCTGTTATTATTGCCATTGGTGGTGGCATCATTAATCCAAAACAACTTGATATCAAGGGAGCAGAAAGATATCAATTAACAAACTTACATTATGTTGTGCAATCTTTAAAACATTTTAAAAACAAAAACGTATTGATTTCAGGGGCAGGTAACTCTGCTCTAGATTGGGCAAATGATTTAAGTGGCTATGCTAAAAGTGTGACATTAATTTATCGAAAAGCGGATATCAAGGGTTATGAAGCAATGAAAAATATATTAGATGGATTGTCAGTAGAAAAGTTACCCAACACACATATCTATCAATTAATAGGAGACGTTACCCAGTCGCGTATAGAACAAGTGATATTGGAAAATATTGAAACAGGGGAACAAGTGGTACGTGCTTTTGACGAAGTCATCGTCAGTCATGGATTCGATAGAGAAAATACATTATTAGAACAATCTACAACTCAAGTTGATATGCATAGTGAATATAATATTAAAGGGTTTGGTAACACTGCAACGAGTATTGAAGGTCTATACGCTTGTGGTGATATTATTTATCATGAAGCAAAAGCACACTTAATCGCGAGTGCTTTTAGCGACTCAGCAAACGCAGCTAATCTAGCAAAGCTTTATGTTGAACCAGAAGCAGCTCCTGAAGGTTATGTATCGAGTCATAATGATGCATTCAAAGAATCTAATAAAGTAGTGATGAAAAAATATTTATAAATCATGTTTTAGCAGTCTGGGGGATGAAAATACATGGTTAAAATAAAGTACGAAGCGCCAACAGTACAAGATTATAGAAATATGAGAAAAAAAGCTGGGTTAAGTGAAAAATCACAAAAGGCGACAGAAAAAGGGATATCAAATGCATGCTTTGACATTACAATATATGATGATGACTTATTAATAGCGATGGGCAGAGTAATTGGAGATGGCGGTACTGCTTTTCAAATTATTGACATAGCAGTAGAACCACGTTATCAAGGTCAGGGTTATGGTAAACAGGTTATGACTAATATTATGAAATATATATCATCTGTTGCAGAAGATGGTACTTATGTGAGTTTAATGGCAGATTATCCTGCAGATCAATTGTATGAACAATTCGGATTTACGACTACTGAACCTCATTCTTGTGGGATGTATATCAAATACTAAATTTAAATATGTTGAAGAATGTTTAAATGCGAAGCAGTAGTTTAAAGATAGTTATCTATGAAACACACGTCCATTGCTCTATCATAAAGATAGAGTAATGGACGTGTATTATTTTGTGCTAATTGATATCATTTTTTAACGATAATACAACGCGTTCATATTCAGGGAGAATGATACCAAACCATCTTCTAGGAAGCTATACGGATTAATTTGCAAGATGCAAAGAGAGCTAATCCAGAACGGATTAGCTCTCTTATTTTGAGAATAGGCTTTATACCCTAAAAACTCATATTAATTTTGTTTTAGCAATGTAATGTTTATTTGGATTCTTTAACATTGACATCAGTTGCATTTGTTCTAGATCTTAAATCAGCTTCTATTTCTTCTAAACTACGTCCGCGTGTTTCTGGTAAGTATTTAATAACAAAGATTAAAGCACAGACACCGATAGCTGCAAAGATTAAGAAAACTTGTTCTACTGATAAAACATCAGTCAAAATAGGGAATAATTGCGCAACTAGTAAACTACCAATAGATAGTACTAAAGCAGCGATTCCTGTTGCAGCACCACGTGCGCGCATAGGGAATAATTCTGGTAACATAACCCAAAGTACTGGTCCCCAAGTAAAACCAAAGAAGATGATGAAAAGCGTTAGACAAGCAACCATAATCCATGCAGAAGATTGGATACCAATTGTCCAAACTAATATTGCCATGATTAATAGTGAAGCTACCATACCAATATTACCGATGACTAATAATCGCTTACGATCTATTTTATCAATAATCATAATTGCTACAATCGTAATAAGGACGTTTACGGTACCAATACCAACTGTGCCTAATATAGAAGTTGCATTTCCAAGACCAGCTTTACTAAATATCGTTGGTGCGTAATAAATAATAGCGTTAATACCTATAATTTGTTGTAATAAAGCAAATACACTACCAATGATCAATGTTGGTCTTAACCAAGGTGATTTTAATACATTCCAAGTGCTTTCAGAAATAGCATTTATTTCTTTCATATCAGCAATTTCTTTATCAATTTCGCTTTCCTTAAATGTTAATTTCATAACGTCACGAGCAGCTTTTTCACTTCTGTGTTCAAGTAGCCATCTAGGGCTTTCAGGCATAAATGCTACACCGATTAATAGAATGAGTGAAGGTAATACTGCTAAACCGAGCATCCATCTCCATCCTTCGATTGGAGTGAAAGCATAGTTAATTAAGTATGAAGATAAAATACCAATTGTAATCATTAATTGGTTTAAGGAACTTAACGAACCACGTTGTTCGGTAGGTGCCATTTCAGATAAATATACTGGTACGATTGCTGTTGAGCCACCGACAGCTAATCCGATAACAAGTCTACCAATTACTAATACTGGCATTGATGGTGCTAAGGCTAAAATTAATGCACCGACAATATAAATAATAGCGATAATAAATACAACACGTCTACGACCTAATCTATCAGACATAGGTCCACTCGCACCGGAGCCGAAGATAGCGCCGACTAACATCGATGCAACGACAAGTCCTTCAGTAAAACTATTTAACGGTATGTCATCTTTTATAAATAACAGTGCACCTGATATAACCCCCATGTCATAACCATAGAGTAATCCTCCCAATGCACCAAGGAAAAAGATGAGCTTTTTATTCACTTTGATTCCCATATTAACCCTCCTGATAATATTCAATAATAATAAGTATACGCTTTCATATTTTAATTGTAAATGTTAAAGTATAATAAATTTATCTATTGATATATATTTATATGAATTGTAATATTTTTGTAGTTTAAATAAAAATGTATAGTTATATAAGTTGATATCAAATAAAACTCCGCACATCAATTTTTGTTTGATGTGCGGAGTTTTATAAAATCAACTTATGCGTCGAATTCGATAACAATTCTACCAGAATTATTATGTTGAAGCACTTCATCTATGCTGTTTTTAATATCTTTAAAGTTTATATTATGTTTTATATCATGTAATTGATCTGGTTTTAAATCTTTTGATAGACGACGCCAAATATGTTTCCGTTGTCTCATTTCTGTATATACAGAGTCAATACCTATAACGTTTACACCTCTTAATATGAAAGGAAAGACTGAACTATCGAATGTAGCGCCTCCTGTCATGCCAATGAGCGCAACGCTACCATTATAATTAAGTTGCTTAATGATTTGTGAAAAACTGTCACCACCAACTGGATCGATGACTGCTTGCCATGTGCGTTTACCTAAAGGTTTATTATCTTCTTTGTCAATTCTTGAAATAACATCTTTTGCACCTATGGTTTTAAGTGTTTCAGTAGCTTCAGTCTTACCTGTACTAGCGATCACATCATATCCAATGCCATTTAACATCATAATCGCTAATGTTCCTACACCACCTGTTGCACCTCTTACAAGCACTTGATCTTTTTCTACAGATAGTCCATTATGCTCTAATTTTTCAATTGCTAAACCAGCTGTGTAACCTGCTGTCCCATATATCATAGCTTCTTCAAGTGTGAGGTCTTTAGGTAAAGGTACAATCCATTCTTCTTTTACGCGAACATATTCACTAAAACCTCCGAAATGGTCTGTTCCTAAACCGTACCCTGTAACGATGACTTCATCTCCTGGTTCAAAAGCATGTGTGTCAGAGTGAGCTACCACACCTGCTAAATCGATGCCTGGCACCATTGGATAACTGTTAACAATTTTTGAATTGTCTAATGTAGCTAATGCATCTTTATAATTAATTCCAGAGTATTTCGTTTTAATCAACACTTCACCTTCTGGAAGATCATCTATTGTCATATCTTTAAATTCGCTTGTTACTTTGCCGTCTTGTTCATTGACCACAAAAGCTTTAAATGTTTTTGTCATTGCCTTATGGCACTCCCTTATGTATATATATTTATGAACAATTAAAAAACTAGAACTACTTTATCATGATATTGTGAATTTCACAATAAGTGTAAAAGCGCTGATTTAAAAGTAAGCGTTTTAATTTTAATAATCGTAAAGTTTATGTCATTCCACTATACTTTAAGTTGTCAAAAAAATATATTAAGTCGTATAGTAACATATTTAACATTTTAGTATACTAATTGACAAGATGGTAAAAAGGGGGCATGCAGTATGACAGATAATATTGAATTGGTAAAACAATCGGAAGTACATCGGTTAAGAGAAATTTGTATTACAACATTTAAACATACATTCAAAGAAGGTGGATATACACAGGAAGATTTTGAAACCTATTTTAAACAGGCATATAATGTGGAAACGTTAAAAGACGAATTGAATAATAAACATTCATTCACATATTTTTATCTCAGCAATAATGAAATTGTAGGTTATTTTAAATTAAATATAGACGATGCACAAACTGAGGCAATGGGTGAATCCTACTTAGAAATTCAAAGAATATACTTTTTACCTCAATCACAAGGTGGAGGAAAAGGGAAAAATGTTTTTGATTTTGCAATTAAAAAAGCACGCGAGTTGTATAAAACAAAAATTTGGTTAGGTGTATGGGAATATAATGAAAAAGCATTAAACTTTTATAAAAAACAAGGCCTACGTATAACAGGTTCCCATGAATTTCATACTGGTAACGTGGTAGATACAGATTTAATAATGGAAAAAACCATATAGCAGCTTTTGAAAAAGTCATTTATCCTGTAATCTGTTCAATTATCTTGGCGCATTGTATTCCTATTGCAAAAGCTAGATATTAAATTAAAGTTTCTATTTTTTAAGTTTTTGTAAAAATTATATTTATTTCAAAAAAAGTTTTGATAAAAGGTGTTTATTTTAATAATAATAGTGAATAACATAATAATTCTCATTTATCCTAATTGTTAAACACATTACATAATTTTAAATTAGGCAATGGGAAGGACACAACTAAGGAGGCTTATTATATGAAGAAGTTATTAGCAGGTTTTCTTACACTTACATTAGCACTTGCTGCTTGTTCTAATGGTAGTGATGACAATGGCGGTAGTAAAGACGATAGTTCGAAAGACAAACAGTCTTCCGATGACAAATCAAAAGACTCAAAAGATTCTAAGAGCGATGACAAAAAGGACAATGATAGTTCCGATAAAGATTCAGATAGTAATTCGGACAACAAATCAGACAGTGATGCTGAGAAAAATAGTTCTGACTCAGACTCTAGTTCTAACTCTGATGATAGCAGCAATTCTGGAAACAGTGACAATGCCAATGATAGTTCGACTAACGGTTCCAACGGCAGTGATAGCAATAGCGATAATTCAAATAATGATAACAATTCAAGCAATGCGGATAGCAATGATAGTACAGCAAGTAATGCAAATAGTAATGCTGATCAAGCATCTAATAGTGCAGGTAATTCAAATGCGGGCAACACAGGTAACAGTGGTGCTTCTCAATATGTGGCACCTTATCAAGGTCAAAATGCAGTGCCAGTCGCACAAAACATTACTTCAGGTAGCACTGACGCACAAACAGCTTTACAGTCATTGCCTAATTTCCAAAACGCTTTAGACAATGCAACTGCTGAAGTCAATGCGTTAAATGGCCAATCAAATCCTTATAATGATTATGCTATTGAAGGAAGCGAAGGGAATTATAGCTATATCTTTAGCTTCCAAAACCAAGCACAACCTGGTAGTTATTCAATTGTAACTGTTGACCAACAAGGAACTGTTAGAGTAGTTGATCCAGCTTACCAACAATAAAAGCATCATAAAATAACGTGATTTTTATACGTATTATAAAAAAGTGGCAAATAGAAAGCATTAACTTCTAACTTGCCACTTTTTATTTTGGTAAAATTTTCTTTATGTGCGAATCGTTCGAGTATGATTCCTTTAAATGCATTTTATATTTAATTAAAAGCACCAAAGCCAATATTCATAATTTAAAACTTTGAATTTTAAATTAGAATAACAAATTGTTGGTTGTATATGTGATGATTAGTTTAATTTATTGGAATTAATCGACTTTTGAATAATATGTGAAATCGTTTCAAAGGCATGGTTGTCTTTATTTATAAACGGATTAGCATGTATATCTTTCATTTGGTGACTGATTAAATCATTTAAGAGCGCTTTTGAATCACTATATCTAACTGTAGAAAGAGAATGCATAACATCTTCATAAACACCGCGTTCACTCACATATTTTTCATGGTCAGGCGTATATTGGCAGACAGTTTTATCAATCGTAAGTGCATCAAAAATAAGTGAAGAATAGTCTGTTAATACTGTATCTGATACTAACAATAAATCTTGAACTTCAATATGTGATGGCGCAATGATAGCATTTTCAGGTATATAGTTAGATTGATCGTTGATATGTCCTTTAAAGATAACATTATATTTATTTAATAAGCCATCACTCATTGGTAACAAATCGGTTGCTTCATTTGCTGCTTTCCATGTAGGAACATAAAGTAATGTTTGTTTTTGAGGATCTAGTTTTAATTCTTTCTTTATAAATGAGATATATGGTTGATCAGATTGTTTATCTAACAGATATCTAATTCTCGGATACCCACAATTTAATAAGTGTGTGTGTTGTTGGGGAAACGCAGACTTGAAATGTTCCATAATGGCTCCGGAATCACTGATGAAGTAATCTTGTTGCAACCATTTATTATATTTGCGTGCACGATAATTATAGATATTGAGATTCTCATTAGGTTCATGACTATCTAAAAATAGTTTTTTAATAGGTGTGCCATGCCATAGTTGTATAATTGTACCATTTGGTTTGATATCATCAGGGATATCGTTTTCTAAAATAACCACACTTGCTGTTTCTATTAGATTTTTTGATTTCGCGTCATTTGGATCGATAAAATTAGGGCCATTTACATCATTCGTTATAAAAAATATAGGTAATTTAGAAAAGTACTTTGCAAAATGATTAAATAAATAGCGAGAATTACCTCGAAATCCATAATCAAAACCTAAAAAGACGATATGATTTTTAACTTTCGATTTATCTTTCTTATAAATATAACTGCTTTCATAATGTTTTTTTTCGTAATGACGATGAACTAAAGTATAAATCCAATGTGGAAGTTTGAATTTAGTATTTTTAAGCACTTTATCTGTAAATCGAATGTCGTCGTGATTAGGCGCTAGTGTTTCACTATTTTTAAATGGTATCGAGTGTTTATGTTCAAAGGCTAATTTGTTTAAATTGAATTTAGTAGTGTTTAATGGCGTGAATGCTTGAATATAATCCCATATAGCACTACTGGTTGTAAAAGCATGTTTGAAATTGAAAACGACATGGCTATCTGTTGCTACATCATCTTGCAATAGTGATAATAATGCTAAGTCAAATATATTATTAATGGTATAATTGTTTATTATTTTTTGAGTGGTTTCTATATGGAAAATAATATTTGGAAAATGATTTAGATTATCCATCCAATCATTAAAAGTGATTTCCGGTTTACCAAAATATCGGCAATCATTTAAATATTGTTGATTGATTGTATAATCTGCAACGATAGTGACCGGTTTTAGTGTAACTGCGTCTAACATCGATTGATAAATTTCACTATTTTGATCTATATATACAAAGTGAGTATATCCTTGTGCTGTAGCTTTCTCAAGGTCCTTTACGAAAAGGTCCCACGTTGAAACTTCTATTTGCTTTATCATTTATAATCCCTCGATTTAAATATTATTATCCTTATTTTATCATTTAATACGTCATAGATAAAAGAAACTTCAATATTCATATTAGGAATGAAGAATTGCGTTTGAGATGATGTATATTCAATTGGAGTTTATTAGAAAAATAAAAAACTTTAATTTTAGGCTATTAATTTTTTAGAAATTATTGTATTTTACTTAAAGTAGATGTTATAATTTATGTGAAATAATTCACAAACAGAAGATGATTAATTAATTTAAGTATAGGAAGTGAGTATAAATGTTTGTAGAAAGTATTAACCCCTTTAACAATGTATTATTATCCAGTATTGTAGCCGCTATTCCTATCATTTTATTTTTATTATGCTTAACCATTTTTAAAATGAAAGGGATATATGCTTCAATTACGACATTAGTAGTTACATTGATACTTGCAATAACGATATTCAAATTGCCTATGAATATCGCAACAGGTGCATCAATTGAAGGGTTTTTCCAAGGCATCATTCCAATTGGTTATATTGTGATTATGGCAGTGCTGTTATATAAGGTTACAAATGAAACTGGACAATTTGATAAGATTCAAGATAGTATTGCGAGTGTATCGCAAGATCATCGTATTCAATTATTGCTCATAGGTTTTGCGTTTAATGGCTTTTTAGAAGGTGCAGCAGGTTTTGGTGTGCCGATTGCCATATGTGCCTTGTTATTAACTCAATTAGGCTTTAAACCTTTAGAAGCTGCAATGTTATGTTTAATTGCTAATGCTTCAGCTGGTGCATTTGGAGCAATTGGCTTGCCTGTAACGGTGATTGATACACTTGGTTTGCCAAGTGATGTTACAGGATTTGCGGTTTCTCAAATGTCTGCTTTAACTTTATCGATTATGAATATGTTTATCCCATTTTTATTAGTATGGATTATTGACGGGTTTAAAGGGATTAAAGAAACGTTACCAGCAATCCTTATTGTTGGTGGAACTTTTACGATATTACAAGCTTTGATTACGGTGTTTATTGGACCAGAACTAGCTGATATTATCCCACCGTTAGTATCAATGTTAGCGTTAGCCTTATATTCTAAAAAACATCAGCCTAAAAATATATTTAGGTTGAAAGATAGTGGAGAACCTAAGTCTATTGTAAAACATAATTTTAAAACTTTAATATATGCATGGAGTCCATTTGTGATTTTAACAGCATTAGTTATGATTTGGAGTGCACCGCAATTTAAAGCGTTGTTCTCACCTAATGGTGCATTGAGCGCATTAGTATTTAATATTCAACTACCAGGTACGTATAGTGACATTGCTGACAAAGCAATTACATTACCACTCAATATCATTGGACAAACTGGTACAGCGATTTTATTAGTAATTTTAATAACTATATTAATGTCAAAACAAGTGAACATGCTTGATGCAACACGCTTATTAAAATTAACTTTTAAAGAATTATGGTTACCTATTATTACAATTTGTATTATTTTAATTATTTCTAAATTGATGACTTATGCAGGTTTAAGTAATGCTTTAGGTGAAGGTATTGCTAAAGCAGGATCAATCTTCCCGCTATTGTCACCTATCTTAGGTTGGATTGGCGTATTTTTAACTGGTTCTGTGACAAATAATAATACGTTATTTGCTCCGATACAGTCAGCGGTAGCTAATAATATTGGTACAAGCGGTGCATTGCTTGTATCTGCAAATACAGTAGGTGGTGTAGCAGCGAAATTAATTTCACCACAATCCATTGCGATTGCAACTGCATCTGTACAACAAGTAGGTAAAGAATCAGAGTTATTAAAAATGACGTTACGCTATAGTTTTGCATTTATTATCTTTATATGTTTATGGACTTTCATGTTGAACTTTATCATTCATTAAAGCATCATCATGGTTATGGCTGTTAGTAAGATGCCTGTGATTATGGCATATTACAGATGATTAGGTTTATTGTAATAAAATATAAAGATCGAAATGAAAAAAGAAGCCGTTTGGCTTCTTTTTTTATTTCGATGCAATCATCATTTGAAAGTAATGGTAGACTGAATCTGATGAAAATAATTGGACGGTTTGATACCCATTTTCTATGATGGATTGTTTATTAAATTCCTGATTGATAAGTCTGAGTAGTTTATTAGAAAGATCTTTTACATTTCCATGCGATACGAGGTATCCATTGACGTTATTTTGTATCAGAGCGTCTGGTCCTGCATTACCATCAAAACTAACCACGACATTACCTTGATTCATAGCTTCTAAAATTACCATTCCGAACCCTTCATTACGAGAAGGGACGACTGTAATATCACTTTTAGCTAATTTTTCGTTTAATTGCTGAGTTGAACCATAAAGTTTTACGATATCTGCTAGTTGGTGCTCTATGACTAATTGTTGTAAAAGCTCATGCTCTTTTCCGTCACCATAGATGTGTATTTGATATTTAAAACGTCTGACTTCTTGTTGAATAGGTATGATACTTTGAATTAATAGGTCGAACCCTTTTTCGTATTCTAGTCGTCCTGCGGCAGTAATGATTTTTTCTTTTGATATTGAGAGACGGGGCTCATTTAAAATGTTGGGTATGACATAAACAGGAGTTTGAACAAAAGATTCATATTTACTTTTATCACTTTCTGTTAGTGTGGTTATTTTGTCTAAATATTGATAAGCATCTAAGATTTCTTGTTGTAGGGCATCGTTATGTGCTTCAAAATTCATATGTTCCATACCTATTTTCTCTACATTTTGTGGACCATAGTGAGCAATTAATATATTAAAACTCGCACGTGTACCAATGAGCATATCAGTGGAAACATTGCGTATTGCTTGAATCATTTTCTTTTCTATATAATGTGAAAACTGATAAAGACCTGGTTCATATTGTGAAATTAATTTTGGTCTAGAAAACGGAGTGTATTTGCGGATTCTATTAAAAAATATAGCTTTAATATTTAAAAAATGTAACTGATAGTCTGTTAAAGCACGAACTTTAATAGATTTATGTAGTTTGAAATAAGGTTTAGAAGCTCCCTTGAAAACGGAAATGATTTCAACCTTATGACCTTTTTCGGCTAAAACATTAGCTAATTGAGAAATAGATTTAACAGTACCACCCATAGCATAAACATTATGCGTAAAAAAAGTGATAGATTTCATTGGAATACCTCCAAAAGTATAAGAATTAAATTAAAATTTATTATAGCATGAAATTTAAGAGAGTGATAAAGTAATGAATGTTATGTGTGACACAATGTAATTTGATTTTAAGTGTCTAATGTTAATTGCAATTTAAGTCGTCTCATAGCTATTATAGTTAACAGGTATTAACATAATTTGAGTAGAATTACTGAAAGCTCTTTTTTCATAGGACAATAACGTATATAATTAGAAGTGTAACAAAAGATTCTGCTATTTTTTTAACATTTAGTATAATTATAGTAGATTAAGATTTAAATTATTCACTATAGAAAACGCTTTATCATGGCTGTGATTTTCCTAGATAAAGATAACGTGTCTATAAACATATATAAAAGGGGGACTGTGTTTGTTATGAGTAAACAACATAGCAAAACAGATGTCATATTAATTGGCGGCGGTATCATGAGCGCAACACTAGGAACGTTATTAAAAGAACTTGCACCTGAGAAAGATATTAAAATGTTTGAAAGATTATCTACACCAGCAGAAGAAAGTTCAAATGCGTGGAATAATGCAGGAACAGGGCATTCTGCATTATGCGAATTAAATTATACAAACGAAAACAAAGATGGATCAATCGATATTTCTAAAGCTGTTAAAATTAATGAACAGTTTCAAATTACAAAGCAATTTTGGAATTATCTTGTTAAGCAAGGTCAATTATCAAAACCTGAAGCCTTTATTAAGCCTGTGCCGCATATGAGTTTTGTACAGGGTGTACGCAATGTAGATTTTTTAAGAAGACGTGTAGAAAGATTAAATAAAAATATTTTATTTAGTAATATGGAAATTACAGATGACAAAGCGCAAATTTCTGAATGGGCACCGTTGATTATGGAAGGGCGTACATCCAATATACCAATGGCTATTACATATGATAAAACGGGGACAGATGTGAATTTTAGTGCGTTAACAAAAAAATTATTTTCAAATTTAGAAGATAAACATGTAGAACTTAATTACGAACATGAAGTAGAAAACCTAAGTCAACGTAAGGATGGCACTTGGGAAGTTAAAGTGAAAGATTTGAAAACGGATGAAGTGACAATAGTGGAAAGTGACTTTGTGTTTATTGGTGCCGGTGGTGCTAGTTTACCTTTATTACAAAAAACAGGTATCAAGGAATCTAAACATATTGGTGGATTCCCAGTAAGTGGTCTGTTCTTAGTATGTAGAGATGAGGCTATCACATCAAAACATCTTGCTAAAGTTTATGGAAAAGCAGCTGTTGGTGCGCCGCCAATGTCAGTACCACATTTAGATACACGCTATATTGATGGCAAACGTACATTATTGTTTGGGCCATTTGCTGGTTTTTCACCTAAATTTTTAAAGACTGGTTCAAATATGGATTTAATAAAATCAGTGAAACCAAACAACCTTATTACAATGCTATCGGCAGGAATTAAAGAAATGAACTTAACTAAATATTTAATTTCTCAACTCACATTATCAAATGAAGAGAGAATGGAAGATTTACGTCAATTTGTGCCAAATGCAAAAAGCGAAAACTGGGAAATTGTGGTTGCTGGACAACGTGTACAAGTCATTAAAGATACAGATAAAGGAAAAGGCACGTTACAATTTGGTACAGAAGTCATTACTTCCGAAGATGGTTCTTTAGCAGCATTGTTAGGTGCTTCTCCAGGTGCTTCAACTGCTGTTGACATCATGTTAGATGTACTTCAACGTTGTTATAAACAAGAATTTAACAATTGGGAAGAAAAAGTTAAAGAAATAGTGCCTTCATTCGGTATGAAATTATCGGAAAATGAAGCTCTATATACTCAAATTAATAAAGAAATAACTAAAAACTTAAAGATTAATTAATAGATATAGTACACTCATTTTAACAAATGAGAAGCTTGGGAGATAAATAGCCATAGTCAAAGTAAGAGCGCTAATCCACAAAGGATTAGCGCTTTTTTGTATTTAAAATCTCAAGGTTTTAATTGTGTATGTTTGCTAGAAAATATTGTAGCCTGTTACGAGCTTTAACTCATAAAATTCATAGGTATCAACTCACTTGTTACATTATTATTTATGGATGGTAACAGTGAATGTCGTACCTTCATATTTCGTACTTGCTACTTCAATTGTACCATTGTGTAATTCAAAAATTGCTTTCGCAATAGCTAAGCCTAAGCCATTGCTATTATCATGATTGCTTGCTTTATAGAAACGCTCAAATAGACGAGATTGGGTTTCTGGTGTCATGCCTTGACCATCATCAGTGATATTAAAATGAATTTGATCGGTATCATGTGTGAGTGTAATATCAATTGTACCCCCTTGTTCAGAATATTTGATCGCGTTCGTTATTAAGTTTTGAAAAGCTTGATTTAGTAAGCGCTCATTCCCAATTATAGATACATTAGCTAAATCAGACATAATGATTAAATCTTTTTGATTCGTCGCAAATTGTTCATGGCGTATAATCTGTTTAATCAGTTTATTAAGTTCGATGTTGTCCGTTAATTCTAGATGTTCGCCATTATCAATTTCTGATAATAATAAAAGTTCTTTGGTTAATTCACTGAGCTGTGTTGTAATTTGGTATATTTCATCGATATATTGTTCACGAGCTGTTGCGTCTTTAGCGAATTTTAATTGATCAAGTAAATGATGAATATGTGTTAATGGTGTTTTGATCTCATGTGAAACATTTTGAACAAAGTGCTGTCTCATGTCATCGACTTGTTTTAAAGAGAGTCTCATTTTATCAAATCGATATTGTAATGTGCCAAATTCATCATTACGTTTAATGTCTATCGGTACATCAAAATTGCCTTCCATTAACCTTTCAGTCGCTTGTTTTAACTGTTGTATCGGTTTAATAATCATATAAGTTGAAGAAATAACCCAAATGATTGAGATGACTAATAAGAGTGTAATTAATATGACTAAGAAAATTCTAAATTCACTAAAAGTTTTTCCGATGTCTGGTCTCATAAAAACAGCATAATTTTGACCATTGGATTGAAATTGCACACCCACAGTATTTTGAGTAGTATTTTCAAAAAATCCAGTGATAAAAGGGTTGTAGGGCAAATTTCTTATCCCATGATAATCATGGCCATTTAACACAGATTTAATGTTTTTAGAGTCAACATTATCTTTTCTAAATGCAGTGCCATAATAAGCCTTTTTGCCATTTTCTGAGACGGTCATCACTTGATAATTCATTTGTCCAAGATGTTTGAAAAAGGGTTTTGGCATTTGTATCTTAGATTCTTTTTCATAGGAAATAGCATCTTTTAATGTTCTCATTATTTTTGCATCATTATTCTCTTTTAAATGATTGTGATAAATAATATTAGTTAATAGAAAGCTAAGCAAAGCACTCGATAGTAAAATGACGACAGTATAAATAGCAATACGTGAATATAGTGATTTAAACATTGTCATCAACCTTATATCCTAAGCCACGTACTGTATGAATCGTAATCGTAGCTCCTAACTTTGATAACCGCTTTCTCAAACGCTTAATGTGTACGTCAACGGTCCGTTCATCACCTTCATAGTCAAAGCCCCAAATTTTTTCAATCAAATCGTCACGGTTAAATACTTGTTTTTGATGTGAAGCAAGTAAGAATAAGAGTTGAAACTCTTTATTTGGTAAGTTCATTGATTTAGTAGAAGATTGAAGTTCTAAATAAGCTTGATTGAGCGTGAGATTTCCAACTTTCAATTCATTATTAGCATTTATATTATACCGCTTTAATACTGCTTTTATTCTAAAGATAAGCTCTTTTACTTCAAATGGCTTAGTAACATAATCGTCTGTACCAGTTAAATAGGCTTGTTCCTTATCACTAAGTGCGTCTCTTGCTGTTAACATAATGACAGGCATTTCAAAATCTTCTTTTAAAACTTTACATAGTTCAAAACCACTCATGCCAGGCATCATTACATCGACGATAGCAATATCAACCTGATGTGTATCTAAATACGACAGTGCGTTTTCAGCACTTGATTGTGTCACAACATCTAGTCCTTCTCGTGAAATATAATTTGAAACATATTCTAAAATTTTACTGTCATCATCGACAATTAAACAAGTTGTCATGCTCAAAATCTCCTTAATCATTTTACAGACATTATATATGGAAAAATTTAACTTAACAAATAGGAAATAATTTAAAAAGTTAATCATAGTTCATATTGAGTTCATATAAAGACCTTAAACTTTAAATATAAGTTCTTGAAAGGGAGTGAAACACTATGAAATTGGCATGGCAAGAGATAAAATATTATAAATTTCGTTATATATTAATCATGTTAATTATATTGTTATTAGGTGTTATGGTTTTATTTATTAGTGGGTTGGCACAAGGTTTAGCAAGAGAAAATATTTCTATGTTAGATAATATGAAGTCAGAAAAATATGTGATGCAAAATAACAAAACACCACAAATCGAAAAATCAATTATTAAACCAGAACAGCAAGAGAAAATTGAAGATATTAGTGGACAGTCACCTTTAAAAATAGCATCTCAAACTTTGAAAATTGATAAAGATGAAGAAGATGTTGTTATGACGAATACAGTGAAAAATGAAAAACCAGAATTGTCAGAAGGACATTATCCTAAAAAAGGCAATGAAGTTGCAATTAATAGTAAATTAACTGCAAGTGGGGTAGATGTTGGAGACAACATTAAAATTAAAGACGGTGAAACGTTAAAAGTATCAGGTATTTTGGATGACACAATGTATGCTCATAGTTCAGTGGTTATGATGAATAATAGTGGATTTGATAAATTGAATAAAAATGTAAGTACCGTTTATCCAATTCAAGATATGTCACAAAAACAGATAAATAAATTAGAAGATATTAATGGTATCGATGTATTTACGGAAGACGATATCACAAGTGAAATACCGAGTTACCAAGCAGAACAAGCACCACTTAATATGATGATAGTTAGCTTGTTTGTTATTTCTGCTATAGTTCTGAGTGCATTTTTCTATGTTATGACGATACAAAAAATTCCAGAAATCGGTATTTTAAAAGCAATTGGTATCAAAACAAGACATTTACTAAGTGCTTTAGTATTACAAATATTAATAACTACAATGGTTGCAGTGATAATTGCTGTTGCATTAATTAGTGGTTTATCATTAATAATGCCAATTTCTATGCCTTTCCACGTAACTGTTGCGAATATATTATTAGTCGTAGGCATTTTCATCGTTGTTGCAATTGTTGGCGCAGCACTATCATTTATTAAATTATTTAAAGTAGACCCTATTGAAGCTATTGGAGGTGGAGAATAATGAGTTTACAAGTTAAAGATATAAAAAAATCCTTTGGGAAAGGTTCTTCCGAAACTAAAGTTTTAAAAGGGATTAATTTTGAAGTGAATAAAGGAGAATTTGTAATTTTAAACGGTGCTTCAGGCTCAGGTAAAACAACGCTTTTAACTATTTTAGGTGGGCTATTGTCACAAAGTAGTGGTGAAATATTATATAATGGTGAGCATTTATATGATAGTGATAAAAAAGCTTCTGAGCTAAGACTAAATGAAATTGGATTTATATTTCAATCTTCACACTTAGTACCTTATTTAAAAGTTAAAGATCAGTTAACAACAATAGGTAAAGAAGCAGGTATGTCTAAAAAAGAAGCCACTGATAGATCAGAAAAACTATTAACACAAATCGGTTTAGCAGAACAGCTCAACGTATTTCCACACACACTTTCAGGCGGACAAAAGCAACGTGTTGCCATCATGAGATCATTGATGAATCATCCGAAAATAATCTTAGCTGACGAACCAACTGCAAGTTTAGACGCTGAACGTGCCACAGAAGTAATAGATATGATTAAAAATCAAATTCAAAGTAAAAATATGATTGGTATTATGATAACGCACGATAAAAGACTATTTGATTATGCTGATAGAGTCATCGAATTAGATGATGGTGTCATCGTTGATCAATAGTATAATTAAATGAACCGTAATATAATTATGATTCCTAAATAAATGAAGTGGGACAGAAATCTTTTAATAAAATTAGACTTCTGTCCCGCTCTTTTTCTATGAAGAAAACACTATATTCTATTGTAAAGAGGATGCACAAATTATTTTGTGTATAGTGGCTTTAAATGGATGGAATATGCCACAACGCCATCATACTTGCCCAAAATAACACTACAAAGTAACAAGTTAGTAAAAGCTTATATTGGTACATGATTGCTAAAAAATCCCTAATTAATGCAATTTCAAAGAAATGATAAGGTGTATGACTGCCGACACCTTTTAAGTTGAGGTTTAATTTTTGTCCAAACCTTAAAGCGCGCATAATATGAAATTGACTTGTGACACATAGGATACTTGGTTCATATCTATATAATTGTTGAATGAGCACTTTTGTATATTTAAGGTTTTCTAAAGTGCTCGTAGACTGGTCTTCAAGTACTATCATTGAAGGATTAATATTTCTTTGTACTAAGTATCGATACATAGCCAAGGCCTCTGAAATTGGTTCGTCAGGACCTTGTCCACCACTTACAATGAGTCGAGCATTTGGATTTAAATGGTGTAATGCTATAGCTTTGTTTAATCTTTTAGCTAGCATAGGTGTTACTTGATCAGTAAAAATACCTGCGCCTAACACCAATATGACATCAAAGTCTTCTTTGTATGTAACATTTGAAAATGCAGATGTGCAAAGCGCATAACAAATGAAGGTGAAACATGCACTAAATGCAATAGCAGCTAACCAATAAAAAATCACATTGATACCTACAGGTATTAGACTAATATAAGCACAAGCAATCATAAATAGTAATACTCTATATGCAATAGCATACAAACGGCGCAAAAAAAGTGCGCTTAATCTATGTTTAAATAGATGATGATGTTTGATGTGTATTAACAACACGCCAACAAACATAGTGAATATGAGTGGCATAGGCAAAGATAACTTACCTACATGTAAGATGATTACAAAGTAACCTAAAATAATTTGAATTACAAAAAAAGTTAAATTAGTAGTGAATTTGAAATTTTTAATCATAGCAATAAAACCACATAAAATAATTAAACTTATAATTAAAGACAACGTATACATGGTTCACCCCGAAAGTTTATAATATTTTAAATGTAGAGCAATTATTAAAATTAATCAAATTTTAATGGTATTGTATTTTGTAATTTGGCTAGATTTAACAATTAAAAAACGCAGTGAATACAAATTTCTGCTTTTATACCATCTCGAATATTGATATTATAAACATAATATAAAAAAAATAACGTTTACTTATGTGAGCTAGAATAGTAGAGGTGCGAGAAGTTATGGTTAAAAATTTAAGTAGTCATATTGATTTTATGGGTGAATTTATAAATGATGTGAATACTTTGTTAGCTAAATTGTTAAAAGAATTAAGAGAAGACTATAACGTATCAAAAGAGCAGGCCAATGTTATATTAATGTTAGAAAACGAAAAAACCATGACGCTAACTGAAATAACTGAAAGACAAGGCGTAAATAAAGCTGCCGTTAGCCGGAGAATCAAAAAATTAATACAAGCAGAAGTAGTTCAATGGGAGAAAGCAGAAGAAAATACAGATCAAAGATTAAAATATATTAAATTAACAGAAAGAGGCAAACAATTTAATAAACAAAGTAAGGAAATTATCAATACGATTGTCAGTGATATTTTACACGACTTGTCTGATGAACAAATCGAACAAGCACGTTATGTTTTAGAAATTATTGACCAAAGATTAAAAAATTTCAATTTGAAGCACAGTATTTAATAGTATAAGCAATGAAAGTATTTAAAAGCAAAGCTAAATACATTTAATTAAAATCATGATTCAACAACCGGAATGACGTACCCAAGTTAAAATGATTCATTTGAAGTGCATAATTAAAAGCTTAAGCTATATAAGATGAAAGAAAAAATCATAGAAGATATAAGAAGACATTGGACTAATGATGTATATCTTTTACTGATTTATATACATATAATAGAAATAAGGTAGCGTAAAAATAAATTTCACTTTATTAAAAAACTACAAAAAATTGGTGGAAATGGCTTGATAATGCCATATAGTTTATAAATATATTATGTTAAAATAACGGGATAATGTAAAAAATAAGGACTGAGCGTGGTGATAAAATGCAAAAGTGCCCTAAATGTGGGGGAAATATAAGGATAGGACAACGAAGATGTAGTCATTGTGGCTATCGTATAGAGTCGACAAGTAACGAAAAAATGACTCGAACTTCAAAAGAAAACAAAAAAACTGTTAATAGCAAAGCAAGGAAAATTATTCCCTGGGGTATTGCAGCTTTTATCATTATTCTGCTGGTGATTATATTTATCTTATTGAAAAATTTTAATTCGCCGGAAGCACAATCGGAAATATTAATTAATGCAGTAGATAATAATGATATTCAAAAATTATCAACTTTATTAAGCACACAAAATAATAGTGTGGATGAAAATGAGGCTAAAGCTTATATTAAATATATAAAAAAAGAAGTTGGCATGAAACAATATACAAAAGATATTAAACAAAAAGTAGCATCTTTAAATAATAATGAGACGAGTGAGGAAGACTTTGTAACAGCCAAAAATGGTGAAAAAGTTTTGCGTATCAGTAAAAATGGGCGACGTTATTTGATATTTGATAACATGAGTTTTACAGCACCTACAAAAGAAGCGATTGTAAAGCCTAAGTACGATGCAACATATAAATTTAAAGCAAATGATAAGCAAAGAACCGTTCACGCACAGAAGAATAAGACGACGGTACTTGGTGAATTCATACCAGGTGATTACGTTATCGAGTCTAAAAAGGAAATGGCTAACGGACAGTTTAGTGGTGAACTCAAATTTAATTTTAATAATAGTAATCATGAAACAGTTGACGTTTCAGAAGATTTTAATGAAGCTTATATTGTCTTAGATTTAAAAGGCGCATCAGAAATTGATAAAGATACGGTTAAAGTGAAAGTAAATGATAAAACATATGACTATAATAATAATAAAGAAATAGGACCATATCCAAAAACACAAGAATTAACAGTTTCTGCCGAAGGTGAAGCGAAGAAAAAGACATTTAAATCAGCTGAAACGACTGTTAAAACGGATAACTTGAAAGATAAAACATATGTAACATTGAATTTTGATGGTGATGAAATTCAAGATTATGTTGATAAAAAAGAAAAAGAAGAAAATAGTTTCAGAAATAAGGTGGTTCGTTTTTTCGGTAATTATACTGCTGCAATGAATAACGCGCATAGCCAAAGTAACTTTAATTTAGTTTCATCTTATCTGAAAAAGAATAGCAATAACTACAAGTCTACAAAAAATCAAGTGAAAGAAAATGCTATTTTTTATTTACCACAGCCACAAATCACTGAAATTGTGAGACAAGGTGAAACATTTTATATAACTGCTCAAACCGTCAAAGAAGACGGACAGTATGGCGAAGTGAACTATCAACTTGAAGGCAATGATGATGCCAGTAATCTCAAGGTAGTGAAATATTCGGAATAGTAATGTAGTGAAATGCTTGTCAATATCACTTTGATAAATGTAGTAGTAGAAAAATAGAGCAATTTGAGAATAAACTCATTCTGACTCATGTATAAGCGTCAATTTCTATAACAGTTAGTAGAAATTGACGCTTTCTTTGTTTTTGAGCTAAAGCTATAATGGTAATAATGCTTATTCATAATATTGTAATAAGTCAGTAAGAAATACGTAATTAAATGTAGTTATCGTCGAATTGAGTATTTTAAGTAATATTTGAAGGAGTTATAAGATGTCAGACAATCAACAACAAAAGCAATCACTTATTTTTATTTTAATTCTAGGTGCATTAACTGCAATTGGTGCTTTATCTATAGATATGTTTTTACCTGGTTTACCTCAAATTCAGACAGATTTTAATACGACAACTTCAAATGCACAATTAACTTTATCTTTATTTATGATTGGCTTAGCTGTTGGGAATTTATTTACTGGTCCTATTTCTGATTCCATCGGACGTAAACAACCACTTATGATTGCGATGTTGTTATTTACATTAGCAAGTTTAGGAATTATTTTTGTAAACAATATTTGGTGGATGATCATTTTAAGATTTGTGCAAGGTTTTTGTGGAGGCGCAGGCGCAGTTATTTCTAGAGCAATATCAAGCGATTTATACAGTGGTAAACAATTAACGAAATTTTTAGCTTTACTCATGTTAGTCAATGGCGTCGCACCTGTATTAGCACCCGCTTTAGGTGGTGTGATCTTATCATTTTCAACTTGGCATATGGTGTTTGTCGTACTTACCATATTTGGCATGCTCATGTTTTTTGGAACAATGTTTAAAGTGGAAGAAACATTATCAATTGAACATTGGGATAGTCCTCATATGGGAAGTATTTTTAAGAATTTCATACAATTATTAGGAACACCACGTTTTGTATTACCAATGTTGATTCAAGGGGTTACGTTTATCATATTGTTTAGTTATATTTCAGCCTCTCCATTTATTACTCAACATATTTATGGTATGTCTCCACAGCAATTTAGTATTATGTTTGCAGTTGTTGGTATAAGTCTGATTGTTTCAAGTCAATTGACTGGTAAGTTGGTTGATTTTATAAATAGGCAAATGTTATTACGAATTTTGACATTGATTCAATTAGTAGGAATTCTGAGTGTAACGTTTACTTTAGTAAATCACTCGTCAATATGGATTTTATGCTTTGGTTTTATTATTCTTGTTGCACCGGTTACTGGTGTAGCAACACTGGGATTTTCTATAGCAATGGATGAACGTACTGGGGGTAATGGAAGCGCATCAAGTTTACTTGGACTTATCCAATACTTATTAGGTGGGGTGATTTCACCTCTCGTAGGTTTAATGGGAGAAGAAAATTATGTACCTTATGTCACAATTATCCTAATTGCAGGTATATTACTCATAGTGTTGCAAGTGATGAGTTATTTTGTATTTAGAACAAGCAAGTGAGCCTAAGAGAGGATGAAATAAAATCATTGTATTATTTTGGTAAGTAGCTGGTGCATGTGTTTTAAGTCAAGTACTTTAAGTTGATTTAAACATGTGCTTACATTCATGGATGTAGCAATAATGTCATTTTAAACAAATTAGATTTTTAAACCACGCTAATTTATTTTGCAGGAATGGTTCGAAGTGGCGAAGGCTAGAATTTTGCTAAACCATGGTGAAGTATAGCATTGACATGATGTTGCATGGTAGGTATCAAGCTGTTCTATATATTTGAATTAGAAATAATCTAAGACTATTAAACTTCTATTATTTTGTAGAAATTTAGTAGTCTTTTTAATTAGATCATTTATTAGGAAATGACTTAACGATTCAATTTAATTGTATTAGCTAATAAAATTTGAGCTAAATCATTTACCGGTTGATTGCATCCTTCTTTAATCCAAGTATAAACAAGACCCATTTGGCCACCTAGTGCGTAAATTACAAATTGTTTTTTATTTATAACACTGGTATAGTCATCCAAAATTTTAATATAGGTATCACGCGTGGCATGCATATATTCAAAAAACAAGTCTCGATTAGGATATGTGACTAAAATAGCATGGAAATAGCCATAATGGCGCTTAATATAGCGTAAAATGATTTTGAAAAACTGATATAGTTTCGAATAATTATCTGCAATCTCTTCTGAACTTTTATATAGATTTTCTAATAGTTTTTTATATTTCTGAATATGGTGTGACTGTATTGTAGCTAAAAGATCATATTTATCTACGAAGTAATCATAAAAAGTTGTCCTATTTATATCACTATATGCACATAACACTTTGATAGTTATATTTTCAAACGGATGTAACTCTAGTAATGCAATCATATTATGGATGATTTTACGTTTAGCATTTTGTTTCATAATAACTCCTTCATAGAACATAAATAACGTACCCAACACATTTTATTTAAGTGTCGGTATACTTTTAAATTTCATCTCTTTATAATATACAAGGTGAATTTTAAATGCAAATAGGAGGAAAGTATCATGAAGAAAATGGTATTAATCAATGTCATTACCATTGTTGTACTTGTAATTATTGGTGTCGTAGGATTCCATTTTTATAATCAAGCAACATCTTTTGTAAGTACGGATAATGCTAAAGTGGATGGAGAACAAATTAAAATATCAGCTCCAGCTTCTGGCGAAATCAAATCGCTTGATGTCAAAAATAATGAAAAATTAAGCAAAGGTGATAAAGTTGCAGAGATTGCTGCTAAAGGTGAAGGCGGTCAATCTCAAGACATGAGTATTAAAATGCCTAAAGATGGCACAATTGTAAAAGTTGATGGCATGGAAGGTTCAATAGCTCAAGCTGGCACACCAATCGCTTACGCTTATAATTTAGATGATTCTTATATAACTGCTAACGTGGATGAAAAAGATATTGCAGACGTTGAGGAAGGTAAAGATGTAAATGTTAAATTAGATGGTGAAGACGCTGAATTAAAAGGTAAAGTAGAAGAAGTAGGCAAAGCAACTGCTTCAAGCTTTTCAATGATGCCTTCATCAAACAGTGATGGCAACTATACAAAAGTATCACAAGTGGTACCAGTGAAAATTTCACTAGATTCAAAACCATCTAAAAATGTTGTTCCAGGAATGAACGCTGAAGTAAAAATTCATAAAAATTAAGGGGGTCTTAAAATGACAATGACCTTCATTATTGTTTACGTAGTCATAGCGCTCATTCTTGTCGGCGGACTAAATTTCTTTATCATGAAAAGAAATAAGCAAAAATCTGCCAGAAAAATGGAACAATCTAAGCATGAAAGCATTGCTTCTAACGAAAGTTATCAATCTAAATTTAAAGTTAAAGACGACAAAACAACAACAGAAAATCAAGAACTAAACAAAGATGAATCAATAGACGAAAAGCCAGAAAAGGCAACGCACTCTGACAGTGACGCTACTGAATCATCGACACAACATGATTCGGATCATGAACAAATCAATCCGAATTCTGAAGAAGCACAGGTAAATGAAAAGCTGAAAGCTAAACATAGTTCATTTATGTTTGGAAAAGGCACTTCTCAAGGTAAAGTTTTAATAGCGATGATTTTCGGTATGTTTATAGCTATATTAAACCAAACGTTATTAAATGTTGCTTTACCTAAAATAAATACAGATTTTAATATTTCTGCTAATACAGGTCAATGGCTTATGACAGGCTTTATGCTTGTGAATGGTATTCTAATACCAATCAGTGCTTATTTATTTAATAAATATTCGTATCGTAAATTATTCTTAATAGCGATGACATTATTCACGATTGGCTCGTTAGTCTGTGGTATATCAGGTTCATTTACAATAATGATGGTTGGCCGAGTACTGCAAGCTATTGGTGCAGGTGTCTTAATGCCACTCGGTACAAATGTATTTATGACTATATTCCCACCTGAAAAACGTGGCGCAGCAATGGGGACACTCGGTATAGCAATGATTTTAGCACCTGCAATAGGACCAACATTATCAGGTTATATTGTAGAAAATTATCATTGGAACGTGATGTTCTATGGCATGTTCATTATAGGGCTTATTTCATTGGCTATCGCTTATATATGGTTTAGAGTATATCAAGTTACTACAAACCCTAAAGCAGATATCCCCGGTATCATATTTAGTACAATTGGATTTGGTGCGTTATTATACGGCTTCAGTGAAGCGGGAAATAACACATGGAGTTCTCCAATAGTTGTAGTGTCGCTTATCATTGGTGTGATTTTTATTATTGCTTTTGTAATTAGAGAGCTTACAATGCGTGTGCCAATGCTAAGCATGGAAGTTTTAAAATACTCAGGTTTTACATTAACAACAGTTATTAACATGATTGTAACCATGAGTTTATTTGGTGGTATGATTTTATTACCACTTTACTTACAAAACTTAAGAGGTTTTACACCAGTACAATCAGGTTTATTATTATTACCAGGTGCTCTAATAATGGGTGTAATGGGCCCAATAGCAGGAAAATTATTAGATACGATAGGTATTAAACCACTAGCTTTAGTAGGGACAGCCATTATGACTTATGCTACGTGGGAATTAACAAAATTAAATATGAATACAACGTATGGTCATTTAATGGTTATTTATATTATTCGTTCATTTGGTATGAGTTTTATCATGATGCCAATAATGACTGCTGGTATGAACGCATTACCGCAAAGACTCATTGCACACGGCAATGCATTAACTAATACATTGAGACAATTGGCTGGTTCAATTGGTACGGCATTACTGGTTACAGTTATGTCTACACAAACAACACAACATATTGCATCATATACACAGGATTTAGATAAAACAAATCCATTTATTAAAGACCGTTTACAAGAAATGGCTCAAGCAATGGGTGGAGAACAAATGGCAACTTCTCAAGTTTTAGAATTTGTGCAAAAGCTAGCTTCAATTAACGGCGTAAATAGTGCTTTCTTAATCGCTACTTTGTTAAGTGCGTTGGCATTTATTTTGAGCTTGTTCTTAAAAGGCAAGTCACATTACATTTCAAATGAAGAATAAGAAAAAGAATCAGTGATATAACATTTCTGACTAACGAAAAAGCGGCAATTTCTATAACAGTTGTATAGAAATTGTCGCTTTTTTAATCTTTAATAAAGTCTGCGTTACTATTTTCTTATAATGAATACTTTTGTGACTCAGATAATTACCAGTATTAAATACATTAAAAGTAAAAAGCCACGTGGTCTAAATAAATTTGATAATTAAGTTGAGTCCTTTTAGGTTTTGACTTTAATTTTATCAAATATATTAATCGATTGGTGCATCGATCTATAGGTATAAAAGAAACCCGAAAATGAACTTTGGCATACATTTTCGGGCTTAATATACTATATGTAGCAGCTTTTTGATAAAATTTGAACGAAGTTAAATTCTTGGTTTCCGATTTCTAAAGAATAAACTAATTAAAAGTAAAGCAATACTACAACTTAATAAAATAAAAGCGTTATGGATTGCATTTGCTTCTGTTAATATTTGGTTTGAATCAACAGTTATATAATATTGATTCATTGAATCGGCAATTCTTGTAGCAATATTTTTAATTAATGCAGAAAAACCAAAAGTAATTGCAAGCATGATCGCTATGATAAACATATTAACTATTTTCAAAATCGTTTTATTAAAAAATAATGTAAAAATAGTTAAGATTAAACTTAATATACAGGCGATAAAAAATATATAAAATACAAGTATTAAGCGATCAATACTTGTTTGTAAGTTATCAATGCTTTCTATATTTATATTTAAATGTGTTAAGTTATTGATGGTTTCTTGAAAATTCGTTAATTCTTTAAAATTAACCGATTTATCTACGAAAACTAAATTGAATATGGGCTCTTTAAACATACTGTAACCAGAAATTGCAACTAGAATTAAGACGATTACTTGTATAATAAGGCTAACCCAAGATTTTTTCTTTTTTCCATAGCGAGTGCCTCGTTGCATTGTTTCCTTCGTTAAAGTGTGTTCAAAATCTTTAAATTGGTGATTGTTTGCGGTCATAACTTACTCCTTTCATAACATTAGATGGGGGATCTAGTTATTTTATGACTTTTATTTTGTTATAATATGTGATAACTGTTACATTTTAACCAATGTAGTTGAATATTTTAATTTTTAGTATGAATTGTCATATTTTTAAAATTTCAATATCTATTATAACTTCTCGTTTATGTCGTTATTTTTATTTTATCATATAATTTATTTTAAATACTGAATTGAAACAAAAATTCTATAATTCTAAAATTTGTTACAAAAAGATAGGGATGATTATGTATGAAATCAAGACTAACAACAAAATTTGTTAATAAATACTTATTACCACATCGTTCAATTATATTTGATAACCAACAAAGCTTTGAAAAATTTTTACAAAAAAGATTAACGATGAATGAAAAAAAGCACAAACAACCTGAAACGTTAAATGTAAAATCAGATTTAGAAAAACAAATGATGGATGATATGCAGTTGTTCAGATTTCGTTTTAGACACAGCCAACAAAAGAAAATACTTTATATTCATGGTGGGTATAATATTTTACAGCCTTCAGCTTTTCATTGGAGATTTATGGATAAACTTGCATTAAGTACTTTATACGAAGTTGTATTGCCTATTTATCCAAAAGCACCTAAATATCATGTTGAGGATACATATGCTGCGATTCATAAAGTGTATCAACAATTATTAACAGAATGCAGTAATGAAGATATTATTGTGATGGGTGATGGTACTGGCGCTGCATTAGCGATGAGTTTTGTGCAACAATTAAAATCTAACAATCAACCTTTGCCAGCTAAATTGTACTTGTTTTCACCTATGTTAGATGCTCAATTGAATAATGAAAATATTACAGATGATTTAATCGATAAAGATGTCATCATAAATATAGAAGGTTTACAAAAAATTATGAAAGTATGGTCCAATAATCTTCCACTGAATGATAGTAGATTATCACCAATTTATGGAGAATTATTTGGTTTACCGCCTATATATATATTTGGTGGTGGAAGAGAGATTTATTTACCAGATATGAAAAGGTTAGCTTATATGTTAGAAGATATGCGTCAACCAGTACAACTGTATACCTTTAAAAAAATGGTGAATGCATTCGCATTATTACCTATTAGAGAATCTCATAAAGTTGTAAAAGAAATCGTCAATACAATTCATGATAAACGCTAATGCGTTAGCATATAACTGAATTCTAGAAGCATGATAAGCCTATAAAAAATTAAAAACAGAGGCGAGGTAGACATCAAACATAAATGTGTTGATATTGCCTTGCGTCTGTTTTTATATGTCCCAAATAGTTCATTGAATTAGTAGTGTTCGTTCATTATTGTATCAATGACAGTTAAAATAGTCTGTGTCCCTTTTAATTTATAGTAGAGTGCTATAAATTCATTGAAATCTTGCTTTGGCTCATCCATATTTTTAAATTCTGAGAGATTATTTTCATACAGTTGTTTTTCTTCTTGAACAAAAGTTCTGTAGCGTTGAACTAAATCTTCTTCTACATCAATTTGTTCGACTAATGAATGAATCGTATCTATCGCTTGTTTCTGACCTTGGTAATAACTGATATCAAATCCGCGCTTAATCAATTGATGATCAGGACCATTAATAACTAGCTGTTTGTTTTGGTTAAGTTCGCTAAGCGCAGCTTTCATATCATCGTTTAAATCATAAAGCTGCACTTTGATTGCGTCGATTACACTTTGTGACATCTTAAGCACTCCTTATCTTGAGATACCGATTTTATGACCTAATTGTTTAGGCCATTCGATTAATTGTTGATTATCATAATAATTGCTAACTTGGTCAGCAAATGATTTAGGGAAGGGCGCTGTTTTATTAATTGTGCGATCAATTCCTAACATCATTGCTTCATTTGTTGCTATATTAATACCATCTTGGTTCGTCATGATGGAAAAGAAATGCAAGCTTTTTTCATTATAATCATAGATGTAGATTGTAATGGTAAATGTATCACCTTCAGTTAATTCTGATAAATAAGCTGTTTGTTCTTCAACAGTGAATAATGTGTAATTTAACTTGTCACGTTCAGCTAAAGATAAGCCATGTGTATAATTAAATTGATTAATTGCCTCACTGAAAACCATATTATAGTTTGCATCATGTACATGCCCATTATGGTCAATCATATCAGGTGTCACATTGTTGGAAAATGTGAAAGGATTGCTCATCGTTACATCTCCTTTAATACTTTAATTGTTAGATTAAGCATATATATTAATTTTGCTAACCTAAGTTTACTAAAAATTGTATATAACATACACAAATAGCATTTCGTGATAAAATAAAGAAAATGATTATAGGGGTGACCTATGGCTATCACAATGAGATACTTATCGTCTGAAAATAAACTCACAAGCGCTAATTGTTTAGAAGATATTCCGAAAACAGCGCAGTTTATATGATGTGATTTTAATCAACCGACTGAGGCAGAAAATACATTTTTAAAAACACGTTTTAACTTTAATAAACTTGAAATTGATGATACAGTAAACGGGACACCGAGAGCTAAATACAAAGCTTATGACACATATCAGTACATCGTAGTACATGATGTGAAAACTGGAGATTTCAATGCAAAAGCATTAAATATTTTTATAAAAGATCGTTTACTTATTACATACCATCATCAACCTTTTGATATTTTAAAGAAGATTGAAACTACTATTAAAACACAAATGACAAATAACATTCTCCCAACTCATATATTTATCTTGGTGCTGGATTGTTTAGTAGACGGTTACTTTGATTTCATTTATGCTATCGAAGATAAGGTATATGAATTTGAAGATAGTGAAAATACAAAGGGTTCTATGAAGTTTGAGATGGACAATGTATTTAAGATACGATCGGAATTAATTAAATTAAAGCGCGTCATTTATCCCATGACAGAATTAGTCAATCAATTAAAAGAAAGTCATCAATTATTTTTAGATGATAAGAGCCAGCTTTATCTTCAACATATTGACGATCATATGATTAAGCAACAAAATATTTTGAAAATATGCCAAGAAATGACAAACGAAATAAAAGATAATTTGACATCCTATGCTTCATATAAAATGAATCGAATTATGCAAGTCCTCACCTTAGTGTCAGTTGTATTTTTACCGTTGACATTAATTACAGGTATTTATGGTATGAATTTTATAAACATGCCAGAATTAAAATGGCGATATGGTTATTATTTTGTCTTAGCACTAATGTTTTGTATTAGTATAGGTTGTGTGATTTATTTTAAAAAAGAAAAATGGTTTTAGTCTCATGGTATGAAATTAATGACGCAGTTTGAAAACTGACAAAATAAAAATTTTTGAGGTAGGAGTAAATAATGAGTGATTTAAAAAGAGAACAAAGAAAAAATGAACACGTTGAGATTGCAATGGCACAAACAGATGCTTCAATCTCAGATTTTGATGAAATTCGATTTGTACATGATTCTATTCCGAGTATAGATGTGAGTGATGTTAATCTTGAACATTCGCTAAAAGATTTCACGCTCAGTCAACCACTTTATATTAATGCGATGACTGGTGGCAGCGAATGGACGAAACAAATTAATGAAAAATTGGCAATCGTGGCACGTGAAAGTGGTATGGCAATGGCAGTAGGTTCTACACATGCGGCGTTACGTAATAGCGATATGGCATCATCATTTACAATCGTGCGTGAGGCCAATCCTGAAGGTATCATATTTAGTAACGTCGGCGCCGATGTGCCTGTTGATAAAGCTGTTCAATCAGTTCAATTACTTGATGCTCAAGCATTACAAGTACATGTCAATGCACCTCAAGAATTAGTCATGCCTGAAGGTAATAGAACTTTTTCTACATGGATGGACAATCTTGCACAAATTGTGAAGCGGATAGATGTTCCAGTGATTGTCAAAGAAGTAGGTTTTGGTATGAGTAAAGAAACAATCAAAAACTTAAATGAAATTGGCATAAGATATGTAGACGTGAGCGGACGTGGCGGTACGAACTTTGTAGATATTGAAAATGAAAGACGTGCCTACAAGGACATGGACTATTTAAGTATGTGGGGACAAACAACTGTGGAATCATTATTAGAAAGCACTGCTTATCAAAAAGATATGAATATACTTGCTAGTGGTGGCGTACGGTCTCCTTTAGATGCTGTGAAATGTTTAGCGCTTGGGGCAAGTGCGGTGGGTATGTCGCGCCCATTTTTAAATCAAGTTGAAAATTATGGTATTACAGAAACATTAAACTATACTGAGCAATTTACTGAACATATGAGAAAAATTATGACGATGTTAAATGCGCCTACGATAAATGATTTAAAACGCGCTAAATTGATTTTTGGCCCTAGATTACAATCTTGGATAGAGCAGCGTAATATCGATATTTATAATTAATATTTTATTGAAATTTATTTTAGTAAATCTAGTCATGAACTACTGTGTTACTTTCGTATATTAAATTATTGATGATTAAAGGTAAATTAAGAGAATCTTAGACATAAAGTTCTTGGACAAGTGACAAAGGCAATTTCTATTGAACAATATAGAAATTGCCTTTGTCTATATTGTTTTAATTATAATTGGCTCATTGAGTTACTACTTTTCTCATATTAAATACTATTAATACCAAGAAATAAAGATTCTAATAGGACATCTAATTTAAGATTTACTCTAAAACAATTCATTGTTTTATAAGACGGTGTTTGATTTTGTGAGAGCTACAACTTTTAGATACAATCATTAAGCAGTTTTTCAGTTACAAGACCAAAGCATTCAGATTGGCTGTATGCATGTAGAATAATTTTTAACATCATTTTGGTTGATATAAGACCTTGTTTTTGAGTATTTTAATGTGAAATGACATATGAATACGTTGTATTTTGGCGAGTCGCTTGAGGAAACAGGACAAGCTGAAGCTGCGCCTAAGAAAGCGAGCCAACAATATGAAGTATAGAAACAAATTAAGAAGCACTCCGATGAATTGAATCATCAGAGTGCTATTTTTTTAAGATCTATGTCTCAGAATCTTTCCTATGTTAAAAATCAAAATTCAGCATTAAAATAGATTGATAAATGTAGTAACGATTGGGACGCCAAGTAAATCAATCAAAAATGCACCTACAATCGGTACGACCAGATATGATTTTGGTGAAGCACCGAATTTTTTGGTAATAACATCTAAGTTTGCCATAGCGTTTGGAGTTGCACCTAGGCCATGACCAATAAACCCACCGATCATTACAGCTGCATCGTAATCTTTTCCTAAACCGCGGAATACGATAAATATTGAGAATAACACGATAAATACTACTTGTATTAAAACAATAATAATTAAAGGTAAAGCTAATTGATATATTTCTGTAAGTTGTATACTCATCAAAGCGATTGATAAGAAAAGGCTTAGTGATATGTCACTAATTTTATCAACGAATTTCATATCAATAAGATTTAAATTATTATATTCAGAAATATTGCGAATGATAACTGCTACAAACATTGCACCAACATATATAGGAATATTGATACCAGTTAATTCAGAGAATGTATTTCCTAAATATGAACCAATAGCCATACAAATAGTTACAATCGTAAATTGTAAGAAAAAGATGGTAGTAGAGTTCATGCGATTATGTAAGTATTCATTAGATTTCACGTTACCATAGTCTGTTGTTGTTTCTTCTGCATGTTCTGATTTTAAATTATACTTAGTTATTAAAAATTTTACTACAGGGCCACCGACTAAACCACCAGCTACAAGACCTAGTGTTGCTGCTGCTAAAGCTGCGGTCAATGCAGAATCAAACCCCATGTCTCGAATAGTTTGCCCATAAGCAGCTGCATTACCATGGCCACCTTCCATAGACATAGAACCAGCTGTTAAGCCTAATAATGGTGGAATGTTTAATACTTTTGCTAATGAAACACTAATTAGGTTTTGGAAGACTGCAAGAAAACCGCAGAATATAAAGTATAAAATGAGTACTTTTCCGCCCAAACGTAGTAACTTTAAAGAAGCGCCTAATCCAATTGTTGTAAAGAACGCAAGCATAAAGAAGTTTTGTATGAATTCAGAATCTAGTTTGATTGTTATAATGTTCGTAGATTGTAAAATTGCAACTAAAATCGAGAAGATTAAGCCTCCGATAACAGGTGCTGGGATACAAAGCTTTCTTAATATTGAAACATGATTAACAATAAATATACCTAACAGGTATAATAAACTTGCGATTGCTAAAGTAGTAATTGCATCTAGCTCTAGCATTTTCAATCCCCCTTATATTTCAAATGAAACTCTCCTGTGTGTCTTGTTATATGGATGGAGTCGTGTGCAAAATGACAATGAAGAAAGTGCTTACAAAACTCCATGCTATCTATTATACATATTTAAATCGCATAAATCTAGTTTGGAATTAAATACTAAATAGAATAAATAGTGATTGTTTTATTTGTAATCTTCAGACAATAATACTATTGTCTGATACGCAAAAATTAAAGGAGAATTAATCAGAGATATTTATAGCACAGTACCTTGCAATGTACAGTAGTGTGTGTTATATTCTGTTTGACAGCTACTGTGTAATGTATAGTACTGGTTTCCCATAGGAGGTAACATATGAATAGTCAATTTAAAAAAGGCGCACTTGAACTTATTGTGTTGCTAATAATCAAAAGAGATGACCAGTATGGTTACTCGCTCGTTCAAAATATTTCGAGGCATATGAGTATTGCAGAAGGAACAGTATATCCATTGTTACGAAGATTAGTGAAAAATGGAGAACTCACGACATACTACCAACCTTCTTCAGAAGGACCAGCAAGGAAGTATTATAAAGTGACTGACCAAGGTAATGACAGGTTAGCTGATTTATTACATGAATGGCGATCATTTTCAAGTATTGTAGAAATATTTATAAAGGAGAGTGAATGGAATGACTAAAAATGAATTTTTAAAACAATTGCATAAACATTTAAAACATGATTCTGATGCAGAACGACAAGATATTTTAAATGAATATGAAACACATTTTTATAGTGGACTAAAAGAAGGTAAATCAGAAGCACAAATTTCAGAGGAGTTAGGAGATCCTAGAACTTTAGCTAAAGAAATGAATGCGACAGCTGCTGTAGAAAAAGCTGCTGACAGTAAAAAATTTGGTGACGTAGGAAATGCCATTTTTGCAGTGATGGGTTTAAGTATATTAAATTTCTTTGTAATTTTAGTACCGTTTATTTTCGTATTGAGTATCGTTGTTTCACTGATTGTCACTACAATTTCATTCGTTTTAAGTCCAATATTGTTATTAGTGAAAGGGTTTTTAAGTGGGTTTGAAAATATATTACTTTTTGATGTTTATGCGATAGGTGCATTGTTCGGTATGGGATTAATGTTATTTGTGATTACGTATTTAATTACTAAAGCATTTTATTTAATTTGTGTGAAGTATCTCAAATGGAACATAAACGTGGTGAAAAGGAGTGGGGTTTCATGAAAAAAACACTAATTATCCTCTTCATAATTGGATTAATTATAACGATTGTTTGTGGCATTGGTGTGGTAAATCAGTTTCAAGTAGAAAGTGAAAAATCGAAAGAAGTCACTGAGAATTATCATAAAGTATATGATAATAATGCTGAGGTGAAAAAACTCAATGTAGATTTGAACAACAGTAATATAAAATTAAAAAGAGGAGATCAACTTAAAGTTGAATCACGAGGCACCAACGATAAAATAAATATGGATACTACGGTGAAAAACGGAACGTTATATGTGAAAGATAAACCCTTAGACAGCAATGTTGATATCACATTTATGGATTTTAAGCATAATGATGTCACGATTACTTTACCAAAATCATTAAGTCATTTAAATGTTAATACTGAATCCGGTTCGATTATGGTTGATCAGATAAAAGCGGATTATGCTAAATTATATGCGGATGTAGGGAAATTGAATATTAGTCATGCAAAATTTGACCGTTTAATTGCTGAGGTTGATGTTGCGGATATGCATGTGACAAAAACTCAATTTAATTCGGGTGAGTTCAAAGGTGATACTGGCTCAATTGATATCAAAGATATGCCAATTGATAAACCGGTTAAAGTGAAAACGGATGTGGGCGATATAACAATGGATTACACGGACAAACAGCCTAACAATACACGGATAGAATTTGATAGTGACGTAGGAGAGCTGGATATTAACAATCACTTGTTTAAAAACAAACAAGTAGGAAATGGATCAAATCTCATTCATATTAAAACAGATACAGGTGATGCTGAAATCAACTAAATCTGTAAGATTAATTATTAAGTAACAGTGTGTGAGCATAAGTCAATTGGATTTTGGCTCATGCTCACATTTTATTTTTAGCATGAGACGTGGTGAGATTTTAAATTTCTGTGTTTACTCATTTTTTGATATACTATATGCCACATAAAATTACTAGGTTTATCAGGAGGAGTGTTATGCAGGAATTTAATAGAAGTGATAAGCAATATGGTTTTTTAGCACTTCTGCCATTAGTGATATTTTTAGGGTTATACATTGGTGTAGGTATTACTTTTACCATAATGGGTAAGGAAGATGCTTTTGATCAATTACCAAGACATGTTGCTATTTTTATTGGCATCATTATTGCTTGGACATGCTATGATAGAAAAACAAAGTTCACTAAAAAAGTTGAAATATTTACAGAACATGCAGGTAACTCCGGTATTGTTAATCTAGGTCTAATTCTCTTATTAGCAGGCGCTTTTTCTACGGTGACATCGGAAATGGGCGGTAAAACAGCAATGGTGAATATGGGACTTACTGTAATCCCACCAAGTCTGCTTATACCTGGGATATTTATTATGAGCGGTTTTGCTGCACTAACCTTAGGGACTTCTACGGGGGCACAAGCTGCATTTATTCCTGTAGGTGTTGCTGTAGCGCAAGCTGCGGATTTAAATGTTGCAGCAGCTGGTGCCGCTGTGATTGCTGGTGCGTATTTTGGTGATAATTTATCCATTATTTCAGATACGACAATTGCAGCAACAAATGGTGTCGGTGCTAAAATGAAAGATAAATTTAAGATGAATGTGTTGATTGCACTACCTGCTGCACTTATTACTGCAATGATATATGCAGTTGTGGGTGGGACGGGTAAAGTAGAAGGTGACTTAAGTTTTAACTTTATCAATATACTGCCGTATCTATTTGTACTTGTAGCAGCAATCGCAGGTCTAGATGTGATTTTAGTGCTAATCATTGGCATTATAATGGCAGGTATCATTGGTTTGGCTCAAGGTAATTTGGGAATATTTCAGTTTACGAAAGCTATAGGTGAAGGTATGGAAAGTATGTTCCTTATCTTTCTTGTGGCGTTTTTAGTATCAGGACTGGTGGCTTTAATCCGATATTATGGTGGTATTGATTGGATCATTAAGACAATGAAAGAGAAAGCAAAAGGCCGTAAAAGTGCGGAATATGTGATTAGTTTAATGTCTGGTGTGCTTTCTGCTGCTTTATCACATAACACGTTAGCTATTTTAATTTCTGCGCCTATCGCTAAAGAAATTGGTGATGAATATAAGGTACCGCCTAAACGTATGGCAAGCTTATTAGATATATTTGCTTGTTGTGCCTTAATGGTGCTGCCACATGATAGTGGTATGTTAATGGTTGAACAGTATGGTGATGTTTCTTATATAGAAGTTTTAAAATACACATTTTATCCTGTGATATTTGTTGTTTGTACTGTTATTACGATACAATTCGGTTTACTTGATAAAGATAAAAAACTTTCTAAATAATTTTTAGTTTGTTTGTGGTAATGCGTAGAAAAGTAAAACATATATCATAGACGAACATTTAAAATGAGCGATTATAATTCAAATAGTTTAATAATATTTTAGGAAACAGAGCATATATTAAATATAAAGCTCTGTTTCCTTTTTTAACGCCATGTATCCTGTGGCGGTACCGTAGAACGTTTTGATATTCTGGAAACGTACGGATTGCCTTTAACGATAAAACGAAGTGGTTTTTGTGTCCATTCACCTTTATTGGGGATACCAATTCTCGGTGTTTCCTCTATATGTTTAGGGTATTTACGGTTTTTAGTATCTATTTTTAGATGGCCTTCATTTAATCGTGAACCATCCAGATGTCTTGGTATATTAAATGCTTTAGTCCATTTTCCAGGGCCATTTGTTAATTCAAAGCCGTCTTTGTTTCTATTTAAGCGCATTGCTTCAATATTCTCTTCTGGTTCAACAGCACGTATCAGTACACCTTCAGGTACACCTTCTAATTGCGTTACAAAGTTGATAAGTAGATGGGTATGCATCACATGCGCATAAATTGTGCCACCCAGTTTATATAAAGATTCTACTTTGGGTGTGCGTTTGCCATTAAATCCGTGAGCAGCTTGATCTTTTTTTCCAACATATGCTTCAGTTTCAACAATGTATCCTGTAAACGTATGTAATTCATCTTCGAAAATGACACGTACGCCTAATAAATCTTTGGCGATAGTGACAGTATCTCGCTGTAAAAAATCCATTTACTAATCCTCCATATAATAGTTTTAGAAATTAAATGTTTTTCAAACTTTTTTATTAAATTGTAAAATTGTGTTACAACCATGTGTAAATTTTGGTAGAATAACCTTATAAGTTTACTAAAAATTAAAAAGTGTATTTAAAGTATCAATGACTATATTAAAGTTAAATAAACATTATATCAAATGAACTTGAAACGGGGGGAGCAATTTGGAAAGAAAAATTGGGTTTGGAGAAGCATTAAAACTATTTTGGAAAAATTATTTTAACTTCAAGGGCCGTGCACGCAGAAGTGAATATTGGTATATGGTTTTATGGCATTTAATTTTTCTAGTACCAGCGTTCGTTGTATATTTTATTGCTTTGGTTGCATTAATAAGCGCTGCTGCTTCTCAATCTGAAACAGTCATTATGATAAGCGTAGTTTTTCTTATCATCAGTTTAATATATTTCGTTGTGTACGGTTTGGCTACGCTGATACCTAATTGGGCAATATTTATTAGAAGGTTTCATGATACAGGTAGAACAATGTTATTACCGCTTATTTATTTAGGCATTACAGTATTTTCTTACATCATATTTTTAATCATAGCTGTATTAGATTCAGATTTGAATCATATTGCAAGTATAATTTTCATTGTATTGATGTACGCATTCTATATAGGTTTTGGTATCTATGCGTTAGTCGTCAGTTGTTTGGATAGTGAACGCAAAACAAATAAATATGGTCCGAGCCATAAATACGCAAATCAATATACTAAGATTGATGACATGTATAGAGAACAATAATTAAAATAAACCCAAGTATACGAGTTAGGCTGTTAATATGCTTCGTGATACTTGGGTTTTTATAAAGTTTATTCATTTAAATAAGATAAATTTAGATAATGTAATCCTAATAAATCATGTAAAATATTGTAGCGATGAAAAAGCATCATCTACATTTGTACCTATCTTTGCTGTGACTCATGCTGTAACATTGGAAAGAACCAAAATGAGAACTTCTATATATAAGACAATTTGAAATGTATATTTAAGGTGTGAAATGTTATTATCAATATATACTTAACAGACTTTAAGGGAGGGAATCTTGTCATGTCCTTAAAAATAGCAAATGTTACAAAAAAATATAAGGATTTTACAGCAGTTAATGATATTTCGATAAATTTAGAACAAGGAAACATGCTAGGTTTTTTAGGACGTAATGGTGCAGGAAAGACAACAACATTTAGAATGATACTTGGGTTGACGCCGATTACTGAAGGACAAATTTTGTATAAAGATAAAGCAATCGACCAATCAATATATGATAAAATTGGATATTTGCCTGAAGAACGAGGATTACATCCAAAAATGAAAGTGGTCGATGAGTTAAGATACTTAGCTACATTAAAAGGGATGAAATCCAAGGAAATAACTAAAGCCATTGATTATTGGTTAAATCGTTTTGATATTGAAGAAAATAGGGACAAGAAAATTGAATCATTATCTAAAGGTAACCAACAAAAAATACAACTATTAGCAAGTATGTTACATAATCCGGAGTTATTAATCTTGGATGAACCTTTTAGTGGTTTAGACCCAGTTAATGTTGAATTATTAAAATCAGCTGTAAAAGATTTAAATGATGCAGGAACGACGATTATTTATAGTTCTCATAGGATGGAGCATGTAGAAGAGCTTTGTGATGATGTTTGTATTTTGAATAAAGGTGAACTTGTTGTTTCAGGGCCGATTGGTGAAGTGAAAGCAAATCACGGCAATAAAAGCGTAATCATTGAAACCAATCAAGCGATGCCAGAAATAGATGATATCAATGGGGTTATCCAAGTGGAACGCAATAAGAGGGAAATACGAGCATTAATAGAAGACGAATCTATTGCAGAGGAAATATATCATATCGTTGTGCAGTATGGTTTTGTAAAAAGATTTCAAGTGATAGAACCAACATTAAATGAGATTTTTATAGATAAAGTAGGTGAGGTAAATGGATAAATTTTGGGCTACTTTTTCACTTACGTATAAAAGTAAAGTTAAAACAAAATCATTTATGATTTTCACAGCAATTGTCGTTGTATTAATGTTGGCGGCAGCTAATATTAATAAAATCGTTGATCTATTTGATAATGGGCCTGATAAGATTGGTATCGTAGTCAATCAAGACTCAATATATAAAGGGGTTAAAGCACAAAGTGATCATCTTGATAGTGATGCGAAATTTAAAAAAATGACAGAATCACAAGCACATCAACAAGTGAAAAATGAAAAGTTAGATAAAGCGTATGTCATTCAATTACATGATAATCATAAATTGACTGGTGAAATATTAAGTAAGGATACCGTTTCGAAAACAGATGAACAAAAATTACAAACTACTTTATCAACTATCCAAACCAAACTTGTGGCATCTAGTTTGAACCTATCTGAAGATGAGCTAAAGCAATTGCAATCTCAAAGTGAAGTAAGCTCACAAGTGCTTTCAGATAGTGCGAATGGCACACATTTAAGTGAATCACAAAAAACATTTAATACGATTATCGTATATGCAGGTATTATGCTCATGTTTTTCATTATCATAAATTATGCCAATCAAGTAGCGATGGAAATTGCAACTGAGAAGACGTCACGTGTCATTGAAATGATTATTACAAGCATATCACCAGTAACACACATACTTGCTAAATTGTGTGGCGTCATTGCTGTGGCATTAACACAAATTAGTATTTTCATTGTAGTAGGTATTATAAGTGTACTGTTATTTGATATTGGAGATATGCTTAAAGGATTTGATGTACAGCCGAATGATCTAACAGTACAATTAATCATCGTTGGTATACTATCGCTGATTTTAGGTATACTTTCCTATATTATATTGGCAGCTATTTTGGGATCGATTACTTCACGTATCGAAGACATTAATCAATCACTTATGCCAATGACGTTGATTAGTATCATTGCATTATATACGGCAATGTTTGGTGTTATAAACCCTGACACGACTATCATAAGGATTACAAGTTTTATTCCTTTATTATCTCCCTTTATCATGTTTTTACGTGCATCAACACCTGATGTAGCTACTTGGGAAATTGTAATAAGTATGAGTCTATCAATAGTAACCATATTTATCTTGCTTTATATTGCAGTAAGAAGTTATAAAGATACCATCTTAAGTTTTGATAAAGGTCTGTTTAAATCTATGAAACGTGTTTTCGGAAAAAATTAACATATGTTAATGATTATAGAAATGAGTAATAGATGAACAAATAACTTTTAAAACCGTATCATAATATATAAGTAGGGGAATGAAACTCAAACAACATAATGGTTTCACTCCTACTTTTTTTATGAAAGTATGAATTGTAAAATAGGGTCCTCGAGTTTGTTGAATATGCCAAATAAAACATATTTATAAAAAATAGAAAAAATATCACAATTTTAAATAATATTTGATAGAATGAATAATTAGTATAGATAATGATTGAGTTAAGTTGTTACACTATAGATAAGTAAGATATTTACTAAGGGAAGTAGTAAGCTATTTTGGAATTTTAAATATTAGTGGATGAAGTATTTTGCTCAATAATTTGGGGAGATATTGAGTGCGTATTGACCTTAGCTCATTTTTAAATGTTGTTTCATTCACTTTAAAAGCAATGAATTTTAGAACTACCAGGAATCCTATGTCTTGTTTTATAAAATAAAGATGGTGTTCATGACTGTGGTTCGATACATTCAATTTGTGATTGAAGTTTTATTCAAGATAGAACTGAAAGTCTAAGTGAATCATAATATGTTTGGTTTGAAAGGGAGTAATTGATGATGTTTGCAAAAGTAGAAAGACAAAGTAATGGTATTGATTTAATTAAGATAGACAATGAAGCAACTAAGATTGTTTTCACAAACTATGGCGCTCGTATCGTGTCATGGAAATATGATGATAACAATATTGTATTAGGTAATGTGGTAGAAGCGGATGAATTCTATCAACAAAATCCTTTTTATTTTGGTGCTACTGTAGGCCGTTATGGTGGACGGATTGCAAATGCAGAATTTCATTTGGATGGTACAACGTATCGATTAGATACGAATGATGGTAAAAATAATATTCACGGTGGTTTTAACGGTATTGATAAATGTTATTTTGATTATGAGATATTTGAACAAGTAGGACAAGTGAAAATTGTGTTTTCCACTACAATTCAGCAATCAGATGATTATTTTCCAGGAAATATCGATTTAGAGGTGATACATACTTATGACGTTGATCACAAATGGACAATTGAGTATAAAGCCGTTACTACCGAAAAAACAATTTTTAATCCTATGAATCATGTTTACTTTAATTTGAACAGAGATAATAATGTTATCGATAACCATAGTATTTCAAGTTCAACATTAAAAATGCATTTATTAGATAACGATCATTTTGTGACAAAACAAAAGCCACTAAATTTAGAACATGTTTTTGCACGCAATCACATTCAATTTAAAGATATTTTTAATAGTGAGCATCATGACATTCAATCACAAATGAAACGTTATGGTGGTCTAGATCATCCGTTTCAGATTGGAGAGCAAGGTATGACAGTTGAAAATAAACATTTTCAACTGTCTGTTGAAACTGATATGCCCAATGTCGTGATATTTACATTTAATGATACTACGGAATGGGAAAGTGATTTCAATATTTATAAAGCACATTCAGGATTTACGTTAGAAACACAATGCATACCTAATGATATTAATTTGTATGGAGAAGATGCGCCATCAATTTTAGAAGCGAATCAGCCATTTTATTCTAAGACATCATATAAAATTGCTGAAAAAACTTGCGAAGAAGTAGAATGATATCATTGCGCGTGTATCAAGTGTTTTGAATTAATATAAAGTAAGCAAACACCACTTATGAAATGGATAAGTAAGTAGCAATTTATAATAATGTATTACAGAAAATAGATTAAGTAGACAAACTCAGGTAAGTGCAGTTATATTAATACCATTTTTGGTCAGTTACTTAACCTGAGTTATATCAATATATCATTTTTAAAGATTCTTGTTGTATAAGAATCTTTTTTTTGAGCCATTAGTTTAGGATATTTACCCATATTGTAATGTTTATTTTTGAGCGCGTTTTAGATATTTTTCTAATTTACGTCGTCTTTCTTCAGTTAAATATGGATTTTTCAAAGCATATGCCAAGCGCACGACATTTTTATTGTCATTGTAATAAATATCATTAAGTTCGAATACAGATAAAAGAGAATCATGTTCCCCGAATTTTATGAGCTGAAGATGAGACGAATCGTAAACAAAGCCTTCCTTAACTACTCTAAAGTAACAACCAGTTTTACATGAACTGGACATGCGTTTAATAAGATTAGGAATTTTATACTTTTCTTGTATTTTCCAACAAGGCTCTCTTATCTCTGAAACTTCGATAATCGCTTCACCTAATTGAAATTGATCTCCAAAATGCAAATCTTTTTCATCTAAGTCTTTGACCGTTAAGTTCTCGCCAAACATTGCATATTCTGGTAAATCTGTGACATCATCTTTCCATAGATCGTAATTTTTTTCGCTATATAAACATACAGCCTTATTGGGCCCGCCATGTCCTTTGTATTCTTGTTCATCTTCAGAAAAACCGGTTTTTGAAAGCCACATCTTACCGGTGAAAAGTGTTTTGTTAAGTGCTGAACGCATTGGTCTTTTAGTACTATAAGGTAAATCTTCTATTTTTCCTGTAGCAATCGCTTTTAAATGATAAATCATGACAATCCTCCTAGTTGGTGATGTATTATTATTGTAAACTAGCTATTTAATTATGCAAGAAGATATATTAATTTAAAATTTATACATATTTTTTAACTATGTATTTTTTTCAATCTCATGTACAATAAAGGTGAGAGTAAGTTATGTAAAGGGGACGCATTATGGATACGAAACAGTTAAAAATTAGTACATTTAATGAAGCGTTAAGCCAAATCAGTGACGGTATGGTTGTGGGCATTGGTTCTGGTTCAACAATAGAGTTGCTTGTCCCAAAACTAGCTGAGAAGTTGGACCATGAACAGATTGATATTACAGGTGTATGCACCTCTAATAAAACTGCTTATATCGCAAAAGAATTAGGTATTCGAGTAGTGGATGTCAATGATGTAGAAAAAATTGACGTTGCCATTGATGGTGCAGACGAAGTAGACAACAATTTGAATTTAATTAAAGGTGGCGGCGGGGCATTATTTAGAGAAAAAGTGATTGATGCCATGGCGGAAAAGTTTATTGTTTTAGTAGATGAATCTAAGTGTGTATCATACTTAGGTCAAACTTTTAATTTACCTGTAGAAGTAGATAAATTTAATTGGTTATTAGTTTCTAAAAAAATAGTAGCTTACGATAATTTAAAAGTTATGCGCCGAATGGTGGATGATGTCCCATTTATAACTGATAATGGCAATTACATCCTTGATGTTACATTGAATTCATCTATCGATCCTTATGCTATGCATGAATTTTTAATTCATTTAGTAGGTGTTTTAGAAACTGGATATTTTCTTGATGTTACAGATCAAGTCATTATAGGTAAGCAAAAAGGCGTTGAAATTTTAAATAAATCATAACTCAAAATATAATAAAAGCAGGTTAACTAACGGTATAAATTAAGATAGACATGAAGTTTATTCATTGTATCTGAATATACGATTAGCGTAACCTGCTTTTTGTTAATTAGCGACGATGATCATGTTTGTTTTTAAGTTTAAAAGGTGATCGTTGTCGTTTTTTATTTTGTTGTTGTATGGTTGGCTCAGAAGTACTAGAATCATCATGTTTTGGTGATGATGTCTCCACCTGTGCTTTTTCAGTAGAATTTTCAACGGCGCCATTTACCTGTGTCTCAACATGTTGATGTTCATCTTGGACATCGTTGTTCTCTATAGTTTGTGGCGTGTTTTCATCAATAATATTGTTTCGGCTGTCATCGTGCTGTGTTTGTCGGTGATCCTTCTCAGTGTCCGTGTCATTCACATGTTCAGTCGATGGTTTTGAGTCAGCATCATGTGAATTGACATGATTGTCTGTTGCTCTTTCAGTTTGAGATGTAGCAGTTTCACTGTGCTCACTGTCTCCACTATGTGTATGTACATTTGTTGTTGAATTATCAGATTCGAGTGTATCTTCATTACTATCATCTGCTTGAGCAGTTTCTGAATCTTCACTTACATGATCTAAATAATTATTGCTATCAACTTCATCTAAACTACGTTTAGTAAAGAAATAAAGTATTGCTCGAATAATAATACTTAATAAAATGTATACGACTGCTACAGCTGATGTGGATAGTGCAATTACTTTCATTGCAAAAACACTGCCAAGTTCTTCATTGAATAAGAAAACAAGACCAAATGACATTGCTGCATGGAATATCGTTGCGATAAATATCGTGCGACCTTTTGTAGCACGAATTAACTCACCGATAATCATGGAAAATGCAAATGTATATAATAAACCATATAAAGTATATTCAAGACTAAAGGCCATATTTATATTCCAAATGGAATATAATAAACCAACAATAATCGATGCAAAGAATGTGTTCATTTTCGTTTCTATAATATTTTGTAAATAAGAACGGAAACCAAATTCTATTAAGAATGCCATCACTAGTTGTCCAAGTATAATTGCAGTAATTGAAACAGATAAATCTTCTGTTTGTAATAATACAAAACTATCCGCAAATATATTAAAACTTATCATAGCAATCAGGAAAATGATTAAAGGTAAAATAAATGCTAGTAAAATACGTTCAATCACTTTTAAATCTATTGTTAGTTTTAAACCAGATAACTGCGTCTTACGTTTGCTAAAAACGATAATACAAACAAGCGCAGCAATAAATGGTGCTATAGCACTTAAGTCAAAGACAAAAGTCTTAAGTGAAATAGTACTTTGTAAGTCTTTCAGTATAATAGGAGCTGCATAAGCAATAATATAGAAAATAAAAATCATTATTGCCCATTGAAAACCTGATATACGTTGTTTATTCATTATGTAACCTCCAATAGGGTTCAGAAAATCATTTATCACTAATTATACATATTTATTAATCAGAAATAAATTAAATTTAGGTATTTATCATTGAAATGTAATAGTAATGCCAAAACTAACATCTAAATGAAATAATTTATTGTCATTTGATAAAATTAAGTAGATAAATTTTGGGTAAATAAAAGCATAAATTGAATTGAATTCAATGTAAGCGTATACTTTTAAATGAGACATTGTTATAAAAGGAGGAGAATTATGTATAAATTAGCACAGCGTGATTTCTGGACAGGTAGAGTCGATAGCGAATCAGATAAGTCTCAATTTAGACATTTTCAAACTGTGAATTTTAGAAATATCAAAGATGACTATCATGAGACACGCCAAGGTGTGGGATTATTAGGTTACGCAGTTGACAGGGGTGTTGAATTGAACAAAGGGAGATTAGGTGCTAAAGAAGGTCCCGACGCAATTAAGAAAGCATTTGCCAATCTACCTGTGTTGAGTGACTGCAAGATATATGACTATGGTAATGTAGAACATGATCATGATGACTTAGAAGACACCCAAAAAGAATTCGCAAAATATGTTGCGACATCAATACAAAGGCATAAACAGACGTTTTTATTGGGTGGTGGACATGATATCGCATATGCCCAGTATTTAGGTATAAGAAAAGTTTATCCTGATGCTTCTTTAGGTATCATTAATATCGATGCACATTTTGATACCAGAGCAGAGTCACAGTCTACCTCTGGAACGAGCTTTAGGCAAATTTTAGATCAAGATAATCAAGCAGATTATTTGGTATTAGGTATACAACAAGGCGGTAATACACAAGGCCTATTTGATTATGCGGAAGAAAAAGAAATCGGTTTTGTTTATGCTGAGGAATTATTGCATCAAATATCTCCTCCTGTAAAAGATAAGGTAGAACGATTTATACACAATCATGACGTTATTATGTTCACAATATGTATGGATGTTATAGATAGCGCATACGCACCAGGTGTAAGTGCTAATGCAGTATTAGGTTTGTTCCCACATATTGTCCTTGAACTTGCCAAACGCATTATCCCAAATGACAAAGTCTCTACGATTAGCATTGCAGAAACAAACCCTAAATATGATGTCGATAATCGTACTGCAAAGCTATCAGCTAATTTTTTACATCATTTTATTCTTTAATATTCCAATAATAAAGGCATAAATCTATAAAAGAAAGTACTCGTTCAGGGTGCTTTCTTTTTTTTAGGTAATTGATGTAAATGGTACGACTGAGTGTAGGTTTAATTTCAATTGCATCTAAATCTCGTGCATTAAAAGATTGGTAATAGACACGTGGTATGACGGCATAGCCTAATCCTCGATGAACGAAATTCGTTGAAGCTTCAAAGCGATCTGCCTCTATAATAATATTTGGGTAAATATTTAAGCGGTTAAAATAGTCATCCAAATGCTTACGTACTTGGGAACCTTTTGTAGGTAAAATGAGCGGTAAAGATTTAATGGATACCTTTTTGCTATTAGAAAAGGTATTTTTAGGTGTTATGAGGACATAAGATTCCTTATATAGAGGAACAGAGTGTATATCCTCGTGAATAATTTGTTCATTGGTTAAGCCTAAATGATTTTCAAAATTTAATAGACGCTCTAATATCGTGCTCTGATCATGTACTTCTGAAGCGTGATACGTTTGATCTGCATATTCTTTTTGATGCATAGCAACTACTTGTGATATCCATTGATTTGATGATTCAAGAATAGAAAATTTGATTTTAGGTGCATGTCCCATTTTTAAATCATACATTTTTTCTAGCGTTTGATGATAACTTTGTACGAGCTGAATTGCGTAATTATAAAAATGAATACCTTTTTCAGTAATTTTGATATCCTTGGTCGTTCTTAAAAATAAATCATAACCTAAATCAGCTTCTATTTTTTTTATTGTATTAGTTAAAGAGGGTTGGCTTATATGCAAAAAATCTGCTGCTTTTGTAAAACTATTATATTTAACGACAGCAATAAAATATTCTAATTGAACAATTTTCATCTGAATGTCACTCCTATATATTTGCGTATTTATAGTTTGAAACTATTAATAATTAGTTTATTGATATTGGTAGTCTATATAATAACATATTATACTTTTAGATATAGAGGGAGTCGTACTTTCATGTTAGGGGCGTGAAGTACATGTGGAGATTTTTCATTTATAGCTTGATTGGTATTATATTTTTCTTCGTTCCTGTGACTATACAAGGTCAATCAACCATTATGATTGATCATATTGTGCAATGGATTACGCTAATAGTGAAACCAGTTTTACCATATTATGTTTTGATTTTAATTATTATTGGTGCAATTCATCCATTTCTCAATCAAAGGTGGAATGAATCGAAAACAAATATTATTTTTAGCTTATTTAAAGTAGTAGGGGTATTCATCGCTTTCATGGTTGTTTTCAATATAGGGCCTGCTTTTGTTTTAAAAGAAAGTATTGGACCATTTTTATATGAAAAGTTAGCCATACCATTAAGTGTTTTAATTCCCATAGGAGCGATTTTTTTATCATTTTTAGTAGGTTTTGGATTGTTAGAGTTTATCGGTGTGATTTGTCGTCCGATAATGCGACCGATATTTAAGACACCAGGAAAGTCAGCGGTCGATGCAGTAGCATCATTTGTTGGTAGTTATTCAATAGGCTTACTAATAACAAACAAAGTCTACAAGAGTGGTAGTTACACACATAAAGAAGCAGTAGTTGTAGCGACAGGGTTCTCTACGGTTTCCGCTACGTTTATGATTATTGTAGCTAACACACTAGGTATTATTCAGCATTGGAATTTATATTTTTGGTTTACACTCGCAGTGACATTTATTGTTACTGCTATTACCGTACAACTCCCACCTATCAGATTTGAAAAGCATACGACATATAAAGACCAACCATATCAAGAAGAGATTCGCAGAAACATGCCATTGTTAAAAGAGTCTTGGTTAGAAGCAAAATTAGCTGTGAAACAGTCTAAGTCATTAATTGACAATGTATTTGAAAATTTGAGAGATGGTGTCGTAATGACTATAGCAATTTTACCTTCTATCATGTCAATTGGTTTTCTAGGATTAGTAATCGCAGAATTCACACCAGTAATCGAATATATATCTTACATCTTTTATCCATTTATCAGCATTTTTCCAGTAGAAAATGTAGGGGTATTAGCACAGGCTTCAACGATTTCAATTGTTGAAATGTTATTACCAGCTGCGATTGCACAATCAGCAGATTTAGCAACAAGATTTACAGTAGCGGTCATGAGTGTTTCAGCGATTATATTTTTCTCAAGCGTTGTTCCGGTTATATTATCTACTGAAATTAAAATATCGATAGGAAAACTTGTGATTATTTGGTTTGAAAGAGTAGTACTCACACTACTGATTACAATTCCATTTGCATTATGGATATTTTAAATATCAAAACAAAGGTTGAATTTAAAATCGATGAAGGAGAGATTGTTCATGAGAAATATTAAAGCAAAAAAAGGTTTAGAGATTGAATGTAAAGGTTGGGAACAAGAAGCAGTATTAAGAATGCTATATAATAATTTAGATCCTGAAGTTGCAGAAAGACCCGAAGATTTGGTTGTCTATGGTGGCATAGGTAAAGCAGCTCGAAACTGGGAAGCATTCGAAGCAATTGAATCCACACTGCGTTCATTAGAAGCTGATGAAACGATGTTAGTTCAATCAGGCAAACCAGTTGCTGTATTTAAAACACATGAAGAGGCACCACGTGTATTACTTTCAAATTCTGTATTAGTACCTGAATGGGCAAACTGGGATCATTTTAATGAATTAGATCAAAAAGGTTTAATGATGTATGGACAAATGACTGCGGGTAGTTGGATTTACATAGGTTCACAAGGTATCGTTCAAGGTACATATGAGACATTCGGTGAACTAGCTAATCAACATTTTAATGGCAAATTAAATGGTACGATTACATTAACTGCTGGTCTTGGTGGCATGGGTGGTGCACAACCATTGGCAGTTACGATGAATGGTGGTGTTGTCATCGGAGTTGATGTAGATGAAACACGCATTGATAAGCGTATTGATACACGTTACTGTGATGTGAAAACACGAGATTTAGACGAAGCATTAACGTTAGCGGAAGATGCACGCAAACAAGGCAAGCCATTATCTATTGGCTTGGTCGGTAATGCGGTCGATGTACATCAAGCAATTTTAGATAAAGGATTTAAAATTGACATTATTACGGATCAAACGAGTGCCCACGATCCTTTAAATGGATATGTGCCACAAGGGTATTCATTAGAAGAGGCAAGTGCACTTCGTAATAAAGATCCAAAACAATACGTGAAAGAATCGCAATCCTCAATGCATAAGCATGTATCACTAATGTTAGAATTTCAAAAACAGGGTGCGGTCGCTTTTGATTATGGAAATAACATAAGACAGGTCGCATATAATGATGGCTTAAAAAATGCTTTTGATTTTCCTGGATTTGTACCGGCATATATTAGACCGTTATTCTGCGAAGGAAAGGGGCCATTTAGATTTGCAGCATTAAGTGGGGATCCTAAGGATATTGAACGTGCTGATGAAGAAATGAGAAAGTTGTTCCCTGAAAATGAAAAACTTATTCGTTGGTTAGATTTAGCACAGAAGAAAATTGCGTTTCAAGGATTGCCTTCAAGAATTGCGTGGTTAGGTTATGGAGAACGTGCGAAAATGGGTCTAGCGTTAAATAGACTTGTGCGTGAAGGTGAAATTTCTGCACCGATTGTAATTGGTCGCGACCATTTAGATTCAGGTTCAGTAGCCAGTCCTAATCGTGAGACTGAAGGTATGAAAGATGGTTCAGATGCTGTAGGAGATTGGGCTATTTTAAATGCATTAATCAATACTGCTGCAGGTGGATCTTGGATTTCATTCCATCATGGCGGTGGTGTTGGTATGGGTTATTCATTACATGCAGGCATGGTAGTAGTTGCTGATGGTTCAGAAAGAGCAGATAAACGTTTAGGACGTGTATTAACTACGGATCCGGGTATGGGAGTAGTAAGACATGCTGATGCAGGTTATGAATCAGCAATTAATGTAGCAAATGAAAAAGGCATTCACATTCCAATGATTACAAGAAAAGGAGATAAAAAATGAACGACTTAATCATTCAAAATATTAAACAATTAATTTTACCGAAAGCTACCGAACGTCCTTTAAAAGGCAAAGAATTAAATGATTTAAATATTGTTGAAAACGGTACAGTAGTTGTGAAAAATGGCAAGATTGTTTATGCGGGTGAACATTCTGATGCATATGATGCAAAAGAAATAATAGATGCTTCAGGAAAAGTCGTTTCACCTGCCTTGGTAGAAGCACATACGCATCTTGTACATGGTGGCTCACGTGAACATGAGATGTCACTCAAGCGTCAAGGTGTGTCTTATTTAGAAATACTTGAACAAGGTGGCGGTATACTTTCTACTGTAGAAGCCACACGTCAAGCGACGGAAGACGAACTTTTTGAAAAAGCGGAAAAAAATCTATTAACCATGTTACAACACGGTGTCTTAGCGGTTGAAAGTAAGAGTGGTTATGGATTGGATAAAGAAAATGAACTTAAACAATTGCGTGTTTCAAATCGATTAGCAAAAAAATATAATTTAGACATGAAACATACCTTCCTTGGGCCACATGCTGTGCCTAAAGATGCGGAGTCTAACCAAGCTTTCTTACAAGAAATGATAGATTTATTGCCGGAAGTTAAACCATATGCTGATTTTGCCGATATTTTCTGTGAAACAGGCGTGTTTACTGTGGAAGAATCTAAATCTTACATGGAAGCAGCTAAAAAACAAGGCTTTGATGTTAAAATTCATGCAGATGAAATCGATCCATTAGGTGGTTTAGAACTTGCAATTGATGAAAATGCTATCTCTGCGGATCATTTAGTTGCATCTAGTGAAGAAGGTAAACAAAAATTGAAATATAGTGATACTGTTGCAGTATTATTACCAGGGACAACTTTTTATCTTGATAAGGAAGGTTATGCAGATGCAAGAGGTATGCTAGATAACGATGGCGCTATTGCGATAGCTACTGACTTCAATCCAGGTAGTTGTGTGACTAATAATTTACAATTGGTGATGTCTATTGCAGCGTTAAAATTAAAGTTATCTCCAAATGAAATTTGGAATGCAGTGACAGTCAATGCAGCTAAAGCAATTGACGTTGATGCAGGTACCATAAATGAGGGAGATAAAGCAAATATTGTAATTTGGGATGCACCTAATCATGAATATATTCCATATCATTATGGTATTAATCATGCAGAAAGAGTTATTAAAGATGGTAAAGTGCTCTTTGATAATCGTGTAAAACTTTAATAGAGAAACTGTAATTAAAATTAAAAATAAGATTATTAGAGATGAATAGGGTGAGGAATGGAATCAAAAATGTTGATTTGTCCTCGCTCTATTCTTATTTTTTTATTCAAGTTTTCTAAAAATAGAAATTTAGAAGTTCAAAAAATTAAGTTAATAAAATATTTTGACAATTATGATAGTATAGTAATTAAAGGGGCTTGGGGGTGAGTATGGTGTGAGTAATGCTGGGTATATTGAACAATGGAAAGGTAACATAGTACAGAATATACTTTCAGGTGTATTACTTGCACTTGCATTGTTACCTGGTGCAATTGCTTTTTCATTTATAGCAGGCGTGAATCCGACAATCGGTATGTTAAGTACTGGTTTAATGATGCTTGTACTTAGCTTGACTGGAAATAGAACCTTGATGGTATCAGCACCAAGTAGTGGTGTATCTTTAGTCGTAGCACCTTTAGCTGCAAGTCATGGGATGCAAGCTGTCATTTTAGCAACTTTATTTATGGGTATCATCCAAATTTCATTTGGGTATTTTCAAATTAATAAATGGTTAGAATTGATACCTGTCGGTGTTGTAATTGGATTTATGAATGCACTAGGTATATTATTATTTACATCTCAGCTAAAGAATATTTTAGGTATTTCTATGGCAACTTATATCGTTGCAATCATGTCATTTTTTATTATTTGGTTGGGCGGTCAACATATCAAAATTATACCTGCACCATTGATATCCATTATTATACTGACAATATTTTCGTGGGTATTAAAACCTGATATAAAATATGTGCACGATTTGTCTTCAATACATATTAAACTACCTTATCCAACTATCCCTATTGAAATATTAAATGTTAACTTTCTCCTAATTACATTGTTTTATGGTTTGATGATGGCTATTGTTGCAATCGTTCAAACGACTTTAACAGCAAGAATGATGGATGAAGTAACAGCTACAACTAGTGATAAAAATCGTGAATCAATAGGTCAAGGCATAGCTAATTTAGTAGTAGGATTATTTGGCGGTTATGGTGGAAGTGCGCTTGTTAGTCAATCGCGTTTTAATGTAACAATGGGGGCGAACTCTAGAGTTTCGACGCTTGTTACCGGAAGTTTTTTACTGGTAAGTTTATTTGTTTTTGGTGAAATTATAGGACATATTCCAATGGCTGTTTTAGCTACCGTGCTTATTACAATTTCATTGAATACATTTGATAGACGAACAATACCCTTTATACGTAAGTCACCTTTAGTAAATGGATTCATGGTAATACTTACGATGGTACTTATTTTAATCTCTAATAATTTAGCGCTCGGCGTTGTGATTGTAACAATACTATATTATATTTTAAAACGTTTTATAAATTTAGAAAGGACGTGACGTGTCATGCCACAATATGAAGACTTTGTAAAATGGAGACGTACATTTCATCAATTTCCAGAATTGTCAGATGATGAATATGAAACAACGAAACGATTGAGACGTATTTTAGAAAGTTATGAAATTAAAATTTTAGATATACCGTTGGAAACTGGTTTGATTGCTGAAGTAGGTCAAGGAGATACGTTTATTGCTGTTCGATCGGATATAGATGCTTTGCCAATTAATGAAGAAGTTGTACATGAATTTACATCAACTAATGAAGGTATTATGCATGCTTGTGGTCATGATATCCATATGGCAAGTATTTTAGCAACAGCTACAAAATTAAAAGAAATTGAAGATCAATTAAAAGGTAGAGTACGTTTTATTTTTCAACCTGCCGAAGAGCTGGGATATGGTGCTGTTAAATTAGCTGAGACAGGTGCCATTGATGGTACAAAAGCTGTGCTTGGTTATCATAATTATCCTACTATGGATATAGGTACATTGGCAGTGAAATCTGGTGCCGTGACATCCTCTGTAGATCGCTTTGAATTTAAAATTAAGGGTAAAGGTGCACATGCAGCAAAGCCTGAACAAGGTAATGATCCAGTCATCGTGTTAGGTCAATTAATCAATAGTGTTCAATCCATCGTCAGCAGAAATTTATCTGCTTTTGATAATGCAGTCGTAACGATTGGAGAAGTATCTTGTGGTAATACATGGAATGTTATTGCAGATCAAGCTTATGTACAAGGTACAGTGAGAAGTTTTGATGAAGGTATTCGCACATTCATTGAGAAGAGATTGAGAGAAATTGGGAGTGGATTGGCAGAAGTATTTGATGTTGAAATTGAAACACAATATATACGATTACCAGGCGCAGTAATCAATGACGAAAAATTAACAGACGATGCAATTAACGTTGCTAAACAAGTAGGTTACAATGTGAATATAATGGAACAGCCATTAACTATTGGTGAAGATTTTTCTGGGTTTGCCAACAAGTATCCAAGTGTATTTGTTTTTATTGGATCTAATAGTGACTATGATTTACATCACCCCAAATATGATCCCGATGAACGCATTTTAGAAAAAGTACCAGATTACTTTGTAACATTTGTACAGAAATTATTGAACGAAACTTAAAAATATAATCTTGTGTTATGGGCGATTTAATTTGGGTAAAAAATAATTACAACCATTATTTTTTGAGGAGGATTAAGCATGGCGTCTCAAGATCCTAGAAAGAAATATTCAAATGCAGATTTTCCAAAACAAGAGCAACCCGTTCCAGGTTTACAAAAAGATCTGAACCCTAAACCAGATTGTGGAGAAACTTCTTATACCGGTTATGGTAGATTGAAAGGTTTAAAGATGTTAGTAACAGGTGGAGATTCAGCTATTGGTAGAGCAGCAGCTATTGCGTATGCTAAAGAAGGTGCTGATGTTGCAATCAATTACTTGCCATCAGAACAAGAAGATGCTGAAGAAGTAGAAGAAGTTATTACATCGGCAGGACAACAAGCTGTGCTAATACCGGGTGATTTACGCAATGAACAATTCAATTATGAGTTAGTAGAACGTGCATATCACGCGTTAGGTGGATTAGACAATGTTACACTCGTAGCTGGACATCAACAATATAGAGATACACTAAAGGGCTTCGATACAGCGTCATTTACTGAAACCTTTGAAACGAATGTGTATCCAATATTTTGGACTGTACAAAAAGCGATTGATTATCTTGAACCAGGTGCTACAATTACGACAACGTCATCGGTACAAGGTTATAACCCAAGTCCAATTTTACATGATTATGCAGCATCAAAAGCTGCAATCATATCGCTAACTAAAAGTTTGTCTGAAGAACTAGGAGCTAAAGGCATCCGTGTTAACTGTGTTGCACCAGGACCATTTTGGTCACCACTTCAAATATCAGGTGGACAACCACAATCCAAAATTCCAACATTTGGACAAAAAGAAGTGCTTGGCAGAGCAGGTCAACCTGTAGAATTAGCAGGCGTTTATGTTCATTTAGCAGCTGATGAATCAAGTTACACTACTGGCCAAGTATACGGGGTTACAGGTGGTACACAATTAGATTAATTTGATAGATGGCTATTTCAAAGTGATTCGTGCTTAAATGAACAGTTATGCACTTACATTTTGACATAGCCACTTTTTATTTATGAAAGGAAAGTGAATTTTTGTGAAACATTTTAAAGCAAGTGAATTGTCTAAAAGACAAAACTATAAATTATTGAGTGGTAGTGTCATACCTAGGCCAATAGCCTTTGTGACATCTCAAGATAAAAATGGTAAGTTAAATGCGGCACCGTTCAGTTTTTTTAACGTGGTGAACAGTGCACCACCGATGATTATGATTTCTACAGGACGCTCAGAAGGTAAACGTAAAGACACTTCACTTAATATTGAAGAGACTGAAAATTTTGTAGTACATATCACTGATGAAACAAACGTAGAGCAAATTAACCGTACAGCTGCACCATTGGATCGTACTGAAAATGAATTAGAACGAACAGCGTTAACCCTTGTCGACTCAGAACTGATAACTGTACCTGGTATTGAACAGGCGAAAATACGTATGGAATGTAAATTAGAGCGGATTATATCATTAGGAGATACTGATGAGGGGTCAGATCTAATCATTGGAGAAGTCGTGATGTTTCATATTAATGAAAACGTGTATTTTGAAGACAGTAAGATTAATGCACAGGCACTAGAAGCCGTGTGCCGTTTAGCTGGAAATGATTATGCCACGATTGGTGATACATTTACGATTGTTCGGCCAACGGAATAACCTTTGAAGTAAAATATCATTTCATATTATGATTATATAATTGACGAAGTGGCATGAATAGTGTACTGTTATAAAATAAATAAAATAGCTTATCTAGAGAAGTGGAGGGACTGGCCCATTGAAACTTCGGCAACATGGTAATGCGTGTGCCAATTCCAGTAGCATAAAGTGTGCTAGAAGATAAGATTAAAGATGTATCGATTTACTCTTTTCTTCTATGAGAAAAGAGTTTTTTATTTTTTATGGTAAGCAAAATGAATGATTGACTAAAAAAGTAATGATAAAGAAAGTTGGTTTTGTATGACGGAAAATAAAAAAGGTAACGCATGGGCGCTTGTGCCATTAATCATTTTTGTAGGTATATTTTTAGGTGTGGGCGTTATTACTGGTGACTTTTCAATAATGCCACTCAATGTTGCAATTATTATCGCATCCATTGTGGGTTTGTTGATAAATAAAAAAGAAACATTTTCTAAAAAAGTAGATGTATTTACTAAAGGCGCTGGACATTCAAATATTATTTTGATGATGTTAATATTTCTACTTGCGGGTGCATTTTCTCAAACTACAGCAGATATGGGGGGAGTCAAGTCGACGGTAAATTTAGGACTATCCTTTATTCCAGAAAACTTAATTATCGTCGGTTTATTTATCATTTGTATGTTTGTATCACTTTCAATGGGTACTTCAGTCGGTACAGTTGCAGCTATAGCGCCGGTTGGTTTTGGTTTGAGTCAGGCGACGGATGTATCTGCAGCGATAACAATGGCTACTGTCGTTGGTGGCGCAATGTTTGGTGATAATTTATCAATGATTTCGGATACTACAATTGCCGCTGTTCGTACTCAAAAAACTAAAATGAGCGATAAGTTTAAGGTGAACATAAAGATTGTATTACCAGGTGCGCTATTTACTGTTATAGTACTTTGGTTTTTAACGCATGGTGCTCAGATAGATACTACGAAATCATATGACTATAACTTTATTAAAGTTATTCCATACTTATTGGTACTGATTTTAGCACTGGCAGGTATAAATGTAATTATAGTGTTGATTGGTGGTACCGTATTATCTGCGATTATTGGACTGGTTGATGGATCATTCAACTGGTCAGGCTTGCTTAGTTCAATCTCAAAAGGAATTGTTGGTATGGAGGATATTGCGATTATTGCACTTTTAATTGGCGGACTTGTAGCATTGATACAACATAATGGTGGTATCACTTGGCTATTAAATTTTGTACGCAATAGGGTTAAATCAAAACGCGGTGCAGAATTAGGTATAGCGGGACTTGTGAGTGCTGCGGATATTTCGACTGCCAATAATACAATTTCTATATTAATGGCAGGCCCCTTAGCTAAAGATATTGCAGATGAATACGAGATTGATCCTAGGAAATCTGCAAGTGTTTTAGATATATTTGCGAGCTGTTTCCAAGGTTTATTACCTTATAGTCCGCAAGTTATAGCAGCAGCAGGCGTTGCGTCTATCTCACCAGTTTCATTAATGCCGTATTCAATTTATCCGATCATTCTAGGTGTTTGTGGCCTAATTGCAATTTTCTTTAGATTACCAAGATTAAAATAAAAAAGTTGATTAAAAGAAAGGGCAACAGTTTATATTATTTGATATAGACTGTTTGTCCTCTTTTTTAAGAAGTAAGATAGTATTAAAAAAGGGGAAATTTTGACGTTTACTGATTAATAACGATAGAATAAATAGGTTATCACTTTTAAAGGGGATATAAAGGAAAGTTGAATTTCATAGTATTATTGTTTAGAAGTCTAGTATAATGAGTTAGAATAGTTATAAGAGTGAAAGTAGGTGAACAATCATGGCTAGATATAATGTGGAAAATGAAAACGTAGAAATTCAGTTGGAAAGACTGTTTAAAGTTGAACCTGAATTAGTATATCAAGCTTGGACTGAGCAACGATTTCTTAAACAATGGTTTATGACAACTGAACGAACGAATAAATCAATAGAGATAGACGCTGTACAAAACGGAAGCTATGAAATTATTGATGTTCGTAAAGGGAAAGAAAATATAGTGAAGGGTTCTTACGTTACTTTGAACCCAAATGAATATATTGTAATGACGATAGGGATGCCTGAATTAAGTGACTCTGAAGATACAATTGAAGTAGAGATGTTTGAAAGAGAACCAGGCATAACCCAAATGATTTTTAATTATACAGCTTATGTATCTAGGGAACGCAGATTGACATCATTAGAGTATAAGCAAAAGAAAAAGGAATATCATGATTCTACTGCGCATGGTTTTGAAATGTTATTTGATAAGCTGCAAACAACACTAGAAGAATATGAAGAGGAACAATAAAAAATCATTACAACCTAACTCAATAAATTAAAAGTGGGACTCAGGCATATTTGGGCAGAAGCTCATGTATCAGTCCCACTTGTGTAATAAATTGAGATGTTGACTAAGAGGCTGAGACAATTAATTTGTCCAGCTTTCTTTTATTTGATATGTTAATTATTTTGTGTGAATTGACCGTATTGTATACGCTCATTAAATTTACGTAGTACAGTTTCAAAAAAAATATGGTAGCTGATAAAGCTGGAATAATCAATGCCGTTTGTTAAATAAAAAGTGTTACTTGATACGTAGATATTATAATTTGCCTTTTGAGCCAAGGTGTTGTCTTGAAGCGTAGTAATAGAAATGAAATACTTTTGACGCAGTTGCAGTAAATTCGTTATATCGGATAAGTGATCAGTCTCGCCGGATAAAGAAATAATAAAAAACAAATCATTATCAGAAGCTTTATTTAATACCATTTTAAATTCATGTACATCATGTAATACAATAATATTTTTATGTATGGTCAATAAAATTCTTTGAGCTTCTTGCGCAACATTCATTTGAGCTAAACCTGTGCCATATAAATATACCGTTTCGGCTTGATATATTTTGTCAGTAACTAGGTCGTAATCGATACGCTCCAAATAAGTGAAGGTATTTTCAATTTCTTGTTTAAAAGCGTTCATAGAGTCAGAAGGTAATTGATGGACTTGTTCAGATTCAAATTTTAAGTATGATTTAAAATCACTGTAGCCATCAAAGCCGAGCTTACGAGTAAAACGATGAATACTTGCATTTGATGCATGTGTATAAGCCGCTAAATCTTGGATTTTCATTGTTTTACAATCTGATATATGTGTGTTTATAAAATGAGCGATTTGTAGGTCGTTTTCATTTAATTTATTAAAATTGTTATTTATGCGTTCATCTAAAAGCAACGTTATCACCTCAGAATTTTGAAAATATTTTCAAGTTTTGAAAATATAATCTTATTGTACAAAATTGTTCATAATGGCGTCAAACTATTGTTCTGATGTAAGCGTTTACTATAAAATCGATGGTAAATTGATCCATAATCATTTGAATAGAGAGATATTCAATTATCATAAGTGAATTATTTTGGAAATTTAGAAAAGGGGAACTTTATATGAATGCTATAAAGCGATTTGGAAGTGCAATGATTGTACCTGTATTGATGTTTGCATTTTTTGGTATTGTACTCGGTTTAGCAACATTATTTAAAAATCCTTCAATAATGGGGGATATTGCTGAAGAAGGTACAAATTGGTTCAAAATATGGTCAGTGATAGAGTCTGGTGGTTGGACAATATTTAATCACATGGAAGTGGTATTTGTTGTTGGCTTGCCATTATCTTTAGCTAAAAAAGCACCTGGACATGCAGCACTGTCAGCATTAATGGGATACTTAATGTTTAATACCTTTATCAATGCCATATTAACGCAATGGCCGCATACATTCGGAGCAAATTTGGAAAAGGGTGTAGAAAATGTAACGGGATTAAAAGCGATTGCTGGTATAGAAACATTAGACACGAATATCCTAGGCGGTATTATTATTTCAAGCATTGTCACATGGATACATAATAGATATTATAGTAAAAAATTACCTGAAATGCTTGGTGTATTTCAAGGTTTGACATTTGTAGTAACGATTTCATTTTTTGTCATGTTGCCAATTGCTTTAATTACTTGCATCATATGGCCAACGGTACAAAATGGTATTTCTTCACTGCAAGGATTTATTATTGGCTCGGGTTATATAGGTGTGTGGTTGTATCATTTTTTAGAAAGAGTATTGATACCAACTGGATTACATCATTTTATATATGCACCAATAGAAGTAGGTCCTGTTGTTGTGAATCATGGATTGAAAGCAGAATGGTTCGAACATGTAAATGAATTTGCTAAAAGTAAAGAACCATTAAAAGAATTATTCCCATATGGCTTTATGTTACAAGGTAACGGAAAAGTCTTTGGTTCAATTGGTATTGCTTTAGCAATGTATGCAACGACGCCAAAAGAAAATAGAAAGAAAATTGCAGCATTACTAATTCCAGCAACATTGACAGCGATTGTTGTAGGCATCACTGAACCATTAGAGTTTACATTTTTATTTATTGCACCTTATTTATTCGTTTTACATGCAATTTTAGCAGCAACGATGGATACGTTAATGTATGGTTTCGGATTAGTAGGTAACTTTGGTGGAGGATTATTAGATTTCTTTGCTACGAATTGGATACCTTTAGCCCAAAATCACTGGTTAACTTATATTATTCAAATTGCAATAGGTTTCGGTTTTACAGCGATTTATTTCTTCTTGTTCAAGTTTTTAATTATAAAATTTAATATTCCACTTCCTGGACGTAAAAAAGACGATAAGGATATGAAATTATATAATAAAGATGACTATAAAAATAAAGACGGTAAAGCACAAGTTGCTAAAAAAACTGAGTCAGCAAACGAGTTTGAAGCTAAAGCAATCTATTATTTAGAAGGTCTAGGTGGCAAAGAAAATATTAAAGACGTTACAAATTGTACGACACGTTTAAGATTGACAGTGAATGATGTCAATAAAGTTGAGGATAGTGATTACTTTACGCATAAACAAATGGCACATGGCTTAGTGAAAAGTGGGAAAAATGTGCAAGTCGTAGTAGGTATGTCTGTACCTCAAGTCAGAGAAGCATTTGAAAATTTAGTATTTGAAGAAAAAAATAAATAATAACGAGATTGCATATAAAACTTATGCACAAAAAAGGACTAATCCATATGATAATCATTAATGGATTAGTCCAATTTTTTATCAAAAACGCATCAATTAATTTTTGCATGCTTGTCAGTAGACATGGTATACACGGCGCGAGGATGGGCCTTACATTCTATTTTGTTTATAAGTGTCCACATAAAAAAACGTCATTTCTATACAATTACAATAAGCATAGACGTTTATGATTGGATGCTAGATCCTTGTATACATGATTTATGTTGATTAAATATCGTGAAATGGTAGCTAAATCAATTTTACTGTATATGTGAGTGATGTCGTACATTAATGTTTTTAAGAAATTCTCGTTTTATGCATTAAACGTGGTTGGTAGGTAGCACTGTAAACATCAATGTTGTGTGTTGCGATAGCGTGAATTAATTTAGAGAATACTGTAGGCGAACAAGAAACGTTGATGGTATTTCGATTGAAGGTATAAACAATTGTTTCAGTGTGATTGAGTAAATTCATAATATCGATAACTTTGTCTTTAATAAATGCATCATGAAGGCCGTCAACAGCGATTTCGAAACGCTTAGATGATAATAGTAAATGATCCAAGTCTAGTAGGTCTTGTGCATGATTATTTTCTAAAATTTGATAGATTAAATAATTGTGGAAGCTAAGAAAACTAATCAAATATGGTAGTTGTTGCTTGGGTAAATTCACTTCTAAAGCATATAAATGATTTTTTTTGAAAATAGTAAATTTGAACGATTTACAAAAGTGGACTTGTTTCAAAAGTTTTAACAAATTTTTGCGGATATGACGTTTATTTAAACCACTGATGTTTAAAACAAACGTTTCAGTTTTATCTAAAAACATATTATACCTCCATATCTATATAAAGTGACATACGTATATTAAAATTAATATTTAGTGCCCTTAAAATTATACATGTTTTAAATTCTATTAAATTGTACCACTCTTTTTAAAAGAAGACACTAGGTCTTTAGAACGAAGTATAAAATTTTGGAAATTCCTAGGGTTTTAAAGTCGAAATATTTAGAAAATTCTGTTGTTTCGATGTTCAAAATATGATACATTCTTCTTTATTAATACAGAGAGGGAAGTGTTTTAGATGTTATCAAAAGTAAGTAAGTTTGCAACGAATACGTTCTTAGTATGGATGCTTATTGCAGCTGTCATTGGTTTTATATTTCCAATGCAACTTTCTACTTTAAGTAATTGGGTACCTTATTTACTAGGAATTGTTATGCTAGGTATGGGATTAACCATAGACCCCAAAGATTTTAAAATCATATTTCAAGCACCTAGATCTGTAATCATTGGTGTGGTTTTGCAGTATACGATTATGCCTTTAAGTGCGTTTTTAATTGTCAAACTGTTTCATTTGCCTCCAGAAATTGCAATTGGTGTGATTTTAGTTGGATGTTGTCCAGGTGGTACATCTAGTAACGTTATGAGTTACTTAGCAAATGCAAATGTTGCATTGTCAGTAGCTATCACAAGTGTTTCAACATTACTAGCACCATTTTTAACACCAGCTTTAATATATTTATTTGCGCATGAATGGTTACAAGTTTCATTTATCAGTATGTTTTGGTCAGTCGTTCAAGTGATTTTAATACCAATAATCATTGGGTTTGTACTGCAAAAACTGTTCAAGACATTTGCTGACAAGACTGCCACTGCATTACCAATCGTTTCCGTTATAGCTATTTCATTAATACTTGCATCTGTAGTTGGTAGTAGTAAAGCACAAATTTTAGCCACTGGATTGCTTATTTTTGCGGTTGTCATTCTTCATAATTTGATTGGCTATATACTTGGTTATACATTTGCCAAAATCCTAAAATTAGACCGACCGGACAAAAAGGCAGTATCGATAGAGGTAGGTATGCAAAATTCAGGGCTAGCAGTTTCTTTAGCTACAGTACATTTCAACCCATTATCTGCAGTTCCAGGAGCCGTGTTCAGCTTAATACATAATATTACAGGTCCAATACTTGCAAAATACTGGAATAAAAGGTAAGTATCATTGATTTTAAGATAAAATTAGTATGAAGTTCTAAACTAAGAGGAAAACATTAATTTTTTCGTGTTTTTCTCTTAGTTTATGTTATCTCTGTCTTTGATAGGCTAGAGAAGTATAAAATATGATACACTGACAATAATTTGATTCAATTCTGTTAAATTATAGGAGGGGAAATGTATGTATCGCGCTGTGATATTTGATTTTGATGGTACAATTATAGATACAGAAAAACACTTGTTTGAAATAATAAATAAACATTTAAATCATTATGGTTTGGAAGAAGTTAGTTTAGATTTTTATCGTCAATCTATTGGGGGATTGGCTTCAGATTTGCATCAGTATCTAGAAGGCCAACTAGGACAAGAACGTAAAGAAAAAATATATCAAGAGCATAATGAAACGAGTATACATTTACCGATAGTTACACATATGAAACAACTTATGGATTATTGTAAAGTGCGCCATATACCCATGGCTATTGCGACAAGTAGTTTTAGAAACGATATTCAACCAACGTTTGATCAATTAGGATTAGATGCGTATATTGATGTTGTTGTTGGACGAGAGGATGTAGAAGAAATAAAGCCAAGTCCCGAACTATATTTAACAGCAGTTCAAAGATTAAACTATAATCCTGTTAATTGTTTAGCTATAGAAGACTCAGTCAATGGGGCAACTGCAGCGGTGAATGCTGGTTTAGATGTTATTGTAAATACGAATGATATGACGGAAAAACAAGATTTTAGTAACATAGTATATTTAGATAAAGACATATCAGGTACAGCTATCATTGAAAAATATTTTGAAAAAAGTAGAGGCTAAGTTATGAATGGTTATTTAATTTTATTTTTTTTAGGAGGACCAATTGTTTTAGCAATAGGAAATTTAGTTTTAGGACCTATTTTTAATAAAAAAGTCCCCTTAAAAATACAATTCCGGTCATTTATGGTTGGAAGTCTTATTTACTTATTCGGAGCTTTGGCCTTATATTATCTTATTTTACAAAATCAATTTTAATTTAAAACCCCTTATTTTGACATTGGAAAATGCTTCAATAAGGGGTTTTATAATATCGAAATGAAAAATGATAGTCTATTTTAAAAATTGAAGTATTAGTGTCACAATAACTAATACGAGTAATATAGAATCAATACCTACCATAATTGCAAAACGTGGATTTTTTTCTCCAGCAGCTTTAGATTTTTTTACAGCTTTTAAATTAGGGATTAAACTTACACTTAGTAAAATGATAACAACAATACCAATGAAAATACTCATGATTTATCACCACCATTTTTATGAGTATCGATATATTCCCAGATATACCCTGCAATGATACCAATAATCAATCCGGTTATGATACCGATTTTTAAAGCAGAAAATATAGCGCTGATTATGATTGCAATTAGTAGTGAAATAGGTAATGTAATACCAAATTTATATTTTCGCTCTGGTGAATTTACAATAGTAAAAATTAAGTAATATAGTATCCCAAATACAACAATCGTTAGTAAACTTTTTAGCATTAAATTTCCGGCAGAAACATCACTATCGCTAAAATAATTAATTAGGAAAAATAATATACCAAATATAATTGAAACTGTGATTGTACGTTTCAATAGATGTTTATTCATATTGAACTCCTTTATAATAAAATCTATTGAGCATTATATCATATAAAATTAGGAACTATAACTTCATGAACGTTAGACTCTAGCTCATCATTACAATAATGCAAGTTGTAGTCATTGTACTTTACTTTTTTGATATTGCTTATGGTCGTTTAAATAAGCATAGAACAAGCCTATTACTAAACCGCCTCCGATATAATTGCCGATACCTGCCCCTAGCAAATTGATTAAAGCAGGCATGGCTGAAAGTACATCACTATGGTAAACGACTCCACCTGCGAATAATACGGTATTATAAACAACGTGTTCGTAACCCATAAATGAGAAAATGGATACACCAAACATCATGACAAACATTTTTGCCAAAACATCATCAATTTGCATAGCTATGACAAGCGATATATTTATAAAGAAATTAGCAAAAATACCTTTTATAAGAATGGCAACAAAACCTGCCGTTAGTGTTTTATGATCAATTGTAGCTTCTAATTGTTGCATCATCTCAGGTGTCATAATGTCTGAGGAACGAATCAATAAGAAGAACACCAATCCACCTAAAGCATTACCAATAAAACAGAGTACAAATATTTTAAAAACGCGGATTGGCGAAATGACGCGATAATACAGTCCAACTGTAAAATACATAAAGTTACTCGTTAATAATTCGGAATTTGTAAAAAGTATTAACACTAAAGCAAAACTAAATGCAACCGCACCGACTATATTTGCAACGCCCATTGGAATATCAGAGGCTAATGAAGCTTTAATGAGCAATACAAAAACTGTAATCACACCTAAAATAAAACCAGCCATTATGGCACGTAATAGATAACGTTTTAAATAAAAACTTTGTAAAATATCTTTGGCACGAATTGTCTCTACGACATGATGAACCCACGCTTTACCATAAAAAACTTTATCCCATTTAATATTTTTTTCGTTCAAAACTTTATCCTCACTTTCTATTAATTAAAAATAGTATACTATGTTACAGTGTTTTTGTGAAAGAATTCACAAAATAATCATAATTAAATAGTGACACTCAATTAACTAAAGATAGTATTTAATTGTTCTCTATCATATTGAAATGAAAATATACATTGCGTTTTCTCTAAAAGTAATCTAAAATAAAAACATATGTAAGGGCTTACATAAATGAAAAATAATTGTTTTAATTTTTAGAATTTATAGTATAATAGCGTCATAATAAGTGAATTATTTTCACTTATATTTGAATGAGATGGGGTTTGAATGATGAATGAGAATAACGAATTACAAAGGGGACTAGGTGCACGTCAAATGCGGATGATAGCACTTGGTGGAACGATTGGTGTCGGACTCTTTATGGGGGCGACAAGTACGATTAAATGGACAGGGCCTTCAGTAATATTTGCCTATTTAATAGCTGGGCTGTTTTTATTTTTAGTGATGAGAGCTATGGGGGAAATGGTATATTTACACCCGACTTCAGGTTCTTTTGCAAACTTTGCAAGTGATTACATAAATCCAGTTGCTGGTTATCTGACAGCATGGAGTAATATTTTCCAATGGGTTGTTGTAGGTATGAGTGAGGTTATCGCCGTTGGAGAATATATGAATTATTGGTTTCCTGATTTACCACAATGGATACCAGGTATTATAGTTGTATTATTGTTGGCTGGTGCTAACTTAGTATCAGTTAAAGCTTTTGGTGAATTTGAATTTTGGTTTGCAATGATAAAAGTAGTAACTATTATCTTGATGATTATTGCAGGGTTCGGTTTGATTTTCTTTGGACTTGGTAATGGTGGAGAGGCTATAGGTCTTTCTAATTTATGGTCACATGGTGGCTTTATGCCTAATGGTTGGATTGGTTTCTTCTTCGCACTTTCTATTGTAATTGGTTCTTATCAAGGTGTTGAATTAATCGGTATTACTGCTGGTGAAACGAAAGATCCACAAAAAAATATTAAAAGTGCGGTTAATGGTGTTATATGGCGTATATTAATTTTCTATATCGGAGCCATTTTCGTTATTGTAACTGTTTATCCTTGGGATGAATTAGGAAACATTGGCAGTCCATTTGTTGCAACATTTGCAAAAGTGGGTATTACATTTGCTGCTGGACTCATTAACTTTGTAGTTTTGACTGCAGCGATGTCAGGATGTAATTCTGGTATATTTAGCGCTAGTCGAATGACGTTGAACTTATCTCAAAAGGGCATGTTACCTAAATTTTTCCGTAAAGTTATGAAAAATGGTGTTCCTATTTGGACGGTTACTGCAATAGCAATTGGTATTTTAGTTGGCGCGTTATTAAATGTTATTTTGCCTTTATTTATTAAAGGAGCAGATAGTATTTTTGTTTACGTATACAGTGCCTCGATTTTACCAGGTATGGTACCGTGGTTTATGATATTAATTAGTCATTTAAGATTCAGAAAAAATCACAGCGAAGAACTCAAAAATCATCCTTTTAAAATGCCAGGCGGCGCAATAACAAATTATATTACAATGGCGTTCTTTATCATGGTGTTAATCGGCATGCTATTTAATAAAGAAACAGTTGTTTCAGTTGTTATTGGTATCGTGTTCTTAGGTTTTATGACATTGTTCTATTATCTAAAAGGCTATCATAAATTAAGTGATGATCAGCAACTTTAAAAAATATAATAACACATCAATTTGTCAGCAATATTAAGTAGTCATAAATGATACATTTTTTTGTATCATTTATGACTTTTTTGTATATCCGTCATTACGTTGGTACACTTACATAAATGCTTTTACAAAAATTTAACAATAGAAAAATACTCACTCAAAACTCGTGCTTTAGAATAAAGTTGAGGTCATAATACATATCTAAAGGAGTTATTATATGAAAATACTTAATAAACTAGCTACTGCTACGATTGCAGGGACAATCATTGCCGGTTCATCATTAGGGAGTGTACAAGGGACTTATGCTGCAGGGAAAAAAGATGAGTCTAAAGATTCAAATCAGAATGCTAATGTAGCTTATATGGGTAATACAAAAAATCCTAAAAACGTTATCTTTTTAGTCGGTGACGGTATGGGACCTTCGTATAATTCTGCTTATCGTTATTTTGCAGATAATCCAGATACTAAAGAAATGGATCAGACCGCTTTTGATAAATATCTAATAGGGAGTCAACGTACAAACCCTAATGATCCAAAAGAAAATGTTACTGATTCAGCAGCTGGTGCAACCGCATTTAGTTCAGGACAAAAAACGTATAATGGAGCTATAGGCGTCGATGCTAATAAAAATAATGTTAAAACAGTATTAGAACAAGCTAAAGAAAATGGTAAATCAACTGGTCTCGTATCTACGGCTGAAATTACAGATGCTACGCCTGCTGCATACGCATCACACGTTGATGATCGTGATAAAAAGGATGAAATTGCTAAACAATTTTACAATGATAAAATTAATGGCAAGCATAAAGTTGATGTACTACTAGGTGGTGGTGCTGAGTATTTTGGCAAAGACAATGGCAATTTAAAAAACAAATTTAAAAAAGATGGTTACGATGTGGTTACAAATAAAAATGAACTACAAAATTCCAAAAGTAAACAAGTATTAGGATTATTTGCAGATAATGATATGCCATTACAGATAGACGCACCAGACAAAAATCCAAAATTAGTGGATATGACTGATAGTGCCGTAAATAAATTAAAACAAAACGACAAAGGATTCTTTTTAATGGTTGAGGGCGCTTCTATAGATAAATCAGGGCATCCAAATGATGTAACTGGGGTAATGTCAGAAATGTCTGGATTTGAAAAATCATTTGAATATGCTATGAATTATGCAAAAGAAAATCCAGATACACTTGTGGTAGCTACTGCAGATCATTCTACAGGTGGTATGTCTATTGCGAAAGGTAAAGATTACGTTTGGAACCCAGACGCCATTCACCAAATGAAACATTCAGGTAAATATATGACTGAAGAAATTAGCAAAGGCAAAAATGTGGAGAAAGTCATTAAAGATGGTTACGGTTTTGAAGTTTCAGAAGATCAAATGAATAAAATAAAAGATGAAGCTAAAAAACTTAAAGATCTTAAAAAAGATGAAAAAGCATATGAAAGTCAATTACAAAAGGTTCAAGATGCTGTACAAAAACCAATTAATGACAAATCAAATACTGGTTGGACTACTAATGGTCATACAGGAGAAGATGTAAATACTTATGCATATGGCCCTGGTAGTGATAAATTCAAAGGAAATATTGATAATACTGATAATGCCAAAAATATTTTCGACTTTTTTCAAAATGATGTAAAGTAAACAACTAACAAATAAATAGTGTTAGCGATAGATTAAAAACGAGAACGACATAGAAATCCTTTATCAAAATGCGATTTCTATGTCGTTCTCGTTTATGATGTTATTTAAAAAGTGATGTCAGCAATGATTTAGTGTTTAAACTGGATTTTAGACAAATGTTTACGATAATTATCAAGTGCCATTTTAGACTGTGTGATTGAGTCTAACGAACGTTGATAATTTAAAGCAATAAATCGATAATAAAGAATATCTACCGTAAAAAGTTGTGCAAATAATGATGTTGTTGCGGCCATGCGTAGTTCATTCTCATCAGTTTGACCATAAATTAAAGTATAATCAGAAATTTTAGCTACAGGATTATTGTTCGAGCTTGAAATCGTGATGATAGGTATATTATAGTCAGTTGCAACTTTTGCCATAGATTGCATTTCACTATGACTACCTTGGTTGGTTACAAAAATAATACAATCTTGTTCATCATGAGTAGCCATGGTAGTCATTAATAAATGCGTTTCTTGTATTAAGCGCACATTTAAACCAATCCGAGATAATTTTTGATATAAATCTGTAACAATAACGAGTGATGCCCCGTAACCAAATAAAAATATGGTACGCGCATGTTTTAATGTGTCACAGATGTCATCGATGTGATGTTGTTCAATTTGTGAAGCAACACAACTCATTGTATCTGTTGCTCGGGCTAACATTTTAGACTTGATAATATCGACGGATTCATTATCAATTAATTCCATATGATTATTGTTGATTGCATCTATAGGCAAATAACGTGAAATTGTAATTTTAAGTTCTTGAAACCCTTTTTCTGTTATTTTCTTGCTAAAACGTACAATGGATGCTGTACTTGTATTAATTTCATTTGAAAGGTCTTGGACAGACATATTAATGATACGATGAGGTTCGTTTAAAATAAAATCAGCAATTTTTTTTTCACTTTTTGTAAAAGTTTCATATATATTATCAATTTTATAAAGTACGTTGGTCATAGTTTAACCACCTAAGTTATCAGATTCTCTCATTGATTTTGTTGTACCTAAAAAGAAGGTGAAGAGGAAACCACCGGTGTAAGCAGCGATTAATCCTGCAATGTATCCTAAGTACATATGATCTGAAATCAAAGGTAACAATGAAATACCACTCGGTCCAATAGCGGTAGCACCGATGTGTCCAATACCACCAACCACTGCACCGCCAATACCGCCACCAATACATGCGGTAAAGAATGGTCTACCAAGAGGTAACGTGACCCCATAAATCAAGGGCTCGCCAATACCAAGGAAACCGACAGGCAGTGCACCTTTAATTGCATTTCTCAAAGTAGTATTTTTCTTACATCTTACCCAAAGCGCTAATGCGGCACCAACTTGTCCTGCACCTGCCATAGCAGCAATTGGTAGTAAGTAAGTAGCACCAGATTGATTGATCATCTCAATATGAATAGGCGTAAATATATGATGTAATCCTAACATAACTAATGGTAGGAAGAAAGCACCAATAATAAAGCCACTAAAGACGCCACCAATATTAATAACACCATTCACTACGGATACTAAACCGTCAGAAACAAAACCAGCTAAAGGCATAATGATAAAGATTGTTGATAATCCGATAACAAACAAAGTAATCGTAGGTGTTACGATAATATCAATGGCATTTGGTACAATCTTATGTAATCTCTTTTCTACGAGACTCAATAACCAAACAGCAAAGATAACACCGATAATACCACCTTGCCCTGCTTGTAAAGGTTCGCCTGTAAAAATATTAGTGATCATATTTTCTTCTGTTAATCCTGTTAGTAATGTCGTTCCTCCAATAACACCACCTAAACCTGGTGTTGCACCAAATTCTTTAGCAGCATTGATACCAGTGAAAATGGCTAAATATGCTAACATACCATCTTTAATTACGTTAAAAACAGTAACAAGTTGCGTAATCCATGAGCCAGATATGACCTCTGCAGCTAGTAAGTTGCTTAAAACTGCAGCAATACCACCGATTAAACCTGCACCAATAAATGCTGGAATCAATGGGATGAATATATTAGCGATTGTTTTTAATAATTTATTGAATTTGCCACGTTTTTGTTTACTTTGAAAAGCGGCTTTGTTTTCTTTGGCTCTTGCTTCAGTTTCTGCTTTATAATCTTTAGTTTGGTGAGGGATGGTTTCACCTAAACGCACACCACTCATTTCAGATATATGAGCAGCTACCTTATTAACTGTGCCAGGTCCAACGACTACTTGTACACGGTCGTCTTTGACCACGCCCATTACACCTTCCGTCGATTTTAATTTATCATAGTTAACTTTATTTTCATCGTGCACCTTAATTCTTACACGCGTCATGCAATTTATAACATTTTCCATGTTCTCTAAACCACCAACTGCATTTACAATACTTTCTGCAAGTTTTTGTTCTTTAGACATCATAAAACCCTCCTATATACATAAATTATTTTAAGTATTTGGTTTAATTTCTGATTGCTAGCTTAACGATGTGATTATTTTTTTCTAAACGCTGTTGTGCATCTGCTTTTGATGTATCACACATATGCATAACGATAGCAACTTTAAGGTTATGATCTGCAGCATGATATAGTTTTTCAGATTGTTGATAAGAAATGTCGCAGATATCTTGTATAATGCGTATGGAACGGTCAATTAATTTTTGATTTGTAGCTTTTACATCAACCATGAGGTTATCATAAACTTTACCGGCGCCAACCATTGTGATTGTTGAAATCATATTAAGTATTAATTTCTGAGCTGTTCCAGATTTTAATCTTGTAGAACCTGTTAAGACTTCAGGACCTACATTAACTTCAATTGCATTTTTAGCTATGCTACTTATTTTAGTGTTTGAATTGCATGAAATTGAAACAGTATGTGCACCAATGTGATTCGCATACTTTAATCCGCCGATAACATAAGGTGTATTACCACTAGCAGCAATACCGATTAAAACGTCTTTTTCATTAAGGTGAATATGATGTAAATCTTCTTCAGCCAAGGAGGTACTATCTTCAGCACCTTCAACAGCAACAGTCATGGCTCTTTGTCCACCTGCAATTAATCCAATGACTTCATCTGGAGACGTATTGAATGTGGGCACACATTCAGCAGCATCAAGCACCCCCAACCTTCCACTTGTTCCAGCACCGATATAAATAATTCGACCACCAGCTCTAAATTGTTTTGTAGTGATTTCTATGACTTTAGTCAAGTCTGGTATGACTTTTCTAATTTGTTGTGGGACTTTTTGATCTTCATCATTCATTGTTTTAAGAATTTCTGTTATAGACATCTCATCTAAATGCATTGTCGCTTTATTTCTAGATTCAGTAGTTAAATCACTCATAAATTTCTACTCCCTTGTTTTTATAATAAATTTAAATGTATCATTGGGCTTCATACAACGAATCAAACTGCGCTCAGCTTCACAAATTTCACCTATAACATTAATGTGAGGATGCGCTGGTAAGTCAGTTTTCAAAAGTTGTAATTCTCCTTGATAACGTCCGTTCAGTTTATTATCGATGGTAACTGTACCAGTGTTTCGAACTGTTGTATTATAAGTATTAATTTCACTTGTACAATAGTGTCTAGCTTCTTGTGAGCGAATTACATCTTGTGGGTTGTCTGGTCGTACAGTGTGAGGTTGCTGTAATATCTTAGTTGCTTGAATATCTAATAAATCAATTGTGAGTGTGAAAGTTCTATGACATAATACGTTCATTAATTGTTCGTCTAGTGGTGCGCTAATTTTAGTATCACCAATCAAAATTTGTGTTGTCAGATGATCTAATAATAGCTGTGCACTTTCGATAGGGTGTTGTGCTCTCGTTGATTCTATGGTTGGTAAACCTTTAAAAAGGGGGCCGCGTTTTGTAGTGCCTGGAATAAAACCGAAGATCGTTGCGTTTGGATTATACTTTAAAATTAGTGAGTTTTGAATATGAACAAATTCAGTTGTTAGACCTGTATCTGGCCGTGGATAATAGTTATGGCAATAGCATAAGTGTGTAAAATCATCTAGTTTTTCATAAAGCTGTTGAAGTAGTGATTCAGAAAGTATACTGGCATTTAAGCAACAGTGAAAACCATGTTGGATAATGTCATTAATAATTTCTATAGAAGTACTGTGATCAATACGAATCATAAATTGCGCATGATGATATGATTGCAAGAATTCATAAAAAGATTGATCCAGCAATGAAGGATTGATATCAATCATATACGTAAGTTGTTCGTCTGATAAATAATTTAAAAGTTCTCCCAAATAGCGATATTTAGATGTTTCGTCTTCCTCTGGAATTTGTACAGATGTGAAAATGGTCGTATATCCCAAAGCAATCATTCGTCTAATATATGATTTATCAATGGGTTGTCCTAAATAAATAGAAAAGCCATGCATTGTTATCACTCCTATATTGCTGTAATCGATTTCATTTTACAACACATGAAAAAGTATTACAATTTTAATTTTTAAAAAATCTCATTTTGAAATATTATTACAAAAACCCTTGTAATAACCTTTGTGTTTCCAATAATTGATTTTGTAAGGTATCGAGGTACTTAATTGTATTTCCAATAGTGAGTTCTTCAATGGGGTTGGTGTCATGGATTAAAAGGAATTGGTAATAATTATAATGGGGTAAAGAAAATCGTTGTAAGCTGATGTCTGAAAACACGATAAGTTCGTCTTTAATAAACTGTTGGATATCTTGTTTGTACTGTGCTTTCTTTTTATTTTGAGTAACGATAGCAAATTTATAAGTTTCAATTAAGTTTAATAGTTGGTTAATGCGTTGAGCGAGTTGATGAAATTCTAGATTATACATAAAATGCATCCTTTCGTATAAAAAATTTAAAATGATGAATATGATTTTCTGATTTTGTTAAGCATGGTAGGATATACACTATAAAATTAAAAATGAATTTAAAGGGGCTTTTAAAAAATGGAAAAAACAAAATATCGTTTTAAAGATATTGTATGGAAAGATTTTTTCCTTATTGCGATTTTAATTGTAAGTATGATTGTTTTTACAGTGATTGGTATTTTATTTAGTTTTGTTTTTGTAGATCATTTAACAGAAAAGATAGTGATTAAAATAAGTGTGGTTGTACAACTGCTATCATACGTAGTTACTGTGTTTAGCTTTTATTTTTTACATACCAAGGACTTTAAAATGAATTTGAAGAGAAATATAGCATTTATAAAGCAGCATTATTTATTTCTTATCATCGTGACGATTGTTATGATGGTTTGTAGTGGAATTTATAACATGGTGATGCAAATGCTACCCAATGGTATTGGGTTTAATGAAACTCAAAATGAATTAGAACTAATGAATTTATTTGATCAGCCGTCATTTTTACCGTTTACATTTTTGTTAATTGTAATTGGTGCACCATTAGTGGAGGAAATATTTTTTAGACATTTACTGATAGGTGAATTAGGGAAAAAATTTAATGCTATTGTAATGGGTGTTATTTCAGCCATTCTATTTTCACTAATGCATGTGATGGGAGCGGAATCTCCATTAGAAATAGGAAGTTATTTAATTTTAGCGATTGCTATGGTCTATGCATACATCAAATCAGGTTTTAAACTCATTGCAAGTGTAAGTATTCATATGCTCAATAATTTAATCTCATTTGTTTTTACGCTAATTACGTTATATACATAATGGACAAGGTTGAAAAAATCCCACTGAGCTTTTTTAGGACTCAGTGGGATTTAAAAATTGTTGATAGTTATTGATAGTAATATCTTGTGTTTTTATTTTTTTCTCAAATGAATATGAAATATCATGGATATCAACAATAGGTATTTCATTAGTTTTACCGAGACCAATTTCAAAAATAACTGCTTTCCATAATCCGTCTGTACATAATAAGCCTATAAAAATTACATTTTCAGTCATAATCTCATTATTTTTATTATACTCCATAGCCATCACATTTCTTTCGGTACAATAGATTAAGACTTCTGAAAAAATGGGCGGCAAGTCAACATGTGTTTGTTGATTGAATTTAATATATCGGTCTAGCTTTTTAAGCGCCCGTCTCATTTTCGTATAAGGTAAATTTAAACATTTTTTAATAATTGTGTTTATCTCTTCTTTATATGGAAGTGTAGTATATGATTGACTTTCATTCAATACTAAGAATAAAGCGGTGAGTTGCTTATCAGTTAATTCGAGCTCATAACTATTTGGCGTCTCTTGGAGTTGATAACCACCTAATTTTCCATGTTTTGCTAGAATTTTTACTCCCTGATCTTCTAAATCTTGAATATCTCTTAAAATTGTACGTTTCGATACATTTAAGTCTGTCGCGAGTTCTGAAGCGGTAATTTGCTTATTTTGTTGTATGGCTTGTACCAATTTATTTTGCCTTTCGCGTTTATTCATTAGAAAGTCACCTTCCAAATGATTACATATTACATTCATTATAGCATAAAAGTGACAATGACGACATTTATAAAGTTTTAAAAAAAGTTATAGAAAACGCTTACATTTTTCAGTTGTTTATGTTAGTATAATAATTAGTAACAAGGGGGTAGCGAAAAGATGACAAAGGGGTAGGCTATTACATATAGTTTTGTTAACATCTTTTTCGTACGAGTTACTAAGCAAACATCTTCAATATTTATTACTTACTTTCCTTTCTATAAGAGGCTGGGGCAATTAAATTGTCTCAGCCTCTTATCATTTTATTGAATATCATACTTATCGGTATAGAATAATGAAATCATTTATCGGACGATAGTGAATCGAATAGTTTGTTACCGTAATTATATTTATATGATAAAATAAAACAAATTATACATATGAAATAATTAAAATGAAAAAATTTAGTGATTCGCTTAAAGAGGAGGTCGCAAATGAATAAAGAAACATTATTAGATATAGATAATTTAGTTAGAGATTGGTTAACAACATTAGATGATATTATCCCACAATTAATAAAACAAATGGTTACTTCAACGAAAAAAAATCGATTTGATTTAGTGACTAATGTAGATAAATCTATTCAACAAAATTTTGAGCAATTTTTACAGCAACATTTTCCAAATCACCAACTTTTCGCGGAAGAAAAATCGAATGAAGGTATTCAAGCAAAAAAGGGTCATGTATGGGTCATGGATCCGATTGATGGTACTACAAATTTAGTTAAGCAACAGGAAGATTATTGCATTATATTAGGCTACTTTGTGGAGGGTGAACCTACGTTATCATACATTTATGATTATCCACACGGCAAGCTTTATAAAGCTATCAAGGGCCAAGGCGCATATATGAATGATAATTTATTGCAACAGCCTGAAGATTTAAAATTAGAAGACGCGATTATTTCATTTAATACTTTGGTAATGAATGATGATACGATTCATGATTTAAATGATGCTTCATTTGGATATCGTTTCATTGGTTCATGTGGCTTAGATTCTGTGCGCGTAATTTTAGGACAATTTGGCGCACATGTAAATACAAATCCTAAACCATGGGATATCGCTGCACAGTTTTTATTCGCTGAAGAATTGGGATTGACAATGACGACGTTAAATAATTCAACTTTAGATTTTGCGAAAGCGGGACCATTTATTATAAGTAACAAAGCTTGTCATAAAGAAATGTTGACGATTCTAAATTCAGGATCTGGGTATCAAAAATAATTATTTTAAAATATTAATTATTTAACAATAGGTCTTAAGCACCATGTTCATTAAATAATTTTACTATATAATCTATAATTAATTGAAATAGAAAATCGAATATAGAATGGAGAATGAAAAAGGTGAATCGTTCTAACGAATATAATAAAAAGAAAATGGGGTTGCCCGCAAAAGTATTTTTGTGGTTTTTGGGTTTATTGTTAATTTTAGCAATTTTAGCCGTTGTGTATTTAGGTTTTAAAATATTTTCTGTCGGTGGTGCAATACATAATCCATTAGATAGGGATAAGTCATCTTTGAGGGAAAAAGAAGCCAACCTTAATAATGGAGATCCATTTACGATTGCTTTATTTGGTGTAGATTCAGATGCCAAAAGAGCTGCTAATGGCGGAGGACAGCGTAGTGATACGATTATGGTGTTGTCTATCAACCCAGAGAAGAAATCTACTGAAATTGTGAGTATACCTAGAGATACTCAAGCAGATATCGTAGGTAAAGGTACAACTGAAAAAATAAATCATGCATACGCGTATGGTGGTCCTGACATGGCAGTGAAATCAGTAGAAAAACTATTGAATGTGCCGATAGATCACTATGCAACGATAGACATGGATGGAATGAAAGATATGATAGATACTGTTGGAGGTATTGATGTCACTAGTAACGCTACCTTCTCATATGATGGATTCCAATTTAATGAAGGACAAAAGTCTCGAATGGATGGAAAAGAAGCAATGGCGTTTATAAGAAGTCGTAAAGAAGAAGGTGCTGGTGGCGACTTTGGAAGACAAGAACGTCAACAATTAGTTATACAAGGTCTTGCCAACAAATTGACAAGTATCAGTTCAGTTACGCATTTTAACTCGTTGATGAATCACGTTGAAGATAATGTAAAAACTGATTTGACTTTAGGTGAGTTGAACAAAGTTAGAGGTAATTATAAAGATGCAAATGATAATGTTCACCGCCATCAATTAGAAGGTCAAGGTGGCATACAAGATGATGGTCTATATTATTTTGTACCTAGCCAAAGTTCATTATCTGAAATAGAAAGCGATATAAAAGATAATTTAGGTATCTAATTTAATAAATACACGCAACCACTGTATTGGTTGCGTGTATTTTATTTTTGTCACTAAAATAATAATTTTCAGAGAGAATATTTAACACTATAAATTAAAACTTATATTAAACAGTTAAAAATCAGTGGAAAGCCTTAACATTTTATTGATTTACATATACAATATAAATAACATTACCAAAAAGTGTGGGGCTTTTAAGATGGAATGTTGTCAGACATCTTTGATTCATAAACACGGGCTTTATAAAATTAATAGGGGTGAATAATATGCAAGAACATTTAATTATTATATTAGATGGCAAAGATTATCTTGTGGAACCCGGCACAAATTTACTACAATTTATTAAATCACAAGATACGTTTGTACCTTCTATATGTTATAACGAATCGCTTGGTCCAATTGAAACTTGTGATACGTGTACAGTAGAAATAGACGGTGTGATGCAACGTGCTTGTAGTACGACGATAGATAGACCAATGATTGTAAATACACAAAATGATAATGTACAAACAAGTCAAAAAGAAGCATTAGATCGTATTTTAGAAAAACACATGCTTTATTGTACAGTATGTGATTATAACAATGGTGATTGTGAGATTCATAATACAATGGATCAGTGGGGTCTCGAACATCAAACATATGAATATAAGGAAAAACCATATGAAAAAGACTATGGACCTTTCTATCGTTACGACCCAGACCAATGTATTCTTTGTGGAAGATGTGTGGAAGTGTGTCAAGACGTCCAAGTCAATGAAACTTTAACGATTGATTGGGAACGTCAACAACCACGCGTGATTTGGGATAATGATACAACAATTAACGATTCATCATGTGTTGGTTGTGGTCAATGTGCAACTGTATGTCCTTGTAACGCTATGTTAGAAGTAAACATGGAAGGAAACGCAGGCTATATGACAGATTTAGAGCCAGGTTCACTTGCTGCGATGATTGACTTAACTAAAAAAGCAGAACCAGGCTATGGCCCACTATTTGCAGTATCTGATTCTGAAGCGGCGATGCGTGAAGAACGCATCGAAAAAACTAAGACTGTATGTACATATTGCGGTGTTGGTTGTTCCTTTGACGTATGGACAAAAGGAAGAGAAGTTTTGAAAGTTCAACCTCAACACGAATCTCCAGCCAACAAAATTGCAACTTGTGTGAAAGGTAAGTTTGGTTGGGATTACATTGATTCAGAGGAAAGATTAACTAAACCATTAGTACGTAAAAATAATCAATTCGAAGAAGTAGAGTGGGATGAAGCATTACAAGTAATTTCTGAAAACTTTAACAAAGTAAAAGCTTCTCACGGATCTGATGGTCTAGCATTTATTTCTTCTTCAAAAGCAACTAATGAAGAATCATATTTAATGCAAAAGCTTGCGAGACAAGTAATTGGTACGAATAATGTCGATAACTGTTCTCGTTACTGTCAAGCACCTGCGACAAAGGGATTATTTAGAACTGTAGGTCATGGTGGTGATTCTGGTTCAATCAACGATCTTGAAATTGCTGATATGGTTGTTTTAATAGGCACAAATACTGCTGAAGCACATCCAGTCATTGCTTCTCGCATTAAGCGTGGACATAAATTATATAACAACACATTAAATGTTTTTGATATTCGTAAACATGAAATGGCAGAAAGAGCTGACAACTTCTATCAACCTAAACCTGGTACTGACTTAGTTTGGTTATCAGCGGTGACAAAATATATTATAGATAATGACTTGCATGATAAAGCATTTGTAGATGAATGGGTAAATGGCTTCGATGAATATCATAAGTCTTTAGCACCATTTACAATGGAATTTGCCGAAGATACAACAGGTATTTCAAAAGAAGCACTCATAGATTTTGCACATCAAATGGTTAATGCTGAAACAGTGTCAATTGCGTGGGCTATGGGTGTCACACAACAAGATATTGGTAGTGACACGTCTACAGCAATTTCTAACTTATTATTAGCAACAGGCAATTATAGAAAACCAGGTACTGGTGCATATCCGCTTCGTGGTCACAACAACGTACAAGGATGTAGTGACATGGGTAGCATGCCTGATCAATTCCCTGGTTACCAAAAAGTAGCAGACGATGAAATTCGTGCAAAATTTGAAAGAGAATATGGTGAAACATTACCGAGTGTTCCTGGTAAAGATAATCACCAAATGATGGAAGGTATTCACGCAGGTGAAATTGACGCATTGTATTTATATGGTGAAGATACAGGTATTGTTGATTCAAATATCAACTATGTACAAGCTGCACTAGAAAAAGTTGGTTTTTTAGTCGTACAAGATGAGTTTTTCACTTTCACTGCTTCATATGCAGATGTAGTTTTACCAGCATGTCCTTCACTAGAGAAAACAGGTACATTTACGAATACTGAACGCCGTATCCAACGTTTATATCAAGCCCTTGAACCTAAAGGCGAATCTAAACCAGATTGGGTCATTATTCAAGATGTAGCTAGAACACTAGGTTATGATTGGAATTACACGCACCCAAGTCAAATTATGGACGAAATTGCTAAACTGACACCATCATATTCGGGCGTGAACTATGACAGATTAGATGGTTACAATAGTTTACAATGGCCTGTGGCTGAAGATGGCACGGATCAACCAACATTGTATTTAGATGGATTTAACTTTGAAGATGGTAAAGCGAATTTCTATCCTTTAACTTTCGATAATTTCTTTAAAGTGAATGAAAAATATGATTTACATGTAAATAACGGTCGTTTATTAGAGCATTTCCATGAAGGAAACATGACTTATAAAGTACCAGGTCTTGCATATAAAGTCCCTCAACCATTCGTAGAAGTATCTCCAGAACTAGCACAAGAAAGAGATATTCATGAAGGGGCAGAAGTTAAGTTGATTTCAGATAGTGGTGAAGCTGAACTAATTGCACATGTCACTGATAGAGTAAAAGGCAAAGAAATTTATATTCCACTTAATAACAATGCAATGATAAATGGTGATCAAGGTGCGATTAACTTATTGACGAACAGTGATGTGGATAAAGATACAGACACACCTTCTTATAAGCGTACAAGTTGTCGTATGGAGGTTAAAACACGTAGAGGAAAATCACCATTAAACCCTACAAACTTCAGAGTAGATAAACAAAGACAACCACAATATAGCGTACGTGTTGAAGACAAATGGAAACGTGATGATTACACATTCCCAGGAAGTCAGGTGAATAAATAATGGCTGAGAGAATAACGAAAATTAAGCGCATGCAAAAGTCTGAAGAACAAATCAAACAAGAAAGTTTAGCAGAAGTAACAGATGCAATTGCAGCAAATAAAGATAGTATCATGAAAGCTATTAACATTATTAGCACGTTGGACGATGCTAAGATACTAGATGCAGTATCAGGTATGGTCAATAGTCGAGGTGTTATCGCTAATAAATTCGCAGTTGAATTAAACAAAGAACAATACACAGGATTGATTACAAATATGGCATCACTTGTTTTCCTTTTAGGTGATTTGAATGTCAATGACTTGAGCATTATGTTAAATAAAGTAAATAAAGGATTAAGTGTTGCAAATCAAGCTAGTCCAAACCAAAAAACATCTATCACTGGCTTAATGAGTGTACTGAGAGATGACGGAATGAATCGTAGTTTAACTTATATGTTAAATATGCTCAGAGGCATGTCTAGATCATAAAATGAAGTGTATATATTGATGAAAAAAGCCCTTATTGTGAATTTTTATTCACATGAGGGCTTTTTTGCTATGATAAATGACATATTGAAAATTAAGTAAATATGATACAATTTCAATAAACAGAATGATTTACTTAGAATATGATTACAAGGAGTGGAGTCTTATCAATCCGAAATTAATTAAAATCATGGCTATTATTTCAAATGTATTTTTAGTCATTGGTATTATATTTTTAATCACTTTAAATATTGCGATGGCGATTACAATGTTTGTTGTTTCATTGGCAATTAGCTTAGTGATTTTCAACACATTGTTTAGAAATCGAAAAGGCATGCGTATTGCAATTAATGTTTCCTTTATAATTGTACTTATTGCGATTATTTTTGCCTATTTCACATTGACTCAATAAAATGCAATGCAGGTAGATTTTAAAATATGAACGAGCGTGTTAAGCAACGTATACCGTTGATATTATTAATATTAATTATTGTTATATTTGCTATTTTATTAATAATAAATGAAACATCTTTATTTGAAAAACAAAGAACACATACCTTTAATGAAGCGGTAGATAAGCAAGTAAGTTCAGACGCATTAAATATGAAAGAACAGGAAGGTAAATTCATTAAAGCTACTACTACAGATGTGAAAAAAGCAATGGAGGTTAATAGTGATCAAGATGATTTAAACCATATGGATATTTCTGAAAAGGTATCTATGTCTGAAGCTGAAATAAATAAAATTTTAAAAAATAAAGGTGTATTAAAAGGGAAAGGTAAAACTTTTCTAGAAGCACAAGATAAGTATGAGGTTAATGTTTTATATTTAGTGAGTCATGCCTTAGTTGAAACAGGTAATGGTAAATCGGAATTAGCTAAAGGCATTAAAGATAAAGGTGAAAGGTATTATAATTTTTTTGGTATAGGTGCATTTGATGAAAATGCTGTACATACTGGTAGTAGTTTTGCAAAGAAACAATCGTGGACATCACCTGAAAAAGCAATTATGGGTGGTGCCCAATTTGTAAGAAAAAATTACTTTGATAATAAACAAATCTCACTTTATCAAATGAGATGGAATCCTAAGACACCAGGTGAACATCAATATGCAAGCGATGTGGATTGGGATGATAATATCGCTTGGTTTATGAAACATTTTTATAAAAATTTAGGGATTAAAAAAGATGACATTAACAAAGATTATTACTTGTAGTTGGATTATAGAGTATTGCAATCGCAATTTTTACAAGCTTTATTTAAGTTTTGTTATGTTATGATACAAATGTGAATATAATATTAAAAGATTAGGGAAAGTTGGAGTGAATAAAAATGAAAATAGCCATCGTTGGTGCAGGTATAGGTGGTTTAACTGCAGCAGCTTTATTAATAGAGCAAGGTCATGATGTAAGTGTATTTGAAAAAGAGGATACAGTATCTGAATTAGGTGCTGGTATTGGCATTGGTGGTAATGTCATTGAGAAATTGAATGGTCATGATTTGGCAAAAGGACTTAAAAACATTGGACAAGTCATCGATATGATGGAAGTTCGAGATGATAAAGACAAACTATTATCAAAACTTAAGTTGAAAAAAAATACAGTTAATTTAACGATGTCACGTCAAAGTTTATTAGAAGTGATTAAATCTTATGTATCGGATAGCGCAATTTTCACCAATCATAATGTGACAGGAATTGAAAATGGGGATTTGAAAGTAACCTTACAATTTTCCGAGCAAACTTCACAATCATTTGATTTATGTATCAGCGCTGATGGTATCCATTCAAACATAAGGCAAGCAATAGTGCCAAATAGTAAGCCAATTTATCAAGGATACGCAGTATTCAGAGGTTTAGTTGATGATATTGATTTAAAAGATAACAATGTTGCTAAAGAGTTTTGGTCTACAAAAGGTAGAGTGGGCATTGTACCATTATTAAATAACCAAGCTTATTGGTTTATTTCAATTTCTGCCAAAGCCCATGATTCTAAGGTTCATGCTTTTGCGAAGCCACATTTACAGGCAAGATTTAATCATTTTCCTAATGAAGTCAGACAAATATTAGATAAGCAAAGTGAAACAGATATATTGTTACATGATATGTATGATTTAAACCCATTGAAATCGTTTGTTTATCAACGTGTTGTACTTCTAGGTGATGCTGCACATGCAATGACGCCAAACATGGGGCAAGGTGCTGGCCAAGCGATGGAAGATGCTATTGTTTTAGCGAATTGTATGCAATCATATGATTTTGATTTAGCCTTAGAACGCTATAATAAATTGCGTGTAAAACATACAAAAAAAATAGTGAAACGTTCTAGAAAAATAGGAAAAACTGCTCAAAGAACAAATAAATTCGTCGTGAAAGCGAGAAATAAAATTGCTAAAATTTTACCTGATCGATTACTTTCAAATCAGACAAAATTTATTTATAAGTCGAAAGCAAAGTAAAACATATACATTGGCCAAAGCCTCAACATCACAAAACGTGTAAATGTAATTCGGAAAAATTATATTTACACGCTTTTTAATATCAAAATGTACTATTATTAGATAACTTTTCTAAGGTAATAATCTATTTTGTTATTTTCAGTGATTCAATTATGTCAGCTAGAACGATCCGCTAACATAAAAATATTTTAAATTTTTATTGAATCATCAACTTTGCTAATAGAAAAAACACTTTCGTACTGTTCATTTTAAATGAATTCTACGAAAGTGTTTTTATTTTAATCCCATTGATATAGGGCAATTTATATTTGATTTAATAAAAATTGATGTTTAAACATGAGTTAAAAATAAGTGATGTCGCTGCATTGTTATTTTGTTAAATTATCAATGATTAATTAACGACAAATTTAGGTTCATCACCATTAAGTTTACTTATTGTGTCATTTGCTACAATTTTTGACATCATATCACGTGATTCAAACGTAGCATTACCAATGTGTGGCGTAATGACAACATTCTCTAATGATTTCAGTTCATCATTAATTTCAGGTTCAAATTCAAACACATCTAATGCTGCACCTTCGATGTCTTTATTTTTTAATGCTTCTACTAGAGAGGCTTCATTTACGATAGGGCCTCGAGCTGCATTAATAAGATAACTTGTTGGTTTCATTGACTTGAATTGTTCTGTGTCAAAGAGATGGTGTAAATCTGGATTATATGCAGCATTAATTGTAATGAAATCTGAGTGCTGTATGAGTGTGTCAAAATCAACATATTTAGCACCAATTTCACGTTCTTTATCAACTTTTTGATGAGGACCTGTGTATAGTACATTCATATCAAATGCTTTGGCACGTTTTGCCACTGCACTTCCAATTTCTCCTAAACCAATAATACCTATTGTTTTACCAGAAACTTCTCTACCACGGAAGAATAATGGTGCCCATCCGTCAAATCCAGTTGTACGACATAATTTATCGCCTTCAGGGATGCGTCTTGCAACTGCCAATACAAGTGCGAAAGTTAATTCGGCAGTAGAGTTTGTTGATGCTTTTGGTGTATTGGTTACATCAATTTGCTTTTGACGTGCATGTTTAATATCTACATTATTGAAACCAGCACCATAGTTTGTGATGATTTTTAAGTTTGAGCCTGCATCAATCACATCTTTATCAACATTAGTAGATAGAAGACTGATTAAAGCGTCGGCATCTTTAACACCTTGAATCAATGTTTCTTTATCAATAATTCCTTTACCTTCATACATATCAACTTCATAACCTTGTTCTTTTAGCAAGTTATACCCTACTTCTGGTATTGGGCCTGCAATAAATACTTTTACCATATATAATCACTTCCTTTACTTAAAGTATAGTAAATTTCATATAAGTAAACAAACTTTTACATTGCTCTCAATTCAAACAAAGTAAATATCACTTGTGATTATCATTGTAGCGTTATATAAGCATTTTATTTTAGTAGATACTGTACTAAATTTAAAAGTTACGTTAACCAACGATTTTTAAACCAACAATTGCTAAAACAATGACAACGATAAAGAAAATACGCTTGATATTTTTAGATTCATTATAGATAAGCATGCCAGCTAGCGTGCCTCCACCTGTACCTATACCGCTCCATACTGCATAAGCCGTTCCCATAGGTATGCCCATTGTCATTGCTAGTTTAAGTGTGCTAAAACTACAAATAAAGGCAACTGCTAAAAGCACTACGAACAGTTTCTTTTTAGTACGAGCAATTTCATTTAGAATAATGACACCAACAACTTCTAATAAACCTGCCATAAATAGTATCATCCATGCCATTATTGTTCAGCCTCCTCTGTAGTTAATTTAAGACCGATAATTCCTATGACAAGTAAGATAACTAATGCTATTTTCATAATGTTAAAATGATCACCGAAAATTATCATATCAACCAGTACTGTTCCAATAGCACCAATACCTACAAATACAGCATAAACAGTACCAACAGGTAATGACTTACAAGCTGAAATGACTAAATAGAAACTCAAAATTAAGATAATAATCGTACCGGTCCAACTCAAAAATGAGTCAGCAGAGTTTAACCCAGTAACCCATAATATTTCTATAATCCCTGCCAAGATAACTTTAAACCACTGCATTTGCTTTAACCTCCTTTTTACATGAAACGCTACTATTTTCTCAAACTTTTAATTAGCCTGCAATATGTAAGCGTTAATTCAATATAAAAGGGTCTGGTATATACAGTACTTTGACAAGTGAAAAGTCAATTTTTATTGAAATCATATAGAAATTGCCTTTTTAAATATGGTTTTAGTTATAATTAGCTCATTGAGTCGCTACTTTTCTTTTATTAAATACCATTAATATAAAGAAATAATGATTATAATAGGACAATTGTTTTAGGATTTACTCTAAAATGATTTATTGGTTTATAAAAAGGCGGTTGATTTTGTGAGAGTCACATCATTCAGCTACGATCATTAAGCAATTTTTCTATTTTACGACTAGAGAATGATATTATGTGTACATATATATAGTGATTTTTAACCTCTTGTTAGTATGATATTGCACCACAAGATGTTTAAATGCATCGAATACATTTTCAGGGATTGTTTTATCGGTTTCATTCATTAATATGTCGTGGCATATCATTTGTGAGAAAATGAACTGAAGTTTCCATTGGTAGTGTTTGTAGAGTCAAGTTATAATCTTATACATATATCGCACGTTAATTTAATAGTGGCTATTAAATGATACGTATAAATCTTATTTTTTGAATGACAAAATATAAGTTGTATCGATTTTGTTATGTACTAACGCCCGTGGGAATCCGTATGAGTGAGAGACGAGAGGCTCGCACAATCCCCTAGTCAACTACGCACAGTCAAAATCGTAAAATTTTAAATATAAAGAGGACCAATCCATATTAAGGATTGGTCCTCTTATTTTAAGAATGGGGATTTATGTCCCAGACGCTTATATAAGTTACTACTTGTTATTAAAAACAGATTGTTATTGACATTTTTAATATAAATAACTGTATTTATCATACGCATAAAATCATGAAATAAGTATAAGATCTTATGTTTTGTATGACTCCCAATCGTGATGACTTAATGACAATATTAGTTTAAGTGAATATAGTTATATGAACTAGCTTCACCAGCCGAAATTGTACGTTCACTTACTGAGAATGGTCCACCATTATAGTTCATTTCAGAAACATTAACCGAACCATCACTGTTTACATTTTCAACATATGCTACATGGCCCATGCTACCTTCACTAGATTGTAAGATAGAACCTGCTTCTGGAGAATTATTAACTGTATATCCTGCTGAAGATGCTGCAGATGCCCAATTATTTGCATTTCCCCATGTAGAGCCGATTTGACCACCTGTTTTATCAAATACATACCATGTACATTGTCCAGCAGTGTACAAGTTTGCACTTGATCCTGATGTAGCTTGAGTAGTGTTTTGGTTAGCTTGAGTAGATTGTTCAGCTGCGTTTGCTTCATTTCCGTGATCTAAACCTACAATTGCTGCGCCGATACCTGCTGTTAATGTTGTTGCTGTTACTATTTTTTTCATAATAAAAAAGTCCTCCCAAAATTTAATTCATCTATTATTTTAATAAAATTTATTTTTATAATTACTGCGTTAGTTTCAACGACAATTTATACAATAACAGAAGATTATCACTTTGTGTGGAATGTTACGTATTTGTAAAACAATTAAAAAGACCTCACATATTGTTGTAATAAACAACACGTGAGGTTACAAAAGCAAATATTGTTGTAATATAGTATAAATTGCACAAGTATAAGGTTTAACACGATTATCAACACATATACTAAATTTGTATATTACAGAAGGTGTAAAGAATCACAAAATTTTGATATAAATTATTTGAAAAATCTAATAGATACCGGAGGTAAATAATCTTCGCCATTATATGCTTTTACGGCTGCTACTATTGTAAAAATAAAATTTAAAATTGCGAAAATAGGAAATAAAATAAAGCCTATGAGAATAAACATCAAAATAGTTGAAACGGTTAGCCAGATAACATATGAAATTAGAAAATTAAAATAGTTTTTACCAGCTCTATCAACAAATGCAGAATCTTCACGTTTAATAAGCCAAATGACTAGTGGCGCTAAAAATGTAGTGAAAAAACTAAGTACATAAATTAATGTAGCCATCAATCTTGCATCACTATTAGGTTCTTGATTTAATACTTCACGATTTGCGTAATCTTCAGTCATTATTATTCCTCCTTTTAATTTACTATTACTATAACAAAACCCAAAATGAGTTGTACATTATTTGAAAAATTTTATAAAAAGCCTGTTTACAAAGTGGCGATATTGTTAAAATATAGAAATGCACTTAAGTACCTTTAAATTGAGAAAATTAGATAGGTTGTATATCAGTGTTTATCATTTTTCTTAATAGGTTATACATGAGAGTAATGTTTAATACGAAAAAAATTCAATGTTTAAAGAAAGAAGGGTGTTTATGAAGATAGCTATTGTAGGATCAGGTAATGGTGCTGTTACTGCAGCACTTGATATGGTTAATAAAGGACATGAAGTCAAGTTATATTGTAGAAATCAGTCTATAGATAAATTTGACAAAGCCATTGAACAAGGTGGATTTACATTTAATAATGAAGGTGAAGAAACCTTCGTAAAATTTACTGACATAAGTGATGATATGGAATACGTGCTTGAAGGTGCTGATGTTATACAAGTTGTGATACCATCATCATTTATTGAACATTATGCGCACACAATGGCGCCATTTATCAAAGCGAATCAGTTAATTTTCTTTAATATTGCTGCTGCAATGGGATCAATACGTTTTATGAATGTGTTAGAAGATATGCATATTGATGTAATGCCTAAGTTTGCAGAAGTAAATACATTAACTTATGGTACGCGTGTCGATTTTGAAACAGCACGTGTCGATTTATCTTTAAATGTTAGAAAAGTACATTTTTCAACATATGATAAAGAAGAGTTAAGTGATAGCTTTGATACAATTGAGCAGTTATATCCTCATATTGTAAAAGAAGAAAGCTTATGGAAAACAAATTTAGAAAATGGTAATCCTGAAGTTCATCCAGGACCAACATTGTTAAATGTAGGAAGAATAGATTATGCTGATGAATTTGCGTTGTATGAAGAGGGAATCACAAAACATACTGTGCGTTTATTACATGCAGTAGAGTTAGAGAGACTAACACTAGGGCGAAAATTAGGATTTGAGTTATCTTCTGCAAAAGAAGCTCGAATTGAACGTGGTTATCTAGAAAGACAAGATGAAGATGAACCACTCAATCGTTTGTTTAATACGAGTCCTGTATTTTCTCAAATTAAAGGACCTAATCATGTAAAAAATCGTTATTTAACAGAAGATATTGCATATGGTTTAGTGCTTTGGTCAAGTTTAGGAAGAGAAATTGATGTGCCAACACCTAACATTGATGCGATTATCATTATTGCATCAACAATTTTAGAACGTGACTTCTTTGAAGAAGGATTAACGATAGATGAGTTAGGAAAAGATAAGTTAGGATTGTACTAATTATAATATTCATTCATATAAATAAGGGGAAATGTGTATGAAAAGACAACCAACTTTTTTAGAATCTATTTCAACAATCATAGTGATGATTATTATTGTAATAACTGGTTTTGTCGTGTTTGATATTCCAATTCAAGCATTACTTATTCTTTCTTCAGCTTATGCTGCAATTATTGCGAGACGCGTAGGTTTAAAATGGAAAGATTTAGAAGAAGGGATTACTAATCGTTTAGCGACTGCTATGCCAGCGATATATATTATATTATCTGTAGGTATTATTGTGGGTACTTGGATGTATTCGGGAACAGTGCCTGCACTGATTTATTATGGCTTAGAATTTTTAAATCCTAATCTGTTTTTAGTATCAGCATTTATTATTTGTGCAATTACATCAGTTGCTACTGGTACTGCGTGGGGGTCTGCATCTACAGCAGGCATAGCGCTGATGGCGATAAGTGCACAATTAAATATTCCAGCTGGTATGGCAGCAGGTGCGATTATTGCAGGTGCAGTTTTTGGTGATAAGATGTCACCACTATCAGACACGACTAATTTAGCAGCACTAGTTACTAAGGTGAATATCTTCTCGCATATAAGAGCGATGATATGGACAACGGTTCCAGCGTCTATCATCGGATTAATTGTGTGGTATTTTGCCGGTTTACAATTTAAAGGTAATGCGAATACTTCACAAGTGAATGCGATGCTTAAGGAACTATCAACGATTTATAACATTAACTTTTTCGTATGGTTACCGTTAATCATTATTATTGTATGCTTGTTGTTTAAAATTTCAACAGTGCCATCGATGTTAATATCTAGTGTCAGTGCGATTGTTATCGGTGCATTTAATAATGGTTTTAAAGTGACAGATGGCTTTAAAGCAACATTTGATGGTTTTAATAAAAGTATGGTACCAAATTTACATGGCTCATTATCCGAAAAAGCGATTAATTTAATAGAACAGGGCGGTATGATGAGTATGACAGAAATTGTAGTCACAATCTTTTGTGGCTATGCTTTTGCTGGTATTGTGGAAAAAGCAGGATGTTTAGATGTAATCTTGAAGAAAATATCTAGTAATATTAATTCTGTAGGGACTTTAATTCTTGCTACAGTTGTAGGTGGATTAATGATGGTGTTAGCTGCAGGCGTTGCTTCTGTAGTGATAATCATGGTTGGTGTATTAATGATGGATATGTATAATAAAATGGGCTTGGATCGTTCAAATCTATCTAGAACATTGGAAGATTCAGGTACAATGATTATACCATTGATACCTTGGGGAACATCTGGTATTTATTATACCCAACAATTAGGCGTTTCTGTCGATCAATTCTTTATTTGGGCTGTGCCTTGTTATTTATGTGTCTTCTTTGCAATATTTTATGGATTTAGTGGTATTGGCATCAAGAAAACTAAAGTTAGCGAAGGATAAAAGTAACATAGTATCATTGTGATAATAAATTAAGAAAAAAGTAGTAATGTATTCAAGTTGCAAACTTGTTTATATTACTACTTTTTTAGATAGATTTAAGTGGAATTATTAATAATATGTTTATGAGATAGCTAATTCGGCTAAACAAAACTATGGATGAGGTGGTTCCGTATTGAATTTAGTAATTATTGTAGCAATACTACTTTATGTTATAGGAATACATCAATATTTCAATATAGGTAAAGATTTTAAATATCCTTCTATTATCTATTTTATAGTCGGTTTTATATTGTAGCGATGGTACAGTATAAAGCCGATTTATGTTAACAATACACAAATGATATATGTATAGTTATACTTGCATAAACCATAATTTAAATGGTTTTAATTCTCTAAATTAAATTAATCTATGATGGTAGTCATGTTATTTTTACAATGATACAAGCAAGTATTATATTGCTATTTTTAGATATAAGCTGATGCATCATTGAAGATTTATCACTTTAAAAGTGTACATAAAAGATGACTAGAATTGATAAAAGTACCAAATGGTGACCTGAGTTCCAGTCATCTAGTGATGATATGAAACATACTAAGATTGCTTCAAAACTAATCTTAGTATGTTTTTTTATATTTTAAAGCGTATGTGTTGATGATCGTTGATGTAGCTGGATTGTGATAAAATACAGGTTTCCAACTTAGTAATTATTCACACTATATAAATTTCATATAACTTCTAAGTCCGTACCACTTTGCAAAATCGCTAATATTGGTATGTATTAGAAAAAACAATACTAATTAAATATATCTAGAATAATTGTAAGTGATATTATCCAATTAAAATCTAAAAGTGAAATAAAAAAGCAGCAATTTCTATATCGTTTCAATAGAAATTGCTGCTTGATTATGTCTAACTATTTTTATGTGCTAACATTTAGTGAATGTAGTTATAGCTTGAAGCTTGGCTAGCTGAAATTGTACGTGAAGTAACAACACCAGGACCTTGACCATAGTTCATTTCAGATACACGGATTGAACCGTCGCTGTTTACACTTTCAACATATGCTACGTGTCCCATAGCACCAGTTGAAGATTGTAAGATTGAACCTTGTGAAGGTGAATTGTTTACTGTGTAACCTGAAGCAGCTGCAGCGCTTGCCCAGTTGTTAGCGTTACCCCACGTTGAACCGATTTTACCACCGACTTTATCAAATACATAATAAGTACATTGGCCAGAAGTATATAGGTTGTTAGAAGAACCTGAAGTGCTAGAAATAGAACTTGATGAACTTGATGGCGCGCTTGTTGTAGTTACTTTGATGTTACGGTCTGAAGTTGAATTTGAAGCAGCTCCACCGCCACCAGTTGTATTATTATTAGCTGTATATGATTGAGTAGCGTTACCATATGTAGAACCATAATTACTGCTTTGACCATTACTTGCATAGCCATTGTTATTTGAATGAGCTTGGTCTGCTTGGCTTGGATTCCAATTACCTTGCCAAGTGTAGTGGTAATTACCTTGTTGATCTATTGTATATGAATAGCTATAAGAAGTTGGGTCATTAGGGTTATAACCATTATTATTTTCAGCAGCATCTGCTTCGTTTTGTGCAAATGCGAAAGTAGCGATTCCTGCAGTAGCGATTGTAGCTGTAGCGATTTTTTTCATTGTAAAATATCCTCCTAATAATTATAAAGCATTTAATTTATTATCTCAGTCTCTAAATGACAATAGTTTAAAATATTTTTTTTCGTTGTTTTTTAACGACAAGCAATACTTTATCAGATAATGGTCGGTTTGTGTGCAATGTTATCATTTTGTAATTTAACTCTAATAATTAATCGTTAGATGTAACAAATAACATTAGTTTTATATAGTTCTCAGCGCCCATTGTTATCACATTTTAATGATTTCATGTGTAATCTTGCACTCTAATTTATTACAAATCTGTAAAATAACAGAAAATTACAAATGCTAATAAATGCTAAAATTTAGTTATTTAAATAATATATTATTTTCTAAAGTTAGAGATTATTTATTTTTTTGAAAGAATTGAGAGTAATTTATACAAATATGGCTGTAATGTTCATGAGCAATGCTATTGACAGTTTATTTGAAAGGTTTTAAGATAATGAGTATAAAAAATATACTTGGTAAGCGAGGTGAATTAATGAAAATTGAGATTGGCTTAACATCATTTGCTGATAATAGTGAAATTTTCACCGATAAAGGTAAAGCATCTGCAATTAGCAATGCTCAGAGAATAAGAAATATCATAGAAGAGATTGAAATTGCAGATGACTATGGTCTTGATGTTTATGGGTTAGGAGAGCATCATCGACCTGATTATGCCGTTTCTGATCCTGTTACAGTCTTAGCTGCAGCGTCTAGAAATACAAAGCAAATTAAATTGAGTAGTGCTGTAACTGTGCTATCCTCAGATGATCCTGTAAGAGTTTATGAAAGGTTCTCAACATTAAATGCAATTTCAAATGGTCGTGCCGAAATAATGGTAGGAAGAGGTTCATTTATAGAATCATTTCCACTATTTGGGTATAACTTAAATGATTATGAACAATTATTTAATGAAAAGATTGAATTATTAATGCAAATTAATCAAAATGAAATTGTAAATTGGACCGGTCAACTGAGACCCAATATACAAAATTTAGGTGTCTATCCTAGAGTTGAGCATGGTATTTTACCTATTTCTATAGCTACAGGTGGAACACCTGAATCTTCATTGAAAGCAGGAGCATTAGGATTACCCATCACTTATGCTATAATTGGCGGTGACCCCAAAAGATTCCGCAGAAATATTGATATGTATAAATCGATAGCCGAATCATATGGTCATGATGTGAAAGAATTACCGATTGCTACGCATTCTTGGGGGTATATTGCTGAAACGGATGAACAAGCTTTTCGTGAATTTTTCCCTTCAGTAAAAGCAAGCCATGATGTATTAGCTAAGGAACGTGGCTGGCCACTATATGATGAAAATAGTTTCATTCGTGAAGCAGGCCCGAATGGTGCATTATATGTTGGAAGTCCGGAAACTGTGGCTAATAAAATTATTGAAACTGTTGAAACACTAGGTTTATCTCGCTTTATGTTGCATACACCTGTAGGTTCGATGCCACATGAGCATACAATAAACACCATTAAATTATTGGGTGAGCGGGTAAAACCTATTGTAGATAAATATTTTGAAAACAAATAGAAGGAGAGTAAAAATGATATTACGTTATTTAACAAATTTAAAATTAGCAAAAGAATTATATGGTGCAGCGAAACCAAAATTAAAAGGTGACAAATCTATGAAAGATACTTTTACTGAAGTATTTAATTTACCTGCAAATGCAGTACCTTTAGCTGGTGCTTTAGAATCATTAAGTGCAGTATTTTTCGTGCTAAGCTTTGCAAGTAAAAGATTATCACGTATTGCTTCGTTAATGACGATTACTGTGCTAGGTGTAGCAGCGTATAAACACTTTGAAGCTGGACATGGTAAAGCAGGTGCAAAACATGCACTTGATTTAACAGGATTAGCAGCGCTTAGCTTATTAGATACGTTAGATTGTAAAAAGAAATAATTATTCATTAAGGTATCGTCTAGATATCAATATGATAAAGTGTTTCTTTTTAAATAAAGAAAAACAATAAATGAAAATTAACACAACTTGGGACTTTAATAAATGTCTCAAGTTGTTTTTTTATACAGATTTTTTATGAGAAAATTACTTGTAAATAGTGATAATTGAAACATTTCGTTTTGAAAACGACATTACACTTTGAAAATGATAATTTGATATTTATGTGTTTATAATGAGAGAGTGCTACAACATAGCTCCATGACATTAGGCAGTTTGTTTGGTTAATATAGTTGTTTGGTTGACGTATATAACAATGCTTATTATTAGATATGCCGAAGTATTTTTAGTTGGTTTTAGTGATCTTCAATTTATTAAATTAAAAGCAAATGCTAATAATTTTAAAAATTTATATAAGCTATTAGTGAATTTTTAGTAACAAAAAGGATATATGTAGCACTAAATTTTAATAATAAAAAGTGATATTAAAAAAATAGTAGTAAAACCTAATATTTTTCATAGTAAGCCATATTGAATTCAATAGCATAAATAGGATAAAATTATATTACATAAAGACAGGCACACATTGAAATATATTAACAACATGAAAAAACATAAGGAGTGGTTTTATGGAAAAATTAAAAGAATTAAGTGAACTCAACGAATTAATAACTTTGTATCAAAAAGGGAAACAGTTTTTCAAAGAAACTAAGAAATATCACAAATTAAATTATGAAGAAATATTTATTTTGAATTATATACATGAGTGTCAATCTTATGAGGTTACCGCAAAAGAAATTGCGCAATATTCAGAGTTAAAACCGTACTACTTAACGAAAGCATTGCAAAAATTAATTAAAATGGGTTATTTGAGTAAAAAGAGAAGTGATATTGACGAACGTACAGTTGTTGTATATATAAATGAAACACAACGTCAGAAAATTGAACATATGATAAAAACATTACAAGACTACCTAAAGTAACTCACTTTTGAAAATGAGTCGTGTTACATATATAAAAAAACGAATATTCTGAAAAGTGTAATTTTATTTTATTAATTATATATTGAACCAAAATATTATTTGAGTAAAACATTAAATGTGATATACTAATATTTGTTAAATGAAAGCGCATACAAATATTAGAAGGGTGTTTTTATGAATTTACTTTTAGGGGTTATATTTTTAGGTATTGTTTTATGTTTGTTTACACTTTTTACAAGTAAGGCACCAAATGGTGGAAAAGCAATGGGAGCGCTAGCAAATGCTGCAATTGCTTCTTTTTTAGTCGAAGCCTTTCATAAATATGTAGGTGGAGATTTAATGGGAATCCCATTTTTAGGCCAGTTAGGTGAAGCGGCAGGTGGCTTAGGCGGGGTTGCTGCTGCTGGTTTAGTTGCTTTAGCAATGGGCGTTTCTCCTGTATATGCATTTGTTATTGCCGTTGCATGCGGTAACATGGATTTACTACCAGGTTTTGTCGCAGGTTACATAGCCAGTTTTGGTATGAAATGGATAGAACAAAAATTTCCCGATGGTTTGGATTTAATAGGTTCAATTATTATCATTGCACCTATCACACGAATTATTGCAATTGGTGTAGCACCTGTTGTAGATGCGACATTATTGCAAATAGGTAATATCATTAAAGATTCGACAACTTCAAGCCCAGTACTAATGGGGATAGTGCTAGGGGGGATTATAACAGTTGTAGCAACTGCACCTTTAAGCTCAATGGCATTGACTGCGTTATTAGGACTTACAGGAACACCAATGGCAATTGGTGCATTGGCAGTTTTTGGATCATCGTTTATGAATTTTGTTTTGTTTAAACGAATGAAGTTCGGTGATCGTAAAACAACGATTTCTGTGGCTATTGAGCCGTTATCACAAGCAGATATCGTTACTGCCAATCCAATTCCTGTTTATGCTACAAATTTTGTAGGCGGTGCTGTATCGGGCGTTATTATTGCTATGTTTGGACTTGTTAATGAAGCAACAGGCACTGCAACGCCAATTGCAGGTTTAATGGTGATGTTTGGCTTTAATAATGCATTGACTGTGATTATCGTTGCATTATTATGTGCAATAGGAAGTGCTGTTTGTGGTTACTTAGGATCTATTGTGTTCAAAAATTATCCTATTATAACTAAAGATGAATTACAAAATGGTAGAATGCCTAAAAAGGTTAAGAATTATTATAAAAGAAAAAAACAGTATGCAGAAAGTTTAGCAATGTAGCTATTAAAGACAATGTTATAGGAATAAATGAAAACTTAAAAAGACTGGAACGTCCATATCAATATCAAGGCCCGTAACTACATTTTGAAATAATGTAGTTACGGGCCTTTTTGATACTCATATTTTATATTGAGTGCTGATTTTTTGTCACTGTGAGATTGAAAAGAAAACGCATCATAAATGTTCAGTACATACGACTAACTATTATATTAACTGTAAAAAATAAGTCGTTTTGTATACATGTGTCAAGGTTAAAATTATAGATAAGCATATGGAGTATTGGAAATCGATAAAACAGAAAATTTAAATAAGTGTCTATATGAAAATGATTTTGTTCTATTGTGATTTATGCTGTGGTTTTTGAAGTCATATATTGTGCTGAACGGTTTTCAACTTTAGAAAATAACAATTCTAGTACTATGGCAAGTAACCAATAAAATATTGCTGCTACACTATATACAGTTATAAAACGATAGCCTTCATTTGCAATAACATGACTAACTGCCATAATCTCAGTAACTTGTACTGCGAATGCTAGAGAAGTTCCTTTGATAAGCATTATAAATTGATTTTCAATATTGGGAAGCGCATAGCTGAATGCTTGCGGTAATATAATTTCTTTGTAAGTTCTTATTGTTGAAAGTCCTACAGTTTGAGCAGCTTCAATTTGATCGGTATCGACTGAAAGTAATCCTCCTTTAATAGATTCTGACAAATATGCAACAGCATGTAAGGAAAATACAATAAATGCAATAACTAATGGTGAGAAAATATCAGGATTAATTGTCAATGTAAATTGTGCATTACTCCAAATCACTAATTTTGGTATGCCATAATACATAATAAATAATTGGACAATAAGTGGTGTGCTTCTAAAAAAAGAATTATATATCACTATAATTTGAGAGAGAATTGGAACATTTTTAGTTTGAATAAAAGCAAATAGTGTGCCGATAATTAAACCTACGATCATTGCTACAATTGAAATAATAATTGTATTTGGTACACCCTTAAGCACTTCTGAAACAGTATAAAGTATAAATGACAAAGTATTACCTCCTTAGACACGAAATGGTTTTTGGGCTCGTTTATTGATGAGTGCAAATATAGTTTGTATGATAAGAGCGATTATCCAGTAAATAATAGATATGACGACATAAACTTCTAACATACCTAGTCCATAGTTATTTCCAATAATTAATTTAACTTGTCCCATCATATCAATAATCCCAATTGTAAAAGCTAAAGATGTGTCTTTAATTAGTTCAATCACTTGTGTCGTCAAGTTTGGAATACTGTTGCGTAACGCTTGTGGAATTATAATATCTACTAAAATCCGTGGGTAAGATAAACCGACAGATAGTCCTGCTTCAATTTGGCTATAGTCTACTGATTGGTATCCTGCCCGTATAATCTCTGAAAGATAAGCACCCGCATGCAATGTGAACGCTAAAATTACAAAAAACAGTCTGCTAAAATGATTGATATCGATTTGGATGAATAATAATAATTGCGGCAAAGCAAAATATGCCAAAAAAAGTTGTAAAATTAAAGGTGTACTTCGAATAAAAGACAGATAAATACGGACGATAGGTGATAATACTTTTACTTTTTTGATACGGATGGTTGCTAATAAGCACCCAAGTATTAAGGCAAAAAAGAGTGACAATATAAAGATGAATAGTGTTAGGGGTAATTGTTGTAAAACTTGGCCGAATAAATCACCCCAGTTAACAGAATTTGTCATGATTGTACCTCCAATTTATCTTTTTGCTTGTTTATTTCATCCAAATCATCAAATACATTGATATCAAAATATTTTTCAGAAAGTTTTTGTAATTCACCTTCATCTATCAGTTCTTGAGTAGCTTGATCAATATCGTCATGCAATTTTTGATGCTTTTTATTATAGACAATATGCAATGATTCTTTTTTTATAATTCCGCCAATTTTAACATCAGCATTGATTTGTTTTTGAATCGCATTGTAAGTGTTCCAGTTTAAAATCATGGCATCACGTCTGTTATTGCTAACCATTTTTAAATTGTCCCCGTTAGAAGGTTCTTGAATAGTATCGATATCAATTTTTGGAGAATGTGAATTATTATACTGAGATAATATAGAGTATAATCCGCCACTCGGTGCCATTGGTGTTAATTTTTTATCAGGTAAGTCATTGAGTGAATGTATATCAGAATTATTTTTATGAACAACAATTAAAGGCAATGCGTAACTATAAGGAACGTCTTGATAGAGAAATTGTTTTTCGCGTTCAGGCGTTTTGAAAAACCAGTTAATTCCCATATCAAACTTTCCAGCACCAATACCTACAAGATTAGATTCTTCCTCGCCAACTTCATAGTTAAACTGATATTGCGGTAACTTTTTTTCTAATAGTTTTAGGTAGTCTATATCCAAACCGGCAAACTCATTTTGTTTATTTGTATACAAATAAGGCGGATTAACTTCTGCAGAAATTGCTACTTTGATTTCTTTTTTATTATTATGACTTGTGGATTCTTGTGTTTGACTACATCCACTAAATAACACCGTAATCAACAATGAAATGATTAAAATGCGTAACTTATTATTTTTCATAATAAGTCACGCTCCATTTCTACGGTGTTTAAAAAACGATTAATTCTTTTAGAATCAGAAGATTCTAAAACTGATTGTGGTGTACCTTGTTTCAATATTTTACCTTCATCTATAAATAGAATTTGATCTGCAATTGCTTTAGCAAATTGTATTTCATGAGTGACGATTACCATGGTCATGCCTTCTTGTGCAATAGATTTGATAAGTGACAATACGCCTTGAATTGATTCAGGATCTAACGCAGACGTAGGTTCATCTAATAGCAGTACTTCTGGATTAAGCGCTAAGGCACGTATGATTCCTATGCGTTGACTTTGACCACCAGATAGTTGTGAAGGATATTTATCTTTTTGGTTTAATAAATTAAAACGCTCTAAATAAGAAATGGCTATTTCATTTGCCTGTTTAGCAGGCATTTTTTTACCATGTATCAAGCCAACTGTAATGTTTTCAAGAATTGTTTTGTTTTTGAATAAATTATAGTTTTGAAACACCATCGCAGATTTCTTTCTTAACTGTGAAATATCTTTTTTTGAATGTTTATCGGCGACAAAATTTTGATTACCAATTTGAATTGTACCTGATTTTGGTATCGCTAACGCGTTCAATGTTCTAAGTAGCGTTGTTTTACCTGATCCACTTGGACCGATGATAGCAGTCACAGTTCCCTTATTTTGTGAAAAGCTAACGCCATTAAGAACAGTATGATTTTTATATTTATGTATTAAATGTTCAACTGTAATCATTTTAAACCCCCAGAATATCAATACGTACAAAGTATCATATTAATCCTTATCGGTAAAGTAAGATTTTGTAATCTAATAGCTTTTATTCGTTATAAGCGAGTGTTACACTAAGTTTAATAGAGAAAAGTCTAAAATGAGGTGGACACTGTGAATTATTCTGCATTAATACATACAGAGATACAAAAAAAGTGGATAGATAAATTTGATTCAATCAAAGCGCAGTTTAAAGAAAAAGCTGATTATAATGATAAACATTCAAGATTTCCATATGAAAATATTGATTGGTTGGTAAAAGAAGGTTATACGTTATTAACGTTACCTAAAGCATATGGTGGTGAGGGTGCGACTGTTGAAGATATGGTTGTACTACAGACATATTTAGGAGCAATAGATGGTGCGACTGCACTTTCAGTTGGCTGGCACCTTAGTGTTGTTGGGCAATTATATGAACAACATGCTTGGGAACAAGATATGCTAGAGCGCTTTGCAGTAGAAGTGAAAAAAGGTGCATTAGTTAACAGAGCTGTCAGTGAAGCCGAAACAGGTAGTCCTACACGCGGCGCAAGACCTGCTACACATGCAATAAAAAAAGATAACGGTTTTGTGATTAATGGGGTCAAAACCTTTACTTCAATGAGTAGAAGATTAAGCCATTTTATTGTAAGTGCCTATTATGAAGAAATTGATACTGTTGTTTTTTTCTTGATATCTGAAGATACGCCTGGTGTGGAGATTGCAGACAATTGGAATATGGTAGGCATGCGTGCAACTGAAAGTCACGATTTGATTTTAAATGATGTTTTCATTCCAGAAGAAAATTTTGTAGAAATAAGAGGTGCGGGTGGCAAGCAACCTAATGGCTGGATACTACATATCCCTAGTACATATCTAGGTATTGCACAAGCGGCGAGAGATTATGCCGTAGATTTTGCAAAAAATTATAGTCCTGCAAGTATTGATGGTGCGATTGGCGATATTTCAACTGTACAGCAAAATGTTGGTAAAATGGAATCATTACTATTGTCTGCACGCCACTTTTTATGGAGTACTGCAGCGTTATACAACCAACAACAAGAGATACCGATTTGGAATGAAACTTCAGCAAGTAAAGTGTTGGTGATGAATCAAGGTTTAGAAGTAATAGATATTGCCATGCGTATTGTGGGCGCTAAGAGTTTAGAAATGGAACGACCATTGCAACGTTATTATAGAGATATGCGAGCTGGTCTGCATAATCCGCCGATGGAAGACATGGCCTATACTAATATTGCGCATAGTGTATTAGGCCACTTTAAATAAATGCCGAGAACATGGCTTGTCTTTATAGTCAATGAAATCTTTGAATAAACGATTTATATTGGAATGAGTATATGAAATCAATGATTAAAGTTGATTTTCTAACTCATTCCTTTTTTTATTTTTTAAAATAATAAAAATTTTAGGTTTTCTATTGTACAAATTTTATAATCATTATATAATTCAATGGTAATGATAATCATTTTCAATGGAGGAGACTTATGAAAAAATTAATATTTCCAATAATTATAATGGTTCTAATATTAGCAGCTTGCGGCAAAAAATCTGAAAGCGGCTCAGATAGTAACAAAGAAGACACAAAAGCTTATACATTAGATAGCGGAAAGAAAATTGATATACCTAAAAATCCTGAACGTATTGCAGTTGTTGCACCTACATACGCAGGCGGAATAAAATATTTAGGAGGTAAAATTGTAGCTGTCAATGAGCAAGTCGATAACAGTCATATTTTAAAAGATAAATTTAAAGATGTTGAAAAAGTTGGAGAAAATGATGTTGAAAAAGTTGCAAAAACAAAACCAGATTTGATTGTAGCTTACTCTACAGATAAAAACATTAAAAAGTATAAGAAAATTGCACCGACTGTTGTTTACGATTATGGTAAACATAAATATTTAGATCAACAAAGACAATTAGGTAAACTACTTGGAAAAGAAGATAAAGTAAAAAAATGGGAAGAAAAATGGAAATCACAAACTGAAAAAGATGGTGAAGCAATCAAAGCGAAAATTGGTGAAGATACAACAGTGTCAATTTTTGATGAATTTGATAAAAAACTTTACACTTACGGACCTAACTGGGGACGTGGAGGAGAAGTTATGTACCAAGCATTTGGATTAAAGATGCCTAACAAACTCAATGAGTTAGTTAAAAAAGAAGGCTGGGCTGAAATTAAACAAGAAAAACTAGCGGATTATGCTGGCGATTATATCGTTTCCACGAGTGAGGGTAAATCAAAACCAGGTTATAAAAAAACTGATCTATGGAACAACTTATCTGCAGTTAAAAATAATCATGTTATAGAAGTGCAAGCAGAAACTTATTGGTACAACGACCCTTATACATTGGAGTATATGAGAAAAGATTTGAAAGAGAAATTTTTAAAAACGAATTCATAATCTATTATTTACAGTAGTATTTTAGAGATTTAAATAAATATCACCAAAATAAAACATGAGCGTGTGACAAAGCAAAGATGTCTCAAGCTCATGTTTTTTTGTTTAGAAAAAGATTATAAATTTAAATTGTAAACTTTTTATTTTTAACAGTTTACATTTGTGGTATAATTTTTTCATCGAAGGAGGTTTGATGATGTCAACGAAATATTTAGTTTATACTGCTTTAATGACTGCTATTATTGCAGTTTTAGGTTTTGTACCTGCAATACCATTACCCATAATGCCTGTACCAATTGTGTTACAAAATATCGGTATATTTCTAGCTGCCATTTTATTAGGACGCAAATATGGCACATTGAGTGTCGTTGTTTTATTACTTTTAGTTGTTGCTGGATTACCATTGTTATCAGGTGGCCGTGCTGGTATTGGTGTTTTTGCAGGACCATCAGCAGGTTTTTTATTTATGTACCCTGTTATTACATATCTTATTGGTCTTGTAAGAGACTTATATTTGAAAAAGATCAACTTTATTGTATTATTAGTAACAACTGTATTGATAGGTGTCGTTTTGTTAGATATTGTGGGTACGATTATAATGGGACTTATTACAAATTTGCCAATTTCTAAATCAATCATGTTATCTTTTGTCTTTATGCCAGGAGATGTTATTAAAGCGCTAATTGCTAGTTTAATAGGCAATATCATGTTAAACCATAGTCGATTCAAGCAATTACTTAAGTAGAATCAATTGAGACAAAGAGGAGGAGAAATGATGGTGAACATAACTTTGAGTAATATTTTCCAACCTGGGAATGTTTACGTTGAAGATGCATATAAAACTATTTATTTAACTCCTCAAATGCCTTTAATATTTGATGCAAATAAATGGGTGTATAAACAAATGCCTTCAATTCAACAATGGAAAGCGGATATAGCTACACAAACTGATTTTCATAAGCAACAAAACTCTAATCATTTAACTTTTACTTTTCCGGAAAACGTAGCATTAGACCAACAATGGTTAGGATTAATTAGCCAAGAGCAATTTGAATTAGGACTCATGGAGTTATATGCGATTGAACCTCAAAAATTCAAAAAGTATATAGACTCTGAAGTAGAAGTTAAAGTAGTGGATGCGCATACTATAGATGATTATATTAGTGTGCATAGTCAATTTGCAGCACCATATGGTGAGGGGTATGTTAAAGAAAGTACAAATATGATTAAAAATCAATATATTAATGATGCTAAAACACGTCTTATAGCATATAGGCAGGGTGTTCCAGCTGGTATATTAGATTTGATCATAGATGAGACAACTGTGGAAATTGATGGATTTGGTGTTTTAACATGCTATCAAAGACAAGGCGTCGGTAGTGTGATGCAAAGTTTTGCTGCAGAATTAGCCATGCCCAAACCATTGATTTTGATCGCCGATGGAGAAGATAGTGCTAAAGATATGTACGTGAAGCAAGGTTATGTTTTTATCAGTTTTTGTTATCACATTGTAAAAGAAGATATTTGAAAAAGCCTCATTTTTACTTTAATTAAAAAATATGCTCGCAACGTGAGCGTACTATACTGTCGACAAAGCCATTAACTTTGTCGACATTTTTTTATGCATATTTTCTGAAGGTACTGTTTTATGGTGTAATATTTGGCTGATGTTTTTTGTAAGTATTAGCGTTAACCCACATCCAACATTAAAAACATTATTATTTTTGAATGAGTGTAGATACTTTTATCAAAGTGCATCATTTAATAGATAAAAAAAACAAACCTCAGGTGAATCATCACTTAAGATTTGTCTTTAATTTGGTATTTTTATGATGTAAAGGGCGTTTAACACATTATGATATTATGCGCTCTGGATGGCTATAAACATTAAAATTACCATCCCGAATAAAACCAATTGCTGTAATATTTAAATCATTGGCAAGTGTTACAGCTAATGTGGTTGGCGCGGATTTAGATAAAATCACACCAACGCCAATTTTCGCAGCTTTAATAAGGATTTCGGAAGATATACGCCCACTAAATATTAATACTTTATCTCGCACAGGTATATGATGTTGTATGCAATAACCATAAAGTTTATCTAAGGCATTATGTCTACCTATATCTTGTCTATGTTCAAAAAATGCCTCTCCATCACTGATGGCAGCATTATGCAATCCACCAGTTTGTTTGAAAATTTTACTTGCACTTTGTAAACGTGTCATCATGTTAAGGACTTGGTGAGGGGTGAGTTTAATTTTAGACATTGATGTTTTAGCTATTGCAGCATCATTGTGGAAATAAAATTCACGACTCTTACCACAGCAAGATGCAATCATCCGTTTAGTAGAATATTCAAACCGGTCATTAAGTGATTTGGTTAATTCGACATGTGCAAAGCCTTTACTATCATCAATTTGAATTGATTTCAAATCATCACTTTTTAAAATAGCACCTTCTGAAGCTAAAAAACCTAGGACTAATTCTTTCATATGATTTGGACTGCAAATGACCGTTGCAAATTCTTCACCATTGACCATAATCGTCAGTGGGAATTCTGTGACATAGTGATCTGTTGTTTCAATAAGTTTACCTTCTTCATATCTAACAATTTGTTGGTTTGTTAAAACATCTTCGTTCATAGTATTTATCCCCCAGTTCCTATTCACTATCTATTTTAGCGTATTTTTTGTTGCAAAAAAATAAATTGCATTTATATCCAAAAGCTTAACTGCAATATTTGTTTGATATATACCAAACTTAGAAGTAAACTTATAGTAAACACAATAGTGAGAGGTGATTCGACAAATGGCTAGTATAAGAGATATTGCGAAAGAAGCAAGGGTGAGTCCAGGAACGGTTTCCCGCGTATTAAATAATGATCCCACCTTATCTGTCTCGGAAGAAACGAGAAAAAGAATATACGACATAGCAGAAAATTTTCAATATAAAAAAGCTGAAAGAAAAAATAAAAGCATACAAATTATTACTTATGCATCAAGAGCTAAAGAAATGTCTGATCCGTATTATCGTGAGATTAGATTAGCTATTGAAGCAGAAGTAAAACGTTTAAATCTATCATTAAAAAGAACACTTCGCATTGATGGAGAACATGATGCGATTGACTTTACTAAAATAGCCAAAGCTGGCGCAATTATTGTTGTAGGTAATTTTGCTGCAGAAGCTATTCTAGAATTGCAAAGTTACAATCAGAATATTGTGGTTATTAATAACCCTAACACGCCTAAATCAGTTGATGCAGTATATTCGGATTTATACGATGCAATGACTCAACTATTAGATGATATAGATCATTCAGAATTAAACGATATTGTTTACGTAGGTGGTACTCATACAATAAAAAACCTTGCAGGCATGCCAACACTAAATAATCAAAATATTGAAGATAAACGGTATATCGCATTCAATGATTGGTGTAATAAGCACCAAAGAAAAGGTGAAGTATTAATGAATGGTTGGCATAAAGAAGATGGTATAAATGCAGTAAACGAAGTATTACAAAACCAGCATCTACCTCAAGTTTTTATCGCAGGTAACGATATGATCGCTTTAGGCATATTGCAACAACTACAACTAAAAAAATACACTTTACCTGATGATATCAAATTGATAAGTTTTAACGATTTGGAAGTGATTCAGTATGCGGTTCCTTCTATAAGTAGCGTACATATACCGATAGACGACTTCGGAAAAATAGCAGTAAGAATGGCAGAAGAGAGAATAAATAAAACAAGGAAAATTGCTATTCATGTAATTGCAGAAGCACAACTGAAAGAAAGGATGACTTTTAAAGTTAATAAGTGAAGTGTATTGACAAAACATTTAGTAAACAAGTAAACTTTATTTAAGTTTACTAAGGGTTTTTATTATTGTGTATATCGATTTTTAAAGGAGCGGGATGTTATGTTAGAAGCTATGCGCGAGAAATTCGAAAGTTTATTTGACGTAAAGCCTGAAGTGAGTGCATTTGCACCAGGAAGAATTAACTTAATAGGAGAACATACTGATTATAATGGGGGGTATGTGTTTCCAGCAGCAATTGAATTAGGAACGTATGGTTTAGCTGTTAAACGAGAAGATAAATTGGTTCGCCTATATTCTAATAATTTTGAAACGGTTGGTATGATTTCTTTCGACTTAGAACATTTAGATTTTCATAAAGAGCATGATTGGGCGAATTATCCGAAAGGTGTTATTAAATATTTAGTAGAAGCTTTTTCAGAAATTAATCAAGGCTTTGATATTTTGGTAGAAGGTAATATTCCAAACGGCGCTAGCCTTTCATCTTCTGCATCAATCGAATTATTAACCGGTTGGTTGGTAAAGCAGTTATTTAACTTGAATTTAGAGAGATTAGAACTTATTAAGATAGGGCAACGTACTGAAAACCAATTTATGGGTGTCAACTCAGGGATTATGGATCAATTCATTATAGGTATGGGGAAAGCAGAACATGCCATATTACTAGATACTGCAACGTTAGATTATGAATATGTACCTGCTAAGTTTGGAGACTATGTCATATCCATCATGAATACCAATAAACGTCGCTCATTAACTGAAAGTAAATATAATGAGCGTAGAAGTGAATGTGAATCTGCACTGTCATCATTACAACAAAAATTAAATATTGAGTCTTTAGGTGAATTAACAATGGAACAATTTGAAAAACATCAAATGCTTATTAAAGATGATGTGAAACGCAAAAGAGCAAAACACGCTGTTTCAGAGAATGAACGTACGAAACTTGCTTATCAAGCATTATCTGTTAATGATTTTGAAAAATTTGGCCATTTATTAAATGATTCGCACGCCTCATTAAAAGATGATTATGAAGTAACAGGTATTGAGCTTGATACATTGGCGGAAACTGCGCAACAAGTGGAAGGCGTACTCGGTGCAAGAATGACTGGTGCTGGCTTTGCAGGATGTGCAATTGCTTTAGTGCACAAAAATCAAATTCAAGCACTAGAAGATGAAGTCTCAAATAAATATATAGAAAAAATCGGCTATGAGCCATCGTTTTATCATGTGGGCATTAGTGATGGTGTAAAAACAATTTAAAATAAATTTGAAAAAGAAAGGATTTTTCCATGAGCGTATTAGTATTAGGTGGCGCAGGTTATATTGGAAGCCATGCCGTAGACCAATTAATTCATAGAGGCTATGATGTTGTAGTTGTAGATAATTTAGGCACTGGACATAAAGCAGCAATACACAATAAAGCGAAATTTTACGAAGGTGATATTCGTGATAAAGCATTTTTAGAAAATGTATTTAATAGTGAAAATATTGAAGGTGTATTTCATTTTTGCGCATACTCATTAGTTGGTGAATCTGTAGAGAAACCATTAACATATTTTAATAATAATGTTAATGGTCTACAAGTATTGTTAGAAGTGATGTATGACCATGATGTCATGCATATTGTTTTCTCATCAACAGCAGCTGTATATGGTGAACCTGACTCTGTACCAATTACAGAAAATGATTCTAAAACACCAACAAGTCCTTATGGTGAAAGTAAATTAATGATGGAAAAAATGATGCATTGGTGTCATGAAGCATATGGTGTGAATTTTGCTGCACTCCGATACTTTAATGTTGCAGGCGCTAAAGAAAACGGCATAATAGGGGAAGATCATAGACCTGAAACACATTTAATCCCAATTGTATTACAAGTAGCGTTAGGGCAAAGAGATGAACTAACTGTTTTTGGTGATGATTATGATACGGAAGATGGCTCTTGCATACGAGATTATTTACATGTCGTTGATTTAATAGATGCGCATATTTTAGCGTTTCAACATTTAAAAAATGGTGGAGAATCAGGTGCGTTTAACTTAGGTAGTAGCCAAGGTTATTCAGTGTTTGAAATTTTAGAAGCAGCAAGAAAAGTCACAGGTAATACAATAAACGCAGTTGTGGGTGAAAGAAGAGCTGGAGATCCTAGTAAATTAATTGCATCAAGTAATAAAGCACAGGAAGTATTAGGATGGAAACCTAAACATGATGATATACACGATATTATTGGTTCTGCTTGGCAATGGCATGAAAAGCACCCTAGCGGGTATCAGGAGGTATAATGGATGTTATTGAATCACTACGCTGTCCAACTATTTGTATCTCACGCTATAGCACATGGAGATTATGAAGTGGAAGATGCCATTTATATTCAAAATAGATTGCTGAGTATTTTAAATGCTTCAGGCATAGAGGACACAACATCTTCCAAATTTAATTCTGAGACTACAGCGCTTGAGATAACGCAATATTGGATTCAAGAAGCAATCAATGCGAAATGTATAGATGACGCTTTATATAGCAAAGAAATCATTGAAGCACAAATCTTAGATTTAATCACACCACGACCATCTGTACTGAACCATAAGTTTTATGAATTATATCAACAGAGTCCAAAGAAAGCGACAGACTATTTTTATAACATAACCAAACGCAATCATTATGTGAAAGAAGATGCAATTGCGCATAATATAAATTTCAACACAGCAAGTGAGTATGGTGATATGGAAATAACAATCAATTTATCCAAACCAGAAAAAGATGCTAAACAAATTGCCAAAGCGAAAGAAGCGGCTGCAACAGATTATCCTAAATGTGCACTATGCATGGAAAATGAAGGTTTTAAAGGGTCTGTAATACAAGCAGCGAGAACAAATCACCGTATCATCAGATTGAACTTAGGACAAGAACAATGGGGATTTCAATATTCTCCATATGCCTATTTCAAAGAACATAGTATTGTGTTATCTCAATCACATGTTCCTATGAAGATAGATAAGCAAACATTTGTACAACTGTTGGATTTTGTAGATAAATTTCCGCATTATTTTATTGGTTCAAATGCAGATATTCCGCTTGTTGGCGGTTCAATATTGACACACAATCATTATCAATCGGGTAGACACACATTTCCGATGGATAATGCTAAGGAAATGAACAATTTTAACTTAAAACAATTTTCAACAGTAACGGCTTCTACATTGTATTGGCCTATGAGTGTTATTCGTTTGAAAAGCGAAGATAAAAATGATTTGGTGGCAGCGGCAGAATTTATTAGAAAAGCATGGAATAGTTATTCAGATGAAACTGTAGATATAAGAGCATACAGTAAAAATGGTGAGCGTCATCATACTGTAACGCCGATTGCCCGTTATAGGGAACAACAATATGAACTTGATATTGTTTTAAGAGACAATCAAACATCGGAACAATATCCATATGGTATATTTCATCCCCATCAAGACGTTCAACATATCAAGAAAGAAAACATTGGATTAATAGAAGTAATGGGGACTGCCATTTTGCCTGGTAGATTAAAACAAGAATTACAACAGGTTAAAGCATTTTTATTAGGTGAACAACGACAAGTGCCAAGCATACATCAACCATGGGCAGAAGACATGACACAACGATATGATATTCATGAGAAAAACGTAAATGAAATTATTGAAAAAGAACTTGGTTTCAAATTCAAACGTGTACTTGAAGACGCAGGTGTATTTAAAAACACATCACAAGGTCAAAGTGCATTTAAAACATTTATAGCATCGTTACAATAAATATTTTGAAAATTGAGCTATACGAAGTACATTTTACTTTTGTATACGCTCTTTTTTTTTGAAATAAATAGGCATATAATTATATGAAAAAGGAGACAATCAAATGAAAAACACTTGGAAATTTTTAATGATTGCAACGATTATGGCATGTATATTAATAACTGGATGCTCTAATAGCGATAACAATCAGAGTGAAAAAGATGCTAGCACTCAGGATAATCATAAGAAAGAAATACATATTTCAGCTGCAGCAAGTTTAACAGATGTCACTAAAGATTTAGAACGAGCATTTAACAAAAAACATAAAAATGCTAAAATCACCTTTAATTATGGTGGCTCAGGCGCATTGAGACAACAAATAGAAAAAGGCGCACCTGTAGATGTATTTATGTCTGCAAATACAAAAGATGTAGATGCTTTAGGTAAGCAAGCTCAAAATAAATATGAATACGCACAAAATGACTTAGTGCTTATAGGTGAAGATAATAGTACATATAAGAATATGTCTGATTTAAAACAAGGTGAAAAATTGGCTATAGGCGAGACTAAATCTGTGCCTGCAGGGAAATATGCTGAGCAATACTTAAAAGATCATCAATTATATGATGATGTTAAACCACATTTAGTTTTTGCAAAAGACGTGCGACAAGTATTAAATTATGTTGAAAAAGGCAATGCTCAATTAGGTTATGTTTATAAAACAGATTTATATCAAAGTCAAAAAAATGGTGATAGTAACGTAAAAGAAATTCAAACCGCTAAATTAAAACAGCCAATCACATATAAGTCAGCGACAGTTTCAGATAAAAAATTAGCAACAGCGTGGATTGAATTTTTAAAAACAGATGAAGCGCAAGAAATTTTAAAAAAATATAAATTTAAAGTATAGGGGGTAGCAGAAATGCCAGATGTCACGCCGTTTTGGATATCATTAAGGGTTGCAATTATCAGTACGATTATCGTTACGATACTAGGTGTTTTTATATCAAGATGGTTGTATAAGCGTCGTGGCTTTATAACGAGACTTTTAGAAAGTTTCATTGTCTTACCAATTGTGTTACCACCGACAGTGATGGGGTTTATTTTACTGATTGTATTTTCACCACATAGTGTGGTTGGAAGATTTTTTAGCGATGTATTACATTTGCCAGTTGTATTTACTTTAACTGGTGCCATAATAGCCTCCATCATTGTCAGCTTTCCGCTAATGTATCAGCATACTGTACAAGGATTTAGGAGTATAGATCCTAAAATGTTGAATACTGCAAGAACGATGGGTGCAAGTGAAAATAAAATTTTTATGAAATTAGTTTTACCGTTATCTAAGCGCTCAATACTTGCTGGTGTAATGATGAGTTTTGCACGGGCAATTGGAGAATTTGGTGCTACGTTAATGGTAGCAGGTTATATTCCTAATAAAACTAACACGTTACCTTTAGAAATATATTTTTTAGTAGAGCAGGGAAAAGAGAATCAAGCATGGTTATGGGTGATTGTATTAGTTGCATTTGCTATCACTGTAATTGGTACAATCAATCTATTGAATAAAGATGGTTATCGGGAGGTTCGTTAATGCTTAATATATCTTTGAATCATCTTTTAAATAGTACACAATTACATGTAAAAATAGATGATACTACACCTAAAATTTATGCCATTAAAGGACCTTCAGGCATAGGTAAAACAACAATTTTAAATATGCTTGCTGGTCTACAGCAACCAGATCAAGCGTTTATACAGATTAACGACCATATATTGACAGATACTACTTCAAATATTGATGTAAAAATTCAAAAACGCAATATCGGTTATTTATTTCAAGATTATCAATTATTTCCAAATATGACTGTATTTCAAAACATCACTTTTATGACACAGTATTCACAGCATATAGACAATTTGATGAATCAATTAAACATTGTTCACTTAAAAGATAAATTTCCAATACGCTTATCTGGTGGTGAATCCCAACGTGTTGCATTAGCTAGAACATTAAGTACTAAACCAGACTTGATGTTACTAGATGAGCCGTTTTCTAGTTTAGATGATACAACAAAAGCAGAAAGTATTTTGTTAGTAAAACGAATCTTTAAATTATGGAATATACCTATTATTTTTGTTACTCATTCTCAATATGAAGCAGAAGTACTGGCACATGAAATTATTAATATCGGATGATATGCAACTATAATTTATGAGAGGTTGCGTAAGAATTATGATCACATTTATAAATAAGTAGGGGGTGATTCAATGATAATCCAATGTTTAGGAACTTCTGGGGGTGTACCAACACTTTATCAATCAGTTTCACAGCATAAAGATGCACAAAAACGAACAGGGCCTGGTATCTTCATTCATGATTTACAATTACTAATCGACACTTCAGAAGATATATTTCAACAACTAAGACAATCAAAAATTTATGATATAAAATATGGCATTTATTCTCATTGGCATCCAGATCACACGATGGGGATGAGGATATGGGAAACACTCAATTTTGATTTTATTCACAAAGTACCTAAGTCCAAAACGTCAATGGTTTATATTACAACTCAAGAAGTGGAAGATTTTAAAGCATATTTTGCGCGTTGGGAATATGTTCAATATTTAGAAGCATTAGGCGTAATTAACCTAGTAATTGTTGACAATGATGCAGAAATTAGTTTTGAAGACACAACGGTAGAGTGGATTCAATTAGCAGAGCAATTCGCGTTTGGTTTTTATTTAACTACAAATACCCAACGTATACTTATTATTCCGGATGAAATTAAAGGCTTTCGACCAACGGATAAGTTGAAAAATGTTGATGTTGCTATTTTACCTTTTGGTAGCAATGAAGTTAATCCTATAACTAATGAACGAATTCATCCAGAAGGTATGTTAAATGCTTTAGGAGAGGTTACATTTGATGAATGTGTGACTATTGCTAAAACTATTAATGCTAAGCATACATATTTTACTCATATTGAAGCTACTGAAAGTTTAACGAAGGCACAAATTAAACAATTAGAAGAGCGATTAGAAGAAGATGGTTTAAAATCAACCATTGCATTTGATGGATTGAAAATTCAAATTTAAATAATGATTAGTGATTTTAATACCAAAAATCAAAGTATCAGTAATCACCATAAATGTATCATTATATCTTTTGAAACTGTTTTGCGATAAAGAGTAGGACTATGAAATCAATATCTAGTTTTGATTTTGTACCTACTCTTTTATTTTGTCTTTTAGGTAATATGAATAAAAGTGGTGTACATGATTTTTGATTAATGAATTCAAACCGTTGTTACAGAGAACGCCAAGATTTATAATGAAAATAATGACGCAAAGTGAGGGATTTCATAGTGAATGAAGAACGTTATTCAAGGCAAATGCTATTTAAGCATATAGGCACATCTGGGCAAGAGAAAATTATGAATGCACATGTGCTAATTATAGGTATGGGTGCTTTAGGAACACACCTTGCTGAAGGACTTGTGAGAGCTGGTGTAGGTGAGTTGACGATTGTCGATAGAGATTATATTGAATTTAGTAACTTGCAGCGCCAGACGATGTATACAGAAATGGATGCAGTAGATAAGTTACCTAAAGTAGTCGCAGCAGAACGAAATCTAATGGCAATACGTCAAAATCTGAACTTGCACATACACATTGCACATGTTGATCGATTATTCTTAGAAACATATGCGCAAGATGTTGAACTTATACTAGATGCTACAGATAATTTTGAAACAAGACAATTGATTAATGATTTTGCTTATAAAAATATCATACCATGGATTTACGGTGGCGTCGTACAGAGTACTTATGTGGAAGCAACATTTATACCTAAACAAACACCGTGTTTTAACTGTTTAATTCCACAGTTACCTACAATTAATATGACCTGTGATACAGTAGGTGTTATTCAGCCAGCAGTCACTATGACGACCAGTTTACAATTAAGAGATGCATTAAAAATATTAACTGGCGCAACAATAGCGACTAAAGTTACTTACGGTGATATTTGGGAAGGTACACACTTTACATTTGGCTTTAGTAAATTGCATGATAGTGCTTGTACAACTTGTGGTACACAACCGACATATCCTTATCTCAATACAACACAAAGACAATTTGCAAGTTTATGTGGCAGAGATACTGTTCAATATGAAAACCCAGAAATTTCCCAAGAAATGTTAGAAACATTTTTACAACAACAAGAAATACCATATCAACGTAATCCTTACATGTTACATTTTGAATACAAAAAACATAGAATTGTTAGCTTTAAAGGCGGGAGATTATTAATTCATGGGATGACTCGCCCACAACAGGCGATAACGTTGATCAACCAATTATTCGGCTAAGGAGGTTTAATATGCATACAAATGTAAAGCTTGATAGAAATATTAGATGTGCAGTATTAACTGTTTCTGATACAAGAGATTATGAAACCGATAAAGGTGGTAAATTAGTTAAAGAGTTACTTTCAGCATTAAACGTTATGATTACAGAATCACATTATAAAATTGTTAAAGATGAACAAACTGTAATTACTGAGCAATTAAAGCATTGGCTAGCAGAGGATATTGATGTCATTATCACCACAGGAGGTACTGGTATAGCACAAAGAGATGTAACGATAGAAGCTGTTTCCAGTTTGATTACGAAGGAAATTGAAGGATTTGGAGAATTATTTAGATATCTAAGTTATACAGAAGATGTTGGGACTCGTGCGTTGTTATCTCGAGCAATTGCTGGCACGGTAAATAATAAATTGATTTTCAGTATACCAGGCTCTACTGGTGCAGTTAAATTAGCATTAAATAAGCTCATTAAACCAGAATTGAATCATTTAGTGCAAGAGATTACAAAATAAATTAGAGCCCAACGTTGTAAGTTTGTTGGACTCTATTTCTTACATATTAATATTTAAGACAACTATCTTTGATAATCACCAGATTTACCGCCTGTTTTAGAGAGTAGATAAGTTTCTCCAATGACCATACCTTTATCTAACGCTTTTGTCATATCATAAACCGTAAGTGCTACAGCTGAAGCGGCAGTGAGTGCTTCCATCTCCACACCAGTTTTTCCAGTTGTAGAGACCGTTGCTTGTATATTTAAAGTGTATGCTTGTGTTTTTTCTTGCCAATCAAATGTAATATCTATACCAGTTAAAGGTAATGGATGACACATTGGTATAATATCAGATGTGTTTTTTGCAGCCATAATACCAGCAATTTGAGCAGTATTAAGCACATTCCCTTTTTGGTTAGTATGATCAACGATTTGTTTATAAATCGCTGGATTTACCGTAATACTAGAATGCGCAGTAGCTGAGCGTTTTGTTGTGTTTTTGTCAGAGACGTCTACCATTTTCGCATTTCCTTGTTTGTTTATATGGGTGAATTCAGTCAAAGTATCCCTCCTAATCGTGTTCTAGTATATCATGAAATTATTAATTATAAGGAGTAGATTTACGATGCCTGTAGAGAAAAGAAATCCGATTCCGGTGAGTGAAGCAATTCAACGTGTGGTAAAGCAAAATATTTTTACAAATAGAATCACTTTACCTTTAGCAGAAAGTTTAAACTATATTTTAGCTGAAGACATTGTAGCAACTCATGAGATACCAAGGTTTGATAAATCACCATATGATGGGTTTGCATTAAGAAGTATTGATACAAAAGGGGCGAGCGGTGACAATCGCGTTAAATTTAAAGTCATTGACCACATTGGAGCGGGGTCAGTTTCAACTAAAAAAGTTGAAGCATTTGAAGCTGTAAGAATTATGACAGGTGCACAAATACCTGAAGGCGCCGATGCTGTAGTTATGCTTGAACAAACTGTCGAAGGTGAACATGATTTTACAATAAGAAAAACTTTTAGCGAAAATGAGAATGTTTCGTTAAAGGGTGAAGAAACCAAAGTTGACGATATTGTATTAGAAAAAGGACAATGTGTTAATCCAGGTGCAATCGCTGTTTTGGCAACATATGGCTATACAGAAGTTCCAGTTTTTGAAAAACCTAGCGTGGCTGTGATTGCAACAGGAAGTGAATTGTTGGATGTTAGCGAAGATTTAGAACCGGGAAAAATTCGTAATTCAAATGGTCCTATGATAACTGCATTAGCAAAAAAATATCAGTTAGATGTCAATGCATATAAAATTCAACAAGATGATTTAAATAGTAGTATTCAAGTGATGCGTGAAGCAATGATTGAGCATGATATTGTCATTACAACTGGAGGTGTGTCAGTAGGCGATTTCGATTATTTACCTCAAATTTATGAAGCGGTCAACGCTAAAGTCTTGTTTAATAAAATCGCCATGCGTCCCGGAAGTGTCACTACGGTAGCTGTTGCAAATAACAAATATTTATTTGGATTATCAGGTAACCCCTCTGCTTGTTTCACCGGGTTTGAACTCTATGTCAAACCTGCAATACAGCATATGATGGGCGCTAAAGCGATATATCCACAAATTGTGCAGGCCACACTCATGGAAGATTTTAAAAAGCCAAATCCATTTACTAGATTTATTCGAGCAACAGTGACTTTTAATGGTAAAGAGATGACGGTTGTGCCATCAGGATTTAATAAGTCCGGTGCAGTAGTAGCGATTGCGCATAGTAATGCAATGATTGTGTTACCTAGTGGTACAAGAGGATATCAAAAAGGCCACACAGTTGATGTCATTTTAACTGAATCACAAGCATATGAAATGGATACGACGCTATGATATTACAAATCGTAGGTTATAAAAACTCGGGAAAAACCACTTTGATGACGCACGCAGTGAAATTTTTAAAATCACATGGCTTTTGTGTAGCAACGGTTAAACACCACGGTCAACATGACTTAAACTTGTCAGATATTGAACTGCAGGCAAATACTGTTGATCACATGAAACATTTTAATGCAGGTGCAGATCAAAGTATTGTTCAAGGACATCATCTACAACAAACAGTTACACGAACTGAAAAACAAAGGTTGGATGAAATCATTGATAAATCTGTTACAATAGACAGTGACATCATTTTAGTTGAAGGTTTTAAAGAGGCAAATTATGATAAAGTGCTTATATATCGTGATGATGCTGATTACCAACAGTTAAATAAATTAACAAATATTCAGTATTATATTAATATTGGGCAACCATTAGCATTTCAAAAATTTGAGCAATGGTTATTATCTTTCGTTAACGAAAAGGGAATGGATTAAATGAAACAATTTGAAATTACAAATAAGCCAATAGAAACCGAACAATATCGCCAATATGTGCTCAATGAACATCAAGGTGCTGTTGTTGTTTTCACTGGTCATGTTCGTGAGTGGACAAAAGGAGTTAAAACAGAGTATTTAGAGTATGAAGCGTATATACCTATGGCAGAGAAAAAGTTGGCACAAATAGGTGATGAGATTTCAAACAAATGGCCAGGGACAAAAACGGCCATTGTCCATAGAATTGGACCGTTAGCTATTTCTGATATAGCGGTATTGATAAGTGTATCATCGCCACATAGAAAAGATGCTTATCGTGCTAATGAATATGCAATTGAGCGTATTAAAGAGGTAGTGCCCATTTGGAAAAAAGAAATTTGGGAAGATGGTGCTGAATGGCAAGGTCATCAACATGGTAACCATGAGGATGCAGTTGGAGGGAAAAAGTTATGAAAGTTTTATACTTTGCGGAAATAAAAGAAGTTTTGGATAAAAGTTCAGAAGATATTGACTTAAGTTATGATATTACCGTCGATGAATTTGTATCAGATTTGTTTGAGCGTTATCCTAGTATTAATAGCAAAAAGTTTCAAATTGCGATTAATGAAGAATTTGTCAAAGGTGATGATATCGTAAAGCCTAATGATACAGTAGCGTTGATACCACCAGTTAGTGGAGGGTAATGGAAATATGAAAGCAATCATACTTGCTGGTGGACAATCAGAAAGATTTGGAAAACCAAAAGCATTTGCAAAGATTCATTCACAAATGTTTTATAAACGTATCATTGAAGTTTTAGAAGCTACAAATATGTTTAATGAAATAATTATTAGCACAAATGAAATATTAGCACATGAATTTGATTATGATAATATTGTTATCGATCATGCTAAAAACAAAGGTAAAGGCCCGCTGGCTGGAATTTACTCTGTCATGAAACAACATACTGACGAAACGCTTTTCTTTGTGATTTCTGTAGATACACCGATGATTACACAAAAAGCAATAAGTAAATTGTATCAATTTATGGTTGAACATTTAATAGAAGATCAACTAGATATCGCCGGTTTCCAAGAAGATGGCATGCCCATTCCAACGATGGCTTTTTATAGTCCACATACGCTTTCTTTTATAGAGGCAGCATTGGAATCAGGTGATTACAGCCTTAAGAATGTCTATTCAAAAGTCAAAAGTGATTGGTTAGATGTGCACGAAATTGGTTCATCTGATTATTGGTACAAAAATATTAACTATCAACAAGACTTAATAGATTTACATCACGACATTAAGAATAGATAGGGGGCTGATCAAATGGTAGAGCAAATAACTGATAAACTTGGGCGTCCAATTCGAGATTTAAGATTGTCAGTTACAGATCGTTGCAATTTTCGTTGTGACTATTGTATGCCAAAAGAAATATTTGGTGATGACTTTGTTTTCCTACCCAAAGATGAATTACTTACTTTTGATGAAATGGTCCGTATTGCTAAAGTTTATACGCGATTAGGAGTCAAAAAAATACGTATTACCGGTGGAGAGCCTCTACTCCGAAGAGATTTATATAAATTAATATACGAGTTGAATCAACTTGATGGTATAGAGGATATTGGTTTAACTACCAACGGTTTATTATTAAAAAAACATGGTCAAAGATTATATGATGCTGGTTTAAGACGTATTAATGTAAGTTTAGATGCGATTGATGATAAAGTGTTCCAAGCTATAAACAATCGGAATATCAAAGCTTCCACAATTTTACAGCAAATAGATTATGCGGTCTCAATTGGTTTTCATGTCAAAGTAAATGTAGTTGTTCAAAAAGGTGTGAACGATGATCAAATTTTACCTATGATTCAATATTTCAAAGATAAAGATATTGAAATACGCTTTATTGAATTTATGGATGTAGGCAATGATAATGGTTGGGACTTCAGTAAAGTAGTAACAAAAGATGAAATGTTAAAAATGATTGAGTCATCATTTGATATAGAACCTGTAAAACCTAAATATTTTGGTGAAGTAGCTAAATATTATCGACATAAAGATAATGGTGCTAAGTTTGGTCTTATCACAAGTGTATCTGAATCATTCTGTTCAACATGTACACGTGCAAGATTATCATCAGATGGTAAGTTTTATGGTTGTCTATTTAGTACGGTAGATGGATTTAATGTAAAGTCATTTATGCGATCAGGCGTGTCAGATGAAGCTCTGTTTGAACAATTTAAAGCTTTATGGAATATTAGAGATGATAGATATTCAGATGAACGTACTGCACAAACAGTAGCTAATAGAAAACGTAAAAAAATCAATATGAACTATATTGGTGGCTGACTTATCAAATACAATCGTTTATGGAGATTGCACTTTTATCACAACATTCATAGCTATTATATTTTTAAGAAGTTCAAATAACTAATAATACGAAAATTATATTCATTTATGAAGTTATTCTAAAATATATTAAGAGTAGGAGATAATTCAAATTTCAATAGAATTATCTCCTACTCTTTTTTTTATAATTTGAACTCATATCTTATGTGAAATGATTTCAAAAATGAGGAAAGATATTTTTATATGAAAATGTATTATACATAAGTAATTTTTTAACGATTAAAGATAATGAACAATAGAAAAAGATTACCATAATCAATTGTAGCTATATAAAAACTTTACAATAGTAAAATTTATTTATCTGTTTCTTTTAAAATAATAGATTTAATGAAGAAAGTGTTATATAATATTTTAAAAGCTTATTCATTATATAAAGCCAATACTAACAATGAAAGTAAATCATGAGGAGGCCAAATTTATGGAAAGTAAAGCATCATTTTATATTACGTCTGAGAGGGCTTTAAGTCAGTTGAAACATTGGTTGAAGTTAGCTCACCGTTTATCTATCGAAGAGTTTGTAGTTCTGTTTAAGGTTTATGAAGCTAATAAAATTAGCGGAAAAGAATTAAGAGATACCTTACATTTTGAAATGTTATGGGACACTAGTAAAATAGATGTTATTATAAGAAAGATTTACAAAAAAGAATTGATTTCAAAAGTTCGATCAGAAACAGATGAAAGACAAGTGTTCTATTATTACACAGATGATCAGTTAAAAGTAATAGATGATATTATAACAGAAATCGAAAACATAAAAGTTGCTTAATCATTAAGGTTACAATCAGATGATGATCAATAACAACAATATAAATTTGAAATAAGCCAAGTGCTAAAATAGCATTTGGTTTTTTTTATGTATTTGAAATATAGAATAAACCTAATTCAGTAATAATTATAATATAAATAAACAAATTTCAATTTTAAATATTGTAAAATGTAGACGAATTGACGCTTCATCCATAAAGTATGTAAAAAAACTGCCAACAATACTTTTGTTGACAGCTAAAACCAATCTTTTTCGGGATATATAGTTTATTGTTTAATGAAAAGATTAGATGTTCATGTGTTTTACTTTTCTACCATGAACAAAGTAATAAATAACTCCAGTAATTAAAACCAGTACACCCATAATAGCGTATAATTGAGCGAATGAAACTGCAGAGGTTACAAATCCTAATATATATGGACCAAAGCCTAGTCCTAAGTCTAAACCAATGAAGTAAGTTGAGGTAGCTATTCCATATTTTGCCGGTGGAGAAACTTTGATTGCAATTGCTTGCATACAAGAAGAAATATTTCCGTAACCAGCACCAAGGAGTAATCCCGCAAGAATTAATAACCAACTATTATTTGTAATACTTAACGTTAAAAAGGTAAGTATTAAAAAGATGAAAGCAGGATAAGCGATGACGTTTTCATTTTTGAGATCCATCATTCTACCAGCGATTGGTCTTGTAATGAGTGATGCAATAGCATAAAAAATAAAGAAATAACTAGATATTGTGACTAAATTAATTTCTTGTGCAAAAAATTGTAAAAATGTCAGAATAGACGAATAAGATAACCCGGCAAGGAGCATAATGATTGCCACAGGTAATGCTTCTTTGGCGATGTAGTTATTAATATTAAATTTTTTACTTTCAGTAGTTTTAGGTTTTATGATATCACGCGTTGTATCGATATTTAGCTTAATGAAAAATGAAATGATAAAACTAATGATACCGCACATTAAACAAAGTAAAAATAACAATTGAATTGGGAATGTATTAATAAGTAAAAGGCCAAAAAATGGACCGATTGCAGCGCCGATAACTAAGCTTAAAGAGAATAAGCTAATACCTTCACTTTTTCTCTCCTGAGGCGTTGCATATGCAGCAATTGTTCCTGTCGCTGTTGTAGTAACCCCAGTAGCAATACCATTAACTAATCTCGTGAACATTAAAATAGCTAAGGCACCTTCTATAAAATAGAACAATTGGGTGATGATTAATAAGATTAAACCAATGATTAAAATCCGTTTAGGACCTATTTTATTAACGTACTTTCCAGTGATAAATCGTCCGATTAAAGAACCGATAATAAATAATCCGGATACAAGTCCTGCCATACTGTCTGAGGCATGATATTCAGATTTTGTATAACTTGCTATGATAACGATAAGTAAATACATGCATAAGTAGACTAAAAAATTAGTTATGAAATTAATATTAAAATTCTTTGTCCAAATTGGTGTCTTCATCGATGCTGATTGATTCATGTTAAAACTCCTCTTTCTCTAAAATTTTCGCGTGAATAAGTTGTATTGATTGTGTGATATGCTCCAGTTCTGAATCTGACAAACCTGTATTTTTAATGATTTCATCTTGCACTTTATCTACGCGAGTACTAATGCTTTTATAAAGATTTTCTCCTTTTTGAGAAAGTGAAAGCCATTTTTCTCGTTTATCGGTACCTGTTTCTACAGTTAATAAAGATTTTTCAGAAAGCACTTTTAATATTTTTCTTGTGGTCGGTTTTTCAATAGAGCGTCGTTTTGAAATTTGTACTAAAGTGGTTGGGGCATTATAGGAGATATCTTTTAAAACGAGCCATTGTGCAGGATAGAGATCAAATGATTCAAAGATGGGTTGGAATAGTTTTGTATATGGTCTATAAATTGCAATGATATTATCAAAGACAAATTTATTTTGCATGAATGCACACCTCCGAAAATAGTTAGCAAAGCTAACTTAATTTTTAAACAAGTTATATTTTAGTCTATTATGCCAAGGAAATCAATAGCTATTTTTTAAAATATGATTTTTAATCACTATATAAATATGATTTCACAAAAGTAAATTGAATCGTAATCATAGGTTATCGGAAGTAAACGCTTAAACAATTTGTTAGAATAAATATAAAGAAAAAATAGGGGGATCAAGGTATGCAAGATTTAAAATTAGATCATATCGTTCATTATGTACAACAATTAGATAATTTCAAATTCCCAGGCCATTTATTTACACTATATCAAGGTGGTAAGCATGATCAATTAGGCACATATAATCGTTTAGCGTACTTAAATAATGCTTACATTGAATTACTTGATATTTATAAACCAGAAAAATTGCAAAAAATTGTCAAAAGTGAAGAAGGGCGAGTCTCATTTCCTTCAAAAATCGTTCAAGATCAGTATAAACAAGGACTGAAAACAATAGCATTTCAAACGCAAGATATTACTAAACTAAAAGAAAAACTTGAAGCACAAAATATAGATGTTATAGGTCCTGTAGAAATGGAAAGGGAAAATACTAAAGGAGAAAAGACTACATGGCGCTTGTTATATATAGCTGATCCAGATTATAGAGTTAAACCACCATTTTTTATTCAATGGAATGAAAATATTGAAACAAGAGAAGAAAAGCTAACATCATTACGGCAAAACGCCTTTAGTATCAAGGGGATTGAAATTAATAGTACAGAAAGAACACATACGATTGAAAAATGGCAACAGTGGTTTGGGATGGAAGTCGTGAATGATACAGAAACGTTCACAACATTAAAGTTGAAAAACGATGATATTGTATATCGTATATACGATGGTGAGTATTCAGGTTATAAAGCGGTTACTTTGAAAGACGATAATACAACTTCACCGTACACTTTAATCATTAGAGGGCTTAAGTACAAAGTTGAAGCGGATTAGTAAATGTAAACATACATACTATGTGCAATAACGACGATGTGTATCACAGAAGTGATTAGTGTTAAAATAGTTAAGTAAGTTCCCCATTTATTTTTATTAGATAAAAGTAGTAAATACACTGTTGCTACAAATGTAAAAACAGCGAGAATGATTCTTAAACTTAGATATGAAACATTAAACGTTGTACTAAATGTTTGGATTACAAAAATTAAATTGATTAAAAAGAGTAATGACAATATAATGATACGCACTAGAACACCTCATTTCGTATCATATTATAGCAAATAATAGGAAATGATGTGAAAGAATGTGTGAAGCAATGTATAATAACAAAGTATGTAATGGTAAAAGGAGATATCAGTTTTTATGGAAAAGATGAATATAACAAATCAAGCTCATGATGCATTTGTTAAAGCGCATCCGCAAGGTGATCTATTACAATTAACAAAATGGGCAGAAACAAAGCGATTGACTGGCTGGTACTCAAAGCGTATCGCAGTAGGTGAAGATGGTGAGATTTTAGGAGTGGCCCAGTTATTATTTAAAAAGGTTCCTAAATTGCCTTATACGCTATGCTATATTTCAAGAGGTTTTGTAACAGATTATAGTAATAAACTCGCATTAGAAACATTACTAGAATACGCAATTCAGATAGCAAAAGAAGAAAAAGCTTATGCAATAAAAATCGACCCTGATGTTGAAGTAGATAATGGTGCTGATGCACTTACACATTTAAGAGCATTAGGTTTTAGACATAAAGGGTTTAAAGAAGGACTTTCGAAAGATTATATCCAACCAAGAATGACAATGATAACACCGATTGATAAGAACGATGACGCTTTAATTCAAAGTTTTGAAAGACGTAATCGTTCAAAAGTTAGATTGGCATTAAAACGTGGTACGAAAGTAGAACGTTCTGATAGAGAAGGTTTGAAAACATTTGCCGAATTAATGCAAATTACGGGTGAAAGAGATGGCTTTTTAACGAGAGATATTAGCTATTTCCAAAATATATATGATGCTTTACATCCCGATGGAGATGCAGAATTATTCTTAGTGAAATTAGAGCCTAAACCCGTGCTTAAGGATTTACGCCAAGATTTAGCGCAGTTAGAAAAGGAAAAAGAAAAGCTAGCTGAGAAAAAACAAGATAAAAAGACATTAAATAAAATAAACGATGCTGACAATAAAATGAAAAAAACGCAAGAACTTATCAATGAGATGGAAGCTTTAGAAGCTAAGCACCCAGAAGGATTATATTTATCAGGTGCATTGCTTGTGTTTGCTGGAAATAAATCTTATTATCTGTATGGCGCGTCATCAAATGATTATCGAGACTTCTTGCCAAATCATCACATGCAATTTGCAATGATGCAATACGCTCGAGCACATGGTGCTAAAACATATGATTTTGGTGGCACAGATAATGATCCCGATAAGGAATCAGACCATTATGGATTGTGGGCATTTAAGAAAGTATGGGGAACTTATTTAAGTGAAAAAATAGGTGAATTTGATTATGTGTTAAACAAACCATTATATCAAGTTATTGAAAATGTTAAACCTAAATTGACTAAAGCTAAAATAAAACTTTCACGTAAATTAAAACGTTAGTAGTTTTGTTTGTGATTTTGTAAAAAAGTAGACACGTTATAAAGTTTTAATATGCAACTTAAACTTTATAACGTGCATTTTTTATGAATTTAGAAAATACATATATAATTAAGCGTAATGAAATTAAATGAAGTATCGCATTAAAATGCTAGTTGAGAGGAGAAAAGATATGATTAAAAAACTATTACAGTTTTCACTTGGAAATAAGTTTGCAATTTTTCTTATGGTATTGCTGGTCATTTTAGGTGGTGTGTATTCAAGTGCAAAAATGAAACTTGAATTATTACCTGATGTTGAGCCGCCAGTGATTACAGTACAAACAACCATGTCTGGTGCTACACCAGAAACGGTGAAGGAAGAAATTAGTGATAAAATTGATGACCAAATAAGGCCAATGGCAAGTGTGAAAAATGTTAATGCACAATCTATTCAAAATGCTTCTATGGTTTCTGTTGAATATGAAAATGGCACAGATATGGATAAGGCAGAAAACGATTTAAAAAAAGAACTTGATAAAATTAAGTTTGATGATGGTGTGGAAGACCCCGACTTAACAAGGAATTCAATGAATGCTTTTCCAATTGTGGCTTATTCTTTTACCACAAAGGATAATAATTTAAAAGATACAACAAAAAAAGTTAACAATCAGTTACTACCTAAACTTCAAACAATCGATGGTGTACAAAATGCACAATTGAATGGACAAACATCTAGAGAAGTTTCAATTAAATTTGATCAAGAAAAATTACAAGACAGAGGATTGACTGTAGATAGTGTGGAACAATTCTTAAAGGGTGCCACAAGTGAAACCCCGTTAGGTTTATTCCAGTTCGGTAAAACTGAAAAGTCAGTAGTGGTTGATGGCCAATTTACTTCAATAGATGCATTGGAAAACCTTGAGATTCCATTATCAGCTTCAAGTATGAGCACTCAAGGTAACAACGATGAAAATGCAAGTCAAAGTACGAGTGACCAAAGTTCATCACAAGGGGGTAACATGGAAGCAGCAATGCCTACCTCAGATGATCAAGACGGCGAAAATAGCATGCCTTCTGTTAAACTCAAAGACATTGCCAATATTTCAGTTGGTGATGAACGACAATCTATTTCTAAAACAAATGGCAAAGATGCAGTCAATGTACAAGTGACGAAAGCACAAGATGCCAATACTGTTAAAGTAGCAAAAGATACGAAAAAAGAAATTGATGAATTTACCAAAGACAATAAAGATATCAAAGCTACTAAAGTTATGGATACTGCGAAACCAATAGAAGACTCGCTGTATACAATGATTGAAAAAGCAGCACTCGGTACGATTGTTGCCATAATTGTTATATTATTATTTTTAAGAAATATTAGAACAACAGCAATTTCAGTCGTTTCGATACCGATGTCTATATTAATTGCAATGGTTGCATTGAAATTAACAGATGTGTCGTTAAATATATTGACACTTGGTGCGTTAACAGTTGCGATAGGTCGAGTGATCGATGATTCAATTGTTGTAGTTGAAAATATTTATAGACGTTTATCAGATAAAAAAGAAACACTAACTGGTAACAGCCTCATTATTAGTGCGACGAGTGAAGTATTTAAACCGATAATGTCGTCGACAATCGTTACTATTATAGTTTTTCTCCCATTGGCGTTTGTCAATGGTTCAGTAGGTGAGATGTTTAGGCCATTTGCATTAGCGATTGCATTTAGTTTACTAGCTTCTTTACTTGTTTCGATTACCATCGTACCTTCTTTAAGTGCTACTTTCTTCAAAAAAGGTGTCAAACAACAGAGAGAAGAAACATTAGGTCTGGTAGGAAGAGGATATAAACGCATACTCCGCTGGTCATTAGCGCACAAATGGATTGTAATGATTTTAAGTACAATCATTTTAATCGCTAGTATCGGTTTAGGGGCCGCTAAACTAGGGACTAGTTTTATCTCAACTGGAGAAGATAAATTCATGGCATTAACTTACACTCCTGAACCAGGTGAGACAGAGCAAGGTGTATTAGAACATGCCGAACAAGTACAAAAATACTTGAACACTAAAGAAAAGGTGAAAACAGTTCAGTACTCTGTAGGTGGAGCAACGCCAACGGATCCTACAGGTAGTTCAAATAGTATGGCTATCATGGTTGAATATGAGAGTGATACACCTAACTTTGATGAAGAACCAGATAAAGTATTAAAACATATCAACAAATATTATCATCCTGGAGATTGGGCAAATCAGGATATGGGTACAGGTGGTACAAATAATGAATTAGCAATCACTGTTACTGGTCCATCTGTTGATGCTATCAAAGGAACTGTCAATAAAGTCGAAAAAGAAATGAAACATATTCATGGCATTGCTAATGTTAAGTCTGATTTATCTCAAACATACGAACAATATAATATCAAAGTCGATCAAAATAAAGCTTCCAATTATGGTTTGTCTGCATCACAATTAGCCATGACATTAAATCAGAATACACCTGAGCAAAGTGTCACAACCGTAAAGGAAAATGGTAAATCGATAGATGTGAAAATTAAAGAAGATAAAGAAACGGATTGGACAGAAGAAAAACTTAAAAATACTAAAATACAAACAGCTACTGGTCAATCTATTGAATTAAGTGATATCACAAAATTAGAAAAAACAACGACGCCAAACAAAATAGAAACTAAAGCAGGAGACTATACGTCAAAAGTTTCCGGAAAAGTGACAAATGATGATGTTGGCGGGACTTCACAGAAAGTCTTGTCACAGTTAAATAAAATAGATAAGCCGAATAACGTAGACGTCAACATGGGAGGGGCAAATGAAGATATAGGAAATGCAGTAACACAATTATCTATGGCGATGTTAGCAGCAATTATTATAGTTTATTTAGTACTTGTGTTAACATTTAAAGGCGCCTTGGCACCTTTCACAATATTATTCTCATTGCCATATACAGTGATAGGTGTAGTGGTTGCATTAGTGGTGACTGGCGAGACAATATCTGTACCTAGCATGATTGGTATGCTTATGCTAATTGGTATTGTTGTAACCAATGCAATTGTGTTAATTGATAGAGTGATTAATAAACAACATCAAGGTATGGCAATGCAAGCGGCACTGTTAGAAGCAGGAGGAACGCGTATCAGACCAATACTTATGACAGCATTAGCAACGATTGGTGCGTTGCTGCCAATGTTATTTGGTCAAGACAGTTCTATTATTATTTCAAAAGGTATGGCAGCGACTGTAGTAGGTGGATTGGTTTCTTCAACCTTATTAACTTTAATTGTTGTACCAGTAATATATGAAATATTATTTACATTAAAGTCAAAAATCTTGAGAAAAAGAAAGTAAAATAAAATGCGGACATACGAGATGACATGCTTTTTGTAGATTTTGTATGTCCGTACTTATATATATGAGCACATGTTTGAATATATAAAATCAGCCCCGATAAGTTTCTGTTAATCAGAAATCTTGTCGGGGCTGATTTATATGTGTGACGTTACAGTATTTTAAAATAGTGGTTTTAATATAAAACTAAAGTCAAAATAACATAAATTACAAATAAGATAACGCTCATTATATTTAAAATTTGAACGGCTTTTTGATCTTTTTTGCCGTTTTTGAAAGCTGTAATTTCTACATTACCTATGATAAGCAGTAGTACAATAAAGACCCACCAATTGATTGCTGGGAACGATAATGTTGTAATCGCTACTACGAATAATAAAAGTAAAGACATAATAATACGTAAAATACGCGTTATAATGGTGTTCATTTTAAATATACTTATGTAACTTACGATTAAATATAACACTGGCAAAAATATAAGATACAGTTGCATTTATTACATCCTTTCTATGTTCGCCCTTAATCTTAGCATGTAAGTTATTGATTTACTAGGATGTTATTTATTTTCTTTTTGTCTAATTTCTGAACGTACCTCTGACATTTCTTGCTCTATTTTTTCAAGTTGTTTTATTAAAGGATCCACAGATTGATTAACTGATTCTCTTTTTTCGAGGTCTCCTTGTAATCTAACATAATCATATTTCAGTTCCGCTAATTTATCATTTAAATCCATTTAATTACCTCCATTTTTGTTTAATGTAAGCATTTCGTATATAAGTTCAATTATAACATGGATTCGAAAGCTTCTAAAATGGTTGCCACTTATGTTAAAGTATGAAAATAGAATGAAAACAGATGATTGGATGAAAGAAGGAATAATGTGACCCAACAATTTATCATTATTATATTACTCATTGCATTAGGCTATGTACTCAAACGGATAAATTACTTTAAAGCTAACGATAGTCAAGTCTTTTCAACACTCGTATTAAACATAACATTACCTTCTTTAGTGATTGTTAATTTAAATGGTGCAAGTTTAGATTTGTCACTATCAATATTACCGATAATGATGATATTGTATGGTGTTATCGCTAAGGTCATCGTGATTTGGTTTTTCTTAAAGTATGACAATCACATACGTGGAACAGTTGGCATGATGACAGCTTCGCTAAATATTGGTTTATTTGCTTATCCACTTGTAGAAGCGATATGGCCTAAAACAGGAATGATATATTTTGGAATGGCAGATATAGGTGGCGCAATGATTATGTTTGGTGTTACATACTTTGTTGGCAGTTATTTCAGTAGTGCAGGTGATAATTTTGATTTTAAATATTTAGGAAAGAATTTACTTAAATCGGTTCCTTTAATGACATATATCATTATGTTTATATTAAATATGCTTAATATACACTTCCCAGAGCCTGTAATTAATTTTTTCTCTGTACTATCTGGCGCTAATATGCCACTTTCAATGATATTATTAGGTTTGATGCTCAACTTTAGTATTGATAAACGCTTCTTGCCTATTGCTTTAAAGTATTTATGTTTACATTATGGATTGGGAATTATCGCAGGATTGCTCGTTTACTTCTTTTTACCAGTTGATAATGATATGATTAAAACAACACTACAAGTTGCTTGGTTATTACCAGTAGGTGTTGCTATTATACCTTATTCCATTCAATTTAAGTATAAGACTTTGCCACTCGTTGGAATGGTGAGTAATTTAACGATTTTAATTAGCATTATTATATTGTATGTATATCAAGCGTTATTTGTTTAATTGATTTTTGGAAGACTATGAAACGATTTGAATATAAAAAATAAGGGTCTGGGACATATCAATGGTGTCCCGGACCCTTAAATATTGAGCATAAGTATTAATGACTAAATGCATGTGTTTGGATTGGCGTGATGACTTTATCCTTTACCTCCCATAAACGCGGGGTAATTAGTCATTCCGCCATCAACGTAAATGGTAGTTCCATGAATATAACTTGCTAAATCAGAGGCAAGAAATCTTGCTACATTTGCGACTTCATTTGCTTCACCAATCTCTTTTGCCGGAATCATTTCTAATGTTTCTGCACGTGTTGCTGGGTCTGAAAATTTTTCTTTTGTATGTTCCGTTACAATTGCCCCTGGTGAAATATTATTAATGCGGATGCCATATTGAGCATATTCCATAGACATTGTTTCCATCATTAATTTTAAACCGCCTTTACTAGCAGCGTAATTCACATAATTAGGCCAAGGGATTTTATCATGTACACTTGAAGTATTAAGAATAACACCTTTTTTATTCTCTTTTAGAAATTGATTAACTGCTGCTTTGGAACCTAAAAAAGCACCTGTTAGGTTAATATCAATTACTTTTTGCCACTCATCTAAAGGCATTTCATGTGTTGGGATTGCTTTTTCAAATCCGGCATTGTTAATCATGATATCTAATGTACCAAAGTGATTTACAGTAGTTTGAATGAGGTGATCAATATCATTTTCTTTAGAGATATCTGCTTGAACTTTTAATGCTTTGCCACCAGCATTTTCAATTAATTCAATTGAGGCTTCAATAGCATCCATATGACGTTCGGATCTGTAATTTAATACGACATTCGCTTGTTCTTCACCAAACTGCTCTGCCATGGCTTTTCCAATACCACTACCAGCCCCAGTAATAATGACTACTTTTCCTGCTAAATCTTTAAACATTTAAGATTCCTCCTAGTTATTCGGCATAAATTTTGATGAATTAAAGTGTCTAGTCGAATAAGATTTTATAATACTTGATTAAGCTTTAATATTGCCTAAAACAAATGCAGCGATAACGATTAAAATGATACCTGTCCAAATGCCTATCATCTGACGTTTATCTTTTCGTTCACCTAAAAGGAAAATGCCACCAAGTGTAGAAACAATTACTAATAATTGTGAAAATGAGAAACTTGTCGCCACACCTACTTTTGGTTGTGAATAGAACATAAACAAGTTACCTATACCCCATATGACACCTGGTATCAGGTTCCAAACTGTACTTCTAATCGTAGTTTCATGTTTAGCTGATAATATTAATCCACCTATTGCCATACCAATAGATTGGAAAAATAGGGCATTCATACCATCAACACCAAAAATTTGTGCAACTACAACATAGACGACATAACCTACAGTGGAAATTAACAAGATAGGAATTGCTTTACCAAAGTTTTTCGTACTTTCTGAAGCTTCATTTTTACCTTTAATTGAAGTAAGCGCAATACCGCCAACAAGTAAAATCATTGCAACTAAGCCAAGAATTACTTGTGTGCCAGTACTCCATTCACCTAAAAATATAGCACTAAATAAAGTGGTACCTACAAGTTGTAACCCTGTTGAAATTGGCATTGTTTTAGATACGCCAATTAAACTGACTGATTTTAATTGATAACCTTGTCCTAATGCCCAAAAAGCACCAGATATTAAACCTACAATAATGACGATGGGGTCATCGAATTTTGTATTGCCAGTAAGTAATAATAAGATACCTATGATAAGTGCACCGAAAGTAGTCCCTCTGATTTGATTGTAAGGGCCACCACCAACGAGTACATTAATTAGAACAACACTTCCCCAAAATAATGCTGGGAGCAGGGCAATTAATAAATCCATAATTAAGCTTCACTCACTCTCTATTTATTTTTACTTTCCCTTTATAAAACAATCACTGAAGATTGCCCTAGACACTCATTTTAAACTAAAGGTATCGAATAGTAAAAATATTAGATTACAGTTCAGCTTTTTAATTTTTAAAATAGTCTAGATGGATATTAAAAATGTAAAAATATAAAACACTTATAATTTAAATGTATGCCGCTACGTACTTGAATTTTTTATATTCATAATTAATGTTAAAACCTAATTCGTTGAAACGCTCAACAAGTGTAGTATTTTTACTGCGTATTTTAAAATATATCTTATCAATATCAAAAGTTGAAAAAGCAAAATGTAGAGAATATGATAGTAAATCAAAAGCAATCCCCATTAATCTGTAATCAGAGTGCGAAGAAAAGTATTTGATTTCAGCTATATGGTTGTTTTCAGCGATTTCAAGATATAAATAACCTTTTAATAATCCTTCAGACATGAATATAAATAGGCGATGGTACTCATCTAATGATTTTACAATTTCATCAGCAGTCATTACATCATGTTTAAATGTTTGATCATGTAATTTACTAAAATAAGGATAGAACGCAGGTTGATATTCAATAATATTTTGTTCATTACCAACATTTCCAATATCTTTTGTAGAAATGAGATAGTAGTCAGTAAAGCTATAGGATGCACCTAATGATTTCATAAACGGTAAGTATTCTTGTTCATGTTCTTCAAAAGAAAAATTAAAATTTGCAGTATCAGGTTTACTTTGAGCTAAAGCATCAAAAAGTTGTGTCATTTCTTCGATAGTAGGCGTAATATTTTTGTGTATGAATGGGCCTAATACTTTATATTTATTATCTTCGTACTTTAAAGCTAAAAGTAATATTGTAATTTCATCTTGATTGTTCACTTGTGCAAATACACCAGGATTCTGTATTGCATTGGTAATAACAGACCTAATATCATTATGCATTTGTGGTAATTTGTACAAATAAGAAGCAGATTGATAGTTAGCATTATTCAAAAATTCCAAGATTTGATCGACATCGTTCGGATTTGTTGTTTTCATATAATACCTCCATATGATGAACTATTAAGTTAATTATAAGAACTTTTTCATGTAAATGGAAGTTTTGATGTGCTATATACATGTTACAATAAGAATATCATTGAACTGAAAGGACGAAATTATGAAATCACTCATTATTGCAGAAAAACCTTCTGTAGGTAGAGATATTGCGCAAGCATTGAATATAAATGATAAACGTAATGGTTACTTTGAAAATAATAAATATATTGTGACTTGGGCATTGGGGCATTTAGTTACAAATGCTACGCCAGAACAATATGATAATAATTATAAAGAATGGAAACTTAACGATCTCCCTATTATACCTAACCGTATGAAGACGGTTGTCATAAGTAAGACCAAAAAACAATTTTCTATTGTACAATCATTAATCAATAACAAAAACACAAAAGATATTATTATCGCAACAGATGCCGGTAGAGAAGGTGAACTTGTTGCGCGTTTAATTTTGGATAAATCTCATAATAAGAAACCGATTAAAAGGTTGTGGATTAGTTCAGTAACAAAAAAAGCAATTAAAGATGGCTTTTCAAAATTACAAGATGGTCGTAAATTTAACAATTTATATTATGCAGCACTTGCTCGAAGTGAGGCAGACTGGATTGTTGGTATCAATGCAACGCGTGCATTAACTACGAAATATGATGCACAATTGTCTCTCGGTAGAGTTCAGACACCGACGATACAACTCGTTCAAATGAGACAAAACGAAATTAATCACTTTTCTCCACAAACTTATTTTAAAATGAATATTGTTGCTGGGGGGCTTACATTCCAATGTGTGACGCCAGAGACAAGTAATGATAAATCAGTTTTTGAAAAGATAAAAAGTGAAATCAGTGAGAAAGACGGTTTGATTGAAAGTATTAATAAAAAACATAAAAAGTCCTATGCACCTAAACTGTTCAGTTTAACAGACTTGCAACAAGAGGCATACAAACGTTATCACTATGGTCCAAAAGAAACATTGAATGTTTTACAGACTTTGTATGAAAGACATAAACTAGTAACATACCCACGAACAGATTCTAATTATTTAACTGATGATATGGTAAATACACTAAAAGATAGAATACAAGCTATTATGGGCACATCGTTAAAAGAAATTGCAAAAAAACAATTAACACAATCTTTTTCAATAAATGAAAAATTTATAAATAATCAAAAAGTATCAGACCACCATGCAATTATTCCAACAGAAGTACGTCCAGATATGAATCAACTAACCCAACGTGAAACAAAAATTTATCTGATGATTGCTCAAAGATTTTTAGAAAATCTTATGCCCCCACACGAATACGAGGCTGTATCAATCCAAATTGTAAGTGGGAAATATAAATTCGAATTTAAAGATAAAATTACTAAAAAATTAGGGTTTAAAGCGATTTATGAAACTGAAGCATCAGTAAACGAGCAAATAGAAAAATTAACAAAATCATCCAAATTGCATATCACACAAGCTAAAATTGAGCACCATGAAACAACGCCACCTTCATATTTTAATGAAGGTACATTATTAAAAGCGATGGAAAGCCCACAAAAATTCTTTAAATTAAACAATAAAAAATATAATGAAACATTAAAAGAAACAGGTGGAATTGGAACAGTTGCGACTAGAGCAGATATCATTGAAAAATTATTTAATATGAATGCAATCGAATCACGTGACGGTAAAATCAAAGTTACCTCTAAAGGAAAACAAATACTAGAGCTTGCACCACAAAAATTAACATCTCCGCTATTAACTGCTGAGTGGGAAGAAAAACTATCTTTAATAGAACAAGGTAAATATAATGCCAATCAATTTATATCTGAGATGAAAAATTTCACACATGAAGTTGTCAGTGAAATAAAAGAAAGCGAACAGAATTATAAACACGATAATTTAACCACAACGGAATGTCCTACATGTGGCAAATTTATGATTAAAGTTAAAACTAAAAATGGACAAATGCTGGTTTGTCAGGATCCGAAATGTAAAACTAAAAAGAATATTCAAAGAAAAACCAATGCGCGTTGTCCAAATTGCCATAAAAAAATGATGTTGTTTGGAAAAGGAAAAGAAGCAGTATATCGTTGTGTGTGCGGACATACTGAAACACAAGCACAAATGGATAAACGTCATAAAAATAAAAAATCAGATAAAGTAAACAAAAAAGATTTAAAAAAATATATGAATAACAATGATGGCTTAGAGAACAATCCATTTCAAGATGCGTTAAAAGGTTTGAAATTTTAAATTAATCGAACGAATAGCATTAATTTTGACAAGAAGTTCGTGTTTGCTATTGTAAAATAATGAAATTGGTATTAGAATGTGTAGGTATTTTAAAAAAAGGAGAACTAAACCGTGAAAAAGTATTTCAAGTTTGAAAAACATAAAACAAACTATAAGAAAGAGATACTTGGTGGGCTTACAACTTTCTTGTCAATGGCATATATCTTAGCTGTCAACCCTCAAGTACTAAGTTTAGCAGGCGTAAAAGGTGTTTCAGAAAATATGAAAATGGATCAAGGTGCTATTTTTGTTGCTACAGCACTAGCAGCGTTTGTTGGTTCGTTATTCATGGGCTTGATAGCTAGGTATCCAATTGCCTTAGCACCCGGTATGGGCTTAAATGCGTTTTTCGCATTTACAGTGGTGTTAACAATGGGAATTCCATGGCAAGTAGGTTTGACTGGTGTGTTATTCTCTGGTGTAGTTTTTGCAATACTGACTATGACAGGTTTAAGAGAGACCATTATTAATGCAATACCCTATCAAATGAAAATGGCGGTTTCAGCGGGTATAGGTTTGTTTATTACCTTTGTAGGATTACAAAGCTCAGGAATTATTACTAATAATGATTCTACATTAGTGACTTTGGGTCATATAACTGATGGTCCAGTATTGTTAACAATATTTGGGATTATAATAACAGTGATTCTGTATGCTGTTAGAGTACCTGGTGCTATATTTATTGGTATGGTACTAACATCTATTTTAGGTATGCTTACAGGATTAATACATACACCAAGTGGCATTGTAGGCAAAGTACCAAGTATTGAACCTACTTTTGGAGCCGCTTTTGAAGCATTCAAAGATCCCGGTCAGTTGTTCACTGTGCAATTTTTAATTGTAATTTTAACGTTTTTATTTATAGATTTCTTCGATACTGCAGGTACACTTGTTGCAGTAGCAACACAAGCAGGTATGATGAAGAATAATAAATTACCGAGAGCTGGACGCGCATTATTTTCTGATTCATTAGCAACGATAGTTGGTTCAATTTTTGGTACGACAACAACAACTTCCTATATTGAATCTACTTCAGGTGTCGCTGTAGGGGCGCGTACTGGATTTGCTAGTGTTGTTACAGGTTTTTGTTTCCTATTAGCGATATTTTTTAGTCCTTTAATGGAAGTAGTAACAAGTGCAGTGACTACGCCAGCGCTTGTAGTCGTGGGTGTGTTGATGGCTGCCAATTTTACGGAAATAGATTGGAAAAAATTCGAAGTTGCCGTACCGGCATTTATCACGATCATTATGATGCCATTATCTTATTCAATCGCAACTGGTATTGCTTGTGGTTTCATCTTTTATCCAATCACTATGTTGATTTCTAAAAGACATAAAGAAGTCCACCCAATCATGTATGCTTTAATGATATTGTTTATATTATATTTTGTATTTGTTCACGGCTAAATAGAAATCCTTTTGCAGCGTTTCGTATCGCAGCAAAAGGATTTTTTTGTAAGCACTTATTACTAATAAAAATTTTATAAAAAAGGATGTGTTTCTTCATTATAATATAGCTATCATAACTATATATTTTTAAAATTTCTTATTCTCTTGTTTGTGTTGTGTATAAACAACTTTTGCATGTTTATTTGGAACATAAAGTGGTGTCGAAAAAATAATTAACACAAAGAACAACATTAAAAAGAATAAAATCCAATGCACAATCATACCAACAAAAGGTACAAATGCTAAAAAGGAACCGAAAACACCTAATAAAGGAATCACTAACATTGGTTTAATAGAATTTTGTTTATCGACGACTAATATAATCACGATTACAAAGTAGAGCAATGCATTGATTAATAAAGGTTGCCAACCAAAACTAAAAATAATACTCCCACCTAAAAACGGAATACCATATATAAACTCACCAACAATTAATATTAAACTCAAAATTATAAGCGTTGTACGAATACCACTTTTCATTAATATTCACTCCTAACTAAATAATAGTATAAACGAAATAAATGAAATAGAAATAAAAAAGAACAAATAATCAATTAAAATTACAAACATCAAAAATTTCCGAAAAGAGGTTGAACTGAATAAGTAGTTCAAGTATAATAACAAGGTATGTGTTAGGCAAATAGTAAAAACTTTTGCAGAAAAGCTTGATAAATCACTGCTTTTCATGTAACATATCTATTGTTGGACTTTAAGAACACGCGATGAAGCGAAAGGTTACTGACACACCCGGCCGCTTTGCCATGGCGCTGTGTGAGATAGTTTTCGTGGAGAAGTCTATCACTTAAATGTAGACGAATAAGGAGGGAAAATTATGGCAAAACAAAAAATCAGAATCAGATTAAAAGCTTATGATCACAGAGTTATCGATCAATCTTCAGAAAAAATTGTTGAAACAGCAAAACGTTCTGGTGCAGATGTTTCTGGACCAATTCCGTTACCGACTGAAAGATCAGTTTACACTGTAATTCGTGCCGTGCATAAGTATAAAGATTCACGTGAACAATTCGAACAACGTACACATAAACGCTTAATCGATATTGTTAACCCTACACCTAAAACAGTAGATGCTCTTATGGGCTTAAACTTACCATCTGGTGTAGACATCGAAATCAAATTATAATAGAAAAATTTAGGAGGTGGACTTTCGATGACCAAAGGAATCTTAGGAAGAAAAATCGGGATGACACAAGTTTTCGGAGAAAACGGTGATTTAATCCCTGTAACAGTAGTAGAAGCTAGTGAAAACGTAGTATTACAAAAGAAAACTGAAGAAGTAGATGGCTATAATGCAATCCAAGTAGGTTATGCTGATAAAGCAGCTTACAAAAAAGGAAGCAAATCAAGCAAATATGCTAATAAGCCAGCTGAAGGTCACGCTAAAAAAGCGAGCTCAGCACCTAAGCGCTTCATTCGTGAATTCAGAAACGTCAATGTTGATGAATACGAAGTAGGTCAAGAAGTCTCAGTTGAAACGTTTGAAGCTGGTGACATCATCGATGTAACTGGCGTATCTAAAGGTAAAGGATTCCAAGGTGCTATCAAGCGCCATAACCAAGCACGTGGACCAATGTCACATGGTTCCCATTTCCATAGATCACCTGGTTCAGTAGGTATGGCATCTGATGCTTCAAAAGTTTTCAAAGGACAAAAAATGCCAGGACGTATGGGTGGAAACACAGTAACAGTCCAAAACTTAGAAGTAGTTCAAGTTGACGCTGAAAACAAAGTTATCTTAGTAAAAGGTAACGTACCAGGTCCGAAAAAAGGATTCTTAGAAATTTCTTCATCAATTAAAGGTAATAAATAATTATAGAGCGAAAGGAGGAAATGCATAATGGCAAATTATGATGTATTAAAAGTAGATGGAACTAAATCAGGTTCAGTTGAATTAAGCGATGCAGTATTTGCAATCGAACCAAACAACAACGTTCTTTTTGAAGCAATTAATTTACAACGTGCTTCATTACGCCAAGGTACACATGCTGTTAAGAACCGTTCAGCAGTACGTGGTGGTGGACGTAAACCATGGAGACAAAAAGGTACAGGACGTGCGCGTCAAGGTACTATTCGTGCGCCACAATGGCGTGGTGGTGGTATCGTATTCGGACCAACACCAAGAAGCTATGCTTACAAAATGCCTAAGAAAATGCGTCGTTTAGCTTTACGCTCAGCATTATCTTTCAAAGCACAAGAAAATAGCTTAACAATTGTAGATACATTAAGTTTTGAAACTCCGAAAACAAAAGAATTCAAAACTGTACTTTCTAACTTAGAACAACCTACAAAAGTGTTAGTGATCACTGAATCTGAAGATGTAAATGTTGCACTTTCAGCACGTAACATCCCAGGTGTTCAAGTAACAACTGCACAAGGTTTAAACGTTCTAGATTTAACAAGCGCTGACAGTGTCGTAATCACAGAAGCAGCTGCTAAAAAAGTTGAGGAGGTGCTCGGATAATGGAAGCAAGAGACGTTCTTAAGCGCCCCGTAATCACTGAAAAATCTTCAGTTGCAATGGCTGAAGACAAATATACATTCGATGTTGATACTCGTGCGAATAAAACACAAGTAAAAATCGCTGTAGAAGAAATCTTTGATGTAAAAGTTGATAATGTGAATATTATTAACTACAAACCAAAGAAAAAACGTATGGGCCGTTACCAAGGCTATACAAACAAACGACGCGTAGCAATCGTTAAATTAAAAGAAGGATCAATCGATCTATTTAACTAAAAAATTACCAATAAGGAGGTAAACGACAATGGCTCTAAAAAAATATAAGCCAATTACTAACGGTCGTCGTAATATGACTAGTTTAGATTTCGCTGAAATTACGAAAACTACTCCTGAAAAGTCACTATTACAACCGCTACCGAAAAGAGCGGGACGAAATCATCAAGGTAAATTGACTGTACGCCATCATGGCGGTGGACACAAACGTCAATATCGTGTAATTGATTTCAAACGTAACAAAGATGGTATCCAAGCAAAAGTTGATTCAATTCAATATGATCCAAACCGTTCAGCAAATATCGCATTGTTATTTTACGCTGATGGAGAAAAACGTTATATTATTGCACCTAAAAACTTAAAAGTAGGTCAAACACTTGAAAGTGGTGCAGAAGCAGATATTAAAGTAGGTAATGCACTACCACTACAAAATATTCCAGTAGGTACTGTTATCCATAATATCGAGTTGAAACCTGGTAGAGGTGGACAAATCGCTCGTTCTGCTGGTGCAAGTGCACAAGTATTAGGTAAAGAAGGTAAATATGTATTAATCAGATTAAGATCTGGCGAAGTACGTATGATTCTTTCAACTTGCCGTGCTACTATTGGACAAGTTGGTAATATCCAACATGAACTTGTTAACGTTGGTAAAGCTGGACGTTCAAGATGGAAAGGTATCCGTCCAACAGTTCGTGGTTCTGTAATGAACCCTAACGATCACCCACACGGTGGTGGTGAAGGACGCGCACCAATCGGTATGCCTTCTCCAATGTCACCTTGGGGCAAACCAACACTTGGTAAGAAAACACGTCGCGGTAAAAAATCATCAGATAAACTTATCGTTCGTGGACGTAAGAAAAAATAAAAATAACTTATTTGGGTGTGCGGCTTAACCGCTGCACGCACATAATAAGAAGGGAGGCGCCACTATGGCTCGTAGTATTAAAAAAGGACCTTTCGTTGACGATCACCTAATGAAAAAGGTTGAAGCTCAAAGCGGAAGCGAGAAAAAACAAGTAATCAAAACTTGGTCACGTCGTTCAACTATTTTCCCTGATTTCATCGGACATACATTCGCTGTATATGATGGACGTAAACATGTGCCTGTATTTGTAACAGAAGATATGGTTGGTCATAAACTTGGAGAGTTTGCACCAACACGTACATTTAAAGGTCACGTTGCAGACGATAAAAAAACAAGAAGATAATATCTAACAGGTAGAGGAGGAAATTGGAATGGAAGCAAAAGCGGTTGCTAAAACAATAAGAATCGCACCTCGTAAAGTTAGATTAGTATTAGATCTAATTAGAGGCAAAAGCGCTGGTGAAGCGATAGCGATTTTGAAATTAACAAACAAGGCTTCATCACCAGTAATTGAGAAATTATTAATGTCCGCTTTAGCTAATGCAGAACATAACTATGACATGAACACAGATGAGTTAATAGTTAAAGAAGCTTATGCTAATGAAGGACCAACTTTAAAACGTTTCCGTCCACGTGCACAAGGTAGTGCAAGTGCGATCAACAAACGTACAAGCCACATTACAATCGTCGTAAGTGACGGTAAAGAAGAAGCTAAAGAAGCTTAATAAAATCTTAAGGAGGGAACACTGTGGGTCAAAAAATTAATCCAATTGGACTTCGTGTCGGTGTAATCCGTGATTGGGAAGCTAAATGGTATGCAGAAAAAGACTTCGCATCATTATTACACGAAGATTTAAAAATCCGTAAGTTTATTGATAACGCATTAAGTGAAGCTTCAGTTTCTCATGTAGAAATTGAACGTGCTGCTAATCGTATCAACATCGCTATTCACACTGGTAAACCTGGTATGGTAATCGGTAAAGGCGGTTCAGAAATAGAAAAACTTCGTAACAAATTAAATTCATTAACAAATAAAAAAGTACACATCAACGTAATTGAAATCAAAAAAGTAGATTTAGATGCTAAATTGGTAGCGGAAAACATTGCGCGTCAATTAGAAAATCGTGCATCTTTCCGTCGTGTACAAAAACAAGCTATTACAAGAGCGATGAAACAAGGCGCTAAAGGTATCAAAACACAAGTATCTGGTCGTTTAGCTGGTGCTGATATCGCTCGTGCAGAACAATATTCAGAAGGAACTGTTCCACTTCATACACTACGTGCTGACATAGGCTATGCACACGCAGAAGCAGACACAACTTATGGTAAGTTAGGTGTCAAAGTGTGGATTTATCGTGGAGAAGTTCTTCCTACTAAGAACACTAGTGAAGGAGGAAAATAATAATGTTACTACCAAAACGTGTTAAATATCGTCGTCAACATCGTCCTAAAACAACTGGTCGTTCTAAAGGCGGTAACTATGTAACATTTGGTGAGTATGGTTTACAAGCAACTACAACGTCTTGGATCACATCTCGTCAAATCGAATCAGCTCGTATTGCAATGACTCGTTATATGAAACGTGGCGGGAAAGTTTGGATCAAAATCTTCCCACACACACCTTACACTAAAAAACCTTTAGAAGTTCGTATGGGTGCTGGTAAAGGTGCCGTTGAAGGCTGGATTGCTGTTGCAAAACCAGGTAGAATTTTATTTGAAGTTGCAGGCGTAAACGAAGAAGTTGCGCGTGAAGCATTACGTTTAGCTAGTCACAAACTTCCAGTTAAAACTAAGTTTGTAAAACGTGAAGAATTGGGTGGTGAAACAAATGAAAGCTAAGGAAATTAGAGACTTAACCACTTCTGAAATCGAAGAACAAATCAAATCTTCAAAAGAGGAGCTTTTTAACCTACGCTTTCAGTTAGCTACAGGACAATTAGAGGAAACTGCACGTATTCGTACAGTAAGAAAAACGATTGCACGTCTAAAAACTGTTGCTCGTGAAAGAGAAATTGAACAAGGTAAGGCTAATCAATAATCAAATTGAAAGAGGAGGTTACTAAAGTGAGCGAAAGAAATGATCGTAAAGTTTATGTAGGTAGAGTCGTTTCCGATAAAATGGATAAAACAGTAACTGTACTTGTTGAAACATACAAAACACACAAACTATATGGCAAACGAGTAAAATACTCTAAAAAATACAAAACACATGATGAAAACAACTCAGCTAAATTAGGGGACATCGTTAAGATTCAAGAAACACGTCCTTTATCAGCAACTAAGCGTTTCCGTTTAGTAGATATTGTTGAAGAATCAGTAATTATTTAATAAACAGTGAAGATAAAGGAGGTTTAACTCATGATCCAACAAGAAACACGATTAAAAGTAGCAGATAACTCTGGTGCACGTGAAGTACTTACAGTCAAAGTATTAGGTGGATCTGGTCGTAAAACAGCGAACATTGGTGACGTAATTGTCGTTACTGTTAAACATGCTACACCAGGCGGCGTTGTCAAAAAAGGTGAAGTAGTTAAAGCTGTTGTTGTACGTACTAAATCAGGTGTACGTCGTAATGACGGTTCATATATCAAATTTGATGAAAATGCATGTGTCATCATTCGTGACGACAAAGGCCCACGTGGTACTCGTATTTTTGGACCAGTTGCGCGTGAATTACGTGAAGGTAATTTCATGAAAATTGTATCATTAGCTCCAGAAGTACTTTAATAAACTATTTATAAATATATAAATTTAAGGAGGTGCCACACATGCATATCAAAAAAGGTGACAACGTAAAAGTTATCGCAGGTAAAGACAAAGGTAAAGAAGGTAAAGTAGTAGCTACTGAACCTAAAAAAGACCGTGTCGTTGTGGAAGGTGTTAACACTATTAAAAAACACCAAAAACCAACTCAATTTAATCCTGAAGGTGGAATCTTAGAAACAGAGGCAGCAATCCATGTTTCTAATGTACAATTATTAGACCCTAAAACGAATGAACCTACTCGTGTAGGTTACAAATTCGAAGACGGTAAAAAAGTTAGAATTGCAAAAAAATCTGGCGAAGAAATTAAATCTAATAATGAATAATTAATTGAAAGGAGGATCCACTGTGAATCGTTTAAAAGAAAAATTTAATACTGAAGTTACAACGGACTTAGTAAAAAAATTCAACTATAGTTCTGTAATGGAAGTACCAAAAATAGAAAAAATTGTAGTAAACATGGGTGTTGGTGATGCTGTACAAAACTCTAAAGTATTAGATGATGCTGTAGAAGAATTACAAGCTATCACTGGTCAAAAACCATTAGTAACTAAAGCGAAAAAATCTGTCGCTACATTCCGTTTGCGTGAAGGTATGCCAATCGGTGCTAAAGTAACTTTACGCGGTGAAAGAATGTATGACTTTTTAGATAAATTAATTGCGGTATCACTTCCACGTGTTCGTGACTTCCGTGGTGTATCAAAATCTGCATTTGACGGTAGAGGTAACTACACTTTAGGTGTTAAAGAACAATTAATTTTCCCTGAAATCGACTACGACCGAGTAAGTAAAATACGAGGAATGGATATCGTTATCGTAACAACTGCTAACACTGACGAGGAAGCTCGTGAATTGTTAACACAATTCGGTATGCCATTTCAAAAATAATCTCTAAAGGAGGCTAATTAAGTGGCTAAAAGTTCAATGGTTGCTAAGCAACAAAAAAAACAAAAGTTCCAAGTACGTGAATATACGCGTTGTGAACGTTGTGGTCGTCCACATTCTGTATATCGTAAATTTAAATTATGCCGTATTTGTTTCCGTGAATTAGCTTATAAAGGCCAAATCCCTGGCGTTCGTAAAGCTAGCTGGTAATAGAAAAAAGTCTGAAAGGAGGCAACATTCAATGACAATCAACGATCCAATTGCAGATATGCTAACTCGTGTAAGAAACGCAAACATGGTGCGTCACGATAAGTTAGAACTACCTGCATCAAATATTAAAAAAGAAATTGCTGAAATATTAAAAAGTGAAGGTTTCATTAAAAACGTAGAATACGTTGAAGACGATAAACAAGGGGTTATCCGTTTATTCCTTAAATATGGTCAAAACAATGAACGTGTTATCACTGGATTAAAACGTATCTCAAAACCAGGTTTACGTGTTTATGCTAAAGCAAACGAAGTACCTAAAGTATTAAATGGTTTAGGTATTGCATTAGTTTCTACTTCTGAAGGTGTAATCACTGATAAAGAAGCAAGAAAACGTAATATTGGTGGAGAAATCTTAGGTTACGTTTGGTAATAATTAATAACAAGGAGGTGCGATAACATGAGTCGTGTTGGTAAAAAAATTATTGACATTCCTAGTGACGTTACAGTAACTATCGAAGGAAATACAGTTTCTGTTAAAGGTCCAAAAGGCGAATTATCACAAACAATGAATGAAAGAATGACATATAAGCAAGATGAAAACACATTAGAAGTTGTAAGACCAACTGATTCTCAAAATGATAGAACAGTTCATGGTACAACTCGTGCTTTGATTAATAATATGATTCTAGGTGTTAAAGATGGTTATAAAAAAACACTTGAGCTTGTAGGTGTTGGTTACCGTGCTCAAATGCAAGGTAATGACCTAGTATTAAACGTTGGATACTCACATCCAGTTGAATTTAAAGCTGAAGATGGAATCACTTTCGGTGTTGATAAAAACACTACAGTAACTGTAGAAGGTATTTCAAAAGAACAAGTTGGAGCGATTGCTTCAAACATCCGTTCAGTAAGACCTCCAGAACCTTACAAAGGTAAAGGAATCCGTTACCAAGGTGAATACGTTCGCCGTAAAGAAGGTAAAACTGGTAAATAATAAATAACTTTCAGAAGAAAGGAGTAATAAAATGATCAGCAAAATTGATAAAAACAAAGTGCGTTTGAAAAGACATGCACGTGTCCGTAACAAATTGTCTGGCACTGCTGAAAAACCACGTCTAAATGTTTATCGTTCAAACAAACACATTTATGCACAAGTTATCGATGATGTTAATGGCAAAACATTAGCACAAGCTTCAACACAAGAAAAAGATCTAGCTAATGAAACTGGATCTAAAGTTGATTTATCAGCTAAAGTCGGCGAAACAATTGCTAAAAGAGCAAATGAAAAAGGCGTAAAAACAATTGTATTTGACCGCGGAGGATATTTATATCACGGACGTGTTAAAGCATTAGCAGAAGCAGCTCGTGAAAATGGTTTAGAATTTTAATTTAAAGGAGGGACATTTACATGGCTCGTAGAGAAGAAGCGAAAGAATTTGAAGAACGCGTTGTTACAATTAATCGTGTTGCAAAAGTTGTAAAAGGTGGTCGTAGTTTCCGTTTCAGCGCTTTAGTAGTAGTTGGAGATAAAAACGGTCGCGTTGGATTCGGTACTGGTAAAGCACAAGAGGTACCTGAAGCAATCAAAAAAGCAGTTGAAGCAGCTAAGAAAAACTTAGTTGAAGTTCCACGTGTCGAAGGTACAACTCCTCACATGATCACTGGACAATTCAGTTCAGGTAGTGTATTAATGAAACCGGCTGCACCTGGTACTGGTGTTATTGCGGGTGGTCCTGTTCGTGCGGTATTAGAACTAGCAGGTATCACTGATATCTTAAGTAAATCTTTAGGTTCAAACACACCAATTAACATGGTGCGTGCAACAATTAATGGATTACAAAACCTTAAAAATGCTGAACAAGTTGCGAAATTACGTGGCAAGTCAGTAGAAGAATTATATAATTAAGGAGGGAAAATAAGTTATGGCTAAATTACAAATTACCCTCACTCGTAGTGTTATAGGTCGTCCAGAAACACAACGTAAAACTGTTGAAGCTTTAGGTTTGAAAAAAACAAACTCTTCAGTAGTTGTTGAAGATAACCCTGCTATTCGTGGGCAAATCAACAAAGTAAGTCACTTAGTGACAGTAGAAGAAAAATAATTAAGGAGGTGCCGAAATGAAATTACATGAGTTAAAACCAGCAGAAGGTTCTCGTAAAGTTCGTAACCGCGTAGGTCGTGGTGCAGCTACTGGTAACGGTAAAACTAGTGGTCGTGGACAAAAAGGACAAAAAGCGCGTTCAGGTGGTAGTATCAGACCAGGATTTGAAGGTGGACAATTACCTTTATTCCGCCGTTTACCAAAACGAGGTTTTACTAACATTAACCGCAAAGAATATGCTATTGTTAACTTAGACCAACTTAATAAATTTGAGGATGGTACTGAAGTAACTCCTGCTTTATTAGTAGAATCTGGTGTAGTTAAAAGTGAAAAATCTGGTATTAAAGTACTAGGTAATGGTTCACTTGACAAGAAGTTAACAGTGAAAGCTAACAAATTCTCTGCTTCTGCAGCAGAAGCTATTGATGCTAAAGGCGGAGCACACGAGGTGATCTAATGTTTCAAACGCTTGTGAGCTTCTTTACTACAAAAGAAGTTCGTAACAAGATCTTTTTTACGCTCGCAATGTTAGTTATTTTTAAAATAGGTACTTATATTCCAGCACCTGGCGTAAATCCAGCTGCTTTTGACAGTCAACAAGGTTCTCAAGGTGTCACTGACTTACTGAATACGTTTGGTGGCGGAGCCTTGCAGAACTTTTCTATCTTTGCCATGGGTATAATGCCATATATTACTGCATCAATTGTGATGCAGTTATTACAAATGGATATTGTTCCAAAGTTTTCAGAGTGGGCAAAACAAGGTGATGCAGGTAGAAAGAAACTTAATAACGTAACCCGTTATTTTGCGATTGTACTTGCTTTTATCCAATCAATAGGAATGGCGTTCCAATTTAATAATTATTTACAAGGTCAACTTATTATGGATCAGTCCGTAATAAGCTACCTGACAATAGCTGTTGTATTAACAGCTGGAACAGCGTTTTTAATTTGGATAGGTGAACAAATCACTCAATTCGGTGTTGGTAATGGTATTTCCATCATTATCTTTGGAGGTATTTTATCTTCATTACCTTCATCATTAATCCAGTTTTACCAACAGTCCTTTGTAGGACAAGATGACACAACTTTAGCATGGTTAAAAGTTATTGGGTTAATTGTTGGAATGATATTGCTAACAGTTGGTGCAATATTCGTACTACAAGCTATTAGAAAAATACCAATTCAATATGCGAAAAAACAGTCTGCACAACGATTAGGTTCACAAGCAACATATTTACCTTTGAAAGTTAACTCTGCAGGGGTTATCCCAGTCATCTTTGCAATGGCGTTCTTCTTATTACCAAGAACATTAACTTTGTTCTTCCCTGATGCAAGTTGGGCGCAAAAAGTATCTGACGTTGCAAATCCATCGAATAATATAGGGATGATTGTTTATGTAATCCTTATTATTGCATTTGCATATTTCTATGCATTTGTACAAGTCAATCCTGAAAAGATGTCTGATAACCTTAAAAAACAAGGAAGTTATGTTCCAGGTATTAGACCTGGCGAACAAACAAAAAAATATATTACTAAAGTTCTCTACAGATTGACCTTTGTAGGATCAATATTCTTAGCTGTCGTTGCTATACTACCAATCATTGCTACTAAGGTGATGGACTTACCACAATCGATTCAAGTCGGTGGTACAAGTCTACTTATCGTAATTGGTGTTGCGATTGAAACAATGAAGAGTCTTGAAGCTCAAGTGAGTCAAAAAGATTATAGAGGCTTTGGTGGTAGATAAATTGTAGGAGGGCACTTATGAATATCATTTTAATGGGTTTACCTGGCGCGGGTAAAGGAACTCAAGCGAGTGAAATTGTTAAGAAATTCCCAATTCCACACATATCTACTGGAGACATGTTCAGAAAAGCGATTAAAGATGAAACGGATTTAGGCAAAGAAGCTAAATCATACATGGATCGTGGAGAATTAGTCCCTGATGAAGTTACTGTGGGCATCGTAAAAGAAAGAATTTCTGAAGACGATGCAAAAAAAGGATTCTTACTTGACGGCTTTCCTCGTACTATTGAACAAGCAAAAGCATTAAGTGAAATCATGCAAGAATTAGATAGAAAAATTGATGCTGTTATCAATATAGAGGTACCTGAAGAAGAATTAATGAACCGCCTTACTGGTCGTAGAATTTGCGAAAAATGCGGGCACACTTATCATCTTGTATTCAATCCTCCAAAAGTTGATGGCATTTGTGATATTGACGGTGGTAAATTATACCAACGTGAAGATGACAACCCAGAGACAGTTGCAAATCGTTTAAATGTCAATGTGAAACAATCTAAGCCAATCCTAGAATACTATGATAATGAAAATGTATTGAAAAACATTGATGGTTCAAAAGATATTAACGAGGTTACTTCAAACGTAATCGATATTCTTGAGAATCTAAAATAGTATCAACTTTGTACGGTCTATGTAATGCCAAGAGTATAAACGAAAAAGAGTGACAATGCGATATAGTAATTCATTTTAATTTTGTTGAACTTATTAACAACACTTATAGACTCGTAGGGTTAGAGTTGATCTTAGACGATAACCAACTATTGTAAAAAGGGGGAAGTTAATAAATGGCTAAGCAAGATGTTATTGAATTAGAAGGTACAGTATTAGATACTTTACCAAATGCAATGTTTAAAGTAGAATTAGAAAATGGTCATGAGATTTTAGCTCACGTTAGTGGTAAAATCAGAATGAATTATATTCGAATTCTACCTGGCGACAAAGTAACTGTAGAAATGTCTCCGTATGATTTAACACGCGGAAGAATTACGTATCGTTATAAATAATCGTCACTCCATAATATAGGGAGGTATTAAAATGAAAGTAAGACCATCAGTAAAACCAATTTGCGAAAAATGTAAAGTCATTAAACGTAAAGGTAAAGTAATGGTAATTTGTAGCAATCCAAAACACAAACAAAGACAAGGTTAATAAAGAGAGGTGTAAATAATTATGGCACGTATAGCAGGAGTAGATATTCCACGTGAAAAACGTATTGTTATTTCGTTAACTTATGTATATGGTATCGGTACTACTACAGCTCAAAAAATTGTTGAAGAAGCAAATGTATCTGCAGATACACGCGTTAAAGACTTAACTGATGACGAATTAGGTCGTATCCGTGAAGTAATCGACAATTATAAAGTAGAAGGTGACTTACGTCGTGAGCAAAACTTAAACATTAAACGTTTAATGGAAATCTCATCATACCGTGGTATCCGTCACCGTCGTGGATTACCAGTACGCGGACAAAAAACAAAAAACAATGCTCGTACTCGTAAAGGCCCAGTTAAAACTGTAGCTAACAAGAAAAAATAATAGGTAAAGGAGGCAAATTTTAAATGGCACGTAAACAAGTATCTCGTAAACGTAGAGTGAAAAAGAATATTGAGAATGGTGTAGCACATATCCGCTCAACATTCAATAATACAATCGTAACTATTACTGATGAATTTGGTAATGCTTTATCATGGTCATCAGCAGGTGCACTTGGATTTAAAGGATCAAAAAAATCAACACCATTCGCAGCACAAATGGCATCAGAAACTGCAGCTAAAACAGCTATGGAACATGGTTTGAAAACTGTTGAAGTTACAGTTAAAGGTCCTGGCCCAGGTCGTGAATCAGCGATCCGTGCATTACAATCAGCTGGATTAGATGTAACTGCAATCCGTGACGTTACTCCAGTACCACATAATGGTTGTCGTCCACCAAAACGTCGTCGCGTATAATATTATCGTTATTGTCGCAAGTCACTGAGAAACACAGTACAATTCAAGTCGACGTAATCAAGGAGGATATTTGTAAATGATTGAAATCGAAAAACCTAGAATTGAAACAATTGAAATTAGTGAAGATGCTAAATTCGGTAAGTTCGTTGTTGAACCACTAGAACGTGGCTACGGTACTACACTAGGAAACTCCTTACGTCGTATCCTACTATCTTCATTACCAGGTGCAGCCGTTAAATACATCGAAATCGAAGGTGTATTACATGAATTCTCAGCAATAGATAATGTTGTAGAAGATGTTTCAACAATTATCATGAACATCAAAAAACTAGCATTGAAAATTTATTCTGAAGAAGATAAAACATTAGAGATTGATGTAAAAGATGAAGGCGAAGTTACTGCAAGTGACATCACACATGATAGTGATGTAGAGATTTTAAATCCTGAGATTAAGATCGCAACAGTATCTAATGGTGGACATTTAAAAATCCGTCTTGTTGCTAATAAGGGTAGAGGTTACGCATTAGCAGAACAAAATAACACTAGTGATTTACCAATTGGTGTAATTCCAGTGGATTCACTATATTCACCAGTAGAACGTGTTAACTATACTGTAGAAAACACACGTGTAGGTCAAAGTAGTGATTTTGATAAATTAACTTTAGATGTTTGGACTAATGGTTCTATTACGCCACAAGAGTCTGTTTCTCTAGCGGCAAAAATCTTAACTGAACATTTGAACATCTTCGTTGGATTAACTGATGAAGCTCAAAATGCTGAAATCATGATTGAAAAAGAAGAAGATCAAAAAGAAAAAGTACTTGAAATGTCTATTGAAGAATTAGACCTATCTGTACGTTCATATAACTGTTTGAAACGCGCAGGTATTAATTCTGTTCAAGAATTAGCTGATAAATCTGAAGCAGATATGATGAAAGTGCGCAATTTAGGACGTAAATCATTAGAAGAAGTTAAATATAAACTTGAAGATCTAGGTTTAGGTCTTAGAAAAGAAGATTAATATAAAGGAGGTTAACTCATGGGTTACAGAAAATTAGGACGTACATCTGATCAACGTAAAGCGATGTTACGTGACTTAGCTACTTCACTTATTGTAAGTGAGCGTGTTGAAACTACAGAAGCACGTGCAAAAGAATTACGTAGTGTTGTTGAAAAATTAATCACTTTAGGTAAAAAAGGAGATTTAGCATCTCGTCGTCAAGCTGCTAAAACTTTACGTAATGTTGAAATCTTAAATGAAGATGAAACAACACAAACTGCACTTCAAAAATTATTTGGTGAAATTGCTGAACGTTATACAGAACGTCAAGGTGGTTACACTCGTATCCTTAAAGTAGGCCCTCGTCGTGGTGACGGTGCTGAATCAGTAATTATAGAATTAGTTTAATTTAAATACACATACTACTATGTATAAAGCAAATGAGTGCAACGATAATGTTTGCCACATACAAATATTGTCTAGCTCAGAGTACCCCATCAAACTTAATAAATTTTAAAGCGTGAACTCAAATATGATGGGGTGCGCGCTTTTTTTTGTTAGCCCCCCTTAATTCGAAGAATTTAGGGGGGCTTATGCAATTGCAAAGCAATAGCGAACCGCTAAGCCTTAATTCGAAGAAGATAAGGAATGCCTTCACGGAGTGGAGACATGAGCAGTTCTAGCTAATCAGCGATTTGTTTATAAATTCATATAAGTTTATTGTTAGGTATCAGTAATTGTTAATCGTGAAATATAATCTTTAGATGTTTAATGGTATCTTTTTGAAGCCTCAATAAATGAGATTTAAAAGAAAAATTAGTGAAGAAGAAGTGCTTATTTATTGTTTTTCATGTAAAATGATTAAGTATATGATTAATATTTTTGATTTAGGAGATAACTGACATGGTAACGCAAGCAGAAGAAATAATTAAATTTGATCACGTATCTTTTAAATATAATAGCGATGAACCACTTGCGTTAAATGATGTATCATTTAGCATACCAAGAGGTAAATGGACTTCTATAGTAGGCCACAATGGTTCAGGTAAATCAACGATAGCAAAACTGATGATAGGCATTCAAAAACCTTTTGAAGGCCAAATTTATTTGAACGGTATAAGTATCAATGATGATAACTTAAATGAGTTAAGACAACATATAGGAATTGTATTTCAAAATCCAGAAAATCAATTTGTAGGGTCTACTGTAGAATTTGATGTAGCTTTTGGTTTAGAAAATAATGCGATAGCTTACGAAAAGATGCACGAAATTGTACCCAAAGCATTAGCGGATGTAGATATGTTGGGTAGAGCCACATATGAGCCGCAATCACTTTCAGGTGGTCAAAAACAGCGTGTCGCAATCGCAGGTGTCTTAGCATTAAATACGGATATCATTATATTAGATGAAGCGACATCTATGTTAGATCCAGAAGGCAGAACAGAATTAATTTCATTAATTCACCGTTTAAAAGAAGAAAAAGATGTGACAATCATTTCCATCACTCATGATTTATCAGAAGCTATAGATGCGGACCATTTAGTTGTTTTAAACCAAGGTTCCTTATATCAAGCAGGTTTGCCTCAAGTTATTTTTAATAAAGGAGCGGCACTGACACAAATTGGTTTAGATTTACCGTTTGCAATGAGAATGAGCCAACAACTCTTAGGTGTTACTGACTATATTTCTTACGAAAGGTTGGTAAGCAAATTATGACTGTTAAATTTGATCAAGTATCTTATGTTTATCAAAAAGGAACACCTTATGAGCATCTTGCATTGAAAGACATTGTAACCACTTTTGAACAAGGAAAGTATTATGCAGTAATTGGTCAAACAGGCTCAGGCAAGTCTACATTAATTCAGCATATTAATGGACTACTCAAACCTTCACATGGCTCTTTAGAGGTCAATGATGTCCAAATTACACATAAAACTAAAGATAAGTATTTAAAACAAGTACGAAAACGTGTAGGGGTAGTATTCCAGTTTCCAGAATCACAACTTTTTGAAGACTCAGTAGAACGAGAAATATTATTTGGACCTAAAAATTTTAATATGCCACTTGAAGAAGTAAAAGTACGGGCATTTCAATTATTAATCGAATTCGGTTTTAATAGAGATATACTTGAACAATCGCCTTTCCAAATGTCGGGAGGCCAAATGAGAAAAATAGCAATTACTTCTATCTTAGCTATGGATCCAGATATTGTCATATTAGATGAACCCACTGCAGGTCTTGATCCTAAAAGTAGAAATCAAATCATGGAAATGTTAAAGAAACTTCAAATTGAACAACATAAAACAATTATATTAGTCACGCATGAAATGAATGACGTTGCAAAATATGTTGATGAAGTAAAAATTATTAAGCAGGGCAAATTAGTTGAAAGCTGTTCTCCAAGAAAATTGTTTAATGCAAATGACTATGTTAAAGACATGCATTTGGATGTTCCAGATATCGTTAAATTACAGAGAGACATTGAAGCAAAACATCAAATTAAATTTGACCGTATTGCATTAACCGAATCAGAATTCACTGAGATGTATAAGGAGTGGCAAAAAAATGAGAGATAAGTTTATTATAGGACGTTATCTTCCATTAGACACTTTTGTACATCGTCGTGATCCACGTGCAAAATTAATTTTTGTCTTTTTATTTATTATATTAATATTTTTTGCACATTCATTTTTTACTTATTTATGGTTATTTATAATCATTGTAACCATGATGAAAACTGCTCATATAAAAGCTTGGTTTTTAATTAAGGGGTTAACCCCAATATGGATTTTTCTGATTTTCACCTTTTTAATGCATTTATTTTTAACTAAAGGTGGTATACGGATATTTGAATTCGGTTTTATTTCAATTGATACACATGGTATTTTAGAAGGTATTTATATTGTCTTGAGGCTAATGTTTATCATTATGGTGTCTACAATTATGACTTTAACGACAAGTCCTTTAGATCTTACTGATGCATTTGAAAGGTTATTATATCCATTAAAGTTGATAAAAATACCTGTACATTTACTGAGTATGATGATGTCAATTGCTTTACGTTTTATTCCAACTTTAATGAATGAACTGGATAAAATTATCTTAGCACAGAAATCAAGAGGTTCTGAAATCAGTTCAGGGGGATTAATCAATAGAGTGAGCGCGTTTATACCTTTGTTAATTCCTTTATTTATCTCAGCTTTCCAAAGAGCTGAAGATTTAGCAATTGCAATGGAAGTACGTGGTTATGATACAAACAAACAGCGAACGAGTTATCGTCAATTAAACTGGCAAAAGTCTGATAGCTTGTTATTGATATCAATAATACCAATAGCAATAATATTATTTGTGTTAAAGTATATGGGAGTGTAAAGGATGGTTCGTGTTTTAGTAAATATTTCGTATCAAGGTAGTCAATTCTTAGGTTTTCAAATTCAAAATAATGGTAGAACGGTACAACAGCAATTTGAAAAAATACTTAAGCGCATGCACAAGCGACATGTTAGAATTCATCCTAGTAGCCGAACTGATCGTGGTGTGCATGCAATAGAGCAATATTTTCATTTTGATTCAGAGCTTAACATTTTACCAGATCAATGGCAGTATGCAATGAATCGGGCATTACCTGATGATATTTTTGTGAAACATGTTTCATTTGTAGATGCGTCATTCCACTGTAGATATGATTGTGTGGGTAAAACTTACCGCTATAAAGTTTATCAATCACCTAATAAAAATCCATTTGAATGTGGTTTGAAAGCACACGTACCTGAAAGTTTAGACTTTGAAAAGATGTCTCAGGCTGCCAGTTTATTTATGGGTACACATGACTTTACTGGTTTTTGTTCTCAAAAAACAGAAGTTGAAAGTAAAGTACGTACTCTATATGAAAGTAGAATCGAAAAAACAGAATATGGTTTTGATTATGTAGTTACTGGTTCAGGGTTTTTATATAATATGGTACGTGTGTTAGTTGCATTTTTAATTGGTGTGGGTAAAGAGAAATTTCAGCCTGAGTCAGTTCCACAATTATTAAAAGCGAAAGATCGCAATAAAGTTCCGTTTACTGCACCAGCAGAAGGATTATATTTGGAACATATATACTTGTCACCCGAAGCACTCATAAGTGATTTTGGTGAAGACATAAAAATATATCAAAAAAAATCCACACAAAATAGGTAAATTACATTGACAAAACACCATAAAAATTATACGATAACTAACGGTATTGTTTTATATCACCCCACGATAAGCCCCGGAATCTTATTGTGTAACAAGATATAGAAGCACGTAGAAATTATAAATTAACAAAATAAATGCATTTAAGTTTAAATATCATTTCAATTAGACAAGAAACATTTATTTATTCTAGGAGGACAATTATATGCGTCAAACATTTATGGCTAATGAAGCAAACATTGAGCGCAAATGGTATGTTATTGATGCTGAAGGTCAAACACTTGGTCGTTTATCATCAGAAGTAGCTGCTATTCTACGCGGTAAAAATAAAGTAACTTATACACCACACGTTGATTCAGGTGATTATGTAATTATCATCAACGCTGCTAAAATTCAATTCACTGGTAATAAAGAACAAGACAAAATGTATTACCGTCACAGTAACCACCCAGGCGGAATCAAATCAATCTCTGCTGGTGAGTTAAAAGCTAAAAACCCAGAACGTTTACTTGAAAACTCAATTAAAGGTATGTTACCAAGCACACGTCTAGGTGAAAAACAAGGCAAAAAATTATTTGTATATGGTGGCGCTGAACATCCACACGCTGCACAACAACCAGAAAACTACGAGTTACGTGGTTAATTAAAAGGAGGAAATTACATTGGCACAAGTTGAATATAAAGGCACAGGCCGTCGTAAAAACTCAGTAGCACGTGTACGTTTAGTACCTGGCGAAGGTAACATTACTGTTAATCACACTGATGTACGTAGCTACTTACCATTCGAATCATTAATCTTAGACTTAAACCAACCATTTGATGTTACAGAAACTAAAGGTAACTATGATGTATTAGTTAACGTTCACGGTGGTGGTTTCACTGGACAAGCACAAGCTATCCGTCACGGTATCGCACGTGCTTTATTAGAAGCAGATCCTGAATATAGAGGTTCATTAAAACGCGCTGGATTACTTACACGTGACCCACGTATGAAAGAACGTAAAAAACCAGGTCTTAAAAAAGCTCGTCGTTCACCACAATTCTCAAAACGTTAATATATCAAATACTGTGGCGAATACGATTCACCTACAGATTTGTACATTAATTGCTTAAGTAATTGTTGTTTATATAGCAACAATATTTCTAACTTCCCATATTTGTATGGGAAGTTTTTTTTGATTTATAAAATATTAAAAAAACAAACTTTGCTACTTTTAAAATTCAAAGCATTTGGTTTACTTTAGTAAGTTCAGTTAGTATGAAGTATAATAAAGTAAAAATGGTATTAGAGGTTATACATATGGCATTCAATAAATTAAAACATCTCTTGAAGCAATTGGTTTTCGTGTTAATATTTATTTTTTTAGCTAGTATTATCGTTTTGACTTTGAATCGACTGTTTAACAAAACCCACATTAAAAACATGTCTAACGAGACATCGATTCCTACATTTTATTTGCATGGTTTTGCCGGTACAGCTAATTCAGAAAAATACATGGTTAATTCAGCAGTTCAAAATAATATTACAAATGACGTTGTTGAGGCCAAAGTTTCATCAAATGGAAAGGTGACATTTAATAAAAATATAGTTAACAATATGAAACGTCCGATTATAAAAATCATTTTTGAAGATAATGAAGAAAAAGATTTAGAAAAAGATGCGCAATGGATTAAAAATGTTATGATTGCTTTTAATGCAAAATATCATTTTAAAAAATTCAATTTTGTAGCTCATTCTATGGGAAATCAATCATTTAGTTATTATATGTTAAAGTATGGTGATGATAGTGCCTTACCTAAGTTAAATAAGCAAGTGAGTTTAGCTGGAAACTTTAACGGGGAAGTGGATATCAATGGTTTGGACTTAAATATATATTTAGATAAAAATGGCAAACCTAACAGGATGTTAAAAGAATATCGAAATTTATTATCTATGCAAGCGCACTATCCTAGAAATGCTGAAGTGCTTAATATTTATGGAGATTTAAAAGACGGAACCCATTCTGATGGTAGAGTTACAAATGTATCTTCAGAATCGTTAAGGTATCTCTTGTCAAATCACGTTAAAACTTATAAAACATACAAAGTATATGGACCAAAAGCAGAACATAGTGAGCTCCATGATAATAAAAAAGTTACAGATCAAATGAATGCATTTCTTTGGGGCTTATAAATGAAAAAGATAACTCTATGATTTTAGAATTATCTTTTGTACAGTTTTGAATCCATGTTATTTACTCATTCTAAAAGGCTTAAAATGTATTATTTTCAGCTGCTAATAATTGTAGTAAGTTTTTGCGATTTGCTTCACCATATACATGTGGCTGTATCATCATTTCATCTGCATTATATTGATTTGCGATAGCTTTAAGTTGAGTGAAAACTTCATTTGGCAAACCACTGATAACACGTGCTTTATTTTGATGCATTTTTTCTATTTCTCTAGTGGATGGCTGTCTTTGTTGCGCAAATGTAATTGATGGATAATGACTAGGTTGTTTTAAATAATTAATGCGTAATAGCCATAGATGAAAAGCTTGTTCTAACTCTTTGATTTTTTGAATGTCATTTGCTGTGATGACAAAAGTTGAAATAATAACATAAGGTGTTCGGTTTGGATGAAGTTCTGAAAATAGCTTACGATAAACAGCGATAGATTGTTTAACTTTATTTTTATTTTTCCCCATTAAAGCGGTGACAAAAGGTAAGCCGTGTTGTGCAGCGAGTTCAGCGCTATTTTGACTTGTGCCTAATAAATGCATATTAGGATGCGTTGGGATTAAAGGCGTGGCGTATAATCCAGGAAATCTTTGCTTTTGAATGTCATCATTAAAATAGTTTGTTAGATCCACAATTTGTGTTTCAAAATCAATGTTAGCTGTTTTGTTTTCATTTAACGCTTGATTTACATTTTTAAAACTGAAAGAGCGGCCAATGCCTAAATCTACTCTACGAGGGTGACGTCCTTCTAATATTTTAAAGACTTCTGCTATTTTATAAGCACTATAGTGGGGAAGCATAACGCCACCACTGCCAATGCGTATCGAAGTTGTATTTTCTAACAAAGCCATCATAATCATTTCTGGAGCACTAGAAGCAACTGACAATACTTTGTGATGTTCAGCAACCCAAAATCGGTAAAAACCTAATGATTCAGCAAGTTGAGCTAATTCAACAGAATGATTTATCGCTTGAGTGGTGTCACTACCTTCAAATATTGGGACATAGTCTAGTATACTTAATCGCATGTTTACATTCTCCTTCATTACAATCATTTAAGTGCTCTATTCTGTTTATCATAACATGTGGACAAAATATCAAATAAGCGATTTGATTGATTGCATCACCTCATCACTATAAAATAGAAGAAAAGATGAAATGGAGGCAAAATAATGAAAACAGAAAGCATTGTATTAGCAAAACGTCCAGAAGGTATACCTTCGGATGATGTATTTAGATACGAAACTGTTGAAATAGATGAGCCTAGTAAAGATGAGATTCAAATTGAAGCGATATATATTTCGGTAGATCCATATATGCGTGGCAGAATGGATGATAGTAAATCTTATATTCAACCATTTCAATTGGATAAACCATTGGCAGGACATATTGTTGGAAAAGTAATACAATCCAATGCTGATGGTTTTGAACAAGGCGATTATGTTGTAGGTATGCTACCTTGGCAAAAACACACAAATGTATCAGCACAAAGTGTTACGAAAATTACCCAGCGAGACATTCCACTATACTTATATCTTAGCGTACTAGGTATGACTGGCCAAACAGCATATCACGGATTGCTAAAAATTGGACAACCAAAAGAAGGGGAAACAGTTGTTGTATCTGCAGCTTCAGGAGCTGTGGGTTCAGTAGTAGGTCAAATTGCTAAACTCAAAGGTGCTCGTGTAGTTGGTATTGCAGGTGGAACAAGTAAAACAGAATATTTAACTGATCAATTAGGATTTGATGCTAGCGTAGATTATAAAGCTGATAACTTCTCAGAAAAATTAGCTCAAGCGGTGCCTGATGGTGTAGATGTTTATTTTGAAAATGTTGGTGGACACATTGCAGATGAAGTTATGAAACACTTAAATCAATTTGCTAGAATTCCAGTATGTGGAGCGATTTCTGGTTATAATGATAAGGGTATCGAGCATGGTCCACGGATTCAACCAATTTTAATAAAATCACAAGCACTTATGAAAGGGTTTGTTGTGGCTAATTATGCAGACGACTTTAAACAAGCTAGTCAGCAACTTGCACAGTGGGTAAATGAAGACAAAATAAAAACAAAAACTTCAATCGTAGAAGGATTTGAAAACGTGCCTAATGCATTTAGAAATTTATTTACTGGAGACAATTTTGGTAAACAAGTGGTCCAAGTATCAGATAATTTATAGCTAAAGGAGATGCACATATGAAAGCAATTGGTTCAGACAAACCGTTTACATTAGATGAGGGTAATCAATTTTATGAAATGGATATAGAGACGCCAAAACCTCAGCAGCGTGAGTTATTAGTACGTTTAACAGCTATTAGCGTTAATCCAGTAGATACGAAAATTAGACAATCGTCTATAAATGAGTCGCCAAGAATTCTAGGTTATGATGCTGTAGGCATTGTAGAAGATTTGGGTGAAGATGTTAAACAATTTAAAATTGGAGATGAAGTTTATTACTCAGGCTCACCATCATATCAAGGCTCAAATCAGACCTATCAACTTGTTGATGAACGCTTAGTAGCATTAAAGCCAAGTAATATTAGTGATACAGAAGCGGCAAGTTTACCATTAACTGGTTTAACAGCATCAGAGACACTTTTTGATGTTTTTAATATTTCTAAGAATCCTGAAGAAAATAAAGGTAAATCCTTATTAATAATTAATGGGGCAGGTGGCGTAGGCAGTATCGCGACACAGATAGCAAAATATTACGGATTACATGTCATCACCACTGCATCACGTGATGAAACGTATAATTGGTCAAAATCATTAGGTGCGGACATCGTGTTGAATCATAAAAATAATTTGACAGATGAATTTAAAAAATATGAAATTAGTGAAGTAGATTATATTTTTTGTACTTTTGATACGGACTTATATTATGAAAAAATGATTGAACTTGTAAAACCACGTGGTAAAATTGCGACAATTGTTGCTTTCAATCATGAGCAAGATTTGAATTTACTAAAGCCTAAAAGCATCACCTTTACTCATGAATATATGTATTCAAGACCTTTGAATCAAACAGAAGATATGGCTATTCACGGTACGTATCTAAAAGACATCACTGATAAAGTAGAATCTGGTGATTATCAACCAACAGCAAATGAAGTGTTAAAAGGATTAACAGCAGATAATATTTTTGAGGCGCATAGAAAAATGGAAAATCATAGAATGATCGGTAAATTGGTTATTTCAATTTAACAAAAGTGAAAAGTATTCTTAACGAAAACACCGTTAGTTATATATAAATTATTGTTAAATCATATGTGATATGCCAAAGCGATTTGATTAAATTAAGAGCTTTCAAGGAGCAAATGCAGTCAAGTTATTATATTTGATTGTTATTTTGCTCCTTTATTTTTTCAACATAACAGTCTATCACATGTTCGGTATCATCATTTTCACTTTTTAATATATGTGTGTCTTAAAATAAAAGTTATATATAAATTAAAATGTTAAATGCAATTAAATTCATAAATTACGCATATTAGCACGATGTAAGGGTATATGTGACACATAAAGTAAAGGGAGAGTGTCATGTTAATATGCGATTTAGAAAATTAACAGTGGTTTTTTGGGTAGCGTTAACGATTTGTACGCTATTTGTTATATATGGAGCAATTGCGCCTAAACAATTAGAATCGGTTACACAAGCAATTACCAATTTTATTGCAGTAAATTTTGGATGGTATTATTTACTATTAGTATTAGCCATTTTAGTTGTATCTATCTATTTATTATTTTCTAGATATTCAACAATAACTTTAGGGCAAGAGGGAGAAGATCCAGAATTTTCACTTAAATCATGGTTTGCAATGTTATTTAGTGCAGGTATGGGGATAGGCTTAGTATTTTGGACAACAGCTGAACCCATCAGTCACGCATTTACTTTAACACCGATACATAAAGCAGGAACACAAACTGCTATAAATGAAGCGATGCAGTTTTCATTTTTTCACTGGGGTATACATGCGTGGGCAGTGTACGGAATTGTTGGACTCGTGTTTGCGTACTTTAATTTTCATAAAGGATATCCTGGATTAGTTAGTGCTACATTAAGACCCATTTTGGGTGAAAAAATGATGCGAGGCCCAATAGGTGGCGCAATCGATGTGCTTGCAATTATTGCCACAGTAACTGGTGTTGCTGCGACATTAGGTTTTGGTGCATTACAAATTAATGAAGGGTTGAATTTCTTATTTAAAATACCTTCTAATTTTGGTACACAAGTTGTGATTATCGTTATAGCTACAGTGTTATTTACCTGGTCTGCTTGGTCCGGTATTGATAAAGGCATTAAAAACTTAAGTAATATTAATATGTTTTTAGCTTTTGTAGTTTTGATCGCATTATTTTGTGTCGGTCCTACGTTAAACATTTTAAATATGTTTACGAATTCATTGGGTGATTATATTGCTAATTTCTTTAATATGAGTTTACGTATCCCACAAGCAGGTGGAGAGAAATTCCAATGGTTGCAACAGTGGACAATCTTCTACTGGGCATGGTGGGTTTCTTGGGCGCCATTTGTTGGTATATTCATTGCTCGGGTTTCTCGAGGTAGAACAATTAAAGAATTTATTTTAGGTGTACTTTTTGTACCAGCACTTGTTTGTTTTTTATTCTTTGCAGTATTCGGGGCATCTGCAATTTATTTACAGCAAAATGGTATTGCCAACATTGCTAAAGAGGCAACTGAAACTGCAACATTTGCAACGCTTGAGCATTTCCCATTAGGATTTTTACTCAGTATTATTACGCTCATTGTAATTATGATTTTCTTTGTTACTTCAGCAGACTCAGCAACTTACGTGCTTGGTATGTTGAGTTCTAAAGGTAGTATAAACCCATCCGGTATAGTAAAAGTAAGCTGGGGGATTATTTTAGCTTTATTTGCGATGATTATGATTTATACAGGTGGTACACAATCAATACAAAATTTATTAATCATTGCAGCTTTGCCTTTTTCAATCGTCATTATCTTTATGATTTGGTCACTATTCAAATCATTATCAATTGAAAAACCGCGTCCTAGCAATAAATTACTTGTTTCTGATGAAAAGTATTTACAATATCGAAAATCAAATCAAGATCATGAAAAAAATACCTAATTACAAATGCATCATGGCAGTGATTAAAATTATTTTACCAAATACATTATAATTTCAATTTAAAATGTTTTTACGTTTATTTAACGGGGTATAAAGATGTATGACATGTACATATAATTTGACTATAGGAGGTGTCATACGAGGTGAAGCGAATTAAAAATTTTATACTAGGTCTATTAATCGTAGTCATCGTTGGTTTTTTACTATTTATGTATATCAAAGATTCTAGAATTAGTGAGTACCAGGACTACTTCAAGCAATTTAATTGGTTTGAACCAACGTTAATTGGCTTATCAGCTTTGTTGATTTTAATAGGTCTAATACTTGTATTTAGCTTGTTTAAGCCTACGTATAGAAAACCTGGACTTTATAAAGACTATGAAGATGGACATATTTATGTCTCGAGAAAAGCAGTTGAAAAATCTGCATACGATACACTTGTAAAATATGACCAAATTCGTCAACCAAATGTTATAGCGAAACTATATAACAAGAAAAAGAAATCACATATTGCTTTAAAAGCTGATTTCTTTGTTCCGGGTGATGTTCAAGTTGGTTCATTAACAGAAGAAATAAGAAATGACATTAAACAAAATGTTGAGCATTTCACTGAATTACCAGTTTCAAAATTAGAGGTTAACGTTAGAGATCAAAAAGCCTCAGGCAAACGTGTGTTGTAAGGGAGGGTTATCATGGCTAACAATAATAACCAACAAAGACAAGATTCTACACAAGAAGTTGTTGATTTTTTCAAAACATTTAAATGGAGAATAATTGGATTTTTAGCATTTCTAATTATCGCTATATTATTTTTAACGTTAGGTTTCTGGAGTACAATATTAATTATTGTTTTATGTTTAATTGGTATTGGTATTGGGTATACTAAAGACCGTAAGCAAGATTTTTTAAATTTCTTAAATCGATGGAGTTAATTAATTTAAATAGTACATTATTAATTTTAAAATCTTATATAACAAAGGAGAATTAATTATGGCAGTAGATAACAATAAAGCAAAACAAGCATATGATAACCAAACTGGAGTAAACGAAAAAGAGCAAGAAAAACAACAACAGCAGCAACAACAGCAACAAGAACCAGAATTCACGAACAAGTTAACGTTCTCAGACGAAGTTATTGAAAAAATTGCTGGTATTGCCGCACGCGAAGTAAATGGTATTTTAGAAATGAAAGGCGGCTTCGTTGATAACATTTCTAGTTCATTCGGAAGCAGCAACAATGTAACACAAGGTGTTAGCGTTGAAGTAGGCGAAAAACAAGCTGCAGTTGATTTAAAAGTTATTTTAGAATATGGTGAATCTGCACCTAAAATTTTCCGCAAAGTAACAGATTTAGTTAAAGAACAAGTAAAATATATTACTGGTCTTGAAGTTGTAGAAGTGAATATGCGTGTTGAAGACGTGATGACTAGAAAAGAATGGTCACAAAAAAATGAAAAAAGCCAAAATTCAAGCAACGAAAATAAAGGCTTACAATAACGCTTAATTTAAAAACTACCGGTAAAGGTAATCCTTTACCGGTAGTTTTATATATATTTATTTCTGATGTAAAGGATTGTCAACTTTAATATAGGTATAGTAATCCGCTGCATCAGTCAAACGCATGGTTGTAACACATTTATAATCTATTTTGGGTGCCAATAGGATTGATTTTATATTTTTCACGCGTTGTTGGTCATCTATATCATTTGCAATATCATTTAATTTAGCAATTAAAATATCTCGAATCAATTGCCAAAGTTGCTTTTCAAAATTAGAATCTTCACTTGATTTTGTAATACTGACAATTAATTCACCGAGATGATTTTGAATACTTGAATAAAAAACTTTATTAAATACTGTTTGAGGTTGATCAGATAAAATTAAAGATTTTTCATGAAAACTTGCAGTACTATAACCCATCTTATTCAAGCGTATGCGATCGATACGTAACCCCTCAAAATCACGTATATAAAGCCTATCTAATCGTCCATCTTCACTAAATGTAGCGATTGAATTTTGTAAATGTGCTTCAAGGGCGATACCGTATTTCACATATAGAGGAATCGTGATATCTATTAATGCTTGACCGTATTGATTTATCCAAGATAAAGCAGCGATTTCAAAGGTCGGAAACTTATTTTTTTCTTTATATTTGTTAATTAACGAATCAATTAATGGTTCATTATTATATATAGTTGAACTAACTAACGCTGAAGGGATGATAGGTGTAGTTTCATTTTTAATTAAATGATAAATATTGGTTCTAAATAATGTACCTAGTTGTTCACTTCTTTTAGTTCTGGTAGTGACTTTGTCCAATGAATTATAAAAATGAATACCGGCAAGTTCATCAATTGTATCAGCGTTTATATACTTAAATAATGAATCTTTTTGTTTTATATCATTAAGGATATGTGTTACTTGTGGACCATTTATTGTAGTTTGCTCAGATAATGTTCTAATCTCACCAGTAATATGAACATTGGTTGATAACTTGATATGAGGTGACTTTTTAGGATATTTGGGCATTAAAGTTCTAAATGATAATCCTGCGTAATAAGATTGTTGATAATCAATTGGTATCAATCGATTTGTTTTTAATTCTTCTTTATATTCTTGTAATAAGATATGGTCGTATTGCCATGGATGGACGACCATGACGTAATATTGATTAATTTGATCGCGACCAACATGATCCATAACAGTTGCTTCTAATCCTTCAAATGATTTAAAAAGTAAATCATTTTCTTCTCCAGTATAGGTCTGCACTTTAGCGATTGATTTATGTATTAAAACAAATTGTAAGGAAATGGCGTTACTAAATTCAGCCGAATAATTAATTACAGTTTCTGGTGACATTCCTTTACGTAATTTAGCACCCGGATGAATAGGGTGTCCTTCTATAACAAATTGTTCAGAACTCAAATAACTGTCTTCTGCATTCATGATTAATTCATATAAGCTTTTTTTATTGTTTTCTAATGTATATGCTTGATAACTTAATGCAATGGCCATATTTGTGACACTGTTGTTCAAATCTTCATAAAATTGTGTACTAGCATCATTATCTAGCTCTGGTGATATCGTTAAAATAATATTTAATATTTCATTTGGATGTTGGACTCTATTGTAATTTCCGTTGTCTTCAATATAAAATGGTCCTTGAACGTCTAGTCGATCAAATGCATGATTTCCTGTAATCGTTGCATATAGCGTCTTATTAACTTTCGGGAACGCAATGGATAACAATTTGCTGTTTGCTGGTAAGTGCACAATGTTCAAATCTTGGTTAGAAATAATCTTACTGTAACTCCGACTGTCTATTAAATTTTCTCTATGTAATGAAGAAATTAATCTTTGAGATATTTTATCTCGACTTTCTAAAAGCATATTTAAAAACAATTGTGCCCATTGTTCATTGATTGATAATAAATAATCAAATGCATGTTGTTCATCATTGTTCATTTTATTTAATAAATTGTTGTTAATACTTTTTGAATTCATAAAGCACCTCTAAATATTATTTTACAAAAGTATAGGATATTTGTATAATCCATAATATCGATAATGATAATTATTATCAATTAAAAAGTCGGGTGAAAATATGGCAAAGTACTTTTTTTCAAGTTCTTTCCTATTGTTTTTAGGAAATTGGATTGGACATATCACTTTAAATTGGTATGTGTATTCGTTATATCATAACGCAATTTATCTTGGACTGATTAATTTTTTCCGCCTTGTACCTATTTTGCTCATAAGTGTATGGGCTGGTGCAATAGCAGATCGATATAATAGGGGGAAACTACTGAAAATAACTATCTCTTCCTCTTTTCTACTTACCACTTTACTGTGTGTCTTAATCTTTCAAGATTGGGATATACCGATTGTAGTATTTTTATTATATTCTTTGGGTAGAGGTATGATGAGTGCAATAGAAACACCAGTACGTCAATCTGTACTACCAGATTTGTCGAAACGCTTAACAACAACTCAGGTGGTTTCGTACCATTCATTTATTATTAATATTTGTCGATCAATAGGTCCTGCTATAGCTGGTTTAGTAATGGCAAACTATAACGCACAAATAAGTTTCATTATACAAGCGATATGTTACTTAATATCCCTGATACTATGTTTGCCTCTAAAGTTTGAACAACCGCATTATAATGAAGTGGAAAAACAAATGAGTATTAAATTTGTGTTTGAATATTTTAAGGATAATAGCGTGGGTACAAGGATATTTGTAACATCTTTGTTTATCATGGCTAGTGGTTTTACATATACTTCACTATTACCAGTTTTAACAGATAAGACGTTCTCTGAACAAGTCACAATGTTTGGGACAGCGATGACATGTTGCGCAATAGGTGGAATTATTGCGACGATGATTTTACCTAATTTATTAGAAAATATTCCTATGGTAAAGATGTATTATTATAGTTCGATATTATTTGGCGTCTCTTTGTTAGGCAGTATTAGCCAGAATACGATATTATTTTTTATTTCAATATTCTTAATCGGTCTGTTCAGTCAATGGGCGCGTACAACCAATAGGATTTATTTTCAACATCGTGTTAAATCAGAACATCGAGGGAAGGTATTAAGTGTTGTAATGATGGATAGGGGGATGATTCCTTTAGGTGCTATGATCATGAGTTTTTTAACAGAATATATAGGTGTTATTGAAACATTTATAATTATGGGATTAAGCACCTTAACGATTGCATTAATATTTGACATGATTAACAGACAAAGAAGAAACGGAGGCAATGTTGTATGATGCATCATTTATGGAAATCAGCAGATTTAAATATTCAATATCGCATGTTTAATGCGATTCTTAAAGAACATATTTTTCCAAAGAAAATGTTTTTTAAATCTTTTGATAACTGCGTAGAACTACAATATAAAGGACAAGCATTAGCTGTTAACTATATCAGAAAGAGTCCGTTAATGCGTTATGTTTTTGAGGGTGAGCTACGTTATATTAAAGGTGATGCAAGTGTCACTATTAAAACTTTGGAACAATTACTTGAAATATTAACAAATCAATTTGATATTCCTATTAGCGCTAGACTAACTGCAGAGTTACAATCAAGCCGAGAAGGTTTAGCGATGAGTTATGAAAATTTTAAGCATAGACAATCTAACATTCGTGATAGTTTGAAATTTTCAAGAATGCCTATGACCATCAACTTTTTTACATGGCTTCAACATATGAAAGAAAATAATGGTGTAAATGATTTAATTTATTCTGAAAGTCTTGTAGAGGAAGGCCATCCTACGCATCCTTTAACTAAAACTAAGCTGCCATTAACGAAAGAAGAAGTTAAATTATATGCGCCGGAATTTGAAAAAATTATTCCATTGAAAATTATGCTTATTCATAAACAATTTTGTATAGCAACTGCGATGGAAGGTGATGAACAATATATCATCAATCAAGTCATTCCTGAATATAAAGATAAAATAAAAGTATTTCTAGCTTCACATGATTTAGAATTAGCAGATTATCGCATTATACTTGTACATCCATGGCAATATGAAAATGTTATTCCACAACAATTTGGTCATTGGATAGAAACACAACGTCTTTTAGCGACGCCTTTTGACATAGAATCCAAAGCAACATTGTCTTTTAGAACAATGGATTTGCTCGATAAATCTTTTCATGTCAAGTTACCAATCAATGTACAGGCGACAAGTGCAGTGAGAACTGTTTCATCAGTCACCACCGTTGATGGCCCGAAATTAAGTTATGAGTTACAAGATATGATGGATGTATATCCTCAATTGAAAGTCGCTATGGAGCCCTATGGTTTACATGCTGATACAGATGAAGATAGCGCACGACAATTAGCTTGTATCGTGCGCTATCAGCCACAAATTTCAAACACTGGTCTCACGATAGTAACAGGAAGTTTAGTCAACAGAAACCCTGTAGATAATCAAATTATTGTTGATAGTTATATAGAATGGCTTGGTTTAAAAGTAAGCAAAGCTTCAATTAAAACATTTATTAGTAATTATGCATTAACGCTTATAAAACCATTAATAGCGTATATCCAAGATTATGGTATTGCTTTAGAAGCACATATGCAAAATACCATTGTTCATTTGGATCAAGAATTTAAAATGGAATTTTTGATTAGAGATTTAGGAGGCTCAAGGATTGATTTAAATACGTTGAGGGGCCGATTACCTCACATTAATATTACTAATAAAAGTTTAATAGCTGAAAATATTGAAGCGGTAATCGCAAAATTCCAACATGCAGTCATTCAAAATCAAATGTCAGAACTAATCCATCATTTTACACAATATGAAGATATTAAAGCAGATGAATTATTTGAACTTGTGCGTGAAGCTGTTGAACAATCTATTGACCCTCAAAAAGCACATGCGCAAATATTACGACAAACCTTATTTGGATCCAAGATTAATGTAAAAGCATTGTTACGCATGAGAATGGAAGGTAAGGTTAAAAATTACTTAACTATAGATTTAGATAACCCTTTAAGTAAAGAGGTGTAATTATGGCAAAGATCAAAGTAAATCTTTCTAAAATTAAGTACAATGCCATGACTTTAAGTGCGCTTTTAAGTCAGCACCATATTGATTTTACACCTGTGATTAAATGTGTGGCTGGTGATGAAAAAATCGTTGAAATGTTTAAAAATATTGGCATTACACATGTTGCAGACGCAAGGATCAGTAATATTCAAAAAAGTACAGATAAAGCAATGTCTTATACATTAATTAGAAATAGCAACCGTAATGAATTAGAAAATTTAGTTCATTACGTTGACACAAGTATTCAAACTGAATTGGCAACAATACGACAAATCAATGAAATCGCAAGTAATTATGATGTGAAACATAATATATTGTTAATGGTTGATTGGAAAGACGCTAGAGAAGGTGTTTTGACTTACGATGTGATTGATTATATTAAAGAAATTATTAACATGCATCATATCTATCTTAAAGGATTGGCTTTTAATTTTATGTGTTTTAATGCAATTGCTCCGACTGAAGAAGATGTTAAGCTGATTAATCAATTTATAACTTCAATCGAGGAAGTCATGCATATGCAATTCGATGTTATCTCAGGTGGCAACTCTAGTATGCTATTACAAATGCTTTATAATGACTTAGGGAAAATTAACGAATTAAGGATCGGAGAAACTTTATTTAGAGGCATTGAAACGACGACGAATCATTCATTTGATACTTTATATCAAAATGCCATCATTTTAGAGACAGAAATTGTGGAAATTAAGCCACGCATTAACGTAAATGATGGTCAACATTATTTACAAGCAATTGTAGATATAGGAAATTTAGACACAGACGTCAACGATATTCAACCATTACATCATCAAGTGAAAGTTTTGGGAGCAACGAGCGATCACCTTATGATAGATTTGTTAAATAATGAACATTATCATATTGGAGATAAAATTCAGTTTAGCCTAGGTTACAAAGCTTTAGCGCAAAGTATGTTTGTGCCTAATTTACCAAAAGACTATAAGCGTGATGATATCATTGAAAAAATGTGTTATCCCCAAATTAAGGGAATATTGAATAAAATTTGATTTTTATCAAGTTTTAATAAAAAAATTATTGACATTGAGAATCGTTATCAATAAAATTAGATGTGTAATGATACATATCTAAGGAGTGAAAACGATGAAGCAAAGATCTAAATGGATGGGTCTGTTATTAATTACAGTAACGCTTATCTTGCTAGCGGCTTGCGGTAAGGTTAGTGACAATGGTTCTGACCAATCTAAAAATGACGACAAAAGTAAAAACGGCACAACGATAAAGCATGATGGGGGAACAACGAACATTGATAAAAAACCTAAACGTGTAGTTGCACTTGAGTTTTCATTTGTTGATGCATTGGCTGCATTAGATATTAAACCGGTTGGTGTGGCAGATGATGGAAAAAAAGAGAGGATTTTAGCACCGATTCGTGAAAAAATAGGTGATTATCAATCAGTGGGTGCACGTAAACAACCAAATTTGGAAGAAATTAGTAATCAGAAACCAGATTTAATTATTGCAGATAGCAACAGACATAAGGGTATACAAAAAGATTTAGAAAAAATTGCCCCAACGATTATGTTACCAAGCTTTGATAGTGATTATAAAGATAACCTAGATGCTTTTAAAACAATTGCTAAAGCTACAGGTGAAGAAGATAAAGGAAAAGAGAGACTAAAAAAACATAATGAGTTAATGGATAAATACAAGAAAGAAATAACAATGGATAAATCACAACCAGTATTAGCGACAGTCATTGCCAAATCTGGTTTGCTCGCACATCCAGAAAACACTTATGTTGGTGAATTATTGAAAGAATTAGGCTTTAACAACGCGCTTAATAAAACTGAAACAGATAACCTATCTAAATATTTGAAAGGACCATATTTACAACTAAATTCAGAAGTGCTTTCAGATATTAATCCAGGACGCATGTTTATCATGGTGGACAAGGGAAAAAATGATCCAAACTTGAAAAAACAAGAAGAAGAACCAGTTTGGCAAAGTTTAGATGCTGTTAAAAATGATAGAATTGCAGTTGTAGATAGAAATACTTGGGCTCGTGCACGAGGCATCATTTCTTCTGAAGAGATAGCTAAACAATTAGTAGAGATTTCAAAAGATGAAAAAAATGATAAACAACAAAAGTAAGGTGAACGGTAAATGACTAAGTCTAATAGCATTAACCAAACCAAAACTGAAGATAAGAAACATAATAAACGCACAGCACTCACATTTATTGTGAGTGTGTGTGCGCTTTTTGTGATTATTTATTTTAACTTAAGTGTAGGAGCATCTCATATTACATTAAATGATTTTAATGATTATTTTTTAACGCATTCACATACTAAACAAACATTTTTAATACATAATGTACGAATCCCAAGAATGTTAGCAGGATTATTCATAGGTGCAGCGCTAGGGTTAACAGGATTGTTAATGCAAGCAATGACTAGAAATCCATTGGCTTCTCCTCAAATATTTGGCGTAAATTCTGGCGCATCTTTCGTTATTGTATTGATTACTATGATCATGCCTTCATTGTCGACTTATGCCACGATATTCGCTTTTATAGGTGCATTTATAGGAGGGCTTACGGTTTATGCATTATCTGGCTCAACAAAAGGGATGACACCCATTAAGTTAGCGCTTGCTGGAATGGCTATCCATTTATTTTTTTCAAGCATGACACAAGGCATTATCTTATTAAATGAAGATGCTACATCAACGGTAATGTTTTGGTTAGTAGGGTCTTTATCGTCGATTACATGGACGCAAGTTTTAGGTATCTTGCCGTGGTTGATACTTGCATTTATTTGTACAATTATCATTTCTAAACAATTGACAATCATGGAATTAGGTGAAGATTTAGCAACTTCATTAGGCCAAAATGTTAAATTAGTAAGAATGATTATTGGTATCTTAGTTATTGTACTGGCAGGTACTTCTGTTTCAATTGCAGGTCCAATCGGTTTTGTAGGTTTGATTGTACCGCATATCGTTAAACATTATATTCAAACAGATTATAGATTAATGGTTCCTTTAACAATGATTATCGGCGCAAATTTATTATTATTATCTGACGTTTTAAGCAGATTGATTGCCTTTCCTTTTGAATCACCTGTAGGCATAGTAACGTCATTTATAGGTGCTTTTTATTTCTTAGCATTTACAATAAAAGGGGTGAGAAGGCTATGATGAGACCATTCATATTTCGATATTCGTTTGTCACAGTATTGTTATTGATTGCGTCGATTGCGTCTCTTTCGATAGGTGCTGTATTCATCAATCCGTTTGAAGCAGTAAGTAGCCTTTTTACACAAAATAATTTTATTATTAACGAATATAGAGCACCAAGAATGTTTTTAGCATTAATTGTAGGTAGTAGCCTTGCCATTTCTGGCGCATTAATACAGGGCGTTGTAAGAAATGCTCTAGCTTCCCCTGATGTGATTGGTATTACCAAAGGTGCAAGTTTATCTGCTGTTACAATTATCATGTTATTTCCATCAGCGCCTTTATTTATATTACCGTTTGGCTCTTTTGCAGGTGCATTAATTATCAGTATGATTTTAACTATATTAATATCAAAATTTAATGTAAAAGGTTCTAAGTTAGCGCTAATTGGTTTAGCGATAGGTGCGATATGTACAGCAATCGTGCAATATATGCTCATACGTAACCCGCTTGATGCTAATACGGCATTAGTCTGGCTGACAGGTAGCTTATATGGTCATAGTATGTCAAATGTGTGGGTGATATTACCTTGGTTTATTGTTACATTACCAGTGATATTTTATTATTGTCATCAACTAGATATTTTAACATTAGGAGATGATATAGCGATTGCACTCGGAGCAAAAGTGAAAAAAGTAAAGGCAATACTTTTATTTTTAGCTGTTATTCTAGCAGGTGCTTCAATATCTGTTGTTGGGGGTCTAAGCTTTTTAGGACTTATTGCACCTCATATGGCTAGACAGTTAGTTGGTCACAAGCACAAACATATTACATTTATGTCTGGTTTGTTAGGCGCTTTAATTTTAATGATAAGTGACAGTCTAGCGAGAGGTATTCACCCGCCAATTGATATTCCAGTTGGTGTTATCGTCGCTATTGTTGGTGTGCCTTATTTTCTATTTTTATTAAGAAAATTATAAATTTAATATATAAAAGATTGAAAAAGAAAACGCTTTCATTTAAAATAGAGGCTGAGACACAATAGATTCGTATTAGCCTCATTGCATATTGACAGTAAATGACTGAGCTGAAAATAAAAGTCCACTTCATTTTTTATCGAGTTAAAGGGACTTATGCATGAGCGACAGCTCAAGTAATTAATTTATAATTTTTTCAATTCTAGTCATGCTTGCCGGGGTGGGACGACGAAATCTATTTTATAAAATTAGATTTCTGTTCCACTCCCTTTTATTATCTATAAAAAATAATGACATTAAAAAGACATAAAAATTTGATTTACATATTTATACAAAATAGGTTATAATTATTGCTGTTGCTTTTAAAGTGTTTATAAAAATATATACACACCTAAGGGGTGAACAAAATGGACGATTACAGTAAAGCACAAATTATTAAAGGAAGATTAAAATTCATTTTGATGTCAGTTTTGGGGATCATACTATTTTTGATTCCTGTAACTGTGACTGAAGATGGCGAAAAGCAAACAACTTTACCAGTGGCATTTTTAGCAGGCTTATTAAAAGATTTATTAGGTGATGCGATGCCATTAATCATTGTAATAATAATAACTATTTCAGGTGTTTTATCTATCATCTGTTCGACGGTATTAAAAAATAAATTGCAACCTGAAGGATTAATGAATAATGCATTTAATGTCAAATTTGTTTGGCTTATTTTAAGAATTTTAGCCGTTATTTTTGTCTGGATGACATATTTAAAAATGGGATCAAAAGCAGTTTATTCTGCTGATACTGGTGGTTTAGTGTTTGAAAGTTTATTACCAACGCTTGTATCTGTATTTTTCTTTGCTGCGCTTTTTTTACCTTTATTAATGGAGTATGGCTTATTGGAATTATTAGGACCTATTTTCAGACCAATCATGAGACCATTATTCACATTACCAGGACGTTCGACAGTGGATAATTTAGCATCATTTATTGGTGATGGGACAGTTGGTGTTTTAATAACAAGTAGACAGTATGAAGGTGGTTTTTATTCTAGACGTGAAGCGACAGTTATAGCCACTACCTTCAGTGTAGTATCATTAACCTTTGCAATTGTAGTTGCAGAAACAGTACATATGCAAAATCATTTCTTTTATTTTTATTTATCAGTAATTGTATCATGTATTGTATGTGCTTTGATTTTACCTAGAATATGGCCGTTGAGTACGATTAAAGATGAATATTCAAAAGAAGTATATGAGGAAATGCGTACTGAAAAGTTACCTGCAAATAAAACTGCTTTGAGACATGGTTTTGACATGGCTACTGAAACTGGAATCAAAGCACCAGGATTCAAATCGTTCTTTAAATCTGGTTTTAAAACAGTTATAGATATGTGGTTCGTTATATTACCAGTTGTGATGAGTGTTGGAACTTTAGCTACGCTCATTGCGACTTATACTCCAATATTTGGAATTATAGGTAAACCTTTTGTTCCTTATTTAGAGTTATTGCAAATTCCAGAAGCTGCACAAGCTTCAGAAACTGTCTTGATCGGTTTTGCTGACATGTTCTTGCCATCTATTTTAATTGAAGGCGTTGGAAATGACATAACATTGTTTGTCATTGGTGCTTTAAGTATTACGCAGTTGATTTATTTATCTGAAGTGGGTGGCGTGATTTTAGGATCTAAAATCCCAGTTAGTATTTTTAAATTATTTGTTATTTTCTTGATTAGAACAATCATTGCTTTACCGATTATTGCATTAATGGCCCATCTTTATTTTAATTAAATTAAACAAAATAACACACACATAAACTCATATTTGAAATTATTTTAAAAGTGATTGACCTTTAAAACGTTTCTTATATGTGTAAATGTGTGTGTTTTATTTAATTAGTGAAGTTTTGTTAAAACAGTTGCTTTAACGATTTTATTTCCTAAAATAGGTGATGGTTCATCTTGTGAAGAAGTGTTTCTTTGGCTGTGCGCCTCTTTAAAAGCATCACTTTTTAGCCAACCATTAAAAGCTTCTTCATTTTCCCACCACGTATTAACATACATTTGGTCGTAATCTGTCTCGTCGTCTATTAACCATACTTCAATATGATGAAAGCCATCTAAATCTTGAATTTTTCCACCTTGTGTAAATTTCGGAGCTAGCTTTTCAGCAAACCCTTTCTTAACATCTATTCGATTAGTAACTACATACATATTTTCCACCTACTTTCATATTGATATTTTTAGTATAGCATTTAACTAAACTGTTATCTGATTGAAAACCCTTATTTATTATTTCATGTGTTTGCATATAAAAAGAAGTGAAATCCTATTTTTCAGAATTTCACTTCTTTTTATAATCAATTAAATTCACTAAATTTAACTTTTAGTGACTACTATTTTGTAATTTCATTATAAACTTTTTGATCATTTTGTGTGTAAATAATGTATTCATGGTTATCAGTATCGATGATAACACGATTAGTTTTTCCAAATGTAGAACCAATACGTGAAACTTTATCTCTATCTAATTTTGGAACTGCATGGATATTTTGATCTTGTGAAACATTTTTAATCTCGCTTGTTGGAATCTTAATATCAGCGACTCTCCATTGAATTCTTACTTCATTGTTATCTTTTTTTACTGTCATTGCCATATCGTGAACACATCCTTTAAATTATTTATAGCTATAGCATACAACAAAAAGTAATCGTTTTCAAGTGATTGTGTGATACTTTTGATTATTATGTCATACTATTTATCTTTTGCGAAAGTATGTTCGCATTATTGTGGATTTTATGGTAAAATTTAGCCGAGAAAAGGGGCAATGAACATGACAGGCAAAACTCACACATCATGCGGTTTGTTAGTAGGTGCATTAACTATAGAATACTATCATACAGATTTATTTACATCGATAACAATAATGACACTTGCAGTTATATCAAGCTTATTACCTGATATTTGTCACACGCAGAGTAGAATTGGCAGGCGATTCAAAGTATTAAGTTTTTTTGTTCGTATACTGTTTGGGCACAGGACATTCACACACTCGTTATTATTTATTTCTATAATTGGTATCCTATTATATATTATTCAAACACCAAAGTATTATTTAGTTTCAATTATCCTTGGTTTGCTTTCACATGTTATACTAGATATGTTAACGCCTAGAGGTGTAAAGTTATTATATCCAATACCGTTAACGATTAAATTCCCCTTAGTTTTTAAAACAGGTGGCTTAGTAGACTTATCGTTAGCAGGCGCGCTTTCAATAGGTGCACTATACGTATTATTCAAACCATTCTTCAATCATTTCTTTTTAAATTTATGATGATTATGGTTGTGATTATATTTGTAATAATATAAAGTGCATATAGTGAAATTATATATTCCTATTAGATATAAGATATATTTTTTTATCTATTTTGAATATAAAGGAGAGAGGACATGTTAGATAAGAAAGAGTTAGAAAAGTTTAACCAAGAACATCTAATAGAATTTGAAAAATTAATGAGTAATAATGAAAAAGAACAATTAGCTAGTCAAGTGGATCAATTAGATTTAACTTACATTCAAAATTTATATCGTGATTTGTATTTAAATAAACAAATAATAGATGACATATCTTCAGTAAATGAAGTGAAATACGATATCAAAGAAAATTTCTCTGAAGAAGAAATTAAACAATTTGAACATGTTGGCCTAGAAGCTATTAAAAAAGGAAGATTTGCAGTAGTTTTAATGGCAGGCGGACAAGGCACACGATTAGGATACAAAGGACCTAAGGGTGCATTTGAGATTGAAGATGTGAGCCTATTTGAATTACAAGCACGTCAATTACTAGAATTGAAAGAACAATCGGGTGTTTATGTAGATTGGTACATTATGACAAGTAAAATAAATGATAGTCAAACTCAGTTGTTTTTTGAAGAAAAAAATTATTTTGGATATGACAAGAACCACGTTCATTTCTTTATTCAAGATAATATCGTTGCATTATCTGAAGAAGGAAAACTTATTTTAGATGTAGATAGTTCTATTTTAGAAACGCCAAATGGTAACGGTGGTGTATTTAAATCACTGAAAAAAGCAGGCTATCTTGAAGATATGACTGAAAACGGTGTTGAATATATCTTTTTAAATAACATTGATAATGTTTTAGTGAAGGTGTTAGATTTGTTTTTTGCAGGATACACTTTCCAAAATAGTATGGATATTACGACGAAATCGATTCAACCTAAACACGGTGAGAGTGTTGGAAGGTTAGTTAAAAATGCTGATAAAGATACCGTGCTTGAATACTCTGAACTAGAAGCGGAAACTGCAAACCAATTAAATAATGCAAACATTGGTATACATATGTTTAAGTTACAATTTATTAACGCTGCTGTAGATAATAAATTGCCTTATCATTTAGCAGTAAAACAGCTTAAACAATTGGATGACGATTTTGGAATTATTGAAAAGCCCGCTTTAAAATTTGAATTATTTTATTTTGATATTTTCCAATATGCACATAGTTTTCTTACATTACAAGTGCCAAGAGAAGAAGAGTTTTCTCCGTTAAAGAATAAAGAAGGGAAAGATAGTGTAGAAACTGCTACAGCTGATTTAAAACGTTTAAATAGGATCTAAGAAAAGGTGATTACACTAATGACTAAACCATTAGAGGTTAAAAGTAATAAAGTCACTAAAACATTTAAAAATATCATACCATTAACATTTGGAGAAGAAATTGGTAATGCAGTATCACATGGCGTCGCTGCCTTTGTAACTTTATGTGCTTTACCGTATGCAGCGTTACAAAGTTATTTTGCACATGGTATTTTAGGTTCTTTTAGTGTTTCTATCTATGTAATAAGTATTTTTTTAATGTTTTTATCTTCAACGGTATATCATACAATGCCTAATCATTCGTCGCACAAATTTATACTTAGAATCATTGATCATAGCATGATTTATATTGCCATTGCCGGTACCTATACACCTGTATGTCTAGTGTTAGTAGGTGGTTGGATAGGTTGGACAGCAATGATAGTTTTATGGGGCATAACCATTTGGGGCATACTCTATAAATCATTGGCTAAACATGTAAATCATAAGCTTAGCTTAACGATGTATTTAGTGATGGGTTGGATTGGGATAATATTTTTACCTACAATTCTTTTCGATACGAGCTTGAAGTTTATGTTATTTATATTGTTGGGTGGCATAGCCTATACGATAGGTGCTTGGTTCTATGCACAAAAAGAGCGACCGTATTTTCACATGATTTGGCATTTATTTATTTTAATAGCTTCTGTGTTTCACTTTATAGCAATTTTATATTTTATGTAATGGTCGAATAGATGGAACGTTTTAATGTAAAACATTATTATTTTATAAGATTAATGAGATTAAAGAAATACAGCCAATCAGGGAAGCGGGAGATAAATCAAAATGGTTCATTTGATTTTAATTCTCGCTTTCTTTTTAGTCATTTTTATAGGGCAAAAGAAGTAATTTACTGGAAACCTATTGAACTTAGGGACAAATAGTGATTTAGTAATGATTGATAATGAAAGTTTCGTGTTAGGAGATTAAATATGAATATAAAAACATTTGGTGTTGTTGTTGCATTAATATTAATTATGTTTATGTCTGCAATTGAAACATCAATCGTTTCATTAGCATTGCCAACTATAAAAGAAGATTTAAATGTGACTGGTTCAATATCACTGATATTTTCAGTTTACTTTATAGCAATTGTGATTGCTAATCCAATTGTAGGTGAATTATTGGATCGCACTAAAATTATATACATAACACTTTTGGGATTAGTATTTTTTACAATTGGAAGTTTTTTTTCAGGTATAAGTAGTACATTTGGTATTTTAATTATCTCGCGCTTTATTCAGGGATTGGGTGCTGGAATAATGATGGCTTTGAGCCAAATTGTCCCTAAGCTTGCTTTTGCAATTCCTTTAAGATATAAAATTATGGGAATTGTCGGTAGTGTATGGGGGATATCAAGTATTATAGGTCCAGTCTTAGGTGGTGGAATTTTAGAATTAGCTACTTGGCATTGGTTGTTTTTCGTTAATATACCTATCGCTATCATCGCCATGTTATTGGTAGTATTTACGTTTCATTTTAAACATGAACAGACGACAACTTCACATAAATTAGATATGAAAGGACTTATGTTATTTTATCTGTTTGTTTTCTTTTTAATGTTTACAGTAATGAATAACAGTCAGTGGTATTTAAATTGTCTTTCATTTATTATAGCAATTATTATGGGTATGATATTAATTAAAAATGAAAAGGGTGTAGCAGCGCCTTTCTTCCCTGTTAAAGAATTTAATAAAACTATCATACTCGTTTTTACTACAGATTTTTTATATGCAATGATACTGATGGGATATAATTTATATATGCCAATATATCTACAAGAAGAACTGGGGCTATCTCCCTTGCAGAGTGGATTTGTTATTTTTCCAATTTCCTTTGCTTGGTTAGTGTTGAATTTTAATTTAAATAGGTTAGAAGCAAAAATGTCTAGAAAAGGTTTGTATATATTTGCTTTTACTCTTTTAACAATATGTGGCATTTTTATATTCGCAGGTACAAAAACACCGATATTTATAGCGTTTAGTTTATTGCTGGCTGGTGTTAGTTTTGGAACAGTGTATACGAAAGACAGTGTAATAACTCAAGAAGAAACGTCACCTCAGAATATGAAACGCATGATGTCACTATATACATTAACGAAAAGTCTAGGTAATTCTATCGGCTCTACAATTATGGGAACAGTTTATGGTTTAACGGTTTCATTTATCTATTTACCGATACACAATGTGATTATACTTAGTCTTATCATCTTGTTTATATTGTTTGTACTTTGGCAGACACAATATAAACAAGATAATCACAAATGCAATTCTTAGAATGAAAATGAAAAGTCATATGTATTTTAATTATTAAGCAAGTATTGAAGTTTAGTGAATTTTAATACTTGCTTATTTGTATTTTGGTGTATGTTGTTATAATGGTAAAATAAGAAACAGTTTTTTAATTAAGAGTTAATGTAAAATAAATAAAAAATAAATTAGATGAGAGGGAGGACAGTAAGCAATGAAATATATAAAGTATTTATTTACGACGCTTATTGTACTTTCGGTATTTATCATTTCAGGTGCTATATTTCTTGCATTCTTAGGATTTGGTTTATATGGATTAAGTCGTATCCTTATATTTTTTCATCTAGCATACTTTGGTTATAATAAAAGCTTTTATGATAACTTAATCTATTATGGTAGCTATATCGTATTGGGTTATTTTACATTATTTATCATTGAAAATTTGATGGATTATTTTAGGAAAAAACTACCAGACAACCCTTATTTTCAAGGGATAACGTATCATTTAATAACATTTACTGTTACCACATTACTATTCTATTTTATAGTTCACATTCATTATGCGTATATAGATATTGATTTTTGGGTAATTGTTGTAATTATGGGTATGTTATTTGTATGTAAAGAAGTCTTTTATCCTGATAGCGAAAATCTTAATCAGAATAAATAGTCGATGATATAAGTGGTGAGAGGTGATTAAGTGTCCGTAGAAAATTTGTCTAAAACAAATAGAAACATGATTGTTGCGGTTATGATTATTAGTGCTTTTATTGCTATATTAAATCAGACACTATTAAATACAGCATTGCCTCAAATAATGAAAGGGCTTCATATTAACGAAAGTAAATCGCAATGGTTAGTAACTGGTTTTATGTTAGTAAATGGAGTAATGATTCCACTGACAGCTTTCTTAATGGATAGAGTTAAGACAAGACCGTTATATTTGATAGCCATGGGTATCTTTTTACTTGGTTCAATCATTGCATCCATAGCGCCTTCATTTGGTATTTTAATGTTAGCACGTGTGATTCAAGCTATAGGGGCGGGTATCATTATGCCTCTAATGCAATTTACATTATTTATGTTGTTTCCCAAAAATGAGCGTGGGTTTGCAATGGGGCTCGCAGGACTAGTTATTCAATTTGCACCAGCGATAGGTCCAACCCTTTCAGGTCTAGTTATTGACTTGTCGAGTTGGAGAATGCCGTTCATTATTGTTGTAGGAATATCATTGATTGGTTTTATCTTTGGAGCTATATTTATTAAAAGTTATAATACGACAAAAGATACGAAATTGGACAAACGTTCCGTAATCTATTCAACATTTGGGTTTGGATTGATGCTTTATGCGTTTAGTAGTGCTGGTAATCTAGGTTTTGATAGTCCAATTGTTATTGTTTCATTACTTGTCAGCCTATTTATTATTTGGGTATTTATTAAAAGACAATTGCAGGTCCCTAATCCTTTACTAAACTTAATTGTATTCAAAAACAGAGTGTTTACGTTAACTACAATTACATCCATGATTGTAATGATGTCTATGATAGGTCCAGCTTTATTAATTCCATTATATGTGCAAAACGCATTAGGATTGTCTGCGTTTCTTTCGGGTTTAGTTATCATGCCTGGCGCAATCATTAATGGTATCATGTCGATATTTACTGGTAAGTTTTATGATAAATATGGTGCTAGGCCGTTAATTATCATTGGTTTCAGTTTGTTGACTGTCTTCTCGATTATGTTATGTTTTTTAAGCGCCGATACCTCATATTTGTATCTCGTTATTGTATATGCTTTAAGAATGTTTTCAGTCTCACTCTTAATGATGCCTTTAAATACAGCTGGCATAAATGCACTTCAAAAAAGAGAGATTTCTCATGGAACTGCAATAAGTAATTTTGGCCGTGTTACTGCGGGCTCCCTAGGCACGGCCTTGATGGTAACTGTTATGACAATAGGAACAAAAGTATATACTCAGAATGCTAGAGGTATAGAAAATAAAGAACTATTACAACGACAAGCGATTGCTAATGGTGTGGACTACTCATTTATAGTTATTAGTGTATTCGTTGTCATTGGGTTTAGCATAGCGTTGTTTATAAAGGAAAACAGGGATGTTAACGAAATTAACACGCGAAAGGTCTAAAAAATAAAGAGGTTAGCTCCAGTTGTTAAGAATTAAAACAAATTGAGCTAACTTCTTTTGTATTACTAAGATTATATTTATACTAAATGTAAACTACTTAAAGCAAAATTAAGTGATGTTTGTTAGAATATTAATGGATATATTTATAAAATAGAGGGGGACGCTTTGTGTTAACGATAGAGCAAGTTAAAGAACTTGTTGGAGAACTTAAAGATCCAATTATTAATGTTCCTTTAAAGGAGACAGATGGGATCATAGAGGTAACAACAAAAGATGAGATAGAACATGTAAGTGTGAAGGTGGCAATGGCTCAGTTAGGAGGACAGCCTCAGTTAGATTTACAAATGGCTATTGTGGAAGTGCTGAAAGAAAATGGTGCGAATACTGTTGGGATAAGATTTGAAGAGTTGCCATCTGATGTTGTTGAACAATATAGAGGTAACAGTGATGACCAACCACAAACTATAGAAGGGTTATTATCAAAAGACAATCCTGTTGAATTTATAGCGATCGCTTCTGGAAAAGGGGGGGTTGGTAAATCCACTGTAGCTGTAAACTTAGCTGTTTCACTAGCAAGAGAAGGCAAAAAAGTTGGACTCGTAGATGCTGACATATATGGATTTAGTGTTCCAGATATGATGGGAATAGATAAAAAACCGGAAGTAGACGGCAAAGAGATTATACCGGTTGAAAGACATGGTGTTAAAGTAATCTCAATGGCATTTTTTGTTGAAGAAAACGCACCAGTTATATGGAGAGGACCTATGTTAGGTAAAATGTTAACTAACTTTTTTGTTGAAGTACGATGGGGAGATTTAGATTACCTGCTTTTAGATTTACCACCAGGTACCGGTGATGTTGCTTTAGATGTACATACGATGTTACCATCTAGTAAAGAAATCATTGTTTCTACACCTCATCCAACTGCAGCTTTTGTTGCAGCAAGAGCAGGAGCTATGGCTAAACATACAGAACATTCTATATTAGGTGTCATAGAAAACATGTCATATTTCGAAAGTAAAGAAACTGGAAATAAAGAGTATGTATTTGGTAAGGGTGGCGGAGAAAAATTAGCAGATGAGTTGCAAACTGAGCTTTTAGGTCAATTACCTTTAGAGCAACCATCATGGAATCCAAAAGATTTCGCACCATCCATTTACCAAGCAGAAGATCGACTAGGTAAAATATATCAATCAATGGCAAAACAAATCATCGACAAAACAAAAAAATAAGGTTTTTAGAAGCGTGAGTAGAAAATTAAAGTTTTCTACTCATTTTTTCTCTTGCAATTTTTTGAATTGGTGTTAAAATGATTTCTTGTGACCAACAAATGTGTTGTTATACAGTTGTAAAACTTTGTTACAAAAATTTATATAAACCATTGACTTTTTATAGTCAAATTGATAATATATAAAAGTCGTCAAAAATGACAAAACATTATTTAAATAAATTTTTAAAAGTGTAAAAAATATACTTGAAAAAAAGAAAATAATATTTTAATATTATTAAAGTGATGTTAAGTAATTGTTAAACAAATTAAATTTTTGTTGACGAAACGTTAACGAAGATGATAAGATAGAAAAGCAATTATTTGTCGAAAATGAACATTGAAAACTGAATTGCAATATGTCAACGTTAATTCCGATTTCAACATTAAATGTTGAATCAAAACAACGTGTTATTGATAACACAAATTAGTATTTTATGAGCTAATCAAACATCATAATTTTTTATGGAGAGTTTGATCCTGGCTCAGGATGAACGCTGGCGGCGTGCCTAATACATGCAAGTCGAGCGAACAGATAAGGAGCTTGCTCCTTTGACGTTAGCGGCGGACGGGTGAGTAACACGTGGGTAACCTACCTATAAGACTGGAATAACTCCGGGAAACCGGGGCTAATGCCGGATAACATTTAGAACCGCATGGTTCTAAAGTGAAAGATGGTTTTGCTATCACTTATAGATGGACCCGCGCCGTATTAGCTAGTTGGTAAGGTAACGGCTTACCAAGGCAACGATACGTAGCCGACCTGAGAGGGTGATCGGCCACACTGGAACTGAGACACGGTCCAGACTCCTACGGGAGGCAGCAGTAGGGAATCTTCCGCAATGGGCGAAAGCCTGACGGAGCAACGCCGCGTGAGTGATGAAGGTCTTCGGATCGTAAAACTCTGTTATTAGGGAAGAACAAATGTGTAAGTAACTGTGCACGTCTTGACGGTACCTAATCAGAAAGCCACGGCTAACTACGTGCCAGCAGCCGCGGTAATACGTAGGTGGCAAGCGTTATCCGGAATTATTGGGCGTAAAGCGCGCGTAGGCGGTTTCTTAAGTCTGATGTGAAAGCCCACGGCTCAACCGTGGAGGGTCATTGGAAACTGGGAAACTTGAGTGCAGAAGAGGAAAGTGGAATTCCATGTGTAGCGGTGAAATGCGCAGAGATATGGAGGAACACCAGTGGCGAAGGCGACTTTCTGGTCTGTAACTGACGCTGATGTGCGAAAGCGTGGGGATCAAACAGGATTAGATACCCTGGTAGTCCACGCCGTAAACGATGAGTGCTAAGTGTTAGGGGGTTTCCGCCCCTTAGTGCTGCAGCTAACGCATTAAGCACTCCGCCTGGGGAGTACGACCGCAAGGTTGAAACTCAAAGGAATTGACGGGGACCCGCACAAGCGGTGGAGCATGTGGTTTAATTCGAAGCAACGCGAAGAACCTTACCAAATCTTGACATCCTTTGACAACTCTAGAGATAGAGCCTTCCCCTTCGGGGGACAAAGTGACAGGTGGTGCATGGTTGTCGTCAGCTCGTGTCGTGAGATGTTGGGTTAAGTCCCGCAACGAGCGCAACCCTTAAGCTTAGTTGCCAGCATTAAGTTGGGCACTCTAAGTTGACTGCCGGTGACAAACCGGAGGAAGGTGGGGATGACGTCAAATCATCATGCCCCTTATGATTTGGGCTACACACGTGCTACAATGGACAATACAAAGGGCAGCTAAACCGCGAGGTCATGCAAATCCCATAAAGTTGTTCTTAGTTCGGATTGTAGTCTGCAACTCGACTACATGAAGCTGGAATCGCTAGTAATCGTAGATCAGCATGCTACGGTGAATACGTTCCCGGGTCTTGTACACACCGCCCGTCACACCACGAGAGTTTGTAACACCCGAAGCCGGTGGAGTAACCATTTATGGAGCTAGCCGTCGAAGGTGGGACAAATGATTGGGGTGAAGTCGTAACAAGGTAGCCGTATCGGAAGGTGCGGCTGGATCACCTCCTTTCTAAGGATATATTCGGAACATCTTCTATAGAAGATGACAAAGGAATAACATTGACATATTGTATTCAGTTTTGAATGCTCATTCGAGTATTCTTTAATGATTTGTACATTGAAAACTAGATAAGTAAGTAAAATTTATGATTTTACCAAGCAAAACCGAGTGAATAAGAGTTTTAAATAAGCTTGAATTCAAAAAGAAATAATCGCTAGTGTTCGAAAGAACACTCACAGATTAATAACATTTTGGGTTTTCAACCGACGGTTGTCGAGTTGGAAAGCAAATAGATTAAGTTATTAAGGGCGCACGGTGGATGCCTTGGCACTAGAAGCCGATGAAGGACGTTACTAACGACGATATGCTTTGGGGAGCTGTAAGTAAGCTGTGATCCAGAGATTTCCGAATGGGGGAACCCAATACGAGTTATGTCGTATTATCGATACGTAAATACATAGCGTATCGAAGGTAGACGCGGAGAACTGAAACATCTTAGTACCCGCAGGAAGAGAAAGAAAAATCGATTCCCTGAGTAGCGGCGAGCGAAACGGGAAGAGCCCAAACCAACGAGCTTGCTTGTTGGGGTTGTAGGACACTCTATACGGAGTTACAAAGGAATAGATTAGACGAAGCATCTGGAAAGATGCATCAAAGAAGGTAATAATCCTGTAGTCGAAAGTCTGTTCTCTCTTGAGTGGATCCTGAGTACGACGGAACACGAGAAATTCCGTCGGAATCTGGGAGGACCATCTCCCAAGGCTAAATACTCTCTAGTGACCGATAGTGAACCAGTACCGTGAGGGAAAGGTGAAAAGTACCCCGGAAGGGGAGTGAAAGAGAACTTGAAACCGTGTGCTTACAAGTAGTCAGAGCCCGTTAATGGGTGATGGCGTGCCTTTTGTAGAATGAACCGGCGAGTTACGATTTGATGCAAGGTTAAGCAGTGAATGTGGAGCCGTAGCGAAAGCGAGTCTGAATAGGGCGTTGAGTATTTGGTCGTAGACCCGAAACCAGGTGATCTACCCTTGACCAGGTTGAAGTTCAGGTAACACTGAATGGAGGACCGAACCGACTTACGTTGAAAAGTGAGCGGATGAGTTGAGGGTAGCGGAGAAATTCCAATCGAACCTGGAGATAGCTGGTTCTCTCCGAAATAGCTTTAGGGCTAGCCTCAAGTGATGATTATTGGAGGTAGAGCACTGTTTGGACGAGGGGCCCTTCTCGGGTTACCGAATTCAGACAAACTCCGAATGCCAATCAATTTAACTTGGGAGTCAGAACGCGGGTGATAAGGTCCGTGTTCGAAAGGGAAACAGCCCAGACCACCAGCTAAGGTCCCAAAATATATGTTAAGTGGAAAAGGATGTGGCGTTGCCCAGACAACTAGTATGTTGGCTTAGAAGCAGCCATCATTTAAAGAGTGCGTAATAGCTCACTAGTCGAGTGACACTGCGCCGAAAATGTACCGGGGCTAAACATATTACCGAAGCTGTGGATTGTCCGTAGGACAATGGTAGGAGAGCGTTCTAAGGGCGTTGAAGCATGATCGCAAGGACATGTGGAGCGCTTAGAAGTGAGAATGCCGGTGTGAGTAGCGAAAGACGGGTGAGAATCCCGTCCACCGATTGACTAAGGTTTCCAGAGGAAGGCTCGTCCGCTCTGGGTTAGTCGGGTCCTAAGCTGAGGCCGATAGGCGTAGGCGATGGATAACAGGTTGATATTCCTGTACCACCATGAATCGTTTTAAGCGATGGGGGGACGCAGTAGGATAGGCGAAGCGTACGATTGGATTGTACGTCCAAGCAGTAAGACTGAGTGTTAGGCAAATCCGGCACTCATAAGGTCAAGCTGTGATGGGGAGAGGAAATTGTTTCCTCGAGTCGTTGATTTCACACTGCCGAGAAAAGCCTCTAGCTAGATTTATGGTGCCCGTACCGCAAACCGACACAGGTAGTCAAGATGAGAATTCTAAGGTGAGCGAGCGAACTCTCGTTAAGGAACTCGGCAAAATGACCCCGTAACTTCGGGAGAAGGGGTGCTCTTTAGGGTTCACGCCCAGGAGAGCCGCAGTGAATAGGCCCAAGCGACTGTTTATCAAAAACACAGGTCTCTGCTAAACCGTAAGGTGATGTATAGGGGCTGACGCCTGCCCGGTGCTGGAAGGTTAAGAGGAGTGGTTAGCTTCTGCGAAGCTACGAATCGAAGCCCCAGTAAACGGCGGCCGTAACTATAACGGTCCTAAGGTAGCGAAATTCCTTGTCGGGTAAGTTCCGACCCGCACGAAAGGCGTAACGATTTGGGCACTGTCTCAACGAGAGACTCGGTGAAATCATAGTACCTGTGAAGATGCAGGTTACCCGCGACAGGACGGAAAGACCCCGTGGAGCTTTACTGTAGTCTGATATTGAAATTCGGTACAGCTTGTACAGGATAGGTAGGAGCCTTAGATACGTGAGCGCTAGCTTACGTGGAGGCGTTGGTGGGATACTACCCTCGCTGTATTGGATTTCTAACCCGCACCATTAATCATGGTGGGAGACAGTGTCAGATGGACAGTTTGACTGGGGCGGTCGCCTCCTAAAGAGTAACGGAGGCGCTCAAAGGTTTCCTCAGAATGGTTGGAAATCATTCATAGAGTGTAAAGGCACAAGGAAGCTTGACTGCGAGACTTACAAGTCGAGCAGGGTCGAAAGACGGACTTAGTGATCCGGTGGTTCCGCATGGAAGGGCCATCGCTCAACGGATAAAAGCTACCCCGGGGATAACAGGCTTATCTCCCCCAAGAGTTCACATCGACGGGGAGGTTTGGCACCTCGATGTCGGCTCATCGCATCCTGGGGCTGTAGTCGGTCCCAAGGGTTGGGCTGTTCGCCCATTAAAGCGGTACGCGAGCTGGGTTCAGAACGTCGTGAGACAGTTCGGTCCCTATCCGTCGTGGGCGTAGGAAATTTGAGAGGAGCTGTCCTTAGTACGAGAGGACCGGGATGGACATACCTCTGGTGTACCAGTTGTCGTGCCAACGGCATCGCTGGGTAGCTATGTATGGACGGGATAAGTGCTGAAAGCATCTAAGCATGAAGCCCCCCTCAAGATGAGATTTCCCAACTTCGGTTATAAGATCCCTCAAAGATGATGAGGTTAATAGGTTCGAGGTGGAAGCATAGCGATATGTGGAGCTGACGAATACTAATCGATCGAAGACTTAATCAAATTTAAAAGTTTTGTTGGTTGAACTAAATTTTACTTACAATCTAGTTTTGAGTGTATAAATTTTATACATGACATTGTCTGGTGACTATAGCAAGGAGGTCACACCTGTTCCCATGCCGAACACAGAAGTTAAGCTCCTTAGCGCGATGGTAGTCGGACTTACGTTCCGCAAGAGTAGGACGTTGCCAGGCAAATATATTATTATTCCACAGTAGCTCAGTGGTAGAGCTATCGGCTGTTAACCGATCGGTCGTAGGTTCGAGTCCTACCTGTGGAGCCATATGGCCCCGTGGTCAAGCGGTTAAGACACCGCCCTTTCACGGCGGTAACACGGGTTCGAGTCCCGTCGGGGTCATTGATACATATTGGAGGATTAGCTCAGCTGGGAGAGCATCTGCCTTACAAGCAGGGGGTCGGCGGTTCGAACCCGTCATCCTCCACCATTGTTAATTTAATAATACGGAGGGGTAGCGAAGTGGCTAAACGCGGCGGACTGTAAATCCGCTCCTTCGGGTTCGGCAGTTCGAATCTGCCCCCCTCCACCATTAATGGGCTATAGCCAAGCGGTAAGGCAACGGACTTTGACTCCGTCACGCGCTGGTTCGAATCCAGCTAGCCCAGCCATTAGAGCCATTAGCTCAGTTGGTAGAGCATCTGACTTTTAATCAGAGGGTCAGAGGTTCGAATCCTCTATGGCTCACTTTTAAGCATTCCTTCGGGAATGCTTTTTTTGTTTTTTAATAGAAGTTTTTTAATATTTATTATATACATTTTTTTGTTTAAAATAATAAAATGACGTTGCTATATCTAGTTATTTTGAATTAAAAATCGTTATTTTGTTTCTTTATGTAATTTGCTTAAATTTACATAATTGGGGGCTTTTGTATTAGCTTGAAAGTCATATCATTTTAGATTATCCTAATATCAAACGAAAACAAAGGGGTTTTTTAAATGGATAAATTAGTAGAGATTATTGGTGCACCTTCGACTTATGGCCAAAAAAAATTGGGGGTAGATTTTGGACCGGACGCAATCCGTTATGCAGGTATTGTAGAACGAATACAAAATATTGGAATTAATGTTAAAGATTCAGGTAATATTAGTGTTCCTGCAATACATTTAGAGAAGTTCAACTCAGCTCAAAAAGGATTACGCAATTTAGATGAAATAGTTGAAGTATCTAACCAACTTAGTGAAACAGTATCACAAAGTGTTGATAATGGTAATTTTCCACTTATATTAGGTGGTGACCATTCCATAGCAATAGGCTCAATTTCTGGTATTAGTAAACACTATGAAAATTTAGGAGTGATTTGGTATGATGCACATGGTGATTTAAATGTACCTGAAGAATCACCTTCAGGTAATATACATGGGATGCCACTGCGAGTGTTGGCAGGCGAAGGGGACTCACGTTTAGTGAATATCTCTAATTATGCGCCAAAAGTTAGACCAGAGAACATTGTACTGATAGGTATGAGAGATTTAGATAAGGGAGAACGTCAATATATTAAAGAAAATAATATAAAAACATATACAATGGCCGATATTGATAAACTTGGGATTAAGCACGTGATGGAGGCAACTTTAGATTACTTGAAATCTAAAACAGATGGCATTCATTTGTCATTAGATGTAGATGCCTTAGATCCTGCTGAAACACCAGGAACTGGTACAAGAGTATTAGGAGGCTTAACATATAGAGAAAGTCATTTTGCGCTAGAATTATTACATAATTCAAATTTAATCACTTCCATGGATTTAGTTGAAGTAAATCCATTGATAGATATGAATAATCACACGTCAGAACAGGCAGTTTCATTAGTAGGTAGTTTCTTTGGTGAAACATTATTATAAAACAATAAAAGGAATAATATGGGGCTAATTCCATATTATTCCTTTTAATTTTATGATAAAAATTTAATACTTAATATGACAGTTAATGTTATGATTGGTATAATATATAATATGGGAACAGATAACCGGAGGAGATGTTATGGATTTATCCAACTTTTTTGATGATTGGAGTACAGTCAAAATAATTGCTAGTGTACTCGATTTGCTCATTGTATGGTATGTACTTTATCTTCTCATTACAGTATTTAAAGGTACAAAAGCGATTCAATTGCTGAAAGGTATTGTAGTAATTGTGATCGGCCAACAAGTGAGTAAAATGTTAAACTTAACAGCGACATCTCGTTTGTTTGATTTAGTAATACAATGGGGTGTTTTAGCTTTAATCGTTATATTTCAGCCGGAAATTAGACGTGCTTTAGAACAACTGGGTAGAGGAAGTCTATTTAAACGCTATTCTACAAGTTTGAATAGTGATGAAGACAAGCTTATTTCATCTGTTTCTAAGGCTGTTCAGTATATGGCTAAACGCCGGATTGGCGCATTAATCGTATTTGAAAAAGAAACAGGATTACAAGATTATATTGAAACAGGTATAGCAATGAATTCCGAAATTTCTCAAGAATTACTGACTAATGTGTTTATACCAAATACACCTTTACATGATGGTGCTATGATCATTCAAGCGAACAAAATTGCAAGTGCTGCCAGTTATTTGCCACTGTCAGACAGTGCTAAAATAGCTAAAAGTCTGGGAACAAGACATAGGGCAGCTGTGGGCATTTCAGAAGTTTCAGATGCATTTACAGTAGTAGTATCTGAAGAAACAGGATCTATTTCAGTCACGTTTGATGGTAAATTAAGAAAAGATATATCTAATGAAGCATTTGAAGAATTATTGGCTGAACATTGGTTTGGCACACACTTTCAAGAGAAAGGTGTGAATTAATATGTTAGAAAGTAAATGGGGATTAAGATTAATCGCATTAGTTTTAGCATTAGTATTCTTCTTATCTGTCAATAACATGTTTGGTAATATCTTTAATGCTGACCAACTGGGACAAAAATCTACTGAAACACTTCAGGACGTACCAGTACAAGTTAATTATGATAGTAAATCGTTATATGCTAGCGATGTACCGAATAAAGTGGATATTGAAATATCTGGTCCACAATCTCAAGTGTTGAAAGCTGAAAACGGCGAAAATATTAAAGCTGTTCTTGATTTGAGTGGTGAGAAAGCTGGAAAACATACCACACAATTCAAGGTCAATGGTTTAAATAAAGACGTTGATTATACAGTTAAGCCAAAAGAAACAACAGTTAATCTTGAAGAAAAAGTTACTAAGAAACTTAAAGTAGAACCTGATGTGAGTGATAATGACTTAGATGCCAATTATAAAGTGAGTGACCAAAGCGTATCACCTGAAACAGTTAAAGTTACTGGTGGTAGCAAGCAAATTGATAAAATTGCATATTTAAAAGCTACGTTTAAAGATAAAGATAAAATTAGTAAAGATACTACGGATATTGCACGTATCACTGCTTTTGATAGAAAACTCAATAAAATCAAAGTATTAATACAACCAAATGAAGTTAATTTGAGCGTCAAATTGGAAGATTATAGTAAGAAAGTAAAAGTGAAAACTAAAGCAATAGGTGCCTTACCTAAAGGTAAAGAAATAGATGATATAAAATTAGATAAAGAAGAAGTGGAAATTTTCGGTAATAGAAACGACATTCAAGATATTGACGAAATTACTGCTGAAATCGATTTAGATGGAGTTACAGAATCAACTGAAAAAAATGTAGAATTTAAATTACCAGATGACGTTTCGAAAATTGAACCAAATGAAACAACAGCAAAAATTAATATTAAATAGATTTTTATAAAGGAGATATAAATCATGGCAAAATATTTTGGTACAGACGGCGTAAGGGGCGTTGCAAACAAAGAATTAACGCCAGAACTTGCGTTTAAATTAGGGCGTTTTGGAGGTTACGTGTTAGCCCATAATGAAGGTGAAAAGCACCCTAAAGTACTAGTAGGTAGAGATACTCGTGTTTCTGGTGAAATGCTTGAATCTGCGTTGATTGCTGGATTGATTTCAATCGGTGCAGAAGTTATGCGTTTAGGCGTTATATCAACACCTGGCGTAGCATATTTAACTAAAGAGATGGAAGCTGAATTAGGTGTTATGATTTCTGCTTCTCATAATCCTGTCCCAGATAACGGTATTAAATTTTTCGGTTCAGATGGTTTCAAACTATCTGATGATCAAGAAAGAGAAATTGAGCAATTATTAGATCAAGAAAATCCAGAATTACCACGACCTGTAGGTGAAGACATTGTGCATTATTCTGATTATTTTGAAGGTGCGCAGAAGTATTTAAGTTATTTAAAATCAACGATTGATGTTAACTTAGACGGTATGAAAATCGCCTTAGATGGTGCCCATGGTTCTACTTCATCTCTAGCACCGTTTTTATTTGGAGATTTAGAGGCTGATACAGTTACGGTTGGCTGTAATCCTAATGGTTATAATATTAATGATCATGTAGGATCAACACATCCAGAAACATTGTCTGAAAAAGTTGTTGAGGCTGAATGTGACTTTGGATTAGCGTTTGATGGTGATGGTGATAGAATAATCGCTATTGATGAAAATGGAGATATCGTTGACGGAGATCAAATTATGTTCATCATTGGTCAAGCAATGAGCAAGAACCAAGAATTAAATAATAATATGATTGTCTCAACCGTTATGAGTAATTTAGGATTCTACAAAGCTTTAGAAGATGAAGGCATTCAATCTAATAAAACAAAAGTAGGAGATCGTTACGTAGTTGAAGAAATGCGTAGAGGTAATTATAATTTAGGTGGAGAACAATCTGGCCATATCGTGTTAATGGATTATAACACTACAGGTGATGGTTTATTAACAGGCGTGCAGTTAGCAAGCATTATTAAAATGACTGGTAAAAGCTTGAGTCAACTTGCAAAACAAATGAAAAAATATCCTCAATCTTTAGTTAATGTGCGTGTGACTGATAAATATCGCGTAGAAGAAAATGTAGATGTTCAGGAAGTTATGACTAGAGTAGAGGTTGAAATGAACGGAGAAGGGCGTATTTTAGTTAGACCATCAGGCACAGAACCATTAGTAAGAGTTATGGTGGAAGCAGCAACTGATGAAGCAGCACAACATTATGCCCAAACAATTGCAGATGTAGTTAAAGAGAAAATGGGGTTAAATGAATAAGTTCTATGCTTATTTGAAACTGTTAATACAGATACTAATGATAGTGTTAGTATATGTATTGACAGTTTTTTTATTAGCTATAAATCAATCGCAGAGTGTAATTCATAATATTATATTTTAAATTCATTTTGTAAAATAAGTTAGGTAGATATCTAGTAGAATCAGAAGCATAAGAAAAGTACAGAATTGAGCTATAAAGCCACTTATTTCTTGCAAATACAACCAATGTTGTAAAAATTAACTAAAAAGACTAATCCATATAAATGAGGATTAGTCTATAATTTTGGATATTTAATTGTGTTATTTAATAATACAATATCTTTTATAAAACGTTGTATTCTTTGTTAATTTCAGAAGCCAAGTGATCATCAATTTTAGCATAATCTTTTAAGAAGGCTTCAACACCATAAGCTTTAATATAATTATTTTTTTCAACTGTTTCTTGATCATTCGTATCATCGTATTTTAATAGTAATGCAGCTGCTTTAATTAAAGCATGATGTTTTAGATTATTTTGATAGAGATAATTTAATGGTTTAATTATTCTATCTTGAGGTCCAATTTTACGGATTGTGCCTCGACCAACACGAGTTACTTCATCTGAAAGATGAGGGTTTTTAAAGCGCTCAATAATTTTATCAACGTATTTTGCTTGTTCTGATGTTGAAAAATCAAATTGGTTAGTAATGTATTGACTGGTTTCTTTTAAAACTTCTTCCAAGTCATGTTTGATTATTTTATCATTCATTGCATCTAAAATCGTAGGTTGATTATTATATCTACCAGCGTAGGCTAAGAATGCATGACCAGTGTTTACTGTTAATAATTTTCGTTCAATATAAGGCGTTAAATTAGACACGTATTTGATATGATCTAATTCTGGACCATACCATGCATCTTTTTCTACAACCCATTCATAGAAAGGCTCCACGATGACATCTAAAATATTCTCATTGGACTGCAGAGGAACAATTCGATCAACTGCAGAATTGACAAAATGAATATGGTCATCTAATGGACCGGTGATATCTAAGATTGCTTCTTTCAATGTGTTCGTAGCCATAATGGCATTTTCACATGCTACAATATTTACCGGTGTTTCTTTTTCTTTTAAATAAGGCGCAAACGTTTTAGCTATAATTGGTAAAATATTTACACCGACTGCAGTAGTAATTAAATCAGCTTCTAATACAGCTTGTTTTAATTTAGCAGAAGGTTGTCCTGAATTGATTGCGTCAACATTGTGCACACGAGTTGTTGTTTGCGCATCGTCTGCTAGTATCACATCATATTCATGTTTTGAATCTAAAGCATCAATAATTTCAGCATTGACATCTGCAAATGTAACTTTAATATCATTATCAGCTAAAATATAACCAATAAAACCACGACCAATGTTACCCGCGCCAAAATGTAATGCTTTCATTATGCGTCAGCCTCCTCAAATACTTGTTTAATTTCTTCAGCTGATGAAGCATTGATAATGCGTTCAACATTTTCTTCTTCACTAAATGTGATAGCAATTTTTGATAGTAAATCTAAATGCTCACCATCTTTACCTGCGATACCTACAACCACTTTAACTTCTTCTCCATCCCAATCAACACCATCAGGAATTTGAATTAAAGTTAATCCTGATTTTAAAACACTGGTTTTCGCTTCATCAGTACCGTGGGGAATAGCCAGTCCATTACCCATAAATGTTGTTACAACTTGCTCACGATCTTTCATAGCTTGAATGTAGTCTTCTGTAACTGCACCACTGGATACAAGTGCTTGTCCTGCTTTTTCAATTGCTTCATTTTGATCTTTCACAGTTTGATTAATAAAAATATTGTCATTGCTAAATAATTCGCTCATATTATTCACTCCATGTTTAATTGATTTTGTAATGCTTTCAGATAACTTTGTTTTAGTAAATCTGATAATTGTTCTGGTTGTTGCATAAATTGATCGATATTATCGAGATGCTCACCAATTTTTCCTGATAATTCACTAATAAGTTGTGCCATGATATCATCCGGAGGTATGAACATATTTAATAAATATGTTACAGAAACTTTGTCATTTTGATTACTTTTAAGCAAAAGTGGTTTTTCTAATATAGTGACTAGGATTAATGGTTTTTTAATTAAATCACTTTTTAAGTGTGGCATAGCAATAGGATAAGGATTTAAAACAAAGCCTTGTTCATCCATGCGTTGCTTAATAAGTTCAGCGAATGACTGTTTATCCTCAATAATTTGATGTTTAAATAATTGTCTTGTTAAATACATAATCCAATCTTGAGTATGTGTATAATCAATATATATCGAATCAATGACTTCAAGTCCTTTACGGATATAATCTAATTGATATTCGGGGTTTGAAAAGGTAATATCAGCATCATCAAATATTTGCGTTTGTGGCTTGTCTTGTTGCATGTTTAGAAAAGCAGCTACGTGATTAATGTCTGCATCTGGTAACAATGGATTAACTGTGAGATACGGTAAGCTGATATCTAGATTAACTGTTGAAATAATAGCATCATATTGTTGAATATCAATGGATTTAAGATCACCCACAGAGGCTTGCGTTGTTTGTTGAATTTCACTAAATGTTTGTTGTAATCGTGTAGCAAGTAGACGGCTTGTACCAATCCCACTACTGCAAACGACGAGTACATTATAAAAAGATGTGGCTTGTTTTTGAATTGCACCACCGAAATGTAATACGATAAATGCAATTTCACTTTCTGGAAATTGAAAATTTGGCCATGTTTTTATTAAACCTTGATGTACACTTTCAAATAATCTTGGATATTTATGCTTAATCATTTCAGTTAAAGGATTATGCGTTTCAATATTAGCATTTAATCGATTGATTGCAGGTATTATATGCAATTTTAACCCTTCGCTTAGCGTTCGACAATCTTTAAATGTTTGTTGAGAAATCTCTGATACCATTTGAATAAGATTTTCGATGCGTTGATCGTCTTTATTATTTTTAAACACTTCAGTAGTTTCTTTGCGTTTGGCCCCGCGTAAATGAATCGTGATAAAGGTTATTTCGGCTTGGTTGAACTGAACGCCGTAGATGTGCTCTAAATGTAATGCTAAAGCTGAGGCGACTTGATGTTCAAAGGTATCTTTGACATGATTATAAATATCATCATTTAAAGCTACATATTCATCTTTAAGCATTCGATCAATGCTGAGCACAATGTGTACTGTTAAAGTTAAATAGCTTGATTCTGTCAGTGAATAAGGTAGTTGTCCTAAATGATCCATAAGAATTCTCTCAACTTGGAAGATTTTATCTAAATCTACCATTGGTAACTGAGTTTGATTAATGGATTGATACACAAAGTGGTTTTCTATTACAGAATAAACACTCGTACTGTTTAAATTATTAACCATCAATTGACTTAATAACTCTCTTTTTTTTGATTCAGCACCATAAAGGTGAATACCTTCACCACGCTTTTTTTGAAGCGTTAATTGATATTGTACGAGTTCATCATCTAACTCATCTAGTAATTTAGCTAGGGTTTGCGTAGAAACACCAATTTCGTGTGCTAAACTGTATTGCTTGATTGGATCTTTAGCTTGAATAAGTGCATATAATATAATTACTTTTTGTTCTTCTTGAGACAAATCAATCGTAACTTGTTGAAGTAATTCATTTTTTAATGAATGTATCGCTGATGGACCACCAGATAACTGTAAACCTTTTTTCGTAACGCGTTCCAATTCAATATTAAAACTTTCTAAAAATGGCTCAATAGACTTTAATTCTCTATGAATAGTACGAGAGGATACAGCTAAATGTTGAGCAATGTCATAAATAGTGACATATTGACCGTGATACTTAATTAACATTTCGATAATTTCTTTTTCACGTGTACTCAAAAACATAGCCATACCCTCCAATTTATTTCTCTTTTAGTGAGTGATTAGTTTTCTTCTTTTTTAAGGTTTTCTAATAATTCATCATATCTAGGAGAATTTAAGAAGTTCTCTACTGAAATATGAATTGCATTTGGAACTTGTTTGATTGCTCTATCTGTTAATTTTTTCTGAGTAATGACAAGTTGAGCGTCACTTGGCAATTGATTAATCGCTGTATTCGTTACTTCAACGTCTTGAATGCTAGCTTTTTTGAATTTGTTACGTAACATACTTGCGCCCATAGCACTTGATCCCATACCTGCGTCACAAGCGAAGATAACATGATTTACTTTACTGTAGTCATGTGCATCTACATTCTCTGTATCATAGTTATCTAGTAAATCATCCTCTGATTGACTATCACTATTTTTGTCAGCTGTATCTTTTGTAGTTGTTGAAGTGTTATCATCATTATTCCCTGTTAACTTAGAAGATACACTCGATTTTTTACCTTTTGATGCTTCCATTTTCTCTGTCGCTGCTTCTAAATCTTCTTCTATTTCTTTTGTGAATTTTAAAATAATTGATGAAACAATAAATGAAACGATTGCTGCTAATAACACACCTGTAATCATGTGTAAGAATTCGCCTTTAGGGGCATTTAACATATATACGATAAATGAACCAGGTGAAGCTGGACTCTTGAACCCAAAGTCTAATAATGAATAAGTAGCAACACCAGTCATACCACCTAATATTACTGCGATGAACAATAAAGGTCTCATTAACACATAAGGGAAGTAAATTTCATGAATACCACCTAAGAAGTGGATAATCCCAGCCCCATATGAAGTAGCTTTAGCTGTCCCTTTACCAAAGATCATATAAGCAACTAAAACACCTAAACCTGGACCAGGGTTTGATTCGATTGTGTATAAAATAGATTGGCCTGCAGATGCAGCTTGATCTGCACCCAATGGTGTAAATACACCATGATTTATAGCGTTATTTAAAAATACGATCTTAGCAGGTTCAACAATAATACTTACCAATGGAAGTAAATGCGCATGTACCAATGCTTCAACAGCAACTGATAAAATATGCATGATAAATTCCATGATTGGTGCTAATATTTTAAAACCTATGATAGTCATAATAAAACCTAAAATACCAGCTGAGAAGTTATTGAATAACATTTCAAAACCTTGTGGTGTTCTTGGTTGAATGAATTCATCAGTTTTCTTCATTAACCAACCAACAAGTGGTCCCATAATCATTGCACCTAGTAACATAGGTGTTTCTGGTAATGCTACAATAACACCCATTGTTGCTACAGCTGCAATAATTCCGCCACGCATCTCGTGAATTAGGCGACCACCACTATAAGCAATTAATAATGGTATTAAATAAGTAATCATTGGTCCAGCTAATTCACTTAAATCTTTATTTGGCCACCAACCGCCATCTATAAATATTGCTGCTATAAAACCCCAAGCAATAAAAGCACCAATATTAGGCATAATCATACTACTTAAAAATGAACCAAAGGCTTGAACTTTACGACCAATTCCTTTATTTTCTTGAGCATCTGTTTGTGACATAATTTGCACCTCTTTTTCTCTGTATTTAAGTATCATTGTAGGTCTGTTTACATAAATAAACAACAAATAGTAATCTCAAATTTGGCACATATTTTTTGACAAGTTTATGACTATTAATATATAGAAGGTTTTGAATTTTTAATAATAAAAACATTTTGCAATTATTTTAAGGATGAAGTTAATAAAAAATTTGCATTTGGTCACAAATACATTGTACAATTAGTGGTATTGAAGGAAAGGAGGAAAGTTTGTCTTAAATATATCAATAAAAGCGCCTGTGCAAGTGAAGCGGTTAAATATTTAACATTTAAGATTTATAGCAGAAATCTTAATAGATATGAAATCGAAGCTTGTAGACGAGGAGGATAGTTATCGAACCATCGGCGGATGCTATCCCGGATGTGGCTCATTCGTAAACTTATTAAGGAAAACATTAGGGTGACCTAGTGCACAAAGTTAATAAGATAGCCAAATTAAATAAAAATTAAAAGTAAAGGTGAATGGGATTTCTGTGCCTATTTTTAAAATTTCTTATAAAAACGAATGTTAAGAAATTTATTTGAATTGGTCTTATATATTGAACAGGTTCCTATACGCCGAACGTTCAATACCCTTCACCATTAAATTGGAGGAGTATGTATATGTGTGGAATAGTTGGATATATCGGGCATGATAATGCCAAAGAATTGTTACTAAAAGGATTAGAAAAATTAGAATATAGAGGATATGACTCTGCTGGTGTTGCTGTTGTTAACGATGATGGCACAAATGTATTTAAATCAAAAGGACGTATTGCAGAGTTAAGAAAAGTTGCAGATAGTAAAGACGTTGATGGCAATGTAGGTATTGGTCACACACGTTGGGCAACACATGGTGTGCCAAATTATGAAAATTCACACCCACATCAATCTGCAACTAAACGTTTCACTTTAGTGCATAATGGTGTAATTGAAAACTATGAAGAGTTAAAAAATGAATATTTATCAGATGTAAAATTTCTATCTGAAACTGATACAGAAGTTATTGTTCAATTAGTTGAATACTTCTCAAATACTGGACTTTCTACAGAAGCAGCGTTTACGAAAGTTGTATCGTTATTAGAAGGTTCTTACGCATTAGGATTAATTGATAGTCATGACCGTGACACTATGTATGTTGCAAAAAATAAATCGCCGTTATTAATTGGTGTAGGCGATGATTTTAATGTTATTGCTTCAGATGCACTTGCAATGTTACAAGTAACAAACCAATACAAAGAAATTCATGATCATGAAATTGTTATTGTTAAACGTGATGATGTAGTTATTAAAGACCAAGAAGGTACGGTACAAGACAGAGAAGCTTATACTGCACAAATTGATGCTGCTGATGCAGAAAAAGGTGTTTATGATCATTACATGTTGAAAGAAATCCATGAACAACCTGCAGTAATGCGTCGTATTATCCAGGAATATCAAGATGCTGAAGGTAATTTGAAAATGGATGCGGATATTATAAAAGATGTAGCAGATGCAGACAGAATTTACATCATCGCAGCAGGTACAAGTTATCATGCAGGATTAGTTGGTAAAGAATACTTAGAAAAATGGGCAGGCGTGCCTACAGAAGTACATGTTGCTTCAGAATTTGTATATAATATGCCATTACTTTCTGAAAAACCATTATTTATTTACATTTCACAATCAGGTGAAACAGCGGATAGTCGTGCTGTATTAGTAGAAACTAAGAAACTAGGGCACAAATCATTAACAATTACAAACGTTCCTGGTTCAACATTATCTCGTGAAGCAGATCATACTTTATTATTACATGCCGGTCCTGAAATAGCCGTTGCATCTACAAAAGCCTACACTGCACAAATTGCAGTACTTTCAATTTTGTCACAAATTGTAGCGAAAGAACACGGTAAAGAAGCCGACGTTGAGTTATTACGAGAACTCGCGAAAGTGACTACTGCTATTGAAACAATTGTGGATGATGCAGATGTAATGAAACAAATTGCTACAGATTTCTTAGAAACAACTAGAAATGCATTCTTTATTGGTCGTACAATCGACTATAATGTTAGTTTAGAAGGCGCATTGAAGCTTAAAGAAATTTCTTATATTCAAGCAGAAGGTTTTGCAGGTGGTGAACTTAAACACGGTACGATTGCTCTTATTGAAGAGGGTACTCCAGTGATTGCTTTAGCTACACAAGAAAATGTAAACCTTTCTATTCGCGGCAATGTGAAAGAAGTTGCTGCACGTGGAGCAAACCCTTGTATAATTTCTATGGATGGATTAAATAAAGAGGGCGACACATACGTTATTCCTCATGTCCATGAGTTGTTAACACCATTAGTTGCTGTTGTGGCAATGCAGTTAATTTCATATTATGCTGCACTGCACAGAGATTTAGATGTGGATAAACCACGTAACTTAGCTAAGTCTGTTACAGTTGAATAAATTTATAAATAAGTTTGAGCTGGGACATTAAATTGTCTCAGCTTTTATTTTTAACTTATTGAAAGTGAAATGTTTTCAAAAGTTTAGAAAATTTAATATGCTAAGAAGAACGATTACATATAGAAATTTAAGAAAGGTAGTGTACAATAATGACAAAACCTAAAATTTATACTATGGCTTTTGGAAATGTTTATCCTCATTTAGTGAAAAAGGCCGAAAAAAAAGGTAGAACGAAAAATGAAGTGGACACGATCATTAAGTGGATGACCGACTATAGTCAATCTCAGTTGGATGAAATGGTAGAAGATGGTACTGATTATGAAACATTTATTCAACAAGCACCACAATTAAATCCACATAGAACTAAAGTGACAGGTGTTATTTGTGGGATACGTGTTGAAAATATGGAAGAATCAGTAATGAAAGAGATTAGGTATTTAGACAAGATGGTTGATGAATTAGCTAAAGGTAAGACATTGGAAAATATATTTAGACAGAATCAAAAATAAATGGCAATTTAACAAAGGGGGATATATATGCTGATTGATTTGAACAATATAGCAAGAAGAAAAGATGGAAAAGAAATTGTTCAAGGTGTGAGTTGGCAGATTAAAGAGGGAGAAAAATGGATGTTATATGGTTTGAATGGGGCAGGTAAGACGACACTATTGAATATTTTAAATGCCTATGAGCCAAATACGTCAGGTGAAATGACTTTATTTGGTATGAAGCCTGGAAACAAAGGATATTCTGCTGAAAATGTACGCCAGCAAATTGGATTTGTATCTAGTAGTTTAATGGATCGTTTTCAAGATGGTGAAATTGTTTTAGATGTAGTAATGAGTGGGATATTTAAGTCAATCGGTGTGTTTCAGGATGTACAACAACAACACATAGATTTGGCAAAACAATATTTAAAGCAAATGGGAATGACTCAATTTGAAAATCAATATTATGGTTATCTTTCTACTGGAGAGCGTCAAAAAGTGTTGATAGCAAGAGCTTTGATGGGGAGCCCTAAACTTTTAATTTTGGATGAACCAGCTTCAGGGCTAGATTTTATTGCAAGAGAAGATTTATTAAGTGCACTGACACAATTGTACAAGCAAAATCCTCAATTAGCAGTAATTTATGTCACGCATTTTGTAGAAGAAATCACCCAGGACATTGATTATGGTTTTTTATTGAAAAATGGACAATCTTTCAAACAAGGTCAATTATCCGAAATTCTAAATAATACAACATTAAGTCACTTCTTTAAGCGGAATGTCAGCATAACATATAACCATGGGCGCTATACATTGTTTTTAGAAGATGAAGACATTGCAGAAACATAGACAAAGTGCCATAATTTAAGACGATAACATATGATGGAGGATTTATATTAAATGGAAAATGTTAAAGCAATATTTTTGGATATGGATGGTACAATTTTACATAAAAATAATCGTGTAGATAACGAAACGACAGAAATAATACAGACTTTAAGAAATCATGGTTATAAAGTGTTTTTAGCTACTGGAAGAGCACATGATGAGATTCATTACCTTGTACCTAAAGACTTTAAAGTGGATGGTATTATTAGTTCTAATGGTACGAACGGTGTCATTCACAATGAAACTATTTTTAAACATAGTTTAACATTTGATACGGTAAATGAAATTGTGAAAAGAGCAAAAGCACAAGCAATTTATTATGAAGTGTTTCCTTTCGACGGCAATCGTATCATTCTTAATGAAGATCAAACGTGGGCAGAAGCTATGTTTAAACAATCAACACCACCTGAAAACGTAGGCTATAGTGAGTGGACATCCCGTAGAGAATCTATTGTTGAAAAAGTGAGTTGGGAACCAATTATCCCTGATACATCATTTTCAAAAATTTATTTATTCTCACCAGATTATGATAAGATTACTCAATTTCGAAATCAGTTAATCGATGACCAAACAGCACTTCAAATCAGTGTATCAAATTCATCGCGCTTTAACGCGGAAACAATGGCTTTTGGTATTGACAAAGGCACTGGAATTAAAGAAATGATAGACTACTTTGGCATTAAACAAGAAGAAACATTAGTCATTGGTGATAGTGATAACGACAGAGCGATGTTTGCGTTTGGTAATTATACTGTAGCGATGAAGAACGCTCGGCCAGAAATTCAAGCTTTAGCTGATGATGTCACTTCATTCACAAATGAAGAAAACGGTGCGGCATTATATTTGAAAAAACATTTATTATAAAATATACGTATAGATAAATTGATTAAATAAGACACTTTTCTCGTTTAATAATGATTATTAAATGAGATAAAGTGTCTTTTTTTGATATGGATAATTGACTGTTCACATGCTTTAGCATAAGAATCGATTGAGAGTGTGCAAGTATAATATAAAAAGTTAAGTAGTATCGTAAAAAAAGACAAGTATAAATTCAAAAGGACTAATCCTTTTGAACGTGGATTAGTCCTTTTTGAAGGTAGAACGATGGTCTTAACTGTTTCCTATTGATATTTATTTTTCTTTGTTATCAATTTGATCTTTGATATCTGAAGCCTTTTCTTCAGCATTATCTTTAAACTGATCAGAAGTTTGATTAACTTTATCCGTAGCTTTCTCAGTTGTATGATTAACACTATTGCTTACTTTAGATGTTTGATTAGATTGTGTAGAAGCTTTTGATTTTTTAACTTCTGATTTATCTATTTTCTCGCCATTTTTATTGTAGTATTGAATAATTGCTAATAAGTTTGTGTAATAAACGATTAATCTAATTATAATAACGATTACTGACACAATATAGATAATAGTCGTTGCTAATGTTTGTGAAATACTACCAGTACTAATAGAAACTAATTGACTTACTGGGTTTGCTAAAATGATAACAAGTAAATTTAGCAATAATATACCTATATAGAATTTAAACCAAGTTTTATTGCCGTTTTTAATAGCTTTAAAGCCACGTTTCACAGATGACCATGCGCCTCTACTAGGTTCCTTAACAAAAGCTAATGTATAATTGATGATTAGGATTGTAAAGAACCAATAAACAAATGACAATATAAATACTTGTAAAGTAGCGGCAATGATTTGGAATGTTAATGACCATCCAAGTGCATGATCAGAACTGCTTAACGGTCCTTGTAATGCATTGAATAATTGTACAATGCCTAATTGTAATAGCTTACTTATTAGAATATTAAGTAATAATATAATAATAATACTTAATAAAGTAATTAAAGATAATTTTAACGATTTAGCATATTTACCTTTTTTAAATATTGAAAATAAATCTTTGAATTTAACCTTGTCTTTATTAATTGCATTGTCTATAGTGTATATAGTTCCAGCAATAAGTTGATAGCCTACAAATATGAAAACCACTAATGGAATTAATATTGCTAGTATTAATGTAATTAAGGCACTACCAATAGGTTGTTGCATTGCCATTGACATTAAAAACTTATATATTGCTGGTTGAACTGGTATAAAAGTTAGAACAGTCAAAGCAAATAATATGATAAAACTTACAATTGTGAATAGTAAAATTTTAGCATTTTGCGGTTTAGCATTTTGTAATGCTAGTTTATGAAATTTAAACAAATTTTAAGCACTCCTTTTTAGTGATAAGCATATGCTATCAAAAAATTAGAGATTTTAAAATTAATAGGTAACAAAATGGCTATAAAATGTTAAAATGACCAAATGAGAAAATGTTGAAAGGAGATATCATCATGAAATTTGCAATTCTTACTGATGTACATGGCAATTTTGATGCGTTGGATACAGTATTGGATGATATTGATAGAAGAAAAGATATAAATAAAATATATAACCTAGGCGATAATATTGGTGTAGGCCATGAAACAAACAAAGTACTTGACGAAATATTTGAAAGAGATGATATGGAAATTATTGCAGGTAATCATGATGAAGCGGTGATGTCAATTGTTAACGATACGCCTTATCCTGAAGACTTAAAAGATAAATTTTATGAACACCACCAATGGATTGAAAGTCACTTAGACGAAGATTATTATGATAAATTAAATGCGTTACCTCGTGTTATTGAAAAAACTATAAATCATAAAAAAATCATGTTCATTCATTATGAAATCTCAAATGATAAATTGAACACGCCAATTGATGGGCAGCCGTTTAGTCCCATTGTGGAACCTACAGAAGAAAATATTAAATCACTATTCGAGGATAAAGAAGCAGATTTAATTGTTTTTGGTCATAATCATACGGTTCATTTGTTTGATGATAAATCTAAAGTTTATTTTAATCCTGGATCTGTTGGATTGAATAATGGCGCATATGCTGTATATGGTATTGTTACTATCGATGAAAATGAATTTTCATTTGAAAGGGTTAAAGTTCCTTATGATAATGAAGAATTTATAAGAGGTTTTAAAGAAAAACAAGTGCCAGCTAAAGAGCTGATATTTGATAAATTTTTATAGGCATAAAATGTTTTGGATTTGCTATATATTTTAAAAGAAATTTAAATAATAAAAGTGACTAGATTGATATTGCTTATTTTAAGCTTTAAAATCTAGTCACTTTTTATTCATGTTATTTTTCTGTATAAATTGCTGAACATAAAGTATTGTTGTCATGATTATGATATTCTGTTTCAAACTGTATTGTCATATGTTGAATGTTTAAATGTGTTAGACGATGTTCGAGTAAGTTTAAAAGTTGTTCACCTTCTTCAATTGTCATATCATTTGGTACAACTGCATGACAACTTAAAGCATTTATTTCGTTAGAAATAGTCCAAATATGACAATCATGTACATTTATAATTTGCGCTTCACTTGTAATAGCACTTATGATTTCACTCATATTGACATCACTTGGCGTACCTTCCATCAATATATTGATGGATGATTTTGTTATCCCCCAACTACTTTTAATAATAAGTAGAGAAACGATAATACTCGCAATAGGATCCGCAAACGTCCAATTAAATGCCCAAATAAGAATGGCTGCTGTAATGGCTCCGACAGAACCTAATAAGTCACCAATTACATGGAGAAATGCACCACGCATGTTTATATTATGATCTGTATCTCCACCTTTAAACATAAAGGAAGCAACAACGATATTAACGATGAGTCCAATTACACTGATAATAAACATTTCTGTAGATTTTACAGCTATTGGATTAAAGAACCGGTCGATTGCTTCTATAATTATAAAAATACCGATAACAAATAACGTTACGCCATTAAATAATGCTGCTAATATTTCGAAGCGTTTGTAGCCAAAAGTCTTAGATTTAGTAGCGTGTTTTTCAGAATAAATAAAAGCTAATAAAGCCACACCTAATGAAATTGAATCACTGAACATGTGTAAACCATCAGATAATAGTGCTAAACTATGTGCTAAAAAACCTCCGATGATTTCAACAATCATAAATATACCAATAATTAAAAAGCTAATGAGCAAGATTTTTTTATTATTGGTATGTACATGTCCATGTGTATGATTGTGTGTGTGATTGTGTTCGTGTTGTTGAGTCATATAGGTCCACACCTTTCATTATAGTTTTATAGTTTGTGATTTGCGTGATGTATTGCTTGTTTTAGTAAATCAGTTACATGTGTATCGTCAATTGAATATATCATTGACTGGCCTTCTCGGGTAGATTTGACTAGGTGGGCTTGTTTGAGTATACGTAACTGATGTGACACATTAGATTGGCCCATATTTAAAGTGTGCGCAATATGTCCTACACTGCTAGAACTTTGAGATAATAAGTGCATGATGCGTATGCGATTTGTTTCGCTTAATGCTTTGAAAATATCGGTTACATGATTTAATGTTTCAGTATTTATTGATGCATCCACAAAATTCACCTCTATATATTAATATATTAGTATATATTCATATATTAATGCTTTCGTACTAATATGTCAACAAAAAGTGCATAATTGTTTCAAATTCTTATAAAAGTGGTAGACTTTTAGTATTAACTTAATTAAGGAGGTACCAATATGAGTATTTTAGTTATTGGCGCTAATGGTGGCGTTGGTCAACATTTAGTAGAACAATTGAAAGAAAAAGATATAGACTTTACCGCTGGAGTTAGAAAAGAATCCCAAGTTGAACAGTTAAAAGAAAAAAATATCAAAGCAACATTAATTGATGTAGAAACAGACGATATTCAAGCTTTAACTGAAAAATTCAAAGGTTTTGATCGTGTAGTATTTTCTGTTGGTTCAGGTGGTAGTACGGGCGCTGATAAAACAATTATTGTAGACTTAGATGGTGCTATTAAAGCTATTAAAGCAAGTGAGGCAAATCATGTTAAGCAATTTGTTATGGTGTCAACATATGATTCTAGAAGAGAGGCATTTGATGCTAGTGGAGACTTGAAGCCTTATACAATTGCTAAACATTATGCTGATGAATATTTAAAACAAGCATCAGTATCATATACGATTGTACATCCTGGTGTTTTATTAAATGATGATGGCACAAACAAGATTGAAGTAGGAGCCTTTTTTGAAGGTAGAGGCTCAATTCCAAGAGAAGATGTCGCTTCAGTTATCAATGAAGTTGTAACAACTGATGATTATTTAAATACTGAATTCCAAATTATTAGTGGAGATGTGGAGATACCACAAGCTTTAGATAACTTTAAAAATAAATAATTAATAGTTACAAAGATGGGCTAATTTACAACTTATAGTAATTTGGTCCATTTTTAACTGAAATATCTATTATTTTAATAAATTTTATGAAGAAAATTTGATACAATAATAGATATCGTTTGGAGGTAACTATGAAGATTTCAAACACTAAAATTTATGAACAAGTCGCAGATACTTTATTGGAAAGCATCAAATCTGGAAATTATCAAGTCGGAGATAAAATACCATCGATACAAAAGCTCAGTAAAGAATTTGGTGTGAGTGTGGCTTCGGTAAGAGAAGCTTTGAATGCATTAAGAACGATAGGCGTATTAGAAATAAAACAAGGATATGGGACATTTGTAAAACAAATTGAACCAACTTTTTTTGAATTAGGAGATAAATTTAATTCAGTAGTTCAGATAAAAGAATTGTTAGAGTTAAGAGAAATTGTTGAAAGCGCCACCGTTAAAATGGCTGCTTGTCATCGTACAGAAGCAAACTTAATTGATTTGAAAAATGCTTTGAATCGAATGGGGGAAGCGATAACAGATGGCACGTCAGGAGAAAGAGCTGATTTAGAATTCCATTTATTAATTGCTAAAGCTGGCAATAATTCTTTATTAGTTGAATTACTAAATAATATATCTGAACTCATGCAAGATTCTATGAAAGAAACAAGAAAGATATTTATTTATAGTAAACAAAAAACAATGAATAAATTGCTAGAGGAGCATGTAGTCATTTATAATGCGATTGCTAACAAAGATGATGTAGAAGCAGTTAAAGCAATGGAGTCACATTTATTAGAAGTCAAAGAAACAATATTAGCCAACTTCAAAGAAAAATAGATTTGAGAAAGCATCATGGCGATTATCTTCAAATTTATTTTAATGCTTTCCAAATTCATAAAGTCTAAGGCGAGTATAATTAAATTTCAATGAATAAAAAGCCCAAACTATAGCAGTTTGGGCTTTTATTGCAAATTTTAAATTTTGAACAGTAATCATCTGATCAAAATCATCATAATTCATTACCTTATATGTAAAAGAATCTGAGTCTTTTAAAGACTCTAGTATCATTATAATGTGAAAAATATTGACAAGGCAAGTCTTTATTTAAAAAATTTATGACAATTGAATAATTTTATTGTCAAATTCAACTGAATGTAATTGAATCACATTAATTTAACTATACGTCTATGAAACGTATTGATATAATAATTATTGATTTAAATATGAGTAAACGTTGAAGTGACAGTTTATAATGCGTTAAGATATGTGATACAATTTCAATAGTTCTGTCAAATTAATTTTAAAATGTAATATTAATAGTATAAATTTATATTTTTCTAAATTGGAAATATCAGATTAAACAATATATTAACTAAGTTTGGAGGTGTGGTGAATGCCATTATTTTTAAAACCAGTATTACATGAGAAAATTTGGGGTGGCACAAAGTTGAAATCACTCGGTTATGATTTGCCGGCTGAAAATATTGGAGAAGCATGGGGGATTTCAGCACACCCAAATGGAAAATGTGAAGTGTTGAATGGGCCATACAAGGGGCAGACACTAGATATGGTATGGGAAAATCATCGAGAATTGTTTGGTGATTTCCCGAGCCAAGAGTTTCCATTAATGACAAAAATTGTAGATGCAAAAGAAGCATTATCAATCCATGTGCATCCTGATGACGCATACGCTTATGAAAATGAGAATGGACAATATGGTAAGTCAGAATGTTGGTATATCATAGATGCAGAAGAAGACGCAGAAATCATTTATGGTGTGAATGCAGATTCGAAAGATATTGCAGTGAATCAAATCAATGAAACTGAGTATGCAAATTTATTTAATAAAGTTAAGGTTAAGCCGGGTGAATTTTATTTCATACCAGCAGGAACGGTTCATTCTATAGGTGCTGGTGTACTTGTCTATGAAACAATGCAATCTTCTGATGTCACTTATCGCGTATACGATTTTGGTCGAGAGGAAAAAGCACATCATAGCAGAGGATTGAATCAAGCAAAAGCAAAGGATGTCATCGAAGTTACTCAAGAAAATATTAATATAGCTACGGATACTGAAATTATTGAAAATCACAAACGAATTCAACTAGTTTCAAATGACTTTTTTACAATGGTTAAGTGGGAAATATCTGGCACATTAAATTATATGAAACCGAGAGAATTTGTTTTAGTTTCTGTATTAAAAGGCAATGGACAAGTCATAGTTGATGGAGACATTTATGATGTAACACAAGGTCAAAATTTCATACTAACTTCAGACGATTTAGATACAATTTTTGAAGGGAATTATGAATTAATTATAAGTTATTTATAGAGAATAAAAACGGAGTGTTTTAAAATGTATAAGTATTTATATGTATCGTTAATTTGCGGCTTATTAGCTGGCGCAGGGATATTTTTAAAAATACCTATTTTCCCTTCATTTTTCTTACCCGTAATCATTGGTGCAATTGGTATAATTGCTACATTAATTACGATACCTAACAAAGAAATAAGTGGATTATTAAAACTTGGTGGTGTACTCATTAATTTAATGCCAATTATGGGTGCATTGACGATGGTTCAATAATCAATAAATTTAGTGTCTTTACTTTTGAAGTTAAAGATACTTTTTTTATAAGTAATAATCATTAGCTTTATTAATTAAGTCAAATTCAGTTTGGACGAAATGGATATTAATAATTAAAATGAATCAGTTTTATAATTAAAAGATTATAAAATTTTCTTTAGCGATAAAATATTTATGGTAAAATAGAATTTAAATTGGAGGTGGGCTAAATGTCGAAATCTCGAGGTTTATTGATGACATTTATTATTGCGCTTATTGCAACCATTATGGGAAGCAAATTTCCAGTAATAGGAAGTGCAATCTTTGCCATTGTTATAGGTATTCTTTTAAATAACTTTATTGAAATTCCCAAAAAATATCGTGTCGGTATCCAATTTAGTAGTAAAAAAGTATTGCATTATAGTATTATTGTTCTCGGTTTTACGTTGAGCTTTCAATCTATAGGTTCAATTGGTTGGAAATCTCTACCAATTATAATTATAACTTTATTAGCTGCATTTATAATCGTGTTTATTTTGATGAAAATATTTAAAATAAATGAAAATCTTAGCATCCTGATTGGGGTTGGGACATCTATCTGTGGTGGATCTGCGATTGCTGCCACAAGCCCAGTTATCAAGGCTAAAGAAAACGAAGTAGCATTTGCTATTTCAACTATATTTTTATTCAACTTAATAGCAGTTTTTATATTCCCACCACTCGGTCATTTAATGAACATGGGGCAAACGGCTTTTGGATATTTTGGGGGTACGGCAATAAATGATACATCTAGTGTTATTGCTGCGACTTCTAATTACGGAAATAAAGCATTAGAAACTGGTGCAATTGTAAAATTAACACGGACGTTAATGATTATTCCAGTAGTATTATTTTTTACATATAGAACGATTCGTAAAGAAAAATCTAAACAAACAGGCACATCGATCAAACAAATCTTTCCATGGTTTATAGTTTGGTTTATTATAGCCTCATTCATTAGTACAATTTTTAATTTTTCACCAACTGTTATTCATATATTTCAACAAATATCACTATTCTTAATAACGATGGCAATGGCAGGTATAGGATTAAATGTAGATTTCAGACAATTTAAACAAGCTGGTGCAAAGCCGATTTTATTAGGGCTAGTGACTTGGATTGTAGTAATAATAACAAGTTTGATATCAATGAAATTGATTAATTTATTGTAATCGTTGTTTGCGGATTAATTTTTAAATATAATGAGAAGATAGAATTTTTTATATGAGATAAGGAGTATCTAAATGGCAGAGGAAACAAATTATTTTTGGTTAAATTGCGGATATAATCGCTGGAATCATAACGAACCATTAGTGGGTCAAACAACATTATTTGAATCAGGTGCTCAATTTAATCCGTCACAAGGTTTCCGATCTTTTAAACAAGCTAAAGTAGGAGATAAAGTTGTATTTTATCAAGTACAGATGGATACTGGTTTACTAGGATTTGGTGAAATTACTAGCGTTCAAACAGGCGCACAGAATAAAATTCGTGTTCATTTTCAGTTGTTAGAACAATTGAAACCATTAACTGCTGATTACTTAAAAAGAAGTGAACAATTAGAATTTCGTATTACTAATATGAAAGAAACACTATTTAATCAAATTACAAAAGACGAATTTGACTTAATCGTGAGTTTGGGTAAAGGAGAAACGAAAATACCTAGATATTTCTTTATATCAGAGGAGCAAGAATTCGAACCCAATTCTTATAATACGTTGTTTACACACACATATAATGGTATTAAACGAAATGGATACCATTTTTATAGACAACTTGAAATTGGAGACCAACTCGTTTTTTATAATAAACATAGAGAACAATCAGTGATTGGTGTTGGTGAAGTAAGTCAACATTTACATGAAAAGTCTCCAATCCCTGGTCGTACAAATAGTACAGCGATAGAGGTTTATTTTGAAAAAGAAATCGAGCCCGTAACATTAAGTACATTAAATAAACACCCAAAATTAAAAAACTTATATTATTTACAAGAAAATGCAAAACAAGCGATTGCGAGTATGTCACGTACACAATTTGATGCAATACTTGAAATGAGTGAAAACGATGGAATGAAATCTCAGTTTGAAGCAGTTAAAAGTCAAGATGTTATTGATAAAGCAGATGAGGATGTAAAACCATTTATTCTGTTAGTAGTTGATAAAGGCGAAGGTCTAAAAGCTGCAGAAAACTTGCTACAAAAGACAAATGCTAATCCAGTAATTACGGCAGGGCATCCAGATTTTACAGAGGATATGTTATATGGTAAATATTTACCAAATGAGGCGGGTGCTTTGTATTATAGAGAGGGTTTCATTACTAATCTTATGCCAAGAAATGATAAAAGTTATCTGGTTATAGATAATTTTAATCGTATAGATCCAGACATTTTTCAAACTTATATTAATGTTTTAGAAGGCTATGAAATGACATTACCAAGATATAATAGAGATGGAAGTATGGTTAAATGGTCCAGAAAAAAAGATTCATTTTATCATTTTAATCCTAATTGGCATATCGTTGGCATTACGTATGATAGCATAAATGATATAAAACAAAAATATACTGAACAGTTTTTAAAATATGCAAGAATTGTTAAGGTAAATCAAGATTAAAATCACAGTTTAAAAATAGTGAATAAGCGTCTGGGACATCATTGTTTCGTCCTGGGCGTTTTTATATTATCTGTAGAAGACTAAAGCTCAATTCAGGTAAAGTTTAATACTTTTTCTATTCTAGTCATCATTACTGTGGTGAGGTGACGAAATATTTTAAATAAAATGAGATTTCTGTCCGATTTTGTATGTAAAATAAATACTTGAGGATACCTAATAATATATTTCATATAATGATTTATTTTTATCATTTTAGGATATAATAGAACTGTGAATAAATAATTTATATTTTATGGTTACAAATCATAAAAGGAGATGAAGACATGCCAATAATTTATTACGATGGTAACTGCGTATACTGTTACAATTACGCAATTTGGCTTATTCAAAATGGGTTGTCTAGACGTTACCAATTTGCAAAACTTCAAGGTTCTACAGCTCAAAATATGTTTAAAAATTATCCAGAAACAAAACAATACGATAGTGTTATTTTGCAAGAAGGAGACCAATTTAAGTATAAATCAGATGCAATAGCATCATTGATTTCATCTTTAACAAATTATAAATGGATTGGCTTATTATTATATATGACCCCTAAATGGTTAAGAGATTTTGGTTATCAACTTTTTGCAGATAATAGAAACAGAATGTGGAAAACACATTGGCACAAACCTAATGATTATGAGCAATCATTTTTTATTGACTGAATGCATAGATGGAGGAAAAGAATATGGGAAACATAGTTGTGATTGGTAGCGCATCAATCGATTTAGTGGTAAAAACAGATATTTTACCTAATGTAGGTGAAACAGTAATGGGGGAATCATTTTTCACAAATCCTGGAGGTAAAGGTGCTAACCAAGCTGTTGCGGCTGCACACTTAAGCGACCATGTTTATATGATCGGGGCTGTAGGCGATGATGATAATGGACAGCAAATACTTTCAAATCTTAAAAAAAACAATGTAAATACAAAGTATATGGATATTATTGAAAATGAAGCGTCAGGAACTGCACATATAACCTTGTTTGAAGATGATAATCGAATTGTTGTAGTGCCGGCAGCAAATAATTATGTAACGCCAGATAAAGTAATTCCAAAACTAGAATTTTTTGCTGCTGGCGATATTATTGTAATGCAACATGAAATACCTGAAGAGACTATTAAAAAAGTAGTGGAATATGCACAAAAACATGAAATGAGGGTAATGTTAAATCCTGCACCATTTCGACCATTAGATAAAGAAATAATTGAGAAAGTTAATTGGTTGACGCCAAATGAATCAGAAAGTGAACTATTATTTGAAAATGAAGTTGATAAAGCTCTTATGATGTATCCTGAAAAATTAATCGTAACTAAAGGGGCTGCGGGTGCATTGTTTTACAGTGATTCTCAACAACTTGTTAAGGGATATAAAAAAGAAGTAGTTGATACTACAGGGGCTGGAGATACGTTTAATGGTGCGCTAGCAGTTGCTCTAATTGAAAATAAGTCATTAGAGGAAGCAGTTAATTTTGCCAATTTAGCTGCTAGTTTTTCAGTTACAGGATTAGGTGCTCAAGGTGCAATGCCATACAGAAAAGAACTAGATTAAATGACTTAATTCAGGGTATAATATAAGTGAGTGATTAAGCTGCGTTCTAAATTATAATAATTATAATTTAATACCGATAAACACTTTACAGATTGTAATTATTATAATATAATAATTATTGTAATAGGAAATTGATTGTCGCTTAGTTACGACAAAAATTTAAAGGAGAGATTTTTGATATGTCAAAAAATAATGAAGAAGTTGTAAAAGTATTAAACCAACAAGTAGCAAACTGGACAGTTGCATTCACCAAATTACACAATTTTCATTGGTATGTAAAAGGACCAAATTTCTTCTCACTACACACAAAATTTGAAGAATTATATGATGAAGCAAGTCAATATATAGATGATTTAGCAGAGCGTATTTTAGCAGTAGACGGTAATCCAGTAGGTACATTAAAAGAAAGTTTAGAGTTATCAATTATAGATGAAGCAGGTAAAGGTTATACAGCAGAACAAATCGTTGAAGCATTATCAACAGATTTTGAAAATATTTCAAAACAATTAGAAGAAGCAATTGAAGTTGCTTCTAATGCCGAAGATGATGTAACTGAAGATATGTTTATTGGTATGCAAACCAATATTGATAAACACAATTGGATGTTAAAATCTTATTTAGGAAAATAATAGTTTATAGATAGACAAACAGTATTTATATTTAAAACAGTAAAAGACAGGAATCAAATTTTTCATTTGATTCCTGTCTTTTTTGTAATAGAGATAGAAATAAGAACTTACTTCATGTATGAACGTTATAAAATTTTATTCAGCAATTTCTAATGCTATTTCCATCATTTGAGTAAATGAGTTTTGACGTTCTTCTGCAGTAGTAGCTTCATCACGTAGAATATGATCACTTACAGTGAAGACGCCTAATGCCTTTTTATTAGCAAAAGTTGCATTTAAGTATAATGCAGCAGATTCCATTTCAATGCCTAAGATGCCCATACGTTGCCATTTTTCGTTAAATGTTGGATCGGCATTATAAAATGTGTCTGAAGAAAGAATATTACCAACATGCGTAGTAGCACCAATTTCATCCGCTTTTTGTTTTGCTTTTAACATTAAGTCAAAATCAGCTAAGGGCGCATAGTGACCTGGAATATTATATTGCTCTACATAGCTCGAATTTGTAGAAGCACCTTGAGCAATAATGATGTCATATAGGTTAACGTTTTCTTGTAAAGCGCCACATGATCCAATTCGAATAATTGTGTCGACATTGAAAAAATTATATAGTTCGTATGAATAAATACCAATACTTGGAATACCCATTCCAGAACCCATCACAGAAACTTCTTTTCCTTTATAAGTGCCTGTATAACCAAACATGTTTCTAACTTCATTAAATTGTTTTACATCTTCTAAATAGTTATCAGCGATATATTTAGCTCTCAAGGGGTCGCCAGGCATTAAAACAGTTTTAGCAATTTTAACTCCGTTAGGTTGAATATGTGGTGTAGATTTTGTCATAGACTTCTTCTCCTTTAAATTCTTTTATCAAAATAAAGATAACATTTGTTTATTATTTTTGCGAATTTTTGTAATATAGAGGTAAAGCACTTGTTGTGATGTTATTAATTTTTTAGAATAGTAATGACTTTCAAGAATTAGAATAATTTCATACAGTTAATATATTAGGAGGAATTAGAATGAATTATGCAAAATATATAGATCACACTTTACTAAAACCGGAGTCTACTAGAACACAAGTAGATAAAATTCTTGATGAGGCAACAGAATACCATTTTAAGTCAGTGTGTATTAACCCTACACATGTTAAATACGCAGCTGATAAATTACAAGATACTGACGTATTAGTATGTACAGTTATTGGTTTTCCATTAGGTGCTACAAATACTGAAGTGAAAGTGTTTGAAGTAGAAGATGCTATTAAAAATGGCGCATCAGAAGTAGATATGGTTATCAATATTGGTGCCTTAAAAGACGGACGTTATGATGAAGTCCAAAAAGATATTGAAGGCGTAGTAGCAGCAGCTAATGGTAAAACGGTAAAAGTAATTATTGAAACTTGCCTTTTAACTGATGATGAAAAAGTAAAAGCTTGTGAGCTCAGTAAAGCAGCAGGTGCTGACTTTGTGAAAACATCAACTGGATTTGCTGGTGGTGGTGCCACGCCTGAGGATGTTAAATTAATGAAAGATACAGTCGGAGATGAATTAGAAGTTAAAGCTTCAGGTGGTGTCAGAAACTTAGAAGATTTCAATAAAATGTTAGAAGCAGGTGCGACTCGAATAGGGGCCAGTGCAGGTGTACAGATCATCCAAGGATTAGAAAGTAATTCAGATTACTAAGTGCTATATTTAAGTATAAATTGAGACACCTGAAGATAAGTGTGTCTAACAGGGGAGGCCAACTCAAATGAGAATGGTAGACATTATTGAAAAAAAACGTGATGGTCAAGCTTTAACAAATGAAGAAATAGAATTCTTTATTAATGCTTATACCAGTGGTGAAATACCAGATTATCAAGCTTCGAGTTTAGCGATGGCAATTTTTTTCCAGGATATGAATGATCAAGAAAGAGCAGCACTTACAATGGCAATGGTTAATTCTGGTGACGTGATTGATTTATCAGCGATTAATGGGATAAAAGTTGATAAACATTCTACAGGTGGTGTTGGAGATACAACGACACTAGTATTAGCTCCATTAGTAGCTTCTGTTGGTGTTCCTGTGGCTAAGATGAGTGGTAGAGGATTAGGTCATACTGGCGGCACAATTGATAAATTAGAATCAGTCAAAGGATTCCACGTTGAAATTAGTGAAGATAAATTTGTTGAACTTGTAAATGAAGCGAAAGTAGCTGTGATTGGTCAAACTGGAAATTTAACACCGGCTGACAAAAAACTTTATGGGTTGCGTGATGTGACTGGAACAGTTAATTCAATACCACTGATTGCATCTTCTATTATGAGTAAAAAAATTGCCGCTGGCGCTGATGCTATTGTATTGGATGTCAAAACAGGCAATGGTGCCTTTATGAAAACAATCGAAGATGCTGAAGCACTTGCACATGCGATGGTTAGTATTGGTAATAATGTTGGCCGAAACACGATGGCGATTATTTCAGACATGAGTCAACCATTAGGTAATGCAATAGGTAATGCCTTAGAAGTTAAAGAGGCGATTGAAACACTGAAAGGTCAAGGTCCAAAAGATTTAACTGAGTTAGTTATGACTTTAGGTTCGCAAATGGTAGTGGTTGGCGGCAAAGCTAAAGATTTAGAGGAAGCCCAAGCATTATTAGAAAAAGCAATTGAAGATGGTTCAGCATTGGAAAGTTTCCGTACATTTTTAGAAAATCAAGACGGTGATGGCTCAGTAGTTGATGATGTTAGTAAACTACCACAAGCGCGTTTTCAAATTGATTTACTTTCGCAAAAATCTGGTACAGTAACCGAAATTATTGCCAATGAAATCGGTGTTGCATCTATGATGTTAGGGGCAGGTAGACAAACTAAAGAAGATGATATTGATTTAAGTGTTGGCATTGTCCTTCACAAAAAAGTAGGAGATTCAGTTGATGAAGGCGAAGCTTTATTAACGATTCATAGTAACCGTGAGCAAATTGATGATGTTAAGGAAAAATTAAATCAAAGCATTATGATAAGTTCACACGGCGAAGTTCCTACGTTGATTCATAAAATAATTACTGAATAGGAGATGGAATGATGGCTATACCATTTAAAAGGGTACATTTAATTGTCATGGATTCAGTGGGTATAGGCGAAGGGCCTGATGCAAAAGCATTTAATGATGAAGGTAGTCACACTTTGAAGCATACGCTTGAAGGTTTTGATAAATCATTACCTAATTTACAAAGGTTAGGTCTAGGTAATATCGCTGCATTACCTAATGTCGAAAAAGTGTCTAAACCAGAAGCGTTTTATACTAAGATGAGTGAAGCTTCTGTAGGTAAGGATACGATGACGGGCCATTGGGAAATTATGGGCTTAAATATTATGCAACCTTTTAAAGTTTATCCTAATGGATTTCCACAAGAATTAATCAGTGAAATTGAAACGATGACAGGTCGAAAAGTAGTTGCAAATAGACCAGCTTCTGGTACACAAATTATTGATGAGTGGGGAGAGCATCAGATGAAAACTGGAGACCTGATTGTCTATACATCAGCAGATCCAGTACTTCAAATTGCGGCACATGAAGATATTATTCCACTCGAAGAATTGTATGATATTTGTGAAAAAGTAAGAGAACTAACTAAAGATCCAAAATATTTAATTGGTCGAATCATTGCACGACCATATGTAGGTGAACCAGGTGCTTTTACAAGAACTTCTAATCGACATGATTATGCGTTAAAACCATTTGGACGAACAGTGATGAATGAGTTGAAAGAGAATCAATTTGATGTGATTGCATTAGGAAAAATCAATGACATTTATGATGGTGAAGGTGTTACTGAAGCAATTCGAACAAAAAGCAATATGGATGGCATGGATAAGCTCATAGAAACTGTACAACGTGAATTTAAGGGGTTAAGTTTCTTGAATTTAGTGGATTTTGACGCTCTGTATGGACATCGACGTGATAAAAATGGATATGCTGAGGCATTGAAAGATTTTGATGAGCGTTTACCAGAACTTATCAAACATCTTAAAGATGACGACTTAGTAATCATTACTGCAGACCACGGCAATGATCCTACGGCACCGGGGACAGATCATACAAGAGAATACATCCCAGTCCTAATGTTTAGTCCTAAAATAAAAGATTACCATGAACTATCTACGGACGATACGTTTAGTTCTATAGGTGCTACAATTGCGGATAATTTTGACGTTACATTACCAGAATTTGGTCGAAGCTATTTAAAAGAAATGGGTGTCGATAAATGAAGCGGTTATTAAGCTTGATTTTAGGCTGTGGCTTCATGATTATTGGTGTCTTACATTTTAAACATGAGTCACGTTTTAGAAAAATTGTACCTGAATATTTACCATTTAGAAAATCGGCAGTCATTATTTCGGGTGTAGTCGAAATAATTTTTGGCTTGCTTTTAATAGTTAATAGACCTGGCCAATGTCTCAAGAAAATGATTAATATGTTTTTATTAGCAGTATTGCCTGCAAATATTTATATGGCAAGAAAAAAATTGCCACTAGGCGATAAACAACTACCGAATAGTTTGTTATACAGTCGAATCCCACTACAATTTGTCTTAATAAAAATCGTGAACAAACTATAGAGTGAACAATCAATAGTTGCGTGACTGGATATACATTATAAAGCGCCATGGTTAGAATGCTCTGGTTATAGACTAAACGCCAATTTCTATTAAATTAATATAGAAATTGGCGTTTTCTATGTTTTATATATTATAGTTAAGGTGAAAACTTGAAAAACAAAACTTAAACGATAACATCATTTCTTTTAAAAATAGAGTTTTATAGCTGTGTCGAAACATGCGGACAGCCAAGGTAACCTTATAATTTGAGCAGTTGCATGTTCAAACTTTACAAAAATATATTTCTGATAAACATAAACGTTTAAAAATGGAAATAATAAAAAATACCATTTTTCAATTTTGTTTTAATTATCATTAGCGCATTAAGTTACTACTTTTTTATATTAAATGCCATTAAAACAAAGAAATAAAGATTCAAATATGGACTTGTTTTTAAAGTGTTTTAATTTGAAATTACATATAAATACGGTGTATTTTGGCGAGACGCTTGAGGGAACGGAACAATCTGAAGACGACAGGCTGAAGTCGTCCTCTTAAGCAAGCGAGCCAACAATAATACGCCGCAGTATTGAATAATAAAGAAGCACGCAGATGTATTAATTAAATCATCTGCGTGCTATTTTTCTAGGTTTTATGTCTCAGATTCTTGTGTATTTTGACATTAGATGATAACGATTCAAATCAAGCAATCTTTTTAAATAAATTAGAATATTGTCAGTGCTTATTCAAAAATAGTTACTTATATTTTGAATTTGATTTTTGTATCTTATTTTACAACGGTAATAAGATATTATTTGCCTTCGCCATAAATATCATGCCATTGATTCTTTTTATCTAAAAATGCTTGTGCAATTTCTTTGGCACCTTCTAATGAATGGCTAGCAGCCCAACCACATTGTACTTCATTACATGCTGGAACTTCTGTAGCAGATAATACATCTTGAAGTGTTTGTTCAATTATACTTAACACATCATCATAATCACTATGATTGATAAAAGATACGTAAAAACCAGTTTGACAACCCATTGGACTTATATCAACAACTTTATCTGAATGATTTCTAATATTTTCAGCCATTAAATGTTCAAGTGAGTGCAAACCAGGCATTTCCATATGTTCTTTGTTTGGTTGTTTAAAACGAATGTCATATTTATGGATAACATCTCCATTAGCACCTTCCATTTTACCTGCAAGTCGAACAAATGGTGCTACTACTTTGGTATGATCTAAATTAAAACTTTCAACGTTCATTTTTGGCATGTGATGTCCTCCTAAAATAATAATTATCATAATTGTAACAAGACGTAACGCTATTTACAATTTCTATAAATTTTAGAAAACACAACTAAATATCATTTTTTAAAATTTCAGAAAAATAATGACAGAATTAATCAAAACGGATAGAATAAGTAATAATAAAAATGTATTTTGCACATTTAGTATTAAATATGCTTTATTTATAAGTTTTATAATACGTGTGAAATGTTGTAGTACAAGGGAGTTGTATTGAAAATGACACATGAACAAATCATATTAGATTATATAGAAAATGAAAAATTAACATACATAGAATTGAGTCACCTTATTCATCAAAGACCTGAATTAGGTAATGAAGAAATATTTGCTTCAAGAACGTTAATTGAAGATTTAGAGAAGCATCGGTTTGATGTTGAAACAAATATTGCAGGTTATGCTACAGGCTTTATTGCGCGTTATGATTCAGACATCGATGGACCAACTATTGGTTTTTTAGCAGAATATGATGCTTTACCAGGCTTAGGACATGCTTGTGGACACAATATTATAGGTACGGCAAGTACATTTGCTGGTATAGCTTTGAAGCAAGTGATTGAACAAACAGGTGGAAAAGTAGTAATACTTGGTTGTCCAGCCGAAGAGGGTGGTGTCAATGGTAGCGCAAAAGCTGCTTACGTTAAAGAAGGTATTGTAGATGAAATGGATGTTGCTTTAATGGTACATCCCGGAAATGAAACTTACAAAACAATTAACACATTAGCGGTAGATGTTTTAGACATTAAATTTTATGGTAAAAGTACACATGCGTCTGAGAATGCTGAAGAAGCAAGAAATGCTTTAGATGCAATGATTACATATTTTAATGGCGTGGCTCAGCTAAGACAGCATATCAAAAAAAGTCAAAAAGTTCATGGTGTTATATTAGATGGTGGAAAAGCTGCTAATATTATCCCAGACTACACACATGCGCGCTTTTATACACGTGCAACATCTCGTAAAGAATTGGATATTTTAACTGATAGAGTAGGGCAAATTGCAAAAGGAGCCGCGATTCAAACGGGATGTGACTATGAATTTGGTCCCATACAAAATGGTGTTAATGAATTTATTAAAACACCCAAATTAGATGATTTATTTGCAAAATATGCTACGAAAATGGGAGAGGCAGTGATAGATGATGATTTTGGTTTTGGCTCGACAGATACGGGTAATGTAAGTCACGTTGTACCAACGATTCATCCTCATATTAAAATAGGTTCTAGAAATTTAGTAGGACATACACATCGTTTTCGAGAGGCGGCAGGAAGTGCCCATGGAGATCAAGCTTTAATAAGAGGTGCTAAAATCCTTGCATTAATGGGATTAGAATTAATAGAAAATCAAGCAGAACTTAATGAAATAGTTGAACAGCACCAATATATAAAGGGGAACAAAAAATGAAAAAACTAAGTACTCAACACCCTAAATTAACACTTAGTGATTTATACAATGATGATGTCGTATATACTTCTAGACCATCTTATATTTCCAATCCATGGTTAGAACCAGAGGAACATCAATCTAATTTTTTGACTGGTAGGGAATTGATTATAGCTGATCAAATGCCTGTTATTGTACATCAAGCAAGTGTCACAAAGAAATTGGAAATGTTATTGGAATTGATTGGCAAACCAATGCCGACCAATATCTATACTTTTTATGATCAAACTTCGTACGAAAAAACAATAAAAAAACTTGCCAAACAAGACAATAAACGCATTTATTTTCAATATATTCATAGTGAATCTATTTTAGAAAAAGAATATTACGCAATGGATAAAGATATTTTTGTTGCATTAAATAATAAAGCACGCATTCCAGAATGGACGAATCAAAAATATTTACCTGCACGTGAAGTGGTAAAAGTAGAAGCGTTTGAAGATGCGATTACAAACTGGACGTTTCCTTTTGTCTTGAAGCCTGGTGATGACTTACCAACTGCAGGCGGTTATGGCGTGATGATATGTTATGACGATGAGGACTTGATTAAAGCAAAATCACGTATTGAACAAGCAAAAGATGAGACTGACACAATTATTATCGAACAAAAAATTCAGGAAATAGCTAATTATTGCGTGCAATTTGCATGTGAAAAAGAAGGGGGTATTCACTATATAGGTACATCAGAGCAAATTACAGACAAATATGGACATTATAGTGGTAATCAAAATGTACATGATGTGCCTGAATCAGTCATTCAAGCAGGCAAAGAAATCATGGAAATAGGTGTGTCGAAAGGTTATTTTGGCATTGCGGGTTTTGATTTACTTATAGATGAGCACGGTGATATATTTGCGATTGATTTAAATTTTAGACAAAATGGCTCAACAAGCATGCTTTTATTAGATCCATTAATTCAGTCTGGATATCAAAAGTTTTATAGTTATATTGCACCTCATGATAATGAACATTTCTTTCAAACAATTATAAAATATGTTCGTAAGGGTTGCTTGTTTCCGCTATCATATTATGATGGTGATTGGTATAATAATGAAAACGTTCCTTCAAGATTTGCATGTATTTGGCATGGACAGTCTCAAGAACAAGTGGATAAACTAGAACAACAATTTTTAAAAGAATTAAAAATATAATCAGTAATATAGGAAAAATTCAGTTAATAGGATTTGTTAACTTAGTTTATTGTTTAGATATATTAAAATTTTAATATTTATTGTATGACGTTAATTGACTATAGTATTATACTCATTTATATTTTAAATATAGTTAAATATTTTAATGAATTGAAGGTGTGATTATGTCTTATAAAGCAAGTTCATTTTTTCAAGATATTCTGGTAAATGAATATTTTTATATAGCAACAAAGTCAAAACAACTAATTAGACATGAAATTTTAGGGAAAGATGTCATTTGTGTTTGGACTCAAAAAGAAACAGCTGAAACATTCTTAAATAAACATGACACCGATTATGATAAGATTAAAAAAATTGATATTGATCGTTTCGTAACATATGAAATGGATGATGTGTTTGCAGAAGGTGAAGAAGTGTTGATGAATGCTTCATCTCAGACAGATGGTGATTTAGTAAATATTATTGATTTTACAAATGAATTGATGTCAGATTTAGATGAAATTCGTCTCAAAGAATTTGTTATTGATATAGCAGAAGAAGATGCTGTATTTGGTTTAACTAATAAAGATGCCAAACAATTCATTATGATTAGTGATGATGAGCATCAAAAACCACATATTATGCCGGTGTGGAGTATTAGAAATAGGGCAGAAAAAGTAAGAAATGAAGATTTTGAAGAATGCGATATTATTGAAATAGAGGGTGAAGTCTTCGCAGAATGGTTAGATACTTTAAGAGATGATGACAAAGCAGTAGCGATTGATTTGAAATCAGGCGTTGTAGGTACCGTAGTCTCAGCTCAGAAAGTATTAGATCAATTACCGTTTTAATATCATTGAATACAAGCACTGTTGGAAGTAATTATTCCGTTTGAATGAATTGTGATATTCAAACGGAATAATTACATTCATTTTTTACCATGACATAAGTAAAGAAAAACAATTCTTTACATTTATGTCATGGTATTTTTTTAACTTAAATGAATTGCGCCTAGTGCACCGGAAAAGGCACCGTGTTCAATATAAAATGGTTTAAAACCACGTAATACCGTATAATCTTTTACAACTTCTTTAAGTAAATGATTATTGTGGAACGAAGAACCAATATAAGCTACGTTTTCTGTACCATATTCTCTCGCTACTGTAATAGACATCGTAGTAATGACTTCTCCCACGACACCAATCAATGAAGCTAATTTGTCAGAATCTGAAAAATCCTTGTCTAAATTATGTAACACATGACCGAAATTAGCAGCAGTTAAATCTCCTGAAATAGGAGGTTCACTATCTTTATAGATATGTTTTACTTTTAAATCAATAAATTCGCGATCTCCTTTTTGAGCAGTATCTGTCAATTGTTTGTAATCTTTTAATCCAGTTAATAAATAACCCAAACCTTGTATCATACCACCGCCTGTACCGACACCACCAACACGTTGTTGTTCTTTGCCATTTGAATAATGCAATGATGTTCCAGTACCAACATTAGTAAAAATATAATTATCTAAATGATGACCTTGTTCTTCTAACAAGAGTTCTAAGCCTTTTGCAGCAGCATCAAACTCTACAAAAATACGAGATTCACAATTTAAACTATTTTGAATTGTCCCAGCTTGCCCCCCTGTTAAACTAATACTTTCACAAGATTGTTGTTCCAACCATTCAATGACGTCATTTATTTCAGTAGTTAATTTTGTAGTATATTGTCGTTTACCATTATCATCTTGAACAATTTTTATAAGTGTTCCGCCGGCATCAATGCCTATTTTCATCTGTGTACCTCCTAAAAAATTTACATTATAACTTATAGTATAATAAAATGAGGGAAAATCAAATATAGAAAATTAGAAAGGAATGGTTTTAATGAAATTAAGCCCTTTTATTAAAGTAGATGATGTAGAACAAGCATTAACATTTTATAAAAATGCGTTTGGTGGTAGCGAAAAAATATTAAACGAAACAAACGGTAAAACTTTACACGCGGAGCTCCATATTAATGAAACAGTTGTATTACATATTTCCAGCACATATGGACGGGAATGGAGCAATGACAACACAAATATAATTTTAACTTTCGACGATTTGAAAACTCAAAAACAAGTATATGATAAATTAAGCGAAGCGGGTGACCCACATATGCCTCTGTCTAAAACATTTTTTAATGCGATGCATGGACAAGTGAAAGACCAATTTGAAGTCAACTGGCTCATGAATTGTTTCTTAGATTAATAAGACAAAATGTTCAACTTTCGATTATATTAGTGTAAAAGTGGTATTAATAACTAATAAAAGTTAAACACAATAGGGGATATAATATGTTTATTAAAGAAACGTTTGAAAATATTACAATACAAGTTTTTGAAGAAAAATATAAAACAGCTGTATGTCATTTTAAATTAAGTGAGCGCCAACAGATATATTCTTCATTGCCAAAAGATGTGCTTAGTGATGCGTTGAAGGATAACGATCGAGTAGCTAATATTGCTTTGAATGATGAAGGAGAAGTAGTAGGTTTTTTTGTCTTACATCAATATTATCAACATGAAGGCTATGATACACCTAAACAAGTTATATATGTTCGTTCTTTATCTGTAAACGAAGATTTTCAAGGGTTTGGGTATGGTACAAAAATGATGATGTATTTGCCACAATATGTTCAAAAGCTATTTCCAAATTTTAATCATTTATACTTAGTTGTAGATGCGGAAAATAAAGGTGCATGGAATGTATATGAACGTGCAGGTTTTATGCATGCTGCCACAAAAGAAGAAGGCCCGATCGGCAAAGAACGTCTATATTATTTAGATTTAGATTCTAAGCATGTATCTTCTTTAAAGCTAACAGCAAATGGAGATACATCACCTTATGATGTGCATATTATTGATATGATGAAAGACGATAATAAGGTAGGTTTTATAGCAATTGAGCAACATGAACAGCGTATGAATATTAATTCAATTGAAGTTGATAAAGCAGAGAGACATAACGGCATAGCGGAAAGTGCATTGAGACAATTACCTACATATATTCGAAAACATTTTGAAGGTATAAAACTAATAACAATAACACTTTATGGGGAAAATAATGAATTAAAACCACTATGTATAAACAGTAATTTTGTTGAAATTGAAAAGGCAGAAGATTTTTCTGTTTTTGAAAAATATATTAATTATTAATAGTGTTTGCGAAATCAGGGATTGTCATTTATAATTTACTTTTGTTATTATTACTTAAGATGAATAGTACTGATTTGGATAAATGCATAAATGCCTCTGAAAGGAAGAATAAATAATGAGAATTCAAGATTACACTAAAGAAATGGTTGACGAGAAATCATTTATTGATATGGCCTACACATTATTACTTGAAAAAGGCGATACAATGAACTTATATGATATTATTGACGAATTTAAAGCTTTAGGTCATTACGAAGACCACGAAATTGAAAATAGAATTGTTCAATTCTATACAGACTTAAACACAGATGGTCGTTTCCTAAATGTTGGAGAAAACATATGGGGCTTACGTGATTGGTATTCAGTTGCCGATATTGAAGAAAAAATAGCACCAACTATCCAAAAATTCGACATTTTAGACGATGACGATGAAGAAGATAAAACATTAAAATTACTTGGTGAAGATGAGGCAGACGACGATGATGACATCCCAGCAGTCACTGATGACCAAGAGACAATCGAAGAACCTGATGAAGAAGAAGTTGACGAAGAGATTCCTGAAAATGAAATCGTTATTGATGAAGACGATGACGAAGATGAAGATTTAGAAGAAGACGAAGATGAATATGATGAAGAGGAAGAAGACGAAGAAAATTAATCAATAATCTATCAATATTCATTTGACTTTTTCTGCGAAAATGATAAAATTTTATTCGGGCTCCTTTAATTAGGACGACGTGTATAAATATTATACGCTCCCCCTTGCAAATACTGTGAGAGGGAGCGATTTTTTTATTTGAATGACTATACAAATTTTATAAAATTTTAATTTATGACGTTATTTTTAGTGAATATAATGATATTTATAAATTATAACGCTTAGACGTTTACATAAATTATAACTATTTCAATGATTAATGAAACATGCCATAAATTTTTGTTGGTATTGTGGGAATGACTGTTTTAATAATAGGAGGCAGAAAATGACAAAATTTATTTTTGTAACTGGTGGGGTTGTATCTTCACTAGGTAAAGGTATCACAGCAGCATCTTTAGGACGTTTATTAAAAGATAGAGGATTAAAAGTTACAATACAAAAATTTGATCCCTATTTAAATGTTGATCCAGGTACAATGAGTCCATACCAACACGGTGAAGTATTTGTTACTGATGATGGTGCGGAAACAGATTTAGACTTAGGACATTATGAAAGATTTATTGACATTAATTTAAATAAGTATTCAAATGTTACTGCTGGTAAAGTTTATTCACATGTTTTGAAAAAAGAACGCCGTGGTGATTATCTAGGTGGTACGGTTCAAGTAATTCCTCATATTACAAATGAAATTAAAGAGCGTTTACTTTTAGCAGGAGAAAGTACGAATGCTGATGTAGTTATTACTGAAATTGGTGGTACTACTGGAGATATTGAATCATTACCATTTATAGAAGCGATTAGACAAATTCGTAGTGACTTGGGTCGTGAAAACGTCATGTACGTACATTGTACACTTTTACCATTTATAAAAGCTGCCGGTGAAATGAAAACAAAACCCACACAACATAGTGTTAAAGAACTTCGTGGGTTGGGTATTCAACCAGACTTAATCGTAGTACGTACAGAATATGAATTAACACAAGATTTAAAAGATAAAATTGCTTTATTCTGTGATATTAACAAAGAAAGTGTCATTGAATGTCGCGATGCAGATTCACTCTATGAAATTCCATTACAATTAAGTAAACAGGACATGGATGATATTGTAATTCAACGCTTAGAACTTAACGCTAAGTATGATACTCAGTTAGATGAATGGCAATATTTACTAGATACAGTAAATAGTTTAGATGGCAAAATAACTATCGGCTTAGTTGGTAAATATGTAAGTCTTCAAGATGCTTATTTATCAGTAGTTGAATCGTTAAAACATGCAGGTTATCCATTTAAAAAGGATATTGAAGTTAAGTGGATAGATTCTAGTGAAGTAACTGATGAAAATGTACATGATATACTGAATGATGTTGATGGCATTTTAGTTCCTGGTGGATTTGGATTCAGAGCAAGTGAAGGAAAAATATCCGCTATCAAATACGCGAGAGAGAATAATGTACCATATTTCGGTATCTGCTTAGGAATGCAACTTGCTACAGTAGAGTTTGCAAGAAATGTGCTTGGCTTAGAAAATGCACACTCTGCAGAATTAGATCCCTCAACGCCACATCCGATTATTGACCTATTGCCCGAACAGAAAGACATTGAAGATTTAGGTGGTACGTTAAGATTAGGGCTATACCCATGTCATATTAAAGAAGGAACTTTAGCGCATAAAATTTATGACGCAGTAGATATAGAAGAAAGACATCGTCATCGCTATGAGTTCAATAATGAATATAGAGATCAACTAGAAGAAAAAGGTATGATTTTCTCTGGAACTAGTCCAGACGGTAGATTGATTGAAATGGTAGAAATTCCTGAAAATGATTTCTTCGTTGCATGTCAATTTCATCCAGAATTCTTATCTAGACCTAATCGACCACAACCTATATTCAAAGCATTTATAGAAGCATCATTGAATCATCAACAAACAAAGTAAATATTGATTAAAAAGGCTGAAACGATGACATTCGTTTCAGCCTTTTTAAAGTTAGTTTGTTTATTAAATTAGATGAGATATGAAGAATAATAGTGATTTAGATGTTAAAGATTTAAATCTCTAACCATTTCAACCATTTGTGTATATATATCATAATAAATGTAGTTGAATGCAATTGGATGTGGTATAACAATTTTATCGTAATCTTCGGTATACACAATAGGTCTTGGTGTACTTAGATTAACAAAATGAAATAAATGATCTGGAAAATTTCCTGTTTTTGGTTTATTACAAATTAAGACAAAGTCTACATCATTTGCAATTAATGACTTAACATCATTTTCAACATTCTCAGTATAGTAAGGGGAAAAAAGAAACACTCTATCTGTTGTGTCAATATCTTCGAATGTATTAAGTGAGGATAATGCAACACTAGATTCTAACTTTTCATTACTATTTAAAATATAATTTTCAAAAAAATTCAAGTCCCCATAACCTTTAACAAACACATTACCTTCTCCGCCTATTGCTTGAATTAAGCATTGAGCTGCCATTTGAATATCTAAATCTTGTGCTTCAATTCGATTGAAAACACCATTTAATTGTGTGTTTAAAATTTTAGACATATATGTACCTCCGTTCTATTCACTCAACTTATTTTAAATAATGATAGAAAATATTGCAATTTTATATAAAAGTATGAATGCTAAAGACTGATTTAAATGGAATAAATTAAAAAAATAAATTAAAAACGCTTACAAATGAATAGAAGAATGCAAATTGTTTGGGATTTTGATATAATTAAATTGTAAAAATATGTGCTCAATGCACTAAGGAGGAACTTTCATGCCTTTAGTTTCAATGAAAGAAATGTTAATCGATGCAAAAGAAAATGGTTATGCGGTTGGCCAATACAACTTAAATAACTTAGAATTTACACAAGCGATATTGGAAGCTTCACAAGAAGAAAATGCTCCAGTTATTTTAGGAGTTTCTGAAGGTGCAGCACGTTATATGGGCGGATTCTATACAGTAGTTAAAATGGTAGAAGGATTAATGCACGATAAAGAAATTTCGGTTCCAGTGGCAATTCACTTAGACCATGGTTCAAGTTTTGATAAATGTAAAGAAGCTATCGATGCTGGATTTACATCAGTTATGATTGATGCTTCTCATGAGTCATTTGAAGATAACGTAGCAATTACATCAAAAGTAGTTGAATACGCTCACGAACATGGTGTATCGGTAGAAGCTGAATTAGGTACAGTAGGTGGACAAGAAGACGATGTTGTTGCTGAAGGTGTTATTTATGCAGATCCTAAAGAATGTCAAGAGCTTGTTGAAAGAACAGGTATTGATACTTTAGCACCTGCATTAGGTTCAGTTCACGGACCATATAAAGGTGAACCAAAATTAGGATTTAAAGAAATGGAAGAAATTGGTGCTTCAACTGGCTTACCATTAGTATTACATGGTGGAACTGGTATCCCAACTAAAGATATTCAAAAAGCGATTCCATTTGGCACTGCAAAAATAAATGTTAATACAGAAAATCAAATTGCTTCTGCAAAAGCAGTACGTGAAGCTTTAGACAATGATAAAGAAATGTATGATCCTCGTAAGTATTTAGGACCAGCACGTGAAGCGATTAAAACAACAGTAGTGGGTAAAATTAAAGAGTTTGGTACATCAAATAGAGCTAAATAATCTGCCTATAATAGAAAGATGCATATTTTAAAGTAATCTTGATGATTCAATCGGTAAGGCTGTGACAATTTTTAATGTCGCAGTCTTATTTTTTTATGTTATAATCTATGAGCGTTAAAATTAAGCAAATTGAAATATCAACATAAATTTTAAACAGAAATAAGATAAATAAGATTTGAACCCTATTAAATCGGGAATAAAAATATCATTATAGTATACATAAAAGTGAAGCAATACATAATTTAAAATTAAAAAAGTTTTGTTTCATTGGTGTGTTTTGCAAACTTCATTTTTTTACTTTATAATGCAAATAATGTAATTAAATTGAAATACTGATTGAAAGGCAAAGGAGATCAAGCGAATGGCTCAAGAAGTAATAAAAATTAGAGGCGGTCAAACACTAAAAGGTGAAGTTAATAATCATGGTGCAAAAAATAGTGCTGTAGCAATCATTCCAGCTACAATTCTAGCGGAAGATAAAGTTACAATAGAAGGGTTACCACAAATCTCAGATGTTGAAACGCTAGTGAGTTTATTAGGTGATTTGAATATTGATGCAAAGCTAGACGGCACGACACTTGAAGTTGATCCAAATGAAATTGAAAATGCTCCATTACCTAATAATAAAGTAGAATCACTACGTGCTTCATATTATATGATGGGGGCAATGTTAGGTAGATTTAAAAAATGTGTAATTGGGTTGCCTGGCGGTTGTCCATTAGGTCCACGACCGATTGATCAACACATCAAGGGTTTTAAAGCATTAGGAGCGCATGTTGATGAATCCAGTGAAACATCTATGAAAATTGAAGCTGATCGTTTAATAGGTGCTAATATATTTTTAGATATCGTTAGTGTAGGTGCAACGATTAATATTATGTTGGCAGCAGTACGAGCTGAAGGACAAACTGTAATTGAAAACGCAGCGAAAGAACCAGAAGTGGTTGATGTAGCTAACTTCTTAACAAGTTTAGGCGCTAATATTAAAGGTGCTGGTACAAGTACAATCAAAATAAAAGGTGTTGAGCATTTACATGGATCACATCATCAAGTGATACCAGATAGAATTGAAGCAGGAACTTATATGTGTATTGCCGCAGCTTGTGGTGAAGATATTGTGATTAATAATATTATCCCTACCCATGTTGAGCCATTAACTGTTAAGTTGAAAGAACTTGGTGTAAACATAAATGTTGGTGATGATAGTGTAACGATTAAGAGAAGTACACCATATTCTAGTGTAGATATTAAAACATTAGTATACCCAGGTTTTGCTACAGATTTACAACAACCTATTACGCCATTATTATTTATGGCTGATGGAGTTTCTTTTGTGACTGAAACAATCTATCCAGCTCGATTCAAGCATGTCGAAGAACTTAAAAATATGGGTGCTAATATTACATCAGATAATGGTACTGCAACAATCAAACCATCTAAATTAACAGGCGCAGAAGTATACGCGAGTGATTTACGTGCAGGTGCTTGTCTAATTGTAGCTGGCTTATTAGCTGAAGGTGTTACTACAATTTATAATGTAAAACATATTTATCGTGGTTATACTAATATTGTTAAAACACTAAAATCACTTGGAGCAGACATTTGGACTGAAAAAATATAAAACATGTGGTATAATAATTATACTGAATGTATAAAGTAAATTATAGTTTATACAGTGGGGAAATATAATTGATATGAGGTGATGACCATGGAGGTTTGCCCTTATCTAGAAGAGACCTTTAAAATAGTAGGTAGAAGTTGGAACGGTCTTATCATTAATTACTTGTCTAGGTGCACGGAAAAATCTGCTCATTTTTCTGATATGAAACGTGATTTGAAAACAATTACGCCTCGTGCACTTAGCATAAAGCTCACAGACCTTAATGAATGGGGACTTGTAGAGAAAAAAATTATTTCTACTAGTCCTATGAACATTTTATATCAACTTACAGATAAAGGTGATGCCTTAGCATCGGCATTGGTTCCTATGGAAAAATGGGCCCAAGAATATATCGAGTTAGAAAGCGAATGATTTTAACTTTTTAATTTGACATTTTCATGTAATATTTTATTTGAATATGATTGTTATATCTAGTCTGTTTTTAACATACTAAGATTAGCTATAAAGAAATCTTTAATTAAAGATTTCTTTATAGCTTTTTTATTTATTGTCGAATCATCTAACCTTTAGTAGTGTTAAAATAATTTTGTTGATTAAGAGTGGATGTGCCGATTGACATGTCATGGTATGTTTAAATGTTCTAAAAAAAGCAAAATTTTAAGGATATAAATGTTATTTCTAATTGATATATAACAAAATAATGCTATTATAACTATGCATAAATTTCAGGCGTAAAACCCTGTAATAACAACGTTTGCAATGATTTGGAATGAGCAGATATGTTTTAAAATTAAAAATCTAGGTTAGAATAAAAGCATGAACACAAATTAAGGAGTGAATAATTGATGAGAAATTTTACTAAACAATATATCGACGGAGAATGGGTAGAAAGTGCAAGTGGAGAAACACTTGATGTAATCAACCCAGCAACTGAAGAAGTGGCAGGCACAATTGCTAAAGGCAATAAAGAGGATGTTAATAAAGCGGTAGAAGCAGCAGATAAAGTATATTTAGAATTTAGACAAAGTTCTGTAGCAGAAAGAAAAGAACTGTTAGATAAAATTGTTCAAGAATATAAAAATAGAAAAGATGATATTGTTGACGCAATAACTGACGAATTAGGAGCTCCTTTAAAAGTATCTGAAAATGTCCATTATCAAATGGGGTTAAATCATTTTGAAGCTGCACGAGATGCATTAGATAATTTTGAATTTGAAGAAAGACGTGGCGACGATTTAGTTGTTAAGGAAGCAATTGGTGTTGCTGGATTAATTACACCATGGAATTTCCCAACTAACCAAACTTCATTAAAATTAGCAGCAGCTTTTGCGGCAGGAAGCCCAGTTGTATTAAAACCATCAGAAGAAACACCATTTGCAGCCATCATTTTAGCAGAAATATTTGATAAAGTTGGCGTACCTAAAGGTGTATTTAACTTAGTGAATGGTGATGGCCAAGGCGTTGGAAATCCACTAAGTGAACATCCAAAAGTAAGAATGATGTCCTTTACTGGATCTGGTCCAACTGGTGCAAGCATTATGAAGAAAGCAGCTGAAGATTTCAAAAAAGTATCATTAGAATTAGGAGGTAAATCTCCTTATATTATTTTAGATGATGCTGATATTGATGGTGCTGCAAGTGCAGCAACTGGTAAAGTCGTCAATAATACAGGACAAGTTTGTACTGCAGGAACTAGAACATTGGTACCAGCAAGTATAAAAGAAGAATTCTTAACAGCTGTTAAAGAAAAATTTAGCCAAGTTAAAGTTGGTGATCCTCGTGAAGAAGGTACACAAGTAGGACCAATTATTAGTAAAAAACAATTTGATCAAGTTCAATCATACATTGATAAAGGTGTAGAAGAAGGTGCCGAATTATTATACGGTGGTCCTGGAAAACCTGAAAACTTGGAAAAAGGCTATTTTGCAAGACCAACTATTTTTAATAATGTTGAAAATGATATGACAATTGCACAAGAAGAAATTTTCGGTCCTGTTATGTCTGTGATCACTTACAACGATTTAGACGAAGCAATTGAAATTGCAAATGATACGAAATATGGCTTAGCTGGTTATGTATATGGACAAGACAAAGAAAAACTGCATAAAGTTGCGCGTTCAATTGAGGCTGGAACAGTTGAAATAAATGAAGCTGGACGAAAACCAGACTTACCATTCGGTGGCTATAAACAATCAGGCTTAGGACGCGAATGGGGAGATTATGGCATAGAAGAATTCTTAGAAGTTAAATCTATTGCAGGATATTTTAACGCGTAATTTAATACAAAATAAAATTATAAGTTGTAATAAAAATATACTGTGACAAATAATCTCAAGCTTAAAAATGACTAATCCGTATGCTTATGGATTAGTCATTTTTTAATCTTCCGATTTTTAACATGCATGCGTGAGGATATGATTTGAGCCTGTAGCCTCTCATAACCACCATTTCTTCGGTGTAAGGACATTATAAAATCGCCAAAAATGAATGTTTAACTTAAATTACTTAACGAAACGACAATCTCCAATTCCTAATATAAGTCTATTACGATATGCAAAGGTCAGTTTTTATATTTCTCAATGACAATTGATGTTAATGATTGAACCAGAGATACCTATGCTTAGCTCTAATTATTTTTAGAAATTTTGAATTATAAATTAAAGCATTACAATTTAACATACTGTTTTATTAACTAATTAGCTTTAAAGCAGTATTAATAAATTTCAAAAATTGAAATACATTTTGTAATTAAATAAAATATTTGCTATAGTTATAAAGGTAAATAGCGTAGCCCTCTATGTTATTTAAAACTTTTTTATGAAATGGGTGCAAGATAATGCCTGATAAAGTACGAACATCACCTCAGTACGAATCGTTCCACGAGTTATATAAAAATTACACTACTAAAGATCTCACTCAAAAAGCAAAATCACTGAAATTAACAAACTATAGTAAATTAAATAAAAAAGAGTTAGTTCTTGCAATTATGGAAGCCCAGATGGAAAAAGATGGCAACTATTATATGGAAGGTATCTTAGATGATATCCAACAAGATGGTTATGGCTTCTTAAGGACTGTCAATTATTCAAAAGGTGAAAAAGATATTTATATCTCTGCTAGCCAAATACGTCGTTTTGAAATTAAAAGAGGCGACAAAGTAACTGGTAAAGTAAGGAAACCAAAGGATAATGAAAAGTATTATGGTTTGCTACAAGTAGATTTTGTTAATGATGAGAATGCAGAAGAAGTTAAGAAAAGACCACATTTCCAAGCATTAACACCATTATATCCAGAAGAGCGCATCAAGCTAGAAACAACAAAAGAAAATTATTCTACACGTATTATGGATTTAATTACGCCAATAGGTTTAGGACAACGTGGTTTGATTGTTGCCCCACCAAAAGCTGGGAAAACGTCATTATTGAAAGAAATTGCAAATGCCATCGCAAGCAATAAACCTGATGCAGAATTATTTGTGCTACTTGTGGGTGAAAGACCAGAAGAAGTAACTGATATTGAGCGTTCTGTAGAATCAGCAGAAGTCGTTCATTCAACATTTGATGAACCACCACAGCACCATGTCAAAGTAGCAGAATTACTATTAGAACGTGCCAAGCGTTTAGTAGAAATAGGTAAAGATGTCATTATTCTTATGGATTCTATTACAAGACTTGCACGTGCATATAACTTGGTTATCCCGCCAAGCGGACGCACACTTTCAGGTGGTTTAGATCCAGCTTCATTACACAAACCTAAGGCATTCTTTGGTGCTGCGAGAAATATTGAAGCTGGTGGAAGTATGACGATATTAGCTACTGCTTTAGTAGATACAGGATCACGTATGGATGACATGATATATGAAGAATTTAAAGGGACAGGAAACATGGAATTACACCTTGATCGCAAACTGGCTGAACGCCGTGTCTTTCCAGCTATTGATATTGGTCGAAGTTCTACACGTAAAGAAGAATTACTAATACCGCCAAAAGATTTAGAGTCACTTTGGCAACTACGTAACATGTTCACAGATTCACTTGATTTCACAGAAAGATTTGTAAGAAAATTAAAACGTACAAAAACGAATCAAGAATTCTTTGAACAATTGCAACAAGCTGCCAAAGAAAGTACTAAAACTGGTAAGCCAATTATTTAAAGCAGCTTAACATTTAAATATGTGATTTAGGGTTGCGTTTTAGTTTTATAACAATTATAATTATCAAGTATTGGGTAAAAAAACTCACAAACAACTCTGTTCCAGATGGTTCAGGGCAAAGGAGCTGAAAAAAATGAAACAAAATATTCATCCTGAATACCACAAAGTTATCTTTTTAGATACAACTACAGACTTTAAATTCTTAAGTGGTTCAACAAAATCTTCATCAGAAACAATGGAATGGGAAGATGGAAATGAATACCCAGTTATTCGTTTAGATATTTCATCTGATTCACATCCATTTTACACAGGACGTCAAAAATTCGCTGCTGCGGATGGTCGTGTGGAACGTTTCAACAAGAAATTCGGATTCAAATCAAGCAACGAATAATTGTTGTCATAAGGCATTCTCATTTTATGAGAATGCTTTTTTATTTAACATGGACGATGTGAAGGTTTGAACAGAATTGCACAGTTGTTTGAGCACTTTGATTACATATTAAATTACAAATATCTTATGAGAAATTGATATTTTAAGTTGGAAAATATGATATAATAAACCGATTATGTTTTGAAAAAGGGTGGAACGCATAATGAATGAAACTTATCATTCCGGGTGGATAGAATGTATAACTGGAAGTATGTTTAGTGGTAAATCTGAAGAATTAATTCGTCGTTTAAGACGTGGACTATATGCTAAACAAAAGGTGGTTGTATTTAAACCAGCAATAGATGATCGCTATCATAAAGATAAGATTGTGTCGCATAACGGCAATGCAATTGAGGCAATTAATATCTCGACAGCAGCTGAGATCTATAAACACGATTTAACAAATTTTGATATTATAGCAATTGATGAAGTTCAATTTTTCGAAAATAATATTGTCCATATTGTTGAAGAATTAGCTGAAAAGGGGCATAGAGTGATTACTGCAGGTTTAGATATGGATTTCAGAGGTGAACCATTCGAACCAATTCCGCATTTATTAGCAGTAAGTGAAGAAGTGACTAAACTACAAGCTGTATGTGCAGTATGTGGCTCGTCATCAAGCCGTACACAACGATTAATTGATGGTAATCCAGCAAAAATAGATGATCCAGTGATTCTCGTTGGCGCTAACGAAAGCTATGAACCTAGATGTAGAGCACATCATATTGTTGCACCAAGTAATCATGAGAAGGAGGAAATGTAGTGTTTGATCAATTAGACATTGTAGAGGAAAGATATGAGCAATTAAATGAAATGTTAAGTGATCCTGAAGTCGTAAATAACCCAGACAATTTACGGAAATATTCAAAAGAACAGGCTGATTTGCAAAAAACAGTTGAAGTATATCGTGAATATAAACAGGTTAAAGAAGATGTAACTGAAATAGATGATATGTTACAGGAAACAAAAGACGATGAAGAAGTTGAAATGCTTAAAGACGAAAAACAAGAATTGAGCCAAAGAATTCCAGAACTGGAAGAAGAATTAAAATTCTTATTAATTCCAAAAGACCCTAACGATGAAAAAGACGTAATAGTTGAAATACGTGCAGCAGCTGGTGGGGATGAGGCTGCAATATTTGCTGGTGATTTATTTAGAATGTATTCTAGATATGCAGAAGCACATAGTTATAAAACTGATATCGTAGAAGCTACTGAAAGTGATCATGGCGGTTACAAAGAGATTAGCTTCTCTGTTTCAGGAACAGGCGCTTACAGTAAATTGAAATACGAAAATGGTGCACATCGTGTACAACGTGTACCAGCAACTGAGTCTGGAGGACGTATTCACACGTCTACTGCTACTGTTGCCGTATTACCAGAAGTTGAAGATGTTGAGATAGAGATTCGAAATGAAGATATTAAAGTAGACACGTATCGTTCTAGTGGTGCAGGTGGACAACACGTAAATACTACTGATTCTGCCGTTCGAATTACACATATACCGACAGGTGTCATTGCTACATCATCTGAAAAATCTCAAATTCAAAACCGTGAAAAAGCAATGAAAGTGTTAAAAGCACGTTTATTTGATATGAAATTACAAGAAGAACAACAAAAGTATGCTGCACAACGTAAATCAGCTGTCGGTTCAGGTGATCGCTCAGAGAGAATTAGAACATACAATTATCCACAGAGTCGCGTAACGGATCATCGTATTGGATTGACATTGCAGAAATTAGAGCAAGTTATGGAAGGTAAGTTAGATGAGATTATTGATGCACTAACTTTAGCTGAACAAACTGATAAATTGAAAGAACTGAATGATGGTGAATTATAGAGAGCGATTAAAAATCGCACAAGACAAATGCGAAACTAAAGGTATTGAAGTAACACGAGCTGAATGGTTAATGCTTGATTTATTTCAATGGCAAAAATTAGATTATTTGCTACACGCAGATGAAGTTATGACGGAAGCACACAACGTGTTGTTTGATAATGCGGAAGCAAGGATGTTACAAGGCGAACCGATTCAATATATTGTAGGAACGCAAACTTTTTATGGTGAAATATTTAAAGTGAATGAGCATTGTTTAATTCCAAGGCCAGAAACCGAGGAAGTATTACTACATTTTTATAATTTGGTAAAATCGGGAGATAAAGTTGTAGATATTGGAACAGGTAGTGGTAACATACCTATTTTACTAAAAAAAATGAATCAAAATTTGGATGTTATAGCTACAGATTTATATGATGAAGCCTTATCTGTGGCAAAAGAAAACGCTGAGTATCATGATGTAGATGTTATATTTTTACAAGGCGATACCTTAAATCCATTAATAGAAAAGCATATTAAAGTGAATGGATTGATTTCAAATCCCCCCTATATCGCTGAGAGCGAAAAAGCTTTAATGGATGATACTGTTTTACAATATGAACCTATGAGTGCTTTGTTTGCTGAAAACAACGGCTTTCAAGTTTATGAAAAGATTTTAGATCAATTACCAGACGTATTATTACCTAATGCAATTGTTGTGTTTGAGATTGGTTATAAACAAGGAGCTACATTAAAAAGCAAAATTGAAAAAAAATATCCTGCTGTAAGTGTCCAAATAATAAAAGATATTAATGATAATGATAGAATGGTTTCTTTTAAATGGTAATTTAAGAAGTTGTGTACCTAACATGATATGTCATGAAGGTGCATAACTTCTTATTTTGTTTTAAAATTGAAATTAAGATGAAAGGGTGAGTATAAATGAAAACAAAAATATGGGATTTAAGAAATCATGTGACAGAAGATGCAAATGTAGATGCTTTTAATGAGATAAAAAAAATTTTTGAAGCTGGTGGACTCATCGCTATACCAACTGAAACTGTATATGGTTTAGGTGGTGATGCAAGAAATGAACAAACTATAAAAAATATTTTTGCTGCAAAAGGTAGACCTTCAGATAATCCACTCATCGTGCATATACATAATGTTAAGCAACTAGATGTATTTACGAAGCATATTTCACAAGAAGTTAAAATACTGATGAATCAATTTTGGCCAGGACCAATTTCGTTTATTTTACCATTAAAAAAAGGATATTTATGTGAAAGTGTAAGTGGTGGACTTTCATCCATAGCGGTTAGAATGCCAAGTCATGTGATTGGGAGAAAAATATTAGAGTTTGTAGACATACCGATTGCCGCACCGAGCGCTAATTTAAGTGGTAGACCTTCTCCAACTAAGTTTGAACATGTATATCATGATTTAAACCAAAGCATTGATGGTATTGTTAATGGTGATCAAAGTGAAGAAGGTTTAGAAAGTACCGTGTTAGATTGCACGCAATACCCATTTAAAATTGCTCGTCCAGGATCTATCACCAAGTCGATGATTGAAAATGTTTTGCCAGGTTCTATTTCAGCAAAAGATGATTTAAATCAAGAAAAACCTATAGCCCCCGGAATGAAATATAAACATTATGCGCCAGATACGCCAATAACGATTGTATACGGCGTTCATCAACAACCATCCTCATGTAAAGATTGGAGTGATGTTGCGTTTATATTCCCGAAAGATAAATGTAAATATATTCCAAAAAACGCAACTTTCATTCCACTGTGTGAAAATGAAAGAGATATTAAAGGGGCAAACCATAATTTGTATCAAATACTGCACGATATAGACAAAAATAAAAAGATAAAAGAAGCTTATATATTTGGATTTGAAAATAATGGCGAAGCAGTTGCTATTATGAATCGAATGCAAAAGGCGGCAAACTTTACCGTCGTTAAAGGAGAAAAATTATGAAAATCGTTTTTGTTTGTACTGGTAATACTTGTAGAAGTCCAATGGCAGAAAGTATTGCAAAAGCTAAAATACCTGACATCGAAGTTGCTTCGCGTGGTTTATTTGCATTAGATGGCGCACCTACCTCAGAACATACGCGTGCTATCTTAAAAGAAAAACAATTGCCAATACCTGACAATGCGCAACAATTCACTGAGATGGACATGCATGCAGATCTTATTTTGACAATGTCAAGGAGTCATAGAGATGCGATTAAACAAACGTATGGCGTAAATACACATATATTTACTTTAAGTGAATATGTATTGCATGGTGATGATGTTTCTGACCCATTTGGAGGAACTAAATCAGATTATATTGAAATTTATAATGAATTAAATTCATTGATTGAAAAATTAAAAAATAAAATATTAGAGTAAATAAATATGTGAAATTAGTATGAGTAAGTCATTAAATACGTTATAATAATTACGTGTAGCAAATGTGCTAGCAATTAAATTTGTCAGATTGGACTTATGTATTTTGGCTTACTTTTTTATCAAAATAAATAAGGGGTGTTTAATATGGAAGATTTAAGAGCATTGTTAGATGAACTAAAGTCTAAATCTTTCTTTAAAAAGGATGAGCTTTGTATTGTAGGTTGTTCTACTTCAGAAGTGATTGGCGAACGCATAGGTAGCGTCGGTTCAATGGAAGTAGCTAAAGATATATTTGAAGCATTAAAAGAGATTGAAACGGAAACAGGCGTTTCTTTTGTATTTCAAGGCTGTGAACATATCAATAGAGCAATTACGATTGAAAAAGCTAACTTCGACCCCGCAACGATGGAAGAAGTAACCGTTGTACCCGATGTCCATGCTGGAGGTAGTTTAGCTACGTATGCATATCAGCATATGGAAGCGCCTATGGTGGTTGAAACTATAACTGTTCCGAAAGGTATAGATATTGGTCAAACATTAATTGGTATGCATATCAAACATGTAGCAATACCCGAACGTACAAGCGTGAAGCAAATTGGCGAAGCAATTGTTACAATCGCTTCTTCAAGACCTAAAAAAATTGGTGGCGAAAGAGCAAAATACAACTAATACAGAAACGAGGGTTTACTAATGTCATTTATTAAAGATCAAGATAAAGAAATTTATGAAGTGATTCAAAACGAGTTCAACCGTCAAAATAACAATATAGAGTTAATTGCGTCAGAAAACTTTGTGTCGGAAGCAGTTATGGAAGCTCAAGGTTCAGTATTAACTAATAAGTATGCTGAAGGTTATCCGAACAGAAGATATTACGGTGGTTGTGAATATGTCGATGTATCTGAAACATTAGCTATTGAGAGAGCAAAGCAATTATTTGGTGCAGAACATGTTAACGTTCAACCACATTCTGGTTCACAAGCAAATATGGCTGTTTATCTCGTGGCATTAGAACACGGAGATACTGTATTAGGTATGAATTTAAGTCATGGTGGGCACTTAACTCATGGTGCGCCAGTAAACTTTAGTGGTCAATTTTATAACTTTGTCGAATATGGTGTCGACAAAGAAAGCGAACAAATAGACTATGACGAAGTATTAAAAGTAGCAAAAGCGCACCAACCTAAGTTAATCGTTGCTGGGGCTTCTGCATACTCAAAAACAATAGACTTCAAACGTTTTAGAGAAATTGCTGATGAAGTAGGCGCTAAATTGATGGTAGATATGGCTCATATCGCTGGATTAGTCGCTGCAGGCTTACACCCAAGTCCAGTAGAATATGCTGATTTTGTAACTACAACAACACATAAAACATTACGTGGCCCTCGTGGTGGAATGATTTTATGTAAAGAAGAATACAAAAAGCAAATTGACAAAACAATCTTCCCAGGCATTCAAGGTGGCCCTTTAGAACATGTTATTGCTGCCAAAGCAGTAGCGTTCGGTGAAGCACTACAAGATGATTTTAAAACATATCAACAACAAGTTATTAAAAATGCAAAAGTATTAGCTGATACACTAAACAAAGAAGGATTTAGAGTAGTATCTGGCGGTACTGATAATCACTTAGTATGCGTAGATGTAAAAGGATCAGTCAATATTACTGGTAAAGTAGCAGAAGAAGCCCTTGACTCAATAGGTATTACTTGTAATAAAAATACAATACCATTTGATCAAGAAAAACCTTTTGTAACAAGTGGTTTAAGACTTGGTACACCAGCAGCTACTACACGTGGTTTTGATGAAGCGGCATTTGAAGAAGTAGCTAAAATTATAAGCTTAGTGTTAAAAGATCCTGAAAACGAAACAACATTAAAAGAAGGACAAGAAAGAGTTAAAGCATTAACTACGAAACATCCTTTATATAATTAAATTGGAGGAAGTAATTATGGGCAACGTACATGTTTTTGATCACCCACTTATTCAACACAAATTAAGTTACATTAGAGATGTACATACAGGTACAAAAGAATTTAGAGAACTCGTAGATGAAGTAGGCATGTTAATGGCTTACGAAGTGACAAGAAATCTAGAGTTACAAGATGTAGAAATTGAAACGCCTGTTACTAAAATGATAGCTAAGCGTTTAACTGGTAAAAAATTAGCATTTATTCCCATTTTAAGAGCAGGTCTTGGCATGACACAAGGTATCTTAAATCTTGTGCCGGCAGCAAGAATAGGTCATGTTGGCTTATATAGAGATCCTGAAACGCTAGAAGCGGTTGAGTATTTTGTGAAATTACCACAAGATATTGAAGAAAGAGAAATTGTCGTAGTTGATCCAATGCTAGCGACTGGTGCTTCCGCAATTGAAGCGATTAATTCACTTAAAAAACGTGGCGCCAAGCATATCAGATTTATGTGTCTAATTGCAGCACCAGAAGGTGTAGAAAAATTACAAGAAGCACATGAAGATGTCGATATCTATATCGCAGCATTAGATGAGAAATTAGATGACCATGCTTATATTACACCTGGATTAGGTGACGCTGGTGACCGTTTATTCGGTACAAAATAGTTTGACCCAGGAGTGGAGTAGTATGAAAAAAGTTATGACTGTATTCGGGACACGGCCTGAAGCTATAAAGATGGCACCACTCGTTTTAGAATTGGAGAAAGACGCTGAATTACAACCAATCGTTGTAGTGACGGCACAACATAGAGAAATGTTAGATTCTGTGTTGAAAAGCTTTGACATCACACCTGATTATGATTTGAACATTATGAAGCAGGGACAATCATTGTCTGATATAACTTCACGCATACTCGTACGATTAGAGGATGTTATAAAAGAAGCGAAACCAGATATGATACTTGTTCATGGTGATACCATGAGTACATTTGCTGGAAGTCTTGCAGCATTATATAATCAAGTCCCAATCGGGCATGTCGAAGCTGGTTTGCGAACTTGGAATAAATATGCTCCATTTCCTGAAGAAATGAATAGACAAATGGTAGGAGTAATGTCCGATTTAAACTTTGCTCCTACCAATAATGCTGCAAATAATTTGATTGCTGAAAACAAACCAGAAGACTCAATTGTCGTAACAGGTAATACTGCTATTGATGCAATGAAAACGACAATTCATAATGGTTATCAATCAGAAATTATAGCCAAGCACAAAGATAAACGAATTATTCTACTCACTGCGCATAGACGAGAAAATATTGGGGAACCAATGGCACATATTTTCAAAGCAGTACGAGATATCGTCGAAGCATACGAGGATGTTGTTGTCGTTTACCCAATACATAAAAACCCTAAAGTAAGAGAAATTGCAGATTATTATTTATCAAATCACACGAGAATTGAGCTTGTAGAACCCTTAGAAGTTGTTGATTTTCATAATTTTGCACATCAGTCTTATTTAATTTTAACTGATTCTGGTGGTGTACAAGAAGAAGCGCCTTCTTTAGGTAAACCAGTACTCGTTTTGAGGGATGTTACAGAAAGACCAGAAGGTGTAGCGGCAGGTACATTAAAAATTGTAGGCACAAATGAAAAGAATATATTCGCAGCAACAAAAGAACTATTAGATAACGAAAATTTGTATGAGATCATGAGTACAGCTCAAAATCCATATGGAGACGGCAATGCATCATATAGAATTTGTCAAAATATTAAATATTTTTTTGGTTTAATTGATAAAAAACCTTCTTCTTTCAAATAATTTTTGTATTTATGTGTCATTTTTGTGACATTCTTGTAAAAAATTGAATTACAATTTGAATAGAATTGACACGTAAAGTACCCTATATTATTATTAAAATTGTATGATTGGAATGGTTTTCATATAAGAAAGATAAGGTGAAGCGAGGCACTGAAATGAAACGTTTCAACATCATTTTTAAACAGTACATGCAATACTATATATATTGTATTATTGTACTTGTAATTGTGTTTATTTTCACATACTCTGCATTTATATTAGGTCTTATAATTGGAATGATCGGATCGCTAATCAATACTTTTACTTTTGAATATTATTTGGCGGAAGCAAAAGAAAAGGATAACATACATATTTCAACGGGCAACATTTGGAGATATTTGGTTGTGATATTAGCTTGTACGACATGGTATTTTTATAAGGACCATATAAACATTTTTGGAGTAGTTGTTGGTTTAATGATTTCTTATGTTTTAATTGTTTTCAAACCATTTTTACACAAGAAATAAATTTTATAATGAAAGAGGTGAGAAAGCATGGATCATAAAGACCCTCTAGTCAGTTGGAATGTGTTCGGTCTAGACATCGTGTTTAATCTATCATCGATTATGATGATGTTGATTACGGCGTTTATTGTTTTTGTAATAGCTATTATTTGTACACGTAACCTCAAGAAACGTCCAACAGGCAAACAAAACTTTATCGAGTGGGTTTTTGATTTCGTAAGAGGGATTATCGAAAGTAACATGGCTTGGTCAAAAGGCGGTCAGTTCCATTTCTTAGCCGTTACATTAATCTTTTTCATATTTGTTAGTAATATGCTCGGTTTACCGTTCCAATTAATTTCGGGACACACCCTGTGGTGGAAATCTCCCACAGCCGATCCAACTGTGACATTAACATTATCAACGCTTATAATATTATTAACACATTATTATGGGGTTAAAATGGTTGGCACTAAAGGGTATTTTCAAAATTATACAAAGCCGATATTCCTATTGCCTATCAATGTGTTTGAAGAGTTCACTTCAACATTGACGCTAGGACTACGACTTTACGGAAATATTTTTGCAGGTGAATTATTACTAGGATTATTAGCAGGTTTAGTATTCGACTTCCCAGCATGGGGTTGGTTAATTGGATTACCTGGCCTAATCGTATGGCAAGGGTTCTCAATTTTTATTGGTACGATTCAGGCATATATATTTGTAATGCTTTCGATGGTATATATGTCACATAAAGTACAAAAGAGTCATTAAATTAAAAAATAAAAAGAACAAATTAGGAGGATTTTTAAATGAATTTAATCGCAGCAGCAATCGCAATCGGCTTATCAGCACTTGGTGCAGGTATTGGTAATGGTCTTATCGTTTCAAGAACAGTAGAAGGTGTCGCTCGTCAACCAGAAGCACGTGGTCAATTAATGGGTATTATGTTTATCGGTATCGGATTAGTTGAGGCGCTACCAATTATAGGTGTAGTTATCGCTTTCATGTCACTATAAGTAAACTAGTCTTTATGGCGAAGTCTTCTAGGCTCTCGCCGTTCGTTTTTATCAAAATACCTTATGATTATACTGGATGAAAGGAGTGTCTATGAAAGTGACTGCTACGACTAATATGTTCGTTCTAGGTGCGGCTAGTGGCGGTGGTGTACAATGGGGAACAATCATTGTTACGATTGCTACTTTCGCCATATTACTCTTACTTTTGAAAAAGTTTGCATGGGGCCCACTTAAAGAAGTAATGGACAAACGTGAACGCGATATCAATAAAGATATCGACGATGCTGAACAAGCTAAATTAAATGCTCAAAAATTAGAAGCACAAAACAAACAAACACTAAAAGAAACACAAGAAGAGGTTCATAAGATTTTAGAAGAATCTAAAATACAAGCCCGTAAACAACACGAAGAAATTATTCATGAAGCCAATATTAGAGCTAATGGCATGATTGAAACAGCACAAAATGAAATTAACAGTGAAAAAGAACGCGCACTTGCAGATATTAATAATCAGGTTTCTGAGCTTTCCGTACTCATTGCTTCAAAAGTACTGCAAAAAGAAATTTCAGAAAAAGATCAAAAAGAATTAGTTGAAAAGTACATTAAAGAGGCAGGCGATAAATAATGGCTAATGTAGCAAAAAAATATGCAAAAGCGTTATTTGATACTGCTAAAGAAAAAGCGTTACTTGATCAAATGTATGAAGAGTTTTCAACAATTGACGAAGCAGTGCGACCTGAAGTAGGAAAATTAAAAGAATTAGATACAGACCCACAAAAAGATGTAGCACAACGCCAACGTTTTGTTGCTATTATTTTTGGACACGCACATCAATATTTACAAAATATGTTTATGGTGCTTGCAAGTAATCGTCACCTTACATATACTCATGAAATATTCTTAGCTTTTGAAACTTTATATAATGCGTATCACAATCAAGACTTTGCGATTATTGAATCAGTGTATGAACTATCTGAGGATGAAATAGCAAGTATTGATTCAATTATTAGATCGCGTACAAAACTATCAAAACTAATGATTACAAATGAAATAAATCCAGATCTTATCGGTGGTATCCGAGTTAAAGTTGGTACGAAAGTGATGGATGCAAGTATTAAAAATGATCTTGCCAAACTTGAAAAGCAATTTATTAGAGTGAAATAAAAATCGAAGGAGTGACATAGATGGCCATTAAAGCTGAAGAAATCAGTGCATTACTTCGCTCACAAATAGAAAATTATGAGTCAGAAATGGCTGTTACTGATGTAGGTACAGTTCTGCAAATTGGTGATGGTATCGCTTTAATCCACGGATTAAATGACGTTATGGCTGGTGAGCTTATTGAATTTAATAACGGCGTTCTAGGTTTAGCACAAAACTTAGAAGAATCCAATGTCGGTGTAGTAATTTTAGGGCCTTACACGGATATTAAAGAGGGAGACGAAGTAAAACGAACTGGACGTATCATGGAAGTACCAGTTGGTGAGGAGTTACTTGGTCGTGTCGTTAACCCATTAGGACAAGCAATTGATGGTCAAGGACCAGTCAATACTACAAAAACACGTCCTGTAGAGAAGAAAGCAACTGGTGTAATGGATCGTAAATCTGTAGATGAACCATTACAAACTGGTATAAAAGCAATTGACGCGCTTGTACCAATCGGCCGTGGACAGCGTGAATTAATCATCGGAGACCGTCAAACGGGTAAAACGACGGTTGCCATTGATACGATTTTGAACCAAAGAGATCAAGATACGATCTGTATATACGTTGCTATCGGACAAAAAGATTCAACTGTACGTGCAAATGTTGAAAAATTACGTCAAGAAGGTGCATTAGATTATACAATTATTGTTTCTGCTTCAGCAGCAGATCCAGCGCCTATGCTTTATATCGCGCCATATTCTGGTGTAGCAATGGCTGAAGAATTCATGTTTGCTGGCAAAGATGTTTTAATCGTTTATGATGATTTAACAAAACAAGCAGCAGCTTATCGTGAACTATCATTATTATTACGTAGACCTCCAGGCCGTGAAGCTTATCCTGGTGATGTATTCTACTTACATAGTAGATTATTAGAGAGAGCGGGTAAACTAAATGATGATTTAGGTGGCGGTTCAATCACAGCATTACCTATTATTGAGACACAAGCAGGCGACATTGCCGCTTACGTTCCGACAAACGTAATTTCTATTACTGATGGACAAATATTCTTGCAATCTGACTTGTTCTTCTCTGGTGTAAGACCAGCGATTAATGCAGGTCAATCAGTATCACGTGTCGGTGGTTCTGCGCAAATTAAAGCAATGAAAAAAGTTGCTGGAACTTTACGTCTAGATTTAGCATCATATCGTGAATTAGAATCATTCGCGCAATTTGGATCTGATTTAGATGAATTTACTGCTAAAAAATTAGAACGTGGTAAACGTACAGTTGAAATATTAAAACAAGATAAAAACAAACCACTACCTGTAGAAAATCAAGTTTTAATTATCTATGCTTTAACAAAAGGACATTTGGATGATATCCCTGTAGTTGATATCACACGTTTTGAAGACGAGTTGAATCAATGGGCTAAATCGAATGCATCTGATTTATTAAATGAAATCAAAACGACGGGTGCTTTACCTAATGATGAATCATTTGAATCAGCGATTAATGAATTCAAGAAGAGTTTTAGCAAATCAGAAGAAGCATAATAGTTAATGTAGATAAAAGGTGGTGAGATAATGGCATCTCTTAAAGAAATCGATACACGAATAAAATCAACAAAAAAGATGAAACAGATTACGAAAGCAATGAACATGGTTTCTAGTTCGAAATTGCGTCGTGCTGAAAAAAATACGAATCAGTTCAGACCATATATGGTTAAAATGCAAGATGCAATTACAGCTGTTGCTGGAGCGGACAAAAATTCACATCACCCAATGTTACAACAACGAGAAGTGAAGAAAAGTGGTTATATCGTAATTACTAGTGACCAAGGCCTTGCGGGTGCATACAATGCGAATGTGTTGAAACATCTAATGAAAGATATTGAACGCAAACATAGTAGTAGTGATGAATATTCCATCTTAGTTTTAGGCCAAACAGGTGTTGATTTTCTTAAAAATAAAGGATATGACATTCATGATTCTTTAACAGAAGTTCCTGATCAACCTTCATTTAAAGAAATACAAGCAATTGCTAAAAAAGCAATAGATTTGTATAACGATGAGATTGTGGATGAGGTGAAAATTTATTACAGTCATTTCGTCAGTGTTTTAGAAAATACACCGTCGATGAAAACTGTGCTTCCATTGTCTCCAGAAGATTCAAGCTTAGGACATGGTCAAATGTCTTCATATGAATTTGAACCAGACAAAGAAGCAATTTTAAGTGTCATTTTACCTCAATATGTTGAAAGTTTAATATATGGAACGATTTTAGATGCAAAAGCAAGTGAACATGCAACACGTATGACGGCTATGAAAAATGCATCTGATAATGCGACAGATATCATTGATGATTTATCTATCGAATATAACAGAGCGAGACAAGCAGCAATCACTCAACAAATTACTGAAATTGTTGGTGGCGCAGTTGCACTTGAATAATGATTAAAGGAGGAAAATAGCATGGGATTAGGCCGTGTAACACAAGTTATGGGTCCAGTAATTGATGTTCGCTTTGAGCACAATGAAGTTCCAGAAATTAATAATGCCTTAGTTCTCGATATAGAAAGAGAAGAAGGTACTGTTGAATTAACGTTAGAAGTTGCATTACAACTTGGCGATGACGTAGTACGTACAATCGCAATGGATTCAACTGATGGTGTTAAACGTGGTACAGAAGTAAGAGACAGCGGAAACAGCATTAGCGTTCCAGTTGGTAATGAAACGTTAGGTAGAGTGTTTAATGTATTAGGTGATACGATAGACTTAAATGAAGACATAGATGACTCAGTACGTCGTGATCCAATTCATAGAGAAGCACCTGCATTTGATCAATTATCTACGAAAGTTGAAATATTAGAAACAGGTATCAAAGTTATTGATTTATTAGCACCTTATATTAAAGGTGGTAAAGTTGGATTATTCGGCGGTGCAGGTGTTGGTAAAACTGTATTAATCCAAGAATTGATCAATAATATCGCTCAAGAACACGGTGGTATATCAGTGTTCGCAGGTGTAGGTGAACGTACTCGTGAAGGTAATGACCTATACTTTGAAATGAGTGATAGTGGTGTTATTAAAAAGACAGCGATGGTTTTTGGGCAAATGAACGAACCACCTGGTGCTCGTATGCGTGTAGCACTTTCTGGTTTAACTATGGCTGAGTATTTCCGTGATGAACAAGGACAAGACGTTCTACTATTCATCGATAACATCTTTAGATTTACGCAAGCCGGTTCAGAAGTTTCTGCACTATTAGGTCGTATGCCTTCAGCCGTTGGTTATCAACCTACATTAGCAACGGAAATGGGACAATTACAAGAACGTATTACTTCTACAACTAAAGGTTCTGTAACGTCAATTCAAGCAGTATTCGTGCCAGCCGATGATTATACCGACCCAGCACCAGCTGCAGTATTTGCGCACTTAGATTCAACTACAAACTTAGAGCGTAAATTAACTGAAATGGGTATTTATCCTGCAGTTGACCCATTAGCATCTACTTCTAGAGCGCTTGATCCATCAATTGTTGGTCAAGAACATTATGAAGTAGCACGTGAAGTACAATCTACCTTACAAAAATATAGAGAATTACAAGATATTATTGCTATTTTAGGTATGGATGAACTTTCGGAAGAGGATAAACAAACTGTAGAACGTGCGCGTCGTATTCAGTTCTTCTTATCTCAAAACTTCCACGTAGCTGAACAATTTACTGGGCAAAAAGGATCTTATGTGTCTGTTCAAAAAACAGTAGAAGGCTTCAAAGCAATATTAAATGGTGATTACGATCATATTCCAGAAGATGCATTCCGTCTAGTTGGAAGCATGGATGAAGTAATTGAAAAAGCTAAAGATATGGGTGTTGAAGTTTAAAATTAGGAGGTATGGATAATGAATACATTAAGCCTAAATATTGTCACTCCTAATGGTTCTGTTTACGACCGAGAAGATGTCACTCTGGCAGTTTTACAAACTACTGCTGGAGAAATCGGTGTCATGTATGGACATATTCCAACAGTTGCAGCACTTGAAATTGGCTATGCCAAAATTAATTTTGACGGTGGTTCAGAATATATTGCAGTGAGTGAAGGTTTTGTTGAAGTAAGACAAGATAAATTATCAATCATTGTTCAAACTGCAGAGCCTGCGAATGAAATTGATGTCGCTAGAGCAGAATTAGCTAAGTCAAGAGCAGAATCTCATTTAAACAATGAAGAAGATAGCAGTGACATAAATAGAGCCAAACGCGCATTAGATCGTGCTAATAACCGTCTTCGTGTCGCTCAATTACAATAATGAATAAAAGATATACTATGACGAATATCTAAAAAAGTCGACAAAGTTTTTACTTTGTCGACTTTTTCTTTTCTAATTAAACATGTCAAAATTAAATTTTTAGCGTTAATTTAGCAATGAAACATTAATTCAAAATATGGATTATAGTAACTTTCTTAAATCACAAGTGAATTATAATAATGTACCAAAGATTTAAGAGTGTAGTATGAATAAAAAAGTAAAAGTTTTACTTTCACATATACTTTTAATCGTTTAGAAGTAAAGTAAGTAAAAATATTTAATTTTAATAGTTATGCATACATGATATATATAATGGGAAAATAATATTAAATTGACGCTTATTATTTAAAAGTCAGTAATCTAATTATTAAGTATCTTTTGTTTAGTGTTTCGTGTAAAATATATAAATAGTGTTTATCAAGGAGAATGGCTTATGGAATATTTAGGACAATTTTCAATTGTACATCTCATACTACATGTCCTTTGTATTTGTATTGCTTATTGGGCATTGAATGCAGTGAGATTAGAGCAATTTTTTAAAAAAGGTTTTCCAGTACAAGTTCAAATTTGTATGATATTTTTAGCAATATTAATTGGAACTTCGGTCAGTAATTTTATTGTAGATTTATTACAATTTTCTACACAAATAAAATATTTGGTACAATAATTCAAATAATTGTATATTACGTATGATTATCGATATAATTTAATAGTAAGTTTGAATAAAAATTTTAGGCAATATATAAGTAGTTAAGTGGAGGATTTAAGATGGATAAGATAGAAATTAATGGTGGTAAAAAATTAACTGGTGAAGTGAAAGTTTCGGGTGCAAAAAACGCAGTATTACCAGTATTAACAGCATCACTATTAGCATCAAAAGGCGTGAGCAAATTAAAAAATGTACCAGCACTTAGTGATGTAGAAACAATTAATAATGTAATATCTACATTAAATGCTGAGGTCTCTTATAATAAAGAACAAGAAGAAGTTACAGTAGATGCAACAAAACAATTAAATGAAGAAGCACCATATGAATATGTAAGTAAAATGAGAGCAAGTATACTTGTAATGGGACCTTTACTAGCACGATTAGGTCATGCCAAAGTTGCTTTACCGGGTGGTTGTGCAATTGGCTCAAGACCGATAGAACAGCATATTAAAGGTTTTGAAGAACTAGGTGCTGAAATCCATATGGATGGTGGTTTTATATACGCAAACACTACTAATGGATTGAAAGGTACAACGATTCACTTAGATTTTCCTAGCGTAGGTGCGACTCAAAATATTATCATGGCTGCTTCATTAGCTGAAGGTAAAACTATTTTAGAAAACGTCGCACGTGAACCAGAAATTGTTGATTTAGCAAATTATATTAATGAAATGGGCGGAAATGTGTTAGGTGCTGGTACTGACACCATTACGATTGAAGGTGTTGAAGCCTTGTATGGCGTCGAGCATTCAATTATACCTGATAGAATTGAAGCAGGTACATTATTAATTGCAGGTGCAATTACAAGAGGAAATGTTTTAGTTAACGGTGCAATCAAAGAACATATGACGAGTCTAGTTTATAAATTAGAAGAAATGGGAGTTAATCTAGAATACCTTGATGATGCTATTCGTGTAAGTGCTGAAAACGAATTGAAACCGGTAGATATCAAAACACTTCCACATCCTGGTTTTCCTACAGACATGCAATCACAAATGATGGCGTTATTATTAACTGCAAATGGACATAAAGTAGTAACGGAAACTGTGTTTGAAAATCGATTCATGCATGTCGGTGAATTTAAAAGAATGAATGCTAAAATCACTGTTGAAGGAAGAAGTGCAAAAATTGAAGGTAAAAGTCAACTTCAAGGCGCTCAAGTAAAAGCAACGGATTTACGTGCAGCAGCAGCACTTATTTTAGCGGGACTAGTAGCTGAAGGAACAACATATGTTACTGAACTAAAGCATTTAGACAGAGGGTATGTTGATTTGCATGGTAAATTAAAGGCATTAGGTGCTGACATCAAAAGAATACAAGATTAATGTTATAATATATTATATTAATAAATTGGAAACAGAGAGAAGTAAAGTTGGAGGAAGCAAATTATGGAAACAATTTTTGACTACAACCAAATAAAAGAGATTATTCCACATAGGCAACCATTTTTATTGATTGATCGTGTTGTAGAATACGATGAAGGTCAACGATGTGTAGCAATTAAACAAGTTTCAGGTAATGAACCATTCTTTCAAGGTCATTTTCCAGAATATGCAGTAATGCCTGGCGTATTAATTACTGAAGCTTTAGCACAAACAGGTGCAGTCGCTATGTTAAATAGCGAAGCAAACAAGGGAAAACTTGCACTATTTGCTGGTATCGATAAATGTCGTTTTAAAAAACAAGTAACACCTGGAGATACTTTGCGCTTAGAAGTTGAAATCACGAAGCTCAGAGGCCCTATTGGTAAAGGTAGTGCTAAGGCAACAGTAGATGGACAGTTAGCATGTAGTTGTGAGTTAACATTTGCTTTACAAGACAAATAATAAAAAATAGTGTTACAGACTGTTTAAAACGGGCTGTAACACTATTTTTTATTTATCTACTTTTTCATCCTTCAGTCTTGGTTTAGATTGCATCATTCTATTAAAGGATTTCTTCAAGTCTTCACCAGATAAACCTTCATCTATTAATTGTTCTAATAAACTTTCAGCATAAACTTGTCTTAATGTGTAAATGTGACATTCACAAACAACAGAAATTGTATTTTCTAATTGAATGATATGTTTAATGGTTGCATCAAATAAAGCTGGATCGTTAGCAGGTCTAGTGATAACGACACGTATGTCTAATAATGTTTCGTTATCCATATATGTTTTCATAGTTTCATAATGATAATCTGAAATGACGATTTCAAGCAACCAGCCAGTGCCACTGTTTTCCTTATTGATGATGACACCATCTTCTAATTCGTACTCAGTTAAACCACCATTTTCTGATACGATTTGAAATCGAACAGCTTTAAATGTTTTCATCGTCTCACATCCATTTAATTAATTTAAACTCTACATAAAATGTATTTATATTATCATTATAACGTAATTTTCTATGATAAAGGTGAAAAAAGTAGAATTTTGTAGTCATTTACTTTTTGAAATTATAAAAACTGTATTTTGACGGAATCATGTGAATTTTTTATGATTTACTTATAGAGGAGGTGACATATGATTAACAGTATTGTCATTGTAGGGAGACTAACAAAGGACCCTAAAATTTATGAGAAGGAAGGTAATAAACTAGCTACATTTTGCGTAGCCGTCCCAAGAAATTATAAAGATAAAAATCAAAAAGTTATTTGTGATTATTTATTTTGTAAGGCATTCGGAAAAATTGCTAATAATGTCGAAAAATATATCAATCAAGGTTCATTGGTTGGTATAACTGGACAAATGCAATCGAGAAAATTTGAAAAAGAAGGACAGATGCATTTTGTATCAGAAATTTTTATTGAAACTATTAAATTTATGTCCCCACGTTCTAAAAATGAAGATGAAACACTTTTTGATCCACTTCCAATAGATCAAAACCCAGATCTTATAAGTCAATTTGATTTTGAAGAAAACGAAATTTATGAAATTGTATAATATTTCAAGCACTCCCAACTCCCCGTTAATTTAACCCATCAAATCTAATATATTTAATCCTACTATTTAATTATACTTCTATCAGGCTATTCTTATTGTCTATTAAATTAACAATAGACAATAGGAATAGCTAAAATACATACTTTATAGGAAAATGTACTTTTATAAGAAGGTAGAAATTTATCTCGAAATAATACAGAATAATCTGATAAATTACAATTTTATTACACTCACTATATTTGTTAAATAGTCACATAAACTTTCATAGCAGTTTTCAACATAGTTGATGATGCTTATATTCTATTTTATAAATGTAATCACCATGTAAAGAAAGGGTGTACTTTTTTATTTGGCTGTAACCTACTACTGTTTTTAAGATGTTATAGTTGTACTTGCAAATTAATCATAACGAAAAAATTATTTACCTTATAGGAGGAATTTTTAAAAATGAAAAAAACAGTATTAGCTTCAACATTAGCAGTAGGTTTAGGCGTAACAGGATTTGCAGCAGGAAACTCAGCAGACGCAGCTGAACAAGGTGTTGACAAAGCAGAATTAGCAAACTTAGCACAATCTAATCCAGAACAATTAAATGCATCACCTGTACAAGAGGGTGCATATAACTATAACTTTAATTATAATGGTACAAATTATAATTTTGAATCAGATGGCCAAACATGGTCATGGAGTTTTGGTGGAGGTTCTAGTGAAGATGTATCATCAGAACAAACAACTTCTGTTGAACAACCTCAACAAGCACAAACTGAACAACCAGCTCAACAAGCTGCTCCACAAACTGAACAAACACAACAACCACAACAAGAAGCAACTACAAAAGCTTCAACTCAATCATCAAGCTCAAATGAAGCTTCAACTAGCTCATCAGGTGTGAATGCACACTTACAACAAATTGCACAACGTGAATCAGGTGGCGATATTCATGCTACAAACCCATCATCAGGTGCTTCAGGTAAGTTCCAATTCTTACAAAGTACATGGGATTCAGTAGCTCCAGCTGAATATCAAGGTCAACCAGCTGCTAACGCACCAGAAGCAGTTCAAGATGCAGCAGCTCAAAAATTATATGATGAAGTTGGCCCTTCACAATGGGTTACAGCATAATATAACAAAATACAATAAAGTTTATTTTTGGAAAAGCTGAGACAATTTAATTGTCTCAGCTTTTTATTGTTATATTAAGTTAGTGCTAATTATGCATGAACGATAGCCAAAGTCCTGCATATTTTTTCTTATAAATAATATGCATCTAGAGTATATAAAGCTAATCATATGTACATTTAACTTAGTTTATAACTGTTGGGAGTACAATCATATTAAAGGTTTTTGTATTACTAGAATGTTTATATAAACCATTTTATTGCAATAGTTGATGTACTTTGATATGTTTTATATAAATACATAATAAAGAAACTACTAGGGGAGCCTTATGGCTGAGATGAGAAATTCAGACCCTTATAACCTGATTTGGTTAAGACCAACGTAGGAAAGTAGCATTCATTAATATTTGGGAAATTGCTCTAATATATATTAATAAACTACATTCCTACGTGGGATGTAGTTTTTTTAATTAGGAGGGCTAAATTTGTTATTTTCACAGGAATTAAAAAAAGCTTCACAACCAATTATTGAGGATATCTATAATGATCCATTTATCCAAGAAATGTTGCATGGTACGATTTCTGAAGAGGCTTTGAAATTTTATTTGAGAGCAGATGCTTCTTATTTAAAAGAATTTGCAAATATATATGCATTGTTAATACCAAAAATGAGTAGATTGGAAGAGGTTCAATTTTTAGTAGAACAAATACAATTTATAGTTGATGGTGAAGTAGAAGCACACGAAATCTTAGCAACATATGTACAACAAAACTATAGTGAAATCGTTCAAGAAAAAGTTTGGCCACCAAGTGGAGATCATTATATCAAACATATGTATTTCAATGCCTATTCAAAAGAAAATGCTGCATATACAATTGCAGCAATGGCACCTTGTCCATATGTGTATCAAGTGATTGCTAAAGAAGCGTTGAAAGACAGTGAATTAAATAAAGACTCAATTTTATCAAAATGGTTTGAATTTTATAGTACGGAAATGGATGAATTGGTAAATATTTTTGATGAATTAATGGACCGATTAACGCAAAATCTTGCAGTTGAAGAAAAAGAAGCAATAAAATCTTGTTTCTTACAAAGTACGATACATGAACGAAATTTCTTTAATATGGCATATATACAAGAAAATTGGTTATACGGAGGTCAAAATAATGAATAAACCTAAGATTGCGTTAACGATTGCTGGAACTGATCCTACCGGTGGTGCAGGTGTCATGGCAGATTTAAAATCATTCCATGCATGTGGTGTATATGGTATGGCTGCAATAACAAGCATTGTGGCTCAAAATACTAAAGGCGTACAACATATTCATAATCTAGATTCACATTGGTTAGAAGAGCAAATGGAAAGTGTATTTTCAGATGAACTACCACATGCTTTGAAAACTGGGATGATTGCATCTAAAGAAATGATGGAGATTATTCAAATGTATTTAAAAAAATACAACAATATTCCATATGTTATCGATCCAGTTATGTTAGCAAAAAGTGGTGATTCTTTGATGGATGATGATGCTAAAGAAAACTTACAAAATATTTTATTGTCTTACGCTACAATAGCGACGCCTAACTTACCAGAAGCTGAAGAAATTACAGGTATTACAATTCATGACCAACAGTCGATTTATCAAGCTGGCAATATATTTATCAATGAAATTGGTAGCAAGGGTGTTGTTATAAAAGGGGGACATTCAAGTGATAAAAATACAGCTATAGACTATTTATTTACACAAGATGATGTGTTTACCTTTGAAGAACCTAGATATGATACAAAACATACACATGGTACAGGATGTACTTTTTCAGCTGTTATTACTGCAGAGTTAGCAAAAGGTAAATCGATGTTCGATGCAGTTCAAAAAGCGAAGAAATTTATTTCACTTAGTATTAAACATACACCAGAAATTGGTTTAGGTAGAGGTCCAGTAAACCATTTTGCATATATGAAGGAAGTTGGTTTAGATGATGAATAATTTAGAAAAATTAAGGGCGGATCAACCGCTTGTCATTTGTTATACAAATGATGTAGTTAAAAATTTTACTGCAAATGGTTTGTTAAGTCTTGGTGCTAGTCCAGCAATGAGTGAGGCGCCTGAAGAAGCACATGATATGCTGACAGCTGCAAACGCTTTGTTAATAAATATTGGTACGTTAACAAAAGAAAGAGAACAAGATATTTTAAAAATCGCCAAAACAGCGAATCATCTTGGCAAACCGATTATATTTGATCCTGTTGCTGTAGGTGCTTCACAATACCGCAAAGATTTTTGCAAAAAGTTTCTCAATGAAATAAAAGTTACTGTTATTAAAGGAAATGCTTCTGAAATTTTAACGTTAATTAATAGCGATACTAAAATGAAGGGAACTGACAGCGATAGTAGTTTAGATTCAGTATCAATTGCAAAAGAAGCACGCAAACACTTTAATACGTCTATTGTCATAACTGGCAAAGAGGATGTTATTGCTCAGAATGAACACATATTTAAACTATCTAACGGATCTCCATTGTTGGCAAGAATAACTGGTGCTGGTTGCTTATTAGGAGCAATAGTAGCAAGTTTTGTTGACTCAGAAACCCCATCTATAAATGCGTTAATAGAAGCGGTCTCTCTATATAATATCGCTGCAGAAAAAGCTGAACAAAATTCAGCAGGACCTGGTAGTTTTAAAGTAGAATTGTTAAATGCATTGTATAATATGACCTTTGAAACTGATATACAATATCAAAATAAGCAAGAGGTGTAATTATGTTTAACAAAGCGTATTTAAAGCTATATTTTATTTGTGGTACACAAGATATACCAAAACAAACATCAATTATAGATGTTGTGACTGAAGCTTTAGAATCAGGAATTACAATGTTCCAATTTCGAGAAAAAGGGGATGGTTCATTAACTGGAAATGCCAAAATTGAACTTGCACAAAAATTATTATCTTTATGTAAAAGTTATCATGTTCCTTTTATTGTTAATGATGATGTAGACTTAGCAAAAGCAATAGATGCTGATGGAATACATGTAGGACAAAATGATGCCAATATTGATGCATTCGCCAGTACATTTAGTAATAAAATAATAGGTCTTAGTGTAAGTGATTTAGAAGAATATCAAGTATCGGACTTAACCAATATTGATTATATCGGTGTTGGACCGATGTATCATACGGGCTCAAAATCAGATGCTAAAGCTCCAGTGGGCCCAGGAATGATTCGAACATTAAGAACTAAAGTTCAAGATTTTCCAATCGTTGCAATTGGAGGTATTAATACAAAAAATGCTCAAATCATTATGAATCATGGTGCAGATGGATTATCAATTATTTCTGCAATCTCGAAAAGTTCAAATATCCAAGAAACTGTACAACAATTTTTACAAACTGTTGAATAATGCGGAAAATTTCTTTTTTTGTTTTCTACTTTCCTTTGAGTATGATAAAATAAATTTTATGTGAATATATCATTAGAGGTGGAAAAATGAAAAAGAAAGCGCTACTACCTTTATTATTAGGTGTAATGGTCCTTTTAGCAGGCTGTGACTACTCTAAACCTGAAAATAGAGATGGATTTTTCTTTAATACGTTTGTAGAACCAATGGACAAGTTAATTCATTGGTTGGGAACAAGTTTCAACAATGATTATGGTTTAGCAATAGTAGTACTTGTATTGGCAATACGTGTTGTATTATTGCCTTTCATGTTATCAAACTATAAAAATAGTCATATGATGCGAGAAAAAATGAAGGTTGCAAAACCGGATATTGATGCAGTTCAAGAAAAAGTTAAGCGTTCTAGAACGCAAGAAGAAAAAATGGCTGCAAACCAAGAAATGATGGAAGTATATAAAAAATACGATATGAATCCAATGAAGAGCATGTTAGGTTGTTTACCAATCTTAATTCAAATGCCAATCATTATGGGCTTATTCTTCGTATTAAAATACCCGTCAAGTGGTGGATTTACGGAACACCCAAATTTCCTTTGGTTTAACTTGTCTCAACCTGATATTTGGATTACAGTTATCGCTGGTATTTTATACTTCTTACAAGCTTTTGTATCAAGTAAGAGTATGCCAAATGAACAACGTCAAATGGGTTATATGATGATGATTATTTCTCCAATTATGATTGTTTGGATTTCTTTAAGTTCTGCGTCAGCATTAGGTCTTTATTGGTCAGTCAGTGCGGCATTTTTGATTGTACAAACTCAAGTTGCCAACATGTATTATTCTAATCTTGCTAAAAAAGAAGTTGCTCCAATGATTGAAGCAATGAAGAATAATAATTCTGAAAAAGCTAGCAAAGGTAAAAACACGCAAGTAGCACCTAAGAAATCTAAAAAGAAATAATGCATTACATCATTAATTTAAATGATAGACCTGGTACATAATATATAGCAGGTATAAAGTTTAGAAGCACTTGAGATGATTATCTCAAGTGCTTCTATTTTTTTATATTTAAAATAAATGTATCTTAGTTTCGAAAGCGCCGTAGCTATCCAATATATAAAGGTGGTCTACAAAGTCTGGAACAAACATACTTGAATTATTAAAAATACCATTCTTTGAAAAAAGTATCGACATAATTTTTCATAAATTCATGTCGTTGTTGCGCTAAATTTTTTGCTGTTTGAGTGTGCATGAGTGATTTAAGTTTAAATAATTTTTCATAAAAGTGTTTTATTGCAGAAGGTTTCCAATCAAAATATGATTGATTAGATTTTTTTATATTATTGGATTGTTGGTCAATCCACATAGGTTCACCAAAATGACCTGCAAATTGAAATGTGCGTGCTATACCAATTGCACCAATCGCATCTAAACGATCTGCATCACGAACAATTTGTCCTTCAATCGATAATTTAACATGATCATTTTTACCATTTTTATAACTGATATGTTCAATAATATGTAACACATTTTGTTGTATTACGTGATCAAGTTCCAAACCATTGAGGAATTGTGCTAACTTTACTTTTGCTTCTTTAGTATTTGTAAGTTTGTTATCGATAGTATCGTGTAAAATACTTGCTAATTGTATGGTGAGTAAATGCCCTTGTTGTTCATTGTTAGCAATATATTCTGCTAATCTTGTTACGCGTTGTATATGTGCAATATCGTGCCCGGTTGTATCATCTTTATGAAAATGTTTCATGTAGTTTTGCGCTTTAGTGATTATATCTTCATTAGTCATATCAAGTTGCCTCCATTTTGAGAAAAAACTAAACTAAATTATTGTTTGAGATTTAATTGTTATAAAATTATAAAAAATACATTGATGTGTTTAAATAGTGGGTGATCAACAATCTTTTTAAGATGAAAGTATTAAGTGTTTTTACTAGAGTGACAAACAACATGTATATACTTTAAGCTTTTATAAGCGTAGAAATACATTTTTTAATTCGGTTGTTTATAATTACTAAGATTAAAAATGTCCGAGACATATGATAAGTCTCGGACTGATAATGATTCTATAAAATCGGAGATAATAATCTTGAAATGCCTTCTTTAAATTTGACCCATAAACTTCTTTGTTCATATAGTGCTTTAGTTAATCTATAAGAAACATTTAAATCTTCTTCAAAAGCCATTCTTAAAGCTTTAGCAATATGTGGGTCATAGATGAATGCGTTTATCTCAAAGTTTAATGTGAAGCTGCGGTGATCCATATTTGTTGTTCCAACACTGGAAACTTCATCATCAATGACGAGTGTTTTAGAATGTAAGAAACCATTATTGTAGTGAAAGATATTCACACCAGCATCTAATAAAGAAGCAACGTTATTGTATGTTGCCCAATAAACAAAAGGATGATCCGGTTTATTAGGTATCATGATATTTACGTTCACGCCACCTAAAGAAGCAATTTTAACAGCATCTAAAAATGCTTGATCGGGAATAAAATAAGGCGATTGTATATAAATAGAATGCTTTGCTGAAGCAATCATTTTTAAATAACCGTATTTTATTTGTTCCCACGTTTCATCAGGACCACTAGAAGCAATTTGCACACCCGTCGTACCACCTGAATCTACGTCTGGAAAATAACGTTCTTCATATCTTAAATTATCACGTGTTGAGTGTGAGTTCCAGTCAAGCATAAAACGAAGTTGTAAAGCGTTAACGGCATCACCAACGATACGGAGATGTGTATCTCTCCAGTATCCAAATTTTTTCTTAAGTCCCAAATATTCATCACCGACGTTAAATCCACCTACGTAACCAATATGTCCATCGATAACAACAATTTTTCTATGATTTCGATTATTCATTCTCAAATTGATTAATGGTAATTTAGATGGAAAGAATGCTTCAACGAGTCCACCTTTTTTTCTAAAAGCTTTAAAGTCTTTTATAGATAAACCTCTAGAACCCATATCGTCATAAAGCATTTTTACTTCGACACCTTCGTCAAGCTTATGTTCTAATGCAGTTAATATTCGTTTTCCTAGATAATCATTACGGAAAATATAGTATTGAATATGTATATAATCTTTGGCATTATATATATCTTCAATGAGTGCATCAAACTTTTCTTTTCCGTCTATAAAGATGCTTATATCATTATCAGTAGTTAAGAAAGCCGCATTATTATACAATAACATTTGAACCATATCTTTAAATTTTACGATTTGATGATTGCCTTTAGAAAAATCATCATTTTTCAAGGCTTCTAGTTGTTCATTTACAATCATTTCAATGCCGACTTTATCTTCTTCATCTAAACTAAAGATATGTTCGCGTTGGATTTGGCGACCAAAAAGTAAATACACGATAAAACCTAAAATAGGTATAAGACCCAAAACCAATATCCATGCCCAAACAGAACCAGCAGATCGTCGCTCCATAAAGATAATTGTAAATGCAAAGATTAGGTTTAATATAAATGCGCCAATCAGAATAACATTAATGATGACGTTTGTATGGTTGTAAGTTATAGCAAAAATATCTATCATATTAAACCTCCAAATTGCTATTCAATTAATTTACAATTGATAAATTCTTCATCATTGTAACATGGTACCACGTTTTTATCACTTGACTAATACCTGATAGGGGTATATTATAAATGTATATTAAGAGGGGGCGTTGGATTATGGCAGAAATGCAAAAAGCGCATCATTCTGAAGAAATTAAATCAAATTTAAAATCTCGTTTAAATCGCATTGAAGGACAAGTAAGAGCGATCAATCGTATGATTGATGAAGATGTATATTGTGATGATGTGCTTACACAAATTAGAGCGACAAGATCAGCACTTAATAGTGTTGCTACGAAATTATTAGATCACCATATGAAAAGTTGTATTATGGATAAAGTGAACCAAGGTGAGCAACAAGAAGCAATGGATGAGTTGTTGGTAACTTTCCAAAAGTTAATGAAAGATTAGAACAGGTGACGCCAATGGAATCACAAACGATTTATTTACGTAAAATAGATAATAAACAAGATAAGCTTCAAATAGAAAGAACATTATCACAAATCATCGGTGTGAATCATGTTTCAGTTGAAATTGAAAAAGGACAAGTGTTTATAGAATTTGAAACACCAGCAAGTTTAAACAATTTAGAAAAAGACTTATATGATTTAGGATTTGAAATTTTGTATTAAATCGACTTCAGTCATTGAAATGTTATCTTTCTCATATCATGTTATAAAGTACAGGGTGAAACAATCAATAGACTGACTGGTATTGATTTATATTCTGTTTTTGTTTTTATTGCTTATAATAATTATAAGTGAATGTTTTAAAATTACGTAATAAAACAAAAATTATTTTATAAGATAAAGAAAATTTCAATAACATGTAGTAATTCGGAAATAAATAGGGTAAGATATAATAGAAGCTAGAATTTAGGAGTGATGATATGAGTAAAGATAACGAAAAGATTCAAAATGTAGTTAAACTATTATCATCATTAGGGGTAAACATAAAGAAAACTAAATCAAGATTAGAAGTTATGCATACTTTACCAACGACTGTGAAAACCGCTAACGAATTGAAATAGTGCGTTACCCATACAAAGATTAAAAGCATATATGCAAATTTAAGAGGCTGAGACATTGATTGTCTCAGCCTCTTATTGTTAAAGCAGCAGTTAATCTTGACTTGAAGGGATGGTACGGTGAAGCCTTATTAAATAAATTGATTTTCTACTCATTCCATTTTAGTGTGCCGTGTTGAACGATAAATTTATAAAAAACAAAAGCGTTGAAAACTTTTTGATCTAAGAGTTTTCAACGCTTTTTAAATATGTCAATGCAAAACAAGTAGCTATTTGTTTTGCGTTGTATATTGTCTAGATTGGTGATAATAAATTGATAATATCACGCCAATACCACACATTAAACTCCATAATGAGCTACCACCATAACTAATAAATGGCAATGGTATACCCGTAATTGGTAATAACTGAATGGTCATACCAATATTTTCTAGGATATGGAATAGTATCATTGTAGTAAATCCAATGATGAAAATTTTACTAAACGGTAATTCAATTTTAGTAGCAAGTCTTACTAAGTGAAAAATAAATGCAAGAAAAATCAACAGCAAAATGACTGAACCAATAAAACCAAATTCTTCTCCAATAACTGAGAAAATAAAATCCGTATGGTTTTCAGGAATATAAACTTCACCTTGATTGAACCCTTTACCAAATAGTTGTCCAGAACCAATCGCTTTAAGTGACTCAGTTAAATGAAATCCATCACCACTACTATAAGTATAGGGATCAAGCCACGAATTGATACGACTTAATTGGTAAGGTTGAATGCCGAAACTATTTTCTAAAATAGAAGGTTTATAAATCACTGATAATATCACCGTAGAAGCAATAACGACTGACCCTATTAATATAGGTGCTAGTATCTTCCAAGTGATTCCACTGATTATCATAACACCGATAATAATCGCAAAGATAACCAGTGTTGTACCTAGATCATTTTGCAATAATATAAGTACCATAGGGATAAAAGCTATACCGATAATTTTAAAGAATAATTTAAAGTCAGTTTCTAAAGATTTGTTAAATGTAAATTGGTTATGTTTAGTTACAATTTTGGCCAAAGCTAAAATCATAACTATTTTCATAAATTCGGATGGTTGAACACTAATTGGTCCAAACGTATACCAACTTTTTGCCCCATTTATAATCGGTGTGATAGGTGTTTCTGGAATAATTAGTAATAACAACAATGAGAAACAAAGTATAATATAAAGTAAATATGTATATTTCATAAGTTTTTTAGGTGAAATTAGCATTATTAGAAATGCGATAATCGCCCCAAAAACATAATATAGTATCTGGCGTATACTAAAGTTAGCGCTATATTGACCTCCGCCCATTGCAGAACTAATAAACGTAATACTTATGATTGCTAGTAATGCGATGAAGCCAATTAAAATCCAGTCTATTTTTCGGATCCAATGATTATTTTTTGATTGACGTGAAGTATTCATTTCTTACTCCTTTGGAAAACTATTATTTCAATTACTTGTAGTATATATAGATTTTACCGAACTTTATACGATTTTGCTAGAAGTAGGGTATGTAAAACTTAAATAATTATTTTAAGTGTCATTGAAGTTTTCACTTTAAATACTTTAAAAACTTCAATATACTTATAAAAAACAATTATTTTACAACTACATAACAAATGCAAAATGCTAATAAATCGTGATATGATGTAGTTTAAGAATTCTATATGGAGGCTAAAATATGGCTAAAGAAAATGTTTGTATCGTATATGGAGGGAAAAGTGCTGAACACGATGTATCAATATTAACAGCACAAAATGTCTTAAATGCGATTGATAAAGAAAAATATCAAGTGGACATTATTTACATAACAAACGATGGAGATTGGAAAAAGAAAGAAAATATCGTAGATCCTATAGATGACATAGATGCGTTACGATTAGCAGATGTTCCTGCCGGAGAAATCTCTAAATTATTAAATGAAGGCAGCCTTGGCATAGCATATAGTGCGGTTTTCCCATTACTACATGGACCGAATGGTGAAGATGGAACAATTCAAGGTTTATTTGAAGTGTTAGATATTCCATACGTTGGTAATGGTGTGCTAGCAGCCTCAAGTTCAATGGATAAGCTTGTGATGAAACAACTCTTTGCGCATAGAGGCTTACCTCAATTACCATATGTAAGTTTCTTAAGAAGCGAATATCAAAAATACGAAAATAATATTTTGAAATTAGTACATGACAAGTTAGAATATCCTGTATTTGTGAAACCTGCAAATTTAGGATCAAGCGTAGGTATTAGTAAGTGTAACGATGAGGAAGAGTTGAAACAAGGTATAGAAGAAGCATTTCAATTTGATCGTAAATTAGTAATTGAGCAAGGCATCAATGCTAGAGAAATTGAAGTGGCTGTCTTAGGTAATGACTACCCAGAAACGACTTGGCCGGGAGAGGTAGTTAAAGATGTGGCATTTTATGATTACAAAGCTAAGTATAAAGATGGAAAAATCAAATTGGATATTCCAGCTGACTTGAATGATGATGTAAAAATGACTTTAAGAAATATGGCTGTAGAAGCATTTAAAGCAACAGATTGTTCAGGATTATTGCGCGCTGATTTCTTTGTAACGGAAGATAATCAAATTTTTATAAACGAGACAAATGCTATGCCTGGTTTCACAGCTTATAGTATGTATCCAAGTTTATGGGAAAACATGGGCGTAAGTTATGCAGAACTCATAAGTAAATTAATTGAATTAGCAAAAGAAAAACATGAAGATAAAAAGAAAAATAAATATAAAATTGATTGAGGCGGTTAAATCATGATTGAAGTAACTTTAGAACAAATTCAAGACTGGATTCCATGCGAGATTGATAATGACTATTTAGATTACACAATTAAAGGTGTTTCTATAGATTCAAGAAAAATCGACGAACAAAATTTGTTTATTCCTTTTAAAGGAGAACATGTCGACGGACATAAATATGTGAATCAAGCGTTGGAAGATGGTGCGGGAGCGGCATTTTGTCAGAAGGACAGTGTTTTAGCCCCTCAAATTTCTGGCCCTATTATTTGGGTAGATGACACATTGGAAGCATTGCAGCAGTTAGCCAAAGCCTATTTGGCATTTGTTAATCCATTTGTGATCGCTGTTACAGGTTCTAATGGTAAAACAACGACTAAAGACATGATAGAAAGTGTATTAAAGCCTCAATTTAAAGTAAAAAAAACACTAGGAAATTATAATAATGAAATCGGTATGCCGTTAACCATTTTGCAATTAGATCAAGATACTGAAATTTCTATATTAGAAATGGGTATGTCTGGTTTTCATGAAATTGAAGCATTATCACAATTAGCTAACCCAGATATTGCAATTATTACTAATATTGGCGAATCACATATGCAAGATTTAGGATCGCGTGAAGGTATAGCGAAAGCTAAAGCTGAAATTTCATTTGGTCTTAAACCTCAAGGTCTATTTATCTACGATGGAGATGAGCCATTATTAAAGCCTCATGTCGATAAATTAGTAGATATAGATTTAATGAGTATAGGTAAAAAAGAAAATAATGATTTAGTTTGTAAAATTGACAATATAGATGATACTGGTATTGTTTTTAATATTAATGAAAATGAGCATTATGAATTACCAATTTTAGGTGAACATAATATGAAAAACGCAACTATAGCTATTGCTGTTGGTAAAAGACTTAATTTGAGTTATGAAACGATACATCAAAATATTCAAGCGGTTCAACTTACAGGTATGAGAATGGAACAACACCATACCGACTCCGGTACGCTTGTTATCAATGATGCTTATAATGCTAGTCCAACTAGTATGAAAGCCGCTATTGATACACTCAGCAGTATGGGAGGCCGCAAGATACTTGTGTTAGGTGATGTCTTAGAATTAGGGCCTAATAGTCAAACAATGCATGAAGCGGTTGGTGATTATTTAGTTAATAAACAAATCGATGCGTTATATACTTATGGAACAGAAGCGGGTCATATTCATCGTACAGGCAAAGCGTTTGTAAAATATGCAGAACATTTTACAGATAAAGCTGCACTGATCCAGTCATTAAAATCAAATACTGAACCACAAGATAAAATACTAATTAAAGGTTCAAGAGGGATGCAATTAGAAGAAGTTGTAGATGCCTTAATTTAAAATTATTAACACCACATTTCATATCACTTTTATTAGTGGGAAAGTGGTGTTTTATTTTGTTATAAATAAAATAGAGATTTTGATAGTTAGTAACTTGAATTAGTTCATTTAAGTTACTATTTTTAAAAATTACTAATAATTATCAATATAAATAAATCTACAATTTTTTTCGTAAACAAAAATAAATACTGGTAAATATAATTAAACGCTTACAACCTATATATCACAGTATTTTCTCAGTTTAATTTGATTATTAATGAGGGGAATTATGTCATTATAATAAATTTGGTTTATTGCGATTATAGACTTGAGGTGGTACTATAAAGAAGTTGAAGAAACTTAGATGAACATATATGTAGAGAAATACAGATAAATAAAGGAGAATTATATTGCAAAATTTTAAAGAATTAGGGATCTCAGATAAAACGGTAGAAACCCTAGTATCAATGGGGTTCGATGAGGCCACTCCTATACAAAAAGAGAGTATCCCTCTTGCCTTAGAAGGTAAGGATGTTCTTGGTCAAGCGCAAACAGGTACAGGAAAAACAGGCGCTTTTGGTATTCCACTTATTGAAAAAGTGGCAGGACAAGATGGAGTTCAATCATTAATATTAGCACCAACTAGAGAATTGGCGATGCAAGTTGCTGAATCACTTAGAGCATTTGCGACCGGCCAAAATGTACAAATAGTAACTGTATTTGGTGGAATGCCAATAGATCGTCAAATTAAATCACTTAAAAAAGGTCCACAAATTGTTGTAGGAACACCTGGACGTGTTATTGATCATTTAAATCGTCGTACGTTAAAAACAAACTCTATTCATACATTAATATTAGATGAAGCAGATGAAATGATGAATATGGGCTTTATTGATGATATGAAATTTATTATGGATAAAATACCAGCAGAACAACGTCAAACAATGTTATTTTCAGCTACAATGCCAAAAGCTATTCAAACATTGGTACAACAATTTATGAAATCACCAGAAATTGTTAAAACTATGAATAATGAAATGTCAGATCCTCAAATAGATGAATATTACACAATTGTAAAAGAATTAGAAAAATTTGATACATTTACAAATTTCTTAGATGTACATCAACCTGAGTTAGCAATTGTTTTCGGTCGTACTAAGCGTCGTGTTGACGAACTAACAAGTGCGTTAATTTCAAAAGGATATAAAGCTGAAGGTTTACATGGCGATATCACACAAGCTAAACGTTTAGAAGTATTGAAGAAATTTAAGAACGACCAATTAGATATCTTAGTTGCTACAGATGTTGCAGCAAGAGGACTCGATATATCAGGTGTAAGCCATGTTTATAACTTTGATATACCTCAAGATACTGAAAGTTATACTCACAGAATTGGCCGTACGGGTCGTGCCGGTAAAAAAGGTGTAGCAATTACTTTTGTTAACCCAATTGAAATGGATTATATCCGTCAAATTGAACAAACGAACAAACGACAAATGACTGCATTGAGACCACCGCATCGTAAAGAAGTGCTTAAAGCACGTGAAGACGACATTAAAGGTAAAGTTCAAAACTGGATGTCAAGAGATAGCGAACCAAGACTAGAACGTATTGCAACAGAATTACTGGAAGAATATAATGACGTAAATTTAGTAGCAGCATTATTGCAAGAGTTAGTTGAATCAAACGATGAAGTTGATGTTCAATTAACATTTGAAAAGCCATTATCTCGAGGAAAAGGTCGCCAAGGTAAAGGTGGACCAAAACGAGGTGGAAACCATAAACGTGGTGGCGGCAAATTCGATAGCAGAAATCGTCGTCCAAATAAAGGCGGCTTCAACAATAAAAAGAAAAATGATAGATCATCAGATAGAAACAACAAAAAATCAATGAAGGGTCGCACATTCGCAGACCATAAAAAATAAAATACTTTATCATATATGAATTTTAGGTTTAGTCACTCCAATTTATTGGAGTGATTTTTTTATATCTAAAATCGATTCAATCACATAAAAGTGATTAGAAAAGTGGAAAATTAAAGTGATGATAAAAATATTAGAATAATCATTGCCTTCTACGACGATAATGAAGCAAACATGTCCCTATGTTATAATGAATTGAAAAAATTTATGGAGGAGTGTAATTATGACTAACGACCAACAATTTAGGCGCAGCCCTAAACAAGCGATGAGATATTATTACATACTAGAAGCTCTTGAATTGATTGTTAGTTTATTATTTATGATTGCATTAGTATTTTTATGGAATCATTATAATTGGTGGCATTTTTTAATTTACATATTTATTGCAATAACGATTTTTGATGTAATATATATGCTGTTGAGACCTTGGTTGAAGTATAAATATACTTTTTACTGCGTCAAAGACCAATATATTGAAATCAAAACAGGAATATTTTTTAAAAAGAATGAAATTGTTAAATATGAGCGAACGCAATTTTTAAAAAGAAAAAGCAATCCATTATTAAAACAATTACATATATCAAGGCTAACTTTGGTGACAGCTGGCCACTCACTTGATTTCCCGTTGATGTTAACAAAGGAAATTGAAGTATTTGAAGATAATATTTTAAAATACTTACGAGGAGCTGATTATGATGTATAGTCCTCAAAAATTACATCCAATTTCATACATAACTGGAATAATAGAGGCGATTAAACAAAATATTATTTTGATTTTTATTTTTTTAGTGTTTAATTTACGCAACTTTGATTTTACGGATTATAAATCATATATCTATCCAGGCATTATTACTATTATCTTTCTGATTTCGTTTATAATACAAATATTAAAGGTTTATAACACTAGATATTGGATTGAAAATGATCATTTTATTTTAGCCACTGGTATTTTTAGTAAAGAAAGGAAAGAGTTAAATATACGCAGAATTCAAACGTTAGATACTTCACAAGGTATTATTAATCAAATTGTGGGTGGGGTAATACTTCAAATTAAAACGCCTAGTGATGGTATAGAGTTAGACACTGTATCCAAAAATCAAAGTGATTTTATACAGCAAACATTAAAAGAAAAACAGCAAAAACTGACTCAAAATAGCGAAATCGTTGACTACAATAATTCTTTTGCAGAGCAGGATGCTGAAAAAGAACAAAAAATGCAGTCGCCAGCTATGAATATTTATAAATTAAATTTTAAAGAACTTTTATTTATGGCTTTAACAAGTGGTGTCATTGGTGTAGCTTTTGCAACATTGTCACCAGTCATGTTTGCATTAAGTGATATTTTACCTTGGCATAAAATTACCAATACATTTTCTGAAATTTTTCAGACTGCTTTTATGATTATTTTAATGATTGTTGTCTTGGTCATTGTAGTGAGTTATATTTTTGGCACTATCATAGAAATAGTTAGAAATTTTAATTATACGGTTAAGCAACAAGGTACACAGTTAAATATTCAATATGGTTTGTTTAATGTCAAAAGTATTACTGTACCAACTGACCGTGTGCAAGCGATTGTAGAACGTCAATCATTTATAAGAAAGTTATTTGGCTATACTTCAATTCATTTTGTAATTACGAGTGATATGGATGGTGTTGATAAGGATGATGTTACTCTAGGCGGCAATGTAATGATTTTACCATTTATTAAGAGGCAAAAAGCATTTTATCTGATAAAGCACCTGATACCAGACATGAAATTCACTGAACCAAAACTAGGCATGCCTTGGAGGGGATTTCATAGGTATTTTTGGAGAGAATCACTAGTATTACTTATCGGTGCTACGATTGCTACTTATTACTGGTCTGTTTGGTCATTTGTTATTGCAGGGTGCCTAATATTAATAATGATTCTTCACAGTTTTATCGTTATTAAATCCTCTGGTTTAAACTTAAATCACGATGAATTAGTTGTGCGGAATGTAACTATGTTTGGATTTAAAAACACATATTTTAAACACAACAAATTGTTAGGTATGGAAATGTCAGAAAATCCGTTTCTTATTCGAAGTAACCTAGCAAACTTTAAATTTATCATTGCTAAAGCGGCTGGCAGTGCAGAAATAGGGTTAAAATATAGTGAAGTTAGTCATGTGGAAAAACTGAAATCATGGTATTTGAGAGGTGATTTTGATGAATGAATATAATTATATGGATCCATCAGGCAAAACAGTCATTTGTATTGCTTCAATAATTACTGCAGTTTTATTAATTTTGGCTTTATCAATCATTACAGTAATAGATAAGGTATGGTTACATTTCATAAGTTCTAAAGTCATGTTTTGGTTATGGACGATTAATATCATAATTGCATTCATTGTTATCATTATCGGTGGTATGATTAGACCGATTTATAAATATAAAATATTTAGATATAAGTTAGAAAATCAAGAAATCACGGTTAGAAATGGCTTGTGGTTTATTAATGTAGTGAAAATTCCTTTGTTTCGTATTCAAAATGTCGATACCCATGAAGGTATCTTAATGAGAAAATATAATTTGGCGAGTTTAACCTTGTCGACAGCCGGTGGAAATACTGAAATAAAGCTAATTGACAAAAATAAAGCAAATACATTGAAACAAGAAATAAAAAAAGGTAATCATTCTATGCCACAGAATTTATAATAAAAAACTTGTCATAGAAAGGCAGGAGTAGCTAATGATACATGGTATAGGCGTTGATTTAATAGAAATAGCTAGAATAAAAAAACTTTACTATAGACAAGACAAATTGGTAGAACGTGTATTGTCAAAAAATGAGCAACAACACTTTCATCAATTTAAAAGTGAAACGCGTAAAATAGAATTTTTAGCGGGAAGATTTACCTGTAAAGAAGCTTTTAGCAAAGCGCTCGGTACAGGACTTGGAAAAACTATAGCATTAAATGAAATAGATTGTTTTAATGATGAACTTGGAAAACCATGTATACATTATGATGGTTTTACAGTTCATGTAAGTATTTCACACACAGAACATTACGCAATGAGCCAAGTCATTATAGAAAAATAAAAAACGATTTTAATATAAAGTTTTGGCTATCTTTATTTAATTGTTATAAAATTAATTTAATGTATGTCAAAGTGTAACTTTATTTTTGAAATGGAGGTCTCGTTTAATGACTGATAAGTATTATAGATCCACATATTTAAACGTAGATTTAAATGCAATTGTGGCAAATTTTCAAGTTTTCCAAAAATTACACCCAAATAAAACGGTGATGCCAATCGTAAAAGCGAATGCTTATGGTCTTGGCAGCGTGAAAATCGCACGTTACCTTATGGATCATGGCGCTGATTTTTTTGGCGTAGCAACTTTGGATGAAGCGATAGAATTAAGAATGCACGGTATAGATGCTAAAATTTTAATATTAGGCGTTATACCTACATATAATATTAATAAAGCCATACAACATCGCGTAGCAATCACCATTCCATCAAAAGCATGGTTAGTTGAAGCGTTAAAAGAAATTCCAGAAGATAACGACAAAGATTTATGGTTACATGTAAAAATAGATACTGGCATGGGAAGATTAGGTATTAAAGATGCAGCGGAATATAAAGAAGTTATTGAGTTAATCCATAACCATGATCATTTAGTATTTGAAGGGGTGTTTACGCATTTTGCATGTGCAGATGAACCTGGAGAATCAATGAATCAGCAACAAAGTTTATTTGAATCAATTGTCAATGAAGAAGAAAAGCCACAGTATATACATTCGCAAAATTCTGCAGGTGCATTAATGAAAGATAGCCAATTCTGTAATTCAGTGCGGGTGGGTATATCATTATACGGTTATTATCCTTCAAGTTATGTTAAAGACAGTGTGAAAATACATTTAAAACCAAGTGCGCAATGGATTAGTGAAATTGTACAAACAAAAGTCTTGCAACCAGGCGAATCTGTGAGTTACGGCAGTATTTATACAGCGACAGAACCTACAAAAATCGGTATTATTCCTGTTGGTTATGCAGATGGATTTCCAAGAATGATGACCGGATTTAATGTAAATGTTAACAGCAAACAATGTGAAATTATTGGAAAAGTTTGCATGGATCAAATAATTATTAAAATTCCAGAAGAAATTCAAACTGGTGATAAAGTGATATTGTTGGATCATCATTCAGACAGTGAACAATCTGTGGAAGCGCTGGCATATCAACAACATACTATCAATTATGAAGTTTTATGTCGCTTAAATAGGAGATTGCCACGTATCTATTATGGTACTCAAGACCTAGAAATCCTTAATGAATTACTAAAATAGTATAGTCACTGTATTTAAAATTTGTTATTATATATCTAACAAGAAATCTCAATATATTCTATTTTAGTCACATGGAGGTCTTTATTCATGGCAAGTTTTAATCAAAGCAGAAATCATAGTATTGAACAACTATTAAAAGAAGGCTATTCACAAATGGCTGACTTGAATCTCTCCCTTGCGGCGGAAGCATTTCCATTTGAATGTGAAGCTTGCGATTGCAATGAAGTCTACATTATATCTAAGAATAACAATGAATGATGAGAAGAGGAGACGTTTATTTAGCTGATTTGTCACCAGTACAGGGTTCTGAACAAGGGGGAATAAGGCCCGTAGTCATTATACAAAATGATACTGGTAACAAGTATAGTCCTACCGTAATTGTAGCTGCAATTACAGGTAGGATTAATAAAGCTAAAATACCTACACATGTAGAAATAGAAAAAAGCAAGTATAAACTCGACAAAGATTCTGTTATATTATTAGAGCAAATACGGACGTTAGACAAGAACAGATTAAAAGAAAAGCTGACATATCTATCTGAAGAAAAAATGCAAGAAGTTAATAATGCTATAGATATTAGCCTAGGTTTACATAATATTAGAAATCATAGAACATAATTTTTAAAAGTGAGCGTAATAAAATAACGAATAACAGACATCAATTCCTTATACATGCAACAAACACTTAATTCCAAGATAATTTGAAATAGAACAGAGAAAATAAAGCGTGTGTTTGTAATCAAATATTTATGAATAGGATGTTTAAGTTGAAAAGCTTTAGGTTATCCTAAAGCTTTTTTCGATATCAACGTAAAGTATGTATTTAAAAACATCTCACTTTGCTAGAAACAAAACTGTATTGCTTGATTAAATATTTAATACACATACATATAACAGAATATATTCTTGTTAAAACCGATGTATGCGATTTATATTTGCATTTTGAGGAGGAAATACTGAGTGAAAGAGTTCAAAAATCAATATAAAGCGCTAATTGACGAAAGTCTACACACAGTAAATGAGACAGATTTATTAAAAAAGTGTGAAGGCTTCACCGAAGAAGTGAAAAGAAAAGACTTGCTACCAGAAGATATCGTTGAAATTCATAAAAATTATGTTCAAGCATTAGAGTTAAGTAGTGAACAAATTTCTAAAACATTCAACGTACTTAAAGAAGTAGTAAAAGGATTTGGCTATAATTATAGAGATTATCAAGATCTTGTAAATCGATTACAATATCATGATAAAGAAATTGACTTAGCATCCCGTTTACAGCAAACGATGCTTAAGACAGATATTCCTCAATTCGATAGTATTCAAATCGGTGTAATTTCCGTAGCTGCGCAAAAGGTTAGTGGCGATTACTTTAATTTAATAGATCATAAAGACGGTACGATGAGTTTTGCAGTAGCAGATGTTATAGGTAAAGGTATACCTGCTGCCTTAGCTATGAGTATGATCAAATTTGGTATGGATTCATATGGGCATTCCCAATTGCCAAGCGATGGTCTTAAACGATTGAATCGCGTGGTAGAAAAAAATGTGAATCAAAATATGTTCGTAACGATGTTTTATGGACTGTATGAAGAATTAAACCACTTGTTATATTGCAGTTCTGCTGGTCATGAGCCAGGGTATATTTATAGAGCTGAAACCGAAACATTTGAGGAAATTAAAGTGAGAGGTCGTGTTTTAGGTGTTAGCCAACAAACACGATACAATCAACAAGAAATACCCGTTCATTTAGATGACTTAGTTATCATTTTTACAGATGGTGTCACAGAAGTAAGAAATGAAGCTGGTGACTTTTTAGATAAAAGTTATTTACTAGATATGATAAAAAAGTATAAACATATGCATCCACAAGACATTGTTCAACTTTTATATGAAGCAATTTTAAAAATTCAAAATCCAGAAAAAAGAGACGATTTAACAATATTGATAATAAAAAGAGTGAATTAGATAAGATTAATGATTAAAATAAAAGGGTATAACGGTTATTAATGAGACTATGCTTAGGAGTGTAATTTATGAATCTAAATATTGAAACAATATCACATGATACACATTATGAAGTTAAAGTTGGCGGAGAATTAGATGTTTATACTGTTCCAGAACTTGAAGAAGTACTCATGCCGATGAGACAAGAGGGAACGCATGATATATATGTAAATTTAGAAAATGTTAGTTATATGGATTCAACCGGTTTAGGACTATTTGTCGGAACTTTAAAGGCTTTAAATCAAAACGATAAAGAATTATATATATTAGGTGCTTCAGATCGAATAAGTCGACTATTTGATATCACAGGTTTAAAAGATTTGATGCATGTTAATGAAGGAACGGAGGTCGAATAACATGCAACTTAAAAAAGACTATATAGAAATGCGTTTACCAGCATCAGCAGAGTATGTAAGCTTAATACGTTTGACTCTATCAGGTGTATTTTCACGTGCTGGGGCGTCATATGACGATATAGAAGATGCCAAAATAGCAGTTAGCGAAGCAGTAACAAATGCAGTAAAACACGCATATAAAAACGATGCTACGGATGTAGGAATGATTAACCTTTGTTTTGAAATTTTTGATGATAAAATTAAAATAGTTATTTCCGATCAAGGGGAAAGTTTCGATTATGAAGAAACAAAAGCAAAATTAGGACCATATAAAGACAATGAAAATATAGATTTCCTTAGAGAGGGAGGTCTTGGTTTATTTTTAATTGAATCTTTAATGGATGAAGTTACAGTGGATAAAAACTCTGGTGTAACCATTAGCATGATTAAGTATATAAAAAAAGAGCAGGTGCGAAATAATGGCGAGAGAGTCGAAATCAGTTAATGACGTATCACCTGAACAAATCAACCAGTGGATAATGGAGCATCAAAATAATGAGAATTCAGATGCTCAAGATAAACTTGTTAAACATTATAAAAAGTTGGTTGAATCATTGGCATATAAATATTCAAAAGGTCAATCTCATCACGAAGATCTCGTTCAGGTTGGTATGGTTGGTTTAATTGGTGCAATTAACCGATTCGACCTATCTTTTGATAGAAAGTTCGAAGCTTTTTTAGTACCAACTGTAATTGGTGAGATTAAGCGTTATCTACGTGATAAAACGTGGAGTGTGCACGTTCCTAGGCGAATTAAAGAAATCGGACCCCGTATTAAGAAAGTGACTGATGAATTGACAAATGAGTTAGAGCGCTCACCTTCTATTGCTGAAATTGCCGATAGGTTGGAAGTCAATGAAGAAGATGTGCTCGAAGCTATGGAAATGGGTCAAAGTTATAATGCATTAAGTGTAGACCATTCTATTGAAGCGGATAAAGACGGATCGACTGTTACATTATTAGATATTATGGGGCAACAAGATGATAATTATGATTTAACTGAAAAGCGTATGATATTAGAAAAAATACTCCCAATTTTATCTGAACGGGAAAGAGAGATTATACAGTGCACATTTATTGAAGGTTTAAGTCAAAAAGAAACAGGTGAAAGAATAGGTTTAAGTCAAATGCATGTATCCCGGTTACAACGAACAGCAATTAAGAAACTTCAAGAAGCAGCAAACCAATAAAATATATGCTTAAAGCAGAATTCATTTAATGAATTCTGCTTTTTTATACTTCGATTATTTTTAGAAAAAGAATCAAGATAACGTTATATGTTAGAATATATTAGTAATAAATTTTTTATTTATGAGTGGAGGATACTATGGATAGTAATTTAATACAATCTATAAAAGAAAAATATAAATTTTCAAGTAAACAAATTAATGCAGTATTAACGTTGCTTGAAGAAAAAAATACGGTACCATTTATTGCACGCTATCGTAAAGAACAGACTGGCGGATTAGATGAAGTAGAAATAAAACAAATTAATGATGAATATCAATATATGGTTAATCTTCAAAAAAGAAAAGAAGAAGTTATACATAATATAGAAGAACAAGGTTTACTGACTACAGAATTAAAAAATGACATTTTAAAGCAAACAAAGCTACAAAGAGTTGAAGATTTATATAGACCATATAAACAGAAAAAGAAAACAAGAGCTACGGAAGCGAAAAGAAAAGGTTTAGAACCTTTTGCAAAGTGGCTCAAAAATCCTAGTTTAGAAATGACAATAGAAGAAAAAGCAACTCAATTTTTCAATGAAGAAATAAAAAATATAGAACAAGCAATACAAGGTGCGCAAGATATTATTGCAGAAAAAGTTTCAGATGAACCTAAATATAGAACTAAAATACTTAAAGATACTTTCCAGCATGGCAAAATTGTTACACAAAAGAAAAAGAATGCTGAGGATGACCAAGAGATTTTTTCAATGTATTATGATTATTCAGAACCAATTAAAAAAATTGCAAATCATAGAACATTAGCAATCAATCGGGGAGAAAAAGAAAAAATACTAACAGTTAAAATAGAAATGGATATTCAAGGCATTGAGAATTTTATTCGTAAGCATGAAACGATTCATCATCATGAAGGTTCAACAATTATTGAAAATGCAATTTCTGATAGTTTGAAAAGATTAATCATGCCTTCGATTGAAAGAGAGATAAGAGGTGACCTAACAGAAAAAGCTGAAAAACATGCTATTGATGTATTCAGCGAAAATTTAAGAAATTTATTATTACAACCACCAATGAAAGGCAAACAAATTCTAGGAGTGGACCCTGCTTTTAGAACAGGTTGTAAATTGGCTGTAATAAATCCTTTCGGCACTTTTATAGCTAAAGGAGTAATATACCCGCATCCACCAGTAAATAAAAAGGAAGACGCGGAGAAAACGTTTGTTCAGTTTGTAAATAAATATGATATTGATTTAATTGCTATCGGTAATGGTACGGCTAGTAGAGAAACAGAACAATTTGTAGCTTCAATGATTCAAAAACATAAATTAAAAACACAATTTATAATTGTTAACGAGGCTGGAGCTTCTGTTTATTCTGCTTCAGAAATCGCTCGTTCAGAGTTCCCAGATTTTCAAGTAGAAGAACGTAGTGCTGTTTCGATTGGAAGAAGGGTACAAGATCCATTAAGTGAGCTTGTAAAAATTGACCCAAAATCAATTGGCGTTGGTCAATATCAACATGATGTTAACCAAAAAGCATTGGAGGGCGCGTTAACTTTTGTTGTCGAAACAGCTGTTAACCAAGTAGGTGTTGATGTAAATACAGCTTCACGCTCACTATTGCAATATGTGTCTGGTCTGTCTTCGACTATAGCCCAAAACATAATTTTATACCGTGAAGAAAATGGGCCTATTAAACACAATAAGGATATTGCCAAAGTAAAAAGGTTAGGCGCTAAAACATTTGAACAAAGTATTGGTTTTTTAAGAATTATCAATGGTAGTGAACCTTTAGATAATACATCAATTCATCCAGAAAGTTACCAAGCAACTTATCAATTGTTAAGTGAGATTGGTTTTAGTGCAGATGATTTAGGAAAAGCTGATTTGAAAACAGCTTTAAATCATGTGGATTTGACTGACATGGCTACAAAGTTAAACATTGGCGAACCTACCCTTGAAGATATTATCAAATCATTAATTGCACCAAATAGAGATCCACGTGATGAATTTGAGACACCAATATTAAAATCGGATGTCTTATCGATTGAAGATTTATCGAAAGATATGAAGTTAAGTGGAACTGTAAGAAATGTAGTTGACTTTGGAGCCTTTGTTGATATTGGTGTTAAACAAGATGGCCTTGTACACATTTCAAAATTATCTAAGAAATTTGTTAAAAACCCAATGGATGTTGTCAGTGTTGGAGATATTGTTGATGTTTGGATATTAGATATTGATGACAAGAAAGGGAAAGTATCACTAACTATGATTGATCCTCATGAATAATGAAAAATTACAAAGCATGACAGAGTCTATTTCTACCACAATTTTTAAAAGACCGTTTAAACATAAAGCTTATTTTAATAAACGACTTAGAACAACTGGTGGGCGTTATATATTGAATACACACAATATAGAAATAAATGCAAAGCAATATGACGCTTTCGGTGAAAAGGCAGTTATTGATATTATTAAACATGAGTTATGTCATTACCATCTTCATATACAAGGAAAAGGATATAAACACAAAGATAAAGATTTCAAGTTACTCAGTGCGCAAACAGGTGCCCCGAGATTTTGTTCAGCAGTTGAAAGCTATGAGAATCGAGTTAGGTACATCTATAAATGCTCAAACTGCGGTGTGAAATATGCTAGAATAAGAAAAGTGAATTTAAATAAAATGCTTTGTGGACATTGCAAAGGGAAATTGATAGAACAAAGCCATTTTTAAATAGTGAATTTAAGTAGCAAGAGAGCTGATACTTTTCAGCTCTTTTTTATTTAAGAATCACTTTACACGTTTGATATTAAAAAGACGATATAAATATATGAAATTTGTGCATTTAATTAGATAAAATAAATAAAAATGAATATTTTACTCTAATTAGTTATTTGTAAGTGTTGACGATATATAATTTATGTTATATTATATTAAACGTTGCGAAAATAATATGAAATCAAATGAAGGACTTATTAAGTTTGTTAAAGAAATTTTAAAAACTTATTGACAAAACATTTCAAACATATTAAAATTGAGTACGTTAACTTGATGAACGGAAAATTTTAGCGTCAACCGAGCGGCCGTGGCGGAATGGCAGACGCGCTAGGTTGAGGGCCTAGTGGGATTTATCCCGTGGAGGTTCAAGTCCTCTCGGCCGCATCAAAATACATTACATATGATTTATATGAAAATATGCGGGTGTAGTTTAATGGCAAAACCTCAGCCTTCCAAGCTGATGTTGTGGGTTCGATTCCCATCACCCGCTCCATTATGAAATATTAAAATGAACATTGAAAACTGAATTGCAATATGTCAACGTTAATTCCGATTTCAACATTAAATGTTGAATCAAAACAACGTGTTATTGATAACACAAATTAGTATTTTATGAGCTAATCAAACATCATAATTTTTTATGGAGAGTTTGATCCTGGCTCAGGATGAACGCTGGCGGCGTGCCTAATACATGCAAGTCGAGCGAATAGATAAGGAGCTTGCTCCTTTGACGTTAGCGGCGGACGGGTGAGTAACACGTGGGTAACCTACCTATAAGACTGGAATAACTCCGGGAAACCGGGGCTAATGCCGGATAACATTTAGAACCGCATGGTTCTAAAGTGAAAGATGGTTTTGCTATCACTTATAGATGGACCCGCGCCGTATTAGCTAGTTGGTAAGGTAACGGCTTACCAAGGCAACGATACGTAGCCGACCTGAGAGGGTGATCGGCCACACTGGAACTGAGACACGGTCCAGACTCCTACGGGAGGCAGCAGTAGGGAATCTTCCGCAATGGGCGAAAGCCTGACGGAGCAACGCCGCGTGAGTGATGAAGGTCTTCGGATCGTAAAACTCTGTTATTAGGGAAGAACAAATGTGTAAGTAACTGTGCACGTCTTGACGGTACCTAATCAGAAAGCCACGGCTAACTACGTGCCAGCAGCCGCGGTAATACGTAGGTGGCAAGCGTTATCCGGAATTATTGGGCGTAAAGCGCGCGTAGGCGGTTTCTTAAGTCTGATGTGAAAGCCCACGGCTCAACCGTGGAGGGTCATTGGAAACTGGGAAACTTGAGTGCAGAAGAGGAAAGTGGAATTCCATGTGTAGCGGTGAAATGCGCAGAGATATGGAGGAACACCAGTGGCGAAGGCGACTTTCTGGTCTGTAACTGACGCTGATGTGCGAAAGCGTGGGGATCAAACAGGATTAGATACCCTGGTAGTCCACGCCGTAAACGATGAGTGCTAAGTGTTAGGGGGTTTCCGCCCCTTAGTGCTGCAGCTAACGCATTAAGCACTCCGCCTGGGGAGTACGACCGCAAGGTTGAAACTCAAAGGAATTGACGGGGACCCGCACAAGCGGTGGAGCATGTGGTTTAATTCGAAGCAACGCGAAGAACCTTACCAAATCTTGACATCCTTTGACAACTCTAGAGATAGAGCCTTCCCCTTCGGGGGACAAAGTGACAGGTGGTGCATGGTTGTCGTCAGCTCGTGTCGTGAGATGTTGGGTTAAGTCCCGCAACGAGCGCAACCCTTAAGCTTAGTTGCCAGCATTAAGTTGGGCACTCTAAGTTGACTGCCGGTGACAAACCGGAGGAAGGTGGGGATGACGTCAAATCATCATGCCCCTTATGATTTGGGCTACACACGTGCTACAATGGACAATACAAAGGGTAGCTAAACCGCGAGGTCATGCAAATCCCATAAAGTTGTTCTCAGTTCGGATTGTAGTCTGCAACTCGACTACATGAAGCTGGAATCGCTAGTAATCGTAGATCAGCATGCTACGGTGAATACGTTCCCGGGTCTTGTACACACCGCCCGTCACACCACGAGAGTTTGTAACACCCGAAGCCGGTGGAGTAACCATCTATGGAGCTAGCCGTCGAAGGTGGGACAAATGATTGGGGTGAAGTCGTAACAAGGTAGCCGTATCGGAAGGTGCGGCTGGATCACCTCCTTTCTAAGGATATATTCGGAACATCTTCTATAGAAGATGATAAAGGAATAACATTGACATATTGTATTCAGTTTTGAATGCTCATTCGAGTATTCTTTAATGATTTGTACATTGAAAACTAGATAAGTAAGTAAAATTTATGATTTTACCAAGCAAAACCGAGTGAATAAGAGTTTTAAATAAGCTTGAATTCAAAAAGAAATAATCGCTAGTGTTCGAAAGAACACTCACAGATTAATAACATTTTGGGTTTTCAACCGACGGTTGTCGAGTTGGAAAGCAAATAGATTAAGTTATTAAGGGCGCACGGTGGATGCCTTGGCACTAGAAGCCGATGAAGGACGTTACTAACGACGATATGCTTTGGGGAGCTGTAAGTAAGCTGTGATCCAGAGATTTCCGAATGGGGGAACCCAATACGAGTTATGTCGTATTATCGATATGTAAATACATAGCGTATCGAAGGTAGACGCGGAGAACTGAAACATCTTAGTACCCGCAGGAAGAGAAAGAAAAATCGATTCCCTGAGTAGCGGCGAGCGAAACGGGAAGAGCCCAAACCAACGAGCTTGCTTGTTGGGGTTGTAGGACACTCTATACGGAGTTACAAAGGAATAGATTAGACGAAGCATCTGGAAAGATGCATCAAAGAAGGTAATAATCCTGTAGTCGAAAATCTGTTCTCTCTTGAGTGGATCCTGAGTACGACGGAACACGAGAAATTCCGTCGGAATCTGGGAGGACCATCTCCCAAGGCTAAATACTCTCTAGTGACCGATAGTGAACCAGTACCGTGAGGGAAAGGTGAAAAGTACCCCGGAAGGGGAGTGAAAGAGAACTTGAAACCGTGTGCTTACAAGTAGTCAGAGCCCGTTAATGGGTGATGGCGTGCCTTTTGTAGAATGAACCGGCGAGTTACGATTTGATGCAAGGTTAAGCAGTGAATGTGGAGCCGTAGCGAAAGCGAGTCTGAATAGGGCGTTGAGTATTTGGTCGTAGACCCGAAACCAGGTGATCTACCCTTGACCAGGTTGAAGTTCAGGTAACACTGAATGGAGGACCGAACCGACTTACGTTGAAAAGTGAGCGGATGAGTTGAGGGTAGCGGAGAAATTCCAATCGAACCTGGAGATAGCTGGTTCTCTCCGAAATAGCTTTAGGGCTAGCCTCAAGTGATGATTATTGGAGGTAGAGCACTGTTTGGACGAGGGGCCCTTCTCGGGTTACCGAATTCAGACAAACTCCGAATGCCAATCAATTTAACTTGGGAGTCAGAACGTGGGTGATAAGGTCCGTGTTCGAAAGGGAAACAGCCCAGACCACCAGCTAAGGTCCCAAAATATATGTTAAGTGGAAAAGGATGTGGCGTTGCCCAGACAACTAGTATGTTGGCTTAGAAGCAGCCATCATTTAAAGAGTGCGTAATAGCTCACTAGTCGAGTGACACTGCGCCGAAAATGTACCGGGGCTAAACATATTACCGAAGCTGTGGATTGTCCGTAGGACAATGGTAGGAGAGCGTTCTAAGGGCGTTGAAGCATGATCGCAAGGACATGTGGAGCGCTTAGAAGTGAGAATGCCGGTGTGAGTAGCGAAAGACGGGTGAGAATCCCGTCCACCGATTGACTAAGGTTTCCAGAGGAAGGCTCGTCCGCTCTGGGTTAGTCGGGTCCTAAGCTGAGGCCGATAGGCGTAGGCGATGGATAACAGGTTGATATTCCTGTACCACCATGAATCGTTTTAAGCGATGGGGGGACGCAGTAGGATAGGCGAAGCGTACGATTGGATTGTACGTCCAAGCAGTAAGACTGAGTGTTAGGCAAATCCGGCACTCATAAGGTCAAGCTGTGATGGGGAGAGGAAATTGTTTCCTCGAGTCGTTGATTTCACACTGCCGAGAAAAGCCTCTAGCTAGATTTATGGTGCCCGTACCGCAAACCGACACAGGTAGTCAAGATGAGAATTCTAAGGTGAGCGAGCGAACTCTCGTTAAGGAACTCGGCAAAATGACCCCGTAACTTCGGGAGAAGGGGTGCTCTTTAGGGTTCACGCCCAGGAGAGCCGCAGTGAATAGGCCCAAGCGACTGTTTATCAAAAACACAGGTCTCTGCTAAACCGTAAGGTGATGTATAGGGGCTGACGCCTGCCCGGTGCTGGAAGGTTAAGAGGAGTGGTTAGCTTCTGCGAAGCTACGAATCGAAGCCCCAGTAAACGGCGGCCGTAACTATAACGGTCCTAAGGTAGCGAAATTCCTTGTCGGGTAAGTTCCGACCCGCACGAAAGGCGTAACGATTTGGGCACTGTCTCAACGAGAGACTCGGTGAAATCATAGTACCTGTGAAGATGCAGGTTACCCGCGACAGGACGGAAAGACCCCGTGGAGCTTTACTGTAGTCTGATATTGAAATTCGGTACAGCTTGTACAGGATAGGTAGGAGCCTTAGATACGTGAGCGCTAGCTTACGTGGAGGCGTTGGTGGGATACTACCCTCGCTGTATTGGATTTCTAACCCGCACCATTAATCATGGTGGGAGACAGTGTCAGATGGACAGTTTGACTGGGGCGGTCGCCTCCTAAAGAGTAACGGAGGCGCTCAAAGGTTTCCTCAGAATGGTTGGAAATCATTCATAGAGTGTAAAGGCACAAGGAAGCTTGACTGCGAGACTTACAAGTCGAGCAGGGTCGAAAGACGGACTTAGTGATCCGGTGGTTCCGCATGGAAGGGCCATCGCTCAACGGATAAAAGCTACCCCGGGGATAACAGGCTTATCTCCCCCAAGAGTTCACATCGACGGGGAGGTTTGGCACCTCGATGTCGGCTCATCGCATCCTGGGGCTGTAGTCGGTCCCAAGGGTTGGGCTGTTCGCCCATTAAAGCGGTACGCGAGCTGGGTTCAGAACGTCGTGAGACAGTTCGGTCCCTATCCGTCGTGGGCGTAGGAAATTTGAGAGGAGCTGTCCTTAGTACGAGAGGACCGGGATGGACATACCTCTGGTGTACCAGTTGTCGTGCCAACGGCATCGCTGGGTAGCTATGTATGGACGGGATAAGTGCTGAAAGCATCTAAGCATGAAGCCCCCCTCAAGATGAGATTTCCCAACTTCGGTTATAAGATCCCTCAAAGATGATGAGGTTAATAGGTTCGAGGTGGAAGCATAGCGATATGTGGAGCTGACGAATACTAATCGATCGAAGACTTAATCAAATTTAAAAGTTTTGTTGGTTGAACTAAATTTTACTTACAATCTAGTTTTGAGTGTATAAATTTTATACATGACATTGTCTGGTGACTATAGCAAGGAGGTCACACCTGTTCCCATGCCGAACACAGAAGTTAAGCTCCTTAGCGCCGATGGTAGTCGGACTTACGTTCCGCAAGAGTAGGACGTTGCCAGGCAATCAAGACCCGAAAGGGTCTTTTTTTCACATAAAAGGAGCTTAACTTCCAGTTCGAAGAACTGCAAACTGACAAAAGAAAGCGTTTGAAGCTGACGAAGTAAACGAAAGACGAAACGAGCTTACAAGCGGTAAGTGAGTGAGGAAAGCGTGAAACTGAGGAAAGATGCGAGCGCTTGGCTGAAGTCAGGAAAGGTCCTTAGCACCGATGGTAGCTGACTTACGTTCCGCAAGAGTAGGACGTTGCCAGGCAATCAAGACCCGAAAGGGTCTTTTTTTACGTAAAAGGAGCTTAACTTCCCAGTTCGAAGAACTGTAAACTGACAAAAGAAAGCGTTTGAAGCTGACGAAGTAAACGAGAGACGAAATGAGCTTACAAGCGGTAAGTGAGTGAGGAAAGCGTGAAATAGTAAAAGGAATGCATGAGCAAAAACTCATGCATAAGTACCGCTATCTCAATAAATTGAGAGTGGTACTTTACGAGCGCTTATCTGAAGTCAGAAAAGCTTCTTAGTGCCGAAGATAGCTGACTTACGTTCCGCAAGAGCAGGTAAAGAGGAATGCATGAGCTAAAGCCCATGCATAAGTCACAGTATTTCAATAACATATAAATTTATAAAGATATATAAGTGTGAAACGTAAAAATTAAAATTAAGAAGTGTGACTTTACAGGCAATCAAGACCCGGAAGGGTCTTTTTTTTACGTAAAAGGAGCTTAACTTCCCAGTTCGAAGAACTGTAAACTGACAAAAGAAAGCGTTTGAAGCTGACGAAGTAAACGAGAGACGAAATGAGCTTACAAGCGGTAAGTGAGTGAGGAAAGCGTGAAATAGTAAAAGGAATGCATGAGCAAAAACTCATGCATAAGTACCGCTATCTCAATAAATTGAGAGTGGTACTTTACGAGCGCTTGTCTGAAGTCAGAAAAGCTTCTTAGTGCCGAAGATAGCTGACTTACGTTCCGCAAGAGCAGGTAAAGAGGAATGCATGAGCTAAAGCCCATGCATAAGTCACAGTATTTCAATAACATATAAATTTATAAAGATATATAAGTGTGAAACGTAAAAATTAAAATTAAGAAGTGTGACTTTACAGGCAATCAAGACCCGGAAGGGTCTTTTTTTTACGTAAAAGGAGCTTAACTTCCCAGTTCGAAGAACTGCAAGTGGTACTTTATATAAAATAAAAGTCTAGCATAAGCTAGACTTTTAAATTAATAGTGAATAAAGCATTTTGTTTTCGTTAATATAGATATTGGAAGGATCGAATTCATTGACATTCGACTTTAAGTTATCTAAATCTTGATGGTTATTTAATTGTATGCCGATGATGACAGTTCCTGTATTTTGAGAACTTTTCTTAAGGTACTCAAATTTAGTAATATCATCCTTTGGTCCAAGTACGTCATTTACAAATTCTCTTAATGCGCCAGGTCTTTGTGGGAAGTTGAGAATGAAGTAATGTTTCATTTCTTCAAATAATAAAGAACGTTCTTCGATTTCTTTCATACGGTTGATATCATTGTTGCCGCCACTTACAACACAAACAACTGTCTTACCTTTAATTTCTGAACGATATTGTTCTAATGCTGAAACACTTAAAGCACCAGCAGGTTCCGCAATAATTGCTTGTTTAGAATACATGTCCAAGATCGTTGAACAAACAGCGCCTTCATGTACTTGAATATAGTCATCTACTACATTTTTGGCAATATCATATGTGATTTCACCGACTTTTGCTACAGATGCACCATCCACAAATTTATCAATTTCAGGTAACGTTACTATTTGATTTTCTAGTACAACAGAGGCATACATACTACTCGCACCGGCAGGTTCTACGCCAATGATAGAAGTTTGTGGTGAATGTTCTTTGAAGTAAGTGCCTACCCCTGAAATTAACCCACCGCCGCCTATAGCTGCGAATAAATAATCAAATTGAATGTTATCCTCTTTAGATTGTTTTAAAATTTCTTTAGCTAACGTACCTTGGCCAGCGATTGTATAAATGTTATTAAATGGATCGATGAAATTCATTTTATTATCTTGAGTATACGTAAGTGCCTCTTTTAGACAATCATCAAATGTATCGCCGGTAAGCACAACTTCAGCGTTACTACCACCAAAAAATTTCACCTGATTTATCTTTTGAAGAGGTGTAGTTACTGGCATAAATATAACAGCATTTAAATTAAGTTTGTTGGCAGTGTAAGCAACACCTTGTGCATGATTACCTGCACTTGCACATGTAATTCCGTTTTGTCTATCATTTTCATTTAACGCTATAATTGCGTTATAAGCACCTCTTAATTTAAAAGATCGAACCCATTGTAAGTCTTCTCTTTTTAAATAGACATCACAATCGTATTTAAGCGATAAGTAATGATCCTTTTGCAAAGGAGTTTCTTTAACAACATCTTTCAATTGTAAGAAAGCTTCATCTATATCTTTTGAAGAAACAGTTGTTTTGACAGCCATAAATTTCACACCTTTATTTAAGTTTCGTTAAAAAGCTTTTGACGTTTCATATGTTTGAATTTCATTTTCGAATTGTAGTGTTACAGCAATGTCATCAAGTCCATTAACAAGTTTATTTTTCCACGTTTCATCAATATCAAAGTGAAATGTTTTATCATTCGCAGTCACAGTTTGATTAGGTAAATCAACAGTGACTTTACCTGCGTTGGCAATGTATTGACGTTCTTCTTCATTTAATACGATAGGTAACATCGCATTTTTAGTACAGTTCATATAAAAGATATCACTATAACTACCGGCAATAATAATATCAAAACCATAATCCTTAATTGCCCAAGCTGCATGTTCACGGCTCGAACCACAACCAAAATTATCCCCTGTTACTAAAATCGTGGCATCTTGGTATTCTGGCTTATTTGGATTGAAATCTGGATTGTCGGATCCATCCTCTAAGTAGCGCCATTCATCAAAAGCAAAAGGTCCAAAACCAGATTTAGAAATTCGTTTTAAATGTACTTTTGGTATGATTTGGTCAGTATCAATATTATCATGAAATAATGGAACAACTTTACCAGTATAGGTTGTGATAGGTTGGATTTCCATATTATACAACCACCTTTCTTACGTCTACAAACTTCCCGTTAATGGCTGCAGCAGCTGCCATAGCAGGGGAGACTAAGTGTGTTCGAGCCCCTTTGCCTTGGCGTCCTTCAAAGTTTCGATTACTTGTTGATGCACAATGCACACCAGCAGGTACTTGGTCAGGGTTCATACCAAGACACATTGAACAACCAGGTTCTCTCCATTCAAATCCAGCATTTTTAAACACTTTATCAAGACCTAATTTTTCTGCTTCTATCTTTACTGTTCTAGAACCAGGAACGACGATTGCTGTAATATTAGGATGCACTTGATTTCCTTTTACAATATGGCTTGCTTCTATTAGATCAGATAGTCGAGCATTCGTACAAGAACCTAAAAATACATAACCTAAATCAATATCTTCTGCTTTTTGGCCAGGTTTTAGTCCCATATAGTTATAGGCCCGTTCATCATTAACATCATTAATTTCAGGAAATGGTGTATTAAAGCTAACACCCATTTCAGGGTTAGTACCCCAGGTAACTTGTGGTTCTAAATCAGAAACATCAAGTCGTATGATTTTATCAAAATTTGCATCATCATCTGTGTAAAGTTCACGCCATTCATCTACATCATATGCAAAGTTTGTTGCATAAGGTCTTCCTTTTACATATTCAAATGTAGTTTCGTCAGGCGCCATCATCCCATACTTTGCACCAGCTTCGATCGCCATATTACAAATCGTCATTCTTGCTTCCATTGATAGACTACGAATAGTTTCACCTGAAAACTCAAGTGCATATCCAGTACCAAAATCAACACCATATTGGTTAATAAGATGTAAAATAATATCTTTTGCATATACGCCTGTAGGTAGTTTACCAGTAACATCAATTTTTAAATTTTTTGGCTTTGTTTGCCATAGTGTTTGTGTTGCAAAAACATGTTCGACTTCACTAGTTCCAATACCAAATGCAATAGCACCAAAAGCACCATGTGTAGCTGTATGAGAGTCTCCGCATACGATTGTTTTTCCAGGTTGTGTCAGTCCAGTTTCAGGACCAACCATATGCACGATACCTTGTTCGTCAGAACCCATATCAAAAATATGCACATCAAATTCTTTGGCATTTTTTTGAAGCGTTGTTATTTGTTTATTAGCAATTTCATCTTTAATATTAAAAATATCAACTGTTGGAACGTTATGGTCCAGCGTCGCATAGGTTAAATCAGGTCTGCGCAGCTTTCTATTTTGTAGTCTAAGTCCTTCAAAAGCTTGAGGAGATGTGACTTCGTGTATAAGATGTAGGTCTATATATAATAATTGTGGGTCACCTTCTTTACCGGTTAAGACATGCTTATTCCAAACTTTGTCAAATAGTGTTTTACCCATATGACATCTCCTCCTTTTTAAAGATTTTGTTTAATGAATTTAAAAATATCAGTTGTTTTATACTTACCATTGAGATCTTGAGTTGTTTTTTCATCTTCGATAAGTTGATAAATAACTGATTCTAATCTATGAGCAGCCTCTGGTGCATTAAGACTTTTTCTTAAACACATAACCACTGATAAAAGCATACCGAATGGATTTGCTATATCTTTATTTGCAATATCAGGTGCAGAACCATGAATGGGTTCATAAAGTCTTGGTCCTTTTTCACTAAAACTAGCTGATGGTGAAAGACCAAGCGAGCCAGGAATTACAGATGCCTCATCACTTAATATATCTCCAAAAAAATTTTCTGTTACAATGACGTCAAATTGAGAAGGATTTGTAATGATATGCATTGCACAAGCATCTACAAGTAAATGATTAACTTCAACATCTGGATAGTCTTTAGATACATCATTTATTACATTTCTCCATAATTTACTGGAAGAAAGTACATTTTCCTTATCTACAGAAGTTAATTTTTTGCGACGGTTTTGAGCTAAATCAAAAGCAACTCTTGCAATTCGTTCTATTTCTGTACGTGTATAAGTTAAGGAATCTAAAGCTTTATCCTCATTCCAATGTTTTGGTTCACCAAAGTAAATACCACCTGTTAACTCTCTCACTAAAATAAAATCTGTACCAGCTACACGCTCTTTTTTAATAGGTGATAAGTGACTGGTACCACTCGTTACTGTAGTGGGGCGAATATTAGCAAATAGACCTAAAGCTTTTCGAATACCAAGCAGACCTTGTTCAGGTCTATTATTAGGGTCTGTCCATCTTGGGCCACCGACAGCACCCAATAGAATTGCGTCTGCTTGTTTACAAGCACTTAGTGTCGTATCAGGTAGTGGCGTACCATGATTATCTATAGCAATACCGCCGAAATCATGCGTTTCTATTTCATAGTCGAAATTATAGATATTACTCAGTTGTGAAAGAATTTCTAGTGAACCATTTAAAATTTCCGGTCCAATCCCATCCCCGGGAAGTGCTACAATCTTATAACTCATGAGTGAATACCTTCTTTCACTTCTGAATTAGAAACGTATTTAGCATGTGCTTCAACATATGATTTACATGATGCTAATAAGATGTCATGATCAATACCTACACCAGTAACGATTTGATCTCCAATTTTAATTTGGACATGTACTTCTGCTTGTGCATCAGTACCTTCAGTTACAGATTCAATACGATAGTCTATAAGTTCAGTTTTGCGATTGAAAATTCGATCTACTGCATTATATACAGAAACAATTGATCCAGTACCAATACTTGAATCTTGATACGTATTTCCATCTTTATCTTGAATAACTACGACAGCACTTTGTAGTCCATTTGAGACGAATTGTAGTTGCAGAGCTTCAACTTTATAGATGGCATTTTGTTCATGTTCAGTTCCTTGAATTAAAGCGTGTATATCCCTGTCAGTAACAGACTTTTTCTTATCAGCAATTGTTTTAAATTGCTTAAATAGTTCTTTTTGTTCTTCGGCATCCACATCATATCCCAATGCAACTAATTTTTCTGAAAAAGCGTGTTTACCAGATAATTTACCGAGCGGTAATTCAGTTGTTTTGACGCCTACTAATTGTGGTGTCATAATCTCATAAGTTTCAGGATTTTTAAGAACACCATCTTGATGAATACCTGATTCGTGACTAAAAGCATTTTGTCCGACAATAGCTTTATTTCTTGGGACTCGAATTCCTGCATATCGTGCTATTAAATCAGATGTATTTTTAGTTTCTTCGAGATTTATTTGTGTTTGATTACCATAATGATCTTGTCGAACGTATAGGCCAAGTGCAACTTCCTCAAGGGCTGTGTTACCTGCACGTTCACCAATACCATTTAAAGTACCTTCAATGCGTTTTGCACCATTTTCAATTGCAGACATACTATTTGCAACAGCTAAGCCTAAGTCATCGTGACAGTGTGCACTATAAATAACTTCATGATTCGTTTTAATGCTTTCTTGGAGTGTTTTAAAAATTTTGCCATATTCTGTAGGATAGCTGAATCCAACTGTATCAGGTATATTGATGACACTTGCTCCCGCATCAACTGCAGTTTGAACACATTCGATTAAGAAAGGTAGTTCCGTTCTTGTAGCATCTTCTGGTGAAAATTGAACGACGTCAAAATATTCTGTAGCATAAGCAACATGCTCTTTGATTGATGCTAACACTTCTTCTTTGGACATCATGAGTTTTGAGTCACGGTGAATAGGGCTAGTTGCTAAGAACACATGTATCCTAGGTTTTACTGCCTCTTTTGTTGATTGATACACTGCATCAATATCTTTTTTGACACAACGTGCTAAGCCACAAACAGCAGTGGTTGTTAATGTTTTAGAAATCGCTTCTACGGATTTAAAGCTACCTGAACTTGAAGCAGGGAAACCAGCTTCGATGATATCAACACCCCATTTTTCAAGTTGTTTAGCAATTTTTAAGCGTTCATCGAAGGAAAAGTTTACGCCTGGCGTTTGTTCTCCGTCTCTTAGTGTCGTATCAAAAATTTGAATATGGCTAGTCATTTTAAACATCTCCTAATAAATAGATTTTAGTTCAATATGATGAATGAGCCGAAGAATCTAAAATTGTCCTAAAAATTAAATTAGGGGACTTCTCTTGATTCTTCAGGCATCACCATAAAACTAATTATTTTTCAATACTCTTGGATTTAATAAATGGCATCATCTCACGTAGGTCTCTACCAACCGCTTCAATTTGATGTCCATGTTGTTCTTCACGTAGTTTATGGAATTCTTCAAAATTATTTTCGTTATCTTTGATGAAACGATCGCTGAAGTTTCCTTGTTGAATATCGTTAAGTACTGCTTTCATATTATCTTTAACATCTGGAGTGATTACGCGTGGTCCTGATACATAGTCTCCAAATTCAGCTGTATTTGAGATTGAATAGCGCATGTTTTCCATGCCACCTTCATACATTAAATCAACAATTAATTTCATTTCATGTAAAACTTCAAAGTAAGCAATTTCTGCTTGATAACCAGCTTCAACTAATGTTTCAAAACCAGATTGAATTAGTTTTGTTGTACCACCACAAAGTACTGCTTGTTCACCGAATAAATCTGTCTCAGTTTCTTCTTTAAATGATGTTTCTAAAACCCCAGCACGAGTTGCACCAATACCTTTTGCGTAACTTAGTGCTAAATCAGTTGCTTCACCACTTGCATCTTGTTCAACTGCAAATAGGGCGGGTACGGCGCTACCTTCTGTGAAAGTACGTCTAACTAAATGTCCAGGCCCTTTTGGTGCTACTAAAAATACATCTACTGTTTCAGGTGGTTGAATAACATTAAAGTGAATATTAAAGCCATGTGCGAAAACAAGTGCATTATTTGGCTCTAAATTAGGTTCAATTTCTTCATTATATACTTGTCCTTGAATTTCATCTGGTAATAATACCATGATGACATCAGCTTGTTTTGCTGCCTCATTTACAGGATATACTTCGAAACCATCATCTTTTGCTTTGTCAAATGAACGACCTGGTCTGATGCCAATAATCACGTCATAACCGTTATCTTTCAGGTTTTGCGCATGTGCATGTCCTTGTGAACCATAGCCGATGATGGCTACTTTTTTACCTTGTAATGCATCTTTCGTTACTGATTGGTCATAATAAACTGTTGTCATAATAAAATCCTCCATGTTTTAAATATAGTTTGATGAATTGTGTTTTAAACTAAACCGGCTGAACCAGTTCTTGAAACTTGTTCAATGTTATATGATGATAGATCATCTAATAAATTATCCATTGTATATTGTGGACCTGAGGCTTGAAGATAGGTGTAAGGATCCTCATTTTTTAAAATAGAGACTAGCGCATCATATGGTTTAATTACTTTTTGTAAATCTTGATGGTTACTTGGTGTTTCTAATTTCACAAGCACTAATTCTCTGTTGTAAGTGTTTGTATCAGTGATGTCTTCTACATCAATAATATTTATTTGTTTTTCCAATTGGCTAATTAAGTTTCTTAAAACATCTGAATCTGGGACTTCTGCTACAAATGTGATATTAGAAACGCCATCTTCTCTCGTTGGAGTAACTGATAACGTGACAATGTTAAATTGCCTGCGAACAAAGATACTCGTTAATCTATTTAAAGTACCAGCTTTATCTAAAACTTTTGTTCTAAATGTGCGTCTCATAATAATCCCTCCATCTCATAATTAGCTTTACCGCTAGGCACCATAGGATTAACAGGTTCGATAGGTGAGATACGAACATCAATGAGAGCAGGCCCTTTGTGTTCAAAAGCAGCGTCTAGTTGTTCTTCTAAATGTGTTGGATCATCGATAAGGAAACCTTTCACATTGTATGCTTCTCCCAATTTTAAGAAATCAGGTTGTCCATTAAATACGGAATGAGAGAAACGCTTGTTAAAGAATTTATCTTGCCATTGTTTAACCATACCTAACGTGCCGTTATTTATAATTACAACTTTTATGTCTAAATCGTATTCTTCTAGTATTGCTAACTCTTGATTGGTCATTTGGAAACCACCGTCGCCAACAAAAGCTACGACTGTTTTATCAGGTTCAGCTAATTTTGCACCTATTGAAGCAGGTATGCCAAAGCCCATTGTTCCTAAGCCACCACTCGTAACTAATTGACCGTGATTTTTAAATGGATAATATTGGGCAACCCACATTTGATGTTGACCGACATCAGTTGTAACAACTGCGTCACCTTTAGTAATTTCTCCTATATATTCAATAGTACGTTGTGGTTTTGAAAATGTACCATCTGGATCTTCTTTGTATGCAAAAGGTTGCTCTGCTTTATTGTTAAAGCATGTTTCTAACCAGTCATCATGGTTGATTGAATAGCTGTCGAATTCAAGTAATGCTTCTAAAGTTGCTTTACAATCTGCAACAATACCTAAATCAACTTTGATTATTTTATTTATTTCTGATGGATCAATGTCGATATGAACAATTTTTGCATTAGGTGCAAATTCATCTGGTTTACTTGCAAGTCTGTCATCAAAACGACTGCCAAAGTTTATAAGTAAATCACAATCTGTTAATGCCATATTGCTTGCGTATGATCCGTGCATTCCCCCCATACCTAAAAATAGGGGATTTTCATATGGTATGGCACCTAACCCTAATAAAGTACTAACTACAGGCAATTGATGTCGTGTAACAAATTCAGTGAAAACTTCATTAGCCTTAGCGTGATTTACACCAGCTCCTGATAAAACCACAGGTTTTTTAGAAGATTTTAAATAATCACGTAATTTTTGAATTTCTGTTTTGTCTGGTTGATTAGGAACTGAATAACCAGGTAGGTTCAATTCGTTTGATACTTCTGCGTTAGTAGATAAGATTCCCATATCTTTTGGGAAGTCAATAACGACTGGTCCTTTTCTTCCTGAGTTTGCTACGTGAAATGCCTCATGGATTATTTTAGGTATTTCATTTACATTTTTAATCTGATAATTATGTTTAGTTATCGGTGTAGTCATTGAAAGCAAGTCTGCTTCTTGGAAAGCATCTTTCCCTATACCAGCTGTTGCAACTTGACCTGTGATAACGACAAGCGGTAGTGAATCACTATAAGCATCAGCAATACCAGTGATTGCATTTGTTGCTCCAGGACCACTTGTAACGACAACGACACCAGTTTTTCCAGAAACACGCGCATAACCCTCAGCAGCGTGTGAAGCACCTTGTTCATGTCTCGCTAGAATGTGTTTAATTTTCCCATCATAAAATGTGTCATATAGTGGAAGTACAGCACCACCAGGGTAACCAAATATAAAATCTACATCTTCATTTACAAGTGAATCTACTAATAATTCTGAACCAGATTTCATTTCATCAATTGTTTCTTTTTCTAATTCAACTTCGGGCTCAATTGCTTCTGCTGTTTCAAAATAATCTAAATTTTCTGATTTTTCATATTCAAGTATTTCAGTTTGTTTAGACATCATACTCACTCCTTAAATGAGATCTTCAGGTACTTGCATAATACCACCAGTATTAGCACTCGTTACTAATGCTGTATAGCGTGCAAGATAACCTGTTTTCACTTTTGCTTTAAATGGTTTCAAGTTTTGTTTTCTAGATTCTAATACTTCGTCTGTAACTTCTACATTTAATGTTCTGTTTGTTAAATCAATTGTGATATCGTCGTTGTTTTCAATTAAAGCGATAGGTCCACCCGCCGCTGCTTCTGGTGAAATATGACCAACAGCAATACCTCGTGTTGCTCCGGAAAATCTACCATCAGTGATTAATGCAACGTCTTTACCTAACCCTCTTCCTACAATAGATGATGTAGGGGCCAACATTTCCGGCATTCCTGGTCCACCTTTAGGGCCTTCATACCTAATCACAACCACATGACCTTCACGTACTACGTGATTGTCAATTGCTTCAACTGCTTCATCATGTGAATCAAAACAAATTGCTTTTCCTTTAAAGACTTTAATTGAAGGATCAACACCACCGACTTTGATAACCGCACCTTTAGGAGCTAAGTTACCATAAAGGATTGAAAGGCCACCTTGTTTATCGTATGGATTATCAAGGTGTCTGATTACATCACTATTTAATATCTCTTTGTGTTCGTTATTTTCACGAAGTGTTTTACCTGTGGCTGTAATTCTGTCTGGATGAAGTGTACCTTCTTTTTTAAATAATTCGTTAATGATAGCTGGAACGCCACCAGCTTCATGTACATCATGCATAGAATAGGAAGAACTTGGTGCTATTTTTGACAAATAAGGCGTTTTTTTCGCAATTTCATTTATTCTTGATAAGTCATAATCAATGCCAGCTTCATTTGCAATCGCTAATGTGTGTAGTACTGTATTGGTAGATCCCCCCATAGCCATGTCTAAAGCAAATGCGTCATCAATTGCTTCTTTAGTAACAATATCTCTTGGTTTAATGTCATTTTTGATATTATCAACAAGTTTAAATGCTGCTTCTCTAATCATTTCTCTACGTTGGTCACTTACTGCTAGGGCTGTACCGTTATATGGGAGAGCTAAGCCTAAAACCTCCATTAAACAATTCATTGAATTTGCTGTAAACATACCAGAACATGAACCACAAGTAGGGCAAGCATTTTGTTCCATATCTAAAAACTCATCTTTTGAAATTGAACCATCTTTAAATGCTCCAACTGCTTCAAACATTGAAGAAAGTGTTAATGCTTTACCTTGTGATGATAAACCTGCTTTCATAGGTCCACCTGAACAAAAAATAGCTGGAACATTGGTTCTTACAGCTGCTAGTAACATGCCAGGTGTAATCTTGTCACAGTTCGGTATGTAAAAGACACCATCAAACCAGTGTGCATTGATAACTGTTTCTGCAGCATCGGCAATAATTTCTCTAGATGGCAGTGAATATCTCATTCCAATATGTCCCATTGCAATACCATCATCTACACCGATTGTGTCAAATTCAAAGGGGATGGCACCTGCTTCTCGAATGGCTTCTTTAGCAATGTCAGCTAATTCTCTTAGGTGAACGTGTCCTGGTACAATGTCGATATATGAATTACATATAGCTACGAAAGGCTTATTCATATCTGTTGGGTTTTCTAAAGCGCCTGTTGCATGCAAAAGGCTTCTTGCTGGAGCTTGATGATCTCCTTTTTTGATCATATCGCTTCTCATATTAATTCCCCCATAAATTTGAAAATAAAAAAGCGTCCCAATAAATAATTGGGACGCTTTCAAGTCCCATTCAACTAGAAATAGGACTTAAACATTTAGTAGATTCTTTACTAAAGTTCCAGTCCTAATAGCATAATAAAATGACTAAAATATTTGAAGTTGTTGGTTGGTATTGCATTGTATATTTGGTCATCTTATTATGCTCCTTTCCGTTAGAATGGTTTATCTGTTAATGTGTTAAATTGAATTGTCTAAAAATTCGATAAATTAAATTTACTATATTGAACTTGTGCTGTCAATGATTTTTTAAAATTTTCTATCAATTCAAATAATTTCAAAATGTTGGAACTTGTTTTAGTTTGAAGTAAAATAAGAAAAAATTTGTTAAACTATAGTAGTTAATTTAATGATAATAAAGTATTAAAGTAATAGATGATCATTTAGTGCTGATAAAAATCAATAAGAAAGTAGTCATTTTTAATGTTAGTGAATTTAAAACATTTTTTATCCATCATTATTGATTTGGAAGTAAATAGAAATACTTGAGCGATGCACAAGCATATGCGACACTAATCCAATCGATTTGGAAGTGTCGTTAAAAAAGGAGAGACATATGATTAAAATAAATGATTTAGAAAGTATGGAACATTTTGCAAAATTGTTAGCGAAACATTTATCTGCAGGGGACATTATTTTATTAAATGGTGATTTAGGTGCTGGTAAGACAACATTAACGCAATTTATTGGTAAAGCTATGGGCGTAAAACGCAATATAAATTCCCCAACGTTTAACATCATTAAATCTTATCAAGGAAATGCATTTAAGTTACATCATATGGATTGTTATAGATTAGAAGATAGTGAAGAAGATTTGGGATTTGATGAATATTTTGAAGATCAAGCTGTCACATTGATTGAGTGGAGTGAATTTATCGAATCATTTTTACCAAATAATCACCTAACTATAAATATTAAAACCATAAATGAAACGACAAGAAATATAGAAATGAAAGCAGTAGGTCAACATTACAAAAAGTTAAAGGAGGCCGTTGAACATGATTTATCTGTTGATTGATACATCTAATCAACCGTTGTCTGTTGCAGTTATGCAAAATAATGTAGTTCTAGGTGAAATCAATACTAACGTGAAGCAAAATCATTCTACTCAGTTAATGCCGGCGATTCAACGGTTGTTTCATGAGAGTGGAATTGCAAAAGAAGAAATAAATGCGATTATTGTCGCGCAAGGACCTGGCTCTTATACTGGACTTAGAATTGGCGTAACGGTTGCTAAAACTTTGGCCTATGCATTGAATGCTGAACTATATGGTGTTTCTTCGCTAAAAGCGTTAGCTGCAACTGTTCAAGACGATGAACGACTTTTGGTGCCGATATTTGATGCACGTAGAGAAGCAGTATACAGTGGAGTTTATCGATATAATGGAAACCAATTGCTCCAAGTAGAAGAAGATCAATATTTACCAATACAAGAACTTCTCAACTTATTACATAGAATGGGAAAACCATATGTATTTGTTGGCATAGACACTGAAAAAGTAAAAGATTTATTAGATAGTGATTGCATACCTAATATACCAAAAGCAAAATATATGAAGCATTTAGTTGAAACTACTGAAGATATACATCAATTTAAACCCAATTATATTAAATTGTCAGAGGCCGAAAGAAATTGGTTAAACCAACAGAAAAAGAACTAAATATACGCTTGATGACTATGAAGGATGTACCTCAAGTATTTGATATTGAAAGAAATAGTTTTAACGACAGTAGTTGGACAATCGATGCTTTTTATCATGAAATAGAACAGAATGAGTTTGCACATTATTTTATAATTGAGTTTAATAATGTGATTATTGGTTATATTGGCATTTGGATAGTGATAGATCAAGCGCAGATTACAACAGTTGCGATAGATGAATCATATAGAGGCTATGGATTAGGACAATTATTATTAAAATACGCGATGAATTATGTACAAACCAAATGTGAAATTATGAGTTTAGAGGTTCGTATAGATAATGTGGTGGCACAACATGTGTATACAAATTTGGGATTCCAATTCGGAGGCAAACGTAAGAACTATTATGGTGAAGGTGAGGATGCAATAGTGATGTGGGTGAATTTAAATGAGTAATCAAACATTGATTTTAGCAGTTGAGTCAAGTTGTGACGAAACAAGTGTAAGCATTATTAAGCAAGGCACAGAAATTTTAAGTAATATTGTATTGAGTCAAATTGAAAGTCATAAGCGATTTGGAGGTGTGGTACCTGAGGTCGCTAGCCGGCACCACGTTGAAGGTATTACAACGACAATTGATCAAGCATTATATGAAGCAAATGTATCCATGGAAGATATAGATGCAGTAGCGGTAACTCAGGGTCCTGGACTCATAGGTGCATTGTTAGTTGGCATTAATGCAGCTAAGGCGTTAGCTTTTGCTTACAATAAACCATTGATACCTGTACATCATATTGCAGGACATATTTATGCGAATCATTTAGAACAACCATTACAATTTCCTTTAATAGCATTAATCGTGTCAGGTGGGCATACTGAACTAGTATACATGAAAGATCATTTGAATTTTGAAGTCATAGGAGAAACTAGAGATGATGCTGTTGGCGAAGCCTATGATAAAGTGGCGAGAACGATTGGTTTAGGCTATCCAGGTGGGCCACAAGTTGATCGATTAGCTGCAAAAGGTCAAGATAGCTATAATTTCCCGAGAGTTTGGTTAGAGGCTAATAGTTACGATTTTAGTTTTAGTGGATTAAAAAGTGCAGTCATAAATAAATTGCATAATTTACGACAAAAAGGAGCTGAAATAAAACCTGAAGATGTAGCAACGAGTTTTCAAAATAGTGTTGTCGAAGTTTTAGTTGGCAAAGCAGTGTCAGCTTGTGAGGCATATGATGTGAAACAGTTAATTATTGCGGGTGGTGTCGCCAGTAATAAAGGTTTAAGAGCAGCGCTTGATAAATCCTGTAAGCAACATGAGATTAATTTGCGAATACCGAGCCCAAAACTTTGTACAGATAATGCTGCTATGATTGGTGCTGCAGCACATTATTTATATCAAGCTGGATTTGTTGGTGACATGTCATTAAATGGATTTAATGATATGGATATAGAGCAATTTTCAATAAACAATTAAACGTGATAGGATGAACATTTAAAAATGTAATCACTTCATTTAGTGTAATATTAACTTAATATGATATTATCTCTATAAAAATGGATACAGCTTAGATTAATTATATATGAAATTAGGAAGTAGGAATATTAAATCAATGTTTGATGTTTCTACTTCTTTTTTAAAAGTTTAATGCTATGTATTTCGTTAAATAAAAAAATATGTACATTATAAATATTATTAAGTTCAAATGTTTAAATATTAAAAAAGGGGTATATATTTTAATGTATAGTCATACTATATAGAATAATGTAAATTTAGAATTACATTATCAGGAGGCGGCTTATCAATGAAATCAGTTCAGTATTTTAATTTTGAAAATAGTTTAGCAGCATTAGACTTTTATGAAAAAAATTTAGGTGCCACAGATATTCAACGTATTGGTGGTGACCATGAAATGTTTAAAGATATGCCAGAAGAATTCCAAGTAGACAAAAACTTTACAATGAATGCTTCATTTAAAGTTTTAGGTGAAACATTTTATTGTAGTGACACATGGAAAAATAAAAAAATCGATAATAGTGGTGCAATTGTAACATTTACATTTGATCACAGTAATGAAGCGGATAAACAACTAGCCATCGATTTCTTTAACAATGCAATAGCAGCTGGTTGTGAAGAGGCAATGCCGTTAGGTAAAACGGAGTGGTCAGAATTATATGGCATGTTTAATGATCCTTTCGGTATTACTTGGATGATTAATGCTGAATAAAATAGTTAAAGCAAATAAAGGAACAATGAAGCGAATATAAACTTCATTGTTCCTTTTCTGTATTTATTAGCACATTTGTAGTTAAATGATTTGGTCTAAGTCTTAAAGGAATTGATTGGAGGATGTTTTAGCACGTGTATATACTTGATTAGGAAATTTTAAGATTCTTAATAATTCAATTGCATTTCTTGTATCTGCTTTGCCAGGTTTAATTTTAAAATCAAAAGCAATCTCATTTTCATAAATGGTTTCGTTAAAGTGAAAGTTTTTGTACTGATATTCTAATAATGTAGCTAATTCAATATCATGGGTCGCAGCTATGATTTCGTAATTTTGGCTATTGCCTAAATAATTTAACACGGATTCAGAAGCGGCAATTCGTTCTGTTGTATTAGTCCCTTTAAATATTTCATCAATGAAGCAATAAATTTTATCCTCTGTTTTTAAATCAAATAATCGTTTAATAGATTTGATTTCTGTCATAAAATAACTATCGCCAGACAAGATATCATCTTGGTTCACCATGGAGGTGAAAATTAAGCCAGGTTTATATTTAAAGTACTTTGCTGTAACTGTATTTATCGTTTGAGCTAGTAAAAGATTTAAGGCGATTGCTTTCATAAATGTTGACTTGCCTGACGCGTTCGAACCAGTTAATAATATATGACTATTAATTACTAAATCATTAGAAATAGCATCGACAAGCAGTGGGTGTGTAAGTGCTTCAAATTCTACTGAATCATCATTACTTGCTTGAGGCAATGCATATTGTGTTAATGTTTCTCTCCACAATGCTATTGCATAGTGATTGTCTATACTTCCTATATATTCATAACACGCCATAACTTCAGCTTCATATTTTTTAAAGCTATGTTGTATTAAATGGAAGATATGGTAGTCCAACATAAATATTGCTTTTAATAAGAATACAAATATCATAGAATCTTCTGCTGTATTAACTCTTCCCAATAGACCACTTAGCCTACGAGCAACTTTAAAATGACTAAAGTCAACATCAATGGTAGGCGCACCATCTATTTTGTGAATTGCATAAGCCTTTTTAATAACATTTGATGTATAAAATAATGAATTTAAGTCTTGATCAAATGTCCTTTTGAGTACGCCACTTAAAATCATATTAAATATAGCAACAAGTATAGTTAAAAGAATACCGATTTCAGGTTTTAAAAATGCAAATAGTAAAAAGACTAACGGTAAATATGTAGTCAACATATACAGATGATTGCGTTTCACTGTAGTTAGTTGATCAGGGAACGTTGGATAAATCGCTTTACCGATTTTAGCAAGGTGGGTCGATATCTTTAGTCGAAAAAGTTCGTCATTTTTAAATTTTTGAATTAACATCTGATTATGAATGGTGAACATTTTCCTTAAAGTTGCATATAAACGCATCTCACCAATAGTAGTAAAATTAAAGTTCATGCTGTCGAAAAGGGCTTTTAAATTCAAGTCTGCGTAAGTTTTATCATCTATCAGATTTGTTTCATCAAACTGGTGTTTATATGTATCGAATTGATAACTATACCTGTGATTTGGTCGTACAAAAGATTCTAAAGGCTTTCTTAAGGACCATAAAGGTTTGATATCATGTATTAACTTTTTATTGGCAATGATTGTTGTGATAATAAATAAAAGAGTTGTTCCAATTATTAAAGCGATTAGGAACCAAAGAATAGGATACATAAGTTTCACCTCATACTAAATTAATATGCTTTATTATGTCATGAAATAAATTGATATACAAATCGCTATTTAAGTTAAATATTTATAGATGTCAATAGAGAACGTGCGTACTTATCAACAATTAGTGTATAACTTGTTGATAAGTCGTGGGCAAATGTGTGGACATACATTGTTTTCTGAATATTCATTGGCGAAAAAGTAACATTTTACCTGTGTATAACTAGGATAACTCTGTGGATAGCTTTGATGATAGGGTTAAAGTTGTGAATAGTTAATGTGTAAAAAGTTAATAAAAAAGTACGAAAAATGAATTTTTCATTTTCGTACTTTTAGTTCAAATATGCTTTAAATTAACTTTTCTTGTAATTCTGCCCATTCTGACATAACTTGTTCTAATGCTTGTTCGCTATTTTCTTTCTCTTTAGCTAAACGCTTTGCTTCCTCTGGATCACTGTATATATCTGGCAGAGTTAGCATTTCATTGATTTCATTGATTTTAGTTTCAAAGTTATCTATTTTAGTTTCGCATTCATCAATTTGTCGTTCAATTTGGCGTTGTTCACGTTTTTGAAGTTTTTGATCAGTATAATGATCATTTTGTGATTCTATTGGTTTTGTTTGATGTGAAGTTTCATTTTCCTTTTTAGCTTGAATTGCTTCATTTTCTTCTTTTTTCTCAATAAAATATTGATAATTTCCTAAATACATTGTGCCACCATGAATGTCCAAATCATAAACTTTGTTTGCAAGTTGATTTATAAAATAACGATCGTGAGAAACAAATAAAATCGTACCTTCAAAATGATCCAATGCTTGCTCTAACATTTCTTTTGAATCTATATCGAGATGATTTGTAGGTTCATCTAAGATAAGTACATTGTTACGCTCAAGCATTAATAAAGCTAATTGCAATCTAGCTTTTTCACCACCAGAAAGGTCATTAATGATTTTTTTAACATCTTCTTGTACAAATAAAAATCGGCCGAGTACTGCGCGAATATCTTTTTCATTCATTGAAGGGTATTGGTCCCACAGATAATCTAGTATTGTTTTACTAGATTTGAATTCAGCTTGTTTTTGATCATAGTAACCGATTTTTAAATTTGCACCAGTAGTGATTTCTCCGTTCAATTTCGGTTGAATACCTGCAATTGTTTTGATTAAAGTCGATTTTCCGATACCGTTAGGCCCAATAATGGCGATATGGTCTCCTTTAGTCACTTCAATATTGATACCTTTGGTAACTGGCTGCTCATATCCAATATCTAAATCTTTGATATGGAAAACATCATTTCCTGTATTTCTATCAAAGTCAAATTGGATATTAGCACTTTTGGCATCAATCATTGGTTTATTGATTCTTTCCATTTTTTCAAGCATTTTTCTACGGCTTTTTGCCATACCAGTAGTTGAAGCCCTTGCTATATTTTTCTCAACAAAAGTTTCTAAGCGTTTAATCTCATCTTGTTGACGTTCATATTCTTGCATGCGTTTTTCATAATACTTATCTCTTTTTTCAATAAATTGTTTATAATTACCTATATAATGTTGCACATCGCCAAGGGCTACATCATAGATTTGATTGACTATTTTATCTAAAAAATATCTGTCATGGCTAATGATAACAATAGCACCTTTAAAATAGTTTAAATAACTTTCTAACCATTGTGTTGTTTCCATATCCAAATGGTTAGTAGGTTCATCAAGTAATAATAAATCAGGTTCACTTAATAACATTTGGGCTAATGAAAGCCTAGTTTTTTGACCACCACTAAAATCATTAATAGGGCGATTGAAATCCGCTTCAGTAAAATTCAGTCCATGGAGCACGGTTTTTATTTTACTTTCATATTGATATCCATCCTGTTGTTCGAATTCATTGGATAAATATTCATAACGATCGATATGACTTTTATATTCGTCTGTATCATATGCATTTGCATGTTGTGCTAACCAATCTGTTTCTTTTTTCATTTCAGCTTCTAGCTTTTTCATATTTTCAAAAGGTTTAGACATTTCTTCAATCACAGTTTGGTTTGTGTTGAGTGTCATTTGTTGTGTTAAATAACCAAGTTTTAAATTTTTACTTTTTGAAACATGTCCACTATCATAACCTTCGACGCCAGCAATAATTTTCATTAATGTAGATTTACCAGCACCGTTACGTCCTACGATACCAATACGTTCACCAGTTTTCACTTCAAAATCTACATTGTTAAAAATATCTTCTCCGTCGAATGATTTAGTAATGTCATTTAATTGTAATAATATCATCCGATTTTGCACCTCTCTATTCATTATCATTCTACCGTATTCTGCGTGTTGTTAAAACTACCAGTGTTTATTTTTATAATGTATTAATGTATAATGTTGTAGTAATTATAAGATTAATTAGACATTATAGTATAGGAGGACAAGATCTTGGCTAACCAAAGCGAAAAGATTCCTCGTGCCACGTTAAAACGGTTACCGTTATATTATAGATTCGTCAATACTTTGAAATCTAAAGGGATAGACAGAGTTAATTCTAAAACAATTAGTGAAGGTTTGAACATTGATTCTGCAACAATTCGTCGTGATTTTTCTTATTTTGGTGAATTAGGCAAAAAAGGGTATGGTTATAATATTGATAGCTTGTTACATTTTTTTAAAAATGAAATAAGTGAAAATGATGAAATTAAAATAGCCATCGTAGGTGTAGGGAACCTAGGTAAAGCATTACTAACATATAATTTTTCTATTCATGATGAAATGACTATTACAGAGGCGTTCGATATACGAGATGATGTGATAGGAACACAAATAGGCAATGTGGTTGTAAGCCCATTTTCGAAAATTACCGATGTCTTAAAGCAAGAGCAAATTGATGTCGTGATATTAACAACGCCTGAAAATGCAGCACAACAAGTTGCAGATACATTAGTTGAAGCTGGCATTAAAGGGATTTTAAATTTTACACCAACACGTGTTTATACGCCATCAGATGTTCAAGTTCATCATATTGATTTAGGGATTGAACTACAATCTTTACTTTTCTTTATGAAAAATTACAGTAATAAATAATAATTTTTAATATTAACTTTGTATAGATGCAAACATTTTTGATGTTTAGTTGTCTATGCAAAGTTTTTTTACTAGCAAGTTTTCATAGCACTTCTTTTCATAAGACTTAAAACAGAAAGGTTGAAATTTCACTGTAAATCTAATATGATAATTCATATTAATTTCATCGGAAAAGAGGTAATGTTATGACGTGGTTAGTAATCAGTGGCTTAATCGTAGGCGGACTTTTGGGGTTTGTCATGCAACGTACACGGTTTTGTCTTGCTGGTGGATTTAGGGATATGTATATCCAAAAAAGTAATAAAATGTTTTATGCCTTATTAATAGCAATATCCGTTCAAAGTATCGGACTACTCGTTTTAACTTCAACAGGATTAGTGCAAATACCAGAGTCCACATATCCAATCATAGGTACGGTTATTGGCTCATTTATTTTTGGTATTGGCATTATATTAGCAGGCGGTTGTGCAACTGGCACATGGTATAGAGCAGGAGAAGGATTAATTGGTAGTTGGATAGCACTTATTGCATATGCATTTACATCAGCTGCTACTAAATTTGGTTTATTATTACCTTTAATGGACGGTATCAATAAACCTACTAATGTAAATACAAGTATGGCTCAAACTACAGGTATTCCGACATGGATTTGGGTCACTTTATTAACAATGATAACGCTCATATTTGTTGTAAAAACACTACGCAAACCAAAACCCAAAATTGCCGTACCAAAGTTAAAACAAAAATTTACAGGAATTCGCTATTATTTATTTGAAAAAAATACCATCCATTTGTTGCAGCTATTGCAGTTGGACTCATTGCATTATTGGCTTGGCCAGTGAGTGAATCTACTGGTAGAATGTACGGTTTAGGCATTACAACACCATCTGCAAACATTGTTCAATTCTTTGTAACTGGTGATGTCCAACTATTAGATTGGGGTGTCTTTCTTGTTTTAGGTATCTTTGCTGGTTCTTATATTGCAGCAAAAGGTGCTAGAGAATTTAAGTGGAGATTACCAGATAAAAAAACAATCCGCAATAGTGTTATTGGTGGCGTATGTATGGGATTTGGTGCATCAGTAGCAGGCGGTTGCTCTATCGGAAATGGTTTAGTTGAAACAGCTACAATGTCTTGGAAAGGTTGGATCGCGCTTGCATCAATGATATTAGGTGCTTGGTTTATGAGTTACTTCATATTTATCAAACCAATGAAAAAAGCTCAAAAATCTACAACGCAAAAAGTTTCTACACAAACACAGACGACGTAAATTTTAATTTTTAGGAGGATTTCATTATGGTATATGAATTAGGTACAGTAGGTATGGTTTGTCCTTTTCCTTTGATTGAAGCACAGAAGAAAATGACTACTTTAGAGAACGGGGACGAATTAAAAATTGATTTTGATTGTACCCAAGCAACTGAAGCAATTCCAAATTGGGCAGCTGAAGAAGGTTACCCAGTTACTAATTATGAACAACTTGATGATGCTTCTTGGACAATCACTGTTCAGAAAGCTTAGTGATATAAAACTAAATTTGAATATCTGAATAAGATAAAACACAATGCTATATGAAGTGATTTCACTTCGTTAAAGGCTGACTACAGAAAAAAAGTCCGAGACATATTTTATGTTTCGGACTTTATTTAGTTCTATAAAAATTTCTCATTTAGTTACACGCGTTGTAAGGTTAAACGAGGTTAGTCCGAGTTGAACTATTTATAAATTTTCTTAAAACTAACAAAGTATATTGATGATTTTTTGAAAGTGTTATTCATAAAGTTGTCAATTGTTAAAAGTGTTTATAAAGCAAGTTGACTTTGATTTTAATAGTATTTAAAGGGATTACAATATGATAAAATAGAGGATGTTTACAGTGCCAAGTAGATTGATTGGAAGAGATAGTAAAAATGATTTACATATCAAAGCGAATTGTCTGTCAGATGATAGAATATCATTTCAATTACAGTCTATATGAACATTTATGATGTCAAAATAATGTGCGAAAAGTTAAATTAAGGCATTTAATAAAGCTATACTAATATTAATATTAAGTTAGAAACTATTTATAGGGATGAATGTTGATGAAACAGAACTTATGTTAAGCATTGTTGATCTGATGTGGTCTTAGTCATAGGAATCATATATTGATTAAACATCATACAAGGTGTAATGATATTGAAGAAGAGAAGCCATAGCGCTTTGAATCGATAAAAAGACAAATCTAATTAAATAGGAATGAAATAAAAACAAATGATGCATAAATGTTATGCTGAGTTGAATTGAGATGGACAATATCCGTAAAGTAGTAGTAAATAATAGGAGGAAATAAAGTGAGTGAATGGACAAGAGATGAACGTTATCAGCGTTACGAAGATATTGATCAAGAAGTAATGGATGAATTAACTGAGCTTGTGAATCAATCTAAATATAGACAATTATTTCATATACAGCCTAAAACAGGACTCTTAAATGATCCTAACGGTCTAATTTATTATAAAGGAGAATACTACATCTCACACCAGTGGTTTCCTTTAGGAGCAGTCCATGGTTTGAAATATTGGTATACATATAAAAGTAAAGATTTAATAAATTTTGAAGATCAAGGGATTTCACTAAAACCAGATACAAAAAATGATAGTCATGGTGTTTATAGCGGCAGCGCATTTACATATCACAATAACTTGTATTATATGTATACAGGAAATCATAGAGATGAAAATTGGAATAGAAAGTCGACACAACATATAGCTAAAGTACTCGATAATGGCGAGGTTCAAAAATTTCCAAAAGCAGTAATAGCAGCACCGCCGTCAGGATATACACAACATTTTAGAGATCCTAAAGTGTTTGTTAAAGATGGAATTTACTATGCAGTCATTGCTGCACAAAATGAAGAAGGATATGGAAGAATACTTCAATACCAATCAACAGACATTGTGAACTGGACATTTCAAGGAGAAATAAAAACAAAGCTTGAGGCGTTTGGTTTTATGTGGGAATGCCCAGATTATTTTAATTTAGATGGCTTCGATTTACTGTTATTTTGTCCACAAGGTATTGAATCGGAGGGTGAAAAATTTAGGAATATTTACCAATCTGGTTATATTATGGGGCAATACGACATAGATCACCTTGTTATGGATCATGGTGATTTTCATGAATTAGATTATGGTTTTGATTTTTATGCGCCTCAAACTTTTACAGATGAATTTGGCGACAGAATACTCATTGGTTGGATGGGTTTACCAGAAGTGACCTATCCTACAGATTCAGATGGTTGGGCGCATTGTTTAACAATTCCGCGTATTTTGACAATTGAACAAGGCAATTTAAAACAACGTCCTATTAAAGCACTTCAACAATTAAGAACGAATAAAGAAACAGCATTAGGTTACGCTAATAAATTTACGCGATTCTTAAAACCATATGAAGGTAAACAATTTGAATTGATTATTGATATCTTGGAAAACGAAGCTACTGAAATATATTTTGAAATAAGAGCCTCAAAATCACAATCTTTGCGCATCGCTTATAATACAAAAAATAAAAAAATTACATTAGATCGTAGTGAAAGTGGCGCATTACCAGAACCAGTAGAAGGTAAAACACGTAGCACTTATTTGGATACACCTTTATCACAATTACAAATGTTCGTTGATACATCTAGCATTGAATTATTTTGTAATGATGGTGAGCGTGTAATGACTTCAAGAATTTTTACAGATGATGATGCGATAGGATTTAAAGCTTCTACTGAATCTGGGCAAGCCTTTCTCAATTTCACAAAATATGATATAAAGGGTGGACAATAAATGAAACGTTTACTTGCAATCGGCGAAGCACTTATCGATTTTATTCCTAATCAAAAAGACTCAAAATTAAAAGACGTAGAAGGGTTTACAAGACAAGTAGGCGGCGCACCTTGTAACGTTGCTTGTACAACCACAAAATTAGGTGGTCAAGCAGCTATGATCACTCAGTTAGGAAACGATGCTTTTGGTGATTTAATTGTAGAAACAATAAGTAATATTGGTGTGTCTACAAACTATATCCGACGAACAGATGAAGCGAACACAACTTTAGCATTTGTAAGTTTAACCAAAGAAGGAGAACGAGATTTTTCATTTTATCGTAAACCATCAGCAGATATGTTATATCAACCTAGCAATATAGATGCAATAACTGTAACAGAAAATGATATGTTACATTTTTGTTCTGTTGATCTCGTAGATAGTCCAATGAAACAAGCGCATAAATCGTTAATAAATAAAGTGAAATCAGCAAATGGTACGATTATATTTGATCCTAACGTACGGTTGCCATTATGGCCAAGTGAAGCGGAATGTAAAAATGCAATTCGTGAATTCTTGCCATCAGCACATATACTTAAAATTTCAGACGAAGAATTGTCATTCGTCACTGGAAAAAAAGATGAAAAAGAAGCAATCGCTTGGTTATTCCAAGGTAGTGTAGAAGCTGTTATATACACTAAGGGTAAAGAAGGTGCTGAAATTCATTTCAAAGATGGTACCGTGCTTAGTCATGGTGGTTATAAAGTGAAAGCAATAGATACGACTGGTGCCGGTGATGCTTTTATAGGTGCATTAATTAATAGATTAGCAGCATCTGATATTATCAATCCGATAGAAGCATTAAAACGAGAAGGTGGAACTATGCTTCAATTTAGTAACATCGTTGCTGCAAAAGTTACTACAAAATATGGCGCTATTGAGAGTATACCTACTTTAGATGAAGTTCAAGTGTTACTTGATTATTAAAAAGAAAGGGAAGGACTTCAATAATTCTCTCAAGTTAAGGTGATTAAGGTTGAATGGGTGTTGAAGGTTGATTTAAGCTGAACGCATATATGAGTTTCACACAATAAATTGAAGAGTGATGTTAAAAGGCTGAGACATTTTTGTAGTCTCAGCCTTTTAGTTTATGTATTAAATTTTTTTAACATTACGTACAGAAGCATAGCAGTGTTCATTATTTTTGAAATAAACAATACGTGACTTAGAATCAATGGATTCAATATTGTGTCTATTGACAACAAAACTATTATGACATCTGAAAAAACGCTCGTCTAAATTATCAATTTCTTTTAAATTACCATAAAATTCAATTTGCCTATTGTCCAAGTGAGCAATCAAACGATGCGAATTCGAAGATGATTCAAAGAACATGACATCATCGTATTGTACATAAATAGAATTGCTGCCGCGTTTAAGTTCGATTGTTTCAACCGTGCTTTCTTTTGAAAGTAATTTCAATCGAGTTTCTGAAGTTTCGAGGCAATCGATCACTCTGGATTTTAATTCGTCAGGATCATCTTTGAAGATGAAATCCATAGCAGCAACTTTATATACAAAGGTTAAATAAGTGAGCTCACTATGACTTGTGACAAATATGATATTGCTCACAGGATCATATTTTCTAATCTCACTTGCTAATTTAATACCGTTAATATCGGCCTCTAATTGTATATCAAGAAAATAACAACCAATATCTTTAAGTTCCTTTGCACGTTCCAATACCTCATAAGGATCTGACGTAGCTACTTCAATTTCCATTGGTTTTTCTTCTATCATGATGTAATTATTGATAATAGAAACTATATTTTCACGTTGTCTTACATCATCTTCACAAATGAATATTTTCATATTTACACATCCTTATGAATTAGAATTTAATATTTCTACTTTTTGAATAAAGTAGTTATTGTCTATAGTTGTATCTAATAAAACATTGGAAGTTGCATCGGTTATTTCTTTTAAGTTAGATAATCCTAAACCACGATTTTTTCCTTTTGTTGAATAATTTTCTTGGAATAAAGTATGTACTCTAGGCATATCAGGCTTACATTTGTTCATGATGATAAACATAACTGAATCGTCTTCATTTTTGATAAAAGCAATGCGAATTAGAGGATCATCCTCTATTTTTTCTGAAGCTTCTATAGCATTATCTAATAAAATACCAATAATTCTACTCAAATTGATAATGGGCATATCAATTTTTTCAATTGGCTCTGGAACTTCAATACTTAATCTTATATTTTTTTCTTGAGCTTGTAATATTTTAGTTGTGATTAAACCTTTAATTTCACGGACTTTTAAATTTTCAATACCATTAATTTTAAGTGTTTTCATTTGCATATTATCTTGCATAGGTATGATTTCTTCATTGAAATACTTGCGTAAACCTTCCATATCATTTTCTCGAATATAATCAGATAATGTTGAAAGGATATTAACATAATCATGTCGAAACTTACGCATCTCATTATTAATCTTTTCAATTTGTAACGTATATTTATAATAATTTTCTATTTCTTTAATATTACGTTTATATTGGATTTGACGTATAATGCTGAAGGAAATAGTAATGATTAAAATAGCCGTAGTAATGATAACCACAGCATACATGATTACTACAAATTTAATATCTGAAAAAGACAAAATTGAATTTGGCAAATAAAAATAAATTAACAGTAAAACTGTGAGTAAAAATAAACATACAATTGAAAGATATATTTTATTTAATGATAAAAATGAAGTTGACATTTTTATGAAAAAATATTTTATTATGTATCCTAAACTTATTGCAATTATGATAAAACTCACTGCATAGAATGAGCTGAAAATATAATTTAATGTGATAACTTCTATTAATTGAGTAGCTAACCAAATAGAAATAAAATTAGCCATATATAAGATGAAAAAACTGATTAATGCTGCCACGACACCAATGGTTTGTTTCCTTTTATACATAAATATAACGATAGCTACTAATAAAAAAATGGTCGCTTTTTCATTGAAAAAGTAATAAAGAACAGTTGAAGGGATTATAATGCAAATCATTGCGATATAATCCCTAAAACCATATTTGATACTTGTTAAAGTCTTAATATTAAAAAATAATAGTACTGCTTGAATTGATGCTAGTACTACCGAATTAAAAACTACCATACTTATACACTCTTTCTAATGAATAGATTATTTGTATAAATCTGTTATTTCTTTTGGAACTTCTGGCTCATCAAAAAAAGCACTGCAAACTTTACCACCTGAAACTGCTCCTAAAACACTAAAGAATTTAACGAATAAGTTTATAATAGATTCAAAAATATGCATATTTAAACATCCTCCTTTGGAAAAAATATTGGGAGTTGGGCAAACGCAATAAGTGTAATGCCTAAAAGCACAAATTGTGAATACGGCTCCTTTAAGATTAGTGAAACAAACAATAATAATAAAGTTACAACAATTGTTTTGATTTTTTTACCTTTTCTAAGTTTTAAAGGGATAGGTTGTTTTTTAGTTGCTGAAGGTGCATAAATAACTAAAATGATAAAACCTAACAAAGCAAGCATATATATTAGGATAATGTCCACTTCTATATACCCAATAAACCAAGGTAGTAAAACAAATAAGACAATGTTTTGAATATGGCACGAAAGCGATGACTTTGCATGTGCACCGTGTGCATATTGTCTAATCAAGTAATATGATAAGTGTACAGTTAGAGTGTATAAAAATATATGGCAAAGGATAGAAATGCCATAAACTACAATAGTTTTCGCAAGATTGCTAACAAAAACTTGCATGCCTAAACGGAGTTTTAGGAATTCAAGATGATCAAGATTATTTCTTTGTTGCAGATATCGTGCTAAGTTTTCAATTTTGTTATCAATTCCCCTTAACATGGCTATTCTCTCCTCACCCGTATTATACAATTTTAATTATATTTTAGGCGTCTCATTGCTTAAGTGTATGTTTTGTATTCCTAACTGTTTGTATTTCTTATCTTTTTAATTTTAACATATAATTCTTAACAAATAAGTATGAAATATAACGAGTTAGGAATTATTAAACGCAATTTCAAAAATTCATGGTTTAATATACTTGTATCACAAAGAAGTGATAAAATTATTTAGACTTAACCGTTTAAATGATGTTGTTAATTAGGCTTTTGAGCAGGAGTCTAATTGACTTTACTAAATTGTGACTGTATCTTCGTATAGTTATTGGAGTTACAAGTTTAGTTGTTGGTTTCATTTCTTTGAATACGGATAAGAGGAGGCTGATGTTGTGACAAGAACCTTTTCAGTAATAGCTAGTGGTTTCGTAAAATAGTACTAAATTAGTACACAACTCGCTTAATACGTTAAGCAAATCCCTTAAATTTGTATTTGTAGACCTTTCCCAGTCTCAAATCAAATCTATTTTAACATTGTCTATAACAGAGACAATTTAAAATTTAAACATGTAAGCTATCGGAAACATCATTCAATTTATCATTTTAATCGGTAAATTCACTAATTTTTTTCATAATTAATAACATCCCCAAAAATAGATAGAGAAATAACTGTATAAAACATTCCCTTAATAATAAGTTACAAAAAACCGTGAGTCCCTCCCAAGCTCACGGTTTTTTATGTTTATTTATAAAGATGAGGTCTCAAATTTTTAAATACAGGTATTGCTTCACGTTGTTTAGAAACCTCATCTAAATTTAACGAACAATTTAATCTTCCTTCTTTATCATTGAGTTGATCTATAATTTCACCATTTGGATTAATAATTATTGAGTTACCAGCATACTCAGTTTTACCATCGTCACCACAGGTATTACAACCGACGACAAACATATCATTTTCTATCGCACGTGCTTTTAATAATGCTATCCAATGGTCTAATCTAACACTTGGCCACTGTGCTACATAAAATGCGATTTCTGCACCTTTACGTGCTGGATAACGTAGTATCTCAGGGAAACGCAAGTCATAACAAATAATTTGAGCAATTTTTACTCCGTTAGAAAGTGTAAATGGTTCAGGAACAGCATTGCCTGGACTCATAAAGAGTGGTTCATCTAACATTGGTACAAGATGTACCTTATCGTAACTATTGATTAAATAGCCTTGCTTAGATACTGCAAAGGCAGTGTTATATACACTTTCTTTCATGATATTAGATACAGAGCCTGCTACAATATCTACTTGATACTGAATAGCTAATTTTGAAATGAACTCAAAACTTCGTGATAATTGTTGATCTGCTAGTTTGTTCAATTGGGGTAAGGCATATCCGTTGTTCCACATTTCTGGCAATACAACAACATCTGTGTCAGTCGTCACATAATTAGAGAACCAATTTTTAATGGTTGCTTCATTAAAAGAAACATTTGCTGGTTCAATTTTAAGTTGAAAGATTTCTATATTCATCAATTTCACCCCTTAAATTAGTATTAGACTAAATATACTAAATATATTTAGAAAATTCAAAATATGATAAATTGTATTATATCTAGATATGAAAAAAAGAGGCGAAGACACAGAAGTCTAAGCCTCATATTTTGGCAATCATACTAACATTGATAGAAAAGGAATGCATTTTTGTCCACGTTTTTGATGGTGAATGTATAATAACATGTCATTCCATATATTTAATCTTTTATTTTTTTATAAGGAATCGTTTGCTTATATCATTAAATTCTTTTTCATTAGCTGCTTCACGAATATTACCGAAAGGCATTTGTGCCATCAGTTTCCATGTTTTTGGAATATCAAAAGCTTCAGAAACAGCTACATCTACAAGTGGGTTATAATGCTGTAATGAAGCCCCAATACCTTCAGTGCTTAGTGCTGTCCAAATAGCGAATTGATGCATTGCGTTTGTCTGATTAGACCAAATTGCAAAATTTTCTGCGTAATTAGGCATTTGATTTTGTAAGCCTTCGATGACTTCTTCGTCTTCAAAATATAAAATTGTTCCATATGAATGTTTAAAATTATCAATTTTATCAGCAGTCGGTTGGAAATCACGATCAGGTCCCATTGTATTTTTCAGTGCTTCTTTTGTAATTTCCCAAAATTTATCATGGTTATCATTTAACAATAAAACAATACGTGTAGATTGAGAGTTAAATGAAGATGGTACATGTTTAACTGCATGTTCAATTATATTTTCAACTTCTTTATCAGAAATTGAAATTTCTTTATCTAAACTATAAATTGTACGTCTTGTTTCGATTGCATTTTGAAATGCATCTAAATCTTTTGATTTTTTAGAGAAAATTCCCATTATAGTAGCTCCTTTATTAATTCAAAATATATATCTAGTATAATAATTATACCTGAGTTTGTAAATAGGGTTTTTACAAAAAATTTCAGATTTATTACTTTTTCCTTTCAATAACCATCTATTTAATGAAAAAAAGTGAGCTTTCTAATATAATTATAATGAATGCAAGGATTACTAATATGGAGGTGAGAAAATGAAAGGGTATAAAATGAATAAAGTATTAATCTCTGGCTTCGCTTTTGCAATAAGTGCCTCTTTAATATCTAAACCAATTCAAGCTGTTGAAGATCAAAATAATAACACATCGACTGGCACAAAGAATAAATTTGCTGAAACTGATGAATTGAGACGTTCATATTTTGCACCTTCAATTTCCAACCTTTATAACGTAGACGATAAAGAAAATTCTGTCTCTAACGTTGAAAATAATAATATAATAAAAAATGAATTGACAGATGATAATTTAAAATCAGATGAAAACTATGATTCATTGAATGATAATGCTTCTAACAATGATGGAAGTGATACACACATTCAACCCGACAATCCAAGTGAAGGAGACATATCTGATACAAATGAAGAGGGTGGTACAGAAGAGACGGCAAAATCTGACCAACCTGATAAAGATGAAGATACATCTTCAAAACCAGATGAACCAAGCGAAGGAGACACTTCTGATACAAATGAAGACGGTGATACAGGAGAAACATCAAAACCTGACCAACCGAATAAAGATGAAGAATCACCTTCAAAACCAGATGAACCAAGCGAAGGAGACACTTCTGATACAAATGAAGACGGTGATACAGGAGAAACATCAAAACCTGACCAACCTGATAAAGATGAAGATACATCTTCAAAACCAGATGAACCAAGCGAAGGAGACACTTCTGATACAAATGGAGACGGTGATACAGGAGAAACATCAAAACCAGACAAACCCAATAAAGATGAAGAATCACCTTCAAAACCAGATGAACCAAGCGAAGGGGACACGTCTGATACAAATGAAGACGGTGATACAGGAGAAACATCAAAACCTGACCAACCTGATAAAGATGAAGATACATCTTTAAAACCAGATGAACCAAGTGAAGGAGACACGCCTGATACAAATGAAGGTGGAGGTTCATCGCCAAAACCAGACAAACCTAGTGATGGAAATACATCCGGTTCAAATGGAGGTACAGGAACATCGACAAAGCCTGACCGACCAAATGAAGGTGGAGGTTCATCGCCAAAACCAGACAAACCTAGTGATGGAAATACATCCGGTTCAAATGGAGGTACAGGAACATCGACAAAGCCTGACCGACCAAATGAAGGTGGAGGTTCATCGCCAAAACCAGACAAACCCAGTGATGGAAATACATCCGGTTCAAATGGAGGTACAGGAACACCGACAAAGCCTGACCGACCAAATGAAGGTGGAGGTTCATCACCAAAACTAGACAAACCCAATGATGGAAATACATCCGGTTCAAATGGAGGTACAGGAACACCGACAAAGCCTGACCGACCAAATGAAGATGGAGGTTCATCGCCAAAACCAGATAAACCCAACGATGGAAATACAACCGGTTCAAATGGAGGTACAGGAACACCGACAAAGCCTGACCGACCTAATTTGACACCACCGTCAAACTCTCATTATCCCAATACACCAAGTAATGGAAATCATGAGAGTGGTAATGGAGATGCGTATCAACCAACAAAACTAATCAAACCATCATATTCTGCGCGTCCGAACTTAAAAGGGTCAAGTGAAAATGCACAATCAAATAAATATCAAAGTGATTTTAATTATGGAGATTTAGCAGTTAAAGAAGATACAAATCAAGCGTCGACGCATACAAAAAGTGACCGTCAAATTTTAAATAGATTTAACCAAATGTCTACCGGTTCATTTAAATATAATCCTTTTGTTGTAAACCAAGTAAAACAATTAAACAATGGTGAAGAAAAAATTTCTAATAGAGAAATTTTATCCATATTAAGACCACAACGATTTGATGATAATGCTTTTTTAAATGAGTTACAGAAAGGAACGAATTATTTTAAATTTCAGTATTTTAACCCATTAAAATCGCAGGATTATTATAAAAATTTAGATAATCAAGTTTTAGCTTTGATTACAGGTGAAATTGGTTCTATGCCAGATTTGAAAAATCCCAAAACGGAAAGTGCTACAGGTAAATATGAGTATCACTCTAGTGGCGATGAAGAAATGACTGAAACTGCAGAAAAAGATTCAAAAAATACTATTGATATAAAATTTGAACGTATATTATTTGCTTTAATAACAGCTATTTTTATTATCTTTGTAGGTGTCGTAGTTGGTTACTTTGTTCATCGTAAAAACAAAAATAATGAATAACTAAAATATAAAAAGGGTTAATCCATTTCATAAGATGGATTAACCCTTTATTTTGAGAATGTAACTATTTTCTTATTTTATAATAAAATGTTAGTTAAACAATAAGATTAAAAATAAATGAAGTAGTTTCTTGTAACTCTTTTATTTTTTCTGGTCCAATTAAAACTTGAATAATTACTACAAAACCATTTTGCATCATATGTACAGCAATAGGAACCCATATGCGCTTAGTAAATGCATATAATCCTGAAAAAATCATTCCCATACCAAAGTAAATGATGAAGAAAGCTGGGTCACCGTGTGCAGCACTAAATATAATAGAACTTACTACCGAAGCTACAATGAATTTTAGGGTCTTATTACCTTTCATAAGTTGATATAACTCACCAAAGATAACTTTTCTAAACACATATTCTTCAAGAATTGGGCCTACAATTGAAATTAAAATAATGAAGACAGGTATATCTTGAGCGACTTTCATTAACCTTTCTGTATTTGGACTTGATTGCGGTCCACCTAATACAAACATATTAATTAAATTAGCAATGATTTGATAAACCATAACACTAACATATCCAACGAGTGCCCATAGTATTGCGTAGCGTTTCTTCTCTTTTGTTTGTTGTTCTAATTGTGTTGGATTAGCAATGAAATTATTGATTATAATGATAATGATGGATGCAATTATAAATAAAATCACTTGTGTATAAATATTGGTAAACATTAACGATTTACCACTTAAATTGCTGAAAAAACCAGCCATATGTAAAAATAAAACACCATATTGTGCTAGACCATAAATAACTAATGTCAATATGGATACCCACAAACGAGACATAATGAACCTCCAAAAATAGTTTATATCTTATTTTAGCGTAAATTATGTTCATACACAAAATATACAACGATGGTTTTAACTTGAAATATTGACCAACTTTGATTATTATAGAAAATAGATTAGCACTCAAGGTAATAAAGTGCTAAAGATTTCCAATTCTAAGGAGGAACAATCAATGTTAAAACCATTAGGTAACCGAGTAATTATTCAAAAAATAGAACAAGAGCAAACAACAAAAAGTGGTATTGTATTAACAGATAGCGCTAAAGAGAAGTCAAATGAAGGTACGATAATTGCAGTAGGTGCAGGACGTATTTTAAAAGATGGTTCTCGAGTTGCTCCTGAAGTGAATGAAGGCGATAACGTTGTTTTTCAACAATACGCTGGCACAGAAGTTAAACGTGGGGACGAAACATATTTAATTCTAAACGAAGATGATATTTTAGCAATTATTGAATAATAAAAATTATAACTACGATAAAATATACTAACAACATGGAGGTTAAGAAATATGGCTAAAGATTTAAAGTTCTCTGAAGATGCACGTCAATCTATGCTAAGAGGTGTAGATAAATTAGCAAATGCTGTCAAAGTTACAATTGGTCCTAAAGGACGTAATGTTGTATTAGATAAAGAATACACTTCACCATTAATTACTAATGACGGTGTAACAATTGCAAAAGAAATTGAATTAGAAGATCCTTATGAAAATATGGGTGCTAAATTAGTACAAGAAGTAGCGAACAAGACAAATGAAATTGCTGGAGACGGTACAACTACAGCTACTGTATTAGCACAAGCAATGATTCAAGAAGGTTTGAAAAATGTTACAAGCGGTGCTAACCCAGTTGGACTACGTCAAGGTATTGACAAAGCTGTAGAAGTAGCGATTGAAGCTTTACATGAAATTTCACAAAATGTAGATAATAAAAATGAAATAGCACAAGTTGGTTCTATTTCAGCAGCTGATGAAGAAATTGGTAAATATATTTCTGAAGCAATGGAAAAAGTTGGAAATGATGGTGTGATTACAATTGAAGAATCAAGTGGCTTTAATACCGAATTAGAAGTTGTAGAAGGTATGCAATTCGACAGAGGTTATCAATCTCCATATATGGTCACAGATTCAGATAAAATGGTTGCAGAGTTAGAAAGACCATATATTTTAATTACAGATAAAAAGATTTCATCTTTCCAAGATATTTTACCGTTATTGGAACAAGTAGTTCAAGCTAATCGTCCAATTTTAATAGTAGCTGACGATGTTGAAGGCGATGCATTAACAAATATAGTATTAAACCGTATGCGTGGCACGTTTACAGCAGTTGCAGTAAAAGCGCCTGGATTTGGTGATCGTCGCAAAGCAATGTTAGAAGATTTAGCAATTTTAACAGGTGCACAAGTGATTACTGACGATTTAGGCTTAGAACTTAAAGATGCAACAATTGATATGCTTGGTACTGCTAATAAAGCTGAAATTACTAAAGACAATACTACAGTTGTCGATGGTGATGGTGATCAAAACAATATCGATGCAAGAGTAAGTCAAATCAAAGCACAAATTGATGAAACTGATTCTGATTTTGATAGAGAAAAATTACAGGAACGCTTAGCGAAATTAGCAGGCGGTGTTGCAGTAATTAAAGTTGGTGCAGCAAGTGAAACAGAGTTAAAAGAGCGTAAATTACGTATTGAAGATGCTTTAAACTCTACAAGAGCTGCCGTTGAAGAAGGAATTGTAGCAGGCGGTGGTACAGCATTTATGAACATTTTTGATGAAGTATCAAAAATTGAAGCTGAAGGCGACGTAGCTACAGGGGTTAATATCGTCTTAAAAGCTCTAGAAGCACCTGTACGTCAGATAGCAGAAAATGCTGGCTTAGAAGGCTCAATTATAGTTGAAAGACTTAAAAATTCAGAAGTAGGCGTTGGCTTTAATGCTGCTACTAATGAATGGGTGAATATGCTTGAAGCTGGTATTGTAGATCCAACTAAAGTAACACGATCATCACTTCAACACGCAGCAAGTGTTGCAGCTATGTTCTTAACAACAGAAGCAGTTGTTGCTAATATTCCTGAAGAAAATAACAATGAACCACAACCAGGTATGGGTGGCATGCCAGGCATGATGTAAAATATTTATCACATCCATGTTTAGTTGGTTGATATGACGAAATAATATAAAAATTAAAAACAAACTTTATAGAAGATACTCATGGACGTTTCTCATTTAAACAAATTTTTTGAGAAACGTCTTTTTCATATATCATAGTATAAGTTAAAGCAAAACAAACGTGTTATTAAACTGGAGATTTACTAGTGATAATACAAAGGTGTCAGTGTATGCTTTTTGATTATAAATTATATCTAAATTTTGAATCGATGGATTAGATATTAATAATTAAAATATACATTGTTTATAATAATTTTACTTATGTGAATAAGTATTAAATAAAAGGGTAGAGAGTGGATGTACGTTTTTATAGCCACATTATATTTAAGTTGCACGATATTTGAAGAGTGGAGGGGATTAAATTATGACAAAGAAATCAGTATATGATGTTATTGATATGGGTGTTAATTATTTAATTTCAGGTTATGATAATTGGAGTAATGATCAAGTATTGGACGATAAAATTGATTTATTCCCAAATACAATACATTGGCAATATGGTCATGTTTTAACTATATTTGAATCTGCATTATCTTTATATGATAAAAATACAGTAGATGTAGAGAAATACACACGTTTATTTGGTTATGGATCCTCACCAGAAAATTGGGGAGATGAAACAGTACCAAAAATAGATGAAATCTTGAACGATTTACAAACCTTACCAGAGCGTGCTCAAAAAATTTCAGATGAAGAACTACAAGCAGAATTAACTGAAACCATTGCAGGTTGTAATACGTTAGACGAATTGTTGGTATTAAATGCCATTCATATTCCTTTACATGCTGGTAAAATTGAAGAAATGTCTCGTGTTTTAAAACAACAACAATAAATTAAAGAGATACTGATATATAAATCCTAGAAAAATAGCACACAGATGATTTAATGATATAATTTAATCCATCTGCGTGCTTCTTTATTCTTCAGTATTTCGTATTGTTGACTCGCTTTCTTAGGGGGGCAGCTTCATCCTGTGATCTTCAGCTTATACTGTTCCCCCAAGCGTCTCGCTAGAATACAACTCATTCACATGTAATTCCACATTAAAAAACTTTAAAAAACAAGGCTCTATATCAAACCAGGTAGTAGCTCAATGAGCTAACTATAATTAACACAATATTGAGAAGGGCAATTTCTATATGATTTCAATAGAAATTGCCCTTTTTTACTTGGCCAAGAACTTTATGTCCCAGTGACTTTTTTATACATTTTGTAAATCAGAAATGGCTTTAGCTATTGAATCAAAGACATGAGGGATATCATCTTTTTCTACACAACTAAAAGCAATTCTAATGTCAGAACCATTTAATGCAATTACCCCGATAGAATAATTTTCGATTAAATGCTTACGTAACTGTTCTGGATTAACATTTTTAACTTTAAGCGCCATAAAGTATCCAGAGTTAAAATCATAGGGTTGCCAATATGTTGAATATTTTTCGTCATAAACAACAGATTTTGTAGTTTGGTATCTTGCATTTAATGTAACTATATTCTTTTGAATCTCTTTGTCAAATTGATCATGGTTTTCAAGTACATATTTAACTGCACTTTGAGAAGGCATTGGTCCACTAGAAATATTACTTCTAATTAACCCTTTTACTTTGGCTTCTAAGACTTGTTTTGTAATAGGATCGTTCACACCAAAACTAATAAATCCAACACGTAACCCCCATGCAAAGAATTCTTTAGTAGCTCCATCTAAGCGGATAGGTAATAAATTAGGCAAATGTAAATTTGTTAATGCAGTAAATAGAGATTGCGTGTAAACATCTTCATAGAATAAACCATAGTAAGCGTCGTCTATTAATGCAATAACATTAGTGCCACGCTCTGCAAGTGATTTGATAGCATCGACAATAACGGCTACTTCATCTTTAGTAGGCGTATAGCCAGTTGGGTTATTAGGATAATTTAGGATTAAAATAACTTTATCTTTGTTATATTGTTCTAAAGTATGAACAAGTTGTTCAGTGGTAAAATGTCCATGCTCATCGAAGATATCATATGTTTCAATTTCAGCACTATGTCTTGTACTATATACTAATTTATAGTTACCCCAATTATGTGATGGTAGTAAAATTGTGTCTCCGCTATCAACAAACATATCTCCCACAATAGATAGACCGTGTGTCAATGCATTCGTAACAATAGGTCTTGTCATGTGATTTGCAGTTAAATCAGGATTGTCTTTCAACATTTTTTGTTGCCATAAATCGCGAAGTGCTTCTAAACCTTGAGGAGGTGCGTACGGAAAGATGTCATTTGGTTCTAAATGATTGAACATATCATTTAACGTTTCAGCATACATTTTACTATCTTTATATGTTGCCATACCAATTGTGGCATTATACTTAGTAGCTTTTGCTTCTGCAGATTGTGATAAAATGCCTTTTGGATAATACATTAATTTGCCTAAATCAGAAAGCATATCTGCAATTTCTGGATTGGATTTAGATAGTTGTTCGTTTAAATCTAAAGCTAAAGGATTCATAGTTTGTTAACCTCTCTTTACTTTTTAAATGATATAACTATATTATCTTGAAATCAGTCAAAATTAAAGCGTTGCAAACATTTTATAAGAAAAAAATAAATTCAAGGTCATTTTATACGAACAAGTGTTCTGTTTTGTGTTAGAATATAGATAGGCCATCAAAATCCTACATGGTACTTTTTTTGTGGGGGGTGTAGTATGATTACGTGGTGGCAAGAAATATTAGTAACTTTAATAACAGGTGGCTTACTTGTTGTATTCCGTGTTTGGTTAGAAGATAAGTGGAAAGACAAATAGGTGGCCTTACACAAAAAACCCCAAGTCTGATAGCGCAGACTTGGGGTTGTGTAGTATAATTCGTGGATACAATTATATTTTAGCACCGCCAAGTGTAAACTGCAAACAATATATTCTATTGTGTGTAATGGAAATTAATAAAATAATAAATTTAAATAGAAATAGTACGAATGAGTTTTAGAAATTGCGAGTGAATTTTGATACAATATAATTATTTGAGGTGAGTATAGTGAAGCATTTAACAAAAATATTTGTGGTTATTGCTATTGTATTGTTTGTCGTTGGTTATTATTTACAAGCTACTGGACATGAAAATTCAGGTATAAAATTATTAATTGCAGCAATTATGTTTATGATTTGTGCATTTATAAATAGAAGTAATGATAGACGCAAAAGAAATAACCAAAATCATAAAAGGAAATAAATAGTAAGATAGAGACAACAATTTCTTTCTTACTAAGAGTAAGGCTACCCATTTTTTATGTGGGTTAGCCTTTTTTATTTTAAACGATATAGTTATTGGTTTTAATATTTAAAACAAAATTTTCAATCACTGTAAATTTTTATTTAAAATGAAATTTTGACTTTACAAGTGTGTATATATTGTGTATATACAGTTATAGGGGAGGACGTTAATGAAAATACTTTTAAAAAATAGTAGTGAAAGGCCGATTTATGAGCAAATCAAACAACAAGTAAAAGAGAACATTTTAAAAGGATACGTTGCTCCTGGAGAACATTTGCCTTCAATGAGAGAATTAGCACAGGATTTAAGTGTCAGTGTAATCACCACAAAGCGTGCCTACGAAGATTTAGAAAAAGATGGTTTTGTTTTTACTATAAGAGGAAAAGGTACATTTGTGAAGGAGCAGGACAGTTCAATTTTAAAAGAAAAACAATTTATAGTTATAGAATCCTTAGCTAAATCAATGAGTAAAGAAGCCAAGACCATTGGGATGACTTTATCAGAGTTACAAGAAATATTAGCGTTGATTTATGAGGAGGACGACGAATGAATGCAATAGAATTGAAAAACATTAATTATCATTTTAAAGAATTTCAATTAAATGATATTTCATTTAAAGTCCCTCAAGGATTTGTAACTGGTTTTATCGGAGCAAATGGTGTTGGTAAAACGACAATTATCAGGTTAATCATGGATTTAATTGAACCTAATGATGGTGAAATATTCGTTTTTAACCAAAAAATGAAAAATAATGCTGTAGCAATAAAAGATAAAATTGGTTTTATTTATTCTGAGTTATATCTTAATGATAAATGGACAATAAAGAAAACAGAAAGTTATATTGCGCCATTTTATAGTTATTGGAGTCATGATATTTTTAAATATTATGTTGAGTTGTTTGGTTTACCTTTTAATAAAAAGATTAAAACATTTTCTACAGGAATGAAGATGAAGTTATCTATTGCAATCGCATTTAGCCATCAAGCGGAATTATTTATTTTAGATGAACCTACTTCAGGCCTAGATCCTATTGTTAGAAATGAAGTTTTAGATATCATTCAAAAAGAACTTATTGATGAGAAAAAGACTGTTTTTTTATCAACGCATATTATTTCTGATTTGGAAAAAATTGCTGATTATTTAGTCTATATTAAAGATGGAGAAGTTATTTTGAATGATTTTTTAGATAAACTTTTAAATCAGTTTAAAATTGTCAAAGGTGATTCCGATCAAATTGATGAAGAGTTAAGGCAATTAACTCAATACTTTGAAAGTAATAAAACGGGTTATACTGCACTAACAACTCAAGCCAATGTGTTTTATGAAATATTTGGGAACGCCGTTGCAATCACTAGTCCAACAATTGAAGACTTAATGGTTTACCTCGAAAAAGGTACCCAAAAGAATGTTTAGGACCTTTCTAATAATTAACAACGCGGGAGGTATAAGATGAAAAATTTACTTATTCGAAACCTTAAGTTACGTAAATGGACGATTGTTTTATATGCAGTTTTACTTGTTATTTCGCCTTTACAATTAATTTTGAATCATGACACCTTGATGAATAAAGTGATTTATTCTGCACTTGTTATGGTACTGGTAGTTATTTCAGTTTTAGATTCAGGACATGTTTTTCGATTTAATAAAAAGTTAGGACACAAACAATCCTACGACTTTTTTGCTAGTTTACCGGTTTCTAAATTATCTTTATTAAATGCGAACTATATAACTGTTTTGGTATTTACTTTTATTGGTGCAGGCATTTTATCTTTATATGGTATTTCCAATGATAACTATACAAATAATACAATTAACATTAACTTCACATTGCCATTTTCTTATATTGCCATCAACTTCTTTGCCATACCATTAGGCTTTAAGCGTTATACAGAACAAAAGGCAGAATATATTTCATTTATTCCTTATGTGCTAGGGATGTTATTTTTCTTACCGTTTGTCATTGCAATTATCATTATTGGTTGTTCATTACTATTTGATTATGACTTTGAACATTTAAAATATTTTAAAAATTTCTTTAACTATGGCTTTTTGTCACTAAGTGTTATATTTTTAGGAATAAATTATATCATTCAATATAGAAAGCTAAATTAACATTAAAGGAGGCGCATTATGCAGTTAAAACAAATTACTAAAACATATGGTAGTAATAATGTATTAGACCATATTGATTTTGATTTTGGCCATAGTCAAATTGTTGGTTTAATAGGTAAAAATGGAGTGGGTAAAACCACTTTAATGAAAGTGATGAATGGCAACATTGTAAATTATAAAGGTGAAGTTCAACTAAGTAATAAAGAAAACGTAGGTTATTTAATTGAGCATCCTAAATTATACGATAATAAATCTGGCTTATATAACTTGAAGCTTTTTGCAAATGTGTTAGGAAAAGGATTTGATAAAAAGTATGCTGATCAAATTATCGATGCATTTGGAATGCGCGGTTATATAAAAAAGAAAATTAAAAAATATTCAATGGGTATGAAACAAAAGTTAGCTATTGCAGTGTCTTTAATGAATAAGCCCAAATATTTAATTTTAGATGAACCAACAAATGGAATGGATCCTGACGGTTCAATTGATGTTTTAAAAACGATACAATCACTTGTTCAAGAACTAGATATGAAAATCCTGATTTCAAGTCATAAACTTGAAGACATAGAGTTAATTTGTGATAGAGCAGTCTTTTTAAGAGATGGAACATTTGTACAAGATGTTGATATGAAAGAAGGTGCTCCAACAGATTCTACGGTATTGAATCTTGAAGCAGGTGACTTTGAGGCAGGATTAGCTTATTTAAATGAACATTTTGATGTTATACAGTCTCAAAAAGAAACAGGAGAAGTTATATTAAAGGCTCAAAAAAGCTATAAAGACATATTACGAGGGTTAGCAAGTAAAGAAATTTTCCCTGAATTTATTGAAACACGTAAAAGTTCGTTACGTGATACGTACTTTAATATCAATCAGAAAGGTGGCCAATAATGAACAGTATACAACTCGTAAAATATGACTTGATTAGTATATTTAAAAGTCCTTTAACTTACTTAGCATTATTATTGACGATTTTACCAATGATTGGATTTACAATTTTATTTGTTCAACAATCTGATGAAATGAATGGTAATACATTACTTTCAATTGGTAGTTGGTTCTTTTCTATTATGGGTCTACTTTTTGTAATTAAAACAATTACACGTGATATTTCTCAAGGTACGATTCAATTATATATGAATAAAACATCGAGTCGTGTGGGTTATGTTGTTGCAAAAGTTGTTTCTATTATACTAATTGCTATATTAATAACAGCTATTCTTGTTGCATTTGTTTTAATTGTTCAAGGTATTGTAGATGGTAAAAATATTAAAATGGATAAAATTTTTGAATTACTATGGTTTTTCCTAATGTTCCATTTATTCTTTGGATTACTATTATATTTATTTGCATTAGTAGTGCCTAAAACAGCGCTTATTTTCACATTAGGAATTTTCTTAGTATTGATTGTGCCTTTTGCAGAGCCTTTCTTACCAATGATTCCAAAAATTGGAGATAACATACAAGACTCATTAAAATATATTCCATTTAGTTATTTAACATCGAAAACGACTTCTGGAGATTATACATTCAGTAATTGGCAATGGTTTATTACCTCAGCTTCAATTGTTATTTTATTTATTATTAATCTATTCTATGCATCTAAAAAAGATATTTAATAGTAGAAATTAAACTTCAATAAAAACACGTATGAATTGTAGTAAAGCTCATCCAATTCATACGTGTTTAATTATTTAGTGATTAATTTATCTAAGATTGAATCGTAAACATGTTTCCACATTTGTGAGTCTGTTTTGTAACGATTTGCAATAATTGTGTGTGTTTCTGCTGATTTATCTTTAAATGTAGGGTCGTCTTTTCCAGGTAATTTTGAGCGCGTGTCATCTACAAAGTTTTGGACTTGTCTAGCACGAGGGCCCCAAACAGTTTGTTGTTCAAAATCATCATTTAGAAAGACAAATATTGGAATAGATCTAGCCGTGCCATTTGTTAAGTATTGATCTATTAAATCAGTATTTTCATCGCGATGGAATACTCTGACTTCCAAGTGTAATGCTTCACTAATATGTTTTAGAATAGGAAGATTCATCATAGCATCTCCGCACCAATCTTCTGTTATTACAAGTACTTTGCTGTAAGGTAAAGATTTGATTTTTTCAAGACGTTCATCATCTTGAGGAAGTGAGAATGATTTATAAATTGTAAGTAAATTTTCTTGGTTTTCAGTCATATCCTCAATGTACTGATCAAGTGGCTGACTGTTTTTGAAATAAGTTTCTAAACTTGTCATTATTTTTCCCCCTTTAATTTATTAGCTATTATTATAGCAACAATTTTTAATGAAAGAAAATTTTTAATACTTAGAAAAGTAATAAGTTTTAATATTTGTTTTAAATGAAAATACTAAATGATTATGCTATATTAATTTAGTATGAATAGTGTAAAACAACATTGGATTACATAACTTTTTGATATTAGTTTTTAACTAATAATATTTAAACATTAAATTTATTATATTTAATCATTGAATCTTTGATATGTTAGATTATGTTTACTTAATAATCTTAACGCAACATTTAGATGATGAATATATTAAAGTGTTTGTTATACATAGAAATGATGAAATTAGAGCGTTGAAATTAGTATTATTAAATTTGGTAATGACATGCCTTATCGGTTTGCCATGTTTTGAATTGAAATAGAAATCGATGAAATCTTACAATTTGAATGGCGGTAGATAACTTGGATAAAATCACATTTTTAAATGCGTTAGAACAAGAATTAGAAAACCTACCTCGAAACGAACGAGATAAAGTGATGTATGAATATGAGCAGTATTTTTTTGAACAAGAAAACAATGGGAAAAATGAATACCAAATCATTGGAGCTTTAGAATCGCCAAAGCAGATTGGTAAACAGATAATGGCAAAAAATGCTATTGTATCTGCCGAGTATAGACCAAATACTAAAAATATTGTCAGAGCAATAATGGCTTCTCTAGGTATGGGGATTTTGTCATTAATTATTATTTTGATACCTATGGTAATACTAGCTGTATTTATGTGTGGCTTATTACTCGTTGCGTTTTTCTTAACTATTAGCCCTATATTGTTAATTGTTCATGGATTATTGAATCATATGATTAGTCTTGCGATAAGTAATTATTTTTTTGCTTTTTCTTTTACAGGGTTAGGTATTGTTTTATTTGTAATTATAGCTAAACTAGCTCAACTTGTTTATCGTTTAATTTTAAAATACTTAAGATGGAATATCCGAACAATTAAAGGAAGTGTAGATTTATGAAGCGGTTATTTTTAGGTGGATTAACTTTATTTATAACGTGCTTTCTTTTAGGAAGTGTTACATGGTTCGGTTTTGAAAAGCAAAATGAAAAATTAAATAGTGTTAATAAAGTATTAGATTCTAAAGATATTAAAAATTTAGATGTTTTAACTGAAAATTGTAAAGTTTTAATTAAAGCTGGAGATAAAACGTCAGTGAGATATAAAGGTAAAAGAAATCTTGATATTAGCAATCATGATAAAACGTTGAAAGTGAAAGAGACTGAAAAACTAGAAAACCATTATGGTTTAAATTACAATCCTTTTAGAAACTTTGAGGATAACTTAATTATCACTTTACCTGAAGAAAAATTAAATAAACTGCATGTTTCAAGTAAATATAACACTATAACGGTTAAACAATTAAATGTAAATGATGCAGATTTTTCAAAAAAGCATAAAAATGGAGGTAAGGTGTTTGTAAATGAATCTAAGTTTGAAAAGTTAAGGTATAAAGGACTAAATTCAGCTATAACGTTTAAAAATAGTGAAATAAATAATGCTAATATTAAAACTGAAAATGCCAGAATAAATAGTGAAAATACTCTTATCCAAGCGTCTGTGTTATTAGTAAATAATGGAAGCATAAACTTATCTAATACAGAAATCGATTCAAATTTTAAGGCTTCTGCTAAAAAAGGTGATATTAATATTAGTTATAAAGCGGCGCCGAAAAATACACTTCTAAAGTTATATCCATTTCATGGAGATGAAAAAGTTAACAATAAGCATTTTGTGAATCAAAAAATAGGAAATGGGGATAATATTTTAGAGTTATATACCACTGACGGAGATATAGTGATTGATTAATTACTTTTATAGAATCTGGGACATCATTGACTCGTCCCAGATTTTTTCATATTGTTAGTGAGCCTTATGTATAAGATTCAGCCCAGGTACTCATTTTGTACTTTTTTCGATTTTAATCATCATTGCTAGGAGAGAGACAATAAAATCTTTTTAATAAAATTAGTTCTCTGTTTCACTCCTTTTGTATAGTCTAATAAGTTGCAAAGGTTAATTCGGTATCTAATTGACCAAAAAGTGTGTCTGTAGATAAAGCTTGTCCATTAAGCCAGTTTGCAAAGTTTATTTTGGTCGGATGTTTATTTTCACCGATTGCAATATATGCAGTTAAAGTCTGTGGTTCATACATACTCGTATGTATTGTTCCTGACCAACTTCTAAAAAGCTTGCTATAAATGTTATATTGAGGGTTATTAAATAATTTAAAAGCTTCTGCTTTATTTAGGTGTGCTGGTTTATGTTTAATAAGCCGTTCTAAACGCGCCTCTGATTCTGCTGTATAATTTCTATTTTCATGTGTTAATAATTTAAAGTGATTCGTACAAGTTTGGTCATAGCGCACGTTAATTGAACGGGGTGTAACTTCAATAATTGCATGATCTAGATTTTTATCCATAACAATGTAGCTAAATGAACTTCTATGTGGGATTTCCTTTAATAGTTGTATTGCTTCTGGTACAGTTTTACAATACTGTAGAATAATTCTACCTATCATATAACATACAAAACCGTCTCCAGGATGTTTACGGTGCATGAAATTGTAACCCATAGACAGTCCAGCTTCGTTCATTCCATCCATTCTTCCAGTTACACGCGAAGTTGGCCCAACCTGTGCTAAACCACCATCATTTGGTTGAAATAATAAATATCGTCCATCATAAGTGGCAGGATGGTAGTCGTAATTGCGTACCATGTAATCATTTCCTAAAAAGACAGTGCAACCGCTATTTTTTAATGGTGTAAAACGGTAATGTCCGAAGTTTAATATCATTTGTTTGGTAGGGAGATTCAAAACTTCTTGCATACCTTTTATTTCTTCCCAAATTTGTGGGGCATATATTTGGAAAATTTCATATGTTTCTTTAATATTTATATCAAATCTAGGCATGCGTTTTTTCCATTCTTTTTCTCTATTTTTTAGCATTGGTGTTTGCTGCATCCATTTAGCAGTTTTGACGCCTAAATCAAAATGTGATCCTCGGTGCGTTAAAATATCTGATTGTACTTTTTGCATAAAAAAACTCCTATGTTAAGTGTAACCTTACAATAATGTTATCTCATTGTAACGTCATGTTAATTGTATTACTGTTCTGTGGAAGTTATCATAAAATTAACTTTTAAAACTAAATCTTAATTTAGTTGAATGAGGTGATGATTATGTTAAATTACTATGGACAATTAAGAGATGCTCTATCAACTTGGTGGGGTAATTAATATCTAATGATTATTTTATAGTAGTATCATGTTTACTTCAAATGGTTATTAAATTCCAATTCTTTTCAAACTATTTAAGTTATAATGGTTATTTAGTATATTTATAATGTAATTTTATATTATGAATCCTTAGAATAATTTATTTGAAAAAGGGTATATATTTATTGATGTCTTTAAGTATGCTATCATAATTGTTAGACATGTTAATAAATTATTGAGGTGAAACAGAATGTGGAATTTTATTAAAGGTTTATTTAAATTTGTATTCGGTACAATTCTTACTGTATCGTTAGCAGCAGGAATAGGTGCTGTTGTATTCGCTTATATCTTCAAAAAAGACTTTGAAGATATCGAAAATAAAACAAAAGAAATCGTTTCAGACATCGAATCTAATAATTAAGTAATTGATAGAACACTTTTAAGTGTTCTATTTTTTTTTAGCCTCCGTTCATCTGCCGAAAGCAGATACTACGGAGGCTTATGCAGTCGAAAGACTGCGAACCAAAGTAAAAGAACTGCTGAAAGCAGATGCTACGGAGGCATATGCAGTCGAAAGACTGCGAACCAAAGTAAAAGAACTGCTGAAAGCAGATGCTACGGAGGCATATGCAGTCGAAAGACTGCGAACCAAAGTAAAAGAACTGCTGAAAGCAGATGCTACGGAGGCATATGCAGTCGAAAGACTGCGAACCAAAGTAAAAGAACTGCCGAAAGCAGATGCTACGGAGGCTTATGCAGTCGGAAGACTGCGAACCAAAGTAAAAGAGCTGCCGAAAGCAGATGCTACGGAGGCATATGCAGTCGAAAGACTGCGAACCAAAGTAAAAGAGCTGCCGAAAGCAGATGCTACGGAGGTATATGCAGTCGAAAGACTGCGAATGACATGTGTGCAATAACTGACTTTTAGTACGATGTTGGCTGATGCTTTAGGTTTATGTTTGTGATATCAAAATGCGATAATTTTATTGTGTTTGAAGTAGCAAGTGGATATCCCTCCAAATTCATATGAAGCATATCAATATTTTTAATTTCCAATGTGATATATTCTAGCCAACCATTCTTATAATATTCGATATCCACTGGTATATTTGCATGTAGTGCTTGATGTAGTTGAATATTAAGTTCATTTAATTGATCGTCTGATAAAATAGGACGGTCAATTTTATTTTGATCAATGATATGTTGTTGTACTGCCTCAAATTGTTCGGGTAACGTTGCAAATGGTGCCCACTTAACCATTCCGCGGCCTTGTGGAATATTAGGATTTAATTTTTCTCTAGGTATTTTTCTATAATCAGTTTCTTTATTATTATATTCATTTGAAAGCATCTAATCACCTCAATTCAATAATAGAACACTTGTTCGTATTATTGCAAGTTATTTTTCAATATTTAATAAAATGTTAGCGTAACGTCTGAAAACTGACCTGATTTATAAAAGAAAGCAGATAATAATTAAAGTGAAAGCTAGAAAATGATATGTTTAATTAAGATAAATTAGTTTAATAAAAGTAAAAGTTATTTTTGTCATATAGGTTACAATGAGATGATGTATAAACGCGTATTAGCACTAAAACCATTATATTGTCATTTAGCATTAATATTTATTAAAATGAAAGTATCATTATATGGAGGGGTTTACATGACTACAGTAGGATATATCGGTTCATATACGAAAAAAGAGGGGAAGGGCATTTACCGTTTCGAATTAGATGAACAAACAGGAACGATTGTTGAGGTAGAAACAGGTTATGAATTAGAAGCATCAACATACGTGAATCAGCATGACTCATTTTTATATGCTGTCACACGTGAAGGCGAAGACTGTGGTATCGCAAGTTTTAAAATAGACCAAGATGGCAAAATTAGCCTTATTAATAAATGTTTAGCTTCAACAAAAGGTAGCGGATGTTATGTTTCAGTTTCGCCAAATGGAAAATACATTTTTGAAGCAGTTTATGGTGCAGGACTGGCTCGTATTTATGAAGCGAATCCGACTACTGGTGAAGTTATTCGTTTAATTCAAGAGTTAACACATGATTACCCAACAGGTCCTTTAGAAAGACAAGAACAACCTCATGTCCATTACCTTGGTATAACACCAGATGAAAAATATGTGGTGGCTATGGATTTAGGGACAGATAAGATTGTAACGTATGAATTTGGAGATAATGGATACAGTGAATATGCAGTATATGACTTTGAGCCAGGAGATGGACCACGGCATATTGCTTTCCATGAAAATGGGAAAATCGCTTATGTTGTACACGAATTATCAAATATTGTAAGTGTTATGGAATACGAAAATGGTGAATTCTCAGAAATTGAGCGCCATGCAACAATACCCGAAAATTTTGAAGGTGCAACCAAGTTAGCTGCAGTAAGATTATCTCACGATCAAAAGTTCTTATATATTAGTAATAGAGGACATGATAGTATTGCTATCTTCAAACTTGGAGACAATGGCTCAACAATTTCACTCGTAGATATAGTGGTAAGTGGAGGGGCATTTCCTCGTGATTTTAATATTACTGAATCAGATGACTTCTTAGTTTGCGCCCATCAAGAGGGTGATTATGAAGTTGTTGTATTTAAGAGAGACAAAGTTACTGGAAAATTAGAGAAAGCAGATGACCATAAAAATGCACCAGAAGGTGTTTGTGTTCAGTTTTTAAAATAAAATAAATGATAAAAATCCCGAAAACTTAGCTTAGTTTTCGGGATTTACTATATTAAAATATTATTTGTTGAAGAATGCTTTAATATATTTAAATTTTCCCTTGTAAGGAGGGAACAATAGGCTTGATTCCAACCTTGTAGATTTAAAAATATATGATTTATCATGACTAAAAGTATCAAAAGAATATTTTCCATGGTATTTTCCTATACCAGAAGCACCAACGCCACCAAAAGGTAAATTAGGGTTTGCTAAATGCATTAAGGTATCATTGATTGCACCACCACCAAAGGATAATTCATTTAGTATTCTCTCTGAACTGTTTTCATCTTCACTAAATAAATAAAGGCTAAGTGGTTTAGGTTTAGTACGTATTAAATCAATTGCTTCGTCAAAATCATCGTAAGCTATAATAGGTAAAATTGGTCCGAAAATTTCATTTTCCATAATTTTTGAATCGAAAGTAGTACCGTCTAAGATAGTAGGTGCAATAAAATTTTCATCAATATCAGTTTGACCACCAAAAGTAATCTCAGGGTGATGAATATTTAACAATTCATTTAAACGGTGATAATGTTTTTTGTTTACAATACGTCCAAAGTCTGGACTATCTTGAATATTTGTACCATAAAATTCAGTTATTGTCTTTTTTAATGCACTGATGAGCTCATCTTTTACTTTACGATTTACCAGTAAGTAATCCGGTGCAACACAAGTTTGTCCAGCATTTGTAAACTTACCAAAACAAATACGTTCACTTGCAACTTTAATATTTGCACTTTCGTCAATGATTGCAGGTGACTTTCCACCTAATTCTAAAGTTACAGGCGTTAAGTTTTTGCTTGCAGCGCTATATACGATGCGTCCAACTTGCTCACTACCTGTGAAGAAAATATAATCAAAAGGTAAATGAAGTAAAGACTGAGTTGTATCAGCATTTCCTTGAATGATATTAATATACTCAGGATCAAAGGCGTCGGAAATGATTTGCTGTATGACATCAGATACATTCGGTGTGAATTCAGAGGGTTTTAGTATTATAGTGTTCCCTGCAGCAATTGCACCAATCAACGGTTCTATTAACAATTGGAATGGATAATTAAAAGGTCCAATAATTAGCACTGTGCCATAAGGTTCTTTCATAATGTAACTTTTGGTAGGAAACATAAATAAGGGTGTATTGACTTGTTTGGTTTTGGCCCAATTTTTTAGTTCTTTACGAGCTGATTTAATATTTTTTAATGTAAAGCCAATCTCAGTTGCGTAGGCTTCTACTTTATTTTTACCTAAATCTTTTTGAAAAGCTTCAAGTAAGTCATTTTCGTAATTTTTAATACTCTTACTTAACTGTTTGAGTTGTTTTTTTCTAAATTTAAGTGATTTGGTTTCATGAGTATTAAAATATTGTTTACTATTGTGGAAAGATTGTTCTATTGAATTCAAATATTATTCCTCCTAGTATATTGATGATTTAGATAGTTTAAAAAGATGGATAAAAAAACTGGAACATAATTATTATTATGTCCCAGTTTTTCTATATAGTAAACTATTTAAGTTTTTACTATATAGCGTTATATATATTGATAAAGTATGAGATTAGCTTAAAGCTTCTGTAATTTGTGGTACAACTTGTTTTTTACGAGATACAACACCTGGTAAAAATGCAGTATTATTGTCTAGTTTAACGTTGAATGCGTTGCCTACTTTATCTTTTTCAGCACCAACAACTAAAATTTTAGAATCACTGTTGATGATATCAGTTACAAGCAGTACAAATAAATCATATTTTTCATTTGTACTTACTTCTAACATTGCTTTTTCTAACTCTTCTTGACGTTGGAAAACTTCATCAATATCTACGGTATTAACTTGACCGATACGTGTAATATAGTCACCCATATTAAATGATTTTGCATCCATATTTAATAGCTCAGATGCAGTTTTGTCAGTTGTTGAAGCACCTGCTTTTAACATTTCTAAACCATAAGATTCTAAGTCAACATCTGCAATTGATTTTAAAGCTTCAGCAGCGTCAATATCTTCTTGTGTACAAGTTGGTGATTTAAATAGTAAGCTATCTGAAATGATAGCAGAAATCATTAAACCAGCAATTTCAGGTTTGATTTCAAAACCACGTTCTTTGTACATTTTGTATAAGATTGTTGCAGTACAACCTACTGGCTCAGCACGGTAATATAATGGTCCTGCAGTTTCAAAGTTTGAAATTCTATGATGGTCAACGACATGTTGAATTGATGACTTATCAATTGTATCAGCACTTTGTTGGAATTCATTATGGTCAACTAAGATAACATTTTGATTATTTAAATCATCACTAAGTAATTCTGGTGTGTCTACATTAAAATGATTTAATGCGTATTGAGTTTCAGGTCCTACTTCGCCTAAACGATAAGGTGTTGCGTCTGTATTTCCTGTTTGTTGTTCAAAATCTGCCATAATAATAGCTGATGAGATTGCATCTGTATCTGGATTTTTATGACCGAAAATATAAGTTTTTGCCATGTTTTAATTCTCCTTAATTTTTTATTTAATTTTATTTTATCATGATTTTCTATTGTTATTCTACTTCAGCACCTAATGAATTTTTAAAATGATCTAATGCCCATTGATGCCCTGTTGGATTAAAAGAAGCGACACCCTTATGAGAAATTGAAATAGCATATCCCAAATTGTAAGCAGAGATTGCGGTGTGCAGCACGCAAATATCTGTACATACACCAACAATTTCTAAATGCGTAATGTTGCGTTCACGTAACATAATGTCTAAGGGCGTACCACAAAATGAATCATAACGTGTTTTATCTAAATAATGCACATGATCATTAAATAAGATATTTTGATAAATATCATTTACTTTACCATAAAGTTCTCTTCCAGTGGTATCAATTATATTATGAGGTGGAAAAAGATTGTTTTCTGGATGATAGCTATTTTCTTCATAATGTAAATCCATAAGAAAAAAGATATTAGCCTGTTTCTTATTATATACTTCAATTCTTTCAACAATATAACTTTCAATTTGTTGACCTGGAAGGCCACAAGTTAATTTACCATTATCAGTAACAAAATCATTTGAATAGTCAACAATAATAAGCGCGCTATTTTTCATCTAATGTAACACTCCCAAAATTAAGATTATAGTTATTATATACTAAGTACATAAATCATTAAAGGTGCATTTAAAGCGTTTGAAAAACGAACTATTAGTTTATTATAAAGTATTAAGTGAGGAGGAAGAATTACTAATGATAATTAATGCAATGCAGTTCGGCCTAAAAGGTAAGCATAGATGGGCAGATACACGCGCGATTCAAAAAGCGTTAAAATACGCTAGAAAACATAAAAACATAACAATTTATATTCCCAAGGGAGAGTATCATATTCGTAGACCGTTGGTAATATATGATTCAACTACTTTGATAATGGACGACGAAGCAGTATTAAAAAGAGTAGGCAAAGATACTTTATTGAAAAATGGTAGATGGCTGAAATCTTATTATGGATATGAAGGTAATAGTGAAATCTGCATTGCTGGTGGAACATTGGATATGAATGGTTATGAGTATCCATATAACAATACAGCAATGTGCATGGGGCATGCTCAAAATATTCAAATTTTAGGCGTAACATTTAAAGATGTTGTTGGAGGTCATGCAATAGATGCATGCGGCATTAATGGCCTATATATAAATGGTTGCGAATTTTTAGGATTTAAAGACGATAAAGGAGAAAGGTTATTTTCAGAAGCGGTACAAATTGATATACAAGTAAAAGGCGCTTTCCCAAAATTTGGTGCCACGGATGGTACGATAACTAAAAATGTAATAATTGAAAATTGTTATTTTGGAAATTCAAAGACACCAACGATGGGTGCTTGGAATAGAGCAATTGGATCTCATGCGAGTAGGTTTAATCAATTTTACGAAAATATACACATTCGTTTTAATACATTTGAAGGTATCAACCAATACGCACTGACACCTTTAAAATCAAAAGATACTTTTATCCATGATAATATATTTAAAAATTGTGGAGGAGGGATTCGATTTTTAGCAGTGAAAGATGGAAAAAATGCACAAGATCTTACAGGTAAAGCAAGACCAACGCAATCTGGAAGTAATTTAAATATTTATCATAATCATTTTATAGGTCATATGTCTAAAGATGCCATTCGAGTGCAAAGCTATAATAACGTAAAACACAACAATATATTTATAGCACAGAATTATTATGACAATAAGCAGCAAAGACTTTATTTAAAAGATATAGAAGATTTGTATCTCTCAAATCAGGAAAATATAAGCGTTAAAAAAATAAATATAAAATAATGATTCTTTATTTTAGTAGTTCTGAATTAAAACACAATATAAAACATATTGTAATTTAATAGAAATTATATTATGTTAAAGAGTAATAAAGTAAGAAGATTCAGAAAATAATTGAAATCGGGGGGAATCATTATGAATAATATAAACAAAGGGGAATATAGGCGTTCGCAGTATTTAACATTTTTTTCTAAAAAAAATAAATCTTATAATGCAGGACAGCTTACAGGGTTGATTTTAGGGCCACTACTATTTATTTTGACATTGTTAACTTTTGAACCTGAAAATTTATCGTATAAAGGCGTTTTTGTATTAGCGATTACTATTTGGATCGCTATTTGGTGGATTACTGAAGCAATACCAATTGCTGCAACTAGTTTGTTGCCATTAATTTTATTGCCTGTTGGACATGTACTTAGCCCAGAAGAAGTATCTGCTCAATATGGTAATGATATTATTTTTCTATTTTTAGGTGGATTTATATTAGCTATTGCTATGGAAAGATGGAATTTACATACACGTGTTGCCTTAACAATCATTAGTATTCTAGGTACAAGTACTGGAAAGATTTTATTAGGTTTTATGATAGCGACAGGATTCTTATCTATGTTTGTTTCTAATACTGCAGCTGTGATGATTATGATACCGATAGGTTTAGCGATTATTAAAGAAGCAAATGATTTAAAAGGGGAAGAAATGAATGCTACAAGCATCAGTAAATTTGAACAATCGCTAGTGTTAGCCATTGGGTATGCAGGAACCATTGGTGGTTTAGGAACTTTGATCGGAACGCCTCCACTTATTATCCTTAAAGGCCAATATCAATCTGCATTTGGTGAGGAAATAAGCTTTGCTAAATGGATGGTCATTGGCGTACCTACAGTAATTGTACTATTGATTTTAGTATGGTTATATCTACGTTATGTTGCATTTAAACATGATATGAAAGAACTGCCAGGCGGTCAGAACTTAATTAGGAAAAAATTAGATGAATTAGGAAAGATGAAATACGAAGAAAAAGTGGTACAAGCAATTTTTATATTAGCAAGTTTGTTATGGATTAGTAGAGAATTCTTATTGAAAAATTGGTCGTTCACCTCAGAAGTGGCAGACGGTACAATAGCCATGTTTATAGCTGTATTATTATTTTTAATACCGGCTAAAAATAAAGAACAACATACGCGAATTATTGATTGGAATGTTGCCAAAGACTTGCCATGGGGCGTACTCATTTTGTTTGGTGGAGGTTTGGCACTTGCTAAAGGTATCTCAGAGAGTGGCTTAGCGAAATGGTTAGGTGAACAATTAAAGTTGATTGAAGGCGTTAGTCCATTAATTATCGTTCTTGTCATAACAATATTTGTGTTGTTTTTAACAGAAATAACTTCGAATACAGCTACTGCGACTATGATTTTACCTATACTTGCAACACTTTCTGTTGCAGTTAATGTACATCCGCTACTACTCATGGTACCTGCTGCTATGGCCGCTAATTGTGCTTATATGTTACCAGTTGGCACACCACCAAATGCTATTGTATTTGGAACTGGAAGGATTAGCATTAAAAAAATGGCGTCAGTTGGATTTTGGGTTAACCTGTTGAGTATTATTGTTATTGTGTTAGTAGTTTATTTCTTAGTACCACCAGTATTAGGTATAGATATTACCAAACCATTACCATTAAAATAAATCAAAGCGTCATAGAGCCTGAGACAATTAAATGTCTCAGGCTCTATTATTTTTGAAGTATCATATCATGATAAGTTTTTGAATTTTACTTTCTGATTAATCGTGATTTAACTTATTGAAAGATCCAATGATTGTAACTTGAAAATCTAAAGTGTTCAAGATTTTAATGACTTTCGATAACGCTTCTGTTAAACCAGTATCTGCTTGGACGAAAAAATGATACATGCCCAGCTGTGTTTTTAAAGGTCTAGACTCAATCCAAGATAAGTTGATGTTAAAAAGCACAAAAGTGTTTAAAATACTTGCAAGTAAGCCTGGTTTATCAAATTGTGGTGTAATGAGTAACATTGTGTCACTAGCATTGTCCGAATGTTGTGGCTGGTTACTTACGACTAAAAAACGTGTGACATTGTGAGGGAAGTCTTGAATGTTTTGTTCTATAGGTTGAAAGCCATAAGTTTCCCCACTACCTAAAGGTGCGATTGCACCCACTTGGTTGGTTATTTTTTCTAAACTTTGTATCGTGCTATCTACATAATCATATGTGAACTTATGTTGTTGTATATATTGGTTCGTTTGACTAATTGCTGGGCTTATTGAATAAACTTTTGATATATCATTGACTGTTGCATTTTCAGGGCCATATAAAGCAAATTGTATATCTAAATGTATTTCTCCCTGTGCATAAATATTTTGTTGTGTTAAGGCATCGGCAACAATATTGATTGTACCTTCAATTGAATTTTCGATAGGCACGACAGCAATACTATGATTATCTTCTGAGACAGCAGTAACGACTTCATACAAATTAGATTTAGACGTATATTCGAACTCAGATTCTGATAGATATTGTTTTGCCGCTAAATATGAAAATGTTCCTTTTGGACCTAAATAATATAATTTCATGTGACGTTACCCCTTGTATATATGTGTTAAAAATTAATGGAAAGGACACCCAGAAACAGATGATTGTTTTTTATAAAAGAAATTCGGTTCTTTCATCTCATTTTTATACCCATGATGGTAATTAGATACTAAAGTTGGAGATAAAGATGGTGCTAACCAAGACCATTTTCCGGTTACATCTCTTCCATTTTTCCGTTCGTTTTTTTCAAATCTTTCAAATTGTTTTGACGCAGTTAGATGATCAACCATTGATACGCCTTCATTTTTAAAAGAATGATATACTGCATAATTCAATTCGACTAAGGTTCTATCTTTGTTAAAAGAATTATTCTTTAGTGTATCAAATTCAAAAGCTTCTGCAACGGTTTCTAGTAAATTGTAGCGATATGAATCAGTAAAATTTCGCACCGCAATTTCATTTACCATGTACCAGCCGTTGAACGGCGCGGTTGGATATGTGATTCCACCAATTTTTAAGTCCATGTTAGATATAATTGGTACGGCATACCATTTTAGCCCAAGCTTTTCTAATTTTGGAAAATGATCATGGGTAATAGGCACTTCTTTTATCATTTCAGGTTGATAATTGTAAAACTTTAACGATTCACCAGGAATTTTATAAATTAAAGGTAAAATGTCAAAATCTGTATGTTTGCCTTGCCAACCTAAATGTTCGGCTAATTGGGTGATTTTTAGTTCGGAAGGGTCACCTACGTCTTCATAACCTGCATATCTGATAAGTTGATTATTATATATTTTTGGAGGATGTTGAGCATCAAAAATAGTGATACATGGTTTTATTTTTCCTCCATTTGTAGCGAATTGAATATGATTTTCTATTGCATCTATAAATTCTTGTTCAGTCTGGATATGTCTTGCATCATTGACGGTTAATGAGTCCCAGAATGCACGGCCTATACAACGATTTGAATTTCTCCAAGCCATCTTAGCACCATATACAAGTTCCTCGTTAGTATGTTTATACGTACCAGTTAAGTTTATTTGTGTTTCTATCTGATTAATTCGTTTTAAAATAGTATTTTCGTTATAATTTAATTCTTTATACATTGTTTGAATAAATGATTTAGCTTCATTTAACATATAAAACACCTCGCACACATTATACGGTATTTTTTCTATTTTTAATGTTTAATTATAGAATTGTCATGATTTTGTCGCTACTATTTTGAATTTACTACTAACTAAATAATAATTATATAACAAAATTATATTTAATATTATGATGCGTTATGTTTGAAGTAATATGGATAAATTCATTTCAGATATAAACGTTTAATTTTTTGTGTTAAACTAATGAAAAAGCCGATAGGAGAGATAGCGGTGTACCAATTTGAGGATGATACATTAGTATTACAAAATGATTTATATCAAATAAATATGGCGGAGAGTTATTGGAATGACGGGATTCATGAAAGAAATGCTGTATTTGATTTATATTTTAGAAATATGCCTTTCAACAGCGGATATGCAGTGTTTAATGGATTGAAACGAGTGATTGCTTATATCAATAACTTTCATTTTTCAGAATCGGATATTAAATATTTAAAATCCATTGGTTATCAAGAAGACTTTTTAGAATATTTAAAAGATATGAAATTTACTGGTAATATTCGTTCTATGCAAGAAGGAGAATTATGTTTTGGTAATGAACCTTTATTAAGCGTAGAAGCACCACTTATCCAAGCACAATTAATTGAAACGATGTTGTTAAATATCGTGAATTTTCACACGCTAATTACTACGAAAGCAAGTAGAATAAAACAAGTAGCGCCAAATGACACATTAATGGAATTTGGAACAAGACGTGGACAAGAAGCAGATGCTGCTTTGTGGGGTGCAAGAGCAGCATATATTGGTGGATTTGATTCAACGAGTAATGTGCGCGCTGGAAAACTTTTTGGCATACCAGTATCAGGAACGCATGCGCATGCAATGGTTCAAACTTATGGTGATGAATATATTGCATTTAAAAAATATGCAGAACGCCATAAAGATTGCGTGTTCTTAGTTGATACTTTTCATACTTTGAAATCTGGTGTACCAACAGCGATAAAAGTTGCTAAAGAGCTTGGTGATGAAATTAACTTTGTTGGTATACGTTTAGATTCTGGTGATATCGCTTATTTATCAAAAGAAGCACGTCGCATGTTAGATGATGCAGGATTTACTGAAACTAAAATTATTGCATCAAATGATTTAGATGAACAAACGATTACAAGCTTGAAATCGCAAGGTGCAAAGGTTGATTCATGGGGTGTTGGTACTAAATTAATTACTGGTTACGATCAGCCTGCCTTAGGTGCAGTATACAAACTTGTGGCAGTAGAAGATGCTTCAGGCAATTATGTAGACCGAATAAAGCTATCAAACAATGCAGAAAAGGTAACTACACCAGGAAAGAAAAACGTCTATCGTATTATTAATAAGAAAACAAACAAAGCTGAGGGAGACTATATCACGTTAGCGCATGAAGATCCTTATGATGAGTCTCCGCTTAAATTGTTCCATCCTGTACATACGTATAAGATGAAATTTATAAAATCCTTTATAGCCAAGCCGTTACACCATGATATTTTTAAAGAAGGTGAACTCGTTTATGATTTACCAAATGAAAAGGAAGCACAAAACTATTTGACTAAAAGTCTTTCGTACTTATGGGATGAGAACAAGCGTCATCTTAATCCTCAGGAGTACCCAGTTGATTTAAGTACAGAATGTTGGGAAAATAAACATAAACGTATATTTGAAGTGGCAGAACATGTGAAGGAGATGGAAGAAGAAAATGAGTGAAATTCAAGATATTATCGTAAGAGAAATGAAAGTCAAGCCCAGCATTGATAGCAAATTAGAAACGCGTAATATTATTCAATTTATTAAAAATTATATCCAATCTCATTCATTTATTAAATCATTGGTTTTAGGTATTTCAGGTGGGCAAGATTCGACTTTAGCTGGCAAGCTATGTCAAATTGCGATAAATGAATTAAAAGAAAAAGATATTGATTGTCAATTTATTGCAGTTAAATTACCATATGGCGAACAAAGAGATGCCGATGAAGTTGAAGATGCTTTGAAGTTTATACAACCGGATCGAACAATTACAGTCAACATTAAACCTTCAGTAGATCAAAGTGTAGAATCGCTAAAAGAATCTGGAATTGTGTTGACGGATTTCCAAAAAGGGAATGAAAAAGCGCGTGAACGTATGAAAGCACAATTTTCGATTGCATCCAATCAACAAGGAATTGTTGTGGGTACTGATCACTCAGCGGAAAACTTGACTGGATTTTTTACAAAATATGGCGATGGTGCAGCAGATATCGCACCGTTATTTGGTTTGAATAAACGTCAAGGGCGACAAATCTTAGCATATTTAGATGCTCCAGCACATTTATATGAAAAAGTACCAACTGCTGATTTAGAAGAAAACAAACCACAATTACCAGATGAAGATGCACTTGGTGTTAGTTATGCTCGTATAGATGATTATTTAGAAGGAAAAGAAGTGCCAAAAGAAGCAAAAGCTATCATAGAAAATCATTATATTAAAAATGCACATAAAAGAGAATTAGCTTACACAAGATATACATGGCCGAAAAATCAAACAGATTTCGAATGATTTTAGTGACAAAATAATAAGTTACTGATAAAATAATTTGAATTTAATGAGAAAGAAAGGGAAATGAACATGTCAGTAATTACTTCTAATCCATGGTTAATGGTTTTAGCTATTTTTATTATTAATGTTGCTTATGTAACTTGTTTGACAATGAGAACGATTTTAACACTCAAAGGTTATCGTTATGTTGCAGCAGTGGTAAGTTTCTTAGAAGTTTTAGTATACGTTATCGGTTTGGGAATGGTTATGTCTAGTTTAGATCAAATTCAAAATGTCTTTGCATATGCATTTGGGTTTTCAATCGGTATTATTGTAGGAATGAAAATTGAAGAGAAATTAGCGCTTGGCTATACAGTTGTGAATGTTACTTCATCTGAATATGAATTAGATTTACCAAAGCAATTGAGGGATTTAGGTTATGGTGTTACACATAATACTGCTTATGGTAGAGATGGTACGAGGTTAATTTTACAAATTTTAACACCAAGACGTTTTGAGCTGAAATTGATAGAAACCATTAAGCAAATTGATGAAAAAGCGTTTATCATCGCATATGAACCAAGAACAATTCACGGTGGTTTTTGGGTTAAAGGTGTGCGTAGCAAGAAACTTAAACAATATGATCCAGATAAAGTGGAAAGTATATGAAAAAGCAGCAAAAGTTTAAAGTAGAAGAAAACGAAACGATACAAGCTTGTTTGCAACGTATGCGAGATGCTGGATATATGCCTATTAAACGCTTTGAAAAACCAATTTATAAAGAAAATAAAGATGGTAAATATGAAGTATACAGGCAAGAAATTCAATTTGTTGGAAAATTAATAGAATAATCGTTTAAAACAGATACTTAGTGTTAGATATATAAATGTAATCGTTGGCAGAGATAGAAATCTCAGGTCAACGATTTTTTTATCATATAATCGCAAATTAATATAAAATGATAAATCTTGAGGAGAATAAGGTTTTTATGCACGGCTTTTGATAAAACGTGTTAAAATTTCTATAAAGAAGATAGAAAAGACTTATACATTTATGATCAATTCTGTTAAACTAATAGTGACAAGAATAAACACGAACTTTAATTGTATTTTTTGATAGAATGTACATGTTTTGGAGTTTGTGAACTAAAACTTACGCAAGATAGGAGCTTATTTTAATGATAGAACGTTATTCTAGAGAAGAAATGTCAAATATTTGGACGGATCAAAATCGCTATGAAGCTTGGTTAGAAGTAGAAATACTAGCATGTGAAGCTTGGAGTAAATTAGGAGATATACCTGCTGAAGATGTATTGAAAATTCGTCAGAATGCAAAGGTTGATGTTAACCGCGCAAAAGAAATTGAGGAAGAAACACGACACGATGTCGTTGCATTTACAAGACAAGTATCAGAGACATTAGGTGAAGAGCGTAAATGGGTACACTACGGGTTAACATCAACTGATGTAGTTGATACGGCATTAAGTTATGTCATTAAACAAGCAAACGATATTATTGAAAAAGATTTAGAAAGATTTATTGATGTTTTAGCACAAAAAGCTAAAAATTATAAATATACTTTAATGATGGGACGAACTCATGGTGTACATGCGGAACCAACAACATTTGGTGTCAAAATGGCATTATGGTATACAGAAATGAAACGTAATTTAGAGCGTTTTAAGCGTGTGAGAAAAGAAATAGAAGTTGGTAAAATGAGTGGTGCAGTAGGGACTTTTGCAAACATCCCACCTGAAATTGAAGCGCATGTCTGTGAAAATTTAGGTTTAGATACAGCCGCTGTTTCTACTCAGACGTTACAACGTGACCGACACGCATATTATATAGCTACTTTAGCGTTGATAAGTACTTCTATGGAAAAATTTGCAGTGGAAATACGCAACTTACAAAAAACTGAAACAAGAGAAGTTGAAGAAGCTTTTGCTAAAGGCCAAAAAGGTTCGTCAGCGATGCCACACAAACGTAATCCAATTGGCTCAGAAAATATTACTGGTATTGCTCGTGTTATCAGAGGATACATTACAACTGCATATGAAAATGTAGCTTTATGGCATGAAAGAGATATTTCACATTCATCTGCAGAAAGAATCATGCTGCCAGATGTAACGATAGCTTTAGATTACGGGTTAAATAGATTTACAAATATTGTAGAAAGACTTACTGTATTTGAAGATAATATGTTAGCAAATATCGATAAAACTTTTGGTCTTATTTATTCGCAACGTGTATTATTAGCATTGATAAATAAAGGTTTAGCACGTGAAGCAGCATATGATAAAGTACAGCCAAAAGCGATGGAGTCTTGGGAAACAAAAACACCATTTAGAACATTAATTGAACAAGATTCATCTATTACAGATTTATTGAGCACTGAAGAATTAGATGAATGTTTCAATCCAAAACACCATTTAAACCAAGTTGATACGATTTTTAAACGTGCAGGATTAGAATAATTGAAATTTATTTATGAAATCGTTACACTTTAATGTATTAGCACGTTGAATTAAGATTAAAATGAAAGTACAGGGGTTGTTTTTAATGCAAATAGAAAAATTAAGAGGAAAAGCATTAGATGAATTATTTGATGCAATTCTTACATTAGAAAACAGAGAAGAATGTTACCAATTCTTTGACGATTTATGTACAGTAAATGAGATTCAATCGTTATCTCAACGATTGCAAGTCGCAAAAATGATTAAGCAAGGATATACTTATGCGACGATTGAACAAGAGTCTGGTGCTTCAACTGCAACGATTTCTCGTGTTAAGAGATCTTTACAATGGGGAAATGATGCTTACACAATGATTCTAGACCGCATGAATATTGAAACGGCCGATTAATTAACAATTCTATATACTGTAGCGAAGTGTAATTTTAATGATTTCATTAGTAAAGCTGTTAGTAAAGAAACTTTCTTTGCTGACAGCTTTTTATGTTGTTAATTTAAAGTGTATTGATAAAATAGATACGAAGCGGTTATTTTTCTGAAAAATTTTGAATATATTTAATGAGAAACATGATTAATCTACCATTGATATGTCATGTTAGAATTCAATATAAAATCCTATATCGTTTTAGAACTCAGTGGTTAAAAATGATATAATCAAAAGTATGCTAAAAAAAGGAGTAACATATCATGTATGACATTAAAAAATGGAAACATATTTTTAAATTAGATCCTGCTAAGTCGATTTCTGACGATGATTTAGATGCGGTATGTATGTCTCAAACCGATGCAATTATGATAGGTGGCACAGATGATGTTACTGAAGATAATGTTATTCAATTGATGAGTAGGGTGAGAAGATATCCTTTACCTCTCGTTTTCGAAATTTCCAATATCGAAAGTGTTATGCCTGGTTTTGACTTTTATTTTGTACCGACTGTATTGAATAGTACAGATGTAAAATATCATAACGGTGTACTTTTAGAAGCATTGAAATCATTTGGACATGTCATAGATTTTGAAGAAGTTGTTTTTGAAGGATATGTTGTCATGAATCCTGAAAGCAAAGTAGCACAAGTTACACAAGCTGAAACAAATTTAACAGATGAAGATATCGAAGCATATGCTCAAATGATTAATGAAATGTATAAATTACCAGTTATGTACCTTGAATATAGTGGTGCATACGGAGAAGTTGAAAAGGTAAAGACAGCTGCAAATATGTTAAGTGATACACAATTATTTTATGGTGGTGGCATTAGTAATCAAGAAGAAGCTGAAGAAATGGCTTCGATTGCTGATACGATTATCGTTGGTGATATTGTTTATAAAGACATTAAAAACGCATTAAAAACAGTTAAGATAAAGGAGTCACATAAATGAATGCATTAGTAAATAAGATGAATGATGAACAAAGTTTAGCAGTACGCACTACAGAAGGACCATTACTTATTATGGCGGGTGCGGGTTCAGGCAAAACACGTGTTTTAACTCATCGTATAGCTTACTTGCTTGATGAAAAGGACGTATCCCCATACAACATTCTAGCGATTACTTTTACAAACAAGGCAGCAAAAGAAATGAAAGCACGTGTGGAAGCTTTAGTAGGAGAACCGGCTCAAGTTATATGGATGTCAACATTTCACTCAATGTGTGTAAGAATACTGAGAAGAGATGCGGATAGAATTGGTATTGAACGTAATTTTACTATAATTGATCCTACTGACCAAAAATCAGTTATCAAAGATGTGTTGAAAAATGAAAATATAGATAGTAAAAAGTTTGAACCAAGAATGTTTATAGGTGCTATAAGTAATTTGAAAAATGAATTGAAAACACCAGAGGATGCACAAAAAGATGCTGAAACATATCATGAACAAATGGTTGCTACAGTGTATAAAGGATATCAAAGACAGTTATCAAGAAATGAAGCGTTGGATTTTGATGATTTAATCATGGTTACAATTCGATTATTTGAACGTGTGCCAGATGTGTTAGAATTTTATCAAAATAAATTCCAATACATTCATGTCGATGAGTACCAAGATACAAACAAAGCACAATATACATTAGTAAATCTCTTAGCATCTAAATTTAAAAATTTATGTGTAGTTGGTGATTCTGATCAATCTATTTATGGTTGGCGTGGTGCTGATATTCAAAACATACTTTCCTTTGAAGAAGATTATCCTGAAGCTAAAACGATATTTTTAGAACAAAATTATCGCTCAACTAAAAATATATTAAATGCAGCTAACGAAGTAATCAAAAATAATTCAGAGCGTAAACCTAAAGGATTATGGACAGGTAATACATCTGGAGAAAAAATTCACTATTATGAAGCTACTACTGAGAGAGACGAAGCGGAATATGTAGTTAAGGAAATTATGAAACAACAACGTAATGGAAAAAAATATAAAGATATGGCTATCTTATACCGTACCAATGCTCAGTCTCGTGTGTTGGAAGAGACATTTATGAAATCTAATATTCCATACACAATGGTTGGTGGTCAAAAATTCTATGATCGTAAAGAAATTAAAGATCTACTTAGCTATTTGAGAATAATAGCCAATAGCAATGATGATATCAGTTTACGTCGTGTAATCAATGTACCAAAACGTGGCGTAGGTCCATCGACAGTAGATAAAATTCAGGCATATGCTGCTCAAAACGAGATAAGTATGTTTGATGCACTAGCAGAAGTAGACTTTATAGGCTTATCTAAAAAAGTAACACAAGCATGTATTTCATTTTATGACATGATACAGAACTTAATTAAACAACAAGAATTTTTAGAGATTACAGAAATCGTTGAAGAAGTATTGGTGAAATCAGGTTACCGTGAGATGTTGGAACGAGAACAAACATTAGAATCAAGAAGTAGGTTAGAAAATATAGATGAATTTATGTCAGTCCCTAAAGACTACGAAGAAAACACGCCATTAGAAGAACAGTCGTTAATCAATTTTTTAACAGATTTATCTTTAGTTGCTGATATAGACGAAGCGCAAATAGATGATGGCATAACGTTGATGACAATGCACTCAGCCAAAGGATTAGAGTTTCCTATTGTATTTATTATGGGCATGGAAGAATCATTATTTCCACATATAAGGGCGATAAAAAGTGATGATGATCATGAAATGCAAGAAGAAAGAAGAATTTGTTATGTAGCGATTACACGTGCTGAAGAAACGTTATATTTAACGCATGCGACATCAAGAATGCTTTTTGGAAGACCGCAGTCAAATATGGCTTCAAGATTCTTAAATGAAATACCTGAAGATTTATTAGAAAACGAAAATAAATCACGAGCAACTGCACAAGGAAATCGATTTAAATCTGCAACCAAACAACCTGAAAAAAGAGGATATAGTAAACGTGTGACATCCTCGAAAAAAGCACAACAATCGACGGATTGGCATGTTGGTGACAAAGTTATTCATAAATCATGGGGCGAAGGTATGGTAAGTAATGTTAATGAAAAAAATGGTTCGGTTGAATTAGATATTATCTTTAAATCTGAAGGACCTAAACGTTTGCTTGCTCAATTTGCACCTATTGAAAAGAAAGGGGAATAAAGCGTGGCTGACTTACAATCGCGTGTCGATGTATTACATCAATTACTAAATCAATATAGTTATGAATATTATGTACAAGACAACCCTTCAGTACCAGACAGTGAATACGATAAACTTTTACATGAATTGATAGATATTGAGGCGAACAACCCAGAATATCGAACAGCTGATTCACCTACAGTAAGAGTAGGTGGCTCAGCTCAATCAACTTTTGAAAAAGTGAATCATGATACACCGATGCTAAGTTTAGGGAATGCTTTTAATAAAGAAGATTTAAAAAAATTTGACCAGCGTATACGTGAACAAATTAATCATGTGGAATACATGTGCGAATTGAAAATAGATGGTTTAGCAGTCTCTCTCAAATACGAGAATGGTAAATTTGTACAAGGTTTGACGCGTGGTGACGGTACTACGGGTGAAGATATCACCGAAAACTTAAGAACGATACATGCAATACCATTAAAGATTAATGAAGCTAGAACATTTGAAGTTCGTGGTGAAGCATACATGCCCAGAAAATCATTTTTTGATTTAAATGAAGCTAAAGCACAAAATGATGAGCAACCTTTTGCCAATCCAAGAAATGCAGCTGCTGGTTCACTTCGACAATTAGATTCCAAACTTGCAGCAAAGAGAAAGTTAAGTGTTTTCTTATATAGCGTAAATGACTTTACACAATTTCATGCACATACACAAAGCGAAGCTTTAGATGAATTAGATAAATTAGGTTTTAAAACAAATAAAGAAAGAGAACGTGTCCAAACTATAGAAGAAGTATTCGATTATATTGAAAAATGGACTGAAGCACGTGAACAGTTACCTTATGATATCGACGGCATTGTTATCAAAGTAAATGATTTAGACCAGCAAGATGAGCTTGGCTATACACAAAAATCTCCTCGTTGGGCAATTGCGTATAAGTTTCCTGCTGAAGAAGTCATAACAGATTTATTAGATATTGAACTGAGTATTGGTAGAACAGGCGTCGTTACACCTACGGCTATACTTGAACCAGTTAAAGTAGCGGGCACTACAGTTTCTAGAGCTTCTTTACATAATGAAGATCTAATACATGAAAAAGATATTCGAATTGGTGATAGTGTTGTAATTAAGAAGGCGGGAGACATTATACCAGAAGTCATAAAAAGCGTATTAGATCGTCGACCACAAAATGCTGAAGTTTATCACATGCCTACACATTGCCCTAGTTGTAGTCATGAACTTGTAAGAATTGAAGGAGAAGTGGCTTTAAGATGTATCAATCCAAAATGCCAAGCACAACTTGTTGAAGGTATGATTCATTTTGTATCACGACAAGCAATGAATATAGATGGTTTAGGTACTAAAATTATTCAACAACTTTATGAAAATGAAAAAATAAAAGATGTTGCTGATATATTTTACTTAACTAAAGACGATTTGCTACCATTAGAGCGAATGGGTGAAAAGAAAGTAAACAATCTATTAAATGCGATTGAAGATGCTAAATCAAACTCATTAGAACATTTGCTATTTGGTTTAGGAATTAGACACTTAGGTGTCAAAGCGAGCCAAGTCATTGCTGAAAAATATGGAACCATGGATGATTTGTTTAATGTTACAGAAGAGTCATTGATTGAAATCTATGATGTTGGTCAAAAATTAGCACAATCATTAGTCACTTATTTAGAAAATGAAGATATCCGTGCACTTATTAATAAATTAAAGAAAACACATGTTAATATGACTTATAAAGGTGTCAACACAACAGAGTTAGAAGGACATCCAGAATTTATTAATAAGACCATTGTTTTAACTGGAAAGTTATATCAAATGACAAGAAATGAAGCTTCAAAATGGTTAGAGATTCAAGGTGCTAAAGTTACAAACAGTGTTACAAAAAAGACAGATTTAGTAATTGCTGGAGAAGACGCTGGTTCAAAACTTACAAAAGCTGAACAATTTGGTACAGAAGTTTGGACAGAAGATGACTTTGTCCAGAAACAAAAAGAAATAGAGGGATAGAGGAGATAATGCATGAAAAGAACGATTATACTATTCATCTCAGCAATTTTTCTATTATCAGCATGTGGAAATGAGGATAATGAAAAAAGTAAAGAACAATCTAATGACAATAAGCAGCAAGAAAAATCAGGTTCAGTTAAAGAAATTGCCACCGATAAAAATGTTCAAGGCAATAATTATAGAACGATTTTACCATTTAAAGAAAGTCAAGCACGTGGTTTATTACAAGATAATATGGCAAATAGTTATAACGGTGAAGATTTTGAAAACGGGCTTTTAGAATTGAGTAAAGAAGTTTTTCCAACTGACGATTATTTATATCAAGATGGTCAATACTTAGATAAAGATACGATTAACGCTTATTTAGACCCGAAATATACCAAATCAGAAGTAGATGCAATGGATGAAGATGAACGAAAAGAAAAGAAAGCGAATGAGAATTTAGGTTTAAATCCATCACATAATGGTGAAACAGATCCAGAAAAAATTGCGGAAGATTCACCTGCATATCTTTCTAATATTTTGGAACAGGATTTTTATGCGAGTGGTGATACTAAAGGGAAGAAAATTAAAGGTATGACCATTGGGCTAGCAATGAATAGTACGTATTACTATCAAAAAGAAAAAGATGGCGAGACCTATAGTAAAGATTTAGATGATAAAGAAATTAAGAAGCAAGGAAAGCAAATGGCAGGCGAAATTTTGTCAAGAGTCAGAGAAAATAAAGCTTTGAAAGACATACCTATACACTTTGCAATTTATAAACAAACTGGCGAAAATTCAATTGTACCAGGAGAGTTTATTGCTGGTACGACAGTTGAAGATGGTAAGACACGTATTAATGAATGGAAAGATATTAATCAAACAACAGCATTGTTACCTTCTGATGAAGCAAGTAAAATTGATGAAAATCTAAATAATAATTTCAAACAATTTAATGATGATTTACAGACGTATTTTAATAACTTTACTCAAGCAGTAGGGACAGTTAAATTTGATAATAAAAAAGCGAAGCAACTAACTGTTGATGTACCGATTGATTATTATGGCGAAGCAGAAACAATTGGTATCACACAATATATCACTGAACAAGCAGAGAAATACTTTGATGATATTGACGAATATGAAATTCGTATAAAAGATGGTAACAAGGGAAAAGCTTTAATCAGTAAAACTAAAGATGACAAAGACCCACAAGTCCATATTTATAAAAACAATAATTAATAAGCATATACACATTAAAAGCCACACTTGTAATCAAGATATGTATTACAAGTGTGGCTTTTAATGTGTTAATTTATAGTGAGAGAGTTATTATACGATTATTCTTTGACAATCTCTTTTACTTTATTTAAATCGTTATTTACAAACTCACCGGGCTTTTTCGTAATTTTACTTACTAGATAAGTAACGATCACACTAGCTAGGAAACCAGGAATTATTTCATACATACCGAAGATTTCATTTATTGATGCTAATGGTTTAATCCAAGCAATCCATACAATAACGACTAAAGCACCGGTAATCATACCGCTCAAAGCACCAGCGTGAGACAAACCCTTCCAGTAAAGTGAGAAGATTACTAACGGACTAAATGCCGCGCCAAACCCTGCCCAAGCATTACCTACAAGGTTTAAAATTGTATCATTTGGAGACCAAGCAATCCAAATTGCAATAATTGCTACTAGTAAAACAGATAGTCTTCCTATCATTACAAACTCTTTTTCGTGTGTTTTTGCTTTCGATTCACCGCGAATAAGTTTATAAAAATCTTCAGTCAGTGAACTAGAAGTTACTAATAACTGAGATGAAATTGTGCTCATGATAGCTGCCAATATAGCTGCTAATAAGAATCCACCAACGAGTGGATGGAATAAAATTTGGCTCATAATGATAAATAGTGTCTCTGGATCTTCCATTTTAATATGGTATTGAGGTATAAATGCGATACCTGTTAACCCTACAGCAACTGCACCTAAGAGCCCTACAACCATCCAGCTTATACCTAAACGTCTAGCTTTTGGTAAAAGTTTATGTGTTTTAATGGACATAAAACGAACGATGATATGTGGTTGTCCAAAATAACCTAAACCCCAGGCAAATAAGGAAATAATACCTAAAAATGTAGTCCCTTTAAACAAGTCCATATTGGTAGGTTTCATTGCTGCTACCTCACTAAATGTATCCAAACCGTTAAGTTTTATAAGTGCTACGATAGGGACCATGACCATAGCAATTAACATAATTACACCTTGAAAGAAATCTGTAATGGATACAGCTAAATATCCACCAAAAAACGTATAAAAAATAACGATTGCTGCAACAATGATAAGCCCCCAATGATAGTTCAAGCCAAAAGCACTTTCAAATAATTTACCACCAGATACAAACCCAGAATGTGTATATAAAGTAAAAAACACAACGATGATTAGACCTGAAATTATTTTTATGTAATTTTTGCGGTCGTTGAGTCGATTTTTAAAAAAATCTGGTAAGGTAATAGCATCTCCTGCAATTTCAGTATAAATACGAAGTCGAGGTGCGACTACAAAATAGTTAACATAAGCGCCAAGCGATAAACCAATTGTAATCCACATTGCAGATAATCCAGTACTATATACAGATCCAGGAAGCCCCATAATCATCCATCCACTCATATCAGATGCACCTGCTGATAGGGCAGTTACATAAGGGCCAATACTTCTACCTCCAAGCATAAATTCACTTAAATTACCTGTGGATTGCTTATAACCGTAATAGCCAATAACTAATAAAATGATAAAATAAATAATAATCATGATATACGTTTGCCAAGTAGCGTGAACTTGATTCGCTAAAGATGTGCCTAGAATAAACATAATACTTCAACTCCCTTATCCCCAGAATATTAAATTGTGTTACATGAATTATTATACAATGAAATTTATAAATAGAGTAGAAATATTTTTTGTATTTCAAAATAACTAGCTCAATGACAAAAATGAAAATGCTTACATTAAATGAAATAATATTACACTATTTATAAATAATATGGTTTATTATGCAATGATTGATATAAATGCTGTGATACTTAAGTAGATTATGTTCAAAATATATTTAAGTCACATAATTCCAAAAGGTTGAGCAAAAGGAATTAAAATAAACCGGGTTATTTATTGTTATTGGTGAAAAGTTTAGATTTTTGCTTGGAATTTTGATACAATTTTATAATGAATGAGTAAAAAGGAGGCTTTTATTTAATGGCTAAAGTTACACGTGAAGAGGTAGAGCATATTGCTAATTTAGCTAGACTTCAAATATCAGAAGAAGAAACAATTGAAATGCAAGATACATTAGAAAGTATTTTAAATTTTGCTAATCATATAGATACAGCAGACACTAGCTCAATTGAGCCAACTTATCATGTATTAGATTTACAAAACGTGTTAAGAGAAGACAAAGCAATCGAGGGCATTCCTCAAGAGCTTGCATTAAAAAATGCTAAAGAGACGGAAGATGGACAATTCAAGGTGCCATCTATCATGAATGAGGAGGACGCTTAAGATGACCATCCGTTATGAATCTGTGGAAAATTTAATTACATTAATAAAAAACAAAGAAATTAAACCTTCACAAGTAGTAAACGATATCTACGATGCAATTGAAGAAACTGATCCAACAATCAAATCATTTCTTGCATTAGATAAAGATAATGCTATTAAAAAAGCACAAGAATTAGATGAGTTACAAGCCAAGGACCAAATGGAAGGCAAACTTTTTGGTATTCCAATGGGAATTAAAGATAATATTATTACTGAAGGTGTAGAAACAACATGTGCTAGTAAAATGCTAGAAGGATTTGTACCTATCTATGAATCCACAGTTATGAATAAATTACGCAACGAACAAGCGGTTTTAATTGGAAAATTAAACATGGATGAATTTGCAATGGGAGGTTCTACAGAAACTTCTTATTTTAAAAAAACGTTAAATCCATTTGATCACACAGCTGTTCCTGGTGGTTCATCTGGTGGTTCTGCAGCAGCAGTTGCAGCAGGATTAGTTCCTTTTAGTTTAGGCTCTGATACTGGTGGTTCAATTCGTCAACCTGCAGCTTATTGTGGAATCGTAGGCTTAAAACCAACTTATGGTCGTGTATCACGTTTTGGTTTGGTAGCGTTTGCGTCTTCATTAGACCAAATCGGACCGTTAACACGCAATGTTAAGGACAATGCTTTAGTATTAGAAGCAATCACTGGTTTAGATGAAAATGATAGTACAAGTGCACCAGTAGAAGATGCAGACTTTACATCTGATATTGGTAAAGATATTCAAGGACTTAAAGTAGCATTACCAAAAGAATATCTTGGCGAAGGTATATCTGACGAAGTGAAAGCATCTGTGAAAAACGCTGTTGAAACATTGAAAGAACTAGGTGCTACAGTAGAAGAAGTTTCATTACCAAACACAAAATATGGCATTCCTTCTTATTATGTAATCGCATCATCTGAAGCATCATCAAATTTATCGCGTTTTGATGGTATCAGATACGGTTATCATTCACCAGAAGCAAATTCACTTGAAGAATTATATAAAATGTCAAGAAGTGAAGGATTTGGTGAAGAAGTTAAGCGTCGTATTTTCCTTGGTACATTTGCGTTAAGTTCGGGTTACTATGATGCGTTCTACAAAAAATCACAAAAAGTTAGAACATTAATTAAAAATGATTTCGATCGTATTTTTGATAACTATGATGTTGTAGTAGGACCAACAACACCAACAACTGCATTTAATATAGGTGAAGAAATCGATGATCCACTTACAATGTATGCGAATGACTTACTAACAACACCAGTTAACTTAGCTGGTTTGCCAGGTATATCTATTCCTTGCGGTAAAGCGAATGGACGTCCAATTGGTTTGCAATTTATTGGTAAACCATTTGATGAGAAAACATTATATCGTGTCGCTTTCCAATATGAAACAAAATTTAATTTGCATAATGAATACGAAAATTTATAAGGAGTGGAAATCATGCATTTTGAAACAGTTATTGGACTAGAGGTCCATGTTGAGTTAAAAACAGAATCTAAAATGTTTTCTCCATCACCAGCACATTTCGGAGCAAAACCTAACTCAAACACAAACGTCATTGATTTGGCTTACCCTGGTGTATTACCGGTTGTCAATAGACGTGCGGTTGATTGGGCGATGAGAGCATCAATGGCATTAAATATGGATATTGCAACAGAATCAAAATTTGATCGTAAAAACTATTTCTATCCAGATAATCCTAAAGCATATCAAATTTCACAATTTGATCAGCCAATTGGTGAAAATGGTTATATTGATATTGAAGTAGATGGTGAAACGAAACGTATAGGTATCACACGTTTACACATGGAAGAAGATGCTGGTAAGTCAACGCATAAGGATGGTTATTCACTAGTTGACTTAAATAGACAAGGTACACCATTGATTGAAATTGTATCTGAACCAGATATTCGCTCACCACAAGAGGCGTATGCATACTTAGAAAAATTGCGTTCAATCATACAATATACTGGTGTCTCTGATTGTAAAATGGAAGAAGGATCATTGCGTTGTGATGCTAATATTTCTTTACGACCATATGGTCAAGAAGAATTTGGAACAAAAGCAGAATTGAAAAATTTAAACTCATTTACTTATGTTCGTAAAGGGTTAGAATATGAAGAAAAACGTCAAGAAGAAGAATTATTGAACGGCGGAGAGATTTTACAAGAAACGAGACGTTTTGATGAAGCTACAGGTAAAACGAATCTTATGCGTGTAAAAGAAGGTTCTGATGATTACCGTTACTTCCCAGAACCAGATATTGTGCCTTTATATGTTGATGATGAATGGAAAGAACGCGTACGTCAAACAATACCTGAATTACCAGATGAAAGAAAAGATAAATACGTCAATCAATTTGGTTTACCAGCATATGATGCACATGTGATTACATTGACAAAAGAAATGTCTGATTTCTTTGAAGGTGCAGTAGCTGAAGGTGCAGATGTAAAATTAACTTCAAACTGGTTAATGGGCGGCGTTAATGAGTATTTAAATAAACATCAAATAGAATTATTAGATACTAAACTTACACCACAAAATCTTGCAGGTATGATTAAGTTGATTGAAGATGGCACAATGAGTAGTAAAATCGCTAAAAAAGTTTTCCCAGAACTAGCTGAAAATGGTGGAGATGCCAAACAAATTATGGAAGATAAAGGCTTAGTTCAAATCTCTGATGAAGCAACACTGCTTAAATTTGTAAATGAAGCGTTAGACAACAATCCACAATCCGTTGAAGATTATCAAAATGGTAAGGGTAAAGCTATGGGCTTCTTAGTTGGTCAAATTATGAAAGCTTCCAAAGGTCAAGCTAACCCACAATTAGTGAACCAATTATTAAAACAAGAATTAGATAAAAGATAACATCATCATTTATTTTTAAACAGTTTTAATCTAATTAAAGAAAAACCTGAGACTGAAGCATCTTAAAAAAAAAATAAACGTCAATTTCTATTACAACTATAGAAATTGGCGTTTTTTGTTAGTGTAACATTCAGGAATATATCATTATCATCTTTTTTAAGCGATTTTGGCAATTATTGACGCCAAGAGGATCATTTAAAAGGAGCAAATGAGGATAATGTATATTCATGTAAAATGTAGCACAATCAAAACTTTAAAATTTTAATGTGATAGCAATTCTTAATTATGGATTAATGCTTATGTTTTAAGCATAGGTATGGATGTTTCAAGAACTTTAATATTGAGTAGTATATTATATTTTCTTTTTAAAAATAGCCTAAATGCTTTTATCATTTAACTAAATCATTTAATATATATACTGAGTATAAAAAGTTGAGGGATAAAATATGAGAAAACGAGCTAGAATCATTTATAACCCAACATCTGGTAAAGAATTGTTTAAGCGAACATTACCAGATGTGTTAATAAAATTAGAAAAGGCCGGTTTTGAAACGAGTGCCTATGCGACTGAAAAAATTGGAGATGCTACCACTGAGGCGAAGCGTTGTTTAACACAAGATTATGATGTTTTAATAGCTGCAGGTGGTGATGGGACACTCAATGAAGTCATCAATGGCATAGCAGAACATCCGAATAGACCTAAGATTGGCATAATCCCAATGGGAACTGTAAATGATTTTGGGCGAGCTTTGCACTTACCTAATGATATTATGAGCGCGATAGATGTCATTATTGAAGGTCATTCAACACGCGTTGATATCGGAAAAATGAACAGTAGATACTTCATTAATTTAGCTGCAGGTGGACAATTAACACAGGTATCTTATGAGACACCAAGTAGATTAAAATCAATTGTCGGCCCTTTTGCATATTATATTAAAGGATTTGAAATGTTGCCTCAGATGAAAGCTGTTGATTTACGTATCGAATATGATGAAGAGGTTTTCCAAGGAGAGGCGCTCTTATTTTTATTAGGTTTGACCAACTCTATGGCAGGATTTGAAAAGTTAGTGCCTGATGCCAAATTAGATGATGGCTATTTTACCTTGATTATAGTTGAAAAAGCTAATTTAGCAGAATTAGGACATATTATGACGCTTGCATCTCGAGGTGAACATATTAAACATCCTAAAGTACATTATAAAAAAGCCAAATCGATTAATATTTCTTCATTTATAGATCTGCAATTGAATGTGGATGGTGAATATGGTGGCAAGTTGCCTGGAAACTTTTTGAATTTAAAACAGCATATTGAAGTCTATACACCAAACGATATTAAAAACGAGGAGTTAGTTGAGCAATAATAGACAATATATTAAAATAAAGCATCATCGTGAACGAGATTAATGAATAAGATAAAATGAATCTTCCAAAATGTTAATAGACAACGAGGTTAGGTAAAACTACAAATAGCCTAACCTCTTTTATATGGGGTGACAAAATGAGCATAATACAAAAAAATGAAATTATAGAAGGACGCGTAATTGATTTAACACATGAAGGACATGGCGTTGTAAAGTTAGACCGTTATCCTGTGTTTGTTCCTAATAGTTTAATAGATGAAACGATTAAATTTAAAGTGATCAAAGTAAAAAAGAATTTTGCGATAGGTAAATTAATAGAAGTTAAAGAACAAAGTAATGAACGTATCGAGCCACCCTGTGTATATTATTACAAATGCGGGGGCTGTCAATTACAACATATGACATACCAAGCTCAATTGAATATGAAGAAAGAACAAGTGGTTAATTTGTTTCATCGAAAAGCAGATTTTAAAGAAACGATAATTAATGAAACAGTTGGTATGGAAAACCCCTGGTATTATCGAAATAAATCACAAATACCCGTTGGAAAGAATAAAGAAGGAGAGATTATCTCAGGTTTTTATAGACAAAGAAGTCACGATATTATAGATATGGAAACATGTTTAATTCAAGACCAATTGCATCAAAAAGTTATGAACCGACTTAAAGTTTGGTTTAACGAATTAAATATTAGTGTTTATAATGAACAAAAAAAACAAGGGCTTATGAGACATGTTGTTATACGTACTGGACACCATTCAAGAGAATTAATGGTTATTTTTGTGACAAATGGCAGGAAGTTTAAACAAAGTGATTTACTTGTACAAAAATTAATTGATACATTTCCTGAAATCACGAGTATTAAACATAATATCAACAATACACATTCCAATGTGATATTAGGAGCCGAGTCTAATACCTTATATGGTGAGACAACAATTAATGATAAACTATCAGACGTTACTTTTAAAATAAGCGATCAATCTTTTTATCAAATTAATTCGATACAAACTGAAAAATTGTATCAGCTTGCGATTGAATATGCAAACTTAAATCAAGATGATATTGTCCTGGATACATATTGTGGTATTGGAACAATAGGTTTATATATGGCACCAAAAGCAAAACATGTTTATGGAGTAGAAGTCGTGCCAGAAGCCATTGAAGATGCACAACAAAATGCGACTATAAACCAATTTGAAAATACTACTTTTGTCTGTGGTAAGGCAGAAGAGGTTATATTAAAATGGAAATCACAAGGAATTAAACCAGATGTAGTGATGGTTGACCCACCTAGAAAAGGCTGTGATGAAACATTTTTACAAACATTATTAGAATTAAATCCAAGAAAAATTGTCTATATTTCATGTAATCCATCTACACAGCAACGTGATGCGCAATATTTAGCGCAACATTACAAACTAACGAAAATTACACCAGTAGATATGTTTCCACATACAACACATGTTGAAACGGTTGCACAATTCAACCGTATTTAAAAATAGCTTAATAGATAAGTGTTATTCAATAAACATTGTGTAAAGTTAATTAACTTGTTATTTACTCAGTATTGCAGTTTATTTCATTCTAAGAAGATTTGTTAAAATTCAATTACAAGTCATTAACTTTGTTCAATAGCTCTTTCTAAGTGGATAAAATCATTGTATACTCTAGGTAACAACAAAGCATTTGGAGGGTTGCTAATGTTTAAAATTGAGTTGTTTTCTAATAAAAAGTTATTAGAAGGATTTTTACTATTCCAATTGACAATAGTAATGATTAGTATATTGCTATCGTATAAATTTGCTTATTTATTTGCTTCAGTTATAGAGCAAAATATTTTATTTAATTTAATCTATGGTATTTTAGGTTTTACAATTGTTTATTTCATACATGAATTGATTCATAACTTAATGTTTCGCATTTTATCAAAAGGTCAAAAACCAATTTATCGAGTTAAATATGGTTTGGTAAAGTCACATATGCCACAAGTTTATTTTAAAAAATGGCAATATAGCTTGATTATGTTAGCCCCTTTAATTATTATATCATCCATTTTATTTATCGTATTTTTTATTACGCCTTATTCATCTATCATATTTATAGCAAGTTTCCACATTGGCTATTGTGTTATGGATTTATATTTACTTTCCGGCGTATTAAATGACAAGGTTGAAGTGATAGAAGACACTGAGGATGGTATTAAATATTATACAAAAAACCCTTCAAATGAATTGCAAACTGAACCAAAATCATAAAAAATAATTAATCTGAGTTAGTATTACTACTATATACGCAGTTGCTTTTATGGATCATTGCGTGTTAAAAAGTGGTTAGCTAACTCTTTTTTGTATGTTTTTTTGTTATGAGCATATATTATGTAACAAAATCATTTAGATTGTAAGATAAATATCAAAAGCATCATAATATGAATTTTAAAAGGGAGGTGTGTGCATTGTCAGAAAGAAGGATTATTCATATAGATATGGACTATTTCTTTGCTCAAGTAGAAATAAGAGATAATCCAAATTTGGAAGGGAAGCCAGTCATCGTCGGTGGAAAGGCAAGTGGTAGAGGCGTGGTGTCAACAGCTTCTTATGAGGCAAGAAAATATGGTGTTCATTCTGCAATGCCCACCGCACAAGCTCATAAATTATGTCCGAATGGTTTTTATGTATCACCTAGATTTGAAGCCTATAAAGAAGCTTCAAATACAATTATGAATATTTTTAAAAGTTATACTGAAATTGTCGAACCATTGTCATTAGATGAGGCTTATTTAGATATTACGCATTTAGTGCGACCTGATTTACCGGCGTCTATGATTGCACAATATATTCGCAGAGATATATACGAAGCAACTAAGTTAACATCCTCTGCAGGTGTCTCATACAATAAATTTTTGGCGAAGTTAGCGAGTGGTATGAATAAGCCTAATGGTCTAACTATTATTGATTATAAAAATGTACACGATATTTTAATGGGATTAGATATTGGAGATTTTCCAGGGGTGGGTAAAGCTTCAAAAGAAAAAATGCATGAACATAAAATTTATAATGGTCAAGATTTGTATAATCAAAGTGAACGTGAATTAATTCGTCTTTTTGGAAAACGCGGTTATGGATTGTACAATAAGGCAAGAGGTATAGACAATAATGAAGTGAAAGCTACAAGAATTAGAAAATCCGTCGGAACAGAACGTACTTTCACAACCGATATTAACGATGATGATCAAATTCTGCAAAAAATATGGGAATTAAGTCATAAAACAGCTGAACGCTTAGCCAGAATTCAAAAATCTGGCAAAACCGTTACTGTTAAAATTAAAACTTTTAAATTTGAAACCTTGTCAAAACAAAGAAGTTTGAGAGATCCAGTAAGAAATGAGACGGATATTTATAATATTGCTTATAGTTTATATACTGAACTAAAAGATTCAGAAACACCAATTAGATTGGTTGGTGTGACAGTGGGTAACCTAGAAAAGGCGACCTATGAAAATATGACAATTTACGACTATATTTAAGTAAAATACAAAGGTAATATAGACTGATTTTAAATCCATTAATCTTTATCTTTTAACTGTTTACCAAATATTGATAACATACTGTTTAAATCATCATAGTGTTGTAATAGTCGAAAGGTAATCATTGCACATGCTTTCGCATCATTTAAAGCATCGTGATGACCATGAAAATCTAGATTGTAATAATGCATCATGTGGCTCAACCCATAACGATGACTATTTATTGTTTTTCTAGACAGTTGTAGTGAACAAAAATAAGTAATTGTTGGTGTTTCTTGTCCAATTTGTTTAATGCTGTCATACAACACATTCATATCAAAGGCTGCGTTATGAGCAACTACTGGTAAACCATCAATGAATTGCATCATATATGGATATACTGATTCAAATGTCGGCGCATCTTTCACATCATTTGGATTAATACCATGAACTGCAATGTTTTGTTTTGAAAAATAGTCATTTGGATTAACTAGTGTGTAAAAAGATTCTGTAATTTGATGATTGATCACTTTGACCATTCCCACTGAACATATACTCGTTCTTTTTCCATTTGCAGTTTCAAAATCTAAAGCAATATAAGCATTGGCTGTCATCAAGCAAGAATCCTTTCTCTTATAGAATATGTTATGACTTTATATAATTCTCTTTTCGAAGTCAAGTGAGTAAAACTCAATGAAACAAATAGTTGCATCTGCTAGTCTTTGCTGCTGACTCATAAATACTTAAAAAGCATGCCAACATCATTGGCATGCTTTTGTATAGTTATTAATAACTATATAGAAATAAGTAGTGAGTTACCACACTAACTCTATGCTTCATCTTCATTAAATGAACGTGAGGCTAATTCTTTCTCATATAAATATAAAGTATTACTATCATCACCGATACGTTTTAAGTAATCAATATGTGTATCAAACATTGATTCTTCTTCGACTTGTTCATCTAGGAACCAATTTAAAAATGAAATCGTAGCATAATCTTTATCTTTATTAGCTAAATCAGATAAGTTATAAAATCTGCGTGTTACGTCTTGTTCTTGAGCTAAGCCATCTTCAAAGGTTTCTAAGATACTTGTGAATTCAGATTTAGGTGCTGGTATCGAATTAAAGATTGCTTGTTCACCACGATCATTGATGTAATCATAAATTTTCTTACCATGAAATCTTTCTTCTTTTGCTTGCTGGATATAGAAATTAGCAAAGCCTTCGTAGGATTTGCTATCACAATATGCAGCCATTGCCATATAGGCGTGTGCAGCAAAATATTCGTGATTCATTTGTTCATTTAATGCATCTAATAATTCTTTATTCAACATAAGTCAAAGCCTCCATGTATCATTTTTTATTAGTATAGCAAATTTATTCTCATTCGTAAATAATAATTATTCTAATCTGGGAGGTTGATATATATTTGCATTGAGAATTGTTTGGAATACAACTTAATCGTGTTATAATATTTGAGTGAATAGTAGAGGAGGAAGTAGATGAGACAATGGACTGCAACACGCCTAGCGAGATTGGCAAGACAAGTAAGTCGTACTGTTGGGAAAAAAGGAACAGACTTACCAGGTCAAGTCGCTAGAAGAGTGGATAAAAATATTTTAAGAGAATTGGCATCTCATGTTGATGAGATTGTATTTATAAGTGGTACAAATGGGAAAACGACTACATCAAATTTAATAGGTCATACGTTAAAAGCAAACCAAATTGAAATCATACATAATAATGAAGGTGCAAATATGGCTGCTGGAATTACATCAGCTTTTATTTTGCAACTTAAAAAAAATACTAAAATTGCAGTTATTGAAATTGATGAAGGTTCTATACCAAGAGTACTAAACGAAGTTACACCTACAATGATGGTCGTCACTAATTTCTTTCGTGACCAAATGGATCGATTTGGGGAAATCGATATTATGGTAAATAATATTGCAAAAGCAATTGATAATAAAGGTATAAAATTATTATTAAATGCCGACGATCCTTTTGTTAGTAGATTAAAGATAGCAAGTGATACTGTTACTTATTATGGTATGAAAAAGCATGCGCATGATTTTGAACAAAGTTCTATGAATGAAAGTAGATATTGTCCTAATTGTGGTCATTTATTACATTATGATTATATTCATTATAACCAATTAGGCCATTATTATTGTGAATGTGGTTTTAAACGAGAAAAAACAAAATATGAAGTATCTCAATTTGATTTAACTCCATTTCTTAACTTAAATGTTGGTACTACAACATTTAATATGAAAATTGCAGGCGATTTTAATGCATATAATGCAATTGCTGCTTATACCGTGCTCAGAGAACTTGGATTAAATGATGCGTCAATTCGAAAAGGGTTTGAAACTTATACTTCTGATAATGGCAGAATGCAGTATTTTAAAAAGGGTACCAAAGAAGCTATGATCAATCTAGCAAAAAACCCTGCCGGTATGAATGCAAGTCTCTCGGTCGGTGATCGAATAGAAGGGAATAAAGTTTATGTTATCAGTTTAAATGATTATGCAGCGGACGGACGTGACACATCTTGGATTTACGATGCTGATTTTGAAAAATTAGTGAATCAACAAATAGAAGCTATTATAGTTACAGGTTCACGAGCGGAAGAGCTACAATTAAGATTAAAGCTTGCAGAGATTAATGTACCGATCATATTAGAAAGTGATATCTACAAAGCGACTGCGAAAACAATGGAATATACAAATAGCTTTACTGTAGCAATACCTAACTATACTTCACTTTCCCCTATGTTAAAGCAATTGAACCACTCTTTTGAGGAGGACAAAGTAAAATGAATGAGTTGACGGTCTATCACTTTATGCCCGATAAATTAAATTTATATAGTGATATAGGAAATATCATTGCACTTAAACAACGTGCTAAACGCCGTAATATCAAACTAAAAGTAGTAGATATTAATCAGACAGAAAATGTTACTTTCGATGAATGTGATATCTTTTTTATTGGTGGCGGTAGTGACAGAGAACAAGCATTAGCTACACAAGAATTAACTAAAATTAAAAGCAAGTTAAAAGATGCGATTGAAGATGGCTTACCCGGTCTAACTGTGTGCGGTGGTTACCAATTTTTAGGACGTAAATACGTTACGCCAGATGGTACAGAATTAGACGGGTTAAATATTTTAGATTTTTATACAGAATCTAAAAAAGATCGTTTGACAGGAGATATTGTAATCGAAAGTGATACTTTTGGCACAATAGTTGGATTTGAAAATCATGGGGGACGTACTTATCATAATTTCGGGACTTTGGGAGAAGTTACGCATGGTTTTGGTAATAATGATGACGATGCCAAAGAAGGTATTCATTACAAGAATTTATTAGGTACGTATTTACATGGCCCCATACTACCTAAAAACCATGAAATTACAGACTATCTATTAGAAAAAGCGTGTGAACGCAAAGGCATTGTATTCGAACCGAAAGAATTAGATAATACTGAGGAAGAAGCAGCTAAGAAAGTCATTATTGAACGCGTTTCTCAACAGAAAAAATAGAATTCCGACTTTATTAAAATATAAAAAATAGCCTAGGACAAAGGTCCTAGGCTATTTTTTATGTTACGTATTTAATGTTATTCTTTAAGCAAATCGACTATTTAAAATTCTATAAATTAATAGTATTTCATAGACAATATGACTTTTTAATTGGTTTTTATCAAACTCATCTAAACCTTTGACCGTGGATTTAAGTAATGACGCTGATTCAGGATGACGTTCAAAATGCCCGGTACTATGTATATTATTTATACTGTCAGCAATATTCAGCATAGCAAGTTGCTCTTCTTTAGTAAAAGTAACCTGCGTGTCTTTTGGCAAATAAACTAAGTTAGATAGGTGAGTTATGAATAAGCGATTTGTATGTGTACGTGTAGTTAAAGACTTTAAACGAATCCATTCTGAATGATGGTGTTTATGATAACTGAGTTCGTCTTTTTGATAAGAAAGCAACGTTTCGACTTTTTGATTTAAATTTAATAAGGTGGCAAGTTGTTGATTGGTCGATCCATTATAAAATTTACCAACAACAAGTTGACGTATACGCTTATGAAATAGTGCATACATTTTTTCTTCTGTTAAATTAATAGCATCATCCAATTGATCATAATATTTGGGTGGTAAGACAATAAAGTTTACTAATCCAGCTGTTACTAATCCAATAATAGCTGTTAATAGTCTGGAAAAGAAATTAAAATAATAAGCATCATGAATACCAGGAATCATAGCCATTGCGGTTAAAGTTGCTACAGTAGTACCAACTTGTAAGTTCAATTTTGTACATAAAATAATGGTGAATGTTGCACTAAATGCATAGGCAAAAGCAGATTGATCACCAAAAATAAAAGTGAAAATCACGGCAAATAATGCACCAATAATTGTTGCAGGAAGTCTTCTATACCCTTTTATTAATGAAGCCTTAGCGGTTGGTTCAATTGTGACTATAGCTGTTAATATAGCAAAAATTGGGTTTAAATTTAAGGCTAAACAAAAAAGAGCAGTTAAAAATGTAGCTAAACCTGTTTTTATTGTACGTGCACCAACAATATTTTTATACCAAGAATCATTCATATTAAAACTCCTATATAAATAAACGTTTAATGATTTAACCAGAATTGTAAAACTGGTTATGTCATTACTTTGTTAAAATGTTAAACTATATATGATAAAAATTTTCTAATTTATTATATCAAAAAAAGTCTGCTATAATAAGAAGGAATATAATTTACAAAAAGGAACGGGATAAAATGATTGTAAAAACAGAAGAAGAATTAACAGCACTAAAAGATATTGGATACATTTGTGCACTTGTCAGAGACAAAATGCAAGAAGCTACTAAACCTGGTATTACTACAAAAGAACTTGATGATATTGCAAAAGATTTATTTAAAGCACATGGAGCTATTTCAGCGCCAATTCATGACGAAAACTTTCCAGGCCAAACTTGTATCAGCGTAAATGAAGAAGTGGCACATGGTATTCCTGGAAAACGAAAAATTCGTGAAGGCGACTTAGTAAATATTGATGTTTCTGCCTTGAAAAATGGCTATTATGCGGACACAGGAATTTCATTTGTAGTTGGTGAAGCGGATAATCCATTGAAACAAAAAGTTTGTGATGTTGCATTAGAAGCATTTGATGCAGCTATGACCAAAATCAAGCCTGGTGCGAAGCTAAGTCAAATTGGTAAAGCAGTCCACGCGACGGCACGTAAAAATGATTTAACTGTGATTAAAAATTTAACAGGTCATGGTGTTGGTCAGTCATTACATGAATCTCCAAGCCATGTGATGAATTATTATGATCCAAAAGATAAAACATTGCTTAAAGAAGGCACTGTAATTGCTGTTGAGCCATTTATTTCTTCAAAAGCAACATTTGTCACAGAAGGTAAAAATGAATGGGCTTTTGAAACGCAAGATAAAAGCTTTGTTGCTCAAATTGAACATACCGTTATAGTAACGAAAGAAGGACCAGTTTTAACTACTAAAATAGATTAGAATAAGTTTCGGTCTAAAGTCCTAATATAAGATGGTTCCGGAGCCCATACTAATGGTTCCGGATATTTTTTATAATAGAATCTAATCAATCATGAGGTGATTCTATGAATTATATTACGACTTATTTAGAAAAAATGACCAAACAAACCTTTTATTCAAGCTTAATTGAGTATAGACAATATCTTGATAAAAAATTAAGAAGTATAGAAATGTACATAAATTATCTATTTGAAAGAAAAACTTATGTAGCTAGGCTAATAGATCATTTAACATTATCTTTAGAAAATAAATATATCGACATTTTAGATGAATCTGATATTGAATGTGCACAGGAAATTGAGCACTATGATATAGAAAAAATTAAAAATGATTTGAATGAAATGGAAGCAGACTACGCACGTATTGTAGCCGATTTATCACAACAAGCTAAAGAAAAAGTAAATGTTGAAACAGAATGTGATTTAATCGAACAAATTAGTTTAGTCGCTTGAAGAAAGGTGGCGAAACATGACTCATAAATATATATCAACTGAGATGTTGATTGTGTTTACAGCATTAATGATAATAGCTAATTTCTACTATATTTTCTTTGAAAAAATTGGCTTTATTTTTGTATTATTATTAGGCTGTATATTGGTTTATGTAGGCTATTTATATTTTCATAAAATACGAGGTTTATTATCATTTTGGATAGGGGTATTACTTATTGCTTTTACCTTATTATCTAATAAATACACGATTATTATATTATTTATATTTTTAATTGTGTTGATAGTGAGATATATCTTTTATAGATTTAAACCGTTGAAAATTATTGCGACAGAAGAGGCAGTAGAATCTCCAGAATTTATTAAACAAAAGTGGTTTGGTGAGCAACGTACACCTATTTATGTTTATAAATGGGAAGATTTACAAATACAGCATGGTATTGGTGATATTCATATAGATATGTCTAAAGCTGCTAATATTAGAGAACATAATACGGTAGTAATCAGACATTTTTTAGGTAAAGTGCAAATTATTGTGCCTTTAAATTACAATATAAAATTACATTTTTCAGCACTTTATGGCAATGCATACGTCAATGAAACATCATATAAAGTTGAAAACAACAATATTAAAGTTAGTGAAGAAACAAAAGAAGATAATTATGCTGTAAATGTCTATTTGTCAACATTCATAGGAGATGTTGAGGTGATTTATAAATGAATCACTATATAAGAGCAATAGGGTCGATGTTGATATTAGTTTATAGTACATTTTTCGCTATGTTTTTTATAGATAAAGTATTTGTGAATATTATATATTTTCAAGGTATGATTTATACACAAATCTTTGGTATTCCAGTTTTACTATTTATTAATTTATTAGTTATATTACTATGCATCATAGTTGGCTCAGTATTAGCATATAAAATCAACCAACAAAATCATTGGTTACAAGATCAAATTGAACGTTCTATTGAAGGACAAACAGTTGGTATCAACGACCAGAATATAGAATTATATAATGAAACAATTGAATTATATCAAACACTTGTACCGCTCAATCAAGAAGTTCATAAATTACGTTTAAAAACACAAAATTTAACGAATGAATCATATAATATGAACGATGTGAAAGTTAAAAAAATAATTGAAGATGAAAGGCAAAGACTGGCTCGTGAGTTACATGATTCCGTAAGCCAGCAACTATTTGCAGCAAGCATGATGCTCTCTGCTATTAAAGAAACTGATTTGAAAGCACCTTTAGATCAACAAATTCCAGTATTGGAAAAAATGGTCCAAGATTCACAATTAGAAATGCGCGCCTTGCTATTACATTTAAGACCAATTGGCTTGAAGGATAAATCACTTGGTCAAGGTATCAAAGATTTAGTAGTTGATCTACAGAAAAAAGTGCCAATGAAAGTCGTACATGATATTGAAGATTTCGACGTTCCTAAAGGCATTGAAGATCATTTGTTTAGAATTACACAAGAAGCAATTTCAAATACATTAAGACATTCAAAAGGTACAAAAGTTACAATTGAATTGTTTAATAGAGAGGAATATTTATTATTACGTATACAAGATGATGGTAAAGGCTTTAACGTTGATGATAAGGTAGAACAAAGCTATGGGTTAAAAAATATGCGTGAACGAGCACTTGAAATTGGCGCAACATTTCATATAGTATCACTGCCAGATTCAGGAACACGGATTGAAGTCAAAGCCCCATTAAATAAGGAGGATTCGTATGCCGATTAAAGTATTATTTGTTGATGATCATGAAATGGTCAGAATTGGTATTTCTAGTTATTTATCTACTCAACCAGATATAGAAGTAGTCGGAGAAGGGCAATCGGGGAAAGATGCAATTGAAAAAGCACATGAACTTAAGCCTGATTTAATTTTAATGGACTTACTCATGGATGATATGGATGGTGTAGAAGCTACAGAACAAATCAAGAAAGATTTGCCACACATTAAAGTTGTTATGCTAACCAGTTATATTGAAGATAATGAAGTATACCGTGCTTTAGATTCTGGTGTAGATAGTTATATTTTAAAAACGACAAGTGCTAGCGATATCGCCGAAGCGATACGTAAAACATATCGTGATGAATCTGTGTTTGAAGCAGAAGTGTTGGTTAAGATGAGGAATCGTATGAAACAACGCGCTGAATTATATGAGATGTTAACTGAACGTGAGATGGAGATATTATTATTAATCGCTAAAGGTTACTCAAATCAGGAAATTGCTAGTGCTTCACATATTACAATCAAAACAGTTAAAACACATGTTAGTAACGTGTTGAGTAAATTAGAAGTACAAGATAGAACTCAAGCTGTAATTTATGCATTTCAACATAATTTAATACAATAAAAAAAGCTAAAACCTAAGCAAATAATGTGTGCCTAGGTTTTAGCTTTTTAAATTTATATATAAAGAAAATTAAGTCGTTTCATTTACACCGCTATTTTTTTCTTCTTCAAGTTGATCAATGGTAATTTCTTCTGGTGTCTTACCTGCAACAACTTTTCTTTGATGCATAATAGCATTGATTTCAGCACCAATGATGATGATAAAACCAGTGATATAAAGCCATAGCATTAATATAATGATACCGGCAATACTACCATATGTTTTAGAATAATTAGCAAAGTTTGAAATATAAATACCAAATAAATAAGAGCCGCCTAAAAATACGATAGTTGCAAAAATAGCACCGGGTATAACTGAAAGCATTTTAATTTTAACATTTGGCGCTAATGTGTATAAAACCATAAATGCAATTAGAACGACAATAACGGGCAATACAAAACGTACTGTATCAAATACCCATTTCACTTGTTCACCAAGTCCAATAGGCCCAAATAATAGATCGCCAATTTGTTGACCAAATGTAGGTAAAACAAGCGCAACTGGCATTACGATTATCATTGCTAATGTGAATAACACGCTATATAGTTTAGAAACTACAAAGTTTCTACTATCTTCAACATCATATGCGACATTGAACGAATTCATTAATGCAGTCATACCGTTGGATGCAGACCATAATGCTGCGATTAACCCAATAGATAGTAAGCCACCACTAGCATTGTCCATAATATCACCGATAATAGATGATACTTGTGGTGCGTAATCTTGTGGTACATGTTCCTTAATCATGCTTCTAATTGAACCTTGTTTAATACCGAGATATGGCACAATAGATAACAAGAAAAGTAACATAGGAAATAGTGACAGCATAAAATAATAGGATAATTGTGCTGATAATCCTGATGCATCGTCTTTTCCTATTCTATATGCTAAATAAGAGAAAAAATTTGAATCTTTAGTATATTTTGCTGGTTTATTGATACGTGAGACAAAAAATTCTTGATTATCTTTTTTTGGTGATTTCGATTTGAATTCATTTGGTGTTATGTATATGCGATCACGTTCAATTTGTTCGTGCTTATCTTTTTTGTTCTTTTGTTCTTCAACTTCTTTAGTTTCATTCAGAAAATTAGAAGATGTTTTCTCATTTTTAGACATATCAAATCTCCTTGTGTACTGATATTTTACGTATACAGTTTAATATACTGTAAAATCTATTAAAGGTAAATATGTGTTGCCACATTCTTTTGAAATAAAGTATCTTTTGAGAAATAAAATATCAGATAATAAATCAAAAATAAAGAGGGTAGGAAAGAAATCATAACTAACAAGTTGATTTCCAATTCCCACCCCCGCTAAGTTGACTATGTTATATTTCTGCTAGTCATCTTTGACGATTCACTTCAATTTATAAATATAAAATAGATAAACATTTATAGTGTTCATTAGTAAAGCTGTTCCTTAATTTTTCAAACGATTATTTTTGCGTTCAACAAATGTATCCTTTGCATCTTTTAAAGAACGTTCTAACTCAGGATTATTACGTCTAATTTCTTCAATTGCATCTTTCCAATACGAAACTTCATCTTTAATGTTAGAAAATGCTGAAGGCTTTTGTGAATGATTACCTTCTTTAATATCTTTAATTGATTGTTTTAATGATTGGCGTGTAGATTTGTCAGCAAGTGTTGCTGCGCCTCCTATTACAGCACCTAATAATATACCTGGAATTAATTTGTTTTGCATGATGTTGTTACCCCTCTCTTAAATTAGCATCTTTAATAATGAAATCAATTAAATTATCACAAGACGATTGTACCATTTTATACACGCCTTCGAAATTGTTTGTATAATAAGGATCTGGTACATCAGTCTCAGTCATATCACTGAAATCTAACAATTTAAATAATTTTCCTTTAATATTTGGATTAATACTTTGAATATCATCAACGTTGCTTTGATCCATAGCAATAATATAATCAAAGTCGTCGTTAGAATCAAATAGTTCACTAATCATCCCATCAAATGGAATATGATGTTCAGTTAATATTTTTTGCGTCCCTTCGTGAGGTGATTGACCAAGATTCCATTTACCTGTACCTCTTGAAGTGACTTCTATACCATCGATACTTCTATCTTTTAATCTTTGGCGCATTATAGCTTCTGCCATAGGTGAGCGACAAATATTTCCTAAACAAACAAATGCAACTGTAATCATATATTGACCTCCAAATTATATAATCCTATTTCCCATTTTAATGTTTTTTTAATCATTTCTAAAGAGTAATTATGATAAAAGTTTTACAAGGTTAGCAAATTTGATAAAATAAATTAAAAAGAGGTGAGAGTTGTGACTAAAAATAACGAAGAAATGATTGAAGAAATTCGTGATCGTTTAAATCTAGTTAATCAAAGTTTAATCAATCCCGAAAAATATAAATCTGCTGATGCGCAAGAAGTAAAAGAGGTATATGATTATGTAACGTCGAAAGCCTCATTTACGCCAAGTGAAGCTTCAGCAATTGCAGATGCGCTTGGACAAATTCGTAAATAAGGGAGAGTTTAAATATGGGGCAATTACAACATAAAATGAAACAGTACGCTGAATTATTAGCTGATATTGGCATGAACGTACAAGAAGGCCAACCAGTATTCATCCGTTCAAGCGTAGATGCTTTAGAATTGACGCATTACATAGTTGAAGCAGCATATAAAAGAGGGGCTTCAGATGTGAAAGTAGAGTATAGTGATGATCGTTTAGCACGTCTTAAATTTGAAAATGAAACAGTTGAACATTTTGAAAAAAATGAAGTTAAGACGTACGAGGTAGCTAAACGCATGGATTATGTTAATCGTGGTGCAGCAAATCTAGCATTAATTACTCAGGATCCAGATTTATTAAATGGTATAGATAGTGATAAATTAGCCACGTTCCAAAGACAATACGCTACAGCATATAAAGGTTATATGGAAGCAAGTCAGAAAAATCAATTTCCTTGGTGTGTAGCTGCATTTCCATCAAAAGCGTGGGCAGCACGTGTATACCCAGAATTAACTGTAGAAGCAGCATATGAAAAATTTATTGATGAAGTCCTAGACATTGTACGTGTAGACGGAAATGATCCAGTGGTAAATTGGGAAAAGCATATTGCAAATTTAAGTAAACATGCAGATAAATTGCAACGTAAAAGCTATGAGGCTTTGCATTATATCTCTGAAGGAACTGATCTAAAAATTGGTCTTCCAGAAGGGCATATTTGGGAAGATGCAACGAGTTATACAGAGAATGGTCAAGCATTTGTTGCTAATATTCCGACAGAAGAAGTATTCACAGCACCGCATCGATTGAAAGTGAATGGATATGTAACGAATAAATTACCATTAAGCCATAACGGTAATATTATTGATGGATTTACACTTACATTTAAAGACGGTGAAGTAGTAGACTTTAAAGCCGAACAAGGTGAAGAAGTGCTACGTGATTTACTGAATACAGACGAAGGAGCCAAACACTTGGGTGAAGTGGCTTTAGTACCAGACGATTCCCCAATTTCTAATCGGAATACAATATTTTATAACACGTTATTTGATGAAAATGCCTCTTGTCATATTGCATTAGGTTCAGCTTATGGCTTTAATATTGAGGGTGGCACAACGATGACTACTGAAGAAAAATTAGCACATGGATTAAACGATTCACTGGTTCATGTCGACTTTATGATTGGTAGTTCTGATTTAACAATTTATGGAATCACAGCAAGTGGCGAGCAAGAACTGATTTTTGAAAATGGTAATTGGGCTAATTAATCATTTATAAAAATAGTTTAATCATTAGATATTTTCCAATTAAAATCATCATTTTCGGAGTGGGACGGCGAAATCTTTTTAATAAAAATAGGTTTCTGTCTCACTCTTAATTTATATTTGCTTAAGTTTAAAAAAGGGAAGGAATATATTATGGGAACTACTAAAATGAAATCGATGTCTGAATCGAGAAGTGTTAAAGCAAGACAAGTATTTCCGCAAGATACGAATCATCATCATACGATGTTCGGTGGAATGTTGATGGCTAACATTGATGAAATAGCAGCAATTACAGCAATGAAGCATAGTAACGCACAAGTTGTTACGGCATCTACAGATTCTGTTGATTTTTTAAAGCCAATTAAAAAGGGCGATATCGTTTCATATGAGGCAATGGTGTCATATGCAGGCACATCATCAATGGAAGTATGTGTACAAATTACAATTGAGGATGTTTTGAAAAATGAAAGGCACCTAGCAGCGCTGAGTTTTTTGACTTTTGTTGCACTGGACAATGAAGGTAAACCATCAAATGTACCACAAGTGTATCCAGAATCAAAAACTGAAAACTGGTTTCATGAAACAGCATTAGCGAGGGTTAAACGCCGTAAAGAAAGAAGACAAGAAAGTAAAGAAACAATTGAGTTTTTAGCTAGTGTGCAGCATATAGAATAAAGATAAGGAATGTCTATTCCGAATATGATGATTGAAATCTTAGTTTTGACTAAGGATATACATCATATTTGAAAATGACATTCCTTTTTTGATTGAATTATTAAATTTAATAGAAATGATCAATGCATAGGATAACGTCGATGCATATCTATTTCATTTTGTTTGAAATTTGTATCAGGATAATACATATTTTTTACGAGTACATTTGGTCCTAAGCAATTAAATTTAGGGCAATGGCAGTTTGATGATTGTGCTAAAGGTGTCTTTAACCATGCATCAAAAACATCTGTGAGTTTATCATTTTTAATATTTGATAAAGTATCATTTTCATCACCAAAATCAGTCACTATAATGTTTCCAGAGAACACATTCACATTTAATCTATTTCTACCATCTGGATCATTTCGCATCGTAACATTTTTGGAATTTCTTAATCTATGTAGTAATGCTTGATCATCTTCGTTGGAAATACAAGGGTAAATGGGTAATGTTCCAAAAAGCATCCATATATCTGGATGTCGAATATCTAGTAAGTGATGAATTGCTTCTTTGATTTCAGCTAATGATAACACCTCTAATTGACTAGCAAAGTCAGAAGGATACATCGGATGAATTTCATGTCTTTGACATTTCATATCATTAACAATTTCATTATGTATTTTATTCAGATAAGGTCTTGTACTTTTGTTTAACATTGTTTCAGCAGAAATGAACATGCCTTGTTCAGAAAGTGTTTGAGCGTTTGATAACATTTGATCATAAAGTCTCAATTTTGCTTTCAATGGTGGCTGTTTTTCCATTGCTCCAAATCCAACTTCTGTAAATTCATCTATCGTTCCCCAATTATGTGAAATATGCATTACATCAATATATTCAGCTATATCTAAATATCTGTCGATAGGTAATGTAAGATTTGAATTCATTTGAACATAAATTCCGCGTTCATAGGCGTATTTCAATAGTGGTTTCACAACATTTTTAATAGATTTCTTTGAAAACATAGGTTCACCACCAGTGATGGACATCGTTTTTTAATTTGGGATTTCATCCAAACGTCGATAAATTAAATCCATTGGTAAAGGAGAAGGGTCTGCAGTTTGAAGTGTGTATCCTACCGCGCAATGACTACAACGCATATTGCATAGATTCGTCGTGGTGAATTCAATATTACTCAAAGTTAATGCATTATGTTCTTGGATATCATTATAGGTTTCCCATGGATCATTAAATATAGAAATAGTTTTTTTTATACTAGACAATAAAGATTCTTGATATGTCATTTTAAACATCCTTTTATTAAAGCTTGGCTTAGATTTAAATGTGTGAAATGATTAAACATTTAGAAATGTTTCTAATTGAGTAAAATTATTTCAGTTTATAATTATTAAGACTTTGGCAAAATTTGTCAAATCCATGTTAGTATATTAATATCTGAAAAAAAGGAGTTACTAATATAATGGATGACAATCAAACAATAGATCAAATAAAAAAGAGACTAGAAAAGTTTATGAATGATATCGATCATGTTAACCCTAATGAAGTTAAAGTAGAAGACATAGACGAATGGATTGGTTTATTAGATCAATTAGAAGAAAAAGTTAAATCAGTTTCGAAAACATCCGATTAAATTTCGAAGTAATATAATGTTTATGTTTAAAAATCTCAAGTTTAGTCTATATAAAATATATAACATAAATATGGAAAGGTGATAATTTATGGCTAAAAAAGTAGCAATTATTGTAACGAATGAATTTGAAGATGTAGAATTAACAAGTCCTAAAGAAGCAATTGAAGAAGCAGGACACGAAACTGTTGTTATTGGAGATGAAGCCAATAGTGAAGTTGTTGGGAAACATGGGGAAAAAGTTTCTGTGGATGTAAGTATTGCTGATGCAAAACCAGAAGATTATGATGGATTATTAATTCCAGGTGGTTTCTCACCTGATCATCTACGTGGTGATTCTGAAGGCAGATACGGTACATTTGCTAAATACTTTACCAAAAATGATGTCTCAACGTTTGCAATTTGCCATGGACCACAAATTTTAATAGATACAGACGACTTATCAGGTAGAACAGTAACTGCAGTACTAAATGTTCGTAAAGATTTAGCGAACGCTGGTGCACAAGTTGTTGACGAATCTGTAGTTGTTGATAACAATATTGTAACAAGTCGTACACCTGATGATTTAGATGACTTTAATAAAGCAATCGTAGATCAATTAAATGCTTAATCATTTGTAGTACGTCAATTTTTAAAAATGGTATTAAGGAAATAGTTGTCTATGTTTTAGATGAATTTACTTTGAAGGTTCTAAAGTGGTTCATTATAAAATATAGGCAACTTTTTTGTTTCTTATAGAATTTTAAATTCAAACCGTATTTTGGGATTGAGATATTATAAATTTTAAAAGCTTTGATCATAATGCCATGATAGGAGTTACATATACACCCTTGGACCGATTTTTATGATTTACTATAGATAAAAATTCCAACAATTGATAAACTCACTTATAATGATATGAGAGCAATATAAAGGAGCTACCGCATGAAAAGAAGCGATCGTTATAAGCAAACAACCAAAAAATCTCAAACTGATACTGTAAACGAACCTCAATATAATACTTATTTTCAGCCAGTAACAAAAACAAAAAAACAGAAAAAAGGAAAAGGACTTTTCTTCAAATTACTTATTCCTATTTTAATTGTTTTAGGAATATTTATTGCTATAATGTATGCTTTGAGTACGCGCGCAGATATTGATGAATTAAAAAAAATAGAAAATAAGAATTCGTTTGTATCTGTCTCAAACATGCCAGAATATACTAAAGGTGCATTTATAGCTATGGAAGATGAACGCTATTATAGGCATCACGGATTTGATATAAAAGGAACGTCAAGGGCACTTTTTTCGACATTAAGTGATAAAAATGTACAAGGTGGAAGTACAATCACGCAACAGGTAGTAAAAAATTATTTTTATGATAATGAACAGTCTATTACACGTAAAGTTAAAGAATTGTTTGTAGCTCATCGCGTTGAAAAAAACTACAGTAAAGATGAAATACTTAGTTTTTATATGAATAACATTTATTACGGTAGTGATAATTATTCAGTAGAATCAGCTGCAAATTATTACTTTGGGGTTACGACAGATAAAAATAATCAAGAGTTGCCACAAATTTCAGTTTTACAGAGTGCCATTTTAGCAAGCAAAATTAATGCACCTAGTGTTTATAATATCGATGATATGTCGGATAATTTCATAAATCGAGTGAAAAGTGATTTAGAAAAAATGAAACAACAAGAATTTATTTCAGATGAACAATACAAAAATGCATTATTAGAATTAGGCGTATGATTATAGTAATATCAGCAAGTATCATGAGAAGTATAAGATAAGTTGTCAAAGAGAAGTCCCTGCCTTAGTAGTCATGAAAAAATGAATGCTTGGAAGGGGCTTTTTTAAATCTTTTAAAAATACAAAATACGTTAATTGCAACTGTGCAATGAAGGTTTTTTAAATGCTTGTTAAGTACTATAAAATACGTTGAAATTTGTAGATTAACGATGTCATTTTGTGAAAGGAATAAACCTTGAACCATGATATAATTTGTATATAAAAATAATGAAGTTGAAGTTTGCAAATAAAAATCACTATAATTCCATTCATAAACAATATAAGTTATTCTTATAAGTGGAGTGAAGATAATGCCGAAAATCACAAAAATAGAAGTTCAAAAAAACAATAAAGAACGTTTTAATTTATATTTAGATGATGAATTTGAGATGGGTATTGATATTGATACTTTTGTCTATTTCAATCTTAAAAAGGGACAACTTGTTGAAGCAACTGAAATGGAAAAAATTCAAAAGTATGAGCAATATAGACAAGCGATTAATATAGCGATTCAATATCTGTCATATAGAAAAAGAACTGAGCACGAAGTGGCACAGCATCTAGCAAAGAAAGATATTTCAGAAAGTGTTATTGCAGATGTATTAGATTATTGCCATAAGCAAAATTTAATAGATCATAAAGACTACGCGAATAGTTTAAAAAACACAATGATTTTAACTACGGATAAAGGTCCTGAAATTTTCAAACAAAAATTACGCGAAGCTGGTTTAGAGCAAAATATTATTGACGAATATGCGCTTTTATATAATGAAGAACAACCTTTAGACAAGATTATAAAATTAGCGAATAAAATATTGAAACAAAAAAAAGGACCACAAATAAAGCGTGAAGAAAAGTTAAAACAATCTTTGATGCAAAAAGGTTATACATTTGAAACGATTAACATCGTGATGGAAGAATTAGATTTTTCACAATCAGAAGAATCATTAGACATGTTATTACAAAACGATTTAGAAAAAGCGTATACTAAGAGTTCGAAAAAGTATACAGGTAGAAAATTAGTTAATAAAACGATTGAAACACTTATGAGAAAAGGCTATCAATATGATAAAATAAAATCTAAACTAGAAGAGAGTGGTATTGAGAATGGAACGGAAGAAATTGAGTGAAATGAGTGAAATAGAATTACGTCATGAAATTCAAGGGTATAAAGAACAAATGCGCAAAGCAGAAATGAATGGTATTTATAACGAGTATGACGTATATGCAAGTAAAGCAATCATAGCAGAAAGCTATTTAGTAGATAGAAATAAAGTAGAACTTGGCAAAATTTATCAACTGAATGATGGTACAAAAAGTTATTTTAAGGTAGAACGACTTAAAGGTATTTTTGCATGGGGATTCAGAATTAATAGTTCAGAGCCAGAAGAAGGTTTGCCCTTAGCATTATTAAAACTGTAGAAGGATGAAGATAGCATGGGTAGTTCAATTATTTTAAAGTTACTTAATGTAACACATTACTATAGAAATAAAAAATCAAAAAAGTGGTATCAGCCTTTTGGTTATGATGCAGATAACATAGAGTTAAATAATATTAATCTACATATCTATCAAGGTGAATCACTTGGCATCATCGGTGAGCCTGCGTCTTCAAAATCTCTTGTAGGTCGGATATTAAGTGGTGAAATTAAACCTGATAAGGGAAGAATTGTGCGCAAAACAGATTTGTTTTATGCAGATATAGACGATAAATATGCTCAAAATATATCGGTTGAAGATTTCATATCTAATGCAGTTACATTATTCCCAAACAAAGTCAATACGCATAAAGTTGAACAAGTTCTAAAATATGCACATGTCGAAGCGCAAAGTGATACGCCTATATGTGAATTACCAGATGAAGTATATGCCCGCATACTTTTTTCGCTTGCAAGAACATCTAAAGCAAGTATTATCATTTTTAATAAAATACTGCAAAATTTAACGGATGAATATTTTGAAAAAGCAATTGAACTATCAGATGAATACATAAATAATAATTTAACCATTGTTATGATAGATGACAATGTTGAAAGAGTTAGTAAAGCAAGTAATTATATAGCGTGGGTTTCGCATGGTCAACTTAGAATGGAAGGTTCTATTAAACAAGTCATTCCTGTATTTAATGAACATGAGAGAGACAGAGCATCTTTAGAAAGTGATGAAGAAAAACGAAATTTTGATTTAGATTGGAAAAAAAGTAGAGCGCGTACGCCTGAGTTAACTTATAATTTCAAACGAATTGAAAGATATAACCACGTCAAACCACCGATTGTACTAGTTAGATTCTGGACATTTATAACTATTTGTATACTAGGTGTGCTTTTAACAGCAGTGTTAATATTTAATGATATTGGTAAAATTAACATAGGACAAAATGAAGACCAGGCCACTATTCAAAACCAACCTAAAAATCCTTACGAAGCTAAACTATCATACGGAATCGTATTAGATGATTCAGTTAAATTAAAGAACCTAAAAAAAGGAAAAGAGTTAAGTCCTAACAAGTACGCTTTGCTTACCATTACTGGTGAAAACACAAAAAATTATCGTGTTAGTGTCGATAATCAGTCTTATAAAGTCGGAAAAAAAGATATTCGTTATTTTGATCCAGCAGGTTTATTTGAAGAACATAGTGGGGATGCACTCGCGCCATTTATGAGTAAAAATTATAGTAATTATTTTGAATTTTTTAATAGTCACTTACATAAAAAGCATGGTACAGTGACAGATTCACTAGTTCCAGAAGAAGGGAAAAATGATCGCTTTATTGTACCTATCGTTCAACAACCGATTGCAATGATATTTAATGATCAAAATAAACTTTCCGGGTTTACAATTCCGATGAAAGATAAAGCGAAGTTAAAAGAGAAATTTAATATTGATAATAACTTCTGGATTACTAAATCAGGTGATGGTTATTTCATGGCTGATTTTAAAAATGATAAATGGATATATATTGAATTGTAGGTGTAGTAAATGATAGATAATTTAATTAATTTTTATAAGAATGCACCATTTTTAAGTAAACACTTGTACCATCGATTAAAGGGGCAGTGGAAATGGTTTGTAATACCATTTATTATTAGCATCCTGTTATTATGTCTACTAATGTTCATATTTAATGTGAATGGTACAGAAGAAATAAAACAAGCACGTGGTTATTTTAGATTAGCAGCATTAATAAGTTTTTCATTTATCTGGATAGCTATTTATCAAAGTTATCAATTGTTTAAAAAAGAGTATTTTACTGCTAAAGTTTTTAATTTGAATCCAATTTTTCAAACGATTATGATAGCTATTATTTCTAATTTATTAATGTTTATTGCGTTAATGATGATTATATTAATGACACCAGTTAATATAGAGAGTTCCATTCCATCGACAATATACTTTGTTATAATGTCAATTATCTTTGTCGTAGTTATTTCTACAGTATTTGATTTACTAACTATTACAAAAAATAATGTAGATATCATATTTTATATATTATCAGTTATTGTGTTTTTTCTCGTACCAATTGTGTATATTCCGTCCAGTAATTCAACAGTAATTTCTCATATTTTAATGTTGAACCCGTTATTTTATCTTATAGAGGGAATCTCACAGTCTGTTGTTTTAGGTGCATTAAGCTTAAATAATATACCATACCATTTTTATTTTATATTTTTAATGGCGACAGCTTGTGCATTGATATTTGCTCTGTTTAGAACGACAGCATATCAGAAATTTAGAGTTGCGCATGAGAAAAAGTATACTGATGACAAATTAAAAAATGATTCAAATCATAACGAAAATGTAATTGCTCAAAATACAAACCATAAATAATGATTTTAGTCATTTTCAATCTTATTAGTAAAGGCTGAGACACAATCTTGTGTCCCAGCCTTTGTCATTATCAATAAAATTTTTACTTTGCAAATAATTTTTTTTGTAATTTATCTTCACTAAACACCCAACCAATATAAGAATGATCAATATTCATAAATTCGTCTAGATGTGCGATTGCTACAAAAGAATAGTGACCATTTTTTAGATAGCGTAAATCGATTAATCTAATTTCTGTCGTGTCATCATCTAGCTTTCTAGCTTGCCAGCGATATATAGATGAAAAGTTAAGGAAAGTTTTTATGTTTTTATCATCTTTAACAAATTGCATTAAATCATTACTAGGAAAAGGATGACGCTCAGATTTATCACTAAAAACGATATTTCTACCATAACTGCGTCCAACATAATCGTGATTTTCTGTTTGAATAGCAACACGCCATTCCATAAATCGCATGGTAGGTGCAACAAAAACTTTAACAGGGTTATGTTCTTGCTTTATTTGTTTGAGCGCTTGTTGTTTAATGATGGCTTGCATCCTAAACCGAATAATATAATAAACAACAAGAATACCAAAAATAGGGAAAAATGAAAGGTATGGATGTAAGCCTAATACCCAAAGCAAAATGCCGACACACCAAAGGATGAATATGATTGGGTCAAATGTATTGATGACACTGAGTTGAATCCATTTATTTGTGATGGGTCTGAGCGCTTGGGTTCCATATGAATTAAATATATCAACAAAGACATGAAGAAAGACCGCAAGCTGAGCCCATAACCAGATATGGCTAGCATCAATATTTTTAAAAAATGTAAATATAAATAAAGTTATAAGTAATGGCCACAGAATCGTAAAAGGTATTGAATGTGTTATACCTCTGTGATTTGATATATAAGTGGCATTATCCTTAAGTTTTAAAACTGTGTCTCCATCTGGTATCAGAGAACCGATGATTAGAGTAGTTGCAGTTGCTGCAAATGAACCAGTCATCGCTGGGTCTTGTGTTGCCAAAGCGGTTAATCCAATACCCATGACAATATGCGTACCTGTATCCATAAGTATCCTCTCATTTCATTTCAATATTATTTCTATTATAATCTAATATACTAAATAATAAAATTAACATACTAAAATGAAGAAAAAAAGTTTTAGAATCACGTAGAGAAAGAGATGTATAACATGTATAACGAATCAGAATTTAAAAATAATCTCGTAAAATGGTTTGAGAAAAATCAAAGACAAATGCCATGGAGAGAAACTAAAAATCCATACTATATTTGGTTAAGTGAAGTAATGTTACAACAAACTCAAGTGAAGACGGTTATCGATTATTATCATAAATTTGTAAGTAGGTTTCCAACAATAACTGATTTAAGCAACGCACATGAAGATGAAGTGCTAAAATATTGGGAAGGACTCGGCTATTATAGTCGTGCACGTAACTTCCATAATGCAATCAAAGATGTAGCGGTAAATTATAATGGTGAGGTACCTAATGATCCGAAGCGTTTTGGAGAACTGAAAGGCGTTGGTCCATACACCAAAGCAGCAGTCATGAGTATTGCTTTCAACCTTCCATTAGCAACAGTCGATGGTAACGTTTTTAGAGTGTGGTCAAGACTAAATAATGATCATCGCGATACCAAATTACAAACTACAAGAAAAACATTTGAAAAAGAATTAGAAACATATGTTCAAGAAGATTCAGGTACTTTTAATCAAGCGATGATGGAACTAGGCGCATTAATTTGTACACCAAAAAATCCGTTATGTTTATTTTGTCCTGTACAAGAACATTGTGAAGCCTTTGAACAAGGAACAGTTGAGCAGTTACCTGTAAAAACGACTAAAGTGAAGAAAAAACATATAAAACAAAATGTCTATATAGTGCGTAACGAAAAGGGTGATTTACTTATTGAAAAAAGAACTCAAAAATTATTAAATAATATGTGGGAATTTCCTATGTATGAAGCGGAAAGCAACGAAAATATTAATACACAATTATTTACAGAAATTGAATTTCAAGCTAAACCTGTTTATTCTTTAAAACATCAGTTTACACATTTAACATGGGATATTGATGTGTATATATCTAAAAGTTGTGTTAATCGGCAAGAGATTACATTAGCTAACAATATGCAGTGGATGCCTGTAGATGATAAAGTTAATTATAACTTTCCAGTAAGTATGTCAAAAATATATAATTTTTTAATAACAAATAATTAAGGTCGTTCTGTAATCGTTAATTATGTTATAATTCAATATGTGAAATCAGAAAAGGTGGTGTGGAGCATGGTTAAAGAGTCCATACCTAAAGAGGGTCAGACGATAAAAATTCAAAGTTATAAACACGATGGAAATATACACCGTGTTTGGTCTGAAACAACTATTTTAAAAGGTACGGATCATGTAGTCATTGGTGGTAATGACCATACATTGGTAACAGAAAGTGATAATCGAACATGGATTACAAGAGAACCTGCAATTGTATACTTCCATTCCGAATATTGGTTTAACGTTATTTGTATGTTTAGAGAAGATGGTGTTTATTATTATTGTAATTTATCCTCACCATTTGTCTGTGATGAGGAAGCACTCAAATATATAGATTATGATTTAGATATTAAAGTCTATCCCAATGGTAAATATCATTTATTAGATGAAGATGAATATGAACAACATATGCGTCAAATGAATTATTCATCTGATATTGATGTAATTTTACGAAGAAACGTAGATATTCTTCAACAATGGATTGAACAAAAAAAAGGTCCTTTTGCACCGGATTTTATTAAAGTTTGGCGTGAACGGTTTAAAAAGATTAGAGATTATTAAGCATATTTAATGTAATTGATAGTTATATCCGATATAGTATTAAAGGTATATATGATACAAGTTAATTGTATAGAATAAATCTTAATAGCAAATGCTTAACTAAATGATCTGATCGTATATAATTGTAATAACAGCCTCGTTGAATTTCAATGAAGGCTGTTTCATTTGCTGAAATAAGCAGGGAGGTATAGTTTGTATGATTCGCAGATATATACAATTCGTAAAACCATATAAATGGCGGATCATTGCCACAATTCTTGTTGGTATATTAAAATTTGGTATTCCAATGCTTATTCCGTTATTAATTAAATATGTTATTGATGACATTATCAATAACGGTGCAATCTCGGTAGAAGAAAAATTTGCTAGATTGGGAATTGCGCTAGGAATAGCCGTATTTATTTTTGTAATCGTAAGGCCCCCTATAGAATTTTTAAGACAATATTTAGCTCAGTGGACAAGTAATAAAATATTATATGACATTCGTAAACGTCTATATAATCATTTACAAGCGCTAAGTGCAAGATTCTATGCTAATAACCAAGCTGGGCAAGTTATTTCACGGGTTATTAATGATGTTGAACAAACAAAAGATTTCATCTTGACAGGCCTTATGAATATTTGGCTTGATTGTATCACTATCATTATCGCTTTATCTATTATGTTTGTACTAGATGTAAAATTAACACTAGCTGCAATTATAGTATTTCCAGTTTATATTTTGACTGTCTACTTCTTCTTTGGACGTTTAAGAAATCTGACACGTAAGAGATCTCAAGCCTTGGCTGAAGTACAAGGGTTTTTACATGAACGTGTACAAGGCATGTCAGTCATTAAAAGTTTTGCAATAGAAGATAACGAAGCAGTGAATTTTGATAAGCATAATAGCAATTTCTTACAACGCGCATTTACGCATACGAGATGGAATGCCTATTCATTTGCTGCAATTAATACAGTAACTGATTTAGGGCCATTAATTGTAATAGGTTCTGGTGCGGTTTTAGCTATTAACGGTTCCATTACAGTTGGTACGCTCGCTGCATTTGTGGGTTACCTCGAACAATTATTTGGACCTTTACGTAGATTGGTTTCTTCATTTACAACATTAACGCAAAGTTTTGCATCGATGGATCGTGTGTTCCAACTTATGGATGAAAGTTATGACATAAAGAATAAAAAAGGTGCCTTACCATTAGAAATTCAAGAAGGACGTATTGAAATTAATAATGTGAGTTTCCGATATAATGCGGATGAATCTACGATATTAAACCATATTAATTTGGATATCGAACAAGGCGAAACAGTAGCGTTTGTCGGTATGAGTGGTGGAGGTAAATCAACACTTATCAATCTCATACCTAGATTTTATGATGTTACAGATGGTGAAATTAAAATTGACGGCACCAATATTAAGTCCTATTTAACAGGTAGCCTCAGACATCAAATTGGATTAGTTCAACAAGATAACGTACTATTCTCAGATACGATTAAAGAAAATATTTTATTAGGCAGACCCGATGCAACAGATGAAGAGGTCATTGCTGCTGCAAAAATGGCAAACGCACATGATTTCATCATGGAATTAACAGATGGATATGATACAGAAGTGGGTGAAAGAGGAGTTAAACTCTCTGGAGGCCAGAAGCAACGTATATCTATAGCGCGAATCTTCTTGAATAATCCACCGATTATTATCTTAGATGAAGCAACGAGTGCATTGGATTTAGAAAGTGAATCTATTATACAAGATGCATTAAATATCTTAAGTAAAGATCGTACTACGTTAATTGTGGCACATAGATTATCTACAATTACTCATGCAGATAAAATTGTTGTTATAGAAAATGGTGAAATAGTAGAAAGTGGCACACATCGAGAATTATTAGCGAAAAAAGGTGCTTATGAACATCTTTATAGCATTCAAAATTTATAAAAAGACTTTGAAAATATAAAAGACCAGAGACATTTAAAAATGTCTCTGGTCTTTTTAGTTAAAATATTGAGTTTTTATAGATCAAAATCTTCTTCTTCAATTTCAATTTCATTATCATTAGAATGATATGAGAAGAAACTGATAACTAAACGATCCAAGTGTTCTATAGTATAACGATATTCTTCTATAGCTGAAATAATCTGCATTATATTAGTGAATGAATATGTTGTCTGATAAGGATCTTTAATGATTTCGCGTTGGAAAGCATCCATTAAATCTTTTTTTTGTGGATTTTCTATCTGACTATCAAAGTGACTAATATCATAACGTGCTTTCTTTGAAATACTAATAAAGATTTGTTCGTGATAGGCGATTAGCAAATCTATTTCTAATTTTATTTGAAGTAACAGCTCGTTATTCAAATTATGAAGATCGTTTTGATAACGATTCATTCGTTTTAAAACATCGTATGCTTGCCGTGTGCTACGGACAACTTGTTTAAATAGAATTTTTTTTCTATTTTGCGCATACATTTGCTTTTTCGTCCAAGGTCGTTCTTCTTCGTAGTATTCAAAGATTTGTTCTAATTTTGTAATACGTTTGCTGATTAGCCCTCTATCCTCTTTTATATGATGATATTCAGAGGTATCATTTAATACAAGTTTGAACCATACAAAGATATCTGAACAAATGTTTAAAGAATTATAATAAATTTTAGACTCGAATTTAGGGGGTAAGAATAAAAGATTAACTGCAGAAGAACTAATTACACCTACCATAACAAGGACAAATCTGTAAAATGCAGAAATATAAAAGTTACCAGTATGTGTTCCCATAATAATTAATGCAGTTATACTTGCAAGTGTAGCTACATGTTCCAATTTAAAACGGAATAAAATAGCAATTAATAATATAACAGTAACCCCCATGATTACTGGATTATTACCAAAAACAGTAACCATAACAACTGCCAGTATTGCACCGATCAGGTTACCAATTGCTCTTTCAGAAATTGTTTTAATGGAACGAAAAACACTTGGTTGCATCGCGATTACCGCACTGACAGCAGCGATTGCTTTTAATCCTGCTTCATCAGGGAACAGAGAAGCGATAAACAAAGCAAGTATAATAGCTATACCTGTCTTCAGAATGCGTGCTCCTAATTTCAAATGTAGCGCTCCTTCATATATTTAATAAATTTATGTTTATACTTGTTATACAACGATTCCCTATAAAATTCAAGTTTATTTCATTTGACTAAAAGCATAATCTACAGCATCTAATGTTTTTTCAATATCATTTTTAGTGTGTTCAGTTGTTAAAAACCAAGCTTCAAATTTTGAAGGGGCGAGATTAATACCTTGATGTAACATAAGTTTAAAGAATCGTGCAAAAGCATCACCATCTGAATTTTCAACTTGATCATAGTGTGTGACAATTTCGTTTGTAAAATAGAGCGTTAATGCACCATAAACTCTATTGACTGTAGCAGTGATATTGTGTTTTTGTATTAATTTATTTAAACCATCTTCTAATTGTTGACCTAGGCTATCTAAATATTCATAAATACCATCTTGTTCTAATACTTCTAATAATGCGATGCCTGCTTTCATGGATAATGGATTTCCAGCCATCGTTCCAGCTTGATATGCAGGGCCTAGGGGAGCAACTTGTTCCATAATATCTTGTTTACCACCATAACCACCGATAGGTAAACCACCACCTACAATTTTACCGAAGGCAGTTAAATCTGGATAAACTTGGTATAAGTCTTGTGCACCACCATAATGGAAACGAAAAGCGGTAATAACCTCATCATAAATCACTAAACTTCCATTATTATGTGTAATTTCATTTACTTGTTCTAAAAATCCTGGTTTAGGTTTAACCATACCAAAGTTACCTACAATAGGTTCAACGAGTACTGCTGCAATATCATCTCCCCAATAATCAATGGCTTCTTTATAAGATTCTATATCATTATAGGGTACTGTGATGACTTCTTGGGCTACACTTTGAGGTACACCGGCAGAATCTGGTGATCCTAATTGGGAAGGTCCGCTCCCAGCTGCAACTAAAACTAAATCTGAATGACCATGATATTGGCCAGAAAATTTAATTATTTTATTTCTTTTAGTATACGCACGTGCCACACGTATTGTCGTCATTACAGCTTCAGTACCAGAATTAACGAAACGAATCTTTTCTAATGAGGGGATAGCATCGCGTAATTTCTTAGCGAAGTTTATTTCAAGTTCTGTTGGCGTTCCATATAATACGCCAAGTGCTGCTTGTTCTTGAATAGCTTGAGTTACATGAGGATGAGCATGACCAGTAATTATTGGTCCATAAGCTTGTAAGTAATCGATATATTTATTGCCATCTACATCATATAAATAAGCGCCTTGGCCAGATTTCATCATTACAGGAGCACCACCACCTACAGCTTTATATGAACGAGAAGGTGAATTTACGCCTCCTAATATATATTCATTTGAGTAATTTTGAAGTCTTTCACTTTCAGTAAATTTCATTAATATCAACCTCTTTTATTTAATATTTTCGTTTATTATCGTATCATATAATTATTAACAAAAAGAAATAGGGTGAGTTATTTGTTGAAAAAAGGAGATCAATTTCCGGAATTTAGACTTGAGAATCAAAATGGTGATATTATTTCTAATGATACATTAAGAGGAAATAAAGCAGTGCTTTATTTTTATCCGAGAGATAACACGCCAACATGCACGACAGAAGCTTGTGATTTTAGAGACAATTTATCATATTTTAATGAACTTAATACAAAAGTTTATGGAATTAGTGGAGATACAAAGAAAAAACATCAAAACTTCAGCGAAAAACATAGTTTGAATTTTGATTTATTGGTAGATGAAGATTATCAATTATCCGCGGAAGTGGGTGTATATCAACTAAAGAAAAATTTTGGAAAAGAAAGTATGGGAATAGTAAGAACTACGTTCATTATTGACGAAGATGGCGTTATTATCGATGTCATAGAAAAAGTAAAAGTAAAATCACAAATGGACGAATTAAAAGCAATTCTGGGGTGATTAGAGATGAAGGCAGTCAGTTTACAAAGAATGGGAGATTTAGAAAATGATTTAGTTGAAGCTTTTCCAAACGTCAAGTTTATATTTACACAGGGTGTTTCTGAAATTAATGACCATGATAAAAAGGATTTGGACATACTATTTGGATATGATGGTAAATTAGATGAAGACTTTTTGAAGTCATGCTCGAATCTGAAATGGTTGGCCTGGTATGCTACCGGTGTAAATAAGCTTCCTTTAAACTATATCGATAGTAATAATATCTTGTTGACGAATGGTCGAGGTGTACACGCAAAACAAATGTCTGAATTTATCATGGCGTTTATATTAGATGACTATAAAAAAATGAAGACTTCATTTATTAATCAAACAAATAAAAAATATGATTCGAAGCTAACTGGAAAAAGAGTAAGCGGGCAAACCCTTTTATTTTTAGGGACAGGAAGTATAGCGCAAAAAACAGCAACCATTGCTAACGCGATGTACATGATTGTACAAGGTGTTAATACAACTGGTCATGATGTAGAAGGGTTTTCCAAAACGTATACTATCGATAATTTATTTCAAGCACTAGAAGAAGCAGATATTGTTGTTAATACGTTACCAGAAACGAAAGAAACAATACATCTACTACAAAGAGAACATTTTGAAAAGATGAAAAGCGCTGCTTTATTTATTAATGTAGGAAGAGGAACAATCGTAGACGAAAATGTAATAGCAAATGTGATGAAAGAAAACATCATACGACAATCATATTTAGATGTGTTTGAAAAAGAACCACTTACTCCAGATAACCAATTATATAATATAAATAATATTACAATTACAGCACATATTACGGGCAATGGCACAGAAAACAAACAAGAAGTTACTCAGATATTCAAACGAAATCTTAGTTATTTTCTCAATAACAATACTTTAATTGAGAATGAAGTTGATCCCGATACAGGATATTGATTGAAATGGTCTTTGTTTATTGACAATTCGATAATGCAACAGTTATATTAATATTAAGTAATAATTATTATTAAATAGAAAGATGGTGAGGGACATGAGTGCAGAGATGGAAACAGTTGAACATCAATTAGAAGACTCGATTGCGTCTTTAAGAGATAATGGAATAAGAATAACACCACAAAGACAGGCGATATTGAAGTTTTTAATTGTTTCAGAAACACATCCCACTGCTGATGAGATTTATCAAGCACTTTCACCCGATTTTCCAAATATAAGTGTTGCAACGATATATAATAATTTACGTGTATTTAAAGGAATAGGCATTGTTAAGGAGTTGCCTTATGGCGACGCTTCAAGTCGATTCGATTTTAATACACATAATCATTACCATGTTATATGTGAAAATTGTGGAAAGATTGTTGATTTTCATTACCCACAACTAGATGAAGTTGAACAATTAGCTCAACACGTAACGAATTTTGATGTGACACATCATCGTATGGAAATTTATGGTCTATGTAAAGAATGTAAAGATAAAGAGAATTTACAGCAGTAATTATAATTGAACAATTACGAAAAAAACTATTAAGTTAGAAAGTGCTACATTTATAAATGTAGCACTTTCTATTACTATGAGCTTGTTTTATATCAATATAAAGTGAAAACAAAAAATGCAATTTTAATTGACGGTATAGTGGCTAATGTGTCCAAACAATACTGATATAATTATACAATTTGACATATTTATACATATAAAAAATAATTAGTTATTACAAAGGTAAAATTTAACTAAAAAGTTATTGAAATTGAATTGACGAGTGAGATTAATCTTGATATTATATAAAAGTCGTCAAAACGAGACGGCTTTAAAACAAACCAAAATAAAAATAATAGAAAGTGTAAATTTGACACTTGTTAAAATTATTGAATGGTTATACAATGTTAAATGTTGAGTTAACAAACGAAACAAACTTAACAATAACAAATGAAAATTTATTATTGACTTAACAAAAACTTAATGTTACAATTAATTCTTGTAACACATCAATGAACATTGAAAACTGAATTGCAATATGTCAACGTTAATTCCGATTTCAACATTAAATGTTGAATCAAAACAACGTGTTATTGATAACACAAATTAGTATTTTATGAGCTAATCAAACATCATAATTTTTTATGGAGAGTTTGATCCTGGCTCAGGATGAACGCTGGCGGCGTGCCTAATACATGCAAGTCGAGCGAACAGATAAGGAGCTTGCTCCTTTGACGTTAGCGGCGGACGGGTGAGTAACACGTGGGTAACCTACCTATAAGACTGGAATAACTCCGGGAAACCGGGGCTAATGCCGGATAACATTTAGAACCGCATGGTTCTAAAGTGAAAGATGGTTTTGCTATCACTTATAGATGGACCCGCGCCGTATTAGCTAGTTGGTAAGGTAACGGCTTACCAAGGCAACGATACGTAGCCGACCTGAGAGGGTGATCGGCCACACTGGAACTGAGACACGGTCCAGACTCCTACGGGAGGCAGCAGTAGGGAATCTTCCGCAATGGGCGAAAGCCTGACGGAGCAACGCCGCGTGAGTGATGAAGGTCTTCGGATCGTAAAACTCTGTTATTAGGGAAGAACAAATGTGTAAGTAACTGTGCACGTCTTGACGGTACCTAATCAGAAAGCCACGGCTAACTACGTGCCAGCAGCCGCGGTAATACGTAGGTGGCAAGCGTTATCCGGAATTATTGGGCGTAAAGCGCGCGTAGGCGGTTTCTTAAGTCTGATGTGAAAGCCCACGGCTCAACCGTGGAGGGTCATTGGAAACTGGGAAACTTGAGTGCAGAAGAGGAAAGTGGAATTCCATGTGTAGCGGTGAAATGCGCAGAGATATGGAGGAACACCAGTGGCGAAGGCGACTTTCTGGTCTGTAACTGACGCTGATGTGCGAAAGCGTGGGGATCAAACAGGATTAGATACCCTGGTAGTCCACGCCGTAAACGATGAGTGCTAAGTGTTAGGGGGTTTCCGCCCCTTAGTGCTGCAGCTAACGCATTAAGCACTCCGCCTGGGGAGTACGACCGCAAGGTTGAAACTCAAAGGAATTGACGGGGACCCGCACAAGCGGTGGAGCATGTGGTTTAATTCGAAGCAACGCGAAGAACCTTACCAAATCTTGACATCCTTTGACAACTCTAGAGATAGAGCCTTCCCCTTCGGGGGACAAAGTGACAGGTGGTGCATGGTTGTCGTCAGCTCGTGTCGTGAGATGTTGGGTTAAGTCCCGCAACGAGCGCAACCCTTAAGCTTAGTTGCCAGCATTAAGTTGGGCACTCTAAGTTGACTGCCGGTGACAAACCGGAGGAAGGTGGGGATGACGTCAAATCATCATGCCCCTTATGATTTGGGCTACACACGTGCTACAATGGACAATACAAAGGGCAGCTAAACCGCGAGGTCATGCAAATCCCATAAAGTTGTTCTCAGTTCGGATTGTAGTCTGCAACTCGACTACATGAAGCTGGAATCGCTAGTAATCGTAGATCAGCATGCTACGGTGAATACGTTCCCGGGTCTTGTACACACCGCCCGTCACACCACGAGAGTTTGTAACACCCGAAGCCGGTGGAGTAACCATTTATGGAGCTAGCCGTCGAAGGTGGGACAAATAATTGGGGTGAAGTCGTAACAAGGTAGCCGTATCGGAAGGTGCGGCTGGATCACCTCCTTTCTAAGGATATATTCGGAACATCTTCTTTAGAAGATGACAAAGGAATAACATTGACATATTGTATTCAGTTTTGAATGCTCATTTGAGTATTCTTAAACGAAGGGGCCTATAGCTCAGCTGGTTAGAGCGCACGCCTGATAAGCGTGAGGTCGGTGGTTCGAGTCCACTTAGGCCCACCATTAGAATTTAATACGAATTTCGGGGGCTTAGCTCAGATGGGAGAGCGCCTGCTTTGCACGCAGGAGGTCAGCGGTTCGATCCCGCTAGTCTCCACCATAGAAATTGTAATTGTACATTGAAAACTAGATAAGTAAGTAAAATTTATGATTTTACCAAGCAAAACCGAGTGAATAAGAGTTTTAAATAAGCTTGAATTCAAAAAGAAATAATCGCTAGTGTTCGAAAGAACACTCACAGATTAATAACATTTTGGGTTTTCAACCGACGGTTGTCGAGTTGGAAAGCAAATAGATTAAGTTATTAAGGGCGCACGGTGGATGCCTTGGCACTAGAAGCCGATGAAGGACGTTACTAACGACGATATGCTTTGGGGAGCTGTAAGTAAGCTGTGATCCAGAGATTTCCGAATGGGGGAACCCAATACGAGTTATGTCGTATTATCGATACGTAAATACATAGCGTATCGAAGGTAGACGCGGAGAACTGAAACATCTTAGTACCCGCAGGAAGAGAAAGAAAAATCGATTCCCTGAGTAGCGGCGAGCGAAACGGGAAGAGCCCAAACCAACGAGCTTGCTTGTTGGGGTTGTAGGACACTCTATACGGAGTTACAAAGGAATAGATTAGACGAAGCATCTGGAAAGATGCATCAAAGAAGGTAATAATCCTGTAGTCGAAAGTCTGTTCTCTCTTGAGTGGATCCTGAGTACGACGGAACACGAGAAATTCCGTCGGAATCTGGGAGGACCATCTCCCAAGGCTAAATACTCTCTAGTGACCGATAGTGAACCAGTACCGTGAGGGAAAGGTGAAAAGTACCCCGGAAGGGGAGTGAAAGAGAACTTGAAACCGTGTGCTTACAAGTAGTCAGAGCCCGTTAATGGGTGATGGCGTGCCTTTTGTAGAATGAACCGGCGAGTTACGATTTGATGCAAGGTTAAGCAGTGAATGTGGAGCCGTAGCGAAAGCGAGTCTGAATAGGGCGTTGAGTATTTGGTCGTAGACCCGAAACCAGGTGATCTACCCTTGACCAGGTTGAAGTTCAGGTAACACTGAATGGAGGACCGAACCGACTTACGTTGAAAAGTGAGCGGATGAGTTGAGGGTAGCGGAGAAATTCCAATCGAACCTGGAGATAGCTGGTTCTCTCCGAAATAGCTTTAGGGCTAGCCTCAAGTGATGATTATTGGAGGTAGAGCACTGTTTGGACGAGGGGCCCTTCTCGGGTTACCGAATTCAGACAAACTCCGAATGCCAATCAATTTAACTTGGGAGTCAGAACGCGGGTGATAAGGTCCGTGTTCGAAAGGGAAACAGCCCAGACCACCAGCTAAGGTCCCAAAATATATGTTAAGTGGAAAAGGATGTGGCGTTGCCCAGACAACTAGTATGTTGGCTTAGAAGCAGCCATCATTTAAAGAGTGCGTAATAGCTCACTAGTCGAGTGACACTGCGCCGAAAATGTACCGGGGCTAAACATATTACCGAAGCTGTGGATTGTCCGTAGGACAATGGTAGGAGAGCGTTCTAAGGGCGTTGAAGCATGATCGCAAGGACATGTGGAGCGCTTAGAAGTGAGAATGCCGGTGTGAGTAGCGAAAGACGGGTGAGAATCCCGTCCACCGATTGACTAAGGTTTCCAGAGGAAGGCTCGTCCGCTCTGGGTTAGTCGGGTCCTAAGCTGAGGCCGATAGGCGTAGGCGATGGATAACAGGTTGATATTCCTGTACCACCATGAATCGTTTTAAGCGATGGGGGGACGCAGTAGGATAGGCGAAGCGTACGATTGGATTGTACGTCCAAGCAGTAAGACTGAGTGTTAGGCAAATCCGGCACTCATAAGGTCAAGCTGTGATGGGGAGAGGAAATTGTTTCCTCGAGTCGTTGATTTCACACTGCCGAGAAAAGCCTCTAGCTAGATTTATGGTGCCCGTACCGCAAACCGACACAGGTAGTCAAGATGAGAATTCTAAGGTGAGCGAGCGAACTCTCGTTAAGGAACTCGGCAAAATGACCCCGTAACTTCGGGAGAAGGGGTGCTCTTTAGGGTTCACGCCCAGGAGAGCCGCAGTGAATAGGCCCAAGCGACTGTTTATCAAAAACACAGGTCTCTGCTAAACCGTAAGGTGATGTATAGGGGCTGACGCCTGCCCGGTGCTGGAAGGTTAAGAGGAGTGGTTAGCTTCTGCGAAGCTACGAATCGAAGCCCCAGTAAACGGCGGCCGTAACTATAACGGTCCTAAGGTAGCGAAATTCCTTGTCGGGTAAGTTCCGACCCGCACGAAAGGCGTAACGATTTGGGCACTGTCTCAACGAGAGACTCGGTGAAATCATAGTACCTGTGAAGATGCAGGTTACCCGCGACAGGACGGAAAGACCCCGTGGAGCTTTACTGTAGTCTGATATTGAAATTCGGTACAGCTTGTACAGGATAGGTAGGAGCCTTAGATACGTGAGCGCTAGCTTACGTGGAGGCGTTGGTGGGATACTACCCTCGCTGTATTGGATTTCTAACCCGCACCATTAATCATGGTGGGAGACAGTGTCAGATGGACAGTTTGACTGGGGCGGTCGCCTCCTAAAGAGTAACGGAGGCGCTCAAAGGTTTCCTCAGAATGGTTGGAAATCATTCATAGAGTGTAAAGGCACAAGGAAGCTTGACTGCGAGACTTACAAGTCGAGCAGGGTCGAAAGACGGACTTAGTGATCCGGTGGTTCCGCATGGAAGGGCCATCGCTCAACGGATAAAAGCTACCCCGGGGATAACAGGCTTATCTCCCCCAAGAGTTCACATCGACGGGGAGGTTTGGCACCTCGATGTCGGCTCATCGCATCCTGGGGCTGTAGTCGGTCCCAAGGGTTGGGCTGTTCGCCCATTAAAGCGGTACGCGAGCTGGGTTCAGAACGTCGTGAGACAGTTCGGTCCCTATCCGTCGTGGGCGTAGGAAATTTGAGAGGAGCTGTCCTTAGTACGAGAGGACCGGGATGGACATACCTCTGGTGTACCAGTTGTCGTGCCAACGGCATCGCTGGGTAGCTATGTATGGACGGGATAAGTGCTGAAAGCATCTAAGCATGAAGCCCCCCTCAAGATGAGATTTCCCAACTTCGGTTATAAGATCCCTCAAAGATGATGAGGTTAATAGGTTCGAGGTGGAAGCATAGCGATATGTGGAGCTGACGAATACTAATCGATCGAAGACTTAATCAAATTTAAAAGTTTTGTTGGTTGAACTAAATTTTACTTACAATCTAGTTTTGAGTGTATAAATTTTATACATGACATTGTCTGGTGACTATAGCAAGGAGGTCACACCTGTTCCCATGCCGAACACAGAAGTTAAGCTCCTTAGCGCCGATGGTAGTCGGACTTACGTTCCGCAAGAGTAGGACGTTGCCAATATAAACGGAGGATTAGCTCAGCTGGGAGAGCATCTGCCTTACAAGCAGAGGGTCGGCGGTTCGAACCCGTCATCCTCCACCATTTTAATTTGCCGGCCTAGCTCAACTGGTAGAGCAACTGACTTGTAATCAGTAGGTTGGGGGTTCAAGTCCTCTGGCCGGCACCATCTTTAGAGCCATTAGCTCAGTTGGTAGAGCATCTGACTTTTAATCAGAGGGTCAGAGGTTCGAATCCTCTATGGCTCACCATTAATCAAATAACGCGGGTGTGGCGGAATTGGCAGACGCACTAGACTTAGGATCTAGCGCCTTACGGCGTGGGGGTTCGACTCCCTTCACCCGCATTTGCAGAAGTAGTTCAGCGGTAGAATACGACCTTGCCAAGGTCGGGGTCGCGGGTTCGAATCCCGTCTTCTGCTCCATTATTTTGCCGGGGTGGCGGAACTGGCAGACGCACAGGACTTAAAATCCTGCGATGAGAGATCATCGTACCGGTTCGATTCCGGTCCTCGGCACCATCTTTGAATTAAGCGCCCGTAGCTCAACTGGATAGAGTGCTTGACTACGGATCAAGAGGTTATGGGTTCGACTCCTATCGGGCGCGTAATTTAGATTGCTTCATCCTATGAAAAACGGGAAGTAGCTCAGCTTGGTAGAGCACTTGGTTTGGGACCAAGGAGTCGTAGGTTCGAATCCTGTCTTCCCGATATCTACTAAAATTCATTTAACTAAATGGGGGCTTAGCTCAGCTGGGAGAGCGCCTGCTTTGCACGCAGGAGGTCAGCGGTTCGATCCCGCTAGTCTCCACCATATTTATTGATACAAACTAAATTATAACGGCGGTGTAGCTCAGCTGGCTAGAGCGTACGGTTCATACCCGTGAGGTCGTGGGTTCGATTCCCTCCACCGCCACTATTGTTAGTTGTAAATTATACTCTGGACCTTTAGCTCAGTTGGTCAGAGCTAACGGCTCATAACCGTTCGGTCGCAGGTTCGAATCCTGCAAGGTCCATATAATTTTGGAGGAATACCCAAGTCCGGCTGAAGGGATCGGTCTTGAAAACCGACAGGGGCTTAACGGCCCGCGGGGGTTCGAATCCCTCTTCCTCCGCCATTTTAAAACAATTTAATAGTATAATTATCGTATATTTTTGGAGGAATACCCAAGTCTGGCTGAAGGGATCGGTCTTGAAAACCGACAGGAGCTTAACGGCTCGCGGGGGTTCGAATCCCTCTTCCTCCGCCATTAATATCATTATCGCGGGATGGAGCAGTTCGGTAGCTCGTCGGGCTCATAACCCGAAGGTCGGTGGTTCGAATCCGCCTCCCGCAATTACATAATTTGGTCTCGTAGTGTAGCGGTTAACACGCCTGCCTGTCACGCAGGAGATCGCGGGTTCGATTCCCGTCGAGACCGCCATTATTTTTAACATTATGGTTCAATAGCTCAGTTGGTAGAGCAATGGATTGAAGCTCCATGTGTCGGCAGTTCGACTCTGTCTTGAACCATTTTATACAAGCCGGCCTAGCTCAACTGGTAGAGCAACTGACTTGTAATCAGTAGGTTGGGGGTTCAAGTCCTCTGGCCGGCACCATTTTCATGGAGGGGTAGCGAAGTGGCTAAACGCGGCGGACTGTAAATCCGCTCCTTCGGGTTCGGCAGTTCGAATCTGCCCCCCTCCACCATTCAATTTAATAGGGGCATAGTTCAACGGTAGAATAAAGGTCTCCAAAACCTTCGATGTGGGTTCGATTCCTACTGCCCCTGCCATGGCGGTTGTGGCGAAGTGGTTAACGCATCGGATTGTGGTTCCGACACGCGTGGGTTCGATTCCCATCAACCGCCCTTATTGATTAATGGGCTATAGCCAAGCGGTAAGGCAACGGACTTTGACTCCGTCACGCGCTGGTTCGAATCCAGCTAGCCCAGTTTTATTGGCGGCATAGCCAAGTGGTAAGGCAGAGGTCTGCAAAACCTTTATCACCGGTTCAAATCCGGTTGCCGCCTCCATGAAATATGCGGGAGTAGTTCAATTTCTAGAACACATTCCTTCCCGGAATGAGATATAGGTGCAAGTCCTATCTTCCGCTCCATTTAATTTAATATTATGCGGGAGTAGTTTAACTCTTAGAACACATTCCTTCCCGGAATGAGATATAGGTGTAAGTCCTATCTTCCGCTCCATTTAATTTATATTATGCGGGAGTAGTTTAACTCTTAGAACACATTCCTTCCCGGAATGAGATATAGGTGTAAGTCCTATCTTCCGCTCCATTATCACTTCCTGGTTGGAAGTTTTTTGTTTATAATATTGAGCCAGCGTGGCGGAATTGGCAGACGCGCGGGACTCAAAATCCCGTTCCTTTTTGGAGTGTCGGTTCGATCCCGACCGCTGGTATAATTAGTGTTTAAATAGAGAGAAAATATCTCAGAAATCCCATATTTATGGGGTTTCTTTTTTTTTTATGATTTAAAATGTATATGATTTATTTTGAATTCTTGTAGCTAGGTGTATATGCAGAAATTTAATGATTATAACTTAGTTTATAACTTTAAACTTAATATTGTACTTTAGTCGAAAATATAATATTATTAGTCTAATGTTATATTTGGAGGATACAAGAATGGTAAAATCAGGCACAGCTAAAATTACAGGGAAATCATTTTTTGGTAATATTTTACAAGCTGTTGGAGCAGGTGTAGTCATTGCATTAATACCTAATGCATTATTAGGTGAATTATTAAAATTTTTTAAAGAAGGTAACCAATTATTAGAGACTGTTTATCAGTTAGTAGTTTTAATCCAATCATTTATGGCATTTATTATTGGTGTTTTAGCAGCACATCAGTTTAAATTTAATGGGGCTGGTGCCACTATGATAGGTGTTTCCGCTATGATAGGTAGTGGTGCTGTTAAGATGACTGAAGGTGGATTTTTACTCAATGGTACTGGTGATATCATAAATACTATTTTAGTTGTAGTGATAGCTTGTACTTTGTATTTGTTATTACAAAATAAATTAGGATCAATGGAAATGATTCTATTACCTGTTATTATTCCAGTTTTAAGTGGCGTTATAGGCTTGTTTACATTAGGTTATGTGACAAATGTCACTAAAGGAATCGGCCATATAGTAAATGCCTTTACAGAATTAAATCCATTGATGATGTCAATATTGATTTGTGTTACATATGCGTTGTTAATGGTTACACCAATATCTGTAGTTGCTATAGCAACGGCAATCAGTTTATCAGGTTTAGGTAGTGGTGCAGCTAATATGGGTATTGTAGCAGCTTGTGTGACATTTTTATTTGGTTCAATTAGAGTTAATGGGGCCGGAGTCAATTTAGTATTGATAATTGGTGCTGCTAAGATGATGATACCTGTTTATTTTAAGCATTTAATTATTGCAATACCGTTAATAATTAATGGAGTGATTGGCGGTTTAATCGCTTACTTTATTGGCATTAAAGGTACACCAATGTCTGCTGGTTTTGGTTATACAGGATTAGTTGGGCCGATTAATGCATTTAATCGAATGGATGGAGATCCTAACATGAATATTATTTTATTAGTATTTGGATATTTTATAATACCATTTGTTTCTGCATTCTTTGTGCATGAAATTTGTAAAAAAATGATGCGTAAATATACAGATGATATTTATAAGTTTGAGATCCCTAAACAATAATGAAATAACAAAATTTAATAGATCATAAGTTTTTTGGATTTATTTGTTTTTTAGTATCATTATGTATGATTACAACAGGTATTTAACTTTAAACTGATATAAATAGTTGAAATCAAGACAATACTCAAGCACCTTCATTTTAAATGGAGGTGTTTTTTTAATATGCAGTGAATATTACTGTCATCGCACCATATCCCAAATACCATTTTATATAATCACAGTAACTAGAATTTTTAAAATTAAGAAAAATGACACATATCTCATATTGAATATTTTTGCGTTATTATGTATAATAATTAATAATATGGAAAGGGGATAAATAGATGAAACAAATATTGAAAATAATTACCGTTTTTTCATTCCTTATAAGCACTTTAATTATTTACATAAATCCAGAAGTAAATGCTAATGAAAAAGACCAATGGCAAAAAATTAAAGAACGTGGTGAATTGCGTGTTGGTTTATCAGCTGATTATGCACCTTATGAGTTTGAACATAATGTTAATGGTAAATCAAAGTATGCAGGTATTGATATTGATATCGCAAAAAAGATTGCGAAAGATAATCATTTAAAACTGAAAATTGTAAATATGCAATTTGATAGTTTATTAGGAGCGATTCAAACTGGTAAGATTGATATCATTATCTCAGGAATGACACCGACACCTGAACGTTTAAAAGAAGTAGATTTTTCAAAACCTTATATGACAGTCGATCAAAAAATGATTATTAAAAAGTCAGAAACTGATCGTTTTAAAACAATAGAAGATTTTGCGAATAAAAAAATCGGTGTACAGAAACAAACACAGCAAGAAAAAATAGCACAAACTGAAATAGATAATGCACAAATTCAATCTTTAACGCGTGTACCTGAAGTTATAATGTCGTTAAAAAGCGGAAAAGTTAATGGAATGGTGATTGAAGGTCCTGTTGCAGAAGCATATTTAAAACAAAATAAAGATTTAACTTTTGCTAATGATGTTAAATTTAATGAAGGTAGAAAGGAAACGGCAATTGCCTTACCTAAAAATTCTCCAATACTCATGGAGAAATTAAATACTTCAATCAAAGATGTTAAAAATAAAAATTTGTTAGAAGATTATAAAGCGTCAGCTGCTGATGCAATGCAAAAAGATGACGGTAATTTCTTCACAAAATATGGTAATTTTTTCCTAAAAGGAATTAAAAACACAATCTTAATTTCTATAGTTGGTGTTGTTTTAGGAGCTGTATTTGGTGCATTGATTGCATTATTAAAACTAAGTCAAATTAAAATATTGAGATGGATTTCTTCAGCTTATATCGAATTTTTAAGAGGCACTCCTTTATTAGTACAAGTTTTCTTAGTTTATTTTGGTACTACAGCAGTATTAGGTCTAGATATTTCAGCTTTAATATGTGGTATGATAGCACTTGTTATAAATTGTTCAGCATATATTGCAGAAATAATAAGAGCTGGTATAAATGCAGTTGATAAAGGGCAAACTGAAGCTGCAAGAAGTTTAGGTCTTAGTTATGGTCTGACAATGAAATCGGTTATTTTGCCACAAGCTGTAAAAAACATATTACCGGCTTTAGGTAATGAATTTGTCACTGTGATAAAAGAATCGTCAATTGTATCTGTCATAGGCGTTAGTGAAATAATGTTTAACGCACAAGTTGTACAGGGAGCATCATTTGATCCTTTCACACCGCTTATTGTAGCAGCAATTTTATACTTTATACTTACATTTACTTTATCAAGAGTGATGTATTTCTTCGAAGGGAGATTGAAAGTTAGTGATTAATATTAAAAATTTATATAAATCGTTTGGAAAAAATGAAGTTTTAAAGGGAATTAATCTAACTGTGGATAAAGGTGATGTTGTTGCTATAATAGGTCCTTCAGGTAGTGGTAAAAGTACGCTTTTACGCTGTATGAACCTTCTCGAAACACCTACAAGTGGGGAAGTAGTATTTAAAGATCATAGTTTAACAAATGAAAAAACTAAATTAGAAGCATTAAGACAACAGATGGGTATGGTTTTCCAAAATTTTAATTTGTTTCCACATAAAAAAGTTATAGATAATATTATATTGGCGCCGAGTTTATTAAAAAAGGGAAGTCAAAATGAATTGAAAAAAGAAGCAATGGATTTGTTGAAAAAAGTTGGATTGGAAGATAAAGCTAATGCATATCCATCTCAATTATCCGGGGGACAAAAACAAAGAGTTGCGATTGCTAGGGCTTTAGCAATGAATCCAGAAGTACTTCTATTTGATGAACCTACTTCAGCATTAGATCCTGAAGTGGTTGGAGATGTCTTAGAAGTAATGAAAGCTTTAGCAAAAGAGGGTATGACTATGGCAGTTGTAACACACGAAATGAATTTCGCTAAAGATGTGAGTGATAAGGTTGTGTTTATGGCAGATGGTGTCATTGTAGAATCAGGGACACCACAAAATATTTTTGAACAGCCGCAACATGATAGAACTAAAAACTTTTTAGCACGTGTTTTATAGTTACAAAATGGACCAAGATGTTATGAAGATGGATTATAGTTATTCATTCATAGCATCTTGTTTTTTTTATATAAAAATTTGAATTCTCGAATTCTCTTATTAATAATGAATGTGTTAAACTAAAGAATGTATGTTTTTAAGATGGGGTGTAAAAAATGAATATAAATCAATTGAAACAAGATGTTATAGACTATGCACATTCAATTGGTATTGATAGTATTGGTTTTACTACTGCTGACCCATTTGATGAATTAAAACAAAAATTAGTTGATTATCATGAAAAGGGCTATGCTTCAGGATTTGAAGAACCAGACATTGGATTACGTACTGAACCCAAATTAACATTACCTACTGCAAGATCTATCATTGCCATTGCTGTTGGTTATCCTAATAAATTGAAGGGTGCACCTAGAAGTGTGCGTGGAGACAGAAGAGGTATGTTTGCTAGGGCATCTTGGGGTCAAGATTATCATTCAATCATGAGAAAACGTTTAGATAAATTAGCTGAGTATTTAGAGACTAGAGTACCAGATGTAGAAATTAAATCAATGGTTGATACAGGTGTGTTGTCAGACCGAGCTGTAGCAGAACGTGCAGGATTAGGTTATGTAGGTAGAAATGGATTTGTTATAAATCCAGATCTCGGAACATGGACTTATCTAGGTGAAATGTTAGTAAGTGTTCCTTTTCCTCCTGATGACCCAATCATTGATAGTTGTGGAGATTGTACAATATGTGTTGATCGATGTCCAACAGGGGCCCTAGTAGGAGATGGCCAACTAAATAGTCAAAAATGTATTAGCTTTTTAACACAAACAAAAGGTTATCTACAAGATGAATATCGATATAAAATAGGTAATCGTCTCTATGGCTGTGATACATGTCAACAAGTCTGCCCAAGAAATCGTGGTATCAATACACAGCATGATGATATTGTATTAGAGCCAGAAATATTAAAACCAAGGTTAGTACCACTATTACAAATGAGCAATAAGGAATTTAAAAATACTTATGGTCATTTAGCGGGCGCATGGAGAGGTAAAAAACCAATTCAAAGAAACGCAATTCTAGCATTAGCACATTTTAAAGAAGAAACTGCGATACCTGAATTACAAGAAGTCGCATTGAATGATCCAAGACCGATGATTAGAGCTACTGCTTTTTGGGCAATTGGACAAATTCAAGGAGAGCAAGCAAGATCATTTATTGAATCACACTACGAGAGTGAATTAGAGGAAGTCCAACATGAGATGATAAAAGGACTAAATATGAGGAGAGAATAAAAAGCATGACCAACCACATTGTATTATTTCAACCACAGATACCTGGAAATACTGGCAGTATCGCTAGAACTTGTGCTGGCACTTACACACATTTACATCTTATAAAACCATTAGGATTTAGTACAGATGACAAAATGCTGAAAAGAGCAGGATTAGATTATTGGGATGCAGTTAATATCAATTATTATGAAAATATAGAATCGTTTTTTGAAACTACGGAAGGTAAATATTATTTATTAACTAAGTTTGGAGAAAAAACTTATTCTGATTTTGATTTTACTAATGAAGATGAAAATCATTATTTTATTTTTGGTAGAGAAACGACGGGCTTACCTGATTGGGTAAAGGAGAAATATAAAGATACAGCTTTAAGAATTCCCATGAATGATAATATAAGATCATTAAATTTATCCAATACTGCTTCTTTACTTATTTATGAAGCATTAAGACAACAAAATTTCCCAAATTTACATTAAAATCTATATTAATCAATGAAAAACGACTTTGACATTTGTATAATATAGTTAAAGCTATAAGTGAGTATTTGAAAATTTAGTTGATTATTAAAATTAAGTAGTTTATGAAGATAGCTTCAAGGGTATTATTATAAATAATGCTAGAACGCGTCTTAAAAGATTAAGAGGAGTGTAATAACTATGGCAATGAACTTTAAAGTTTTAGAAAACGAAAAAAGTGTAGCAGAATATGCTGCAGATATTTTAAGAAAACAGTTTAACAATAATCCAACTACGATAGCAGGTATCCATTTATCTAATGATAATGCACCAGTATTAGATGAATTAAAGAAAAATGTAGATGACCATGCAGTAGATTTCAGTCAAATTAATATATTAGATTATGATAGCAATAAATCATATTATGAAGCGTTAGGCGTACCAGAAGGCCAAATATATGGCGTTTCATATGGTCAAGATACGGAGTCATTTATAAGTGATAAAATCAAAACTAAAGAAAATAAAGGTAAATTGATTACACAAATACTTTCAATTGATACAAATGGTAGACTTAATGTAAGTATTAATCATGGTCTATTTTCTGCAAGAGAAGTAATTTTAGTGATTACTGGTAGTGAGAAAAAAGATGTTGTGCATAAATTATATGAAGAAAATGGTAAAACTTCATTTGAACCATCTGATTTAAAAGCACATCGTATGGTGAATGTTATTTTGGATGAAGCTGCTGCAGAGGGTCTTCCTGAAGATGTTCGTCACTATTTCACTGCACGTTTCGCATAAAATTCAAAATGTGAGGTGTAACCAATGACTAATGATAATGTAAATAAAAAGTCTACCAACCATGATGCAGAACCACAAAATGAAATGGTTGATGATTTTGAAGATATTGTAGAATTGGGCAAAGAAATGGAACAAATTTCAGAAGAAAATGATGAAGATAAATTAGATAAATCACATGATTCTAAAGTACGTTCAGATTTAGATAATTAAAATAGTGAGTTCTTTGTAAGTGAAAAAATTGAAATAAAGTTTAAATTGTTAGTCAATACGTGTGATTTACAATAAAAATTATTAATTCGTTTATAAATACATGGAAGCGTGTAAGTGTTGATCAAATATTAATATTTGATGTCTTACTCGCTTCTATTTTTTTTTATAAATGTAATCAATTTGCCACGTTATTAGTATGTGGTTATATGAATATTAAAAAAACAATGCCAACATAAATTTGATTATGTTATTATTAAGTCATTATTTGAATTTAAGGAGTTATCATTAATATGTTAAGTAACTATTGGAAATATCTCATGATATGTGCGGTAATTGTAAATTTAATTTCTATAAAAGGATTTCCTATGGCCATTGGTGCAATATATTTACCAATCTTGTTTAAAATTATTCAATTACAAATCAACTTGTCACATGGTCTCGTAGATAAAGTCAATGCTTCTACATTTGTAAAAAGTAATCAAACTGGAATCATTATTAGTGTATTGTGTTGTATTGTTATAACAGTATTATTATTTAAACCGCTTGGAGATTTTTATAATAGTTTAACTGGGTTTTTAGGGCTTCTTATCACAGTTAGTCCTGTAACAATGATTATTGGTGCAATACTTTTAATTTTAACTGCAATAGGTATAATACAAGCAGCAAAGATGAAATTTAATGATGTAACAATTACAAAATAATAATGAATGATGTTTAAAACCAGAGACTAAAATTAGTTTCTGGTTTTATTAATAGTTAGTAATTAATTGTTTGAATGTACAAATCAAAGTTAATAATCAGACATTTTTCATTGTCATGAAAACGCTATATTAAAGAGATTGCCCAGTTAAATTAATTAATGCTATACTAAAGTTAAATACATATTGAAGGGGAGATTTTTAAATGTCAGTTAGAATTGAACATGATACATTTGGTGAAATTGAAGTACCTGCAGATAAATACTGGGGTGCACAAACAGAAAGAAGTAAACGAAACTTTCCAGTTGGCAAAGAACAAATGCCAATTGAAGTTGTTTATGGATTTGCTCAATTAAAAAGAGGGGCAGCATTAGCCAATCATGAATTAGGAAAACTAAGTGACGCAAAAAAAGATGCTATTATGCATGCATGTGATCGTATCTTAAACAAAGAATTAGATGAACACTTCCCATTAGTCGTTTGGCAAACTGGAAGCGGTACACAAAGTAATATGAACGTTAACGAAGTAGTGAGTTATGTTGCGAACATGTATCTCAAAGAGCAAGGTAGCGATGAATCAATACATCCAAATGATGATGTGAATAAATCTCAAAGTTCAAATGATACTTTCCCAACTGCGATGCATGTTGCACTATATAATGAAATTGAAGTAAAACTTGAACCGGCATTAAAATCATTACGTGATACTTTTAAAGAAAAAGAAGAAAAGTTTAATGAAATTATTAAAATAGGGCGTACTCATTTACAGGATGCTACACCTATTCGTTTAGGCCAAGAAATAAGTGGATGGCGTTATATGTTAGATAAATGTGAAACATTACTTAGTGAATCAAAAGCCCATATTTTAAATTTAGCAATCGGTGGTACTGCAGTAGGTACCGGTATCAATGCGCACCCAGAATTTGGTGATAAAGTTGCTAAATTTATTTCAAAAAATACAGGGTATCCATTTGTATCATCTGAAAATAAATTTCATGCATTAACTGCACATGATGAAGTCGTTCAATTACATGGTTCGCTCAAAGCATTAGCTACTGACTTAATGAAAATTGCAAATGATGTGAGATGGTTAGCGTCTGGACCACGTGCTGGGCTTGCTGAAATTTCTATACCAGAAAATGAACCTGGTTCATCTATCATGCCTGGTAAAGTCAACCCAACACAATGTGAAATGTTGACGATGGTTGCAGTTCAAGTTATGGGAAATGACACTGTGGTTGGCATAGGTAGTTCACAAGGGAATTTTGAGTTAAATGTCTATAAACCTGTTATTTTGCATAATACATTGCAGTCTATTTACTTATTGGCAGATGGTATGCAAACATTTAATGATAATTGTGCAGTAGGCATAGAGCCAATTGAAGAAAACATTGATAATTATTTAAATCAATCACTAATGTTAGTAACAGCATTAAATCCTCATATTGGTTATGAAAAAGCTGCTAGCATAGCTAAAAAAGCCCACCGTGAAGGTTTAACATTAAAAGAGTCGGCTGTTCAATCTGGATATTTAACTGAGGAACAGTTTAATGAGTGGATTAAACCTGAAGATATGGTTGAACCCAAGTAATTTAAAAAAATAAAGGAATATCAATATCTTTGATTAAAGAAAAAACGTCAATTTCTATTGAAATTGACGTTTTTTCATTTATAAAAGTTTTCAATTACGCTAAACTATTTTTTATATTTATTAGCATCATTCTAGAATTACATTTTTTGTTTACTTCTAGGTTAGAGTTAATAATATTAGGGTTTAAGTTATCATTTCCTTAATATAATCAAAAACTGATTAATAGTTTAAAGTTTACCAATTCTGTTTAAGTCTTCAGCTAATATGATATCGGTCTTCTTGTTGAATGAATGCGTAAGTGTCTACATTTATTGTGACTCCTATTAACAACAATGTTGTGTGTACGATAAAATCTATAAAAAGAATTAGAAATGTAACTTTACATATTTAGATTTCATCATCTAAACTAACTGAAATTTTTTCTTGTGTTAAAGGATGAATAAATTCTATTTTGTAACTATTTAATTGAAGTTGTCTTAACGTCGAATCACCATATAATGGGTCACCGATAACTGGATGTCCAATTTCTGCTAAATGTACACGTATTTGGTGTGTTCTACCCGTATCTAATTTCAAATCGACTTCACATACATTTTCTTTAACCATGCGAGAAGTTAAAATATGTGTAATGGCAGATTGACCTGTAGTAGATACTCGGCGCTTATTCGAGTGAAATTTATCTTTACCTATAGGAGCATCGATGGTTTGTGGTTTTATTGGTAATAAGCTATGTACGTTTGCCTTATAGATACGATCAATTTTATTTTCCTCTAACATACGGTCGAGGATTTTTTTCATTAAAGGATTTTTGGCAACTATTAAAAGACCAACTGTCTCTTGATCTAAGCGATGTATTGGTTCTACATAATCACTTTTAATGGTATATATCACATGATTCATTAATGTATTACTTTCTTTTAAATCATTGGGATGCGTTTTAACCCCTTTAGGCTTCATAACGATGGCTAGATCATTGTCTTCATAATAAATTTGTGCAAATCGATAGCTTGGTAAATAATTACTCTTTTCATCTGGTGTTGGAATATAAACATGGTCGCCGGCATAAACTTGTGACGTAAGTTTTGCATTTTTATCATTGACTTTAATCTCTTTTGACATATTTAAATTGTGTAAATCTTTTTTTGGCAATTGTAATTGCTGGAAAATTTCTCTTAGTGTTAATGCATTATAATTTTCTGGGATTTGAAATTTCATAATATCCTCCTCTTTGACCAATTATTATCATACCATAAACACGCTGTTAAAAATATTAGACCTTGCGATTGATTTAATAATTTTTCATATTATTTAAGTCCAATTAAAAAGGAATTATTTATCTATTTTTAAATGCTTAACAAACTTGTATAATGTATGTAAATAGTGTTGTTAAAGAATGGACTGGTTAAATGGAAAAACCGACTAGATTAGCATTATTAAAAGAAATTGCTGAATTTTTAAATGAAGAAACAGAAACATATAGTATGCTACAAGGCGCATTGAAATCATTAATTGATGGAAGTGAATTTACAACGGGGTGGATTTTTTTCATTGATGATGTGGGGCAGCATGAACTCGTATCATATAATGGTTTGCCAGGCGCATTGGAAAATAACCATTGTCAGTATATGCGAAAAGGAACGTGTTGGTGTGTTCAAGCATATCAAAATAAGAAATTAACGAAGGCTTCAAATATTATAAATTGTTCGAGAATTAATTTAGCGAATCGAGCTTATCATGAAGAAACTGATGGTATTACACACCATGCTACAGTTCCATTAAGATCTGGTGAAGAGCAATTTGGATTACTCAATGTTGCAACGCCTTATACGAGGAGATATAGCGCAGAAAATTTAGAGTTGTTAGAATCTGTTGCATTACAAATTGGATCAGCGATAAAAAGAATTTTGTTAACAGATCAAGAAAAAGAAGCTGCGCGTATAAGTGAACGCAATAGATTAGCAAGAGATTTACATGATTCTGTAAACCAAATGCTTTTTTCTGTTAAGTTGACAGCACATGCAGCATTAGGAATGACACAAGAAAATGTTTCTCGTAAAGCATTTCAAGTGATTGAAGATACGAGTCAACAAGCAGTTAATGAAATGAGAGCTTTGATATGGCAATTAAAACCCGTTGGATTAGAGCAAGGATTAGTTAATGCGTTAAAACAGTATAGTAAGTTACTACAGTTAGAGTTAGTCGTTAAAGTAGATGGTTTGATTAAGCTGCCAAGTCAAATCGAAGAAAATGTTTATAGAATTGTTCAAGAAGCAATGAATAACACAAAAAAACATAGTGAAACCACTCAAGTTCGGTTAGATTTAGTTCAAGATGATAATTATTTATTGGTAACGATTGCTGATTTTGGGAAAGGTTTTGATAAACATAAATCAAACCTTCATCACTCACATGGTTTAAATAATATGAAACAACGGACTAAACAGATAAGTGGTAAATTGACAATTGAAGGTGAACCAAACAAAGGTACAAAAATTCATATCTCAATACCGTTATAAAGTGTCGAAAGGAAGGTCAAGATGAAGCGAATCATTTTGGTAGATGATCACCATATCGTAAGGCAAGGTTTAGAATTTCTATTATCAACAGTTGATGATATAGAGGTTGTTAAAGGTTTTTCAGATGGCAAATCATTTTTAAAATATTTAGAAGCGCATGAATTACCTGATATCGTATTATTAGATTTAGTGATGCCCAATATGAATGGAATAGAAATCACTGAAATTATGAAGCAAAAATATCCAGAAGTTAAAATATTAGTGCTAACCAGTTATGTAGACGATGAACATGTGATTTCGGCAATTGATAAAGGCGCCGATGGTTATGAAATGAAAGATGTTGAACCTGAGAAGTTGATTAAAACAATTAAAAACGTGCTGTCAGGTGAAAAAGTTATCCATCCACAAGCTCAAAGCGTTATGGAGTCAGTAAGTAGTAAACCACACTATACAAATAAACTATCTAAACGTGAATCTGAAGTCTTGACAGAAATGGCAAAGGGTAAAACAAATAAAGAGATTGCGGAAACTTTATTTGTCTCAGAAAAAACTGTTAAAACCCATGTCAGTCACATATTCGCTAAATTGCAAGTATCCGATCGCACACAAGCGGCGATTTATGCTATGCAGAATAATCTTATATAAATTATTAGATGTTATGTAAATATTATTTTACATAGCATTTTTTTGTCGTGTATATACTTTTGTTTCAAAATGTATAATATTACTATATAATGTAGCTAATAAAAATAAAGGGGGATGTTGTTATGAAGACTAAAAATCTTTCATTGAAAATTGTTATAGCGTTAATACTCGGTATAGCAATAGGGTCTATATTTAACATGTTTGCTCAATCAAGTTTTGTGATCAACGTTGATAAATATTTCTTTAACGTGATTGGGCAAATTTTTCTAAATTTAATTTTCATGTTAGTAGTGCCTGTTGTGTTTGTTTCAATTGTATTAGGTGTAGTAGGGGTAGGTGATCCTAAATTATTAGGTGGTATTGGGTTAAAAACGATTAGTTTCTTTTTAACTACTACTGCAATAGCAATTATAATTGGGATTACTTTAGCTTTAGTTTTACAGCCGGGTGAGGGGAAATCAGATTTATTAAAAAGTGAGGATGTATCAAGTTATCAAAAAACATTAGATAAAGAGGATAATTCACAAAGTTCTGCAGCCAATCAATCATTTGATCAAACATTGATTAATCTATTTCCTAAAAACCCGTTACAAGCTATGAGTGAAGAAAATATGTTGCAAATTATTACATTTGCTATTTTCATTGGGATAGGTTTGATTATGGTTGGTTCGAAAGCTGAAGGGGTTTACCGGCTATTTGAGCAAACCAATGAAGTTTTAATGTATATTGTAACGATGATCATGAGCGTGTTTGCACCTATTGGTACTTTTGGTCTTGTTGCACATGCGTTTACAGGAGCAGGGTTTGGAGCTATCCAACAACTTGGTATGTATTTCTTTATAGTGTTGCTTGCGCTATTTATCCATTTCTTTGTTATATATGGTTCAGCAGTGAAGTTTATAGCTAAATCAAGTCCACTGAAATTCTTTAAAGATTTTCTTCCGGCAATTACACTTGGTTTCAGTGCCTCGAGTTCTACTGCCACTTTACCAGTGTCGCTTAAATGTACTAAGAATATAGGTGTTAGACCAGAAGTAGCATCTTTTGTACAACCTCTTGGCGCTACAATCAACATGGATGGTACGGCAATCATGCAAGGTGTTGCAACGATATTTATTGCACAAATATCTGGGGTAGAGCTTTCATTTATGCAAATTATAACTGTTGTAGTCATCGCTGTAGTAGCATCCATTGGTACTGCAGGTGTCCCTGGGGTTGGACTGATAATGTTAGCAATGGTTTTAAATGCCGTTGGATTGAATCCAGCAGCAATTGGTATTATCTTAGGTATTGATAGATTGTTGGATATGACGAGAACATCTGTCAATATTACAGGTGATGCTGCATGTGCACTAATCATTTCAAAAGCTGAAGATAAAAAATTAGCTGCTAAAAATGAAAGTTAATTAAATAAGAGATATAAATTAAAGATATTTAAAATTTGAGAGTGGCCCTAACATTGAAATATGCTGGCCACTCTTTTTTGTGATACGTGAGAAGTGTTGCAAATGAGTTGTTGATTTATAAAATTTTTTTCTTAAAAAATAAACCATCACTATGATAGTTTAGTATTAGATTAACCTGATAGATGACTTATTAAGAATGAAGTACATTGTACAATTCTACAAATTTTTTACCATCTTTTCTAGGAACCTGATCAAATAGCCAAGGCTCTCCATCAGACTCCATAATCGTTATTCTAAAAGGAGTTAAAGATAGACCAAATTTAACACTTTGAAGTTCATTAAAAGGGAATAAACTTTTGATTTCATGATTTTCAATTATTCCTTTTGCTTTAAACGTAATTTTATCATTATATAACGTCAATATGCCTGGAATCATTTGCGCATTAATAAATTTCATAGAAGCACTGATAGAAATTAGTTCTGTTGAAGAATGATTATTCAAAGAAACATCCCCTTAAAATTTGTTTTAGTTAATATATCATTTTGCATAGTGTTATTCAAATTCGTGTTCATTAACAAAAAAGAAAAGTAGTGAATGATATCTATATTTCAACAGATATCAATTCACTACTTATTTGATGAACTACATTTTAATAAGCGCGATTATTTTAACGTGTCGTAATAAAGTTAAATAGGGGTGTAACCTTTAAAATTTACATATTGATAGGCCTGTTTTACTTCAGCCTCGGTAGGTGCTGTTATTTGATCTAAAGCATAAGTTAAACCTAGTGATTGCCATTTATGCACACCTAATTGGTGATATGGCAGTATTTCAAAGCGCTCAACGTTGTCGAGTGAATTTATAAATTCGCCTAACCGTATCAAATCTTTTTTATCATCTGTGAGTCCTGGCACTAGTACATGTCTTATCCAAACGGGTTGATTTTTAAGAGAAAGTGTTTTAGCAAAGTTTAATATATGTGTATTAGGTTGGCCAGTTAATTTGTTATGTTTCAAATTATCAATATGTTTAATGTCTAATAATATTAAGTCTGTAAACTTTAGCAAAGCATCTAATTGCTTTTCAAAAGTATGTGTATTTTTCGCTGTACCAGCTGAAGTGTCAATGCAGGTGTGAATATCATGTGCTTTTAATGATTGAAATAAGGCGGTTAAAAATTTGATTTGTAATAATGGTTCACCGCCACTGACTGTCACGCCCCCACCTGATGCATCGAAATATGGTTTGAAAGGAGTTATTTCATTTACCATTTCCTCAACTGTGACTGCGCGTGTATAATCATTTATTTTCCAAGTATCGGGATTATGACAGTATAAACATCTTAATAAACACCCTTGAGTAAATAATATATATCGTAGTCCTGGACCATCAACGGTACCCAAACTTTCAACAGAATGCAAATGTCCTTTTAGCATATAGAGGCCACCTTAAATTCAAATTACATTTTTTCATGGAAAGTACGTGAAATAACATCTAATTGTTGTTCGCGTGTTAATTTAATAAAGTTAACCGCATAACCAGATACGCGAATCGTTAATTGTGGATATGCTTCAGGATGTTCCATTGCATCTAGTAACGTTTCCCTATTAAACACATTAATGTTTAAGTGGTGTCCGTGTTGCATAGCATAGCCATCCAACATACTTGTGAGATTTTTACATTGATCATTACTTTCCTTACCTAGTGATTTTGGAACGATACTAAATGTATTGGATATGCCGTCTTTACAACAATCATAAGGTATTTTTGCAACTGTACTTAATGATGAAAGTGCACCTTTTTGGTCGCGTCCATGCATTGGGTTTGCACCTGGTGCAAAGGGCTCTCCGGCTTTACGTCCATCTGGTGTATTTCCTGTCTTTTTACCATATACTACATTTGATGTTATCGTTAACACACTCATCGTATGTTCTGAATTACGATAAGTTTTATGACTACGTAATTTTGTCATAAAGCGCTCTACAAGGTCGATTGCTAAATCATCAACACGTACGTCATTATTACCATATTTTGGGAAATCACCTTCGATTTCAAAATCTGTTACAACGCCATTTTCATCACGAATAGGTTTTACTTTTGCATATTTGATTGCAGATAATGAATCTGCAGCAACAGAAAGGCCAGCTATACCTGTAGCCATTGTTCTAATGATATTTGTATCATGCAGTGCCATCTCAATACGTTCATAACTATATTTATCATGCATATAATGGATGACATTAAGTGAATTAATATATACTCCAGCTAACCAATCCATCATTTTATCAAATTTTTCAAATACCTCATCGAAGTCGAGTACTTCTGATTTTATACTTTCATATGATGGTCCGACTTGTTGACCTGATTTTTCATCTATGCCACCATTGATCGCATATAATAATGTTTTTGCTAAATTAGCACGAGCACCAAAAAATTGCATTTGTTTTCCAATCGTCATAGCAGATACACAGCATGCAATACCATAATCATCACCATAAGATTCTCTCATTAAGTCATCATTTTCATATTGAATTGCGCTTGTTTTTATACTCATTTTTGCACAATATGTTTTAAAATTGTCAGGTAGGCGAACTGACCATAATACTGTGAGGTTTGGTTCAGGTGCTGGACCTAAATTATCTAGTGAATGTAAGAAACGGAACGAGTTTTTAGTTACTAATGCACGTCCATCAATACCTACACCTCCAATTGATTCTGTTACCCAAGTAGGGTCACCAGAAAATAATTCGTTATAATCAGGTGTTCGAGCAAATTTAACGATACGTAATTTCATAATAAAATGGTCAATGATTTCTTGTACTTCACGTTCTGTAATCAATCCATTGTTTAAATCTCTTTCAGCATAGATATCTAAAAATGTTGAAGTACGGCCTAAGCTCATAGCTGCCCCGTTTTGTTCTTTAATTGCGGCTAAATATGCTAAGTACAACCATTGTACTGCTTCTTTAAAGTTATAGGCTGGGCGACTTAAATCAAATCCATAAATATTACCTAATGTTTTTAATTCATTTAATGCTCGGTATTGTTCAGACAATTCTTCGCGTAATCGGATGACATCTTCTGACATTTCTTTAGACATATTGTTGAAATCTTCCATTTTTTTCTGCATTAGGAAGTCTACACCATATAAAGCGACTCTGCGATAATCTCCAATAATACGTCCACGGCCGTACGCATCTGGAAGTCCAGTAATGATTCCAGCCTTTCTGCAATTTAACATCTCTTTGGAGTATGCATCGAATACTCCTTGGTTATGCGTTTTACGATAGTCAGTAAATATTTTTTCAGTTTCACTATTTAACTCATAACCATACGCTTCACAAGCTGCTTTGGCCATGCGAATACCACCAAAAGGTTGCATCGAACGTTTGAATGGTTTATCGGTTTGGACCCCAACAATGCTTTCTAATTCTTTATTTAAATAACCTGCCTCGTGTGAAGTAATGGTAGAAGGAACTTTTGTGTCCATGTCCCACATGCCACCGCGATTACGCTCTTCTTTAGATAATTGCATGACTTGATCCCAAAGCTGAGTTGTTGCCTCTGTGGGACTTGCTAAAAATTGATCATCACCTTCGTACAATGTGTAATTGAGTTGAATAAATTCTCTTACATCTACATGATGTTGCCAGCGACCTTTTTTAAAATCATTCCATGCTGTGGATTGCATATTATTTTCTTTTAACATATCATTACCTCCAAAAGTATGTTATTTTATTTCACAATAATTATATCATTTGTTTTGTTAAAAAAATCACAAAGTTTTTGAATAATTTTAATCTAAAATGTGAAAGCTTTTGGAATCTGTATTAAAAAGTAATACACTTAATATCAATTGTAGTTCTGTTATAGAACAGTTTTTAATGTGTATATAATGATATGTCATATACAAAACAATATATAAAGTAGATTGGCAAAAGTGTTTAGTAAAAAGTGAAAACAACCATAAATTAAAGTTAAGTAGTGTTGATAGGTTGAGGAATTATAATTATTTAATAGCACAACTTAACGAAGACACATTGATATACTATTAATTTTTTAAGAAGGGATATTGTAAAAGTTAAAATTAAAGAAAGTAAGTAAGATGCTTAAAAATATCAAAGTTTCTTTTTAAAGTTGTTGAGATTGCGTTACGCTTCGAATAAAAAGACCTGAGGCAGATATCGGTCTCAGGTCTTTTAAAGTTTTTAATTAAAAACAATAGTCTTACTACTCGCAGTGACAATTACCTTATGCAGCACATGATATTCGACAGCTTGAGCTAACACACTTGATTCAACATGCCGACCAATTTTACGTAAATCTTGTACATTGTACCGATGATTAATTCGTATAACGTCTTGATCTATGATAGGGCCCTCATCTAAATCAGAAGTAACATAATGACTTGTTGCTCCGACCAATTTGACACCGCGTTCCCATGCTTGTTTATAAGGGTTAGCACCTATAAATGATGGTAGGAATGAGTGATGAATATTGATGATTTGGTTTGGATAGTGACTGACAAAATGGTCGGATAGTATTTGCATGTATTTTGCTAAAACAATGAGTTCAACTTGATGCTCAGAACAAACATCTAGTATTTTTCTTTCCACAATCGCTTTATCTTCGTTGCTCGGTATGTAATAAAAAGGAATATGAAGCGTTTCTGCGAATTGCCTATTGTTTTCATGATTACTAACGATACACACAATTTCGGCAGGCAATTCATTTCTGTTAACACGTAATAAAATTTCGTTGAAAGCATGATCTTCCTTAGAAACAAAAAGTGCTATTTTTGTATGTTGTTGATTGTCAAAGAGTTTAAAATCTATTTGATGTGTTTGCAACGTTGTTTCTAAATCTTCTTTCAATGAAGGCACATTTTCAAATTCCAATCGTAAATATAATTGACCTGTATCATTTGATGAATGGTCATATTCTGTAAAATGGTCTAAATGTAGAATATTAGAATCATATTGAGCAATTTTATTAGTAATTAGTGAAGTAATACCGACTTTATCTGTACAAGTTGCAAGTAATATATATTTCTCTGTCATTTTTTTACACCTCAATTATCAAAGTAACCCTGATTATAATGAAAATTCTGAAAAATGCAAACAAATGATTAATTTCGATTATTTAAGGCAAATGGTATGCCAAAAAGTAAAATTTAAGATATAATAATAAATGGTGTTTTTATATCAAAAGAGTAATAAGTGAAAAATATAATCACATTTCATACTTGTTATACGCTTACAGTAAAAGTACTAAAAATGTTTAAGTTAATTATAAGATATAAGATTGATTATTTAGATAATTTCGCAAATAACAAAAAACAACGAAAATATCATTTCGCTCTTTTATTTTATCGCAAATTGTATTAAGATGTAATTTGTGTTTCAAGAAACGTGTATTATTGCAATTTCTTGTGTCCGGATAAAATATTCTTTTATGAAAGGTAGATTAAAGTAATGGATAGACAGAATTTTACAGATTTAATTCAAACAAAATTTAAAATGGTGCGCATCGAAGCGGGTTATACGCAAGATACGATGGCACAAACAATTGGTCTTTCAAAAAAGACACTAGTACAAATTGAAAAAGAGAGAGTATTGCCAAACTGGACAACATGTGTGTCAATTTGTGCATTATTTAGAGATTCTGATGTTCTAAATAGTACTTTCGGATGCGACCCATTAGAAATGGTACAAACAATTTCACGTAACCATTGTGCGTATCCAAATCATTCTACAACAAGTGATATATATTGGAACACAGTTGATACGCGTAACGGCTATATTTTACAAAGCAACAAAGTAAGTGATATCTACCGTGTACTAAATCAGGAAACACAACCTATTTTTGGTACTTCTAAATTAAGAGAAGCTGAAACATATTTTGGTAGAGTTTCTAAAGAAGAATTAATGCACGTATAAATAAATGTACTGTGTGATAGAAAAATCATTATTTATAACATTAACTAAAAAAGTTATGGCGTATATATTGAATGGTTTAGTCACTATAGTTAATTGAAATTGGTCTTAAACTAATACAGTTTTTGAACCTTATTAAAAAGATACATCATTGTAAGAGCGAACATTGGAAATCAAATGTTGATTGGTTTCTAAATCGCTCTTTTTTTATTTCTGAATTTATACTAACAAAATAAACATACTAGCAGTCCATGCTTGCAAACAATTTTGTTTAGGAAATAACAAATAGTATACACATTTTTTTGATATATGTTATACAATGTAAAAATGACTGATATGAATGTACCTTCAGTTTATAACAAATTTTATTTGAAGGAGAATTAACTATGCACGCTTTTTTAATAATTATAGCGATGATGATTATTGGAGCAATAATAGGTGGCGTCACAAATGTAATTGCTGTAAGAATGTTATTTCATCCGTTTAAAACTTATTATATTTTTAATAGACGAATTCCTTTTACACCCGGGTTAATACCAAAAAGAAGAACAGAAATTGCAGATAAAATTGGACAAGTTATTGAAGAACACTTATTAACTGAAACGTTAATTAAGTCAAAATTAAATGCACCTAAATCAAGAGAAGCAATCGAATCACTAATCTTAAAACAGATCCAAAAATTAAAAGCAGATCATACGACAATTCAATCGTTGACGAAAAATTTCGATGTTGATGTTGTACAGTTTACTAATGATAAAATGTATTCAGTTATCAATAATAAATTAGAACAATATTATGCTGAACATAAAGAAACCATTATAAATCAACTGATTCCTTCAGATATTGAAGAAAATATTGATTCAAAGGTAGATGGGGTGCCTGAGTTATTATTTGAACGCGCACGTGTTTATCTTAAATCGGAAAAAGGTGCTGCTGATATAGCATCTATGTTAGATACTTTCTTTAATGAGAAAGGTAAAATCGTAGGTTTGCTACAGATGTTTATGACAAGAGAAAGTATTGCAGATCGAATACAACATGAATTGATTAGATTAACAAATCACCCCAAAGCTAAAGCAATTGCAAAACAGATTATTGAAAATGAATACGCTACATTTAAATCAAAAGCGTTAGTAGATGTCATCAATGAAGATCAATTCGACTCGCTTAAGGTAACGGTTACCGAATTACTAATAAACTATGCAAACATAGATAGTATATCGAATCGACCATTGAAAGAATTAATGCCAGAATTTATAACATTCTTAGAAACAAAAATTTCAAAACAACTTACGGAATTAATTATTGATAAAGGATCTAAGCATATTTCTCCAATCATGAAAAAAGTTAACCTAAGACAAATGGTTGAAGAACAAATAAATTCATTTGATTTAGCATATATTGAACGTTTAATCATAGATATTGCAAATAAAGAATTGAAATTAATTATGCTTTTAGGCTTTCTATTAGGTGGCATCATAGGTTTATTACAAGGCATAATTGCAATTTTTGTATAACATATTAAATTATGTTATTGTAATATCGATGTGGTTATAACACATATACAAATAAAGGAGTGAAGCACAGTGGCAGTAAATTTATACGATCATGCAAATCAATTAGAACAAGCTTTAAGAGAAAGTGATGAATATCAAGCAATACAAAAAGCTTATGCTAAAGTAAAAGAAAATGATGAATCAAAAGCACTTTTTGATGAATTCCGCGAAACACAATTAAACTTCCAACAAAAACAAATGCAAGGTGAAGAAATTGGTGAAGAGGAATTACAAAAAGCTCAAGAACAAGCACAAAAAATCGAAAATGATTCTAACATTTCAGAATTAATGGCTGCTGAGCAAAACATGAGCCAAGTATTCCAAGAAATTAATCAAATCATTGTTAAACCTTTAGATGAAATTTACGCTGACTAATTAATTAATCAGAATGATTATTTTAAAAGTAATCTAAAGTTCTTATAAAAATTTAAAAATATTTAATATGTTGCCATACAATGATTTTCAAAATTAATATATGGCAACAACCATAGTTTGAAAGAATATATGTACTTTTATTCAAGCATATGTATGATAAACTCAATATATTGAGAAATGACATACAAAAGAATTGATGCCAATAAATGAATTCTTTAATTGTTGGATAATCGTTCATTTTTTATTCAATGAACCATGGTTAATATTGAATTTAAAGCTGAGACATTTATTTATGTTTCAGCTTTTTTGTTTTATCGACTGTACAATAGTCGGTGTGGTAAAATAAAGAGATACAAGGTATTAGCATGTACATAGGTACTAGTATAGTTTTATAAATCTCAAAATAAATGCCTTTTTTTCATGCTTTTTATAAAAACCTTTAAATAAAGGAGAACTATAAATATATGGTTAAATTTATTCATTGTGCAGATTTACATTTAGACAGTCCATTTAAGTCTAGAAGCTACTTAAGTCAATCGATATTTGAAGATATGCAAAAAAGCGCATATGAAAGTTTCAAAAAAATCGTGGATTTAGCGTTAAATGAAGAAGTAGATTTTATGATTATAGCAGGGGATTTATTTGATAGTCATAACAGAACCCTCCGTGCTGAAGTGTTCTTAAAAGAGCAATTTGAAAGACTGGCAAAAGAACAAATATTTGTTTATCTTTGTCATGGTAATCATGATCCATTATCTTCATCTATAGGAACTGAGTGGCCAGATAACGTTTCGGTTTTTTCTGAAAATGTAGAAACATATCAAACAATTACTAAAAACGGTGAAGAAATATATTTACATGGTTTCAGTTATCAAAATGAAGCGAGCTATGAAAATAAACTTGATGCCTATCCGTCAAGTCAAGGTCAAAAAGGTATTCACATAGGTATTTTGCATGGTACATATAGCAAAACGAACACAAAAGACCGATATACTGAATTTAGATTAGAAGATTTAAACAATAAACTTTATCATTATTGGGCACTTGGTCATATACACGAGCGACAACAACTAAGCGATATGCCTCAAATTCATTATCCAGGTAATATTCAAGGTCGTCATTTCAAAGAAACTGGAGAAAAAGGTTGCCTATTAATAGAGGGCGATGATTTACATCTAAATGCTAAATTTGTGCCAACACAGTTTATTCGTTTTGAAAAGGCTGAAATAGATACAAACATGACTTCAAAACAAGGTTTGTTTGACGCAATACAAGATTTTAAATCACAAGTTAGAGCTGAAGGTAAAGCAATTTATCAATTAGTAGTAAATGTCAATTCAGATGAAATTATTTCTGATCAAGATTTAATGCAAGTGCATGAAATGATTAGTGAATATGAAGAAAATGAGCATAATTTTGTGTTTATAGAAGATCTGAATATAAAGAATAAAGATGATGAAAAAACGACCCTTGTCAAAGAATTTTCAGCAGATTTGATAGAAGATAATTCAGTTTATGAGTTAGCTATGAATGATTTATATCTTAATCCAAAAGCTTCCAAATACCTAGAAAATTATGATGATTTTGATCGTCGAGAATTAATTAAACGCGCTGAATTATTATTAAAGTCAGATATGAGGGGGGAGTAAAATGAAGATTAAATCATTAGATATATATGGTTATGGTAGATTCATTCAAAGATCCATTCAGTTTGATGAAAATTTTACAGAAATTTATGGGGAAAATGAGTCAGGTAAGTCTACGATACAGGCATTTATACATTCCATTCTTTTTGGGTTTCCAACTAAGAAAGAAAATGAACCACGACTAGAGCCACGTTTAGGCAATCAATACGGCGGAAAACTTACATTGATTCAAGATGAAGGTTCTTTGATAGAAATTGAACGTATCAAAGGTGCAGCAACTGGAGACGTTAAAGTTTATCTACCGAATGGTGCCATTAAAGATGAAAGCTGGTTAAAGAAAGAACTTAATTTTATCTCAAAGCGTACATATCAAGGTATATTTTCATTTGATGTCTTAGGCCTACAAAATATTCATAAAAATATGGATGAAAAACAATTACAAAACTATTTACTCCAGGCTGGTGCATTAGGATCAACAGAATTTACTAGCATGCGTGAGATTTTGAATGATAAAAAAGAAGCGCTATATAAGAAAAATGGCAGAAATCCAATTATTAACCAACAGCTTGAAGAATTGAAGTCATTAGAGCGACAAATTCGAGAAGAAGAAGAAAAATTGTCATCTTACAAACGTTTAGTAGACGATAAAGATAAAGCAGATCGACGCTTAGAAAATTTGAAACAGAATTTAAACCAATTGTCTAAAATGCATGATCGTAAACAAAAGGAATTAGCTTTACATGAGCAAACACAAGAATGGAAAACATTGGAAACCCAATTAAATATAGAACCTGTCACATTTCCTGAACAAGGCATCGATCGCTATGAATCTGCAAAAATTCAAACACAAAATTTAAAAAGAGATATTGGCTTAAGAGAAGAGCGATTAGCACACTTGAAAAGCGAAAACGAAAAAATCAATGTACCTAAGCAATCTGATATTGATGCTTTTAACCATATACAACAACAAGAAAATGAAATTAAACAAAAAGAATACGAATTAAAATCAGTTAAAAAAGAAATTCAAGATAAAGAACGTGAAAAATCAGGCTTGAAATCTAATATTGGATGGCAAGATGTATACCATGAAGTCGACAGTTCAGAGGCAATGAAGAGTCATGTAAGCGATCAAATTAAAAATAAGCAAGAACAGACTGCTTTTATTCAACAATTAGAACGCAATATTGAAGAAAATAAAATTGATAAAGAAACAAATCAAACTGAGATGAATGCATTAGAAAAAGATATTGTGTCTGATGAAAACTATGAAAAGAAAAAACAATATAACAATCGTGTATTCGAACTACAAGAGAAGAATAATTTATATCAAAAAATGAAAGAAGCTTTTGATAAAGAACAACAAGAAAATGAACGTAAACAAAATATTTTTCGATTTGCATTCGTTATATTAGCAGTTGTTGGTGTTGGATTAACTATCTTTTCATTTATTTCAGCTAATTTGGTCTTTGGTATTGTATTTGCATTACTATCTCTTGTATTTATCGTGGGTATCTTCTTAGTTAAAACGAAAGAGATTGGGCATAGTGAAACATTTTCTAATGAAATTGAAGATTTGCAACACCAAATTAATAATTTAGAAGCTAATTATAATTTGGACTTTGATTTAGATGATCAAAATAGAATTCGCGAGCAATTCCATAATGCTATTAAAACGAAAGAGGCATTAGATAAAAAAGCAAATTATTTATCTTCCAATTTAGAATCTGCACAACAACAATACTCAAAGTCAGAGAATGAGATCAACCAAATTAAAGATGAATTACATTTATCTGATAAAATTTCAGACGAACTCATTATTGATAGTATTGCGACGATGAATAAAATTAAGGATTATGACAATCATACTGTTGAATTGAACGAGCAAAAAATTGAGTTACAACAGGCATTAGATACATTTTATGAACATGCAAAAGCAGTAACCCAAAATCAATTTACTTCTTTCAACACATTATCTTTATTTCATGACGTAAATCAATGGTTAAAAGAAGAAACAACTAATTTAGATAAATGGAATAGGAATCAAGAACAAATCACATTAATAGAAAGTGAATTATCACAGCTTAAACATCGCTTACATGAGAATAATAATGTGATATCACAGTTATTTAACTTTGTAAGTGCAAATGATGAAGAATCGTATTATCATCAGCATGCTCAATATCAGGCTTATCATCAACAATTAAACCGCTTTAATGATTTAACGAAATATCTAGAAAACCAAAATTATAATTACGAAGCTAGTTCTATGCTGAGTCAAAAAACATATGCTCAACTATCTGAAGAAGATGAAGTGTTAGAAAGACAAGTTGATCATTATAATGATCAATATTTAGAAATGCAGTCAGAAGTCAGTGATTTAAAAGCTAAAATCACGGATATGGAAACAGACAAAACGTTAGCGGATTTACGTCATAAGTTCCATATTTTGAAAAATAGAGTGAATGATGGAGCAAAAGATTGGGCAAGTCTTAGTTACTTACAATCTTTAGTGGAAGGACATATTAAACAAATTAAAGATAAGCGTTTACCACAAGTGATAAATGAAGCAACAGAAATCTTTGCACATTTAACAAATGGAAATTATGTACAAGTAACTTATGCGAATGAAGATTTAATGGTAAAACAAGTGAATGGTCAAATGTACGAACCAATTGAATTAAGCCAGTCTACTAAAGAAATACTATATATCGCATTGCGATTAAGCTTAATTAAAACATTAAAACCTTACTATCCATTCCCTGTAATTATTGATGATGCATTTGTACATTTTGATAAACATAGAAAAGAAACGATGATGAATTATCTAAGACAAATGCCCAATGATTATCAAATTTTATACTTTACATGTGTCAAAGATACAAGTGTGCCTTCAAAACAAATTATTACTTTGAATAAACCTGAGGAAGGCGGTAAATAATGAGAAATGTAGAAAAATTAAATCCTGGAGATTCAGTTGATCACTATTTCTTGATTCATAAAGCGACACAAGGCGTAACTGCTCAAGGAAAAGACTATATGACGATATATCTTCAAGATAAAAGTGGGGACATCGAAGCTAAATTATGGACTGCTACTAAGGAAGATATGCGTGTTTTAGAACCAGAAAAAATCGTACACGTTATTGGTGATGTTATTAATTATCGTGGTCGTAAACAGATGAAAATTAATAAAATTAAATTAGCTTCAGATGAAGCAGATTTAAACATACATGATTTCGTAGACGGCGCGCCACTCACACCAGAAGAAATCAAAGAAGAAGTCTCTCATTATATGTTAGAGATTGAAAATGCAAATTTACAACGCATTACAAGACATTTATTGCGTAAATATCAAACAGAATTTTTTACATTTCCTGCAGCAAGTACACATCATCATAATTTTTCAAGTGGGTTAAGTTATCATGTATTAACAATGTTACGGGTCGCAAAATCTATTTGTGATATATATCCACTTTTAAACCGCAGTTTATTATATAGTTCTATTATTTTACATGATCTAGGTAAAGTTAAAGAATTAAGTGGTCCTGTTGCAACAACATATACGGTTGAAGGTAATTTGCTGGGTCACATTTCTATTGCCAGTGATGAAGTAGCAGATGCTGCACGAGAATTAAATATAGAAGGTGAAGAGGTATTATTACTGCGTCACATGATTTTAGCACATCATGGAAAAATGGAATTTGGCTCTCCGAAACTACCACATATGAAAGAGGCAGAAATATTGTTTTTCATCGATAACATTGATGCAAAAATGAATATGTTTGAAAAAGCATATAAGAAAACGCCAAAAGGTCAATTTACTGAACGTATTTTTGGGCTTGAGGGTAGACAATTTTACAATCCAACATCTTTAGATTAAGCGATACGGAAAATATACGCTTAAAAAAATAAAATTGAAACATTTTGAAAGTAAAGGACTAATCCAAATTTTGATATGCTCACTTCAAAGTTTACATTTTTAAGTGTCTACTTTGAAGGGAGCAGTTCATTAGCGTGGATTAGTCTTTTTTATATGTAAAATCATTCGTTTCTGACCGTGATTATTTACAATTAATATGTCGTATTAGAAGGTAAGAAGTAGGGGGCGAGATAATTGTTTTCTATTCATGAGCATCGTATGATTTGATATAAGTAGATTGAATATGTGTTTATACTGTGTTATATATCAGCGCAAGAGATAAAATACAATCGTCTCGAAAAATATGTGTACAAGCATAATTAATAAGTAAATATAAGTTAGTTTCATTCATAAAAAAACAAGGCAAATGCCCTAGAATGTAGCATTTGCCTTGTTTTTTTATGAATTATGATTCTATTGTCCAGAGGTCATACCAGCTCCACCTTGTTGTATCGCTTGCTGTTGTTGCTGTTGTTGTTGCTGTTTAATTTTATCTGGGTCTAGAATAGAATCTTCAATAGCTTTTTTAATATCTCTATCTTTATAATCTACTTTGTATTCATCTAACAGTTCTTTATAAGCGTCTGTTAGTAATTTAGGACTTTTTTGTACTTTTTGTTGGATTAATTGCGATTTTAGCTTACCTTTTTCTTTATCAAAGTCATTTTCTTTATCTGCTTTAATAATATGGTAACCATAATCTGTTTTAACTACTTTTGAAACGTCGCCTTCTTTAAGTTTGAAGAGCGCCTTTTCAAAATCTTTTTCCATTTGTCCTTTGATAACATATCCTAAGCTACCATCTTTTTTAGCCGAAGATTTATCCATTGATTCTTTTTTGGCAATTTCTCCAAATTTGTCAGGATTTTCTGATACTTGTTTTTGGATTTTTTCTGCTTTTGCTTTTGCATCTTTATCTGATAAACCTTCTTTGTCATCTTTATTCTCTTTAACTTTAATTAAAATATGCGAACCTTTTTTAGTAGATTCTTTAATTTCTTTATCAGAAATATTCACTTTATCGTTCAGTAGTGCCTTTTGATATGATTGTAATTTTTTTTGCTCTTTATAGTCACTAAGTGACATTTTTTGTTGTTTTAACATACTTTCAAATTGATCTTTGCCACCGTATTGTTTTTGTTCTTTTTCAACTTCTTTATCAATATCTTTCGTGTCTATTTTATCTTTATACTTATCTGCTAACAATTTATTTAATAATATAGAAAAAGATGTGTTTGCAACTTGCTCATCACCCATTTTATCCATTACATCTTCAACTTTAACATCGCCAGCTTTTGATGAAATAATTGTATCTTCTTTAGAATCTGTAGCGCTATTACCACAAGCACCTAATAATAATACACTAGCAGTAACAGGAATTATAACTTTTTTAAATGTTTTCATGATTGGGAACTCCTTTTGTAAGAATAACAACGTAAATATAACATATAAAGTCGTTTTCACCAATTAGAAACCTAATATATACGACTATAGTTGTAACCATTTTATATGAAAAAGAGCGAATAAAAAAAGCAAACATTGCTGTTTGCTTAATCAAGTTCATGATTCGTATAAGGTGATACTTTGTTTAAAATATTAATACCAGTTTGATGTTCTTCAACATAAGCACCTTCATTTGAAAATAATATGATCTTTAAATAAAGAAAATCCATAACCGAATAACCTAAATTCAAAGCAATTAAAAACATTAAATAATGACCATATTGAGGGATGATAGTACTTATAAATGTGCAAACAATCGTTATAAATAAAGCTGGCGTGATTAAATCAAAACAAAAATAATATTTATTAACAGGTGTATTTACATACACATTATAAAAAGGCACAGACTTATGTTTTACTAATTTGTATTTTTTAAATGACTTACGATAGGGATAGAAAAACAATAAGTGGATTAATTTATGTAAAGGGTACAAAAGCACTACTAAAATTAAAAATATTAAAAAGTGGTCGTCTGTTAATTTGGTATTTGAAAAGAAGTATAAAAGTTCGTATGCAATTAAAAATGTGATAATTGTAGTAACAAAACTAAGGAAAGCAATTCTAGGTATGCCAAAACGAGCGTTAATATCTATTTGACGTGTACATAAATACATTACGCAATCATACTCCTTTTTAAAATTTATTGAATATACTTTCGTATTATCTAACGTATTCTTACAGTCGTCAAGTTTAACTTTAAGTTAATTTTAGAGTTTGAAAAGTTCTCAAAACACTATAATGTAAGGACATTATAGTTCTTAATCAAAGAAAGATGAGAGTACTATATATTTTTTAATTCAGCATCATTTTAAAGGCATAGATGTTTTTATTGTAATAAAGAAAAGAGTTATAACTCAGGTTTTCAAGTGAGTTATAACTCTTAGTTAATTGAGTTAATTATTTGTCTTTTTCAAATGCTTTTGAAATTTCTTCGCCACGATTTTGTAAATTTTCAATATGGGATTGCAAATTTTCAATATTAGGATCGATATCAGATTTAAAATCACCAATCATCGTTTTCACTTCATCACCAATAGTACTGCCAATTTCAGTACTTTCTGATTTGATTTGTGAAATGTAATTTACAATATCATTGACATTTTGCTTTATAGTGTTGATTTCTTTATCAAATTCAGATTCAGCACCCGTAGGTCTGCGCGCTTCTGTCTCAAATTGGTTTGAATTTTTCTTATCACGATTCATTAATGCAACACCAATTCCAGTTGCAACACCAGCACCAAGACCTAGTAATAATTGAGCTGTTTTCATAAAAATTCTCCTCATTTCTAAAATTTCTGAGTCATTAATATTTTTAATATACCCTTTATCATATCAGGTAAGCATAATTAATTAAATTGTGCTGCAATTTCTTGTGCAATTTTTTTCTTTTGTTCATCGCCTATGCTTTCTTCATGTGTTTCCCATTTATAACCAAAACCATCTACTTCATTTTCATATCTTGGTAACAGATGAAAATGTAAATGGAAGACAGATTGATCGGCAAATTCACCATTATTTTGTATAATATTTAGACCATCAGGGTTAAATGCTTTTTTGATTGCGTTTGCTACTTTAGGTAAAGCAACGCCTATATGTTTCATTGTTTCACTAGCCGTTTCAAAGATATTTGCAGAAACTTTTTTAGGAACTAATAAAGTATGACCTTTGGTCACTTGAGAGATGTCTAAAAATGCATAAACATATTCATCTTCATATACCTTATAACTAGGAATTTCACCATTAATTATTTTACTAAAGATTGTTTCAGACATAAATTTTCACTCCTTGTCAGATGTTTAGTAACTATTATAGCATTACTGATTAAATTCCGTCATTTTTTGAAGTAACTTTATGAACAATGTTTGATTTTTGATACAATACTATTTGTGGAGGTGCCTTATGACAGTAAAAGTAGAGCATTTAACAGGCGGTTATGGCAAAAGACCTGTGATAAAAGATATAAATTTTGAATTAAAAAAAGGAGAAATTGTTGGACTGATAGGTTTGAATGGTGCTGGGAAGAGTACCACTATTAAACATATGTTGGGCTTATTAACGCCGATGGAAGGGCAGTTAACAATTTCAGATATTGATATCAAACAAGATGTAGAAGCTTATAGACGTAAGTTGTCATATATTCCGGAAGCACCAGTCATATATGATGAATTAACGTTGCAAGAACATATTAATATGACAGCAATGGCGTATAATATAGATAAAATGGAAGCGATGAAAAGGGCAAATCCATTATTAAAAACATTTAGGTTAGAAAATGAATTAGATATATTTCCGAGTCATTTTTCTAAAGGTATGAAACAAAAAGTGATGATTATTTGTGCATTTATTGTGGATCCAGAATTATATATCATTGACGAGCCATTTTTAGGATTAGATCCTTTAGGTATACAATCTATGCTTGATTTAATGGTCGAGAAAAAAGAAGAGAACAGAACTGTATTGATGAGTACACATATTTTGGCAACGGCCGAAAAATATTGTGACAGATTTTTAATAATGGATAAAGGGCGAATTGTAGCATTTGGCAATATAGATGAATTGAGGGAACAAACAGGTTTAAGTGGTAAAACCTTAGATGAAATATATATACACGTTACTCAAGGTGGCCAAAATTCATGAAACAAGAAGCTAAACAATTATTTAACCTAAGGAAACAAGCAATCAAAAAAGAGAAAAGTTATTATAATAAATTTATATTTAATGGTCACTTTTCTGTGTTTCTTGTAATTTTATTAGGGGCATTTATTTTAGGTTATGGTGATTGGTTGAAAACAATACCTAAACATTTTAATTATGCCTTAATTGCTAGTATGATAACTGCCATCACATCCATGTTTCCAATTAGGACTTTATTAAAAGATGCAGATAAATTATTTCTATTGCCATTTGAAAATCATATGCTTGAATATATGAAAAAAAGTTTGATTTATAGTTATGTTACTAGATTACCTATACAAATATTATTGATTATTATATTATTTCCATTATTTTATGTGCTTAATAACAAAACGTTTGGATTTTATATTATCTTTGCTGGACTAGCAATTATATTTCCGCTCTTAGGTTTATTATTAAAATGGCAGTGGTATAAATTTCGTCTTGAACGTTGGTCTTTATTTAGCATTTTGTTTGTGATATTTACATCTGGTTATTATGTAGCCTTAGATCCTAAAAATATCTCAAGTATTTTTTCAGTTATTATACTTGTTGCTCTGACTCTGTTAATAAGATATTTAAACAAAGACTATTTGTTCCCATGGGAGCATATGATTAATACAGAACAACAACATCATATGAATTATTATAAATTTGTAAATATGTTTACGGATGTAAAACAATTAGAAGAGAAAGCAGTAAGGAGAAGTTATTTAGATCCGTTATTGTGGAAACCGAAACCTAAAAAATTTAATGAAAACTATATGTATCTTTATTTATTTATTAGAAGTTTTGCTAGAGGTAAAGACGCATTTAATATTATATTACGATTGATTATTATAGCTTTAGTTATGATGATATGGTTACATCAAGTCATCGTAGTTTTATTAATTGGTAGTCTATTTATGTATATTATATTGTTACAAATGGCTCAATTTTATACACAACAAGCATATGGTTTATGGCCACAAGTTTGGCCGGTATCTGATAGTAAAGTGATAAAAGGGTATGAACAATTTTTAAATAGATTAATGTGTTTTATAGGCGTGATATTTATTGTTACTTTTGCTATTATTTTTTCACAATATAGTTTGTTTGGTCTCATTTACTTTCTTGTAGGTTGGTTAACGATTAGAAATATAACTAAAAAATTGAAATATCAAGAAAGTTTGTTAACAGATTAAAAAATCGCTACTCAGGTTTTAGCTTAGAGCTAAATTTGAGTAGCGATTTTTAATTAGTAATCGTCAATTGGGAATAAATATCTTTCGAAGTAACTTGAATGTTGACCACTAGAACCAAAGAACTGACTTAGTGCTAGTTTATCAAAGTTTTCTTGGAAAACGGCAGACGCTTTGAAATCTTCGTAATCTGTACGACTATTAAAGCCAAAATAAATTTTATATGTTAACCCTTGATTTGGTTTTAAAAAGCGATAACTTCTATAACCTGCAAATTGTTTGAAATCAGTTGTGACATTTTCTAATTTCTTTTCTAATTGATATGCATGATCCTCTGATGTTGGTATAAAAATAACAGAATAGAAGTAATTTTCATCTAAATTCCCTTCAGACTTAATGATGTCATAAGCCAGCGGGTGTTTTAAAACCGTTTCACCTTCTGTTTCTTCTATAATAACTGAAGAATCGGAAGCTGAAAATTGTAGTAGATGATGTGTCGGATTATTCAGTCTAATTTGATTTAAATAACCAAATGTACCGTAAGATGCGTAAATTTTCATAAGTTTTCCTCCTTGAATTGTTTAAGAAACATTGCATAACTATTATAATTTACTATATATACTTCTAATATTTCAAATAAATGTAAAATAGACTTTAACAGTATTATAATTGATTTCTGTTAGAAAACAATAGTCAAATAATTAAGAAAAACAAAGTAACACACTTTGTCTTTTTTATGACATTTCTATTGATTGAATACGGGAAATTAGTGGATATGGTAATATTAATAAGAATGATTATAATGTAGGAGGATTACAAGGTGCATAATAAAAATAATACAATCCTAGATATGATTAGGGGCAAAGAAGTTAAGCACACACCTGTGTGGTTTATGCGTCAAGCTGGTAGATCACAGACTGAATATAGAAAACTGAAAGAGCAATACTCTTTATTTGAAATTACACACCAGCCAGAATTATGTGCATACGTAACACATTTACCAGTAGATAATTATAATACGGACGCTGCGGTTTTATATAAAGATATCATGACCCCATTGCAACCGATAGGGGTGGACGTAGAAATTAAGTCCGGGATAGGACCAGTAATTCATAATACGATTAAAAATATACAAGATGTTGAAAAATTAGGGAATATTGATCCGAAACGAGATGTTCCATATGTATTAGATACGATTAAATTATTAACTGAAGAAAAATTGAATGTGCCATTGATTGGTTTTACTGGCGCTCCTTTTACCTTAGCAAGCTATATGATTGAAGGTGGGCCTTCTAAGAATTATAATTTTACAAAGGCAATGATGTATAGTGACGAAGCAACTTGGTTTGCGCTTATGGATCATTTAGTTGATATGTCTATTACTTATACGACAGCTCAAATAGAAGCTGGTGCAGAAATCATACAAGTATTTGATTCTTGGGTTGGTGCATTAAACGTTCAAGATTACAGATATTATATAAAACCAGCAATGAAAAAGTTAATTAATGGAATTAAGGCGAAATACGATGTGCCCGTGATTTTATTTGGTGTGGGTGCAAGTCATTTAGTACATGAATGGAATGATTTACCAATAGATGTATTAGGTCTAGATTGGAGACTGTCTATTAAAGAAGCTAATGATTTAAATATTACTAAAACATTACAAGGGAATTTAGATCCATCTTTACTATTAGCACCTTGGGAAGTTATAGAAGCGCGATTAAAACCTATTTTAGATGAGGGCTTAGCACATGGTAAACATATATTTAATTTAGGACATGGTGTTTTTCCACAAGTTAAACCCGAAACTTTAAAAAGAATTACTACGTTTGTTCACGAATATACTCAAAGATAGTTAGACATACAAAAGGTGAACAAGATTTACATTTAATTATGTCATCTACATCTTAAAAATTTAAATAAAAGGATGATTTTAAAATGGCAAAAACAGTAGGATTACTAGTAATGGCTTATGGTACACCTTATAAAGAAAGTGACATAGAAGCTTATTACACAGATATTAGACATGGGAAAAAACCTACAGAAGCAGAATTGCAAGACTTAAAAGATAGATATAAATTTATTGGCGGTTTATCACCACTTGCGGGAACTACGAATCGACAAGCTGAGGCATTATGTTCAGAGTTGAATAATCAATATACTGATGTTGAGTTCAAGTTGTACATTGGTTTGAAACACATCCATCCGTTTATTGAAGATGCTGTAAAGGCAATGAATAAAGAAGGCATAGATGAAGCTGTTACTGTGGTACTAGCACCACATTATTCAAGCTTTTCAGTGGGTTCCTATAATAAGCGTGCACAAGAAGAAGCGGATAAATATGGTATTACGTTAAACCATGTTGAACATTATTACCAACAACCAAAATTCATCCAATACTGGACTGAAAAGGTAAATGAAACTTTAGAGCAAATACCAAAAGAAGAACATGATGAAACAGTCTTAGTAGTATCAGCACACAGTTTACCTAAAGGACTTATAGAAAAAAATAATGACCCATATCCGAATGAATTGCATGATACTGCTGAATTATTAAAAGCTAAATCAAACATTACTCACGTTGCTGAAGGGTGGCAATCAGAAGGTAATACTGGGACACCTTGGTTAGGCCCTGACGTTCAAGATTTAACTAGAAACTTATTCGAAAAATATAATTATAAAAACTTTATTTATACGCCTGTAGGCTTTGTATGTGAACATTTGGAAGTATTATATGATAATGATTATGAATGCAAAATAATTTGTGATGAGTTAGGCGTTAATTACTTCCGTCCAGCAATGCCTAATACAGATTCACTATTTATTGGTGCAATCGTAGATGAAATTAAAAATGTTTATTAAAGGAAGCGTGAATCACATTGACTAAGAGTATCGCAATTATTGGGGCAGGCATCACAGGCTTATCCAGTGCATATTTTATAAAATCAAAAAGACCTGACATCGATGTCACAATTTATGAATCTTCTAATAGAGCAGGCGGGAAAATACAAACATATCGTAATGAAGGCTATACCATTGAATTAGGTCCAGAATCTTATTTAGGACGAAAACAAATTATGACAGAGATAGCCAAAGATATAGGACTTGAAGATCAACTCATTACTAATAAAACTGGGCAATCGTATATATATGCTAAAAATAAACTCTATCCGATTCCAGGCGGTTCTATTTTAGGAATACCGACCGACATCAAACCATTTCTCAAAACCAAATTAATTTCTCCATTGGGTAAGTTAAGAGCTGGAATGGATTTGTTTAAAAAAACTATAGATATGGATAACGATATGTCGGTTGGTGAATTTTTTAGAACGCGGTTAGGTGACGAAGTGCTAGAAAATCTAATAGAACCATTAATGGGTGGTATTTATGGCACAAATATTGACGAGCTTAGTTTAATGAGTACTTTCCCTGAGTTTAAAGAAAGAGAAGAACAATTTGGTAGCCTTATTAAAGGAATGCGATATGAGAAGGCGCAAAGAATAAAACAACGTGAACTTTATCCAGGCGCACCTAAAGGACAATTTAAGCAATTTAGACATGGGTTGAGTTCATTTATAGAATGTTTAAGAGACGATTTGGTAGCAAAAGGTGTTAATATTAAATATCAAACTGCTGTTAAAGATATTACAGCGTCACAGAAAAAATATGAAATTAAAACAGTCAATGAGAAGCGCATCTATGATAGTGTCTTAGTTACAACGCCACATCAAAATTTCTTACAATGGTTTGGTAATGATCCTGCTTTTGATTATTTTAAAAACATGGATTCTACAACAGTAGCAACAGTCGTACTTGCATTTGACGAGGCAAATATCATCAACAATTATGATGGCACAGGATTCGTTATTGCTCGTACAAGCGATACGAATATCACGGCTTGTACTTGGACAAGTAAGAAATGGCCATTTACAACACCTGAAGGTAAAGTGTTAATTAGAGCTTATGTTGGTAAACCAGGTGATACGGTAGTTGACGATCATACAGATGAAGAACTCGTGAAAATCGTGAAAAATGATTTGAGTAAAATGATGACCTTTAAAGGTTCGCCTGATTTTAGTATTGTAAATCGTTTACCTAAAAGTATGCCTCAATATCAAGTAGGACATATTGAACAAATTAAATTGATACAATCGCATATAAGACATAATTATCCTAGATTACGTATTACTGGTGCGTCATTTGAGGCTGTTGGGTTACCTGATTGCATAAAGCAAGGAAAAGAAGCGGTTGAAGAGATTTTAGATGAAATCTAAATAAATAATAAAAAAGTCATTTTCTACTTTGTTAATTTTTAATTATTGTAGAATTGGCTTTTTTTACTAAGTTGAAACTTACAATACCGGTGAAATATATGAGATACTTTAAAAGTAATATTTGTAAATGGGGGATTGATTTATGACAGATATAGTAATAGTACATTCAAAATTAGGTGATTCAAAGAATCATTGGTATGAATGGTTAGCAAATAATCTTACATTAGAAGGTTACGTAGTTACACTTTTTAACATTCCGAAAGAACAAAATAGTGATATACGTAAATGGCTCAATGTTATGAATGAACAGATCCATATACGTAAACAGGATACCTATTTTGTAACTCATGGTTTTGGTACAATTGCTTCACTTGAATTTATTCAAAATAAAAACATAAACAATATTGAAGGTTTATTCAGTATCTCAGGTTTCAAAGAGGATGCACAAGAGATTGATGAGTCGTTGAAATTAGATGATAAAATCATTAACTATGATAAAGTTAAAGAAAAAGTGAATGAATTTTATGGTTTGTGTGCAAAAGACGATAAACATGTTTCTTACAAAGAAACAAAGCGTTTAATGGATGAATTGAATGGCAAATGTAAAATTACTGATTTTGGAGGACACTTCATGGAAGATGATGGTTTCACGACATTTACAAATTTACAAAGTAAAATGATGGGTATCATGAGTAAATAGATTGAATAAACCTACGACGGTCTATAATTATACAGCACAATACGGGGAAATAAGTTTTATATTTCAATTATAAAATGAACAGTCTTTATAGCTTACTTATATTTTAAGTAAATATGGGTAAGCTATAAAAATAAACAAATATGTGTCATTTCTTAACTAAAATTATAATATTATAGTTATATTCCTTTTTTACACAAAATACTTTAATGAAAGCATTGACGAAAGCTATAAAAGTTTATATACTAAATAAGTATTCAGAAATGAGGGGGAGCTTAACCACTCATTATGACATTTAATTTTTAATTATAAATTAATTATTTGTAAATTAATTTTAAAATAATGTTGATTTTGTCATGACATTATGGTATATTTAATAGGTAGGCGTCATTAATAATATTAACGCGGGATGGAGCAGTTCGGTAGCTCGTCGGGCTCATAACCCGAAGGTCGGTGGTTCGAATCCGCCTCCCGCAATTACATAGTTTGGTCTCGTAGTGTAGCGGTTAACACGCCTGCCTGTCACGCAGGAGATCGCGGGTTCGATTCCCGTCGAGACCGCCATTATTGATTTACCATTAAGGTTCAGTAGCTCAGTTGGTAGAGCAATGGATTGAAGCTCCATGTGTCGGCAGTTCGACTCTGTCCTGAACCATTTTATTTTTGGCGGTTGTGGCGAAGTGGTTAACGCATCGGATTGTGGTTCCGACATTCGTGGGTTCGATTCCCATCAACCGCCCCATAATCGTTGTCAAGCGGGTGTAGTTTAATGGCAAAACCTCAGCCTTCCAAGCTGATGTTGTGGGTTCGATTCCCATCACCCGCTCCATTCAAATTAATCCACAGTAGCTCAGTGGTAGAGCTATCGGCTGTTAACCGATCGGTCGTAGGTTCGAGTCCTACCTGTGGAGCCATGGCCCCGTGGTCAAGCGGTTAAGACACCGCCCTTTCACGGCGGTAACACGGGTTCGAGTCCCGTCGGGGTCATACAAACAGAAGTGAAATATCGCTTCTGTTTTTTTAATTCTATATTGGAGAGTTGTCCGAGTTGGCCGAAGGAGCACGCCTGGAAAGTGTGTAGGCGCCACAAGCGTCTCGAGGGTTCGAATCCCTCACTCTCCGTTAATTCTATAAAACCCGTTATACATCGTTATTTAAAACGTTGATATAACGGGTTTTATATTTATCGATAACTTTGTTGGATACTATAAATGAATTTTGATGTTTTCTAAGTTATTCTTATACAATAACTTAGGGAACAAACTGCTCTTAATTTCTAATATTTGGTTTTGTGATTAAGGGATTATGAGCCATCTTAGGACATCGTTCTATTTATTATAAGTGTAACGATTTTTCGTTATTTGATGATTGCGTTAAACAAATATTATTGTTTGTCAATTTTAATTGCAATATCTTCTAATTTATCTCTTATTTCTTTTAGAGTATGGCTTTCTGAAAAAGTGAAATGGAACGGAGTATTTTTGTTAGTTTTTGCATATATCGTTATGAGGTCGTAGTACAAGCCTTGCTCAATTTCGTATTTAATAAATTTCATTTTATTGTGATCTCCTTCATCATATATATAAATAAAAACGTTTATCTTTCTTCTTATCTAATATGGTGTAAGTAAACGAAGAGTGTGGGATTCGAATCTCTGATGCCTTAATAATCTATTATGATAATGAAGAGTCCTTTTACAGATCATGTTTTGTTTATGTGTTTATAATTAGTTGAAACGAAGTCATTTTTATTATCATATCACCAAAATTCATCGCATACAACTTAAATTTCGACTATTTTACAAAAGAAATGTAAACAAATAGTATAAATATGTATTTACGGTAATAGAAACTAATAAAATGCACCAACACTGTTAAATCAAAGTAAAAACGTTATAATAGTCTTTGAGATGGAGGAATGACAGATTGGAATTTTGGTTGAAAACGCAAGCAAAACAAAATGGAAATAAAGTATTTATTGATGATGGTCTTAATAAAATCACGTTTGCTTCAATGTATTACGAAGCAAGCCGTTTAGCTTATCAAATAAAACAGTTGAAGAAAAAGCGTATAGGAATATATATAGAAAATCATATTGAATCTATTACTTTGATTAATGCGTTGTGGCTAGCAGGTGTTGAAATCGTGATGTTAAACACGCGTTTAACCAAAGAAGAAATACAAAACCAGTTGCATTCTATTGAAACTGATACAGTAATTACTACTACCAATTTAACGTTACAAGATATAGTCATAATTGATTTTGATGTATTGAAACGTGAAGTTTCTAATAATACTTATGAAGCTATATTCAATATGGATCAAATTGCTTCTATTATGTTTACTTCTGGAACAACAGGACCACAAAAAGCTGTTCCTCAAACATTTGGCAATCATTATGCAAGTGCACTGGGTTGTAAACAAAGTCTAGGGTTTAATCAAGACACAAAATGGTTATCTGTATTGCCTATTTATCATATTTCTGGATTAAGTGTCATAATAAGAGCGCTGATTCAAGGTTTTACAGTACGTATTGCAGCGAAGTTTAATTCACATAGGATGCTTGAAATAATAGAAAAAGAATTACCAACGCATGTATCATTGGTTCCTCAAACTTTAAAATGGTTAATGGATGAAGGGTTGACTCAACCGTATAATATTCAAAAGATATTGTTAGGCGGGGCTAAGCTTTCTAGTACATTGATTGAAAATGCTTTGAAATTAGGATTGCCGATTTACAATTCATTCGGAATGACTGAAACATGTTCCCAATTTTTAACAGCATCGCCAAGTATTTTAGCTGAGCGTTATGATACCGTCGGAAAACCAAGTGAAAATGTTTTTGTGAAAATAAAAGAACCGAATAACCTAGGACATGGAGAACTACTTATCAAAGGTGACAATGTTATGAATGGATACCTATATCCTGAAGATTTAATAGATACGTTTGAAAATGGTTATTTTAAAACGGGAGATATTGCTGAAATAGATGACGATGGATATGTAATGATTTATGACAGACGTAAAGATTTGATCATTAGCGGTGGCGAAAATATATATCCATATCAATTAGAATCTGTAGCAAAACTACACGAATCAATTACTGATGCAATGTGTATCGGAGAGCATGACAGCACGTGGGGGGAAGTACCTTATTTATATTATGTTTCAAAAACAAAATTATCCAATGAAACATTAATCGAACATTTTAAATCACATATAGCGAAATATAAAATCCCAAAATATTTTAAACAAGTAACAGAATTACCTTATACATCAACTGGTAAACTACAACGAAAACATTTAAAAAATTAGGCGTGAAAATTTATGAAACTGAGCGAAATGAAACTTTATATTTGTAATAATGATTTTAAACATTCAATTATTACTCCTAAGGTGAAATTGGACAAGCGTAAAGCACTTATTATTGAATTTATTACGGATAAGCAGGAACATTATTTTGGAGAGTGTAACGCTTTTGAAACAGACTGGTATGATGATGAAACGATAGAAGTAGTTTATGACCAAACAATAAAGTGGTTTGAATCTTTTAAAAATATTGAGTTTGAATGCTTTTCGGAAGTTCAAAACGCGCTTCAATGTTTGGAAAAATATCCAGCTACACGAAGTATGATTGTGATGGCCTGTTATCAAATTTTTTTCCAATTAGAGACGTTTAATGTGCCTTATGGTGCCACGGTTAGCGGCCTAACGGATAAACAAATTAAGGACTTAAAAGTCACACAACCACAACGCATAAAAATAAAATGGTCGGAAACGATTTTAGAAGATGTTAAGCGATTGCAGAGATTGCTATTTAAACCTCAAATTGTCATTGATGCCAATGAATCTGTTAGAGATAACGAAGTTGAGAAAATCATGTTACTTTCAAGCAGTGAAATTCTTTATTTAGAAGAGCCTTTTAAAGATATAGAAAAAGTAAATCATTTTAAAGATACGGAATTACCACCTATAGCTATTGATGAGAAAGCAGTATCTTTGAAAACAATTTTATATTATATTGAAAATTATAAAATCGATGTTGTCATATTAAAACCATTTAGACTCGGTGGTATTGATAAAGTCATGGAAATCATTGAAATATTAGAACAAAAAGATGTGAAATATGTCATTGGCGGTATGTATGAATATGGTTTAAGTCGTTATTTTACTGCTTTATTAGCAAGATATACAACTTATCCAAGTGATATTACACCACAAGGTTATTATTTTGAAAATGATATTGTAGCACATTCAGGCATATTAAAAAGAGGTTCAATTTATTTTGAACCTCCTTTAGTAAACAAAGATAATTTAATGCAGATTGATTAATGTTTATGCTTTTTATCTTTTTTTAAAGGTACTGGATCAAATCCACCTTTGTGGAGTGGATGACATTTTGAAATACGTTTAACACCTAACCAAGTACCTTTAAAGGGGCCAAAAACTTCTATTGCTTCTCTAGTATATTCAGAACAAGTTGGGTAAAAGCGACATGTAGCTGGTGTCATAGGAGAAATGAAATGTTGATATATATAGATAAGTCCTAGAAAGATTTTTTTCATAAAATTTTGCCTCCAACAATTTACATCGCATTGATAGTTTAACATATATAAAGGGAGATTGATGTTTGTGAAGTTTAAAGATAAAGAAAATGATGATGTTTTTTTATCATTTAAAGATGAAAATGATATACCAGATGCAGACCATGTCTTAGTTATTCCAATATATCAAGGACAATTGCTTTTTACCAAACATAAAATAAGAGGTATAGAATTTCCTGGTGGCAAAAGAGAAGCAGGGGAATCAAGTGTACAAGCGTGTGATAGGGAATTGTTTGAAGAAACAGGAGCGCTTATTAATTTTAAAGATAGACATTATATTGCTCAATATTGTGTTAATCGTCAAAATGGCACACCTTTTACAAAAGATGTTTTCATGGTTAAAGTAGATCGATTACAAACGAAAAATGATTATTTAGAAACTGATGGGCCATTAATTTTCAATAGTATCTCAGATATTTCAGAAGCATATAAAAGTTATTTATTGAAAGATGCTGCAATTTTAAAATGTTTAGAGAGAGTGATCGAGCTTGGATTTTATTCACAGAAAAAGAATGCCGATAGAAGTACCTGACCATATTTTTGATGAAGTCACTTATGAAGTGGATGAGATTAATGTTAGAGGTTTATTAATGCAACCACATAAAAGTGTAAAAAGAATAGTTATATATTTGAGAGGTGGTAAAGGACAAGTTGGTAAAGTAAGAGCCGGTCGTTTAATGCAATTTTCAGATAATCAAACACTTGTATTTGGGCCTTATTATAGAGGTAACAATGGTAGTGAAGGTAAGGATGAATTTTATGGTAGGGATTTAAATGATGTAACCGTGGCTGTTCGAATATTAAATGCAATGTACCCTGATGCATATATTCATATGATAGGATTTTCCAGAGGTGGATTACAAGGGCTGCTTACATTTCAAGATTTACCAGTTACAAGTTTTATTATTTGGGGTGGTGTGTCTGATATTCACCTCATGTATGAAGAAAGAATAGATTTAAGAGGTATGTTGAGAAGGATGATCGGACATCCAAAGAAACAAGCAACAGCATATAAGCAAAGGGATGCGATTGCTAATATACACGCCGACAGTCCACCTATACTTATTGTACATGGTGGTAAAGATAAACAAGTTGGGATTCACCAAGCCTATTATTTGGAAACACAATTGAAACATATTGGCTCGACTTATCAAACATTTTATCAAATGGATGAAGATCATGTACCAAGGCCATTTGCAATGAAAACAGCGTTATATACAGTTAAACAATGGATGGATAAAGTAGAAAAAAATAAAAAAATTACTAATAAAGCACATGGGCCACAATTATAATGTAGTCCATGTGCTTTATTAAGTATTTATTTAAAGCCACCATTTTGTGCTAAATCTGAAACTTCATCACCAAATTTTTCGAAATTATGTTTAAATCTGTCGATTAAATCTTGAGCTTGTTCTCTATATGCCTCTGGCTTACTCCAAGCATTTATTGGATTTAGTAGTGTTTGAGGTACGTCTTCAACTTCCACTGGTATATTTAATCCAAACATATCATCTTGAATATATTCTGTATCTCTTAGTTGTCCAGTGATTGCTTGATTAACCATTTGTCTCGTATAACTTAAACTAATACGGCGTCCTGTACCATATTTACCACCAGTCCAACCGGTATTCACTAAATAAACATCCACATCATGTTTATCAATTAAGTCGCCTAGTAAATCTGCATAAACTTTAGCATGTAAAGGTAAGAAAGGTGAGCCGAAACATGTTGAGAAAGATGGCTCTGGTTCAGTAATACCTCTTTCTGTTCCTGCAAGTTTAGCTGTGAATCCACTTAAAAAGTGATACATCGCTTGATCTTTGCTAAGTTTTGAGATAGGAGGTAAAACGCCAAAAGCATCAGCAGTAAGGAAAATAATCGTATTTGGATGTGCTGCTTTGGAAGGTGTAACGATATTTTCTATATGGTTGATTGGATAAGCGGCTCTTGTATTTTCAGTGTAATAGTTGTCATCAAAGTCGACATCGCCTTCTTCATCTACAACAACATTTTCTAAAATTGTACCGTATTTAATTGCTTCATATATTTGAGGTTCTTTTTTGTAAGAAAGGTTGATTGCTTTTGCGTAACATCCACCTTCGATATTAAAGATACCATTTTCATTCCAACCGTGTTCATCATCACCGATTAATTTTCGAGTTGAATCTGCTGAAAGTGTTGTTTTTCCTGTACCAGAAAGTCCAAAAAATAGAGCTACATCACCTTTTTCACCAACGTTTGCGGAGCAGTGCATACTCATTATATTATCTTTAGGCAGTAAGTAGTTCATTACGGAGAAAATACCTTTTTTCATCTCACCAGCGTATTCAGTACCGCCGATTAAAATGACCTTATGTTTAAATGAAGTAATAATAAATGTTTCTGAATTTGTACCATCTATATTTGGATCAGCTTTAAAATAGGGTGCTGATACAATCGTAAAGTCAGATTTAATTTCTTCTGCTTCTTCTTTTGTTTCAGGACGAATAAACATATTTTGTGCGAAGAGATTATGCCAAGCCAATTCGTTGACAACCGTTAGTTTGAGTTGTGAATCTTTATCGCTACCTGCATAGCCTTTAAATACATATAATTCATCTTTTTCATTTAAATAATTTAATACTTTATCATATAATTTTAAAAATGTGTCTTCTTCAATAGGTTGATTGATATTTCCCCAATCAATATCATCTCTGTATGATGGTTCATTAACAATAAACTTATCTTTCGGTGAACGACCAGTGTATTTACCCGTTTTAGCGTTAATTGCACCTAGTTCGGTTAGTTCTCCTTCATTATTATTAAGAATTTTCTTATACAACTGTGTTGTAGATTGTTGAAATAATGAAGACTTCTTGTCCAAAATGTTTTGAACTTTTTTTGTGTAAGTGTATGTATCTACCGCCATACTATATCCCTCCAACGCTATTAAATTAATGTAAGCCTTTACAATTACAGAGTATAACACATATGATTGATTAGTCCACACCATTTTTAAAGTAATTTAAATAAATATCAAATTGACATTAGTACTTAGTTTCGGTACTATAGTGATTAACGGATTCTCTTATCCTGAGTGGCGGAGGGACATGGACCCAATGAAGCCCAGCAACCTCTTCTTACAACGAAGAAAGGTGCCAAACCGTTTGCGGACAAATAGCGTCTGAACGATAAGAGCGAATGGACGTATAAGGGCCTTCTCTCTATTCATATAGTGAAGAAGGCTTTTTTTAATGAGCTCAATAAAAGAGAATTTTCGTAATCAAAGACAAAGGAGCAAGTTAATTTATGACTTATAATAGAAGATTATTTACTTCAGAATCGGTTACAGAAGGGCACCCAGATAAAATCGCTGACCAAGTGTCTGATGCAATTTTAGACGAAATATTGAAAGATGATCCTCATGCGCGGGTTGCTTGTGAAACTACCGTGACTACGGGTATGGCATTAATTTCAGGAGAAATTTCTACAGCTACATATGTAGATATCCCTAAAGTTGTAAGAGAAACAATTAAAAACATCGGGTATACACGTGCTAAATATGGTTACGATAGTCAAACGATGGCAATATTAACAGCTATTGACGAGCAATCGCCTGATATCGCACAAGGCGTCGATAATGCATTAGAATATCGTGATAATTTATCAGAAGAAGAAATTGAAGCAACTGGTGCAGGTGACCAAGGTTTAATGTTTGGTTATGCGACAAACGAAACGGATACTTATATGCCGTTACCAATATTTTTATCTCATCAATTAGCTAAACGATTATCAGATGTGCGAAAAGATAGTATTTTAAAATACTTGCGCCCAGATGGAAAAGTTCAAGTAACGGTGGAATATGATGAACTAGATAAACCACATCGTATAGATACAATTGTCGTTTCAGCTCAACATATGGAAGACATTACTTTAGAACAAATTCAAGCTGACATCAAAGAACATGTCATATACCCAACAGTACCGGAAGGATTAATTGACGATAATACAAGATTCTATATTAATCCAACTGGACGATTTGTAATTGGCGGGCCTCAGGGTGATGTTGGTTTAACAGGCCGTAAAATTATCGTAGATACATACGGTGGTTATGCACGTCATGGAGGAGGTTGCTTTAGCGGTAAAGATCCTACAAAAGTAGATCGTTCAGCTACTTATGCTGCGCGTTATGTAGCCAAAAATATTGTAGCAGCTGATTTAGCGGATAAATGTGAAGTTCAACTCGCATATGCCATTGGAGTGGCTGAACCAGTATCGATTGCAATAGATACTTTTGGAACAGGAAAAGTATGTGAAACAGAACTAGTAGAAGCAGTTAGAACTCACTTTGATTTAAGACCAGCAGGCATTATTAAAATGTTAGATTTAAAACATCCAATATATAAACAAACGGCAGCATATGGACACTTTGGAAGAACAGATATACTGTTACCTTGGGAAAAATTAGATAAAGTAAATTTATTAAAAGATAGCGTAGAAATATAAGCATGACGTAATTAATTTTTTTAAACTTTACTATCGAATGATGAACTCATATCTATTATAATTAAGTTACTGAACACATAAAGGAGCGTTGTTGTTATGAATTCATTTGGCCCGATGGAAATTGGACTAATCGTGGCAATTGTCGTAGCAGTTATTTGTTTGATCTTATTTTTAGTTGCTTTGAAAAGTAAGAAAAAAGCACAGCAGACCATTGAGGAGCAATACAAAACAAGAGAACAAAAACTTAGCGATGAACATGATGAAGAGTTAGAAAAAGAAAGAATTGAAAATAAAAAGCAAGTTACTAAACAAAAAGAGGACTATGAAGCTACAGTAAATGCAAAAGAGCAAGAAATAGATGCATTAAAACTTTTCTCTAAAAATAAAAGTGAGTATGTAACGGATATGAGATTAATTGGTATTCGTGAACGCTTAGTTAATGAAAAACGTATTCGTCCAGAAGATATGCATATCATGGCAAATATTTTCTTACCGAAAAATAACTTTAGTGATATACGCCGTATAAGTCATTTAGTACTCACACGTACTGGACTCTATCTCATAGATTCACAGTTGTTAAAAGGTCATGTATTTAATGGCATTAATGATAACCAATTCAAAGAACAACCGATGATGGAGCAAGTGTTTGAAACGTTAAACCTTGACAAACAAACGGCACAAACCTTAGTTATGGACCAAAATGATGACAAAGATTCTTTATCATTTGTAAATTATACGAATTATTTAAATGAAATTGAAAAACTAGCTGGTGAATTACAAACAGAATTAAACTTGAAATTCACACCGACATCAATTCTTTATTTTAATCCTAAAGATGAAGGTGCTGTGACAATTTCAAATTATGCACAAAGTACTAATTCTAAAGTGCTAGTTGGACCAGAACAACTTGATGAATACTTTAATAAGTTTGTTTTTCATGGTCGTATCCAGTACAATGTTGAAGATTTACAACGTGTGATGGATGAAATTGAAACATTTAACTAATTAAGTATCAAGAATATAAATCTTGTTATAATAGCTCATAAATGAATTTTTTCGAAAATTTATTTATGGGCTTTTTTACTTGTATTTTATAAGTGTGAACTTACTTTTCTACGAGCAAACTTTAATATAAATTATCTGGTTTGATTTGCCTATCAAAATATATGTATCTAAATTGCTATTTATTAATGTTATTCTAATTCTATATAATACCAATATATGTATATATCATTTAACAATGGGATTAAAATAACTTAAGAAATCTGTTTTTGGTTTAGGAAAAGAATCGAATTTTTTAGAAGGTTATGACTATAGCTATTTGTTAAAAGTCTATATCTAAGTATATAAGTAATTTATTTAGACAAATTATTTAAAATTTAGGCATTTTAATTTAATTGTTTGATAAATTTGATTATTATTATAGATAGTTTAATAGTAAAGGGGAGTTTAAATTTGGAATTTGTAACATTTTATAATGGTAATGAAATGCCAATCATAGGCTTAGGTACTTTCCGAGTTGAAAATAATGATCAATGTAAGGATGCAGTAAAACATGCAATTGAAAATGGGTATAGACATATTGATACTGCAATGATATATGATAATGAGGAAATGGTTGGACAAGGCATTGCAGAAGGATTAGCATCCACAGGATTAGATAGAAGTGATCTTTTTGTTACATCCAAATTATGGCTTGATGATTATGGTCGCAGCAATGTAGCAGAAGCTTATGAGACTAGTTTAAGTAAGCTAGGATTAGACTATTTAGATTTATATTTAATGCATTGGCCAGGCTTAGATGAAGCATTGATGATAGATACTTGGCAAGGTATGGAAGATTTGTATAAAAATGATAGAGTTAAGAATATTGGGGTTAGTAACTTTAATGCAGAACATTTAGAAGCATTACTTGCTCAAGTTTCAATTAAACCTGTAATTAACCAAGTTGAATTTCATCCTTATCTCACACAGTCAGAATTGAGAAGATATCTTGAAGTTCAAAATATACACGTAGAATCCTGGTCACCATTAATGAATGCACAAATTTTGGAAGATGATACAGTTAAGTCAGTAGCATCAGAAATAAATAAAACACCAGCACAAGTTATAATCAGATGGAATATTGAACATGGAGTTGTAGTGATACCTAAATCTGTCACACCATCTAGAATTGAAGAAAATTTAAATGTATTTGATTTTGAATTAACTAAAGAACACATTGAACGTTTAGACAGTTTAAACGAAGATAAAAGAATTGGTCCTAATCCATCAGAGTATAGTGGACACTAATAGAGTAATTGCATTTTGAATAAGACCGTAAATATAGTAGATTAAAACTATATTTACGGGTTTTTTTTTTATGTAAGTTAAATCATAAAATATCCTAATAAACATGAAATGAACGCTACTACATATTGTAAAATTGAATAAATAATAAAATGAAATATCTGTTTGTTTGGTGTTAACATTTGAACTAATTCAGATGATAAAGTTGAAAAAGTAGTTAGTCCACCAAGAATTCCAACAATTAAAAATGTGTTAATCCAAGTAACGTTTAAAGTCAGTCCCATGCATAGACCAATCAAAAAACTACCTAAAATATTTACGACAAGTGTTGCAATCGGGTAAGTACTATTAATTCTATTGTTAAAGAAATTAGTAACAAATGCACGAATAACTGCGCCTATTCCGCCACCTAACATAACTAAAAAAAACTGAGTCATGATAAACGCGCCCCCATTCTAACTCCAATATAACAAACCAATATACCTATGATATAGCTGAGTAAAGCATAGGTTACTAACATTACATATGCTTGTTGTTGTAATAATCCAACAAGTTCGAATTGAAACGTTGAAAAAGTAGTCAGTGCACCAAGTAATCCAGTAGTTATACCTTTTTTGAGTAGTGGATTGTTTCTAAAATACTGTATCGCTAAAGACCCTAATAAGCCCATTAAAAATGCACCTATGATATTCGCGAAAAATGTGCCAGTTGGAAATCCTTCAGTACTATTAAAAACAGATAATAAATAGCGAATGAATGCGCCAATGGCACCGCCAACAAAAATATATAAATATTGCACTATGATATCTTCCTTTCAAAAAAAATAAACTACAAAAGTAGTATAACTTTTGTAGTAGGATTTAGAAAATAATACCAAATGTTGAGAGAGAAGCTAAGATATGAATTGCTATCACAATTAATATTATATAAGGTAAAACTTTGCTAACTGAACGAATCCAATCTGAATCTTTATGTAAATTTTTAATAGATTTATCAGAAAAGATAATAGCAAGTATTAAAATAATAGCATTGATAATACTACAAACAAAAATGAGTTTAATCATTGAATTAAAGTGCATATTTAGTAGAGGGTTTCTAGTATTAAAATAAAAGCTAATTATAATTAAAATGCATGATAAATAAAAATAAAGTTTTGAACGTGCCATAATAACCTCCTAATGCAATTTATTAAGTTATAATACCATAAATTAACTTAAAGTTAACTAAATTTACAATAAGAAAAGTTTTTAGTTAATAACAATATAGATTATAAAGCTTGTTTTTAATGATATTAGATCTGTTACTGATACTATTATTTTCAGAAATTAATCATTTATAAGCAGAAAAATAGAATTTATGAAATAAAGGTGGTATAAATAAAGTGTATGGTTTAAACCGTTATAAAAATAATTCTTTACAGAATTATTTATTTTAGTCAGGAGGAATTAGTAATGGCAAATTTAAATGTTGAAGTGTTTGCAGATGGTGCAGATATTGAAGAAATGAAAGCAGCTTATAAAAATAAACAAGTAGATGGTTTTACCACAAACCCAAGTTTAATGGCAAAAGCAGGTGTAACAGATTATAAAGCATTTGCCGAAGAAGCTGTGCGCGAAATTCCTGACGCTTCTATTTCATTTGAAGTATTTGCAGATGATTTAGAAACTATGGAAAAAGAAGCGGAAATTTTAAAACAATATGGCGATAATGTTTTTGTTAAGATTCCAATTGTAAACACAAAAGGTGAATCAACTATTTCTCTAATAAAAAAATTATCAGCAAACAATGTTCGTTTAAACATTACTGCTGTTTATACTTTAGATCAAGTTAAAGAAATTACTAATGCTGTAACAGAAGGTGTTCCAACATATGTGTCTGTATTTGCTGGACGCATTGCAGATACAGGAGTAGATCCAATTCCATTGATGAAAGAAGCAGCTGACGTTACACACAGTAAAAAAGGTGTGAAATTATTATGGGCAAGCTGTCGCGAAGTCATCAATGTCATCCAAGCTGATGAAGTTGGCGCGGATATTATTACATGTCCGGCAGATGTAGTTAAAAAAGTGAATAATAATTTAGGACGCGATATAAACGAATTATCTGTTGATACAGTTAAAGGCTTTGCAAAAGATATCCAAAGTTCTGGTCTGTCTATTTTATAGTCGTAAACGCAGTTAGTTCATTTCTGTAGCTACTCCCAAATGATGGAAAAAACACTTTCATTGAATTCATCATAAAATGAATTCATATGAAAGTGTTTTTATTATCATCTACCTTGCTTATACACACTCAAAGTTAAAGTATAGTTACTGAAGTAAAAGTTATTTTATTATTAAGCAATTAACTAAAGTTATAATATTATGAATTAGTAATGAATGAAACGAGTAAATAATGAGCGATTATAGAAGCGAAATCATTTACTATTGGGTAAGCGATGGAAAGTTGTATTTCAATTCATTGTTGGTGTTGATTAAAGTAGGATTGAATAAATTGAATTTATGTGGTTACTTGATTGAAATAAAAAACTATAGAATAGCATGGATAAGCAAAGGAAATATAATTTGATTGCAAAATTTTTTATAATATTATTGAAACCATAAGATAAATAACTTATCCTGTATATTGATAGTATAAGTGTGATACTTTTTAAGGAGAAACTTTAATGAAAGCAAATATTTTTAAACAGAAAGTTAAAAAGCATTTATGGTTTTTAAATAAAAAAGAAAAACAACAACTAGATCAAGTGTTATCGAAAGTCTTGGATAAAAACCATGAGGAAGAACTCAATCGACCGATTGCGTTTTCCAATCAATTTTTGAAAAATTATATCTTTGAAGAAAAGGTAGTTTCATCAGCTTATTTCTTCATGTTATTAATTGGTATTTTAATTACATATATTATTTTATTAGGATTATTCTTATTTGCTTTATTGACAAGTTTGTCGTCAGTCCAATTTTTTATTAAACCAGAAGTTGATTTATCTAGTATTATCGTTGTATTGACACTCATAGGTGCGCTACTATTATTGGTGATTAGTCTATACTTAATTAAGGTCGCAACAGGTTATTTTACGAAGAAGCTATTAGAATATAAGCATAATAGAGCGCTATGATGCGTTAAATTAAAAGGTGAGAAAGTGTGATGCTTTCTTGCCATTTTTTATATACAAAAGTGTAGGGTGCATCTACAATGATGAATGTAGCATTTTCAAAATAAATTGTTGTTTGTTCATTATTTGATTTAATCCCAACAATCGCATTTGCATTGATATAATATTGCAAGGGTGCGCGTCTCGCTTTAAGCGGAAATAAAGTAATATCTGGATTAATAAATATAGGGACCATTTTTCTGATTTTTAAAACTTGTTTAGCTTGTTTTGTTTGATAAGATAGTGATAAACCATAGGTTTCTAGAAGGTAAGTAAGTGTAGGCATGATTGAAGTAGGATAGTGAAATTGATGCGTGGTATATTGCCCGACTGTTATGATTTCATTTCCAACAACGGATTTGAGGTATAATAATTTTGTAAACTTTGTCATATGCCAACTCCTATTTTTGATTTATTCTGTAATATTTAATGTATTTTATTTGCACCTTTTTTCGATAATTTTTTATTGTAGAAACAGAGCAGTTCAACATTGATGCAATCTCAAATTGTTTATAACCTAGCAATTTTAAGTTAAGCCAATTTTTTTCATTAGTAGTTAATAGTTGCAAAAACTGTTGGTATATAATTTGATGATTCATTTGATCAAACAGGATATTTTCTCGTTCTTTTAAATCTGGAGAATTTATTGTGATTTCTAATTGTTTCTGACTGCGAAACAAATCAATCAAATAGCAATTCAAACGAAAATATAAAAATTGTTGTAATGAGACAGATTGATGGGGAGAATACTTCTGTGTTAGTTCCCACATTTTGATAGTGAGTAATTGAGTATATTCTTCTCGATTATACTTAATATGGTATTTTTTTAATAACACAAAAATAATAAATTTGAATTGAAAATATGTTTGTTCGAAGGACATGCTGTAACTCCATTGTTATATATATAACTTTTATTTCCGGATGCAATCATTTTATTTTAAAATTTAGTAATTTTCATTTGCTAAATAATGATAATAGGTGTTAAATAGAGTTAATAAGATAGATAAAATTTAAGTTTTATAACATCAACGCGTATTCAACTTAAAGATATAACACTTTAGAGTTTTAGTATTATCTTCGGACAACAAATCAGGAGGTTTATATGGATTACGCACATTTAAATTTAGAACATTTTTTTGCGAGACATGATGATTTAGATATGATTAAAGATAAATCAGACTTTGTTATGATAAATAATCTAACAAAAGAAATGATGTACCGCGATGGTGAAATTGAAGGAACAATTGATTTAAATCGTTATTATTATAAAAATAGATCCCAAGCAGTAAGCTTTGTTATGATGGAATATAATAAAAGTCAAGAGTAATGAAATTAAAATTTCATTACTTTTTTTATGAATATGTAACAACAAACATATTAAATTGTACGTTCAACTATTTAGTGTTAGAATTTAAATTTAGATAGTCTCTTAAAGTATATTTTTATAAAGAGAGGACTTAATATTCTTATTATTACCTATGAGGTGTGGACATGACGAAGCATAAGAAAGGCTCAATACTATCAATTATTGGCTTATTGGTAGTGTTAGTGATAGCTGTTGTCGTTGTATTTTCAATGATTTCAGATCAAATCTTTTTTAAAAAGGTTAACCAACAAGAAAAAGTAGAACAGCTCAATATTACTTTAGATAAAGCATCAAAAAAACAAATCGATAATTATACTAGCCAACAAATTTCAAATAAAAATAATGATTCATGGAGAGATGCGTCTTCAACTGAGATTAAAGCAGCAATGGATAGTAATAAATTTATTGAAAGTGAAACTCAAAAATATCAATTTTTAGAATTAGATAAATATCAAGGAATTGATGAAAATAGAATAAAAAGAATGTTAATCGATAATCCAGTACTATTAGAACATTCAGATGATTTCATAAAAGCAGCAAAAGAAAAACATGTAAATGAGGTATACTTAATATCACATGCATTGCTTGAAACAGGATCAGCTAAAAGTGAATTATCGAGTGGAGTTGAAATTGATGGCAAGAAATATTATAACTTTTTTGGGGTCGGTGCACTTGATGAAGATCCAGTGAAAACTGGTGCTGAATATGCTAAAAAACACGGTTGGGATACACCAGAAAAAGCAATTACTGGTGGTGCTAATTTTATACATGAACACTTTTTATCAAATAAAGATCAAAATACATTGTATAGCATGCGCTGGAATCCTAAAAACCCTGGTGAACATCAATATGCTACAGATATTAAATGGGCTGAAAGTAACGCAAGCCTAATGTCAAATTTTTATAAAAATATGAAAACAGAAGGTAAATATTATAAATATTTTGTATATAAAGATGATAATAAACATAAAAAAGAATGATCTATGATTTTAAATATAATTAATTATAACAAATGAAAATGATTGAGTTTGTTATACGAACTAAAGAAGGACTAATCCGTAGGAAAAATGGATTAGTCCTTTTTGAATACATAAATGATTGATTTTTGATATTTACATTAGTTAGTAATTTATATTTTATAGACATAGGTAATCGAATTCCGTAAACTGTGAATTAATTATCAAGATGAACGAGAGATGTTAAAGTAGTAAATATTATTTAGCTTTATTTTTCTGTCCAAATAATATAAAAAGCATAATCGTTGATATTATCACTTTTATAATGAATTTCATTAAATCACTTCCTTACTATGTAGCTATAGTAACACTAATCGATTAATATCACATAATATTAAATATAGAATTACACTTGAAATTTAATTTTCATCTTCGAAATAATTGTGTTTTTCTAAAAATCTTTTGGCTACAATTGCTGGTTCTTTACCTTCACCATCTGCTTCATAGTTTAACTTTTGCATTTGTTCAGTACTAATTTTATCATCTAATTTATTAATAGATTTTTTAATTTGTGGATGCTTTTGTAATAATTCATTTGGAGTGACCGCGCTAGCATCATATGGAGGGAAAAAATTTTTATCATCCTTAAGTACAACTAAATCGTACGCTGCAATTCTTCCATCTGTTGTATAACCAAGTGCAACATCGAGTTTATTATTTTTTAGCGCGTCGTAAACTAGTCCAATTTGCATAGGTTTTAAATCATTGAAACCAAAACCATAATGTGCACGGAATGGTGCATAACCATCGCCACCTCTCTTGATCCATGTCGTATCTGTACCAACTCTTACTTTATCTTTTACTTTTTTTAAATCTGAAACGGTATGTAAATCATATTTTTTTGCGGTTTCTTTAGTAACCATAAAAGCAAACGTATTTTCAAATCCATAAGAGTCGAAAAACGTTTGATCAAATTTTTGATTGAATAATTTTTGAGTTACTGACATTGCTTTTTGAGTATTTGTAATAGGTTGTTGTTCTAAAACGCCAACCAAATCAGTACCAGTGTAGCGTGTACTTGATATGTCGGCATCTCCGCGAAGTAATGCATTATGCTGTATTGTAGCTGAACCTAAGTTGTTAATGATCGATCCAGTAATCTTTCCCTTTGTATCATGTTCTATTAAATCTTTAAGCATATAAGCCATGATTTGAGATTCACTCGTAGCTAAAGCAGAAATTTTAACTGAGTTTTTAGATTGACCGCCGCCTAAACCAGGTAAGTCACAACTTGCTAATAAAATTGAACTAACAATCAATAAATAAATTATTCTTTTAAAAAATTTCATGTTTTAACTCCTTATATGTTTTAGAAATCTTTTTTGATACAACATTTTTATATTAACATATATATTAATTTTGTATAATGGTGGCATAATCCATTAATATGTAATATCAATTAAATACTTGATATACTAAGTATAAATTAATTAAAGTAAGGATGAGTGAAATGCGTATAGCTATCATTGGTATGGGTACCGCAGGTGTTAGTTTGTTAAAAGAATTAGTTAAATATAATGAATTCGAACAAATGGAAGTAGACGTTTATGATAACCCTAAAAACATGGGTCAAGGTGTGCCTTTTCAAAATGACAGCGACCAATTATTAATCAATTTACCTGCAAAACAAATGTCTTTAAATTTGAATAATGAGCGAGAATTTTACGAATGGTATCAACATCAATCTATATTTAAATTTTCTAATCCAGAGTATCTACCCAGATTTATTTTTGGACACTATATGAAAGATTATTTGGAAAATTATCATAATCAATATAGTAATATTCGTATGATTAAAGAAGAAGTATTAGAAGTGTATATAGAATCTAATATTGGTGATACGCAGGTTGGATATGTTGTCTGCACATCTGAAAATTTAGAGAAACGCCGACGTTATGATATTGTATTTTTAACAATTGGCACGATGTCCTATCATGACCCATATCAATTAAAAGGAACACCAGGTTACATAAAAACACCTTATCCAACTTATGACACATTAAATGAAGTTGATAGTACTGATAGAATCGCCATTATTGGCACTGGACTAGCAAGTTTAGATGTCATTCGATTTGTAACGGCACATCATCCTAATTTACCTATTACAGTGACGAGTCGTAAAGGTCATTTACCCAGTGTTAGGGGAAATATGCCAGAAATTCAATTTAAATATCTTACTCCAGAAAAATTTAATGAAATCAAAAAAGAATATTTTGGAAACGTACCTTTGGACGAGGCATTGGCATTATTTAAAAAGGACTGTGAATATTATGATATTCCAATAGAAGCATTAGTACACAGAAGGCAAGGCGACCCAATTTTGGATTTAACCTATGATTTACAACATGCCGAAGTGCTAGGGAAATTTCAAAGTATCTTAGAATTAACAAAAGAAAATTTAAATTGGATTTGGAACAGTTTTAGTAGAGAGGATCAGAAGATATTTTTAGAAAAATACCAATCTATATTAAAAGAAAATTCGAACCCAATGCCTCCTCGTACCGCAAAATTAATTATCGATCATATCGAAAAAGGGCAAATTGAAATCAAAAAAGGCTTGGAAGACGTTAAATATGACGGGCATCAATTTTGTTTTAAATATGAGGATGATTTTAAAGCAATTGATAAATTTGATATTGTCATTAATGCTACTGGTTCAAAATCACATTTATCAGAATTAGACCAAGATGATCAACTGATTCTCAATCTGGAAAATAGGCAAGTAGTCCAAGCACACCCACTAGGTGGTATTCAAATCATACCAGAAACAAATCAAATTATAAGTCCACGTTATGGTACCTTAAAAAACATGTTTGCTTTAGGTCAAGTTACAAATGGAATTAATCAATCACGTAACGGCGTTATGATGATAGTAAAACAAGCTGTAAGTGTGGTAGAGAATTTGTTGAATGCTAAGCATGATTGATTTTGTAGTGTAGTATACAAACGAATGTTTATCCAATTTAGATGAATCAGTTAAATATGAATTATGTTTCCGAATGAATTTAAATCCGGTTTCATTTTGAGGAAAGCAAAAGAGTAATTTTTGCTAGATGTTCGTTCGTTTTTGGTTTGAATTATAAAAATATTAAATAAGTAAAGCGTTTAATCATTTATGAAAATATTTTAAGATGTAAATTTTTGATGAATGGATTTGTAAACCAACTTATAAGCATTGTGAAGTTAAGAATATAAGCAAGTTGTTACTGATATAAAGCCGACTTAGATAATATGAATTGTTTTTTGTCGAAATATATAGTACGATAACGTTGTAGCTTTCAAAAGTTACTTTGACTCAATCATCAATTACAATTTCATAAATATTCTTTCGGGGCAGGGTGAAATTCCCAACCGGCAGTAAATTAAGCCTGCGACCTGCATTTGTTTTGGCAAATGTGGCTGATCTAGTGAAATTCTAGAGCCGACAGTAAAGTCTGGATGGGAGAAAGAATGAAGTATAACAAAAAGGCACTTATACAAGTGTTTATTTAACGTACATTTTTCTAAAAATTGGAGAAGTGTATTCAAATTTAAGTAAATTATGTTATATCTAAATACATCCCACACCTGAAATGAGTTTCAGGTGTTTTTTATTATTAAGAGGTGATTATATGAGTCAATATTTAAATTATGCAATTCAATTGGCGCAGATGGTAGATGGCCAAACTGGTGTAAATCCTCCTGTGGGTGCAATTGTGGTAAATCAAGGTAGAATCGTCGGTATTGGTGCACATTTACGAAAAGGTGACAAACATGCCGAAGTACAAGCTTTAGATATGGCAAAAGCAGCAGCAAATGGAGCGACAATTTATATATCTTTAGAACCTTGTTCACATTATGGTTCAACGCCACCATGCGTAAACAAAATTATTGAATTTGGTATTTCAAAAGTTGTTTATGCTGTTAAAGACACAACCTTATCGTCTAAAGGTGATGAAATTTTACAAAATGCTGGAGTGAAAGTCGAGTTTCATCATAAGCCAGATGCTGAAGCATTATACAAAGACTTTTTTATTACTAAGCGACAAGGCGTTCCTGAAGTTACTGTAAAAGTATCTTGCAGTTTAGATGGTAAACAAGCTACTGATAGTGGTGAAAGTAAATGGATTACCAACAAAACTGTTAAACAAGATGTATTTATGCTCAGACATAAACATGATGCAGTAATCACCGGGACTGGTACGTTAAACGCAGATAATCCACAATATACTACTAGGATTGAACAAGGTAAACAACCTATACGTGTGATACTTTCAAAATCTGGACAAGTCGATTTTACTTTAGACATTTTTCAACAACCGACGACGCCAATATGGATTTTCACAGAAAATAAAAATTTAAAAAATCAAAATAAAAATATAGAAATAATGTATTGTTCAAATTGTACGATTGAAAATATTTTAAAGCAGTTATATCAAAACGGGATTGGACGTGTTTTGGTTGAAGCAGGTCCCACGATTACTTCAGAATTTCTCCAATCTAACTTTACAAATGAACTCATCTTATATTACGCCCCGAAAATAATAGGTGGTTCTGGTGACAATCAATTTTTCAAAACAGAAAATGTCTTTAATTTATCAGACGTTCCTCAATTTGAAATTGTAAATTCCAAAATGCTTGAGCAAAATATTAAATTAGAATTGCGAAAGAAGTGAATAATTATGTTTACTGGTATTGTCGAAGAAATAGGAACTATAAAAAAAGTTACAACACAACAAGCGGTTGTTAATTTAACAATTGATTGTAGAACAATTTTATCTGACATGCATATTGGTGATTCTATTAGTGTAAACGGTGTATGTTTAACTGTTATACAATTTGATGAACGGTCATTTTCAGTCCAAGTAATCAAAGGTACTGAGAATAAAACCTATTTGAATCAATTAAATCAATCCGCTGAGGTGAATTTAGAGCGAGCAATGAGCGGTTCAGGAAGATTTGGAGGTCATTTTGTACTTGGCCACACTGATGAAGTAGCTAGAATTACTAGAATACAAAACTCAGATAATTCTAAAATTGTAACTATCAAACCATCTACTTCTGTGATCGATCAAATGGTACAACAAGGTTCAATCACCGTAGATGGGGTTAGTTTGACAGTATTTCAATTACGAGATACAGAATTTGATATTCATCTTATACCAGAAACAAGAAGATCAACTATTTTAAATCAAAAACGTGTTGGTGACCCAGTACATATTGAAACAGACATGTTGTTTAAATATGTAGAAAAAATAGTTGGTAAAAGTGAAAAAGGTTTAAGTTTAGAAAAACTAAGCGCTTTTGGATTCTAGGAGGGGTAAAATGCAATTGGACAGTATAGATTTAGCACTTGAATCACTAAAAAAAGGTAAAAGTATCATTGTAGTAGACGATGAAAATAGAGAAAATGAAGGAGATTTAGTAGCAGTTACTGAATGGATGTATGATAATACTGTTAATTTTATGGCTAAATATGGAAGAGGATTAATTTGTGCACCGATTAGTAAAAAAATAGCCGAAGATTTAGAACTTCATTCAATGGTTAATCATAATTCAGATGTTTATGGCACTCAATTTACAGTTAGTATTGATCATATTAACACTACAACTGGTATCAGTGCTGATGAAAGAATGCTTACTGCAAAAGCATTAATCGATAATAGTACAACAGCAGAAGATTTTAATAAACCAGGCCATTTATTTCCATTAGTTGCTCAAGACAATGGTGTATTGGCTAGACGTGGTCATACTGAAGCCTCTGTAGATTTAGCTAAATTAACTGGCGCAAAACCAGCAGCGCTGATTTGTGAAATTATGAATGACGATGGTTCAATGGCAAAAGGTGATGATTTAGAAGCATTTAAAAATAAGCACAACTTGGTAATGATATCTATCGAAGATTTGGAAAAATATAGAAAGCAATCTGTTTCGTCTGTTGCAGCAAAAGCTAAAATAAAGTTGCCTACTGAATATGGTAATTTCGACATGTATGGTTTTACAACAAATAATGGTGAAGAAATTGTAGCAATCACAAGTGGTAATATTAACGAAACAGAGAATGTACGTATACATTCTGCTTGTTTGACTGGAGATATTTTTCATAGTCAAAGATGTGATTGTGGTGAACAGCTTGCTGCATCTATGAAATACATTGATAAAAATGGAGGCGTTATCCTTTATTTACCTCAAGAAGGTAGAGGAATCGGTTTAATTAATAAATTAAGAGCATATGAATTGATAGAACAAGGATATGATACGGTTACAGCAAATATTGCACTCGGTTTTGATGAAGATTTAAGAGAATACCAATATGCTGCTGAAATTTTAAAATATCTAGGTATCAAACGTGTGAATTTATTAAGTAATAATCCTAAAAAATTTGGAAGTTTGGAGAATTACGGCATTGATATTGCCAAAAGAATTGAATTGGTAATACCATCTAACCAATATAACCAAGCTTATATGAAAACAAAAAAAGAGAAAATGGGTCATTTAATATAGGAGGAATAAACATGAATTTTGAAGGTAAATTAATAGGATCAGATTTAAAGGTAGCGATTGTCGTAAGTAGATTCAACGATTTCATTACGAATCGTTTGCTAGATGGTGCTAAAGATACTTTAGTTAGACACGAAGTGCCTGCAGAAAATATTGATGTTGCATATGTGCCTGGGGCTTTTGAAATCCCATTAGTAGCTAAAAAATTAGCTCAAAAAAGTGATTACGATGCAGTAATTACTTTAGGTTGTGTGATTAGAGGTTCAACGTCACATTATGATTATGTATGTAATGAAGTAGCGAAAGGTGTTTCAAAAGCGAATGATATTTCAGATACACCAGTTATCTTTGGAATTTTAACAACTGAAAATATTGAACAAGCTGTAGAACGTGCAGGTACAAAAGCAGGAAACAAAGGGTCTGAAGCAGCAGTAAGTGCTATAGAAATGGCAAATTTATTGAGAGAAATTTAATGATTCAAGTAATAATTAGTAATGTTATTTAAAAATAAAAATTAGGTCAGAACTCTAGATATCATTTCCTATGCTCAAAACAAGAGTCAGGCATATAAATCCCAAAAAATAGCACTCAGATGATTTAATTCAATTCATCTGAGTGCGTCTTTTTATTCAATACTTCATATTGTTGGCTCGCTTTCTTTGGGGACAGCTTTAGCCTGTAGTCTTCAGCTAGTCCTATCCCTCGAGAGACTTGCTAAAATACGTCATATTTGTCAAAGAACTATATGATTCAAACAAAATTATTTTGAGAAGGGGGATTTATGTCCCAGTCCCTTCTAGTTTTAAATTTTTGTTTTTGCTCGTCATACTTGGACTATAAATATCGTTTGCATAATCCGTAATCATTCACTTATTCATAAATATGATATTACATTTGATTATTCTAACAATGTTTTGAAAAGGTTTAAATTACATACACTTTAATCATAAAATTTTTATTTTTTTAATTTTTTGTATAGCCATGCACTTAAAGCTCCAATAGTTGACAGAGCTCCAGCGACTACTCCAATTTTTTTCAACACTTCGGGTTTCATAATTTCTAAAAACATTAGATTTAAATTTTGAGGTCGTTCTGCTAATCTTCTCATAAAGTAACTAAACCAATCATCACCATATGGAACATAGATACAGAAATGATTGCCTTCGCGCGCTAGTGATTCTGCCAATTCTGAGCGGAAACCATACAACATCTGAAATTCATAGTTATCTTTTTCAATATTATTGTCTTTAATAAACTGTTTAATATGTGTGATGATAGCATCATCATGTGTAGCAATAGAAGTGACATTTTTCGCATTTAACAGTCGCTTTTTAATTAAGCGTATGTAATTATCGTCAATTTCTTCTTTAGTTTGATAGGCGATGTTTTCATTTTCTTTATAGGCACCTTTGACCATACGTAATCGTAATTCTGGGTATTTATCGACGAGTGCATCTGCTTTATATAAATATCCTTGTATAACAGTTCCTACATTTTTAAATTCGCCTTTTAATCGGTCTAAAACTTGTGTAATATCAAATAAGCTATCATATTTTTCAGTGTCTATATTAATATGCATATTACCAAAATCGTTAGCTTTAAGTAATATTTCACGTAAATTACGATAAGCAAGATCAATGTCAAACTCAGAACCTAATTGGCTGATTTTGATAGACATATGACCATCTAAATTATGATTGTTGATAGCATACATCACTTCTAATATTTGGTCTTTTGCTTGTATTGCCTCACCTTCATTTAAAACAAATTCACCAAGACAATCTACTGTGACAGTAATCCCTTTGTTATTTAAACGTTCAATTGTGTCCACTAATTCTGGAATAGTGTTCCCTGCAACTACTTTCTTGGCACCGAACATAGGACCAATTTCCTTAGCTGCTTTATTTAAAAATGGATTGTTAGATAATCCTATAAAAAAATTTTTCACAATTGGCATATTAATTCCTCCCATTCTGCTTATAGCTGTTCTTTCAATAATAGTGTAGCATGAATCTAATAGTAATGAAATCGTTTACAATAAAATTTATTACACTAAATATTATATACTACACGATAACATTGTCTCACGCTTTAGCTATGAGTTATAATCATAAAGTTATAGGCACACATAACAGTATGATTTATGCGTTAAAAATGGAAAAAGTACATCATATTTTGATACAATGTAGTTATTGAAATTATTGTAGAAGGGGAAGTATGGAATATGTGGAAATGGGAAACAGAAAACGAGGCAAAGGGTGTCATTGTAATCGCCCATAACATGCTCGAACATACAGGTAGATATGCATATGTTATAACAATGCTTCGTAGAAATGGCTACCATGTAATCATGGGTGATTTGCCTGGACAAGGTCAAACTACACGTGCTAATAAAGGACAAATAGCAAACTTCGAAGTATACCATGAACATGTGCTTGAATGGATTAGAATAGCTAATGAGTATAAACTTCCGACTTATTTTTTAGGTGTAGGCCTTGGTGGGCTTATCATTTTAAATTTACTTGAAAAAGTGGAAGTGCCTATTGAGGGGCTGATGTTGATTTCTCCATTATTAGAATTCAAGAAAAATAAAAAAACTAGAAAAGATAAAATTGTGTCGAATGTAGGAAAATTAACTAAAGATACAAGGTTTAAAATAGGTATTACAATTGAAGATTTAACACGTAATGAGGAGGTTATTGAAGAGGCAAAAGCGGACCAACTCATGCTTCAGAAAGTTACGTATCATTGGTATAAACAAATCATTGAAATCATGAAAGAAACTGTTACACATTTAAAAGATATTAAACCACTTCCTTTATTATTAATGTATGGACTAGAAGATAAAGTGTCTGATATTTCTACTATGAGTTTAATTAAAGAAAAAATTACTACAGAAGAGTTATATTTTAAAGCTTGGCCTGGGTTGAATCATGAAATACATAATGAACCTGAAAGAGATGACGTAATGCGCTATGTTCTAGCATTTCTTAATAATAGCGCTAGTAATATTGGTTTTATTGTACATGATGAAAATGAACTTTCATAATTTATATAATAAATGATGGTATCGGATCTTGAGTATCATTTTATGAAATGCTTAATAAGTGTTAACAACCATCTAATTGATACAATTATGACTTAACAATCATTGATAAAAAGAGTGAATAAATTTAATCTGTCGTTGATTTTATTGACACTCTTTTATTTATAAAAAATAATGTGAAAAAAATCACAATAAACATTGATTTTTAAAATAATAATTGTTATATTTATATTGTGAAAAAAATCACATTAATCTTTAGTAATATTTACTTTGAATTAAAAGGAGCGACTTAGCATGAAAATTGAAAAAGGGAATAAAGTAGTTTTAATAGGTGATGGAGCAGTTGGATCAAGTTATGCTTTTGCAGTAGTTGCACAAGGTTTAGCTGATGAATTAGTAATAATTGATTTAGATGAAGCAAAAGTTAAAGGCGATGTTGCAGATTTAAATCATAGTGCTCCATACGGTGATTCACCAGTAAAAGTAAAAGCTGGTAGTTATGAAGATTGTAGTAATGCTGACTTAATTGTCATTACTGCAGGAGCTGCACAAAAGCCAGGCGAAACGAGATTAGATTTAGTAGAAAAAAATACAAAAATATTTAAAGATATTGTCACTAAAATTATGAGCACAGGATTTAATGGCATTTTCCTTATAGCAACAAATCCAGTGGATGTATTATCCTATGTAACACAAAAAGTTTCAGGATTACCGAAAGCTCAAGTGATTGGATCAGGTACAATACTAGATACCGCACGATTTAAATTTGAACTAGCACAAGAATTTGGTGTGTCCCCTTGGAGTGTGGATGCACAAATTATTGGTGAACATGGTGATTCTGAATTAGCGTTATGGTCACAAGCTAATATTGCTGGTCAACCATTATACAATTTATTAAATGATAACCCTGATAAACAACATAGAATAGATGAAATATTTACCAACACGAGAGATGCTGCTTATGAGATTATCCAATCAAAAGGGGCAACTTATTATGGCATAGCAATGGGATTGGTACGTATTACACAAGCAATTTTAAAAAATCAAAATGTAGTCTTGCCAGTTTCTAGTTATTTAGAAGGTGAATATAAACAAGATGATGTTTATATTGGAGTGCCTACATTAATTAATAGAAATGGTGCAGTTAAAGTATATGAGACGCAATTAAATAGTGAAGAAAGTGAAAAGTTTGAAAATTCTGCCATAATTTTGAAAGATATGCAAAATAAAATCAAACAACTAATTGCATAATTCATAATTTAATTTTAAACTGTATATAAGATTAATTTTATTGAAAATATCAAAATTTATTCCGATATGAATAAATTTTGCATTGAATGAATTTTTGGTAAATTAATTTTACATGTTTAACTTTATATTATGATTGGGGGATATTTCTATGGGGAAGACAATTGCTGATATGGTAGATAGTGTCCTTAGATTGGAATATGTACTTAAAGATATTGAAGAAATTTTTGAAAAAGTACAGAAACAATATAAAATGTCAAAAGAAGAAATTTTAATTCTTTTAACACTTTGGGAAGAAGGATCAATGACGCTTAAAGAAATGGATAATTATGTTAAAATAAAATCTTATAAACGTACAAGAACGTATAATGATTTAGTTGAGAAAGCGTGGATTATTAAAGAAAGACCTGTGAACGATGAACGTACGGTAATTATACATTTCAATGATGATTTAAAAGATCAAAGGGAAGAACTTTTAAATTGTTTTAAAGCAGAAATAAGTGAAAAATCATCTACTATACAATCTAGTCTTAAATCTATCTTAAAATTATAGGGAATAATTATAGTTACAAAATGAGAAGTTAGACCCAATATAGTATTAGGTAATCAATATCTATACTAAAGTAAAAATGCATCTCCATATAAATGGAGATGCATTTTTATTTTTAACATACTTTATCTTTTTTCAATTGCACATAGAAATGGTGCATTATTTTTTTGATTAATAAATTGATATTGTAATATGTGTGCTTTGTTTTGATCAAAATGTTGAAGATAATTTAATAAAGCATCACGTTCAATTTTGCCCTCATCATGTCCGTGATATATTACTAGTACAATTATGCCTTCTGTTGCCAATATATCAAATATTTCATCTATAGCTGTTAAAGTACTGCTGGGGATTGTCACAATTGATTTGTCGCCTTTAGGTAAATAGCCTAAATTAAAAATGGCTGCATCAATTTGTCCAATTTCATTACTTTGTATATATTGCTTTACTTTAGCATGACTATCTTGAATTAAGTGTACATTTTTAAATGCGTTTGTCTTGTTGCTCGTATTTTGAATTGCAACTTCTTGAATATCAAAAGCATACACTTTACCATTTGGAACTTGTTGTGCTAAAAATTCAGTGTCATGACCATTACCACAAGTGGCATCAATCACAATGCTGTCTTTGTTGATATGTTGTCGTAATAGCGTTTTAGAAAATGGTAAAATCCGTTCTAGTTTCATGATTTAATCGTCGATTCATAGTATTTTCCTTGATAAGAATTTCTGCGTGCTAATTCATCATCAATTTCGTTTAATACTTCCCATTTGTTGACACTCCACATAGGGCCAACCATTAAGTCAATCGGACCATCACCAGTAATTCGATGGACAATCATTTCTTTTGGTAAAATTTCTAGTTGATCACAAACTAAATTTGTATAATCGTCTTGAGACATGAATTCGAGCATGCCTTTTTCGTATTGTTTTACCATTGGTGTACCTTTAAGTAGGTGTAACAAGTGTATTTTAATGCCTTGGACATCCATTTGTGCTACTTCTTTAGCTGTTTCCATCATCATGTCATAGTCTTCTTCAGGAAGCCCGTTAATGATATGTGTACACACGTTTATGTTATGTTTACGTAGCTTAGCTACACCTTCGTAATACGTTTTCATATCGTGTGCACGATTAATCAAATCTGATGTTTTTTGATGTACTGTCTGTAGACCTAATTCAACCCATAAATAGGTACGTTCGTTCAATTCAGCTAAGTATTCGACAACATCAACCGGTAAGCAGTCAGGGCGTGTTCCAATAGATAATCCTACAACTCCAGGTTCTTTTAATGCAGTTTCGTACTTTTCTCTTAATACTTCAACTGGCGCATGTGTGTTAGTAAATGCTTGGAAATAAGCAATATACTGACCTTCATGCCATTTTTCATGCATTCTATCTTTGATTTGTTGGAATTGCACATCAATCGGGTCTACACGATCTCCTGCAAAATCCCCACTTCCTGCTGCAGAACAAAACGTACAGCCACCATGTGCAACTGTGCCATCTCTATTTGGGCAATCAAATCCTCCGTCAATTGCAACTTTAAAGATTTTTTGGCCAAATTTATTTTTCAAATGGTAATTCCAAGTATGATATCGTTTATTCTCGAATGCGTAAGGGAAGAATTGTCCCATATAACATTTTCCTTTCTAAATTCATTCTAGTTAAAGATTTTAACATATTTTAATGATATAGTGTTTAGAGTAAAAACAGAAATTTAAAATTAGAAAGGAGCTTATGGTTATGAATATGCCAAAATCAGTGTGGTGGTTGGTGATTGGTATGGCATTAAATATCACAGGCTCAAGTTTTTTATGGCCATTAAATACAATATATATGAATGAAGAATTAGACAAAAGTTTAACAATGGCTGGGTTAGTATTAATGATTAATTCATTTGGTATGGTCATTGGCAATTTATTAGGTGGTAATCTATTTGATAAATTGGGTGGTTATCGGACAATTATGATTGGAACTGTGATCTGTTTAAGTAGTACAACATTGTTGAATTTTTTCCACGGATGGCCATGGTATGCAGTATGGTTAGTCTGTCTAGGCTTTGGCGGTGGCATGATTGTCCCAGCAATTTATGCGTTAGCAGGTGCAGTTTGGCCGCAAGGTGGTAGACAAACTTTTAATGCGATATATTTAGCTCAAAATTTAGGAGTGGCGATAGGTGCAGCATCTGGTGGCTTTGTGGCAGAATTAAGTTTTAATTATATATTTATAGCTAATTTATTAATGTATATTGCATTTGCCATAGTCGCAATTAGCCAATTTAATATTAAATTGGACATTAAAGTTAAATCAAATGATGCCATGAGTTTATTAGATAAAGCGTACAGACCACAATTCATTGCATTAACTTTGCTGTGTGTCATGTTTAGCATTTGTTGGATTGCTTATATTCAATGGGAAAGTACGATTGCTTCATTTACTCAAGAGCTAAATATCTCTATGGGCCAATATAGTTTATTGTGGACTGTCAACGGTATTATGATATTAGTTGCACAACCACTAATCATTCCGATAATTAGATTATTAAAAGGAAATTTAAAGCATCAAATGTATGTTGGTATAGGTATTTTTATTATCTCTTTCTTTGTCACAAGTTTTGCTGAACAATTTTCTGTATTTATGGTAGGTATGGTTATATTAACATTGGGTGAAATGTTTGTTTGGCCAGCAGTTCCGACAATTGCAAATCAACTTGCACCAAATGGGAAAGAAGGTTCGTTCCAAGGTTACGTTAATTCTGCAGCTACAGTTGGTAAAGCATTTGGTCCTCTTATAGGTGGCGTTGTTGTTGATATGTTTAACATGCAAATCATGTTTTTAAGCATGATTTCATTGTTAGTTTTATCACTTATATTTTTAACATTTTATGATCGTAAATTACCAAAGGATATTTAATATAATATTGAACCCAAAATGTAGATTTCATTTATTTTTGTTACAGAGCAATCATGGTACATGAGATTAAAAATAAGCATTAATGATTCAGCGAGAAATGGTTATTGAATTAATAATATTTTATGTATAGTTTAAATAATTTTATATAAACATAAAGGCGAGTTTTGTAAATCAACTTTATACTTGAAATAAAGGGCTTTTTCAAATATCATAAGAAGAGTATAGGAGTAGTAATTTGAAAGCTTTTCGACAGAGAGCTAGGGTGGGTGGAACCTAGCGTAAAGCCTCAAGTGAACTTACCAGGACTTAAAGTGAATCAATGACATCTCTAACTATTAATTAAAATGAGCGCACATTTAGTGAAACAGGGTGGTACCGCGGTGAAAATCATCGTCCCTATTATATAATAGTTTGAGGTGTCTTTTTATTATTGAACAGGAGGAAATGAAGTGAATTACAATCATAATGAAATTGAAAGAAAATGGCAGAATTACTGGGAAAACTATAAAACGTTCAAAACTGAAGATAATTTAGGCCAGAAAAAATTTTATGCACTTGATATGTTCCCTTATCCATCAGGTGCAGGGCTACATGTAGGCCATCCTGAAGGCTATACAGCTACTGATATTATTTCAAGATACAAACGAATGCAAGGATATAATGTATTACATCCAATGGGTTGGGATGCTTTTGGTTTACCAGCTGAACAATATGCACTTGATACAGGTAATGATCCTCGTGAATTCACAAAACAAAATATCCAAACTTTTAAACGACAAATTAAGGAATTAGGATTTAGTTATGATTGGGATCGTGAAGTTAATACAACAGACCCAGAATATTATAAATGGACACAATGGATATTCATTCAATTATATAATAAGGGACTTGCTTATGTTGATGAAGTAGCAGTGAACTGGTGTCCTGCGTTAGGTACTGTATTGTCAAATGAAGAAGTAATCGATGGTGTTTCTGAACGTGGCGGACATCCTGTTTATAGAAGACCAATGAAACAATGGGTACTTAGAATTACTGAATATGCAGACAGATTACTTGAAGATTTAGATGATTTAGATTGGCCTGAATCTTTAAAAGACATGCAACGTAATTGGATTGGACGATCAGAAGGCGCATCTGTAAGATTTAATGTAGAAAATTTCAATGATCAAATTGAAGTGTTTACAACACGCCCAGACACTATTTATGGTGCAACATTCTTAGTGTTAAGTCCTGAACATGAACTCGTAAATAAAATTACTACATCAGAACATCAAGAAAGTGTTGAGAAATATCAACAAGAAGCGGCAATGAAATCAGACTTAGAACGTACTGGATTAGCTAAAGAAAAATCTGGTGTGTTTACTGGAGCGTATGCATTTAATCCTTTATCAGGAGAAAAAACGCCGATTTGGATTGCTGATTATGTTTTATCTTCATATGGTACAGGCGCTGTTATGGCAGTTCCTAGCGGAGACCAAAGAGACTATGAATTTGCAAAAGCTTTTGATTTACCAATTAAAGCAATAATTGAAGGTGGAGACCTATCTGAAGCAGCTTATGATGGCGATGGGCCTCATATTAATTCACAAGAATTAAATGGTTTATATAATCATGAAGCGATTGAAAAAGCTATTGCACTTTTAGAACAAAACAATGCTGGTACAAGAAAAGTCAATTATAAACTGAGAGATTGGTTATTTAGTCGTCAACGTTATTGGGGCGAACCTATTCCTGTTATACATTGGGAAGATGGTACGATGACAACGGTTCCTGAAGATGAATTACCTTTACTTTTACCTGAGACAGACGAAATTAAACCTTCTGGTACAGGTGAATCGCCATTAGCTAATATAGATGAATTTGTTAATGTTATTGATGAAGAAACTGGAATGAAAGGACGTCGTGAAACAAATACAATGCCACAATGGGCAGGTAGTTGTTGGTATTATTTACGCTTTATTGACCCAGATAATGAACAGATGTTAGCTGATCCTGAAAAGTTAAAACATTGGTTGCCTGTGGATTTATATATTGGTGGTGTTGAACATGCAGTGTTACACTTATTGTACGCTAGATTTTGGCATAAGGTCTTGTATGATTTAGGTGTAGTGCCTACCAAAGAACCATTCCAAAAATTATTTAACCAAGGCATGATTTTAGGTGAAGGTAATGAAAAAATGAGCAAATCTAAAGGTAATGTTATTAATCCAGATGATATAATCAAATCACATGGTGCTGATACGTTACGTCTATATGAAATGTTCATGGGTCCACTAGATGCTGCAATTGCATGGAGTGATAAAGGATTAGACGGTTCAAGACGTTTCTTAGACAGAATTTGGAGACTTTTAATTACAGAAGACGGTTTAATCACAGATAAAGTAGTCAATACTAATAATAAAGCTTTAGATAAAAGTTACCACCAAACTGTGAAAAAAGTTTCGGAAGACTTTGAAACATTAAATTTCAATACGGCAATTAGTCAGCTAATGGTATTTATAAATGATTGCTATAAAGTTGATGAGATTTATAAACCATATATTGAAGGATTTATTAAAATGTTAGCGCCAATCGCACCTCATATAGGTGAAGAATTATGGGCGCGTTTAGGACATGAAGAAACGATTACTTATCAACCATGGCCTTCTTATGATGAAACATTATTAGTCGATGATGAAGTGGAAATTGTCGTTCAAGTAAATGGTAAAGTTCGTGCCAAAATTAAAGTTTCTAAAGATCTTTCAAAAGAAGAAATGGAAACAGTAGCATTAGGTAACGAAAATATCAAAGCTGAAATAGAAGGCAAGGATATTAAAAAAGTGATTGCGGTGCCTCAAAAACTTGTTAATATTGTTGCCAAATAACACAAAAGGGGCGTATATATTATGGAAACAATTACTATAGATGAATTGAAATCAAAAATTTTAAATTCTAATCCTGTTCATGTCGTAGATGTAAGAACTGATGAAGAAACAGTAATGGGTGTCATACCAGATGCAGAAACGATACCTATGGATAAAATTCCTGATAATTTAAGTCACTTTAATTCAGAAGAAACGTATTATATTATTTGTAAAGCTGGTGGCAGAAGTGCACAAGTCGTCCAATATTTAGAACGCAATGGCATTCACGCAGTCAATGTTGAAGGTGGCATGGATGCGTGGGGCGATGAAGGTTTAGAAATTAAAAGTATTTAATCTTTTGATCGAGCAAAATCAAACGATGATTTTGCATTTTATGCAAGTTTAGTGTTATAATACATTTAACAAAGATATCAATACAGATACACCAAACCCCCTCACTATTGCGAGTAGTGAGGGAGTTTTTTGGTGTTGGCTAAATGTCGCCTGTATTATTTGTCATTACGATTGCGCAGCCAGTACGCAAATAACGTAACGATACAACCACTGATAACAGCAGTCATGAAATGAACAAAGATATCAATCACAAAATACACCTCCTCTCTACGTCTATTGACGCCTGAGAGTAGGCGACTTAAGTATTATAACATTCGGTGACTCAAGCGCATAGAAAATACAAAACATTAAAAAGGATAAAAAATGAATTTGTTTTAACAGTGCGTAGTTGGTCTAGTAGATCACAAATTGATAGGTTTAATGTTGAAATTTACTTGCATTTGTTCCTGATATATGACCTGTAACTAAAGCGCTAGTAATATTATAGCCACCTGTATAACCATGGATATCGAGCAGTTCACCACACATAAATAATCCTGGCGTTAATTTTGACATCATCGTTTTGGGTTCGATTTCTTTAAGAGAGACCCCTCCGCCAGTTACGAAAGCTTTTTCAATTGATAGTGTTCCATTAACTTTAAAAATAAATCCTTTTAATAAAGTAATCAATTTATTAAATTGTTCATTAGAGATATGATGTGCTGTTAATGTTTCTGAAATATCTGCTAACTCTAACATATATAATAGATAACGTTCTTCAATTAAACCGTGTAAGCTATTTTTTACATATTTATCTGGCGTATCTTTTAATAATTTACGTACTTTGTCTTCTAATTGTGCAAAACTGAGTTCTGGAAAAGCATCTAATTGCATTTCGATATCTTCTCGTTTTTGGTATTTTTGTTCTTTATATACAAATTGGCTGCATCTTAATGCGGCAGGGCCACTGATTCCGAAATGAGTAAATATCATGTCCATTTGATGTGTGACGCGCTTTTTACCATTTTTCTTCAATACAGATAACGCAACATTTTTTAAACTTAATCCTTTTAATCTTTTGTTTTTAATAAATTGCTCGGATGACGTAATTGGTACTTCAGTTGGGAAAAGTTCTGTAATTGTATGTCCAAAGTGTTCAGCGAATTTATAACCATCACCAGTCGAACCGGTCTTTGGTACACTCGTGCCACCAGTAGCGATAATCAAACTATTCGTTTCAATTGCTTGTTGATTACCTAAAAAGACTTTGAATGTCTGTTGAGGTGTATGTTCAATTGCGTGTACTGAAGTTTCCTCTTTTACAGTTACATTATTTTTTTCAATCGTACGAATTAACGCATCTACAACATCCTGTGCTTTATTAGAAACAGGAAACATACGTCCATGATCTTCTTCTTTGAGTGCAACTCCACGTGATTCGAAAAAGTGAATAATAGATTCATTGTCAAATACGGAAAAAGGACTATATAAAAATTTTCCATTTCCTGGTATATTTTTAATTATCTCTTCATACGGTAAACGATTTGTTACGTTACAACGTCCACCTCCTGAGATTTTTAATTTGCGTCCGAGTCCTTTTTTCTTTTCAATGAGAAGGACTTTATCACTATGTTGACTTGCTGCGGCAGCAGCCATTAAACCACTAGGACCACCACCAATTATAATTGTTTGGTACATTTGATTGCCTCACTTTACTAAATAGTGTTATTTTATAGTTTATAGTAATATAGTTTTGAAAAAAAGTGTTTATAACGTTATGATTAAAGTTATGATTGTAAAAATTAAATTTGAGATAGGAAGATCTGAATGAGTGAAAGTAAAGAATTAGTTAGGGGTACCTTTTTAATCACCCTTAGTATATTGATTACTAAAGTCTTGGGTGTTTTATATATTATTCCTTTTTATTCCATAATTGGTGGAGAAGAAAAATTGGCGCCTTTTAACTATGCATATACGCCGTATAATATTGCCATTGCAGTTGCAACTGCTGGGGTGCCATTAGCGGCGTCTAAATATGTGTCTAAATATAATGCTTTAGGGGCGTATAAAGTCAGTGAAAAATTATATAAATCTAGCTTTATAGTTATGACTATAACAGGATTTATTGGATTTTTCATTTTATATTTATTAGCACCGAGCATTGCCACAATTACTTTAGCCCATGAATCTGGTGCTAAGGGTGGCTGGTCCGTCGCTGACATCACATGGATTATTAGAATTATCAGTATGGTAGTCATATTTATCCCATTACTGGCTACATGGCGTGGTGTGTTCCAAGGTTATAAATCAATGGGTCCAACTGCTGTATCAGAAGTTATTGAACAAATCGCACGTATATTATTTATTTTAGTAGGAAGTTATCTAGTTCTGAATATTTTTGGTGGAAGTGTGTTACAGGCCAATGGTATAGCAACATTTGCTGCTGCAGTAGGTGCGATTGTAGGGATATTCACCTTATGGTATTACTGGAGAAAGAGAAAGCCTAATATTGAAAAAATGGTGGCAACGGATACTTCTGATATTTCTGTATCTTATGGAAAAATGTATAAAGAAATTATTTCTTATAGCATCCCATTTGTAATTGTTAGTTTAAATTTCCCACTATTTAATTTGGTAGATCAGTTTACACATAATGGTGCCTTAGATTTGGCTGGAGTGCCAAGTCGTTTACATGACTATTTCTTTACTATTTTAAACATGACGACAAATAAAATAGTAATGATTCCAACGTCATTATCTGCTGGTTTTGCAGTGAGTTTAATTCCATTTATTACTAAGACGTATGAATCTGGTGAATTAAAAGAAATGCACAGACAGATTCGAACATCATTAGGGGTGTTAATGTATATTACAGTCCCTGCAAGTCTGGGAATTATGGCTTTAGCGCTACCATTGTATACTGTCTTTTATAGTTATAATGTCGATGGTAGTCAATTGTTATTTTATTATGCACCTGTTGCTATTTTAATTGGATTGTTAAGTGTAACAGCTTCTATGTTGCAAGGTATTGATAAACAAAAGTTAACAGTCTTTGTAATTTTAGCGGCAGTAGTATTAAAGGTAATACTAAATACGCCATTGATTATGGTATTCCATACCGCTGGAGCAATTTTAAGTACAGCGATAGCATTACTATTTGCTGTTATCTGTAATTTTTATATACTTAAAAAGTATGCGAGTTTTGACTTCTCGGAAACGTGGTTACATTTTGGTAAAATTTTCTTATACGGCTTGTTAATGATGGTCGTAGTTGAATTATCATCGTTTTTATTACAAATGGTTATTTCTCCGCAAACTAAATTTGGTGCTTTAGCAATTTTAATTATCAGTGTCATAGTAGGTATGATTGTTTACGGTGGTATTACGATGAAGACGAAACTTGCTGACCAATTTTTAGGAGATATTCCAAATAAACTCAGACGTAAATTAGGGATTATAAAATGAGATTAGATAAATTTTTAGCTAATATGGGTGTAGGAACACGTACAGAAGTTAAACAATTATTGAAAAAAGGTATTATTACAGTTAATAATAAAATAGAAAAATCTCCTAAAAAACAAATAAATCCAGAAACTGATGAAGTACAGAAAAACAATGAAACAATTCACTATATTGATAAAGTCTATCTAATGTTAAATAAGCCTAAAGGTTACGTATCTGCAACAGAGGATGACCAACATCAAACAGTTGTGGACTTAGTTGAACCGTACCGGTTTTTAGATGTGTTTCCAGTTGGTCGCTTAGATAAAGATACTTCGGGTTTGTTATTAATTACGAATGATGGCACTTTTAACCATGAACTAATGAGCCCAACGAAACACGTATCTAAAACCTATGAGGTGATTTCCCAAAAAAATATTACAAATAATGATATAAAATCGTTTAAAATGGGTATTGAATTGAATGAGGGTTTGGCAAAGCCTGCGACTTTAGTAAAAAGTGATGAAGCATTTAAATCATTTGTCACAATTTATGAAGGAAGATATCATCAAGTTAAACGCATGTTTCATACTATAGATAATGAAGTTTTAGAATTGAAACGCATTAGCATTGGTGAATTAAAACTGGATGAATCTTTAGCGCCAGGTGAGTATCGCCATTTAACTCAAATAGATTTTAAACAATTAGGATTAAAATAATAAAGAGGTGTTATTATGTCAAAATTATTAAAAGCAATTTTAGGTGTTGGAGGCGCAGCTGCTGCAGTTGTTCTTTCTAAAAAAGAGAATAGAGATAAATTAAAGGATGAATATAGCAAATATAAATCAAATCCTGAATCTTATAAGCAAAATGCAAAAGACATCGCCAGTCAGATTAGCTCAAAAGCAAATGAAACTTATAATGAAGTAAAACAAGACCCTAAAGGTTATGCTTCAAAAGTAAAACAAGATCCTAAAGGTTTTATTAACGAACAAAAAGAACGTTTTAAGGGCGAATCTGAAGAGGAAGAACATGTTGAGGAAGCAAGATTTACAGATGAAGGTGCTGCTGACCCTTCAAATAATCTTCGCGTCGTTACTGAAGACGAGCTCAAAAACAATAAAAATAAATAAGCAATTATACATTTGATTTTTTACCTAGTTCATTGTTTTGAACTAGGTTTTTTTATATATTAATACAGAAATTGAAAGTTAGGTATATGAAAGGTTTTAAACTGTTTTTCATTTAATTATACAGTGAATTTTTTAAAATAATAATCACATCTCGCTGTAGTTTCTGTACTACTTCATGTAAAATATTAAATATATAAGTATTAAAAAGGAAGTTGATGCTAAATGTGGAAAGAAAAAGTGAAAGAATACGAAACAGATATTATAAATGATTTAAAAGGCTTATTATCTATTGAAAGTGTGAGAGATGATAATGAAATTTCTTCAGATAATCCAGTTGGACCTGGACCACGTAAAGCATTAGATTATATGTACGAAATTGCTGAACGTGATGGATTTGATACTCACGATGTTGAACATATTGCAGGGCGTATTGAAGCTGGTGAAGGCGAAGATGTTATGGGGATTTTATGTCATGTTGATGTAGTGCCAGCTGGTGATGGTTGGGATTCTAATCCTTTTGATCCGGTTGTAACTGAAGATAAGATTATTGCAAGGGGCACACTAGATGACAAAGGGCCAACAATTGCCGCATATTATGCCGTGAAAATATTGAACGATATGAAAGTTAATTGGAAAAAGCGTATACATATCATTATAGGTACTGATGAAGAGTCAGATTGGAAATGTACAGAGCGTTATTTTAAAACTGAAGAAATGCCAACTTTAGGGTTTGCACCTGATGCTGAATTCCCAGCAATACACGGTGAAAAGGGTATTAGTACTTTTGATGTGGTTCAAAATGAAAAAGCTGAAGATAAAGATGAACCAGAATACGAACTTATTTCTTTTACATCAGGTCAACGTTATAACATGGTACCTGACGAAGCAATTGGTAAACTTGCGGTTAAAGAAAATATGACTGACGTCATTCAAAAATTCGAACAATTTTTATCTGATCATAATATAAATGGTGAAAGTATCGTTGATAGTGGCGTATTAGTGCTTAAAGCATATGGTAAAGCTGTACATGGTATGGATCCATCCATTGGTGTGAATGCCGGATTGTACTTATTACATTTCTTAGCCCAATTAGGTTTAGACAAAACTACTGAAAATTTCACTCAATTTAGTGAACAGTATTTATTCAATTCTCATTTCGGTGAAAAAATGGGAATGAAATTCCACACAGATGTTATGGGAGATGTAACTACAAATATAGGTATCATTTCATATGATAATCAAAATGGTGGTCAATTCGGTATTAATTTAAGATATCCGCAAGGTTTTGAATTTGAAGAAGCCATGACTCGTTTTAAAGGTGAGATTCAGGAACTTGGTTTTTCTATAGCATTAGGTAAAAATCAAACACCTCACTATGTGGATAAAAATGATCCTTTCGTACAAACTTTAGTGAAAGCATATCGTAATCAAACAGGTGACCAAACTGAACCATACACAATTGGTGGTGGAACTTACGCTCGAAATTTAGATAAAGGTGTCGCATTTGGTGCTATGTTTAATGATTCAGAAGATTTAATGCATCAAAAAAATGAGTATATTACGAAAAAACAATTATTCAATGCAACTAGTATTTATTTAGAAGCTTTATATGCTCTATGTGTGGAGGAATGATGATGACAAAAGTACTTATTAATGAACATTTAGTAGACGAAAAAGACGCAAGCGTACCATACAATGATCGTGGTTATGTATTTGGTGATGGTATATATGAATATATTAGAACATACAACAATAATATTTTTACTGCCAAACCACATTTTGAAAGACTTTTGAGAAGTGCTAAAGAAATAGGTTTAGAATTGAAATATAATGTAGAAGAGCTTACAGAATTAATCCAAGAATTATTAGCAGCGAATGGTGTCGTTAATGGTGGCGTATATATACAAGTTACACGTGGAGCAGCCCCTCGTGACCATGCATTTCCTACGCCATCAGTAGAAGCAAATGTGATGGCATTTACTAAAACTTACGATCGTCCTTATAAGTTATTAGAAGAAGGTATTAATGCGATTACAACTGAAGATATTCGTTGGTTAAGATGTGATATTAAAAGTTTGAATTTACTTGGCAATGTGTTGGCTAAAGAGCGTGCAGTTAAATATAACGCTCAAGAGGCTATTCAACATAGAGGTGATATTGTTACAGAAGGATCATCAAGCAATGTTTATGCTATTAAAGCTGGAGAAATCTATACACATCCAGTAAATAATTATATATTGAATGGTATTACACGTATGGTCATAAAAGATATTGCTCAAGAAAAAGGTATACCGTTTAATGAAGGTACATTTACTGTAGATTTTTTAAGAAATGCAGATGAAATTATTGTGTCTAGTACATCTATTGAAGTAATGCCAGTCGTAAAATTAGATGGTGAACAAGTAGGAGACGGAGAAGTTGGACCAATAACGAAATCGTTACAAGAAGGATTTAATAGATACATTGACACAGATAGTTAATATTTTCCATAAAAGGAAATAAAATGTAACTTTTACCAAAGCTAAATTATGTTATAATGCTAACTGAGCCGATTTAAAAATTATAGAAAAATACTGTAGTAAAATGTGACTTTTTGTTTCTCATTATTGGTTGAAATAAATCCCTAAACATTATAAAATCTTCTATGAGACTTGAAATTGAGACATGAAATTTCATTTAAAAAACTAAAGGAATTTTTCGAAAAAAATACTGTTACGAGATGATATATGATATGATGTTAAAGTTATTATCAATCTCGATACAGTATTTCATATTTAAATATAAAAACTTGATTCTATGGGACAAAATGGTCGTCATCATATAATGACTGTAATATAGAGTTTTAAGTTTAAAAGTGTATGTATTAGAAAATGATTATATTTGGCTCTCGAAATCTGTTTTCTGGAGCCATTTTCTAATTGAAAGTGAGGTGAACGTGTTGGAGCAGTTTTATCAATTAGGATGGACACTTGATTCAGCAGGTGGTGCATCTGGAGAAGCATATATGGCTGAACAAGATGGGCAGAAATTGTTTTTAAAACGAAATTCAAACCCATTTATTGCAGCCTTGTCTGCTGAAGGTATTGTACCTAAGCTCGTATGGACGAAACGAATAGAGACTGGGGAAGTCGTGACGGCGCAGCATTGGAAAAATGGCAGAGAGTTAACTTTTGATGAGATGTATGAACAACGAGTAGCTAATTTATTGAAAAAAATACATAGTTCAAAAACACTTTTGAATATGTTGAAGCGTATGGAAATGTATCCTATTACGCCTGATATTTTGTTGAATAAAATAAACGCCTCATTATCTAGAGAAGTGTTAACACACCATGTGGTGCGAAAGGCATTAACTTATTTAGAAGATCATATGCCAAGTCTTGACCCTAGATTTTTTACAGTTGTCCATGGAGATGTCAATCATAATAATTGGTTGTTGTCTGACCACGATGAACTATTTTTAGTGGATTGGGAAGGTGCAATGATTGCAGATCCAGCAATTGATTTAGGCATGCTGCTATACAATTACGTTCCTGAAAATAAATGGCCTCAGTGGTTAAATGATTACGGTACGAAAGATTCTATAGACTTGCAAAAAAGAATGAAATGGTATACTGCTGTACAATCTATTGGTATGGTTCAGTGGTATGAAGAACAAAAACGCTATAAAGATATGAATATGTGGCTGAAGTTCTTAAACCAAGTAATGAATAACAATGCATTTATATAAGGAGTTATCAAGAAAATGAGAATGCGTTACAAGCCATGGGCAGAAGATTATTTAAAATCGCATCCTGATATTGTAGACACAGATGGCAGCCATGCAGGACATATAAGTGAGTGGTTTGACAAAGAACAACCAATTTATATTGAAATTGGTTCCGGCATGGGACAATTTATAACAACACTTGCTGCACAAAGACCTGAAATTAATTTTATATCTATGGAACGTGAAAAAAATGTAATGGTCAAAGTGTTAGATAAAGTGAGAGAGCAAAATCTAACGAATATTAAATTGATATGTAACGATGCGATAGAATTAAATGAATACTTTAAAGGTGGTGAAATTTCACGTATTTATTTAAATTTTTCTGATCCTTGGCCGAAAAGAAGACATACTAAGCGTAGATTGACGTATCATACGTTTTTATCTTTGTATAAACAAGTGTTAAAAACAGATGGTGAGATTCATTTTAAAACAGATAATAGAGGATTATTTGCCTATAGCTTAGAAAGTATGTCCCAATTTGGTATGTATTTTACAAAAATAAATTTGAACTTGCATCAAGAAGAAAAAGAAAATAATATTGAAACAGAATATGAGCGCAAGTTTTCAGAGAGAGGTTCAAGAATTTATAGAATGGAAGCAAAATTCCATAGTAATTAAATATTTGTAATGACGCAGCCCAAAATCTCACGTTCAAAACAAAGGACTAATCCGCAAAAATGATGAACTGCACCCTGTCAAGTAGACAGTGAAAAAAACAAAATGTTTATGGCTACCTTATATTTACGATATAAGGGTAGCCATTTTTAATGTTATTCTTTCTTGATTAAAAAATTCTATATATGAATTAATTGCTTTTATTGCTGTAGCCTTGTCTTTAAAAATCACTTTTTTTCTTCCTCTAAACAATTCACTTTTAATAGTTCCCTATACACCTTCCATAGGTCCATTATCTATGCAACATCCTGGTCGTGACATACTTTGTTTTATACCAAGTTGCTCTAACGTAACTTTAAATAATCTGCTTGTATATTGATATCCTCTGTCGCTATGCAAGAGTATACCTTCGGTATTCGGCACAAGTTTGACTGCTTTTTTGAGCGTATCTAATACAAATTTATTGTTATTTGAGGTACTTAATTTATGACTGATAATCTGTTTGCTGCCTAAGTCATAAATAGCACTTAAGTAAAGTTTTTTACCATTGCTGAGTTTGAATTCTGTAACGTCAGTTAACCATTTTTTATTTGGGATTTGTTCTTCAAATTTTCTATTTAATATATTATGTGCTGTAACTTCAGGTGTTGTTTTAATATATCGTTTTCTTTTAGGGCGGATAGTAGATTTTAGATTAAGTTGATTCATCAATCTATAGACACGTTTATGATTTACTTTTTGATGTAATTTAAGTCTTAAATATATGTATATACGACGATATCCATATATGCCTTTGTATTTATTGTAGATATCAACGATATCTTTGATCAATTTTTGGTTTTCAATTTCTTTATTTGATGGTTTGCGATTTAACCATTTATAGTAACTTGAACGTGATACCTTTAATACTGAACATAACCAAGCTATCGGATAAAGGTTTTTAAATGCTTTTACCGTTTGGTATGATGCTTTTTGTCTGATGCCTGTTTCATCAACTTTCTTTCTATTTCTTCTTCCTTTTTTAAAACGTCATTTTCCATTTGAAGAAATTTATTTTTCTCTTTAAGTATCTTAATTTCAGCTTTTAATGCCTCTTCAGGTGTTAATACAGACTGGGGTTTCCCTTTTCCACGTCCATCTTTAAGTCCATCATACCCATGCAAGTTGTACTTTTTTACCCAGTTATATACTTGACTATAATTGATGTTAAAATGATTTGCTGTTGTCTTATACGATTGGCCATGATTCATATAATAATCAACGATTTCTACACGATCTTCAAATGTTAATGATTTATATTTCAATTGATACACCTCGGGTTTTGGAGAATATGTTTTTAATATTTTACCCGATAAATACTTTGAAATCCATTTGTTTACAGTTGAAGTAGTGGGGATATTATATTTAACTACTAAATCAGTTAAAGATAGGCCATCATTTATATATTCGTGCACAACTTTAAGCTTAAATTCATTTGAGTAGGTATTATTTCTCTGAATTGGTAAAAGCACCTTTATTCCATGCTTCTTAAATTTATAATAGTTAATCAATAATGTTCTAGGAGAACAATTTAAATTTAATTTTTGAATTACATTTTTCATACTATATCCTTCTTCATATAAGCTGAAAGCTTTTTGATAAGTTTCAGGTGATAATTTTCTATGAGTCATAAAAAAACTCCCTTCAAAGTATACATTTTTAAGTGTCTACTTTGAAGGGAGCATATCAATGACGGATTAGTCCTTTTTATTATAAGCGTGCTACGATTTTGCTCGTACATGCTTGCCTGGGGATATGACTCGAGCCTGTAGTCTCTCGTTCATATCATTTCCCTAGGCGTCAGTACATAACAAAATCACCATAAAATTTTGTTGTAGCAGAAGACTAACAAATTTCGTTATTTTACGTGTACTGTGTATTATATTACTATATTAATTAATTAGTAATTAAATCAAGAAATGGGGACTGATTATGAAATTAGGAAATTTCAAGATACATTACCTGAACGGTGGCATTACAAATATTGATGGTGGAGCGATGTTTGGTGTGGTTCCGAAAGTTTTATGGGCTAAAAAATATGAGCAAAGTGAGGAAAATCGGATTCCATTACCTACACATCCAATTTTAATACAAACGGAAGAATTTAACTTTATTATTGATACTGGTATTGGTAATCATAAGCTTACCGAAAAAGAGCGTAAAATATTTGGTGTGCATTATGAAAGTAATATAGAAGAAGATTTAAAATTATTTAATTTGACAACGAATGATATTGATTATGTTTTAATGTCACATTTACACTTTGACCATGCGTCAGGATTAACTGATAGTGAAGGGCGTGCAGTTTTTAAAAATGCGATTCATGTTATTCAACAAGATGAATGGCATGAGTTTGTTAGCCCAAATATACGAAGTAAATCAACTTATTGGCAGAAAAATAATGGTGATTTCACCGATAAATTATTGCTGTTTGAAAAAGAAATTGAAATCGTCAAAGGGATTAATATGTATCATACTGGCGGCCATAGTTACGGTCACTCTATTATTACAGTAGAAAATGCAGGAGAAAAAGCAGTACATATGGGAGATATTTTTCCTACAGTCGCACATAAAAATCCACTGTGGGTAACTGCTTACGATGATTATCCAATGCAGTCTATAAGAGAAAAAGAACGCATGATACCTAGATTCATTTTAGAAAATTACTGGTTTTTATATTATCATGATGTAAATTACTTTGCTGTAAAATTTAATCAAAAGGAACCATCTGAAATCGAGCATTACATTACAAGAGAATAAAATAAAAGGTTAAAGTTTTGAACATTTGAAATAGCACTATATCTTAACTAAAAATACAATCAATGTCTTCATAGTTTGAGCAGTAATATAGTTTATTTCTTTCATTGTAATCATCTCAGTGTAGTCGACAAATATTTTCTACATGATACAAGTGTGTTCATAACTTTAACCGTTTATCATTTACATTCAATGATGTTTATCACTTCACCAGTTTTAGCGTCGGCATAAAAATCATAATAAGTGCGTTTGCCGTTATGAAGGGTAGTGATACCACCTTGAAAGACTTCTAATTGATCGCCAGCATTTTGATACATTATCGTTTCATTTAGTATGTAAGAACCTACAACATTCATAAAATAAGTTTTTACATCTGTAATAATAGCTTCTGGATTACGATTTTGTAGTTGCTTTTGACGCGTATAAAAATAAATTGATCCAACAATAGTTGTTATTGAAATTAAGCCGATGAAGAACCAACTTTTTTTATTCAACATATTACAATCTACCCCCAATAAATTCATATTTATAGTTTACCATAATGAAGATGATATAATAAATATTAAGGAGTGAATGACATTGAGTATAGACAAAAGTAAAACATTATCAAGAATGAAAATATTAACAGAATTACATGGAGCGCCAGGATTTGAAGATGATGTTAAATCATATTTGAAATCTGAAATGTCACCGTATGTAGATGACTTTGTATACAATCGAATGGGCGGCTTTTATGGAGTTAAGAGAGCTAAATCTAAAAATTCAAAGAAAATAATGGTTGCTGCTCATATGGACGAAGTAGGCTTTTTAATAACGCACATCACAGATAATGGGCTCTTACAATTCACGAATTTAGGTGGAGTAGCGACTGATATATGGCAAGGTCAAAGACTAAAAGTTAAAACAAGAAACAATGAAGAAGTCATAGGAGTCGTAGCGAATATACCGAAACATTTTAGGACAGGTAACGAAGGTGCACCAAAAATTGAGGATCTATTATTAGATATAGGTTGTGAAAGTGAACAAGATGTTATCAATCGAGGCATTCAAATTGGTGATACTATTGTTCCAGACACACCGTTCACACAGTTATCAGAGCATAGGTTTGCTAGTAAAGCGTGGGACAATCGTTATGGTTGTTTATTAGGTATAGAATTATTAGAATTATTAAAAGACGTAGAGCTAGATTTTGATTTATATGTTGGTGCAAATGTTCAGGAAGAGGTAGGGTTAAGAGGTGCAAAAGCCTCTGCTGAATTAATTGATCCGGATGTAGCTTTTGTAGTAGATTGTTCGCCAGCAAATGATATGAAAGGAAAGCAAAATCTTTCCGGTGAATTGGGTCAAGGGACATTGATTCGTATAAAAGATGGTACGATGATACTAAAACCAACGTTTAGAGATTTTCTATTAGATTTAGCAAACAAATTTCAAATTCCATATCAATATTATATGTCTCCAGGCGGTACAGATGGAGGAGAAATTCACAAAGCAAACATTGGTATTCCAACTGCAGTTATTGGTGTTTGTGCACGCTATATTCACAGTACAAATGCAGTATTTGATTTTCGTGATTATGACGCTGCAAGAAACTTAATATTACAATCAGTTAAAAATTTAGATGACGAAATAATAAATACTTTACAGTATAAATAATGTTTTGGAGTGATTAGATGGAACAATTAGAAAATGAACAACAATTTTTAGAATTTAAAAGAGGGGACACTGTATTTTTATTTACTGCTGATTGGTGTCCAGATTGTAAAGTGATTGAACCAGACTTACCACAACTTGAAGCGAAGTATACAAATTATAAATTTGTATCAGTGGATAGAGATAAATTTATAGATATTTGCATTGAACATGGTATTATGGGCATTCCTAGCTTTTTAGTATTTAGTAATGGACAACAAATTGGAAGTTATATTGGAAAAGAACGTAAATCCATTGAACAGATAGATAATTTTTTAGCTTCTTTATAAACATAAAGTGAATGAATCTTATTAAGTGCACGATAAAAATATACCCTTAGAACTTACTTTTTTTCTGTTCCTAAGGGTATATTTATTGTAAACTGTATAAAGACACGTAAATAGGAGTGTTAACGATGAATGTCTTTCAAATGAGAGATAAATTAAAAGATAGATTAAAACATTTAGATGTCAAATTTAGTTTTAATCGTGATGAAGAAACGCTACGCGTATCTAGAAATGATAATGGCAAAGGTGTCACTGTCAAACTTTCAACAATTGTAGCGAAATATAAAGAACAAAAAGAAAATATTGTAGATGAAATTGTATATTATGTCGAAGAAGCGATTGAACAAATGAAAGGGGAGGCGTTATCTGAAACAGAGAATATTGAGATAATGCCTGTATTAAGGTCGCCTAGTTTTGATAAAAAAGACAAAGTAGGTAATTCATTTGTTATAGATAAACATACTGCAGAAACTAATATTTATTATGCAGTAGATTTAGGAAAATCTTATCGATTGATAGATGAGCAAATGTTAGAAAAATTAAATCTTACTAAACAACAAGTGAAAGAAATGGCTTTATTTAATGTTCGAAAACTTGAAAACAAATATAAAACCGATGAAGTTAAGGGTAATATCTTCTATTTTGTAAATTCAAATGATGGTTATGATGCCAGTAGAATTTTAAATTCTACCTTTTTAAATGACATACAAGCGCAATGTGAAGGTGAGATGTTGGTGGCAGTACCGCATCAAGACGTGTTGATTATTGCTGATATTCGAAATAAAACAGGTTACGATGTTATGGCACACTTAACGATGGAATTCTTCACGAAAGGATTAGTTCCAATTACGTCACTTTCATTAGCTTATGATAATGGACATTTTGAGCCAATATTTATTTTGGGTAAAAATAATAAACAAAAAAGAAACCCAAATGTCATCCAAAGATTAGAAGCAACTCGAAAACAATATGAAAATAAAGATAAGGAATAAGGAGTTAAAAAAATGAATTTATTTTACAATAAAGAAGCTGTAGGAGATGTAGCTTTTTTTCAAATTGAGCCCGCAACTGGCGAATTTACGTATGAGACGAAGAATGATGTAGTAGCAATTCGTCAAGATAACAAAATTGTAGGTTTTAATATATTCAATGCATCAAAAGTGTCAGATATTGATGGAAATGGACATATAAAGTTGGATGAGAAGTTAATTCAGGACTTACAACAAGCAATTAAAAATGCTGGTTTCACGTTTGAACTAAATGCAGATTTATCACCAAAATTTGTTGTTGGTTATGTTGAAACTAAAGAAAAACACCCTGATGCTGATAAATTAAGTGTATTGAATGTAGATGTAGCAACAGAAAAGCTACAAATTGTTTGTGGTGCGCCGAATGTTGAAGCAGGGCAAAAGGTCGTTGTTGCAAAAGTAGGTGCAGTAATGCCTAGTGGAATGGTTATTAAAGATGCAGCCTTACGTGGTGTAGATTCAAGTGGAATGATTTGTTCTATGAAAGAATTAAATTTACCAAATGCACCACAGGAAAAAGGTATTATGGTATTGTCTGATGAATACAAAGTTGGACAGGCATTTTTTGAAGAATAGAAGGAGGTAATGTCCGAATGAGCTGGTTCGACAAATTATTTGGAGAAGAAAATGATCCTAATAAAGACTATCTAAATAAAAGAAACCAACGACGTCAAAAGAGTCAAGAACATCAAGACACATTACTTCCTCAAAATAACGATGTTTATGAGAGACCTAAAGGGAAATTTAGATTTCCAATGCGTGTTTTAGAAGAAAATAGTGAAACTGAGGACGCTATTAATGGAAAATCAGAAAATGAATTTAAAAATTCTGACCATAAATCAACTAGTCACCATACTGAGAATCACAGTCATAGAAGAAGAAGACAAATGGCTAATGAAAATGCTACAGATAAATTTACTCAATCATCTAAAGAATCATATGCAACATCTCGTAGTAAAACAAATGCGTCATTAGATAATGAAGTTCAAAAAGAAAAGAGACAACACAAAGGCAAAAGAACAAGAATTCAAACAGACGTTTTAGGTGGTACTGGACGTGAAAATGGTCATAGTACAAAAAGACATGAGCCCACTACCCCTCAATATCATAAAAGTGAATTTAAAGCTAGCGAGGTTCCGTCAGCTATTTTTGGCACTAAAAAACCACACCCTTTAGAAAATGGTGTGATAAAACCTAATCATCGTTTTAAAGATGATAATGAAAATAAAGTGCAAGAAGAACGAAAATCAAATTCTAATAATGACCATAATGACACTGCTGAAACAACGTTTGATCAACCTTCTCAAGTTGATAGCGAACAACCATCAGCTAAAAAGAGCAATGAACAACTACAAGATAAGTCGATACAACAAGAAAATGTATCACAAGCTACTACTACTCCAAAAAAGAATAATACCATCAATATAGAAAATATCTATGCTTCTCAAATTGTTGAAGAAATTCGTCGCGAACGTGAACGTAAAGTGCTTCAAAAACGTCAATTTAAAAAAGCATTGCAACAGAAGCGTCAAGAAAATCAACAAAATAATGAAGATACAATTCAAAAAGCAATTGATGAAATGTATGCACAGCAAGCAAAACAATATATTGGAGAAAGTTCATTAGATGGTGCACAAAATAAAATTAGTGATACAGACTATTCAACAAAATCGTCTGGTGAAGATGCAACGGATGAACATGATACAACTGACCAAATTGATACGTCACAATACAATTATCAAGAAATTAATTTAGACAATATAAGTAATGTACATAACATTAACGACTCTGACGATGTTTCAAATACAAATGAAAATCAAACAGAAAATGTAGAAACAGCATCAAATCTTACGGAATCATCAACGAATCATGCTAACGATGAAACAAATCTTTCTCAAGATATTGATCATGCAGATATAGACAATCATTTGCACCAACATGACGAAAATTCAAATGGAACTATTGATAATACTGGTGTTTCGGAAGCTACCTATAGAGAAATTTCAGATAATCAAAAAGATACGACACAAAATACAGTTGATTTGACTCAACAAACTAATAACAATGAACGAAAAACGTCACAATGTGAAAATGATGATGTATTAGATAATACATCATTGCATACCAATCATCATTTTGAAAAAGAAGATGAGCAATATGTAGATGAGTCTAATGATATTAACCAGAATGAATCACGGAATGAAGAAGATTTATCAACTTCAACTGAAGCGGATGAAAATGGTGAAGAAACAGTTGCTAATGACGTACAAATGTCAGAGAATAACGAAAATGAAGCACAACAAGATCATGTTAAAACAAACGCTAAAGCGAATAGCGATGAACAAAACAATCAACAACATAAAAATACAATCAACTCGAAAGGAAGCAAACCAAAACCTTTCAATGTAGTAATGACACCATCTGACAAAAAAAAAATGCTTGATGCCAAGAAAAATCTTAACGACACACATACTTTTGTGAACTCAAATGATACTGAATTACAACAATCAGATGAAAAAATAGATAAAACGGCACAAAGTGAAAAAGATGAATCAACTGCTGCATTTAATCAACAAATGCAAACTGAAACTAACCTGGAAGAACATAATTCTAATGCTAATGAGTCAAAAGATACGTTTATAAATAAGGAATCTGAAACGTTGACTGAGGATGAAGAAGTAGCATCCAGCATAGATGACAAAAATGAAGTTATAAGTCACAGGTATAATGGACAACCACAAAATGCAGAAACCAATCATGTGGATAAACATTCTGTAGATGCTACCGTTTCTCATAAATCAAATTCTGTGAATCAGCAGAACCAAAGCATGCAAGCATCCCAAGAAAGCAAAACAACTATACGAAAAGGTCCAAATATTAAACTTCCGAGTATTGATTTACTGGATGAACCTAAGGTCCATGAAGTAGATAATCAGTGGATTGAAGAAAAGAAACAAGAATTAAATGAAGCATTTTACTATTTCAATGTACCTGCGGAAGTTCAAACTGTTACAGAAGGGCCAAGTGTGACTCGTTTTGAATTATCTGTAGAAAAAGGTGTAAAAGTATCAAGAATCACTAACTTACAAGATGATATTAAAATGGCGTTAGCAGCAAAAGACATACGTATTGAAGCGCCTATTCCAGGTACAAGTTTAGTAGGCATTGAGGTGCCAAATCAGTCTTCAACACCTGTTAATTTACGTTCTATCATAGAAGATAATACTTTTAAAAATGTTGAATCTAAATTAACAGTTGCTATGGGACTTAGAATTAATAATGAGCCGTTAGTTATGGATATAGCAAAAACGCCTCATGCATTAATTGCTGGTGCTACAGGTTCAGGTAAATCAGTATCTATTAACAGCATTTTAATGTCATTATTGTATAAAAATCATCCTGAGGAGCTAAGATTATTACTTATCGATCCTAAGATGGTTGAGTTGGCACCATATAATGGTTTGCCACATTTGGTATCTCCTGTTATTACAGATGTTAAAGCTGCTACACAAAGTTTAAAATGGGCAGTGGAAGAAATGGAACGTCGTTATAAAGTATTTGCTAAATATCATGTTAGAAATATTACTGCATTTAATAAAAAGGCAAATTATGAAGATAGAATGCCAAAAATTGTTATAGTAATAGATGAATTAGCTGATTTAATGATGATGGCGCCACAAGAGGTTGAACAATCAATTGCACGAATTGCACAAAAAGCACGCGCATGTGGAATTCATATGTTAGTTGCAACACAAAGACCATCTGTAAATGTAATTACAGGGCTAATCAAAGCGAACATACCGACACGTATTGCTTTTATGGTATCTTCAAGCGTAGATTCACGTACAATTTTAGATAGTGGTGGAGCAGAACGCTTATTAGGTTATGGAGATATGCTCTACCTAGGAAGTGGAATGAACAAACCAATACGTGTCCAAGGAACTTTCGTTTCTGATGAAGAAATTGATGATGTCGTTGATTTTATAAAACAGCAACGTGAACCTGATTATCTTTTTGAAGAAAAAGAATTGTTGAAAAAAGTAGAAAGTCATCCGCAAGATGACTTATTCGACGATGTATGTCGATTTATGGTACAAGAAGGACATATTTCTACTTCACTGATACAAAGACATTTCCAAATCGGTTATAATCGAGCTGCTAGAATTGTAGACCAATTAGAACAGTTAGGTTATATTTCGGAAGCAAATGGTTCTAAACCCAGAGATGTGTATATCACTGAGTCTGATTTAAATGATAATTAATATAGAGATAAAGGAGTGTTACAATGACACATTACCATTTTGTCGGCATTAAAGGTGCCGGAATGAGTTCATTAGCACAAATCATGCATGATCTTGGAAATGAAGTACAAGGGTCAGATATTAAGAATTATGTTTTTACAGAAGTCGCATTAAAAAATAAAGGTATAAAAATTCTCCCTTTTGATGCAGATAATATTAAGGAAGATATGGTCATTGTTCAAGGTAATGCATTTCCTGATACGCATGAAGAAGTTGTACGCGCGCATGATTTAAATTTAGAAGTGATTCGTTATCACGATTTCTTAGGTCATGTTATTAACCAATATACTTCAGTTGCTGTAACAGGTGCGCATGGTAAAACATCAACAACTGGTTTACTATCACATGTTATGAATGGAGATAAAAAAACATCCTTTTTAATTGGTGACGGTACTGGATTAGGTATTCCAGCTAGTGATTACTTTGCTTTTGAAGCATGCGAATACCGTAGACATTTTTTAAGTTATCATCCGGATTATACAATTATGACAAATATTGATTTTGATCATCCAGATTATTTTAAAGATGTACATGATGTTTTTAATGCCTTTCAAGAAATGGCGCAAAATGTAAAAAAAGCAATTATCGCATGGGGAGATGATCCATATCTTCGTGATTTAAAAGCAGATGTAGCTATTTATTATTATGGATTTTCTGAAAATGACGATATTTATGCGGATAATATTCAAATTAGTGAGAAGGGTACACAATTTGATGTTTATATTAATAATAATTTTTATGATACCTTCTTATCTCCACAATTTGGAGACCATAATATCTTAAATGGACTTGCTGTAATAGCAATCAGTTATTTAGAAGGATTGAACGTTGATAATATTAAAGAAGCGTTAGAAACATTTGGTGGTGTAAAACGTAGATTTAATGAAACTAAGGCAGGTAAACAAGTATTAGTAGATGATTATGCTCACCATCCAAGAGAAATTAGTGCTACAATTGAGACAGCACGAAAAAAATATCCTAATAAAGAAGTTATAGCTGTTTTCCAACCACATACTTTCAGTAGAACACAAGCTTTTTTAGAAGAATTTGCTGAATGTTTAAGTCTTGCGGATAAAACATTTTTATGCGAAATTTTCGGCTCAATAAGAGAAAACAATGGCGAACTAACTATTCAAGACTTGGTTGAAAGGGTAGATGGTTCTAAACTTATTGATGAGCAAAGTGTAAATACTTTAGAACAATATGAAGATGCGGTTATCTTATTTATGGGTGCAGGCGATATACAAAAAATCCAGCGCGCATATATGGAAAATATCGGTGTAACTACCTCATTTTAATATGTTTATGTTAAAATGATGTGGGTATTTATATTAAATAACAACATATGTTTTTTTAGGAGGCGTTTTTAATGGAATGGATTTTACCTATAGCTGGAATAATTGCAGCGATTGCTTTTTTAGTGTTATGTATAGGAATCGTTGTTGTATTACTTTCAGTTAAGAAAAATTTAGATCACGTTGCTAAAACTCTTGATGGAGTTGAAGGACAAATTCAAGGGATTACACGTGAGTCTACTGATTTACTTCATAAAGCGAATCGCTTAACTGAAGATATTCAAGATAAATCAGAACGTTTAAACTCTGTCGTTGATGCTGTTAAAGGTATCGGTGATTCAGTTCAAACATTAAATGGTTCTGTTGATCGAGTAACAAACTCAATCACGCACAATATTTCTCAAAATGAAGATAAAATTTCTCAAGTTGTACAATGGTCAAATGTTGCAATGGAAGTTGCTGACAAATGGCAAAACAGAAGAAATCGTAGAGAAAGTGCAAATTATAAAACAAGTAGCGTAGCAAATGATGCAAATCACAGCTATACTACACGTGTTGACCATTAATCATTTATATACTTAAAAAACAAATGCACTTAAATGAGGTATAAACTTATTTAAGTGCATTTGTTATAGGAGGCATTCAAATATGAAGTACTATAATCGAGATGATTACGAAAGAAATTTAGAAAGTTATGAAGTACCAGAATATTTTACTTCCGGTGCTAGAAATGTGTTTGTTTATGGATTTATAGTAGGTGCTGTGATAGGTTCGGCTGTAGGATTAGTGTCTATTAGTAAATCACGTCAAAGTGAGAAATCCGTTCCTAAAAGTAATAAAACATTCAAATCAAATGTAGTTAAAGAAGCTGAAAATGACAAACTAGAAGCAGAACGTCAAGTTGCGCATATTAAAGAAAAAGCAATTACAAACAATGAATTAGGTGCGCAAAAAGTTGCAATTCAACAAGAGACGGCTACTCACAACTTATCTGATACGTCACCACAAGCACAAGATACATTAACTGAACAACAATCGGATGAAACATCAGAAGGCTTGAATAATATTGATGAACAAGCACAACCAACTGATAGTGAAAAGAATGCTCAAAAAAATGCAATCAAGAAAGAGTCAGAAACACATCATTTAGCTGATTCTACAGTTGCTTCAACGTCTAACGAATCACAAAAAAATGATACAGTATCGGCTACGAAATTAGCCAATGCTGCTGAAGAAAAAAATAAAGCTTTAACAAATGACCCGACAATTAAGAAAAATACAACTGAACTTGTAACAGAAGAAAGTGTAAAATCTAATTCTAAAAAAGAAGTACCTAATTTAGTTACAAAAAATGACAAGACTGAAGCTAAAGATAGCTTAAATTCAGCAACAATTGCAGGTGGTATTACTGCTTCGGGATTAGCATTAGCAGCGAGTCAAAAACGTGATGCAATGTCTAAAGACCCAAAAGTAGCTGAAAAAACCGTTAATTTATTAAAACCTGAATCTTTAACAGTCAAAGGTAATCAAGAAGTGCCTAATTTAGTTACAAAGAAATTAGATAATGCAGTTGAAAATAATAATAAAGTAGAAAATTCTGCTGATAAACATGATCAATCTTCAACTAAAAATACACCTCAGGCTGCAGAGCAACGTGTTAAACAAACACATAAAAGTGTGTCGTTTAAAGACGGTATAATTGTACATGATAATGCTGAACAAGGTATTAGTAAGCAATCTTCTAATAATAGTACTGATAGCTCTAATTCTGACAATGAGGTGCCAACATATTCAAAAAATAGATTGCAAAGCAAAAAGACTGAAAAAGCAAAAAGTAAAATAGATAAAAGAACATTTAATGATTAAAAACTGTTATGTGATTTTGGAATAAATTCTATTCTCAAAATAAGAGGGCCAATTCATAATATGGATTGGTCCTATTTATAGTTAAAATCCTATGGTTTTGACTGTCCATGCTTGGCTAGGATATGGTTCGAGCCTGTAGTCTCTCACTCATACGATTCCCCTAGGTGTCAGCACATTACAAAATCGGTATAATTGATATTTTGTTACTCAAAAAATAAGGCACTTACGTATAATTTAATAAACATTACTCAACTAAATTAACGAAATGCCTTATATGTGAAATGTATATCTTTACTCAACATACACTGTCAATGGACACTTCAGCACTTATTCCTACAATTATCAGTAAACTAAAAATTAACGAATCAACTACCCGCATTAGATAACATAAGTATAGCTACTTATATCAAGTGGGGTATAATATCCTTGCATACGTTGTGATGAGACGTTGGTATAATTTGATTATTTATGGAATAGTGTAAAAATACGGCTAGAAAATAACAGAAAATTCAGTTATCATTAAACGTATTCACTTTAAAAGTGATTTTTTACGTTTGAGACTTGAACTTATATGCAGTTATTGTTAGAATTACGTTTAACAAATATTTTATCGCTTTAAAGCAGAATAAAATATCGCTGTAAAATTTTCATAGAGGTGACTAAAATGACAGACAAATTACAAGAATACAGAGATGAAATTGTTGGAATTAATGAACAAATACTAGACCTATTATCTAAAAGAGGGAAGATTGCACAAAAAATAGGTGAAGAAAAGCGCAAGCAGGGTACAATGGTTTATGACCCTCAACGTGAAAAAGAAATGATTAACCAACTATTAGATAAAAACGAAGGTCCGTTTAATGATAATGTGATTAAACAACTATTTAAAGAAATATTTAAAGCCTCTACTGACTTGCAAAAATCAGAGAATGAAAAACATTTATATGTATCTAGAAAATTGAAACCAGAAGATACGATTGTTCAGTTTGATAATAAAGGTATTATTGGTGATGGTAATAAATCTTTTGTTTTTGGTCCATGCTCAGTTGAATCACAAGAACAAGTAGATACAGTTGCAGCAAATTTACAAGCTAAAGGTGAAAAGTTCATTAGAGGTGGAGCGTTTAAACCTCGTACATCACCTTATGATTTCCAAGGTTTAGGTGAAGAAGGACTAAAAATACTTAAAAATACAAAAGATAAATATGGTTTAAATGTTGTAAGTGAAATTGTAAATCCAGCAGATTTTGAAATCGCTGATCAATATTTAGACGTTTTCCAAATTGGTGCGCGTAATATGCAAAATTTCGAATTATTAAAAGAAGCAGGACGTTCTAATAAGCCAGTATTATTAAAACGTGGATTAGCCGCTACAATCGAAGAATTTATCTTTGCAGCTGAATATATTGCATCGCAAGGTAATGAAAATATAATTTTATGTGAACGTGGTATACGTACATATGAAAAAGCTACAAGAAATACATTAGATATTTCAGCAGTACCGATTTTAAAACAGGGTACACATTTACCAGTTTTAGTAGATGTTACACATAGTACTGGACGTAAAGATATCATGTTACCAACTGCAAAAGCAGGTTTAGCTGTTGGTGCTGATGGTATTATGGCAGAAGTTCACCCAGATCCTTCTGTTGCATTAAGTGATAGCGGTCAACAAATGGATTTAAATGAATTTGAAAAATTCTACAATGAATTAAAACCATTAGCTGATATGTATAACAATAAACAATTAAAATAATTTATATCATACGATGACTTTATAACCTCTATTTTGCATACTAATTATTTAGGTGCTTATAGAGGTTTTTATATTTCTTTTCAATAGCTATTTATATGAATTTATATTAATATTAATTACTGTTTTTGAAAATGATTGAAATAGAAATAAAAACTTATACTTAAATAAGATTTAATAAATTATTATGAAATTGACATTATTATGACATTCAAATCAAAATGATTTTACATTTACGAAAAATATGGTAAACTTTGAAAATGTTATGAAAACAGAGTATAATAATAAAGAAATCGCTTTCAAGGAGGAAGTTTATGACTGTAACAATTTATGATGTAGCTAGAGAAGCAAGGGTATCTATGGCTACTGTTTCGCGTGTCGTAAATGGTAACCAAAATGTAAAACCGGAAACACGAGACAAAGTGAACGAAGTTATTAAAAAGTTGAGTTATCGTCCCAACGCAGTAGCAAGAGGATTAGCAAGTAAACGTACGACGACTGTTGGGGTAATCATCCCAGATATTTCAAATGTGTATTATTCACAACTCGCACGTGGTTTAGAAGATATTGCTACAATGTATAAATATCACTCAATCATATCGAATTCTGATAATGACCCTGGCAAAGAGAAAGAAATTTTTAATAATTTATTAAGTAAGCAAGTAGATGGCATTATCTTTTTAGGTGGAACGATATCAGAAGAAATTAAAGAATTGATTAATAAATCATCTGTTCCAGTAGTCGTGTCAGGTACAAACGGTAAAGATGAAGGAATTTCATCAGTCAATATCGATTTCCAAACAGCTGCAAAAGAAATCACAGCGCACTTAATAGAAAAAGGAGCAAAACGTTTTGCTTTTGTAGGCGGAGACTATTCCAAAAAGGCACAAGAAGATGTGTTAGAAGGATTAAAAGAGGTTTTATCAGAAAATCAATTAATATTAGATGAACAATTAGTTTTCAATGGCAATGAGACCTATAAAGATGGTTTACGTGCATTTGATGCATTAAAATCTACTAAACCAGATGCTATTTTATCAATTAGTGATGAACAAGCAATTGGTTTAGTTCATGCAGCACAAGATGAAGGTGTAACTGTTCCAGATGATTTACAAATTGTTAGTTTTAATAACACACGTTTAGTTGAAATGGTTAGACCACAATTATCAAGTGTGATTCAGCCGTTGTATGACATTGGTGCAGTGGGAATGAGATTATTAACCAAATATATGAACGAAGAAGAAATTGATGAACCTAATGTGATTTTACCACATAGAATTGAATACAGAGGTACAACACAATAAAGTTAATAAAACAGCAGAATCTTGGACATAAATTTTATGTAACATGATTTCGTTGTCCGAGTTAAGTAAGAATGAACAGGGTTTAAGTGTCACCTGATCTGCAACTCGTGCAAAAGCCCCACTAACTCAACGAACTGAGTAGTGGGGCTTTATCATGTCTGTATTTTTATGTAATAAAATAATGAATACCAATGTTATTTAAACCAACTTAATACTTGAGTTGCATGTTTCATATTGATTTCTGTAATTTCTTTACGTCTAGGTATCAATTGATAATCTAGTTTTTGGTCTTTCCAAGTTGTAGGTAATTCACAAGTAGCATAGGGTGTCCACTTAGCGATCCACTTTTCAGGTAATTTGCCTTGCTGTTGTTGTTCACCAATTAATGCTAAAAAAACATGCGTCCATGCCCTAGGTACAACTTTCCAAATATTGTAACCACCGCCACCAAACATAATTACTTTTCCATCAGTATATTTATCTGCTAATGCTTTAATTTTATAGGGGATTTCATATAGTGCATTTAATGTACAACTCATATGTGTGAGTGGGTCTAAATAATGAATATCTACACCGTGCACACTCACAATGATATCAGGTTTGAAAGAGGCAACCACAGGTTCTAATGTTTCATTTAAGACTTCTAGATAAGAATCATCTTCTGTGTAGGGTTCAAGTGGTATATTGACGGTATAACCGAAGCCTTGTTCATTGCCGCGTTCTGTATAGTTTCCCGAACCAGGGAATAAAAATTTGCCTGTTTCATGTATAGAATAAATTAATGCATCGTTGTTAGTGTAAAAGCTCCATTGTGTTCCATCCCCATGATGTGCATCTGTATCTATACACATTACTCGTAAATCATAATGCTTGATGAGATAAGCAATGGTAATTGCCACATCATTGTATATGCAGAAACCATTGGCACGACCTGGCAAACTATGATGTAATCCACCACCTAAATGGCAACCATTGGTGAATGTACCGTCCATAATTTTATCAGCTAAATTAAGGGCACCACCCACAATGCGTGCACTGTGTTTATGCATCATTCTAAACTGTAGTGTATCGCTTCCATCTAAGCCATATTTCTTAGCTTCATTGTCATTTAAAATGCCATGTGATGCACGTCTAATAGATTGTATATAATCATAGCTATGAATCAAATTTAATTCGTCATCTTTAGCGATTCGCGGTTTAACAATATGTTCAGGTTTTAAATAACCTAAATCACTTAATAGTTCAGTTGTCAGTTTCAATCTCATTTGATTGAAAGGATGTTGATTACTAAAACGGTATTGTAAGATTTCGTTTGAATAAACAAAACCAGTTTTTTGGGTATTGCTCATATTGATTTAACTCCCCTTTAAAAGAAAAAGCGATTCTTGTATCTTAAATCATCGAATGCTTGTAATTGATCAATGGAAATGCGTGCACCTATTCTTGCCATTAAACAATTTGCTGGGTGACTAGTGATTTCAGGATCATCTGTAGCAAAAATTTCTAGGCCCCCATAACCCATTAATTTTTGCATTAATTTTTTATAAGCAAAAACATCTAGACCTGAATTTTTTAAATCCCAATGCCAATAATACTCAGTAGTTAAAACGATATAATCTTCATATTCATCGGCCGCCAAACTTAAACGAATGAGTTTACTGCCTAAATGTAAATGTCGATAAGGTAAACTAATTTCTATCGCACCCAGTTCAATTAAATACTCAAGGTTACCATCAGACCAACGTTCTAATGGATCAGGATAGTGATAAGTGACATAACCTACAATATGGTCATGCTTTCTAATTACAAAAATTCTACCTTCTTTTAATTCACTAATTTCTTTTATAGCTATAAATTGATCGTTAGGTTGTCGAAAAGCAGAAAGTCCATCATCAAAAGTCATAAGTTCAAGATTTTCTCTAGAGACAGGGCCTTCTATTATAAATGTACCTTCGTCCAAATGAAATGTTTGAAATTGATACGTTTTTATATGTTCCATTTTTTCACTCCAAACGACTGTAGATGAATGTCATATTCACCCTTTAATACTTTTAGTATAAGTGATTTCGGAGAAAATTAACACGATAATGTATCCGTTTACACCAATTATTTTGAAAATTGTGAATTTGTTAGTTATAATATGCATTAAGCATTCGATTTCATTAAGAGGGGGATTTAGAATGAAAGTAGAAGTATATAAAGGGGAAGAAGGAAATTTTAACCTTCAAAACTATGAGAAGCAATACAACAACTTTGATTGGAAAGAGGTCGAAAAAGCATTTTCATGGTATGACACAGGTAAAGTGAATATGGCGCATGAATGTATCGATCGCCATGTGGATGAAGGTAAAGGAGAAAAAGTTGCACTTCATTATAAAGATGATCAGAGACAAGAAAGTTATACTTTCAGTGAAATGAAATCAAAATCAAATAAAGCTGCAAATGTTTTAAAAGATAAAGCCAACGTTGAAAAAGGTGATCGTGTATTTATTTTTATGCCAAGAACACCTGAACTTTATTTTGCATTATTTGGTATTTTGAAAATAGGTGCAATTGTAGGCCCATTATTTGAAGCATTTATGGAAAAAGCTGTTGGAGATAGACTAGAAAATAGTGAGGCAAAAGTAATAGTTACTACTAACAGTTTATTGCCAAGAATACCTGTAGATAAGTTACCAAATTTAGAAACAATCATTGTAGTTGATAATGATGTAGATGGTGCATATGTAGATTTCAATAGTGAATTTGAACAAGCGAGTGATCAATTTGAAACGGAATGGTTAGATTTAGATGATGGTTTGATTTTACATTATACATCAGGCTCAACTGGTCAACCTAAGGGCGTATTACATGCGCAAAAAGCGATGTTAGTACATTATATTTCAGGTAAATATGTACTTGATTTTAAAGATGATGATGTGTATTGGTGTACAGCAGATCCAGGATGGGTCACTGGAACATCTTATGGTATATTTAGCCCTTGGTTAAACGGCGTTACGAATTGTATTGCGGGAGGTAGATTTTCTCCTGAAGCATGGTATGGTATGATAGAAGAATTTAAAGTGACTATATGGTATACGGCTCCAACAGCATTAAGAATGTTAATGAGTGCTGGTGATGATATTGTTGAAAAATATGACTTGTCATCATTAAAGAGTATTTTATCTGTCGGTGAACCATTAAACCCTGAAGTCATTAAATGGGCAAAAGATGTATTTGGACTGCGTGTGCTAGATACTTGGTGGATGACTGAAACAGGTGGCCATATGATTGTAAACTATCCTTCGATGGATGTGAAATTAGGTTCAATGGGTAAACCATTACCAGGTATTGAGGCATCAATTGTAGATGATCAAGGTAATGAATTACCTCCTAATCGCATGGGTAATTTGGCAATTAAAAAAGGTTGGCCATCCATGATGATTTCTATTTGGAATAATCCTGAAAAATATGAATCGTATTTCATTGGTGACTGGTATGTATCTGGAGACTCAGCTTATAAAGATGAAGATGGATATTTCTGGTTCCAAGGTCGTGTTGATGATGTAATCATGACTGCTGGTGAACGCGTAGGTCCATTTGAAGTAGAATCGAAATTAGTGGAGCACGAAGCAGTTGCAGAAGCAGGCGTCATTGGTAAACCAGATCCTGTACGCGGTGAAATTATTAAAGCATTTGTTGCGCTACGCCCTGAATTTGAGGAAAGTGATGAGTTGAAAGAAGAAATTCGTAAGTTTGTTAAAGAAGGTTTAGCTGCACATGCTGCACCACGTGAAATAGAATTTAAAGAAAAATTACCGAAAACACGTTCAGGTAAAATTATGCGTCGCGTACTAAAAGCATGGGAGCTTGACTTGCCAGAAGGCGACTTAAGTACGATGGAAGATTAATTAAATACAAAGTGTTAAAGTTTTATTTCACATGCAAAAATTGCTAAAAACACTCCTTTATTGATAGGTTTTAACTTTGCTTAAAATTTTGAAATAAAGGAGTTTTTAGTGTAATAAAACAATATGAGTATAAATGTATATCATAATTTTACAAAAGTAGCTTATTATTTTGAAAGCGTTATCTCTATTAATCGACAACACAACATTATTTGGTTATTATGAATATGTAAGGAATTTTGACTCACTGATTAAAATTTGATTTTTAATAGTGATTAAAATTTATAAAAGAAGGGGCGAATGAATTTGGCACATTTATCAGACTTAGATATTGCTAATCAATCAACATTACAACCTATAGGGGACATAGCTGAAAAAGTAGGTATTCCAGCAGATGCTTTAGAACCATATGGACACTATAAGGCTAAGATAGATATTAACCAAGTTAAACAAAAAGATAACAAAGGGAAAGTCGTATTAGTAACAGCTATGAGCCCAACACCAGCTGGTGAGGGGAAATCAACAGTTACTGTTGGTTTGTCTGATGCATTTAACCAATTAAAGAAAAATGTAATGGTTGCATTACGTGAACCAGCTTTAGGACCAACGTTTGGTATTAAAGGTGGAGCGACAGGTGGCGGATACGCTCAAGTGTTACCGATGGAAGATATTAACTTGCATTTTAATGGTGATTTCCATGCGATTACTACAGCGAATAATGCTTTATCAGCATTTATTGATAACCATATTCATCAAGGCAATGACTTAGGCATTGACCAAAGAAGAATTGAGTGGAAACGCGTTTTAGACATGAATGATCGTGCGCTAAGAAATGTGATCGTAGGATTAGGTGGGCCAACGCAAGGTGTACCACGTGAAGATGGTTTCAATATTACAGTGGCTTCAGAAATTATGGCAATTTTATGTTTAGCTAATGATATTCAAGATTTAAAATCTAAAATCAGCAAAATTACAGTAGGTTATACAAGAGATCGTAAACCTGTCACTGTTGCGGATTTAAAAGTTGAAGGTGCATTAGCAATGATACTTAAAGACGCAATCAAACCAAATTTAGTCCAAACGATTGAAGGTACACCTGCATTAGTACACGGTGGCCCATTTGCAAATATTGCACATGGTTGTAACTCAATTCTTGCTACTCAAACAGCAAGAGAATTAGCTGATATTGTCGTAACAGAAGCAGGCTTTGGCTCAGATTTAGGTGCTGAGAAATTTATTAATATCAAGGCACGTGAGGCAGGATTTGAACCATCAGCAGTCGTAGTAGTAGCTACGATTCGCGCGATTAAAATGCATGGCGGCGTTGCAAAAGACAACCTTAAAGAAGAAAACGTTGATGCATTAAAAGCAGGAATTGTAAACTTAGAACGCCATGTAAATAACGTGAAAAAATATGGGTTAGAACCAGTGATTGCATTAAATGCATTTATTCACGATACAGATGCAGAAACTAAATTTGTTCAAGAATGGGCAAAAGAAAATGGTGTACGACTAGCTTTAACAGAAGTTTGGGAAAAAGGCGGTAAAGGTGGAATCGATTTAGCTAACGAAGTGTTAGAAGTGATCGAACAACCACAAGATTTCAAACATTTATATGAACTAGAGCAACCATTAGAAGATAAAATTGAAACAATCGTAAAAGAAATTTACGGCGGTAGCAAAGTAACATTTAGTAGTAAAGCTCAAAAACAATTAAAACAATTTAAAGAAAATGGTTGGGATCATTATCCTGTATGTATGGCCAAAACACAATATTCATTTTCAGATGATGCAACGTTATTAGGTGCACCTGAAGGTTTTGAAATTACAATCCGTGAATTAGAAGCGAAAACAGGTGCAGGGTTTATTGTCGCACTGACTGGTGCAATAATGACAATGCCTGGTTTACCTAAACAACCTGCCGCATTAAAAATGGATGTTACAGATGATGGACATGCAGTTGGTTTATTCTAAATATTTGTTTAAAAAGTTTAGAAAAAGGCCTAACGATTTCTGACTTTAAAATAGGGGTCAATTTATAACGAAACTGACCTCAATCAGTGAGACTAAATAAAAACACTTTCGTTGAATTCGTTTTAAATGAATCATTCGAAAGTGTTTTTCTATGTGCAATGTTGTTTATCTTAGAGATATAAAAACTAACTCATTTACGTATGGATTAGTCTTTACTTTGGTAAAATATATTAATGAATAATTTTATTTAGTCATTAAATGAGATTTAATATCATAATTTTCTGCACGTCTATAATCATAAAGGGTAATTTCATCTTCTACTAACATACGTTTTAATACATAATGCTGTCTATTTAAACTGACTTGGATTTGATCACTAGGTTTAAGTGAGCCATCTTCATTATAGGGTGTGTAATAGTAGGGGCTTTGTAATAACCCAACTAAATAAGCAGATTCAGCAATATTCAAATCCTCAGCAGGTTTGCCAAAAATACTATAAGCAGCTGAACCTATCCCAGAAATATTTGTGCCATTATAATCACGACCAAAAGGAACAATATTTAAATATGTATATAAAATTTCATCTTTAGTCAGTATTTTTTCAGCACGCATTGAGAGTACTAGTTCATTTGCTTTTCGGTTATATGTTTTTTTATTGGTTAAAACTTGATTTTTAACAAGTTGTTGTGTAATTGTACTACCGCCCGTAGCATCCATCGAATTAAATATATCTTGACCAATCGCCCTTAAAACGGCTTTAGGTAAAATACCATTATGTTGAAAGAACAAGCTGTCTTCTGAAGCGGTTAATGCTTTGATCACATTACTATTAACATGTTTTGGACCAACGATAAGTGTATTAATAGAATTGTTATATTCTGATAAAATGTTATCACTTTTATAATCAATATCTTCATTACCAGACACATTTAATAATTTATGTTTTAATTCATTATCTGACATATGCGTTGCTTCTTTTGTTAAATTTTGAAAATAAAGTACAGATATTGCGAGTAAGATAACCAAAGAACAGCTGAATATGAAAAACAAACCTACGAAAAAGTGTTTGATTTTTTTATAAATAAATTCAAACTGTTCCAGTCTAGTAAGTTGTTTATTTTTATAATTGTCTATATCAAACATCTGTTTTTCCATAGTGGTCCTCCTTAGCTAAACAGTATTATAACATAATACAGAGTGTTGACTTTTAAAATAGAATTAAATATAATTAATATCAATTCGATATCGTTTTTGGATAGAGGAGAAGTAATATATTGTATCATCTTCAGAGAGTTAGTGATTGCTGCGAACTAACGTTGGTCTTTATATGAATACACCTTTATAGCGTAATTATCCAAACGTTTTAGTTAATGAACGTATCATTAATAAAGTTGTTTGACTTAAAGTATGGTGGTACCGTGCATATGCGCCCTTACATAATTATGTAAGGGCGCTTTTTTGCATTTCTGAGACTATTTTCTTGAATCATAGAAATGATGCAAATAAAGCCTATTCAAAACTTTATCAATATTTAATTAGGAGGTTGATATCATGACAAATGCATTAATAGAAGAATTAAAATGGAGAGGCTTAATTTATCAACAAACGGATGAAACAGGTATTGAAAATTTATTAAATAAAGAACAAGTTACGTTATACTGTGGTGCCGATCCAACTGCAGATAGTTTACACATTGGTCATTTATTACCGTTCTTAACTTTACGTCGTTTTCAAGAGCATGGTCATCGACCACTTGTGTTAATTGGTGGCGGTACTGGAATGATAGGCGACCCATCTGGTAAATCAGAAGAAAGAAAGTTACAAACTGAGGAACAAGTTGAAACCAATGTACAAAGTATTAGTAAACAAATGCATAAAATTTTTGAATTTGACACAAATAAAGGTGCAAAACTAGTTAATAATAAAGATTGGCTTGGACAAATATCATTAATTGAATTTTTACGTGATTATGGTAAACATGTCGGTGTAAATTACATGCTAGGCAAAGATTCTATTCAAACGCGTTTAGAACACGGTATTTCATTTACAGAATTTACTTACACAATTTTACAAGCAATTGATTTCGGACATCTTAATCAAACATACAATTGTAAAATTCAAGTGGGCGGTTCAGACCAATGGGGCAATATCACTAGTGGTATTGAACTCATGCGTCGTATGTATGGGGAAAATGAAGCATTTGGTCTAACGATTCCACTAGTAGTTAAATCTGATGGGAAAAAATTTGGTAAAACAGAAGGTGGAGCAGTATGGTTAGATGCTGACAAAACAAGTCCTTATGAATTCTACCAATTTTGGATTAATTCAACAGATGAAGATGTTATTAAATTTTTAAAATACTTCACATTTTTAAGTAAAGCAGAAATAAATGATTTAGAAAAATCATTGCAAGAAGCACCACATTTACGAGAAGCACAAAAAGCATTAGCTGAAAATGTAACTAGATTTATTCATGGCCAAGATGCATTAGATGATGCAATTAGAATTTCACAAGCGTTATTTTCAGGTGATTTGAAATCACTTTCAGCTAAAGAATTAAAAGAAGGATTTAAAGATGTACCACAAGTTGACTTAAACCACACGACTTCGAACATTGTTGAAGCCATTGTTGAAACGGGCATATCTTCATCTAAAAGACAAGCACGTGAAGACATAAATAATGGGGCGATTTATATAAACGGTGAAAGACAACAAGATGTAAATTATGAATTGTCAGATGAAGATAAGATCGATAATGCATTTACAATTGTGCGTAGAGGTAAGAAAAAATACTTTATGATCAATTATAAATAAGGTCATTTTTAATCGTAAGAATTGAAAGATAAAAAGGAGTTTGGACATCATTGATATCCAAACTCCTTTATTTAAAGATTAAAATAAGTGTTCTGTTTGCTTACATATTAATACATTTTATTAATTAAAAGGGACGACTTCTTCTTTAGATGAGTCTGTGCTATTGGACTTTTGTTCTGTTAATTTTACATCTACGCTTTGTGTTTTTCCTTTTCTTTCAATTGTTAGATTAACATTGTCACCTGGTTTTTTATGTTCATATAAATAAGAGCGTAGTTCTGTATCTTCTTGGACTTTTTCATCATCTATTTTTGTAATAATGTCGCCTTCTTTTAGTCCATTATCAGCATATACTTTGGCTACATATATACCATGTTTTTTATCTGTATTTAATTGTTTTTTATATTCATCTGGAATTTCGCTTAAATTTAGTAAACCAATACCAATAGAAGGGCGATCGATTTTTCCATTTTTAACGAGTTCTTTAATTGTAACTTTCACTTCGTTACTAGGTATTGCGAAACCAATACCTTCAACTTGTTCATTTGCTATTTTCATAGAATTTATACCTACTAAATTCCCATTTAAATCTACTAATGCACCACCAGAATTACCAGGGTTAATGGCTGCATCCGTTTGTAGTACATTTACTTTGTTCGCACCTGCTGATGTTTGCGTATCAATTGTACGTTCGCTAGCTGAAATGATACCTGATGTTACAGAATTTGCGAATTCTAAACCTAGTGGGTTACCCATTGCAAATACGCTGTCACCAGTTTTTACTTTAGAAGAATTTGCAAAGTTTATCGCTTTTGTACCTTTGGTATCATCAATTTTTAATACAGCAATATCAGTAAGTGCATCTTTACCTATTAATTTGGCATCTACTTGATTAGAGTTATGTAACTGTACTTTAATTTCACTAGCACCATCGATTACGTGATTATTTGTAACAATATATGCGGATCCATCATTTTTTTGATAAATCACACCAGAACCCACGCCAGCTTCTTCTGATTTAGCAGATTTCCCTTTAAGTAAGTCATCTAAATTTTGAGCTTTTTGCATATTAATGACACCAACAATTGCAGGTGATACATCTGTAATCATTTGATTCACAGAATCATATTTATCACTTTTGCCATCTAATGAATTACCAGCATTATTGTTATTACTCGCTTCTTTAACAGTTGAACCGTTATCGTCCAAAACTGTATTTTCCATTACTTTACCAATACCTAAGACGATGAGTGCACCTATGATACCAGCTATGAGTGCAACAAGTACTGTTTTGAACCATGGAAATTTTGGTTTTGTTCGATTACTAAATGTTGGTCGGCTGTGATTTGATGTTTGCGCCTCAGGTTGTTTATTGTTTGTATTTTGATCATTGTTCAAATCTGACATATTATACCTCCGATTTATTCTTTAACTCCTATTATGAAAGCTTTGTCCAACTTTTTCTAGTATATCACTATACAACTTTAGACTGAAATATAAATTATCTTGTTCATTAATGCACTAAATGATAGAATCAATAAGGTAATATAAGGTGAAAAAAGTAGGTGGAAAAATGTATAGATTTATTAGCAGTATATTAAATTTAATTATACGTAAAATATGTAAATCATTAGAAGTGCAAGGGGAAGAAAATATTCCTCAATTACATAGGTATGTCGTCACTTGTACTCACGAAAGTTACAATGAAGTCATTATGTTAGGTATGGCTATTTATCCAAATCAAATTCATTATATGGCCAAAAAAGAGTTGTTTAATAATAAATGGTTCGGTGGATTTTTAAGTTCACTTAATGCTTTTCCAGTCGACAGAGAAAATCCTGGTCCAAGCACGTTGAAAAAGCCAATTAAATTATTAAAAGAAAATAAAACAGTTGGTATTTTTCCAACTGGCCATCGTATGAAATATGACGAAGGTTCACCGATGAAACGAGGTGCAGTTACAATTGCTATGATGGCACAAGCACCCATCTTACCAGCGGCATATATTGGTCCCAAAAAAATTCAGGGCTTAATCACAGGCAAATCAATTATTAAATTTGGTGAACCTATCGACACTAAAAATTTACCAAAAGATATGAAACGAAATGAAAAATTAGAATATTTAACAAAAGAATTGGAAAAAAGAACAATTCAATTACAAAATGAATTAAATGCGTCTGTAGCACATAAATAATTCATTTTACTCATTTTGAATCTTATTTTATATACGAATTTTATAAAACTTGTGTTATTATGGAACTGTACAATGACAACAAGTATAACGCTTTCATTCACCACGTGGACATTTTGTACATGTGGTGATTTTTTGGGTAATTTATTGGGAAATGGGGAATGATTATGTATAGTTTCTTTCAACGTTTGGGAAGATCGCTCATGTTGCCAGTTGCAGTGTTACCAGCAGCTGCTATTATCGTTGGTATTGGTAATGCATTAACAGCACTTGGTATATTGCCAACTATAGCTGCGTTCTTTTCTACAGCAGGGTCAACGATACTAGAACAACTGGGAATATTATTTGCAATTGGGGTCGCTTTAGGTATGGCGAAAAAAAATGACGGAGCAGTGGCGCTTGCTGCAGCTGTTGGTTTCTTCTTAACAACCGTCGTGCTTAGTCCTGAAAAATTAGCACCATTATTGGGTGTGAAAGAAACAGGAGTAAATGAAGCGTTCGAACAAATGAATAATCAAAACGTCTTAATCGGTTTGATTATCGGTTTAGTTGCTGCATATACGTATAACAGATTTAGTAAAACTGAGTTACCAGCAGCGTTATCGTTCTTTAGTGGTAAACGTTTGGTACCTATTTTAACTGCATTCTTTAGTATATTTATAGCAGTTATTATGTTATTTGTTTGGCCGGTTGTGTACTCAGCAATTGTTACATTTGGAACATGGATATTGGATTTAGGACCTGGTGGTGCATTTTTATATGGCTTTTTCAACCGTTTGTTAATACCTACCGGGTTGCACCATGCATTGAATACAGTGTTCTGGTTAGATTTAGTAGGTATTAATGATATCGCTAAATTCCAAACGGGTGATGGTGCCGTTAAAGGTATTACAGGACGCTATATGGCTGGTTTCTTCCCAGTAATGATGTTTGGGATTCCAGCAGCAGCATTAGCGATGTATCATACTGCTGAGACAAAACAGAAAAAAAGAGTTTATGGCTTAATGTTTGGTGGAGCGATTTCAGCATTTTTCGTTGGCGTGACTGAGCCAATCGAATTTTCATTTATGTTTGTAGCACCAATACTATTTGTCATTCATGCACTATTAACTGGTTTATCTCTGTTTATTGCAGCGCTATTCCACTGGACGGCAGGGTTCTCATTTAGTGCGGGGTTAATTGACTTTTTACTATCTCTGATTAATCCAGTAGCAAATCATCCACTGATGTTAATGGTTCAAGGCGTAGTGTTCTTTGTGATTTATTATGTTGTATTTAGATTAGCGATAAAATGGTTGAAACTTAATACACCTGGTCGTGGTGATAACTTACTACCTGACCCGACATCAGAAGAAGCTACAACAGGTGACACTGCAGATTCAGCTGAGTCTGAAGGGGAGTTACAGAAAAATAAGTATTCAAAAACGGCTAGTCAAATCGTAGAAGGTCTTGGTGGCAAAGAAAACATTACTTCTTTAACAAATTGTGCTACTCGTTTACGTATGGAACTCAATGATAATAGTATTATTGATGAAACTAAGATAAAAAGTGCTGGTGCAGTAGGTGTTACAACAAGCGGTAAGCACAACACCCAAGTTATCATTGGGACGCAAGTACAACAAGTAGCAGACGAAATGGAAGCACAACTAGAAGATCATAGTTAGATAGACGTCGTTTGAAAGTTTTATTATAAAGTTGTAGCAATTCATACAATCACGTTTGGAAATTAGCGATAAGTACATGTTATCGTTTCATTTTCAAGCGTGATTTTATTTTCAAATTAATTTCATGAAATTAATAATATATTTCTATATATATCTTTTGGAAATACATTGCTCTTTTCACATGTAAATAGTACGATATACTAGTATCAGAATTTTCTGATTAAAGGAGAGGAACTAAGATGAAGTCGGTATTATTTGATGTTGATGGTGTGTTTTTAAGTGAAGAAAGGTGCTTTGATGTATCTGCATTAACGGTTTATGAAATGTTAATGAGTAAAGATTATATTGCTATTGACCCATCTATAGATTTTCATGAACTGGATGATGAGCAAATTTCTGAAATAAGAGAGATTGTCTTCTACCATGATGAGATCTTAACAAAGTTAAAATCTTTAGGGTTGAATTCAAACTGGGATATGTTATTTATTGTTATTGCATTGCATTACATTGACTTATGCAAATCACTTACTCAAGAGGAATTGTTTATTGCATTGAATTCAAAAAGCTTTAGTGAAAAAACGCTACAATTTCTCGGTGATCATATTTCTAATATTGAGCTTAATTTTGAATTACCTCTTTCATTTTTAGATGGTTTAAGTTCTGGTAAAGAAAATATATATCAAGCATTAATTGAACATGCAAAAGTACAATTAAATACAAAAGATGCTGAATTATTTGAGTTGAAAAGTCCTTTCTGGACGCTAGCACAAGAAATATATCAGGAATGGTATTTAGGTTGCGAATTATATCATGAAGTAGAACAGAAACAACAACGCACTGACTTTAAAAAAGGCTATATATATCAAGAGGTAGTGCTTAGACCTGTTAGTGAAATCAAGCAATTGTTAGAAGATTTAAAAGACGCTGGTTACCAAATTGCCATTGCTACAGGCCGACCACGTACTGAGACAATCGTTCCATTTGAAACATTAGGGATTAAATCATTGTTTGACGATTTACATATTGTGACTGCTAGTGATGTATTGATTGCAGAAGAACATTTTCCTGATTTAAAGCCGCTAGGGAAACCCAATCCATTTAGCTATTTAGCAACGCTAGATGGTAATGATTTGCAACATTATAAAAAATATGCAACAAATCAAGAAAATCGTGTAAACCCAAATGAAGTATTTATTGTGGGTGATTCATTAGCTGATTTATTAAGTGCGAAAAAGATAGGTGCAACTTTTATTGGTCCTTTAACCGGTTTGAAAGGACAAAATGCACGTGAGGAATTAGAAAGCTATGATGCTGAATATATTGTCAATCATGTTGGTGAAATTCGAGATATCTTATTATAATACAAATATTGAAGATTGAAGAATATAAGGGATATTAATATATATTTACACCTTGTTAACGCTGATTACGATTAATGACTTACAGGGTTTACTTGAACTAAAGCGCATATAGAAATAGTTAGGGATGATATGAGCGAGAGACTATAGCCTCGAGCCATATCCCCAGGCAAGCATGTACAGTCAAAATTGTAATATTTTAATTATAAAGAGGACCAATCCATATTATGGATTGGTCCTCTTATTTAGAGAATGGGGACTTATGTCCCAGCCTCTATTTTTCTGCTATTTATGTCCAGACGCTTAAATAGTACTTCATATGAATAAGACAGTTAATAATAGTTCAAATTAAAAGTATATTGATAAAAAACTGAAAGGACAATCATTTTGTTGTCCTTTCAGCTTATTATTGTTAAATATTATAATTTTCACTTACTGCAACATCTAATTCTACACTTCTTATTAGATTAAATCCTTCGATTTCATATAAACCATCGATTACATCTTGTGTTACAGGATGATCAATTGATAAAATCATCAACGCATTACCACCTTGGTTTGTGCGCCCTAAATGCATAGAAGCGATATTGATATTGTATTCACCTAATATTTGACCTGTACGTCCTACGATACCTGGTCTATCGTTATGATTGATAACCAATTGATGTTTTTCAGGTTTGAAATCAACAGGGTATTCATTAATACGTACGATTCTTGGGCCATAGCCATTTAGTACAGTTGCACCAATTTTAATTTGTGTGTCTTTATTAATTAAAGTCAATTCAATATAATTGCTAAACCCACGATGTTTGGTATCTTTTTCTATATTATATGATACACCTTGCTCATTTAGTAATACTAAGGCATTTATTAAGTTGACACGTTCTGCTAAATCTTGGCGTAATACACCTGATACAAGGGTTCTAGTAAGTAAACTTGTATCATCCAGTGCGATATCCCCTTTATATTTAATTTGTAACTCACGAGGGGCTTTTTCCAATAATTGAATACCTACTTCACCAGTTAATTTACTTAATTCAATATATGGCTTTAATTCATCATTAATTTCATTGAAGGACATTTTTGGTGCGTTAATCGCATTAACGACATTACCGTGTTCAAATATGTCTATGATTTCATTGGCAACGGAGACTGCAACTTTTTCTTGTGCTTCAACAGTAGATGCACCCAGGTGTGGTGTGACGATGATTTTATCATGCGCAACAAGTGGTGATTCAGTTGCAGGTTCGCTTTCAAATACATCAATTGCAGCGCCCTGAATTTGATTAGTATCTAATGCTTCGACAAGCGCAACTTCATCAATGATACCTCCGCGCGCAACATTGATAATTTGAAGGGTCGGTTTTGCTTTGTCAAAAAATGCTTTATCTACAATACCTCTTGTTTTTGGAGTCAGCGGTGTATGCACTGTTACAAAATCTGCTTGTTCAGCAATTTCATCAATTGTAGCACGTGTCACATTAAGTTCTTTAGCTTTGTCTTCTGACAGATAAGGATCAAAAGCAAGTATGTTCATACCAAAGATTTGTGCACGTTTTGCTACACCAATTCCAATTCTCCCAGCACCAATAACACCTAATGTTTTATTATAAAGTTCAGTGCCTCTATAAGCTTTACGATCCCATTTACCATTTTTTAATGATTGGTGGGCTTGAGGGACGTTACGTGCCATGGATAAAATCATTGCCATCGAATGTTCAGTAGCTGAAATTGTATTCCCATCAGGTGCATTAATAACGATAACACCATGTTTAGTAGCAGCTTCTACATCAATATTATCCACACCAACGCCAGCACGTGCGATAACTTTTAAGTTTGGTGCAGCAGCAATGATATTAGATGTGACTTGGGTTTGGCTACGTACAATCAGACCCTCATAGTTAGGAATGATTTCAGCTAATTCTGTTTCATTCAAATCAGTTTGAATGTCGACATTAAAATCGCTATGATCTGTTAGACTTTTTAAACCATCTGGTGAAATTGGATCTGAAACTAAAATTTTATACATATGCTTTTACGACCTCCATATATTGTGTGATAGCTTTACCAACATAAGATTCATTTCTAAATTCTGACAATAGTATTTCTAACGCTGATACAACTTGTAAAATATCAAAAGGCGATATTTGCCCCATATGGCCAATACGTAATATTTGGCCTTTTAAATGACCCTGGCCACCAGCAATTGTAATGGCAAATCTATTTTTTAATTCACTCTTAATATAGTTGAGTTCATCTTTAGATTTTGGAGTGAACGCAGTGACAGTAGGAGACGCATAAACATCTTGAACCAATAATTCCAAATCTAATGCTTTCAATGCTTGTCTTAATCCATCCCTTATCGCATAATGCCTAGCAACAACTTGATCTAAACCTTCTGCATTGATTAGTTCGGCGTATGCGTTTACACCTCTAAATAAAGATACATTGGGTGTGAAAGGTGTTGAATGTTCAGCCAATGATTTTAAATATTTATTTAAATCTAAATAAAATCTAGGCGTTTCTACTGCGTTAAATCGTTCTTTTGCACGATTATTATAAGCTACAAATCCGAGACCGGGTGGAAGCATAATTGCTTTTTGACTACCTGAAACAAGTACATCGATATAATCCCGGTCTAAATCTACATCAACAGCTCCAATACAACTAACACCATCAACTACAAAATATATCGATGAATCAAAGTCGTTTAATGCTTTGCCAAGTTCATGAACAGGATGTAATACAGCAGTAGAAGTCTCGCAATATTGACTAAAGACTGCTGTGATTTCAGTGTTTAAAGATTTTAAAAAGTCGATAAAGTCAGGAACACTGACCGCTTGTCCCCATTCAACTTCAAATATATGTACATTATCGTAATAAGTTTCTGCAATTTGTTTAAATCTATTGCCAAATGCACCAGAAACAATTACAACGATGTCATCATCTGGATTTGCTATATTTAGCATACTCGCTTCAAGTACGCTGGTACCACTTGAAGTAAGTATCATAACCTCATTTTTAGAACCAAAGATAGGTTTAAGTGATTTAAAAGCTTGTTCTGCGATAGCTTCAAAATCACTTGATCGATGTCCGACCATTGGTAATTGTGTAGCGTGTAATATATGTTCTGGTACAGGTGTTGGTCCTGGTGTAAGTAACAAAGGATGATAATATTTCATGTGTAATTCCCCCAATGCTTATGATTGTCAAGTTTAGCAAATTTTCAGAAAATATAAAAGTGTTAAAATTTAAAATAATTAAATATATTCAAATTTCTAATAATATGTAAGGGCATACATTGTTATTATAATCATATTCCGTCATACATAAAATGATTGCAAAATTATTTTAATATAGGTTCTATTTTGACGTCGACATTGCCTCTTATAGAATTTGAAATCATGCAATTATTGTCTGCAATCTTTAGTAACTTTGGTAGTTTCTTTTTTAATTGTTCTTTCTGTGTTGTATCTACATTTATTTCAGGATAATGTGTAATGGTATCCATTTTAAATTTGGCATTTTCAAATATAGCTAATCCAATAGTTGATTGTTGTATATCAATATTGGTAAAACCTGAGCGTTCTAATACAGCCGCAAGGGAAATGATATAACAAGATGATGCTGCGGATACTAATAACTCATCAGGATTCGTACCAGTTCCATTTCCGCCTAGACCTGCTGGGATAGATATTTGTTCATTCAAAATATCACCAGAAAGTTTACCGACTGATTCTCGTCCATCTTCCCATTTTGTAGTTACTTTAAATTGATGTTGTACCATTGCTTTGACCTCCATTGTTTTTATGATAACTTAAGTTTAGTGGATTCTAGTTTATAATGAAAGGGGAGGGCACTTTTTATGTCATTTGAATACGAAAAACATCATATAATGTTAGTTGCGCATCGTGGCTTGGCAATGGATTATCCAGAAAACACCAGTATTGCTATTCAAGCTGCCCTTCAAAGCAATGCAGATATTTTAGAGATAGATCTACATAAAACGCGGGATGGTCAGTTAGTTGTGATACATGATGACACTATTGACAGAACATCAAATGGTAGGGGGAAGGTTGGAGAACAAACACTTAATGATTTAAGACAATATGATTATGGTATAAATAGTAATCCAAGATATACCAAACAAACATTGCTGACATTTGATGAAGTATTAACATTAATCAAAGCATCGTCTCAGGCATTATTAATAGAAATGAAACAACCTAAAAATTATCCCGGCATTGAAAATGATTTAATAGATAAACTACAGCAATATGAGCTAGATAAAAATCAAGTGATCATTCAATCTTTTGATCAAAATTTTATAAAACAACTATATCTGAAGCATTATGGCTATCGATTAGGTGTTTTAATTAGCAAAAAACGATATTGGTATAAAATGCCATCTTTTAAAAAAATAGCTGAATATGCTGACTATGTTAATCCACACTTTTCCTTAGTAACGAAAACCTTTATGAAAAAAGCACATTATCATGGATTAAAAGTAATGCCTTATACTGTTAATGAAAAAAGCCAAGCGATAAAACTAATCCGTATTGGTGTCGATGGTCTTATTTCTGACAAACCACATCGCTTATTTTGTTAATTCAATAACTACCTGAGCTAAAGCTCATGCATAAGAACCACTAACCCAACAAGTTGAGAAGTGGTTTTAAGGATTACCTGAGCTAAAGCTCATGCATAAGTCCCACTAACCCAACAAGTTGAGAAGTGGTTTTAAGGATTACCTGAGCTAAAGCACATGCATAACCCCCACTAACTCAACAAGTTGAGAAGTGGTTTTAAGGATTACCTGAGCTAAAGCTCATGCATAACCCCCACTAACTCAACAAGTTGAGAAGTGGTTTTAAGGATTACCTGAGCTAAAGCTCATGCATAACCCCCACTAACTCAACAAGTTGAGAAGTGGGGGTTACATTTATTTTTGTTGATTAATCCAATCATTTCTTAAAAGACCCATTACATGGCAATCATTATATTTACCTCGTGTATAGAAATGTTCTTGTAAGGTACCTTCAATTTTAAAGTTTTGCTTTTGGTAGATATGTACAGCTTTCTCGTTTGTAACATCTACAAATAAATATATTTTATGAAGGTTTAACACTAAAAAGGCATAATCTATGGCCATTTTAAAGGCTTGTGAGGCATATCCTTTACCACCATATTGTTCATCTACGATAATTTGAATTTCGCAATTACTATGTATAAAATCGATTTCTACTAATTCAACCACGCCGATACGCTCAGAATCATTTTCGATAATAAATCTTCTTTCAGATTCATCTAATAGATGTTTTTTATAGAGTGATTGTAACTCACTTAAAGATTGATATGGTTCTTCAAACCAATAAGACATAATGGAATATTCATTATTTAAATGATGTACAAAGTCCAAATCTGTTTCTTCTAAAGCTCTAATTTTCAATGTTAACACTCCTTTTTACTAAATATAAACAAAGTAAAGAAAAATGTAAAATTGAAAAGAAGTACAGCGGAAGGTCTTTTATTTTCCTTTAACATTAAGTGAATACAATGGGGGATATCTTGAAGCCTTTCAATATGCTACGTTTATTATTTTAGCTTAGAAATGATTGCGTAATGAGTCACTGTCTACAAATTTGGATACAAAAAAACACCGACAAAAAATTTGTCGGTGTTTTAATATAAAAACTTATTATCTTGAGTAGTACTCAACGATAAGTTGTTCATTGATTTCAGCTGGTAATTCACTACGTTCAGGAATGCGAATGAATTTACCTTTTAAGTTGTCTGCATCAAACTCTAAGTAATCAGGTACAAAGTTGTTGATTTCAACAGATTCAGCAATGATATCTAATTTAGCAGATTTTTCACGTACTGAAACTTCTTGTCCTGGTTTAAGTGTGTATGATGGGATATCAACACGTTTACCGTCAACTTCGATATGACCATGGTTAACGATTTGACGTGCTTGACGACGTGTACGAGCTAAACCTAATGAGTATACAACTGCATCTAAACGTGCAGCAAGTAATTGCATGAAGTTTTCACCGTGTACACCATGTTGATTACCAGCGATTTCGAATGTGTTACGGAATTGTCTTTCAGTCATGCCATATAAATAACGTAATTTTTGTTTCTCACGTAATTGTAAACCATACTCTGACATTTTTTTACGTTGGTTAGGACCATGTTGTCCTGGTGCGTAAGGACGTTTTTCTAATTCTTTACCTGTGCCACTTAAAGAAATACCTAAGCGACGAGATTTTTTCCAGTTTGAACCTCTGAATCGAGCCATAAAAAGACTCCTCCTTTTTCTTTTTTGTTGTTATGAAAAAACAAAAAAGAGTGTTGCATGCTTAATTGGATATATTGTTTTATGTGTCCTCGCCTCATAGCTACGGTTACACGGCACGCCCACTTTGGGAACAACATAGTGCCAATTAATATACAACTGCTAATTTCGTTTATTCACACAAAGAACATTGTACCATGATATATTAATCTGTCAATAGTCGACCTTGCGTTTGTTTGTAATAGAACAGGATTGGTTTATGATAATTGTTTTTCAATGATTGCTACAATGTTTTCTAAGCCTTGCTTATCTTCATTATTGAAACGGTTTGTGATAGGTGCATCTATATCTAAAACACCTATGACATTGCTATCTTTATGAATAGGTATTACAATTTCAGATTTGCTGTTAGCATCGCAAGCAATATGTCCAGGAAATGCATTTACGTCTGCTACTAATTGTGATTCATTTTTGGCAACAGCAGTCCCACACACGCCTTTACCAATAGCGATATGTACACAAGCAGGGTGTCCTTGAAATGGACCAAGAATTAATTCGTTATCTTCTACTAAATAAAACCCTACCCAGTTAATTTGATCTAATGAATCATTTAACAGTGCAGATATGTTACTAAGGATGGCAATCATATTGGACTCATCTTCAATTAAACTTGAAACTTGCTTTTGTAATAAATCATAATTTGTTTCACTAACCTCTAGCATAAAAAAACCTCACTTTTTACTTTTCATTTAGTATAAAGACTGTTTTAATAGTAATCAATCAATTGATTTTAGAAGATATTTTAAAATTATCGTTATACATATGATTAGGAAAGAAAGAACTAAATGACTAATTTTAAATAATTGAGATGATTCACTCATTTTCTCTTTAATGGGTAGGTATCTTACGTTATAATGAATAGTGATAAAATAGGAGGAGAAAACATATGGTATTGTATGTCATTTTAGCAATTATTGTCATTATACTGATTATTGTCGGTATATTATTCTATATGCGTTCCAACAAAAGCCAAATAATTGAAAAGGCTGAAACGCGTAAAGTAAAAGTAGAACAATTACCCTATGATGAAAGTCTATCTCAATTGTCTGAGCTAACTTTAACAGGGGAGACAAAAACAACTTATAATAGTTTAAAACAAAATGCACTAGATAGTAAAAATCAATATTTATTACCAGTAGAAGAAAAAATTCATCATGCAGAAGGATTGCTTGATAAATTTAAATTTTCACAAGCTCAAACTGAGATTGATGAAGCACATGAATTGATGGATAAATATGAAGAAAACTACAATGAACTTACTTCAAAAGTTGAAAATATTTTAAATCTACATAAAGAAAGTGACCACCTATATGAAGCGTGTAAGGTGGATTATCGTGAAATGAAACGTGATGTGTTAGCTAATAGACATCAATTCGGTGAAGCAGCTGCTCCATTGGAACAAGAAATTGAATCATTTGTTCCAGAAATGGAAACATATGAAACATTAAAAGAGGACGGCAATTATAACCAAGCGTACAATCATATCAAAACACTTAATGAAGATATGAATTATCTTAAAAAAGATATGGATGAAATTCCTGAGTTGATTAGAGAAGCACAAAAAGAATTACCAGGACAATTCCAAGATTTAAAATATGGATGTCGCGACTTGAAAGTCGAGGGTTATGATTTAGATCATGTCAAAATTGATAGTTCATTACAGACGCTTAAAACAGAATTGAGTTTCGTTGAACCAATGATCAGTAGATTAGAATTAGACGAAGCAAATGATAAATTAAATAGTATTAATGATCGTCTTGATGAAATGTATGAATTAATCGAACATGAAGTAAAAGCAAAAAATGAAGTAGAAGAAACAAAAGAAGTTATCACTGATAATCTATTTAGAGCTAAAGAAATGAATTATACGTTACAAACTGAAATTGAATATGTGCGCGAAAATTATTATATAAACGAAAGTGATGTTCAAAATGTAAGACAGTTTGAAAATGAAATTCAGAGCATGATTTCAGTATATGATGAAATATTACAAGAAATGGCGAAATCAGCAGTAAGATATAGCGAAGTCCAAGATAACTTGAAATATATCGAAGAACATGTTGATGTTATCAATGAAAAACAAGAAAAACTACAAAATCATTTAATTCAACTTCGAGAAGATGAAGCAGAAGCAGAAGAAAATATCTTGCGTGTTCAAAGTAAAAAAGAGGAAGTTTATAGAAAACTCTTGGCCTCAAATTTACCGAGTGTACCTGAAAGATTCATCATTATGAAAAATGAAATAGATTATGAAGTGCGTGAAGTAAACAAAAAATTTAGTGTGAGACCCATCCATGTAAAACAACTTAAAGATAAAGTCTCTAAAGTGGTTCTACAAATGAATAAATTTGAAGATGAAGCAACAGATGTTCTCGTCAATGCAGTCTATGCTGAAAAATTGATTGAATATGGGAACCGCTATCGTAAAGAAAGTTCAAATATTGATAAAAGTCTTAATGAAGCAGAGCGTTTATTTAAAAATAATCGTTACAAACGCTCAATTGAAATATCTGAACAAGCGCTAGAGAGTGTAGAACCAGGTGTTACAAAACAAATTGAATCACAAGTTATCAACTAAATAATAGTAATGTTTTTGAGGCTGGAACATAAAAATGTTCCAGCCTCAAATAATTTTTTGGCGCTAGATGTTTGTATGAACAAATTATTAATATTTAATGATCATTTAAAAATTCATATAGACAGTGATGAAGAAATTATATTTAAAAAACCATTTTCTGTCTTACTCTCTTTTCTTTTTAATAAAACCGAGTATAATGCTAAAAGGGAAACTTTAAAATAAGAAATGATATGTTGATATAAAAAATAAATATGAAAAATCCTTAAATATAAAATGATATTGAATTGGAGTGAAAACATTGATTTATCTTGATAATGCAGCGACAACGAAACCGCGACAAGACGTATTAGATACCTTTTTAAAAGTAAATGAATCGCTATATTATAATCCAAACAGCCCACATAAAGCAGGCATACAAGCAGAGCAGTTATTACAACAATCAAAAGATCAAATTAAAGAACTATTTAAATTAGAAAAAGATTTTGATATTGTTTTTACAAGTGGCGCAACTGAATCGAATAATATTGCTATCAAAGGGATTGCCTACAAGAAAAGAGCATTTGCAAATGTCATAATCACTTCAGTTTTAGAACATCCCTCTGTTTTAGAGGTTGTTCGTTCATTAGAAAATGAAGGTTTCGATATAAAATATGTAAACGTGACTAAAGATGGACAAATTGATTTAGAACATTTGAAATCGTTGATGTCAGATAAGGTAGCTCTTGTAACATGTATGCAAGTCAATAATATCATGGGACAAATTCAACCTATCGAAGCGGTGGCAAAAATTGTTCACCAATACCCTAAAGCACACTTACATGTTGATGCAGTACAAGCAATAGGTAAAATTGCGTTAGATTTTAAATCTGCTGACACAATGAGTTTAAGTGGTCATAAATTTCATGGCTTAAAAGGCCAAGGCCTTTTATTTGTTCGTAATTTACATCAAATTGAGCCAATTGTTCATGGCGGTGGTCAAGAATACGGACTTAGAAGTGGCACAGTCAATCTTCCTATTGATATAGCCATCGTGAAAGCTTTAAAAGTCGCTGTAAAAGAAAGTGCGCAACTATATGAAAAATTAAGTGAGTTCAATCAGGAAATCATACAATTTTTAAATGAATATAGTGGTGTAAAGGTTAATTCTCCTAGCGGCGCATCACCACATATTTTGAATGTTGGTTTTCCCGGCGTGAAAGGTGAAGTATTAGTAAATGCATTTTCAAAATATGATATTATGCTATCTACTACAAGTGCTTGTTCATCCAAAAAAGCATCCTTGAACGAAGTACTTTTAGCAATGGATATCCCTAAAACGCAAATAGAAGGCAGTATCAGAATATCAATGGGTGCCAATACTACTACTGATGATATACGTAATTTTAAGGAGAAATTTAATCTTGTATATGAAGAAGTGAAGGAGTTGTTAAAATGATTTATGATCACATTTTAGTGAGATATGGAGAGTTAACCTTAAAAGGTGCTAACCGTAAGATGTTTGTTAATAAATTACGTTCAAATGTTAAACGCGCATTAATGCCATTGCAAGGATATAAAGTCAAAGCCAATAGAGATAGAATGTACATTGAATTAGATGAAGGTGCAGATATTGAAGAAATGTGTCGCCGCTTAGAAAAAGTATTTGGTATTTATTCTATCAGTCCCGTATTAAAAATTGATAAAACAATAGAAGCAGTACGTGATATAGCTGTAAAATTTGCTCAAGGTTATGCACATGGAGATACATTTAAGATTGATGTCAAACGCTCAGATAAAAACTTTTCGTTTGATACATATCAATTGCAAAAAGAACTCGGTGGAACCGTATTAAACGCAACTGATGATCTAACAGTAGATGTACACAACCCGAACCATACGATTAAAGTTGAGGTTCGATTAGACGCTATTTATGTTTATGATCAAGTCATTGCAGGATCTGGTGGATTACCAGTTGGTACGGGTGGTAAGACATTACTTATGTTATCCGGAGGTATAGATTCTCCAGTAGCTGGTATTGAAGTTATGAGAAGAGGTGTCACTGTAGAAGCCATTCATTTTCATAGTCCACCATTCACGAGTGAAAAGGCTAAAGATAAAGTAATTGAACTGACAAGAATTATGTCTGCGCATGTTGGTCCTATTAAATTGCATATTGTACCCTTCACTGCTTTACAAAAACAAATTAATAAAGTCGTACATGAGCGCTATACGATGACTTCAACACGTAGAATGATGATGAGGGTAGCGGATAAGCTTGTGCATGATATTGATGGACATGCCATCGTAAATGGTGAAAATTTAGGACAGGTTGCTAGTCAAACGCTTAAAAGTATGTATGCTATCAATCATGTGACATCTACACCAATCTTACGACCACTTTTAACATTAGATAAGGAAGACATCGTGAAGAGAGCCAAAGAAATTGGTACATTTGAGACATCTATTCAACCATATGAAGATTGTTGTACCATCTTTACACCTAAAAATCCTGCGACGGAGCCAGACATTGAAAAAGTCGAAAAATTTGAAGCGATATATGATTTTGAACCTCTTGTACAAGAAGCATTTGAACAAATAGAAACTTTAACAATTACGCCAGACTATCAAAGTGAAAAAGATACTGAAACGCAAGCATTGGCAGATCATTTATTTTAATATTTACTTTGAGTATTCAATTCCATAAGAACAACATGAGTTAATTAGACATAAGGATAAAACAGATAGGGGATGGAATCATGCTAGATTGGGATATTTCAATCGTACTGATAATTATACTTCTAGGATTTTTAGCGGCGTTTATTGATGCAGTTGTAGGTGGGGGTGGCTTAATTTCTATCCCGGCATTATTAGCTGTTGGTATGCCACCCGCTATTGCATTGGGTACTAATAAATTAGCAAGTTCATTTGGCTCACTTACAAGTGCATTTCGTTTCTTGAGGTCGGGTAATGTCGATTTGAAGATTGTAGGAAAGTTATTTCCATTTGTATTTATTTTAGCAATATGTGGTGCTAGCGTTGCTACATTTCTACCCGCTGAACTTTTAAAACCATTGGTTATCATTATTTTGACGTTAGTGATGATTTATACGTTAGTTAAAAAAGATTGGGGAAATGTGCGTACATTTACAAAATTGTCGCTTGGTAAAGCAATCTTATTTATGAGTCTTATGTCACTCATAGGATTTTATGATGGTTTTTTAGGTGGTGGTACCGGCTCATTTATGCTTTTTATTTTACTTATGTTCGGATTTGATTTTTTAAGTGCTGCCGGAAACGCGAAAGTATTAAATTTTGCTTCTAATTTAGGCGCTTTAATTTTGTTTATGATATTAGATCAAGTTGACTATTTTTATGGTTTAATTATGGCAGCAAGTATGATTTGTGGATCGTATGTTGGGGCAGCTTTTGCAATTAAAAAAGGTGTCAGTTATGTAAAAACTTTATTTATTGTTGTAACTGCCATATTGATTATTAAAAATGCTTACGATTACATAATGCAATTAATAAATTGATCATTTGGAAAAAGAATTTGCTATATTTCAAAGGTATTCAGATACGTGAACATGGCTGAGACAAATTAATTGTCTCAGCTTCTTTTCATTTTAAATAGACACTCATACTAGCCTATTGCTATCTTAATCCTTTTTTATTTTCATATAATGGTATACATTATTGAATTGATTATGTTTAAATTGTATTTGAAACGATTGAAAAAATATTCTGGGAGTGAATACGTTATGTCGAAAAAGAGAATAATAGCAATAGTACTTGCCGTAATTATCGTGCTTGGTGGTATTGTTATGAGTTCGATATCTACTGTGATTTCTTCGCTTTTTAGTGAAGATAGTATGTCAGAAATAGATCCATTTACTGAAACGGTAGAATCAGAAGGTGATACTTCAAAACGCATTGTACACTTAACTTTAAATGGTGAAATTAGTGAGGGTACTGGTGAAGGAATGTTTGGAAGCTCTGGTTATAATCATGAAGCATTCCTTAAACAGTTGGATAAAGTTAAAAAAGATAGCTCGATTAAAGGTGTTTTATTAACCGTTAACACACCAGGCGGAGGTACATATCCAAGTGATGAAATTTATAAAAAAATTAAAGAAATAAAGAAAAAAGATAAAAAGGTTTATGTACATATGGATGCGATGGCTGCATCTGGTGGATATTATATATCTGCCCCTGCTGATAAAATATATGCTGGTCCACAAACGACTACTGGATCTATTGGCGTTATTATGTCAAACGTTGATTATTCTGGTTTACAAGAAAAATTAGGCGTTAAGGAAAATGTCATTAAATCTGGTGAACATAAAGATATTATGAGTAGTTCTCGAAAAATGACTAATGAAGAGAAAGATATCATGCAATCAGTATTAAATGATAGTTATGAAAGATTTGTTGGTATTGTTGCTAAAGGTAGAGATATGCCAGAGAAAAAGGTTAAAAAGTTAGCTGATGGACGTATATATAGTGCGCAACAAGCCGAAAAGAATGGTTTGATTGATGAAATTGGTTATAACGATAATGCGTTAAAAGCACTTAAGAAAGACATAAAAGCAAAGGATGCTGAAGTGTTTAAATATAGTGAAGACGAAGGTTGGTTTAGTTCTATTCATTCAACTAAAACAACATTACATCAATTCAAAAATGAATTAAGTGAATTGAAATCAATTATAAGCAATGATACAGAAGCTGAACCTATGTATCTATATAAAGGTTAGGTGTATAAAATGGAGCAGTATACAAATCAACAAACATTACAGTCAACCCCAGAAAATGATAAATCTGATATAGAAGCAATGTATCATGAACAATTAACAAAGTCTGTATATGCTAGTTTTGGTATAAGGTTTTGGAGTTTTATTATTGATTTACTCATTATATTTGGCATACAAGGACTATTATTGAAACCGATATACCATTTTACGCAAATTGATGAACTTAAGTTATGGATTGATTATTTTAGCTTAGGTCACGTTTTAGATGCGCTTGTATTTTATTTATATTTTGTATTATTAACAAAATTTTTCAAACAAACGATAGGTAAAATGATTTGTAACATTCGAGTAGAACGGATAGATCGTCAATCTCTTACATGGGCAGATGTGTTGTTTAGAGAATGGATTGGTCGTATTATAAGTGGCGTTTTATTTAACTTACCTTACTTGGTTGTTTTGTTTACAAATAAACACAAGGGTATCCATGATATCTTCGCTGATACAGTCGTAATCAGAAATAAATTTGAAAAGTTGTTTTATTTAAAAAAATAAATGTGAATTTTACTGAGCTATGAGTTTATTTTGATACGATAGATAGGTATACTATGGTTGTAAGAACTATTTAATAGGAGGCGTGCAATATGGCACAAATTACATTTAAACAAGAACCAGTAACACTATATGGTTCACAAGTAAAAAAAGGAGAATATGCTCCAAATTTTACTGTCTTAGACAATGATTTAAATGAAGTAACTTTAGAAAGTTATGACGGACATAAGAAATTAATTAGTGTTATTCCGTCTATAGATACAGGTGTTTGTGATCAACAAACACGTAAATTTAATGAAGAAGCTGCTAAGGAAGATGGTGTGGTTTTAACTATTTCTGTAGACTTGCCATTTGCACAAAAAAGATGGTGTGCTTCAAATGGTTTAGAAAATGTAATCACTTTAAGTGATCATAGAAACTTATCTTTCGGTAAAACGTACGGCGTTGTTATGGAAGAATTGCGTTTATTAGCACGTTCTGTTTTTGTCTTAGATAAAAACAATAAAGTAGTTTATACTGAAATTGTTTCTGAAGGTACAAATTTCCCAGACTTTGATGCTGCTTTAGAAGCTTATCGTAATCTATAAATAATATAATATTGTCATATGATTAAACTAGTAAAACTCACAAAACAGTATCGTTGACATTATAAATTAAACTGTCCATAATTATTTGGTAATATAAGTTAGGGTACTGACTTAATTTCAATTAAATTATGGACAGTTTTTTTAGAAAGGACTTTTAAATGGCACAAGAAGAGACAGTAATGGAACAATTATTTAAGGCACTTGATGAAAAAACCAAATCTTTAAATGAAGAGAATGGTCAAAGTTTCATAGAAAATTTAGGACTTGCAATGGAAAATATTTATACTAATCAAAGGTCATTGTTGGAACAAGCCACGCTACAAGATAGACGTAAAGCGTTTCAATTTGCTTATTTAAATTTAATGCAAAAAGAGGATGTTCAAGCAAATCATCAAATTACACCTGATTCAATTGGAATGATTCTAGGATTCCTTGCCGAACGTTTTTTAAAAAACAAAGATGAATTCCATGTAGCGGATATTGCGAGTGGTGCTGGACATTTGAGCGCTTCTGTACATGAAGTACTCACTGAACATACGATTATGCATCACCTGGTTGAAGTGGATCCTGTATTATCACGCGTGAGTGTACATTTGGCAAACTTTTTAGAAATTCCATTTGATGTTTATCCTCAAGACGCTATCATGCCACTACCTTTTGAAGATGCAGATGTTGTTATTGGTGATCTACCGATAGGGTATTATCCAGTAGATGAAAGAAGTAAAGAAATGCAACTAGGGTTTGAAGAAGGGCATAGCTTCTCTCACTATTTATTAATTGAACAAGCAGTAACAGCCTTAAAAACATCAGGATATGCATTTTTAGTAGTACCTAGTAATTTATTTGAAAGTACAAATGTGAAACAGTTACAAAATTTCATTGCAACAGAAACAGAAATGCAAGCTTTTTTAAACTTGCCATCTACACTATTTAAAAATGAAAAAGCGCGTAAATCCATACTTATACTGCAGAAGAAAGAAACGAATGTAACAAAGCCAGTAGAGGTTCTGTTAGCGAATATACCTGATTTCAAAAGCCCTCAACAATTTCAAGCCTTTTTACAAGATTTAAACGCTTGGATGATGGAAAATCATCCTGAAAATTAAACTGTAATATTCTTGAATTCTTACTGTATTAATGATTAAATAGATATGGATATAAAATAATTTAATTTAAATTGGAGGCATTATGCTATGTCAAAATTAATTTTGGCTATTAACGCTGGTAGTTCATCATTGAAATTTCAACTTATTGAAATGCCGGAAGAAAAAATTGTTACTAAAGGACTAATTGAACGTATTGGATTAAAAGATTCTGTATTTATCATTGAAGTGGGTGGAGAAAAACACAAGGAAACTTTAGATATTGCAGACCATGAACAAGCGGTTAATATCATGTTAGAAAGTTTCAAAAAACATGGTGTGATTGATAGCATTTATGACATTGACGGAACAGGTCATCGTGTCGTTCATGGTGGTGAATTATTCCCAAATTCAGTATATGTTACGGATGAAGTTGAAGAACAAATTGAGTCATTAAGTGAATTAGCACCTTTACACAACCCTGCAAACTTAATGGGTATTCGTGCTTTCCGTAAATTGTTACCAGAAATTCCACATGTAGCTATTTTTGATACTTCGTTCCATCAAACTATGCCAGAAAAATCTTATTTATACAGCTTACCATACCAATATTACGAAGATTATGGTATTCGTAAATATGGATTCCACGGAACAAGTCATAAATATGTATCTCAACGCGCAGCTGAGATTTTGGGCAAACCGATTGAAGAATTACGCATGATTTCATGTCACATCGGTAATGGTGCATCAATTGCTGCAATAGATGGCGGAGAATCTGTTGATACTTCAATGGGATTCACACCACTTGCTGGTGTTACTATGGGTACGCGTTCAGGAAATATTGACCCTGCATTAATTCCATTTATTATGGAAAAAACAGGAAAAAATGCAGAAGAAGTTTTGAATACATTAAATAAAGAATCAGGTTTATTAGGTATTTCTGGTACTTCAAGTGATTTAAGAGACATTATTGATGAAGCTAAAGCAGGTAAAGAACGTGCTCAATTAGCATTAGATGTCTTTGCATCAAGAATTCACAAATATATTGGTTCTTATGCGACACGTATGCACGGCGTAGATGTAATCATCTTTACTGCAGGTGTAGGCGAGAACTCTGATCCTGTTAGAGCAAAAGTTTTAGAAGGTTTAGAATTTATGGGAGTTTATTGGGATGCTAAGAAAAATGAAGCGATTCATGGAGAAGAGGGTTTCATTAACTATCCTCACTCACCAGTAAAAGTCATTGTTATTCCTACAAACGAAGAAGTCATGATTGCACGCGATGTAGTTAAATTTGGTAATCTAGAATAAGTTTGAAACAAAACTAGAGATTGTTTAATTTCAAAGTATAGAGACTTGATTCAGTTCAAAATCTTAAAAAGTTTCAAAACAAAATCTTGAATATAAGCATTTTGATTTATAAATAAACGTCAATTTCTATTGCAAGCTTATAGAAATTGACGTTTTCTTTTGTTTTATTATTAATGTTTTAACTACTTATTAAGTTTTAAAAAAATATACTTGAATTGAAAAACATAAACTGATTGTTGTATTTTTAAGGTTTTATTTCGAATGCAGTTAGGTTCGTTTGTTGTTTTTGATTGAAGTTATTATCTGAAATAAAGACCAAGCTATCGTTACCATTAGGTAATTTCGGGCCAAATGACATTCCTTCTATATTGTCGATATGCCCAATGTCTTGCTCATTAAGATTTGCGATCAGTTGTTTTTTTACCGGTGCGACGTGAGATTTTTGGAGAGATTTAATATTTTTAATATCTGTTCCACTGGCTATATCGACTTTATAGACGCGAATATAATTTTTGAAATTACTATTTTTATCTTGAACAGTGGCACGCTCAAGTACAAGTAATTGTTTTTGATTCAAGATTAAAATTTCAGCAATTCCATTTTCAGCATCTTTATTTTTTCCAGGTTTTTTAGGAATTGGATCTAGAGAATAAGCTTTTTCTGTTATAACATCTCCTTGACGATTATATTTTGTTAAGCGTGTTAGGGCGCCTGATTCTGTGGTTGGTAATTGATCATCTTGAAGTAAAGGTGCTTCCATAGAAGTCCAGATATACTTACCATTTTCAGAAAACGTACTCCCCTCTAGCGCCTGATTATTTCTAAATCCATATTTATTTTGATTATCCTTTTTGATAGGGTTATTGATTTGCAAATCATTGATCAATGTTCCAGTTCTACTAGCTATTCTTATGAAGGGATTGAAACCGAGATTTCGATCACCTTCACTTGTATAAAGTATATGGTTACGATTGAGAGGGTCAATTCTAATTGATTCTGGGTCAACTACAACATCTTGTGAATGGGGATTATACGATGCTTTATTTGGGTATTTTGTTCCATTAGCTTGTGTTAAATAGTGCATTCGAGTGAATTTTACTTTATTAAATTTGTGTTTATTATAATGAATTTGAGCTTCATAAAATCTAGCTGGATTTTCTTCTGAACGGTCATCGCTAATCATAAGCCATTTTTTGGATTTGGCATCATAGGAAATGCCAGAAAGACCGCCTACTTTTGTATCATTAAATGATTTATTATAAGGAATTGTTTCCGTATCTATATAATTTAATCGAGTAGCTGTTTTTTCACTTTTTATATCATCAGTTGAAGATGCGTATGTATATGTTGGTGCAGAAATAAAAAAAGCATTAATGGCAAAACTAAGTATCATCAGTCTCTTAAATTGTTTCATATCATTGACTCCTTTAGGGGTATGTCTTAATTTTATTTTACTTACCTGATATGAAGCGCATTTGAATTTAATATAACAATTGGATAACAAGTAAATTATAGATGTTAAGAAAATTAATAAAAAGAGATAGTTTAACACTATATATCGTGCAAACTATCTCTCTTATTTTAAATCTGTATGCTTTTATTAAATAGGTCGAATATTAAAGTTAGTGTGCTTGATACTTAGATCTAAATTCATCTGTAGCTACTTGTGGTTGGAAGTCTTCTGGAAGTTCTTCTGTGCGTACCACCAACACGTCACACGGAGAGTGTCGTACAATTGCCTCAGACACAGAACCTACGATAAATCTTTCAACTGCATTTAATCCTGACGTACCACACATAATTAAATCTGCTTCTACATCAGCTGCTAACTTTTTAGGTATGATTGCTTTAGGTGAACCAAATTCTAGTCTTGTTTCAACCGCGGTTACACCAGCATTTGTTGCTACTTCTTTATAACCTTTTAACAAATCTTCTGAGAAATTTTTTGATTTTTCAGTAAATTGAGCATCATAAACTTCATAAGAAGAGTAAGTTCTTGAATCAATAACATTGACGATTGTTAGTTTAGAGTCATTACGTTTTGCTACTTCTACAGCTTTATTAAATGCCCATTCAGCTTCATGTGATCCATCGACAGCGATTAAAATATTTTTATACGTTAGCATCACAATTACCTCCTTCATCTTCTTGCTTATATTATACCACTATTTACAGAATATTAACATAATTCCCCTTAATACATGTTGTAAAAATACTCTAAACTATGATTGCGCTTTCATATAATACGCGTTACTATAAATTTGGAGGTGGATAAAATGAGAATAGGTATTCCGAAGGAGATTAAAAACAATGAAAATAGGGTGAGTTTATCACCAAGTGGTGTACATGCATTAGTAGAACAAGGTCACTCAGTCATTGTTGAAAAATCTGCTGGTTTAGGTTCATATTTTGAAGATGATGATTATGTTACGGCTGGGGCGAAAATTGGTGATGGACCAGCTGAAGTATGGAACGTGGATATGGTTATGAAAGTCAAAGAGCCATTAGAAGAAGAGTTCCAATACTTTAAGGAAGGACTAATACTATTTACTTATTTACATTTAGCAAATGAAAAGAAACTCACACAAGCTTTATTAGATAATAAAGTAATAGGTATTGCTTATGAAACGGTTCAATTGCCAGATAAATCATTACCACTATTAACACCAATGAGTGAAGTAGCAGGGCGTATGTCTGCTCAAATTGGGGCAGAATTTTTACAAAAATATAAAGGTGGCATGGGCATTTTACTTGGCGGTGTGCCTGGCGTCTCTAAAGGCCGCGTAACGATTATCGGTGGAGGTCAAGCTGGCACAAATGCTGCTAAAATAGCATTAGGATTAGGTGCCGATGTAACAATTTTGGATGTTAATCCTAAGCGTTTACAAGAGCTTGAAGATTTATTTGATGGTCGTGTGCACACAATTATGTCTAACCCATTAAATATTGAACAATGTGTTAAAAACAGCGACTTAGTTATCGGTGCGGTATTAATTCCAGGTGCCAAAGCGCCAAATCTAGTTACTGAAGACATGGTAAAATCCATGAAAGATGGTTCGGTAATCGTGGATATTGCTATAGACCAAGGTGGTATTTTCGAGACAACTGATCGTATTTCAACGCATGATGATCCAACGTATAAAAAACATGGTGTTGTACATTATGCTGTGGCTAATATGCCTGGTGCAGTACCACGTACTTCTACCATTGCATTGAATAATGCAACGTTACCATATGCATTACAAATTGCGGGAAAAGGTTACTTAAAAGCATTACAAGATAACGAACCTCTATCATTTGGTTTAAATACAATTAATGGTGTATTAACAAATAAAGGTGTAGGTGAAGCTTTGAATTTACCTTATTCTAATGTTGAAAGTTCTCTTAAATAATAAAAAATAACAAACAAATGATATGCTCCCTTCAAAGTAGACACTTAAAAATGTAAACTTTGAAGGGAGTTTTTTTATGACTCATAGAAAATTATCACCTGAAACTTATCAAAAAGCTTTCAGCTTATATGAAGAAGGATATAGTATGAAAAATGTAATTCAAAAATTAAATTTAAATTGTTCTCCTAGAACATTATTGATTAACTATTATAAATTTAAGAAGCATGGAATAAAGGTGCTTTTACCAATTCAGAGAAATAATACCTACTCAAATGAATTTAAGCTTAAAGTTGTGCACGAATATATAAATGATGGCCTATCTTTAACTGATTTAGTAGTTAAATATAATATCCCCACTACTTCAACTGTAAACAAATGGATTTCAAAGTATTTATCGGGTAAAATATTAAAAACATATTCTCCAAAACCCGAGGTGTATCAATTGAAATATAAATCATTAACATTTGAAGATCGTGTGGAAATCGTTGATTATTATATGAATCATGGTCAATCGTATAAGACAACAGCAAATCATTTTAACATCAATTATAGCCAAGTATATAACTGGGTAAAAAAGTACAACTTGCATGGGTATGATGGGCTTAAAGATGGACGTGGAAAAGGGAAACCCCAGTCTGTATTAACACCTGAAGAGGCATTAAAAGCTGAAATTAAGATACTTAAAGAGAAAAATAAATTTCTTCAAATGGAAAATGACGTTTTAAAAAAGGAAGAAGAAATAGAAAGGAAGTTGATGAAACAGGCATCAGACAAAAAGCATCATACCAAACGGTAAAAGCATTTAAAAACCTTTATCCGATAGCTTGGTTATGTTCAGTATTAAAGATATCACGTTCAAGTTACTATAAATGGTTACATCGCAAACCATCAAATTAAGAAATTGAAAACCAAAAATTGATCAAAGATATCGTTGATATCTACAATAAATACAAAGGCATATATGGATATCGTCGTATATACATATATTTAAGACTTAAACTACATCAAAAAGTAAATCATAAACGTGTCTATAGATTGATGAATCAACTTAATCTAAAATCTACTATCCGCCCTAAAAGAAAACGATATATTAAAACAACACCTGAAATTACAGCACATAATATATTAAATAGAAAATTTGAAGAACAAATCCCAAATAAAAAATGGTTAACTGACGTTACAGAATTCAAACTCAGCAATGGTAAAAAACTTTACTTAAGTGCTATTTATGACTTAGGCAGCAAACAGATTATCAGTCATAAATTAAGTACCTCAAATAACAATAAATTTGTATTAGATACGCTCAAAAAAGCAGTCAAACTTGTGCCGAATACCGAAGGTATAGTCTTGCATAGCGACAGAGGATATCAATATACAAGCAGATTATTTAAAGTTACGTTAGAGCAACTTGGTATAAAACAAAGTATGTCACGACCAGGATGTTGCATAGATAATGGACCTAATGGAAGGTGTATGGGGAACTATTAAAAGTGAATTGTTTAGAGGAAGAAAAAAAGTGATTTTTAAAGACAAGGCTACAGCAATAAAAGCAATTAATTCATATATAGAATTTTTTAATCAAGAAAGAATAACATTAAAAATGGCTACCCTTATATCGTAAATATAAGGTAGCCATAAACATTTTGTTTTTTTCACTGTCTACTTGACAGGGTGCAGTTCACAAAAACTGGTAATCTCTTCTATAAAGTAGAGGTTACCAGTTTTTAATTTGGATTTTAAAATAATTTATGAAATTTAATGTGTTTAAATAATGATAATTGTAAAATATAATCTAAATATTGTGACACGAACACAACAATCGTTTAATTTCATAGCATTATAAACTTAATGGTCAACAATATGATGAAATTTGTGTTGCAGTTAAGCATTTGAATGTCATATAAGATTATTTGATACTGCTATACAATTTTTGTACCGTGTACTTCTTGAAAAGGAAATGCAGCAACGAGCGCTTGAACATTAGATTTTGTTAAACCACCACCAGGCATGATTTCAATATTTCCACCAGAATTCACGACCAATTTACCAAGTTGATTTAAATTATCAAAAATATCAGTTTCTGCTGGACCACCATGTGTCAGTAACCTGGTAAAACCTAGTTCAATTAATTTGTGTAATGCTTTTACCTGTCCTTCTAAATGAATTTCGTCGAAAGCCATATGACAAACAACAGGTATTGGTGATGCGAGTTGTTTTAAAGTTTTCATTTGCCATTCGTTCAGTGTATTATCTTCTGTTAAACAACCGAAAACAAAGTAGTCAATATCATATGATTTAATAGCTTTAATATCTCGTTGCATAATTTCAAAGTCGTATAAGCTATATACAAAGTTGCCTCCGCGAGGGCGTATCATGATAGCAATTTCTACGTGATTTGCTTTACAAATTTCAGTAGCAATTTCAATCATTCCAATACTAGGTGTGGTACCTCCGACATGTAAGTTATCACATAATTCAATACGATCTGCACCATTTTCAATTGCGTATTCAACTTGTTGGATTGTTTCGACTACGGCCTCTTTGATCATTTTTCGTAACCTGTTAAGCTTTCGTTTCCATTTTCAGTAACAAGAATATCATCTTCTATACGCACACCAGCTACTCCTGGAACATAGATGCCAGGTTCGACTGTTACAACCATACCCGGTACGAATTCATTTGTATTTGTACTAGAAACATCTTGGTATTCATGCTCTTCTAATCCTAGGCCATGTCCTAATCGATGAGGGAAGTAGTCTCCATAACCAGCATCTGTGATAATATCTCGAGCAATAGCGTCTACATCTTTGATTTGTACACCAGGTTTAATTGCAGCAATCGCCGCTTGTTCAGCTTTTAATACGGTATCGTAAATGTTTTGAGCTTCTGAACTAGGCTTTCCAAATTTAATTGTTCTGGTCATATCACTACAATAATTTTCGTAAATGACGCCTAAATCAAATAACACAAATTCATTATTTTGTAATTGACGGTCGCCAGGTATACCGTGTGGTGATGCTGCGTGATCACCGAAAAGGACCATTGTATCAAAGCTCATTTCATTAACTCCATAAGCTTTGATTTCATATTCAATGTGATTAACAACTTGTCGTTCTGTCACACCTTCTTTTAAGAAATCTGCTCCAATTTCTATACATTTATCTGCTAGTTCACAAGCTTTCCGAATTTTAGCGATTTCAGATTCACTTTTAACATTACGTAGTGACTTTATCGTTTGATCTATGTCACCGAACGATTGTACTTTGAAAGCTTCGATTAATTCACGTTGACGCTGTACAGTTAAATGAGCCGCTTCTACTAACATTTTATTGAAAGTATGTGGATATTTATCTAATGCATTTTCTGTATCAAGGTAACCAATGACCTCTCCCTCAAAAGGTGAAGCTTTAACTTCTTCAACTTCAAGTTGTGGGCAAAATAAAACTTGATCACCATTCGCTTTGATTAAAAGAGCTAGTAACCGTTCGTGAGGATCACTTAAATAGCCGGTGAAATAAAAGATGTTTAATGGGGTAGTAATCCATGCTGCATCAGCTTGTTGTGACTTTAATGATTCTATAACTTGTTGTAACTTCATTTTACTGCCTCCTAAATATATGATTATATTAATTTTATGTTAGTTGTGTAAGGAATTCAAAAATAATATGTTGAAATAAAGTATATTGCTAAAATTATAAAAAAATTTATCGTTCATAAACACGTATTTTGGTAAAAGTGTGTTATAACTATTAATCATTGTGGTATATATAAAATAAATAGTTTTATGGGAGGAATTATCGATATGAAATTATCTTTTCATGGACAATCAACGATTTATTTTGAAGCAAATGGCAAAAAAGTAATTGTTGATCCATTTATTACGGGAAACGATTTATCTGATTTAGATGCTGAAACTTTAGAAGTAGATTATATAATTTTAACACATGGTCATGGCGATCATTTTGGTGATACAGTTGAATTAGCAAATAGAAACCATGCAACAGTTATTGGTTCAGCTGAATTAGGTGATTATTTAACGACTACTAAAAATGTTGAAAATGTTAGACCTATGAATATTGGTGGTAAAGCAGAATTTGATTTTGGAACGGTTAAGTTTGTACAAGCGTTTCACAGTTCTAGCTTGACTGATGACAATGGTATTCCCGTATATTTAGGTATGCCGATGGGGCTAATTTTAGAAATAGAAGGCAAGACGATTTATCATACTGGTGATACAGGATTATTTGGTGACATGAAATTAATTGCTGAACGTCATCCAGTTGACATTTGTTTTATTCCAATTGGTGATAATTTCACAATGGGCATTGATGATGCTAGTTTTGCAATTAATCAGTTCATTAAACCTAAAATTACAGTACCAATTCACTACAATACATTTGACTTGATTAAACAAAATCCAGAAGATTTCAAGTCAGCTGTTTCAGAAGGTGAAGTACAGATATTAAATCCAGGTGATGCAGTCCAACTTTAAAGTGATTGTGACATAAAAAATCTTGGATAAAACAAAAACGCCAATTTCTACTAGGATTTTAGAGGAATTGGCGTTTTCTTTGGTTTTATAGAATTGGATCGTTTGATACAATGAGGTGACTATTAGAGTCATATTAAGTGTTATGCTATTTTACAATAAGCACAGGGATGCTTGCTCTTTTAGCAACTTTATGACTCACACTACCTAGCACGAATTTTTTCTTGGCTTCAGCACGACGGTTACTAAGTACAACTATTTCATATTTACCACTATTTGCCTCTTTTACCAATTGTTCTTTAGCATTGCCACGCACAATGATTTCATCATATTTAATGCCATATTCATCGAGCGTATTTCGTGTATTTTCTAAACCTTTACTACGTTTTTCAACAAGTTTATCTAAATGAACACCAGATTTAATCGATGCTTGTGCATCTTGTTCACTGATTGCGTTAAGAATTGTTACAACAGTACCTTCACCAGCTAATTTTGAAACTTCTTCTAGCGCTTTTTCATTTTTAAGTGTGGTATCAACACCGAGTAAAATATTTTTAAACATTATTCCATCCCTCCTTAATTCTATTCTAATTAGAGTTTATCACAAATCAAATTAAAAATTATATATTTTCATAGTAACAGAGTAAAAAGTTTTATAAATATTAATATATTACTGAATATATGTCATAATTATAGTTAAAATATATTTTTTAAGTGATTAAATCGCAATTTTAGCTATAAAAAGTTATAATATCATAGAAAATGTCAAAAATGAGGTTATTAAAATGACAAAGCATGAGCAAATTTTATCTTATATCGAATCTTTAGCAGTAGGACAAAAGATTTCTGTTAGAAAAATAGCGAAAGATTTAAATGTCTCTGAGGGGACAGCGTATCGTGCGATTAAAGATGCCGGTAGAATTGGTTTAGTAGCAACAATAGATAGAGTTGGTACTGTCCGAATAGAAAAGAAATCACGTGAACAAATTGAACAACTTACATTTGGAGAAATTGTAAAAATAATTGATGGACAAGTATTAGGAGGAAGAAATGGCCTTATTAAGACATTATCAAAATTTGCAATTGGCGCAATGGAAATTGAAGATGTGGTAAAGTATTTAAGTCCTCACACATTATTGATTGTAGGAAATCGTAAAGATGTCCAATTGGCCGCATTGAAAAGAGGAAGCGCAGTATTGATTACTGGTGGTTTCAGAACGTCTAATGAGATAATCAAATATGCCGATGAACATGATTTACCGATACTGTCATCTAATTATGATACATATTTAGTTGCAAATATTATTAATAGAGCGATGTATAATCAAATGATTCGGAAAGAAATATTGGTCGTTGAAGACATAGTTAAATCAGTGAATGAAGATACTGTGGTTTTTGATAATATGATCTTGCACGATTACAAAGAAAAAGCAAAACGCACAGGACATTCCAGATTCCCGGTTATTGATGAACATTGGCGTTTAGTTGGTATTATCACAAGTAAAGAAATAATTAAAATGGATGACAATGATACTTTAGCACATTTTATGACGAAGTCTCCACTCAATGTACAACTTTCAACTACTGTTGCAAATTGTGCACACATGATGATTTGGGAAGGTATTGAATTATTACCAGTGATTTCACCAAGCAAAAAATTAATAGGTGTAATTACCAGAAAAGATGTATTAACAGCAATGCAATTGCTGAGTCGTCAGCCACAAGTAGGTGAAACCATTAATGATCAAGTAGCTAAACATATTACAATTGCAAACGATGATATTCAAGTACAAACTTCGCCTTTACTTACAAATCAATTTGGCACATTGAGTAAAGCAGTTTTTGTAGCAATTATTGAAGAAACCGTTCGTTATGAAATGCGGAAATTAAAGAAACTTGAAGTAATGATTGAAAGTTTAAATATCATTTACATTAAGACTGTGCAAATTGAATCTGAAATCAATGTACATTATGATATGTTAGATGTAGGTAGAAATTTTGCTAAATTAGAGGTAACGATGACAAGTGATGGTAAACATGTTGCAAAAGCAATGATCATTTGTCAGATGATAGATTAAAGGGTATATATAAATTATAAAAAGGAAGATATAAAATGACGATGGAATTTAATCAAATTATGGATGAAATAAAAGCGGTTCAAACAGTAATTATACATAGACATGTGAGACCAGACCCGGATGCTTATGGATCGCAACTCGGCTTGAAAAATTACTTAAAACTTAAATTTCCAGAAAAGAATATTTTTGCAGTTGGAGAAGGAGAACCGTCGCTTGATTTTATCGGTACTTTTGATGATATTAGTGATGACCAATATAACGAAGCATTGGTTATCGTATGCGACACTGCTAATGCACCGAGAATCAGTGACCATAGATTCAATACTGGCAAACGTCTTGTTAAAATTGATCATCACCCAGCAGTTGACCAATATGGAGATATAAATTATGTCAATGATGAAGCATCATCAACGAGTGAGATTATTTTTGATTTCATAAGTCATTTTAACGATCAATCTCTGATTGATGATTCTGTAGCAAGAGTATTGTATCTAGGTATTGTTGGAGATACTGGGCGTTTTTTATTTAATAATACAACACCACATACGATGGAAGTCGCAAGCCAATTATTAAAATATTCATTTAATCATCAACAAGAATTGAATAAATTGGGTGAAAAAGATCCTAAATTATTGCCATTTCAAGGCTATGTTTTACAAAATTTTGATTTAAATGATAAAGGTTTTTGTAAGGTGAAAATCACAAAAGATGTACTAGAAAAATTTGATATTGTAGCGAATGAAGCTTCGCTATTTGTCAATGCGATTGCTGATATTCAAGGATTGAAAATATGGGTTTTTGCGGTAGATGAAGGAACTGAAATTAGATGTCGCATTCGTTCTAAAGGTATCGTCATTAATGATATTGCTAATGCATTTGGTGGTGGAGGCCATCCGAATGCATCTGGTGTTTCCGTTGCAGATTGGCAACAATTTGAAGAATTAGCACAAGCATTAAATAATAAATTGTAAGATTTGGGAGGTATTTGCTGATGGTTGCGCATTTAAACGTTCATACATCGTATGACTTATTGAATTCAAGTATTAAAATTAAAGATGTCATTGCGAAAGCAACGAAAGAAGGTTACACATCATTAGCAATTACAGATACAAATGTTTTATACGGCTATCCCCAATTCTACGACGCGTGCATAGCAGCAAATATTCATCCAATATTTGGTATGACAATTTATCTCACAGATGGTTTAGCTTCAGTTGAAACCATTGTCCTTGCTAAAAATAATCAAGGTCTAAAAGATTTATTTAAATTATCATCTGCAATAAAAATGAAAGAAAAGTCTGAAACGCCCTTAGAGTGGCTTAATAAATATATTGATCATTTGATTGTCATATTTAAAGATGTAACTGAAGCACACCAAAGCATATTACAAACTTTCATTGGTAATGAAGATATATTTGTAAATCACAATAGCCAACCAGGATTAGATTTTCCGGTCGTGTGGGCACAAAGTACAAACTATTTAAATGAAGAAGATGCGGATACTTTAACGGCATTAGCTGCTATAAAAAATAATGAGAAATTAGATTTAGTTAAAGAAGTGCATGATTACAACGCACATATGTTTAGTAGAGCTGATCTAGATACATTCCATGTTAGTGAGCGTATTTGGCAAAATACAAATTACATCGCATCCATTTGTAATGCCGAACTACAATATCATCAATCATTATTACCTAAATTTAAAACACCAAATAATCAGCCGTCTAAAGATTATCTTTATGAGATGCTTCAACAAAATTTGAAACAGTTAAAATTATCCCAAGCATCACTACAAAGATATGCTAAAAGGCTTAATCATGAATATGAAATTATTACACGCATGGGTTTTGAAGACTATTTTTTAATTGTAAGTGATTTAATACATTTTGCTAAAACGCATGATGTATTAGTTGGTCCAGGTCGTGGTTCATCTGCTGGTTCTTTAGTTAGTTACTTATTAGATATTACGACGATTGATCCCATTAAATATAACTTGTTATTTGAGCGTTTTTTAAATCCTGAGCGTGTTACTATGCCAGATATTGATATTGATTTTGAAGATACACATAGAGAAAAAGTGATTAAATATGTACAGGAAAAATACGGCAATAATCATGTTTCTGGTATAGTGACGTTTGGTCATTTATTAGCAAGGGCAGTTTCAAGAGACGTCGGTCGGATTATGGGTTTTGATGAAATAACATTAAATGAAATTTCATCTTTAATCCCTCATAAATTAGGCATTACATTAGATGAGGCATATGAGAAAAAGGAATTTAAACAATTTGTGCATAGAAATCATCGGCATGAACGCTGGTTTGAAATTTGTAAAAAATTAGAAGGTCTACCACGACATACGTCAACACATGCAGCAGGGATCATTATAAACGATCACCCTTTATATGAGTATACTCCATTAACTTTAGGTGATACTGGCATACTGACACAGTGGACTATGACCGAAGCGGAACGTATTGGTCTGTTGAAAATTGATTTTCTAGGTTTACGAAATTTATCTATTATTCATCAAATCGTTAAACAAGTGAAAAGAGATATGAACATTGATATAGATATTGAAGCCATTCCTTTTAATGATTCAAAAGTATTTCAGTTACTCTCACATGGTGATACAACAGGTGTATTCCAACTAGAATCTGATGGTATAAGAAATGTATTGAAAAAATTACAACCAGAACAATTTGAAGATATTGTAGCTGTAACTTCTTTGTATAGACCTGGACCTATGGAAGAAATACCAACCTATATTACTAGGAGACACTTCCCTGAAAAAGTACAATATTTGCATAAAGACTTAGAACCTATTTTAAAAACAACGTATGGTGTTATTATCTATCAGGAACAAATTATGCAAATTGCGAGTAAGTTTGCTAATTTTAGTTATGGTGAAGCAGATATATTAAGACGTGCAATGAGTAAAAAGAATCGTGCAGTATTAGAGAGTGAGCGACAACACTTTGTGGAAGGTGCTTTAAGTAACGGGTATGATGAACGATTAAGCAAACAAATTTTTGATCTGATTTTAAAATTTGCAGATTATGGCTTCGCACGTGCACATGCGGTGAGTTACTCCAAAATAGCTTATATTATGAGTTATTTAAAAGTACATTATGCTAATTATTTTTATGCCAATATTCTAAGTAATTCAATTGGTAGTGAAAAGAAGACAGCACAAATGATTGATGAAGCGAAACATCAGCAATTAAATATATTGGCACCCAATATTAATGAAAGTCATTGGTTTTATAAAGCAAGCAACAAAGGTATCTATCTATCTTTAGGCGCAATTAAAGGCATCGGCTATCAGAGTGTTAAACTTATTGTTGATGAAAGAAAAAGTAATGGTATATATAAAGATTTCTTTGATTTTACACGTCGTATACCTAAAAGAATAAAGAGTAGAAAATTACTTGAAGCATTAATATTAGTCGGGGCTTTTGATACATTTGGTAAAAATAGAGCGACCTTATTGCATGCGATTGATCAAGTGTTAGATGACGTCTCCAATGTGGAACAAGATGATTTTATTTTTGATGTATTGACCCCAAAAACATCTTATGAAGACAAAGAAGAATTACCGGATCAAGTACTAAGTGATTATGAAAAAGAATATTTAGGGTTTTATGTCTCGACACATCCTGTAGAGAAGGCGTTTGAAGAAAAACAATATCTTGGTATTTATAAGCTTAATAATGCTAGAGATAATCAACCTATCTTTATTCAAATCGACCAGTTAAAACGTATTCGTACTAAAAACGGACAAAATATGGCATTTATTACGTTAAATGATGGACTTAATAATTTAGATGGGGTAGTGTTCCCAGACGCATATAAAAAATTCGAAATATACTTAAACAAGACAGATACACTTATTGTGAAAGGTAAATTTGAATATAGAAATAATAAAAAACAACTTATTATTAACCAAATAGAAAGTGTTGCGTCGTTTGAAAGTAATAAACTAGCAAATGCAAAACAAGTCATCATTAGAAATATAGAAGATTTATCAGAAATAAAACAGCAGTTAAATTTACAAGCAATGGCAGATGACATCCCAGTGAAATATTTTCAAGAAAGCCAAAATCAATTTAAAATTATAGGTTTTATATCACGTAAAAAAGAAAAAATTGAAACGCTGATAGCCAAGTGTTCACCATGGGATATAAGGATAATTTAACTTTATCAAGTCTATAAACTATGATATAGTAAACTGATGGTTAAGTTGATACTTACCATCAGTTTATATTAAATGATAGTTTATAGACTACATGTAAAATATATGTTTTTATTACAAAAGTTATCATACAACATGTGCTTATGATTTAATGCTAACGATAACATTTGTAATTTTTGTTAGATTGTAATAAAAATGTATATGACTGATTAAAATTATTGAATGTAAGGGGTAGGTTTACATGACATTAAGAGACGACGCACTAGAAATGCACAGAATTAATCAAGGTAAATTAGAAGTTACACCAAAAGTTCAAGTGACCAATAAAGAAGAGCTAAGTTTGGCATATTCACCCGGTGTAGCTGAACCATGTAAAGAAATACATGAAGACCCTAGAAAAGTATTTGAATATACAATGAAAGCAAATACAGTCGCGGTTGTTACTGATGGTACAGCTGTACTTGGATTGGGCAACATTGGTGCAGAAGCTAGTATTCCAGTAATGGAAGGGAAAGCAGTTTTGTTTAAAAGTTTTTCAGGCATTGATGGTGTGCCAATTGCACTTAATACAACGGATACAGATGAAATTGTAAATACAGTAAAATTATTAGAACCAAACTATGGTGGCATTAATCTTGAAGATATTTCTGCACCACGTTGTTTTGAAATTGAAGCGCGCTTAAAAAAAGAAACAAAAATACCTGTTTTTCATGATGATCAACATGGTACTGCAATTGTTACAGTTGCAGGTATGATCAATGCACTGCGCATTATAGATAAAGAATTATCTGATATAAAAGTGGTGCTTAACGGAGCAGGTGCAGCAGGTATGGCAATTGTTCAATTGCTTTATTCATATGGTGTTAGAGATATGATTATGTGTGATTCCAAAGGTGCTATTTACGAAGGTCGTTCTTATGGTATGAATGATACAAAAGCATTTGTAGCTAAATGGACAAACAGAGATAAAGTAGAAGGCTCTTTAAGCGATGTCATAAAAGATGCTGACGTATTTATTGGCGTTTCTGTAGCCGATTTATTAACAAAAGAAATGGTTGAATCAATGGCTAAAGATCCAATTATATTTGCTATGGCAAATCCGAATCCTGAAATCAATCCTGATGTAGCAAAAGAAGCAGGTGCTAAAGTAATTGGAACTGGTCGTTCGGATTATCCAAATCAAATCAATAATGTCCTTGCATTTCCTGGTATATTTAGAGGTGCATTAGATGTAGAAGCTACGCATATAAATGAAGAGATGAAACAAGCTGCAGTAGAAGCAATTGCAAATTTAATTAAACCAGAAGAATTAAATCCAGATTACTGTATTCCTGGTCCGTTTGACAAACGTGTGGCACCTTCTGTTGCTAGAGAAGTTGCAAAAGCAGCAATGGAAACAGGGGTAGCAAGAACAGATATGGACCCAGAAGAAATTTATAATAAAACAATGAAATTAACAGATTTAGATAAATAATATTCATGAATACTGATCTCGAAATATTGTATTTATAATATTGGGAAGACAGTAATGGTTAAGTGGAGGTTTAAAATGTTTAAAGATTTTTTCAATAGAAGTAGTAAAAAGAAAAAGTATGTAACTGTTTCCGATTCAAAACAAAGTGATGTTCCAGCAGGAATTATGACAAAATGCCCGAAATGTAAGAAGATCATGTATACTAAAGAATTAGCTGAAAATTTAAATGTATGTTTCAATTGTGATCATCACATCGCTTTAACAGCGTATAAAAGAATTGAAGCCATTTCTGATGAAGGTACATTCACAGAATTTGATAAAGGAATGACCTCTGCGAATCCATTGGATTTTCCAAGTTATGAAGAAAAAATTCAAAAAGATCAACAAAAAACAGAGTTAAATGAAGCTGTTGTTACTGGTACAGCACATTTAGAAGGTATTGAATTTGGCGTAGCTGTGATGGATGCTAGATTTAGAATGGGTAGCATGGGCTCAGTGGTTGGTGAAAAGATATGTAGAATTATAGAATATTGTACTGAGCATCGTTTACCGTTCATCCTATTTTCTGCTAGTGGTGGCGCTAGAATGCAAGAAGGTATTATATCTTTAATGCAAATGGGTAAAACCAGTGTCACTTTAAAAAGACATATGGATCATGGATTGCTATATATTTCGTATATTACAAACCCAACAACAGGTGGTGTATCGGCAAGCTTTGCTTCAGTTGGTGATATTAATTTAAGTGAACCTAAAGCACTTATTGGTTTTGCTGGTAGACGAGTGATTGAACAAACGATTAATGAAAAGCTACCTGACGACTTCCAAACTGCTGAATTTTTATTAGAGCATGGACAATTAGATAAAGTTGTACATAGAAAAGAAATGAAAGTAACACTATCTAATATTTTAAAAATGCACCAAGAGGTGAAAACGAATGCTTGACTTTGAAAAGCCACTTTTTGAAATAAAAAACAAAATTGAATCGTTAAAAGAATCACAAGAAAAAAATGACGTGGACTTACAGGAAGAAATTGATATGCTTGAGGCTTCATTAGAGCGTGAAACACAAAAGGTATATACTCATTTAAAGCCATGGGATCGAGTACAATTAGCGCGCTTACAAGAAAGACCTACATCTCTAGATTATATACCTCATATTTTTGATTCCTTTATTGAGTTACATGGTGATCGTAATTTCCGAGATGATCCAGCTATGATTGGCGGTATTGGCTATTTAAATGGCCAAGCAGTTACAGTTGTTGGTCAACAACGTGGGAAAGATACTAAAGATAATATTTATCGTAACTTTGGTATGGCGCATCCTGAAGGATATAGAAAAGCCTTACGCTTAATGAAGCAAGCTGAAAAATTTAATAGACCTATTTTTACATTTATTGATACAAAAGGTGCTTATCCAGGGAAAGCAGCAGAAGAACGCGGTCAAAGTGAATCTATTGCTAAAAACCTTATCGAAATGGCAGCACTTAAAGTGCCAGTCATTGCGGTTGTAATTGGTGAAGGTGGAAGCGGTGGCGCTTTAGGTCTTGGCATTTCGAATCGTTTATTAATGCTGGAAAACAGCACATATTCTGTAATTTCACCAGAGGGTGCATCTGCATTATTATGGAAAGATAGTAATTTAGCACAAATAGCTGCGGAAACAATGAAGATTACTGCAGAAGATTTATATGAATTGAAAATTGCCGATGAAGTTTTAAAAGAACCACTTGGTGGCGCTCATCATGATATTGAAAAGCAAGCTCAAAATATAAAAAGTGCATTTTTAAAACATTTGAATGAATTAAGTGCGTTTAATGAACAACAAATCATAGATGATCGCTATGACAAATTTAGAAATATCGGTTCTTTTAATGAATAATTAAAAAGACACGAAATAATATACTTCTGCAAAGCCATTTTTTTTAGTATTCATACTAACCATGTGGATTTTATAGTCTAAGGTTTTAAAAGAGCATTAAATTGTAATTAGGTATACAAACCCCTGATTTCATATTAGTGCTCTTTTTTATTGAGCAAAGTAAGTCAAAAGTGGGAGTTTGAGATATCTGTTTAATAAAGTAAAGTTAAAGGTATGATAAAGTATCATTGTTTTGAAAATATAAAATATAAGGAAACGCTTTCGTATTGTAAAATGTTTTTTTACAATAATTAAAAACGTTTACATGAGTTACAATGCCCTATTTTAATGGCACCTTCTATGATTTTATGGTATTTTTAGAATAAGAAATACATGTTAGAAAGGTATGTCGTCATGAAAAAAATTGCAGTGTTGACTAGCGGTGGAGATTCACCAGGCATGAACGCGGCTATTAGAGCTGTTGTTAGAAAAGCGATTTATAATAATATTGAAGTTTACGGTGTTTACCAAGGCTATCAAGGATTATTAAACGATGATATCGAGAAGTTGGAGCTCGGTTCTGTTGGAGATACAATCCAACGTGGCGGAACTTTTCTGTATTCAGCAAGGTGTCCAGAATTTAAAGAAGCAGAAGTTCGACAAAAAGCAATAGAAAACTTGCGCAAAAGAGGTATTGAAGGCCTAGTAGTAATAGGCGGAGATGGTAGCTATAGAGGTGCGCAACGCATTAGCGAAGAATGTAAAGAAATTCAAACGATAGGTGTACCAGGTACGATAGATAATGATATCAACGGTTCAGACTTTACAATTGGATTTGATACTGCATTAAATACCATTATAGATTGTGTTGATAAAATTCGCGATACGGCTTCAAGTCATGCTAGAACATTCATCATAGAAGTTATGGGTCGTGATTGTGGAGATTTAGCACTATGGGCTGGACTTTCAGTAGGAGCTGAAACGATCATTGTCCCAGAAGTGGAAACAGATATTAAAGATGTAGCTGAAAAAATTGACAACGGAATAAGACGTGGAAAAAAACATTCCATTGTTATGGTTGCAGAAGGTTGTATGTCTGGAGAAGATTGTGCAAAAGAACTGACAAAGTATATTAATGTTGATGCACGTGTATCTGTGCTTGGTCATATCCAACGTGGCGGCAGTCCAAGTGGCGCAGATAGAATGCTTGCTTCACGATTAGGTGGACATGCTGTAGACTTATTACTAGAAGGAAAAACAGCAATCGGCGTTGGTATTCGCAACAATGAATTAACAGATACTTCATTTGAAGAAATATTTAGGTCAAATGAACACAAGTTTGATTTTGAAACATTTGCTTTAGCAAATGAATTATCGATATAAAATAATGGGAGGCATTAATAATGAAAAAAACTAAAATTGTTTGTACAATTGGACCTGCATCTGAGTCTGAAGAAATGCTTGAGAAATTAATTAAAGCTGGAATGAATGTTGCGAGATTGAATTTCTCACATGGTGATCATGCAGAACATAAAGCTAGAATTGATAGAATTCGTGAAGTATCTCAAAGATTAGGTAAAACAGTTGCAATATTATTGGATACTAAAGGTCCTGAAATCCGTACTCACAACATGAAAGATGGTGCTATTGAACTTGAAAAAGGTACGGAAGTCATCGTAAGTATGACTGAAGTTGAAGGTACACCTGAAAAATTCTCAGTAACGTACGATAATCTAATAAATGATGTTCAAGAAGGCTCATATATTTTATTAGATGATGGTCTTATTGAATTACAAGTAAAACAAATAGATAAAGCAAACGGTGAAGTTGTATGTGATGTTTTAAACACTGGAGAATTAAAAAATAAAAAAGGCGTGAACTTACCAGGTGTTAAAGTAAGTTTACCAGGTATCACTGATAAAGATGCTGAAGATATTAAATTCGGTATAAGTGAAAATATTGACTTTATCGCTGCAAGTTTTGTGCGTCGTCCGAGTGATGTACTAGACATTCGTAAATTACTTGAAGATGGTAAAAACACAAACATTAGCATTATACCTAAAATTGAAAACCAAGAAGGTATTGATAATATTAAAGAAATACTTGAGGTTTCAGACGGTTTAATGGTTGCTCGTGGTGATATGGGTGTTGAAATACCACCTGAATCCGTACCAATGGTGCAAAAAGACTTAATCAGACAATGTAATAAATTAGGTAAGCCTGTTATCACAGCGACGCAAATGCTAGACTCAATGCAACGTAATCCTCGTGCGACACGTGCTGAAGCAAGTGACGTTGCGAATGCCATTTATGATGGTACAGATGCAGTTATGCTATCAGGCGAAACAGCTGCTGGATTATACCCAGAAGAAGCAGTCAAAACAATGCGTAATATTGCAATTTCAGCTGAAGCTGCACAAGATTATAAACGATTATTATCCGATCGAACTAAATTAGTGCAAACTTCATTAGTTAATGCAATTGGTGTTTCAGTAGCGCATACAGCATTAAATTTAAATGTAAAAGCGATTGTAGCAGCAACTGAAAGTGGTTCTACTGCTAGAACGATTTCTAAATATCGTCCTAAATCAGATATTATTGCGGTTACACCACATGCTGAAACTGCGCGTCAATGTGCATTGGTTTGGGGTATTCACCCTGTTGTTAAAGAAGGACGTAAAACAACAGATGCTATGTTGAACACAGCAGTTGCTACAGCGGTCGAAACTGAAAAAGTTCAAAATGGTGATTTAATCATTATTACAGCAGGTGTACCTACAGGAGAAAAAGGGACAACAAATATGATGAAATTACATCTAGTAGGTGACGAATTAGCTAAAGGTCAAGGTATCGGTAGAAATTCAGTTGTTGGAAATACTTTAGTAGTGAATGATGCGAGTGAACTTGAAGGCAAAGATTTAAGTGAAACGGTCATTGTCACAACTTCTGTAGATGAAACGCTTGTCCCTTACATTGAAAAAGCCAGTGGCTTAATTGCTGAAGAGAGCGGCATCACTTCTCCGAGCGCAATTATAGGTCTAGAAAAAGGCATTCCAACAATTGTAGGTGTTGAAAATGCGACTAAAGAGATACAAAATGATATCTTGATTACGGTAGATGCAAATCAAGGAAAAGTATTTGAAGGATATGCAAACGTACTTTAATCATAGTTATCATGTGCTAAATCCTTACTCATAATATAAGCATCATAAGTGATAATACAAATTAAAAATGCACTTCCATTTATAAATGGAAGTGCATTTTTTCTAGATATAAAACTTTAACATCGTTACTCGATTTATAATCGTCACTTAAAGAAATGCATCATACCATAAAAATATTAACAGATTGCGCTTATTTGATTGATATATAACACATGTTAAGCACGTCAATAGTTATATGTTTAAATGATTTCGATATGATATATACACCGTGAATTGAGATATTCAAATACTATTGTTAAACACTACTCATAATGATGTAGCATCAAGTCTCTTCTTTTACAGAAATAGCCCAAGACCATTTTATGTCTTAGGCTATTGTATTAGATTATTGATGTGTTGAAGCATTCAACAATAGTTGTTGATAGGATTACTTCATATCTGAAGTAGCGAATTTTTTATATCTTAGATACATAAGACTCAAGATGATAAACCAAATAGGTGTTAAATAGACTGCTCTTCTTGTTTCTACATTTACGAAAAGTAAGCAAAATACTAAAAAGAAGAAAATCAAAATGATATACCCAATATATTTACCACCAAATAATTTATATGTAGCATTTTTGTGCATTTCTGGGTTTTGGCGATGATAATTAATGTAAGCAACAATAATTAAAGCCCAAACGACTAAAAATAGTACTGTTGAAACAGTTGTAATATATGTGAATACTAAAGTTGCGTTTGGAATAATATAGTTCAATAAGGCTGAAATTAACAATAGAGCACATGAGACTAAGATTGCTATGTGAGGCACACCATTTTTGTTTGTTTTTTCAAAAATAGGGGGTGCTTGCTTTTGATTTGAAAGCCCAAATAACATACGGCTGTTTGAAAATATACCACTATTACAAGAAGAAGCAGCAGCTGTTAATACTACAAAGTTAATGATGCCTGCTGCAAATGGAATACCAATTAAAGCAAATAATCTCACAAAGGGACTTTCTTCTGGATTAATATTGTTCCAAGGGATGATTGACATAATTACAGTCAATGCACCAACATAAAATACTAAAATTCTAATCGGAACGCTGTTGATTGCTTTTGGAATCGTTTTAGTTGGATCTTTTGTTTCGCCAGCCGTCACGCCAATCAATTCAATCCCTACAAAGGAAAAGAGTGCCATTTGAAATGACATTAAAAATCCACTAATCCCTTTTGGGAAAATACCATGTTGATATAAATTAGTTAACGAGGTGTGTCCAAATTGTGTATCGTATGCCATGACAATCATTACAATGCCAACGACAATAAGTGCTAAGATTGTAACTACTTTGATGATGGAAAACCAAAACTCTAGTTCTCCAAAAAGTTTAGCGCTTAATAAATTGAGTGACATTAAAATTAATACACAAAATAGAGCACTTATCCAATTGGGTATATGTGGGAACCAGAAACTAACGTATTTAGCAACAGCTGTAACCTCTGCCATACCTGTAATAATCCAACACAACCAATATGTCCATCCGGTAACAAATCCAGCAAATGAACCTATGTATTGATTTGTTACATCAGCAAAAGATTTAAAATTCGTATTTGTTACAAGAATTTCACCTAAGCCTCGCATAAACATAAATAACATAAATCCTATAATGATATATGTAAGTAAAATCGAAGGACCAGTTAATGCTATGGTTTGACCTGCTCCTAAGAAAAGCCCTGTGCCGATTGCACCTCCAATTGCAATTAACTGTATATGCCTATTGCTGAGTTCTCTTTGTAACTGTTGTTTTGCCATAAGTTTTAACTCCTTTATTAAGTTATTTATTATTATGATACGCAATTTAAAATAAAACAACACTTTTTTATAGTTGTATCTTAAAAAAGTCAGTGTAATATTATATTAATAATTTGTTATTAATCATGATAACCAATTAAAAACTTTGATAAATTGAAGAAAGGGTAATTACATATTAGAATGATGATATAACAACGTTCATTAATTATGGCGTGTTTATGGGCATATAAACAAATCATCATTTCTTAATGATTAACTAGGAATTTAAACTGAAATATTCACAAAAACGTAAATATTGGCTATAATAGTTTATGAAAGCCGTTTCATTATGAAATAGAAAAGGGGAATATATATGGCAGAGTTACAAAAAGGTTTAGAAGGGGTAATTGCAGCAGAAACTAAAGTGAGCTCTATCATTGATAGTCAACTTACATATGCTGGCTATGAAATTGATGATTTAGCCGAAAATGCTGAATTTGAAGAAGTAGTCTTTTTATTATGGCATTACCGATTACCTAATAAAGAAGAATTACAATCATTTAAAGAAAAACTCTTTAACTATATGACATTAAATCCTAGAGTATATAATCATTTTAAAGAGTACGCTACTAGTAATGTACATCCAATGACAGCATTAAGAACATCAGTGTCTTACGTTGCGCACTTTGATGAACATGCTGAGGATGAAAGTGAAGATCAAACGATGGAACGCGCAGTACGCATTCAAGCTAAAATCGCTTCACTTGTTACAGCATATGCTAGAGTTAGAGAAGGTAAAGAACCTGTTAAACCTAGTAGTGATTTAAATTATGCTGGTAATTTCTTATATATGTTACGTGGTGAATTACCAACAGATATCGAAGTTGAAGCATTTAATAAAGCATTGGTATTACATGCAGATCATGAGTTGAATGCTTCTACCTTTACTGCAAGATGTGCAGTGTCTTCATTATCAGACATGTATTCAGGTATTGTAGCAGCTGTCGGTTCTTTAAAAGGTCCATTACACGGTGGGGCAAATGAGCGTGTAATGAGTATGTTATCAGAAGTTAAGTCTATTGATGATGTAGATGAATACATTGATAATAAAATTAAAAATAAAGAGAAAATAATGGGATTCGGTCACCGTGTATATAAAAATGGTGATCCAAGAGCGAAATTCTTAAAAGAGATGAGTAGAAAGATTACATCCGAAACAGGCCAAAGCCAGTTATTTGATATATCTGTAAAAATAGCTGATAAAATGAAAGAAGAAAAAGGCCTTATTGCTAATGTGGATTTCTATAGTGCAACTGTATATCACAGTATGAATATTGAACATGATTTATTCACACCTATTTTTGCAGTTAGTAGAACTTCAGGTTGGATTGCACATATTCTTGAACAATATAGAGATAATAGAATTATGCGTCCAAGAGCACAATATATTGGTGAAACTAATAGAACTTATGAACCAATTGAAGAAAGATAATCACGAATTAACATAAATAAAACAATTCAAATGATGGAGGTATTTTTACATGGCAGGAGAAAAAGTAGTAAAAACAGCAGAAGGGTTAACTGTACCAAATAATCCTATCATTCCTTATATTATCGGTGACGGTATTGGACCAGATATTTGGTCAGCTGCTAGTAGAGTCATTGACGCAGCCGTAGAACAGGCTTATAACGGTGAAAAGAAAATTGAATGGAAAGAAGTACTTGCAGGTCAAAAAGCTTATGATGAAACAGGCGAATGGTTACCACAAGAAACTTTAGATACAATCAATGAATATTTAATTGCAATTAAAGGACCACTTACTACACCAATCGGCGGAGGTATTCGTTCATTAAACGTTGCACTACGTCAAGAACTTGATCTATTTACTTGCTTAAGACCAGTACGTTGGTTCCAAGGCGTACCTTCACCAGTCAAACGTCCGGAAGATACTGATATGGTTATTTTCCGTGAAAACACAGAAGATATCTATGCTGGTATTGAATTTAAAGAAGGAACACCAGAAGTTAAAAAATTAATCGATTTCTTACAAGATGAAATGGGTGCTAAAAATATAAGATTCCCAGAAACATCAGGCATTGGTGTGAAACCAGTTTCAAAAGAAGGTACAGAGCGTTTAGTTCGTGCAGCGATTCAATATGCTCTAGATAATGATCGTAAATCTGTAACTCTAGTTCATAAAGGTAATATTATGAAATTTACAGAGGGTGCTTTCAAACAATGGGGCTATGATTTAGCACATAATGAATTTGGTGATAAAGTCTTTACATGGCAACAATATGATGAAATTGTTGAAAAAGATGGTAAAGAAAAAGCTAATGAAGTTCAAGAACAAGCTGAAAGAGACGGTAAAATTATCATTAAAGATTCCATTGCAGATATTTTCTTACAACAAATATTGACACGTCCTGCAGATCACGATGTAGTAGCTACGATGAATCTTAACGGTGACTATGTGTCAGATGCGTTAGCAGCACAAGTTGGCGGTATTGGTATTGCGCCAGGCGCAAATATTAACTATGAAACTGGCCATGCGATATTTGAAGCTACACATGGTACTGCACCAAAATATGCTGGTTTAAATAAAGTAAACCCATCATCTGAAATTTTAAGTGCTTCATTAATGCTTGAGCACCTAGGTTGGCAAGAAGCAGCTGACAAAATTACTGAGTCTATCGAAAAAACAATTGCTTCAAAAGTCGTTACTTATGACTTCGCACGTTTAATGGAAGGTGCAAAAGAAGTATCTACATCTGAATTCGCTGATGAATTAATCAAAAATATTAAATAAATTGACAATAAATAACAATAAAAAAGTATTTTTCTAAGGAAAATAAATACTTTAGTTTAAGAGCGAGAATATGAAATCATGATTATTATGATTTCTATCTCGCTCTTTTATTTTGATTAAAATATATTTTACGAGCAAGCAAATCTTAGCAAAATATAATTGAAACGAAAGATTTAATAGTTAGAATATAAAATTAATGTTAAGGTATTATTAAAATCTGGAATAATGAGTATATTCAATACCAGTTATAGATCTATTGAAGAATTGTTTATGTAGACGATACAAATTCTTTGTGCTTTCTTTACAAATAACTAATTATTTTCTATTTATTAAGTTTATGTAAAAAAACTTTTGAGTATGTTATTTTTATTAAAATTTACGTTATAATTAATTTGTAATCATAAATTTGGAGGTATACTATGTCACAAAAAGTACTTGTAGTAGATGATGAGCAATCAATTGTAACCTTGTTAAAATATAATTTAGAGCAAGCTGGATATATCGTGGATGTTGCCTATGATGGTGAAGAAGCATTAGAAAAAGTGAATGCTGTAAATCCAGAATTGGTTGTATTAGATGTTATGCTTCCTAAAAAAGATGGAATCGAAGTTTGTAAAACGATCCGATCTGATAAAAATTTAGTGCCAATTTTAATGTTAACTGCTAAAGATGATGAATTTGATCGTGTGTTAGGTCTAGAACTTGGTGCAGACGATTATATGACTAAGCCATTTTCACCGAGAGAAGTGGTAGCTAGAGTTAAAGCCATTTTAAGACGATCTGCCATGATCAATGAAGCAGTACCAGTTGAAAATGATGAAGATGATATTTTAATTGGTTCTATCAGAATTAGACCAGAATATTTTGAGGTTTACCGTGGTGATGAATTATTAGAACTCACACCTAAGGAATTTGAACTGTTACTATATCTTATTGAAAGACAAGGCAGAGTAATTACACGTGAGCATATGTTAAACTCTGTTTGGAATTACGAATTTGCAGGTGACTCAAGAATTGTGGATGTACATATAAGTCATTTAAGAGATAAATTGGAAGAGAACCCTAAGCAGCCTAAATTGATAAGAACAGTTAGAGGTTTAGGCTATAAATTGGAAAGACCTAAAGTCTAATGTTGAAGTTTCACCAAAGACTCTTATTTTTATTATGTACCATCGTTATCATTAGTTTTGTTGCATTAGGTGCAATAATTACACATGTCATATACAATACAGTCATATCAAGCCAACAAGGTGACTTAGAACACCAAGCACAACATTTAGTCAGTTTATACAATCATGATAAAACAGATGAAATCAAAGATATTGCAAAAAACGAAAATTTTACTTTGATACTTACTGAAGGTAACGATGAAGTATTTTCCACAAAAGCAGGGACCCCATTTAATAATGATATTAATAATGAAGCGAATCCTTCTAAAATAATTTACGATAAAATAGGGGATGACCGTAGATATACTTTTAAAACTTCGATTAGAGATAAAGATGTGATTATCAGTGGTGTTAATAATCAAATACTAGAACTACAAATAGGTATATGGAAATATGTAGGCTTAATTGGATTATTTGTATTGGTTATTATTTTCTTTGTCGTGAGAAGCATTAATAGAACTTACATCAGACCGATAAATGAAGTTACATATGCAACAAACCTTTTAGCCGAAGGTTATTATCATGTTAGGGTTCCAGAAAGTAATGTTAAAGAAACGAGAGAATTATTCGTCACCACAAATGAGCTAGCCAGAAGATTACAACGATTAAATCATAAACAAAAGTTACAATCTAATCGATTGAAAACAACGATAGAAAATATTCCTAGTTCAATTTTAATGATAGATAAATATGGTGAGATTGTAATTGCAAACAAATCATATTATGATGTGTTTAATCCTGAGAATGTTGTAGAACATAAAAGCTATATCGACTTTATAGAACCAGAGATTCAAAAGTTAATCGCCGAAGCATTTAAAGTTGAAAAATCAACTTATGATCAAATAGAGTTGACAATTGACCAAGTCCACCAAAAATACTTTGACACAGCATGTATTCCAATTTTATCTAAAAGTAAAAAGAATCTTTACGGTATGGTAGTTGTGCTACATGATATTACAAATTTGAAAAAATTAGAAAATTTAAGACGTGAATTCGTAGCTAATGTATCACATGAATTGAAAACACCTATCACTTCTATAAAAGGCTTCGCCGAAACACTTTTAGATGGTGCTAAAAATGATGAACAAACATTAAATGACTTTTTAAACATCATTTCTAAAGAATCGAATCGTATTGAAACATTAGTATATGACTTATTAGATTTGTCTCATGTTGAGCAACAAACACAATTAGAAACAGAACCAACAAGTTTATCTGAAATTGCTGAGTCAACAATGAAGCATATGCAAAATATCGCAGAAAGTAAAAATATAACAATAGTTAATGAGATTGAACCAGATATTATTATTGAGGCAAATAAAGATAAAGTTTCGCAAGTAGCACTTAATTTACTTTCGAACGCAATAAGTTATTCTAAAGTTTCTGGTCAAGTCATTGTGCGTGTTTTCAAAGAAGGTAATAAGCGTGTGCTTGAAGTTCAAGATTTTGGTATTGGTATTAGTAAGCAAGATCAAAAACATATCTTTGAACGCTTTTATCGTGTAGATAAAGCCCGCAGTAGAGATTCTGGAGGCACAGGTTTAGGCTTATCTATTACAAAGCATATTATGGAAGCCCATCAAGGTAGAATTAATGTGTTTAGTGAACCAGAAAAGGGTTCAACTTTTAGAGTCACATTTTTTGATTAAAATAATAACTACGACCGATTTAACCATAACCATCATAGGCCAAGGTTAATCGGTCGTTTTATTTTGTGTTAGTAAAAATAGAGTAAGAAAAACTCAAATTTATTAGAAATCATTGTTTTGTCCTATACAAAGAGAAAAGTGCTTGTGATTGAATAGGGTGGAAAGCTGCCTGTGATAGAGACGATAAACATGTGCATAGTGATACTTAATCATTAAACTATAATATGTGGCTTAACAGTGACTGACAATAACATGGAGATTAATTGAGATAATTATTTTATCTCAACCTCATCGAATGAATACGGATTGACCTATAATTTATGATAAAATGGAAAGTAAATATGTGTTGGAGGTTAAAATATTGAATAAATTAATTTTAATTGATGGAAACAGTTTGAGCTTTAGAGTTTTTTATGCGTTACCATTATTACAAAATAAAGCTGGTATTCATACGAACGCCGTTTATGGTTTTGCAATGTTGTTGGAAAAAATTATAAAAGAAGAACAACCCACACATTTTTTAGTCGCTTTTGATGCTGGGAAAACAACATTTAGACATGCGCAATATAGTGAATATAAAGGTGGACGACAATCCACTCCTCCAGAACTTAGTGAGCAATTTCCATACGTTAGACAATTATTGGATGTATACCATATCAAACGTTATGAATTAGAAAACTATGAAGCAGATGACATTATAGGTACTTTAAGCAAACAAGCTAATCATGAAAACTTCCAAACAATAATCATTACTGGTGATCGTGACTTAACACAATTAGCTACTGACGATGTTACAATCTATTACACTAAAAAGGGTGTTACAGATGTTGACCATTATACTCCAGAATTTATAGCAGAAAAATATAATGGTTTATCGCCGAAACAAATTATTGATATGAAAGGTCTAATGGGGGATAGTTCAGATAATATTCCTGGTGTGGCAGGCGTTGGAGAAAAAACAGCTATTAAACTATTAAACCAATTTTCCACAGTAGAAAATGTATACGAACATATAGATGAAGTTTCGGGTAAAAAATTGAAAGAAAAGCTTGAAAATAGTAAAGATGATGCTTTAATGAGTAAAACGTTGGCGACTATCAATTGTGATAGTCCAATTGAAGTATCATTAGAAGATACTAAATTGCCTGATCAATCAGATACTGATGACAAAATTGAACTATTTAAAAAATTAGAATTTAATCAACTCTTAGACCAGATGGATGCTTCAATTAATGACTCTGACGTTCAAGAGATGGATATTGAACTAGAAGATGATTTTACAAAAATTGATTTCAACTCATTAAAAACAGCAATCATCCATTTCGAGTTAGATGGTGCCAATTACTTAAAAGACAATATTTTGAAATTTGGCTTCTTCGATGGTCAACATTATGTCGTAGTCAATGCCGAACAACTTTCACAAAATCAGTCTCTGGTTGCTTGGCTTGAAAATGAGAAGACTGAAAAAATCGTCTACGATGCCAAAAAGTCTTATATCGTAGCACATCGACTTGGTATTAATATTAAGCATATTGTGTTTGATGTGATGCTAGCTAGTTACATTATTGATCCTTCACGCACAATAGATGATGTGAATTCTGTGGTAGCAAACTATGGTCAGCATTATGTTCAATCAAGTGTAGCAATATATGGAAAAGGCAAGAAAAAACAAATTCCATCAGATGACGTATTAAATCCTTATGTGGGAACTATTATCAACGCCATTAACCAAGTTAAACCAAAAATTCAACAACAATTGGATGACTATAATCAAACTGATTTATTACATGATTTAGAATTACCGTTGGCTCGTATTTTAAGTGAAATGGAAGAGACAGGTATTTATACTGAACTTAGTGAACTACAACAAATGGAAGTAGAAATTCAAAGTAAATTAGATGTCTTAATTGACAATATCTATGATGCTGCAGGTGAAAAGTTTAATATTAACTCACCAAAACAATTAGGTGTTGTATTATTTGAAACATTAAAATTACCTGTCATTAAAAAGACAAAGACAGGATACTCTACAGCGGTTGATGTATTAGAACAGTTACAAGGAGAACATCCAATCATAGAATATATTTTAGAATATAGGCAATTAGCTAAATTACAATCAACGTATGTTGAAGGCTTACAAAAAGTGATTGCTGAAGATAATCGTATCCATACTCGATTTAATCAAACATTGGCTCAAACTGGACGTCTATCATCAATCGATCCAAACCTTCAAAATATACCAGTACGTTTAGAAGAAGGTCGAAAAATTAGAAAAGCATTTAAGTCAAGTGATAAAAATAATGTTATCTTTTCAGCCGATTATTCACAAATTGAATTAAGAGTACTGGCACATATTACACAAGATGAAAGTTTGAAACAGGCGTTCATCAATGATGAAGATATTCACACAGCCACAGCAGTGAAAGTTTTTGACGTAGAACCTGAAAATGTTGATAGTTTAATGCGGAGACAAGCAAAAGCTGTGAATTTTGGTATTGTTTATGGTATAAGTGACTATGGATTAAGCCAAAGCTTGGGAATAACTAGAAAACAAGCCAAAAAATTTATAGATGATTATCTGGACAGTTTCCCTGGTGTCAAACAATATATGGAAGACATAGTTAAAGATTGTAAAGCGCAAGGTTATGTAGAGACACTGCTTCATAGAAGACGCTATATTCCAGATATTACAAGTAGAAATTTTAATTTAAGAAGTTTTGCTGAAAGAACAGCAATGAATACACCTATACAAGGAAGCGCAGCAGATATCATCAAACTTGCGATGGTTCATTTTGCTAACGAGGTTAAACATACAGATTTTCATGCTCAACTATTACTACAAGTACACGATGAGTTAATTTTTGAATTGCCAGAAGAAGAAGTAGAAGACTTTGAAAAATTTATTGAAAAGATAATGGATAATGCATTGAAATTAGATGTTCCATTGAAAGTAGAATCTAGTTATGGACAAACATGGTATGACGCGAAATAGAAAGAGGGGAATATGGTGCCTGAACTACCTGAAGTTGAACATGTTACAAGAGGGATAAGACCTTTTGTAAAAGGGCAAAAAATTGAGGATATTATGTTCTCTGATAAAGTGATAGAAGGAAAAAATAATAATAAAGAAACGATTATTAAAGGGTTATCTTTAGATACATTTAAACATTATACTAAAGGCTACACGATTCATAATATTGAAAGACGTAGCAAATATATTGTTTTTTATATTGAAAATAGTTCGACACAAAGAATAATTATTAGCCATTTAGGTATGGCAGGTGGTTTTTTTGTCGTAGATCATTTAGAAGATATCAGTGCTCCCAATTATCGTAAACATTGGCATGTTATTTTTAAATTAGATAATGGCAAACTCTTAGTTTACTCAGATATTCGGAGATTTGGTGAGATTAGAAATGTTGCTTCATTTGAAGGATATCCATCATTTTTAGAAATCGCACCGGAACCTTTTGAGAAAGAAGCATTACCACATTATATGTCATGGTTTGATAAAAAATTATATCAAAATAAACCAATCAAACAAATGATATTAGACCATAGAGTAGTTTCAGGTTGTGGTAACATCTATGCCTGTGAAGCATTATTTAGAGCAGGTATCCATCCAGCACGTATATCTAAAGATTTAAATTATCAAGAAAAAGAAATGTTATTTTATTATGTTCGAGAAGTGTTAGAAGCGGGTATTAAATATGGAGGTACCAGTATTTCAGATTATCTCCATGCAGATGGAAGTACAGGTACGATGCAACAACATTTAAATGTATATAAACAAAAGACATGTAAAGTGTGCGGAAATGATATTGAGACACAAATCATTGCAACACGTAATAGTCATTTCTGTCCTGTATGTCAAAAATGAAGGAAGAGTGAAATTATGCCTAAAGTTATTGGATTAACTGGTGGTATCGCATCAGGAAAATCAACTGTTTCAGAATTGTTAACAGCACATGGTTTTAAAATTGTTGATGCAGATATTGCATCACGTAAAGCTGTTGAAAAAGGTTCTGAAGGACTAGAGCAGGTGCGTTCAACATTCGGAGAAGAAGCAATCGATGAAGATGGTAATATGAACCGAGAATATGTAGGAGATATTATTTTCAACTATCCAGAAAAAAGATTAGAATTAAATGAAATCGTACATCCAATTGTTAGAACCATTATGGAACAAGAAAAAGAAGCATTTCTAAAAGATGGATATAATGTAATTATGGATATCCCATTACTTTATGAAAATGAACTACAAGATACAGTCGATGAAGTATGGCTTGTCTATACTTCTGAAAGTATCCAAATTGATAGATTAATGCAACGTAATGATATTTCTATGGAGGATGCAAAGGCACGTGTTTATAGTCAAATATCCATAGATAAAAAACGCAGAATGGCAGACCATGTTATCGATAATCGAGATTCTAAATTAGATTTAAAACAAAACTTAGAACAATTATTAACTGATGAAGGTTATATCGAAAGTGAAACAGGTCATACGCAAGAAATTTAAATAACAATGTTTTTAAAATCATACTTATTTGATTCCTTCAAAGTGGACATTTAATAAATGAAAACTTTGGAGGGATTTTTTTGTATATCAATAATAATAAGGATAAAGATTTTTCTAAAATTAATCGTTTAGAAAACTACAATTTTAATTATTTTAAGTTTTTTAAATTTTTCTTTAAGAAAACGCTTTCGCATTTATCGATTTATGTTATACTAATTCCATAAAGTATAACACTAAAACGAGGGGTGCTTCGAATGACGACAAATATTGCAATTAATGGAATGGGTAGAATAGGAAGAATGGTATTAAGAATAGCGCTAAAAAATGAAAATATGAATGTAGTCGCGATTAATGCTAGCTATCCACCAGAAACAATTGCTCACCTAATCAATTATGATACAACACATGGAAATTTCGATTTAAAGGTAGAACCTATTGAGAATGGTATAAAAGTTGATGAACGTGAAATAAAACTTGTTGCTGACAGAAATCCAGAAAATTTACCATGGGGCGAACTTGATGTAGATATTGTAATTGAAGCTACTGGTAAATTTAATCACGGTGATAAAGCAGTCGCTCATATTTCGGCTGGTGCTAAAAAAGTGTTGTTAACAGGACCATCTAAAGGTGGAGATGTACAAATGATTGTTAAAGGTGTGAATAATGATCAATTAGACATTGAAAAATATGATATCTTTAGTAATGCTTCTTGTACAACGAATTGCATTGGGCCTGTGGCAAAAGTACTTAATGACCAATTCGGTATTCAAAATGGTTTAATGACAACAGTGCATGCTATTACTAATGATCAAAATAATATTGATAATCCACATAAAGACTTAAGACGTGCGCGTTCATGTAATGAAAGTATTATTCCTACTTCGACTGGAGCGGCTAAAGCACTTAAAGAAGTTTTACCTGAACTAGAAGGCAAACTACATGGCATGGCTTTAAGAGTGCCGACTAAAAATGTATCATTAGTTGATTTAGTGGTTGATTTAGATACTAACGTCACAGTAGAAGAAGTTAATGAAGCTTTCAGAAATAACACATTAGAAGATGTGATTGCGACTGAAGATGCACCGCTTGTATCTATGGACTTTAACACAAATCCACATTCAGCCATTATTGATACACAAAGTACAATTATTATGGGTGAAAATAAAGTGAAAGTTATAGCTTGGTATGATAATGAATGGGGTTATTCAAATAGAGTTGTTGATGTTGCCGAAGAAATTGGTCAATTATTAAAAAATAATGTATCAACTGTTGTTAATTAATAGCCTAATTACTGTAAATATTTAATGTGGTTACTGCTTTGTTATTGCGTATCCAAGAAAATTAATTTATTGTTAACTTATATCTTAACCTCTCTTTAAAGTGAATGTGTATTTTCACTTTGAAGAGAGGTTTTATTTTAAATATGAATGGTTAAGTGTATTTATTATAAATAAATAGCGTTATTGTGTAATACCATTCTTTTGTGGCATAACGATTTATAGTATAATGAATGGTAATCAAATTGAGAGGGTGGTAATTCGATGAAATGCCCGAAATGTAGTTCAACGCACTCTCGCGTTGTAGATTCACGACATGCTGATGAAGTTAATGCGATCAGACGTAGAAGAGAATGTGAACAATGTGGCACAAGGTTTACTACGTTTGAACATATTGAAAAAAGACCGTTAATCGTTGTCAAAAAAGATGGCACACGTGAACAATTTTTACCTGAAAAAATACTCAATGGTTTGGTGCGCTCATGTGAAAAAAGACCTGTGCGTTATCAACAATTAGAAGATATTACTAATAATGTAGAATGGAAATTAAGAGATGAAGGACGTGCCGAAATTTCTTCAAGAGAAATAGGGGAACACGTCATGAATTTGTTGATGCATGTGGATCAAGTTTCTTATGTGCGATTTGCATCTGTTTATAAAGAATTTAAAGATGTTGATCAACTATTACAATCAATGCAAGGAATTTTAGCAGAAAACAAACGGAGTGATTCTTAAATGGGATTACAGTCCTATGATTATGGTTTAAGACCACAAGATGATTTCCACGTGTTGCGTCATTTTTATTTAAATCATAAACATTTAGAAATACTTAATAGATTATTTACGCCAATGATTGGCTCAAATGCTATTGGTTTGTATCATTATTTGAATCAGTTCGTAGAATTTGAACAAGATGTTGTGTTGACACATTATATTATTATGAATGAATTAAAAATAAACTTACTTGAATTCAGAAAGGAAATGGATTTGTTAGAAGGCATTGGATTATTAAAATCTTTTGCGCATCATTCTAAACAACACTCTTCTTTTGTATACAAGCTTGTACAACCACCATCAGCAGAGCAATTTTTTAATGATCCTATGTTATCTGTATATTTATATAGTCAAGTAAGTAAGCAACGCTACTTGCAACTGAAATCACATTTCGAGGATCAAATGACCATTGACTTAAGTCAGTACAAAGATGTGACGCGCACATTCATTGATGTGTTTAAAGTGCCTAACAAAGCACTGACTGAAGATACACAGATGATTGAAAGTGAAGAAACTTATGGTGGTACAGATTTATCTAATGTAAATTTTGATTTTGAAGTACTTTATGATTTATTACAAAATCATTTTATTAGCACTAAAATAATTGATAGTGAAGCTAAAGCATTGATCACACAGATTGCGACTTTATATGGTTTAACACCAGAAGCAATGAAACGCATTATTTTAAAATCAATCACTAGTGCACAAGAGCTCTCTTTTGAAGAAATGCGTAAACATGCTAGAACCTATTACCTCATAGAACATGAGCAACAGCTTCCAAAATTAAAGGCTAAAAAATCAAATTATATAGATGGTGTCAGCACGGAAAAAAATAATATAACAGAAGATGATTCAAATCATTGGTTAAAACAATTAGACGAAACTAGCCCCATCGATATGCTTGCTTCGTGGTCAGAATCTGAACCGACGACGCAGCAAAAGTATATGGTCGAAGAATTAGTTGAAAGAGAACAACTACCATTTGGTGTAATTAATATACTTTTGCAATTTGTAATGTTAAAAGAAGACATGAAACTTCCTAAAACTTATATCTTTGAGATTGCATCAAATTGGAAAAAGAAGGGTATCAAAACTGCAGAAGAAGCGTATCATTATGCTAAAAAGATGAACCAACCTACAACGAAACAGTCAAATCAAACTAAAAATGGTAGTTATAAACCTAAACAACTCGTTTCTAGGGAAATGACACCTAAATGGCTAGAAGAACGAGATAGTAAAGAAACGAAAAATCAAAGTTTAGAAGAACTTAATAATCCAGATGAAGATGAAGCGTTAAAAAGAGACCGTGAAGCGTTGTTAAAACGTTTGAATAGTAAGCGAGAGGAGGAATAATATATGAAGTCTTTCAATCATATTATGGGTGACTCTAAGGATTTAAGTCAGCGAATTGAAAAGATAAAAAAAGATGTTATCAATGATCCAGATGTCAAAATGTTTTTAGAGACACATCAATCAGAAGTAACTAATGCAATGATTGATGAAGATTTGAATATTTTACAAGAATACAAAGATCAAGAAAAACATTATGATGGCCATGCTTTTAAAGATTGTCCGAACTTTGTTAAGGGTCATGTGCCTGAATTATATGTAGAAAATCAGCACATAAAAATTCGTTACCTACCTTGTCCATGTAAAATCAAACATGACGAAGAAAAATTTGATGCCCATTTAATTGCTTCACATCATATGCAACGAGATACATTAAATGCGAAATTAAGCGATATTTATATGGACAAAAGAGATCGTATAGATGTTGCAATGGCAGCAACCGATATTTGTGAAAAAATAGTAGAAAAAGCGCCCCAAGTCAAAGGTTTATATATACATGGTCCTTTTGGAACTGGAAAATCATTTATATTAGGTGCGATTGCCAATGAATTAAAAGTAGAAAAAGTGCCTTCTACGATTGTATATCTACCAGAATTTATTCGCACTTTAAAAGGTGGATTTAAAGATGGCAGTTTCGAATCAAGGTTAGCGAAAGTACGTGAATCACATGTGTTAATGTTAGATGATATTGGTGCTGAAGAGATTACACCTTGGGCAAGAGATGAAGTAATTGGCCCATTACTTCATTATAGAATGGTTCAAGAATTACCAACGTTTTTTAGCTCTAACCTAAGCTTTGAAGAATTAGAATATCATCTTTCTGTTACGCGCAATGGTACTGAAAAAACAAAAGCAGCTAGAATAATGGAAAGAATTAAATCGTTAGCAACACCATATTTTTTGGAAGGCAAAAATTATCGTAACGATTGAATTATTAAAAAAATGTTGTATAATATAATTAAATCTAAATCAAGCGAAATAAAATGAAGACATGATAGATAATTTCATACTTCACAGAGAACCAATGTGTGATGAGAATTTGGTAAGTATCATTATCTGTTACTACTTCATGATAGATGTTCTAATCAACATCCGGCTCAAGACCGTTAACTTATGTAGAGTAAAGTATTTTTATCATTATAAAAATTACTTTAATTAGGGTGGTACCGCGAAGACCTCGTCCCTTTTAGGGATGGGGTCTTTTTGTTTTACGTTTGTAATATGACTATTTCGTGATGATTTAAGGCAAGTATAAATAGGAGGAATTTAAATGGATCAAATAAATATTACTTTTCCAGATGGTAATGCGAAAGCATTTGAAAAAGGAACTACTACAGAAGAGATTGCACACTCAATCAGTCCTGGTTTAAGAAAAAAAGCTGTAGCAGGAAAGTTAAATGGACAAATGATTGATTTAACAAGACCAATCGAAACAGATGGTGAAATTGAAATAGTTACACCTGGTAGTGATGAAGCTTTAGAAGTTTTGCGTCACTCTACTGCACATTTAATGGCACAAGCTTTAAAGCGTTTATATGGAGATGTGAAATTTGGTGTGGGTCCAGTCATTGATGGTGGATTTTATTATGATTTTGATATGTCTGAAAGCGTGTCATCTGATGATTTTGAAAAAATAGAAAAAACAATGAAGCAAATCGTCAATGAAAACTATCCTATAGAACGAAAAATAGTATCGAGAGATGAAGCGAAAACATTTTTTGCTGATGATCCGTATAAACTAGAACTAATAGATGCTATTCCAGAAGATGAAAATGTTACTTTGTATTCGCAGGGTGAATTCACTGATTTATGTCGTGGTGTTCATGTACCATCAACTTCAAAAATTAAAGAGTTTAAACTTTTATCAACTGCAGGCGCATATTGGCGTGGAGATAGTGATAATAAAATGCTTCAACGTATATATGGTACTGCTTTCTTTGATAAAAAAGACTTAAAGGCACATCTTAAAATGCTAGAAGAACGCAAAGAACGTGATCACCGTAAAATTGGTAAAGAATTAGAACTATTCTCAAACAATCAATTAGTAGGTGCAGGTTTACCATTGTGGTTACCGAACGGTGCAACAATTCGTCGCGAAATTGAACGATATATTGTAGATAAAGAAGTAAGCATGGGTTATGATCACGTGTATACACCAGTGATGGCAAATGTAGATTTATATAAAACATCAGGACACTGGGATCATTATCAAGAGGATATGTTCCCAACTATGAAATTAGATGAAAATGAAGAAATGGTGTTAAGACCTATGAATTGCCCTCACCATATGATGATTTATGCGAATAAACCACATTCATATCGTGAATTACCAATTCGCATTGCTGAATTAGGTACAATGCATCGTTATGAAGCAAGTGGTGCTGTTTCTGGATTACAACGTGTTAGAGGAATGACTTTAAATGATGCACATATTTTTGTAAGACCAGATCAAATAAAAGAAGAATTCAAACGCGTTGTTAATTTAATTGTCGATGTTTATGAAGACTTTGGATTTGAAAATTATAAATTCCGCTTAAGTTACAGAGATCCTGAAGATAAAGAAAAGTACTTTGATGATGATGAAATGTGGAATAAAGCAGAGAGTATGTTGAAAGAAGCGGTTGATGAACTAGGTTTAGCATACGAAGAAGCTATTGGGGAAGCTGCCTTTTATGGCCCTAAGTTAGATGTTCAAGTACAAACAGCTATGGGTAAAGAAGAAACGTTATCTACGGCTCAATTAGACTTCTTACTACCTGAAAAATTTGAATTGTCATATATAGGAAAAGACGGGGAGCAACATAGACCTGTAGTCATCCATCGTGGTGTTGTTTCGACAATGGAGCGCTTTGTTGCATTTTTAACAGAAGAAACTAAAGGAGCTTTCCCTACGTGGTTAGCACCAAAACAAGTTGAAATTATTCCAGTAAACGTTGACTTGCATTATGATTATGCTCGACATTTACAAGACGAACTTAAATCACAAGGTATAAGAGTCGAAATAGATGATCGAAATGAAAAAATGGGTTACAAAATCAGAGAAGCACAAATGCAAAAAATCCCTTATCAACTTGTAGTTGGGGATAAAGAGATGGAAAATAATGAAGTGAATGTTAGAAAATATGGTTCTCAAGATCAAGAAACGGTTGAAAAAGAATCATTTATTTGGGATTTGGTAGATGAAATCAGACTTAAAAAACAAAGATAACCTTGAAAGTAATGTTGAAATCATGTATATTGAATTTTAGTGAAATAAAAAAATAAAAAAATTGAGTTAGAGGTTGCGTTTTTAATCAGTAACAATCTGTAAGCTATTTGGAGCGTATGTAGGATTTGTGAAAGGTAAAAATGCCGAAATCAAAAGTGACCATTTTTCACTATTGGTTGGGTCAGTTTTCGAAAGAGACTGGACTGTCACATATGTGATGTGCTACCTATATAAATGCTATGACTAAAATGGTTGCATATCTAATAGGTATGTAACCATTTTATTTAGGTTTAAGATTATTATTCATACTAAAACGGGAAATTTATAGCAAATTGGTTAAATAACATGTATATTCCGATGTAAAGGTTATTAATAACTATAAAAGTATAATTATAATCGCATAGTAAGTTGGCCTCTAAGTTTAAAGGAAAGGGAGCATCTATGGCAAAAGAAGTAAATCAAAATAATGGAGTTAAAAGAGGGCTAAAAGATCGTCATATATCCATGATAGCAATTGGTGGTTGTATTGGTACTGGTTTGTTTATGACTTCTGGTGGTGCAATTCATGATGCAGGTGCCTTGGGTGCATTACTTGCATATGCAATTATTGGAGCAATGGTATTTTTCCTTATGACATCTTTAGGAGAAATGGCTACTTATTTACCTGTTTCTGGTTCATTTAGTACTTATGCTACGCGTTTTGTTGATCCATCACTTGGATTTGCATTGGGATGGAATTATTGGTTCAACTGGGTTATTACAGTTGCTGCAGATGTTACGATTGCTGCACAAGTGATTCAATATTGGACACCTCTTTCGGGTATACCAGCTTGGAGTTGGAGCTGTCTGTTCCTAATTATTATATTTGGACTAAACGCTTTGTCTGTTAGAGTTTATGGTGAAAGTGAATACTGGTTTGCATTAATTAAAGTTGTTACAGTTATCATTTTTATTGCCATCGGACTACTTACTATACTTGGAATTATGGGTGGAGAATTCGTAGGTTTTGACACATTTTCTAAAGGCGGTGGCCCAATTCTTGGTGACGGCTTAGGTGGTAGTCTACTGACAATTCTTGGTGTATTCTTAGTTGCAGGCTTCTCATTCCAAGGTACTGAATTAATCGGTATTACAGCTGGTGAATCTGAAAATCCAGAACGAGCAGTACCTAAAGCAATTAAACAAGTATTTTGGAGAATATTGATTTTCTATATATTAGCAATTTTTGTAATTGGTATGTTAATACCGCATGATAGTCCATCTTTAATGGGTGGTGGCGATGATATTGCTACCTCACCATTTACACTTGTATTTAAAAATGCTGGATTAGCATTTGCAGCATCATTTATGAATGCCGTTATCTTAACATCGGTATTATCTGCTGGTAATTCTGGAATGTATGCATCGACTAGAATGCTATACTCCATGAGTAAAGACAAATTAGCATATCCAGTTTTTGGTAAAACAAATAGAAACGGTGTACCGTATGTATCGTTAATTACGACAGCTGTGATTGTCGTGGGTATCTTTGTATTGCAACATTTGAGTGGTGATGCTTACGAATATATTGTTGCTGCAAGTGGTATGACAGGTTTTATCGCTTGGGTAGGTATCGCAGTTAGTCATTATAGATTCAGAAAAGCATTTGACAAGCAAAATTATGATAAATCTAAATTAAAATACAAAGCTAAACTATTCCCATTTGGCCCAATCTTTGCTGGTGTCCTTTGTGTGTTAGTCATTATTGGACAAGACGTTGATTTTATCCAAACAGGTGACTTTAACCTGAACCGATTTATTATCACATATATGGGTATTCCAGTATTTCTAGCATTCTTTATTTATCATAAATTACGTTATAAAACGAGAATGGTACCATTAGAGAAAGTGAACTTACGACAAGACATCGATATGGACGAAATTAAACATAATTAAAATAAACTGTTGACTTATTTGAAGATAGTTGCTAAGATAGGTAATGTTGAATACGAAACGAACCAAGTAGAAGCTCCCGCTTCTCACCTGTAGCGACGCTAAATGCAGTTGGCAGGTCTATATATACATGAAAATATCATGTGTAGAGAAGAGCGGGTATATTATATACTCGCTCTTTTTGCTTGGGATAATTTCGTAAAAATCTTGGAGGTGTCAACCATAGCAAAAGATCAGACTCAAGTTAACGAAAAGATTCGCGCAAAAGAATTACGTTTGATAGGGCAAGACGGAGAGCAAATTGGTGTTAAATCAAAATCCGAAGCCCTAGAAATGGCTGAAAGAGTAGGTTTAGATGTAGTCTTAATGGCTCCAAACGCTAAACCACCTGTTGCAAGAATTATGGATTACGGTAAATACAAATTCGAACAACAGAAAAAAGAAAAAGAAATGAAGAAGAAACAAAAAACAATCAACCTTAAAGAAATTCGCTTAAGTCCAACAATTGAGGAACATGATTTCCAAACTAAATTGAAAAATGGACGTAAGTTCTTAGAAAAAGGCGATAAATGTAAAGTTTCTATTCGTTTCAGAGGACGTGCGATTACGCATAAAGAAATTGGTCAACGAGTTTTAGAAAAATTCGCTGAAGAATGTAAAGATATCGCAACTATTGGGCAAAGACCTAAAATGGACGGTCGTCAAATGTTCATTATGCTTAACCCAATAAACGAAAAATAATATTAGATAATACAGGAGGAAATGAATCATGCCTAAAATGAAAACACACCGTGGAGCTGCTAAACGTGTTAAAAGAACTGCTTCAGGTCAATTAAAACGTTCAAGAGCTTTCACTTCACATATGTTTGCAAATAAAACAACTAAACAAAAACGTAAATTACGTAAAGCTTCATTAGTGCACAAATCAGACATGAAACGTGTAAAACAATTATTATCTTATAAAAAATAATTGACGATATAGCCTGAGAAACGGCGAAAAATTTAAGAATGTACACATTTTAAGGAGGAATTTATTATGCCACGAGTAAAAGGTGGAACAGTAACAAGAGCGCGTCGTAAAAAGACGATTAAATTAGCTAAAGGTTACTTTGGTGCGAAACGCACATTGTATAAAGTTGCAAAACAACAAGTTATGAAATCAGGTCAATATGCTTTCCGTGACCGTCGTCAAAGAAAACGTGACTTCCGTAAATTATGGATTACACGTATTAATGCTGCAGCACGTCAACATGACATGAGTTATTCAAGATTAATGAATGGTTTGAAAAAAGCTGATATCGATGTAAACCGTAAAATGCTTTCTGAAATCGCGATTTCAGATGACAAAGCTTTCGGTGAATTAGTAGCAAAAGCTAAAGAAGCTTTAAAATAATTTTTAAATAAAGCCTGGGACACCATATTGTCTCAGGCTTTTATGTGGTATTGGAACTGCGTAAATACTTTATGATAGATATGCTTGTGTTAATACTTTTATAAGGTTAATGATTTAGATTCAAAGCTTAAAATATTAGATGATTAATAATTTACCTGCGAATAAGCATTTTGCTATTAGTATTGTTTTGAGATACGTGAATGTTTTGATAAAATGACAAGGAAGTCACATATGAAGGAGAAACTAATGTCTAAATTTGACGAAATGATTACGGTAGTACCAAGAAAAATTTTATTTGATAATGAAAATAATCAGTTTAATGGATTTTTAGATAAAAATTCGAACAAGGGACAAGACATTTTTGAAACACTATCGAATTATGAAATTAAACGACGTGGTGATATGGAAGAAGATCCAAGTTATAAACAACTTATTTCGTATTGCATTTTAGAAAATGAGCACGATGAAATATTAGTTTATGAACGACTCTCAGGTGGCGGAGAAACACGTTTGCATGGCCAGTCTTCGATCGGTGTTGGTGGCCATATGAATGACGTTAAAGGTGCTGAATCTATTAATGAAGTGCTTAGAGTGAACGCTCAGAGAGAATTAAATGAAGAAGTAGGCCTTTCTGAAAGTAAATCACAAAATTTAGCATACATAGGCTTTATCAATGATGATACAAATGAAGTTGGTGAAGTACATTTAGGTGTTGTGTTTAAGATTAATGTTAACAGCAATGATGTAGAAGCAAAAGAGACAGACACTTTAAAAATTAAATGGGTCAACCATAACAAGATAGACAATTATGGTGACTTTGAAACATGGAGTGCGCTCATTTTACAGGCAATACAATAGAGGTGTTGATTAATGTCTGATATTATTCCATTTCCGAGATCAAAAGAAAAGTTGATTAGAGAAATTAAACAAGCTTTTAATGAAAATAATTTAGCACAAGCTTATCAGTTGTTTGAGTCATTAGAAGCTCAGTTCGAACTTGATGAACAAATGGCTTTATTAAAATGTGCGATGCTTTTTAAAATGGAACATTATTTAGAGTTACGTGAAGAAGCAATCATTCTATTAAAACAAGGTATATCTAATTATGATGATTTAATGATTTATTATGTTAAAAGTTTAAATGGTTTAGGACAATATTTTGAAGTTGTTGAAATTATTAATCAAATCATAGATGAAGTCAATGATCATAAGACTAGAATGGAATTGTTTCCAATCAAGGAATTTGCTTTAGGCCAAATTGATAAACATAATGAACATGCAGCTCAAATGCTACAAAGTTTTGATATATTAACACTTAAAGAACAAGTTAACATTATGCTGACGCTCATAGATCATAGTCAATATCGTTATCAAGATACAGTGATTCATTTGTTGAATGAGCTGAAACTCGCACCCAATGTCGTAACTATTATGTTGGAATACTTGCGTTTTGCAAAAAATAATCAAACGAGTTCTATTCATAAATATGGACATGAAATCAATGTGATTCCACGGAATCTTGAAGGGCTAGAACAAACTTTATTTAAAACTGAAGTTATACCTAACGTTCTGAAGCAACTTGAAGATGGTGCAGCACAACAACTTGTAGAAGAAGCACTTCATATGCTGAATAATCATGCCATTTTACTTTATCCATTAAATGTTGAACTCATTGCAACAAAGGAAGCTTGGATAGAAGGTTATACAAATTATTTCAAATCAATGTTAGGTTTAGAAAGTATCGATGAAACGAATCATGTGCTTGCATTCATTGAGTCGTTAGATAAAGAAAAATAAGTAGTTTTATCATTAACTCATGTGAAAAATGGGTAATGGAGTTAAGAGGTAATATAAAATTATAATAAATTTCAACTTTTTATTAATTATTCATATAAAATTCATAATTTGTGTCGAGCTTTGACGTGTGCTATAATAATGAAGTTGAAAAAATAAAATAGGATAATCATGGAGGTTTTTATACATGACAGCAACTTGGGAAAAAAAGGAAGGTAACGAAGGTGTTTTATCTGTTACTGTTCCAGCAGAAAAAGTAGACAAAGCAATTGATCAAGCTTTCAAAAAAGTGGTTAAACAAATTAATGTGCCGGGCTTCCGTAAAGGGAAAGTACCTCGCCAAATTTTTGAACAACGCTTTGGTGTAGAAGCATTGTATCAAGATGCAGTTGATATCTTATTACCAGAAGCGTATGGTGAAGCTATTGACGAAACTGGCATTAAACCAGTTGATCAACCAGAAATCAATGTAACATCAATTGAAAAAGGTAAAGACATGACATTTGAAGCAAATGTTGTAGTTGAACCTGAAGTTGAACTTGGTGATTACAAAGGTTTAGAAATTGAAAAACAAAATACTGAATTAACTGAAGAAGAAGTACAAGAATCAATCGATCATCAACTTGGACATCTAGCAGAAATGGTTGTTAAAGAAGATGGTGCAGTTGAAAATGGTGATACGGTAAACATTGATTTTGATGGTTATGTTGATGGTGAACAATTTGAAGGTGGACAAGCTGAAGGCTACGACCTTGAAATTGGTTCAGGTTCATTTATTCCAGGTTTTGAAGAACAATTGGTTGGTGTTAAAACTGGCGAAGAAAAAGATGTTAATGTAACATTCCCAGAAGAATACCATGCTGAAGAATTAGCTGGAAAAGAAGCTACTTTCAAAACAAAAGTTAATGAAATCAAATATAAAGACGTTCCAGAATTAAATGATGAAATTGCAAACGAATTAGATGCAGAGGCTAACTCAGTTGATGAGTATAAAGAAAACTTACGTAAACGTTTAGCTGAACAAAAAGCTACAGACGCTGAGAATACTCAAAAAGAAGAAGCTATTAATAAAGCTACGAATAACACAACAATTGATGTTCCAGAAGCGATGATTAAAACTGAGTTAGACCGCATGGTTCAAGAATTTGGACAACGTATGCAACAACAAGGTCTTAATTTAGAAACTTATTTCCAAATTTCTGGACAAGATGAGTCACAATTAAGAGAGCAAATGAAAGATGATGCTGAGGAACGCGTTAAAACAAATTTAACATTAACTGCGATTGCTGATGCAGAAGAAGTAGAAGTATCTGATGCTGACATCGACAAAGAATTAGAAAAAATGAGTGAACAGTTTAATATATCTGTAGAAGATATTAAACAAACACTTGGTAACACTGACATTGTAAAAAATGATGTGCGTATTCAAAAAGTTATTGATATGTTAGTAGAAGAAGCGAAATTAGTAGAACCATCTAAAGATGACTCTGAAGCATAACTAAAAATGTCACAAGCATATTGTTTGTAGAAACAAAGTATAGTTGTTTAATATTGTAAACTAGTAGCAGATGCATTCAATTAATGTGTCTGCTACAATGTTTTGTGCAAAAAACTTGAGATTTGTTCAAGTTGCATATTAAAATGCTATCTAGTATAGTGTTTAGGGAATAGGGGTGTAAATAGAATGTTCAAATTCAATGAAGATGAAGAAAATTTAAAATGCTCTTTCTGTGGTAAAGATCAAGACCAAGTTAAAAAATTGGTCGCAGGAAGTGGCGTATATATTTGTAACGAATGTATTGAGCTATGTTCAGAAATAGTTGAAGAAGAGTTAGCTCAATCAGAATCAGAAGGACTAACAGAATTACCAACTCCTAAAGAAATTATGGATCAATTAAATGATTATGTTATTGGCCAAGAAAAAGCTAAAAAATCTCTAGCTGTCGCAGTATATAATCATTATAAACGTGTTCAAAATTTAGGTCCAAATGAAGATGACGTGGAATTACAAAAAAGTAACGTTGCTTTAATTGGTCCAACAGGTAGCGGTAAAACCCTTTTAGCCCAAACTTTAGCTAAAACATTAAATGTGCCTTTTGCAATCGCAGACGCTACGAGTCTCACTGAAGCCGGATATGTTGGCGATGACGTTGAAAATATATTACTTCGCTTAATACAAGCAGCTGATTTTGATATAGATAAAGCTGAAAAAGGTATCATTTATGTCGATGAAATCGACAAAATCGCTAGAAAATCAGAAAATACTTCTATCACAAGAGACGTTTCAGGTGAAGGTGTACAACAAGCGCTATTGAAAATTCTTGAAGGTACAACTGCAAGCGTGCCACCACAAGGCGGACGTAAACATCCTAACCAAGAATTAATTCAAATAGATACTACAAATATCTTGTTTGTACTTGGTGGTGCATTTGACGGTATTGATGAAGTTATTAAACGCAGACTAGGTGAAAAAGTCATTGGATTTTCTAGTAGTGAAGCATCTAAATATGATGAAGATGCAATCTTAGAACAAATCAGACCTGAAGATTTACAATCATACGGTCTAATTCCAGAGTTTATTGGTCGTGTGCCTATTGTTGCAAATCTAGAAACACTAGATGTTGATGCATTGAAAAATATTTTAACACAACCAAAAAATGCTTTAGTAAAACAATATACAAAAATGTTAGAACTTGATGATGTAGAACTAGAATTTACAGACGAAGCATTGTCTGCAATTAGTAACAAAGCGATTGAGCGTAAAACAGGTGCGCGTGGCTTACGTTCAATTATTGAAGAAGCATTAATCGATATTATGTATGATGTTCCATCTTCTGATGGCGTTGTAAAAGTGGTAATTACTGAAGAAACGATTAATGATGAAAAAGATCCTGAACTATACGATAAAGAAGGTAATCTCGTTAATAAGGAACAAACTTCTGCTTAATAAAATAGTTTGAAAATAAAGGGCTGAATCAAAGCGAATCAATTGATTAGTATTGGTTGCCCTATGAGTTTTGATTAACGTTGTATATATTAGATTATCAAAGTTTTATATTAGTCAATGTTGAAAATTAAGACTAAAAGGCTGAGACATTTTAAATTGATATGCTCCCTTCAAAGTAGACACTTAAAAATGTAAACTTTGAAGGGAGTTTTTTTATGACTCATAGAAAATTATCACCTGAAACTTATCAAAAAGCTTTCAGCTTATATGAAGAAGGATATAGTATGAAAAATGTAATTCAAAAATTAAATTTAAATTGTTCTCCTAGAACATTATTGATTAACTATTATAAATTTAAGAAGCATGGAATAAAGGTGCTTTTACCAATTCAGAGAAATAATACCTACTCAAATGAATTTAAGCTTAAAGTTGTGCACGAATATATAAATGATGGCCTATCTTTAACTGATTTAGTAGTTAAATATAATATCCCCACTACTTCAACTGTAAACAAATGGATTTCAAAGTATTTATCGGGTAAAATATTAAAAACATATTCTCCAAAACCCGAGGTGTATCAATTGAAATATAAATCATTAACATTTGAAGATCGTGTGGAAATCGTTGATTATTATATGAATCATGGTCAATCGTATAAGACAACAGCAAATCATTTTAACATCAATTATAGCCAAGTATATAACTGGGTAAAAAAGTACAACTTGCATGGGTATGATGGGCTTAAAGATGGACGTGGAAAAGGGAAACCCCAGTCTGTATTAACACCTGAAGAGGCATTAAAAGCTGAAATTAAGATACTTAAAGAGAAAAATAAATTTCTTCAAATGGAAAATGACGTTTTAAAAAAGGAAGAAGAAATAGAAAGGAAGTTGATGAAACAGGCATCAGACAAAAAGCATCATACCAAACGGTAAAAGCATTTAAAAACCTTTATCCGATAGCTTGGTTATGTTCAGTATTAAAGATATCACGTTCAAGTTACTATAAATGGTTACATCGCAAACCATCAAATAAAGAAATTGAAAACCAAAAATTGATCAAAGATATCGTTGATATCTACAATAAATACAAAGGCATATATGGATATCGTCGTATATACATATATTTAAGACTTAAACTACATCAAAAAGTAAATCATAAACGTGTCTATAGATTGATGAATCAACTTAATCTAAAATCTACTATCCGCCCTAAAAGAAAACGATATATTAAAACAACACCTGAAATTACAGCACATAATATATTAAATAGAAAATTTGAAGAACAAATCCCAAATAAAAAATGGTTAACTGACGTTACAGAATTCAAACTCAGCAATGGTAAAAAACTTTACTTAAGTGCTATTTATGACTTAGGCAGCAAACAGATTATCAGTCATAAATTAAGTACCTCAAATAACAATAAATTTGTATTAGATACGCTCAAAAAAGCAGTCAAACTTGTGCCGAATACCGAAGGTATACTCTTGCATAGCGACAGAGGATATCAATATACAAGCAGATTATTTAAAGTTACGTTAGAGCAACTTGGTATAAAACAAAGTATGTCACGACCAGGATGTTGCATAGATAATGGACCTATGGAAGGTGTATGGGGAACTATTAAAAGTGAATTGTTTAGAGGAAGAAAAAAAGTGATTTTTAAAGACAAGGCTACAGCAATAAAAGCAATTAATTCATATATAGAATTTTTTAATCAAGAAAGAATAACATTAAAAATGGCTACCCTTATATCGTAAATATAAGGTAGCCATAAACATTTTGTTTTTTTCACTGTCTACTTGACAGGGTGCAGTTCAAATGTGTCTTAGCCTTTTTCTTTTAAAATGGAATATAAATCATATAAAAATACATATAAATAAGTGAAATTGTGTAATATAATAATGAAGTGACTTTAATAGAAAAGAGGGTCGGTAATGAAAATAAATCCTAATGAAATAGAATTATTAATCAGTGCGGTAAAGCCTGAACAATATCCTGAAACTGGTTTGAGCGAGGTAGGACTCAGTGGTCGTTCCAATGTTGGTAAATCATCTTTTATTAATAGTATGATTGGACGTAAAAATATGGCACGAACTTCACAACAACCAGGTAAAACACAAACGCTCAATTTTTATAATATTGATAATCAACTGGTATTTGTAGATGTGCCAGGTTATGGTTATGCTAAAGTGAGTAAAAAACAACGTGAAGCGTTTGGAAAAATGATTGAAAAATATATTTCTCAGAGAACGTCTTTAAAACTTGTCATTCAGCTTGTTGATTTGAGACATAATCCTACAGAAGATGATATTTTAATGTATAACTATTTGAAGTATTTTGATATTCCGACATTAGTAGTTGCTACAAAAGAAGATAAAATCGCTAAAGGTAAAGTACAGAAACATTTAGCCAATGTCCAGCGAAAACTTGAAATGGAACCTGAAGATGAAATTATCAGTTATTCTTCTATCCAAGCGAATAAGCAACAACAAGTATGGGATATAATTGCAAAATATATATAGAATGTTGAGAAAACGGTTAAAGCCTATAAATTATGACAACTATTTGAATGTAGATTAGAATATTTCTAATTTACGTGTGCAAGATGCTTAACTCAAATGATAATTGTGTTATAATTTAGTTATTGTAATATGTATGGAGGGCGTTATAAATGCATTTAATTGCGATAAGCATTAATCATCGTACAGCAGATGTAGCACTAAGAGAACAAGTTGCTTTTAAAGATGATGCCATACGTTCAGCCAATGTTGATTTATTCGAAACTAAATCTATTTTAGAAAATGTAATATTATCAACTTGTAATCGCACAGAAGTATATGCTGTTGTTGATCAAATTCATACAGGTCGCTATTATATTCAACGTTTTTTAGCGAGAAATTTTGGGTTTGATGTTGAAGAGATTAAAGAAATGACTGAAGTAACTGTGGGGGACGCAGCAGTAAGACATTTATTGCAAGTTACTTCAGGCTTAGATTCTGTAGTGTTAGGAGAAACTCAAATTCTTGGACAAATTAGAGATGCATTCTTTATTGCTCAAGAAGAAGATACAACTGGTACTATATTTAATCATCTGTTTAAACAAGCGATTACTTTTGCGAAAAAAGCGCATAATGAAACGGATATTGCAGATAATGCAGTTAGTGTTTCATATGCAGCAGTTGAACTTAGTAAAAAAGTATTTGGCAAAATTAATAATAAAAGTGCTTTGATTATTGGTGCAGGGGATATGAGTGAGCTATCACTCTTGAATTTGATAGGTTCAGACGTAACTGATGTAACCATTGTTAATAGGACTGTGAGTAAAGCACAGAAATTAGCAACTGCACACAATGTTAAATATGAATCTATAGAGGCACTACCACAACTTTTGGCACATGCGGATATTGTGATTAGTTCAACGAGTTCAGATGAATATATCATTACAAATAGCATGATGGCTACGATTCAATCACAACGGAAAAATGATTCTCTCGTGTTGATAGATATTGCGGTTCCAAGAGATATTGAACCAGGTATAGATACGATTCAAGATGTTTTTAATTATGATGTTGACGATTTGAAAGGTTTAGTAGACGCGAACCTAAAACAACGTCAAAATGCTGCTGATGAAATTTTACAAAGAATTCCAGCAGAAATTGATGCACATAATGAATGGGTTAATATGTTAGGTGTTGTTCCTGTTATTCGCGCGCTTAGAGAAAAAGCGATGGATATTCAAGAAGATACAATGAGTAGTATTGATCGAAAACTCCCTGGATTAACAGAAAGAGAACGTAAAGTGATATCAAAACACACTAAAAGTATCATAAATCAAATGTTAAAAGATCCTATTAAGCAAGCAAAAGAGTTGAGTAGTGACAAAAAAAGTAACGAAAAATTAGAGCTATTTCAAAACATTTTTGACATTGAAGCTGAACAAGCCTATAAACCAAAAGAGAAAAAACGCAATGTAACAACAAGTCAAATTTTTAGTTTTGAATAAGTAAATGCAAATGGTGATGATATGCAAGAATTTTCGTTCATTAGATTAAATGAACTTATATTATTAATTTATTTATTTAGCATTGCTTGTTATTTTTATGATTTTTTGAAAAAGCATCATAGAGTTAAAATGATTGGTTTTGTTTCATTGGGGATTGTTTGGATGTTACAAACAATCTCTTTATCTTTATATGTAAATGTAACGAAACAAATTCCATTAGGTAATATATTTGATGTGTTTTTTGCTGTAGCATGGCTTATTATTTCTATTTCCATAGTAATCAATGTGATAAAACAAATAAACTTATCTATATTTTTATTTAATATGATTGGTTTTTTATTTATTGCAATCAATACGTTCCAACCTATGCATTACCAAAGCACTGGTGAAAAACTCAATATTATCAATGAATTGCTTATTGTGCATATAAGTTTGGCGGTAATTAGTTACGCATTATTTGCCTTTGCATTTGTAAATTGTATCTTATATTTAATACAATACAATAATTTGAAGCAAAAACGGTTTGACCAGAAATATTTTAGAATAGGTAGTGTAGCTACGCTTGAACAAGTGGTATTTTACAGTAGTTTAATTGGTTTCATATTCATCATATTAAGTATTGTATTAGGTGCACAATGGGGGTTTAATACATTAGGGGTAAATATTATCGTAGACCCTAAAGTTATTATGTCTTCAATCATAACATTACTATATGGAATTTATTTAATTTTTAGAGTTAAAAAAATGCTAACAAAGCACAAATTAATTTATTTTAATATCATATTGTTTTGTCTTAGTATGATTAATTTATTTTTCGCTTCACATATATCTGATTTTCATCAATGGACAGGTATTTATTGAAGTGTGATTTAGTTGAATGAATAGACTTGTTTCTAGGAGGTTGCGCATGATGCGTAAATTAGTAGTAGGTTCACGAAGAAGTAAGTTAGCTTTAACACAAAGTAGACAATTTATTGATAAATTAAAACTGGTAGATCCAAGTTTAGAAGTGGAAATAAAAGAAATCGTAACGAAAGGCGATCGAATTTTAGATAAACAATTATCTAAAGTGGGCGGAAAAGGTCTATTTGTTAAAGAAATTCAAAATGCTCTATTTAATGGAGAAATTGATATGGCAATTCATTCTTTAAAAGATGTTCCAAGCGTAATTCCAGATGGATTGACTTTAGGTTGCATACCTGACAGAGAAAATCCATACGATGCATATATTGCTAAAGATCATGTTCCGCTAGAATCATTGCCAAACCAAAGTATTGTTGGTACCAGTTCGCTAAGACGTGGTGCACAAATACTAGCAAAATATCCACATTTACAAATAAAGTGGATTCGCGGTAACATTGACACACGATTGAGTAAATTAAATAATGAAGATTATGATGCCATTTTATTAGCTGCAGCAGGGCTAAAACGTATGGGTTGGTCAGATGATATCGTAACATCATATTTAGATGAGCATACTTTGATCCCTGCAATTGGTCAAGGTGCATTGGGTATAGAATGTCGGTCTGATGATAAGGAGCTGCTAGAGCTTCTTGCTAAAGTCCACAATGATGATGTTGCAGAATGTGTAACTGCCGAACGTACATTTTTAGAACGCATGAATGGAAGTTGCCAAGTGCCTATAGGGGGCTATGCTAGTAAAAATAGTGATGGTACAATAGAATTTACAGGACTAATTATGTCACCTGATGGTAAAGAACGTTACGAACATACCGAGCGCGGGAATAATCCTGTTGAATTAGGTGAAAAAGTAACAGAAGTCTTAAATGCACAAGGTGCGTACGAAATAATAAAAGCACTAAACGAAGAACAATAATCGTTCGAGGTGAAAATAATGAGACCAGTTATAGTTATGACACAAACTTCTAAATTTAAACAAGATGATAAGCATATTTTACACAAGCCGTTTATAGATGTAGAACCTTTATCATTTGATATAAATTTATTAGATGTCGACTATGACTGGCTTATTTTTTCGTCTAAGAACGCAGTGAAGTATTTTCAACCATTTCTATCGCAAGTGAACGTAAAAAATTTTGCTGCAATAGGCGCTAAAACTGCAGAATATTGTAAATCATTGGGATTAGATGTATTATTTTATCCTTCAGATTATTCACAAGAAGGTTTTCTTAAATGTTTTCAAACTGCAAAAAACAGTAAAATATTGATTCCTTCAAGTGCTTATGCACGTCCTTTATTGCAGAGAAGTTTATATCAACAAGGGTATCAAGTTTGTAAAATTGATTTATACCGTCCATTACCACATACTAAAAATATAGCAGATGTTAAACGTATGATGAGAAATAATGAGCTAGATGTCATTACTTTTGCGAGTTCATCTGCAGTAAAATATTTTTTTGAGCAAAGTGAAACACCGCGATTTAATCATTATTATGTCATAGGACAACAAACCTTAGACACGGTCAAACAATATGGTTATGATGCAACAACATCAAATATTCAAACGTTAGATTCATTAATAAATAAAGTTGAAGAAAGTTGGGAAAATGATGCAATTTGATAGACATAGAAGGTTACGTAGTAGTAAATCTATGAGAGAAATGGTTCGTGAAACACATATACACAAAGAAGATTTAATTTATCCTATTTTTGTTGTAGAACGAGACAATGTTAAAGAAGAAATTAAGTCAATGCCAGGTGTGTATCAACTTAGTTTAAATCTGCTTGATGAAGAAATTAAAGAAGCATATGATTTAGGTATCAGAGGCATCATGTTCTTTGGTGTACCTAATGAAAAAGATGCCATCGGTACAGGCGCTTTTGATCATAATGGTATTGTTCAAGAAGCAACAAGAAAAGCCAAAGCAATGTACAGTGATTTACTCGTTGTTGCAGACACTTGTTTATGTGAATATACTGACCATGGTCATTGTGGTGTTATTGATGAAAAAACAAATGATGTAGACAATGATAAATCTTTACCATTACTAGTGAAAACTGCTATTTCACAAGTAGAAGCGGGTGCTGATATCATTGCACCTAGTAATATGATGGATGGATTTGTTGCAGAAATTAGAGCAGGTTTAGATGATGCTGGTTATTATAATATACCAATCATGAGTTACGGTATAAAATATGCTTCTAGCTTTTTCGGTCCATTCCGTGATGCTGCTGAGTCTGCACCTCAATTTGGCGATAGAAAAACGTATCAAATGGATCCAGCAAATAGAAGAGAAGCATTGAGAGAGCTAGACAGTGATTTACATGAAGGTGCAGATATGATGATAGTTAAACCGGCATTAAGCTTTTTAGACATTATTAGAGATGTGCGAAATACGACTAATGTACCAGTAATTGCATACAATGTAAGTGGTGAATATAGCATGACAAAAGCTGCTGCACTTAATGGTTGGATTGATGAAAAACAAGTTGTGATGGAACAGATGATTTCAATGAAACGTGCAGGCGCAGACATGATTATCACATATTTCTCTAAAGATATTTGTAGATATATTGATGAACAATAAGGAGGCAATTTTAAATGGGATATAATAATTCTATAGAAGCAATGAAGACAGCTGAAAATCTAATGCCAGGGGGCGTAAATAGTCCAGTTAGAGCATTTAAATCTGTAGATACACCTGCGATTTTTATGGATCATGGAGAAGGTTCAAAAATATACGATATTGATGGCAATGAATATATTGATTATGTTCTAAGTTGGGGACCATTAATCTTAGGTCATAAAAATAAACAAGTTAATGAAAAATTACATGAAGCTGTTGATAATGGAACAAGTTTTGGTGCTTCTACATTAATTGAAAACAAGTTAGCAGAATTAGTTATTGATCGTGTACCTTCCATTGAAAAACTACGTATGGTATCTTCAGGAACAGAAGCAACATTAGATGCATTACGTTTAGCAAGAGGTTATACTGGTAGAAATAAAATAGTGAAATTCACTGGATGTTATCATGGTCATAGCGATTCGCTTTTAATCAAAGCTGGATCTGGCGTTGCAACTTTAGGATTACCAGATTCTCCTGGCGTACCCGAAGGTATTGCTAAAAATACAATATCAGTGCCATATAATGACTTGGCATCATTAAAAGTAGCTTTCGAAGAGTTTGGTGATGACATTGCTGGCGTTATCGTTGAACCAGTAGCAGGCAATATGGGTGTTGTACCACCAGTTGATGGATTCTTACAAGGTTTAAGAGATATCACAAATGAATATGGCTCATTATTAATATTTGATGAAGTTATGACTGGCTTTAGAGTAGGTTATCATTGTGCACAAGGTTACTTTGATGTGATGCCAGATTTAACTTGTCTCGGTAAGGTTATAGGTGGTGGATTACCTGCAGCAGCATTTGGCGGTAAAAAAGAAATCATGGACCATATAGCACCATCAGGTAATATATATCAAGCAGGAACATTATCAGGAAATCCGCTAGCTATGACAAGCGGTTATGAAACTTTGAAACAATTAACACCAGAGTCATATGATTATTTCAATAGACTGGGAGATATATTAGAAAGTGGATTAAAAGATATTTTTAAAAAACATAATGTACCCATAACTGTGAATCGTGCAGGTTCTATGATAGGGTATTTCCTGAATGAAGGACCGGTAACTAATTTTGAAGAAGCAAACCAAAGTGATTTAGAAATGTTTAGTCAAATGTATAGAGAAATGGCTAAAGAAGGCGTATTTTTACCACCTTCTCAATTCGAGGGGACTTTCCTTTCTACTGCCCATACAGAAGCGGATATAGAAAAAACATTAGCAGCATTTGATACTGCTTTAAGTCGTATTGTTTAATGTTAGTCATTTAAAAGTTTTATGTTGGTATTTACTACTTAGCCAAATTAAACAGTATTTTAAAAGCTTCATTAACAAATATTTAATTGTACTTACTTTTTAGAGTTCTTTTTACCTTAATGGGGCGAGGATTCGAAATCAAATTAAGCATTTTGATTTCTAACTCGCTCCATTGTTTTAGTTAGACATGTATATATAACGATACTAAGGAAAGTTGTGAGCATATGAATAAGCATTTAAAAAATAATATAATCGTATTAATATTAGCGCTTATTTTTAGTTTGGCACTAAATGCTGCCCATGTTTTGCTACCATTTATGTTTGGTCCAATTATTGCTAGTATCGTTTGTATACGCTATTTACATTTAGATATAAAGTGGCCGTTTTGGTTGAGCCAAATCGGGTTAGTGCTTTTAGGTGTTCAAATTGGCTCCACGTTTACTAAAAATGTCATATTTGACATTAAAGATGATTGGCTCACGATTGTTTTAATAACAATTATGTTACTTATTTTAGCATTAATCATGGCTTATTTTTTCAAAAAAATTGCCAATGTTAATACTGAAACGGCAATTTTAAGTGTGATTCCTGGCGCTTTAAGTCAAATGTTAATAATGGCAGAAGAAAATAAAAAAGCGAATATCATGGTTGTTAGTTTAACTCAAACATCAAGAATCATTTTTGTAGTTATATTAGTGCCATTTATTTCGTATTTTTTTCAAAGCCCTGGAAATCATTCAACGTCTGGACAGTCTACAGAAGTTTTGACACAGGCTTTAACAATTCCCAATATGGCTCTACTCATTATCGCAATAGTCGCTATTTATTTTGTTATGTCAAAAATAAATTTTCCAACCAAGCAATTACTTGCGCCTATCCTCGTACTGATATGTTGGAACTTAGTTACAGGCGTGACTTTCACATTAGATAATTACATCATTGCTGCAGCACAAATCATATATATGATTCGAATAGGGATACAAATAGCAAAATTACTTGACCAAATGAAAGGAAGAATTGCATTAGCAATAGCATTTCAGAATATTTTATTGATATTATTAGCATTTGTCATGGTCTTGTTTATAGCAACGGTATCTCATCATCAAGTAAATGAACTATTCCTTGGTGCTGCGCCTGGGGGTATGAGTCAAATCGTATTAGTTGCTATTGAAACTGGCGCAGATGTTGCGATGATATCTAGTTATCATATCTTTAGAATTTTCTTTATATTATTTTTAATTGCACCGATGTTAAATTATTTTCTTAAATTTAGAGAAAGTCAGCGTGAAAGCAATAAAAATGATTAGCGAAATATAACTTTGTAAATCTTTTATTTTTTACAATAATTTAATATTTAATATATTGAACAACATATTTCTGTTTGATATTATAGAAGAGAAGTACCTCCAGTACTTCATCCTTTTGACCACTCTTCGGAGTGGTTTTTATAAACTTAAATTTTCATGATTTTATGCATATCATTTATACATTTATGACATCGATTCACTTTTGAAAGATTCCTAGTTGTTTAATCTAAAAACATGAACAAAAGCTCATGCCAGACTGACGACAAAGTCCCTAATATGCTCCTCCATGTAGACATTTAAAAATAAATACTATGAGGGAGCATGTCACTTTTTATACCAAAACTAGTTTGATGTTAATGAAAACCTTCACCGTTATATATATTAGGATTATAAGGGCATGATTGTAAGTGAGCATTATATAGTCCTGCTGCCTCTAAAAATGAGAAGACAGTTACCGGACCTAAAAAACTAAATCCATATTGTTTTAATTTTTTAGAAAGTTCAGTTGCACGCTGATCGACTGTAATCCGTTCACTTGATTGAATATAACCTAAATCGAGTGGTTTATGATCGACATAAGACCATAAAAATTTACTGAAACTGCCGTAATCTTGCTCAATTTTAAAATAACCTTTAGCTTGATTGACAATAGCCTCTAATTTTTTTCTGTTATGAACAATATTAGGAAATGCCATTAACTTATCAATATCTTCTGAAGTCATTTTTACAATTTTAGCTGGATTGAAATTATAAAATGCTTGTTCATACGCTTCTTGTTTCTTTAAAATGGTTAACCAAGATAGACCAGCATGTTGGGATTCTAACGCCATTAATTTAAACAATTTCAAACTATCATATATAGGATGTCCCCAACTTTCATTGTGATAATTAATATATACAGGATCTGTAGTGCTGAACGCACATTCATTCATAAATTTCACTCCATTTTATTGACTTATTTTCATATCCATTATACTATAATCAAGTAAAGAAATATTGTCTAATGGGAAGAGTAAATAAGCTGAAATTTAACAGAGAGTACATGGTCGCTGAAAATGTACAGTTTAACTTATTGAAGGTAGCCCTCATTGAACTTTAGCTGAAATTTGTCAAAACAAAGATAATAAAGTAGGTTAAAGCGTGTTTGAGCGTTAATCATAATTTTAAGTGCTTGAAATTATTATGTTAATTTCTTGAATTTAGGTGGTACCACGGTAAACCCGTCCTATTTTATAGGATGGGTTTTTATTTATTTAAGGAGGATTTTAAACATGGAAATGAACCCCAAATATAATCCAAACGAAGTTGAAGCTGGGCGTTATGACCAATGGGTCAGTAATGGCTATTTTAAAGCAGCAGAAGATCATTCAAAAGAAACATATACAATTGTTATTCCACCCCCAAACGTAACAGGTAAATTACATTTAGGTCATGCCTGGGATACAACATTACAAGACATTATAACAAGAATGAAACGTATGCAAGGGTATGACACACTATATTTACCAGGTATGGATCATGCTGGCATCGCGACACAAGCTAAAGTAGAAGCGAAACTCAAAGAAGAAGGTTTATCTCGCCATGATTTGGGTAGAGAAAAATTCCTCGAAAAAGCCTGGGACTGGAAAGAAGAGTATGCTGATTTTATCAGACAACAATGGGCAAAATTAGGTTTAGGTTTAGATTATAGTAGAGAACGCTTTACGTTAGATGAAGGACTTAGTAAAGCGGTAAAAAAAGTATTCGTCGATATGTATAATAAAGGACTCATCTATCGAGGTGAATACATTATCAACTGGGACCCAGTTGCACGTACTGCTTTATCTGATATAGAAGTCATTCATGAAGATGTTCAAGGCAAGTTCTATCATTTCAAATATCCTTACGCAGATGGCAATGGGTATATAGAAATAGCAACTACGCGCCCTGAGACAATGTTAGGTGACACTGCAATCGTGGTAAATCCGAATGATGACCGTTATAAAGATGTGATAGGTAAAACTGTAATCTTGCCTATAATTGGAAGAGAATTACCAATTCTAGCAGATGAATATGTGGATATCGATTTTGGTAGTGGTGCGATGAAAGTTACGCCATCACATGATCCAAATGACTTTGAAATTGGTAACCGTCATGATCTAGAGCGCATTACTGTTATGGATGAGTCTGGTCATATGAATGCACATGCTGGTAAATATCAAGGTATGGATAGATTTGAATGTCGTGAAGCATTAGTAAAAGATTTACAAGAACAGGATTTAGTGATTAAAATTGAAGAACATGAACACTCTGTTGGACATTCTGAACGTTCTGGTGCGGTCGTTGAACCTTATCTATCCACACAATGGTTTGTTAAAATGAAACCATTAGCAGAACAAGCGTTAAATAACCAAAAAACGGATAATAGAATTGATTTTGTACCTCAAAGATTTGAAAAAACATTTAATCGTTGGATGGAAGAAATTAGAGATTGGACGATTTCACGACAATTATGGTGGGGGCATCAAATACCTGCATGGTATCATAATGAAACAGGAGAAATTTACGTCGGTGAAACACCTCCACAAAATTCAGAAGAATGGACGCAAGATGAGGATGTATTAGACACTTGGTTCTCAAGTGCGCTTTGGCCATTTTCAACATTAGGTTGGCCTGATATTGAAAACGAAGATTTTCAACGTTATTATCCAACTAATGTACTTGTAACCGGTTATGATATTATTTTCTTTTGGGTTGCCAGAATGATATTCCAAGGACTTGAGTTTACAGGACAACGACCATTTAATGATGTGTTATTACATGGATTAGTACGTGCTGAAGATGGCCGTAAAATGAGTAAATCTTTAGGCAATGGTGTTGATCCTATGGACGTAATCGATGAGTACGGCGCAGATAGTTTAAGATATTTCTTAGCAACTGGGTCATCTCCTGGTCATGATTTACGTTATTCTACGGAAAAAGTTGAATCAATTTGGAATTTTATTAATAAAATTTGGAATGCTGCTAGATTTAGTCTGATGAATATTGGTGACAATTTCAAAGTTGAAGATGTTGACTTAACTCGTAATTTATCATTAGCAGATAAATGGATTTTAACACGCTTAAATGAAACAATAGATACAGTCACTGATTTAAGTGAACGTTATGAATTTGGAGAAGTTGGCAGAGCTTTATATAACTTTATTTGGGATGAATTCTGCGATTGGTATATAGAAATGAGTAAAATACCTATGAACGGAGAAGATGAAGATCAAAAACAAGTTACACGTTCTGTATTAACATATGTATTAGATAATACGATGAGAATGTTGCACCCATTTATGCCATTTGTAACAGAACAAATCTGGCAAAATTTACCACACGAAGGTGAAACGATTGTCAATGCAGCTTGGCCAAAATCCAATATTGAGTTAGTATTTGATGAAAGTAAAGAAACGATGCAACAACTTGTTGAAATAATTAAATCCGTAAGACAATCACGCTTAGAAGTAGATACGCCATTATCTAAAGCAATTCCAATTTTTATTCAAGCAAAAAATGAAAATATAAAAGAGACTTTATTAAATAATTCAAATTATATTGATAGATTTTGTCATCCAAGTGAGTTGATTATTAAAACTACAATAGATATCCCTGAAAAAGCAATGACATCTATTACTTCTGCTGGTGAAGTCGTATTACCATTAGAAGGCTTGATTGACATGGATAAAGAAATTTCGCGCTTAGAAAATGAACTCAAAAAATGGGAAAAAGAGTTAGACCGTGTTAATAAGAAACTAGCAAATGAAAACTTTGTTAATAAAGCACCTGAAAAAATTATTAATGAAGAACGTGTGAAAAAGCAAACATATCAAGAAAAATATGATGGTGTACAAGAACGCATTAATCAATTAAAAGCATAGGAGTCCTTAACATGAATTACCTAGACAGCTTATATTGGATACATGAACGAACTAAATTTGGCATTAAACCAGGTGTTAAACGCATGGAGTGGATGCTAGATAAATTAAACAATCCACAATTTAATATCAATGGTATTCATGTCGGTGGTACAAATGGTAAAGGATCAACAGTTGCCTATTTAAGGTCAGCGCTTGTTGACAATGGATATGAAATTGGGACCTTTACATCTCCTTTTATAGAAACGTTTAATGAACGTATAAGTTTAAATGGTGTACCAATTAGCGATGATGCCATTGTAGAATTAGTTCAAAAGGTAAAACCAGTAAGTGAAGCATTAGAAGCAGAAACAGAACTTGGAACAGCAACAGAATTTGAAATTATTACAACGATGATGTTTCTATATTTTGGAGAAATTCATCCAGTTGACTTTGTAATAGTAGAAGCAGGCTTGGGTATAAAAAATGATTCTACCAATGTATTTAAACCAATACTTAGCATTTTAACGAGTATTGGTTTAGATCATGTTGATATTTTAGGCGACACATATGTAGATATTGCCAAAGATAAAGGTGCAATTGTTAAACCTGAAACACCTGTTATATATGCTGTGAAGAATGAAGATGCACTTAAAGTCATTCGTGATTTTGTAGAACAACAAAATGCAGAAGGTATCGAGTTAGATAGAGATATCAGTGTGATTTCACAAGGTGAGGAATTTACATATCGCTATAAGAATTATGAACTAGAAACGCTTATTTTGGATATGTTTGGTGAACATCAAAAAGAGAATGCAGCATTGGCAATTACAGCATTAATCGAATTAAATGAATCAGGATTAGTGGAATTAGATTTTAACAAGATGATCAATGGGATTGAAGCAGTGCATTGGACAGGAAGAATTGAAAAGGTTAAAGATGATCCATTGATGATTATAGATGGTGCGCATAATTTAGAAAGTATAGAAGCACTCATAAAGACATTAAAAGATTATTATAAAATAGACAATGTGGACGTTTTGTATGCAGCTATTAATGGCAAACCTATCCACGCAATGGTTGATCAACTAAAAACAATTGCTTCTACAATGTATATTACCGATTTTGATTTTCCAAAAGCATGTACAAAAGAAGAAATTTATGATGAAATACGATTCGAGCAAAAAGAAACTGTAGATGATTTTGTTCAATTTATTGAAAACTATGAAGGACAAGGGTTAGTCATTACAGGTAGTTTGTATTTCATTAGTGAAGTTAAAGCGAAAGTGAATTTCTAAATATTTTTATTTGAATATCATAAAGCTAGTTACTATTTTACAACTTAACCAAAGGTATTTATTGTTTTTGTTAAATAGTTAACTAGCTTTTTCTACAAATATTTACTATTCTTTAAAAAATGATATTTTTGTTAAAAAGCTAGGCTCTTGCAGGTATAATAAGCAAGAGGAGGCGATTCATTGCTGTTATTGTTTGTTGTATGTCCTGTATTATTTAGTTTTCTTTACCAGTTATGTTTTGTAGAAACTTTTAAATTAAAGTATTTGGTAAGTAGATCTAAATGTGATTTCTGTAATAAGCAATTGAGGTACAGAGATATCATACCAATATTCAGTTATATTAGACTTTTTGGAAAGACGTCGTGCTGTAATCAAACGCTTAGTAGATGTTATATCTTAGGTGAAATATTGTCAGTAGTACCAGCACTTTATACACTATTTCATCCAAGTGTACAAGCGTTAAGTACTTTCATATGTTTATATTTATTTCTGCTTGTTTTTGCTCTCTTTGATATACAAACACTTTCTATCCCATTACATATATTTTTAATATTTGCTTTTGTTAGTGCAATAATTTTTGAGGGTCATCTTAATTATTTTGTCATTGTTACATTCTTGCTACACATATTTTATTTCTTGTTCAAACATGGTATTGGATATGGCGATATATTAATTTGTTCACTTTTATCTTACTTAATACCTTATTCCATCTTTATTAACATACTCTTCCTTACTTTCTTACTAGGCAGTGTAATTTCAACGATATTAGTGCTTCAAACAAAAAAACGAAAAATTAAAATACCACTTATCCCATTTATATATCTTGCTTTTTGTATAGAGACAGTTTTATTACATTTAAGAATTTTCGAAGTAGGATTTAGATATTTATGATTAATTCAGGCAACTATAGCGATTAAAAATGCTTAAAAGAGGGTAAAATATAATAGTAATGATTTAAAATCAATTTAAGGTTGATTTGTAACAAAACTCACCTAATATTGAAAGGAAGTTATAAATTGAGTTTAAATAAAAAGTTTCTATTAAATGATGGTACCACATTACCTCATATAGCATTAGGTACAGTTAATATTCAAGGTGGTAAAGGTGTTAAAGAATTAGAAAATGCATTAAATCTAGGTTATAGCGTCATTGATACTTCTACTAACTACAATAATGAAGGGATGGTAGGTGAAGCTATTCGTCGTTCTAGTATTCCAAGAGAAGAAATTTATGTCAGTGCCAAATTACCAGGTTCGGCTCATGAATATGATAAGGCAATTAACTTGATACAAGAATCTCTTTATAGAACAGGTTTAGATTATTTTGATAAATATCTAGTTCATTGGCCTAATCCTATACAAGGTAAATATGTAGAAGCTTGGCAAGCATTAGTTGATGCTCAAAAATATGGATTAATAAAATCAATAGGTGTATCTAATTTTATGCCTGATCATTTAGATGACATCATTGAGGCAACAGGAGTTACTCCGGTAACTAACCAAATAGAAATTCACCCATACTTTAATAATAGTGAATTAATTGAAGAATATGATAAGCGTGGTATTTTATCAGAAGCGTGGAGTCCATTGGGTCGTGAGATTAATGATGTGCTAATGAATGATACAATTAAAGAAATTGCTGAAAAATATCATCGTTCTACAGCACAAGTCATTATTAATTGGGTAAACCAAAAACATGTTTTTCCTGTAGTTAAAGCATCACAATATAACCATCAACGTGATAACTTTAACTATCTAGACTTTGAACTATCAGATCAAGATATTGCTAAAATTGATGCATTAGACAAAGGTGAAAATGGTCGTGTTGAAGGACAAAATCCTTATGAATACGAAGAGTTTGTATAATAGAATTTAAAGTTACATTTAAGTACTAAAATCTTTAGAAGCTTAGTATTTTAAAAATCTGTGTTTGCTAACTCCTAGAAGCGGGAAATAGAATTGATTAATTTTAGTCGATTTTATTCTCGCTTTTTAATATATTTAAATAACATAAGTATAAATCTGCTAACAGTATAGCATATGCTATTTTAATATTTAAAAATATGATAATATCAAGAAAAGGGAGGGGAACTCATAAAATGGCAGAAAAGAAATTCCCAAAAGATGCAATGCGCGTTTTAAAAGAGACAAGCCGTACGTTTTATATTCCAATTACTTTTTTAGAAAAAGAACTAAAACATTCTGTAGCTTGTGCATATTTAGTTATGCGTGCAATTGATGAAATTGAAGATCATGAAGAAATTAATAATGATTTAAAGTATCGTTTATTAATGCAAATTAGCGATTTACTTAAAACACCTTTTGATTCAGAAAAATATTTAGAAATCATAAATCCAGTCAAAGAAAAATTACCAGAGGTTACAGTAAGATTGGAAGATTGGTTGGATGCTTGCCCTGAACACACACGGTCAATCGTTAGAGAATCTTCTAGTGAAATGGCGTATGGTATGGCAAAATGGGCAAAAGCTAATTGGAGAATTAAATCTCGCGATGATTTAGATGATTATACATATTATGTGGCTGGGCTTGTAGGTGTAATGCTATCTAAACTCTGGGATGTTTGTGCAAACGTTAAAACAGATAGAGATTTAGCAATAGGCTACGGTAGAGGACTCCAGGCTGTCAACATCCTTCGTAACGAGGAAGAAGATCTTGAAGAACGTGACGTAAGCTTTGTTCCAGATGGTTGGACTCGCGCAGATTTATTTGCATATGCTGAAGAAAATTTAGCAAAAGCCGATGAATACATGAAGGCTATCAATAAAAGAACGATATTGTTGTTCTGTCGTTTACCATTAGCGTTCGCACATAAAACATTAAAAGCAATGAAAAATGGACGTGAAAAAATGACACGTGAAGAAGTTGAAAAAACAGTAGAAGAAGTTAAAAAAGAAGAGTAGTTTGATTAAAAGCATAGTTATTTTAATATGTAAGATTTACATGTTGAAATTTACTATGCTTTTTAATTATATATAATGTATGATTTTATTTGTCGAATTTTAACGCACTATTATGAGATATCTTTGAACAGACATTAATTTAAGGATGGATTCAGTTATGAATAGAACGACACTATTAAGTTTATTAAATTTTGTATTTTTAATAATATTTGCTTTAGCATTTTTAACTAATATATTTGGGAAACTCACAATATATTTCATCATCATACTTCCTTTAATCATACTTGGATTAGGCATTTTCATTTTAATAGATAGTTTTAGAAAATATCAGCATGATAGTAATCATTTTGATAATCATAAATTTTAATGATGCAACTGTTTCATATTGAATTAAAAATTTTTAGCTAGAAATTAACAATTATTAGATTAATGAGAAAAAAGTCTACATGAGATATCATTCGTAGTAGAATAAATACATCTCACTTTTGAAATCTTCTAAAGAATCTTATTCCAATGACATTACAAATGATTAAGTTTACCAATATTGTAATACATCTAGATTATTTCATAGGAGTTGTTATTTATTGAAAATAAATGAACTTGCAGATCATCAAAAACCAAGAGAACGTATGTTGAGTCAGGGTGCTAGGTATTTATCACATGCTGAATTATTAGCTATTCTAATTAATACAGGTAGAAAAGGTAGTTCAAGTTTAGACATAGCTAATGAATTATTAAAATCAGTAGATAATTTAAAAGAGTTAAAAGCATTATCCATTAACGATTTAAACAAAATAAAAGGTGTGGGACTGTATAAAGCACTTATATTGAAAGCAGCATTTGAATTAGGAGAGCGCATACATTCTGGAAGCGTCGATGATAAAATTCAAATCACTAGCCCTAAAGATGTGGCGGACTTTATGATGGGTCAGATGGAACACTTAAAACAAGAAAAATTTATTGTACTTTTCTTAAATTCCAAAAATATCGTTATAAAAAAGAAAACAATATTTATAGGTACGTTAAATGCTTCAATCGTACATCCAAGAGAAATATTTAGTGAAGCGATTAAATATGCCAGTAATGCGATTATCGTCTTACATAACCATCCATCTGGTGACACAACGCCTTCAAATGAAGATATTAAAACCACCGAAAGACTTAGAGAATGTGGACAACTTTTAGGTATTGATTTATTAGACCATGTCATTATAGGAGACCATGAATATTTAAGTATGGTAGAAGAAGGATATTTTGATTAAACTGTGTTAGTTTAAATGGAGTTAATATTGCTGATGATATTGAATGGCTCTGTCATTATATACTAAATAGTTATTTTATTTCCGAGACATCAAATTAGCTGGTTAAGCAGTAGGCAATATACTTTTAGTTGCACTATTATTACCTGTGATTTATTAAATGCAAATGATTAAAATGATAATAATGCATTTATATAGTACTATTTTGATTTTGACGGTTGGCGGTACATTTTCATCAACGCGTCTTAATTTTTGAAAGATTAGGATTATTCATTTTTAGTACGGTCGCCGTTAGATTAATTTGGGCGTTATTATTGTGTGCTTGTTATTAATGTTAGCGTGTAATTGAGAAAAGCAGTCATATGAATTAAAAAAAGGCGCTTATTGGACATCAATGTCTATAAGCGCTAAAATTTTAATTTATAAAACTGAAAAATTGATTATAATTTTCCATTAACCAAAGAATGCCTTGGTATCCTAGGTAAATACATAATACAATTATGCCAACATAGATTAAAAATCTTAAAATAGATAAACCTACTCTAAATAATAAGATAACTAAGAGTGCAAGCAGGATTATAGATAAAATACTCATTGTCTATTCACTCCTTTTAATATAGTTTAATATTAATGCATGAAACATACATCGGTCTATAGTTAAAATATAAATACACCTATAGTCTGATGATAAACTTTATTAAACATACTATAATTTTGATGAATAAAATAGGAGGATGGTTCATGCGATTCATATTTAGCATTATAAAGAATATTATAGCTATTATTGCCATTATAGTAATTGTATTTTTCGCACTCAAATACGCGCCTTTTTTAAAAGACCAAGATTGGAATCCAATGCACAATGATGAATCATCCTTAAATAATAGCGCAAATAAAGGGCATCTAACAGGTGGACAAAGATATTCAGTGGAAGATAATGATATTTTAAATAACGTTCCACTAAGTCAAACGAAGAATATGTTTAATTGGATTGATAAACGAGAGTTTATGTCAGTAACTGGTATTGAAAGAATGGGATATAACGACTCTTATTTGGCTGGGCAACGTGGCGATGAATTTATTATATATAAATTTGGTTCTGATTCTATGAGAGTTTATAAAACTGAAATAGAGATGAATCAAGACCTTAATCAGTTAGGTGAACATATAGAATTAAAGCCAGCATCAAATTATGAGTAATGGATTTGAATTCTTTTAATAAATAAGTTAGCCTTATATAAGTAATAAGAAAAGGTTGGTGTTTATAATGAGCGAAAAATCTAATGAAAAAAAAGCAGACGAACAAGCAAAAGCACAAAATTTATTTGCACGTTGGCGTAAAGAAGAAACGCTTTATAAAGAAGATGAAAAAGAATCTAGTAAGTCTAACGACTCTAAAACATCATCAGATGAAGAAAAAAATTAGATTCATTTAAATCAAGTACTAAAAGTTAATCGAATGTGTATGTAAGAGCAGTTTACACTGCTTCTAAGTATTTCTTAGATTTTTAAAAATAAATTGGATAAATAAGCAGGACGAGTTTTAAAGTCGATTTGGATATGATTGATTTTGACTCGTTCTTTTTTTATGCGGTTGGATATTTATTTAAATGAATAATGGGTTACTTTGACGTTATTTTTAGTTGCCTATTATAAAAATTAATTGATGTGTTAAAATCAATACTAAATAATACACTATTCTATATAATTACTGCTATAATACAAGTTATCACAATGTTTGAATATAAAATATAATAAACTTATCTTCATATTTAAATCGGTAAATAAATTTTGTTCTATATTCTTTATGTTCGTGCTTTATTTCGTTTTAGTAGTAATATAAAATGATAAGAAGAAGATAAAATAGTTGGTTAATAGAGGTGTTTAGGTTGTCAAAGTTTTTTAGAAACAACAAATTGATTGTTATATTATGTGCAATCATTGTGTTTATAGCCTTGATTGGTGTGTCATTACGCTCACAATCACAATCACATGTTGAACAATATGTGGGAGATACGGTTGCTTTTGGTCAAAAAGCTGTGAGTTATCCAGTCCACTTTGTTACTGGATCTATCAATAGTATTTTTTCTAATGGCGACTCGAAAAAGCAATCAAGTGAAATAAAACAGTTAGAAGCAGAAAATCAAAGGTTAAAATCAGAAAATAAAAAGTATAAAAAAGAATTAGATATTGAAGATATATCTAAATTTGATCCAATTTCAAGCACAGTTCTTTCAAGAAATCCTGATCAGTGGATGAATACATTAGTGATTAATCAGGGTGCAAAAGATGGCATCAAAAATAATATGGCAGTAATGACTTCTGATGGATTAGTGGGACGTATCTCTAAAGTGAATCAATTCTCTTCACAAGTAGATTTAATATCAACAAATACAAGGGCGAATCGCTTATCTGTCAATATTCAACATGATGACAAAAATGTGTTTGGTCTCATAGACCATTATGATGCTAAAACTGAAGAGCTAGTAATATCTGATATAAACAATAAAGACAGTTTAAAAAAAGGAGATAAAGTAGTTACAAGTGGATTAGCTGATCAGCTTCCAACAGGGTTATACATAGGTGAAGTAGCAAAAGTTGAAAATGATGAGTATGGCTTATCTAAAGAAGTTAGAGTGAAAACTGGTACTGATTTAGCTGATTTAAGCCATGTTTATGTTGCTAAAAGAGACCCTAATACGGTGCCTGATACTGAAAGTGGTGATAATTAATGCGTACGTTTTACTACTTTCTTATTGGTATCATTCTTTTTTATATTGATACTGCAATTGCACTAGTGATACCTATGCAAATTTCTGGAAATGAAATCATCTTCGTGCCTCATTTAACGATAATGTACATCTTAATCATGAGTGTCTATAGAGGTTTTGGTGTAGCAATGGTTTTCTCAATTGTCTTAGGATTAATTACCGATTTATATTATGGAAGTTTTTACGGACTATATTTATTTGGTTATATTTTATTAGTTGTCATCATGGATTTTTTCTTCAAAGTATTTTATCGAGATCATTCGATGCTATTTACAATCGTATTGTTGAGTACACTCGTGTTAGAAATTTATGTAGCAATTATATATAGTGCTTTAGGATTAGTTCAATTTAATTTATTTGAATTTGTGATTTTTAGAATGTTACCGACGTTTATACTTAACTTTATTTTATTAATTATTTTGTATCCGCTAATAACAAAATTTCTCAAAAAAATCCAATTGAAGATTGACAGTAAAAGATTGTAATGCTAAAATGCAGTAGTTGAGTAGTTTCTAGCTACATACAACCGCTCAAATTCAGGTTCAAGTACAGTGATGTCACCTGATTTTGGCGTGACTTAAATTATAGGAGGTGCAAAGTATGTTTGCTATTATTGAAACAGGTGGAAAACAAGTAAAAGTTGAAGAAGGACAAGAAATTTTCGTTGAAAGATTAGACGTAAATGAAGGTGATTCTTTCACTTTTGATAAAGTATTATTTGTAGGTGGAGATTCAGTTAAAGTTGGTGCGCCAACAGTTGAAGGTGCAACAGTTACTGCTACTGTAAACAAACAAGGTCGCGGTAAAAAAATTACTGTATTCACTTATAGACGTCGTAAAGACTCTAAACGTAAAAAAGGTCATCGTCAACCATACACTAAATTAACAATCGACAAAATCAACGCATAATTATGATTAAAGTAGATGTTACATTAAATGATTCGGGCCAAGTAACAGACGTTGTCATGGATGGTCATGCCGAACATGGAGAGTATGGTTATGACATTGTATGTGCAGGAGCATCTGCAGTTATTTTCGGTAGTGTTAATGCTATAATGGGATTAACAACCGAGAAACCCGACATTGACTATAGTGATGACGGTGGATACTTCCATGTTAGAAGTGTCGATACACATAACGAAAAAGCGCAATTAATTCTTCAGGCAATGTTAGTCTCTTTGCAGACAATTGAAGAAGAATACAAAGAAAATATTAGATTAAATTATAAGTGAGGTGCAACCAAATGTTAAAATTAAACTTACAGTTCTTCGCATCTAAAAAAGGGGTAAGTTCTACAAAAAACGGACGTGACTCTGAATCAAAACGTTTAGGTGCTAAGCGTGCGGATGGTCAATTCGTTACTGGCGGTTCTATTTTGTTCCGTCAACGTGGTACTAAAATTTATCCTGGTGAAAATGTTGGTCGTGGTGGCGACGATACATTATTCGCTAAAATCGACGGCGTTGTAAAATTCGAACGTAAAGGTCGAGACAAAAAACAAGTATCTGTATACGCAGCTGCTGAGTAATTTTTGTTAATGTTAACACCAGAAGTGATGACTTCTGGTGTTTATTTTTGTCTTTATTTTCTAGTTATCTAGAAAATGCTATAATATACAAGATATGTAAATTAAATTTAGTAAAAAAGAGGTGAAATCATGTTTGTTGATCAAGTTAAAATATCACTTAAAGCTGGTGATGGTGGTAATGGCATAACTGCATACAGAAGAGAAAAATACGTACCATTTGGTGGACCAGCTGGTGGTGATGGTGGTAACGGAGCTTCAATTGTGTTCGAAGTAGATGAAGGTCTAAGAACGTTATTAGATTTCAGATATCAAACACATTTCAAAGCTAAAAGAGGTGAAGGTGGCCAAAGTAGTAATATGCACGGGAAAAACGCTGAGCATTTAGTATTAAAAGTGCCACCAGGTACAATCATTAAAAGTGTTGAAACTGAAGAAGTATTAGCAGATTTAGTAGAGAATGGACAGCGTGCTACAGTTGCTAGAGGCGGTCGTGGTGGTCGTGGGAATTCACGCTTTGCTTCTCCACGAAACCCTGCACCAGATTTTAGTGAAAATGGTGAACCAGGTGAAGAAATTGAGGTTACTTTGGAATTAAAACTACTTGCAGATGTTGGTTTAGTCGGTTTCCCAAGTGTTGGGAAATCTACATTACTATCAACAGTTTCTAAAGCAAAACCAAAGATTGGAGCTTATCATTTTACGACGATTAAACCTAACTTAGGTGTTGTCTCTACCAAAGATCATCGAAGTTTTGTGATGGCGGATTTACCTGGTCTTATACAAGGCGCTTCTGAAGGTATCGGATTAGGTCATCAGTTTTTAAGACACGTTGAGAGAACCAAAGTAATTGTGCATATGATTGATATGAGTGGTTCAGAAGGTCGAGATCCTTACGAAGATTATCAAATTATTAATGAAGAATTAAAAGCTTATGAACATAGATTAGAAGATCGACCACAAATAGTTGTTGCTAATAAAATGGATATCCCCGATGCAGAAGATAATCTAACTATTTTTAAAGAACAATTAAATGATACCAGTGTACGTATTATTCCGTTGTCTACGGTAATGCACGACAATATTGATGAATTATTATATGCTATTGCTGATACACTAGAAGAAGTTAAAGATGTAGATTTTAATAAGGAAGAAGAAGATTTGGGTGTTAATAGAGTTGTCTATAAACACACGCCTAGTCAGGATGCATTTACGATTACAAGAGACGATGATGCTGCTTACGTAGTGAGTGGTAAAGCCATAGAAAGAATGTTCAAAATGACTGACTTTAATAGTGATCCAGCCGTTAGACGTTTTGCGCGTCAAATGCGTTCAATGGGTATTGACGATGCACTACGTGAACGTGGTTGTGAAAATGGAGATATTGTAAGAATACTTGGTGGAGAATTTGAATTTGTTGAATAGGAGTGCTTGATATGGACAAAAATGAAAATAAAAAGTTTTATTTAATTCGTGAAGATGTTTTACCTGAATCAGTGGTTAAAACTTTACAAATCAAAGAAGTTTTGAAAAATGACCCATCATTGTCCATATTTGAAGCAGTGAAGCAATTCGATTTATCCCGCAGTGCGTTTTATAAATATCGAGACACGATATTTCCAGTTGACGAAAAATTAGAGGAAACAAGAGAGTTTACATTGATATTGTATGTAAATGACATCATAGGTATGTTAGCTAAAGTTTTAAATACACTTTCTAAATTAGATTTGTCAGTGCTGACGATTCATCAAAGTATACCGATGGACGGTAGAGCTACCATTACACTATCATTAGATGGTAAAGACACAGATTTAGAAATAGATGAAGTTATAAATTCATTGAAAAAGATTGAACATATTTCTAATGTTGAACTCATTAGTATGACTATATAAGGAAGTGTGACTGTGTACGCATATATTAAAGGAACTTTAACTGTTTTAAATCCTACTCATGTAGTCTTAGAAGCTTCAGGTGTAGGTTATGAGATTCAAACGCCAAACTCATATCGATTTCAAAAATATAAAGATCAAGAGATTTTGATCCATACTTCATTGATTGTAAGAGAAGATGCACAGCTGCTTTATGGCTTTATTAATCAAGAGGAAAAAGACATGTTCTTAAGTTTAATTAAAGTGACAGGCATCGGTCCTAAATCAGCATTAGCAATTTTAGCTAGTAGCTCACCAAATGAAGTGAAAGTTGCAATTGAGAATGAAAATGATGCTTATTTAACAAAATTCCCAGGTATAGGTAAAAAAACAGCGCGTCAAATTGTTTTAGATCTTAAAGGTAAAGTACAAATAACTGAGGAAGATAGCAGTCACTTATTTAATGTAGAACATGATGATCAGCAAAATTCTGCTATTGTTAAAGAAGCGTTACTAGCTTTAGAAGCGCTAGGTTATTCTAAGAGAGAGTTAAATAAAGTTGAAAAAACTTTAAATAAAGAATCTTTTGACTCAATAGACGATGCAGTGAAGCGTGGTTTACAATTGCTCATAGCTTAAGTTTGTTGAAATTTTAAGAAGGGGGAATTACAAATGGATGATAGAATGGTAGATCAATCTATGCATGAAGATGAATCATCATTTGAGTTATCTTTAAGACCAGAAAGATTACGCCAATATATAGGACAGTCAACGATTAAATCAAATTTAGAAATTTTTATCAAAGCAGCTAAAATTAGGAAAGAACCGTTAGATCATGTGCTATTATTTGGCCCCCCTGGATTAGGCAAGACAACTTTATCCAATATCATCGCGAATGAAATGGAAGTTAATATTAGAACCATATCTGGCCCATCTATTGAAAGACCGGGTGACTTAGCAGCCATTCTGTCTAGTTTACAACCTGGAGACGTGTTGTTTATCGATGAAATACACAGGTTAAGTAGTGTTGTGGAAGAAGTTTTATATCCAGCAATGGAAGATTTCTTTCTTGATATTGTAATAGGTAAGGGAGAAGAAGCGCGAAGTATACGTATAGACTTGCCGCCTTTTACATTGATAGGTGCTACAACCAGAGCAGGAAGCTTAACTGCGCCTTTACGTGATCGATTTGGTGTTCATCTGAGATTAGAATATTATAGAGAAGATGAATTAAAAGAAATTATAATACGCACCGCAGAAGTATTAGGTACGACTATTGATGATGAAAGTGCAATTGAACTTGCGAAAAGAAGTAGAGGTACACCGAGAGTTGCGAACAGACTGTTAAAACGCGTAAGAGATTTTCAACAAGTTAAAGAAGATGAATTGATTAGTATTGATACGACAAAACAATCACTAGCATTGTTACAAGTAGATGATGAAGGATTAGATTATATTGATCATAAGATGATGAACTGCATCCTAGAACAATATAAAGGTGGCCCAGTAGGTTTAGATACAATTGCTGTTTCTATTGGAGAAGAACGTGTCACAATAGAAGATGTTTACGAACCATTTTTAATACAAAAAGGTTTTATTGAACGTACACCAAGAGGGCGTAGAGCGACAGCTTATGCTTATGAACATTTTAGTAAGAATGGAAAGAAGGAATAGTTTTGGATATTGAAGCATTTGATTATCATTTGCCAGAATCATTAATCGCTCAAACGCCTCTAAAAACTAGAGATGAGAGTAGATTGCTTGTGCTTGGTAGAAAAACTGGAAATATTGTGCATAAACACTTTAAAAATATCATTGATTATTTAGAAGCAGGAGATACATTAGTACTTAATGACACAAAAGTCATGCCTGCACGCTTATTTGGTTTGAAAGAAGAAACAGGTGCAAAAGTGGAAATGCTGATGCTAACGCAACTCGAAGATAATGACTGGGAAGTCTTATTGAAACCAGCAAAAAGAATTAAAGTAGGAGACAAATTGTCTTTTGGTGAAGGCAAAATAGTAGCTGAATGTATCGAAACATTAGATCAAGGCGGAAGAATCATGCGTTTAAACTATGAAGGTATATTACAAGAGCGCTTGGATGAATTAGGCGAAATGCCCTTACCTCCATACATTAAAGAGCGTTTGGATGACCCAGATCGTTATCAAACCGTTTATGCAAAAGCATCCGGATCGGCGGCGGCTCCTACAGCTGGACTTCACTTCACCGATAAACTACTTGAGCAATTGCAAGCTAAAGGTGTTAATATCGCATTCATTACTTTGCATGTTGGATTAGGTACATTTAGACCTGTGAGTGTTGAAAATATAGATGATCACGAAATGCATAGTGAATATTATCAGATGGATCAAGATACGGCAGATTTACTAAACCATACAAAATCAAATGGGCATCGTATTATTTCAGTAGGTACGACTTCTACTAGAACATTGGAAACAATCATGCAATCACGTAACAATTTTGTAGCAGACAGTGGATGGACTGATATTTTTATCTATCCTGGCTTTAAATTTAAAGCGATAGATGGATTAATTACCAACTTTCACTTGCCGAAATCCACATTAGTTATGTTAGTTTCTGCATTTAGTTCAAGAGATTACTTACTGAACGCCTATCAACAGGCAGTCAAATTGGAATATAGATTTTTTAGTTTCGGCGATGCAATGTTAATTTTATAGGAATGAAACGAAAGGAGTTTTTGTATGCCAGCTGTAACGTATGAACATATAAAAACATGTAAACAATCTGGAGCAAGATTAGGAATCGTGCATACACCTCATGGATCGTTTGAAACACCAATGTTTATGCCTGTTGGAACCAAAGCCACAGTGAAAACGATGAGTCCTGAAGAATTGCATCAGATGGAAGCAAAAATAATATTAGGAAATACATATCATTTGTGGTTGCAACCAGGAAATGATATTATCAAAAAGAGTGGGGGATTACATCAGTTCATGAACTGGAATGGTCCAATACTGACAGATTCAGGTGGTTTTCAAGTATTTAGTTTAAGTAATTTAAGAAAAATTACTGAAGAAGGTGTTGAATTCCGTCATCATACTAATGGTTCGAAATTATTCTTGAGTCCTGAAAAATCAATGCAGATTCAAAATGACCTTGGTTCAGATATTATGATGGCATTTGATGAATGTCCACCTATGCCAGCTGAATATAAATATGTAAAAGATTCAATCGAAAGAACAAGTAGATGGGCTGCTAGATGTTTACAAGCGCATCAAAGACCCGAAGATCAAGCTTTATTTGGTATTATCCAAGGTGGAGAATATAAAGATTTACGTCAACAAAGCGCTGAAGAGTTAGTGGCGTTGGATTTTCCTGGATATGCAATTGGAGGTTTATCTGTTGGAGAACCAAAGCCAGTAATGTATGATATGGTCTCGCATACACAACAATTTATGCCTAAAGACAAACCGCGCTATTTAATGGGTGTGGGTTCGCCAGATGCATTAATAGAATGTAGCATTCGAGGTATGGATATGTTTGATTGTGTATTACCTACGCGTATTGCACGTAATGGTACATGTATGACTTCACATGGCCGTGTTACTATAAAAAATGCTAAATATGCTGAAGATTTAGGTCCACTTGATGATAATTGTGACTGCTATACTTGTAAAAATTATAGTAAAGCATACATAAGGCATTTAATAAAAGCAGAAGAAACTTTTGGTATCCGTCTTACTACTTATCATAATTTACATTTCTTGCTGAAATTAATGGAAAACATCCGACAAGCTATTCGTGATGATCGTTTACTTGATTTTAAAGAAGAATTTTTTGAACAGTATGGACTAAATGTAGAAAACCCAAAAAACTTTTAAAAGGGAGCAATAACTATATGCAATTTACTTCATTGATATTACCGATATTATTATTAGTATTAATGTGGTTCTTCTTAATTAGACCACAACAGAAAAAGGCTAAAGAGCATCGTGAAATGATTAGTCAGATTTCATCTGGACAACACGTTACGACTATAGGTGGCATTAAAGGAACTGTACGTAGCGTTGACGAAACTACAGTTGTATTAACTTTAAATGGCAACGGTACAGAAATTACTCTAGAAAAGCCAGCTATTAAACAAGTTGATCCTTCATAAATCACGTTATAATTACGAACTGATATATACTATCAGTTCGTTTTTTGTTTAACAAAACCTAAAGATATTGGACTTTAAAGATATAGTTGGTGTTATAATGAAAGATAGACAAAAGCAAATATTTTATATAGCTTAAGTAATCATTACAATTGATAACACTTACATTTAAAAAGAAGTTACAAATAAGTTAAGTTTGTTTTTACACTACATGTAATGTGTTAAAATATGTAAGGTTATTGAGAAAAAGTTTAATCGTCGAGTAAATGATAAAGATGGCGATTGAATTCTGTAAAAATTATAACATAAGCTTACAATGAGGTGTTCAAGTGAAGAAGAGTAGTAGAATAGTTGCATTTATATTACTTGTGGTTCTATTGTTAGGCGGGATAGGACTTACATATAAAAATGTAGTTAAAAATGTCAGCCTCGGATTAGATTTACAAGGTGGTTTTGAGGTTTTATATCAAGTTGATCCTTTACAAAAAGGAGATAAAATTGATGATAAAGCTGTCAAAGCCACAGCAAAAACACTTGAAAACCGTGTGAACGTTTTAGGGGTTTCTGAACCTAAAATTCAAGTGGAAGATAAAAATAGAATCCGTGTACAATTAGCAGGTATAAAAAATCAATCTCAAGCTAGAGAAATTTTATCATCACAAGCTAATTTAACGATTCGTGATGCTGATGACAACATCAAACTTACGGGTAAAGATATACAACAGGGTTCAGCGAAACAAGAATTCAAACAAAATACGAATCAGCCCGCGGTTACTTTTAAATTAAAAGATAGTGATAAATTTAAAAAAGTAACAGAAGAAATTTCAAAAAAAGATGAAAATGTCATGGTTGTATGGTTAGATCACGAAAAAGGTGATACTTACCATAAAGAAATGAATAAAAAAGATCCAAAATACGTGTCTGCTGCTTCAGTTGACAAACCTATCAATTCAGATAGTGTGGAAATTTCTGGTGGATTTAAAGGTGAAAAAGGGATTGAAGAAGCAAAACAAATTGCTGATTTATTAAATTCCGGGTCATTACCTGTAGATTTAAATGAAATTTACTCTAATTCAGTAGGTGCACAATTTGGACAAGATGCATTAGATAAAACCATATTTGCTGCGGCAATTGGTATTGCAGTTATTTATTTATTTATGTTAGGTTTCTATCGTTTACCAGGATTAGTAGCTGTTATTGCACTTACTGTTTATATTTACTTAACATTAGTAGCATTTAATTTCATTTCTGGTGTCTTAACGTTACCAGGCCTTGCAGCTTTAGTGCTGGGTGTCGGTATGGCAGTCGATGCGAATATTATCATGTATGAACGGATTAAAGATGAACTGAAAATTGGACGAACGCTCAAACAAGCTTACAAAAAAGCGAATAAAAGTTCATTCTTAACCATAGTAGATGCGCAGCTTACAACTGTGATTGCTGCTGCTGTATTGTTCTTCTTTGGTGAAAGTTCTGTTAAAGGTTTCGCAACGATGTTGTTACTTGGCATATTAATGATTTTTGTAACAGCAGTATTTTTATCCAGATGGTTGCTATCATTGCTTGTTTCTTCAAATTTCTTCAAAAAATCATCTTGGTTGTTTGGTGTGAACAAGCATCATATTGCAGATATAAATGAAGGTAAGGAAGTTCATGATTTAAAAACACCTTATGAGCGTTGGGATTTCATGAAGTTAGCCAAGCCATTGTTGTCACTAAGCGTACTAATTTTAATTGTCGGTGCAGTGATACTGTTTATTTTCAAACTAAACTTAGGTATTGATTTTACAAGTGGTACAAGAGTTGACTTTGAATCAAAAGATAAAATATCTGAAGCGAAAGTGACAAAAACACTTGAAGATCAAGATTTTAAACCTACACAAGTTTCTTTAGGTGAAAATGGTAAAAATGCAACAGTACAATTTAAAAATGATTTATCTAAAGATGAAGTTTCAAAAATTAAGAACACTATTGATAAATCATTTGGCAATGATCCAACGGTAAATACTGTTTCACCAGTTATAGGTCAAGAATTGGCTAAAAATGCGATGATGGCATTATTATATGCTGCCATTGGTATCATTATTTATATCACTTTCAGATTTGAATGGCGTATGGGACTGTCTTCTGTACTAGCATTATTACACGATGCATTTATGATTGTGGCAGTTTTCAGTCTATTTAGATTAGAAGTTGATATTACATTTATTGCAGCCGTGCTAACTATCATTGGTTACTCAATTAATGATACGATTGTAACGTTTGACAGGGTGCGTGAGAACTTGCATAAAATAAAAGTGATTACGAAACCTGAACAAATCGATGATATTGTCAATAGATCAATTCGTCAGACAATGACGCGTTCTATCAATACAGTACTGACAGTTATCATTGTTGTAGTTGCGCTACTAGCATTTGGTGCATCTAGTATTTTCAATTTCTCATTAGCATTGTTTATTGGTTTAATATCTGGTGTATTCTCATCAGTATTTATAGCTGTTCCTCTCTGGGGAATAATGAAAAAACGTCAGCTTAAAAAATCAGACGACGATAAACTTATTGTATATAAAGAGAAAAAATCAAATGATGAAAAAATATTAGTTTAATTAATATCTAATAGGTACTAACTTAAAAATCAATCATAAATCAGTATGAGAGAAAAAGCCCGTTTCTAAAATAGATGACTAATCCGTGGTAAAAGTGATATGCTCCCTTCAAAGTAGACACTTAAAAATGTAAACTTTGAAGGGAGTTTTTTTATGACTCATAGAAAATTATCACCTGAAACTTATCAAAAAGCTTTCAGCTTATATGAAGAAGGATATAGTATGAAAAATGTAATTCAAAAATTAAATTTAAATTGTTCTCCTAGAACATTATTGATTAACTATTATAAATTTAAGAAGCATGGAATAAAGGTGCTTTTACCAATTCAGAGAAATAATACCTACTCAAATGAATTTAAGCTTAAAGTTGTGCACGAATATATAAATGATGGCCTATCTTTAACTGATTTAGTAGTTAAATATAATATCCCCACTACTTCAACTGTAAACAAATGGATTTCAAAGTATTTATCGGGTAAAATATTAAAAACATATTCTCCAAAACCCGAGGTGTATCAATTGAAATATAAATCATTAACATTTGAAGATCGTGTGGAAATCGTTGATTATTATATGAATCATGGTCAATCGTATAAGACAACAGCAAATCATTTTAACATCAATTATAGCCAAGTATATAACTGGGTAAAAAAGTACAACTTGCATGGGTATGATGGGCTTAAAGATGGACGTGGAAAAGGGAAACCCCAGTCTGTATTAACACCTGAAGAGGCATTAAAAGCTGAAATTAAGATACTTAAAGAGAAAAATAAATTTCTTCAAATGGAAAATGACGTTTTAAAAAAGGAAGAAGAAATAGAAAGGAAGTTGATGAAACAGGCATCAGACAAAAAGCATCATACCAAACGGTAAAAGCATTTAAAAACCTTTATCCGATAGCTTGGTTATGTTCAGTATTAAAGATATCACGTTCAAGTTACTATAAATGGTTACATCGCAAACCATCAAATAAAGAAATTGAAAACCAAAAATTGATCAAAGATATCGTTGATATCTACAATAAATACAAAGGCATATATGGATATCGTCGTATATACATATATTTAAGACTTAAACTACATCAAAAAGTAAATCATAAACGTGTCTATAGATTGATGAATCAACTTAATCTAAAATCTACTATCCGCCCTAAAAGAAAACGATATATTAAAACAACACCTGAAATTACAGCACATAATATATTAAATAGAAAATTTGAAGAACAAATCCCAAATAAAAAATGGTTAACTGACGTTACAGAATTCAAACTCAGCAATGGTAAAAAACTTTACTTAAGTGCTATTTATGACTTAGGCAGCAAACAGATTATCAGTCATAAATTAAGTACCTCAAATAACAATAAATTTGTATTAGATACGCTCAAAAAAGCAGTCAAACTTGTGCCGAATACCGAAGGTATAGTCTTGCATAGCGACAGAGGATATCAATATACAAGCAGATTATTTAAAGTTACGTTAGAGCAACTTGGTATAAAACAAAGTATGTCACGACCAGGATGTTGCATAGATAATGGACCTATGGAAGGTGTATGGGGAACTATTAAAAGTGAATTGTTTAGAGGAAGAAAAAAAGTGATTTTTAAAGACAAGGCTACAGCAATAAAAGCAATTAATTCATATATAGAATTTTTTAATCAAGAAAGAATAACATTAAAAATGGCTACCCTTATATCGTAAATATAAGGTAGCCATAAACATTTTGTTTTTTTCACTGTCTACTTGACAGGGTGCAGTTCAAAAGCGGATTAGTCATTTTTTATATTGAATGTATTGTAATTTTTGACTATGCATGTACTCATAGATAAATGATTTATTTATGTCATAAACTATTCAACTATTAAGAATAGGAGTTTTAAGTTATGGTTGAATTAAAGGTTACTACTTTTTATTTTTTAGATTCTTTTGTATAATTGCTTGTGGAAATGAGGGAGAATAGTATGATTAAATCAAAATATAATTGGGACGTTAAATTACCTGAAGTTGAAATATCAGATCATATTTCAGCAGATTTAAAGCTAACTCCTATTGTAAAAAAAGTTTTGGAAAGTAAAGGTATTACAGATGAAACCGATATTCGTAATCTTTTAGAAGGAGTCCAAATGACACATGATCCTTGGAAGATGAGCGATATGGAAAAAGCTATTGAACGTATCAATGTGGCGATAGATCAAAATCAAAAGATTTTAGTATATGGTGACTATGACGCGGATGGTGTTACTTCAACGACTATATTGGTCACTACATTGAAAGAACTTGGTGCCCATGTAGGTTGGTATATACCAAATCGTTTTTCTGAAGGTTATGGTCCTAATGAATTGGCTTTTAAGAATGCCTATGATGAGGGGATATCTTTAATCATAACCGTAGATAATGGTATTCAAGGACATGATGAAATACAAATGGTTCAAGACTTGGGTGTTGATGTTATTGTCACAGACCACCATGAAATTGGTAAAACGATGCCTAATGCATACGCTATTGTCCATCCAATGCATCCTGAGTTTGAATATCCTTTTAAATATTTATGTGGTGCGGGCGTTGCTTATAAGCTAGCTCAATGTTTATTGGAAGAACCACCTGTTTATTTTTTAGGTTTGGTTGCAATTGGAACAATCGCTGATTTAGTATCTTTAACGGATGAAAATAGAACATTGGTTCAAAAGGGTTTAGCATCATTAAATAAATATTGTCCGCCATCAATAAAAGCTATACTTAACCAAGCAGGTTATAATGATGAAATCAACGAGGAGACTGTCGGGTTTATTATAGGGCCTCGATTAAATGCTGTTGGTCGGTTAGAAGATGCTGCACTTGCTGCAGAGCTACTAATGACTGAAACAGAAGATGAAGCGATGTTTTTAGCCGAACAAGTTGAATTTTTTAACCAAGAGCGTAAAGACATCGTGTCTCAAATTACCGAAGAAGCACTTGTAATGGCAGAAGAACAAGTACAGCAAGGCTCAAAATTTTTATTGTTAGCCAAAGCAGATTGGCATGAGGGTGTACTTGGTATTGTAGCGTCAAAAATTGTGGAAACATACAGTCTACCAACATTAATTTTAAATATAGATGAAGCTCAAAATCACGCAAAAGGTTCAGCTCGAAGCATCGATCAAGTGTCGATGTTTGAAATTTTAAGTGATTATTCTCAGTTAATTACAAAATTCGGTGGTCACCATATGGCAGCTGGGATCACAATGCCAATAGAAAATATTCAACAACTACAAAACAGTGTAAATGAGTGGATGGCACAATTAGCCAAAACAACTTCACTTGAACCACGTAAAAAAGTTGATGTATTGATTTCAGAAAGTGACATTACGATACAAAACATCAAAGATATTCAGAGATTACGACCATTTGGCACAGATTTCACTAGCCCGTGCTTTGAATTACAAGACGTTCTTGTACAACAAGTTAAAGGCATTGGTCAGGAGAAAAAACATTTGAAACTCGTTATCGGTGAAAGTCAATTACAAGCAATTTTTTGGCAAAATGGTGCTTTAGTAAAAGAATTGGGTGTACAACAACCTATTAATGTCATTGGCACATTACAAATTAATGAATGGAATGGATTTCAATCGCCTCAATTTATGATTGAAGATTTAGCGAGTCATAATTTACAGATTTTAGACTATAGAAGTAAAAACAAAGTAAATGATTTAAAAGCTGATGCTAAGGATGTTGCTTATTTAATTCATCAAAGAAGTGAAAAGTTAGGTGAAAATTATCATTATTATGGTGATGAAATTAGTAATAACTATGAAAAATACGTCTTTAGAGATCTGCCAACGTCTATAAATGATTTAAAAACAACATTAAAAACTGTTGATATATCCCAAATATATCTCGTGTTAAATCATGATAGATCAATATACTTTGAAGGTATGCCAAAAATGGAAACATTTAAACAATGTTTTAAGGCACTTGCTACTAAAAAAGAAACAAATTTAGCTAATGAAGGCGTACAACTAAGTAAATTTTTAAATATTCAACCAAACATGCTTAAATTTATCTTGAAAGTTTTCTTGGATTTAGAGTTTATTCAAGTTGAAGATGGTATAATCAAATTAAAAGATGTTTCAACGAAACGTGACATTGCTTCGAGTAAATATTATCAAAGTCGTATTGATAGAATTGAAGTTGAAAAGTTATTGCTTTATGAAGATTTTAATCGCTTAAAGCAATGGATAAAAGATGAATTGGTACAATAATAGGAGGAAGTTTGTATGGATTTAAAACAATATGTATCTGAAGTTTCAGACTGGCCACAACCAGGGGTTAACTTCAAAGATATCACAACAATAATGGACAACGGTGAAGCTTATGGATATGCCACGGATCAAATTGTTAAATATGCAAAACAACGAGATGTTGATGTCGTTGTAGGACCAGAGGCTAGAGGTTTTATCATTGGCTGTCCTGTCGCATATTCAATGGGTATTGGCTTTGCACCAGTGCGAAAAGAAGGCAAACTTCCTAGAGAAGTCATTCGGTATGAGTATAATTTGGAGTATGGCACAAATGTATTAACTATGCACAAAGATGCAATTAAACCAGGGCAACGTGTGTTGATTACGGATGATTTACTAGCTACTGGTGGTACGATTGAAGCGGCAATTAAGTTGGTTGAACAATTAGGTGGTATAGTTGTAGGTATCGCTTTTATTATAGAATTAAAATATTTAAAAGGTATTGAAAAAATTAAAGCGTATGATGTAATGAGTTTAATCTCATATGATGAATAATAATATTTATAATTGACGAAATTTTAAAGCCAAATGAAAACATTTAAGATGATTTCATTTGGCTCTTTATATTTATTAAAATAGTATTTATGATTAATTAACTGAAACATCTTTTATGTGTATTAAAAAAATTAAAATTCAACTACATTTTGCCAATTGTCAAAGGTACGCATTTATTTATTTAATAACATGTAGTATTATATAACTATTATACATAATTTGACCTAATAGCGTAAAAATACGTTACAATCGATATAAAATAATACTGGGTATCTAATCATGATTAATATTTAGTATAGGGGTGTCTTAAGTGAACAATGAATATCCATACAGTGTGGACGAAGTATTATCTAAAGCAAAATCATATTTGTCAAAAGAAGATTATGAATATGTATTGAAAAGTTACCATCTAGCTTATGAGGCACACGAAGGTCAATTTCGTAAAAATGGCTTGCCATATATTATGCATCCTATACAAGTAGCTGGGATTTTAACCGAAATGCATTTAGATGGTCCAACCATTGTTGCAGGTTTTTTACATGACGTGATTGAGGACACACCTTATACGTTTGATGATGTAAAAGGCATGTTTAATGAAGAAATTGCCATAATCGTAGAAGGCGTGACGAAGTTAAAAAAAGTAAAATATCGTTCTAAAGAAGAACAGCAAGCAGAGAACCATCGCAAGCTATTTATTGCCATCGCTAAAGATGTCCGCGTTATTCTTGTTAAATTAGCGGATCGGTTACATAATATGAGAACATTGAAAGCAATGCCACGAGAGAAACAAATAAGGATTTCAAAAGAAACCTTAGAAATCTATGCCCCTTTAGCACATAGATTAGGGATTAATACGATTAAATGGGAATTAGAAGATACAGCACTTAGATATATTGATAGTGTGCAATATTTCAGAATCGTTAATCTCATGAAGAAAAAACGTAGTGAACGAGAAGAATATATACAAAATGCTATCAATCGCATAGATACAGAAATGGGAAAAATGAATATAATCGGCGATATTAATGGTAGACCTAAACATATATATAGTATTTATAGAAAAATGGTTAAACAAAAGAAACAATTTGATCAAATATTTGATTTATTAGCTATTAGAATCATCGTTAATTCAATCAACGATTGCTATGCTGTATTGGGTCTTGTGCATACACTATGGAAACCTATGCCTGGTAGATTTAAAGATTATATTGCTATGCCGAAGCAAAATATGTATCAATCTCTACATACTACGGTCGTTGGACCCAATGGCGATCCTTTAGAAATTCAGATAAGAACTTATGAAATGCATGAAATTGCAGAACATGGGGTTGCAGCACATTGGGCATATAAAGAAGGTAAAAAAGTTACTGAGAAAACACAAAATTTCAATAAAAAATTAAATTGGATCAAAGAACTTGCTGAAACGGATAGTACTACGACCGATGCAGAAGAGTTTATGGAAACTTTAAAATTTGATTTACAAAGCGATAAAGTATATGCCTTTACACCAGAAAGTGATGTAATAGAGTTACCTTATGGTGCTGTGCCAATCGATTTTGCATATGCTGTACATAGCGAGGTAGGAAATAAGATGATTGGTGCTAAGGTCAATGGGAAAATTGAACCAATAGATTATGTTCTGAAAACCGGTGATATCGTTGAGATTAGAACAAGTAAGCACTCTTACGGTCCAAGTCGTGATTGGCTGAAAATTGTTAAATCTTCTAGTGCCAAAAGTAAGATACGCAGTTTCTTTAAAAAACAAGATCGATCTTCTAATATTGAAAAAGGTAAGTTTATGGTCGAAGCAGAAATAAAAGATCAGGGTTACCGAGTAGATGCAGTCTTAACGGATGATAATATAGAAGTTGTAAAAGATAAATATAACTTTTCTAACGAAGAAGATTTATTTGCTGCAGTAGGATTTGGTGGCGTGACTGCTTTACAAATCGTAAATAAGTTAACTGAAAAACAACGGATTCAAGACAAACAAAAAGCGTTGAATTCAGTACAAGAAGTACAAAAATCTGTGCCCATTAAGGACGACATTACTACAGATAGTGGCGTTTACGTTGAAGGAATTGAAAATGTACTGATTAAATTATCAAAATGTTGTAATCCAATCCCTGGTGATGATATTGTTGGATATATCACTAAAGGTCATGGTATTAAAGTGCATCGAACGGATTGCCCTAATATCAAAAATGAAAAAGACAGATTAATTAGTGTCGAATGGGTACGCTCTAAAGATGTGACACAACGATATCAGGTTGACTTAGAAGTTACAGCGTATGACCGCAATGGTTTATTAAATGAAGTTTTACAAGCCGTTAATTCCACTAAAAGTAACTTAGTTAAAGTTTCTGGTCGTTCAGATATTGATAAAAATGCAATCATTAATATTGGTGTTATGGTGAAAAATGTAAATGAAGTCTATCAAGTTGTTGATAAAATAAAACAGCTTGGTGATGTTTACACAGTAACAAGAGTTTGGAATTAGAGGTGAAACATACATGAAGATTATAGTTCAAAGAGTGAAAGAAGCATCTGTTTCTAATGGTTCAATAGATAATAAAATTAATAAAGGCTATTGTTTGTTTGTTGGGGTAGGTAAATCATCTACAGAAGCTGATATTGATACATTAGTAAGAAAAATCGTGAATGCCCGATTGTTTGAAGATGATAATGGCAAACTTAATTTGAATTTGCAACAAGTACAAGGCGAGATTCTTTCTATCTCACAGTTCACACTATATGCAGATGTAAGAAAAGGCAATAGACCTGGGTTTACCAATTCAATGCCGCCAGATAAAGCTAATGAACTTTATGAAAAATTTAATGATGCTTTACGCGATTATCACATAAATGTATTAACAGGTGAATTTGGTACAGATATGCTTGTAAATATTGCTAACGATGGACCAGTGACGATTATTTATGAAAGTCAGGATGGCAAAATCGTATGAAAACAATCAATACTTGGCTAGATAAACATAATTTTAAAAATTTTCCAACGCTAATTGTTGCGTTAGCATTTGTCATATTTATTTTTATGCTCATCGCTTTTCTAAATCATAATGATGAAGATTCGAATACGATATATATCACTGAAGATACTGATTTGAGAACAGGCCCTAATGCTGTATATCCAACTATTAAGCCGGCAAACCAAGGTCAAAGTTATAATAAAATTGGTAAGTCTGGTAAATGGATAGAAGTTGAGTCAAGTAATCATAAAGATAAAGGATGGGTGGCTGGTTGGCATACAAATCTAAATATTCAGGCAGATGCGAATGCAAACGAGAAACCACTAAAAGATAAAACAATTGTACTTGATCCTGGTCATGGAGGAAGTGACCAGGGTGCTTCAAGTAATACAAAAAAGAAAAGTACTGAAAAAGTTTACACACTGAAGACAGCTAAAGAAATGAAAAAAATGCTTGAAAAAGAAGGTGCTACTGTAAATATGACGAGAAGTTCAGATAGTTATGTGAGCTTGGACGATCGTAATATTAAAGGTGATGCTTTTATCAGTATACATAACGATTCACTCAAATCTTCTAAAGCCAATGGAACGACAGTTTATTGGCTTAAAAACAACCAAGAGGCACTTGCAGAAACATTAAATATGTACATACAAAAGAAAGCCTTACTGACAAATAAAGGCGCTAGACAAGAAAACTTCCAAGTATTGAGACAGACGAATGTACCCGCTGTTTTATTAGAGTTAGGTTATATTAGCAACCCAACCGATGAAAATATGATAACAAATCAATTACATCGCCATATTGTTGAACAAGCAGTTGTCGATGGTTTACGTGCATATTTTTCAGAATAAAAAGGTTGCATATTAATCAATAACTCGTTATTATTAAATATGAATTCTATATTAAAACCGTTATTATTCTTGACTATGCTAAATGAAACGTCAACATTTTTAAATGTGTAGAGACATAATTCGTGGCTGGAAAATTATGCTTAGTAGTTTAGTTATAAAAACACAAGAAGAGGTGCTTTATGAAATTAAAGCCGTGTGACGAACGTTATCCGTATGAAGTGGGTTAGAAAAAATTCATTGATGACTTTTTCTAACCAATTAGGGTGGCAACACGGATATTCGTCCCTTGTATAACTGAATAGTTATGCAAGGGACTTTTTATTGTATAAAAGGAGAGGTTTTATGATAAATATTCCTAGAGGGACACAAGATATTTTACCAAGTGAAACAAAAAAATGGCGATATATTGAAGCAAAATTAGATGAATTGATGGAATTATATAATTATGAAGAAATCCGTACACCGATATTTGAAAGTACTGAATTATTTGCACGTGGTGTTGGTGATTCAACGGATGTCGTGCAAAAAGAAATGTATACATTCAAAGATAAAGGTGATCGCAGTATCACTCTGAGACCTGAAGGTACTGCTGCAGTCGTACGTTCATATATTGAAAATAAAATGCAAGGGTTACCTAATCAACCAATAAAATTGTACTACAATGGGCCAATGTTCCGGTATGAACGAAAACAAAAAGGTCGTTATCGTCAATTTACACAATTTGGTGTAGAAGCCATAGGTGCAGAAAATCCAAGTATCGATGCTGAAATTTTGGCAATGGTCATGCATATCTATCAGTCATTTGGTCTTAAACATTTAAAATTAGTCATTAATAGTATTGGAGATATTGATTCTCGTAAAGAATATAATGAAGCTTTGGTTAAACATTTTGAACCAGTAATTGGCGATTTTTGTAAAGATTGCCAAGCACGCCTGCACACGAATCCAATGAGAATTTTAGATTGTAAGATTGATAAAGATAAAGAATCAGTTAAAACCGCACCACGAATTACGGAATATTTAAATGCTAATTCAAAGACTTATTTTGAGGAAGTAAAACAACATTTAAATGATTTAGACATTGAATATGAAGAAGATCCTAACTTAGTAAGAGGTCTAGATTATTATACACACACAGCATTTGAACTTATGATTGATAATCCGAATTATGAAGGTGCAATTACGACATTATGTGGGGGTGGCCGTTATAATGGTTTACTTGAATTGTTAGATGGTCCAAGTCAAACTGGTATTGGTTTTGCACTTAGTATTGAGAGATTATTAATGGCCTTAGAAGAAGAAGGCATTGAATTAGACGTAGACCACGACTTTGATTTATTTATCGTTACGATGGGTCAAGAAGCAGACCGTTATGCAGTAAAATTATTAAATGATTTACGTCAAAATGGTGTGAAAGCGGACAAAGATTATATGGAGCGTAAAGTGAAAGGGCAAATGAAACAAGCTGATAGATTAAATGCCAAATATACTGTTGTGATTGGCGATCAAGAGTTAGCAGAAAAAAATATTAATGTAAAAAATATGGAGACCGGGGAATCAGAACGTATTGATTTGAACGAACTTGTTAACTATTTTAGAAATTAAGGAGAAGATATCATGAGTAAGCGTACAACATATTGTGGTTTAGTGACTGAATCACTATTAGAACAAGAAGTTATATTAAAAGGTTGGGTACACAATCGTAGAGATTTAGGTGGACTGATCTTTGTAGATTTACGTGACCGCGAAGGTTATGTACAAATTGTGTTTAATCCAGATTTTTCTGAAGAAGCATTACGTATAGCTGAAACAATTAGATCTGAGTATGTAGTTGAAGTAAAAGGTATTGTAAAACAACGTGACCCAGAAACAGTAAATCCTAAAATTGCTACAGGTCAAGTTGAAGTACAAGTATCAGATATTGAGATTATTAATAAGGCTGAAACACCACCTTTTGCCTTAAATGAAGATAATCAAAATGTGGATGAAAATATAAGACTAAAATATAGATATTTAGATTTAAGACGTCAAGAATTAGCACAAACGTTTAAGATGAGACATCAAACGACACGTTCAATTAGACAATATTTAGATGGTGAAGGTTTTTATGATATTGAAACACCAGTGTTAACTAAGTCAACACCAGAAGGTGCGCGAGATTATTTAGTACCATCTCGTGTTCATGAAGGTGAATTTTATGCATTACCTCAATCACCACAAATATTTAAACAATTGTTAATGATTAGTGGTTTTGATAAATATTATCAAATTGTTAAATGTTTCCGTGATGAAGATTTACGTGCAGACCGTCAACCAGAATTTACGCAAGTTGATATTGAAATGAGCTTTGTTGATCAAGAAGATGTCATGGACATGGGTGAAGAAATGTTACAAAAAGTTGTAAAAGATGTAAAAGAAATGGAATTGCCTCGTCCATTCCCAAGAATGACTTATGATGAAGCAATGGCGCGTTTTGGTTCTGATAAACCAGATACACGATTTGGTATGGAATTAATGAATGTTTCAGAACTTGGTGAAATCATGGACTTTAAAGTCTTCAAAGATGCAGTAAATAACGATGGACAAGTGAAGGCAATTGTAGCTAAAGGTGCGTCTGATAATTATACCAGAAAAGATATTGATGCTTTAACTGAATTTGTTAATATATATGGTGCCAAAGGTTTGGCATGGGTTAAAGTAGTTGATGAAGGTTTAAATGGCCCTATAGCTAAATTCTTTGAAGCAGACCATGTTGAAAAATTAAAAGCGTTGACTGGTGCTCAATCTGGAGATTTAGTCTTATTTGTAGCTGACAAGCCTAATGTTGTAGCTCAAAGCTTAGGTGCACTTAGATTAAAATTGGCTAAAGAACTAGATTTAATCGACGAAAGTAAGTTGAATTTCTTGTGGGTAACAGATTGGCCATTACTTGAATACGATGAAGAGTTAAAACGTTATACTGCTGCACACCATCCATTTACAGCACCGAAACAAGAAGATATTAGTAAATTAGATACTGAACCTGAAAATGCTCAAGCTAATGCATATGATATTGTTTTAAATGGTTATGAACTTGGTGGCGGTTCAATTAGAATTCACAATGAAGATTTACAATCAAAAATGTTTGAAGTATTAGGATTTACTGAAGAACAAGCTAAAGAACAGTTTGGTTTCTTATTAGATGCATTTAAATATGGTGCGCCACCACATGGCGGTATTGCTTTAGGCTTAGACCGCTTAGTGATGTTGTTAACTGGACGTACAAACTTACGTGACACAATTGCATTCCCTAAAACTGCATCTGCAACTTGTTTATTAACAAATGCACCTAGTGAAGTATCAGAAAATCAATTGGAAGAACTCTCGTTAAGAATTAGACATTAATTTTATTAAGTCTTTATTCTTGCTAAATTCTAATAATGTGTTATTATACTTGCATAAGGTAGTCATCTGTAGTGTTCGTAAGTTTGCTTCATATTTGGGCCTAACACTCTTTGATCCGGGAGCCCAATAGGTTTTCTTGCAGCGCACACGCCTCTTAAGGAGGACTTGCAAAACAAGAAACAGGGCACCCACCTGTTAATAGCAGGCCGAATGATCAAGCAATTTATAACTACGGCACGCACGGACTCTATCGGTACGCAAGACTTCGGTCTTGCGTATTTTTTTTATCGTTATAATTTATTGTTTTACAATTAATCGAATAGTAAAAAATGTTATGATAATAGTATTCGCTAAATAAGGAGTTTAAAAATGAAACATCAATTTTCAAGAAATGAATTGGCATACGGCAAAGAGGGTTTAGAATTATTAAAACAAAAAACCGTTGTTGTTTTAGGGGTAGGAGGCGTTGGCTCATTTGCAGCTGAAGCATTAGCCCGTACGAATATAGGTCATATTATATTAATAGACAAAGATGATGTTGATATAACGAACGTCAATCGACAGTTACATGCTTTAACATCTACAATAGGTCAAAGTAAAGTCACATTAATGGAAGAGCGCATCAAATTAATCAATCCTGAATGTGAAGTTACATCACTCCATATGTTTTATACAGAAGAAACATACGAAGCCTTGTTTAATAACTATGATATCGATTATTTTATAGATGCAAGTGATACACTGATATATAAAGTTCATCTTATGAAAGAATGTCTTGAAAGAGGTATTTCTGTAATTTCGAGTATGGGTGCCGCAAATAAAACAGATCCGACACGTTTCCAAATTGCAGATATTTCTAATACTTATATGGATCCAATGGCTAAATTGATACGTCGTAAATTGAAAAAATTAGGTATATACAAAGGGATACCTGTAGTATTTTCAGATGAAAGTCCAATCGTTATAAGAGAAGATGTCAAAGAAACAGTTGGCGATGCAAATGCACCAACTAGGAAAGGGCAAATGCCACCCTCATCAAATGCATTTGTACCCAGTGTTGTGGGGTTGATATGTGCAAGCTATGTGGTTAATGACATACTCAAAGATATACCTGTAACAAGAATCAAAGATAAATAAAGATATCAACGAACCGCGTTAACACAGGATGTCATTTCAAATGTGTTAACGCGGTTGTTTGATATAACCTTAAACTAATGATTATTTTGTTGTGCCTTGTTGATATTGTCAAAAATAGATTTAAGCTGTTGTTCTGTTTTTGATGTTGTTTTAGGTGTATAGTAAATTTTGTTTTTTAATTTATCAGGCAAATATTGTTGTGCGATAAATCCATTATCATAATTATGAGGATACTTATAACCTATTGCTCTACCCAAAGCTTTGGCACCTGAGTAATGACCATCTTTTAAATGGTCGGGAATTTGTCCTACATGACCTTTTCGAATATCTGACAGTGCTGCGTCGATAGCAGTGATTCCAGAATTAGATTTAGGAGACAGACACAATTCAATTACCGCTTGACTCAAAGGAATTCTTGCTTCTGGAAATCCTAGTCTTTCAGCAGATTCAATTGCTGCTAAAGTTCGTTGGCCTGCACCAGGTGAAGCTAAACCTATGTCTTCATAACTAATCACTAATAATCTTCTGACAATGGTAGGTAGGTCTCCTGCTTCTATTAAACGTGCTAAATAATGCAATGCTGCATTTACATCACTTCCTCGAATTGACTTTTGAAATGCACTCATCACATCGTAATGCATATCACCATCCTTATCACTGACAAAAGCACCTTTTTGCAAGCAATCTTTAGCATCTTCTAATGTAATATGTCTTTGATTTTCTTTAACTTCAGCACTGAGCACAGCTAATTCTAAAGCATTCAGTGCACTTCTAACGTCACCTTGACTTTGTGTAGTGAAATAATTCATCGCATCTTCATCAATGACTGGATTGTATGAAGCTAATCCACGTGATTCATCCTGGAGAGCCCTTTCTAAAGAAATTTTTATATCATTATCATCCAATGGATATAATTCGAAAATTTGCGCTCTTGATCGAATTGCAGGATTAATTGCGTGATATGGATTTGATGTTGTAGCACCAATCAATACAATTTTTCCACTTTCGAGATGCGGTAGTAAAAAATCTTGTTTAGCTTTATCTAAACGGTGTATCTCATCTAATAATAAAATGACTTGTCCAGACATTTTCGCTTCTTCAACAATGAGTTGCATATCTTTTTTAGTATTTGTAACAGCATTTAGCTGACGGAATTTAAATTGAGTACTACCTGAAATTGCTTTAGCAATACTCGTTTTACCAATTCCAGGTGGACCATAAAAAATCATGGAAGATAGTCGTTTGGTATTGACCATTCTACGTATAATACCTTTATCACCAACTAAGTGATCTTGTGAAATAATTTCATCAATATTATTTGGTCGCATTCTTGAAGCGAGTGGTTCGTTCGTCACAATCTTTCACACCTTTCTAATATTATCTTAACGTAAAAAATGATAGAATGTTAATATATAGTATTCGAATTAAGTGAGGTTATATAATGAAAATATCAACAAAAGGCAGATATGGCTTAACACTAATGATATCTTTAGCCAAAAAGCAAGGGCAAGGATGTGTTTCGTTAAAATCTATAGCTGAAGAAAATAATTTAAGTGATCTTTATCTAGAACAACTCGTAGGTCCATTAAGAAATGCTGGTTTAATCCGAAGTGTTCGTGGAGCAAAAGGTGGTTATCAATTGAGAGTATCAGCTGAAGAAATTACTGCTGGTGACATTATTCGTTTGTTAGAAGGACCAATTACATTTGTAGAAAGTATTGATTCTGAACCTCCTGCGCAAAAACAACTTTGGATTAGAATGAGAGATGCAGTTAGAGAAGTATTAGATAATACAACTTTAAAATATTTAGCAGATTATAATGAAACTAATAATTTAGATGGATATATGTTCTATATATAAGATGTAAAATTGTTATTTATTAAAACGTTTCTTTGTCATTAGCTGAAAATATTTAAAAAAATTTATTTTAAATGTTTACGTCTTAAGTATTGTGGTATTTAATAAATACATTGCTAAGGAGGTATTATTTATGGCAGATGAAAATAAATTCGAACAAGCAAAAGGAAACGTTAAAGAAACAGTTGGTAATGTTGCCGACAATAAAGACTTAGAAAAAGAAGGCAAAGAAGATAAAACTTCTGGTAAAGCCAAAGAAGTAGTAGAAAATGCAAAAGATAAAGCAAATGAAGTTATCGATAAATTTAAAAAATAATAATCGGTAACTAATACTAAAAAGGTGGTTTTATTATGTCTGATTTCTTGAATAAAGCAAAAGAAACTGCAAAAAATGTTTCTGATAAATTAAAAGATACGGATAACGAAAAAGCAAAGCAAGCATCTGAACAAATCGATAATTTCACTGGTGGCAGTGACGATAAAAAAGATGACAAAGATAAAAAAGACGACAAAAAATAAGATTGTCTTTAAAGTTTAAGTTTATTCGCTTAAATATAGAAAAGCCCAGGTTTCTAACTAGAAACTGGGCTTTTCTATATTTAATTAAAAAGTTGAAATAATATTTTTAAGTTTACGATACGATTCAAGTTGTGCTTCTTGATCATAGATGTAACTAATTGCCATTAATTCATCTATTTCACCATATTCATCAATAAATGATTGTAATTTTTGTTTAACCGTTTCTTCAGAACCGATGAGTGAACTTTGCATACGTTGTTTGGCAATTTCATATTCAGTAGGCGTGAGTAGTCCCTTTAAATCGTCAGTTGGTGGTTGTACAGGTTGCATTCTTCCTCTAGTAATACTTACCATTACCTGAGCCTGTGTTGTTGCCAGATATTCTGCTTGTGTATCTGTATCAGCAACGATGGCATTTAAACAAACAATCACATATGGCTTGCTTAATACCTCTGAAGGTTCAAATAGTTCTTTATAAATTTCAATTGCTTCTTTCATTTGTTGTGGTGCAAAATGACCTGCAAAGACATAAGGTAATCCTTTGCGTGCAGCCAAGTGTGCAGAATCAGTTGAAGAACCCAATATATAAAGAGGTACATTTTTACCAACGGCTGGATATGCACGGACATACGTTTGTTGATTACCTGGACCAAAATAAGTTGCAAGTTGTTCTACTTCTTCAGGGAATTCATAAACGCCATTGTGTTGATCTCTACGTAACGCACTTGCAGTCATCATATCAGTACCTGGCGCACGCCCTAAACCTAAATCAACGCGATTTGGAAATACAGTTTCCATTGTCCCAAATTGTTCTGCAACAATGAGAGGTGCATGATTAGGTAACATGATGCCACCAGAGCCTACCCTTATTTTAGAAGTATGTTCTAATGTATGTTGTATTAATAACGCAGTGGCTGAACTGACAAGGTTAGGTGCGTTATGATGTTCTGCAATCCAATATCTTTCATAATCCAGTTCTTCTAAATTTTGTGCTAATTTAACCATATCACTAATTGCATCTTGGTCGGATTGACCTTCTCTAATTGGAACTAGATTAAGTGCAGATAATTTAATATCGCTCATTTCACTATGTCCTCCTTAAATATATTAATATATTGCAGTATAACAGTCTAAATAAAACTTGCGTAAGAAATTGCTCACTGTTATACTATATGAAATTAAAAAGTTAGGTGGCCTTATTAAGACAATGGATAAATCTCATGAAAACAAACAATATCAATTATTTAATCAAAAAAGTAATATATGGGATAAGACCATGTCTTAATGCAAAATCATCACTCAAGTACCTAACATAAATAATGTTCGGATTGTTAAGGCATGTCGTATCCCTTAAGAAAGAGGGGATTGGTATGTCTTTTTATTTTGTTCAAAAACCATTTGAAAAATTTGGTAAAAATTTAATTAACTCTGTAGAAATTCAAATTGATAAAGGCGAACATATTGCAATGATAGGTAACAATGGCGTAGGCAAAACGACTTTGTTAGAAGCGATAAAATCGAAATATAAAGATGAAACTTATTTAATGTACCAAAATATGTTAGCTTATGAACACTTAACAGGGTTAGATTATGTAATGGAAATAAACCCCGAAATATTGCAGATAAAGCAAAAACTTGAAGACAATTATGAATATATTGCAGACTATAGTGCATTAAATGGTTACGAATTTGAACAGAGTATTATTACGCAAGCGAATCAAATGAATTTAACAGAAAAAGATTTAGAAAAACAAATTCAAGATTTAAGTGGTGGTCAACAAACACGACTGGCGTTATTAAAAGCATTCATGTCAAACAAACCACTGATCTTACTGGATGAACCCACGAATCATTTAGATTTAGAAATGTTGGAACAACTGATTAGAAAAATTCAAAAATCAAAACGTACGATTGTTTATGTATCACACCAGCGTGATTTTATCGATCAAACAGCGACTCATGTCATTGAAGTAACATCTGAAAAAACGAATAAATATAATGGTAATTATTCCAAGTACCGTGAAATTAAAGATTTAACGTTACAAACACAACAAAATATGTACGAAAAGCAACAAAAAGAAATAGCAGAACTTAATCGCACGATACAACGAATCCAAACATGGCATCATTCAGCACAACAAAAAGCAAGTGTTCGTAGCCCTATTGAGCAGAAGAAGCTTAGTAAGTTAGCTCAAAAGGCTAAAGTAAAAGAAAAACAAATGACCGAAAAATTAAATGAGAAGACCATAAACCAGCCAGATAACGAACAAAAACATTATCATTTTAATCATGAAGCCCAATTACGTAAGCGTTTTTTAATTCATTTTGAAGACTTCAATGTTGTTATAAGTGAACATCATGTATTTGAACATGCGCATTTCGAAATGAAACAAAAAGAAAACGTATTAATAACGGGACCAAATGGAAGCGGAAAATCTCTTTTAATTGCGATGATCAGACAAAAGATATTTGCTAATCAAGGACATTTAAAAATCACACCTTCACTAAAAATTGGATATTTCGATCAGACGAACAAAAATTTGAATGAAGCAGAATCTCCACTGATGATGCTATTAAGTACGAATAAAATATCAAGAAGCGAAGCGCAAACTATATTAGCTTCATTTGGTTTTAAAGAGGAAAAAATTAATGCACCAATTGGTCAATTATCTATGGGAGAGAAAAGTAGATTTCAATTTGTACTGCTATATTGCTCTGGTGCCAATTTATTAATTTTAGATGAGCCAACTAATTATTTTGATATTTCAACACAGGACTTAATTTTTAATATGATAAAAAGTTTTAACGGTCAAGTATTAGTTGTGAGCCATGATGAGTATTTTCAAGCTAGGTTTAAAGCGACACACTGGGAAATTAGAAATAAAAAATTATATAACTTAACCCAAAATAAAAAGACAAAATCAAATGTAAACGAAACATTAACATTGTTAGATGAATATGAAATGATAGATGAAAATGGTCATTTTGAAACAGACAACTAGAAAAATTAATTAGATGGTGCTATCATTGGAACATTGATAAATTTGTAAGGAGTGTCAAACATGGAAGTATATGCAGATTATGCTGCTACAACGCCTGTTAAACAACAAGTAATAGATAAAATGATGGAAATCTATACAACACATTACGGTAATCCGTCTTCTATACATAGTATAGGTAGAGATGCACGTAAATATTTAGATGAGTCTCGTCGTTTTGTAGCTAAACAACTCAATGCGAAGCCTAGTGAAGTAATTTTTACTAGTGGCGCAACAGAATCTAATAATACAGCGATTAAAGGTATTGTGTATGCAAATCAAGATAAGGGTAAGCATATTATAACAACTAAAATAGAACATCATTCTGTACTCCATGTTTTTGAACAATTAGCAAAAGAAGGTTTTGATGTAACATACCTTGATGTAGATGAAGAAGGTCTGATATCGTTAGAACAATTGAAAAGTGCAATGACTGATGAGACAATCCTTGTTTCAATCATGTTTGTTAATAACGAAATTGGCACAGTGCAACCAATGTACGATATTGATGAAATTGTTAGTCATTCAAATGCTTTATTTCACGTAGATGCTGTACAAGCTATAGGGCACTTAGACATAGATTTTCATGAATTTGATATCGATGCAATGAGTATTACGGCACATAAATTTGGTGGACCAAAGGGTGTCGGTGTATTACTAATAAAATCAGGTACAAACATTAAGTTTCCACAATTAGGTGGAGAACAAGAAGTGAAAAGAAGAGCAGGTACAGAAAACGTACCTCAAATTGTCGGATTGACTGAAGCTTTAAAACTAGCAAACCAATATAGAGATGAAAACAATGTCCATTTGATGAATTTAAAAAACCAATTTCTTGTATCTTTACAAGAACGTTCAGTGCCTTTTGAATTAAATGGTTCAATGACTGATACTACTGGTCATATTGTTAATTTGTATTTTCCATTTATTGATGTGGAAACTATGTTAACATTGTTAGATTTAGCTAATATATATGTAGCTTCTGGTTCAGCATGTACTGCAGGTTCTACATCACCTTCACATGTTTTAGTAGCAATGTATGATGACGATACAAGAGCGAATCATTCTGTGCGATTTAGTTTTAATGAACAAACGACCGAACAAGAAATTAAATATTTAGTTACCGAAATTCACAAAATTTATCATAAATTCAAGGAGGAAGTTTAGTTGTCAAATAAAGATACACGTGTTGTAGTAGGCATGTCAGGTGGCGTAGACAGTTCCGTAACAGCACATATATTAAAAGAGCAAGGTTATGATGTCATTGGTATTTTTATGAAAAATTGGGATGATACGGATGAAAATGGTGTTTGTACAGCTACAGAAGATTATAATGATGTTATAGCTGTATGTAATCAAATAGGTATACCATATTATGCAGTTAATTTTGAAAAAGAATATTGGGATAAAGTGTTTACTTATTTCTTAGATGAATATAAAAAAGGCCGTACACCAAATCCTGATGTGATGTGTAATAAAGAGATTAAATTCAAAGCATTTTTAGAGCATGCGCTTAAGTTAGGTGCAGATTATGTAGCAACTGGACATTATGCTCGTGTACGACGTCATGAAGATGGACATGTTGAAATGTTGAGGGGCGTTGACAATAATAAAGATCAAACTTATTTCTTAAATCAATTATCACAATCACAATTATCTAGAGTGATGTTCCCAATTGGCGATATTGATAAAAAAGAAGTGCGTAGAATTGCAGAAGAACAAGATTTAGCTACAGCTAAGAAAAAAGATTCAACTGGTATTTGTTTTATCGGTGAACGTAACTTCAAAACATTTTTATCTCAATATCTACCCGCACAGTCAGGTGAAATGAAAACTTTAACTGGTAAGAAAATAGGTACACATGCAGGATTAATGTACTATACTATCGGTCAACGTCACGGTCTAGGTATAGGTGGAGATGGAGACCCTTGGTTTGTAGTAGGCAAAAATTTAAATGATAATGTCTTATATGTAGAACAAGGTTTTCATCATGAAGCGCTTTACAGTGACTATTTGATTGCTTCAGATATTTCATTTGTTAACCCTGTTGATTTAGAAAATGGATTTGAATGTACAGCGAAATTTAGATATCGTCAAAAAGATACTAAAGTTTTTGTTCAAAAAGAGCATGATAATGCAATTCGAGTAACATTTGACGAACCTGTTCGCGCAATTACGCCAGGTCAATCAGTCGTTTTATATGATGGCGATGTTTGTCTAGGTGGCGCTACTATAGATGATGTATATAAAACATCAGGTCAATTAAGTTATGTTGTTTAAACAAATTAATTAAATGCTTCGTAATGATTAAAATAGCAAAATGACATTGCTATATTGTTAATTAAATATAAAGTTTCATAGTTTAATCGTATTTTGAGGAGTAAGCATACAATATCAAATTTTAAATTTTTGATTTGTGACTTACTCCTTTTTACTGTTTTTTCATTCTTAAATGTTATAATGAGATGTTGAGAGAGAGGGATAGCATGAATCAAGAACAAATTTATACATTGATTAAACAAGGTAATTTTGAGCAAGCTTTAACAGCATTATTCGAAAATATAGAAGCAAATCCGAATGAAGTCGAAAATTATATCAATGCAGGTATATTAATCGCTGAAGCGGGTGAAATAGATAAAGCGGAAAAGTTTTTCCAAAAAGCACTAACCATTGACCCAAAAAATGGGGCTGTTTATTACAATTTAGCTAATGTTTATTATAATGAAGGGCGATATAAAGAAGCGGTTAAATTATACCAACAAGCATTACAATATAAAGTTGACGAAATCGACACCAATTATATGATAGGTATGTCGTTTAACCAGTTAGAAGCATTTACAGAAGCACTTCCCTTTTTAATGACTGCTGCTGAAAAAGATAATCGTAAGGATGTAGAGGTACAATTTCAATATGGATTGGTATTATGTCACTTAGAAATGTACGAACAGGCTGTTTCACAATTACAGTATGTAGTCTCATTAGATGACAAACATACAGACGCTTTATATAACTTAGGTCTAGCAACTTATATGTTAACAGAGGATACTGAATGTGCTATCGAATATTTTGAACGTGCAGTTGCTATCAACCCAGAACATTTGATGAGTCAACATGCCATCAAAACGTTTAAATCCATCGCAGAGGAGGAGTAATTAAATGGACAACCCTACATTATTCAATAATTCAATGATTAAAGGTACTGTAGATGCTATCTTGTTTCAAAACAAAGACAATTTTTATACTGTTTTAAAAGTAGATACGATAGAATCTAATGAAGATTTTGATTCTATGCCTACAGTTGTAGGGTTCTTTCCAGAAATTGCTGAAGGCGATGTTTATACTTTTAAAGGTCAAGTCGTTTCACATCCTAAATATGGTAAACAGTTAAAAGCTGAAACGTTTGAAAAAGAGCTGCCTCAAACCAAAGAGGCTATTATTAGCTATTTATCTAGTGATTTATTTAAAGGAATAGGTAAAAAAACAGCTCAAAATATTGTGAATACACTTGGAGAAAATGCTATTTCAGACATTTTAAATGACCCATCTGTTTTAGAAAAAGTACCTAGTTTACCTGGGAAAAAACAAAAGCAAATTGCTGAACAAATTGCGAGTAATCAAGAAACAGAACAAATTATTATTCGATTACATGATTTAGGATTTGGGCCTAAACTCGCTATGGCAATCTATCAGGTTTATTTAGGTGATACACTTAATATTGTAGAAAATAAACCCTATCAATTAGTTTACGACGTGAAAGGAATCGGTTTTAACAAAGCGGATACTTTAGCACGAAATGTGGGTATTCAATTTAATGATGATGAGCGTTTAAAAGCGGGTTTATTATATGTATTAGAAGAAGAATGTATTAAGCAAGGGCATACATACTTACCAACACAAAATGTATTAGAAATGACACAAGATATGTTATCACAATCACCAAATGAAGTGATTGAACTTCAACAATTAGAAAATATGATTCAAATCTTAGTTGAAGATACCAAATTAGTAAAACAGGAACACGAATTAGCAATTCCTAGTTTATACTATTCGGAACTTAAAAGTGTTCAAAACTTATATCGTAATTACACCTATACGAATAAATTAAAAGAAATTGAGCAGTCTGAATTATTATTAGAAATTGGTGAAATCGAACAACGCAATCAAGTCACTTATGCTAATTCCCAAAGAGATGCGCTACAGACTGCAATCAATAGTAAAGTTATGCTGCTAACTGGCGGGCCAGGAACAGGAAAAACTACTGTGATTAAAGGTATTGTCGAATTATATGCAGAAATACATGGTTTATCTTTAGATTATGATGATTATCAAAACGATGATTATCCAGTTGTATTAGCAGCACCTACAGGTAGAGCTTCAAAACGATTGGCTGAATCTACAGGGTTGGAAACTATGACTATACATCGATTGATAGGTTGGAATCAAGACACACAGCCAGAAGATATTTTAGATAATGAGATTTCAGCTAAACTAATCATTATTGATGAAATGTCAATGGTCGACACCTGGCTGTTTCATCAATTTCTTAGCGCGGTACCTATTGATGCCCAAGTGATATTAGTAGGTGACGAAGATCAGTTGCCTTCCGTAGGCCCAGGACAAGTGTTCAAAGATCTCATTGATTCTAAAGTTATACCTAGAGTGAATCTGATTGAAGTTTACCGACAACAAGATGGGTCTAGTATCATAGAATTAGCGCATAGAATGAAATTGGGAGAACCGATTGATATCACACAAAGATTTCATGATCGTAACTTTATTAATTGTTCAACTGAACAAATATCTTCAGTTGTTGAAAAGGTTGTTTCAAGTGCTGTTAAAAAAGGTTATGATATGAGTGATATACAAGTATTAGCCCCTATGTATAAAGGTTCTGCAGGTATAAAAAAATTAAATGCTGTATTGCAAACAATCTTAAACCCTAAAGAAAAGGATACGCGTGAAATTGAATTCGGTGATGTTGTCTTTAGAAAAGGGGATAAGGTGCTACAGCTAGTAAATAGGCCGAGTGATAATATATTTAATGGCGATATTGGTGTGATTGTTGGCATATTTTGGGCAAAAGAAAATGCCTTAAATAAAGATGTATTGGTCGTTGATTTTGACGGAAATGAAATTACTTTTGTAAGACAAGATTTGTTAGAATTAACACATGCATATTGTACGTCTATTCACAAATCGCAAGGTTCTGAATTTCCAATTGTAATTATGCCTATGGTTAAGCAATATTTTAGAATGTTACAAAAACCTATATTATATACAGGATTAACAAGAGCTAAGCAATCACTAGTATTTCTGGGTGATCCACAAGCTTTTGAAATCGGTTTAAATACACATGGTCAAGTGAGAATGACTCAGCTCTGTTCATTCTTAAAAACGTATTTTAATAATGATGATCGTAAAGATGAGGTTGCAGTTGAAGATACGTTTGATGCCACGACTATTTTAACAGAAGAAAATATATATAAAATTAATCCTATGATTAATATGGGAGATATTTCGCCATATGATTTTGTTGAACATTGACAACGTAGGTTAAAGTAAATACAATATAATTGATTGTGCATAAAGATGAGTAAATTATGGTAGTCGACAAGAGATGTACTGGCTGGTGAAAAGTACAGATAGCATAGTTGAAAGCTACTTTATGTTAAATAATAAATATACTTATTTTAAGTGATAAGCGGAATTATTAATTATGATTAATGCTTATAACTAGGGTGGTACCGCGAAACGTTCGTCCCTTTTGATAGGATGGACGTTTTTTATTTTCATTTTTATCAAATAACTGATATAACTTGAGTTGAGATGGAGGAATTTTAAGTATGAAAAACTTAAAAGCAAGTGAAATTAGACAGAATTTTATTGATTACTTTGTTGAACAAGGACATATGGTTGAACCTTCTGCACCTTTAGTACCAATAGATGATGATTCTTTACTATGGATTAACTCTGGTGTTGCGACATTGAAAAAATATTTTGATGGCAGAGAAACACCGAAAAAGCCTCGTATTGTCAATTCCCAAAAAGCCATAAGAACAAATGATATTGAGAATGTTGGCTTTACAGCTAGACATCATACTTTTTTTGAAATGTTAGGTAACTTTTCAATTGGTGATTATTTCAAAAAAGAAGCCATTGAATTTGCTTGGACATTTTTAACGAATGAAAAATGGATGGCTATGGATCCAAAACGATTGTATGTAACCATACATCCTGAGGATACAGAAGCTTATAAAATATGGAATGAAGACATAGGCTTAGAAGAGAGTAGGATTATTCGTATAGAAGGTAATTTCTGGGATATCGGTGAGGGACCATCAGGCCCTAATACAGAGATATTCTATGATCGAGGGGATCAATTTGGACAAGATGATCCTGCAGAAGAAATGTATCCAGGCGGTGAAAATGAAAGATTTTTAGAAGTTTGGAATTTGGTATTTAGTGAATTTAATCATAATAAAGACCATACGTACACACCATTACCAAATAAAAATATTGATACTGGAATGGGTCTCGAAAGAATGGCATCTATCGCACAAAATGTTCGTACAAACTACGAAACGGATTTGTTCATGCCTATCATTAATGAAGTTGAAAATGTTTCGGGTAAAAAATATCTTGAAACAGATTCTTATGATGTCGCATTTAAAGTTATCGCTGACCATATTCGTACAATTTCATTTGCAATTGCTGATGGCGCGTTACCTGCAAATGAAGGAAGAGGTTATGTGCTACGCAGACTTTTACGTCGTGCTGTAAGATTTAGCCAATCCTTAGACATTAATGAGCCGTTTATGTATAAATTAGTTGATATTGTTGCAGATATAATGGAACCATACTATCCAAACGTTAAAGAAAAATCAGATTTCATCAAACGTGTGATTAAATCTGAAGAAGAACGTTTCCATGAAACATTAGAAGAAGGCCTAGCGATATTAAATAATTTAATTACAAAAGCAAAGTCGACGACAAATGAAATTAGTGGTAAAGATGCATTTAAATTATATGACACATATGGTTTTCCAGTTGAACTTACTGAAGAAATTGCAACTCAAGAAAATCTTACCGTTGATATGAATACTTTTGAAGAAGAAATGCAAAAACAACGTGACAGAGCTAGACAAGCACGTCAAAACTCACAATCTATGCAAGTACAAAGTGACATATTAAAAAAAATAACAACAGATAGTCAATTTGTAGGTTATGATGTCATGGACCAAAAAACGATTATTACGGACATCATATATAATGGTGAATTAGTAAATGAAGCTGAAGCAGGAGAAACTATTTACTTTATTTTAAAAGAAACACCATTTTATGCAGTGAGTGGTGGACAAGTTGCAGACGAAGGTACTATAAGTAATGAACAGTTCGAAATCAATGTTACTGAAGTTACCAAAGCGCCCAATGGACAGAACTTACACAAAGGTGAAATTCAATTTGGCACTGTTAAAAAGAATGACGAAGTGTTTGCTAGTGTAAACCACATTGAACGTAGAGATATTAAAAAGAATCACAGCGCTACACACTTATTACATGCAGCATTAAAAGAGGTGCTAGGAGACCATGTCAATCAAGCAGGATCACTCGTTGAAGCAGAGAGATTAAGATTTGATTTCACGCACTTTGGACCTTTAAATCAAGCAGAAATTGATCAAGTTGAACGAAGAGTTAATGAAGAAATTTGGAATAGTATAGATGTGGATATTCAAGAAATGCCTATTGCTGAAGCTAAAAAGTTAGGTGCGATGGCATTGTTTGGTGAAAAGTATGGTGAGGTTGTTCGAGTAGTGAATATGTCTCCTTTCTCTATTGAATTATGTGGAGGTATCCATGTTAATAATACTTCTGAAATAGGTTTGTTTAAAATAGTAAGTGAATCAGGTACTGGTGCTGGTGTGAGACGTATAGAAGCATTTACTGGGAAATCAGCATTCCTATATTTAGAAACAATTCAAGAACAATTTAATGCAGTGAAAGCACAAATTAAAGTGAAATCAGATGATCAAGTTTTGGATAAAGTCATCCAAATGCAAGCGGATGAAAAAGAATTAACTAAACAACTTGAGCAAAAAAATAAAGAAATCACTACACTAAAAATGGGTGATATTACAAATCAAGTGGAAGAAATTAATGGATTTAAAGTCCTTGCAACTGAGGTTGAAGTCGCAAATGCAAAAGCGATTCGTGAGACAATGGATGACTTTAAATCTAAATTGCAAGATGCTATTATAATTTTAATTAGTAATATAGATGGTAAAGTGTCATTAGTAGCAACAGTGCCAAAAGCTTTAACAGACAGTGTAAAAGCTGGTGATATTATTAAAAACATGGCACCTATTGTAGGTGGTAAAGGTGGTGGCCGTCCAGACATGGCTCAAGGTGGAGGCACTCAACCTGAAAACATAACAGAATCATTACGTTTCATTAAAGATTACATTAAATCTCTATAAGTTCTAACTATTGTCATGTAGAATTAACAATAAGTACTTTTTACTCGATATGAAGGAGTGTTACAAAATGGAAAACTTTGATAAAACAATGAAATTTAATTATGATGAAATTCCAAAAGAAGATGTCAAAACAGTACTTCAAAATGTCTATAACACATTGAAAGAACGTGGCTATAATCCTGTTAATCAAATCGTTGGTTACTTATTATCAGGAGATCCTGCGTATATTCCACGTAATAATGAAGCTAGAAACCAAATTCGTCGTATTGATCGTGACGATATCATGGAAGAATTAGTTTCAAATTATTTACAAGAGAATTCAAAGTAATTAATGCTAAAACATAAAATTTTAGGTTTAGATGTAGGAAGTAAAACTGTTGGCATTGCTATAAGCGATCTCATGGGTTGGACAGCCCAGGGATTAGATACACTCCATATAAACGAAGATAAGAATGAACTAGGTATAGACAGACTAGTAACAATCATAGAGAAAGAAAAAGTTGGTACTGTTGTCATTGGTTTGCCAAAGAATATGAATAATTCTATTGGATTTCGAGGCGAAGCTTCGTTACAATACAAGGAGCAACTTCAAGAAGCATTGCCATCTGTAGAGATAATCATGTGGGATGAGCGTTTAAGTACCATGGCTGCAGAACGTTCTTTACTTGAAGCAGATGTTTCTAGACAAAAACGAAAAAAAGTAATAGATAAAATGGCTGCAGTATTTATATTACAAGGCTATTTAGATTCTATACAATAAAAAGGAGCGTTTTATAATGACTGAACACAACCATGAATCTGAATTAGAAATTAATAATCAAGAGGAACTATTAACTTTATATGATGAAGATGGAAACGAAGTACTTTACCGTAAAGTATTAGAATTTTTCCATCCTGAATTTAAAAAAGAATATGTGATTCTTGCTGAAGAAGGTGCAGAATCAGATGATGATGATTTAATCGAATTAGTACCAATGATTAATGAGCCTGATGAAGATGGTGAAGGCGGAAAATTCTTACCGGTTGAAACAGATGAAGAATGGGATATGATTGAAGAAGTCGTTAACACTGAAATGGACGATCATGATCATAACCATGAATAACCTCTAATCTGAACAACTCAAATAATTTGCACCACTAATTAAAACATGAACCTGGACGACACATTGATTTAATAATGTTTATGTTTTTCTTTGGTGACAAAGCTTGTTAGTCAAATCTTGTACAATTGTTAAGGGATAAAATATGAGATACAAAGTGCTTATTTCAAATTATCAAGCCGAGACTTAAAAGTCTCAACTCAGACTGTCAACAAAGTTTCTAGCTTTGTTGACAGTCTTTTTGTGTTTGAATTCTACTGGCGCTAATTTACTCTGTCTCTACCGGCTTTTATTTTATTACAGATGCCAGTTTAGTTTTCATATTCGAATAAGTCGAAGAAAAATATCGATTTAATAATGTCAAACTATTTTTAGATTCTGTTGTTTTAAAAAAAGTATCGTTTATTTTGAACATTTTTAATATCAAATCAAAAAGAAATTTTTCAAAAATACACACAAATGTAGCTTATCGTAACTGAGACTTTTAAGTCCCAATTTTTATATTTAAGAATAAAAGTACTCAATCAGCTACAGTTATATTAACTAGTTAATTATCACAATTTACACTTATAAAATATATGGGTTTGTGGTAAAATATATAAAGTTAAATTTTAAATTTATGAGATATTTTCAAAGAATTATATAAAGTAGTTCGAAAATAACAACTTATAGACGTCATTATTAACCATAATACAATCAGTCACGATTATTGGCTGATTTATTTTATTTGTCAAAAATGCTTTGAAATATCTACATTGAAGGAAGTTATAAAATGGAAAATAATCAATCATATTTATTAGAATTGCACAAAGAGAATGATATTGCTATTGAACAACTTAGACCGTATGCGTTGGAACACCATGTTCCAATCGTTGATAGACTAACATTAGATATGATTAAACAACTGATCAAAATACATAAACCCAAGCGCATTTTAGAAATAGGTACAGCGATTGGTTATAGCAGTATGCAATTTGCTTCTGTTTCTGATGAAATAAAAGTGGTTACCATCGAGCGTGATGATGATATGCAATTAAAAGCCAAAGAAAATTTTGCGAAATTTGGATTTGAAACTCAAATTGAGTTAATTGAAAAGGATGCGTTAGAAGCTTTAGAAAATATCAAACATGAATCTTTTGATATGATATTTATTGATGCTGCAAAGGCACAATCAAAAAAGTTTTTTTCTTTGTACGCCCCTTTATTGAATGAAGGTGGGATAATAGTTACAGATAACGTTTTGTATCATGGTTTTGTTTCTGATATTTCCGAAGTGAGAAGTAGAAATGTTAGACAAATGGTAAAAAAAGTACAAGAATATAATGAATGGCTTATGGCTCAACCTCATTTCACAACTAATTTCCTTAATATGGATGATGGTCTAGCTATTTCGATTAAAGGAGAATCAAAATGACAGAATTATTAGTAACACCAAAATCTGTTAAACATATTGAGACACTAATTGAAAAAGGTGCAGATGCTTTTGTAATTGGTGAGCAAAGATTCGGCTTAAGATTAGCAGGAGAATTTAAAAGAGAAGCATTGATAGAAGCAGTGGAATTAATACATAATCATGGTAAAAAAGCCTACGTAGCAGTAAATGGTATTTTTCACAATTATCATTTAAATGCACTAAAATCATATATAGATTTTTTACACGAAGTAAGCGTTGACCGCATCATATTTGGCGATCCAGCAGTAGTTATGTATGTGAATGAACAACGAAATCCGATTCCATTAAATTGGGATGCAGAAGCGCTAGTCACAAATTATTTCCAGTGTAACTATTGGGGGAAAAAAGGTGCACAACGTGCGCAATTAGCTAGAGAATTAAGTTTAGATGAAATATTAAATATAAAACAAAATGCAGATGTAGAGATTGAAGTACAAGTACATGGTATGACTTGCATGTTTCAATCAAAACGTATGTTATTAGGTAACTATTTTACTTTCCAAGAAAGACAAATGAAAATTCAACGAAATAAAGAAGCGAATGAGTTGCTTTTATATGATGAAGAACGGGATAACAAATATCCTGTTTTTGAAGATTATAATGGAACGCATATAATGTCACCTAATGATATTTGTTTGATCGAAGAGTTAGATCAGCTTTTAGCAGCCAATATTGATGCATTCAAAATCGATGGTGTATTACAAACTGAAGAATATATCAATGTATGTACAGAGCAATATAGAGAAGCGATTGATTTGTTCAAAGAAGATTCTGAAACCTATGATGATGAAAAATTTATGCTTGTAGATCCGATTGAGGCCATTCAGCCTGAGCACCGTCCGTTTGATGAAGGATTCTTGTATAAACAAACAGTCTATTAAAGGAGGTTTAAGTAATGGAATTATTAGAAAAAGTTGAAAATCATACTAATAATAAGATTAAAAAACCTGAACTACTTGCACCAGCAGGTAATTTAGAAAAACTCAAAATAGCAGTACATTATGGTGCTGATGCTGTATTTTTAGGTGGACAAGCATATGGTTTAAGATCAAATGCAGATAATTTTACGTTGGAAGAAATAAACGAAGGTGTGACATTCGCTCAGCAATATGGGGCGAAAATTTACGTTACGACTAATATTATTGCTCATGATGAAAATATTGAAGGATTGGACGAGTATTTAAAAAATATTGAGTCAGCAGGCGCCACTGGTATTATTGTTGCAGATCCACTTATTATTGAAACCTGTAAGCGTGTAGCGCCGAACTTAGAAATTCATTTATCAACACAACAATCTCTTTCGAATTATAAAGCTGTAGAATTTTGGAAAAATGAAGGTCTAGATCGTGTAGTATTAGCACGTGAAACTGGTGCTATGGAAATGAAGGAAATGAAAGACAAAGTAGATATTGAAATTGAATCATTTATACATGGTGCGATGTGTATTGCGTATTCTGGTAGATGTACATTAAGTAATCACATGACTGCTCGAGACTCTAACAGAGGCGGTTGTTGTCAAAGTTGTAGATGGGATTATGATCTGTTGGAAGTTGATGAAGATGGTGAATTAGATTTATATTATGACGAAAATGCAGTGACTCCATTTGCAATGAGTCCAAAAGATTTGAAACTTATTGAATCAATCCCTAAAATGATGGATATTGGTGTGGATTCACTTAAAGTTGAAGGACGCATGAAATCAATACACTATATTGCAACTGTAGTGTCTGTATATCGCAAAGTCATCGATGCTTATGCAGAAGATCCTGATAACTTTAAAATTAAGCCAGAATGGTTAACTGAGCTGGAAAAATGTGCTAATAGAGATACTGCTTCTGCATTTATTGAAGGCACACCTGGATATGAAGAACAAATGTTTGGACAACAAAATAAAAAGAACTCAGCTTATGATTTTTGTGGATTGGTTCTGGCTTATGATGAAACAACTAAGCTTGCTACGATTCAACAGCGGAACAAATTTGAACCTGGAGACGAAATAGAGTTTTTTGGTCCTGAAATCGATACATTTAGACAAGTTGTTGACACTATCTATGATGAAGAAGGTAACCAACTTGATGCTGCACGACATCCATTGCAAATCGTGCAAATTAAAGTTGATCATCCAATTTATACCAACAACATGATGAGAAAGGAAATTGGATAATGAAACGTACGACTATTATTGGAATCGCTGGTGGTTCGGGTTCGGGTAAAACCTCAGTGACAAATGAAATAATGAAAAATTTAGAAGGCCATAGTGTTGCATTATTGGCACAAGACTATTATTATAAGGACCAATCGCATTTAAGTTTCGAAGAACGTTTAGAGACCAATTATGATCATCCTTTTGCTTTTGATAATGACTTATTAATAGATAATTTAAACGATTTGAGAAATGGCAAACAAATCGAAGTACCAACATATGATTATACAAATCACACTAGAAGTGAAGAAACGATTGCATTTAAACCAAAAGATGTTATTATCGTAGAAGGCATATTTGCGCTTGAAAATAAAACGTTAAGAGATTTAATGGATGTCAAGATTTATGTTGATACAGATGCAGATTTACGAATTTTACGTCGCTTACTTCGTGATACAGAAGAAAGAGGACGAACAATGGATTCTGTAATAAGTCAATATCTAAATGTAGTTCGACCAATGCATAATCAATTTATAGAACCCACAAAAAGATATGCAGATATTATCATTCCAGAAGGTGGAAGTAATAAAGTTGCGATCGATATAATGACGACGAAAATTCAGACTTTAGTAAGTAAACAATAGTATTATAGTAAAGGAAGATGACAATATGGAAAACCAAAAACAATATCCTATGACGCAAGAAGGTTTCGAAAAACTAGAAAATGAACTTGAAGAGTTAAAAACGGTTAAGAGACCAGAAGTCGTAGAAAAAATAAAAGTAGCACGTTCATTCGGAGACTTATCTGAGAACTCTGAGTATGATGCTGCTAAAGATGAACAAGGATTTATCGAACAAGATATACAAAGAATTGAGCATATGCTACGTAATGCCCTAATAATCGAAGATACTGGTGATAACAACCAAGTACAAATTGGTAAAACTGTAACTTTTGTAGAATTACCTGGTGAAGACGAAGAGGAATACCAAATTGTTGGATCAGCTGAATCTGATGCATTTAATGGTAAAATTTCAAATGAATCACCAATGGCAAAAAGTTTAATCGGTAAAAAATTAAACGAAGAAGTTCGTGTTCCACTACCAAATGGTGCAGAAATTAATGTCAAAATTGTAAATATCAAATAATATCAAAATCCCCTTAACACTTATTGTTAGGGGGATTTTACACTTTATAAATAAAAAGATATACTTATCTTCAACTATTTGATAAATTTATATCATTGATACAATAATTGAAATATTGAGATAATTTTGGATTAATTTGTATTTAACAATAGTAGTTTATTATCGACAATTATAACTATTTTTAATTAAACATAGTCTGACAGTTAATGATACAATTATAATGTTGCACACATATTAATGTTTGAATCATAGTTTAATGTATAAAATACAAAGGGGGAAATGTGTTGGAATATAAATTGATCAATGAAGAGACAATTATGATTTACTTTGAACAACAAATCAATCCTTCGACATTTAAGGAAGTTCAAAAAGTTGAAAATTATATTAAAGATCAACAACATAAAGCAATTATTGAAGTGATACCTTCTTATCGGGCAATTATGCTACATATAGATATTACAAAACAAAGTTTAGCGGAAGTAGTTAAAGCGCTGAATCTAGAACAATTAAATCAACTGGATTTTGATGAAAATAATAATGAAGTAAAAATAATTAGTTTACCAGTTCTTTATGGTGGTGATTATGGTCCAGATATTCAAGAAGTAGCTACACATCATCAAATATCAATAGAGGACGTCATTAATTTACATACAGAAAATCGATATTTAATTTATATGCTTGGATTTATGCCAGGCTTTCCGTTTTTAGGTGGTTTAAATCCAGAGCTGGCTACACCTAGAAGAGAAGAACCAAGAACGAGCATTCCAGCGGGTTCTGTAGGTATTGCGAATAATCAAACAGGTTTATACCCAAAACAATCTCCAGGTGGTTGGCAAATCATCGGACGTACACCAATTACTGTATTTGATATTTCAAAAACACCTATGTGTTTATATGAATCTGGTGACTATATAAAATTCTATCCTATCGATGAATCAACGTTCGAACAGATTATAGAAGAACAGCAAAGTGAATTTGATATTAAGAAATGGGTGAAAATTCAATATGAGTATTAAAATTATTAATCCAGGGTTATTTAGTACGATTCAAGATTTAGGAAGAATCGGCTATCAAGACCAAGGATTTTCTACTGCAGGTGTTTTAGATCGGTACGCTTATCGAACTGGACAAGCACTCATTGGCAATGAAGGGCCAGCAATTGAATGTACAATAATTGGCCCAACAATTGAATTCTTAGAAGACAATGCTTTTGTATTAATAGGTGCTGAGTTCAAAGCAACTGTTAACGAAGCAATTATTGATGAATCTACTGTAATAGCAGTAAAAAAAGGTGACGTTTTGAAAGTTGGACAGGTCACTAAAGGGGCTAGAGGGTACTTATTATTTGGTAAACCTTTGACAATTCATAAAGTAGCAAATAGTTATTCTACACACACACGAAGTCAAATTGGTGGTTTTAAAGGGCGCGCATTAAAATCTGGTGATGTAATTGAGTGCGAAAACGATTATCCATATGCACAAAATCTTGGATTGAGTGTACCAAAAGATGTTGGTGAAGTTGAAGAAAAACCTATTCAAATCATCAAAGGGCCTCAATTTGATAGCTTTAGCGAAGAGGCACAACAAAAACTAGTAGCTAATGAATTTAAAATATCAGAAAAGTCAGACCGTATGGGATATCGGTTACAAGGTGAAGCGATTTCACCAAACACATCGGCTGACATAATATCAGAGCCTGTTGCCTTAGGCAGTATACAAGTGCCAAATGATGGCAATCCGATCATTTTATTAAATGATAAACAAACAGTAGGCGGTTATACAAAAATAGCAACTGTTTGCGCATCTGATTTACATAATTTAGCTCAAATGCAACCTAATGATACGATTCGTTTTGAATGGACGACAATCGAAGAAGCAGTTAAAAAATTAGAGCAACAAGAAGAAGCGTTTAAAAATACAATCAATAATATTAAAGAGCAACCAATTTTTGATATTTCACAATTGAGAAATACATCTACTCGTATTAATCATTTATTGAAAGGGGAATTATAATGAATTTTGAAAAAGTAGAACAATTAATAAAGATGGTAAAAGATAACGGGGTTAAAAAATTTAATTATAAAGATTATGAAAATGAAATCACTATAGATTTCACCGATAATACATCTGCGTCAACTGCACAACAACAATTAGTTTCAAATAATGAATCAAGTTTAAATGAACAAAGTGCATCAAATGAAGAACAATCCGATCAAGTTGTCAAATCACCAATGGTTGGTACGTTTTATTTACAAGACGAGAAGGAATTAACAAATCCACTTATTCATGAAGGTGATGAAATTAAAAAAGGAGATACCATTGGTTATATAGAAGCGATGAAAGTCATGAATGAAGTAAAAAGTGATGTGAGTGGAGTAGTCGACACAATACATGTCAATCACGGCGCAAATGTTGAGTATGATCAAACGATTATAACTGTGAAATAAGTATAAAGGGGGTATTTGAGTTGTATCGTTGTTTAATTGCAAATAGAGGAGAAATTGCTGTAAGAATCATCCGCGCTTGTAGAGAAATGGATATTGAAACTGTGGCTATCTATGCTTTAGGGGATGAGTCTAGCCTGCATGTCAGCTTAGCTGATCAAGCGATATGTATTGGTGAAGCCAATGCATTAGATAGCTATTTAAACCAAGATAGAATTATTAGCGCAGCAAAAATTAGTGGTGCGAATGCAATTCATCCAGGGTATGGTTTTTTATCAGAAAGTACTTCATTCGCTAAAAATGTTGAAGAAAACGGTATTTATTTTATAGGGCCAACTGATCAGACTATGGAGATGATGGGTGATAAAATAACAGCACGACAAACAGTTGACCAAGCTAATGTGCCAATCATACCAGGTTCTACTTCTGCTGTAGAGTCAATCGAAGAAGTTAAGGAAATTGCGCAAGATATTGGTTATCCACTTGTATTAAAAGCTGCCAGTGGTGGTGGCGGCAAAGGGATAAGGATTGTCAAAAAAGAAGAATCTTTAGAAAAGTCATTTAAAGAAGCCAAAAGTGAGGGGCAAAAATATTTTAATGATGATCGCGTATATGTGGAAGCGTTTATCCCAGTAGCTAAACATGTGGAAGTTCAGGTGTTAGGAGACGGTAAAGAAAATTACATACACTTAGGTGAACGTGATTGCTCAGTTCAGAGAAAAAATCAAAAATTAATTGAAGAATCGCCTTGTGCTGCATTATCTGAACATATGAGAACATCTATGTGTAATGATGCTGTGAAAGTAGCAAGAGCATCTGGTTATAGAAGTGCAGGTACTATCGAATATTTAGTGACAGAAGATGCTTATTACTTCATAGAGATGAATGCGCGTATCCAAGTAGAACATACAGTAACTGAAATGAGATCTAATCGTGATTTACTACACGCACAGCTCTATTTAATGAAACACGGTACATTACCGTTCAATCAAGACGAAGTGATATTTGATGGTCATGTCATTGAAGCAAGAATCAACGCAGAAAATCCTCAGAAAGGATTTCAGCCTTCACCAGGTAAAGTAAAAGCATTACATTTGCCTCAAGGCTTTAACGTCCGTATCGACAGTTTACTTTATCATGGCTATACGGTATCGCCAAATTACGATTCACTTGTAGCTAAAGTGATTGTAAAAGCACCAAATAGAGATTCAGCAATAAAAAAATTAAAAGTAACATTGGATGAAATGGTAATCGATGGCTTTACTACGACAGCTGATTTCTTATATGCTGTTTTATCGTATCCGCAATATGCTAATGGTGATGCAAAAGATGTAGATATTAAATTCTTAGATAGACATCAAATAATTAAGGAGGAATCATGATGAAAGTTGATTTAAACTGTGATTTAGGCGAAGCTTTTGGAAATTATTCATTCGGTGGAGACAATCAAATTATTCCGCTAATTACTTCAGCTAATATTGCATGTGGTTTTCATGCTGGTGACCAACATGTCATGAATCAAACGGTGGAATTAGCTAAAGCAAATGGTGTTGGTATAGGGGCTCATCCTGGCCTCCCAGATTTACAAGGATTTGGACGTAGAAATATGGACTTGTCACCCAAAGAAATTTATGATATCGTCATTTACCAGCTCGGTGCATTAAGCGGATTCTGTAATGTTCACCAAGTTAAAATAAATCACGTGAAACCACATGGAGCACTTTATCAAATGGGGGCGCGTGATAAAGCAATTGCTCATGCGATTGCACAAGCTGTATATGATTTTGATAAATCATTAATTTATGTTGGATTATCAAATACACTACTTGTTACAGAGGCGCAAGCTGTTGGTTTAACTACTGCTGCCGAAGTGTTTGCAGATAGACGCTATGAAGATGATGGTCAATTAGTTAGTCGTAAAGAAAGTGATGCATTGATCACTGACACTGAAGAAGCTATTGAACAAGTTGTCAAAATGGTTAAGTCACAAAAAGTCGTTACGAAAAATAACAAGGAAATTGATATTCAAGCAGATACAATTTGTGTTCATGGAGATGGTGAACACGCACTAGAATTTGTTACAAAAATAAGAGACAGATTATCGAAAGAAGGCGTTTCTATATCTAAGCTGGGAGGCTAACACATGGGAGAAAAATTAAAAACAGAATCAAAGGATTTTGAATTTACAAAAAATCATAAAAGATTATTATTAGGTTCTGTATTCTTAATGGCTACATCTGCAATTGGACCCGCGTTTCTAACTCAGACAGCAGTATTTACTGCTCAGTTTACTTCAAGTTTTGCTTTTGCAATTTTATTATCAATATTGATTGATATAGGGGCGCAAATTAATATTTGGAGAGTGTTGGTAGTTACAGGTAAACGTGGACAAGAAGTAGCTAATGAAATCTTTAAAGGATTGGGTACTTTTATATCGATATTAATTGCAATAGGAGGACTTGCATTTAATATCGGTAATATTGCAGGTGCTGGATTAGGATTAAATGCAATTTTTGGCTTAGATGTTAAAATTGGTGCAGCTATTACAGCTGTACTATCAATACTTATTTTTGTAAGTAAAAGTGGTCAAAAAATTATGGATGTTGTCACGATGTTTTTAGGCGTTTTAATGATTGTAGTTGTTGCATTTGTAATGTTTAAAGCAAACCCACCATATGCAGACGCAGCTAAACATCTCGTGATGCCAGAGCAACCATTAGCGCTTGTCTTACCGATTATCACATTAGTAGGAGGTACAGTTGGTGGCTATATCACTTTTGCTGGTGCACATAGAATATTAGATTCAGGTATCAAAGGTAAACACTATTTGCCATTTGTCAATAAGGCGGCAATTTCAGGAATATTAACAACGGGTGTACTTAGAGCCTTATTATTCTTAGCGGTACTCGGTGTGGTCGTTACAGGTGTAACTTTAAATGATACTAACCCACCAGCTTCTGTATTTGAACATGTATTAGGACCAGTCGGTCGAAATATTTTTGGTGTCGTTTTATTTGCTGCAGCAATGTCTTCAGTTATTGGTTCAGCATACACAAGTGCAACTTTCTTAAAAACATTGCATAAATCTATCTATAATAAAACAAACACTATTGTAATTTCATTTATAGTCATTTCAACTTTTGTTTTTCTATTTTTAGGAAAACCAGTTACATTATTAATCGTTGCAGGTGCTTTAAATGGACTTATCTTACCAATTATATTAACGACAATACTAATTGCTAGTAAACGAAAATCAATCGTCGGAGATTATCATCATCCAACATGGATGTTAGTCTTTGGAGCAATTGCTGTGATCGTTACAGTTGTTACAGGTGTTTATTCACTACAAGGATTGACAGAATTAATGGGTAGTTAACAAAACAATTATAGTGACAAATAAACCATTCTCTAGTTCTTAATGCAAAACAAGGACTTAGGGAATGGTATTTTTTATGATGATTTTTTTCAATAAATAGCCTCGAATAGTTTGAAATATTAAACAACAAATTTACAGATTAATTCAATTGAAAGCAGAGAAATTATTCTTATGTTTCGTATAGAAATGAATGAAATAATAAAATGATATAAATATCGTTCAATCGTCGAGCTATTGGTTTAAATGTGGTAGAATAACTAAGGTTAGGATTTTAAATTGAGGTGAATAACGATGATCGGTATTATAGGAGCTATGGAAGAAGAAGTAGCAATCTTAAAGGATAAACTTGTCGATTTTGAAGAGATTAATATTGCACATGTATATTTTTATAAAGGGTATATAAATGATAAAGCAGTCGTATTAACTCAAAGTGGTATTGGTAAAGTGAATGTTGCAATTTCAACAACATTATTAATTGAAAAGTTCAAACCTGATTTAATTATAAATACTGGTTCTGCAGGAGCATTGGATAAATCATTAAGCGTAGGAGATATCGTGGTAAGTGATATGGTGGCTTATCATGATGCTGATGCTAGAGCATTTGGTTATCAATTAGGACAAATTCCGCAAATGCCAGCGCAATTCGTAGCAGATAAATCATTGATTGATAAAGCGACACAAGTAATTACTAATCAACAGTTAACTGCAAAGACAGGCTTGATTGTAAGCGGCGATAGTTTTATTGGAACAAAAGACCAACGAATGAAAATTAAAACAAATTTCCCTCACGTGATGGCTGCAGAAATGGAAGCAACTGCAATTGCTCAGACTTGCTATCAATTTAATTTACCATTTATTATCACGCGTGCAATTTCAGATTTAGCTGATGGCGACGCAGGTATCACATTTGATGAATTTTTAACAAAAGCAGCTAAATCTTCTAGTACAATGGTAGAAAATTTAATTAAAAAAATATAAAAAAGGTGAATAGAAATAATGGGTATAATAAAGAAATACTTTATGCCAAATGAATATGTACAGTCAATTTTTCAAATTGATATAGATAAGCTTGCAGAATCTGGCGTAAAAGGTATCGTTACTGATTTAGATAATACACTAGTAGGATGGGATGTAGCCGATCCTACTGAAGCGGTTAAAACATGGTTTGAAGAAGCAAGACAAAAAGGGATTACAATTACAATTGTGTCTAACAATAATGAAAAAAGAGTCGGTAGTTTTTCAAAATCATTAAAAGTAGATTATATTTTTAAAGCTAAAAAACCTAGAGGACGTGCGTTTGATCGTGCAATGCATTCTATGAATTTAAATCCATCAGAGATTGTAGTGATTGGTGATCAAATGTTAACGGATGTATTTGGTGGGAATAGACGCGGTTTATTTACTATTATGGTAGTACCTGTTAAACAAACGGATGGTTTTATTACTAAATTTAATCGCCTTATTGAACGCAGATTATTACAACATTTTAGAAAAAAAGGATATATAAAATGGGAGGAAAATTGATTGAGTGAAGTGGATGTATTGAAATGTATAGGGTGTGGTGCACCATTACAATCTGAAGATTCTGATGCACCTGGTTATGTTCCGGAACATAATTTATTTCGTGAAGATGTTGTATGTAAAAGATGTTTTAGATTAAAGAATTACAACGAGGTACAAGATGTAGGTTTAGATAGTGATGACTTTTTAAATTTACTTAATGGTCTAGCAGATAAAAAAGGAATAATAGTAAATGTTGTAGATGTTTTTGATTTTGAAGGATCATTTATTAATGCAATCAAACGTATTGTTGGCAACAAAAAAATTATTCTCGTAGCTAATAAAATAGATCTACTGCCAAAACAAATAAATAAACGTCGTGTAAAAGAGTGGTTGAAGAAATCAGCCAAAAAATATGGACTTGATGCTGAAGACGTAGTACTTATTTCTGCTGACAAAAATGAAGGTATTGAAAATCTATTAACTTCTATTAACAATATTAGAAATGATGAAGATGTATATATAGTAGGAACTACAAATGTAGGTAAATCAACCCTAATTAACAAATTAATAGAACGCAGTGTAGGAGAAAAAGATGTTGTTACTACTTCAAGATTTCCTGGCACAACATTGGACATGATTGATATTCCACTTGATGAAACAACATTTATGTATGATACACCAGGAATTATTCAAGCGCACCAAATGACACATTTAGTATCTGAACATGAACTTAAAACAATTATGCCAAAAAAAGAAATTAAACAACGTGTGTACCAACTTAACGAAGGACAAACATTATTTTTCGGTGGACTTGCACGTATAGACTATATAAGTGGTGGTAAAAGACCGTTAGTCTGTTACTTTTCTAATGATTTAAATATTCATCGAACAAAAACAGAAAAGGCTAATGAATTATGGCGAAATCAATTAGGATCTGTATTAGCACCACCGCATAACCCTGAAAATTTTGATTTGAGTAATGTTAAAGCCGTAAGATTAGAAACAGGTAAGGAAAAACGTGATGTGATGATTTCGGGATTAGGTTTTATCACAATTGATGTAGGTGCAAAAGTAATTGTACGCGTGCCAAAAAATGTTGATGTTATTTTAAGAAATTCAATTATGTAAGGTGTGAAGAGTATGAAATATGCAGTAATAGGCCACCCTATCGATCATTCTTTATCTCCAGTGATGCATAATGCCAATTTTGAAACTTTAAATTGCAATGCAACATATGAAGCGATTAATATTCCTGAAGATAAATTCAACCAAATAAGAGAAATTATTTCAGATAAAGCACTCTCAGGTTTCAATGTAACAATTCCTCATAAGGAACGCATTATACCTTTTTTAGATGAAATTGACGAACAATCTGAAACTGTAGGTGCCGTGAATACAGTTAAAATAGAAGACGGCAAATGGACTGGTTATAATACAGACGGCATCGGCTACGTTAAAGGATTACAACGCGTGTACCCAGATTTAAAACAGGCTTATATTTTAATATTAGGTGCAGGCGGTGCTAGTAAAGGTATTGCGAATGAATTAACCAAATATGTACAACCGAAACTTACTATAGCCAACAGATCTTTAGACAGGTTTGATCAATGGCGTTTGAATGTAAATAAAATTCGCTTATCAGATGCTGAATTAGCTTTATCTGAATTCGACATTATTATAAATACGACACCAGCAGGGATGAATACAAATCAAGAAATACCAATTAGTTTGAAAAATTTGGACCCGGAAACTTTAGTAAGTGATATTGTGTATGTACCCTTTAAAACACCCATTTTAGAACAAGCTGAAGCCCAAGGTAACCCAATTTATAATGGTTTGGATATGTTTGTTTATCAAGGTGCAGAAAGTTTTAAGATTTGGACAGGTACAGAACCAGACGTGGAAGTAATGAAACGCACAGTATTAGATTATTTATAAAAGGAGCATTTTATGTTAACAGGTAAACAGAAAAGATTTTTGAGAAGTAAAGCACATAATATTGATCCAACTTTCCAAATCGGAAAAGCAGGTGTTGGTGAAAATATGATAGAACAATTAAAAGATATTTTAGAAAATAGAGAATTAATTAAAATACATGTATTACAAAACAACTTTGAAGATAAAAATGACTTAGCACAAACTTTAAGCGATGCAACTCATAGTGAAATTGTTCAAGTAATCGGGTCTATGATTGTCTTGTATAAAGAATCACATGATAATAAACAAATTCAATTACCATAATGTCTAAAACGATAGTCTTATATGGTGGGCAGTTTAACCCGATTCATACGGCTCACATGGTTGTTGCTAGTGAAGTGAATCATGTTATTAAACCAGATTTGTTTTATTTTATTCCAAGTTATATGTCGCCGCTCAAAGCGCATGATGATTACTTAGATGCAGCATATAGAATCGATATGATACGGTGTGCAATTAACGAACTAGGGTTTGGCTTTGTTTATTTAGATGAAGTAGAACGCAAGGGACAAAGTTACACATATCTCACAATTAAACACATTTTAGAAAAGCATCCTAATGCACAACTATATTTTGTTATAGGGACTGACCAATATATACAATTGGAAAAATGGTATGAGATTGATAAATTGAAATCGATGGTAACCTTTGTAATTGTGAATCGTGGAAAAGCAAAGCAAGAAGTTTCAAATAATATGATTGCAATTAATATTCCACGCATAGATATAAGTTCAACGCTGATTAGGGATAGAGTGAAACAACAGGGAAATATCCATACGCTTGTTCCTCAAAGTGTAGAAAAATATATCAGAGAGGAAGGATTATATGAAATTTGATGAAGCAGTCTCGTTAGTAAAAGATAAATTACCGGAGAAAAGATTTAATCATTCACTAAGAGTAGCAGAAACGGCTGTTAAATTAGCTGAATTATATGATGGTGATAAAGATAAAGCAGAACTTGCAGGTATCTTACATGACTATAGTAAATATGATGATTTAGGATCTATGTATCAGATTGTTAGACAAAATGATTTAGATAGTAACTTGTTGAGCTATGGATCAGAAATCTTACACGGTCCAGTCTGTGCAGTTATTATGGAACAAAAATTCGCTGTGAACGACGAAGAAGTTTTGCTTGCCATTAAAAATCATACTACTGGTCGTGCTCAAATGACTAAAACAGAAAAATTAGTTTTTATTGCAGATTATATTGAACCTGGTCGTCAAACCCCAGGCGTTGAAGAAATTCGAGATTTAGCATACAATCAAGGTAGCTTAGATAAAACTATTTATGAAATATCTAAGCGAACTGTTTTATATTTAATCACGCAAGATATTACCGTTTATGATGCCACGATTGCCTGCTTGAATTATTACAATTATAGTAACGAAAGAGTAAAGGATGATTAAATGAAATCAGATCAATTATTAAAATTAGCTGTCAATGCAACTGAGAATAAAAAAGCAGAAGATATAATTTCTTTAAATATGCAAGGTATTAGCGATATGACCGATTATTTTATCGTATGCCACGGCAATAATGAAAGACAAGTACAATCCATCGCACGCGCAGTAAAAGATGCTGCTAACGAAGCGGAAATTGAAGTGAAACGAATGGAAGGTTTTAATGAAGCAAGATGGATTTTAATTGACTTGGCCAATGTAGTCGTACACGTATTCCATAAAGATGAACGTGATTATTATAACTTGGAGAAATTATATCGTGATGCACCTTTAGAATCTTATGGACAGGCAGTTTATTAATAATGGTTCAATATGAAGAAATGAGCTATTACTATGATCAATTAACTATAGATCAGCCTTACGAATCATGGCTTGATATTGTAGAATTTTATGCTAAAAATAAATCAACCATCTTGGATATAGGTTGTGGTACAGGCAGTTTCACCTCGAAATTAAATGATTTTGATTATATAACTGGTATGGATTTAAGTGTTGATATGCTTTCGATAGCGATGCAAAAATCTAGTGAAGTAAATTGGATTGAAGGCGATATGACTGATTTCGACCTAAACCAACAATTTGATGTAATAACTATTTTTTGTGATTCTTTAAATTATTTAACAGAATATGAAGATGTGTTGTCCACTTTTCAGCAAGTATATCATCATTTAGAGCCGAATGAAGGTACATTTATGTTTGATGTGCATACAGAACATAAAATGAATACTTTATTCAATAATCAAAGTTATATTGATGAAACTGAAAATGTATTTTTAGCTTGGGAAGCTGTTCGCGGGGAAGAACCATTAAGCGTATGGCATGATATGACGTTTTTTATAAAACAAGATGATAAGCATTATAAGAGATTTGATGAGTCACATTATCAAAAGACTTATTCAAAAGATGTTTACACTAAAATGTTAGAATCATGTGGCTTTAAAAATATAACAACATTCGTTGATTTTGAAATCAATAACCATAATCAAAAAGGAGAGCGCTTGTTCTTCGTTGTAAAAAAATAAAAAGTAAAATCACTCCTTTATGCGTGTAAAGTATAAAGGAGTGATTTTTTGTTACCATTATGGGAATTGTTCAAAGAAAGATTCAGTCGATGTAATTTAAAAATAAAGGCCTGTGTTATGCTAATTATAATAGTGATTGCAGTGCTAACACTATTATTTTTGATGAATCATGGCATTGATCAAATCAAGCAAAATGACGAATCTGCACTAATTGAAACATCTGACCGTAATCAATCATTACCAAATGTGAAAGGTGAACGGTCATCTAATAAAACTACAGCAAAAAGCGATAATGATAGTAAAGATTCATTTGTTTATGTTGATATCAAAGGTGCAGTAAAACATCCTAATGTTTATAAAATGAGCAGTAATGATAGAATTAAACAGTTGTTGGACAAAGCTATTGCTACAGAACGTGCTGATTTAACGAACATTAACTTATCCGAACGATTAATCGATCAAAAAATGATATATGTTCCAGAAAAAGGGGAACAAACTAATAATCCATTGAATAAAAATAAAACTGTTACAAATTTATCAGAAAATAAGGATACTGATGTAGCAAAAGTAAATATAAATACTGCAACAGAAAGCGAACTCACAACGATACCAGGGATAGGAAAGGTTAAAGCCAAATCTATCATTGAGTATCGTGAGCAGAATGGAAATTTTAAATCTATTGATGAGTTAAAAGAAATTAATGGTTTCGGTGCTAAAACGATAGAAAAATTAAGTTCACATTTAACAATGTAAAATTTTGTTGTATTTTTCTAAAAGCGATATAATCTATAATAAACATATTAAAGAATACATAAATTGGAGGCTAAGTATCATGGATCGTATTAAATGGGAAGAATACTTTATGGCGCAAAGTCACTTATTAGCACTGCGTTCTACATGTCAAAGACTATCTGTAGGGGCAACGATTGTAAAGGATAATAGAATTATAGCAGGAGGGTATAATGGTTCTGTGTCTGGTGAAGTACATTGTATTGATGAAGGATGTCTATTGGAAGATGGTCATTGTATTCGTACGATTCACGCAGAAATGAATGCTTTATTACAATGCGCAAAACAAGGGGTGTCAACAGAGGACGCAACGATTTATGTTACTCACTTCCCTTGTTTAAATTGCACCAAGTCTATTATTCAAGCAGGTATTAAAACAATTTATTATGCTGAAGATTACCATAATCATTATTATGCTTTAGAATTGTTAAAACAATCAGGTATTGTGTATAAAAAAATTCCATTTAATCAAGAACATGTAGCACAATATTTAATAAATAAATAAAATTGATTTATTATGCTTTAGCTTATTTAGCTGGTAACTTATTACTTTTTAATAAAGTTTTATCTTTTATTTTAATATTGGGCCTATTTATTATAATGAAAAGAAAAAGATTTAATGTAATTCATTTTATAATGGTTGCCATCATATCTTTAAGTAGTTATATGATGTTTCAAAAAGATTTAAAATTAGAAAAAAACAACCATGCTTTACTTTTGAACAAAGCATTTCAAGGAGAAGCAAAGTTAATTACAAAACCAATTTTGGAGCATCATAAACTTAAAGGTAAGATTGAAATAAATAAAAAACATTATACTTACGTTTATAATTTACAAACATCAAAAAATATAGATTTAAAAAAAGTTTCTGCTTTTTTATTACAAAAAACCTGTAAAGTCAATGGGAAGTTTAATACTATAAAAAACGAACCAAATTCTAATCTTATTTTTATGATTCAAAATATTCATCTTTCAAGTTGTAAAACTAACAATAATAACTTTACTGATATTTTAAATAAACATAAAGCATTGATTTACGAAAGAATGCAACAATGGAAAATAATTTCACCTGAAAAAACAATCGCATTTATAACAGGTGATACATCACTTATGAATAAAGATGAATTAGATAGAATAAAAGAAATTGGTATAGCGCATCTTCTGGCTATTAGCGGCACACATATTGCTATTATTATTACAATTATATGCTATACACTTAACAGATTAAAATGCCCATTGTTTTTAATTAAAATAATATTAATCATATTATTACCTATCTATTGCATGTATACAAACATGTCGGCAAGTGCCGTCAGAGCAATATTAATGAGTTTGATAATAATCATTTGACCAAAATACATCATAAAGCATTCAATGAACGTTTTAGCTTTTTTATTTATTTGCTTAACAATTTTAACCCCTTCGTTAATTTATCATATCGGATTTCAACTTTCCTTTTTAATTACTTTTTCAATCCTTTTTGCCAGCCCGTTACTAAAAAATTTAGGTGTCTTTAAATCTTTATGCGCTATCACATGGATAGCACAATTAAGTTCATTTATTTTAAGTTGTATCCATTTTCACCAAATTCAATGGATTGGCTTGCTATCTAATATCTTTTTTGTTCCATTTTATTCCTTCATACTATTTCCTTTTGTTATTTTTCTTACTTTTCTAATACATTTACCATTCAAACCTTTTATTATAACCAACTTATATAACTTATTAATTATTTTTCATGATAAAATGGTTGAACTTTTTGATAAACTCAACTTTTTTAAATGGTATATTCCTACATTAAATAATCTTCAAATAGCTATAATAACTATCATTGCATTTTTAAGCTTAGTTCTATCCGTTCATAAATGCTATAAACTAATGTCAATTACTTTAATTACTTTGTATGTTGTCTCTACAATGTTACCTCAAGTGCATGCATATCAACTTACTATGTTGGATGTAGGGCAAGGAGACTCACTTTTATTTGAGACTCAATACCACGAATCACTATTAATCGACACGGGTGGTAACTTTAATTCGAAACAAAAAGTTGCGAATCATAATATTTCTAGATATCATATCTTACCAACTTTGAAACGACATAATGTAAAAGAACTTGATTACCTTATAATTACTCATCCTCATCTAGATCATATGGGTGAACTAAGTTATTTAATTAAACAACTCAAAATTAAAAGTATCATTATCAATGCTAATAGTTTTAAAATGAAAGAATTAAATCTTTTAAAAGAGAACTGTATAAAAAAAGGCATCAAGTTAATAGATTTTAAAAATAAATCACAATTTTTTATGAATAAAGCGAAACTTAATCTGTTAGATGCTACTATTCCTAACTCTAATAATTTAAATGAACAATCAATTATAATATTAATACAGTACAATAGTTATAAAATTTTACTGATGGGTGATGCAACAAATCATAACGAAGAGAAATTGATACATAAATATCATTTATCCGATGTTAATATTTTAAAAATTGGTCATCATGGCAGTCGTACGAGTACAAGTAACAGTTTATTGCAATCAATTAGACCAAAAATAGCTCTAATTTCGGTAGGTAAAAAAAATAAATATGGACTTCCTAATCGTCAAATTATTGATAGATTAAGATATAATAATATTAAAGTTTTTCAAACAAATGTAAATGGAGAAGTGAACATTTTATTTAAAGATCAAATAGAAATAAAATCTCAATACCATTGAAATTTTTTAGTTAGTGAGAAACTATTAGGCGTGTTATAATTATAAAATGTGTAATAGAATTGAAAGGGTGCCGAGAATGAGCAGCAATATAATAACGATATATGGTGAAGTACCTGAATTAATTGAAAAAAAAGCTTCTGAAGTTATTGAACAATATTTAGATGCACCAAAAGATGAATTCAACTTCGTTAAATATAACTTATATGAAAATGATTTAGCTCCAATTATTGAAGAAACGCTTACCATGCCATTTTTCTCTAATAAAAAAGCTGTTCTAGTACAAAATGCATATGTTTTTACTGGTGAAAAACCGCCTAAAGAATTAAATCATAACATTAATCAACTGATAGAATTTATAGAAAAATATGATGGTGACACTTTAATATTGTTTGAAGTCAATCATTCTAAATTAGATGAGAGAAAAAAAGTTGTTAAATCATTGAAAAAACATGCGCAAATTAAAAAGATAGAACAAATGTCAGAAGAAGAAATAAAACATTGGATAAAAAGTCAACTGCATCAGAATTATAAAGATATTAAGCAAGATGCGCTTGATTTAGTTATTGAATTAACAGGAGTTAATTTTAATGTTGTTAAGCAAGAGATAGAAAAACTCATTTTATTTTTAGGTGATAGAACGACTATTAATAAGGATGATGTTCATCAAATTGTAAATAGAAGTCTAGAACAAAATGTTTTTTTGCTCACTGAATATATACAAAAAAATAAAAAATCAAAAGCCATTCAACTAGTTAAAGACTTAATAGCAATGAAAGAGGAGCCTATAAAATTATTAGCACTGATTACAAGTAATTATCGACTTTTTTACCAAAGTAAAATATTGGGACAAAAAGGCTATAGTGGCCAACAAATTGCTAAAACAATCAACGTTCATCCCTATAGGGTGAAGTTAGCTTTAAACCAAGCAAGGCATTATGAATTAGAAAGTTTATTAAATATTATTGATAATTGCGCAGAAACAGATTATAAATTAAAGTCATCTTATATGGATAAACACCTTATCCTCGAATTGTTTATTTTGTCCTTATAAATGTGAAGCTTTTTGTTTTCGTCTAGTCATTTCACTGGATAGATTTCTGTAGATGAATTATAAAGCATGTTGATAGTTATGATGCTAAAACTAATAAATATTAAAGTTGTAAAAAGCCCAGAAATGATTTCTCTTATTATAAATCATTTCTGGGCTAATCTTATGTAGCAGGTCGCATGAAATATTGAAATAAAAAAAGTTCAAGCGTAGGCTTGAACTTTAGTTTATTTAGCAGCTGTCATTAAAGAAGATTTAATTCTAGCAGCTTTGTTAGAATGTATTAAGTTGCGTTGCGCAGCTTTATCTACTTTTTTCAATGCAAAGCTAATTAATTCAGCTTTGTTGTCAGCGTTAGTGTCAATTGCTGTATGAGCTCTTTTCACAGCTGTACGCATTGCATTTTTTTGTGAAATATTACGTTCCTCAGTTACACGAGTAGTATTAACACGTTTAATTGCAGATTTAATGTTTGGCATGTCTGTCACCTCCTAAAAGTGTGATCTTCGCTATCAAAAATTAATTTGATTACAACAAGAAATATTTTATCAAAACAACCAAGTTTCTGCAATCATTTATTTATAATAAGGCGCGTAAACTCGCGATAAATGATACAATAATAATTATAACAAGAAAAGATATTAGTAAAAATAGTAACATAAGCAACGAAAGATAAACATAAATTCAAATTTTACTATTAATTTTATCAAGTTTGCAATTAGTAGATAAAAACGTTATTATATCAAAGAATGTCATACATATTACGGGCTAGAATTATGAAAGTGAGACTGATAATACATGGATAAAGAAAATCGTTTAAACAAGCGTGAAAATATAAGAAACTTTTCTATTATTGCACATATTGATCATGGAAAATCTACATTAGCAGATAGAATTTTGGAAAATACTAAATCTGTTGAATCACGTGAAATGCAATCACAGTTATTGGATTCCATGGATTTAGAGAGAGAACGTGGTATAACAATAAAATTAAATGCGGTACGTTTAAAATATGATGCAAAAGATGGTGAGACTTATACGTTTCATTTAATTGATACACCTGGACACGTAGATTTTACATATGAAGTTTCAAGATCATTAGCTGCATGTGAAGGCGCTATATTAGTAGTAGATGCTGCACAAGGCATAGAGGCCCAAACATTAGCCAATGTTTATTTGGCATTAGACAACGATTTAGAGTTATTACCAGTTGTGAATAAAATAGATTTACCAGCAGCGGAACCTGAACGTGTAAAGCAAGAAGTAGAAGATGTTATAGGACTAGATAAAGATGATGTTGTATTAGCTAGTGCAAAATCAAATATTGGTATTGATGATATATTAGAAAAAATTGTAGAAGTCGTGCCACCGCCACAAGGAGACCCAGACGAACCATTAAAAGCATTGATTTTTGATTCAGAATATGATCCCTACAGAGGGGTTATTTCATCAATTAGAATTGTTGAAGGTACTTTGAAAACGGGTGATGAAATAAAAATGATGGCTACAGGAAAATCTTTTGAAGTTACAGAAGTAGGCATCAATACACCAAAGCAATTACCAGTTAGCGAGCTAACTGTTGGAGATGTTGGTTATGTCATTGCTAGTATCAAAAATGTAGATGATTCACGTGTCGGGGATACAATTACCCATCTACACCGTCCAGCAGCTGAGCCGTTAAAAGGATATAAGAAAATGAACCCAATGGTTTTCTGCGGTTTATTCCCTATAGACAATAAAGACTATAACGATTTACGTGAAGCATTAGAGAAGTTACAGTTGAATGATGCTTCATTAGAATTTGAACCAGAGTCTTCTCAAGCATTAGGTTTTGGATACAGAACAGGGTTTTTAGGCATGTTGCACATGGAAATTATCCAAGAACGTATTGAACGTGAATTTGGAATAGAATTAATCGCTACAGCCCCATCTGTAATTTATGAATGTATTCTTAAAAATGGTGATGAAATCTCAGTCGATAATCCAGCGCATATGCCTGAAAGAGATCAAATTGATACGATTTATGAACCTTTTGTAAGAGCGACAATGATGGTACCAAACGATTATGTGGGGGCAGTTATGGAATTGTGTCAACGTAAGCGTGGCCAATTTATTAATATGGAGTATTTAGATGATATACGCGTCAATATTATCTATGAACTGCCTTTATCTGAAGTAGTGTTTGATTTCTTTGATCAGCTAAAATCAAATACAAAAGGTTATGCTTCTTTTGACTATGAATTTATTGATAATAAAGAAAGCGACTTAGTTAAAATGGATATATTACTAAATGGAGAGAAAGTAGATGCACTTAGCTTTATAGTTCATAAAGACTTCGCATATGAAAGAGGGAAAGCGTTAGTTGAAAAGCTTAAAACGCTAATACCTAGACAACAGTTCGAAGTACCGGTACAAGCAGCAGTTGGACAAAAAATAGTTGCTCGTACAAATATAAAATCAATGGGTAAAAACGTTTTATCTAAGTGTTATGGTGGCGATATTAGTCGTAAAAGAAAATTATTAGAAAAGCAAAAAGCTGGTAAGGCAAAAATGAAAGCAGTGGGTAATGTTGAAATACCACAAGATGCTTTCCTTGCAGTGCTTAAGATGGACGAAGATTAATATGATTTTTTAAACATTGGGGCCTTAAATCCATTCGATTTATGGCCCAGTTTTTGTTATATGAATCTATTTTATTTAACGAAAGAAGGTCATTTCAAAAATGGAAGTGAAAAGTGCTTATATCCATATCCCTTTCTGTGTCAAAATTTGTACTTATTGCGATTTCAATAAATACTTTATACAAAATCAACCAGTGGATCAATATTTAGATTGCTTAATTAACGAAATGAAACAGAGCGAAGTTAGATCTTTAGAAACCGTTTTTGTGGGTGGTGGGACACCTACCGCTTTATCATATGAGCAACTGAAAAAACTATTAACTGCAATTACAGATATTTTTGAAATTAAAGGTGAATTTAGTTTTGAAGCCAATCCGGACGAACTAACTTTAGCCAAAGTACAACTTTTAAGAGATTATGGTGTAAATAGATTATCGATGGGCGTTCAAACATTCAAACCCGAATTACTAGCGATATTAGGACGTTCTCATAAGACAGAGGACATTTATAGAGCGGTGAACAATGCAAGGAAAGTTGGTATACCTTCTATAAGTTTAGATTTAATGTATCATCTACCCCAGCAAAGCCTAGAAGATTTTCAAGAAAGTTTAGAAAAAGCGTTAGCGATGGATATTGATCATATTTCAAGTTATGGATTGATTTTAGAGCCAAAAACTCAATTCTATAATTTGTACCGTAAAGGTCAATTGAAAATTCCAAACGAAGATGTTGGTGAAGAAATGTACGAATATTTATTAAAGCGAATGCACGAGACTGAATTACACCAATATGAGATTTCAAATTTTGGTAAAAAAGGACATGAATCAGAGCATAATAAAGTATATTGGAAAAACGAAGGCTATTATGGATTTGGCGCAGGGGCAAGTGGTTATGTAAATGGCGAGCGATATAATAATGTAAACCCTGTGAATCATTATATAAATAAGATACAAAATAAGGAAAGGCCCGTTCTTGACTCAGTTTATCCAACAGAAAGTGAACAAATGGAAGAAGAAATGTTTCTAGGTTTAAGAATGAATCAAGGCGTTAGTAGAAAACGGTTCGAACAAAAATTTAATAAAACAATTGATGATGTTTATAACGACACAATCAAAGATTTAAAGCAACGAGAATTAATTAATGATACTGGCGGATATATTTCTTTAACAGAGAGAGGTAAAGTAATTGGAAATCTAGTATTTGAGTCGTTTTTACTAAATGTTTAATTTTTTTCAAAAACTAGGGCTTTAACATTGACTTACTTTGACCAATTTGATAAATTATAATTAGCACTTGAAACAAAAGAGTGCTAATGAGGTGAAAACATGATTAGTGATAGACAATTGAGCATTTTAAATGCAATTGTTGAAGATTATGTTGATTTAGGTCAACCGATTGGTTCCAAAACACTGATTGAAAGACATAATTTAAATGTTAGTCCTGCTACTATTAGAAATGAAATGAAACAACTAGAAGAACTACAGTTAATAGAGAAGACACATACTTCATCAGGACGTTCGCCGTCAGAGTCAGGCATCAGATATTATGTGAATCAATTATTGCAACAAACATCTCATCAACAACACAAAAAAATACAACGTTTAAGAGACTTACTGGTTGAAAATCATTATGATATCTCCTCAGCTTTGAGTGAGTTCGCAAATGAACTTTCAATCGCTTCTCAGTATACAACGTTGGTAATGCGTCCAAATCACAAAAAAGATATTATTAATAACATTCACTTGATTCGAGCGAATGCATATTTAGTAATCATGGTTGTTGTTTTTACTTCTGGCCATGTTGAGCATTTACATTTAATATCCAAAGCACGTTTATCGAGTGATGAATTGACTAAAATAGCTAACTTTGTGACTGCAAGATACAATGCATTAAATCAACAACGCTTAGAAAATGAACTTAATGCTTTTGCGAAGTCGGATTTTGAAAAAGACTTTATAAAAGAAATGTTAGATACGATAGATGTTCATTTTGATAATCAAAGTAATGGCATTTACATGGGTGGAAAGGTTAAACTAATTGATGCACTTAATGAATCAAATGTTTCTTCTATTCAACCTATCTTGCAGTATATTGAATCAAACAAAATTACTCAGCTACTTGATGAAATGTCAAATTCATCAATTAATGTTAAGATTGGACAGGAAATCGAATCAAGCTTGAGCGATATTTCTATCGTCACTACAGAATATCATATTGATGATAGACTTAAAGGTCAAATTGCTGTTATCGGACCAACGGCAATGAACTATCAGAATGTAATACAATTACTAAATACGATTTGGTAATTAAGAATTGTATTGGAGGGCAGAAAATGACAGAAAAAAATGAATCAGTATTCGATGAAAACGAAAAAACTGAAGATATTAATCAAGAATCACAGAACGACCAAACTACTTCAGTTGAAGATGCTGATGAAATGAATAATGAATCACAAGATAATCTGCAAGAAGAAAATTCTGAAGACACTGAGGCAGATATCGATCCTAAAGATGAAGAAATTCAACAATTAAAAAATAATGTTCAAGAAGAAGAAGAAAAATATTTAAGATTATACGCAGAATTTGAAAATTATAAGCGTAGAATCCAAAAAGAAAATCAAACGATGAAAGCATATAAAGCTCAGGATGTTTTAAATGACATTTTACCGACTATAGACAATATAGAACGAGCTTTACAAATCGAAGGCGAAGATGAGCAATTTAAATCATTACAAAAAGGTGTGGAAATGGTTTATGAAAGTTTATTGAACGCATTGAAAAATAACGGTTTAGAAAAAATTGAGGCTGAAGGTCAACAGTTTGATCCAAATATACATCAAGCTGTAGTACAAGACGACAATCCTGATTATGAATCAGGTCAGGTCACTCAAGAACTACAAACTGGTTATAAATTGAAGGAACGTGTTTTAAGACCTTCAATGGTTAAAGTAAATCAATAGTTATATTGATGAAAATACCAAATTTTCAAAACAAACAGGAGGAATTTAGTTATGAGTAAAGTAATAGGTATTGACTTAGGTACAACAAATTCATGTGTAGCAATTTTAGAAGGTGACGAACCAAAAGTTGTTCAAAATCCAGAAGGTGCTAGAACAACACCATCTGTTGTTGCATTTAAAAATGGTGAAACTCAAGTAGGTGAAGTTGCTAAGCGTCAAGCAATTACTAACCCTAATACGATTCAATCTATCAAACGTCATATGGGTACTGAACATAAAGTAGATGTAGAAGGTAAATCATATACACCACAAGAAATATCTGCGATGGTATTACAAAACCTTAAAAATACAGCAGAAGATTATTTAGGTGAAAAAGTAGAAAAAGCAGTTATCACTGTTCCTGCATACTTTAATGACAGTGAACGTCAAGCTACAAAAGATGCTGGTAAAATAGCTGGCTTAGAAGTTGAACGTATCATTAACGAACCAACAGCAGCAGCATTAGCTTATGGTTTAGATAAAACTGAACAAGACCAAAAAGTCCTAGTATTTGACTTAGGTGGCGGTACATTCGACGTATCTATTCTTGAATTAGGTGACGGTGTATTTGAAGTACTTTCAACTGCAGGAGATAATAAACTAGGTGGAGATGACTTTGACCAAGTTATTATCGATTATTTAGTAGCAGAATTTAAAAAAGAAAATGGCGTAGATTTATCACAAGATAAAATGGCATTACAACGTCTAAAAGATGCAGCTGAAAAAGCTAAAAAAGATTTATCAGGTGTTTCTCAAACACAAATCTCATTACCATTTATTTCTGCAGGTGAAAATGGTCCATTGCACTTAGAATTAAGTTTAACACGTTCAAAATTTGAAGAATTAGCTGATTCATTAATCAGAAGAACAATGGAACCAACTCGTCAAGCTATGAAAGATGCTGGTATTAGTAGTTCTGATATCGATGAAGTTATTTTAGTTGGTGGTTCAACAAGAATCCCTGCAGTTCAAGAAGCTGTGAAAAAAGAAGTGGGTAAAGATCCTCACAAAGGTGTTAACCCAGACGAAGTAGTAGCAATGGGTGCTGCTATCCAAGGTGGCGTTATCACTGGTGACGTTAAGGATGTAGTATTATTAGACGTAACACCTCTATCATTAGGTATTGAGATTATGGGTGGACGTATGAATACATTGATTGAAAGAAATACAACTATTCCGACATCTAAATCACAAGTGTATTCAACAGCAGCAGATAATCAACCAGCAGTTGATATTCACGTGTTACAAGGTGAACGCCCAATGGCTTCTGACAACAAAACACTTGGTAGATTCCAATTGACTGATATTCCACCAGCTCCACGTGGCGTACCACAAATCGAAGTAACTTTTGATATCGATAAAAATGGTATCGTTAATGTTACTGCAAAAGATTTAGGTACTAATAAAGAGCAAAATATCACTATTCAATCAAGCTCTTCACTTTCTGACGAAGAAATCGATCGTATGGTTAAAGATGCTGAGGAAAATGCTGAAGCAGATAAACAACGTCGTGAAGAAAGTGATTTAAGAAACGAAGCAGATAGCTTAGTATTCCAAGTTGAAAAAACAATTACTGATTTAGGTGAAAACATCAGTGAAGATGATAAAAATAATGCAGAAGAGAAAAAAGAAGCTTTAAAATCTGCGCTTGAAGGCGAAGATATTGATGATATTAAAGCTAAAAAAGAAGAATTAGAAAAAGTAGTTCAAGACTTATCTGCTAAAGTTTACGAACAAGCTGCTCAAGCACAACAACAAGCACAAGGTGAACAAGCAAATGGTTCAGATGATAGCAATGTTGAAGATGCTGATTTCACAGAAGTGAACGAAGACGATAACAAAGACGATAAAAAATAAGTTTAGTTATTAATTGCTATTAAAAGCAAAATATGACACAATTGCTTAGCCAAATTAAGTCAAAGTCAATTGAACATTGGCTTTGACTTTTTCCTTTTTAATAAGTAATTTAATCCAACGTAAAAGGAGAGATAAAAGTGGCCAAAAGAGATTATTATGATATCTTAGGTGTCAGTAAAGACGCTTCTAAAGATGAAATAAAAAAGGCTTACCGTAAATTATCAAAAAAATATCATCCTGACATCAATAAAGAAGAAGGCGCAGACGAAAAATTTAAAGAAATCTCAGAAGCATATGAAACATTGAGTGATGAAAACAAACGTGCAAATTATGATCAATTTGGTCATGATGGACCACAAGGTGGTTTTGGCGGCCAAGGATTTGGTGGTCAAGACTTTAGCGGTTTCGGTGGTGGCTTCGAAGATATATTCAGTTCATTCTTTGGAGGTGGACGTCAAAGAGACCCAAATGCACCTAGAAAAGGTGATGACCTACAATATACAATGACTGTTACCTTTGAAGAAGCCGTATTCGGTACAAACAAAGAAATTTCAATTCGCAAAGATGTAACTTGTCATACCTGTGATGGCGAAGGTGCTAAACCGGGTACTAAGAAAAAAACGTGTCATTACTGTAATGGTTCAGGACATGTTGCAGTAGAACAAAATACGATTTTAGGTAGAGTTAGAACTGAAAAAGTTTGTCCAGTATGTAGTGGTTCTGGTCAAGAATTTGAAGAGCCTTGTCCAACATGTCATGGTAAAGGTACTGAAAATAAAACAGTTAAAATTAATGTGACGGTACCTGAAGGTGTAGATAATGAACAACAAATAAGATTAGCAGGTGAAGGTGCGCCAGGAGAAAACGGCGGACCACAAGGTGATTTATACGTTGTATTTAGAGTTAAAACATCTGAAACTTTTGAAAGAGATGGCGACGATATTTACTTTTCACAAGATATTAGTATTGCGCAAGCAACGCTTGGTGATGAAGTCAAGGTTCCAACCTTAAAAGGTCATGTAATGTTAACAATTCCTGGCGGAACACAATCAGGTAAACAATTCCGTCTCAAAGAAAAAGGCGTCAAAAATGTTCATGGATATGGTTATGGTGACTTGTTTATCAATGTAAAAGTTGTTACACCTACTAAGATAAATGAACGTCAAAAAGAATTGTTAAGAGAATTTGCTGATATTGATGGTGAATCATTAACTGAACAACCATCAAATTTTAAGGACAAAGCAAAAAGATTCTTTAAAGGAGAATAAAAAAATGAACTGGACTGAAATATCAATCACTGCAAATCATGATACGATATCTATTATTTCTAATATTTTAGAAGAATTCGGGTCAAACGGGGTTGTTATCGAAGATTCATTAGATCTTCAAAATGGTTTTGCTGATAAGTTTGGTGAAATTTATGAGTTAAACCCTAATGATTACCCAGTTAACGGCGTAAGGGTTAAAGCTTATTTTAATGAAATGAAATATACTCAAGACTTTAAAAAAGATCTGATTCATGAAATTAAAAGCATTGAATCTTTGGATACAAACATATTTGAATATCAACAACAAACGATTCAAGAACATGATTGGGAAAATGAATGGAAAAATTATTTTCATCCTTTTAGAGCTTCTGAAAAATTTACGATTGTTCCAAGTTGGGAAACCTATCAAAAAGAAGACGAAGCAGAAATGTGTATTGAATTGGATCCGGGAATGGCTTTTGGTACAGGAGACCACCCAACCACTAGCATGTGTTTGAAAGCGATTGAACACTTTGTAAAGCCAGATGATTCAGTGATTGATGTTGGTACAGGTTCAGGTATACTTAGCATTGCATCATATTTATTAGGAGTAGAACGCATAAAAGCGATTGATGTAGATGAAATGGCTATTAAAGTTGCGAAGGAAAACTTCGAAAAAAATAATTGTGTTAAAGCAATTGAAGCTGTGCCAGGCAATTTACTAACAGAAGAAACTGAAAAATTTGATGTCGTTATTGCGAATATTTTAGCTCATATTATTGAAGAAATGATTGAAGATGCTTATAATACTTTAAATAAAGATGGTTATTTTATAACTTCTGGTATTATAACAGAAAAGCATGAAACAATTTTAGCACAGATGAAGCGTGTTGGGTTTAAAATCATTTCTATTAATCATGAAAACGGTTGGGTATGTATCGTTGGACAGAAAGTGAGCGATTAAGCAATGCAGAGATATTTTATTGACCAAAACGCTGATATAAATCAGCGTTTTTTTATTACTGATCAAAGTGATATACATCACATTACAAATGTAATGCGATATCAAAATGACGATCAAATTATTATTACTTTTTCAGATCAAAAAGTTTATAAATGTAAAATTGAAAATATAACTATGGATCAAATCGAAATTGTATTAATAGAAAAAATGGATATCAATACAGAGTTACCACAACATGTAACAATTTGCAGTGGTTTAATTAAAGCAGATAAGTATGAATGGATGATACAAAAATCAACAGAGTTAGGCGCAAGCCAATTTATTGCTGTTGGTATGCAAAGGTCAGTTGTAAAACTTAATGAAAATAAAGTAATTAAAAAATTAGAACGTTGGCAAAAGATTATAAAAGAAGCTGCTGAACAAAGTTATAGGTTAATTATTCCAGAGATAGAGTATAAGTCGAATTTAAAGGAAATCTATGATATTATTGATGAATATGATTATGTATTGATTGCTTATGAAGAATCTGCTAAGTGTGGGGAAAAAAGTACTTTTAAAGCAGTTGTTCAAAAATTTGAACCTGGTGATCGTGTGTTAATCATTTTTGGACCAGAAGGTGGTTTGTCTGAATCAGAAATTAAGTTATTTGGAAGTTCAGCATATCAAGTCGGTCTAGGTCCTAGGATATTAAGAGCTGAAACTGCACCTTTATACACATTAAGTGCTGTAAGCTTTCAAAAAGATTTATTGGGGTGATATTTATGTCAACGGTTGCATTTCATACATTAGGATGTAAAGTGAATCATTATGAAACCGAAGCAATTTGGCAATTATTTAAAGAAGCAGAATACGAGCGTGTTGACTTTGAAACAAATGCTGATGTATTTGTTATCAATACATGTACGGTTACGAATACAGGTGATAAAAAAAGTAGACAAGTTATCAGACGTGCTATAAGACAAAATCCAGACGCAGTTGTATGTGTTACAGGTTGTTATGCACAAACATCTCCTGCTGAAATTATGGAAATACCTGGTGTAGATATAGTGGTCGGCACACAAGATCGAACGAAGTTAATCGGTTATATCAATGAGTTTAAAAAAGAAAGACAACCAATCAATGGTGTAGGAAACATCATGAAAAATCGTACATATGAAGAATTAGAGGTTCCATACTTTACAGATAGAACAAGAGCTTCATTGAAGATACAAGAAGGATGTAATAATTTTTGTACTTTCTGTATTATTCCTTGGGCACGTGGCTTAATGCGTTCCAGAGATCCTGAAAAAGTGATAGAACAAGCAACAACACTTGTGAATTCAGGATATAAAGAAATTGTTTTAACTGGTATCCATACAGGTGGATATGGCCAGGATTTAAAGAATTATAATTTAGCACAATTACTACGTGATTTAGAAACGATAGATGGATTAGAACGTATCAGAATTTCATCAATTGAAGCCAGTCAATTAACGGATGAAGTCATTAGTGTAATTGAACAGTCAAACAAAGTTGTGCGTCATCTGCATATTCCTTTACAATCTGGATCTGATTCAGTATTGAAGAGAATGAGAAGAAAATATACTATGGCTCATTTTTCAGAGCGATTGACGCGTTTACATGAAGCGCTACCTGGATTGGCAGTTACAAGTGATGTCATTGTTGGCTTCCCAGGTGAAACAGAAGAAGAATTCCAAGAAACATATGATTTTATTGTTGAACATCAATTTTCAGAACTACATGTATTTCCGTATTCTTCTAGAATTGGTACACCAGCTGCAAGAATGGATGACCAAGTGGACGAAAATATTAAAAATGAACGTGTACATCGTTTAATTCATTTAAGTGATCAACTGGCTAAATCATATGCATCTAAATTTGACCAAGAGGTACTTGAAGTCATTCCAGAAGAAGTTGGCAGTGAGCAAGGGACTTTAATAGGTTTTGCGGATAATTATATGAAAGTTCAATTTGAAGGTGATGAATCACTGATTGGCGAGCTTGTAAAAATTAAAATTACTCAACCTGATTACCCAATCAATCATGGGGAGTTACTAAGAGTAGTGGATCATGCTACCAATACAACAGAACATTCAATTACTGTTTAAATTTTAATGAACCATGATTTAACTGCAAACATCTTTTGATGGTGTAAAATGAATCATGAAATTAAAATTTTACTAATTGACCACATTAATCAGATATATTATACTAATTAATACATGGTAATTACCGTGTAATGATTATAAAGTTTCGTTGATATTTGGAGGGAGGGAAATACACATGTCTAAAACAGTAGTCAAAAAGAACGAATCACTTGAAGATGCGTTACGTCGTTTCAAACGTACAGTTTCTAAAAGCGGTACAATTCAAGAAGTACGTAAACGTGAATTTTACGAAAAACCTAGCGTTAAACGTAAAAAGAAATCAGAAGCTGCACGTAAACGTAAATTCAAATAATTAATTGTTTCGTTGACTCCCTCAACACCAACATTAATTATAAACCATAATAGCCTTAGTTGTTTATTCAGCTAAGGCTATTATTTTTATATGTTAAGAAATTGACTATCTATAATCCTTCTCCCTATACAATGATGTCATAAACATTGAAATAACATGATACATATTTAAGAAAACAACCACATTTACATTATGAACAAATATTAATGTCTGCTTCTTTTACAGTAGATTGAAAAAGACTATATTTATAGTTATAGCATTTAATTAAAAATGAATAACATTATGATTTTTATTGTGTAAACGGTATAATCATATATTTATTTCATGTATAATTAAATTGAGAGTGAGGTGATATAGTGATTCCTTCGATAAGCAATATACATACAATCTTTTCAACTAGACTTGTTGAAAACGGAAACTGGATAGACAACGTTTCTAACTTTATTGTTAGTCCAATAGGTGCTTTGATATTAACTTGTATTATCTTCTTAGGCTTTTTGTATCAGTTATATTCAAATAGGATAAATATTATCGGAATTATATCAACATTAGCGTTATTCATCTTCTTTTTAGGATTTTTTATAAAAGGTGATGTTAACTTTTATTCAGTTGTCTTATTTGCTATTGGTGTGATATTCGTCATTATTGAATTATTTGTAGTAGGTGCAATTATAGGCATTATAGGTATGGCATTAATCGTTTTTAGTATTGTTACTTTAGGTGACAATTTAGTGTACATGATTGCTAATGTTGTCGTTGCCTTAATATTATCAATCATAGAGTGGGTGATACTTGTGAAATTTTTCAAACGTAAAATACCGTTTTTAGATAAAGTTGTATTGAAGGATTCTACAAATGCAGAAGCAGGTTATACATCACATGAAGATCGCTCTCATTTAGTTGGAGAAGTTGCAGTTACATCTACAGATTTAAGACCAGCAGGAATTATTATTTATAACGATGAACGTATCGATGCAGTTTCAGACGGTTCTTTTATATTACGCAATAAAAAAGTAACTATTCTTGAAGTTGAAGGTACCCGAGTTGTTGTGAGAGAAATAGAAACATAAAGGAGAATGAGTATGATTGGAATTTTAATTATAGCAGTTATAGTCGTAATTGCATTATTGTTATTATTTTCATTTGTACCTGTTGGATTGTGGATTTCAGCAATCGCAGCGGGTGTAAAAGTAGGTATTGGTACCCTAGTAGGAATGAGATTACGTAGAGTTTCTCCACGTAAAGTAATATCACCTTTAATTAAAGCTCATAAAGCAGGATTAAACTTGACAACAAATCAACTTGAATCACATTATTTAGCAGGTGGTAATGTTGATCGTGTTGTTGATGCAAATATCGCTGCACAAAGAGCAGATATTAATTTACCTTTTGAGCGTGGTGCAGCTATAGACTTAGCTGGCCGTGATGTGTTAGAAGCTGTTCAAATGTCTGTAAACCCTAAAGTAATTGAGACACCATTTATCGCTGGTGTAGCAATGAATGGTATCGAAGTTAAAGCAAAAGCAAGAATTACAGTACGCGCGAATATTGCAAGATTGGTCGGTGGTGCTGGAGAAGAAACAATTATTGCACGTGTTGGTGAAGGTATTGTATCTACAATTGGTTCTAGTGAACATCACACACAAGTGCTTGAAAACCCTGATAATATTTCTAAAACAGTTTTAAGTAAAGGTTTAGATTCAGGCACAGCTTTCGAAATCCTATCGATTGATATTGCTGACGTAGACATTAGCAAAAACATCGGTGCAGACTTACAAACTGAGCAAGCGCTTGCTGATAAAAATATCGCACAAGCAAAAGCCGAAGAACGTCGTGCAATGGCAGTAGCACAAGAACAAGAAATGAAAGCAAAAGTACAAGAAATGCGCTCTAAAGTTGTTGAAGCGGAAGCAGAAGTTCCACTAGCTATGGCCGAAGCATTGCGTTCAGGAAATCTTGGTGTGAAAGATTATTATAATCTGAAAAATGTTGAAGCAGATACAGGTATGAGAAATTCTATTAACCAACGTACAAAAAAAGAAGATGATGAATCACCGGAATAATAAATAGGGGTGATTAAATGAATATAGGTATTATTATCTTTGTAGTATCTGTCATTTTTACAATAATTGGTGCTATTAACGATGATAGTCATAAAAAACGAAAAAAACAACAGCCACCATCTAACAAACAGCCAAATCAATCTGAAGCGCCACCACAAAAACGTGGTTTCCTTGAAGAAATCGGTAAAACATTTTCTGAGTTAGAAAAACAATTTAATGATGGTCCTTTTTCTCAAGAAGAACATACACCAAAGCAGAATAAACCTGCTGAGACACGAGCTGAAAAGATGGAAACTGAGAAACCTCAACAAGAATCATCATCAGCTCCTAAACATAATGAAACAGAAGCTGAGAAAGTAAAACGTGAGCAAAAGCAACAAGATGATAAACTTCAAAAAGAGCTTGAAGCTGATTTAATGGGTCAAATAGAAGACGTGCGTAATGAGATTGATCGTGAAACTGAGAAAAAAATACAAAGAACTGAGAAAAAAGCACGAGATATTATTTCTGATAAATATTTATCAGAGAGAACTAAGCGTTACCGTTTAAAACAGTTAATGAATGCGCATTCTGTTCAAAGCTCTGGCACAAATGCTCAATATAGATTTGCAGATGATGAAGTTGTTAATGGCATTATTTGGTCTGAAGTTTTAGAACGACCAAAACAATTATAAATTTATTTAAACTCAACTTATAAAGTTAGTATTTTGACTTTGTGAGTTGAGTTATTTTTAATTTCAAAGTATTTAATGATTGATAAATTTCACACAGTCTATCATAACGCTTTGCTTTACATAAAAATAACAATTAATGTCAATTTTTAATTCACTTTGAAATAATATGAGATTATTTCATGATATAATAATATTGAAGTTGCAGTATGATTTATTCAAATTATTATTTTTATAATAATGCTTATTTCATATCATGCATCATAATTATTTTTTGTAACTTAAAATCTAATAGGATAAAATAATAGAAACGAATATATTTGTAAAGGAGCAACTATATGCCTGGAATTATTCAAATAGATGACATCAATGAAGCGCAAGCACTCATTGGTAACAATGATGAAAATCTAAAATCAATAGAAGAGGGATTTGATGTCATAATACATGCTCGAGGACAAGAAATAGCCGTTAAAGGTGAAAAAGTTGAGCATGTAGAACAAGCAGAATCAGTACTAATTAATTTATTGAAAGTCATACAGCAAGGCGTTACAATATCGCTCAAAGATGTAGAAGCTGCTGTTAAAATGGCAAAAAATGGTACGATTCATTACTTATTAGATTTATATGAGGACGAAATTACTAAAGATGCGTTTGGTAAAACAATACGAGCTAAAACTATGGGACAAAGACTTTACGTAAATGCCATGTATCATAATGACTTGGTATTTGGTGTTGGACCAGCAGGTACTGGGAAAACATTTTTAGCTGTTGTTTATGCTGCCAAGCAATTACGAAAGGGTAATGTTAAACGTATCGTCTTGACTAGACCTGCAGTAGAAGCTGGGGAATCATTAGGATTCTTACCTGGTGATTTGAAGGAGAAAGTTGATCCTTATTTACGTCCATTATATGATGGTTTAAATACCGTTTTAGGAAGAGAACAAACTGCTAGATTTATCGAGCGTGGTGTTATAGAAATAGCACCGTTAGCATATATGCGAGGGAGAACGCTTGATGATGCATTTGTTATTTTAGATGAAGCACAAAACACTACACATGCTCAAATGAAAATGTTCTTAACAAGGTTAGGTTTTGGGTCGAAAATGGTTGTGACCGGTGATAAGACACAGATTGATTTACCTAAAGGTGTTAAAAGTGGTCTTAAAGAAGCAATAGCAAAGTTACACAATGTAAAAGGTTTAAGTATCCATCATTTAGACCAAAACGATGTTGTGCGTCATCCACTTGTAAGTAAAATAATTGATCGCTATGAGGGAGAAGAATAAATGTTCACAATAGATTTTAATGATCATACTGAATTAGTCGATAAAAAATGGTTTAAGCAAATAGACGACCTTCTTACTTTTGCAAAAGAACAAGAAGGCATAGAAAATGATGCCGAATTATCTGTGACATTTGTAGATAAAGTGGAAATTCAACAAATTAATAAAATGTATCGAGATAAAGATAAAGCGACAGATGTAATATCCTTTGCATTAGAGGAAGATGAACCTGAAATCAGTGGGTTAGATATACCAAGAGTACTCGGCGATATTATCATATGCACTGAAGTTGCTCAATCACAAGCAGATGCATATGGACACTCTTTTGAAAGAGAACTTGGTTTTCTCGCGCTTCATGGCTTTTTACATTTATTGGGTTATGATCATATAGATGAAGCTGATGAAAAGGTAATGTTTGGTCGACAAGATGAAATTTTAAATGCTTATGGATTGCCAAGAGATTAGAGATAGTTATGAAACGTTTTAAGTACGCTTTTCAAGGTTTACTAGTCCTCTTTAACAAAGATAAAAAGTTTTTAATCCATATTATTTTTGCATGTTTTGCAATTATACTGAGTTTTTATTTAAAAATAAATATAGTTGAATGGTTTTTAATCATTATCGCTATAGGATTTGTGTTAACTTTTGAAGCCATGAATACAGCACTAGAATATGTAGTGGATTTGATTACAGATGAATATCATGAACTTGCAAAGAAAGCTAAAGACACTGCAGCTGCTAGTGTTATGCTTGCTTCGATAATTGCGTTAGTAATAGGACTTATTGTTTTTTTACCATATTTTATAAAATAGAAAATAAGATTTTTAATCTATCTATATATTAAGCAACATTTAGTTTGAAAAAATACTATAATAATTAAAAATTGAATAGGAGTGTTAAATTATGGCTTACCAACCCGATTATTTCAAGGAAGTAAGAACAGCACAAAGCAAAGCTTATGCGCCATACAGTAATTTTAAAGTAGGTGCGTATTTAATTACGAAAGATGGTAAAACTTATCACGGCGCAAATGTAGAAAATGCCGCTTATCCATTGGGTATATGTGCAGAAAGATCAAGTCTGGTTGCAGCTATTGCTGATGGATATCGACCTGGCGATTTTGAATCCATCACTGTAACCGTTGATGCAGAAACACCTTCTTCGCCATGCGGTTCTTGTAGACAGGTTTTAAAAGAACTTTGTGATGACGAAATGCCTGTATATATGACTAATCACAAAGGTGACATGATTCAATCTACAGTTAGTGATTTATTACCTCTAGGATTTTCTGGAAAGGATTTAAAATAATGACAGCACATAAATCAGGATTTGTAACAATAATTGGTAGACCTAATGTAGGTAAATCTACCTTTGTTAATCGCGTCATCGGACATAAAATCGCTATTATGTCTGATAAAGCACAAACGACAAGAAATAAAATTCAAGGTGTCATGACTCAAGAAGACGCACAAATTATTTTTTTAGATACACCGGGTATACACAAACCTAAACATAAATTAGGCGACTATATGATGCGTGTTGCAACAAACACACTTTCTGAAATTGATGCCATTATGTTTATGGTTAATGTTAATGAAGATATTGGTAGAGGCGATGAATACATAATGGAAATGTTGAAATCAGTCAAGACACCAGTGTTTTTAGTGTTAAATAAGATTGACCTCGTCCATCCGGATGAGCTCATGCCAAGAATAGAAAAATATAAAAAATATATGAATTTCACCGAAATTGTCCCTATATCTGCTTTAGAAGGATTAAATGTTGAGCATTTTATCAATGTTATTAAATCATATTTACCTGAAGGGCCAAAATACTATCCGGATAATCAAATTTCTGATCACCCAGAACAGTTTGTAGTGAGCGAACTCATTCGTGAAAAAATATTACACCTAACGAATGAAGAAATTCCACATGCGATAGGCGTCAATGTTGATCGTATGATTAAAGAAGATGAAGAACGCGTGAGGATTGAAGCAACGATTTTTGTAGAACGTGATTCACAAAAAGGAATAGTGATTGGTAAAGGTGGTAAAAAACTTAAAGAAGTAGGGAAAAGAGCACGTCAAGATATTGAAGGCTTGTTGGGGTCTAAAGTGTACTTAGAACTATGGGTAAAAGTTCAAAAAGATTGGCGAAATAAAGTAAACTTTATTCGTCAAATGGGCTATTTAGAAGATCAAGATTAAGTTGAGAGTCGGTGAGCTAAAATGTTAATCAAACAAAAAGGTATCATTATTAAAACGGTTGATTATGGCGAATCCGATAAAATTATTACAATTTTAAATGAATACGGTGCAAAAATTCCACTTATGGTTCGCCGTGCCAAAAAGAGTAAGAGTGGTTTGCAAGCTAATACGCAATTATTTGTTTATGGTTTGTTTATTTATTCTAAATGGAAAGGCATGGGAACTTTAAGTTCAGTAGATGTCATCGATCAAAATTATCATCTTCGATTAGATATTTATGAGAGTAGTTATGCTAGTTTATGTACTGAAACGATAGATCGATCTATTGATAATGATGAACTGTCACAGTTTAGCTACGAATTATTACATTTTGTATTAGATAAAATTAAAAGTGGTGTATCCGCACAGTTGATGTCGGTAATTGTATTAATTAAATCAATGTCAAAGTTTGGGTTTAGCGCAATTTTCAATCATTGTGTGGTCACTGGTGATGATGACCAAGCTAAACTCATTGGTTATAGTTTTAAATTTGATGGTGCAATTTCAAATCATGCAAAATCTCAAGATCCAAATGCTTTACTACTATCCAATAAAACGCTTTACTTATTAGATGTGTTACAAAATTTACCTATAAGTAAAATGAACGCCTTGAGTATTCATCAAGATATTATTAATGAAATGTCGCAATTAATGATAATGTTATATAGTGAATATGCAGGTATGTATTTCAAAAGTCAAAAGCTTATTAATCAATTACAAAGATTAGATCATTCAAATTAATGAAATATAGTCAAAATTAATGAGAAATAAAATTTTATGAGTAAAAAAACGTCAATTTCTATAAATTATATAGAAATTGACGTTTTCATTTTGTACTACTATTTTCAAAGTATAACTTGAAAAAGTGAAATTAAAATTTCACTTTTTCAGTTAAGAAACTTTCTAATTCAGCAATCGGCATACGTACTTGTTCCATCGTATCTCTGTCACGTACAGTTACTTGTTGATCTTCTAGTGAATCAAAGTCAAATGTTATACAGTATGGTGTACCGATTTCATCTTGACGGCGGTAACGTTTACCAATTGATTGTGATTCATCAAAATCAATTGCAAAGTTAGCACTTAATTGTTCAAATATTTTAATTGCATCACCAGATAATTTTTTACTTAATGGTAAAACAGCAGCTTTATAAGGTGCTAATGCAGGGTGGAAGTGTAATACAGTTCTTGAATCCTTACTACCTTCAACACCTTCTTCAGCATATGCATCGCAAAGGAATGCTAATGTAACACGGTCTGCACCAAGTGATGGTTCAATACAATATGGAAGGTATTTTTCGCCAGTTTCTTGATCATGATATTGGAAATCTTCACCAGAATGTTCACTGTGTTGTTTTAAATCATAATCTGTTCTACTTGCAATACCCCATAATTCTCCCCAACCGAATGGGAAACGATATTCTATGTCAGTTGTTGCATTTGAGTAGTGGGATAATTCGTCTGCATCATGGTCACGTAAACGCGTAGCCGATTCACTTAAATTTAAGTCTTTTAACCATTGGCTAGCAAAAGTTTTCCAATAATTTTGCCATTCTATTTCTTCACCAGGTTTACAGAAAAATTCTAATTCCATCTGTTCAAATTCACGTGTTCTAAAGATGAAGTTACCAGGTGTAATTTCATTACGGAATGATTTACCGATTTGACCAATCCCGAATGGCAATTTTTTACGCATTGTACGTTGAACATTTTTGTAATTAACGAAAATACCTTGCGCAGTTTCAGGACGTAGGAAAATTTCATTTGTAGAATCTTCCGTCACACCTTGGAAAGTTTTGAACATTAAGTTAAATTGACGAATATCTGTCCAATTAGCAGTTCCACTTACAGGGCAAACAATACCTTCTTCATCAATAATACGTTTCATTTCATCGAAACTTAAACCATCGGCTACGAAATTTTCGTCTCCTTTTTCATTCGCCATGTAGTCTTCTATTATTTTATCTGCACGATAACGAATTTTACTATCTTTATTGTCTATCATTGGATCGTTAAAGTTTCCTAAATGACCAGATGCTTCCCAAGTTTTTGGATTCATTAAAATTGCTGCATCAATCCCTACATTATATGGAGATTGCGTGATAAATTTTTGCCACCATGCTTTTTTAATATTATTTTTTAATTCTACACCTAATGGACCATAGTCCCACGTATTTGATAAACCACCATAAATATCACTACCAGGGAATACAAATCCTCTGTGTTTTGCTAACTGAACAATTGTTTCCATATCTTTTGCCAAAAAAAACACTCCTTTTAACATAAAAACGCCCCAAGACAAAGAAAAAGCAAAAACTTAATCATTGCCTTGGGACGAGTTAATTATTTTTAATCACATATAATTATGTGTTTTTAATAAATTATTATTAACCCGCGGTTCCACCCAATTTAGTGTGTACACTCGCCTTTGAAACTTCTTTTTAAATTTTTAGCCAATTGTTATGTTAAGCTTTCACCACCCTTAACTCGCTTTAAATATAATTTTAATGTATTGGTTGATTATTAGCAAGTAAATATATGTATTTGTAGCAATTTATAATTCAATGTATAATTAAATGTAATGAGTAAAGGGGTGAAGTCTTATAGAACTGAATAAAAGACAACAACAAATTGTTGATATTGTCAAAAATAATGGACCTATTACTGGTGAACATATAGCAGAACATCTTAGTCTTACAAGAGCGACCTTGAGACCAGATTTAGCAATACTTACAATGTCTGGTATTTTAGAAGCACGCCCACGCGTAGGCTACTACTATTCTGGAAAACCCAAAAATAAATTAATTGCTGATCAATTAAAACAATATATTGTTAAAGATTATGCGTCACACCCTGTAGTAGTGAAAAGTGAAATGTCAGTTTACGATGCAATTTGTACTATATTTCTAGAGGATGTTAGTACGTTATTTGTTATAAATAATGAAGGAGATTTTATAGGCGTTTGTTCTCGGAAGGATTTATTACGTGCTTCGATGATAGGTAAGGATATACATACTATGCCTGTTAATATTATAATGACTCGTATGCCTAATTTAAGCTTTGTATTGGAAGACGAACGTGTCATATTTGCTGCAAACCTAATGATTGAAAAGGAAATTGATTCTTTACCAATTGTGAATAAAAAAGAAAATGGAAAATATGAAGTGAAGGGCCGTATTTCTAAAACAACAATTACTAAAATTTTTGTCTCTTTACTAAATGAATAGGTGGTATGTATTAAATGGAAAATATTAAAATTATTGTTGCTTCTGACTCAGTAGGTGAAACAGCTGAACTTGTGGCAAGAGCTTGTATTTCACAATTCAACCCAAATCAATGTGAAAGTGAAATTAGTAGATATCCGTATATAGAAGCTTTAGAAAACGTAGATGAGGTAATCTCAGTTGCTAAAGATACTGAAGCAATAGTTGTTTATACATTAGTTAAACCAGAAATAAGAAAGTATATGGAAGCAAAAATAAAAGAATTTCAAATTAAATCTGTAGATATTATGGGCCCATTGATGAATATATTATTAGATAAAATAGATGAGCAACCATATTTTGAACCCGGACTCGTGCACCAATTAGATGAAGCATATTTTAAAAAAATTGACGCTATAGAATTTGCAGTAAAATACGATGACGGTAAAGACCCAAAAGGTCTAGATAAAGCTGATATCGTTCTATTGGGCATATCTAGAACTTCAAAAACGCCTCTTTCACAGTATCTTGCACATAAAAGTTATAAGGTGATGAATATTCCTATTGTGCCAGAAGTCACACCTCCAGATAATTTATTTAATGTTGATACTTCAAAATGTATTGCCTTAAAGATAAGTGAGGATAAATTAAATCGCATTAGAAAAGAAAGATTAAAGCAATTAGGCTTAGGTGATAGTGCAAGATATGCTACCGAGCAACGTATTGAAGAAGAATTAAATTATTTCAATGAATTAGTTGAAAAAATTGGATGTCCTGTTATAGACGTAACTGATAAAGCGATTGAAGAAACTGCAAATGATATCATAAGTATCATTGAGCAAAACAGTTTCTTAAAATAAGAATTTCTATTATAATATTATAACTACTGTCTAATAGGTGATAATTTTGCGAATTGAACAAGCAACCATTAATGAAATAAAAGAGAAAACAGATATTCTCGATTTAGTAAGTGAATACGTTAAATTAGAAAAAAGAGGGCGCAATTACATTGGGTTGTGTCCTTTTCATGATGAAAAAACACCGTCGTTTACAGTTTCTGAAGATAAACAAATTTGCCATTGCTTTGGTTGTAAAAAAGGAGGAAACGTCTTTCAATTCACTCAAGAAATTAAAGACGTTTCTTTTACTGAAGCTGTAAAGTTATTAGGTGAACGTGTAAATGTTGAAGTGGAAACACCGCAAGCAACATCAGAACAGCATACTAATCATCAAATTGCTTCTGAAGATTTGCAAATGATTGAAATGCATGAATTAATGCAAGATTACTATCATTATGCATTAAAAAAAACCGTTGAAGGAGAAAAAGCGTTAAACTATTTAAAAGAACGTGGATTTACAGATGAACTCATAGATCGTCGGAAAATAGGTTATTCACCTAAAAATGCACATTTTTGCCATGACTTTTTACAGAAAAAAGGTTATGATATTCAATTAGCATATGAAGCGGGTTTATTGTCTAGGAATGAAGAGAATTTCAGCTATTATGATCGTTTCAGGGATCGAATTATGTTTCCATTATCAAATGCACAAGGTCGAACAGTTGGTTATTCAGGAAGAACATATACAAATCAAGAGCCTAAATATCTCAATAGTCCTGAAACACCGATATTTCAAAAAAGAAGATTGTTATACAACGTTGATCAAGCTAGAAAAGCAATTCGTAAAAATGATGAAATTATACTACTTGAAGGTTTTATGGATGTGATAAAAGCTGATTACGCAGGATTGCATCAAGTTGTAGCAAGTATGGGAACTCAGATTTCACAAGAACATATCGCATTTATGAAAAAACTCACTTCAAATGTGACATTAATGTTTGATGGAGATTTTGCGGGTAGTGAGGCCACTTTAAAATCTGGTCAAATATTATTGCAACAAGGATTTAATGTATTTGTAGTTCAACTACCAAAAAACATGGACCCTGATGAGTATATTGGAAAACACGGTGCAGATGCGTTTAATTATTTTGTGGAACATGAAAAAAAAGCATTTATTCTTTATAAAGTCCTTATGCATCAAGAAGAAATAGAAAATAATGATTTAGCATATGAAAGGTATTTAAAAGAAATCACAAATGATATTTCATTAATGAAGTCATCGATTTTACGCAAAAAGATATTGCAAGACGTGTCAGAATTGTTTAAAGTAAGCATGGATAGTTTAAATAATGAAGTAGGACTACGTGAAGATTATTATCAACCACAGTCATATCAAATGCCTAGTGTGCCACAATTCACTCATTTAAATAAGCAAGAAAAAGCAGAACGTGCTTTATTAAAACATTTTATGAATGATAAGGATATTTTTTTAAATTATCATAAATTACTTCAAACAGAAGACTTTACAAATCAGTATTTTAAGCGTATATTTAATGTTTTATATGAGTTTTATTCTGAGAATGATACGTTTAATATTAGTGATGTTTTACAATATATCGATACAAATGACATTAAAGAAGCATTTATATCATTGGATAACTATTTGATAAATGAAGAACCATATGAACATGAAATCGATGATTATTTAGACACACTTTTAACAAATAGAAATGAAGAAACGATTGAATCGCTTAATCAAAAGTTACGGGAGGCTTCTAGATTAGGTGATTTAGAGTTGCAGAAATATTACCTAGAAAAAATTGTAAACTTCAATAAAAATAGAATGAATTAAATTAAAAATGAATATATCTGTAGATTATTGGGTTTAACAACTTGAATAAACCGTATGATTTATGGGTAGATAGTATTAAGATTATCTATCAAATGATATCATGGTTTCAAGTTGATATTATATTCGGGAGGCCTTTTCATGTCTGGAAATAAAGTTACACTTAAAAAGCAAACAATAGACCCATCTCTAACTTTAGAAGATGTAAAAAAACACTTAATTGAAAAAGGTAAAAAAGAAGGGCATCTTAGTCATGAAGAAATTGCAGAGAAATTGCAAAACTTCGAGATGGATTCTGATCAAATGGACGAACTATTTGATCAATTAACAGATAACGATATCAGTTTGGTAAACGAAAAAGATAGTTCTGACAAAGATGCAAAATTAAATCCTAATGATTTAAGTGCTCCTCCAGGTGTTAAAATTAATGACCCTGTTCGTATGTATCTTAAAGAAATCGGACGTGTCGATTTATTAAATGCGCAAGAAGAAATAGAATTGGCGAAAAGAATTGAACAAGGTGACGAAGTTGCTAAGTCAAGATTAGCTGAAGCAAACTTGCGTTTAGTAGTCAGTATAGCCAAAAGATATGTTGGTCGTGGCATGCTTTTCTTAGATTTAATTCAAGAAGGTAATATGGGCTTAATAAAAGCAGTTGAAAAGTTCGATTTTAATAAAGGATTTAAATTTTCAACATATGCGACATGGTGGATACGTCAAGCAATAACACGTGCTATTGCAGACCAAGCTCGTACAATACGTATTCCAGTGCATATGGTAGAAACAATTAATAAATTAATCCGTGTACAAAGACAATTATTACAAGATTTAGGTCGTGATCCAGCACCAGAAGAAATTGGTGAGGAAATGGATTTACCACCAGAAAAAGTAAGAGAAATATTAAAAATAGCTCAAGAGCCAGTTTCATTAGAAACACCAATTGGTGAAGAAGATGACAGTCACTTAGGTGATTTTATTGAAGACCAAGAAGCCCAAAGTCCATCTGATCATGCAGCTTATGAATTATTAAAAGAACAACTGGAAGATGTCTTAGATACATTAACAGATAGAGAAGAAAATGTACTGCGCTTACGTTTTGGACTTGATGATGGAAGAACACGTACACTAGAAGAAGTAGGTAAAGTCTTCGGCGTTACGAGAGAACGTATTCGTCAAATTGAAGCTAAAGCATTGAGAAAATTAAGACATCCGAGTAGAAGTAAACGTCTTAAAGACTTTATGGACTAATTTTTCAGCTCTTTTGTACCTAGTCGTACAAAAGAGCTTTTTACATTTACATAGAGGAGCGCTTTTATGGTTATATTAAATCAAAGATTAAAAAAAGTAAGTACATATATAATAGGTGATTGTTTAGCGGATATTGGTTCAGACCATGCATACCTTCCGATTTATGCGATTGAAAACAATTTAGTCAAAAATGCAATTGCTGGAGAAGTTATCAAAGGACCGTTTGAAGCTTCGAAAAAAAATGTTGTGGAACATGAGTTAAGTAATCATGTCGATGTTAGACTAGGTGATGGATTGTCGATATTACAGTCAAATGATAAAGTTAATTCCATCACTATATGTGGTATGGGTGGACCGTTAATAGCTAAAATCCTTCAAGAAGGTAAAGAAAAATTAACTGCCCATCCGAGGCTTATTTTACAAAGTAATATACAATCTAGTGCGATTAGAAATTTGTTAGATTCCATGCATTACAAGATTATTGAAGAAGTTATTTTAGAAGAAAAAGGTCATATATATGAAATAATAGTGGCAGATTATTTTGAACAACAAACACAAACACTTACTAAATCAGAAATAAAGTTTGGACCGATTTTATTAAAAAAGAAACATGAATTATTTTTTAAAAAATGGGAAAGAGAACGACAGGCATTGCAAAAAATCAAAGATCAATTGAACACTGAAAAACATCGTGAACGGCTAAATGAAATTAACAACGAAATCAATTTAATTAATGAGGTGTTGTAAATGAAAATTAAAACGTTACTCCAAGTAATAAATCAGCATGTACCATTTGAAACTGCAGAGTCATGGGATAATGTCGGCTTGTTAATCGGAGACGAATCTGCTGAAATTTCAGGTGTTTTAACCGCGCTAGATTGTACCAATGAAATTGTTGATGAAGCAATAAACCAAGGTTTCAATACAATTATTTGTCATCATCCACTCATATTTAAAGGTGTTAATAATATCATTCAACAAGAAGGCTATGGTGCTATCTTACGAAAATTAATTAAAAATGAAATTAATTTAATTGCTTTACATACAAATTTGGATGTTTATCCAAAAGGTGTTAATGCAATGTTAGCAGAAAAGCTTCAATTGAAGAACCAACATATTTTAAATCCAGAAACTTTAAAATACTATAAGGTACAAGTGTTTATACCTGAAGAGAATCTTAAAACATTTAAAGATGCATTGAGTGATGCAGGATTAGCTGAAGAAGGAAATTATAAATATTGTTTCTTTGAAAGTTCAGGGAATGGACAATTCAAGCCTACTGGTAGTGCCAACCCACATATTGGCTCAATAGATAAAATTGAAGAAGTAAAAGAATTTAAATTAGAATTTATGATTGAAGCATATCAAAAAGATTTAGCAGAAAAATTAATTAAGAATAATCATCCATACGAAACACCAGTTTTTGATTTTATAAAAATGGAAAAAGAAGCGAATTATGGTTTAGGTATGATTGGTGATTTAGAATCCGAGATGGATATATCTACATTTGTGAAGCATGTCAAAGAAAATTTGGCAATGCCAAGTGTAAGATATGTTGGTAATTTAGATCAAATTATTAAGAAGGTTGCGATTATTGGTGGTTCCGGTATTGGATTTGAGACTCAAGCCGCTCAACAAGGTGCAGATATCTTTATCACTGGTGATATTAAACATCATGATGCATTAGATGCAAAAACTGCTGGTATTAACTTATTAGATATTAACCATTATAGTGAATATGTAATGAAAGATGGTTTGTGTAATTTATTAATAGATTGGCTTAACCCAGATGATATTACTTTTGAAATTAAGTCATCTAACCTCAACACAGATCCATTTAATTATTTATAATTGCCATGTATGTTACTATCAAGAAATCAAATTTATTTTAGTCAACGGCTAGTAATCTTTTTCTAGGCTGTGCATCCTTATGTTCCAGCTACACTTACATTTAAATTATATTTGATGACTGCCAATTTAGTATAAAATAATTAGTTCAAAATCGTTTGCGAATGCTTTATAATAGAAAAGATGAAGATTTAAGGAGGCCAAATCATGGCAAATCACCCATTCGATAAGTTTAATTTAGACCCAAGTTTAATCGACGCAGTACGAAATTTGAACTTTAATCAACCTACAGAAGTACAAAATAGAGTTATTCCAAAAATATTAAAACAAGTAAACATAATTGGACAATCTCAGACAGGCACTGGAAAATCCCATGCCTTTTTATTACCACTGATACATTTAATAAATGTCGATATTAAAGAACCACAGGCAATCATCGTCGCTCCAACAAGGGAATTAGCGCAACAGCTATTTGATGTCGCTAGTCATTTAGCTGATTACAAAGGTGATTTATCTGTTAAACTTTTTATTGGTGGCACAGATATAGAAAAAGATAGACAACGCGCTAAGAATCAACCACAACTTATTATAGGAACACCAACTCGGATAAACGATTTAGCTAAACATGGAGATTTGCATGTGCATTTGGCTTCTTATTTAGTTGTGGACGAAGCTGATTTAATGATTGATTTAGGATTAATAGAAGAGGTAGACTACATTGCTACACGTTTAGATGAAGACTCCCATATAGCTGTCTTTAGCGCTACTATTCCTAAATCATTACATCCATTTTTAAATAAATATTTAGAAAATCCTGAATACGTCGAAATTGAAAATGTTCAAAAAAATAAAAAAAATATTGAATTCTATTTAATTCCGACAAAGGGTGAGGCAAAGATAGAAAAAACAATAAAACTCATTGATATTTTAAATCCATATCTATGTATTATATTTTGTAATAGTCGTGATAATGCAAACGAACTTGCAGACCAGTTAAATGCAGCAGGTTTAAAATTAGGTATGATACATGGTGGTTTAACGCCAAGAGAGCGTAAACAACAAATGAAGCGTATTCGCAACTTAGAATTTCAATATGTTATTGCAAGTGACTTAGCATCGCGTGGAATAGATATTGAAGGCGTAAGCCATGTGATTAACTTTGATGTACCAAATGATATCGATTTCTTCACGCATCGTGTTGGCCGTACAGGTAGAGGGCAATACAAGGGCGTGGCGATTACCTTATATAGCCCTGAAGAAGAAGAAAACATAGCGTTAATAGAACAACGAGGTTATCAATTTGAAAATGTTGATATAAAAAATGATGAGTTATCGCCAATTAAAGCACACAATACACGTCAATCACGTAAGAATAAAGATGATCATTTAACAAATGAATTAAAAAATAAAGTGAAGAGAAATAAGAAAAAAGTAAAACCTGGCTATAAGAAAAAATTCCAACGTGATCTTGAACATTTAAAACGTCAAGAGCGTAAAAAATACAGTAAGAAACAAAATCGTCAAGCCAGAAAAAATAAATAAAGGATTGGTGACTACTATGTTATTAGGATCTCATGTATCTATGAATGGTAAAAAAATGTTGGCAGGTTCAGCTGAAGAAGCACATAAATTCGGTGAATCTACTTTTATGATTTATACAGGTGCACCACAAAATACAAGAAGAAAGCCAATAGAAGAGCTAAATATTGATCAGGGACAAGAATTAATGCAAACGTACGGTCTTTCAAATATTGTAGTACATGCACCTTATATAATAAATATTGCAAATACTGTCAAACCACATGTGTTTAACCTAGGCGTAGAATTTTTACAAAGTGAAATTGAAAGAACGCAAGCCATTGGTGCCAAAGACATAGTATTGCACCCTGGCTCACATGTAGGAGAAGGTGCTGACGCTGGTATTAATAAAATCATAGAAGGTCTAAATGAAGTGCTGACGAATGACAATAATGTACGCATTGCACTTGAAACAATGGCTGGCAAAGGTTCAGAAATTGGGAGAAATTTTGAAGAAATCGCTCGAATTATAGATGGTGTCAAACATAATGAACGTTTATCTGTGTGTTTCGATACATGTCATACTCATGATGCAGGCTATAATGTAAAAGAAGATTTTGATGGTGTGTTGAATGAATTTGATAAGATAATAGGCATAGATAGAATACAAGTTGTTCATGTAAATGATAGTAAAAATGATATTGGTGCTCATAAAGATAGACACGAAAATATAGGTTTTGGTTATATCGGATTTGATGCCTTAAATTATATCGTTCATCATGATACGTTTAAAAATATTCCCAAAATACTTGAAACACCCTATGTTGGTGAAGATAAAAAGAATAAAAAACCACCTTATAAATTTGAAATTAAAATGCTTAAACAACAACAATTTGATCCAAGTTTAAAGGATAAAATTTTAATGCAATAATATTAAAAAAATGAATTATAATCAAAAATGTGAAAAAATAGATAAATGTATTTAAAGGATGACATAGTGAACTCAATTCAAAATGAGTCTCTATATCATCCTTTTTTGTTAATTCGTAAACATTACTATTTACATAATTGTTTGCAAGTTGTATAGTATAGAACGAGGTGAAAAGATGACTACTCCAGTGTTCGAATTAAAAAACATCGATTATTATTTTGAAAACAAAAAAGTATTAGAAAATATTAATATTAAAATTAATAAAGGACAATTTTTGGCTATAGTTGGACCTAATGGTGCCGGTAAATCAACTTTGCTAAAAATTATTTTAGGATTGTTACCGTTGCAAAAAGGTGAAATACTTGTAGATGGTAATGTATATAATGGAAAACAATCTTTATACAAGATTAGTTATGTTTCACAAAAAGCTCAAGCTTTTAAAGCAGGTTTTCCTGCAAGTGTTAAAGAAGTCGTTATGAGTGGACTAACGAAACGTAAAAAGTTATTTCAGTGGTTTAATAAAAATGATGAAAATAAAGTGGAAGCCGTATTAAATCGATTGAATATAGGCCATTTAATTAATAAAAATATTGCAGAATTATCAGGTGGACAACAACAACGTGTATTAATTGCACGAGCATTGATAAGTAACCCTTCAGTCCTTATATTAGATGAACCAACTAACGGTATAGATGCAAAACACGTCAGTGAATTCTATGAAACACTAGAAACTTTAAAAAATGAAGGCGTAACTATCATTTTGGTTACGCATGATATAGGTGTCGTGGCTGATACTGCTACAGAAGTAGCATGTTTAAACAAGCATCTGCATTTTCATGGCACGACAGAGGATTTTAAATCGTTAGATGAGGTAGAAATATCTAAAATATACGGTCATCCTATACAATTTGTAGATCACCAACATAATAGGGAGTGTTGTTCATCATGATTGAGGCATTATTAAATTTTGATTTTATGAGATACTCTCTATTAAGTGGTATTTTGATTGGTTTTATTGCCCCATTAATTGGTGCATTTATTGTTGTACGAAGGCTATCATTAATTGCAGATGCTTTAAGTCACGTTACACTTGGTGGTATCTCATTCGGGATGTTTTTTGTGACTATTGCACCCGCACTAACTTTTATTAATCCAATGTGGTTTGGGATATTGTTTGCAATCATTGGTGCGTTATTGATTGAAAAACTGAGAACATCGTATAGTAATTATCAAGAAATTGCGATCCCTATTATAATGAGTGCAGGCATAGCATTAAGTGCCATTTTTATTTCGCTTGCAGATGGTTTTAATCAAGAAATTGTTGGATTATTATTTGGATCAATCAGTGCTGTAACTATCAGCGATTTATCAACTATTATCGCAATCGTTATTATTGTATTAGCATTTATATTGTTATTTTACAAGGAATTATTCATTCTTTCATTCGATGAAGAATATAGTAAAGTTATAGGTATTCCGAAATGGATACAATTTTTATTTATTATTATCGTCGCAATGGTCATATCTGCATCTATGAGAGTCGTAGGTATTTTATTAGTAAGTGCATTAATTACATTACCGATAGCTATAGCAATGCGTATGACAAAAGGATTCAAACAACTTATTATATTAAGCGTGTTAATTGGTGAATTTTCAGTTATAGCAGGGCTAGTATTAGCATTTTATATGAATATTTCTCCTGGAGGCGTAATTGTCGTATTACTTGTACTTTTATTAGCAATGATGATGTCATATCAAAAGTTTAAATTAAAAACTGTGAAAGGGGCTATTAATAATGAAAATAGATGAAGCAATTAATATTCTAAAAGCAGAAGGACACAAGTATACAAATAAAAGAAAAGATATGATAAATGTTTTTATAGAAGAAGATAAATACATTAACGCAAAATATATACAGCAAAAATTAGACAAAGATTATCCAGGTATCTCATTTGATACAATATATCGAAATTTACATTTATTTAAAGATTTAGGTATCGTTGAGGGTACTGAACTCGACGGTGAAATGAAGTTTAGAATAGCATGTACAGACCACCACCATCATCACTTTATTTGTGAATCATGTGGTGATACAAAAATAATTGATTTCTGTCCAATTGAACAGATAAAGACTTTCTTACCAAAAGTCGATATTCACACACACAAATTAGAAGTATATGGCATATGTGAAGCTTGTCAACATGCTTAAAATTTTTAGCGTGTATCTAATGTAAAATAGCACCTATCGACGTTTATTACTAAAAAGTTTCCTTCTAAATATAGGTCATTAGTCTGAATTTTATTGAATTTTTAAAATACTTTGTCCTTTATGTTTAAAATCCACTATTTTGAGATATAATAGTAAAGGAACTAAAGATAACAAATATAATTTTATGACTTTTGAATAAGTTTGTAAGCATATTCATTGTTGTAATCATTTTTAGTTGTTATGCTTTATTTACAGATTAATTAGGAGGATGATTATTTATGGCTTTTGAATTACCAAATTTACCTTATGGTTCTGACGCATTAGAACCACATATTGATCAACAAACAATGGAAATCCACCATGACAAACATCATAACACTTATGTTACTAAATTAAATGCAGCAATTGAAGGTACTGATTTAGAATCTAAATCAATTGAAGAAATTGTAGCAAATTTAGACAGTGTACCAGAAAATATTCAAACAGCTGTTAGAAATAATGGTGGTGGACACTTAAACCATTCATTATTCTGGGAATTATTAACTCCAAACTCTGAAGAAAAAGGAACTGTAGTTGATAAAATTAAGGAACAATGGGGTTCTTTAGATGCATTTAAAGAAGAATTTGCAGATAAAGCTGCAGCTCGTTTTGGTTCAGGTTGGGCTTGGCTAGTTGTTAATAATGGCAATTTAGAAATTGTTACAACTCCAAACCAAGATAACCCATTAACTGAAGGTAAAACACCTATCTTAGGCTTAGACGTTTGGGAACATGCTTATTATCTTAAATACCAAAACAAACGTCCAGAATATATTAGTGCTTTCTGGAACGTTGTAAATTGGGAAAAAGTTGATGAATTATATAACGCTGCTAAATAATTAAGCTTCTATTTTTGACGGCCTTACACAGGTCGTCATTTTTTTATTTAAAATAATAGAAATCTGTATCAATTTCATATATCATTTAAAGTGATCACTTTTGAATAGAGGTATGTTGTTTTGCTAAAAAGATTAAAGGAAAAATCAAACGATGAGAAAATAAGAAATACGATGAATAAAAGAATAAGCTTTGTGTTTGGTCTAATTGTATTTATTTTTGCAATAATTGTCTTACGATTAGGTTATTTGCAAATTGCACAAGGCTCTCATTATAAACAATTAATTAAAAATAGTGAGAATTTAACTGTTAATGAAGCTGTTCCGAGAGGAAGAATTCTCGATAGAAACGGTAAAGTTCTAGTAGATAATGCATCAAAAAAAGCCATCACTTTTTCTCGGGGAAGAAAAACTTCTCAATCAGAGGTTTTAAAAATAGCTACTGATTTATCGAAACTTATAAAAATGGATACCGATAAAATCACAGATCGAGATAAACAAGATTTTTGGATTTTAAAACACCCTAATCAAGCTGACAAATTAATGAAAAAAGAACAAGCGTTGTTAGATGATGGGAGTATTTCACAAGAACAATATGATGAAACGTTACATAAAAAAATTGGAAAGCAACAATTTGATTCATTTTCAGACAAAGATTTACAAGTATTAGCGATATTTAGAGAGATGATGTCAGGTTCTGCATTAGATCCTCAAATGATTAAAAATGAAGATGTTACTGATGAAGAATATGCTGCAGTGTCACAAAAACTTTCTGATTTACCAGGGGTTAATACAACAATGGACTGGGATCGAAAGTATCCATATGATGATACATTACGTGGTATTTTTGGTGATGTCTCTACGACACAAGAAGGTATTCCAAAAGAATTTACAGAACAATATTTGTCAAAAGGTTATTCAAGAAATGATCGTGTAGGAAAATCTTATTTGGAATATCAGTATGATGATATTCTCAAAGGTAAAAAGAAAGAAATGAAATATACAACAGATAAATCAGGAGAAGTTATTGATTCACAAGTGATTCATAAGGGGTCACGCGGAGATGATCTTGTTTTAAGTATTGATATTGATTTGCAAAAGAAAACTGAAGAATATTTAGAAAAACAAATAAGCAAATTACGTAGTGAAGGTGCTAAAGATATGGACAATGCTTTAGTGGTTGTTCAAAATCCGAATAATGGCGATATTTTAGCAATGGCTGGTAAACAAATTGATAAAAATGGTGATTTAACCGATTATGATATCGGAACTTTTACATCACAATACGCTGTTGGATCGTCTGTTAAAGGCGGAACATTACTTGCTGGTTATCAAAATAATGCTATTAATGTGGGCGAAAAAATGGTTGATGAACCATTGAAATTTTCTGGTGGTCTTTCTAAACGTTCATACTTTAACCAAGATGGTAAAGTAACTATAGATGATAAAGAAGCTTTAATGCATTCATCAAACGTATATATGTTTAAAACAGCATTAAAAATAGCAGGTTCACCATACGCGCCAAACATGTCACTACCTACTGATATCTCAGAAGCAGGTCAAAAATTACGAAAAGGACTAAATCAAGTTGGTTTAGGTGTTAAAACAGGTATCGATTTACCAAATGAGACTGGCGGACAAATAGAACCGCTAACAGATAATCCAGGTAATTATTTAGATTTGGCAATTGGACAATATGACACTTATTCACCGTTACAATTATCCCAATATGCTTCTACGATTGCGAACAGTGGTTATAGAATTCAACCACATATTGGTTTAGAAATCAGAAAAGCAACAAATAAAGATTCATTAGGCCCTGTGAAACAAAAAGTAAAAGGCGACGTATTAAATAAAGTTAACAATACATCAGATCAAGTTAAGCAAGTGCAAGAAGGTTTCAAAATGGCATATAATGAAAAAGAAGGTACAGGTTATCAAAGTTTCAATGATACTGTTGTGCCTTCAGCTGGTAAAACTGGTACAGCAGAAGTATTCCAGGACGGCAAACCAAAAGTAAATTCAACTTACGTAGGTTATGCACCAAGTGATAATCCGAAATTAGCATTTTCAATTGTATATACAAATCAACCTGTACCAGAACCTTGGCTTAATGGTGGTGACTTAGGTAGAGATATCATTAACTATTATTTTAAGGAAAAAGATAAAAAATAAAATTCATATAACTCATTTTTAAGTTAAAAACCTATGGGTATGGTATATATGAAAAATAATACTTTTCAATTTTATAACTAAATGGTATGATAAATAAGTCGTATTTTGAAAAGGTAAGGAGGAATTAGCATGCGCGTAAACGTAACACTAGCTTGCACAGAATGTGGGGAAAGAAACTACATCACAACAAAAAATAAACGTACTAATCCTGAACGTATCGAAATGAAAAAACACTGTGCTCGTGATAACAAACATACATTGCACCGTGAAACAAAATAATTAAATTTTTAACCAGATTCTAATTTTAGAATCTGGTTATTTTTTTTATTAAAAATATTGAAATGACAGTTTGATGACATAATATATTATTATCGTTATAATAAAAGAGGATATAAAATGGGAAGGTGTCATATATGAGTAAACATAAGTTAAGAAAAGAAACCATAAATAAAATGAAACAATTTTCGGATCAAGATCAAAAATTATCTGCTGATCAATACTTAACACAACAATTAATGAATACATCTGAATATAAATCGGCATATCGTATTGGAGTTGTCCTCTCAATGCAACATGAAGTAGATACTTATCCCATCATTTCGAAAATATTAAATGATGATAAAAAAGTATTTGTACCAGAAACTAATTATAAAAACAAAACAATGTCATTTAAGGAGTTAGATAATTTATCAAATATTACACCTGACGATAAAGGAATTAATTATGTTACAAGTGACACAGAAATAACAAATGATTTAGACCTATTAATCGTGCCTGGTGTAGTATTTAATAATAAAGGTTATAGAATCGGCTATGGTGGCGGCTATTTTGATAAATTTTTATCACAACATCAGCAGCCAACAATAAGTTTAATTTATGACTTTCAAATAAATAATTTTGAAATAGAAGCACATGATCAACCAGTGCAAAAACTAATTATAGCGACTACAAATTAATGGAGGGAAAAATGATTACAGAAAAGCATTTTTGGAAGTCAATTTATACTTGGATAAAATATTTAAATTATCAAGTTGTGCATCGTAATCAAGATGATACTGAAGTTTGGCTTGCAAATAAAAGAAAGCAATCCGTTGCAATATTTAAATTTGGTGCTAATTCTACACAAGAAGTAAGATTTGATAAAAGTAGAATCCAAGACCATGAAGAAGATATAATTACATTTTTAGGTTTCAAACCCCATAATTATAATTTATATATTTATACCGATAAAACATTTACAAATGAAAATTTAGATGAGCTAAAATCAGTTAAATTCAAAGTGAAAATTTTACGTCAAAAAGAGCATATAGATCAAATAATGCCCAACTTTTTTGTGAAGTTTGTGTTTAATCGCGATGCGAACCATACAAAAGGTTTTTATAAACAAAGAGCATTAAATAATAATCCTATTGAAAAACATATGCTGAAATTTGCACCAGTTACATATTTATTAATAATAATTAATATTATTATCTGGCTTTCGATGGTATTATTGTTAAATCGATTTTCTGATTTAAAACTTTTAGATGTTGGGGGTCTTGTACATTTTAATGTCGTCCATGGAGAATGGTACAGACTCATTACATCCATATTTTTACATTATAACTTTGAACATATATTAATGAATATGTTAAGTTTATTTATTTTTGGAAAAATAGTAGAATCTATCGTTGGGCATTGGAGATTTTTAATTATTTATTTTGTTTCTGGTTTGTTTGGTAATTTTGCTTCATTATCTTTTAATACAGACACCGTTTCCGTTGGTGCAAGCGGTGCTATATTTGGTCTGATAGGTGCCATTTTTGCTTTTATGTATATTGGTAAACAATTTAACCAAAAGTTGATTGGTCAATTGCTAATTGTTCTTTTCGTCCTAATTGGCGTTTCATTACTAATGCAAAATGTAAATATTGTAGCACATGTTGGTGGATTTATTGGTGGTTTATTGATAACACTTATAGGATATTATTTTAGAATTAATCAAAATAAATTCTGGTTTTTTCTAATTGTAATGATTATTTTATTTATTGCAGCACAAATTAGGATTTTTACGATTCAAGAAGATAATATTTATAATACAATCATTGAAAAAGAAATGAAAAATGGCAATTATAAAAGTGCTGAAGATATGGTACAACATACGGTGAATAAAAGTTATGCTGATGATGAAACATACTACCTAAAAGGATTAATTAATGCGACAACTGATTCAAAATCAGAAGGTATGGCAACATGGGAAAGAGGTTTAAGAAACTTCCCAGATTCTGCATTATTAAATTACCAACTAGCGGTTGCAAATAGGTCCATCGATAACAAAGATAAAGCAAAAAAATACATTAAGTCCGCTTTGAAATTAGATCCAACAAATAATGATTATATAAATTTAAATAAAGAATTGAGCGATGACAGTGATTCATGAGATTAATACTTTTTATGATGTTCAACAACTTTTAAAAAAATTTGGTTTTATTATATATTTTAAGGATAAAAATGATGTTTATGAAATGATGCAACAAGAGCTTCATTCATTATATTCCTATAATTTAATTTCTAAAGATGATTATATTAAGTCCAAATTAGTGATTAGTCAAAGAAAAAGTGAACACTAATTTTACGAAAGTTCCATGAAAATGTAGTTACTGATATTATAGATATCTACCAAAATAACAGTGATAAAATATTGAAACTAAATAACAGCAATCATGCAAGTGCTGATATAATGTATCTTTATATTCATTATCATTGCATTTATGAAATGAAAAGTATTAATATAGATATATATGTTTTATACAGAGAAAAATATATTTTAAGGAAAAAGACTACTATGTTGACACGTTAATCGTTAAAATCGTCTATTGACGAAACAAGGATTCAATTTAGCATTCCTTAAAAATAAGAGAAGGATGAATAAAAACATGAAAAAAATTATCTTAGCAGCAGATATTGGTGGTACAACTTGTAAGCTAGGTATATTCGACGAACAATTAGAACGAATTGAAAAATGGTCTATAAAAACTGATACGTCAGATGTTACAGGTTATGCACTTTTGGAAAATGTTTATGAATCTTTCGTTGAACATGTTGATAATTCAGAATTTGCTTTTTCAGATGTTTTAGGTGTTGGTATAGGTATACCAGGACCAGTGAATTTTGAAACAGGTGAAGTGAATGGTGCCGTTAACTTATATTGGAAAGAAACAGTTAATGTCAGAGAAATTTTCCAACAATTTGTAGACTGTCCAGTTTATGTTGATAACGATGCCAATGTTGCAGCATTAGGTGAAAAGCATAAAGGGGCAGGACATGGCGCAGACGATGTGGTTGCAATTACATTAGGCACTGGCCTTGGAGGCGGTATTATTTCTAATGGAGAAATTGTACATGGTCATAATGGCTCTGGTGCTGAAATTGGTCATTTTAGAGTTGACCATGACCAACGCTTTAAATGTAATTGCGGAAAATCAGGTTGTATTGAAACCGTTGCTTCTGCGACTGGCGTCGTCAATTTAGTGAATTTTTATTACCCTAAATTAACGTTTAAATCTTCGATACTTCAATTAATAAAAGATAATGAAGTTACCGCGAAAGCAGTATTTGATGCGGCAAAAGCTGGAGATCAATTCTGTATCTTTATTACCGAACGCGTGGCTAATTATATTGCATATTTGTGTAGTATTATCAGCGTAACAAGTAATCCTAAATATATTGTTTTAGGCGGAGGAATGTCAACTGCTGGTTTAATATTAATAGAAAATATAAAAACAGAGTACCATAATCTAACTTTTACACCAGCACAACAAGGTACAGAAATCGTTCAAGCTAAACTAGGCAATGATGCGGGCATTACTGGTGCTGCTGGTTTAATTTATACTTATATAATTGAAAAGGAAGGTGTGAAATAATGGCTATAGTAGATGTAGTAGTTATACCTGTGGGTACGGAAGGACCAAGTGTTAGTAAGTATATTGCTGAGATACAAACAAAATTAAAAGAATTTAAAGCACAAGGTAAAATTGATTATCAATTGACACCAATGAATACTTTGATTGAGGGAGATTTAAAAGATTTATTTGAAGTCGTTCAAGCAATCCATGAATTACCATTTGATAAAGGTATTGATAGAGTTTGTACTAATATAAGAATTGACGATCGAAGAGACAAATCTCGAAAAATGAATGACAAACTAAAATCTGTTGAAAATCATTTAGATAGTGGAGGTCACTAACAATGCAAATATCTAGTTTAGCATTGGGCTTAGTTAAAACGAATACTTATTTTATTGAAAATGATAAGAATGTGATTTTAGTAGATCCAGCGGCTGATTATGAATTAATTATAAAAAAATTAAATCAAATTAATAAACCTGTCATTGCAGTATTATTAACACATGCACATTTTGACCATATCGGGGCTTTAGATCAAATCGTTGATAAATTTAATGTGCCTGTTTATATGCATCCTAGTGAGTTCGATTTTTTAACTAATACAGAAAAAAATGGTTCACAAAAGTTTAAACAATATGGATTAACACCTGTCATTAGTCATGTATCACCACAAAAAATTGATGAAGGCTCTATGGAAATTGAGGGCTTTAAATTTAAAGTACTTCATACACCTGGACATTCACCTGGTAGTTTATCTTTTATATTTGATGATTTTGCTGTAGTTGGAGATACTTTGTTTTATCAAGGTATAGGAAGAACTGACTTATATAAAGGCGATTATGAAACTTTGGTTGACTCTATATTAGATAAATTGTTCAAATTAGAGGATGACTTACCATTATTCCCAGGACATGGGCCATATACAACGATAGAAGACGAACAACTTAATCCATATTTGCATGGTTAGTTTTATTTCATAAAGTAATATTAACACCTCCTACGTGTATTATTGTAGGAGGTGTTTTTTTGAAGTTACTCTTTAAAAATATCATTGATAAAGCGATTAAGGAAAATGTATCAGATGTACACTTTATTCCAAACCACAAAAAGGTATACATTAAATTTAGAAAAAAAGAATATTTAAACACTATAGAAACGATAGAAGTCAATATTTATAGGAAGTTGCTCACATATATGAAATATCAAGCAGGTTTAGATGTATCAACACACAGCACCGCACAAAGTGGAAGATACGCTTACAAACTTAAACAATTATACTATTTAAGAGTATCAACTTTACCTTTATCTCTTGGATTTGAAAGTTGCGTAGTGAGAATTATACCTCAATATTTTCAAAGTTCAGCAAAAGCACTTAGTATAAATCAATTATTTAAACTAGTCCATAAAAAACAAGGTTTAATACTGTTTAGTGGACCTACTGGGTCTGGCAAAAGTACGTTAATGTATCAACTGATAGTGCACGCAAAGGAAAAATTAAATGTTAATATAATTACTGTAGAAGACCCTGTAGAACGTTTGGTTGAAGGTATAACACAAGTTTCTATTAATGAAAAAGCAGGGATTAATTATGCTAATTCATTCAAGGCGATTTTAAGATGTGATCCAGATATTATACTTATTGGTGAAATCAGGGATGCTATGATTGCTAAACAAGTTATTCATGCAAGTTTAAGTGGTCACTTAGTACTTTCAACGATACATTCAAATAATTGTAAGGGCGCATTGAGTAGATTATTAGAAATGGGTATAAGTATTCAAGAACTACGACAGACGGTATTAAGTATTATCAATCAGAGATTAGTAAACACCTCAAAAGATGAACGTTCTTTAATTTATGAACAATTAACTCGAGAAGATATAGCATTTTATTTTGAAAATCAACTTACACTTCCAAACACATTCAAAAATTTGTCGTATAAATTGCATGAAATGGCAAAAGAAGGGGAAATTTGTGAAGAAACACTTAATAGATATCTTTAGTTCACCACGATTTATGATTATCAGTGAAAAAAACCAAATTGAATTACTTCAAAGATTACATGATTTACTTCAGCATGGATTCACATTATCAGCATCATTTAAATTTTTACTACAACACTTAACAATAAAAACACCAAAAATAGTGACTCAGATTAATACTCGCCTAGATCAAGGCGCACAATGTTACGAAATATTATTGTTACTAAAATATCCCAAAATTATTATCATGCTAATATATTTTTCAGAGTTATTCAGTGAACTCACATCAACTTTACCACATGCCCAAGACTATTTAATTCGAAATAACAAAGCAAAGCTACAACTACTAAAAACACTTCAATACCCTTTGCTCTTAATTACAATTTTTATAGGTATGTTAATCATTTTAAATCATACTATTATACCTGAATTTCAATCTCTCTATAATAGCTTTGATGTTGAAATTTCAAAAACACAATTAATTTTATCATCTTTATTAATATATTTACCTAGAACACTTTTTATTATTTTATTTATCTGCTTAATTTTTTCTTACTCATTTTATATATCTACAAAAAAACTACCCATTAACTTAAAGTACAAAATTATATTAAAAATCCCGATTTTACGTACTTTTTTCAAATTTTATAAAACTTATAGACTTTCTACTGAATTTGCATTGTTTTATAAGAATGGTGTGAACTTACAATCAATCGTTGATATTTATTCTAAACAAAAAAATGACTCATATTTAATTTATCTTGCTAGAAAATTGGCAACAGGTACACAAAATGGCTATAAGTTAAGTGAAATATTAAAAAAGATTTCCTGTTTTGAAGAAGGCTTGATTAACTTTATTGAGGAAGGCGAAAAGATAGGAAAGCTAGACATAGAATTAAAATTATATAGTGAAATTATATTTACAAAAATTGAACGCTATCTGCAACGATTAATGAAATTTATACAACCAACTATATTTTTAATGCTAGGCATCTTAATCATTGCGCTATATTTAGTGATTATGTTACCTATGTTTGATCTAATGCAAACGATTAAATAATAAGACTTGGAGGCTTTTAATGAATAAAATAAAACAATTTTTTAATAAACGTGCTTTTACTTTAATTGAGATGCTCCTCGTGCTTTTAATTATCAGTTTATTACTGATATTGATTATACCCAATATTGCAAAACAATCTTCACATATTCAAAGTACAGGTTGTGATGCCCAAATAAAAATGATTGAAAGTCAAGTTGAAGCATATACTTTAAAACATAATAAAAAACCACAATCTATAGATGAATTGATTGCGGATGGCTATATTAAAGAAAACCAAAAAAATTGTAAATCAGGTGCTACTATCACAATTAACAATGGTGAAGTAATTGCAAACTAGTAAAGCATTTACATATATCGAGATGTTAATGGTTATGGCTATTATTAGTATCTTATTAATTGTTCAAGTCAATCATATACCTATTAATGATAAAAAAAATAATGTGAACAATAATTTTATGAATAATTTAATCACTCAACTCAATTATTTAAAATCTAAAGCAATAAAAGATGATAAGTCTTTAACACTTATATTTAACGACTATTCAAATAAAATTATAGTTAGAGAACAGTCAATTGAAAACAAAGATATAGTATTTCCACCAAATACTTTTGTACATCCTAAAAGTAATATAAGGTATTTAACATTTAACAATAAAGGTAATATAAATAAATTTGGTAGTGTCTTACTTTCAGTTGATAATGAAATTTTCAAACTAATATTTCATATTGAAAAAGGAAGATTAAGATATGAAAAAATTAAACATTAACGGTAGTATACTTATGGATGCATATATCGCTTTTACTTGCATGCTTATAATGTGTAGTGTATTTTTGCCTATGGTTTTAGAATTAAATCATACTTTTAATGATAAAATTGAAAACATAAGTATGAAAAGAATCATATTATTAGCTTTGAAATATAATGATAGTGAGCGTTTAATAAACGGCGTAAATATTGACGGTTATAAAATAAAATTAACTAATTCTAATTTATGCATAAAAACAAAGGACAATAATAATGAAAAATGTTTTCACAAGTAAATATTCCAGCTTTACTTACATCGAAGTATTATTTACATTATTTATTACTATATTAATATTCACTATGCTACCTCTATTATATAAATCAATCGTCCCAACAAAGAATCAATTTAATTTAGATTCATCAATTGATATAGAATTTTTTTCAAGAGACATGACTGAAGCAATGTTACAAAACAATTCAAAAGCACTTGAAATTGATAAAAACGGCCGTATTTTAAAATTTAACATAAGGAAAAATATTATAAGGTACGAGTTTAAAAATAATAAGATTATTAAAACTGTAAATAACACAGGAAACATTACCTTATTAAACAATGTAAAAAATGCGCAATTTATATTACTAAAAAATAAGCATTTAAAATTAAAATTGAAAATGTATTATACAGGGGGTTCCTTTGAAAAGGCAGTACAATTCTAATATGAAAGGGTATATATACCCTTTTGTGATGGTTATTTATATGCTATATTTATCACTAATAGCAATATATACTTCTCAATTTAATCTTCAACTAAAAACGCTTAATAACATTGAATCATATTATGATAAACAAATTAAATTACAATTACAAAAGGAAGATATTTTTGAAAAATAAAATTAACACACCACTTATTTTAATAGGTTTTATGGGGACAGGAAAAACAACATTAGGAAAATATATTGCACAAAACAATCAATTAAGTTTTGTAGATTTAGATGAATTTATAGTGCAACAAGAAGGAAAAACAATTCCAGAAATTTTTGAACAATTAGGTGAAAAAGGATTTCGCAATTTAGAGTTTAAGTATTTAAAAAAATGTGCGAACCAATTTGACGTCATTGCGACAGGCGGGGGTATCATCGAAGGCAATGATGCCTTTAACTTATTAAAAGAACAAAAACATGTTATATGGTTAGATTGCGACATAGAAATTCTATACGATAGAATTAAGAATGATAGTAATAGACCCAATGCGAATAATAAACCCTTTTTTAAATTAAAAAGCTTGTATTCAACTAGAGTTTCAAGATATAATGAAATCGCATTCATCAAAGTGAATAGTAATAAATCGCTTCCAGTTACATATAAAAAAATATTGGAAACGATGAAAGCGAATGACCAGTATTAGAGAGAATGGTTAATTATTTATATAACCATCGCCGAAGGTGCAAGTTTAACGAAACTCTCAGGCAAAAGGATAATACTGAGACGCATTCCTGGATTTATTGACAGGGTAGGCTTAGTCTACTCTGTCTTTTTTAATATATTAATAGGGGGTTTAGCAATGGTAAATGAATTAAAACGCACACCACTTTATCAAAACTTTGTGGATCTCGGTGCAAAAATTGTTGAATTTGGTGGTTGGGCTATGCCAGTTCAATTTTCAAGTATTAAAGAAGAACATAATGCTGTAAGAACTAATATGGGCTTATTTGATGTAAGTCACATGGGTGAAATTTTAATAAAAGGTTCTGAAGCAGATCAATTAGTACAATACTTGCTTTCAAATGACACTGACAATTTAGACACAACAAAGGCGCAATATACAGCATTGTGTAACGAGCAAGGCGGTATCATCGATGATTTAATCACCTATAGACTCAGTGAAAAAGCATATTTATTAGTCGTAAATGCTGGAAACACAGATAAAGACTTTGAATGGATGAAAAAACAATCTGAAAATTTTGATGCTGAAGTCTTAAATGTATCAACAGATTATGGTCAATTAGCTATACAAGGTCCAAATGCACGTGATTTTGTTCAAAAGCATGTGAAACAGAATATATCAGAAATGTCTCCTTTTGAATTCTTACAAGATGTTGAATTCTTTGGTAAAAACGTAATATTATCCCAATCTGGTTACACAGGTGAAGATGGATTTGAAATTTATTGTAAATCAGATGATACACCATTTTTATGGGATTCAATATTAGAATTTGACGTAGAACCTTGTGGTCTTGGTGCAAGAGATACATTAAGATTAGAAGCTGGTTTACCACTTCATGGACAAGACTTAAGTGAATCAATTACACCATATGAAGGTGGAATTGCATTTGCTGCTAAACCATTAATTGATGCTGATTTTATAGGTAAAAAAGTGTTGAAAGATCAAAAAGAAAACGGTTCTAAAAGAAGAACAGTTGGCATAGAAATGATTGATAAAGGAATACCAAGAACAGGTTACACTGTTTATGATATCGATGGAAATGAAATTGGAGAAGTTACTTCAGGCACACAATCTCCATTAACTGGTAAATCAATTGGTTTAGCTATAATTGATAGAGATGCATTTGAAATGGGCAAAGAGATTATTATTCAAATTAGAAAAAGACAAGCAAAAGCAAAAATTGTGAAGAAAAATCAAATCAGTAAATAATTTAAAGGGGTGTTACCGTGAGTCATCGTTATATTCCATTAACAGATCAAGATAAAAATGAAATGCTAGAGACAATTGGTGCTGAATCAATCAGCGAATTATTTGGAGATGTTCCAAAAGATATTTTATTAAACAGAGAGTTAACTATTCCCGATGCTGAATCTGAAACCACATTAACAAAAAGACTTAATAAAATTGCTAGTAAGAACATTACTAAAGAAACACATACTTCGTTTTTAGGTGCAGGCGTTTATGATCATTATGCCCCAGCAGTAGTAGATGCAATGATTTCGCGTTCTGAATTTTATACTGCATATACACCTTATCAACCTGAAATTTCACAAGGTGAATTACAAGCTATCTTTGAATTTCAAACTTTAATTTGTGAATTAACAGATATGGATATTGCAAACTCATCTATGTACGATGGTATGACAAGTTTTGCAGAAGCTTGCATTTTAGCATTTAATCAAACGCGTAAAAATAAAATTGTCGTTTCAAAAGGCATGCATTATCAAGCATTACAAGTCTTACACACATATGTAAAAACACGTGAAGAATTTGAAGTTGTTGAAGTTGATTTAGATGGTACAATTACAGATTTAGAAAAACTTGAAAATGCTATTGATGATGATACTGCTGCAGTTGCAGTCCAATATCCAAACTTTTATGGTTCAATTGAAGATTTAGAGAAAATACAGTCATATATCGAAGATAAAAAAGCATTATTTATTGTTTATACAAACCCAATCGCACTAGGGTTATTGACACCACCAGGTAGTTTTGGTGCAGATATTGTAGTTGGAGATACGCAACCATTTGGTATTCCAACACAGTTTGGCGGTCCACATTGTGGTTTCTTTGCTACTACTAAAAAACTCATGAGAAAAACACCTGGTAGACTTGTTGGACAAACCGAAGACCAAGATGGAAACCGTGGTTTTGTGTTGACACTTCAAGCACGTGAACAACATATTAGACGTGATAAAGCAACATCAAATATATGTTCAAACCAAGCATTAAATGCATTGGCTTCATCAATTTGTATGTCTGCTTTAGGAAAACAAGGTATTTACGACATTGCAGTTCAAAATTTTGAGAATGCAAACTATGCTAAAGAACAATTTAAGCAACAAGGATTTGAAGTTAGCAATGGCACATCATTTAATGAATTTGTAGTAAAGTTCGATAAACCAGTTAAAGATGTAAACGATGCTTTAATTCAAGAAGACATAATAGGCGGATTTGATTTAAGTGAAATAGGAGAAAACTTCGACAATCATATGTTAATTGCAGTTACAGAATTACGAACTAAAGATGAAATTGATACATTTGTTAAGAAAGCAGGTGAAATAAATGGCAGTAAGTAAATCTAGTCCATTAATTTTTGAACGTTCTAAAGAAGGTCGTTACGCGTATTCTTTACCTAAAAAAGAAATTGATAATGGAGCAGTTAACAAGCTATTAGATGACAAATTTATTAGAAAAAACAAAGCTGAATTTCCTGAAGTGGCAGAACTAGATTTAGTGCGTCATTATACAGAATTATCAAATAAAAACTTTGGTGTTGATTCAGGATTTTATCCATTAGGTTCATGTACCATGAAATATAATCCAAAAGTAAATGAAAAAATAGCTAGAATACCTGGTTTTGCTGAATCACATCCACTACAAGATGAATCTCAAGTACAAGGTTCGCTAGAAATTATTCATAGCTTACAAGAAGAACTCAAAGAGATAACTGGTATGGATGAAGTCACTTTACAACCAGCAGCTGGTGCACATGGAGAATGGACAGCACTGATGATTTTTAAAGCTTATCATGAAAAAAATGGTGAAGGACATCGTAACGAAGTCATCGTTCCTGATTCTGCACATGGTACAAACCCTGCTTCAGCGGCATTTGCTGGATTTAAAGCTGTTACAGTGAAGTCAAATGAACGTGGAGAAGTTGATATAGAAGATTTAAAACGCCTTGTCAACGAAAACACAGCTGCAATTATGCTTACGAATCCAAATACACTAGGTATTTTTGAACAAAACATCATGGATATTCGCAATATTGTACACGAAGCTGGTGGATTATTGTATTATGATGGTGCCAACTTAAATGCAATCATGGACAAAGTTAGACCTGGAGACATGGGCTTTGATGCTGTTCATTTAAATTTACACAAGACATTTACTGGACCGCATGGTGGTGGCGGACCTGGTTCAGGACCAGTTGGTGTTAAAAAAGAACTTGCAAGTTTCTTACCAAAACCAATGGTAATTAAAGAAAATGATGTATATAAATACGATAATAATATCGAGCATTCAATCGGACGTGTCAAACCATTTTATGGTAACTTCGGTATTTATTTAAGAGCATACACATATATTAGAACTATGGGTAATAAAGGACTTGAAGAAGTTTCAGAAGCAGCAGTACTAAATGCAAACTATATTAAAGCAAGATTAAAAGAACATTTTGAAATTCCTTATGAACAATATTGTAAACATGAATTTGTTTTAAGTGGCTCAAAACAAAAAGAATTTGGTGTACGAACGCTAGATATGGCTAAACGTTTACTTGACTTTGGTGTACACCCACCTACTATCTATTTCCCATTAAATGTAGAAGAGGGTATGATGATTGAACCTACTGAAACAGAATCTAAAGAAACATTAGATTATTTCTGTGACACAATGATCGAAATTGCGAATGAAGCAAAAGAAAATCCCGATAAAGTTTTAGAAGCACCTCATACAACGATTATTGATCGATTAGACGAAACAAAAGCTGCTCGTCAACCAGTATTAAAATTTGAGCATTTAAGATCAGAAAAATAATTTTTAAAATGACATGTTAAAGGATTTTTTGAATTGATAATCAAATTATGTATGAAGCATTCAATTCAATTAAAAATTATTAACTTGATATAAACCTCATATAGAGAACAAAGGGCTAATCCGTATTAAAATGGATTGGCCCTTTGTTCTCTATAAATCTAATGAAGTTAATAGTGTGAAGTTACTTGGAAATATAATAAAATCATAGCCTTTCACCATATATTTAAATTGATTCAAAACAGGTTATTTATAATATTTAGCAAATTATAAATTTAAATTTTTTAATTATATAAAAAATTGAGCTACTAATTATTTAACTAACAGCCCAATTTTAAAATGTTAACTTATTCATTTATTTTTTTGATTTGATTTTACCAGTCCATTTTTTATATCCGCCTTTAAGCATGAATATATCTTTATAACCATTCTTTTTTAAAATTCTAGCGGCACGATAACTGGCAATACCATTCGCATCACAAAGATAGATAGGTTGATCTGTTCTCAAGCCTTGATATCTTTGCTTAAACATTGTGATTGGGATGTTACGGGCACCATTAATATGACCATAATCATAATCTACTTTTTCTCTTACATCAATCACTTGAGCTTTTCGCAAACCATTATGGAATTCATTTTGGTTTAATTCTGTTACCGCTTTTTTGTTCAAATATCTATTGAACAACATATATGCGATGATTATTATTAAAATTGCTAAAGCTATAAACCAAAAATTACTCATCTTGCATCCTCCCTAATTAACCGATATTATATATTATAAGACTGTTAGCACAAATTATCAAAATATTTTTATCATGATAATTACGTAAACTGACATTTTTGTACAATTATTGAAAACGATAACACAAATTAGATGTTATCACAATTTAATTTTAATGAATGGAGTTTTGATTGTGACTGAAACATGGCATTTTATCAATACAGGTAGTAATGATCCATTTTATAATATGGCAATGGATGAAGCGTTATTAAATTTTGTATCTAGAGGTGAAATTGATCCAGTAATTAGATTTTATACATGGGATCCAGCTACACTTTCAGTTGGTTACTTTCAAAGATTAACGAAAGAAATTGATATAGACAAGGTGAAAGATAAAGGTTATGGCCTTGTTAGAAGACAAACAGGTGGCAGAGGTGTCTTGCATGACAAAGAATTAACTTATAGTGTTATTGTACCGGAATCACATCCAAACATGCCCAAAACAGTTACAGAAGCATATAGGGTCATTTCTGAAGGGCTACTTGAAGGATTCAAAACATTAGGTTTTAATGCTTCATTTGCTATCCCACGAACTAAAGAAGAACGGTCTAAATTAAAACAACCAAGAAGTGCGGTTTGTTTTGATGCTTCCAGTTGGTATGAATTAGTCGTAGAAGGACGCAAAATTGCAGGAAGTGCCCAAATGCGACAAAAGGGTGTGATTCTGCAGCATGGTTCATTGTTACAAGATATAGATATTGATGATTTATTTGATATGTTTATATTTAAAAATGACCGTTTGAAAGAGAAAATGAAGCAAGCGTTTGTCGATAAAGCAGTAGCAATTAATGATATATCTGATCGCTACATCACTTTAGATGAAATGGAACAAGCATTCGAAAGTGGATTCAAAAAAGGATTAAATATCAATTTAAAACCTTTAGAATTGACTTCTCAGCAAAACGCAGAAGTTAACGCATTAATTAAAAAGTACCAATCATCAGAATGGACTTATAGAAAATAATTAAATACGCTATAAAAAAGCATTTACCCAACAATTTTTGAATTTAATTGTTGGGTAAATGCTTTAATTTATTCAATAATGTTAAACATTCAAAACTCAATTTTTATTATTTTTTATGTCTTTTTCTATATTTTCTTTGGGCACGCTTATACTTTCTTTGATCTTCTGTTAAAAAGAAAAAATAATAAATTAAATAAATGATGCCTGCAAAAATTGCTAAACTGATAGCCATTCTTACAAAACTAAATAAAAATGCATCCAAGTTAAGTATTAAACCAACTAATGCAATTGCGATTACGATATAAAATATTGCTTGTTTCAAAATACACACTCCTATTTATATGTCACATTACTCATTGCTTATGCTCACTTTTGATAAAGTAGTTTGCCCTTTATTAAGTTTTTTCTTATCTTTCTCGTTATAACCATCCCTTATATCACTCATGGCAGAATCTAATGACTTGTTTAATTTAGTAATATTTTTATGTTTCTTTTTATCTTCGTCATTCATTTTATCTTTATCAATTTTACTTTTATATGTAGTAAATGCACTATCAATTTTATTAGTAATATCGGTTAATTTATTTTGAACTTTTTCGCTCTGCTTATTTTTTGAGACTTCGTCTTCAATATCATTATAATCACCAATTGCTTTTGCGACATCTTGATAATATTCAGAAGACGCCTTAATATGATTTAATTTCTTTTTATTACTTTTCGCATTCTTGATATTATTTTTATCTTTTTCTAATGCAGTAATATTTGTTTTTTCTTCTTTTATTTCAAGTTTTAAGTCTTGTATATCACTTTTTAATTTATGATTTTCGTCACGTAATTTTGTTGTTTTCTCTTCTAATGGGCCTAAATTTTGGCTTCCACAACCGGCGAGTAAACACGAAGCGCATAAAATAGCGAATAATTTTTTCTTCATAACTCTCTCCTAATTCAAAAACTATAAATTTGTACACTAATTATGCTATCATTTTAATGTATATATTGGAAATGTACAAATTTATTGAATAGGGTGATTACTGTTGAATAGAATTGAAAAGTTAAAATCTGCTCTAAAGACAAAACATTTGGAAGCAATTATAGTTTTATCTGATTATAATAGAAGATACCTATCTGGATTTACTGGAACCAGTGGTGCATTGATTATTACAAATAGCGAAAAACTATTGCTTACTGATTTTAGATACATAGAGCAAGCAACTGATCAAGCTGCTGGTTTTAAAGTGATTAAGCAACAGGGACAACTGATAGAATCTATAAAGTCCACACTAGAAGACTTAAATGTGCAAAATGTTGGCTTTGAAGGTAATTTAGTAAGCTATGATACTTATTTACAATTAAGTAAATCTTATATCAGTTTAATAAGTATTTCTGGTTTAATTGAGAAAATAAGAGAAGTCAAGGATGAACAAGAAATAGCAAATATTCAAAAAGCTGCTCAAATTGTTGATGATGCTTATGAGTATATTTTAACAGTTGCTAAAGCTGGAATGACAGAACTCGAGTTAAAAGCAAAATTAGAAAGCAAAATGCTCGAATTAGGTTCAGAAGGACCATCTTTTAATACTATTGTTGCTTCTGGAGTCAGAGGAGCACTTCCACATGGTGTAGCAAGTGATAAAGTCATCAATCAAGGAGAATTAATTACCTTGGATTATGGAGCTTATTACAATGGATATGCCTCAGATATTACCCGTACTTTTGCTATTGGCGAACCAGATGCTCAATTAAAAGAAATATATAACATTGTATTACAAGCAAATTTAAAAGGAATTGAAGCAGCTAAACAAGGAATAACTGGTAAAGAACTTGATGCAGTAGCAAGAGATTATATTACCGAAAAAGGATACGGTGAGGCCTTTGGCCATTCGTTAGGGCACGGTATAGGATTAGACGTACATGAAGGTCCAAATTTATCTAAAAAATCTGAATCTACATTAGAATTAAATAATTGTGTTACAATTGAACCCGGTATATATTTAGATGGAATTGGTGGCGTACGTATTGAAGATGATATATTAATTACCGAAAATGGTTGCGAACGCTTTACTAAATCGTCTAAAGACCTTATTATTTTATAGAAGACCTTATATTAAGGAGGAAACTGAATGATTTCGGTTAATGATTTTAAAACAGGTTTAACAATTTCTGTAGATAATGGTATTTGGAAAGTTTTAGATTTCCAACACGTAAAACCAGGAAAAGGTGCTGCATTTGTACGTTCAAAATTACGTAACTTAAGAACAGGTGCGATCCAAGAGAAGACATTTAGAGGCGGAGAAAAAGTTGAAACTGCTATGATTGAAAATCGTCGCATGCAATATTTATACGCCGATGGTGATACACACGTTTTCATGGATAACCAAACATTTGATCAAATTGAATTACCTGCTGATTACTTAGAACATGAATTAAATTTCTTAAAAGCAAATATGGAAGTTCAAATTCAAAGTTATGAAAATGAAACTTTAGGTATTGAATTGCCAAAAAACGTTGAGCTTACAGTAACAGAAACAGAACCAGGTATTAAAGGTGATACTGCTACTGGTGCAACAAAATCTGCGACTGTTGAAACAGGTTATACACTAAATGTACCATTATTTGTTAATGAAGGAGATACTTTAGTAATTAACACAAGTGATGGAAGTTACGTGTCAAGAGCTTAATTCATCAGTGACACTCACCACTTGATGACAGCATTTGCAAATTATTTTAGAAGCCTTTCCACTTACTTTAAATGGAAGGGCTTTTATTATTTGCGTAAGGACGGAAAATCATTTTGACACAAAACTATAGTTAATTATTGATTAACTATAAAAGTTAATGAGTTATAATAGAAAATATGTATATGCTTGAATTGAACATTTCACTAAAGTAAAATAAACTAGGTAAATGAAAACAATCTGAAGGAGTCAGTATTTATGAATTTTAAAGAAATTAAAGAATTAATTGAAATTCTTGATCAATCTAGCTTGACTGAAATAAATATAGAAGATAAAGGGAATATAGTTAACTTAAAAAAAGAAAAAGAAACTGAGATTATCACACCTCAAGTTTCACAACAACCGATGCAACAGATTGCACCACAACAACCAGCTGTTTCAAATCAACTTGATACACAAAATTCTGATGATACAAGTTCTACCCAAGAAAATGACAATTTAAAAACAATCAATGCACCAATGGTTGGCACATTTTATAAATCACCTTCACCAGAGGAAAGTCCATATGTTCAAATAGGAGATTCTGTTTCAAACGAATCAACAGTATGTATTTTGGAAGCTATGAAATTATTTAATGAAATACAAGCAGAAGTCACAGGGGAAATTACTGAAATACTAGTAGAAGACGGTCAAATGGTAGAGTATGGCCAACCGTTATTTAAGGTGAAATAATGAATAAAATTTTAATTGCAAATAGAGGGGAAATTGCTGTAAGAATTATTCGAGCCTGTCACGATTTAGGTTTACAAACTGTGGCAATATATTCTGAAGGAGACAAAGACGCATTACATACTCAAATTGCTGATGAAGCATATTGTGTCGGTCCCACTCAATCTAAAGATTCTTACCTAAATATCCCTAATATTTTATCTATCGCGACTTCAACAGGATGTGATGGGGTTCACCCTGGATATGGTTTTCTAGCAGAAAACGGTGATTTTGCTGAACTTTGTGAAGCATGTCAACTTAAATTTATTGGTCCAAGTTATGAGTCCATACAAAAAATGGGTATCAAAGATGTCGCTAAAGAAGAAATGAAACGCGCTGAGGTTCCTGTAGTTCCTGGAAGTGAAGGGTTAGTTAAAGATATTAAAGAAGCGAAGAAAATTGCAAAAGATATAGGATATCCAGTCATTATCAAAGCTACTGCAGGCGGTGGTGGCAAAGGTATACGTGTTGCACGTGATGAAAAAGAATTGGAAACTGGCTTCAAAATGACTCAACAAGAAGCAGAAACTGCTTTTGGTAACAATGGATTATATCTTGAAAAATTTATTGAAAACTTTAGACATATCGAAATACAAGTAATTGGAGACAGTTATGGTAATGTCATCCATCTAGGTGAGCGTGATTGTACCATTCAAAGACGTATGCAAAAACTTGTAGAAGAAGCACCGTCACCAATCTTAAATGATGCTAAACGACAAGAAATGGGTAATGCAGCAGTAAGAGCAGCAAAAGCTGTAAATTATGAAAACGCTGGTACAATTGAATTTATTTATGATTTGAACACACATGAATTTTATTTTATGGAAATGAATACACGTATTCAGGTAGAACATCCCGTTACAGAAATGGTAACTGGTATTGATTTAGTAAAACTACAACTTAAAGTAGCGATGGGTGAAAAGTTACCATTCTCACAAAAAGATATTGAAATCAAAGGACATGCAATTGAATTTAGAATTAACGCTGAAAATCCTTATAAAAACTTTATGCCTTCACCAGGTAAAATCACACAATATCTAGCACCGGGTGGTTTTGGCGTAAGAATTGAATCAGCATGTTATACTAATTATACAATCCCTCCATACTATGATTCTATGGTAGCAAAATTAATTGTTCATGAACCATCAAGAGATGAAGCAATTATGACAGGATTGAGAGCGTTAGGTGAATATTTAGTATTAGGCATTGACACTACAATTCCATTTCATATTCGCCTACTAAATAACGATATATTTAGAAGTGGTGAATTTAATACTAATTTCTTAGAAACTTATAACATAATGGATGAATAAACTAAATAGGAGGTTTGTGAAATGGTCAAAGTAACAGAATCATCACATTCCAATTTAGGAAAAATAGAAATTGCACCTGAGGTTTTGACTGTTATTGCAAGTATAGCAACCTCAGAAGTAAAAGGCTTAGAAGGTCACTTTAAAGAAATAAAGGACTTAAGTGTTGAGAAAGTTACAAAAAAACAATTGGCACGTGGTATTAAAGTAGATACTAAAGATGATGGTATTCATATTGATGTATATTGTTCATTTTCATATGATATTAATATCTCAGAAACAGCAAGAAAAATACAAAATGCTATATACAATTCAATATCTACGATGACAACGATCATACCAAGTCAAATTAATGTTCACATTACACATATCGTATCTACAAATTAAACATAGCACTTTGACTTTAATGCGGTCATAAAACTGAGTTCTATAATCAAGAGATTAACAAAATTCTATTTTATATTAGTCATAAAGCGTACAATGCTAAAAGGAGTTTATAATGAGTCGAAAAGAATCAAGAACACAAGCCTTTCAAACACTATTTCAATTAGAAATGAAAAATAGTGATTTAACGATTGATGAAGCAATTAGTTTTATTAAAGATGATAATCCTGATTTAGAGTTTGATTTTATTAATTGGCTAGTTACAGGCGTAAAAGATCATGAATCTGTATTAGATAATAAAATTGCACCACATTTAAAAGATTGGACAATAGATAGATTATTGAAATCTGACCGAATTATTTTAAGAATGTCAACTTATGAATTACTAAATAGCGAAACGCCACAAAAAGTAATTATCAATGAAGCAGTTGAATTAGCAAAACAATTCAGTGATGATGAACATTATAAGTTTATCAATGGTGTGTTGAGTAATATTGAGTAAAAGAGTGATATAATATGTCAGATTATTTAAGCGTTTCAGCTTTAACTAAATATATTAAATATAAATTTGATCAAGATCCGCACTTACAGACTGTATTGCTTAAAGGTGAACTTTCTAACTTTAAAAAACATAGTAGCGGTCATCTCTATTTTAATGTTAAAGATAAAAATAGTGTCATCAGTGCAATGATGTTTAAAGGAAATGCTTCGAAAATTGACTTCGACCCTAAAGAGGGAGATGAAGTGTTGTTAGAAGCACGTGTTTCTGTATATGAAAGACGTGGTAATTATCAAATTTATGTTAATAAAATGCATATAGATGGTATTGGTAATTTATATCAAAAATTAGAACAGTTAAAAAAGAAATTAACTAAAGATGGTTATCTTGATCAAAACCATAAAAAGATTATTCCTAAGTTTCCTAAAAAAATCGCTGTGCTGACTGCAGGCACGGGTGCAGCGATTAGAGATATCCATACTACTATTAATAGTCGATATCCTTTAGTTGAACAAATACAAATCAACACTTTAGTACAAGGTGAGCAGGCTAAGTATGATATCATTGAAAAAATAAAACAAGCTGATGATTTAAATGTAGATACTATAATCATTGGTCGTGGTGGTGGTTCTATAGAAGATTTATGGAACTTCAACGAAGAAGATGTTGTCAAAGCGATTTATGCGTGTGAAACGCCAATCATATCAGCAGTAGGCCACGAAACAGACTTTACGCTTAGTGATTTTGTAGCAGATGCACGTGCTGCTACACCTACACAAGCAGCAGTGATGGCAACACCTGATCAATTTGAATTGAGGCAATATATTCAACAACAAAAACTTTCTTTAACCAGGTTTATGAAACAACAGATTCAACATCAAAAGCAGTATTTAGAACACGTTGCTTCATATTACAAATTTAAAACACCAACCTTGTTATATGATCAACAGATTCAAAAACGGGATGACTTAGAGAAACAGCTTAATTTAGCTATTACTTTTAAAGTTAATCAACATAAGCAAAAGCTAGAATTAATAAAACAAAGTTTCAACTTAAAACATTTCAAACAAAATATTCAAAGAGAACAATCAACTATCAATCAAAAACAAACGAATCTTGTAAAATTAATGAATCATCTTATTGTAAAACAAAGAAATAATTTAACTAATAAAATAGAGAATTTGAATAATCTTAGTCCAACCAATACAATGTTACGTGGTTATACGATTGTGAACAAACAAGATAAAATAGTTACTAGTACTAGCGATTTAGCTGAAAATGATAATATTGTATTAACGATGAAAGACGGTTCTGTTGATGCACAAGTTATGAAAGTAAGGTGTAATGATGACGAATAAATCACAAAGTTTTGAAGAAATGATGAAAGAATTAGAAAGTATAGTTCAAAAACTAGATAATGAAAATGTTTCTTTAGAAGAATCTTTAAACTTATACCAAAGAGGTATGACATTATCAGCAAATTGTGATGAAACATTGAAAAATGCTGAAAAAAAAGTTAATGAACTGATGTCTGAAGAAAATGTTGAAGGCGATGAAGAAACTGAAAAGGAAGAAAATCATGATGAATCATAAAATAGACAATTTAACTGACGAAATTAATGAATTATTACAAAATTCAATTCCGAATTCATCACTGAATACAGATTTAGAACATAGCATGAGATATTCGTTAGAAGCAGGCGGCAAACGAATTAGACCTGTTTTACTTTTATTAACATTGGAAATGCTAACATCGGATTATAAACTTGGTTACGCTTCAGCACTTGGGTTAGAAATGGTACATACGTATTCTCTTATTCATGATGATTTGCCTGCAATGGATGATGATGATTATCGAAGAGGTAAATTGACAAATCATAAAGTCTACGGTGAATGGAAAGCAATACTAGCTGGTGATGCATTACTCACTAAAGCATTTGATATCATTGTTAACGACGACAAGCTGAAAGATAATACCAAAATAAAACTGATTAAACGCTTATCATCTGCAAGTGGACATTTAGGTATGGTAGGTGGTCAAACACTCGATATGCAAAGTGAAGGTGAAGGATCTGCGGTAGACCTAAATACTTTAGAACATATCCATCAAGCTAAGACAGGTGCGCTATTAAAATTTGCAGTAATGGCAGCTGTTGATATTGCCGAGGCTGAACCAAGTGTAGCTAATTTATTAGAAAAATTTAGTGAACATTTAGGATTAATGTTCCAAATAAAAGATGATTTATTAGACATTTATGGAGACGAAGCGAAACTAGGTAAATCTACAGGTAGTGATCTTGAAAATGATAAAAGCACTTACGTCTCATTATTAGGTCAAAACGGGGCAGAAGATAAGCTAAAATCACATACTGAATCTGCATATGCGTGTTTAGCTCGTTTACCTGAACAATATGACACAAGTAATCTAAAATATATCATAGAATTATTCAATTATAGAGAGTCATAATCAGACGTAGATTCTGTTTTTACAGATTTTATAAAATTTCTACCATTAAATTATGCTAAATCATGCTACTTTTCGTAGCGTGATTTTTTATTTATAAAAATTTATAATTTTATAAATAAATATTCATTTGTTACTAAAATAGTATCGGTATAAGTGATTCAAAATTTAATTATGGCTTATTTTTAATTCACTTCGAAAATAGACAGGCAGTATACACAACAGTCAATAAAAGTATTTCTGTTAAATTAACTTTAGTAGTAGTATCATTGTCCATGTGTTAAAATCATTGTATAAATATTCGTTTACAGAGGTGCTATACATGGCAAAAAAATCAGTAAGACATATTAAAATAAGAGAAATTATATCTAATGAAAAAATTGAAACCCAAGATGAACTGGTAAAGCGTTTAAATGAATATGAGTTAAATGTTACCCAAGCAACTGTTTCTCGCGACATTAAAGAATTACAGTTAATAAAGGTCCCTACACCTTCTGGTCAATATGTTTATAGTTTACCTAATGACAGAAAATATCATCCTTTAGAAAAACTTGGTCGTTATTTAATGGATTCATTTGTAAATATTGATGGTACTGGAAACCTTTTAGTACTTAAGACCTTACCTGGTAACGCTCAATCAATTGGGGCAATTTTAGATCAAATAGACTGGGATGAAGTGTTGGGTACAATTTGTGGTGATGATACTTGTTTAATTATATGCAGAGATGAATCAGCCAGCGAAAAAATTAAAACACGTATCTTTAATTTATTATAAGTATAAGGAAGTGATTATAAATGCTACAAACCTTATCAATTAAACAATTCGCTATTATAGATGAATTAGAAGTAAACTTTGGTGATGGCTTAACTGTTTTGAGTGGCGAAACTGGTGCTGGTAAATCAATTATTATAGACGCGATTGGTCAATTAATTGGTATGCGTGCTTCATCAAACTATGTTAGACATGGTGAAAAAAAAGCTGTTATTGAAGGAATTTTTGATATAGATAATAGTAAAGAAGCCATTTCGATACTTCATGATTTATCTATCGATATCGATGAAGACTTTTTATTAGTAAAAAGAGAAATATTTAGCTCAGGTAAGAGTATTTGTAGAGTTAATAATCAAACAGTTACTTTACAAGATTTGAGAAAAATAATGCAAGAATTATTAGATATACATGGACAACATGAAACACAAACATTATTAAAGCAAAAATATCATTTACATTTATTAGATAATTATGCCGAAAATACATATAAATCACTGCTTGAATCGTATGTTGATACTTTTGATAAATATAGCGCTAAGAAAAAAGAATTAGCAGATTTAGAGTCAGCCGATCAAGCGTTATTACAACGGTTAGATTTGTTAAAATTTCAATATGAAGAATTACAAGAAGCGAATCTTATTGAAAACGAAGTACCTCAACTTGAGAGCGATATCAAACGTATTCAAAATTCAGAAAGTCTCAGTTTAGCGTTAAACAATGCACACGTCACGTTGACAGATGAGCATGCTATTACAGATCGTTTATACGAATTGAGTAATCAGTTACAATCAATTAGTGAAATTTTACCCGATAAATATGATGAACTAAAAGAAGATGTCGACCAATTTTATTACACGCTTGAGGATGCTAAACATCAATTGTACGATGATTTAACGAATACAGAATTTGATGAACAATATTTAAATGAATTAGAATCTAGAATGAATTTATTAAATAGTTTGAAACGTAAATATGGTAAAGATGTTAATGAACTAATTATGTATCAAGATAAAATGGCTGACGAAATTAATAAGATTGAAAATTATGAAGAAAGTACTGCTCAATTACGTCAAGAAATCGATGATTTATATAAAAATGTTATGGAACTAGGAGAAAAGTTATCGCAAGAAAGAAGAAATGTTGCACAATCTTTGCGTAATCATATTGTAGATGAAATTCAAAATCTTCAGATGAACGATGCTAATTTAGAAATTTCATTTAAACCTTTAGATAAACCGAACCGAGAAGGAATAGAATTTGTGGAATTTTTAATCAGTCCAAATAAAGGCGAACCTTTAATGAGCTTAAATAAGATTGCTTCTGGAGGAGAATTATCAAGAATTATGTTAGCGCTAAAAACTATCTTTGTAAAAACAAGAGGCCAGACAGCAATTTTATTTGATGAAGTAGATTCTGGTGTATCTGGTAAAGCTGCTCAAAAGATGGCAGAGAAAATGAAAGGATTGGCTGAACACATACAAGTGATATGTATATCACATCTACCACAAGTTGCGTCCATGAGTGACCACCATTTATTTATTAGTAAAAATTCTAATGATGAACGAACAACAACACAAGTTAAAGAATTGACTGGAGAAGAACGTATTGATGAAGTAGCGAGAATGATTTCTGGTGCTACTGTGACAGAATTAACCAGACAAAATGCGAAAGAAATGATAGAGCAGAACCACAATTTAAAATAAAAATCTATATTCACTATTGTTAATACAAGTGCAAGCTGGGTTAGATAAATAATCAGTGAAGGATGTTGATTTTATGCGATTCCAACATTTAGTTGAACCATGTGAAACAATGAATGGAAATGTAGCCGTTTTATATGCAAATGACGAAAAAATGATATCAGTACTAGTTAAGGCTTTAAAATTAACTAACATAGACATTTTTATTTATGATACCCAAGACACTACGGAAATCATTCGTTCTTTTGATTTAGAACCTCAAATCCTAAATAGGATTCATGTGCTAACATTTTCAAGTGATTATCAATTACTTAAGCAATGCGCAGAAGATTTATCGCAGGGTAAAGTAACTGTTTTAATGAAAGGAAAAATGAAAGCCACATCAATGATTTCTTTTATTTTAAGCAATAAAAATTTTATAGACCAATATGGGTTTTTAAACCATGTTGCGTGTTTTAGTATACCTAATTACCATAAAACTTTAATGATTAGTGATGTAGCATATAATGTGGCACCTACGATAGAAGAAAAAAAGCAAATCATTAAAAATCTAACTACATTTAGTAATACATTAGGTTACGATAAATTTAATATTGGATTATTATCTGCAGTCGAATATGCGTCTAAAAAGATACCATCATCTATTGACGCTGAAAAATTAAAAAATATTTTCAATCGAACTTCGGATGTATATGTAAAAGTAGATGGACCAATTCTATTTGATTATGCAATCAGTAAAAAAAGAGCGATTGAAAAAAATTACACATCTAGTATTGCTGGTGATGTTGATGCACTTATCGTTTCAAATATAGATGTTGGGAGTGCATTATTAAAATCTTTAACTCATTTTGGAAATGCTTCTGTTTCCAGTTTGTTACTCGGCGCAAAATTCCCAATTGTTTTCACGTCAAGGGCAGAAAGTAAGCAAAATAAGTTAAACTCCTTATTACTTGCTTTGAAAACACAAAATAAATTTAACCACTAAATAAATTTGAATTTTTACACTATTATTTAGGTTATTAATTTTATAATACTGAATTTTGATGTAAGATAGTAAAGGATATCAATTAATAGAAAATTTAAATGCTGTTGCACTTGTTTATGTAAAGTAAGTAACGATTTTCTATATAAGACTTATTGTAATAATAGTATCTATTCATATTTCATTATTTAAACATTTTACTGAAAGTATTCGTTTTTAAAAATTAATGAAATGAAGTTATTTTAGTAAATTTCAAAAATTTGTATTGAAATCACTTTTAAAATTCAAAGGTGATTTTATTCGTATGTTTAAATTAATTAACATTAAACAATTCAGTTTGTTAAATACTTTAAACTTGCTATACAATTCTTTTATCAATGTTCTTTCAAATAAATATTAAACTGTAAACTATAGATTGAATTTTAAATACTATACGAATTTAATGTTTAAATATGATTTTTGACATAATACTAAGATTGCAGTTAGGAGCAAAAATATGGCAGATGAAAAATATGATCTAGTAATTTTAGGTGGAGGAACAGCTGGGTATGTATCAGCAATAAGAGCATCTCAATTAGGTAAAAAAGTTGCGCTTGTAGAAAAGTCACTTTTAGGAGGTACTTGCCTACATAAAGGATGTATACCAACAAAAGCGCTCTTAAAATCCGCTGAAGTATTAAGAACAGTTACAAATTCAAGTGAATTTGGTGTAGATATTGATGCATTTAAGTTAAATTTTTCAAGAATGCAAACGCGTAAAAATGAAGTAGTCCAACAAATGTTTAACGGTGTTGAACAACTTATGAAACATAATAAAATAGATGTGTTTAATGGTTTCGGACGAATATTAGGTCCTTCTATTTTCTCACCTCAAAGTGGCACTATTTCAGTAGAATATGATGATGGTGAATCAGAATTAATTCCAAATAATAATGTATTAATTTGTACAGGATCATCTCCAATGCCCTTACCTTTTTTATCTTTTGATGGCAACACTGTGTTATCTAGTGATGATATATTAAAGTTAGATAAATTGCCACAAACACTTGCTATCATAGGAGGCGGAGTAATTGGTTTAGAATTTGCATCTTTAATGGTGGATTTAGGTGTAGAAGTTTCTGTTATCGAAGCAGGACCACGTATTTTGCCTACTGAAAGTAAATCAATAGCAAAAGTGTTGCAAAATGATTTAGAACAACGTGGCGTTAATTTTTATGTAGATGTCCAACTATCTGAAGAACATGTTTCTACTAAAGATAACAGTATTGAAATTCAAATCGAGGAAGAATTATTCGTTTTTGATAAATTATTAGTAGCCATTGGTCGTAAACCAAATACAACAGATATTGGATTAAACAACACAAAAATAAAACTGACGGATAAAGGCCATATAGTCGTAAATGAATATCAACAAACAGAAGACAAACATATCTATGCTGCTGGAGATTGTATAGGTAAATTACAACTCGCACATGTTGGATCTAAAGAAGGCATAACAGCCATTGAGCATATGTTTGATGCTACACCAATCTCAGTAGACTATAATAAAATGCCAAAATGTGTCTATACACAACCAGAAGTTGCAAGTATTGGTCAAACTAAAGAATCAGCGAATGAGGAAGGATTCAAAACAAAAACATTTAAAGTTCCATTTAAGGCAATTGGAAAAGCAGTTATTGAAAATACAAAAAATTTGAATGGTTTTTGTGAAATTGTAATTGATCAAGAAAACGATAACGTCCTAGGTATAAATATGATTGGCCCCCACGTAACTGAGCTCATTAATGAATTATCATTATTTCAATTTATGAATGGTTCAACATTGGAATTAGGGTTAACTACACATGCACATCCGTCACTTTCAGAAGTGCTGATGGAATTAGGATTAAAAGTCGAAAATAGATCGATTCACGTTTAATTAAGGAGGATACAAAATGTTTGATTATAAATCAGTAGGTCTTGATACTTCTGAATTAAAATCTATGTATAAATGGATGGATTTAGGCCGAAAAATTGATGAGCGCATGTGGCTACTTAATCGTGCAGGTAAAATACCTTTTGTAATAAGCTGTCAGGGACAAGAAGCTACACAAATAGGTATGGCATTCGCAATGCAAGAAGGGGATATTTCATCACCTTATTATAGAGATCTTGCACTTGTTACATATTTAGGTATGACGCCACTTGATTCAATGTTAGCTGCTTTTGGTAAACGTGATGATATCAGCTCTGGCGGCAAACAAATGCCATCTCATTTTAGTAAAAAAGAAAAAGGAATTCTATCTCAAGGTTCACCAGTTGCTACACAAATATTACATGCAGTTGGTGCTGCACTAGCTTTAAAAATGGACAGTAAACAAAATATTGCAATAACTACTGTAGGTGAAGGAAGTTCTAACCAAGGAGATTTCCATGAAGGTTTAAACTTCGCTGGTGTACATAAATTACCTTTTATTTGCGTAATAGAAAATAATAAATATGCTATTTCTGTACCTGACTCATTGCAATATGGTGCTGAAAAATTATCTGATCGTGCTATTGGATATGGTATACATGGTGAACAAGTAGATGGCAATGATCCCATTGCAGTATATAAAGTTATGAAAGAGGCTCGTGAGCGTGCATTGAGTGGCGAAGGTTCAACTTTAATTGAAGCGATGTGTACACGTTTGACTGCGCATTCTTCTGATGATGATGATAAATATCGTTCACAAGAAGAACGTGAAGGATTAAAATCATTAGATTGTAATCAAAAATTCAAATCTTTCTTATTAGAAGAAGGAATTATTGATGAACAGTGGTTGGATGAAATAGAAAAAGAACATAAAGAAATTGTTAATCAAGCAACAAAAGAAGCTGAAAAAGCACCTTATCCATCACCAGAAGAAACTTACACACATGTCTACGAAGAAGGGAGCTTAAATAATGGCTAAATTATCTTATTTAGAAGCGATTCATCAAGGTCTAGACCAAGCAATGGAAAAAGACAATGATGTTTTTGTATTGGGTGAAGATGTAGGTAAAAAAGGTGGCGTCTTTGGTGTTACTCTAGGATTACAACAAAAATATGGGGAAGCACGTGTGTTAGACACGCCATTAGCTGAATCTAACATTGTAGGAACTGGTATAGGTGCAGCAATGATGGGTAAAAGACCAGTGGCTGAAATACAATTTGCAGAATACATTTTACCTGCTACCAACCAAATTATGAGTGAAGCTGCTAAGATGAGATATCGCTCAAATAATGATTGGCACTGTCCATTAACCATTCGTTCTCCATTTGGCGGTGGAATTCATGGCGCTTTATACCATTCTCAAAGTGTAGAATCTATTTTTGCATCAACACCTGGTCTAACAATAGTCATACCTTCTTCACCTTATGATGCAAAGGGGCTATTACTTGCTTCAATCGAATCTAATGACCCAGTCCTATACTTTGAACATAAAAAAGCATATCGTTTATTAAAAGAAGAAGTACCTGAGTCATATTATACGGTGCCAATTGGTAAAGCTGATGTAAAACGTGAAGGAGATGACATTACAGTATTTACCTATGGCTTATGTGTCAATTATTGTATACAAGCTGCTGATATGTTAATGGAAGAAGGCATCAATGTTGAAGTTGTAGATTTACGTACCGTGTATCCATTAGATAAAGATACAATTATTGAACGCGCAAAACAAACAGGTAAAATATTATTAGTTACTGAGGATAATTTAGAAGGAAGTATTATTTCTGAAGTAGCCGCTATTATTTCAGAAAACTGTTTATTTGACCTTGATGCACCGATTATGAGACTTGCCGGTCCAGATGTTCCATCAATGCCATTTGCACCGACGCTTGAAGATGAGTTTATGATAAATCCAGAAAAAATAAAAAACAAAATGCGTGAACTCGCAGAATTTTAAGGAGGCACAACCATGGAAATTAAAATGCCTAAACTCGGTGAAAGTGTACATGAAGGAACAATTGAACAATGGCTTGTTTCAGTAGGCGATAAAATAGAAGAATATGACCCACTTTGTGAAGTCATAACTGATAAAGTTACAGCAGAAGTGCCATCATCATTTGCAGGTACAATCCGTGAAATTATTGTGGAGGAAGGTACAACAGTTGAAGTAGGTGAAGTAATTTGTTACTTAGATACTGAAGAAGATGTATCAGATGAAAATACCGATAACGGTGCTACAAATGACCAACCTGAAGATGTAAAAGAAACATCACAAACTCAAGAGAGTAACTCAAATGTAAACAATAGCGAAAACGCTGCAGCTGATCAGCGTCCTCAAAATAATGGACGCTTTTCACCTGTAGTATTTAAACTAGCGTCTGAACATCAAATTGACCTTTCACAAGTTAAAGGAACTGGCTTTGAAGGAAGAGTAACTAAAAAGGACATAGAGAAAGCAATCAAAGAAGGTACCCATAAATTAGGTTCAGAAATCATCGCGCCTAAAGACTCACCTAAAGTCAATAAGCAAGTGCAATATAATGAACCATCTCCGGGTTCAGCAATACCAGTAAATGGCGTTCGTAAGCAAATTGCTGAAAATATGGTCAACAGTGTTAATGAAATCCCACATGCTTGGATGATGGTAGAGGCAGATGCTACAAATCTAGTTAAAACAAGAAATTATCATAAAAATAGTTTTAAAGAAAATGAAGGTTATAACCTTACTTATTTTGCATTCTTTGTAAAAGCAGTTGCAGAAGGCTTAAAAGCATATCCTTTACTAAATAGCAGCTGGCAAAATTCTGAAATAGTAATGCACAAAGATGTTAATATTTCAATTGCAGTAGCTGATGAAGAAAAATTATATGTTCCAGTAATCAAAAATGCTGATGAAAAATCTTTAAAAGGCATTGCTAGAGAAATTAATGATTTAGCTCAAAAAGCACGTAATAAAAAATTAAGATCTGAAGATATGCAAGGTGGTACTTTTACAGTCAATAATACTGGTACATTTGGTTCAGTATCATCTATGGGAATTATCAATCACCCTGAAGCAGCAATACTTCAAATTGAATCTATTATCAAAAAACCTGTCGTTATTGATGATATGATTGCAATTAGACATATGGTTAATTTATGTATTTCTATCGACCATCGTATATTAGATGGCTTGCAAGCAGGTAGATTTATGAATTTCGTCAAAACGAGAATCGAGCAATATTCTATAGAAAACACAAGTATTTATTAGTTTTGTAATATCGGTAAATACTATTAAATGTGATAAATAGTAAGTTAGAAATCAAATTTCATTATTTTGATTTCTAACTTTTTTATTTTAAAGACTTTATTATTGAAAGTTCCAAGATGAACGAACTTGTTGTCAGATTAAACACACATGTTGAACTATTGTCTATATATTAGTAAAATGAAATTAATAAATTGATAACGAAAGGTGATTTGAATATGGATTTAAATTTTGATTTATATATGAATGATGTAGTAAGCCAAGCAAGAAATGAAATCGAAGAAGCAGGTTATGAACAATTAACAACAGCTGATGAAGTTGATAAAGTATTAAACCAAGAAGGTACATCACTAGTTATGGTTAACTCAGTTTGTGGTTGTGCAGGTGGTATTGCTAGACCAGCAGCTACGCATGCATTACATTATGATAAATTACCAGACAGACTTGTAACAGTGTTTGCTGGACAAGATAAAGAAGCAACTCAACAAGCAAGAGATTATTTTAAAGGATATGCACCATCAAGCCCATCATTTGCATTAATAAAAAATGGTGAAATCACACAAATGATAGAACGCCATCAAATCGAAGGCCACGATGTGATGGATGTTATTAATCAATTACAAAATTTATTTGATACTTATTGTGATGAAAGATAGAGGTTAACATCGATAATGCGATTAAATCCATATCGAATCGGATTTAGAACAATAAAAACTGCTGTAGGTATGGCACTAGGAATTATCATTGCTAAATTAATGGGGTTAGATAATTTTGCTTCTAGTGCCATTTTAGTGGTGCTTTGTATTAAACATACAAAAGTACATTCACTACAAGCGATAATATCTAGATTTGTCTCTTGTATATTAATCCTTGTGATTGGCTCAATAGCTTTCAGTTATTTTGGTCAAAGCGCGATTATTTTAGGTGTGATCGTACTTTTATTTATACCGCTCACTGTTGTTTTTAAAGTACAAGAGGGAGTAGTTACAAGTTGTGTTATTTTGCTGCATGTATTTAATGCTAAAGTCATTGACATACACTTGTTTATCAATGAAATTTTATTGTTAATCGTTGGTCTTGGTATTGCATTTTTAATGAATTTAATCATGCCTAGTTTAGACTTTAAACTAAAACAATATAAAGAGGAAATAGAAAATCAATTCACAAAAATCTTTGAAACATTCAGTACTACTTGCAAAGCACCTAACCCTTCTTTAGATATGTCATTCAATCAATTACAACTTACGATACAAAAAGCAAAATCAATTGCATTTAGAGATGTTAAAAATCATTTTGTACGTAATGAAAATTCTTACTATCATTATTTTGATATGAGAGAAGCACAGTTAGAATTATTAGAAAGAATGTCTAAAATGATACAAAACATTGAAACAAAAGACACGTTATTAGATAAAATCAGTAGTTTGTTTTTAGAGGTAGCTCAAAACGTAAATAGTAATGATTATACTGCCTTACGCTTGCATTCTCTTTATGAAATCAAATTAGAGTTAGATCAATTAGAGTTACCAAACTCACATGCTTCTTTCAGAACTAGAGCAAGCATTAAACAATTACTCAATGAATTAGAAGAATATTTAGAAGTTAAATCACAATTCGGATCCTTAAAATTACATAAAGATACAAAATCAACAATTTTTTCATAATATGCATAAATAATAATCACCTTGACCTATGTAAAAGAAATGGCGCAATCACTTTCTTTTACCTAGGTCATTTTAATGTAAAAAAGCACAAAAAATGTACCATAAAGCAATATAATTTACATCGCTAAATGATACATGACACAATTTTAATTAATATTTATTTTCATTTTTTAATTTGTTAAAGGAACTATACTCGTCAAGATTAATGCAAGTACGACTGCTATCAACATAACTACAATTATAAATCTAAGCACTTTATTGTTATTCAAACTTAATTCCTCCAAAATATATCAAATGCGTTTTAAAAAGCAATATTGTACTGTGACTCATCCACAATATTTCAAGTCACTACTATTTTATCAATGTATATTATAACATAACTAGACGAATACGTATAAACATATTTGTTTTGCTAAGCTTTAAACTTATGTAAACTAAAATAAATTGTGATTATAGAAAAGGGGATTTATATGATAAATAAACAACGTCTATTAGAGACATTTTTAGAACTCGTTCAAATTGATTCTGAAAGTGGCAATGAACAGGATATCCAATACCATCTTAAAAAAATAATGGAACAGCAAAATATAGATATCTATGAAGATAAAGCCAGTATTCAAAATGATACTTTAGGTGCGAATAATTTAATTTGCACCTTAAAGGCAACGCCCAATTATGAACATCTTGAAAAAATATATTTCACAAGTCATATGGATACAGTTGTACCAGGTCAAAAAATCACACCAACTGTAAAGGATGATGGATACATATACTCAGATGGAACTACGATTTTAGGTGCAGATGATAAGGCTGGCTTAGCAGCTATTATAGAATTTATCCATGTTATTAATGAACAACATTTGCCTCATGGTCAAATTCAATTTGTTTTGACTGTTGGTGAAGAAATTGGCTTAGAGGGGGCGAAAGCAATAGATAAAACTTTACTAGATGCGAGTTATGGGTTTGCAATTGATGCAAGTGTTCCAGTTGGCACAACTGTAGTTGGTGCGCCAACTCAAATGAAACTGAATGCGACTATATTTGGAAAAACAGCGCACGCCAGTACACCTAACCATGGTATAAGTGCAATCAATGTAGCTGCAAAGGCAATTAGTGAAATGAACTTAGGTCGAATAGATGACTATACCACTGCAAATATTGGTCGTTTTGAAGGTGGTTCTGCTACCAATATTGTGGCAGAAAAAGTAACATTAAATGCAGAAGCACGTTCACATTCAGAAGAAAATATCGTCAGACAAGTAAATCATATGAAATCTGTTTTTGAAACAACAGCAAAAAGGTATCATTGTCATGCCGAAGTAGAAATCATCAAAAGTTATCCAGGATTTAAAATTTCTGATGATGCAACGGTAACTTCTATAGCAAAATCTAGCGCTTTAGCTTTAGGTTTAGAAGCAAATACTGTCATTGCTGGTGGTGGATCAGATGGTAATATAATAAATCAACTTGGAATACCTACAGTCATTTTAGGTGTAGGTTATGAAAACATTCACACTACAGAAGAAAGAATTTCAATTGAATCTTTAAATCAGTTAGCTAGTCAACTTTTAAGTATTAACGACATGCTTATTAAACAATCTATAAACTGATTAAGTGAATATAAAGATACCTTTGTGATACAATATACTAGAAAACTTTAATAAGAGAGGTTAGTTAAATGACACAACAAATAGGTGTAGTAGGTTTAGCCGTAATGGGTAAAAACCTTGCTTGGAATATTGAATCACGTGGATACAGCGTATCAGTTTTTAACCGTTCTTCAGAAAAAACAGATGAAATGGTAAAAGAATCTGAAGGAAAAAACATACATCCAACATATTCAATGGAAGAATTTGTAAATTCTTTAGAAAAACCCCGTAAAATACTACTAATGGTAAAAGCAGGAACAGCTACAGATGCAACAATTGATACGCTTTTACCATTATTAGACGATGATGACATTTTAATTGATGGTGGAAATACTAATTATCAAGATACAATTAGACGAAACAAAGCACTCGCTGAAAGTGGTGTTAATTTCATTGGTATGGGTGTATCTGGTGGTGAAGTTGGTGCATTAACAGGACCTTCACTTATGCCTGGTGGACAAGAAGCAGCTTTTAATAAAGTGAGTCATATATTAGAAGCTATATCAGCAAAAGCAAAAGACGGTGCTCCATGTGTAGCCTATATTGGACCAAATGGTGCCGGACATTACGTTAAAATGGTCCATAATGGTATAGAATATGCTGACATGCAATTAATTGCAGAAAGTTATGCAATGATGAAAGACTTACTAGGTATGTCACATGAAGATATCGCTCAAACATTTAAGGACTGGAATGCTGGGGAATTATCTAGTTATTTAATAGAAATAACTGGTGATATTTTCAATAAATTAGATGATGAAACAAATGGCCCATTAGTTGAACAAATACTAGATACAGCTGGCCAAAAAGGTACTGGTAAATGGACATCTATCAATGCTTTAGAACTAGGAATACCTTTAACAATAATCACTGAATCTGTATTTGCTCGTTTTATTTCTTCAATTAAAGAAGAACGTGTAAATGCTTCTAAACAATTAAATGGACCTAGTGCTAAATTTGAGGGTGATAAAAAAGCATTCCTTGAAAAAATCCGCAAAGCACTTTATATGAGTAAAATCTGTTCTTACGCGCAAGGTTTTGCTCAAATGAGAAAAGCTAGTGAAGACCATGCATGGAATCTTCAATTAGGTGAACTTGCTATGATATGGCGTGAAGGTTGTATAATCCGTGCGCAATTCTTACAAAAAATTAAAGAAGCGTATGATAATGATAGTGAATTACAAAACTTACTATTAGATCCTTATTTCAAAGACATCGTTACAAATTATCAAGATGCTTTACGTGACGTTGTAGCAACAGGCGTACAAAATGGCGTACCAACACCTGGTTTTTCTGCAAGTATTAACTATTATGACAGTTATCGTTCAGAAAATTTACCAGCTAACTTAATCCAAGCACAACGCGATTATTTTGGTGCACACACATATGAGCGTAAAGACCGTTCTGGCATTTTCCATACACAGTGGATTGATGAATAATTTAGATGTTTTATAACATTCATGTTCTGATATAATTATCTCAGATGAAACTAAAAAATTACCAAAAACATAAGTAATTCTAACTAAAGAGTGTTAAATGTCATTAAAATTAACGATGGATCGACCTCAATTAGTGAAGATCATAATAAAAACACTTTCGTTAAATTCATAATATAAAATGAATTTATACGGAAGTGTTTTTTCTATAAATAAAATTACTTATTCAATCAAATTTAAAATAAAGTTATTGTTTAGCTGATTTTTTAAAAAGAAATCTATATGTATAAACTAAATATCTTTTTTATATCATACCTGTTTCATTTGGAAGCGATTACGCTAAACTTTTGACTTTTATACATACATTAATTATCCTATTAATATATGTAATTAATTCTTTTATATTTAATATTGTATTAACCTATAACAATGAAATATTCGCTACTGCTTGTCATGCAAATATTTTATGACAATTCAACTCATAGGTAACACTTCAAATATTAATAATGAACGGATTTAACGAATTCAATACTTTTGAAGGGGGATTTATATGAACAGGGAATGGTGGAAAGAAGCAGTCGCTTACCAAGTTTATCCAAGAAGCTTTAATGATACAAATAACGATGGTATCGGAGATTTAAAAGGTGTGATAGAAAAATTAGATTACTTAGATGATTTAGGCATTGATGTTATTTGGCTTAGCCCAATGTATAAATCTCCAAATGATGATAATGGTTATGACATCAGCGATTATAAAGATATTATGGATGAGTTTGGTACTATGGAAGATTTTGATCAATTACTATATGAAGTACATCAAAGAGATATGAAATTAATATTAGATTTAGTCGTAAACCATACGTCAGATGAACATCAGTGGTTTATAGAATCAAAATCAAGTAAAGATAATCCTAAACGTGACTGGTATATTTGGAGAGATCCGAAACCAGATGGATCAGAGCCAAATAATTGGGAAAGTATATTTAATGGATCTACATGGGAATTTGATGAACATACAGGTCAATATTATTTTCATTTATTCAGTAAAAAACAACCAGATTTAAACTGGGAAAATAAAGAAGTAAGAAATGCTATTTTTGAAATGATGAATTGGTGGTTTAATAAAGGTATAGATGGTTTTAGAGTAGATGCAATAACACATATTAAAAAAACATTTGAAGCTGGTGACTTAAAACTACCAGAAGGAAAAGATTATGCGCCAGCATTTGAAGTGGATATGAATCAACCTGGCATACAAACTTGGTTACAAGAAATGAAAGATAAATCTTTAAATCATTATGATATTATGACTGTAGGGGAAGCAAATGGCGTCAGTCCAGATAATGCTGAACCATGGGTAGGTGAGTCAACTGGTAAGTTCAATATGATTTTTCAATTCGAACATTTAAGTTTATGGAATTCAGGTGATGTTAAATTTGATGTCAATGCCTATAAAAATGTGTTAAATGAATGGCAAAAAAAGCTTGAAAATGTTGGTTGGAATGCATTATTTATTGAAAATCATGATCAGCCAAGACGTGTATCAACTTGGGGAGATGATTCGCATTATTGGTTTGAATCTGCTACAAGTCATGCAGTCGTTTATTTTTTACAACAAGGTACACCCTTTATCTATCAAGGGCAAGAAATTGGTATGACCAATTATCCATTCGATGATATTAAAACTTTTAATGATGTTGCAGTAGTCAATGAATACCAAATTGTCAAACAGCAAGGTGGCGACGTATCCAAACTTTTAGATAAACATAAAAAAGAAAATAGAGATAATTCACGAACGCCTATGCAATGGAATAGTTCTAACTTTGCAGGATTTTCAGACGTAACGCCTTGGTTCCCTGTAAATCCAAACTATAAAACGATTAATGTTGCACAACAACAACAAGACCCAAATTCAATATTAAATTTCTATAAAGCTTTAATAAAATTAAAAAAATCTCAAGATATTTTTACATATGGAACGTTTAATCTGGTTGATTCAGAAAATAGTCAAGTATTTGCATATACACGAGAATTAGATGGTCAAAGTGTACTAATTGTTGGTAATTTAACAAATCAAGAAGCTAAATTATACTTTGATATGAATGTGATAGAAGAAAATATCTTACTACACAACTATAAAAACAATACTATTGATTTTGAAAATATCCAACCATACGAAGCATTTGTAATTAAATTATAAAACATTTTCGATTTACCACATTAAATAGTATTACAAACGCAAAAATAGCGAGTAAGCAACTCAATTAATAATAAGTTTGCTTACTCGCTATTTGTTATTTAAGCATTTTGTGAATTGTTATTCTAGTATATCATATTGCTCTTGATCAACAGGCATCCATAATTGAACTTTAGTGAATGGATCATCGAATGAAATATCAAATGGATAAACTTCAACGTACAAACTATTATGTTCATAGGGTAAAGTCATTTGCAGGCTAGTCTCAATATAATACCAAGCTTCATTGACGACATAATCCATCTCACCTTGCAAATTAAATTTAGCATATTGTCTTTCAGGTAAGTAACGACTTTCTAGATGAGCTGGGTATCTTTCACTTGGCACGCCAACAAAAATTTCCATACCATGATCAAGTGGACAATTAACCACAAATAACTCATGTGGACTCGTATCATTATATCGTTGTAATTCCTTAACTTTATCGTCAATTAATAAATCTTCTAAAAAATCAGGCACTTTAAATGGGTTGTCAATCTCGTCTGAATTCAAAAATTTAGCATAACCCACTAAAGATAAGCCTTGTGTATCTTCTAAACGATACGTATAAGGCGCACGTTCTGTAGTAGTAAGTTTAATATAAAGTCTTGGTTGCATTTTTAAATCGTCTCGTTTTGTATTGACTTGAATAGGAGAAACACCATGAAAATCACTAAAATCATTAGCAAAATCATTAGCATCTTTATAGCTATACTTTTTTGCAACATCTACCAAGCGAGCTGAACCACTTAAAATGTCTTGAGCAGCTAAAGTCAATCTTCTTGACCTTGCATATTCTGTTGGCGATTGACCTACAATCATTTTAAATGATTGATCAATATGAAATGGTGAAAGACCAACGTAATCACTAAGTGCTTGCAAATGTAAAGGTTCTAGCAAATGATCTTCAATATATACAATTGCCTGTTGGATTTGCTTGATAACGTCCAAAACTTTCACTCCTAAATTATAACTAAATACAATTAAATATGTACCTCGCTACTTTTCTATACACTTTGTTATGAATCATTGTTGATTAGTTCTATTTTACATCATTTTTATATGACTTACATCTCAAAAATATTAAATAGGGTAAAATGTAAACAATCTAAAATTGTATATTCATAGTTTAATCAATAGTCTAAATCATAACACAAATAGGGTATAATAAAAAAGCAACAACACAAGCACAAATAGAAACTTGTATCATTGCCTTATTTTTTAAAAAGTTACATGTTAACTAATAAATATCGTCCCACCAGTGGAAACCATCTCTACTTAATAGTAAATCACTTGCTAATGGACCATTTGTTCCAGCTGTATAATTAGGGAATTCAGGTTCATTTTGGTTCCATTCTTCTTGAATTGCATCAACGAATTTCCAAGTTGATTTTAATTCTTCCCAATGTGTAAAGTTAGTTGCATCTCCATTTAAACAGTCAAATAATAAATTTTCATAAGCATCAACCGTATTCATTTTATCTTGCGCGCTCATTGCGTACGATAATTGTACTGGCTCAGTTTCAATGCCTTGTACATTCTTTTTAGCATTTAAGTGTAAGGAGACACCCTCATTTGGTTGTATGTTAATAACTAAGAGGTTGGAATCTAATTTTTTATCTGTTTTATAGTATAGGTTCATTGGAACTTCTTTGAATTCGACAACTACTTGAATCGTTTTACTTTTCATTCGTTTACCAGTTCTTATATAGAAGGGTACACCAGCCCATCTAAAATTATCAATCGTTAGTTTACCTGAAACAAAAGTTGGTGTAGTAGAATTTTCTGCTACACGATCTTCATCTCTATAACGTTTTACTTGTTGACCTTCAATGACACCTTCATCATATTGTCCGCGAACAAAATTTTGCCGAACTTCTTCTGGTTCTAATTTACGTAAAGATTTTAAAGCTTTAACTTTTTCTGCTCTGATATCTTCACTATTTAAACTAATAGGTGCTTCCATTGCGAGTAAGGCAACCATTTGTAACATATGATTTTGAACCATATCTTTTAATGCGCCGCTAGATTCGTAGTAGCCACCTCTGTCTTCAACACCAAGCACTTCCGATGAAGTAACTTGAATGTTAGAAATGTATTTATTATTCCACAATGGTTCGAACATTGCGTTGGCAAAACGTAATACCTCAATATTTTGAACCATATCTTTGCCTAGATAATGATCAATACGGTATATTTCTTCTTCTTTAAATGAACGACGTAATTGTTCATTTAATTTTTCAGCAGATTCTAAATCTGAGCCAAATGGTTTTTCAATTACTAGGCGTTTAAAACCTGTTGTATCTGTTAATCCAGAAGATTTTAAATAGTCAGATATAACACCAAAGAAATTTGGAGCCATAGCTAAATAAAAGAGTCTATTACCTTGCAATTGGAAATCATGATCTAATTTATTACTGAATTCTAATAGTGATTGATAACTCGCTTCATCACTTACATCGTGTTTATGATAAAATACGTGTTCCATAAATTTATCTAAGTGTTTAGTATCTTTAACATGTTCTTGAATTGACGACTTCACTTGACTACGGAAATCATCGTTTGTTAAATCTCTTCTACCAATTCCAACGATTGCAATGTGCTCATTCAAATTTTCTTGTTGGTATAAATGGAATAATGATGGAAATAATTTTCTGTGACTAAGATCACCAGTTGCTCCAAAAATAGTAATTAAGCATGGGATATCTTTATTTCTAGTATTCAAGATCAAAACCTCAATTCTTTATTAAATCTGTATTTATTATAGACCAATATACCAATATCTTCCCACAATTTTGCTTGTAATATCATATTTTATTATATTTTTAATACTTTTATATGATAAAATATGAACAAGAAGAGGAGGCATATGCATGGAAATTACGTTTTTTGGGACAAGTGCTGGTCTGCCAACTAAAGAAAGAAATACGCAAGCGATTGCATTAAATTTGGAACCATACTCTAACAGCATATGGCTTTTTGATGTTGGTGAGGGCACACAGCATCAAATATTACATCATTCAATTAAATTAGGTAAAGTTGATCACATTTTTATCACGCATATGCACGGGGATCATATATTTGGCTTACCTGGCTTGCTAACAAGCCGATCTTTCCAAGGAGGTGATGGTAAACCGCTTACGATTATTGGTCCCAAAGGTATTAAATCATATATAGAAACAACTTTAACTTTATCAGAATCAAAATTAAATTATCCTATTACCTATATTGAGATTGAGGAACAATTGTCCTATCAACACAATGGATTTAATGTTGAAGCACATATGTTAAATCATGGTATTCCCTCATTTGGCTATAGAGTAGAAGCACCATATAAATCTGGTAAAATCAATGTTGAAGCGCTTAGAGGCATTGGATTAGAACCCGGCCCTAAATATCAAGATGTAAAAAACAATGAAACATTTGAATATAAAGGTGAAATCTACAACTCTAAGGACTTTAAAGACGACGCAGTTAAAGGTCCAGTAGTAGCAATATTTGGAGACACTATGCCTTGTAAAAATGAATTATTAATTGCACGTGATGCAAATATCATGGTACATGAAAGTACATATATAGAAGGAGATAAATCATTGGCTAATAGTTATCACCATAGTCATATTGATGATGTTTTTGAATTGATAAGAGAAGCCAATGTCGACTACAGTTTAATCACACATATCAGTAATCGTTATACTAAAGAAGAAGTATGTGAAATTAGTAAATCACTTAAACTTTTAAGTGATACACCACCATTTAATTTTGTTAATGACTTTGATGCTTGGCAATTTTAAAAATGAAAAGTGGGGCAGTTATCTAAAAATTGATGTATTCCAAAACGAGTCTTAATAATAAACTTTGGAAGTATTTTACAATTTAGATTACTGTCCCACTTATCTATAATAATTTAATTTTTTTAAAAGATATTAATCATTGTCTTGGTTGGATAATTCAATACTTCTATTAACTGCAGAACGTAAACAATCTTCGAATATAGCCTCTATGTCATGATCTGCAAGCGCATTAAGGCCTGCTTGTGTTGTACCACCTTTAGAAGTGATATTTTTTCTTAACTGTTCCATACTCAGTTCTGAACGTTCTATCATTTTACTCGTTCCTATAATTAAATTCCGAATCGATTCTTCTACTTGTGACTTTTCTAAACCTAAACGTGTACCTGCTGTAACATATTGCTCAAAGACATGGTATAAAAATGCTGGACCGCTTCCAGTAATCGCTGTTACCTGATGTAAATTATCTTCTGAAACTTCTATTGCAGAACCAAATGCATTTATTAAACTATCAACTTCTTCTTTTGATTTAGCGCCAAAATTATTGGAAAAGCTAATGCCAGTAACTGAATGTCCGACATGTGCATTTGTGTTTGGCATGATACGTGCAATTGGATTATTAGAAGCCAATTTTTCACGAATATAGCTTATCGGTAAACCAGCCATAATAGAAATAAATTTATTCTTTTCTGCAATATATGGTTTGATACGATCTGCTAACTCATCAAAATCATATGGTTTCGTTCCTAAGAATACATAATCTGCATCTTTTAACAATGCCGCATCATCATAGCTATAGTTCACACCTAATTCGTCAGCATATTCTTTTAATGCAACTTCATTCGAACGATTCGTCAAATAAATATTTTTAGAATCAATCACTTTTGAACTAACGATACCTGTAAAAATTGCATGCGCCATATTTCCGGCACCATAAAATACTAGTTTCATGTGAAGACTTCACTTCCTCTTCGCTTTTTATGTTTCCATACTAACATAGTTTTAAATTATGGCTAAGAATTTTTAAAGATCTATAGTAAAATATCATTTACACTCATATACTTAAACTATGAATTTAAAGCTAGGAGAATTTACTATGATAGGTAAACATTTTATATTAACAGGTGGTACAAGTGGATTAGGAAAAGCCATATTAAAAACGTTATTAACTAAAAAAGTGCATGTTACGGTACTTGCACGAAATCCAGAGAAATTAAAACAATTTATAACGCAATATAATACAGAACATCTTAATATCATTAAATGTGATTTACAATCGCAACAGGAAATCATTAATTTAAAAAAATACTTTCAACACCAAACGATTGATGGACTCATCTATTGTTCTGGTCTTGGGTATTTTAAATCCATTGAAGACCATACATCTGTTGAAATGTTTGAAACATATAAGTTGAATGTGTTGCATTTTAATCTATTAATGAAAGTTATACAACCGGCTTTCTCTAAAAATCCAATTATCGTTGGTATAGGAAGTCAAGCTGCCTTTATAAGCCAAGGTTATGCTGCACATTATGGTGCAAGTAAAGCGGCTTTCAATCAATTATTAAATGCACTGCGCATTGAAAAACCAAATTATCATATTATGACAGTTAATACAGGGCCAATAGCGACGCCTTTCCATGAAAAAGCAGATCCCACAATGAGATTTGCTAAAAAATACAGTAATATAATGCTTGATCCCGAAAAACTAGCAAACCAAATCATCGAAGGTATAATTAGGCAAAAATTAGAAATTAATCAACCTAGATGGATGCATAATTTACTAAAAATTTATCAATTAATGCCACGATTTATTGAAAAAAACTTTACTTCATTATTTAAAAACAAAAGGTAACGCTACTTCAAAAATGAGAAATTGTCATTTTGACAATAGCATTAAAATAGAAGATAGCAATAATGGTGTTACGGATAATTAAGCTTTTAATATAAAAACGTCAATTTCTATAAAATCACAATAGAAATTGACGTTTTGGCTTTGATTGAAGTTATTTGTTTTTTTCAACTTTCGGTCTGAAAAACAACCCCGTTTATACAATTAAAACTTTACTATTTTCAATTTTGAGCATATACACATATTGGAAACAACAAAAAGCGATTTATTTTAAATGTTGGGTATACTCTAAATTTTTCACGCGCTCTTGTGCTGCTTTTAAAGCTTCTAAACTTATGTCTTTTGAACGTTGATAATTTTTTACGTTTTCATCAAGTTGATCTGTACTACTTGCACCAACAATGATGGAACCTAAAGCATCATGAGACGTTAAATAATTAAATGTAAGGGCAGTTAAATTACTTTCTATTTCTTTTATGGAAGCAATTGTTTCGCCGAGTTCTTGATAAGTATAGTCAAAAATACCTTCACTAAATTTTGAATCTAACACATTATTACTGTTAGCAGTTAATAATCCTTTAAACACTGGACCGCGAGCTAATACTTTAACTTTTTTAGCATGTACATCATCTAAAAGTTGTTCTGGTCTGTTATCAATTAAGTTAAATTGAGACATTAGTGTTTCGATATCGCTGTGTTTTAAATAGTAATCGATTACGTTAGGTCTTATTGAGGAGATACCGTAAGCACGAATAATACCTTCTTTCTTTAATTCATCGAAAGCACTAATCGTTTCATCTATAGGATCATCAATCGTACCACCATGTAGCTGGTATAAATCTAAATGATCTAAATCGAGTCTTTTCAATGAACCTTTCACTGCTTCTTTAATATAAGATTTAGAAGGATCCCATGTTGTAGACCCATCTCCCGTTAAACGATTTCCTACTTTTGTACCAATGATTATATCATCTCTATTTTGGTATTTCTTTAAAGTCTCACCAACGATTGTCTCGTTTACACCTTTGTCATACATATCAGCTGTATCAAAATAAGTGATACCATGTTCAATTGCACGTTCTATGATAGGCTCTGCTTGCTTTTTATTTGTCCCAAGACTCATACAGCCTAAACCTAACTCTGAAATTTCTATACCGCTTTTCAAAACATTTTTTTGCATGTTTTATCTCCTTTCGATACACTTGGATAATAGGGCGTAGACATAATAAAGTAAGTTGAATTTTTTCAATATTAACTATTCTATACAAAACAAAAATCAAACTCATATGTGTTCATTCGCTATTCCCATAATAACTAATGAGTACATCTTAACAATATCTTAAACCAATTAAAAGGACTGTGATTATTTATGAACCTATTTGAAAAGACATTACATAGCGCTTCTATTTATAAAGGAGCAATCATAGATTTAGAAGTCCACGATGTTGAACTACCCGATGGACAAACTTCTAAACGTGAATTAATATACCACAACGGTGCTGTCGCTGTTTGTCCCATTACACCTGATAATAAAGTGATATTAGTGAAACAATTTCGTAAAGCTTGCGAAAAACCACTTTTAGAAATACCAGCAGGTAAATTAGAAAAAGACGAAGAACGTATATCCGCAGCTAAGCGTGAACTTGAGGAAGAAACTGGTTATATTGCAGGTGAATTAGAACATATTACTGAAATGTATGGTTCACCTGGTTTCTCAAACGAAAAAATATCAATTTATATGGCAAAAAATTTAGCAAAGGGTAAAATGCATTTAGATGAAGATGAATTTTTAGAAATAGCATATTTTGATATAAATGAAATTAAAACATTATTAGATAATAAAGAATTGGAAGATGCAAAAACCATTATTGCTTTACAACATTTACTACTTAATTATAATCATTATAAATAAGAGTCGAGAATACTTGCGAATTTTATCAATTATTGGTATTTTAAATATATATATCATAACTAAATTAAAATGATTATAATTATTAGTAGGGGAGTGAGGCTTCCGTGGAAGAACGATTAAATCGCGTGAAGCAACAATTACAGCAATCATCTTATAAATTGACGCCACAACGTGAGGCAACATTGAGAGTTTTAATTGAAAATGAAAAAGATCATTTAAGTGCTGAAGATGTTTATTTAAAAGTTAAAGACAAAGCACCTGAAATAGGACTTGCAACAGTCTATCGTACTTTGGAATTGCTAGCAGAATTAAAGGTAGTGGATAAAATAAACTTTGGTGATGGTGTTGCACGATTTGATTTAAGAAAAGAAGGAGCAAAGCATTTTCACCACCATCTTGTGTGTATGGAATGTGGTAAAGTAGAAGAAATCGAAGAAGACTTATTACCTCGCGTAGAGGAAAGAGTAGAAAATGAATTTGAATTTAAAATATTAGACCATCGTTTAACATTCCATGGTATTTGTGCATCGTGCCAAGCAAAAGGAAAATAATTTTAAAAATACTATTTCAGAAACAGAGGTAGTACAGTGAAAAATATTATAGATGAATATTTGAAATTTATACAAATAGAAAAAGGATTAAGTGTAAATACAATTGGTGCATATCGAAGAGATTTAAAAAAATATGATGAATTTTTAACATTACACAAAATTAGTCATATTGATTTTGTAGATAGACAACTTATTCAAGAATGTTTGGGTCACTTACATGATGAAGGCGCATCTTCAAAATCGTTAGCACGCTTCATTTCCACTATCCGCAGTTTTCATCAGTTTGCATTAAGAGAAAAATATGCAGCAAAAGATCCAACAGTATTAATAGAAACGCCGAAATATGATCGTAAATTACCAGATGTTTTAGAAATAGATGAAGTACTTAGACTATTAGAAACACCTGATTTATCCAAAAATAACGGATATAGAGATCGCACGATGTTAGAATTACTTTATGCCACTGGCATGCGTGTGTCAGAACTGATTCAAATTGAGTTAGAAGATGTTAATTTAATTATGGGCTTTATACGTGTTTTTGGTAAGGGAAATAAAGAAAGAATTGTGCCATTAGGAGATACAGTGATTGAATACTTAAATACTTATTTAGAAACAGTAAGACCACAATTATTAAAAAACACGGTAACTGATACACTCTTTTTAAATATGCACGGTAAACCTTTATCAAGACAAGCCATATGGAAGATGATTAAACAAAATGGTATCAAAGCAAATATACTAAAAACTTTAACACCACATACATTAAGACATTCATTTGCCACACATTTACTTGAAAATGGAGCAGATTTACGTGCAGTACAAGAAATGCTCGGCCATTCTGACATATCTACAACACAATTGTATACACATGTTTCAAAATCACAAATTCGTAAAATGTATAATGAATTTCATCCAAGAGCATAAACACAGCCTGGTTTATTCTATTGAATAACTAGACTGTGTTTTTTATTGTAGTTACATTATTTAAATAAATATATTCATATAAGATTAATGCTTATATCCATTTGTTTCGAGCTTGTAGAGCGCGTTTTCTTGCTGCTTCGACTTCAGTTCTATCTCTTTTTAAATGGTGGTCAATGATATAATCATCTTCAATTTTATAATATGTCATCGCATAATGCGGGTATTGTTGTAATATAACTTGCTCCATTGTCGCAGTTAATGGGAGATGAATAGGCTCGAAAGATTTCTCCTTCTTTGTAGCATTAATTAATTCGACTAATAGCGCTTTATACGCTTCTATATCGAGTCCAATATTAATTGCTGAGTCGTACTTTTCTATTACTTTTAATGCCTTACCAAATGATTTATAGGCGCCTACATAATTATGTCTACGGTAATGATAAGCGCCAGTTGCAGTCAGTATAAGACTTACAACAGCATCTCCTTTATTGTAATTTGGATTTGTTTTCCAGGCGTCTTCTAAAATATCGTGACAAAGAAAGTAATGTTGCTTTGTATGGAATTGGAAATAAAAATCTTGAAGTGCAATTTTTAACATGATTATCGCTCCGAATTTAAATGTTTGTATTAAACATGCTATAATATTTTAGTGAATTAAGCACTTAACTTGCTAATATGAGGTAGATAAAATGTATGAAGTAAAACTCGATGCCTTTAATGGTCCTTTAGATTTATTATTGCATCTTATTCAAAAATTTGAAATTGATATTTATGATATACCAATGAAATCTTTAACAGAACAGTATATGCAATATATTCATGCGATGAGTCAATTAGAAATTAATGTGGCAAGTGAATATTTAGTTATGGCATCAGAATTACTAATGATAAAAAGCAAAATGCTTTTGCCTCATTCAGATGAAGTTGACGATTTAGAAGATGACCCACGTGAAAATTTGGTTGAGCGATTAATTGAATATCAAAACTATAAAGAATATACAGTGCTATTAAACGAAAAAAGAGCAGAAAGAGAGAAGTATTATTCTAAACACCCAACGGATTTAACACACTTAGAATCAAATGAAACTTGGGACCCTAGTAATACGATTGATTTAACAGAACTCATCATTGCTTATCAAAAAGTGAAAAATCGTGTGGAATACCAAACACCCAAAACCGTTGATATTCGAAAAGAAACGTTCACAATACAAGAAGCTACTACACAAGTAACTCAACGTTTGCAAAAACATGAATCATTCAACTTTTTTAGTTTATTTAATTTTACTGAACCACTGGAAATGGTAGTCACTCATTTCCTCGCCATACTAGAAATGTCGAAATCTGGAATAGTAAATATTGAACAACAAAAAAGTTTTGACGATATTAATATTTTAAGAGGAGTTAATTATGGCATTGAACGATAAAGGAATCCTAGAAGCATTACTTTATACTGCAGGTGATGAAGGACTTGAAGAAAAGCAAATACTAGAAATTTTAGACATTGACCAACATCGTTTTCATACATTAATCAATGAATATGACGCTTGTGGCTTAGAGATCCAACATTATGGTAAAAATTATGTCTTAACCACCAAAAAAGATGCGTCAGAATTTATTGAGAAGTTAATTGAACAAAAATCAAAAATGAAATTATCACAAGCAGCTATGGAAGCTTTATCGATAATCGCATACAATCAGCCATTATCTCGTAGTGATATTGAATTGATTAGAGGTATAAATTCGGACGGAGCCGTCAAAACCTTGATAGCACGAGGTTTAATTGAAGCCAAAGATGAGGCAGATTCTAGAAGCCAACAATTATATACAACAGAACTATTCTTAAATGTATTTGGTATTGAACAATTAGATGATTTACCAACTACGGATGAAGAAGATGAGGAAATAGAAGCCTTCTTCAGTAATTTAGTAAATCAAAAAGGAGAAAAAAATGAATAAAGAAACAGAAAGATTACAAAAACGTATCGCAAATAGTGGCTATACTTCAAGACGTAAAGCGGAAACATTAATTACAGAAGGTAAAGTGAAAGTAAACGGTGAAATCGAAACAGAATTAGGTACTAAAGTAAAACCAACGGATACAGTAGAAGTTGAAGGCATTAAATTAGAACAAGAAGACAAACTATATATTCTTTTCTATAAACCTTCTCAAGTTATCACTAGCGTTTCTGATGATAAAGGTAGAAAGGTCGTTACTGATTATTTCAAACAAATTAAGACAAGAATATACCCTGTAGGACGCTTAGATTATGATACATCAGGGCTACTTTTACTTACCAATGATGGTGAATTCACTAACTTAATGACACATCCACGTTATAAAATCAAAAAGAAATATGTTGTTAAATTAAAAGGGTATCTCATGCGTGAAGAAGTTAAAGCATTAGAACAAGGCATTAATTTAGAAGATGGGCAAACGCAACCTGCGACAGTTAAAGTTAAAAACCAAGATAAAGATAAAAATACGACACTTGTAGAAATTACAATAACTGAAGGTCGCAATAGACAAGTTAGACGCATGTTTGAATATTTTGGGCATCAAGTATCAAAACTACAACGCATAGAATTTGGACCGTTAAATTTGAAAGGACTCAATGCTGGCGAAGGCCGAGTACTTACACCGCATGAAGTAAAAATATTACGTCAAATTGCAGAACACGGACAATAATTATGACATTCCTTTAACAAAATCCTGATATTGATAATTTTTTCACAAACTTTTCATTCATAAACACTTTTATAGCTCAACCTATGATATAATATGGTTGAAATTGAAGTTAGCAGTGTGGGAGGGTACGAACCTATGTCAAACGAAATACTTATCGTTGATGATGAAGATAGAATCAGACGATTATTAAAATTGTACTTAGAAAGAGAATCTTTTGAAACTCATGAAGCTAGAGATGGACAAGAAGCATTCAAAATGGCAATGGAACATGATTATGCATGTATCTTGTTAGATTTAATGTTGCCAGAAATGGATGGCATTACTGTAGCAGCTAGACTCAGAGAACAGAAAGAAACACCAGTTATTATGTTAACTGCTAAAGGAGAAGAAACAAACCGCGTAGAAGGTTTCGAATCCGGTGCAGATGATTATATTGTAAAACCATTTTCACCACGTGAAGTGGTCTTACGTGTCAAAGCGCTATTAAGACGAACTCAAGTTGCACATACAGAACAAAGTGAACCTCATGCACGAGACCTAATAGAATTTAAACATCTTGTGATTGATAATGATGCTCATCGCGTGCTAGCTGATGGCAACCAAGTAAACTTAACGCCAAAAGAATATGAACTTTTAATCTTTTTAGCAAAAACGCCAAATAAAGTCTTTGATCGTGAGCAACTATTAAAAGAAGTATGGCATTATGAATTTTATGGAGATTTGCGTACTGTTGATACACATGTAAAACGTTTAAGAGAGAAATTAAATCGCGTTTCTGATGAAGCTGCCCAAATGATTCAAACTGTTTGGGGCGTTGGCTATAAATTCGAGGTTAAATCTGAAAATGAACCGCCTCAATAATGTAGTAGTAAAACTGTGGTTAACTATAATTTTTATAGTAACGACAGTTTTAATTTTATTAAGTGCAGCACTTATAACGTTTATACAATCTTACTTTACGCAAGAAACAGAAGATTCATTACTTGAAGATGCTAAAAGAATCAGTCATTTAGTTGAGCATTCAGAAGATAAAACGACTGCCATAAAGCATAGTAAGTCTCTTATCGAGGGTCCAGTTGGGCTTATTATCATGAATCATAAACACATGGATAGCGTCAATAATGATGAGACAAAAGAAAAGATGTTCAAAGAAATAAAAAGTAATAAAAACTACGAAAAAGTGTTCGATAAAGGAAAGCAGATATCTGAGCACGTGACAATAGATATAAATAAACAGCAAAAAACTTATGTTTTAATAGGTTATCCATCAAAAAATTTAGAATCGAGTGCACATAATAGTAAATATAGTGGTGTTTTTATCTATCAAGATTTGAAAACGATAGAAGATACCAATAATGTGATTACAGTCATTATTTTAATTATTGCTATAATCTTTTTATCTATTACTACTGTGTTCGCCTTTTTCTTATCATCTCGAATTACAAAACCACTTAGAAATTTAAGGACTCAAGCATTAAAAGTTTCTAAAGGTGACTATACACAAGTAGTTCCTGTTAATTCTCGAGATGAAATTGGTGAGTTATCACGTGCTTTTAACACGATGAGTTCGGAAATACAACAACACATCGACGCATTATCCTCATCAAAAAATATCAGAGATAGTTTAATAAACTCTATGGTTGAAGGCGTTCTAGGTTTTAATGATAAACAAGAAATAATTATATCAAACAAGATGGCACAAAATATTTTAAAAATATTGGATGCACACGATTTAGACAAACTTGATCGTCAAAATGAATTAACATTTAAATCCAAAAAAACACAATTCGAAGAATATGAAATTAGCACACGCTATTTTGTCATTATTACAAGTTATATTGAACAAATTCAGCCTGATGGCAGAAGTGGTATTGTAGCTATTATTCGTGATATGACCAATGAACATAATATTGATCAAATGAAAAAAGATTTTATTGCTAATGTATCACATGAATTGCGTACACCTATTTCATTGCTACAAGGATATACAGAGTCGATAGTGGATGGTATTGTAACAGAACCAGACGAAATACATGAATCATTGTCCATTGTCCTTGATGAAACAAAACGTTTAAATCGATTAGTAAATGAGTTGCTAAATGTTGCACGTATGGATGCTGAAGGGCTAACTGTAGAGAAAGTGAAACAGCCAATTGATCCACTGCTTAATAGAATGCAACAAAAATACCAGAAACAAGCAAATGACTTAAAGTTAACGATGAATTTAAATCCAAATACACACAATCAATTATGGTATTTCGACACCGATAGAATTGAACAGGTTTTAACTAATCTTATAGATAATGCTACTAGATATACAGAACCTGGTGATTTAATATCGATTAGTTATGGAGAGTCAGAAAATGAAAATATTTTATACATTTCAGACACAGGATCTGGTATTGCTCCAGAACATTTACAACAAGTATTTGACCGTTTCTATAAAGTCGACACTGCTCGTAAACGAGGTAAACAAGGTACTGGGTTAGGTCTGTTTATCTGTCGTATGATTATTGATGAACATGGAGGTACGATAGACGTTAAAAGTGAGCTTGGCAAAGGCACAACATTTATAATTAAATTACCAAAACCAACAGAAGAACGGAAGATACATGACTATTAAACTAATCATAGAGAGTGAAATGTAATTTAATTTATAATCTTAATGTAAATCAAGCACGTGTGTTCTATAAATGACGAGATTGAGAGTCAATACATTACTATTGATTTTCAATCTCTTCTTTTTCATAAATTATGTAATTTACTTAGCATAAGCAGGTCTATTGTTTTTATCTGAGTAATAGGCTATGATATATTTATAAAATTTAAGAAATTCATCTTCGGGGTAGGGTGTAATTCCCAACCGGCAGTAATTGAAGCCTGCGACCCATTTATCTATTAAAAAGATAAATGGCTGATCTAGTGTAATTCTAGAGCCGACAGTATAGTCTGGATGGGAGAAGATGGAGGGTTTTTGTTGTGCAATTAAATCCTCCTTTTCTAAGTAAGATGAATGGAAGGAGATAATTGAATATGCAACAACAAACCAAGCGACTTATTACGATAAGTATGTTAAGTGCGGTGTCATTTATTTTGATGTTTATCAAATTTCCAATCCCATTTTTACCACCATATTTAACATTAGACTTTAGTGATATTCCAGCTCTATTAGCAACTTTTAGTTTAGGACCAGTAGCTGGTATTATTATATTATTTATAAAAAATTTACTTAATTTCTTATTTAATATAGGGGATCCAGTTGGACCAATTGCTAATTTCTTAGCTGGCGCTAGTTTTATTTTAAGTGCCTTTTATATAATTAAAAATAATCATACAGTCAAAACACAAATCATTGGATTTACAATAGCGACGATTGTTATGACGATTGTTCTAAGTATTTTAAATTATTTTGTTTTATTACCACTTTATGGGATGATTATGAATTTATCAAATGTAGTTGAAAATATAAAAATTGTGATAGTTTCAGGTGTTATACCTTTTAATATAGTGAAAGGTATAATAATTTCTTTAATATTTATGTTATTATTCAAACGTTTAAAAAAGATTTTACTTAGCTAAATTTTAATTAATTAGCTTATACCACGAATATGAAAAAATAGACACGCAATAATAAAAGAAGCTGAGACAATTTATGATATGCTCCCTTCAAAGTAGACACTTAAAAATGTAAACTTTGAAGGGAGTTTTTTTATGACTCATAGAAAATTATCACCTGAAACTTATCAAAAAGCTTTCAGCTTATATGAAGAAGGATATAGTATGAAAAATGTAATTCAAAAATTAAATTTAAATTGTTCTCCTAGAACATTATTGATTAACTATTATAAATTTAAGAAGCATGGAATAAAGGTGCTTTTACCAATTCAGAGAAATAATACCTACTCAAATGAATTTAAGCTTAAAGTTGTGCACGAATATATAAATGATGGCCTATCTTTAACTGATTTAGTAGTTAAATATAATATCCCCACTACTTCAACTGTAAACAAATGGATTTCAAAGTATTTATCGGGTAAAATATTAAAAACATATTCTCCAAAACCCGAGGTGTATCAATTGAAATATAAATCATTAACATTTGAAGATCGTGTGGAAATCGTTGATTATTATATGAATCATGGTCAATCGTATAAGACAACAGCAAATCATTTTAACATCAATTATAGCCAAGTATATAACTGGGTAAAAAAGTACAACTTGCATGGGTATGATGGGCTTAAAGATGGACGTGGAAAAGGGAAACCCCAGTCTGTATTAACACCTGAAGAGGCATTAAAAGCTGAAATTAAGATACTTAAAGAGAAAAATAAATTTCTTCAAATGGAAAATGACGTTTTAAAAAAGGAAGAAGAAATAGAAAGGAAGTTGATGAAACAGGCATCAGACAAAAAGCATCATACCAAACGGTAAAAGCATTTAAAAACCTTTATCCGATAGCTTGGTTATGTTCAGTATTAAAGATATCACGTTCAAGTTACTATAAATGGTTACATCGCAAACCATCAAATAAAGAAATTGAAAACCAAAAATTGATCAAAGATATCGTTGATATCTACAATAAATACAAAGGCATATATGGATATCGTCGTATATACATATATTTAAGACTTAAACTACATCAAAAAGTAAATCATAAACGTGTCTATAGATTGATGAATCAACTTAATCTAAAATCTACTATCCGCCCTAAAAGAAAACGATATATTAAAACAACACCTGAAATTACAGCACATAATATATTAAATAGAAAATTTGAAGAACAAATCCCAAATAAAAAATGGTTAACTGACGTTACAGAATTCAAACTCAGCAATGGTAAAAAACTTTACTTAAGTGCTATTTATGACTTAGGCAGCAAACAGATTATCAGTCATAAATTAAGTACCTCAAATAACAATAAATTTGTATTAGATACGCTCAAAAAAGCAGTCAAACTTGTGCCGAATACCGAAGGTATACTCTTGCATAGCGACAGAGGATATCAATATACAAGCAGATTATTTAAAGTTACGTTAGAGCAACTTGGTATAAAACAAAGTATGTCACGACCAGGATGTTGCATAGATAATGGACCTATGGAAGGTGTATGGGGAACTATTAAAAGTGAATTGTTTAGAGGAAGAAAAAAAGTGATTTTTAAAGACAAGGCTACAGCAATAAAAGCAATTAATTCATATATAGAATTTTTTAATCAAGAAAGAATAACATTAAAAATGGCTACCCTTATATCGTAAATATAAGGTAGCCATAAACATTTTGTTTTTTTCACTGTCTACTTGACAGGGTGCAGTTCATCATACGGATTAGTCATTTATTTTTGATTGCGAGATTTACATGCTATATTTCAACTTGTTTTATTTTCATAATACAATTAATAAATGATTATTTTTCATAAAATAAAAGCTCAGCATTTTCATTAAAACAATGAATATACTGAGCTTTTATAAATTCATTTCATGCAAAAATGAATATCTATTTGATTAATTTTATTATTCAAATTTTAGAGGGTCTCCGTCAAAAGATTCCTCTTCAATTTTAATAGAATCTGTAGGACAACCTTCTAAAGCATCTTCCATGTCTTCATATAATTCTTCTGGTACTTCCGCAGTACCTTGGTTATCATCTAGTATAACGTATGCGATACCTTCATCGTCGTAATCATATATATCAGGAGCAGCAGCACCGCAAGCACCACATGCAATGCATGTATCCATATCCACAATTGTATATTTAGCCAAACTCTTCGCCTCCTTTAACAAACATGCTACACTAATAACACAATTAGTATTGTAGTTACTGTTTAAAATTTTATCAAATGTTTTTGTTTTATAAAATGAGGGAGCACACATGTATAATTTAATTCGCTTTACACGAATGCAAGCACATAATTACAAAACAGAAAAAAGCATATATAATATTATCACAGGCAAAAAATCCCATCAAACCTTTTTTGACGCCTGTAGCCAACAACTATTATCATTGTATCATAGCTTACCAAACTTAAAATATCCATCATTTGTTGGATATATTCAAAATGAACAACTGGATGTTGATGGTACGCGATTGATTCGTACACATCCAAGGTATACATATGATAGTTTATTAAACACCTTTAAGGCACTTCAATTATTAACCCAAACAATTTCGAATATTTCACATGATTCATTACATTTTGTGCCTATTACACACAACAATACAATTCAACATAGAGTTAAAAAAGTATATAACTGCGCTAAAAATAAGAATATATCTTGCAAATTAAATGAAGAATTAAATCTTCTTTTCTCTTCAATTTCTGAAAAAAATAGTAAAACGTATTTGCACTATTATTTACAAGGTTATAAAGAAAGTATGTATACAAGACAACAAGTCAGCTTAATAGAAAATATTTCGCAACAACAATTGTTCGAACTAGAAATGAATGATTTAGTAATCATGATGTTTGAATTGGAAAATGCGATTAAATATCCTATTTTAAATCAATTAATTATTTTACCAACGTTGCTTTTTAAAACAGAGGAAACTTACATAGGTATTAAAAAAGGTCTCAGCTTTAACGAATTAGCTAAGACACAAAATGTAAAATCAAACACAATTGAAGATCATATTCTAGAATTATTTATAAAAGGGTACCTTTCACAATATGATGAATTTATAAATGATAATTCATATATGCAGTTTCTAAGTTACTATGTAGAAAATCGCAGCGAAAGATTAAGAAATTACAAAGAGAAATTTCCAAAATTAAATTACTTTGAAATTAAACTATTAATCATCGGTGTTGAAAGAGGTGATTTAAATGTTACATCATGAATTAAAAAAATGGTTTGGTTTTGATTCATTTAAGCCTGGACAACAGGAAATTATAGAGCATGTATTAAATGATGAAAATACTTTGGGTATATTGCCGACTGGTAGTGGAAAAAGTTTATGTTATCAATTACCAACCTATATCAAACAAAAACCCACCCTCATCATCTCACCGTTAATATCCTTAATGGATGATCAAGTTATGCAATTAAAACTACAAGGCGAGCATTACGTTTCATGCATCCATTCCGGATTAGATGAAAATGAAAAAAAACAAAATTTACAATACTTAAAGCATAGTCGTTTTATATTTTTAAGTCCCGAATTTTTGTTGCAACCACATAATTTTAAACTTATACAACATCTAGATTTAGGTTTAATTGTTTTAGATGAAGCCCACTGCTTATCTGAATGGGGTTATGATTTCAGACCACACTATGCACTTGTAGGGAAAATCATCAATTACTTTCCTAAAGCCAATATACTTGCTTTGACTGCTACAGCACCGCCGTATTTAACATATGATTTAAATCACATGCTAAATAAAACATTTACTGTTGTGAAAACAACGACGAATAGAGAAAATATTACATTATCACACATAAATTTCGAAAATGATCATGAAAAGTTAAAATGGTTACTTCCAACGTTAGAACTATCAGGTCCAACTATTATCTATGTTTCATCAAAAAAAATGTGCCTAACTTTAGCAAAGGCAATTTATCAATATGGTTTTTTAACTGGGATATACCATGGTGACTTAACCTATCAGGAAAGACATACTGTACAGCATCAATTTATAAATAATGAAATACCAATTATTGTTGCAACAAGTGCTTTTGGAATGGGGATAAATAAAAAAGATATACGAACCATCATACATTTTCATCTAGCCACAAGTCCATCAAGTTATATGCAAGAAATTGGTCGTGCAGGACGTGATGGCTACTCTAGCCAAGCCATCAGTCTTTACCAACCAGATGATAGTTATCTATTAGAAACCTTATTGTTTGCAGATATAATTACTGAAGAAGATGTGAACACATTTGAATTAGGTATGTTTTTACCACCTGAAAAAAATGAAATATTAGAGGTTCTAAGTAGTAATTTTAAAATTGAACAATTGCGTACTATTTTCAAAACAGCATTTGAAAGAAAACAACGTGGTTATTATCGAATGTTAGGTTATAAAAATTTAGACCAATGTCGTAGGTCATATATGGTAGAGTTTTTCGGTGAAAATCTATCAACAAAACCAACACAGTGCTGTGATAATGACACAGAATTAAAACCAATTAATATTATTAATAGAAAAAAAGTAAAAAGAAAAATGGATTTTAAAGAAAAATTACGAAATATATTCAAATAAAAGATAAATACTTTACTTCACTTTTTCAATCAAGCTATAATACTAGATATACGCTAAATTTTTATTTGTTTTTCATATAAAATTAATACATATATACTGGCTTTTAGGGTAAAACAGTATATACTAAAATTAAATGATGGAAGGATGATGAATTTGTCTAATAATAATTTCAAAGATGATTTTGAGAAAAATCGTCAATCTATTGATCCAAAAGAACATCGAGATGATGTACAGGATTCTGTTAACGATTCTGTTGACAATGTAAAAGAGGAAGTTTCTAATAAACAAGACGAACAATTCCCTCCAAGAAATGCCCAAAGAAGACAACGTAGAAGAGATACGGCAACACATCAAAATGAAGGAAATGAATCACCTGTTGATGAGAAAAATGATACATCTAGTCAACAAGACAGTGAGCAACAACAGGAAACACATTCATCATCCAAGACGGATGCGGATGAAACCAATAAAAATCAAGACCCTTCAGAAAATAACAATATTAATCAAAATAGAAGTGAAAAAGATCACGACATTTCTGAAGATAACCAATCTGAAGATAAAAATGATAAGAAAAAAGGCGCTGCCGTAGCTGGCGGAGCAGCCGCAGCTGGTGCAGGTGCATATGCCGCAAAAAAACACCATGACAAGAAAGATGATTCTGATCATGCTAAAGATAACAATGCATCATCAGACGATAACGAAAAAAGTGATGCTGCTACAGGCGTAGGTGCTAATAATAAAAATCAACATACTGAAGAAGCTAATTCTGAAAAAAGTAATGATTCAAAAGACAACAAGAAAAAAGGCGCTGCCGTAGCTGGCGGAGCAGCCGCAGCTGGTGCAGGTGCCGCTGGAGCAAGTGCTGCGCATTCGAATGGAAATGGCTCCGGTGGAAATAATGGTAACGGTGATCACAACAACGATCCAAATGATGATAACAACAATAAAAAGAAAAAAGGCGGATTATTTGGAAAAATATTACCAATCGTAGCAGCAATTTTAATTTTAGCAGCAATCGGAATTTTTGGTGGTATGGCATTAACTGGCAACAATGATGATAGTAGTAATAACGACGATAAAAAGGTAGTGGACAACAAAGATAAAAAATCTGACTCAGATTCAGACAAGGATAGCAAGAAAGATTCAGACAAAAACAAAGACGATGATAGTGATAAAGCAAATACAAATAATGACGATAACGCTGAATCAGATAGTAATGATAATTCAAACCAAAGCGAATCTAATTCTGACGATGCAGCTACTAGCGATCAAAATCAAGCTACTGAATCTGACCAAAATAACCAAAGTGATCAAAATGCACAGAACAGTCAAAATGATCAATCACAACAAAATGATCAATCACAGCAAAATAATCAAGCTACGAATCAAGGTAATGATTCAGCAAACCAAGGTCAAGCAACTAATAGCCAAAACAATCAATCTTCAAACAACAATTCAGGACAACAAACACATACTGTAAATGGTCAAAATCTATACAGAATAGCCATCCAATACTATGGAAGCGGATCTCCTGAAAATGTAGAAAAAATCAGAAAAGCAAATGGATTACAAGGTAATGATATTCATAACGGACAACAATTAGTTATTCCTCAATAAAACATTCATCTTTTACAAGTAAATTCATCTTTTACAAGTAAATTCATCTTTTACAAGTAAAATGAAGCTTGATTATCGAGCCTGTTCCTATAAAAGGACTAATCCATAACCTGATATGCTCCCTACAAAGTAGACACTTAAAAAAGTAAACTTTGTAGGGAGCTTTTATATGAATTAGTCATTTTTGTAAACAAATTTTCAAAATCTATCACTTGGTTTTTTTAAATCTACTGGTATAATAAATGGGTGGTTAAAGGAGGACAAATACTATGCAAACAGTAGAAAGTATAATCATCGGCGGTGGACCATGTGGTTTAAGTGCCGCTATTGAACAAAAGAAAAAAGGGATTGATACATTAGTAATTGAAAAAGGAAATGTTGTGGATGCTATTTATAACTATCCAACACATCAAACATTCTTTTCTTCAAGTGATAAATTAAGTATTGGCGACATTCCATTTATTGTCGAAGAAAGCAAACCACGTCGTAATCAAGCATTAGTGTATTATAGAGAAGTTGTTAAACATCATCAACTGCGTATCAATGCTTTCGAAGAAGTCCTTACTGTTAAAAAAATTAATAATCGTTTTACACTCACTACTACGAAAGATGTTTATCAGTGTCGATTTCTAACCGTAGCTACTGGTTATTATGGTCAACATAATACTTTAGAAGTAGAAGGTGCAGAATTACCAAAAGTAAAACATTACTTCAAAGAAGCACACCCTTATTTTGATCAAAATGTTGTCATCATTGGTGGCAAAAACTCAGCAGTTGATGCAGCATTGGAATTAGAAAAGGCTGGTGCACATGTCACAGTTATCTATCGTGGTTCTGACTATCCAAAAGCAGTTAAACCATGGATTTTACCTAATTTTGAGTCATTAGTGAAACACGAAAAAATAAACATGGCCTTTAACGCTGAAGTCACAAAAATTACTGAAGATAGTGTTATTTATGAGCAAGATGGAGAAATAATTGAGATTCCTAATGATTACATTTTTGCAATGATTGGTTATCATCCGGACTATAATTTCTTAGAATCAATTGGAATTGAAATCAATGAAAATGAATATGGGACAGCACCAGTTCATAACAAAGAAACTTACGAAACAAATGTAGAAAATTGTTATATCGCCGGCGTGATTGCTGCAGGTAATGATGCAAATACGATTTTTATTGAAAATGGTAAGTATCATGGTGGCATTATCACTCAAAATATTTTATCTAAAAAGCAAACGCCTTTAGAGTCATAATATAAAAAAGAGCTGGATAAGTGATTATTATTTTAGAATACTTTCAATATTCTTAAGATAAAACGTTACTTATCACAACTCTTTTTTTTATAATTGAGCTTCAAAATACTTTTTTAATTGTGCTTTAGTTAAATGATTACTTAAGCCGATTAACAATTTCAGTCTCGCTTTTTGTCCATTTAATCCATTAGAGAAAATAACTCCTTTTTGTTCTAATGTTGCACCGCCACCTTCATAAGCATAAATAGGACCGACAATACCATTAAACGATCTAGATACAAGTATAACTGGAATATTGTTATTTAAACATTGATTCAACCCTTCTAAACATGTAGGTGGCAAATTGCCTTGACCTAGCGCTTCTATTATAATCCCATCAACTTGCTTTTTACTGTAAAAAGCAAGCACATCGCTATTCATTCCCATATACGCTTTCACGAGTGGGATATTTAAAGATTGATTGATATCAGTCAATACTAAATGCCCAAATGGTTTATGATGAAACTGTACACTTTGTTTTGTTATCACACCTAAGGGACCATGATTCGGACTTTGAAATGTATTCGTATTAGAAGTGTGCGTTTTCGTTACATTTCTAGCTGTATGAATCTCATCGTTAAAAACGACCATAACACCCATATTTAATGATTCATCACTAATTGCAACTCTAATTGCTGATAAAAAATTATATAAACCATCTGCACCAATTTCATTGGAAGAACGCATCGCACCCGTGATTACAATTGGTTTTGAGGTGTCTATTGTTAAATCTAATAAATAAGCTGTTTCCTCTAGTGTATCAGTACCATGTGTAATCACATAACCATCATAATCATCTTGATCCTCAGATTGATTTATAATTTGTTTTAAAGTTTCCACATACGCAATATTCATGTGTGGAGATGGTACATTAAAAGGTGTTATTTCAGTTACATCAGCATATTGATTAATAATATTTTGATGATTAGAAATTGGATTGTCTTTATTTGTAACAACTTTGTTCGATTCATCTTGTGACATGCTAATCGTGCCGCCAGTATGTATGACAAGAAGTTTTTTCATGTGTGCATTCCTCCTATTTATAAAATACATATTTATGATAAAATATTATTTATAAAACAACAAGGAAGGGTTACTAAAATGAAACCAATAAATATCGCACTTGATGGACCTGCAGCTGCAGGTAAGAGTACAATAGCAAAACTTGTGGCAGCCAAGTTATCTATGGTGTATGTAGATACTGGTGCAATGTATCGTGCTATAACATATAAATATTTACAATTAAATAAAACAGAAAATTTTTCTGAACTTGTCGAATCAACTGAACTTTCATTAACTTATGACGAAGAAAAAGGACAAAGAGTAATTTTAGACAATCAAGATGTGACAGATTATTTAAGAGAAAATGATGTGACAAATCATGTTTCTTATGTATCTTCAAAAGAATCAGTGCGCTCATTTGCCGTTGAAAAGCAACAAGAGTTGGCACAGCAAAAAGGCATTGTAATGGATGGTAGAGACATTGGTACGGTTGTGTTGCCAGATGCTGATTTAAAAATATATATGATTGCCTCTGTTGAAGAACGTGCTTTACGTCGTCAAAAAGATAACGAACTAAGAGATATACAATCAACAGTAGAACAATTAAAAAAAGAAATAGCCGAACGCGATCACTATGATATGAATAGAGAAATATCTCCTTTGAAAAAAGCAGATGATGCAATAACTATTGATACTACCGGTATGAGTATCGAAGAAGTTACTGATAAAATTTTGACATTAGTAGAAGATATCTAAAGTCATAAAATCATATTATCTATTGATTTTTTTTGTAGTCCTTTTGTTAAAATTATGTAAAAAAGTTATAAAATATCAAAATCAGGGTATATTATTGTAGTAGGTTTTTAAAACTTGTACTACATATAAGTCAATGTAAATTGCTATTGATATTAAAACTATTATCTACATGTTAAGTATCAATTAATATTTTTAAATGTATAGAATGAGAGTATTCACTATAAAGTGGAATTCCTTGACAATTCTGTCAAATTATAAGATGTTATAAATATGTAGTGTAATAAGGAGGCAGACAAGATGACTGAAGAATTCAATGAATCAATGATTAACGAAATTAAAGAAGGGGATAGAGTTACTGGTGAAATTCAAGAAATTGAAGATAAACAAGTAATTGTACATGTTAACGGAGGTAAATTTAACGGTATTATCCCTATAAGTCAACTTTCAACACATCATATTGATAATCCTAGTGATGCTGTTAAAGTTGGTGACGAAATCGGTGCATATGTCACAAAAGTGGAATATGACGAAGAAAATGAGACAGGTGCTTATATCTTATCAAAACGTCAATTAGAAACTGAAAAATCATATGAATTTTTACAAGAAAAATTAGATAATGATGAAATCATCGAGGCTAAAGTCACTGAAGTTGTAAAAGGTGGTTTAGTAGTAGATGTTGGTCAAAGAGGATTTGTACCAGCTTCATTAATTTCAACTGATTTCATCGAAGATTTCTCTCATTTTGAAGGACAAGTTCTAAAATTAAAAGTTGAAGAACTAGATCCAGCAAATAATCGCGTCATTCTTAGTCGTAAAGCTGTAGAAGCATTAGAAAATGCTGAGAAAAAAGATGACTTACTCAATAATCTTAATGAAGGCGATGTCATAGAAGGTAAAGTTGCACGCTTAACAAACTTTGGTGCGTTTATCGATATTGGTGGTGTAGATGGACTTGTACATGTTTCCGAACTATCACATGAGCATGTTAAATCACCAGAAGATGTTGTTTCAATTGGTGAGCAAGTCAAAGTGAAAGTAAAATCTGTTGATAAAGATTCTGAACGTATTTCATTATCAATTAAAGATACGTTACCAAGCCCGTTTGAATCGTTAAGAGGAGAAGTCAATGAAGGTGAAGAAATCGAAGGTAAAGTTGTCAGACTTACAAGCTTTGGAGCCTTTGTTGAAATCAAACCTGGTGTGCAAGGTTTAGTTCATATTTCAGAAATCAGTCATTCTCACATCGGTACACCTGGTGAAGTATTAGAACCAGGACAAGTTGTCAGTGTTAAAATACTCAGTGTCGATATTGACAATGAACGTATTTCACTTTCTATTAAAGCAACATTACCTGACGAAAATGTTGTTGAAAGTGATAGTGAAACAACACAATCATATTTAGATAATAATGAAGACGAAGACAATCCAACACTAGGTGATGTTTTCGGAGATAAACTTAAAGATATTAAGTTTTAATAATTATCATAAGACTAAAAATAAATCTTGTCCTATTTTTACGTTAGGGCAAGATTTATTTTTTTAGTATACATATCAATCAATAAATTAATTGTATTTCATGAAAGTCATTTAAATTGATTCATTAATAATTTCTTTTGAAATACTTACCCCGTATGATAGAATTATAGAGATTAAAAAAGAGAGGAAGTTAGTTATGACTAAACCTATAGTTGCTATTGTAGGAAGACCCAATGTTGGAAAGTCTACAATTTTTAACAGAGTCGTAGGTGAACGTGTCTCAATTGTTGAAGATACACCAGGTGTGACTCGTGACAGAATTTATTCATCAGGCGAATGGTTAACTCATGATTTCAATATCATTGATACTGGAGGTATTGAAATAGGTGATGCACCATTCCAAACACAGATTAGAGCGCAAGCAGAAATTGCCATAGATGAAGCTGATGTCATTATTTTTATGGTAAATGTTAGAGAAGGTTTAACACAAAGTGATGAAATGGTAGCTCAAATGCTATACAAATCTAAAAAGCCCGTTGTATTGGCAGTGAATAAAGTTGATAATCCTGAAATGCGAAATGAAATTTATGATTTTTATTCACTAGGTTTCGGAGATCCGTATCCAATTTCTGGTTCACATGGTTTAGGATTAGGTGATTTATTAGATGAAGTAGTTAAAAATTTCAAAGAAGAAGAGCCCGATCCATATGACGAGGATACAATTCGTTTATCAATTATTGGTCGCCCTAACGTAGGTAAGTCGAGCTTAGTTAACGCGATTTTAGGTGAAAATCGAGTCATAGTATCCAATGTTGCTGGAACAACTCGAGACGCTGTTGATACTGAATATAGCTATGACGATCAAGATTATGTGCTCATAGATACTGCTGGTATGCGTAAAAAAGGTAAAGTATATGAAAATACAGAAAAGTACTCAGTTTTACGTGCACTTAAAGCGATAGAGCGATCAAACGTTGTTTTAGTAGTTATCGATGCTGAACAAGGTATCATAGAACAAGACAAGCGTGTTGCTGGCTATGCGCACGAAGAAGGAAAAGCGATTGTTATCGTTGTCAATAAATGGGATGCTGTAGATAAAGAAACAAATACTATGAAGAAATTCAAGGACGAAGTACGCAAAGAATTTCAATTTTTAGATTACGCACAAATCGCATTTGTTTCAGCAAAAGAACAAAAAAGATTATCTACGCTATTCCCGTATATTTTAGAAGCTAGTGAAAACCATAAAAAACGTGTTCAAAGTTCAACATTAAATGAAGTGATTACAGATGCAATTTCTATGAATCCTACACCAACAGATAAGGGTCGTCGATTAAACGTATTTTATGCTACACAAGTTGCAATAGAACCTCCAACATTTGTTGTGTTTGTAAATGACGTAGAATTAATGCATTTTTCTTATAAACGTTATCTTGAAAATCAAATCAGAGCTGCCTTTGGATTTGAAGGTACGCCTGTACACATCATAACCAGAAGAAGAAATTAATAAATGGAGGGGTTACATGTCTAATATAGCTGTCTTTGGTACTGGGAGTTTCGGTACGGCATTAGCAAATGTCTTAGCTGAAAACGGGCATCAAGTATTAATGTGGGGAAAAAATGAAACGACTGTTAATGAAATAAATGAATTTCATACAAACACTAAATATCTTAAAAATGCACAACTTGAATTATCAATTAATGCAACTACAGATATTTATAAAGCAATAGCGCATTCAGATGTATATCTCATGGCTTTACCTACAAAAGCGATGAGGGAAGTTGCAAGTGAAATTGATTCACACTTAACATCGAAAAAAACTTTTATCCATGTTGCTAAAGGAATAGAAAACGATACTTATAAACGCGTCTCTGAAATGTTAGAAGACTCAATTAGCTCTAAACATAATGCAGGTATTGGTGTACTATCAGGTCCAAGCCATGCTGAAGAGGTTGTTATCAAACAACCAACTACAGTGGCTGCTTCTTCTAAATCACCAGAAGTGAGTAAACTAGCTCAAGATTTATTTATGAATGGTTATTTAAGAGTTTATACGAATGATGATTTAGTAGGCGTAGAATTGGGTGGCGCATTAAAAAATATTATAGCTGTTGCAAGCGGTGTAATTTCAGGCATAGGCTTCGGAGACAATGCCAAAGCGGCATTAATGACTAGAGGTTTAGCTGAAATAAGTCGACTTGGTGAAAAATTAGGCGCAGATCCACTGACATTTTTAGGTTTAGGTGGTATTGGCGATTTAATTGTAACGTGCACATCTACTCATTCTAGAAATTATACATTAGGGTATAAATTAGGTGAAGGTAAATCACTAGAAAAAGCATTAGAAGAAATGAATATGGTGGTTGAAGGTGTATATACTACAAAATCAGTTTATAATTTAGCTAAAGAACATCATATTGATATGCCAATTACAACTGCATTATATAGAGTTTTGTTTGAAAATCAACCTGTTGATGAAAGCGTCAAAGACTTAATGGGACGGGGCAAAAAGGCCGAATAAGATAGAACTATTACACTTTTTTGCAAATATATAACAATTTGATATTAAAATCCTATTAATTCAACGTTTTTTACACATAAATCATTGCAGTTGCAGTATTCGTTGTGTTAAAGTCATACCATAATGATATTAAGTTATCATTATAAACCCTAGGGGAGGTGAATTCATAATGAACAAAACAGATTTAATCAATGCTGTTGCAGAACAAGCTGATTTAACTAAAAAAGAAGCTGGTTTAGCTGTAGATGCAGTATTCGAATCAATTCAAACATCACTTTCTAAAGGTGAAAAAGTACAATTAATTGGATTCGGTAATTTCGAAGTACGTGAACGTGCTGCTCGTAAAGGACGTAATCCACAAACTGGTAAAGAAATTGATATCCCTGCAAGCAAAGTTCCAGCATTCAAAGCTGGTAAAGCTTTAAAAGATGCAGTTAAATAATTCTTTACTTAAAAGTGAAGCCCTTGTTACAGGGGCTTTTTTCTTTTGGTAAAAACTTTTAAATACAAATAAAAATAGATTGCAAACTAAGTCTCTTAATATGGTATCATTCGATATGATGATATGATATTAAGAGATTTTTAAAGTGATCAAACATCAATTTAGTTTTTACAAAGATAATAAACAAACATAATTAATTTATTTTTATAATTTTTACTATTCACAAAATACATAAAACGTATATATTTATCACTTTGAAAACCGTTGATTTTAATTTTCCCTATATAATGTTAATATGTATATTGATAATAACGTGAGGTGTGAACATGGAAACGACATTAAGTATTTTTGAAAAACAAATTACCCAACGCTTGAAAGGTATACATCATTATGACGCTATTTATATAAATGAAGTATTAGCAAAAATCCTTGATTCTTATGATATACCTGAAGATGCTAAATTAGCTTGCCTCACTATAGATACTGCAATGCGTCATTTAGATGAGGTTTCCAAAAATTTATCCTCTAAGAAAGCCATTTTGATTGGTGATTTACTAAGCGCTCACTTTTATACATTATTAGCGAAGTTACATGATCCAATTTTTCAAAAGCAAATTAGTTCAGCGATTGTTGAAATTAATGAAATGAAATCCTCCATCCATAACGGAGTGATTCCCAAAGAAGAAATCGGTCATTTTATTTTAAAAATTGAAAATAAATTTCCACTTATTACTATCAATCGATACGTACCAAACATGGAAACAACAGATATCAATCAAAAATTATTAGCAAACTTATTAGAAAATCATCCTTCGTATTTAAAAAAATATTCGAAAGATGAACTAAATACATTTTTAGAAGAAATTAAATTAGAAATTAATTAAAAAAGAGGTAATCAATGATGGCAGATAATAAAGCAAAAAAAGAACAAGTACATAACGTTTTTCAAAATATTTCTGGAAAATATGATCGCCTAAACAACATCATCAGCTTTGAACAACACAAGACATGGAGAAAACGCGTAATGAAAGAAATGAGTGTTAAAGATGGTAGCAAAGCATTAGATGTTTGTTGCGGAACGGCAGACTGGACCATTTCTTTAAGCAAAGCAGTCGGTCCTTCTGGTGAAGTATTAGGTGTAGATTTTAGTGAAAACATGCTTGAAGTAGGTAAAAAGAAAACAGCGGACATGCAAAATATCCAACTCATTCATGGTGATGCAATGCATTTACCATTCGAGGATAATGAATTTAATTATGTCACAATTGGCTTTGGTTTACGTAATGTACCTGATTACCTTGCAACGCTTAAAGAACTAAATCGAGTTTTAAAGCCTGGTGGAATGGTTGTTTGCTTAGAAACAAGTCAACCAACAGCTCCAATATTTAAACAATGTTATAAATTATACTTTAAATTTATAATGCCTATATTTGGTAAAATATTTGCGAAATCGAAAGATGAATATGAATGGTTACAGCAATCTACTTTTGATTTTCCAGACAAAGAAAAATTAAAACGTTTATTTTCACAAGCAGGATTTAGTAATATTAAGGTACGTAGCTTCACTGGTGGCGTTGCAGCGATGCACCTAGGCTATAAATAAAAATGAAACAACCAAAGGTGATGACTGTGTCAAAGTTAAATATGAACAATGAAATTAAAATAATTGAACAGCGATTGGAAGAAGCATTAATAAGTAAGGATCAAACCTTAGAAGATGCTTCTTATCATTTATTTTCATCAGGCGGAAAACGTGTAAGACCTGCCTTTGTAATATTAAGTAGTCAATTTGGCGAAGAAATTAATGAAGATGTCTATCGTGTTGCTGTAGCACTCGAATTAATCCATATGGCTACTTTAGTACATGATGATGTTATTGATAAAAGTGATAAACGTCGCGGTAGTTTAACGATTGCCAAAAAATGGGATCAAGACACTGCAATTCTCACAGGTAATTTTCTATTAGCTGTCGGTTTAGAACATATTTCAAATATTGAGGATAACCGAGTACATAAAGTGATATCTAGTGCAATTGTCGAAGTATGCATGGGTGAATTGTACCAGTTTCAAGATCAATTCAATGCACATCAAACAATTACTAATTATTTAAGAAGAATCAAACGTAAAACTGCATTGCTTATACAATTATCAACAGAAGTTGGAGCAATTGCTTCACATGCTGATACCAAAACGGTTCGTAATTTGAAAATGATTGGTCATTATATTGGTATGAGTTTTCAAATCGTTGACGATATTCTAGATTTTACTAGTACTGAAAAGAAATTAGGAAAACCAGTGGGCAGTGATTTAATGAACGGCCATTTAACGTTACCAGTATTGTTAGAAATGCGTAAAAATCCTGAGTTTAAATCACAAATAGAACAACTTGGCCCAAACAGTGATCAATCCTTATTTGATAAATGTATACAAACCGTTAAACATTCTGATGTCATAAAACAATCACAAGCAATTAGCGATAGATATTTAGACAAAGCGCTTCATCTTATTGATCAATTAGAAAAAGATGATGCTAAACCAATATTTAAAAAAATTATTAAAAAAGTAGGGAAAAGAAACGTATAATTGTGTGAAAAGCATTGAAAGCGCTTAAATTAACTGTTAATATTATAATGTGCTTCAAGACATTATAATATTTTGTTTTGTATTTTTATAAAACTTACATCACTAACAGGGGGATAAACACACAATGGAAAGAACATTTTTAATGATTAAACCGGACGCGGTTCAACGTAATTTGATAGGTGAAATCGTTTCACGTATTGAACGTAAAGGACTAAAACTTGTAGGTGCTAAACTAATGACAGTACCTAAATCGCTTGCAGAAGAACATTATGCTGAACATACGGATAAACCATTCTATGGCAATTTAATCGACTTTATTACTTCTGCACCTGTATTTGCAATGGTTGTAGAAGGTGAAGATGCAGTACATATTGCGCGTCACATTATTGGATCAACAAATCCATCAGAAGCTACACCTGGTACAATCAGAGGAGACTTTGGTTTAACTGTAGGTAGAAACATTATTCATGGTTCAGATTCAGTTGAATCTGCTAATAAAGAAATCAATCTTTGGTTTAATGAAGAAGAATTAAGTGATTTTACAGAATCACGTGAAGCATGGTTATACGAATAATCATCGTTGAATCGATACACCATTACATGTAAGATGATATGCGTTATTAACTTAATTATTTAATACGCTCAACAATAAAGATAAAAAATGATAGTAAAAATACGATTCATGGTCGTATCCGTAAAATCAAAACACTTTCGTTAAATTCATAATAAAATGAATTTATGCGAAGGTGTTTTTTATGTATAAAAGCTGCAATTGCATTCTAAAGTGAAGTCGTTTAATATCTTAAGTTATTACTGAATTTTAAACAGATGTTATAGTTGTATGTAAGGAAATCTTATAAAGTTTAGTTATTTGAAATTTTTCTGTTAATTTGAACAATTGAATATGATAAGATAAGGAACATATAATCATTTAAAGTACTAAAGAACGGAGTGGGTAAATAATGAGATATTTAACTTCAGGAGAATCACATGGTCCACAACTAACAGTAATTATTGAAGGTGTGCCAGCAAATTTAGAAATTCATGCTACCGATATAAATGAAGAAATGTTTAAACGTCAAGGTGGATACGGTAGAGGCAGACGCATGCAAATTGAAAAAGACAGTGTTGAAATTGTATCTGGGGTACGTAACGGATATACGCTTGGTAGTCCAATCACGCTTATTGTCACAAATGATGATTTTAAACATTGGAGAAAAATCATGGGCGCTGATCCTATTAGTGATGAAGATCAAGAAAACATGAAGCGCGTCATTACAAAACCACGTCCAGGTCATGCCGATTTAATCGGCGGTATGAAATATAATCATCGAGACTTAAGAAATGTATTAGAGCGTTCATCTGCTAGAGAAACTGCTGCGCGAGTTGCTGTAGGTGCTGTATCGAAAATATTACTAAAGCAACTCGATATTCATTTTTATAGTAGAGTTATGGAAATTGGTGGTATTAAAGATGATTTAGCTTATGATCTTGAAACAATCAAATCTAATATTGATAAAAATGATGTCCGTGTGATTAATGATGATATTGCGCAACAAATGAGAGATAAAATTGATGACGCCAAAAAGGCAGGAGATACTATTGGCGGCGTTGTACAAACTATTATTGAAGGAGTACCAATTGGTATCGGCAGTTATGTACATTATGACCGTAAATTAGATGGTAGAATTGCTCAAGGGGTTGTAAGTATTAATGCTTTTAAAGGCGTCAGTTTTGGAGAAGGATTTAAAGCAGCCGAAAAACCTGGCAGTGAAATACAAGATGAAATACTTTATGATACAAACAATGGTTATTACAGAGGATCAAATCATTTAGGTGGATTTGAAGGTGGTATGTCTAACGGAATGCCTATTGTTGTCAATGGTGTTATGAAACCAATTCCAACATTATACAAACCGCTAAATTCAGTAGATATTAATACTAAAGAATCTTTTAAAGCTTCTGTTGAACGCTCTGATAGTTGTGCCGTTCCAGCTGCAAGTGTTGTAGTAGAAAATGTCGTTGCTTTTGAACTTGCAAAAGCATTATTAGAAGAATTCCAATGTAATCATATCGAGCAATTAAAATCACAAATTGAAGAACGCCGCTTGTTGAATATTGAATACTAAATTATAAGATTAGCCAGGTGATATCGATGAAATTACAAACTACGTATGAGACTAATAATTATCCTATTATCATAGAACATAACGCGCTAAAACATTTACGTCATTACATTGAAAATTATAAAGATATTGTACTAGTCGTAGATAATACAATTGCTCAAAAATGGGATGATACATTAGAATTTATTACATCTGAATACGATGCTCACATGTTGGTTGTACCGTCAGGTGAGTCTACAAAATCTTTAGATTATTATGCAGAGACTATAGAAACATTATTGAGCAAAAATTTGACTAGAAATACTTGCATCATTGCAGTAGGTGGTGGCGCTACCGGTGATTTCGCTGGTTTTTTAGCTGCTACCCTATTGAGAGGCGTTGATTTTATCCAAGTACCTACGACGATATTAGCACATGATTCTAGTGTTGGTGGTAAAGTGGGAATCAATTCAAAACACGGTAAAAATTTAATTGGTGCATTTTATAGACCAACTGCGGTTATCTATGATTTGAATTTTCTCTCAACGCTTTCTTATACAGAAATATTGAGTGGTTACGCTGAAGTATATAAGCATGCATTGTTAACTGATGCCGATGCAGTACGTAATATTGAATCACATTTTTATGATAAGACAACGTTAGCGTCTTTAGATGAAATGGAATATTATATTTATAAAGGCATAGAGACAAAGTTAAATAATATTGTAAAAGATGAAAAAGAATCAAACGTTCGTAAATTTTTAAATTTAGGACATACTTTTGGTCATGCCGTTGAATACACATTTAAAATACCACACGGTCATGCCGTGATGATTGGCATTCTTTTTCAATTCATCGTATCGAACCATATTTTAAACCAAAAATTTGATATTTTACATTACGTCAATTATTTTAGTTCTCTAGATTATCCATTAAATATCATCAATACCTTCAAATTCGATTCACTTTATGAATTAATGTTAAGAGATAAGAAGAATGACCAACAAGGCGTACAGATGGTTTTATTAGAAGGTATAGGAAATCCTGTGGTTAAACATGTCGATAAATCCACTTTAGTAGAGAGTTTCACGACATTACAAACATATTTTAAAAAGTAGGTGGCATAATTGGTTAATAGTAAAACAATTGATATAAATGGTCCTCTGATTGGAGAAATAGAAGTTCCAGGAGATAAGTCAATGACACATAGAGCGATTATTTTAAGCTCATTAGCATCAGGTAGGTCAACGATATATAAACCCTTACTTGGTGAAGATTGTATTCGTACAGTAGAAATTTTCCGTCTACTTGGTGTCGAAATAGAAATTTTAGAAGATAAAATTGAAATAAACTCACCTGGATATAAATTTTTCCAAACACCACATCAAGTACTCTATACTGGCAATTCTGGAACGACGACACGTTTAGTTGCTGGATTATTATGCGGACTAGGCATTGAAGCAGTCCTTTCTGGTGATGCTTCTATTGGTAAAAGACCGATGGATCGAATTATGAAACCTCTAACGTTAATGAATGCAGATATTTCAGGTGTGAATCATAACTTTACGCCTTTAATCATCAAACCTGCTCAAATTAAAGGCATATCATACCAAATGGAAGTCGCAAGTGCTCAAGTTAAAAGTGCAATATTATTTGCAAGCTTGTTTGCAAACGAAAAAACAACGATTTCTGAAATAGGTATAACGCGCAATCATACAGAAACAATGTTTGAACATTATCAAATTCCGATTACTTACAATGATAAAATGATTCAATTACCTGAAAATAGTATTGAACATATTACTGCCACTGATTTTCATGTACCTGGGGACATTTCCTCAGCTGCATATTTCATTGTTGCAGGGTTGATAACTCCAGGAAGTGATATTACAATTCACAATGTTGGCATAAATCCAACACGTTCAGGTATCATAGATATCGTGACACAAATGGATGGAAATATAACTTTATTCAATCAAACTAATGGGTCAGAACCTACCGCTTCAATACGCGTACAATATACACCAAATATGAAACCTATCCATATTGAAGGTGAATTGGTACCAAGAGCGATTGATGAATTACCAGTTATCGCCTTACTTTGTACTCAAGCAAATGGAACAAGTATTATAAAAGAGGCGGAAGAATTAAAGGTCAAAGAAACCAATCGTATTGACACTACGGCAAACATGTTGAATTTATTAGGTTTCACCTTACAACCAACAAGTGACGGCATGATTATCCATCCATCAAGATTGGAACAAACTGCCACAGTGGATAGCTTTACTGATCACCGCATTGGTATGATGCTTGCTGTAACTTCTTTACTAACTAGTGATACATTAACGATTGATCAATTTGATGCAGTCAATGTTTCCTTCCCAGGTTTCTTAGCTAAATTTAATCAATTAGAAAAAGAGGGATAAAGTATGGAAGATATCTATAAACTTATAGATGATATCAACTTACAAAAACTAGATAACTTAGATACACGGGTAAATGACGCGCTAAGTTCTCCAAAAGACGATGCGCTCTTTATACTCGGTGAAACATTATATAACTATGGACTAATGCCACAAGGTCTTGAAGTATTTCGTACACTTTATCACAAATACCCAGATGAAAGTGAACTGTTAATTTATTTCATTGAAGGACTGATTGCGGAAGATCAAACGGATGAAGCATTAGAATATTTAAGCACTGTTGAACTATCTACAGAACGTTTGATGCTAGAAGCAGATTTATACCAACAATTAAATATGCTTGAAGTGGCTATAGATAAATTAGTAGAAGCTATTGATATCGAACCAAATGACCCAATCATACACTTCGCATTGGCAGAATTACTTTACTTTGATGGTCAATATTTACGTGCTTCTTCGGAATATGAAACGGTATTAGAAACGGGAGAATATCAAATCAATAATGTTAATTTATTCTCACGTTTAGCTGATTGTAGCTTACAAAGTGGAAATTATAGTGATGCCATCACAATGTTCAATGAAATCAGCGAAGATGAAATGGATTCAGAAATATACTTCAAAAAAGCCATTGCTTATGAAAAAAATGACTTAACACAGGAAGCTATCAAATTAGTGCAAACACTATTATCAAAAGATCCAGACTTCCTACAGGGCTACTTTTATCTACAACAATTATATGAAAACGAGCATAATCATGCAGATGCCATTGAAATTGGTAAAGAAGGGTTGCGCTTGAGTCAATTTTATAAAGAATTAATGGTATCAACAGGTAGTATTCAAATAGAACACGGAGATGCTAATGAAGGTGTACAATTGTTACTACAAGCCTTAGACGTAGATAATGCTTATCAAGAACCACTTTTAATCTTGAGTGATTTCTTTAGACAAGAAGAAGATTACGATTCAATTATTAGCTTATTACAATATGTAGATGAAGAAGATTTAGATCCCGTATTTATGTGGCATGTAGCACATGCTTTAGGTCAAGAAGAGCGAGATAAAGAAGCACAACATTTCTTTGAATTAGCCTATCCAACCATGAGAACGCAATCAGCATTTTTAAGTGATTATTATTTCTATTTAGTTGAAATAGGTTATATAGAACAAGCACAACAAATCTTAAAGCAATTGCTAGAAATAGACCCATCGAACGAAACTTGGCATGATGAAGCTGAAAGATTGCAATCATTCTAAAAAGTAAAGAAGGTGAGTATATTGACTGATACCTTACAACAATTAAAAGCAAGTTTTATAGAATACGTATTATTTCAGTATCGTTTTAAATCTCGAATTAGTGTATGGGTATTAAATTTGATAAAATCCTCACCTGAACTTTTACAAAAAATATACTTTGTAGATGAGCAAATTCCCAGTCATAACACTTTAGAAATTGCAACTGTGAATACAGACAACATCGCCATAAAACTTATAGTAGAGGATCAACAATATATTAATAATGAAAAAATATTTGACTATATCGCAAATCAAAATATCTTTTTTGATATCAAATTATATTTAAATAAAGAAGATTCTAGAGATACGAAATTAGACGATTTATTGTTAACACAATTACTTCACTCTCCATATTATGCCGTATATATTCAAGATATATATGGTTTGCCATTATCAAAACAAAGTGAATCATCTATTATCAAATATTTACAAGACAATATTGACTTAAGTCTGCAACTTCAGGATAGAGCTTTATTTTATCAATTAACTCAAATCCTAAATACATTTAAGTTGAGGAATCTTAATACATTATCGAAGGATTGACTATATGAACATTTACTCACTATGGCAACTTATCATTTTTAATAAAGGTATGCTGTATTTCTTATTAATATGTAATTTACTAGGCACAGTTTACGGGTATATTTGGTACGGTTCACAAATGAGTGCTACAACTTGGCAATTTATACCATTTGTACCTGATAGCCCAACTGCATCATTATTTTTATGTATTGCTATTCTAGGGTTGATTGTTAACAAGAACTTACCAATCATCGAAGCACTCGCTTTTGTCACATTAATCAAGTATGGAGTATGGGCTGTAATTATGAATATCATTCTTTTTATTCAATACGATATGATTACAATTACAGGTTGTATGTTGATACTTTCTCACGGCATTATGGCAATTGAAGGTTTTATTTTTTATCCAAGATTTAAAGTGACGATTTCTGCCTTTTTCGTAGCGATGATATGGGTGTTTCATAATGACATTATCGATTATGTATTTATGCAATATCCTTTTTATGATTTTATTGCAAGTCACATTGAAGCAATTGCATACTTAGCATTCTGGTTAAGCGTTATACCTTTAGTTTTATATTTAAGTTTAACTCTATTTAAAAAAGATAAAATATTTGACCATTATTAACGTCCACAGTAAAATGTTTATAAAGGAGTGAGGATTTTTGTCTTTTATTTATATGATTATATACTTTGTTATTTTAATGGTTCTGCCTCTATGGGCACAACACAAGGTTAAATCTAACTATGAAAAGTATTCTCAAGTGAGATCAACTAGTGGGAAAACAGGGCGTGAAGTAGCGCTTGAAATACTCCATTCAAATGGAATTTATGATGTAGATGTTGTCGAAGGTAAAGGATTTCTAACAGATCACTATGATCCTAGTAAAAAAGTTCTTGTCTTATCACCAGCAAACTTCAATAGACCTTCAGTTGCTGGTACAGCAATTGCAGCCCATGAAGTAGGACATGCTATACAGCATGCCCAAGGATATTTCTTCTTAAGATTTAGAACTTCATTAGTACCTTTAGCAAATATTGGTAGTTCTTTAGGTTACATGGCAGTGTTTGCTGGTATTGTGTTAACGAGTTTACAGAGTACATTGGGTTCAACTGCACTTTGGATAGGTATTGCGTTAATGTCATTCGCAGTATTGTTCTCAATTGTTACCTTGCCAGTCGAATTTGATGCTAGTAGTAGAGCAATGAAACAAATTAAAAGCTTAGATATTGTTAATGAAAAAGAATATCGCCATGCAAAAAAAGTATTATCGGCTGCTGCAATGACTTATGTTGCATCAACTGCTGTAGCATTAGCAGAACTTGCACGTTTCATTTTAATTGCTAGATCAAGTGAATAATTTAGCCATGCAAATGAGATAGAAATATAAATTATTTAAATTTATTTCACTGTTTCACAACGCTTTGGTTGATAAAATTAGGATAAGAGGTTGAGGCAATCATTTTGCCCAATCTCTTTTTTTATGTATACAATTATTATTTTTTAAAATATAGATTTAAGATGGTGACTTCCTTTACATCTATTATTGTTATACCTCAGCACATCATATTATCATTTAATTTAAGTACTTAATTCATATTGAATAGTGTATAAAGGTTGCAGGAATAATGCATGAATCATAGAATTAGTCTATACTATAAAAGAAACTGATAGAATGAGAGGCGTTTATCATGAAATCGATGAAAGACATGCAAATCGAAGTAGATGACTATATAAACCAATTTAAAACTGGCTACTTTTCACCTCTAGCAAATCTCGCAAGGTTATCAGAAGAAGTAGGAGAGTTATCAAGAGAAATCAATCATTTTTATGGAGAAAAAAAGAAAAAAGATAGTGAAGCTGCAAACACGGTGAAGGCAGAACTTGGAGATAATTTATTCGTGTTACTATGTATAGCTAATTCCTTAGACATAGATATGACTGAAAGTTTTAACGAAACAATGGATAAGTTTAATACACGAGATAAAAATCGTTTTGAAAGAAAATAGATTGATATTGTTTAAGAAAGGATGTGCCACCTATGAAAATAGGAATTACATGTTACCCTTCTATGGGTGGTTCTGGAATTATCGCCACTGAGTTGGGTATCAAATTAGCAGAAAGAGGACATGATATCCATTTTATAACATCGAATATACCTTTTAGAATTAGAAAACCTTTACCTAATATTACATTTCATCAAGTTGAAGTGAATCAATATGCTGTATTCCAATATGCGCCTTACGATATTACCTTAAGTACCAAGATTGCTGAAGTAATCAATGAGTATGACCTAGATTTATTACATATGCATTATGCCGTACCGCATGCTGTTTGCGGTATCTTAGCAAAACACATGTCTGGTAAAGACATTAAAATAATGACTACCCTACATGGCACTGATATTACAGTATTGGGATATGATCACTCATTAAAAAATGCGATTAAATTTGGTATAGAAGGTAGCGATGTAGTGACAAGCGTCAGTAAATCACTTGCAGAACAAACGACTGATATTATTGAAACAGATAAAACAATCATTCCAATTTATAATTTCGTTAGAGAAAATGAATTCCCTACAAAACATTCAATGCCAACTGAATCTGATATCAAATTAAAAGCTTGTTACGGGATAGAACCTGAAGAAAAAGTGATTATTCACGTTTCTAATTTTAGAGCTGTCAAACGAATTGATACAGTCATTGAAACTTTCGCAAAGATACACCAAAAATTGCCATCAAAACTTATTTTATTAGGTGATGGACCTCAATTAATGGATATGAAAGCAAAAGCACGTGAATTAGACATTGAAGATGCTGTGTTATTTTTAGGTAAACAAAATTGGGTGAGTGAATTTTATCAAATATCAGATTTAGTATTATTATTAAGTGAGAAGGAAAGCTTTGGTCTCACATTGTTAGAAGCAATGAAATCAGGTGTACTTCCAATTGGCTCTACTGCTGGAGGTATCAAAGAAGTAATTAAACATAACGAAACAGGTTTTATAGTAAATATTGGTGATAGTGATACAGCCAGTACGTATGCGTTACAATTGTTGACAGATGATGAACTTTATAAAAAAATGCAGCAGCAAATGTTGGATGATGTTGCTGAACGTTTTTCTTCAGATTTAATTGCAGACCAATATGAATATTATTATAAAAAAATGTTAGAGGGTAATCATGACTAAAACATTATTCGAACAAGCAAAACCAATATTAAAAACTTTACAATCTAACCATTACCAAGCATTTTTTGTTGGGGGTTCTGTGAGAGATTATCTAATGCATAAAACAATACACGATATTGATATTACTACGAGTGCGACGCCTGAAGAAGTAGAAGCTATTTTCGAAAAGACAATTCCTATAGGTAGAGAACATGGCACAGTCAATGTTATCTATAATGGTGAACACTATGAAGTAACAACATTTCGTGCAGAAGGTGATTATGATGATCATCGAAGACCTAACGAAGTCTTTTTTGTGCGTGAATTATATGAGGATGTTAAAAGACGTGATTTCACAATGAATGCAATAGCTATGGACGCCGATTTTCATATTCACGACTACTTCAATGGTCAACAAGATATTGAAAATCACATAATTAGAACCGTAGGCAATGCGCATGAACGTTTTAACGAAGACGCGTTAAGGATTATTCGAGGTCTACGTTTTCAAGCACAATTAGGATTTGCATTAGAAAATGAAACTTTTTATGGTATGAAATCACATATCCATGATATTAAATATTTATCAATTGAACGAATTGTGGTTGAACTAAAAAAACTCACTTCTGGTAAGTATGTAGCCCATAGTTTTGAAAACTTACAGTACTTGAATGCATTTAATTACATTCCTTTTTTCAAACATTATAAACTAAATGATTTTATTTTAGATGAAGCCATTCCGTTCACTTTATTTGTAGCTTTATTGAAAGCACAACAACCTTTAGTAAATGGTACTCTTAATGATTTAAAAATTAGTAATAATGAAAAAAAGTATATAGGTAAATTAGAACGGCTACTTAATCAATTACCCAATATTAAATCTAAATCAGACTTTAAAATACTTCTTTATGATTATGGTGAACAAGATATACTATTAATATTAAATTTCATAGATTTACATATTAAAAACCATTTACCTTCTTTTTCACCGCTTATTATAAATATACAATCTGTAAAAGAAGAATCTAAAAAGTTACCTATTCACTCAAGAAAGGATATTGATATTAATGGTAAAGATATCCTTGAGGCAGTTAATAAGCAAAGCGGTCCTTGGCTAAAAACACTATTGAGAGATATTGAGATTGCTATTATCAATAGAGATGTTCAAAATATTAAACCAGAAATCATTAGGTGGGTGAAATCACATGTCGAAATACAGTAAAGATGTTATTCAAATCTTATATACAAACCAGTCAGAATATATTTCTGGACAGTTTATTGCAGAACATCTTTCAATTTCTCGAACAGCAGTCAAAAAAGTAATTGATCAACTTAAGCAAGAAGGGTGTGAAATTGAATCAATTAACCATAAAGGACATCGCTTAATTGAACTACCTGATAAATGGTATAGTGGGATTGTAGAACCTTTAATCGATGAACAAAAAATGTTTGATCATGTAGAGGTCAAAGCGCAAGTTGATTCCACACAGTTACTCGCAAAACAAAAATTAGTTGGAAACTCAAACACCTTTTTAATTTTAAGTGATGAGCAAACGAAAGGAAAAGGGCGCTTCAATAGACCATGGGATTCATCACGTGGCAAAGGATTATGGATGTCTCTTGTGTTACGTCCAAATGTCCCATTTGAAATGATAACAAAGTTTAACTTGTTTATGGCATTAGGTATCAGAGATACAATGCAACAATTTAGTAATGAGAAAGTAACGATTAAATGGCCAAACGATATCTATATTGATGGAAAAAAAGCTTGTGGATTTTTGACTGAAATGGTAGCTAATAGTGATGGTATAGAAGCGGTGATATGCGGTATTGGCATAAATATGAATCACTTGCCTGAAGATTTTCATGGTGAGTTGCAATCAAAGGCCACGAGCTTGAGAATACATGCTAACCAAAAAATACATCGTTATCATTTATTAGAGCAATTAATAAATCAGATTGAAAAACGTTACCATCAATTTTTAAGCCAGCCGTTTTCCACGATACGACATGAATACATTGAAGCTTCAAATATTTGGAATAGAACTTTAAAATTCACTGAAAATGGTCAACAATTTCAAGGTGAAGCTATAGATATTGATGAGCATGGTTATCTAATTGTCATTGATGAGCAACAGACACAACACAAACTCATGAGTGCAGATATAGAACTATAAATTTATAAGAAAAGGAGGAATGAAAATGACACAGCCTTGCTACGCTGTTGTTGATTTAGAAACAACAGGCAACCAATTAGACTACGATGAAATTATTCAAATTGGTATTACTTTCGTCCGCGATAATAAAATAATTGGCACCTATCACTCTATGGTAAAAACAGATTTAGAAATTCCTCCTTTTATTCAAGCATTAACCTCAATTGAAGATGAAATGCTAAAGCAATCACCATATTTCCATGAAATTGCTGACGATATATACAAACAACTTGAAGGCTGTATCTTTGTCGCACATAATGTAACTTTTGATTTAAATTTCATAAAAAAATCATTTAAAAAATGTAATATCAGATATAGACCCAAAAAAGTATTAGATACATTAGAATTGTTTAAAGTTGCTTTCCCAACAGATAAAAGTTATCAATTAAGTGAATTAGCAGAAGCACATGGTATTACGTTAAATAATGCCCACCGTGCAGATGAAGATGCTGCAACGACTGCACAACTTATGATACTTGCTTTCAATAAATTCGAAGCACTACATTTAGATACTTTAAAACAACTTTATTATTTAAGTAAAAATTTAAAATATGATTTACATGATATTCTTTTTGAAATGGCTCGAAACCATAACCATAAACGACTAAGTGAAGACTTCGAACAATTTGAACAGATTATTTATAAAAAGCAAAGAGATTTTAAAGCGCCCACAGTAAACTTTGACGGAACTTTAAAAGACCTTTATACAGACATTACTGAAAAATTAAATTTAACATATAGACCTCAACAATTATATTTAGCTGAAATTATCTTAGAACAGTTGATGCATAGTGAGAAAGCTATGATTGAAGCGCCTTTAGGGAGTGGTAAATCATTTTCATATTTATTAGCTTCACTAATGTATAACATACAAACAGGAAAACATGTAATGATTTCTACAAATACAAAATTATTACAAAATCAGTTGTTGGAAAAAGATATACCTGCATTAAAATCAGCATTGAATTTTAAAATAAATGCATCTTTAATCAAAAGTAAACGAGATTATATTTCGTTAGGATTAATCAGTCAAATCTTAAAAGATGAATCTAATAATTACGAAGTTAGCATTTTGAAAATGCAATTATTGATCTGGATTACAGAAACACATACTGGAGATATACAAGAGTTAGATTTAAAAGGCGGACAAAAAATGTATTATGAACAAAAGTTAGAAACTTATGTTCCAGTGCGTAATGACATTAATTATTTTAATTTTATTAAGCGCAACGCAAAAAATATACAAATTGGTATAACAAATCACGCTCATTTAATACATGCTTCACATGACAATACAATTTATCAACTATTTGATGATTGTATCATTGACGAAGCCCATAGGTTACCTGATTACGCATTAAACCAAGTTACGAATGAATTAAGCTATTCTGATGTCAAATACCAATTAGGCCTAATTGGTAAAACTGAAAACGATAAACTACTTGCCGCTATCGACCATATAGAACAACAACGTATACTTGAAAAATTAGATATACCACCAATCGATGTTTTTGGCCTTAAAACAAATATCAATGAAATACATGATTTAAACGAACAATTGTTTAGTACGATGTTTGATAGCATCCAACAATCAGAAATACATGATGATGAAGTGCATAAAGTTCATTTTGTATATCATTTTGATGTAACGCCGATTTTAAATGATTTGCATGTCATCATTCATAAATTAAATATGACCTTAGAATTCTTTAACGGCATGAGCCATAAAACAATTAAAACAGTAAGAAAACAATTACTTTATATTAATGATAAATTTAGAGCAATTGAAACTAGTTTAAAAAATAATCATACTAGTTATTTATCCATTAAAAACATTAACCAAAAATCTACAATCAAATTAAATGTGAAAGATTATGATGTGAAAGAAATATTAACAAAACAAGTGTTAGATAAATTTAATGCACTAACATTTATTTCAGGTACCTTAACTTTTAATCACTCATTTGAAAATTTCAAGCAATGGTTTAATAAGGACATCATCTTCAATACTTATGAGCTTGATACTGCAACAGTATCTTCAAACCAGACAACTGTATTTATACCAAATGATGTCGTTTCATATAATTATAAAAATATTGATGATTATGTGAGCTCTATTGTCAATTATGTTATAGAATATACAACAGTTATTGAATCAAAATGTTTAATTCTATTCACTAGTTATAAGATGATGCATATGGTACAAGAACTCTTGAATGAATTACCTGAGTTTGAGGATTACGTAATACTCACACAACAACAAAATCAAAACTATAAAATTGTACAGCAATTCAATAGTTTTTCTAAAGCCATCCTATTAGGGACTAGCACATTCTTTGAAGGTTTTGATTTCCAATCAAATGGTATCAAGTGTGTAATGATTACAAAATTACCTTTTATGAATCATAACAATACGAAATATTGGTTAATGGAATCTGAATTCACTTCCACATTTAAAGATTTCGTTTTACCTGATGCTGTTACTCGTTTCAGACAAGGACTAGGCAGACTTATTAGAAGTGAGCAAGATAAAGGTATCATCGTATCATTTGATGATCGTTTAATTAAAAGTAATTACAAACAATTCTTTGAACAATCATTAGAAAGTTATCGTCAAAAAAAAGGTGATATAAAACAATTTTCAAGCTTACTTAAAAAAATAAAAAAAGAGACAATACATCATAAAAGTAACACGCGCAACTAGAAGTTGTACCTTGATTTTGTTAAAATGTATAAGGATTAATAAAAGAATACTACAAAAATATTAGGAGTTTGGTTATGAAAACAACGATAAAAGAAGCAAAACATTACATTAACCAAGAAGTGACGATAGGTGCTTGGTTAACGAATAAACGTTCAAGTGGTAAAATTGCATTCTTGCAGTTAAGAGATGGTACTGGCTTTATGCAAGGCGTCGTAGTAAAAGCTGATGTAGATGAAGATACTTTTCAGTTAGCTAAAGATATTACGCAAGAAACTTCATTATATATTACTGGCGTCATTTCAGAAGATAATCGTTCTGATTTAGGTTATGAAATGCAAGTAAAATCTATTGAAATCATTGCAGAAGCTCATGATTACCCAATCACACCGAAAAACCATGGTACAGAATTCTTAATGGATCATCGTCACCTTTGGTTACGTTCAAAAAAACAACATGCAGTTATGAAAATAAGAAACGAAATTATTCGTGCAACATATGAATTCTTTAATAATACTGGGTTTACCAAAATAGATCCACCTATTTTAACAGCTAGTGCACCAGAAGGTACAAGTGAACTATTCCATACTAAATATTTTGATCAAGATGCTTTTTTATCTCAAAGTGGTCAACTCTATTTAGAAGCAGCTGCAATGGCTCATGGTAAAGTATTTTCATTTGGACCTACATTCCGTGCAGAAAAATCTAAAACACGCCGTCATTTAATTGAATTTTGGATGATAGAAGCTGAAAAAGCGTTTTGCGATCATAACGAAAGCCTAGAAATTCAAGAACAATATGTGACACATGTTGTTAAATCAGTACTAGAAAATTGCAAATTAGAATTAAATATTTTAGAACGTGACACTGAAAAGCTTGAAAAAGTTACAACGCCTTTCCCACGTATCACATATGATGATGCAGTTGAATTCTTGAAAGAACAAGGTTTTGATGATATCCAATGGGGAGAAGACTTTGGAGCGCCTCATGAAACTGCAATTGCAAATCATTACGATTTACCTGTATTTATTACAAATTATCCAACAAAAATCAAACCTTTCTATATGCAACCAAATCCAGATAATGAGGATACAGTGTTGTGTGCAGATTTAATAGCACCCGAAGGATATGGAGAAATAATCGGTGGTTCTGAACGTATCAATGACCTTGCATTATTAGAACAACGTATCGATGAATTTGAATTAGACCCTGAAAGTTATAGTTACTATTTAGATTTACGTCGTTATGGTAGTGTACCTCACAGTGGATTCGGTTTAGGTCTAGAAAGAACAGTCGCATGGCTATCAGGTGTAGAGCATGTTCGTGAAACTGCACCATTCCCTCGTTTATTAAATCGACTATATCCATAATATTATCAATACAAGAAACTACCTAAACTACGTCCAGTCTATTTTACGGCTGGACTTTTTTATAATATTTACACATGATAAGGAGGGGTGCTTTTGAATATCGATATGCTTAAAACTAGACCTGTTGTAATTCGCAAAGAATTACTAGATCATTATAATGAATTAGGTATCAATGAGCGTGAATTAGTTATCTTAATAAAATTAATTTATGCGTCGGAAATGACCAATAAACAACCATCCATTGAATCTTTACAAAAAGGCACATCACTAGATTCTAGAGAAATTACTGCTATTATACAAAATCTTATTCAACGTGATTTATTAGAGTTAAATGTTAACAAAGACGAAGAAGGTAAATTCACTGAATATATGAATCTCGATCAGTTCTATCATAAACTAAATGATATTATGCAACACGTTAATAATAATAGTGACCAAAAACAAGTTGAACTTGAATTCAATAAACTTTTCCAACAGATTGAGCAAGCTTTTGGCAGACCATTATCACCGTATGAAATCGAAACATTAAACCAATGGTTAGACATAGATAAACACGACTTAAGTGTGATTCAAGCAGCATTGGATGAAGCGCAAAGTCAGAACAAAATGAGTTTTAAATACATTGATCGAATTTTATTAAATTGGAAAAAAAATAATGTAAAAACAATTGAGGATTCCAAAAAAATAAGTCAACAGTTTAACCAACCTAAAATGAAACACACTGTTAAAAAAGTGCCTAAATTTGATTGGCTAAATGAGGAGAATCAAGATGATAAGTAATAAAAAAGCTTTAGAAATGATCGATGTTATTGCTAATATGTTCCCAAACGCTGAATGTGAACTCGTACATGATAACCCATTTGAACTAACAATTGCGGTACTATTATCAGCACAAACTACAGATGTTTCTGTAAATAAACTCACTAAAGACCTTTTCAAAAAATACAAAACACCTGAAGACTATCTAAATGTAGATATATCAGAATTAGAAAATGATCTGCGTACCATTGGTTTATACAGAAATAAAGCTAAAAACATTCAAAAATTATGTGCGTCATTACTAAATAAATTCGACGGGGTGATTCCGCAAACACATGCCGAACTTGAAAGTCTAGCTGGAGTGGGGCGTAAAACAGCAAACGTAGTGATGAGTGTTGCTTTTAATGAGCCTTCACTTGCAGTAGATACTCATGTAGAACGTGTAGCTAAACGTTTAGGCATTTGTAGGTGGAAAGATAATGTTAGACAAGTAGAAGATAAATTGTGTAAAGTCGTACCTAGAGAACGTTGGAATAAAACACATCATCAACTTATTTTCTTCGGACGCTATCACTGTTTAGCACGTAGCCCTAAATGTGATATATGCCCCTTATTTAATGAATGTAGGGAAGGGCAAAAAAGATATAAAGCCAGTTTGAAAGAAGTGTGACACAATTGATTTCAAAAGAAGCGTTTAAACAATTAGAAGAACAAATAGATTTATTTTCTAAACAGAAGAAATTAAATTCTGCTGAAGCTAAGTTATTAATTGATAAATACTTTGATATGATTGAGACTTTTTTTAAACAAATCAATCACATTCATACGATTGATTTTGAACAATTAAGCGATTATCCAGTTGTACCAATGAATTTTAAAGAGCGTTATCAATATATGCTTGCCCGTAAATACCATTTTATGGGTTATAGTCAAATGAAGACAGTCAAATCAGAATTAATAAAAATGAATGCATCCTATCAAATACGTAGAAAAAACAAAGGTAATCCTTAAAGTCCCACTTCCCAACTTGTTGGGTTAGTGGGACTTATGCATGAGCGGAAGCTCAGGTAAACCTTTGAAACACTTCCCAACTTGTTGGGTTAGTGGTGCTTTATGCATGAGCAGAAGCTCGATACTTGATAGTCAGTTGCTCACTCATACAAAGCCATCATTCTTCAATTAGTTACGAAAACTCTATAAAATAAAGAAAACGCCAATTTCTATATATTTTCAATAGAAATTGGCGTTTATTTGTTAGTAAAGATTGATGATAATCAAGTGTTTATTAAACACTTAGTTACTCGCTCAAAAATTTATTTGGACATTATTGTGCTCTTGATAAACCAGTAGAATTATTTGCATTATTACCGTTTGAGCTAGCTGATGATGCATTATTGTTATTGTTGTTGTTATTGTTGTTGTTATTGTTGTTGTTATTGCTACCACCGCTATTATTATTATTACTACTACTACTACTACTGCTTCCACCTTGTCCTCGAGGCTTATTACTTGTTGTGTTGTCATCAGGATGTCCTGCAACAGAAAGGCTATCTTTACTATCACCATTTACTGAGTCAGGTTTACTAAAGTCCTTGCCGTCTCTTGGTGAGATATTACTCATTACATCCTCGAATAAATATTGTGGATATTCTTGTTCGTCATGACCAACAAATGAATTTACGCCGCCTTGTTTAACTTCTTTGAAGCCCATCCACACAGACATGCTGTATTTTGGCGTGAAACCATTCATCCATACATCTTTTGCAGCATCGTCAGGTAAACCATATTGTTGGTAAGTTTGATCACCATAAGTACCTGTACCAGTTTTTGCTGCAACATTTACACCAGATATACCGTGGCCATATGCAGAACCATAAGCTTCAAATGTACCTTTAAGTACTTCTGCTAGCATATAAGAAGTGGAATCTTTCATTGCTTTCTTACTTGTATGATCGTAATTAATTGTTTCCCCATCTTCTTTTTCTACTTTTTTAATAGAATGTGCATTATTATATTCGCCACCATTTGCAATTGATGCAAAAGCAGATGCTAATTGAGTAGGAGAGAATTCTGATGATGAACCACCTAATACTTCAGAAGGTCCAATATCTCCTTCATATTCCAAGCCTACTTTATTTGCGAAATCTTTTGGCGCGTCATTTCCAGCGTTCTCTTTTGAAGATTGCCATGCTTTTAATGCTGGAATGTTGAAACTTTGACGTAAAGCGTCATACAATTTAACCTCGCCGTGACCTTTAGTATCATAGTTTCTAAATGTAACACCATCAACTTGATATGCTTCTTCATCCTGAATTGCGTGGTTCGTAGCCCAATTCATATTTTCTATAGCAGGGCCATAAGCTAAGAATGGTTTTAATGATGAACCAGTAGGGTGTGCATCTGTAGCTAAGTTTCTATCAACAATATCTTTATAGTTTCTACCACCTGATATTGCCACTAATCCGCCAGATTCACTGTCTACGATAGAAGCACCAACTTGTTGGTCTTCGTTTTTATAGTAACCACCATTATCTACACGATCTTGCAGCGTTTGTTGTACGTCTTTGTCCATATTTGTGTAGATTTTAACACCACTGTTAAGAACTTCTCCTAAATCTTTACCTTTGAATGCTTTATTATTCATTAATTCAGATTTTACGAAGTTAACATAAGAATCGTATTCAGGATTTGAACTTTTATCACTAACTTGACGTTCTTCCGAATCACGTTTTACTAGATTATCTTCTAATGATGTATTTTGTGCTTCTTCTTTTTGCTTCTTAGTAATACGATTATGATATTCCATTAAGTATAAAACAGTATCTTTACGTGATTCTGCTTCTTTTGGATGATCATAAATATTATAAGTATTCGGAACTTGTGGTAAACCAGCAAGATAAGCCGATTCAGCTAAATTTAAATCTTTTAAATCTTTATCAAAATAATATTTAGCTGCAGCCTTCACACCATAAACACTGTCAGAATAGTAAATTTTATTTAAATACATCTCAAATATTTCATCTTTACTATATTCTTGTTCAAGTCTATATGATAGATAAGCTTCTTGTGCTTTACGGGCAATTGATTTTTGATCCGTTAAAAATGAACGTTTAACTACCTGTTGCGTCAATGTCGATGCACCTTGTGAACCAAATCCTCCCGTAAAGTTTTTAGCCACTGCACCAAACAAACGTTTATAGTCAAGTGCACCATGGTCATAGAAACGATTATCTTCTGTAGCCAAGACAGCTGCCTTCATGTTTTTAGGTACTTCATCTAAATCAACATGTTCGCGTCTTTGCCCATTATCAATCGTTTTAATCAAATCGCCATCTTTATCATATATTTTAGCAGGAATTGGATCTTGTAATTTTGATTCTGTAAATGCTGGTGCTTTCCAAGCATAATATGCAAATAACAAAATACCGATTAATGCTAGAACAATGAAGGCTATGATGAGAAATCCGATTATCTTAATAATCGTTCTTTTTATATTCCTATTCTTTTTTTCTCCGGACTTATCATTCTTTTTTGAATCAGAAGTCCTTTTTTTCTCCGTCATACGCGGTCCTCACTTTCATCTAATATCAACTTATCAACTGCTTTGAGGTAATTCAATCTTGGTTGATACTGATAAGGAATATAGTAACCATTTTTTCTAATTTCTTCAACCGTAATCGACTTTTTAATTTCTTTTTTGTACCGATGCCAATAATATTTAAATTTGCAATAAGGCAATAAATAAACTTCATCTAATAATTTAAAGCGAATTAATAAAAAAACAATACCTCCTTGATCATAACAAGCATCCATGTGTATCACTTGGTGCTCATGCATATTATTCAATGGAAATGAAGTTTTATTTTTAGTTTCTTTCGCTTCAAAATCTAAATAGTGCCCTTTATAAATACCATTGTAATCAGTAGTCGAAGGCGTTCGGAAATAAGCCTCATTAATTACCGCCTTACTTCTCATAGGATAATGAACGTTAACTATTTGAACGGGGGTGGGCTTTTTATGTATAACAGCTTGCCCAAGTTTCAAATAGTGCGTATTAGATAATTCAATATCGCTCTCAAGTGACATTCCTCTGCCACCATAATTTATTTTACTCTTATCATCCTTATAAGTTCGTCCGACTTGAGACTTATTTCCGTAAAATGGTTTCCCATTTGGATAATTCATTGTTTTTCACCACTTTAATTTGGTTTCAAAAACTTTTTCCATTATACATGAAAACAGTCATTTTTTCCAAACTATGAAATATAAAGCAATGTATCTGTACATACATCAATATTTATTTTAACGTGCTTTTCTCAATTAAACAATATTTCCCTATAAATATGCCTATAATATGACATAAATGTAAGTTCGTTGTTTCTCAAATGAATATCAAATTCATTTGTGGTAAATTTAATATGTAGGAGGAAACTTCATGCAACAATTAATTACACAACTCTTAAATGATGTACAAAAGATGCAAAATAGATACGAAACAGTCAAATCGAAAGATATAGATTATGACTTTTACAAAGATGTTGTTCCATTTACGAGTCACATAGATAATCTGTTAGAAACATTTAGCACCTTCGAACATAAAATACTAAGATTATCCTATATGAATAAGAAAAAATTTGATTTACTTATTTCAAATATTGAATCACTGTCCGTTGAATGTCATTTTAAAAGAACTAGCCGAAAATTATTTACAGAAAAAGTCAAGGCAGTACAATACGATTTAAGTTATATACAAAGAAGTGATGCTAAATTATGATAAAGACAATTTATGTGACTGGCTACAAGTCATTTGAACTTAATATCTTTAAAGATGACGCACCTGAAGTTTCATATTTAAAAAAATTTATAGCACATAAATTAAAATCATTGATTGAAGAAGGACTTGAATGGGTATTAATACAAGGACAGATGGGTATAGAATTATGGACTGCTGAAGTAGTAATTGATTTAAAAGAAACGTATCCTGATCTTAAACTTGGTGTCGTTACACCATTTTATGGCCACACCGATAGATGGAATGAACAGAATCAAGCAAAATATAATCACATTGTACAGCATGCTGATTTTGTAGATAGTGTATTTCATACATCATATGTAGGACCACACCAATTTAAACAAACAGATCAATTTATGCTCGACCATACAGACCAATCATTACTAATATATGATGAAGAACAAGAAGCTAGTCCAAAATACTTTAAGCAAATGTTAGTTGATTTTATGGAAAAAACAAATTATACTTGTGACATTGTTTCGTTTGATGAATTAACAGAATTTATCAACGATTTGCAGTGGTCTCAAGAACAAAGTTTCGAATGAGGTGGAAAAAATATGTCAGATGTTTCATTAAAACTATCAGCTAAAGATATTTATGAAAAAGATTTTGAAAAAACTATGACACGTGGTTATAGAAGGGAAGAAGTGGATGCTTTCTTAGACGACATCATAGCAGATTATCAAAAGATGGCAGATTTAGATAATGAAGTTGTTAAACTTTCCGAAGAAAACAATAAACTAAAAAAAGAACTAGAAGAATTGAGATTGCGTGTGGCTACTTCAAGACCACAAGAAAACAAAAACTTTTCAGCAAATGGGAATGCTGCAAGCAATACTAATAATAATAACAACGTCGATATACTAAAAAGAATTTCAAACTTAGAAAAAGCAGTTTTTGGTAAATAATAAAACGAGCAATCATAACAAATACGATGTTCAAGTAGTTATAATTGCGTACATAAAGATAAGTTTTGTTTTTCTCAAAACTTATCTTATTTTTATTTGTTCTGATCTTTGAAAAGTGATATACTCTTAAAGATGGTGTTTTGGGTAATCGCTATAGCGATATAGAGGAAAGTCCATGCTCACACAATCTGAGATGATTGTAGTGTTCGTGCTTGATGAAACAATAAGTCAAGGCATTAAGTTGACGGCAACGAAATAACCTAAGTCTTTAGATACGGTTAAAATAGTTTGAAAGTGCCACAGTGACGTAGCTTTTATAGAAATATAAAAGGTGGAACGCGGTAAACCCCTCGAGTGAGCAATCCAAATTAGGTAGGAGCACTTATTTAACGGAATTCAACGTATAAATAAGGCATACTTTAAAAGTATGTAGACAGATGGTTACCACCAGCGTACGAGTGTAACTAGTACACGTTGGCAGTACAAAGGTACAAAACATGGCTTATAGAAACATCATTACTAGACCCCAAGCTCTCCCAATTAGGAGAGCTTTTTTAATGTTTAAAATTCACATAATGCCTTAATATAATCCAGAACAGAAGTAAGGTCATATCTATTTAAAATAACTTTTGATAAAATAAAATTAAATCCACTTAAAAAAGGAGCAAAACAATGTATCAATTATTAGCTGTGTGCCCAATGGGGTTAGAAGCAGTTGTTTCTAAGGAAATTCAAGAACTTGGTTATACAACAACAGTAGAGAACGGCAAAATCTTTTTCGAAGGTGATGAAGCAGCAATAGTTAAATGTAATTTATGGTTAAGAACTGCTGATAGAATAAAGATTGTTGTTGGCCAATTTAATGCAAAAACATTTGATGAATTATTTGAAAAGACAAAAGAACTCCCTTGGGAAACAATCATCGAAAAAGAAGGAAATTTTCCAGTACAAGGTCGTAGTGTAAAATCTACTTTGTATAGTGTGCCAGATTGCCAAGCGATCGTTAAAAAAGCAATTGTAGAGCGTTTAAAATCTGCTTATAAAGAAAAAGGGTGGCTAGATGAATCGGGAGCTAAATATCCAGTGGAAGTAGCTCTATTAAAGGATAAAGCACTACTGACAATAGATACTTCTGGATCAGGACTTAACAAACGTGGTTATAGACTAGCTCAAGGTGAAGCACCTATAAAGGAAACACTTGCTGCTAGTTTAATTAAATTAGCAAATTGGACAGGTAATACACCATTGATTGATCCATTTTGTGGTTCTGGCACGATTGCGATTGAGGCATGTTTAATTGCTCAAAATATTGCACCCGGTTTTAATCGAGATTTCGTTTCAGAAACATGGGATATTATGCCTGATAGATTATATGATGAATTGAGAGATGAAGCTGATCAACAAGCTAATTATGATAGACCTTTAGAGATATATGCATCAGATATTGACCCAGAAATGATAGAAATAGCACGTAGAAATGCTGAAGAGGTTGGCTTATCAGACATTATTAACTTTAAAGTTCAAGATGTTAACACTTTATCAATTGAGTCGGCAGCACCAGTTGCAATGATTGGCAATCCACCTTATGGTGAACGCATTGGCGATAGAGCAGAAGTGGAAGAAATGTATCGTTATATCGGCCAATTAATGCAGGAGCATCCTTACTTATCAACTTATATTTTAACAAGTAATAATGAATTTGAATTTTTAGTTAATCAAAAAGCAACCAAAAGACGAAAGTTATTTAATGGTTATATCGAGTGTACTTACTATCAATACTGGGGGAATAAAAAACCTAAAAAATAGACTGCATGAGCAATCAAAAAGAGGTGTGACAAATGAATAACGAGTTTAAAAAAGGCATATTTTTTGCTTTTGGTGCATATATTTTATGGGGGATTTTACCTATATATTGGGATTTAATAGAAGATATTGGTGCTTTTGAAATATTAGCTTTTAGAATTATACTTTCAATGATATTTATGTTAATAGTGGTAGTCGTCACTAACAATACAGCACCATTTAAACGTGATTTACAACAGCTCATAGCAAATCCTATACAACTCATTGCTATTATAGCTGCTGGTTATGTAATAACAATTAATTGGGGCACTTTTATATGGGCTGTTACGAACGGCCACGTATTGCAATCCAGTTTAGGCTACTACATTAATCCACTCGTAAGTATTCTATTAGCGTTAATTTTTCTTAAAGAGCGATTTAATAAATTAGAATGGATTGCCATTGGATTTGCAGTTATCGGTGTTTTGTATATGACTATAAGAGTCGGTGTATTCCCTAGTATTTCGTTACTACTAGCATGTTCATTTGGTATTTATGGTTTGATTAAAAAAATCGTACCGATTGATGCAATCAGTAGTATTACAATAGAATGCATTGTTACTGCACCAGCAGGCATTATATACCTATGGTACATATGGCAACAAGGTAGTTTAACGTTTGGCTATAATACCTCATCTTTCTGGTTAATTTTCTCAGGAGCTGTAACGGCAATTCCACTAATACTTTTCTCAGCTGGCGCCCGTAGAATTCCGCTATCACTGACTGGTTTTATACAATATATCGGACCGACAATTATGTTTGTTTTAGGTATTTTCTTATTCAAAGAACCTTTTAGCATCGATCAATTTATTACATTTATTTTTATTTGGATTGGCATTGTAATTTATAGTATTTCACAATATGTAAAAATTAAAAAGAATAATAACCCTGTCATTCACTAAATGATATTTTCAATTCCGTAAAGGTAACTTTATATAAGTTATCTTTACGATTTTTATTGTGTTTTGAAATTGCTCAAAACATGTTTACATATCAAATCGGTCATTTTATTATATTCAATGTCGCAAATATATCATTAGTATAAATTATGCATTTGTAGTATTGTAAAATTAGATAAAAAGTGAACCAATCGAAAATTTATTATATACACTATTATTTTTAATCATATATTTTAATGGAGTGATTATATGACGAGAGTATTAATATTAGGGGCAAATGGAGCTATTTCTAAAGCAGCTATTAATTCTTTTTTAGAAAACACCTCATATACGCTGAGATTATTTTTAAGAGACGCGAACAGATTACCTGATTATGCATCAGATCGCATCCGTGTTCGTGAAGGAGATGCTACAAACTTCGAAGATGTTAACAGTGCAATGGAAGATGTAGATATTGTATTTGCTAGCCTTTCTGGTGAATTAGATAAAGAAGCAAGTACTATTGTTAAAGCTATGGAACAAAATCGTGTTGATCGTTTAATATTTGTAGCGGCTCTTGGCATTTACAATGAAGTACCAGGTGAATTTGGTGAATGGGTAAATGAACAAATCCATAATCACTTACCTATTTATAAACAAGCAGCTGATATCATTGAAAGTTCAAACCTCGATTATACTATTTTAAGACCTGCATGGTTATCAGATATTAACGAAATTGATTATGAGATTACTCATAAAAATGAATTATTTAAGGGAACAGAAGTTTCCAGAAAAAGTGTTGCTGCTGTTGCAGTCCAAATTGCAAAAAACCCTGAGCTGTATTTAAAAGAGAACATTGGTATTAACAAACCTAATACTGATTTTAATAAGCCAAGATGGAAATAAAAATAAAATTAAAAAATCGACTAATTTATTAATGATTGCGAATACCACCAGTTAAGGTGGTATTTTTAATTTTAAATTAAGTCACATTCAATAAGTGGAAAATACTTTTTACATTTCTACTTATAAAACATTGCTAAATACAATTTAATTTTGCTAACTTACTTTAGACCCACATTAATTTGTTATACAATAGAAATTAATTACATATAAGTAATAAAGGGGATACATAACATGTCTAAAACGAAGCAACTCGATATACTATATAAATTAAAAAAAGAGGTTGAAAAATCAAACAATCATAGATTGATTCATATTATAAATCAAGTCATTAAAAAAATATTTTTAGAACAGTATACTGCTACTTTTGTCGGCCATTTTTCAGCAGGCAAATCCACACTTATCAATATGCTACTAGAAGAAAGCATACTACCAAGTTCACCAGTGCCCACAACCAGTAACACAGCAATTGTCTCTGTATCAGATGAACCAGGTATTATAGCTAATTTGAACAACCAAAAATATACTTTATTAACAAACTACGATGAAGTTAAACAAATGAATCGTGAAAATATTGACGTTGAATCTGTAGAAATTAAATTTCCTTCTGAAAAATTTAATAAAGGGTTCACACTTCAAGATACACCAGGTGTTGATTCAAATGTATCAACACACCAATCTAGCACTGAAGAATTTATGTATACAAGTAATGTTTTATTTTACACAGTAGACTATAACCATGTTCAATCTGCAATGAATTTTCAATTTATGAAACAGCTGAACTATGCTGGTGTTCCAGTCGTTTTTGTTATCAACCAAATAGATAAACATCATGAATCAGAAATTCCATTCGACACATTTAAACAACGCGTTGAAAAATCGATTGCTGAATGGGAAATCAAATTAGATCAAATATTTTATGTTTCTAAATTTGAACATGAACACAACCAAATTCAAGCACTTTCAGATTATCTCATCGATAAAGATCAACATAGAGAATCAATGGCGGATTATGTGGAACGTACTGTGAATTTTATTACAGACGAACAACTATCTTTTATACAACATGAAATTCAAACGATTCTAAATGAGCTAGATATATTTGAAGAAGACTTTGACCAAGCATATTTAAACTTTCAACAACATCAACAAGTAAGTGAAGAAGCGAAATTACTTAATAACCCTGATCAATTGTATGATTTCTTAAAACAAAAGCGTAAAGCGATTCTCGACAATGCATATGTTATGACGCACGATACTAGAGAAAAAATAAGAACTTATTTAGAGAGCAAAACTAAAGACTTTAAAGTAGGCGGCATATTCAATAAAAAGAAAAAAACATTAGAAACGCAACAAATTAGACTTCAAGAATTACTTGAGCAATTACAAGAAAAAATAAATCAAGAAATACGCCAACCTTTGAGAGAAGATATGTCATTTTTAACTCGATTTATTAACTCATCCGAAGTAAATGATGCGATTTTAAACCAACACTATCAAATGCCTCCAAATCTCATAGATGATTTGTATCAAATGCAAATATCTATTAGTAATCAATATGTTTTAACATTTTCAGATGACTTAATGAAATCTATTAAACAATTTATTATTAAAGAAACTGAACCATTATTTGAGAAAGCAATCAGCCATTCTCAAGCAAACGACATTGGCACAGAAGAAGTAGAAGATTACAATGATTATGTTAAATTTATGGAGTTGCGTAATCTAAGAGAATCACTTGAAACACAAAATTATAGACACTACTACATTCATATTGATGATTCACTAGATAAATTAATAGATAGAGAAGAAATCACATATCAAGCTAAACCAGAGCATTCAAAAGTTCAAAAACAGAATCGTTCTAATACCACTAAAACAAAAACAACGGATACTTCAATTCAAGATATAAAAAATTCATTAAACTTGATAAAAGATATTCCATTATTCGAACAAACAAAACAAGATATCAACGATACACTGAAACGCCTAGATCATAAAATCATTAAAATAGGTGTTTTCGGGACGTTCAGTGCTGGAAAAAGTAGTTTAATCAACGCACTACTAGGCGATGCATATCTTGTTAGTTCACCAAATCCTACAACAGCAGCAATGACAGAACTGACATACGGTGAAGAAAGTCAAATTACACTTAAATCACCTGAGCAAATCTTAGAAGAGTTAAACCAATTATTTGAATTGGAAAATAAAACTTTTGATTCAATAGAGGCATTTTTAAATCAAAACACAGAAAAACTAACAGCATCTTTAGAAAAAAACAAATTAGCATTTATCAATGCGATTGAGAAACATTATGCGATGTATCAAGAAATGCTAGAACAAGGTTTAACACATACCATTGCACGGGATGAAATAAAAAAATGGAGTGCAGAAGACGAATATGCAACCTTTGTAAATACAGTTCATTTGAAATTACCTATCGATTGGTTGAAAGATAAAGTTATCGTAGATTCACTTGGGTTACATTCCAATAATCAACGTCATACAAATGAAACAGAAAAGATTTTAACTTCTTCAGATTTAATACTTTATGTAAGTTATTTTAATCATTCATTCACAGATAATGACAAACGCTTTATAGAACATATGAAAGAAATGAACCAATTAAGTGAAAATCAAGCATTTAAAATGGTCATAAATGCTACTGATTTAGCTGAAACTGAAGAAGACTTAAATGCAGTCATAAACTATGTAAGTGATGCACTTAACCAAGTAAATATGAATTCGGACATTTTTGCAGTTTCGAGTCGAGAAGCTTTAAAAACAGGAGACTTAGGAATTGATAAACTAAAAAATAGTATAAACTATTTTACTCAAGTTGAGTCTAAAGATATATTGCAACAACAAATGACGAAACAATTAACAAATATTTCAGAAGCATTTGACCAAATGATAGAAGACGCACAGCATAATCAATCTAAAATTGAGCAACGTAAAAACAAACTCGAGCAATATCATAATCAAATATTACTGAATAATAATATATTACAAATTGCCGTGCAGCGTGCTTCAAATGAAGTTGAAGATCAAATTTATCACCTCAATGAACGTTTGAAAATTCAGTTGTTAGATGAAGTTAAATCAATTTATAATGGGCAAATGACACAGAGCAACAACTTTAACGAAGCAAAACGCCATTCTACAAAGCAATACTTAGATCAAATTCATCAAAGATTGTATTTAGAACAATCCTTACTAGTGGAACGTGTTAAAAAGTATTTCATTCAACAAATACATGAAGAAATTGCACCTTTAAAACAAAAATTAGAGCAATTACACATTTTCATTGAACCTGAATTTAATAAGAGTAATATAGAACTAGACGATCCTTATTTAAAAATTGATTTAAGTCAAATGCTTTCCGCTTTGCCTAAATCATTAACGAAAAAAAACATCTTGCAGCCAAAAATGCAAAATGAAGTTCAAACCACAATAACTCAAAACACGCTCGTACAACTTAAACCTTGTATAGCTGAATTAAGAAAAGCATTAATTGAAATTGTGAATAATTTGAATAATGATGCAGAAATAAAATTCAATCAGTATGAAAAAGATATACACACACAAATTAAACAACTCTTAGCATTTGAAATGGATCATTCTTTAATAAAACAACTCCAAGAAACAAATAGCGAATTAAAAGCTCAGTTGTTAATTTAGAAAGAGGTACTTACGATGTCCAAAAAGATATTATTAATAGACGGTATGGCTCTGCTGTTTCGTCATTTTTACGCAACTAGCCTACACAAACAATTCATGAAAAATTCATCAGGTATTCCTACAAACGGTGTTCAAGGGTTTGTTCGTCATGTATTTACTGCGATAAACGAAATACAACCTTCACATGTGGCTGTGTGTTGGGATATGGGTAAATCTACATTTCGAAATGAAATGTTTGACGGATATAAACAAAATCGACCCGCACCACCAGAAGAATTGATACCACAATTTGATTATGTTAAAGAAATATCAAACCAATTTGGATTTGTAAATATTGGTGTCCAAAATTATGAAGCAGATGATGTAATAGGCACTTTGGCACATCAATATTCACAACAAAATCAAATTTTTGTAATCACTGGCGACAAAGATATTCTACAATGTATTAATCCTAATGTTGAAATTTGGTTAACTAAAAAAGGATTTAACTTATACAACCGCTATACATTAGACAGATTTCAAAATGAATATGGATTAAATCCGCTACAATTAATAGATGTTAAAGCATTTATGGGAGATAGCGCTGATGGTTATCCTGGTGTTAAAGGGATTGGTGAAAAAACTGCTATAAAACTTATTCAAAATCATGGTTCTGTTGAAGCAGTGATTGACGCTTTAAACGAATTGACACCTGGTCAAAGACATAAAATAGAAGATAATTTATACAATTTGAAACTTTCTAAATCACTAGCTAAAATTCATACAGAAGTACCTATTAATACTTCTGATTTATTAAACGACATGAAGTTTGGAACAGATTTAGCTGAAATACTAAATATTTGTAAAGAACATGAACTCTATGTATCAGGAAAATACTTAGCTACACATTTTAGTTAAATAAAAAATAAAGGGCTCATACGTATTCAAATAAATACGTACGAGTCCTTTATAATTATTGTCTAATGCTTTTCATCGTACATGTTTAACGAGATAAAAATGATATCCTTCTATCCTGTAGTCACACTCATATATTTTAAAATAAAGGTTTAAATTCAAAAAATGTGTTTAGAATCATCTATTAAAAGTTTCTCACTATAGAAAGGGATTATTTCTGATTTTCGTCATAATAAGTTTTCAAATATCCTACTGACTTTGAATTGTTAAGATACTGTTTTGATTAGACTGTATTGTTTTAACGCTTTTTTTCACTTGTTTTAGTAATTTTATATAAGGCATTTTTGGCATGATGATTTGCTTCTTTATTTTGATTCCTTGGAACCCATTTAACAAACAATAAATCAAAATATGACTCTAATGATTTTATTTTGAGCAAGTAATTTATAAACTGCTTATTTTTTACTTGTCCTTTGTTCATACTATCTTCTATTAATTTCGAATCAGTGTATACGAGTGCTGTAGTAATCCCGTGGTGCTTTGCACATTCCAATGCAAATACGAAAGCTGCCCATTCTGCACTATGATTGTCTAAGATTCCTAAATCACAGTCATAATGCAATCGTTCTTGCTCAGTAATGATAACGATAGAACATGCGCTTTGACCAGGATTGCCTGCTGTAGCAGCATCAAAATATATTTTCGCCATAAATTCACCTTCAAATTTAATAAGTTAATTTTATATTATCAAAAGAACATAAATAAGTATAATCATGTAGATGCATTTTTCTTGGAAAAATACATCAATGTAACGTAAGCTATTACCGTCAACAAAAAAGCACAACATTAATTTAATAAAGGATGATCTAATTGAAAAATATGTTTATTATACATGGCTATCAAGCTAGTACAAAAAGCCATTGGTTTCAATGGTTAGCCTCACAAATAGAGGCATATGGTTATAATGTTGAAATTATACACTTACCAAATTCTGATCATCCTGAACTTGATTCATGGTGTCAAGCAATAGATGATATTATTCAAAGTAAATTGAATTCAGAAACTATTATCGTTGCACATAGTTTGGGAGTCATATCAATATTACATTATTTAACTTCTGTTAAGCCTCATTCAAAAATAAAAGGCCTTTTTCTAGTTTCAGGTTTTAACGAAAAGTTATCGAACATACCCGAATTAAATCAATATATAGATAACACACGTATAAAACTCGATAAATTATGCGCGCAACACATTATTACAATTGGTGCTTTAAATGATCCAGTAGTGAATATAGACGCGACGGATAGATTATCAAAACAATTAAATGTCAAAACACATTATATAAATCACAACGGCCACTTTTTAGAAACTGAAGGGTATCACACATTCAATTTCTTAAAAGAAAAGATAATTGAAATATTATAATTATATTAAATCACTAGAAATAAATAAGCCCGTAAATGAACTTATCTGTTAATCATTTACGGGCTTTTCGTCAGTTATATTAAAACATGTCATTAATAACCTTCATCTAATTTTTGTGTTTTGCCTTTTCGGTACATTGATTTTGCCCAATAACCAAAAGGAACATTAAAGATAGTAGAAACAATTTTTAATAAATACGTTGTAATAAAGATTTCAAATACCGCTTCATTTGGCATTGCACCTAAAAAAACAATGATGACAAATAACGCCGTATCCACGATATTACTTAAAATAGTACTACCATATGCTCTTATAATAAATGTTCTATCTGAACTAAACACTTTTTTGATTAATGAGAAAAGTAAAACATCTAAATGTTGTCCAATAATGTATGCTATAACAGAACCTAAAGCAATCCTTGGAACAATATTAAAAATAGATTCTAATGCTTTTTGTGTATTGTCTACCGGGGAAGGTGTAAAATGAAGTGAAAATTGCATCACGATAATCATCACCAACGTCGAACAAAAACCTAACCAAACTGCACGTTTAGCTATTTTGCGTCCATAAATATCATTTAAAATATCAGTTGCTAAATAAATAGATGCAAACATAACATTTCCCAGGGTTGCTGAAATAGTAAAAATATCGATTGTTTTAATAACTTGGATATTAGCTATAATGGTGCCAATAGCAATCCATGCAATCAAACCATGTTTACCAAACAAACGATACATAGTAACTAATAATATGAATGTTACTAAAAAAGTAATAACGCCAAATATTTCATTAAACAATTTTATTCCTCCTAAATTTTGATAATGCGGGTGTTTAGAAACCGCAAAATAAACAACTACACTATTTTACTAGAAAATATTAAAAAAGCAAGTTCAAATTTCAATTGATTTTTAAATATTTATACTAATGTTATATTTCATATTAATGATTAAACAATCGTTGTCACAAATGATATAATATCAACAAGTCTCAAATCTTATCATAAATTAACTAGTTGGGTACTTATAATTCATTTTTAGAAGTACAGGAGCGTGAAACGTATTCTAACCTATTCTGAAAAAGAGGCAATTGATGCCATAGACCAATTAATGAACACATATTGTAAAGCGTGTTTATTGAAACGTCATATAAAAAAGACAAACGGCAAAACACAAGCACATCATTTTTGTATCAATGAATGTTCTGTCGGAAAACAAATTAAGCAAATTGGCAATGAATTACAATAAAAAGGAGCATACGATTATGGAAATAATAAATATAGCTACGACACCAAATCCAAATACGATGAAAATTGATTTAAACATAGATAGTGGGGATAACAAACCTAACACATATACAAAAGTTAAAGAGGGACAACCTGACTTCATCAATGCAGTACTAGATGTAGAAGGTGTTAAATCTATATTTCAAGCAATGAATTTTATTTCTGTAGATAAAAATTCAGAAGTAGATTGGGATACACTTTTACCAAACATCACAAAAGCTCTAGAAGAAATATAAACATAAGGAGGGTGCCTTAATGGAAATAGTACGTGTTGAACCTACACCAAGTCCAAATACAATGAAAATTGTACTAAGTGAAAAAAGAGAAGATAACCAGTCTAATACTTATTCATCAGTCGCAGAAGGGCAACCTGATTTTATCAATGATGTTTTAGCAATTGATGGTGTTAAATCTATATTTCATGTAATGGATTTTTTGGCTGTAGATAAAAAACCAAAATTTGATTGGGAAGATGTTTTACCAAAAGTAACAGCAACACTCAATGATGAACAAGAAATAACTGCCGAAGCACAACCAGATGAACATTTTGGTGAAGTAAAAGCAGAGGTTTTGACATTCAAAGATATTCCTTATCAAATTAAACTAACGACAAGTTCAGAAGAACAACGTAAACAATTACCTGAAATATATGTTGATAGCATGTTAGCAGCACAGAAAGATGATGATAATGTTGTGTTTCAACGTAACTGGGAAGATTTTGGAATACGCTATGGCGAACTCTCAGAGGTAATGGAAGACGTCGTTGAAGAAATAACGGCAATCTACCCTAAAGATCAATTGCAAAAACGCGTTGAAGAAGCTTTAGCATCCAACGTTACAATTCCTGAAACTAAATACCGACATGTAACATTGGAAGCATATCAAGCAACTGAAAGTTGGAAAGAACGATTAAGAATGCTAAAATCATTCCCAACACCTACAATTGAAGATTTACCGTTGCTCGGTGAGGTCGTGAGTGATGAACAGAAAACACCATTAAGACGTGAAGCAATTATACTCCTTGGAATGATTGAAGATGAAATCGTACTCCCATACCTCTATAAAGGCTTAAACGATAAAAGCCCTGCAGTAAGAAGAACTGCTGGTGATTGTTTAAGCGATTTAGGTTTCAAACAAGCATTACCAGAAATGGAAAAAGCATTAGACGATCCACATAAAATAGTCAGATGGAGAGCAGCAATGTTTATTTTTGATGAAGGTGGGCCAGAGCAGTTAAATTCACTTCGTGAACATGCTGACGATTCAGCCTATGAAGTGAAGCTGCAAATCGAAATGGCTATAACAAGAATTGAAAATGGCGATGAGGCATTAGGTTCCGTTTGGAAGCAAATTGCAAATCGAAATAATAGCTAAAGAAACTATCATTAAATGAAATAGGAGTGTTATAAATGAATGCTTATGAAGCATATATGAATGAACTCGCAACACAAATGCGCAGCGAAATCACAAATCACGACTTTAACAGTTTAGAAACTGCTGTTGATGTTGATAACTTTATGAATAATGTATCTGATGATGAAACAACTTTTGTCGTGATTAATTCAACTTGTGGTTGTGCTGCTGGATTGGCAAGACCTGCTGCAGTTACTGTTGCAGAACAAAATGAAAAAAAACCAACAAATAAAGTGACTGTTTTTGCCGGTCAAGATAAAGAAGCAACCGAAGAAATGCGCGCTTTTATTCAACAAGTACCGTCCAGTCCATCGTATGCATTGTTTAAAGGAAAAGAATTAAAACATTTTATGCCAAGAGAACATATAGAAGGTAGAGATATACAAGATATTTGTATGGATATTAAAGACATATTTGATGATTATTGTGATTAATCAATAAGACCAAGGCTGAGATATAAATAAGTGTCTCAGCCTTAAATTGCTTTAATAACAAGTACAACATCCTTAATACTTATCATGCATTAATTTAATGAGCATATTTTTACTGTTTTTTGAGTAGTTTCTAGGTCATCCTTTTATTGATTATAACTATTTAAAAAGTTTATAATACTTCTAATTATTTATCATAATCATTAGAACAACCAGCCAATATTATTTAGGCATAAACTGAATACATATTTTATTCTCAAATTCCACTCATATTTTCACTTTACTAGTGGTTATTTCTTTAAATTATTGGTATTTTAAAATATGATTAACTATAAATAACTTTACTGTTGAAAGGAGTGTGTTCGTCATGCTAAATACATTTGATCAATCCTATCATGATCTTTGTAACGAAATATTAGAAATAGGAAAGCAAAAAGAAGACCGTACAAATACAGGTACTATTTCAAAATTCGGACATCAATTAAGGTTTGATTTGTCAAAAGGATTTCCATTGCTAACTACCAAAAAAGTATCATTTAAATTGATTGCAACTGAATTACTATGGTTTATCAAAGGCGATACAAATATTAAATATTTACTCCAATATAATAATAATATATGGAATGAATGGGCGTTTGAAAATTATATTAACTCAGTTGATTATAAAGGTCCAGACATGACAAACTTTGGTCATAGAGCCCAAACGGATGAGGCATTTAATAAAAAATATAAAGCGGAAATGCGTAAATTTAAAGAGCTAATTTTAAATGATGCGTCTTTTGCTAAAAAATACGGTGATTTAGGAAATGTTTATGGCAAACAATGGCGTGATTGGGAAGATAAAAATGGCAATCATTTTGATCAGTTAAAAACTGTTATCGAACAAATTAAACATCATCCGAATTCAAGACGCCATATTGTCTCAGCTTGGAATCCAACTGAAATCGATACTATGGCATTACCACCTTGTCACACAATGTTTCAGTTTTATGTCCAAGATGGTAAATTAAGTTGCCAATTATATCAAAGAAGTGCAGATATCTTTTTAGGTGTACCATTTAACATTGCTAGTTACAGCTTGCTGACACATTTAATTGCTAAAGAATGTGGTTTAGAGGTGGGTGAATTTATACACACATTCGGTGATGCTCATATTTATACAAATCATATGGAAGCTATTGAAACACAGTTGTCTCGTACAAGCTATGCGCCACCACAACTTAAAATAAATTCAGATAACTCTATTTTCGACATTAACTATGAAGATTTAGAAATAATAAATTATGAATCACATCCAGCAATTAAAGCGCCAATAGCTGTATAAAATTTTAAAAAACGATTAGTATTAATAATAATTTAATATATTTACTGATAATATTATATTACTATTAGGAGGGAAATTATGACACTTTCTATACTTGTTGCTCACGATCAGCAACGTGTTATTGGGGTAAATAATCAACTACCATGGCATTTACCAAATGATTTAAAGCATGTAAAAAAACTATCCACTGGCAATACACTTGTTATGGGCCGTGCAACATTTGATTCTATAGGAAAGCCGCTTCCTAATAGAAAAAACGTAGTATTAACAAGAAATAAATCATTCGCACATGACGGTGTAGATGTTATCCATTCAATTGACGAAATATATAATTTACCAGGCCATGTGTTCATTTTTGGTGGACAAACATTATTTGAAGAAATGATTGATAAAGTCGATGATATGTATATTACAGTAATTGAAGATAAATATAATGGAGATACATTCTTTCCACCTTATACATTTGAAGAATGGGAAGTAGAATCTTCTATTCCGGGAACATTAGATGAAAAAAATACGATTCCACATACATTTCTACATTTAGTTCGTAAAGATACAACATAGGAGGAAAGAATAATGAAAATGAAAATTGTAACTGATTCAACATCAGATTTATCTCATGCTTATTTAAAAGATAATGATATACATGTCATCCCACTTAATTTAACTATTGATGGTAAGTCGTATGTAGATCAAGTAGACATTTCCTCTGAAGCATATATAAAAAAATTAGAAGAAAATGCTGATGTAAAAACGAGTCAACCAGCTATCGGTAATTTTATTGAGTTATATGATGAATTAGGCAAAGATGGTTCTGAAATCATTAGTATTCACATGACATCAGGACTTAGCGGTACTTATCAAACCGCACTTCAAGCAAGTCAAATGACAGATAGTACGGTAACTGTCATAGATTCAAAATCTATTTCATTTGGATTAGGATATCAAGTCCAACATGTTGTAGATTGGAATAACCAAGGTTTTTCATCAGAAGAAATTGTTTCAAAAATAACTGACTTACAAAGTAATATAAAATTATATGTTGTTATTGGCCAATTAAATCAATTAATCAAAGGCGGTAGAATCAGTAAAACGAAAGGATTAATTGGTAATATGATGAAAATCAAGCCAATTGGTACGCTTGACGATGGTAAAATTGAACTCATTCATAATTCTCGTACTCAAAATGGTAGTATTCAATTTCTAAAAAAAGAAATCAGTACGTTTTTAGACGATAAAAAAATTAAATCTATCGGTATCGCACACGCTAATATTTTAGAATTTGTGGATAAAATTAAAAAGCATTTTACCGAAGAATTTAATATCACTGAATATGATACAAATGTTACAACACCTATAATATCAACACATACTGGAGAAGGCGCAATAGGTCTAGTAGTTTTAAAATCATAAACTAATTTATAATAAATTAAGGTTCGTTTTAATTATTCTTTCATTTGTTAAATTTTCAAAACAATTTAATAGCTTATCACTGAAAATAATGATAACTTAATAACAAGATAATAAAAAAGGAGGTATACCATGGCATATGCGACATTAGCTGGGGGTTGTTTCTGGTGTTTGGTAAAACCGTTCACCTCTTATCCGGGCATTGAAAATGTTGTTTCTGGCTATAGTGGTGGACATGTTGAAAACCCTTCTTATGAAGATGTTAGTCATGGACAAACCGGCCATGTAGAAGCAGTACAAATCACATATAACTCTGAAATTACTTCCTTCGAGAACATTTTAGATGTTTATTTTAAAACATTTGATCCAACTGATAATGGCGGTCAATTTTTTGATAGAGGCAAACATTATCAACCAGCTATTTTTTATCATAATGAAGCACAAAAAAAAGCTGCAGAAGCAAAAATTCAAGAGTTAAATGAGCAGGCAATATTTAATAAACCCGTAATTACACCCATAAAACCATACAAAAACTTTTATCCTGCTGAATCCTATCATCAAGATTACTATAAAAAGAATCCATTGCATTATGAGCAATATCAACGTGGTTCTGGCAGAAAAAGTTTTATAGAAAAACATTGGGGGAAACAATATGATTAAGAAAAATAAAAATGATTTAACAGAAATGGAATACTTGGTAACTCAAGAAGATGGAACAGAGCCTCCTTTCCAAAGTGAATATTGGAATCATTTTGAAAAAGGGGTTTATGTTGATAAAATTTCTGGTAAACCTTTATTTACCTCAGAAGAAAAATTTGAATCAGACTGTGGTTGGCCCAGTTTCTCAAAAGCTTTAGATGATGATGAAATCATAGAGCTCGTTGACAAAACATTTAGTATGGTGCGCACAGAAGTACGCTCTGAAGGTGCGAACAGCCATTTAGGACATGTTTTCAATGATGGTCCAACTGAAAGTGGCGGTTTAAGATATTGTATTAACTCGGCTGCCGTGCAATTTATACCATTTGAAAAACTGGAAGAATTAGGTTACGGAGATTTAATACCACATTTTGAAAAATAAGGAGCGAACAAGACATGTTTAAAAAATTATTTGGTAAAGGTAAAGAAGTCGACAAAGAAACGAGTGTATACGCACCTATTACTGGAGAATATGTGAAAATAGAAGATATCCCAGATCCAGTGTTTGCGCAAAAAATGATGGGAGAAGGATTCGGAGTAAATCCAACTGATGGTGAAGTTGTTTCTCCAATCAATGGTAAAGTAGATAATATCTTCCCAACAAAACATGCAATTGGTTTACAAGCTGATAATGAACTTGAACTACTTGTTCATATTGGTTTAGATACAGTACAACTTGACGGAGAAGGTTTCGAAGTATTAGTCGAAAGTGGCGATACTGTTAGTGTGGGAGACCCATTATTACGTTTTGATTTAGATTATATAAAAGAAAATGCTAAATCAGTTATTTCTCCAATAATTGTTACAAACTCAGATAACACGTCATCTGTGGCAATTGCCGACGATATAACATCAGTAACTAAAGGTGAAACTAAAATTATTGATGTGACAATGAACTAATGAAAGATCATTCATTTTATCAATTTGCATTAACAGCACGTGGTCGAAAAGACGAAAAAGGCGAATTAGCTGAAGAAATTTTTGATGATTTGTCTTTTCCACGACAGGAAAAAGATTTTCATGCTCTATCAGATTACATTGAAATGCAAGGAAGTTATACCGTTTCAATGTCTGTTTTTGATAGTTTATATGATGAATATACTGAATGGTTAAAATTTTAGTCTTAGTTTATATTTGAGAGAATATAGTAAAGTATATTAAAATAATAAAGTATCATAGAGAGCTGGGATTAATCTTTAATGATTCAATCCCAGCTACTTTTATTTTCAAATCAATAAAATTTCGATTTGAATTATACATATATTTAGGAAGTGATAAAATGTCGGAAAGATCAGACATGCAAAATGAAAACCACGAAGAAACTAAAAATAACGATGCTAATAACAAATATTCCACTAAAAATTTGAGCTTTAAACGGAAAAATTTCATTTTAACAATCATAAGTATTGTGCTTATAACAGCAGTTTTAACAGTTTTTGCAACCATAGCAGTCATGAACTGGACAAGTGGGCTAGATGGAAAACAAAGAACAGAAATGAAAAAGGTTGAAGATGTCTATAGTATTTTAAATAAAGAATATTATAAAAATACAGATTCAGAAAAAATATCGGAATCTGCAATTAAGGGAATGGTAAAAGATTTAGATGATCCATATTCGGAATATATGACTAAAAAAGAATCTAAATCGTTTAACGAGGATGTCTCAGGTGATTTTGTAGGTATCGGTGCAGAAATGCAAAAAAAGGGAGATAAAATTCAAATTACAAGCCCTATGAAAAACTCTCCTGCAGAAAAAGCTGGCATTCAACCTAAAGATGTAGTGACTAAGGTGAATGGTAAGTCTATTAAAGGCCAACCACTTGAAGCTATAGTCAAAAAAGTGCGTGGAAAACAAGGTTCAAAAGTTACATTAACAATTGAAAGAGCGAACCAAGAACACGACATCACTATTAAAAGGGATAAAATACATGTTAAGAGTGTTGAATATGAAAAACATGGAAATACTGGTGTGTTTACAATAAATAAATTTCAAAGTAGTACTTCTGGTGAATTAAAATCTTTAATTATTAAAGCTCATAAAGATGGAATTCGAAAAATTGTTCTAGATTTACGTAATAATCCTGGTGGATTGCTTGATGAAGCTGTGAAAATGGTAAATATTTTCGTGGATAAAGGAAAAACCGCAGTTCAACTTGAAAAAGGCGATCAAAAAGAACAAATAAAAACATCAAACGATGCAAGCAAAGAAGCTAAGGATATGGATGTTTCAATTTTAGTGAATAAAGGTTCGGCCAGCGCGTCAGAAGTATTCACTGGTGCTATGATGGATTATAATAAAGCTAAAGTTTACGGTTCAAAAACTTTTGGTAAAGGTATAGTACAAACCACACATGAATTTGATGATGGTTCTCTATTAAAATTTACGAATATGAAATGGTTGACTCCAAAATCTCGTTATATTCATGGAAAAGGCATTAATCCTGATACAAAAATTAATGAACCTGAATATCAATCTTTAAGCGTCATACCTAATACACAGACATACCAGTTGGGTGATGAAGACAAACATGTTAAAACAATTAAAGTGGGTCTATCTGCATTAAACTATCAGTCTAATAATAAATCTAAACGCTTTGATAAGGAATTAGAAGATACTATTAAATCATTCCAAAAAGATAATAATTTAACAGTTAATGGAAAATTCAACAAACAAACCAATGATAAATTCACACAAGCTTTAGTTAATAAAGCAAATAAAGAAGATACTGTATTACAAACCCTATTAAACAAATTAAAATAAAGAGGTGAACCTCGCATGATAAGATTAGGTACCATAGAAGATTTACCAACTATTTTAACGATTGTAGAAGAAGCAAAGTCAATAATGCAACAAGAAAACAACAACCAGTGGGATGAACAATATCCATTAAAATCACATTTCAAAGAAGATATTAGTAAAGATTCATTGTTTGTTTTAGAAGAAAAAGATACAATTTTTGCCTTTATAGTTGTCGACCAGCAACAATCTGAGTGGTATGATGAACTGGCATGGCCAATTGATAGAAACAATGCATACGTTATTCATAGATTGGCAGCCTCATCTGAATATAAAGGCGCTGCTACAAAATTATTTGATTTTGCTGTTAACCTTGCTTTACAAGATAATGTACATGTAATGTTAACTGACACTTTTGCATTGAATAAACGTGCTCAAGGATTATTCCAAAAATTTGGCTTTATTAAATTAGGTGAAGTAAATATTGATTATCCTCCTTTCGATAAAGGAGAACCATTCTATGCCTATTATAAAAAATTAGAAGAATAGAGGTAATAATATGACAAAAATCGCATTTACTGGTGGCGGTACTGTTGGACATGTTTCTGTTAATCTAAGTTTGATTCCAACAGCTTTAGAAGAAGGATATGAAGCATTTTATATCGGCTCCAAAAATGGTATGGAACGAGAAATGATTGAATCCCAATTACCAGAAATCCCATATCATAAAATTTCAAGCGGTAAATTAAGACGATACATCTCTTTTGAAAATATTAAAGATATTTTTAAAGTATTAAAAGGTATCTTTGATTCAAGACGCATATTAAAAAAAGAAAAGCCTGACCTATTATTCTCAAAAGGTGGTTTTGTATCTGTGCCTGTAGTTATCGCTGCTAAATCCCTAAAAATTCCAACTATTATACATGAATCTGATTTAACACCCGGACTAGCAAATAAAATTGCTTTAAAGTTTGCTAAAAAGATTTATACAACCTTTGAAGATACATTACAATACCTGCCGAGTGAAAAAGCGGATTTTGTAGGTGCTACAGTGCGGGAAGATTTAAAAAGTGGTGATAAAAATAGAGGCTATCAATTAACAGAATTTAAAGATAATAAAAAAGTTTTATTAATCATGGGTGGTAGCCTTGGAAGTAAAAAGTTAAATGATATTATTAGAGATAATTTAGACGCATTATTAAAAAATTATCAAGTGATTCATTTAACTGGTAAAGGATTGCTGGATCAATCCTTTACCGATAAAGAAGGATACGTTCAGTTTGAATTTGTTAAAGACGATTTAACTGATTTATTAGCGATAACAGACACAGTTATTAGTCGTGCTGGCTCAAACGCTATATATGAATTCTTGGCATTAAGAATTCCAATGCTTTTAATTCCATTAGGTCTTGACCAATCTAGAGGAGATCAAATAGACAATGCGAAAAATTTTGAATCTAAAGGTTTTGGAAGAACAATTCCTGAAGACACTTTAACCGAGGATAAACTCATCGATCAGTTAAAAGACATCGAAACTCATCGTGAATCTATTATAACTCAGATGCAAACATACAAAGAAAGTTTTACACGCCAAGATTTATTTCATAAAATTATTAAAGATGCAAATAACTACTAATAGGGAGGATACGCAATGAGTCGTTGGAAAAGAATAAGTCTACTCATTATTTTTACATTAATTTTTGGCATTATTGCATCCTTCCATGAATCAAGATTAGGAAAATGGATAGACAATGAAGTTTATGAATTCATATATTCTTCTGAAAGTTTTATAACTACTACATTTTTCCTAGGAGTTACTAAAATCGGGGAAGTATGGGCAATGGTTTGTTTATCTTTATTACTTATCGCCTATTTAATGCTTAAAAAATTAAATATAGAGGCACTTTTCTTTGCTATAGCAATGAGTTTATCAAGTACTTTAAACCCATTATTAAAAAACGTATTTGACAGAGAACGACCTACACTGTTACGTCTCATAGATATCTCTGGTTTTAGTTTTCCAAGTGGACACGCAATGGGATCAACCGCTTTCTTTGGCAGTACCATTTACATTGCTAATCGTGTCATGAAAGGTAAAACAAAAGGGATTATGATAGGTCTTTCAGCACTATTTATTATTTTAATTTCATCATCAAGAGTATATCTTGGTGTTCATTATCCAACTGATATCATTGCTGGTATCATTGGTGGCGCTTTTTGTGTCGTATTATCAACACTAATATTGAGGCACAAATTAAAAATTTAAATAATAACGAAATAGAATAAATGGCAATTTCTATATAAAATAGAAATTGCCATTTTTTAAATTCATCTGAGATACTTATATCTCAAACTTAATTCAATTGTGTCAAAAATTATTATAAAAACCGATTTCATAATGTAAAACCGGTTTCTATATATACGTTGATTTACAACGTTAGTCTTTTACGGGCATATAAAAGGGGATATTTACGAAAATGATCAATTCTACTAAAACAAATATGTGTGGGGGGAATGTCTATGTAGTATTGATAATCATTTTCAATTACATTATACAACACTGAGAATAATTGTCAATTAGATTTCTAATATTTTCTAATCTTTTATTTCAACATCGTTATATTTAATTATATTCAATATCTTATTTTATTTTTAATACCCTGTTACTTTCTATAAACTGTTATTTCATATATTATATATTTTGAGGTGTAAGCAATGACAAAAATTTTAATTGTTGAAGATGAACAAAATCTTGCACGTTTTATCGAGTTAGAATTAGAGCACGAAAACTATGCCGTAGATATTGAATATGATGGCAAACCTGGGTTGGCAAAAGCTTTAACAAATGATTACGATTTGATTTTGTTAGATTTGATGCTACCTAATATTAATGGTTTAGAAATTTGTAGACAAGTCAGACAAAATAAATCCACTCCTATAATTATTATCACAGCAAAAAGTGACACTTACGATAAAGTAGCTGGATTAGATTATGGGGCAGATGATTATATAGTAAAACCATTTGATATTGAAGAATTATTAGCAAGAATAAGAGCAATGTTACGTAGACAGCCACAAAAGAACATCATCGACATGCAAGGCATTATTATCGATAGAGATGGCTTTAAAGTAACTGTAGATGGTAATACTTTGGATTTGACGAAAACAGAATATGATTTATTGACCTTATTAGCTGAAAATCGTAATCATGTATTACAGCGAGAACAAATTATCGCAGATGTGTGGGGTTATGATTCAGAAGTTGAAACTAACGTTGTTGATGTATACATCCGCTATTTAAGAAATAAGCTTAAACCATATAATAAAGATAAAATCATAGAAACTGTACGTGGCGTGGGATATGTGGTTAGAAAATGAAACAGCGTAAATTAAAAACCAAGTGGATGATTATCACAACAACGATTACGTTTTCAACCATATTTATATTTAGTTTAATTATCATATTCTTTCTAAGTAACGCATTACGTCACAACGAACTAAGCGAAGCTGAAAGAAGTTCCTCGGATATCATTCAACTTTTCGAATCTAAACAATTGAATGATATTACACCATTAGACTTAAATGCTTCGTTAGGTAATTTTCAAAAAGTGATTCTTTATAATAAAAATGGTGAAAAACAAATAGAGACTTCAAATGACAACGATATCGTTTATTCACCTAATTTCAAACCTAAAGAAATTGATACGGCTTTAATAAAAAAATACCATAACAACGATTATTTAATTATTACAAACCGGATTAATACGCATCATTTTAAAGGATATAGCGTAATCATTCATTCTTTAGAGAATTATAATGCACTCGTCAATTCATTGTATTTTATTGCACTCATATTTGGAGTGATTGCTACTTTTATAACTGCAATGGTAAGTTATTTCTTCTCTGCACAAATTACAAAACCATTAATCTTAATGTCTAATAAAATGCAGCAAATTCGTCGTGATGGTTTCCAAGAAAAAGTGGACTTAGTTACTAATTACGAAGAAACAGATAATTTAATTGTTACTTTTAATGAAATGATGTTCCAATTAGAAGAATCGTTTAACCAACAGCGTCAATTTGTTGAAGATGCTTCACATGAGCTACGAACTCCATTACAAATTATTCAGGGTCACTTAAATTTGATACAGCGGTGGGGCAAAAAAGATGCAGCAATTCTTGAAGAGTCACTCGACATATCCTTAGAAGAAATGACTAGAATTACAAAATTAGTTGAAGAATTATTATTGTTAACAAAAGATAACAACAATAGTAAAGAAAATGAAACCGAAAGTGTAGAAATTAATCAAGAGATTACATCCAGAATTAAATCACTAAAACAACTTCATCAAGATTATGTTTTTGAATTTGTACCTTATCAAAAACCGCTTAATATAAAAATAGACCGTTATCAATTTGAACAAGTACTAATTATCTTCATTGATAACGCCATGAAATATGATCAAGTTAATAAATATATTCAAATTCAAACAAATCTAAGGAACAAACAAATATCAATTGAAATTACAGACCATGGTGTAGGTATTCCAAAAGAGGATATAGATTTTATTTTTGACAGATTCTATAGAGTTGATAAATCCCGTTCCAGAAAGTTAGGCGGCAATGGTTTAGGTTTATCGATAGCTAAAAAAATCATTGAATTAAATCATGGGACAATTCATGTAGAAAGTGAAGTAGGAAAATACACGACATTTAAAATCACATTTTGATTTTTAATAGGTTACTCATTCAAGTAAAAATATGTTACGCTATAAAATGAAAATACAATTAGCAGAGCCAAATAAAATCAGGTTCTGCTTTTTCATATAACTAGTTATTGATACTTTAATTTGCATTTATTTAATGCTATTATTGATTTGTAAGCGTTTTAACTATTTTGTGGAGGGTGTAATATGAGCAACGAAAGTCAGGTTACCCAGGCACCTGTAAATTTCGGGGCAAATCTTGGATACATTTTAGATCTATATGATTTATATTTGAATGATCCAGCTTCAGTCCCTGAAGATTTACAAGTCCTATTTAGTACAATCAAAAACGGTGAAGCAAACATCGCAACAAATACAGCTGATGGTCAACAAAATGCGACTAAAGCTGATAGCACGATTAAACGTGTTATGCGTCTCATAGATAACATACGTCAATATGGGCATTTATTGGCAGATATTTATCCAGTTAACAAACCTGAAAGAGAAAATGTTCCAAAATTAAATATTGAAGATTTTAATTTGGATAAAGAAACATTAGAGTCAATTTCAGCAGGTATTGTATCTGAACACTTTAAAGATATTTACGATAATGCTTATGAAGCTATTGTTCGTATGGAAAAACGTTATAAAGGACCTATTGCATTTGAATATACACATATCAATAACAATAGGGAACGTGTATGGTTAAAACGTAGAATAGAAACACCATACAAAGCAACATTAAACGATAATCAAAAGATTGAATTATTTAAAAACTTAGCACATGTAGAAGGCTTCGAAAAATATTTACACAAAAACTTTGTGGGCGCAAAACGTTTCTCAATAGAAGGTGTAGACACACTAGTGCCAATGTTACAACAAACATTAAGACTTGCTAGTGACGAAGGCATTCAAAATATACAAATAGGTATGGCCCACCGTGGTAGATTAAATGTACTTACACATGTGTTAGAAAAACCGTATCAAATGATGATTTCTGAATTCATGCACACTGATCCAATGAAATTCCTACCAAAAGATGGTAGTTTAGAATTAACTTCAGGTTGGTCAGGAGATGTAAAATACCATCTCGGTGGTGTAAAAACTACAAATTCTTATGGCAGTGAGCAGCGCATTTCCCTTGCGAATAATCCAAGTCATCTTGAAATCGTTGCGCCGGTTGTATTAGGTAAAACACGTGCAAATCAAGATGATACCGACAAACCTGGAAAAGTTCATACTGATTTCCATAAATCTATGCCAATATTGATTCATGGTGATGCTGCTTACCCAGGACAAGGTATTAACTTCGAAGCTATGAATTTAGAAAATTTAGACGGCTATTCAACAGGTGGTACACTCCATATAATCACTAATAATAGAATTGGCTTTACAACTGAGCCAGAAGATGGTCGTTCCACAACGTATTCATCTGATGTTGCAAAAGGCTATGATGTACCTATCATGCATGTTAATGCAGATAATGTTGAAGCCACAATTGAAGCAATTGAAATTGCTATGGCGTTTAGAAAAGAATTCCATAAAGATGTTGTCATTGATTTGGTTGGTTATCGTAGATATGGGCACAATGAGATGGATGAACCATCCATTACCAATCCGTTACCATACCATAATATTCGAAAACATGACCCTGTTGATGTACTTTATGGTCATCAATTAGTTCAAGATAATATTATTTCTGAAGATCAAATGAATCAAATCTTTGATGAAGTTCAAAAAGAACTCCGTGCCGCTCATGATGAAATAGATAAAAACGACAAGTTGGATAATCCTGATATGCAAAAACCAGATAGTCTTGCCGAACCACTCCAAAGTGTCGATGTGGATGTAAGTTATGAACAACTTAAAGAAATTAATGATGCAATGCTATCATATCCATCTAACTTTAATGTTCTTAAAAAATTGAATAAAGTCTTAGAGAAAAGAAGAGAGCCTTTTGAGAGCGAAGATGGATTAGTTGATTGGGCTCAAGCAGAACAATTAGCATTCGCAACAATCACTCAAAAAGGTACGCCTATTCGCTTAACTGGACAAGATAGTGAACGTGGTACATTCAGTCACCGTCACGCCGTACTCCATGACCCTGATTCAGGTGAAGAATATATCCCACTTCACAATGTTCCAGGACAAAAAGCAACTTTTGAAGTGCGTAACTCGCCACTATCAGAAGCAGCGGTTGTTGGCTTTGAATATGGTTATAATGTGCAAAATAAAGATTGTATGACAATTTGGGAAGCCCAATATGGAGACTTTTCTAATATGGCTCAAATGATATTCGATAACTTCTTATTTAGTGCTAGAGCTAAATGGGGCGAACGTTCAGGTTTAACACTATTCTTACCTCATTCATTTGAAGGTCAAGGGCCTGAACATTCATCTGCACGTTTGGAAAGATTCTTACAATTAGCTGGGGAAAATAACAGTACAGTAGTAAACTTATCAAGCTCAAGTAACTACTTCCATTTACTGAGAGCTCAAGCTGCTAGCTTAGGTACACAATCAATGAGACCGCTAGTAGTAATGTCTCCTAAGAGTCTCTTACGTAATAAAACAGTTGCTGACCCAATTGATAAATTTACATCTGGAAAATTCGAACCAATTTTACCAGAAGAACATGATAAAGAAGCTGTTAAAAAAGTAATTCTAGCTTCAGGTAAAATGTTTATTGATTTAAAAGAATATTTAGCAAAAAATCCAAATAATTCAATTTTACTAGTTGCTGTGGAAAGATTATATCCATTCCCAGCTGAAGAAATTGAAACATTACTAAATGAATTACCTCATTTAGAAAATGTAGCTTGGGTACAAGAAGAACCTAAGAACCAAGGCGCTTGGTCATTTGTTTATCCATATCTGAAAGAATTAACTACAGATAAATACGATTTAAGCTATCATGGCCGTATTCAACGTTCAGCTCCTGCTGAAGGTGATGGAGAAATACACAAACTTGTTCAAAATATGATAATCGAACAAAGCACAAAATTTAACTAGGGGGAAGTTAAGCATGCCAGAGGTAAAAGTTCCAGAATTAGCAGAATCCATTACAGAAGGTACCATTGCAGAATGGTTAAAACAAGTCGGTGATAGTGTAGATAAAGGTGAAGCTATCCTTGAATTAGAAACAGACAAAGTAAACGTCGAAGTAGTTTCTGAAGAAGCTGGTGTATTGCAAGAATTACTTGCAAATGAAGGTGATACGGTAGAAGTTGGCCAATCTATCGCTGTTGTAGGCGAAGGAAGTGGCAATAATAATTCTGAAGCACCTAAACAAGATAATTCTGAATCACAAGCAGCTGAGAGTAACGAAAAATCAGAGCAACCAAAATCAAAAGCTCAAAATGGTAATGAAAGCACTGCTGACGATTCACAAAATAAAGGACAACGTGTTAATGCGACACCATCTGCACGTAAATATGCACGTGAAAAAGGCATTGACTTATCCGAAGTAGCAACGCAATCAAATGATGTTGTTAGAAAAGAACATGTTGATCAATCACAAAATAATAAGAATGAACAAGCTGCACAATCGTCATCAAAAGAAGAACCTAAAAAACAAGCAGCTCCACAAAACCCAACAAAACCAGTTATCAGAGAAAAAATGTCTCGTCGTAAGAAAACAGCTTCCAAAAAGTTATTAGAAGTATCTAATAATACAGCAATGCTAACAACATTTAATGAAGTTGATATGACAAATGTGATGAACTTACGTAAACGTAAAAAAGAACAATTCATTAAAGATCATGATGGTACAAAACTAGGTTTCATGTCATTCTTTACAAAAGCATCAGTATCAGCATTGAAAAAGTACCCTGAAGTAAACGCTGAAATTGATGGTGAAGACATGATTACGAAACAATACTATGACATCGGGGTTGCCGTATCTACAGATGACGGATTACTCGTACCATTTGTAAGAGATTGTGATAAGAAAAACTTTGCCGAAATTGAAGATGAAATAGCTAATTTAGCTATCAAAGCGCGTGATAAAAAATTAGGTTTAGATGATATGGTAAATGGTTCATTTACTATTACCAATGGTGGTATCTTTGGTTCAATGATGTCTACACCAATCATTAATGGTAGCCAAGCTGCGATTCTAGGTATGCATTCTATTATTACACGTCCGATTGCTATCGACGCAGACACAATTGAAAACCGTCCGATGATGTACATCGCATTAAGTTATGATCATAGAATCATCGATGGTAAAGAAGCAGTAGGTTTCTTAAAAACTATTAAAGAATTAATTGAAAATCCAGAAGATTTACTATTAGAATCTTAATCCACAACACAAAATAGTTTACTAACCTTAATACAACGGCGTTCAGCGTCGTTGTATTTTTATGTGCTTATTTCATTTTTGATAACATTCAAATGCGCGCTCTAGTATTATTTTACTGTTGAAAGTCATTGTAATGATTTGAATATTAAATAAAAAGCACCTAAATGATTTAAGTGCTTTTGTATTATATGAAAGATATTATTACTAATAATAAAGCACAAGCTAAGCAGATGTAGCCTGTAACTTTAAAATTTTGCTTAAAAAATACATAACTTAAAATGAAAATAGATAGAGTTAGGCTTAAGATAGATAGTAGAACAGATACATGAATGATATTAAAACTTATGAAAATATGAAAAACAAATAACATTGTAGCTATTATTAATAATATTATTTCAAGTGGTTTTAAATCTTTCATTTGAGGATTGATCATAATATTGTCCTCCCTGAATTTATCAAATTAAGCATATCCATATCATCAAACATGAAAAGCTGTAAAAATATTCATTTCAATCTATTGATATTATTACATATTAATAATGAATAGTCATATGTAAGTACACAGGTTCATCATGTTGGTTTAAATATTGGTGAAATATATTTCCATTGAATTTAATAGCTTCATTTTTATGAATAACAAAGGTTTCTCCATCTAATATAAGTGTTAAGGTACCTTCATAGACTGTGATATATTCCATTGTATTTGATCCATGGGGCGCCCCGTCCATTTGCCCTTCAACTCCAATAACAACCATATAGCTTTCAAACTTCTTTTCAATATCAAACTTAAATAGAGGATATGCTTTATATTTATTATCTTCTGAAATTAAGGGTTGTATTTCATTCAAACTAATTTTCTGTATAATATTGCTATTTTCTTGTGTTAATTCTGTGAATGATACTTTTAAACCATTTGCTATCTTCCATAATGTTGTGATAGATGGAATGGATATCTTACGTTCTATTTGTCCCAACATTGTTTTACTTACACCTGTGACATCAGATAATTGTTCCAATGAATAACCACTTTGTTTTCTATATAATTTTAAATTTTCAGCTATAATGTCGTTAATTTCTCTCATCAATTTAAGCACCTCTATTTACAATATAACGTATAAACCATATACTTTAAAGACCAAACATTATAACGTAAATTTGGACGTTATAATGTTTTAATACGTGGGGGAGATTAAAATGTTAATAATATCTATGCTTATATATGCTGTTGTTGCAAGCTTTACACCCGGTCCTAATAATATAATGGCTTTGTTTTTTTCTCAAAATTTAAATTTTAAAAGCAGCTTACGATTTTCAATTGGTGTTGGATTTGGTTTTCTTTTGTTGTTACTAATATCCAGTATATTTAATACAACTTTGCATTCCGCTTTTCCTAAAATTGAATTTTTGATGAAAATATTTGCATTTATATATTTACTTTATTTAGCTTTAAAGATTTCTATGAGTTCTATTTATGGGACAAAGCAAACTTTTAGTCACAAGCTCAGTGGTTTAAAATCTGGTGTAATGTTACAATTCATTAATCCTAAAGGAATTATTTATGCTTTAACAGTAATTTCTACTTTTATCACACCTTTTTCTACGGATTGGCAAAAACAATTACCCTTTATTATCTTACTGGCTATTATCGGTTTTTTAGGTACTTTGAGTTGGGGCGTTTTAGGTTCTTTATTTAAATCATTTATATCAACACATGAACGTATATTTAATTTTGTCATGGCTGGTCTATTAGTTTATGTTGCTATAAATATTTTAATACACTAGTTATGAAATGATTGTTATTTAATGATTATCATATTGTTGTGAAAATTCGCGCGGACTACAACCATATGAGGTTTTAAACCTTCTGTAAAAATTCGAATAATCACTAAAACCACAATGAGTTGCTACTTGTTGTGGATTTTCTCCATTTTTTAATAACCTTTGAGCATTTTGCAAACGCAGATTTAATAAATAACGATATGGTGGATAGCCAACTAGTTTTGTAAATTGTTGCGTGATTTTATGTCGACTTACAAAAAATTTATTTTCAAGTTGCTCTAATGATATTTCCTGACTGTAATGTAATTCCATATAGTCTAATACCTGTCTAACTAAGTGACTAGATGGGTCATCACTATAATCAACGATACCTTCATTTTCTATTGCTACTCTATTAAGTATGATTAAAAACTGTGTCAGTAAAGATTTAGCAGCTAAATCTTTACCAAAAGCTTGATTATCTTGTTCATTAATTAAACCTTGTAACAAATAATATAATTCTCTTTTTTGATATTCCGATAACTGCAATAGATATTTAAATTTAGATGAATATTTATCAAAACACACGCTTAGATCACAATTTTCTACAGAAAGTTCATTTATTATTTCGGCATCAAATCGTAAGCCGATACGCTCTGCGTGACCATCCTTTTGTTCATCCAAACGATGGAATTCGTATGGTGGAATAATGAGCATTGAGCCAACCTCTAAATTAAAAAATTGTCCTTCTATGGTATAAAGCAAATTTCCAGATAATGAAAAAAATATTTCATAATGATCATGATAATGTAACTCATTTCCAAAATGACCGTCACTTATTTTATGCCATGCGGCATATTGACCATCAAAGGGTAATGAAATTGTATCAAATTGTTGGGTAAATGTTTCTCTATCTTTCATGAAAATATCCCTCCTGCTCAAAAAACATACTTTTTTCCATGATTTACAATGTTGTTATTTTTCCCTCAAATTATAATTATATTATAACATTAAAATATAAATATTTTTGAAAGGAAGAATGAATATGACATCAACTCAAATTGGCGTTCAAATGATGATGCTCAAACAAAAAGTACAAGAAGAAGGATTATATAACGTACTGAAGAAAGTCAGTGATTTAGGTTATAATGCGGTCGAAATTTCTCAAATCGACATGAACCCACAGAATATTGAAGCAATGCAACAAGCGATTAATGATTTTGGAATGAATATTGCAGCAATGTCCTGTGGTGTAGAGCATATATCTGCTAAACAAAAATATCCTGGAGATACATTAGAAGATGATTTCGATAAAATTGTAGCTGATTGTAAAGCTGTGAACTGTTCTATTTTGAGAATAGGGATGTTACCAATTAACTATATGGGGTCCAAAGAAAGCACCTTACAATTTGCTGAAATTTGTGAAACTTATGCCAAAAGACTTAAAGAAGAAGGCATTGATTTATACTATCATGCCCATAATTTAGAATTTGTTCAATACAATGGACAATTTATGCTTGATTTAATGAGAGATCATACAAATCATTTAGGTTTTGAACTAGATATCCATTGGATTTGGAGAGCAGGACTTAATCCAATAGATGTCATTCCAAAATATGCAAATCGTATTCGTGCTATACATTTAAAAGACTATCGAGTAGGTGAAATAGATATGTCACAATACCCTGGCGAAGGACATGAAAAATTATATTATATGTTACATATGATTACTCAATTTGCTGAATTAGGAAAAGGCACTTTACCGCTTAAGGATATTATTGAAATTGGACGTGAAAGTGGCAGTGAATATTTCTTCGTTGAACAAGACGAGCTATACGGCGAAGATCCATATAATTGTTTAACAATTAGCCGGGACCACTTATATGATCTGGGTTATAAATCTTGGTTTTAATGTTTACTATAAAATAAATATTCTGTGCTTATTTACATTTAATTAAGTAAGCGCTATCAAAATGATAAGGATATAGATACGATGTTTAAAAATATTGAGATCTCTGGATTTTCTGATGAAATCGCTTCAGATTTTCAAACACAGTTAAAAACGGTAAATGAGCTAGGCATGAGCTATATTTCCTTACGTGGAATCGATGATAAAAATATTGGTGATTACTCAGTAGAAATGATTAAGAAAGATGTAATTCCTCGCTTAAAGCAATGGAATATCGGAGTATCATCTATAGGTTCACCAATTGGCAAAATTTATATAGATGATGAAGCAGCGTTTGAAAGACAATTAGTAATGCTCAAATCATTATGTGAAATAAGCCAATTGCTCAATTGTCAGTATATTAGAATATTTAGTTTTTATATTCCTAAAAAAGACCATTTTGATGATTATAAAAATGTAGTGATTTCAAAATTAAAGGAGTTTGCAAAAATAGCTGAGCAATACAATATTGTACTGTTACATGAAAATGAAAAAGATATTTTTGGTGATATTGCTCGTCGATGTAAACTTATTCTTGATGAAGTAAACTCTCCAAATTTCAAGGCGATATTTGATTTTGCGAACTTTGTCCAATGTGGAGAAGATACACAGGACTGTTACGATTTACTTTCAGATGACATAGCGTATATCCATATTAAAGATGCAGTATACAAAGATAATGTTAATGTGCTATGTGGTACAGGAGATGGTCAGATTGAAAGTATCTTAGTACAATTTTTTGAATCAGGTTATCAAGGATTCTTAACACTTGAACCGCATCTTGTCGTTTTTGATGCTATTAAAGACTTAGAATTAGAACATTCAACTGAAACAATTCAAAATTCTGCTGCAAAAGATGGTGCAGAAGGATATAAAATGCAATATGAAGCACTTTTGAAAATATTATCGAATATAAACAATAAGGAGAATACACAATGAAAAAAATTCGTTTAGGCATTATTGGTTTGGGCGCTCAAGGTAGTACGTATGCTGAATTTATTAAATCTGGTAAAATTCCACAAATTGAAATTGGAGCGATTTGCGACATCAATACTGAAAAGAAAGATGAAGTAAAAAATCATTATCCTAATGTACCATTTTATAATGACTATATCGCTATGCTAGAAAGTGGGGATGTTGATGCAATTGTTACAACCGTTCCTCATTATCTGCATACTGATATAGGTAAAGAAGCCTTAAAACGGGATATTCACGCTTTACTTGAAAAGCCGGCTGATATTTATGCTGAAAAAGTGAAAGAAATAAGTGAATTAGCAGCATCCAAACCATATTTAACATTTGCGATATTCTTTAATCAACGCACAAATCCACTTTATCAAAAAGTAAAATCTCTTATTGATGACGGTGTAATTGGAAATATTCGTCGTACGAATTGGATCATCACGACTTGGTGGCGTCCTCAAGCATACTATAATCAAAGTTCATGGAGAGCTACATGGTCAGAAGAAGGCGGCGGTGTTTTAGTAAACCAAGCGCCACACCAAATAGATCTATTACAGTGGCTATGTGGGATGCCAAAATCTGTGTTTTCAAATATTAAATATGGCTATCAGCGTGATTTAGCGGTTGATGATGATGTAACAACCATTCTAGATTATGGCAATGGTGCGACAGGTGTATTCATTACATGTACCCACGATATTATCGGTACTGATCGTTTAGAAATCACAGGTGATAATGGCAAAATATTAGTTGAAGATAGTAAGACAATCACATTGACACGTTTAAAAGAATCAGAAACACAAATGAATCGAAATATGTCTTGGAAAGAAGCAGCTAAAATCTTTAAAGGCAACGGGTTAGAAAATATTTATGATCAGCAAACATTTGAATTTGAAAGTGTATGGGGTGAGCAACATATAAATGTATTAGAAAATTTTGCCGCTAATATCATCGACGGGACACCTTTAATTGCGCCTGGAAATGACGGCATAAATGGCGTGAATTTAGTAAATGCAATCTATTTATCTAGTTGGACAGGTAAAGAAGTAACAGTTCCAGTAAATCCCTCAGAATTTAAAGATGCATTAAAGCAACAAATTCAAAACGAAGCACATTAAAAATGTCTAAAATCGGAGCTGGTAATATGTTGAAAATTGGAATTATAGGACTAGGTGATATTTCAGCAATACATCTCAATACGATAGAGGCAAATTCCAATGTAGCATTAGTAGCTGCATGTGATATAGATAACGCCATGCAAACTAAAGTACCCAATGCTCAATTTTTTACAAATTTTGAAAATATGTTAAAAGAAGTGGATCTAGATTGTGTACATATTTGTTTGCCTCATCATTTACATGTATCTGCGACAACTGCCTGTGTAGAAAGAGGTATACATGTTTTGCAAGAAAAACCTCTATCAATTAATGCTAAAGAAGGATTAAAATTAATACAATTAGAGCAAAAATATCCAGATACTAAAATATGTGTTTGCTTTCAAAATAGATTTAATGAAACATTTCAAACTTTAAAACAGATAGTACAAAGCAAAAAGTTTGGTGAAATCATTGGTATAAAAGGTATCGTTACTTGGTTCAGACCCGAATCATATTATACTGATAAACCATGGCGTGGAAAATTAGATACTGCTGGAGGTGGTGTATTAATCAACCAAGCCATACACACCTTGGATTTAATGCAATTACTTTGCGGCCCTGTTGATACAATTAAAGGCAATGTATCACAATTGTTAGATTATCAAATTGAAGTCGAAGATACCGCTTCTGCACATATTAAATTTAAAAATGGAGCGAATGGAATGTTTTTTGCCACTAATGCTAATTTTGGCAATTCAAGTATCGAACTTCAAGTCATTTTTGAAAATGAAAAATTCACAATTAAAGATAATATACTTACACGTGTTAATAAAGAAGGATACAAAATTCATATTATTGAAGATAAAAAAATGCCAGGTACAAAATCATATTATGGACCAAGTCATGGGACACTCATAAATCAATTCTACGATTCCATTTATAATCACACTAAAAACTATATACACGTTAAAGATGCACTACCATCAATAGCAATCATAGATGCAATACAAAAATCTTCGCAAACAAATGAGACAATTCATTTTACTAGTATTTAGCAAACAAATGAAATTTTGGTATTTTAATTTATTGTGGAACATAAGCATAGCGATTAAAAGTAAACTCATTCAAGTTAATTAATGAACTGGGCAGAAATCCTTTTTATATCGATTTCTGTCCATTTTTATTATTCTTAGCTTTATTGTAAATAGTAATTTTATAAACTATAATGATAATAACCAAAATAATGAGTAATCATGATGACCACAAATAAAATTATTTTAGATTTAGCGATTACATTGGATGGATATATAGAAGGGCCGAATGGAGAAGTTGATTGGTGCATCATGGACGAAGAAATGAACTTTAATCATTTTCTAGAACAAATTGATACTATTATATATGGTAGGAAAAGTTATGATTTATGGGGCGAATTTATGCCAAATTTAAAGGATGATCAATTTGGAGATAAAATGATGTGGGACCAAATTCATAGCAAGCAGAAATTTGTGTTTACTAGCCAAAATTATAATGATAAAGCGCATACAAAGTTTATTAACGGTGATGATATCAGTAGCAAGGTTTTGAAAATCAAAAAACATAGCAACAAAGACATTTGGCTCTATGGCGGCTCAAATATTATCACAACTTTTATAAATCTTAACCTTATTGACGAATATAGACTTTCAATCCACCCAGTCATTTTAGGATCTGGAAAACCTCTTTTTGAACACAATCAAAATCGGGTCAACATCTCATTGTGTAATACACATGTTTATAAAAGTGGTGTAGTGCAAATGATTTATCAAAAAATAGACTAAACATAGAAGCAAAAACATCTCATTTTTGCATAAACAACTTTAAACGGGAAGTTGACTTTACTTTATCTGCATTAAAATTAACAAAATGTCAATTTCTATAATTTTTCAATAGAAATTGACATTTATATTATTTCACCAATAATATTAAAATCTTTGGCTAATTTAAAGCGCGTTATTTTAAGCAATAAATACAAAAAGCTCAATAATCGCTAAAATTAAAAACACTAGAAAAACAATGCCATAAATATTATTTTTCTTGATACTTTCTTTGCTTGCATTTTGCTGTTTTGCTTTATTATTTATATTGGAAAAGAAAGTAATACCTGAATAAACTGCAATCAGTACTGTGACACCAAATAAAATCCATGTACCAAACATATATATAACCTCCTTAAATAACTAAAATAAATTTTTTCATACATATAAAATAATTATTCCTATTATATACCTATATTAATACATTTCTGCTAATCCTCCAATGTTTAAAAATTACAATTTTGTAAATACAATCACAATCAGATACTTCATCATACAAATAACATGTAAAATAAGTTATAATGTATTGAAAGAATATGAATAGAGGGGTTAATATAATGAATGGTCTTAGAAGTGTTACTACAGGGACAAATGATTTAAGTAAAACCAAAGAGTTATTCTCCAGCATACTTGGATTAAATGTGGCAGATAAAGGACAAGCTTTACGTTTTGGTGATGCTGAATTAAATTCAGGTACACGTATACATTTTGTAGAAGTACCAAACTATATTAACAATAACAACCATATTGAAAATATCGGTTTAAGAGTTCCAAGTGATGAAGGACTTGAAGAATATCAATCAATTTTAGAACAGCATCAAATTGCTTTCGGTGCGCCTACTGATTTAAACGGTCATAAATATTTCAATTTCCAAGATCATAATGGGCAGACATTTAATATTTATTCCAATGAACATAATTCTGGTACACCACTCGGTATACCAACCTTCGAAAGTAATGTAAACCCGCTGCATCAAATTCAAGGCCTAGGTCCTGTTATCTTAAAAGTTAACGATATAGTACTTACACAATCTATTTTAACTAGGGTGTTTGGCCTAGAACATTTTGCAGAATATACTCCTAACGACCATGCTAATTTTAAAATACAAGTTTTTCGTATTGGTGATGGTGGTTTAGGCGGCGAGCTGCATGTTCACGCATCAGACGAAGAAATTTTAATGCCGGAACATGGTATATTAGAACAAATTGAATTTGGAATAGAATCTAAATCACAATTCCAAAAGACTATTGAAGAACTTGAATCCATTGGAATCCCTTATCAAACATTAGATCAAGAAGGCGAAAGATCACTAAGAATCACTGAAAAAAGTGGTATTACATTCATTTTAACCTTAGAAACATCATAATAAAAAAGAGAGGATTTTTAGCTATGCTACATGAAACTTGGAAAGATCATACACCCATTAAAAAAGTAGAAGTTACACATACAGATGCACAAAAATTCACAGTGTCTGACATGTTAACTGTAGGACAACAATATGATGTAATAAATGAAACTGAAGAATATTATCAAATCATCGACAACTCTGGACTTGTCGGTGGCTACTTTAAAACCTATTTTAAAGAGGTATAATTTACAATATGAAACATGTGAAATAGAAAACGTGTAATATTAAATATAACTTAAATTAATAAGACTAGGGCTATATAATTTCAAACATTATCCAAGCCCCGGTCTATTTTTAATGATATGAATTTTATAAATTATTTTATTTTTAAAGGAGCAAGGAACAATGACGAATTCGCAATATATTAACAAAGATGAAACTGTATTTGATGATGCAACATCAATGATGGCATTGAATAAAAATATTTTATTAAAAGGACCAACGGGCTCTGGAAAAACAAAGCTAGCTGAGACTTTGAGCGAAACAATAGATCGTCCAATGCACCAGGTCAATTGTTCAGTAGATTTAGACGCTGAAAGTTTATTAGGTTTTAAAACGATACAGACAAATGAAAATGGCACACAAGAGATTGTATTTATTGATGGACCAGTTATCAAAGCAATGAAAGAAGGCCATATACTTTATATCGACGAAATCAACATGGCAAAACCAGAAACTTTACCCATTTTAAATGGCGTATTAGATTACCGTAGAAAATTAACAAATCCGTTCACTGGTGAAATTATCAATGCTGCCCCTGGATTTAATGTAATCGCTGCAATAAACGAAGGATATATTGGTACATTGCCAATGAACGAAGCACTTAAAAACCGGTTTGTCGTTATTCAAGTAGATTATATTGATGGCGATATTTTAAGTGATGTAATTAAAAATCAAAGCCAATTATCAGATGATAAAACAATACAAAAAATCATTAATTTTAATGAAGATTTACGAACAATGACCAAACAAGGCCAAATTTCTGAAGAAGCAGCGAGTATACGTGCTTTAATTGATTTAAGTGATTTGGCTACCGTGATGCCTATAGAGCGTGCCATTAAACGTACAATTATCGATAAACTAGAAGACGAACGTGAACAGCAAGCCATATTAAATGTAGTAGAATTAAACTTTTAGTGAGGGATATTTATGAGCGATCGTTTTATATTATTTAATGACGAACAGCTAGATGCAAAGCAAGTAATGATGTTGCAAGATTTAGCTCGATTATTACTAAAAAATGAACAAACACAAGTTAAAATTCAAAAATTCCCATATTACGATCCAATCAATAATATGTTAATAACGAGTGCTTTTTGGTCGCATAGAAGAAATGACATTGAAACAACAGGGCTCAAGACTGATGTCATGCTTGCTGCTTATGGCTACAAATTGATGGATGAAACAGTTGTCAACGAAGTTATTCATAATAATACGTTTAAACATCCAAAATTTTTCCAACAACTTTTTAAATTATTAGAAGATAAAAGAGTATTAAACGAAATAGTTAAACAACGGCCGTCTACTAAAGATGCCATTCACATGCGCAATGAAATTAGATTAAGTTATACTAGTACTCAAATCAAAGTATATAAAACCAAAAAGACGTTTACAGATTTACTCTTTTTATATTTGGAATCATCGTTTTTAAGTGAGAACTTTTACGACATACCCCAAATTGGTCCACAAATTGATGATATTCTGACAAATATGTATCAATATTTGCCTAATTTTTTCTATAATGATTCGTCCGAGGATAATATGTACTTAGCTGAACGGATTATGTTCCAAATTGATGATATCTTAAATGAAGATATGTTAAATGAATATTATCATTTACCTAAAAAAGTATATGAAGCCATTCACGAACTCAAATTTGAAGATATAAAACGAACGGATGCAAGTAATACTGATAAATCTTCAAACAATGATCATAACGAAGAAAGTGTTAGTGAAGATATAGAATCTAATCATCAAGATAGTGCTTCACAAGGTGGAGCATATTTAGAAATGGAACTACATGAAGGTGAAAATAGTGAGGTTGTTGGTGATAATGACACTGCTAGAGAAGGCGACAGCGGCGATGATATGACAGATATGCAAACTAAAAAAGGTAAAGGATCTACGAATCAAGTAGAAAGTGAAGAAGGTGGGTCAGTAGGCAATCATTCTGCTTTTGCATTAAAAGGGATAAACGCAAACGTAGACGTTAAATGGAACATACCTGAAATACTACCTGAATATCATAATGCATATCATGATGTTGAAAAAGAAGTTCAATTTGAAACAAAAGACTTGATACAAATTATCAAAAAAACAATAGATAGAGAATACCAAGATGAGCGTCGAAATCTAACAAAAGGACGATTACAAAAAAATCTATTAAATTGGTTTATTGATGATCAATATAAATTATTTTATAAAAAACAAGATTTAAGTCAATCGTTTGATGCAACCTTTACTTTATTAGTTGATGCTTCAGCAAGTATGCAAGATAAAATGTCTGAAACAATTAAAGGTGTCGTTTTATTTCATGAAACGTTAAAATCTTTAAACGTAAAACATGAGATACTAGCATTTAATGAAGATGCCTTTGATGCTGATGATACAAAACAACCTAATATCATTGATGAAATTATTGCTTATGATCAATCAACTATAAAACGAGAAGGACCTAGAATCATGGCTTTACAACCACAAGACGATAATAGAGACGGTGTTGCGATAAGAATTGGCAGCGAACGCTTAATGCGTAGAGCGCATAATCAACGTTTTCTAATTGTGTTTTCTGACGGTGAGCCATCAGCTTATAATTATAGTCAAGATGGTATTCTTGATACTTATGAAGCTGTGGAAACAGCTCGTAAATTGGGTATTGAAGTTTTTAATGTATTTTTAAGTCAAGACACAATTACAGAAGATATTGAAGAAACAATTCATAACATTTATGGCAACTATGCAATTTTCGTAGAAGGTGTAGAAAATCTACCAAGCCATCTTGCACCATTACTTAAAAAATTATTATTAAAATCTTTTTAGTACGTAATTTATTTATAAAATCACACATAAATTGAAATATTCAGAAATTTATATAGACGCATTCTTGTAAATCGTGATAGAATAGTAAATATTATTTTATAGGCAAGAAGGAGAACAATTTATGAATAAAAATACATGGATTATAGGATTCACGCTGTTTGCTATGTTTTTCGGAGCCGGCAATCTTATATTTCCACCAAATTTAGGTTTAGATAGCGGCCAATTCTTTTGGCCTTCCATATTAGCATTTGCTTTAACTGGTATAGGATTGCCCTTATTAGGGGTAATCGTTGGTGCTTTAGATAAACAAGGTTATATTGGTTCTTTAAATAAAATTTCACCAAAATTTTCTGTGATATTCTTAATTGTCATATATTTAACAATTGGACCTCTTTTTGCAATACCACGTACTGCATCTACGTCATTTGAAATGACAATTACGCCAATTGCCCATACAAATAGTAGCTTAGCATTGTTTATATTTACAATCATTTACTTTTTAGTAGTTTTATATTTATGTATTAATCCAAATAAAATGGTAGATCGCATTGGGTCATTGTTAACACCATTATTATTAATTACTATTTTAGCGATGATTATCAAAGGGTTTGTTGATTATGGTGGTAATACACATAGTCAGGCAGCTGAAGCTTTTACTTCTAATTTTGCAGGTTTTTCACAAGGATTTACGAATGGTTATTTGACAATGGATGCGATTGCTGCCATTGCTTTTTCAATGATTGTGGTTAACGCGGTAAAAGCAACTGGCATCACGCACGCCAACAAAATTTTCAGACAAACACTATTAGCTGGAATTATTGCTGCAGTGGCACTTATGTTTATTTATATTTCCTTAGGATTTATTGGTAACCATATGGCTGTCCCGCAAGAGAAAGTTGCCAGTTTAATTGCTAACGATCAAAATATTGGTACATATTTACTAACGACAATGGCAAGCGCTGGATTTGGTGCTTTTGGAAAGTACTTGTTAGGTATCATCGTAGCTCTTGCTTGTTTAACAACTGCTTGTGGATTGATCGTATCTGTTTCAGAGTATTTTAATAGAATATTCCCAAGAATTTCATATAAAACTTACGTTATCATCTTCACGTTAGTGAGTTTTATTTTAGCAAATCAAGGATTAAACTCAGTGATTACAATGTCAGTTCCTGTTTTAAGTATTGTATATCCAGTAGCGATTACTTCGGTACTTTTAATATTACTAGCACGTTTTATTCCAACAAAACCAATTGCACAGCAAATTCCTGTAGCAGTAGTTTCTATTATTTCAATCCTTAGTGTGATTCACACACAAGGTTGGTTCAAGTTAAGTCTTATTGATAACTTACCACTGAAAGATTATTCATTAGAATGGTTCCCAATAGCAGTGATCACTACAATTATTGGTTATATTGTAGCACCGTTATTTAAGAAACAGAAAACTATCGTTTATGAAAAAGAATAATAAAATCAAATAACTCGTAGGGTATAAACATCCCTCATTTACGAAAAAACGTCAATTTCTATTGAAATTGACGTTTTTGTATATTAAGATTACTTGTTCTAGGTGAAAGGAGTACGTAACTGATGGACAGTAACAAGCTCATGATATAACAACCAAGACAAAATATACAATGGAAAAAGAGACCCGTAAATGAATCATTAAAAACATTCATTTGCGGGCTTAATATCTTATAAATTATTTTTGTATCCATTTTATTTTTGCTGTTTCATACCTAATAATTGATTTTTCATTTCTGTTTCTAATTGGTTTAATTCAGTTTCTGCTTGTTTACGTTTATTTCGACCCTGTTCTTGGATTTGGAGGGTCTGTTCAATCGTGTCTATGATATCTTGCTGTGTTGTTTTTAAGGTTTCAATATCGACAACACCACGTTCATTTTCAGTAGCTGTAGCAACAGCATTTTGCTTTAAAAGTTCTGAATTCTTGAGTAACAAATTATTTGTAGTATCTGTTACTGCTTTCTGTGCAGAAACTGCATTACGTTGTCTCATTAAAGTCAGTGCAATAGACATTTGGTTTTTCCATAAAGGAATACTCGTTAAAATTGAACTTTGAATTTTTTCTGCTAATGCATGATTCACATTTTGAATCATTCTAATTTGTGGCGCAGTTTGTATAGCAATTTGTCTGGATAGTTGTAAATCATAAATGCGTTTATCTAATCTATCTATAAATTGTTCCATATCTGATACAGCTTGTACATCCATTTGATTACCTGTGGATTCAGCTTGAGCATTTAATTTCGGCATATCTTCTTGTTGTATCACTTGTTGCTTTCTTTTAGCTGCTTCTATATACAGTGTTAATTCATCAAAATACATTTTATTTAAATGATACAATTCATCTAGCATTCCAATATCTTTATTTAAATTATTTTTATGTTTATCTAGTTCAATTGAAATGCGATCAATTTGAGATCCTACAGATTGCATTTTTGAAAAAATTTCATTAACTGAAGCTTTTGTTCTTCTAAAAATACGTTTTAATTTTGATTGATTTTCTGGGTTTAACTCATCTGGGTTTACAGATTTAAGTTTGCTCATCAATCCATTTAAAGATTCCCCAACAGGACCAACATCTGTGGTTTTCACCTCATTAAGGATACGATGTGAAAATTGAGACATATCAGATTGTGCAGAAGTACCATAATTTAATAAGCTATCATTATCCATTGGTTTTATTTGTTTAGTTAATTCATCAATCTTCTGTTCATCTTCTTTAGTATATTGTTTTGTGCTGTTAATAATTTCTGATTCATTTGCTGATTGTTCATCAATATATTTATCCAATGGGTGCGAATTTAAAAAGTCTTGTTCTCTTACCATTTAATTTCACTCCACTTCTTTATATAAGTTACTTTTGTCTTTTTTGTTCAATTTTATTTAATTCCATTTCTATATCTAATTGGCTATAATCTTCTTCATTAATTCTCTTTAAATCTGCTACTAAAGTTCGTTTAACTTCATCTAAAGTGAGACGAGTTTGTGCTAACTTTTGCTTTTCTTCTTCTGATTTTTTTGGTGATTTTGCTAATCTCGTATAAGATTCAATGAGATTTAATGCATTATCAATATGAGAGTAGAAAAAACTTTCTACTTTAAAAAACATTCTGGGTTGTTGCTTTACTGCATAGTATATTGCTCGAGATATTCTATATATTTCGTTTACTTGTCTAAAATCTTTGATTGATCTTACGTTAACAAAAGTTTTTAAAATTCTTCTTATCTTGTCTTGTGCATTATTTAATTGACTATTTACAAAATGATAATCTCTTCGTGTTAAACCAATCTCATTTAAATATTTTCTAGAAGTTAAACGCTGAGTAGGGAAGTAGAATGCTATAAACGCTACTGCAGAAATAAGAAAATCAAAAATAAAATTTAACTCTAATGCAAATACACTAGAAATCCACGCGATAACAGCTATTGGAAAAGCAATAATGGTCCCATAAATTCGCGAAATATTATATCTCAAACTTCATCTTCCTTTATATTGTACTAAAATTTTCCCATGATTCATTCGTTTCTATCTCTTCAATTTCATAATCTTCAACTTGAGAAGCAGGTGAAGCACCCTCAGTGATAGCATTAGTAAATGATGTTAGTGATGATTCATCTCCTTGAGCATAAATCTCTACATAATCAGATATATTTTGAACAGTACCTACAACATTATATTTTTTTGCTATCTTCTCAGTATAATAGCGAAAACCAACGCCTTGTACTATACCAAATACTTTAATATGTTTGCATTGCATATAATCACCTCTTATTATCATTATACGAAATTTTATCATACAAAACTAATATTTTTGTCTGAATAACAATTGTCTATCCGTCAAAAGTATGAAACAGATAACTTGATTTTATATAAGATACAGTTAAAATATTACACATAGCTATTTAGCAATATCTTTTGCGTATGGATGAATAAATTTTTTAAATACGTTACATAACATATAGACAATATATAAAATTATATACAAATAATTCAAAATAAACGTAATAAATCATGATTAATATAATGATGATCATTACAATGATTTATTTGATAAGAGCAAGTATGAAGTTGAAAGTGAAAGGGTGTTAATTTACATGTGGACAGTTGCAAAAATTCGGGCTGATTACGAAGGCTGGTGGTTATTTAGTGACTGGACTGATCATATCGTGGAACAATATCATTTTGAAAACTATGAAAAGATGCTAAATTACTATCAATCTATCATTGAAAATAGTAAAAAGCACTATGACAATTTTCTGGTTGGTAAATACAATATTCATGCATTTTATAATAATTGCGAATTAGGATTTTGTGAAGATTGTGATGAAGATTTACAGATTTTTTATAGTTATATTGTTTTAAATAATAATGAAGTTTATTATAAATTACCGATTGTTTAAGAAATTGTTTTTCCACAATTGCATTGCATTTTCAGCTATTATGGCTTATAATATGAGTCAAGCAATTGTTTTATTCCATATTGCAAAGAATATTGTAAGACAGATTTACACTGTGAAATTGTATTTTTTGTAATATGCGAATAATGCATATTGAATGAATATTAGTCTTGGAGGTTTCACATTTATGAAACAAGGTACAGTAAAATGGTTTAACGCTGAAAAAGGATTTGGTTTTATCGAAGTAGAAGGAGAAAACGATGTATTCGTACACTTCTCAGCGATTAACCAAGAAGGTTACAAATCATTAGAAGAAGGTCAATCAGTTGAATTTGAAGTAGTTGAAGGCGACCGCGGTCCTCAAGCTGCAAACGTTGTAAAACTATAATATAGATTGCAATATTGACTATAAAAAGAACCTTGTTAAAGGTTCTTTTTTTAATATATAAATTTTAAAATGTACTTTAAAAAGAGCTTTAATTATGATTGATTCTTTATATTATTAACAAGTTATTTTGTATCATTTATGATTAATTGTCGCAATGATTGTCTTTTTATAACTTCTCTAGCTTTACTATCTTTTAGAAAGAATACTGACGGTTTTTGCATTTGGTTGTAATTAGATGCCATGGAATAATGATAAGCACCTGTTGATAAAACAGCTAGATAATCACCGCGTTTAACGGTACTAGGTAACTTAGCATCCTTAATTATAATATCTCCAGACTCACAAAGTTTTCCAGCTATTGTTACAGTTTCATCATTTGGTTCATTTCTATTAACTAATAATGCTTCATACTGAGCATCATATAATGCAGTACGAATATGATCACTCATCCCACCATCAACTGATACATATTTGTTAACATTGGGAATCTCTTTTATTGTACCAACTTCATATAATGTTATACCGGCTTCTCCAACTATAGATCTACCAGGTTCTATTCCAATTTCTGGAAGAGGGTAGTTAAATTCAGTTGAAAATTCTTTTATCGCATCAGTAATTTCTGAAATCCCAGTTTCGATAGGGAAACTTACATCACCTTCAACATATTTAATACTGAAACCACCGCCTAAGTTAATCAGTTCAACCTCTATAGCATTTTCTTTTAACCATTGAATTACTATTTTTGCTGTTTCAATCATCGCTTCTGTGCCTTCAATTTGCGATCCTACATGAAAGTGAACACCTTTTAAATTTAAATGTTTCGTGTTTTTTACTTTTTCAACTGCTTGATTTGCCAATCCATGTTTAATTGACAAACCAAATTTACTATCTTCCTGACCAGTTTGAATAAATTCATGTGTATGGGCTTCAACACCAGGATTTAAACGTAATACGACATTTACCGTTTCACTCGCATATTTATCGATGAGTTCTATTTCTTCTAATGCATCAATAACGATATAGCCAACTTTGCTTTCTAAAGCATACTGTAACTCATGCTTTGTCTTGTTGTTACCATGAAAATGTATATGCTGTGGGTCAAAACCTGCTTCCAATGCCGTATACAATTCTCCTTCAGATACTACATCTAGTTCAAGACCTTCTTCTTGTACTAATTTCACCATTTGTAGACAAGTAAATGCTTTAGAAGCATATGAAATGTTATAGTTTAATCCACTTTTCTGAAAAGCAGTGTGAAATCGTTGCATTTGTGATCTGATTTGATGTTCATCGTAAACAATAGTAGGGGTTCCGAAACTTTGAGCTATTGTTTTAAGACTTGTACCTCCCATTGTTAACTCGCCACGATCATTATATTCTACTACCATAATTTATCTATACTCCTTTATTAGTGAGTCGTGATTCATTGCACTTAATTGTTCAGAATTCGCGCCAACACCTTTAAATGTAAACTCGTCAACACGAATATCATTATTATATAATATTACTTCATCTTGTGCATGCACGTTGTTATCAACTTCAACAAACATATGGCTCATCATCAACGCACGAATAGGGTAACGCTTGCCGTTGATAAGTGCCTCATGTTTTGCTCTTGATTTAAGAATACCATCTCCATAGCCAATATCAACTACTGCTAATTTTGTGTGATTATGCGTAGCTTCGAATGCAAAACTATAGCCACAATAATCACCCTCATTTACTTCACGAACTTGGATAACATTACCTTTAACGGTCAGTGATTGTTCAATCTCATTTACATCAATCGTTTGATAAGGTCTAGAACCGTAAAGCGCAATGCCAACGCGCGCATGTGTATGGTTATCAAACACACCGTTTTCCCTATAATAACTTGCACTGTTTTGTGCATGTATCATTTCAAAGTGATAACCTTCGTCTAATAATGCGTTAACAATCTCTAACCAAGCTTTACGCTCTTCATGATATTCTGATACATCAAATTCATCTGCATATCCAAAGTGAGTCCATAAACCTGTAATACGCATTTTATCTTTACTTTCATCTTTCATATGATGGTGCAACACTTCTTTTATTTCATCTATACTCTTCAAACCTGAGCGATGCAGTAAATTTTCAAATTCTAAATGAACTTGAATACCTTGTAAATCTTCAATATGTTCATAATAGAAATTTAACGAGGGTAGGGTCATTTGAATTTGATAATCTCGCACTTTATCAAATTCATATACTGCATTCATTAAGAAAATCGTTGCATTAGGGGCTAATTGTCTTATGCGAACTGCTTCTCTTAAGGAAGTCGTACTAAAAGTATTAATACCAGCTTCTAAAAATTGCTGTACTGCAAACTCCAACCCATAATGATAGGCATTATTTTTAACTACTGCCATAATTTGATTGTTTTGGATTACTTTAAGCACATTATTGTAAAATCGTTGAGTGTCAACAAACCAAACTGCGGTCATTGTGATTCCACCTCACTATAGGATTTTAAAATCGCTTCATAATAATCTGCAATTTTAATCAACATATGTTCATTAAAATTTAAAAGGGCAGTATGCAAACCTGTGACAAAACCTTTTGTCTCGTCTCGTACACCGACAAAAATAAAATAACTAGGTGCAAGTTGACTATAAAAGCTGAAATCCTCGCCAAATAAGTATGGTGTAGGTTTATCAACTATTGTTAAGTTAGCGATGTTGAGACCATTTTCAATATGTTTACGTAATTCAGGTGAATTATATGTTGGTGGATAGCCCTCTTCAAATTTCACTTCACAATCAACGTCAAATAACAATTTTACACTTTCAGCAATTTTGTGCATTTGCAGTTTCACAGTTTCCAAATCATGGACATCATAAGTTCTAATAGTGCCTTCTAAATAGCCATTGCTTGGTACTGTGTTTATGGCTTCTCCGGCTTCAAAATGACCCATATGTACAATATTTCTCTTTAAGCCATTTAAATGGAATTGTTGTATCTGACCCACTTGACTTAAAACATGCTGCAGCGCTTCTCCAGCAGAATGTCCTTGTTCTTTATCCGCAACATGACTTGATAGACCAGTTAAATAAAAACGATACTCTGTAGCACTTGCTGTAATTTCTTCATCACGAATTACAACTCGACCTTCATCCTCAAAAGGCATCACGTGGATACCAAATATAGCTTCGATAGGGTATTTATCAAAAGCGCCTGCACGAATTAAACGGTTTGCGCCACCTCCTGTTTCTTCAGCTGGTTGAAAGATAAATACAATATTTTGAGGCAATGTGCCTTGATCAGCCATAGACTTACAACGTTTAACAAATAACATTAATGCAGTTGTATGCCCATCATGTCCACATGCGTGCATGACATGATCTGTTTTACTTCGATAAGAGACATCATTTTCTTCATAGATAGGCAAAGCATCTATGTCTGCGCGATAAGCAATCGTATGATTACCATTACCTGGTAGATAAGCAATCAAACCTGTTTCCAATGGACGATCGTATTGGACACCAAGTTCATCTAAAAATGTTGCAATATATTTAGTGGTTTCAAATTCATGGAGGCTTAATTCTGGATGTTGATGCAAATGACGTCTATGCGTTGTAACAAATTCTAACTCATTCATTAAAATCAAATCCTTTTAGTTATTATAATATGTATTAATATAAAAAATGCTTATTTATGTATAAAAAGGAGGTTAGACGATTTTATAGTTACAAATTAATATATACATTAATAATAAATGAATACATTAGTAATAAAATGTTATATCGTCTAAAACCTCCTACAAATATTAAAAATTCAGTTTTTATGATCTATCTTCTTAATTCAGTATTAATCGTTTAATTTTCTTAGTGCTGAAACGATTTCTCTTTTTGAATCTTCAACTTCACTTGTTTGCTTAATTACTTTTGCTGGTGTTCCAGCAACCACAGAGCCGGCAGGGACATCTTGCGTAACGATTGCACCAGCTGCAACAATAGAGCCTTCGCCAACGCGAACACCTTCAAGTATTACAGCATTTGCACCAATGAGTACGTCATCTTCAATGATCACAGGTGATGCACTAGGTGGTTCAATTACGCCAGCTAATACTGCACCAGCTCCAACGTGAACGTTTTTACCTGTAGTAGCACGACCACCAAGTGTTGCGTTCATGTCAACCATCGTTCCTTCGCCGACTACAGCACCAATATTGATCGTAGCACCCATCATAATCACTGCACCATCTTCAATCGTAGCTTGTTCACGAATAAATGCACCAGGTTCTATACGTGCATTCGTATTAGTTAAATCTTTCAATGGAATTGCTGAATTACGACGATCCATCTCAACTTCTAATTCATCAATCGCTGATTGATTTTTTTCATAAAATTGTTTCCAATCATCCGCTTCACAAAAGATTACTTTAGAGTCAGGTCCACCAAACACTTTAAAGTTATCAGGAAATGTTACTTTATCAAACTTACCATTCACATAAACTTTAAGAGGTGTAGATTTCTTTGCATCACTTATATATTGAATAATTTCTTCTGCCGTTAAATGTTGTACCATAATTTTTTCGCTCCTTAAAAGTTATAAATTATCAAATGTATAAAAATCATTTGATTTATTAATTAATTTTTCTGCTGCACCAATCGCTCCATTGGCAAAAATATCTTTTGATTGAGCACGATGGGCGATTTCTATTGTTTCATCAGTACCTGCAAATAACACATCATGTTCACCAACAATCGTACCACCACGAATTGAATGGATACCAATTACATCTTGTGTACGTTTTTCATCTAACTCATGTCTGTCGTAAACTGGCGTTGTTTTTTCACGTAATGACTCAATGACATCATAAAGCTTTACTAATGTACCACTGGGTGCGTCCACTTTTTTATTATGATGTGCTTCAGTTAGTTCAATGTCAAAATCTTGAAGTAGGGGAACTGCAGCTTCCAAAATTTTAGTTAAAGCATGAACTCCATAACTCATATTTGCACTGAAAAATACTGGCATTTTACTACTTAATTCTTTTAATTTTGCAATAATTTTTTCTTTTTCTCCAGTTGTTGCGATAACTAATGGCAAATTAAATTCATCATCTAATAAAGGCAACAATAACTCTGGATTTGAAAAATCAATTGCAACATCGGCATCTTTAACGTCTGAAATACATTGGAACGTTGGATAAGGGTATGATTTAGATGAATTAGGTACAATCACACCTTCAATTTGATGTCCTTTTGCTTCAGCTAATCTTGCTACACGTTGATTCATGGCACCATAGCCTATTAAAACAATGTTCATGTATTGTCACCTGCTTTAAATTGTTCGTATGCTTCTTCTAACGTTTGACGTTCTGCATCTTGCAGTTTCACTAGTGGAAGGCGTACTTCATAATTACCAAACCCTTCAACGGCTGTTAATGCTTTGATAGGAATAGGGTTAACATCAACAGCTAATGCATCTAATAGCGTTTGTATAGGTTGAAATTGTGAATTGATATCTTTTCCACTTTGTTTTGCATCGAATAATGACTGGAATGCATTAGGAATTACATTTGCAGCGACAGAAATGACACCGTTACCACCTTTTTCAAAATAATCTACCACATTATCATCATTACCGCTATACAAAGCAAAATGATTTAAATCTAAACGTTTTTTCAATTCATCCATATATTCAAAATCATTAGTAGCATCTTTTATCGCTACAATATATTCATTATCACTTAATGTTTCAACCGTTTCTGGATTAATAGTCATATTCGTACGTGAAGGTACATTATACAAAATGACAGGTAATTTTACTGCATTAGCTATCGTTGTAAAGTGTTCAATCAATCCACGTTGATTTGTTTTATTGTAGTAAGGCGTGATTAACATAATACCATCTGCACCAATTTCTCTCGCACGTACTGAAGCTTGAATAGATTTTTGAGTATTATTCGTACCTGTGCCAGCAATCACTGGTACTTTGCCATCTACATAATTAACAACTGTCTCTAATACTTGATCTTTTTCTTCATCAGTTAATGTAGGGTTTTCGGCTGTTGTACCATTAACCACGATACATTTCGCATTATTTTCTAATAAATATTTTACATGTCTTCTAAGGGCGTTTAAATCAACTTCGTTGTGTGTGAAAGGTGTTGTCAAAGCAACACCTACACCTTCAAAAATATGTCCCATTTTATCTTACTCCTTTCAAACTCATTACTTGTTCTAAAACTTGCACTGCATTTAAAGCAGCACCTTTTAGTAAGTTATCTGAAGTACACCACACATGGAAAGTATTATCTAATGAATCATCTCGACGAATCCTACCAACAAATATTTCATCCTTACCAGTTGCATTTATCGCTAGTGGATATTCATTTTGTTCTGGATTATCAATCAGTACGACACGTCCATCATTGTCAAAAAGCTGCTGAATTGCTTGTACTGAACTTTCGCTTTCAAGCGTAACGCTCATATGCACACTGTGACTATCTTGAACAGGCACACGCACACAAGTTGCTGTTACTTTCAAATCTTCATCTTTTAAAATTTTTCTTGTCTCATCAATCATTTTTTGTTCTTCTTTTGTATACCCATTTTCTAAAAAACTATCGATATGTGGTAAAACGTTATTATAAATAGGATGTGGATACGCTTCAGGTGCTTTACCATTCGCACCTTCAGATAAATCTTGTCTGCCTTTTACACCAGACCCTGAAACGGCTTGGTATGTTGTATAAGCTACACGTTCTAATCCAAATGCTTCTTGCAATACTTTTAAAGGTACAACCGATTGAATGGTAGAGCAATTTGGATTAGCGATGATTTTTCTTTTTAATACAGGTTCATTAACTTCAGGTACAATTAAATCAATGTCATCTACCATTCTCCATTGACTAGAATTATCAATAACAATGGCACCAGCTTGTTCAAAAATAGGGGAGAAATGGGCACTGGTACTTCCACCGGCACTCATTAAAACATAATCATAATGTTCACTTGCAGCTTCTTCAGTTAATTCTTTAACCGTATATGTTTTGCCTTGAAATTCAATTTCTTCTCCTGCTGAACGCGCTGAAGAAAACAATACTAATTCATCAAATGATATGTTTTTACGATCTACTGTTTCTAACATTTTTCTTCCAACTAAACCAGTTGCGCCTGCTATTGCTAATTTTGTCATATATTATACACTCCATTTTCATTTTAATAAGTTTGCTAAAATTAATTATATTTAGAAAATTCAGATATCAAAAGTTTGATACAAGGCATGAACTGCGCGTTCACCATTTTCAGAATCTATTACACATGAAATACTTATTTCGGATGTGGTGGTTTGATAAAATGCAATATCATTTTCAATCAATGTTATAAATGCTTTTGAAGCAACACCAGACATATCTCTCATACCAGAACCAATTAATGAAAGTTTAACGTATCCCTCATTTATCTTGAAGTCTAAAGCATTAAACCTTTCTTTTAAGTCATCTAAGATGTTTGTTATTTGAACAGCATCTGTATCTTTTATCGTGAAAGACATTTGTAACCCTTCCAAATTAACGATTTGAGAAATCATATCGACATTGACTGATCCTTCTTCTAAATGGTTGAATAAATCTGTCAGTAATCTATTATCCGGTAGGGGATAACTAATTGTAACATGTTGCATATGTTTATCTAATGCAACACCAGTAACTGCTTTTTTTTCTAATAATTCTGCTTGTGACATAATCCATGTTCCTTTCACATTTGATAAAGTTCTTCCTAAATACAAGGGGATGTTATAATTTTTCGCTAATTCAACGCTTCTCGTTTCAAGTACGCCTGCACCTAAAGCGCTCATTTCCATCATTTCTTCATACGAAACATACGACAGACGTTTCGCATCTTTGTAAACCCGTGGGTCAGTCGCATATACACCATCTACATCAGTGTATATCTCACAAGTCGTTTGGTTACTTGCAGCTAAAGCTACAGCAGTGGTATCTGAGCCACCACGACCTAAGGTAGTTACTTCTAATTCATCATTTACCCCTTGAAATCCTGCTACCACTAGTACATCGTTACTTTCAAAAGCTTGTTCAAATGTACTTGGGTCGATTTCAGCAATTTTACTTTTTAAATGATGACCAACCGTTTTGATTCCTGCTTGATATCCAGTCATCGCTTTTGCATTTATACCGATGTCATTTAATACCATCGATAAATAGGAAACGGTCTGTTGTTCACCAGTTGTTAATAACAGGGCCAATTCTTGATCTTTTGGTGTCGTAGTAAGTGTTGAAACATTAGCCATCAGCTCATCTGTTGTTTTACCCATTGCACTTACAACAACGATAAGTTGCTCACCTTCATCAACTCTTGTTTTTAACATGCCTGCTATATTTTTAATTTTAGTAAAATCACTTACTGAAGAACCACCAAATTTCAAAACACTTCTTTCCAATTCCATATCCTCCTCATTTGATAGGGGAGAATCACAGTGATATAAAAAAGAACAAGTCCGGAATGCGAACCTGTTCTATAATTTATATACAAGTGATGCACTCCATTATTTTAAAATAATGACAGACTCTTAGCTCTTAACCATAAAGTCCAACTTGTTATAAGCTGCTATTATAACTGTTTCGGCATCTCACCCTTTCAAAATTAGCTGCTAGCAGACAGGTTCTTCTAAAATTTACTAATGATTGATGCGCCTCATCAAAACTTATTTAATTTTTGTTTATGAATCATATTATACATATGCTTATATGTACTGTAAACCGCTTTTACAAAGTTTTTTTAATTTACTGAAAAATTAAACGTTTTTATAAACGTTTTGCTAATTAAGTGTAATTTATATACTTTTAAAAAGAACTAAAATATTAAACTTTTAAAATTTATGAGCTTTCTCTTTAAAATTCTTCATATATGGCTGGATCTTGGTCTTTACGTCTACCATCTACACGTGTTAATGCGTTGATTTTCTCAATGTCATTATTATCAAGGGAAAAGTCAAAAATATCAATATTTTGTAATTGTCTTGATACTGTTGTAGATTTCGGAATAGGTACAACACCATTTTGAACATGCCATTTTAATATAACTTGAGGAATAGTTTTATTATGTTTTGTGGCAATTTCAACAAGGTTTTCATCATTGATAACACTAGAAGCACGACCTAATGGACTCCAAGCTTGAGTAATAATTCCTTTAGAAGTATTGTACTGAACCAATGCTTCTTGATTGAAGTATGGATGTAACTCAATTTGGTTCACAACTGGCAAAACGCCAGTTTCTTGTTGTAGTGTATCGATATGTTCTGGTAAAAAGTTACATACACCAATTGATTTTATTGAGCCAGCTTTTTGTGCTGCAATCATTGCTCGCCAAGCTTCAACATACTTTCCTTGTTTGGGATTAGGCCAGTGAATTAAATATAAATCAAGATAATCTACACCTAGACGATAAATTGATTCCTGAATTGCAGTCAGTGCATCGTCGTAAGTTTGATAACGACCAGGTAATTTTGAAGTAATCATAATTTGTTCACGTGAAACTCCACTCATCTCGATTGCTTTACCTACAGTACCTTCATTCTCATAATTATAGGCAGTATCTAACAAACGATAACCTTGTTCTAAGGCATTCACAATCGCATGTGTGCCATGCGCACCATTTAACTTATATGTACCAAAACCAATTTGAGGAATTACTTGTCCATTTAACATATTTAACTGTTCCATTTGCATACCTCCATAATGAAATATGTATTTGATTATATTATGCTTAATCATTTATACCTAATATTTAGACTCGTAGGGGGAAGTTACTATAAACAAAAAAGCTAAGATATGTTAATATCTCAGCTTTTAACGTATGATTTCAATCATTGATAATATTTTGCATTTATTTTTAATAACGCGATTTACAATCTGAATTTTTGAAATATACAATACGTATCATCAATTCAATATGATACTTTATATATCGCTTTGTATTTTTAAAGGGTTATTTACTTAATACACCAGTTTCTTGTAAATAAGCTTCATAAGATATTTCTTTTGATAAACCACCAGTAGGGTTTAAGTCAATTACTCGGTTTGCAATTGTATTGATAAATTCAAAGTCATAAGATGTGAAAATCATAGAACCTTTGAAATTTTTCAAACCATCATTTACTGCAGTAATACTTTCTAAGTCTAAGTGGTTTGTTGGTTCATCTAGCAATAGAACATTCGCGCTAGATAACATCATTTTACTTAACATACAGCGTACTTTCTCTCCACCAGATAAAACACTAGCTTTTTTCTTAACTTCTTCGCCACTAAATAACATACGACCTAAGAAACCTCTTAAGAATGTTTCAGTTTGTTCATCTTCAGGTGCATATTGACGTAACCAATCAACTAAATTCATATCTACACCTTCAAAGTAGTCAGAGTTATCTTTAGGGAAGTAACTGCGGGAAGTTGTGACACCCCATTTTACTGATCCTTCGTCTGGATCCATTTCACCTGCAAGTATTTTAAGTAAAGTAGTTTTCGCAATTTCACTATCTCCAATTAAAACCGCTTTATCATTAGGGTTCATTGTGAATGAAATATTGTCTAACACTTTATTACCATCAATCGTTTTTGATACATTTTCCACAAATAGCAAGTCATTACCAATTTCACGTTCTGGCGTAAATTTTACGTATGGATAACGGCGTGAAGAAGGTTGAATATCGTCTAATTCAATTTTTTCTAGTTGTTTTTTACGACTTGTTGCTTGTTTAGATTTAGATGCATTTGCAGAGAAACGAGCAACGAAATCTTGCAACTCCTTAATTTTTTCTTCTTTTTTCTTATTTTGCTCTTGTGCCATTTTCATTGCTAATTGACTTGATTGATACCAGAAATCATAGTTACCAACATAAACTTTTATTTTTCCATAATCTAAGTCTGCAATATGTGTACATACATTATTTAAAAAGTGTCGGTCATGTGATACCACAATTACTGTATTTTCAAAGTTAATTAAGAAATCTTCTAACCAGCTTATCGCAGGTATATCTAAACCGTTGGTCGGTTCATCAAGTAGGAGTACATCGGGCTTGCCGAATAAACTTTGAGCTAATAATACTTTTACTTTTTGATTATTTTCTAATTCAGCCATTTTTTTATCTTGTAAATCAGCAGATATACCCAATCCAGATAATAAAGAACCTGCATCTGCTTCGGCATTCCAACCGTCCATTTCAGCAAATTCGCCTTCTAATTCTGCAGCCCTGATTCCATCTTCATCACTGAAATCTGGTTTCATATAAATCTCATCTTTTTCTTTCATTACTTCATATAAACGTTCATGACCTTTAATCACAACATCTATCACACGTTCATCTTCATAAGCAAAGTGATCCTGTTTTAAGATTGCTAAACGTTCGTCTTTTCCCATAGATACATGACCTGATTGTGCATCCAACTCACCAGATAAAATCTTTAAAAATGTTGATTTTCCAGCACCGTTGGCTCCAATCAAACCATAACAATTTCCTTCTGTAAATTTAATATTTACATCCTCGAATAATTTACGATCACCAAACCGTAAACTTACATCAGTAACTTGTAACATGCATTTGCTCCTTTACGTTAATCTACCGGACAAATTATAACACACTTAAGAAGGAGTTTCGACCATTCACAATGAGGTGATGCTTGTTTCTTTATAGCATGTTATAATAGTTAAGAATAAATTTAAGTACGAAGGAGAACAGTATGGCCCAAGAAGAGAAAAATATTGTAGGTTCCATTGAATTTCTTGAAGTCGTTGGATTAGAAGGATCTACTTACAAGTTACAAGGACCAAACGGAGAAGAAGTTAAACTCAATCAATCAGAAGTTAATGAAGAAGACGAGTTAACGATAGGCGAGGAATATAGTTTCTTCATTTATCCTAATAGATCAGGTGCATTGTTTGCGACACAAAACATGCCAGACATTACTACTAGCAAATATGATTTTGTGAAAGTATTAAAAACCGACCGAGATGGTGCACATGTCGATGTAGGTCTTCCAAGAGAAGTTTTAATTCCATGGATAGATTTACCAAAAGTTAAAGATGTATGGCCGACACAAGGTGATGAATTATTAGTTACTTTGCGTATTGATAGTGAGAATAATATGTATGCTCGACTAGCAACTGAGACAATTGTTGATTCAATGTACACGCCAGTACACGATGATACATTACAAAATAAAGTTATTGAAGCAAGACCATACAGAGTTTTAAGAGTCGGAAGCTTTATGCTATCCAAAGATGGCCATAAAATATTCGTACATGAATCTGAACGTAAATCTGAACCTCGTTTAGGTGAAAAACTAGAAGTTCGTATCATCGGACATAATGAAAAAGGGGAGCTTAACGGTTCATTTTTACCATTTGCACATGAAAGACTTGACGAAGATGGTCAACATATTTTTAATTTACTCGTAGAATATGATGGTGAGCTTCCATTTTGGGATAAATCAAGTCCTGAAGCGATTAAAGAAGTATTCAATATGAGTAAGGGTGCATTTAAGCGCGCAATTGGCCATTTATATAAAAACAAAATTATAACTATTGAAACTGGTAAAATTGCATTAACTAATAAAGGTTGGAGTAGAGTCGAAGATTAGTTTCTACTATATAAAATAGTGTTTAGATACTTATAAATTTATCCTGTACTACATAAATCGTTGTGTAGTACAGGATTTTTTTGTTTTTATATTACAAATACCGTCATATCAACATTTCAAAAATCATAGCATACATAGAATCTCTTATTGTGAATTTTGTAAATGAGGTCAATAAATACTTAACAAAAGATTTACATTATCTATATTTGTATTTAATAAAAGGTGTGTAGTATAGGAACTGTAAGAAATACATATAACTTTTGGGTTATTCACTTATTAGGAGGATGTTTCAATGAAAAAATGGCAATTATTTGGTACTACTGTAATCGGCGCTTCACTTTTATTAGGAGCTTGTGGCGGTGGAAATAGCGATTCTGGTAAAGGAAGTGGAGAAGTTAAAGGTGATGGTTCATCTACTGTAGGTCCAATCATTGAAAAATTAAATGAAAAATTCGCAAAAGATAATTCAGATGTAACTGTATCTAATGGTACAGCTGGAACTGGTGGCGGTTTTGAAAAATTCATTTCAGGCAGCACTGATTTCTCAAATGCATCTAGACCTATAAAAGACGAAGAAAAGAAAAAATTAGATGATAAAGGTATTAAATATGATGAGTTTAAAGTTGCTCAAGATGGTGTGACAATTACTGTAAATAAAGATAACGACTTTGTAGATGAACTTACTAAAGAACAATTAAATGAAATCTACTCAGGCAAAGCAAAAACATGGAAAGACGTTAATTCAAAATGGCCAGACAAAGAAATCAAAGCATTTTCTCCTGACCAATCTCACGGTACTTACGATTTCTTCTCTGAAGAAATTATGGACAAAAAAGATATTAAAGCAGAGAAAAATGCTGATACAAATACAATTGTTCAGTCAGTAGAGAAAAATAAAGATAGTGTCGGCTATTTTGGTTATAACTTCTATAAACAAAATAAAGACAAGCTAAAAGAAGTTAAAATCAAAGATGAAAATGGTCAATTAACTGAACCAACTAAGAAAACAATTCAAGATGGTTCTTACGCATTAAGTAGACCACTTTATATCTACACTAACGAGAAAAAATTAAAAGATAATGAAGGATTCCAAGACTTCATGAAATTTGTTATGAAGGATAAAGGAAAATCAGCTGAAGACGCAGGATTTGTTGCCTTACCTGAAAAAGATTACACTGAACAACAAAGCAAATTAAAAGACATCATTGGTAAAGATAGCGACAAAAAAGACAGCAAAAAAGAAGATAAATAAACATAATAGCAATTTTAAAGTTGGGATTCAGGAAGTAGATAGACAAATAGCATGATTAAGTTATCTATCTACTTCCAAGTTCAATTTATCTAGCGTTTAACAATATAGTGAAAATCGCTATGTTGCTAAACACTAGATGATGAACAATCCCGACTTTTATTTTAAATATTGGGAGTCTATAAGAAAGAAGGGTATTTACATGGCTAATCAGAATACTTCTGTTAGTGAAATGATTGCTAAAAACAATGCTAAGAAAAAAGGTATTAGCGATAAAATTGTACCGATCATTCTGGGAATCATTGCAATTTGCTCAATTTTAGCAACAGTAGGGATAATCGTTACATTATTAACAGAGACCATTACATTTTTTACACGTGTTCCAATTACTGAGTTTTTATTCTCCAAAGATTGGAATCCATTCTCATCAACACCACAATATGGCATTTGGGCATTGATCTTAGGTACGCTTAAAATAACAGTTATTGCAACAATTGTTGCTGTTCCTTTAGGATTAGGCGCTGCTTTATATTTAAGTGAATATGCTTCTACAAGAGTGAGAAAAATAATAAAACCGATTTTAGAAATATTATCTGGGATACCAACAATTGTTTTCGGCTTTTTCGCTTTAACATTTGTTACCCCTGTACTCCGTGCAATATTTCCTGAATTAGGTAGTTTCAATTCAATTAGTCCAGGTATTGTCGTAGGCGTTATGATTATTCCACTAATTTCGAGCATGAGTGAAGACGCGATGTCATCTGTGCCAAATAAAATGCGTGAAGGTGCACTTGGTTTAGGCGCAACAAAATTTGAAGTTGCCACAAAAGTGATATTACCAGCTGCTACTTCAGGTATTATGGCATCTATCGTATTAGCTGTCTCACGTGCAATCGGGGAAACGATGATTGTATCACTTGCAGCAGGTAGTACTCCAAGTTCTTCATTAGATTTAACCGGATCTATCCAAACGATGACTGGATATATTGTACAAGTTGCAACAGGAGATGCGACATTTGGCTCTGATATCTATTACAGTATCTATGCTGTTGGTTTCACACTATTCTTATTCACACTTGTGATGAATTTAATTTCACAATGGATTACGAAACGCTTTAGAGAGGAGTATTAAAATGGCAGAGACAAATACTAAAGCGCTTGTTAATCAACAAAAAGTTGAGAAAAAACTTTCCAGTAGGTTAGCAACAAATAAATTCAATAAATGGGCATTTTTCACATGTACTTTAGTAGCCTTACTTTTTTTAGCTGCTTTAATTATAGATACACTCATTAAAGGTGCAGGGCATTTAACACCGTCGTTCTTCACCAATTTCTCATCTTCTACGCCTTCAATGGCCGGTGTGAAAGGCGGTTTAATCGGTACAATTTGGTTAATGATTACTATTATTCCAATTTCAATTATATTGGGTGTAGGTACAGCAATTTATTTAGAAGAATATGCTAAAGATAATGCATTAACAAGTTTTATTAAAGTTAGTATTTCAAACTTAGCTGGTGTACCTTCAGTCGTTTTTGGTTTACTTGGTCTCACTATTTTTGTAAGAGGTATGGGTATAGAAGCGCTTGCTTTAAGTAACTCTGTACTTGCTGCGGCTTTAACTATGTCGTTACTTATCTTACCAGTCATTATCGTTGCAAGCCAAGAAGCCATCAGATCGGTACCAAGCTCTGTTAGAGAAGCTTCATATGGCTTAGGCGGAAACAAATGGCAAACGATTCGTCGCGTTGTATTACCAGCAGCGATTCCTGGTATATTAACAGGCTTCATTCTAGCATTATCTCGTGCATTAGGTGAAACCGCACCACTCATACTCATTGGTATACCAACCGTATTATTAAGTTTACCTTCAAGTGTATTCGACCAATTCCAAGCGTTGCCAATGTCGATTTACAATTGGGCAAAACTACCACAAGATGAATTCCAAAATGTTGCGTCGGCCGGTATCATTGTCTTGCTAGTGATTTTACTGCTAATGAACGCAATCGCAATATTCTTAAGAAATAAATACAGTAAAAAATATTAATGTTATTTCAAAATCAAATTTAATTAAGCGGTTATTTTGGGGAAAATTATAACTTTATAGTTTATAACATAATCGCAAAAGGAGTTTTAATTATGACTAAAGATACAATTAAAGAAGAAAAATCAAAAATCGCAGAACATACAAATCAAGATTCTGCACCAATTGCATCGATTGATAGAGAAACAAATAAAAATGACAATAAAATTCCTGATAGTGAGAAAAAAATAGTCTATTCTACAAAAAATTTAGATTTATGGTATGGCGATAATCATGCTTTAAAAAACATCAATCTAGATATTTTAGAAAATAATGTCACTGCAATCATAGGACCATCAGGTTGTGGTAAATCTACTTATATTAAAACATTAAATAGAATGGTAGAACTTGTGCCATCTGTTAAAACAGCAGGTAAAATCATTTACCGTGATCAGAATATTTTTGATGAAAAATATTCTGTTGAAAAATTAAGAACAAATGTAGGAATGGTTTTCCAACAACCGAACCCATTCCCAAAATCTATATATGATAACATCACTTACGGACCTAAAATACATGGTATTAAAAATAAAAAGATTCTTGACGAAATTGTCGAAAAATCTTTACGTGGCGCTGCAATATGGGATGAGTTAAAAGACCGCTTAGATACAAATGCATACAGCTTATCAGGTGGTCAACAACAACGTGTTTGTATCGCACGTACATTAGCAATTGAACCAGATGTTATTTTAATGGATGAACCAACATCTGCGTTGGATCCAATTTCAACATTGAAAGTAGAAGAACTCGTACAAGAGTTAAAAGAAAAATATTCAATTATTATTGTTACACATAATATGCAACAAGCTGCGCGTGTTTCTGATAAAACAGCATTTTTCCTTAACGGCTATGTAAATGAATACGACGACACTGATAAAATCTTCTCTAATCCTTCAGACAAACAAACAGAAGATTATATCTCTGGTCGCTTCGGTTAAGATATGGTTATTAGAGAAAAATATGAAGGCCAATTAGACGAATTAATGAAAGATTTACGTCGACTTGGCCTTCACGTATATTATAATATTGAATATGCATTAAGATCGTTAAGTGAAGAGGATAGAAATTATGCGCGGCAAACGATTGCGAACGATAAGGATATTAATGCCTTAGAAACAGAAATAAATGAAAAAGTGATTATGTTAATCACCAAACAACAGCCTATTGCTACTGATTTAAGATTAATGATGGCTGCACTAAAAATCGCTTCTGATTTCGAAAGAATAGGTGATAATGCCGCAAATATTGCTGAAATTAGATTACGCGCTAAAATCACTGATGAATATGTGCTTACAAGATTGAATACTATGGGTAAACTCGCATTATTAATGTTAAAAGATTTAGATGATGCAGTAAAAAGAGATGATGTCACTTTAATTAAGGAAATTATCGAACGTGACGAAGATATAGATGATTTATATAAAAATATCGTTAACACAACTTATTTAATAGATAACGACCCTTTTGTTGCAGGACAAGCACATCTAGCAGCTAGATATTTAGAACGTATTGGTGACCACATTAGCAATGTTGCAGAAAGCATTTTTTACTTTGTCACAGGTGAACGTTACGAATCATATGATTAAATACAAATAGCACGATGTCGAATATTAGCTACATCCAGTTGGAAATCCGGATTTGCTTATTTTATCGGCATCGTGCTTTATATTTAAGATAGATCTTTGTTTATATTATAGTTATTGATCTTCAGCCTCGATTTCATCTGTAAGTTGTTCTAACTCATCTACCAAGTTACCTATATATGCAATTGTCGCTTTTAGTGGTTGATCCGTGCTAATATCAATACCAGCTAATTGAGCTAATTCAGCAGGTGATTGGCTACCTCCTGCTTTCAATGTAGTTAACCAATCATTCACAGCAGGTTGTCCCTCTTGTTGAATACGTTGTGACATTACCGTACCAATTGTTAAACCAGCAGAATACGTATACGAATATAATCCCATATAATAATGTGGTTGTCTCATCCATGTAAGTTCTGCACCTTTTGTAAATTTAACACTTTCTCCAAAAAATTGAGAATAAACATCCAACATAATTCGATTCAATAACGGGGCAGTCAATGATTCACCATCATCAACTTTTTTATATACCTCGCGTTGATACGCTGCTTCTAGTAAGTGCGTTACCATATTGTGATAATAAGTTCTAGAAACGATAGAACCAATTACCCAGCGCTTAAATTGAGCATCACTACTGTTTTTGAATAAATAATTTGCCATTAGCATCTCATTCATTGTCGATGGTGCTTCTACAAAATACATGGACGGTTCTGATTCTAAATAATTTTGATGACTTTGTGCTAAGGTAAAATGACCAGCATGACCTAATTCATGTGCTAAAACAAAGGTTTCAGTCATTTTTCCAGTCCAAGAAATAAATATATATGAATGTGTAGCATATGGACTTGCACAATACGCACCAGTATCTTTACCTTTATTTTGAGCAAAATCTATCCATCTATCTTGATAGGCCGTTTCAACCATATTTAAATAATCTTTACCTAAAACATTTAATGCACCATAAATATACTTTTTAGAATCCTCAATAGAGATATCGGGTTCATAATTAGGATCTATAGATATTTTTAAATCTTCAAAATGCATGACTTCTAAGCCATGAACACGTTTAATCAATTTTGCATATTTTTGCATAATAGGTGCTAAATCACTCATAATAACATCAATTTGGCGATCAAACATATCTCGATTAATTTCTTGATCTTGTAATAGGTAATCTATTACAGAATCATAACCGCGTAGGTCTGCTTCAATTTTTTCTTGTTGTACTTGCATATTATATGTCGCAGCAGTTGTATGTTGATACTTATTTAATGCATCGCTAAATTTTTTGAAACTAATTCTTCTAAATGCTTCTTCTGGATGATCTTCATATTCATTTTCAAAAGTAGCATAATCTAAAGGGTATGTTTTACCTTTATATTCAAATGAGTCAAAATCTATATCTAACATCTTCGTGATACCATATAATTCAAAAGGGCGTTCAAACACTGATGATAAACTTGCTAATGTTTTTTCAACTTCAGGATTAAGTTGATAAGGTTTGCGTGCCTTTAATTTTTCCAAAAAATGTGGGTATTCAGATGTTGAGATAAAACGCTTGAACGTTTCATCTGAAAGTGCCAATATTTCTGACTCAACAAATGATAATTCACTCGCAATTTTTCCAAACGTATTTGAAAATTTAGCACTTAATGTTTGTGCTTGTTCATTTGTTGTATCAACACTTAATCTCAACTCTGCATAATTTGCCATTTTATCTAATTCAATCAGGATATCAGAATATATAGCCAATGCCTTTTCAATTATAGTAGAATTGTCCAATTGATGAACATAGTTTTCATTAAATGTTTTAGCAGCAGCTGTTGTTTTTTCTAAAGTTTGATAAAATGCTTCATCGGAAGAAAACAGAGCTGAAATATCCCAAGTTATTTCATCAGAAACTTCATTTCTAAGTGGTAAAGTATCCGCCATTTAATCACTCCTAGTCATGTATATTAAATTCAATTTTAATTATACATGAAATCACCTTGTAAGATACAATTGTGCGTTTATATGCTAAATTCGCATTAGAAAATAAACTAACTACTTGAACAAAATAAACGTTAATTGACGTGATTAATGCAATATTTTAATATATTATTATACGACTCAAGATGGATATGATATATAATTTCGTTTAGTATAATAATATTATTATAATGACAAATATGACGATTTTTATAAGGAGCGCTATAAATGACTATTTTTGATTTACCCAATTTTTTATGGATTACAGTGGTAGCTGTTATAATAGTTACATTATTCTGTACACTTGTTTTAAATAAATGGTTTACAGCAGCTATTTTAACATTTGTAATTTTAGCTATTGCTGCATTCTTAATACCTAATTTCGAAAATATTACTTACGAGCCATTATTAGGTTTTGCTGCATTTATGGCGGTATTAAGTTTAATCATGAGCTTTTTAATTTGGTATTTCACACGTGACTTTAGACGTAAACGTCGAGAAAAAAAGGCGCTTAAAGAAATGCGAAAACGTGGTATCTCACCTGAAGACGAAGCACATGAGTTTAAAAGAAGAAAATAATTATTTAAATGTAACATAGAAAATTAAGCCCATAATAATTGCGTCAACTAATATGGTTAAAAGTCCCAGACATATTTTGTCTTAGGGACTTTTTTTATACTACTATAAATAATGTAAAAAGTTATTATTGACCCTAACGTTCCGTTAAAGATTATAGTTATTATATAAGGAGGTAAATTAAATGCAAATGACAGTTAAACAGATTGCAGATTTAGTAGGTATCAGTGTGCGTACGTTACATTATTATGATGAAATTCATTTATTAAATCCTACCAAACTGTCTAAATCAGGGTATCGGCTATATTCAGAAGCAGACTTAGATAAACTTCAACAAATATTATTTTTTAGAGAGCTAGATTTTCCTCTTAAAAAAATTAAATCAATCATTGCTAGCCCATCCTTTGATAGACAAGAAGCATTAAAAATGGACAAACAATTGCTTATAAATCGGAAAAATCGAACCGATCAAATGATTCAAACAATCGATCAAACGTTACGCTATATGAGGGGAGAAATAACTATGACAAATGAAGAAAAATTCAAGGGTTTTAATTTTGACAATTTACCCAAAAGCTATGATGAAGAAGCACGTAAAAAGTGGGGCGATACTACCGTTACGAAAGCGAACGAGCATATCAACTCATGGTCAGATAAAGAAAAAGATGTAAAAACTAAAGAAATGAATGATATCTTTTCAACTTTTGCCAATTTAAAAAGCCAATCGCCAGAATCTGCTGAAGTCCAATCAAATGTGCAAAAATGGTATGATTATCTAAATTCAAACATAAATTTTGATTACACACTAGACATCTTTGAACGTTTAGGTCATATGTATGTTGAAGACGAACGATTCAAAGTAAATATAGATAAATTTGGAGCTGGCACCGCTCAATTCACTAAAGACTCAATTGAAGTTTATGTAAAGAACAATCAATAATCATATACGCCTTTATTAAATCAAAAAAGTTACGATTTGATAAAGGCATATATTTTATATGACATTATCTGTTAATTACGTTAAATAACTACGTCAAAATCAACAATAATAAATTATAGATTTACAGCAAATATTTAACATACAATCTAACTTACTGGCTATAAAAACACATGGTCGTTTGATATTTACAGTCATGAATACAGTATTAGTATAGATAACTCATAATCTAATTCAAACAGAAACTAAAATATAAATTAATGCAAAATAGGTGCCCTATATCAAAATATTCATAACTTCCTATAATATATATTATGTAAACTAAAATGTTAACTGAAATATGTATGCCGATTTTCGTCTTATTTAAAAGATATTTATCACTTACTTTATTAAAGTCCAAGTATTACTTAATCTAGGTTTGATAAATCATCAAAAACTTTACGTTTAAAATGAATTGAAAACATACATTAACAACAATTTCAATTTAAATATGTCTGTCATTTGCATTTTAATTTTTCAACAGCAATGCTCAATATATAATCTTACTGTAGAGATCTAAATACCGATAACAAATTTATAAACAAATTATTGTTCGCTCATTTGCAACAATGTCTATTTGCAACAATGTCTATTTGCAACAATGTCTATATATTGTACACAAAAACAAAGTTCAACGTTCAAAAATCAACTTCTCAGCGCTTCAAAATGATATAGCTTTATTAAAATAATTACAAGTTTTAAAAATATAAGCGAGAATGCTATCAAACATTACTCGCAATATTCTTTAACTGTATGGTTTTTAATTAAAACTATAATATTTATAGTTTACATAACATAAATAAAGTAAACTATAAATACCGATTACTTTAAGTACTATATAAATATAAATGGTGTTAAAACAGAAAATTAAGTTTCAACACCATTTATCAAAATTTTTGTATTAATTATCACAGTATAAATAATCTCTTGTCATTGGAAGTTCATTATTAACACCTTTTGTGATTAAAAATTGATGCAAATCGGAAACACCACATGTGAAGTTTGCCGCACATGCATTTAAATACAAACGCCACATTCTTATAAATCGCTCATCAAATTGTTCGCGTACTTTATCTATATTTGCTTCAAAATTTTCTGCCCAGTTACGTAAAGTTAAAGTGTAATGCCTTCTTAAGCTTTCTACATCTACAATTTTCAAGTTATTCTGTGACATATTGTCAACTAATGCTCTTATTGAAGGAATTGCACCTCCGGGGAAAATATATTTAGTGAGAAAGTCGTTACCTTCTACTTCAACAAGTCCAGTAATACAATGTAACAATGCCACACCGCCATCGTTCAATAACTTATGTGTATTTTCCATGAATATAGGAATATGATCATGCCCAACATGTTCTAACATGCCTACACTTACAATTCGATCAAAAGTTCTTTTTTCATTAATAAGTTCTCTATAATCCATTAACTTAACATCCACCTGGCCAATCAAACCTTCAGCCTTTATGCGCTCTTTTGTTTTGATATATTGTTCTTCACTTAATGTAATACCTAATGTTTGAACATTATATTGTTTTGCAGCTTCAATAATAAGATGTCCCCATCCAGATCCAATATCCAATAAACTCTGGCCAGACTGTAAATTTAACTTTTTTAATATATGGTTAATCTTGTTAACTTGAGCGGTATATAACGAATCTGCTTTCGTTTTAAAATATGCACATGAATAATTCATCGTTTTATCTAACCATAAGCGATAAAAATCATTGCCTAAATCATAGTGAAATGAAGCATTTTCTTTAGCATTTTTTTTAGTGTTTTTATATTTTTTTCGAGAATGCACATGCTTTTGCTTAGGTTTATTTATAAAACTTCTTTGTTGTGAAAAAATGGATTCCATAATATATTCTAAATCCCCATCGACTTCAATATCTTTATCCATATAGCCTTCAGCTAATGCAATCATGGGATTTGTTTTTAGCAGTTTTTTATTTAGCGGTTTGTTAAAAATTAAATGGAATTTAGCAACTCCATCGTTATAATTTACCACTGAACCATCCCAAAACGTTACACTAAACGGATCAGTAGCTAAATTTTTTAGTATCTTTTTATAAATTGATTTTTGAATCGAAATACCCATTAATCAAACACTCCCTAACGTAAAATGAATATTTATTTTAAAACCCTATATCTTATACATTGGACCTAAATATTGATTAAATCAAACAAAACAGATTACTTTATTATTCATTTTTGTTAACATAACATTATTATGATTTATGAAAGTGTTGAATTCTTTCATTACGGGTAAATGTAATTGTGATTGGAGTGAAAAACATGCAACAAAAAACGGGAATTAGATGGTCCAGTTTATTAATTGGTGTTTTCTTCTTGATTATAGGTGTTTTTATCATTAGTTTTCCTGAAGAAAATTTATTCGCTATTACCTGGCTAATAGGTATTTTATTCGTTATTACCGGTTTCATTGAAATTTTTGTGAGACGCATTATGAAACAAGCTACGCAAAAGGGTTCAAATTTGCTGATTGTCTTAGGTATTATCAACATCATCATCGGCATACTTATATTATTTAATGTAGTAACAAGTACGACATTTATTGTTTACTTATTCGCTATATGGTTTATTATTAATGCAGTTTTAAATATGTTTACAATTACACCTGCAGAAGGTTCAAACAAACGATTTCATATGGTATCTATCTTATTAAATATCATAGAAATTATATTTGGTGTAATTTTATTATTTAATCCATTAATCGCTGCTGTTGTTATCGCTGTATTTATGAGCGCAGTTTTCTTTATTATTGGAATAACTTATCTCATAGACGCCTTACGTTAATTTATTCTTTTAAAAATGCATTTAAAATGTAAATGTATAGTAAGCACATTTTAAAATTATAATAAATTAATAATATGTTATAAGAATTTACTATTTCAATTATAGAATAAAATAATATTGCGCTTCTTATGAGTGAGTTATATACTAAAAATGTGGAAACAACCAGAATAGACATCGCATGATTATCCACATAAAAGGAGTGGGCAGAAATCTAATTTTCAGCCGCGGCAAAAATGACTAGAATTGAAAAATTATTAGGGTTTATCAGAGCTTCAGTTCAGTCATCTATTGCCAAAATAAAATGAGGTTCGGCGAATACATTATGTCGCTGCCTTTTTTGAACATAAGAAAGCATACTGGCTTAGGGCTTATATACCAGTATGCTTTCTTTTTTATTTTTTATTTTTTAATTTTTTTCCTAATATTGTTAAGCGTATTGAATAACTTATATTTTATTTTTTTGATTGGTTTATAAAAATCACCAATTAATTCTTCGATTTGTACACCGAAACCACGCTTAAATCGGTAAACACCATAGTCTTCACTATTTTCAGTGAAGTCACCAGATAAGCCATAGAAATTATAACGACCATATCCGTGATCAAAACAATAATTAATCATAAACCAATGCATCATATATGGCCCCATATATTGGTTGTATTTCTCAGATGACCCACCTGAGAAGTAATTCACTTCATATGCATTAGCAAAATATACGCCTGCTGCAAGATTTAAGATTGAGCCATCTGTCTGTCTTAATTCACTCGCATGTAATAATTCTTTTTTATCATGTTCAATTTGTTTATCGATTTCAGCAATTTTTTTCAATTGCTTGTCAGATTTATTCTCATTTTGCATCATTTGATCTCTACGTGCTTCTTTTTCATTAATACTTTCTTGTGTATGCGTAACATATTCATCTAAATCAATATAAGCTAGAGGAATCAAAGCTTTATCCCCATAATTATCTATGAAATTATAGAAATATTCATCCGTTTTGGATACAAAACCAGCACGTTTTTCAGTTTCACGATAAAGTGATAAAAAGATATCAAATTCTTCTCTTTCTAAAAATCTTACTCTCACGCCGAAATTAATAGCTTTATTTATATTTCGTTTTCTTTGACTATCAAACTGTTTTTTTAATGACGCAGGTGTTTTACCATCTAAATTAAGCACACCCATCCATCTAACCTGACTTGATGTATCATATTCTGTTGTAAACCCATGATGCGTATATCCATGAGATTTAAATAAATTAACAAGCGCATCATTTTCTTGATGATCAGCCATTGGATGAATATCTTTATCATAAATTTGGTATATCCAATAAGGATCCATTTTTACATATAAGCAATTTTGTTTTTGAAGATAAGTATCTAATTCACGTAAATAGAAATCAACTAAACCTAAATCTTTATAATCCATGACTGGACCACGGTTTGAATAATAAACATAGCTTCCCATAGTTGGGATTTTAGAGAAAAGACTAGCTGCGATAACTTGATTATCATCATCTTTTAAGCCTAATAAAACAACTTGAAAACCATCTTCTTCTCTAGTAGCTATATTTTCTTTTACTTGAAAGTAATGACTCTCTAATGCTGGATTTTGTACAAAATTGTCATATTCTTTGACAGTTAACTCTGTAAATTTCATTATAGCTAGTTCCTTTCTAAATATAATACATATTACTTTTTATCTTTTAATCCCTTTAACATTGTATAAATTTTGTACATTGGCTTATTGATTGGTTTTATAAAATCACCAACATATTCAACTACATCAGCGTTGAATCCTTTTTTAAACTTCACAACACCTGCATCTTCTGCTTCTTCTGAAAAATCACCACTAATGCCATAGAAGTTATATCTATCGATATTATTATCGATTGCATAATTAATCATTTTCCATTGTATTGCATAGCTTCCTGCAAAATGTCTAAACTCGTTAGATGTTCCTCCTGCATAATACACTACTTCGTATGGATTGACGATAAAGAATGCTGCTGAAATTGGTAATTCATTACCGTGTTGTTCTTGTAATGATTTAGCTTCATCAATCTTTTGTTGATTTGCAATAAGTTGTTTTTCTAAATTTTCTTTTTTATTATATGCTTTTTTATTTTCTGGACGTTTTTCTATATCTTTAAGCGCTTTGTTAATATCTTTACTTAACACTTCACGCTCTGACTTGAGTTCATCGATGTATGCTTCAAAATCCATATAAGCTAATGGCACTAATACACGATTCTTATAATACTTTAGTCTATTGTAATAGAAGCTGTCTTCTCTATCATCAAAATCTTTCGATTCTGAAGTATCTTCCATAAACGAACGGAAAATTGGTAATTCATCTTCGCCTAAGAATCTGACTTTCACACCATTTTTTTGAACTTTTTTTGTATTACGTTTACGCAAACTATCCATATCATTTAGGACATCTTTTGCTGTCTTATCTTTTAAATCTAAAACAGAGTGGAATCTTATTTGAATAATTGGATCAAAACCAGTTAAAAACCCTTGATGTTTATATCCAAGTTGCTTCATTTTATCGAAAATCCAATCATGACCAGCATTTTCTAATACATCTCCATCATGATTTCGATATTGATATGCAAGGTATGGATCTACTCTTAAATACAATGCATTATGTTTTTTCACATATTTAGCTAATTCATTGAAAAAATAATGGACAAGTTCTTTATTTTCGAAATCAATCACCGGTCCACGATTTGTATAAAAATATTTGAATATTTTCATAACCGGTACAGCAGTTAATAAGCAGGCTGCTATAACTTCATTTTCATTATTTTTCACGCCTACCAAATGCGTTTCTGTACCTTCTGCAATTTTCAACTCATAATTGCCTACCATTTGTGTAAAATGACTGTTGGGCATATGGTCAACAAATGCACCAAACTCTTTTGCAGTTAAATTCGTAAATTTCATTTTATATACTCCTATTTGTCTATAGTACTTTATTTCGAGTTTAAACTTTAATCTTAATTATTATACAATATTCAATTATAAAACTAAATCGATACCCTAGTTAGAATTACTAAATGCTACAATTTACTTATAATTTATGTGTTGTTTTATTATAGCATTACTTTTATTCTAACAAAGAATAACTATTTAAACACAAATCTTAATTAAACTATGAAAAAATAAAAACTACTAACAAGTTTTATACTTGTTAGCAGCTTAGGTTATCTAAAATCACCTGGTTTTTAAAGACTAGCTATTTTAAGGCATCTTTTAGTGCTTCACCGATTGCTACACTAGATTGAGGATTTTGGCCAGTGATGAATTGGTTATCTGTTTCAACATGTTCTGTGAAGTTATCTTTTGGAACAAATTTAGCGCCTTGTTGCTCTAATTCTGTTTGCGTTAAAAATGGTACTTTATTTTCTAGTCCCATCGTACGCTCTTCATTATCTGTAAAGGATGTTAAAGTAACACCTTCTACAAGATATTTACCATTTTTGTCTTTTGCACCGACAAATGCACTTGGACCATGACATACAGAACTGATAAATTTGCCTTCATCTTTAAAATCAGACAATATATTCGCTAATTTTTGATTATGCGCGAAATCAAATAATGTACCGTGACCTCCTGGTAGGTATACTGCATCATATTCTGAAACATTAATGTGATCTATATTTGGCACATCACTAATTTTTTCTACAAATTGTGCGTATTTCGTCAATTCATCATTTTGAGTTGAATTTGGATCTAAAGGAATTTCTCCACCCTCAATTGAAACGATATCTACGTCGATACCTGCTTCCGTTAAAATATGATGCGGTTCACTTGCTTCCTCTAACCATAATCCTGTTGGTGTACCATCTTCATATTGTGCTCTACTTGTTATAATGAATAAAACTTTTTTATTCACGATTGTCACCTCTTCATTTATTTAGGTTTTTATCTGCTTGAACTCAGTTAGAATTCAATTCTGTGTTTCGATATTGACTATCTATTTCAAACAATACCCACCTAAAATAAACTTTACACATCAACCGTTAATTTATACATCATCTAACGCTGTTCTAATAGATTTTAGATATGTGATTGTTGATGCATTTTGATCTTGTTCAAACCGTTTAACAATTTCACTACCGATGACTACACCATCAGCTACTTCGCTAATATCATTAACATGAGCTTTAGTTCGGATACCAAAACCTGCCACTACAGGTACATGCGCTTTGTTTTTAATTTTTTCAATTTTTCGTTTCAGCTCTGGATGGAACTTTCCATTTTCTCCTGTTGTCGCATTCATTGTAACTGTGTAGATAAACCCTTCCGCATTTTCAGCAATTTGATTGATGCGTTCATCAGATGTTGTCATAGCAACTAATGAAATAATATTAACTTTACGGTGAGGATGTCTATTTTTTAATTGTTGGACAAGTTCATGTGGCAAATCAGGTATTATTAAGCCATATACACCAGCTTTCTCACATGCGTCAAAAAAAGCGTCTTCTCCATAATGATTAATGATATTGATATACGTCATAAGTACGTATTGACTGTTTATAGCATCACGATGTGCAGTCAGTTCATCAAAAATATATGTGATATTCACACCTTGTTGTATGGCTTTATTACCGGCTTCCATAATCACTGGTCCATCAGCTACTGGATCTGAAAATGGCACCCCTATTTCAATAATATCGGCGCCTGATTCACCTAATATTTTCATGTTTTCAATAAAATTTTTGTTCCCCATGATATAGGGAATAAATAATTTATGCATTACTTTCGCCACCTTGTCTCATGTAATTTCTAATTGTTTCCATATCTTTATCACCGCGCCCTGACACAGTAACAACAATGATTTGATCTTTATCCATAGATGGTGCTAACGCTTCTACAAAACTTAGTGCGTGTGCACTTTCTATCGCAGGTATAATACCTTCTGCCTGAGTGAATTTCACTAAGGCATCCATAGCTTGTTTATCGCTAGCAGTTGCATATTTAACTCTACCAATATCATGATAATATGAATGTTCCGGTCCTACACCCGGATAATCTAACCCAGCTGAAATGGAATGTGCTAATTCTATCTGTCCATTTTCATCTTGTATTAAATACATTTTCGTACCATGTAAAATACCTTCTTTTCCTTTATTTATTGCGAGTGCATGTTTGTCACTGTCAATGCCCTCACCTGCTGCTTCAACACCATATAGCGCCACATCATCTTGAATAAATGGATAAAACGTACCAATTGCATTTGAACCTCCACCTACGCATGCAACCATCGCATCTGGTAAACGTCCTTCCTTAACTTTGATTTGATCTTTGATTTCATTACCTATAACTTTTTGGAAATCCCTCACTATAGTTGGAAATGGATCTGGACCTAAAGCAGATCCTAATAAATAATGTGTATCGTCTACATGACTTACCCAATATTGTAGCGCCTTATTAACTGCATCAGATAACGTACCCTGACCTTCCGTTACGGGTTCAACTTTTGCACCAAGTAATTCCATTCTAAATACATTTAATTCTTGTCTTTTGATATCTTCTTCACCCATAAACACTACGAGCTCCATATCAAACAGTGCCGCTGCTGTCGCACTAGCAACACCATGCTGTCCTGCACCTGTTTCTGCAACTAATTTATTTTTGCCCATTCTTTTAGCTAAAAGTGCTTGACCCAAGGCGTTATTAATTTTGTGAGCACCGGTATGATTTAAATCTTCTCTTTTTAAATATATTTTTGCGCCACCTAGCGCTTTTGTATATGATGCTGCATATGTTAACGGTGTCTCTCTTCCTACATAATCTTTTAAGTAATTATTCAGTTCATTTTGAAACTCAGGATCTATTTTAGCTTCTCCATAAGCTTGTTTAAGTTCTTGAATTGCTGGCATTAACGTTTCAGGGACATATTGACCACCAAAATCACCAAAAAATCCAAATTCATCTGCTTCTGTCTGTATGTTTTTAACCATATTTAATTAACTCCTTTTACAAGTTCTATGATTGCTTGCATTTTATTGCTATCTTTTATACCATTTGTTTCGATACCACTTGCAATATCATAACCATTGTGATTTAAATTAAGTTTACTTATACTTTGAATATTTTTATAATTCATTCCGCCAGCTATTAAAAAATCTACATTTTTTATATCTTTTAAGATTTCCCAATCATAGGATTGGCCAGTACCACCGTAAGCAATTGAAGGTGTATCAATTATAAATTGATCAACAAAATCTTTATAATATTGTATGTCTTTTGCTAATGTATTTGCATTTTTTGCAGGCAAGGCTTTAATAATTTTTATATTACTTTTTTTCTGACGTATAAAATGGATAGTTTCTAAATTTTCTGTTCCATGTAATTGAATGGTAGTAATATTTGTATTATCTATGAGATGACTGATTGTTTGATGATCTGGATTTACTACAATTACTACTTTGTCTTTATCTTTTGGTATTAAATTTGCAAATGCCTGTATCTTATCAATTTCCACATAACGTTTACTATTGGTATAATGAATAAAACCTATTGCATCAATATTTAAATCTTTTGCCTTATTTACATCTTCAAGTGTTTTAAAACCACAAAATTTCAATTTCATCCTTTCACCTTATCTAACTTAAGACTTGGTAAAAACTTACTTAAATCATCACATTTCATTAAAGATTCACCAATAAGCAAACCATCAATACCTGCGTTTACAATGTTTAACACATCTTGTTGGTTACGTATGCCACTCTCAGAAATATAATAATAACCTGCTTTTTTATTTTCTAAAATTTCATTGGTATGCAAAACATCTGTTACAAATCGTTTTAAATCTCTATTGTTTACACCAATAATTTTGGGATTCAACTTGTAAGCTCGTGCCAACTCTTCTTTATCATGAACTTCTACTAAAACTTCTAAATTTTTTGAAGTCGCGTAATCATATAATTCTTTCAACTGCTTGTCGGTTAATACATTTACAATGAGTAAAATAATAGACGCCCCTGCTTTTTTGGCAACATCAATTTGAATAGGATCAACTACAAAATCTTTACACAATACTGGTAAATCTGTGACCTGTGTCAATGTTTGTAATCGTTCGTAACTTCCGCCAAAATAATGTTCGTCTGTTAAAATTGAAACTGCATTAGCACCAAATGCTTCATACGCCCTAACTTGTTGTGTTAAATCTCTTCCTGGAAGTTCAGATAATGTCGGACTTTTTGATTTTATCTCAGCAATTACTGATAATTGATCAGCTTGTAATAACTGTGATTCAAACGTTTGTTTATGCGTGATGTCTATTTCCTTAAGGTCAGATAATTTTTTTGTATAATAACCGCTTTGTAACAATTCCTTTTTATAAACTACGATTTCATCCAATATAGTCATACGTTTTGCCTCCCATTTTGTTGTATTGTTTGAGCGCATCTCCATTTTTAATCAGCATCTTTGCTTTATGAACACCTTCTTGAATGGTAGCAGCTTTTTCAGAAACATATAATGCAATACCTGCGTTCAATAGCACCACATCTCTTTTCGCACTTTGATCTTTACCATTTAATATTTGTTTTGTGATTTCTAAATTTTCCTGGGGAGTTCCCCCTATTAAATCTGCATTCGGTGCATAATCTAACCCTACATCCGTCGCATTAATAGTATAAGATTTAATATATTTATCTTTCGTTACTTCATATAGTGTGTTTTCCCCAGATAACGTAGCTTCATCCATACCATTGGCTCCATGTAAGACGATTGCTCTCTTTCTACCTAAATCAGCTAATGTTTGAGCAATTTTATTTAACTGTGAAGGTTCATAGACACCCATCACTTGATAATCTAATTTGAACGGATTAATAAGTGGTCCAGTAACGTTAAAAATAGTTGGATTACTAATGGCTTTCCTTAACGGTTGGATATGTTTCATAATTGGATATGTTTCAGTCGCATTTAAAAAAACAAGCCCTTGTGCTTTTAAATGCGTTACTGTTTCCTCAACATTTCGCGTTGGAATACACATTGCATTTAATAAATCGGTACTCCCTGAAGCTGACGTAACACTTCTATTACCATGTTTAATCACTGGTACACCTGCACTAGCCAATACAAAAGATACTGTTGTTGAAATATTAAAGCTATTAGATTTATCTCCACCAGTCCCACAAACGCACATACTATTAGGATAGGTTGGTTGTTCAGGATACATAGACCCTATTAAACTTTTCGACATATATGTTAATTCTGCTTGACTAGGTTCTCTCTCTGAAAAGGCTTCTAACAGTTCTCTTTTAGTATCAATTTCTAATTGATTCGTGATCAATAATTCTATAAATTCATTCATTTGTGCTTGATTAAGGGGTTTATACTGTTTTATATGATTTTGTAGACTCAATATAATTGGCCTCCTCTACTATATTTAAAAAGTTACTTATGATTGCTTCCCCATATTCTGTCGCAAAAGATTCTGGGTGGTATTGAATACCAAAATGTAAATAATTAATATGTTCAAATGATTGAATACTATCTTTTGTTTGAGCAGTTATTTTTAGTGTATCTGGTAACGTTTTTGGGTCACTAATCAATGAGTGGTACCTCATTATTTCAGAATATTCTGTAATATTCTGGTATAGTTTAGACTCACTTACAATCTGCATTGTATCTTTTTTTCCGTGACATATTTTTTTACTTTGGATAACATCTCCCCCGTGGTAACATGTCAATGCTTGTGATCCCAGACATACACCTAATATCGGTTTATATTTATAATGTTCAATAATATTGAGTAAATGGTTAGTATCTAACGGATGTCCAGGGCCAGGTGATATAACCAAACCATCTATTTCTAAATCAAATATATCTGCATCGTCTGGATATTTAATAATTACATCAGAAGTCTTTCCTACAATATCGACTAAGTTATACGTAAAAGAATCGTAATTATCCACTACTAATATCATGGTGTAACCTCCAATAAACTTTTGGCTTTTAATTTTGTTTCTTCTAATTCTTTTTCAGGTATTGAATCATAGACGACACCACATCCTGCTTCTACATTGATATACGTTTCATCAATCATCATTGTACGAATCGCTAAGGCAAAATCTAGGTCATGATTACAGTTGATATATCCTATACCACCACTGTATACACCTCTTTTTTGAGGTTGTGCTTCATATATTCTTTGTATCGCTCTTAATTTAGGTGCACCAGACACAGTACCCGTTGGTAATAAACTTGCGATTACAGTCATCGGTGAATAATTTGATTTCAGCTTTCCTGTTACCTCACTCACAATATGCATCACATGTTCATAGCGTTCTATTGACATTAATTTTTCAATTTTAGAACTAGCAATTTCACTTACTCTATGAATATCATTTCTACCTAAATCAACAAGCATGCTATGTTCGCTTATCTCTTTTTCATCGTTGATTAACTGTTTTTCATTTTCAAGATCTTCTTTGTCAGTCGTGCCCCGTTTTATTGTTCCAGCTATTGGGTTTGTTACTACATTTTGTCCTTTCACTTTGACAAAACTTTCAGGCGAACTACCTACAATAATCGGTTCATCAAAATTCAAATAATACATATAAGGGCTTGGGTTTTGTCTCTTTAAATTTTGATAAAGCTGATAAGATAATTGTTGTAAATTCATTCCAAAATCATGTTTGTACTTATATATAATTGAAGGTACAACTTGAAACATATCTCCTTGTTGTATCAGCGATTTCATTTCGCTAACAGTTTTTTTAAATTGATCAGGAGCAATATTTGACTCAATTGCTTTTGCTTTTGTGTCATTTTTTATAGGTGCAGGATATATATTTACGTCTTGTAACTCATCAACATGACGTTTGACACGGCGTGCTAATTGTTCTTCACTTTCATTTGAAAACAAGTTTGTGGATATAACATATAGATGCTCTTTGTAATGATCAAATACATATACATCCTCTACCATGTAAAATTTAGCATCGTGTTGTTTATGGTCAGCTAAATCGATTTGCTTTAATACAGGAAATTCATGTCTTACCAAGTCAAAACTACACGATCCAACAAATCCTGATACAAACGGTAATTGTGCTAAATCCTTATCTTCTATTTCTGCTTTATATTGATCTATAAAAGCTTTCAACTTTTCATATGGTGCTTCGTTTTCTATTTCATTTTGTCTATCATTGTATTGAATGACCATATTTTCATTATCTAAAGTCACGGCGCCGTACACATCAAATATTACAATTGAATAGCGTCCTTTTACTTTAGATTGTTCTGTACTTTCTAATACTATTTTTCGTTTTTTCAATCTTGCCAATGCTTCTGGTGTTACTTCAGCATTTATCCTTTGATATTGTACTTTCATTTTTATTCCTCCTCATAAAAAAATCAGCATCCTTAAATATTAATTAAGGACGCTGATGCGCGGTACCACCTAAATTAGTAGACATTATCAGTCTCATCTACTCACTCATTTAATTATGCAATTTTAATCCAACAAAACCCAATTTCAGTATGTGTAGGTGTTAGTTTTCATCTACCACTAACTTTCTGCTTGCTACCATTCACAACTTACTACATTTTGTTTTTTTATAAAAAAACACCACACTAACGCATGCTGTAAGGACGCGTTACCGTGGTGCCACCTTAGTTAACAATTTCATTGCTCACTTTAAATGCTATTATATTATCCTCACGTTTAAAAGCCCAATTCACAATATATGTTGTGCTAATTTTCATCTGCCATTAGCTTTCTACTTGCTACAAATCATATACGCTACTTTATCTTTCAAACGACAACTATCGTTGCAAAATGAATTAACTAGAATAATACAAGTATCATTTAATTTTGTCAACTCTTATTTTAAATTTCTTCAATTTATTTAAAGTTACTTAGTGACTAACCTTTTTAAATATATAGCCTTTGTTTTAGTTAAATCGTTTCGAACCAAAAGTGTTTTAAAATCGTGTCCTTATATGTTAATTCTGTTTATGAAATAGAAATTGAAACACGTATTGCGAATTAACTTCACCTACTATACAATGTTACTATTCTGAAAATTTTGATAGAGGTGGTCAGCAAAATGAAACAAATACTTTTTGTAGGTTTAGGCTTAATTGGTGGTAGTCTGGCCAGTAATTTAAGATATTATCACAATGACATTGAAATTACTGCATATGATGCAGATCGCTCTCAACTAGAAAAGGCTTTATCTATTGGAATTATTGATTATCAATCTAGTGATTATAAAGCCTGTGTAGAAAATGCAGATATTATTATTTATGCCACGCCTGTGCAACAAACAATCAAATATTTACAAGCACTACCAAACTATCAAACGAAGCCTAATGTCATCGTTACTGATACTGGCAGTACTAAATTGACAATTTTGCAATATGAGCAATATCTTTTAAATCACAATATCCACTTAATTGGTGGTCACCCAATGGCAGGTAGCCATAAGTCCGGTGTGCTCAATGCAAAGAAACATTTATTTGAAAATGCTTTTTATGTTTTAGTTCACGATGAACCTGCAAATGATAAAGCTTTTGATGAAATACGTTTATTACTTAGTACAACAAATGCTAAATTTATTGCTACCAATCCAAAAGAACATGATTTTGTAACAGGCATTGTTAGTCATGTCCCTCATATCATTGCATCGAGTCTCGTGCATTTAAATGCAAACCATGCGTCTCACTCTTCACTTGTTAAGACACTTGCTGCTGGAGGTTTTAGAGATATTACAAGAATTGCAAGTGGCAGTCCAATTATGTGGCGTGATATTACCATTGAAAATAAAAATACCATCGTTGATATATTAAAAGAATGGAAATCACAAATGGAAGATGTCATCACGCTCGTTGAAGAAAATAAACCGGAGGCGTTATATGACTTTTATAATGACGCAAAAGTATATAGAGATGAATTGCCACTTAAATCACAAGGTGCACTGTCTATAGAGTATGATCTTTATGTAGATATTCCTGACAAACCAGGTATGATCAGCCAAGTAACACACATCTTAAGTTTACATAATATTTCTATAAGCAACTTAAGAATATTAGAAGTTCGTGAAGATATTTATGGTGCATTAAGAATTAGCTTTAAAAATCCTGAAGACCGAAAAAAAGGTGCTGAAGCATTAAGCGACTTTGATACTTATATTGAATAGACTTTATCTTATCTTTATAATTTAATAACTTCATTGTGATTGTGTTAAGTAATTGCTTAATTTAATTTTTATTTGCACAAATGCAAAACTTGAAAAAACATTTAAGTCAGTTACTTATTTAGAAGCTGTTAAATATTAATTAGTTCAATGTCAAAATAAAAACGTTTTAGTATATGACAAAATATGAGCCTAGCGCAAGTTTTCTAATAAAACTTGCGCTAGGCTCATATCATTTAGTTCTTTTGTCGATTGCATTTGAATTAAAACTATCCAATATATCAAACGCTGTGCTACATATTTAATTTATCAATTTCCCTTCTTCTTCTTGTATCATCTCTATAATTTCATTATCTTCATTCATAAGTGCAACTTTTGGACTATGATTTAATGCTTCTTCTGCTGTAACTTGTACATAAGACATGATAATAATAATATCATTTACTTGAACAAGCCTAGCAGCTGCACCATTTAGGCATATTTTTCCACTATTACGTTCTCCTTCAATCACATAGGTTTCTAATCTTTCTCCATTGTTATTATTCACAATTGCAACTTTCTCATTTGGTAATATATCTACCGCATCTAAAATATTTCGATCTATCGTGATACTTCCTACATAATTAAGATTAGCTTCTGTTACACGTGCACGATGTATTTTTCCATTCATCATAGTTTTTATCATTTGTTTTATACTCCTGTTCAAAAAATTAATTTTACATTTTTAGTTGATTAACACTTTATTATTTATTACTATCATAAGCATATCTATTATAATTTTATTTTCTAAATAAACGGAGGTCAACTATAAATGAAAAAAATAGGTATTATTGGTCCTGGCGCTGTCGGTAGTTGTATCACAGTTCAACTTTTAGCAACAGAACATAAAGTCTATTTAATTGGTAGACGTAATGCGTGCATTATCTATCAAGATCCTTCGAAAAATGTAAATATGACACTTAATGTTGTTACAGCATCGGACATTACCGAACCATTAGATATTATATTCATCGCTGTTAAAATCCCACACTTAGATGGATTATATAAACAAATTAACCATTTAACTCAAGATACTACTCTTGTTATATTAGCTCAAAACGGATATGGACAACACTTTAAGCTCCCTTTCCCAAATATGTATCAAGCTGTAACTTATATTAGTGGTCAAAAGACTGATCAACACGTGATTCACTTTAGAGATGAGATACTTCACTTACAACAAGATGATAACACAGAGTCATTGAAAAAAACATTAGCTTCAAGTGGACTTTCACTTGTGTTACATAAAAACATTGAAGTGGAAATTTGGTATAAACTATTAGTTAATCTAGCAATCAATACAGTTACTGCGCTTGGAATACAGCCTGCTTCTATACTCAAACAACCTCATATTTATTCGCTATGTGTATCGCTATTAAAAGAGGGTTATATAATAGCTAAACACTCTGGTATTAATTTTTCTGAGGATGTTATTGATGAAATAATGACAATTTATCAAGGTTATCCAGATGATATGGGAACAAGCATGTATTATGATGTACTTGCAAATACTCCATTAGAAATCGATGGAATACAAGGTTTTCTATATCGACAAGCGCGAAAGTATAAATTAACGACACCGCACCTAGATACGATTTATGCTTTGTTATTATCTAGACATCATGTTTTTTCAAATAATTCATAGTAAGCATGTGCACCCTATTATTTTATACATGCTTCTTATGCTGATATTATATTTACAGTTTGGTGGGTGTGTGTTTATTTTAACCTTACGTAGTATAGACAAGACAATTCGTTAATGATGTTATAGATATATGATTTAAATTGTGTCGTTAAACGCTCACTCAATTTGATTTAATAATTATTTTTGGAACGGGCCACCCCATATAAGCTTATTTAAAATGATACCCGTTCCACATATTGATAATGAAGTTAATTTATAACTACTTTAAATCTTTAGTTTATCATTATTCCTTTTCACATTTTATGGCCTGCCATAAGCCCTAAACGCCCATGTTTTGTACCTGCGTCTGTATAAGAGATTGCTTTAGATACGATACCCTTACCAAATTTTTGATGTAACGCGTCAATCGTTTTGGCCAATTTTTCATTTCTTTTTCTTTCGTATTCATCTATAAATAAATTCAATTGTGTATTTCGCTCATCTATAAACTGTGTGAGTGAAATGCTCACCGTTCTATATAGCATTGTTGAATCACATAATTTGTCAGCTAAAGATTCTACCACCTTGAAAATCGTACCTTCTAAATTAGTTGGATCCTCTAATGTGTATTGCTTATGCACCCCTCCATGATCACTATAACCAAATGAAAAATGTATCGTCTTAGCTAATTTATTTCTTGCTCTAACACGACTCGCTACATCCTCAATTAACTCCTGCATCACTACTTTAGCTTCCTCATAACGATAATCACGCATCAATATTTGACTTTTACAAATCGAGGGATTAACTACACTATACTTGTCTCTTATTCTACTTTGATCAATACCATTCGCATGTAAGTGTAAATCCACACCTACTGTACCAAAATCCCTTTTTAAATATTGATATGGATAATGCGCTAGATCTCCTATAGTAAAAATACCGCGTTTATTCATTTTTGTTTCTGTTTTTTTACTAATTCCCCAAAATTTACTCAATGGTGAAATAGGCCAAAGTTTGTGTGGCACATCTTGATATCTCCATTCAGCAATAAAACTATTAGTATGTTTTGCTTCTATATCCATTGCAACTTTACTCAATAACATATTTGAACCAATTCCTATTGAACAATGTATACCAGTTTCTTCTAGAATTTCATATTGTAGCTTTTTGCAAAAAGATTGAATTGTACTACTAAATCTGTGATAACTATTTGTTACATCCATAAAGAACTCATCAATGCTATATTGATGTAAGTCTTCCGGAGCGACATAGCGTAAAGCAATTTTAGAGATTGCTACTGAAACTTCCAAATATTTTCTCATGCTTGGATTGATAATATATATATCATTTCTATGAGGAATTTCGAATAATCTCGATCCTGTTTTAATACCTATAGCTTTTAGTGGACCCGTAGCAGCTAATACAACTGATCCCTGTCTCTTAGTATCTGCAACAACTGCTAACTTTTCTTTCATTGGATCTAGCCCTTTTTGTATACAAGAAACACTTGCAAAAAAACTTTTCTGATCAATACACAATATATCTCTTTCCTCTAGCAGATTGTAATCATAAAATTCATACATATGACATTCCTCCCCTAATCACTTATATTATACAAGAACAAACGTTCTATTTCAACTTAAATAAGAACGTTTGTTCTTATTATTATTTTTATAATTTTGTGAATTTTCATGCTATAATATATAAAAATAGATTAAGGTGGGATTTAAATGCCAATAGTAAATGTAAAATTGTTAGAAGGTCGCTCTGATGAACAACTAAAAAATTTAGTCACAGAAGTTACTAATGCAGTAGAGAAAACAACAGGCGCAAACAAAGAAGCTATACAAGTTGTAATAGAAGAAATGAAAACTTCTCATTATGGCGTTGCAGGAATTAGAAAATCAGATCAACAATAATTTACATACGAACATAAACATCAATATCTATTGCATCATATAGATATTGATGTTTTTTTACTTTTGCCAAATCTAACTATACATGAATGGTATGCTTAGAGAAACGTATCATGCGTAGGCATATAAAATTGTTTCAACTACATCATTAAAGCAATTGGGTAATTTGCTGACACCCGAGGAAACTAATATGCAAAAGAGGCTATAGGCACGAATCATATTCCTAGGCAAACTGCACAATCAAAATCGCAACATTCAAAATAAATAAGGACTAATCCATTGTGAACTGCACCCTGTCAAGTAGACAGTGAAAAAAACAAAATGTTTATGGCTACCTTATATTTACGATATAAGGGTAGCCATTTTTAATGTTATTCTTTCTTGATTAAAAAATTCTATATATGAATTAATTGCTTTTATTGCTGTAGCCTTGTCTTTAAAAATCACTTTTTTTCTTCCTCTAAACAATTCACTTTTAATAGTTCCCCATACACCTTCCATAGGTCCATTATCTATGCAACATCCTGGTCGTGACATACTTTGTTTTATACCAAGTTGCTCTAACGTAACTTTAAATAATCTGCTTGTATATTGATATCCTCTGTCGCTATGCAAGAGTATACCTTCGGTATTCGGCACAAGTTTGACTGCTTTTTTGAGCGTATCTAATACAAATTTATTGTTATTTGAGGTACTTAATTTATGACTGATAATCTGTTTGCTGCCTAAGTCATAAATAGCACTTAAGTAAAGTTTTTTACCATTGCTGAGTTTGAATTCTGTAACGTCAGTTAACCATTTTTTATTTGGGATTTGTTCTTCAAATTTTCTATTTAATATATTATGTGCTGTAATTTCAGGTGTTGTTTTAATATATCGTTTTCTTTTAGGGCGGATAGTAGATTTTAGATTAAGTTGATTCATCAATCTATAGACACGTTTATGATTTACTTTTTGATGTAGTTTAAGTCTTAAATATATGTATATACGACGATATCCATATATGCCTTTGTATTTATTGTAGATATCAACGATATCTTTGATCAATTTTTGGTTTTCAATTTCTTTATTTGATGGTTTGCGATGTAACCATTTATAGTAACTTGAACGTGATATCTTTAATACTGAACATAACCAAGCTATCGGATAAAGGTTTTTAAATGCTTTTACCGTTTGGTATGATGCTTTTTGTCTGATGCCTGTTTCATCAACTTCCTTTCTATTTCTTCTTCCTTTTTTAAAACGTCATTTTCCATTTGAAGAAATTTATTTTTCTCTTTAAGTATCTTAATTTCAGCTTTTAATGCCTCTTCAGGTGTTAATACAGACTGGGGTTTCCCTTTTCCACGTCCATCTTTAAGCCCATCATACCCATGCAAGTTGTACTTTTTTACCCAGTTATATACTTGGCTATAATTGATGTTAAAATGATTTGCTGTTGTCTTATACGATTGACCATGATTCATATAATAATCAACGATTTCCACACGATCTTCAAATGTTAATGATTTATATTTCAATTGATACACCTCGGGTTTTGGAGAATATGTTTTTAATATTTTACCCGATAAATACTTTGAAATCCATTTGTTTACAGTTGAAGTAGTGGGGATATTATATTTAACTACTAAATCAGTTAAAGATAGGCCATCATTTATATATTCGTGCACAACTTTAAGCTTAAATTCATTTGAGTAGGTATTATTTCTCTGAATTGGTAAAAGCACCTTTATTCCATGCTTCTTAAATTTATAATAGTTAATCAATAATGTTCTAGGAGAACAATTTAAATTTAATTTTTGAATTACATTTTTCATACTATATCCTTCTTCATATAAGCTGAAAGCTTTTTGATAAGTTTCAGGTGATAATTTTCTATGAGTCATAAAAAAACTCCCTTCAAAGTTTACATTTTTAAGTGTCTACTTTGAAGGGAGCATATCATTGGCATACGGATTAGTCCTTATAGCGTGAAATTTGTATTCCATTCTCATTTAAATGAATTCACTAAACTCGTTATTCATTCAAAAATTTCTGTACTTCCTTTTTATTTTTGGCTTTATCGATTTCTAACGCACTACCATCCATTGGTGATTGGATATCTTGATAAGTGTTTTGTATAGGTAAAGTAATAGAATCTACCTTTTTATCACCACGTATTCCAAAATTCAAACCAGTTTGAATGAGTGCAGAATCTGGCATATTTGTATTTAAATAACCTCTCAAAATACCCGCAACTCGAGGTAATTTAGGTAGCGTATCCAAACTCGCTAATTCTTGTTTAAGTGATTGCATGACTTGTTGCTGACGTCTTACACGACCGAAATCGCCTTCTTCATCATGTCTAAATCTAGCATACCCTAATAATTCTTTACCATTTAATCGATGATGACCTTTCTTCAGTGACACACCTATATTTTTAGACATATCTTTTTCAACATCAATTGGAACACCATTAGGTTCCAATTCATCAATCATTTTTTCAAAACCAGTAAAATCAAGAATTGCATAATACTCAGGGTCTATACCTAAATTTTTCTTTAATGTTTGTCGCAATAGTTCAGGTCCACCGATAGAATAAGCAGAATTAATTTTATGTTGACCATTACCCGGTATATCTGCATAAATATCTCGCATGACAGACATCATCTTCATTTTTTTATGAATATAATCATACTGTGCAATCATAATCGAGTCGGTTCTAGAAATACCACCTTGCTCTTTATCTGCACCTAAAACCATAATTGTGATTTTTCCATCATTTTTTTTAGCACCGTTAAATTTGTGTTGCTTGAGCGTTTTGCCCTGATCTTTTGCGTATTCAATACCTGATTTATAACCATGCACAGAATAGCCAACAATAATGGCTAAAATAATTACAATAATTAAAATTACAATTGGAAATTTTTTTAATTTTTTCTTTTTTGTCCTACGCATCGTCGGTTGTTCTTCTGTGTTTGTGCTTTCTTTACTTCTGTGTTTATGTTCATTCATATGTAATCAACCTTATATCTTCAAAATTGCACTGCTATGTACTATAATTAACATATATTAAAGTTATATAAAAACTGAATAAAAATCAAGTAATATCTTAATATATGGTACTAAGGTCTAATATGGAAAGGATGTTAAACATGAATATAAATAAAGCATACTTCGCTGGAGGTTGCTTTTGGTGTATGGTCAAGCCTTTCGACACATTTGAAGGGATTGAGAAAGTGACTTCTGGTTACATGGGAGGTCATAAAGATAATCCGTCGTATGAAGAAGTTAAGACGGGTGACACCGGGCATTATGAAACAGTTGAAATAGAGTATGATGTCGCTCTATTTTCATACAATAAATTATTAGAAATATTCTTTTCTGTAATAGATCCAACTGATGAAGGAGGACAATTCCAAGATAGAGGATCACAATATAAAACAGCAATTTTTTATACAAACGAAGATCAAAAAGCAGTAGCTGAAGATTATGTAGCACAATTAAAACAAACCATAGACAAAGAAAAAGCTATTGTTACAAAAATATTACCCGCTTCTACATTTTATGAGGCTGAAGCAGAACACCAAGATTTTTATAAGAAAAACCCCGAACGATATGCTCAAGAACAACAAGAACGTCAAAAATATAAGTAAACAAAAAAACCGGTGCTTTTGCATCCGGTTTTTATTTATTACTCGCACTTTAACATAAATTACTGCCGCTTCATTTCTAAAGGAATTTTATTCTTTTTCTCAACCTTTTTACCATTATATAAATCCATTATCGTTTTAACACTTTCTTCACCCATCAAATTAGGTTGTTGCGCCACTGTAGCAAATAACTTACCTTTTTCAACAGATTTAATCGCATCTTCATTACCATCGAAACCAACGACTTTAATGTCTTTATTTCCTATCGCTTCTACAGCACCTAATGCCATTTCATCATTTTGAGCAAAAATAGCTTGTATATCAGGATGAGCTTGAATAATATTTTGTGTCACATTTAGACCTTCTGTTCTATTAAACTTAGCACTTTGTTTGGAAACTACATCAAGTGATTGATCTGCGACGTTATGGAAACCTTTACCACGTTCACGTGTAGCACTGGCACCTGGGACACCTTCAAGTTCAGCTACTTTCGCATCTTTACCTAATTCATCAACAATGAGTTTACCTCCCATCTCACCGCCTTTGATATTATCCGATGCTATAAATGAAGCAACATCCCCTTTAGCTACATCTCTATCTAATGTAATGACTGGTATTGCCTCATCATTTGCGATTTGAATACTACCTGATATCGCATCAGAATCTGTCGGGTTTACAATCAAGTAATCTACTTTTTGTTGAATTAAATCATCAATATCATTAGCTTGTTTCGCTGCATCATCTTGAGCATCTGCAAACTTAACTTTGACACCTTGTTTCTTCGCTTCTTTTTCAATACCATCTTTAATTTTCACAAAGAAAGGGTTATTTAATGTAGAAATACTCACACCAATAACAACCTCAGATTTTTTCTTATCTACTTTACCATTGTCATTTTTTTCTATAGGTGATTCTAGTGAACAACCTGTTAAAAATAATAATATAGCTATTACAGTTATAAAAAGCTTTTTCAATACCAACACCCCCTGTTATTTGTTTTTTCTATCTATAAGTACTGCAATGATAATCACGACACCTTTAACCACTTGTTGGTAAAATGAAGATACACCTAATAAATTTAAGCCATTGTTCAAAACACCGATAATTAACACACCAATTAACGTCCCAACTATACGTCCTTTACCACCTGTAAGCGAAGTACCGCCAAGAACTACTGCTGCAATAGCATCTAATTCATAGGACATCCCTGCAGTTGGTTGTGCCGAATTTAAACGTGAAGTTAAAATTGATCCTGCCATAGCTGACATTAAGCCGGCTAAACTATAAATCATTATTTTAATTTTATTGACCTTAATCCCTGAAATAAATGCCGCTTTTTCATTACCACCCATAGCATAAGTCTGTCTACCAAATACAGTTTTGTGCAGTAGAATATATAATATGATAAATGTAATAAACATCGTGACAGCTGGTACTGGAATACCTAAAAAGTAGCCTCTACCAAATAATTGAAATGCATAACTACCATTTAAATTTGTAATAGGATTTCCATCTGTAATAACAAGTGTTAGCCCTCTAAATACGGTCATTGTAGCTAATGTCGCAATAAAAGGCGCCATTTTACCTATCGTGATGAGCAAGCCATTTATAGCACCCAATACCGCCCCAAATATGCAACCTATAAATAAAGCTACAATAGAATCCATACCAGAAACCATTAAAATCGCAACAAATGCACTAGATAAGGCAAGTGTCGATCCTACTGATAAATCAATACCTCCAGTTAATATTACGAAAGTCATGCCAAATGCAATTAAACCATTAATTGAAACCTGTCTTAATAAATTAAATAAATTAGAAGGCTCTAAAAAAGCACTATTTAATACACTGATAATAACAACTAATAATATTAAACCAATAAAAGGTATAATTTTTTCTAAATACGAATAAGAAAATGATAATTTAGACTGCTTCATTTAATTTTCCTCCTGTAGCTAAAGTCATAATACGCGCTTCCGTGATAGCTGAATCTTCTAATATGCCTGCAATGGAACCTTCATGTACAACTGCGACTCTATCACTCATGCCTATAATTTCTGGTAATTCTGATGAAATCATAATAATAGACATACCTCGGTCCGTTAATTCATGCATCAATTGATATATTTCTCGTTTAGCACCTACATCGATGCCACGTGTTGGTTCATCTAATATTAATACATGTGGTGCAGTCGCAATCCATTTAGCCAAAACAACTTTTTGTTGATTACCACCAGATAAAGTGCCACATATATCTCCTATTTTGCCTTTAATATTTAAACGCTGAATCATCTGTTCGGAATATTGTTCCATAGCATGTTGTGTTAAAAATCCAGAGCTTGAAAAGCTTTTTAAAGCTGGTAAAGTAATATTTTCTAAAATTGAATCTTGTAAAACTAACCCTTCTTCTTTTCTATTTTCTGTAATAAAAGCTAAACCTTGTGAAATAGATTGATTAGGATTTTGAATTTGTAATTGTTGATTATTTAGTTTTACCGTTTTATTCCCTTTATCTAATCCAAAGAGTACTCTCATAATTTCTGAACGACCCGCACCCATCAAACCACTAAAGCCAAGTATTTCTCCTTTATGTAAATCAAAATGTATATCCTTTAAATGATGTTCATCTGAATCTAAATTTTCAACAGTAAGCACAACATCTTCTTGATGATATTGTCTAACAGGGTATTGATTATCTAAATCTCTACCAATCATAGATTTTACTATTTCATCATGTGTCGTATTTTGTGTTTCCTTAGTTAAAATCGAACGACCATCTCTCATAACTGTAATACGATCTGAAATTGTAAAAATTTCTTCCATTCTATGAGAAATATATACAAAAGAAACGCCATCTTTTTTTAAATTTTTAATTTGTTCAAATAATATATCTATTTCATTATTTGTTAAGGCTGCAGTAGGTTCGTCCATGATAATTATTTTTGATTTTTCCATTAATGCTTTACTGATTTCAAGCATCTGTTGCATACCAACGGATAAAGTGCCTGCCATACGATTTAAATCGATTTCAATATTTAGCTTTTTAAAAATGGACAAAGCACGTTGTTTCATTTTTTTATTATCAACAATGCCAAAAAATTTTGTTTCTTCTTTTCCTAAAAACAAATTTTCAAGTACTGTAAGATTAGGCCAAATATTTAACTCTTGCTGAATAAACGACACACCATTTTGTTCAGCATCTATTGTATTTTTAAAGTGTATCGGCTGAACATTTTCTAAAACATTACCACTATCCGCATTATATACGCCAGTTAATATTTTCATAAGCGTACTCTTACCAGCTCCATTTTCACCCATTAACGCATGTACTTCTGCATCATTGATTTCAAAATCAACACCTCTTAAAACATCGTTTTGACCAAATGACTTATATATTTGATTCATTGTTATCATATTTTTCACCCCTTAAAATAAAACACCACTAGATAAAATTACATTAGCGTAAGGTGTCGCTTCACCTGTTCTTATAATTGCTTTAGCTTCCTTACTATACATTTTTAAAGTTTCATGAGATTCCGTGACCATATCAATATTTTCAGCTAATAATTTCACATATAACTCACTATTTTGTTTTATCATTTCATTTGCAATAGTAAGCTGTTCAATTGCCATATGTTCTTTAACTACATTAAATACTTCTTCAAATGATGGATGTCCAAAAGTTAATGCTAAATCTATTTTTTTAACACCATCTGGTACCGGCAGTCCACAATCAGCTATGATAATTGTATCTGTATGACCTAAATCACTAAGCACTTTAGAAATTTCGCTATTTAAAATACCAGTTTTATACATTTAAATCCCCTCTCGTTAAATCTTATTTTATGTAACCCGTTACACATTACTACTTAAATCTAATACTATTTCTGCGTTTAATTGATAACTTTAACCTATTATCTTGTTGTTCAATTATAGAATTTTTATTTAACTTTAATAAAATTGATACCGCTTGCTGCCCTAAAAAATATGCGGACTGATCAATAGTTGCAATTTGAGGAAACGTCATTGTAGAAAAAGGTATATTATCATAGCCCACAATTTGAATATCCTCGGGAACTTTCAATTGAAATTGTTGAATAAGGCCCATCGTTTCAATTGCCAGTACATCATTGCTGCATATAATACTATCAATCTGTAAATCTTTAATTAATGAAATAAATGCACTTTTATTATTTAATGTTTCTGCTGAGCAATCATAATAGCTCACATTATAGTTATTCAATTCTTGTTTAATACCATCTGTCCTTAATTTAAATGCCCGTATATTCAAATCTAAATGGAGGATCAAAATATTTTTTGGTTTACCTTCTAACACAAGTCGAGCTTGTAATTGTCCGCCTTCAAAATGATTCATAGAAATACCATTACCTTCATTTTCAACACGATCTACAAATACATAATGAATACCTTGTGACACTAATAACTTTTCAATTTGATCATCAGCAAATGCTGTTGCAATAACACCTACACAATTATAAGCATTGAAAGTGAATAAATACTCTTTCGCCTTATCAACATCGTTGTCACTATTTCCAATTAAAACTTGAAAACCGTGCGCAAGCGCTATATCTTCAACACCTCTTGCTATAAGTGTAAAAAAAGGATTACTGATATCTGGTAATAATAAGCCAATCATTTTTGACTTACGTTTATATAATGTACGTGCTGCTTCATTAGGTTGATAGTTAAGCTCATGAATCGCACGTTCAATTTGTATTTTTGTTTGAGCTTTGACATATCCATTATTATTTATCACTCTAGATACCGTTGCTACTGAACAACCAGCTAACTTAGCTACTTCTTTAATTGTAACTATAAAAATCACCTCTATTTTTGTAACCGTTTTCATATTATCATAATCATTTACATTTTGATAGTTTATTTGAAAATTTAATTATTGTAATATTTAATATCCTATATTTTTTTAATTTATTTATATAACACGAAAACGATAATTTATAGTAATCAAATCAGCAGTATAAATAATTTTTTATTTTATGATCAAAAAATTGACGTTAACTTTTCTATTAAATAATTATATAAACAGTTGAAATCAGTTATATTAAATTCGTACTTATACAAATTTTTATTTAGCGCTTACCTCATTATGTTTTAAAATATATTTCTGTTATATCGTAAAATTCAAATAAAAAAGACCCATCCAGTAGTTCGGATAAGCCCTTTATGCTGATAATAAAATTTTTATTTTCTCACATTATAAACTTATTTTATAGTAGACACTTGATCTATATTCTCTATTGCCTTCACCTTTTTATTTGAATCAAAATATACTTTAACAGAGAAATGATTGGATGGATTATCATCGTATATCATCGTACCATTGTGATTATTGTGTATTCTATAACCATGTACTTGCGAAAATGATTCGATAGTAACATTATCAGGTACAACAAAAATTCGTTGAACTTTATTATTTTTGAATAAAAATGCCATGTCACCATATTTATGTGCTTTCATATTAGCAATTTGTATTGTTTTTTCACTATCACCAAAGTATGTTTCAACTTTGTGTTTGTCCATGCCTTTAGAAATGTGCATATAATGATTTCTTACATCACTATTCATAAAATTTTCACTGAATTGTTGTGACAAAACATTGATCTTAGGCAATTTATACTTGGTCTTTTTCTCCTGTTTAAATTTTTCGTTTTGAGCAGATTGATTTGAACCTTTGTAATTTGTATGTATGTTATCATATAACGATTTAATTGAGAGTGTTAACGCAACTAAAAGCATCACGATTACCAAACTAATTATAACTTTTTTCATTTCCCCACCCCATTGTTCACTCTGCAAACATTAATATTTACATATTACTACATTATATTGAAATTTTAAATGTATATTAATAATATAACAAATGAAAATAATTCAAAAAGCTAATGTTACTACAGTGTAAAAGCACAATTATATTTCAAAAAGAAACCAACTATATAAAATGTTAATTTTTATTCAAATAAGATGATACCATGATGTTGAAAGCGTTTTCTAATGATGATATATTATAAATACACCTTGAACAAAGGGTAACTAGAAATTCATAAATATAGTTAGAGTCAAAATGATATTTAGAAAGCATATCGTTAGTTTATTAAAAAGTAGTTAATAACTTCTCCGGCGTTAACTACAAAAACCATTAAAAACTATAACTCCAAAAAACAACCAACAATCATTAACGGGATTGTTGGTTGTTTTGTTTTATTATTTTTTTCTAATTACACGCATGACTTTTGTCATACTTACCCATAATGAGTTATCTTTACGATACACTAAGAACCTTGGCTGCCAATTGGGATTAAACTTTTCTTTATAACGTCTTAATCCTTGAAATCTATATAATCCATTGAAATGCTCAAATACTCTACCTGCAAGTCTTTCTCTATAAAAAGAAAAAGGTACTTTACCCACATTGGACAGTGTAGCCATACCCATATTAAAGTATTGATACTCATTTGCCTTAGCCCATAACAGCATATGAAGATATAAACTATCCATCAGAGGTAAGGAGGTATCCGATTTCCAACGTATTAAATCAATAGACACAGTTGAATTATCATTAACAGGCATAAATGTACAAAAACCAATTATAGCATTCTCTTTATCTTTAATAACTCCGATCGGCGCCTTCGATATATAATGTTCACTAAAATGTCCTACTGAAAATTGCATTTCTGTAGAGCCTGATAACCAATCATCGCTTATTTGTTTTAATTCATCAAAAACGTTTTTTGAAAAAGGAGGTTCTAATATCTCAAAAGTACACCCCAAATCATCTAACTTATTTAAAGTAGCACGTAAACCACGCTTCTTTTTACCTGAAGTAGTGAAAGTTGATAAATCAATAATGGCTTCTTCGCCTAATTTAAAAAACTGATTTCCAAAATCATGATAAATTGACATATATTTATCAGTGACTTGATAGAAAATAATGTCGTAACCTAAATATTGAGCTTCATTATAAAATCTTTCGAGCAACTCATGGAACGAAGCACTATTTCCAATGGGGTCACCTAAAACAATATATGCATTCCCCTTATAACGATACATCACAAATGCGTCTTGTTGTTCATTAAAGAAAAACTTCTTATCACCACTGTATATGAGATGACTTAAATAATTTCCCCCAAATTTCTGAATAATCGTTTCACATTGTTCTAGTTTTTGACCACTGCCTGCAGATTTGAATCTTGCTTCAAACCACCACACAACAATACTGACTATAATTGCTACTGTAATAATCGTGAACCAAAAATAATATCTTAAAAGAGACGTATCTACTTCTATATGATAAATATCTAAAGTATAAAATGTATTTTTTATAAACACATGATTAATGAATAACACAAGAGCCCCAATAATTACACTAGACAATAGTTTCGTATATCTAAACGGACGCTTTATGACACGTGCACTTCTATAAAATACAGCGAGCATTACAAACATAGTAATTAACCAACCTAAAAGTACCAAAGAAGGATAAGTATAAACAGTGACACTAAATATGATAATGATTGAACAAATTGCAAACAAAAGTGCTCTCTTAGATAAATGATATACACCTATCACATTTAATAATAGTAATAGACATGCACATGTATGAATAGAAGCGATAATATAATAAAACGCATGGTTATTACTATATAACCCATCATAAATTATTGTAATGTTATTAAAGAAAAATAAAGCACTCGTAAATAAAAGTAACAATGCAATGGAAAATGCTGGTATCCTAGTTAAGATATCTTTTTGATAAGATGCTAAAAGTGATGACATATCTTTCACAGGTATCATAATTTTAGAATCATCCAAATAACGTTTCGCCGTATTTCTAAATTCAAACGTTGAGAGAATAAGGGCAATTAAAACAGGAAATAAGTAATAAGCAAACCTGTATAGCAATAAAGCTAAAATAATTTTTTCTTCTGGAATATTTAAACTTTTCAATCCTAGTAATAGTACCAAATCAAATGTACCAAATCCTCCAGGAATAAAACTGATTAACCCTGATAATGCACCAATGATAAATATTCCCATAAATACAGAGAAATGCACCTGTATACCAACAATTAATAATGCCATATATAATACTGCAGCAGCAATCATCCATTCAATACTAGAAACAATGGTGCAATAAATTCCAGTCAATTTACTTTCTTTATTTACTGGTTTCCAAATTGTAATAAAAATAAAAATAGGCAAAAACAACGCAACAACATACATTAACCATCTAACCCAAGGGAACGGACTAAATACATGTCTAACATCAAACACATGAAATACTACTAAAATAGAAAGCATACTTAAACCCGTCAACATGGAGATTAAAACAATAGAAATAGTATGCAGTAATGCTTTTTTATCTTCTGTAGTATCTTTATATAATAAAAATCTTACACTCGCTCCTATGAATCCTCCAAAGCCCAATACTGCGTTCAAAGCATTTACAATATATCCTATACGTACAGTTTTAACTAAAGATATCTTCAAGTGTAATGCTTTAGCTAAAATCACATCATACATTGATAATACCAGTATAGCTAGACCACCACTCAAAAAAAGCACAACCAACCATACACTATTAATATCTTTTATAGAATGAATCGTTTCTTTTAAATTTATATTTGTTAGTTCTTTATATAAAGTAAAAGCAACAAATATAAATAATGAAAGTGCAAATAAAACTTTCATTATCGTTAATATTTTATTTACTAGCTTCTTTGACATGTGTTCACATCACTTTTCTATATTCATATAACATTTAAAATATAGCACAATTTTTATTTTTTATAAATAATTTTTATACGAGTTAAATATTACAATATTGTTAGACCACACACTCAGTTACAAAAAAATATACACATACTTTCATTTTATACGCACAACAATAAAAAGTATCTTAATATATCATTTCACTTAAAAACGTGTCATTCCACTTCAGTTATGATAAGAGGCTGAGACAATTAATTTGTCCCAGCCTCTGTCGTACATTATTTATAATTTAACTTTTACGAATTTCTTCATCAGAAGTAATTTCATATTCTCCTGCATCATCACCATAATATTTGTTATAACGACGTTTGTACATTGTATATAAATGCGAAACTAGTACTTTCAATATTGCATAAGCAGGAATACCTAAAATGACACCGACAACACCTAATAAATTACCTGCACTTAATAAGATGAATATAATTGTAAGTGGGTGAATTTTCAATGTTTTACCCATGATATTTGGAGAAATAAAATGCCCTTCAATAAATTGAACAGCCGTCCAAACAATCACTAACTTCAACAACATAATCGGTGAAGTAATTAAAGCAATAATAATTGCTGGTGATATCGCAATCGTTGGACCAATATATGGAACAACACTAGTAACTGCAGCGATCGAAGCTAAAATTAAACTGTAGTCTAAACCGATGATACTATATCCGATAAATAATAATATACCAATACAAAACGATACAATAATTTGTCCTTGGATATAAGAACCAACTTGTAGACTCATTTTATCTAACAAATCATGAAAGTCTTTTCTAAATTTAGGGGGCATTAAGTTTGTTGAAAACTCTTTGAAGCGGTGCCCATCTTTTAACATAAAGAATAAAACAAATGGTGTTGTAGCAATTACCACACCAACATTCACTAATGCTTCAGCAAAATTTTTAACTTTAGAACCAAAACCATTAAAGTAATCAGAAACCATTGAAGGTAATTTTTTAGCCAATGAATCTAATTGATCTTGAATTTGACCATAAAAATTAGAAATTAAAGAGTATTTCGTTACACTATCTATAAATTTATTAACCTTATCTACATAGTACGGGAAGTTATTTCCAAAACTTTTAAACTGAGCACCAATTACAGGTATTAATAAATTAATTGCTAGCGCAATAACACCAATAATGACTAAGAATAATATGATTACACCCCAAAGTCTTGAAATATTATACCGTTCCATCAAATTAACTAATGGGTTAAATAGATAATATAATATAATCGATACAATAATCGGTGCTACAATTGTATTAAAAACAATTATAAATGGTTTAAAAATATAAGAAACTTGATCAAATATAAAAATAGCACAGCCAATAAATATTAATATGAGCAAAGCAAAAACTAAATCTTTACCACCTAAAAATTTCATAAAGCGTGTTTCAGGGAAACTTAGTTTTAATCTATTTTTCTTAGATGTCGTTTCTTGTTTTAAATTATCTTCATTTGACATAACATCACCAAACCTTATTTTTCAAAATATATTGCTTATTTAGCGCATAGCCAAAAAATAATGCACCTTTGTAATACAATACATAACGTTCAATATTTAAAATAACTAATGTTAATCATAACACAATGACCATTTACCAAACATATATTTTGCCATGTTTTATTAAAAATTAACTAAACATCCATAATAATAGCAACGAACAATATGTATTAATACGATATAAGTATATTATACTAAAATATAAAAATGTATATTAAAAAGCAGTAATATAAAATCAAATGTTTATCATCCATTTTATATTACTGCTTATATATGAATTATTATTAAAGAAACTATGATAATGATGTTGAAGAAAATTCAAATCTTTGCATTAATGTTTAAATACAATTACTTCTTCTTCATTCCCCAACTCTCAATACCAAACAAGTTAATTTCTAACTCTTCAGGTTTAAATACAGGTTTTTTGCCAGCTTTACGTTGACGTTGGTAATCATTCATAACTGCAAAAGCAATGTTAGATAAACCAATAATAGCAACTAAGTTGACGATGGCCATTAGACCCATAAACACATCTGCTGTACTCCATACCGTTTCAGTTTTCACAACAGCACCGACGAAGACAAGTACAACAACTAAACATCTGAAAATAAATAATACTGTTTTATTTTCCCAAAAAAATTCCATGTTCGATTGACCATAGTAGTAATTACCAATAACCGAAGAAAATGCAAATAAAGTGATAGCAATCGTTAAGAAAATACCACCTGCGCTACCTAAGTGTTCATTTAAGGCAGATTGTGTAACTGCAACGCCTTGTGCTGCATTCTCTCCAAATTCTAATCCTGTATATAATAAAATCATGATCGCCGTTGCCGTACATACTAGCATCGTATCAAAAAATACGCCCAATGATTGGATTAAACCTTGTTTAACTGGATGTGGCGCTGCAGCAGTAGCAGCAGCATTTGGCGCAGAACCCATACCAGCTTCGTTTGAGAACAAGCCACGTTTTATACCTTGCAGAACGGCTGCTCCAATCGCGCCTCCCGTTGCTTGTTCAAATCCAAATGCATTTTTAATTATAGTTGCAATCATTGGTATGATTTGATCATAGTTAAATATTAATATTACAGCAACTAATCCTATATATATAATTGCCATCACAGGCACAATGATCGAAGATAATGTTGCAATACTTCTTACCCCACCAAATATAATAATAGCAGTAATAATAGCTAAGATTACGCCCGTTATAATAGGACTTACATTATATTGCGTTTTTAATGATTCAGCTATCGTGTTTGATTGTACTGTATTAAAAACAAATGCAAATGTCACTGTGATTAGCAACGCAAACACAATGCCTAACCATTTTTGATTGAGTCCCTTAGTTATGTAATAAGCTGGTCCTCCACGATAGCCACCTTCTTCATCGGGTACCTTGTACACTTGTGCAAGCGTTGCTTCAATAAATGCACTGGCTGCTCCGATAAAAGCAATAATCCACATCCAGAATACTGCACCAGGACCGCCTAATACAATTGCTGTCGCAACACCGGCTATATTACCTGTACCAACACGAGAACCTGCACTAATCGCGAATGCTTGGAATGGTGAAATACCTTTTTTCCCATTTTCTAATGTTTCAGGTTTTTCTCCAATTGCTCGAAACATTTCCGGTATCCATCTTAATTGTACGAACTTAGATCCAATAGTAAAAAATATACCTGCTGTGATTAATAGTCCAATTAAGTATTGTGACCAGATTAAATCATTCCCGACTTGAACAAATGCTTTGAACCAATCTGGAATCAAACTATCAAAATTGCTCAATTTAATCCCTCTCATCTATACAATTTAATTTTCATAGTAAAATCAAGAGATTTATAGTCGCATTCATGTTTATAAACAAAATTCAATGCTTATGTAGACATGAAAATGAATGAATCAGTTCAGTATAAAACATTACGCCTTGCACTAAACTTTTTCACATTACTATAAATCTCTTGCTTCATTTTTGTTACACCTTATAGGTATTTTATCATTATATTGTTGTATTTACTAACAAAATTTTAAAATTAAAGTTATTTAACAATCATACTAACAACGTCGCCAAACTCTTTAACATCTACTACAAAGCTGCCATTAGTATATTGTTCTGATAAATGAATATCTTTAATATTGCCACTTTCTTCATGTTGTTTTGAATATATTGTATAAATCGTATGATCTGGCTGCACAACGTTAGCTGCTACGATGCGATGCGGTGATTTTTTAAGCTCTTTTAATAAAGTAATACCACGTTGTGCACGTTTGGCATTTTGTAAAATATTGAATCCTATGCGTTTTAATGAACCTCGTTGTGTTGCCATCAAGATCGTATTTTTTTCATTAACGATTTGGGTTAAGACAACAAAGTCTTCACTTTTAAGGTTAATCGATTTAACACCAGCGGCTCTAAGTCCTGTATCTGATAACTCTTCACTACTGTAAGTTAATGACATACCTTTGTGTGTTAAAACGGTAATCGCCTGTGGTTCATCTAATCTCATTACATTTATCACTTCATCATTATCTTTTAGTTTCATAGAAACAAGTGGTTTGTTATATCTTGATGTTTTAAACATAGAGACATTGCTTTTCTTAATCATGCCATTGCGCGTAGCTAAAATATAAAATGCATCTGGACTAAAATTATTTTCACAGAAAACATCGATAACATGCTCGCCTTCATCAATGGGTACAATCTGTGATACATGCTGTCCTAAATCTTTCCACTTAATCTCTGAAAGTTTATGAACTGGAATATAAAGATGTCTGCCTTTATTCGTAAATACTAATGCTGTGTCTAATGTATTGACTTCTTGGTATTTGAGCATTGCATCGCCATCTTTCACACCTAGCTCTTCTACACCACTTGCATTAAAGCTACGTAACGATGTTCGTTTAATGTAACCATGTTTCGTAATACTCATAATCACATTTTCACTTGGCACCATAACTTCTTTATCAATCTTAATTTCACTGATTTCAGCTTCTATAGAAGATAAACGTTGTTGTTTATATTTATTTTTAATTTCGCTCAATTCTTCCTTGATAACATTTAACAAAGCATCATGATTATCTAATATATTTTTTAAATGTGCAATTTTAGCTTTTAATTCATCATGTTCTTCTTGTAGTTGTACAATATCTGTATTTGTCAGACGATATAACTGCAACGTAACTATCGCCTCAGCTTGTGCTTCTGTAAAATCAAACTCAGAAACTAAATTATCTTTAGCATCTTTTTTATTTTTTGAATTTCTAATGAGCTTAATAACTTCATCTAAAATTGACAAAGCCTTCATGAGACCTTCTACTATATGCATTCTACTCTCTGCATTATCCAATTCAAAACGTGTACGCTTTGTAACTACATCAATTTGATGATTGAGATAACTGTCTATAAATTGACGAATACCCATAAGAAGCGGTCGACCATCACTTATTGCTACCATATTAAAATTATATGCCACTTGTAAGTCTGTATTTTTATATAAATAATTAGCAACCGCTTCGCTATTAACATCTTTCTTTAATTCGATGGCAATACGTAACCCTGTACGGTCAGTTTCATCACGTACTTCTACAATACCATCTACTTTTTTATCTGCTCGCAGTTCATCCATCTTTTTAACAAGTGCACTTTTATTAACTTCATAAGGTAATTCAGTAACGATGAGTTCTTTTCTACCATTTCTTAATTCTTCAATATCAACTTTAGAGCGCACAACAATTTTACCTTTTCCGGTTTCATACGCTTTCTTAATACCGTCTATTCCTTGAATAATACCACCAGTAGGAAAATCGGGACCTTTGATATACTTCATTAACTGGCTTACTGTGATATTTGGGTTATCTATATACTTCAATGTTGCTTGAATAACTTCAGCGAGATTATGCGGTGGTATATCCGTAGCATAACCTGAAGATATGCCTGTACTTCCATTAATTAACAAATGTGGCAGTCTAGCTGGTAAAACCATAGGTTCCATTGTCGTATCATCGTAGTTAGGCATAAATGGCACTGTTTCTTTATTAATATCTCTTAATAGCTCTTCTGAAATTCTGCTTAATTTCGCTTCTGTATAACGCATAGCTGCTGCTGGATCGTTATCGATACTACCATTATTACCTTGCATTTCTATCAAAACATGTCGCAATTTCCAATCCTGACTTAATCGAACCATCGCATCATATACAGATGAATCACCATGCGGATGATATTGTCCGATGACATCACCGACTGTTTTTGCACTTTTACGGAAATTTTTATCAAATGTATTACCACTAGCATACATAGCGTATAAAATACGTCTTTGAACAGGTTTAAGCCCATCACGAACATCTGGTAATGCACGCTCTTGAATGATGTATTTACTATATCTACCAAATCGGTCGCCAATAACATCTTCCAGCGACAAATCTTGAATTATTTCACTCAATTCATTTCCTCCTCATCAGAATAATCCTGTTCTAGTATTTGAATTTCATTGTTATCCAGAATACTTTGATCTTCTTGAAGACCAAATTCAACGTGGTTTTCAATCCACTCACGTCTAGGAGCTACTTTGTCTCCCATTAAAGTTGTTACGCGTTTCGATGAACGTAACTCATCATCAACTTGTACTCGAATCAACGTTCTTGTATCTGGGTTCATCGTTGTTTCCCATAATTGATCAGCGTTCATTTCACCTAAACCTTTATAGCGCTGTAAACTAAATCCTTTACCTAATTTTTTTTGTAATTTTTCTAATTCTTCATCTGTCCATGCATATTCTATTTTCTTAGAAGCACCTTTACCTTTTTCCAGTTTGTATAATGGCGGTAAGGCTATAAATACTCTTCCTGCTTCTACTAAAGGTTTCATATATTTAAAGAAAAATGTTAGTAAAAGCACTTGAATGTGCGCACCATCAGTATCAGCATCTGTCATTATAATGACGCGATTATAATTGCTATCTTCTAATTTAAATTCATTACCTACACCTGCACCTATTGTGTGGATAATCGTATTAATCTCTTCATTTTTAAAAATATCTTCTAAACGTGCTTTTTCAGTGTTTATAACTTTACCTCTTAATGGTAAAATCGCTTGATATTTGCGGTCACGTCCCAATTTTGCAGAACCGCCAGCTGAATCACCCTCAACTAAATACAGTTCTTTTTTCTCTGTATTCTTACTTTGTGCAGGTGTTAATTTTCCTGATAACAACGTATCTTTTCGTTTATTTTTCTTACCAGATCGTGCATCTTCTCTTGCTTTACGTGCTGCCTCTCTTGCTTGTTGGGCTTTTAATGCTTTTTTAACGAGTGCTTTTGACAATTGTCCTTTTTCTTCTAAATAATAAGGTAATTTTTCAGATACAACAGAATCTACTGCACTTCTCGCTTCAGGCGTGCCTAACTTAGACTTAGTTTGTCCTTCAAATTGTAATAATTCTTCTGGAATACGAATAGAAATAATCGCTGTCAAACCTTCACGTATATCATTACCATCTAGATTCTTATCTTTTTCTTTCAATTCATTAATACGTCTAGCATAGTCATTAAATACTCTCGTCATGGCTGTTTTAAAGCCAACTTCATGCGTACCGCCATCTTTAGTACGTACATTATTGACAAAACTTAAGATACTCTCCGAATATTGATCATTATATTGAAATGCGACCTCTACTTCTATTCCATTAGCAGTTCCAACAAAATTTGCTACATCATGTAACACTTCTTTACCTTCATTTACATAACTTACAAATTCTTTAATGCCATCTTCATAGTGGAATACATCTTCTCTTTCTTTACCAGATCTTAAATCCTTAAGCGTAATTCTAAGATTTTTAAGCAAAAATGCTGATTCTTGTAAACGTTCGCTTAGCACGTCATAGTTAAAAGAGGTTGCTGATTTGAAAATTTCAACATCTGGTTTAAAGGTAACTTTAGTACCTGTTTTTTTAGTTTTCCCTAGTTTTTCTAGGCCTGTAGCTGGTATACCACCTTGACTGAATCGTTGTTTATAAATAGCGCCATCTCTGTAAATTTCTACTTCTAACCATTCACTTAATGCGTTTACGACTGATGCACCTACACCATGTAAACCTCCTGAAGTTTTATATCCACCTTGTCCAAATTTACCGCCTGCATGAAGTACTGTAAATATTACTTGGACAGTTGGTTTGCCCGATGTATGAATACCAGTCGGCATCCCACGTCCATCATCTTCTATAGTAATACTTTCATCTTTATTTATTGTAACTGCTATTTCATTACCAAAGCCGTTTAATACTTCATCGACGGAATTATCGACAACTTCATACACTAAATGATGTAATCCTCTTTTATCGGTAGAACCAATATACATACCAGGTCTTTTTCTAACGGCTTCTAGCCCTTCCAAAACCTGAATGGAATCATCCGAATAATTATTTTGTTTGTTCATTGCCAATCGTTTCGCCCTCCTACAAACGTACGTTCGTTTTTAAAACTATACATTAGTTATTCTTATATAAATCTTGATAAATTGCAAGTATCAAATTATATTTGAACCGTGTTTTACTACAGTTATAAATTTTTGTTCGTCTAACCGTGGTCATATGTGGTAAAATAATTTTAATGTCATTAAAGGATGTGGATTATGTATGATGATGATAATAATCATGTTAATTTTAAGTTATCTCATTGGTGCTTTCCCAAGTGGCTATGTAATAGGTAAATTATTTTTCAAAAAAGATATTAGACAATTTGGTAGTGGGAATACAGGAGCAACAAATAGTTTTAGAGTGTTAGGTAAACCTGCAGGATTCCTAGTTACATTTTTAGATATATTTAAAGGATTTATTGTTGTATTCTTACCACTTTGGTTACCAGTACATGCAGATGGTGCTATTAGTACATTTTTCACAAATGGACTCATCGTAGGCGCATTTGCAATTCTAGGTCATGTGTATCCAATTTACCTTGGATTTAAAGGTGGAAAAGCAGTTGCCACAAGTGCAGGTGTGATACTTGGAATCAATCCTCTACTATTACTCATTTTAGCAGCGATTTTCTTTGGCATACTTTATTTAACAAAGTATGTATCACTTTCGAGTATCATAGCATCAATCTGTTGTGTTATCGGTGCGCTGTTAATTCGTGATTATATCTTATTAGTCGTGAGTTTCGGTGTAGGCGTCTTATTAATATTTAGACATCGAACAAATATCGTGAGGATTTTTAAAGGCGAAGAGCCAAAAATTAAATGGATGTAACTATTACAAAAGTCATTAGCAGTCAATAAAAAAATAGCAAACATTGCTCAGTCTGAGATATTCTTATGTCTCAACTATTGAAAAGTAGATACGAATATTTGGCTAATAGAAAACGACAACACAAAAACTTGTTTATTAGCCAGCTTTCCAACATAGTGAAACAGAAATCTTTAACACAGACTTCTGTTTCACTATTTTTTTATTCATTAAAATAACAGTATACACTTCAGAATATTATATTACTTTTAATTATGTCACACTAATTCACAACATTTTTAAAAATTCTTTGCCCTCACCCTAAAACATATTGAACAATTTGAATTTAAAGAAAATTATACTTAATTATGTTATACTACTTTTATTGTTACTCAAATTTGGGTAATAGATATAGTACTAATTTAAAAATTAGTAACCAATGGTCACAAGTTTAAAACTTGTGAAATGAGAGGGGACTTTTATTATGGATATAAAACTTTCAGATAACGCTGTATCTTGGTTTAAAGATGAACTTGATTTACCTGAAGATAACAAAGTCTTACAATTTTTCGTTCGCTATGGTGGAGAATTCCAATTAAAACAAGGATTTAGCCCTGCATTCAGTGTTGATCAAAAAGATGATGTAGAAATTGGTTACGAAAATCATTTTGACGGCTTAGATGTAGTAATTTCAGAAAAAGACTTATGGTATTTTGAAGACCATGATTTATTCATAGACGTCAATGATAGTGTCGATGAAATTTCATATTCTGCTAAATAATAATAGAACTCAATTCACATAACACAATTGATCATTCATATATAAATATATACTTAAAAAGAGCCTGGTTCCATTCCAGGCTCTTTTTATTTATCATTTTGATAATCTTGTGTACATTTCAAAAACACATTGCAAATCAATCATTGTATATAAATACATACGCATACACTTAATTATGCATTTATACATTTAACTACAACTATATTAAATTATGCCATTTTTCACTTCAAATGTTTCTCCTGCTTGATTTCTTTTATCTACATCGGCATACATTGCATGCCATTCAGGAAAATATCTATCCAATCTAATAGGCTTAAAGTTATCCTTTCTAATACAAGTCAAAACAGTTGAACCAGTAGTCGCTAAATCACCTACTTCGTTATATACTTCATAACGATAAATTGATCTTAAACGTGTATATTTTTCAACCCATGTCTTAATTTTCACAGTTTCAGGATACTGTATTGTTTTTATATACTTAATATCTAAATCTGTAACCGGTGAAATAATACCAGATTCTTCCATAGCTTTATAGCTAAAACCTAATTTTGATATATAATCTGTACGTGCAACCTCAAACCATGTTGGATAATTACCGTGATAAATCACACCCATTTGATCTGTTTCTGCATAACGTGAAGGAATTTCTGTAATACTATAAATCATTATAAACGTCCTCTTTTCAATTGTTCGTAGTACTTATATATAAATATTAACATAAAAAAGAATGCAAGGCAGAAATCACATTTTAAAATTCGTTGATTATAGACTCACCGAGCTAAAGATAAAACGCTAACGTTTAAAAAATCTATTCAACGTTCGCAAATTAAAATAAAGGCTGAGACACAAAATATTGTCTCAGCCTTAACTATATTCATAATGAACAGTTAATTTGCTAATTTATTTCTTAATACTAATTGTAAAATACCGCCATTACGATAGTAATCAATTTCTACATGTGAGTCGAAACGTGCAACTGCTTCGAAGTCAATAACTTCTCCATTCTCTTTTTCAGCAGTTACTTTTACTAAATCATGTGGTTTTACACTTTCATCGATATCTACTGAAATCGTTTCTGTACCATCTAAGCCTAAACTATCAGCAGATTCGCCATCTTTAAACTGTAAAGGTAACACACCCATCATAACTAAGTTAGAACGGTGAATACGTTCATAACTCTGAGCGATTACAGTTTTAACACCTAGTAAATTTGTACCTTTAGCTGCCCAGTCACGAGAAGAGCCCATTCCGTAATCATTACCAGCTAATACTACTAAACCAGTGCCATCTTCTTTATATTTCATCGCTGCATCATATATAGGCATTTGTTCACCAGTAGGCCAATAAGTTGTGAAACCACCTTCTGTACCTGGTGCTAATTGGTTTTTAATACGAATATTAGCAAAAGTACCACGAACCATTACCTCATGGTTACCACGACGAGAACCATAAGAGTTAAATTGACGAATAGGTACGTCATGATCTAATAAATATTTACCTGCTGGTGTATCTTTACCGATAGCACCTGCTGGAGAAATATGGTCAGTCGTAACTGAATCTCCAAATTTACCCATAATACGTAAATTATTTAATGATTTAATATCATCAGGTTCTTTAGATAAGTTTTGGAAGAATGATGGATTTTGAATATAAGTTGACTCTGGATCGAAATCATATAACGGTTGGTCTGTTACATCGATTTCATTCCACATTTCATTATTATTATAAACAGTTTCATATTCTTCTTTAAACAATTCCGGAGTAACAACACTGTCTACAGTATCTGCGACTTCTTTAATTGTTGGCCAAATATCTTTCAAGTAGATATCTTCTCCATTTTTACCTTTACCTAAAGGTTCATTTTGTAAATCAATATCGACTGTACCTGCAAGTGCGTATGCAACTACTAATTGAGGTGATGCTAAATAGTTCGCTTTTACTAATGGATGAATACGTCCTTCAAAGTTACGGTTACCTGATAAAACAGAAGTCACAAGTAAATCTTCTTCAGCAATCGCTTTTTCGATTTCTTCTAATAATGGGCCTGAGTTACCGATACATGTCGTACAACCATAACCTACTAAATTAAATCCTAAGTCATCTAAATATTCTTGCAGACCAGAATCTCTTAAATAACCAGTAACAACTTTAGAACCTGGCGCTAACGATGTTTTAACATATTCAGGTACTTTCAAGCCTTTTTCTACTGCATTCTTAGCTACCAAACCGGCACCTAACATAACATATGGATTTGACGTATTTGTACAAGATGTAATTGCTGCAATAGCAAGGTCACCTGTAGTCATTTGTGTTTTAGAACCATCTTTAAATTCAATTGTTGCTGTTTTATCAAATTCACTCTCATCAAAACCATGACCTTGGTTACCAGCTGGTGCAGTAACAGATTTTTCAAATTCTTCTTTCATATCACTTAAGAAGATTAAATCTTGTGGACGTTTCGGACCTGAAAGTGAAGCTTCAACTGTAGCTAAGTCTAATTCAACAACGTCTGTATAATCTGGTTCATCTTTATCAGCAGTAAAGAACATATTGTTTTCTTCTAAATATGTTTTAACTAATTCAATTTGTTCGTCTGAACGACCAGTTAAACGTAAATATTTTAAAGATTCTTCATCTACAGGGAAGAAGCCACAAGTTGCACCATATTCAGGCGCCATATTTGCAATTGTAGCTCTATCTGCTAATGGTAGATGTTCTACACCTGGACCAAAGAACTCAACAAATTTACCAACAACGCCTTTTTTACGTAATTCTTGTGTTACACGTAATGCTAAATCTGTTGCAGTAGCACCTTGAGGTAACGCATTGGATAATCTAACACCAATCACTTCAGGAATTGGGAAGTATGAAGGTTGACCAAGCATACCAGCTTCGGCTTCAATACCACCTACACCCCAACCTAATACACCTAGACCATTAATCATAGTTGTATGTGAGTCAGTACCTACTAGAGTATCTGGAAAAGCAACTGTTTCTCCGTCTACTTCACGTGCGTGAACAACGTTTGCTAAGTACTCTAAGTTAACTTGGTGTACAATACCAGTTGCTGGTGGAACTGCACTATAGTTATCAAATGCTTTAGTAGCCCAATTTAAGAATTGATAACGTTCATAGTTTCTTTCAAATTCTAATTTCATATTTCTTTCTAGTGCGTCTGGATTCGCATAGCTATCTACTTGAACTGAGTGATCGATAACTAAATCTACTGGCACTTCAGGGTTGATTTTGTTTAAGTCTCCCCCAACATCATTCATAGCTTTACGTAATGACGCTAGGTCAACAACTGCAGGTACACCAGTGAAATCTTGTAAAATAACACGAGATGGTTTGAAAGGTACTTCACCTTCTGTACCTTTATTGAATTCTGACAATGCTTTGATGTGCTCTTCAGAAATAACAAATCCATCTTCTTGTCTCAATTCAGATTCTAGTAAAACTCTAATCGAATATGGTAATTTGGATATCTTTGTTAAACCTTGTTCTTCTAAAGTTTTTAAATCATAGTATGTGTATGATTTCCCATTTAGATCGAATGACTTTTTCGCTTGCTCTTTTAAATTAGAAGCCATATAAATCCCCCTTGAAAATTTTAGTAATTATATGCCGTTAATTAAATTGTATAATTATATGTAACTTAAAACAACTACCTACCATTATAAACCTCTATAATTTAGATTTGAATTTACAATCAGTATGTATAAGAAAAACTTATCGCGAGTGTATCGTGTAATAAGTTATTATTATTAATTGAGAATCATTATCATTAATTTAGAGCAATTAGTATCTAAACAAAAAACTGAGAGCCTATGTTGGCCCTCAGTTTTTAAGACTATTTTTCAGATTTTTCAGCGTCTCTTAACGGCGCTCTTCTATTAATTATATCATCTTCAAAATCTTCTTGTTGATATTGTACATAATCTTGTAATCTGTGTTTGTTAGGCGTTAAAGTTAAGCCTAAGAATTTACGTTCCTTATTTGCATCCTTGTAGAAAGAAATCATCATCATTATAACTACAAAGGAGAATGGTAACGCACTAATTATCGCAGCACTTTGAATTGCATTCAACGCATCTGCACCATTTCCTCCACCTGCAAATAGTAATACGAAAGCAATTAATGACTGAGCAATACCCCAAGTCACTTTAACAACAATTGAAGGTTCTAATGAACCAAATGTCGTTTGCATACCTAATACAAATGTTGCAGAGTCGGCAGATGTAATAAAGAATGATGCAATGAGTACTAGTGCTATCAACGACAATATAATTCCAAATGGTATTTCATTAAACACACCAAATAGTTGTGTTTCAGCAGTCATATTAAATAGTTCTGGATTTTTCTTACCAGTTTCAATACCTAATACACCAAATACGCTGAACCATACAAAACTTACTAAAGCAGGTACTAAAAGTACACCAGCAATAAATTCACGTACTGAACGACCTTTAGAAACACGTGCTATAAAGATACCTACGAATGGACTCCAACTTAACCACCAGCCCCAATAGTAAAGTGTCCAGCTAGACATCCATTCACGTTTTTGTGGGTTTTGAGCTGCTGTATCAAAAGTATTAAATAGGAATGAATTTAATAAACTACCTGTTGAACTTGTCATCATATTTAATATCAACACAGTTGGTCCAATAATTAAAACTGCAATCATTAAGACCGCACCCAAGCTAATATTTAAATTACTTAAGTATTGGATTCCTCTACTTAAACCTGACCATGCACTCATAATAAATAGAATCGTAACGATCACAATAATGATTGCTTGTACCCAAATAGTATTTGGTACGCCAAATAGGTAATTCAAACCACCATTGATTTGTAGTGCACCCATACCTAACGAAACAGCAACACCGACAACTGTTGCAAATACTGCTAACACGTCAATGGTCGTTCCAATTGGACCTTCTACTTTATTGCCTAAGATAGGGCGTAACGTTCTTGAGATAAGTCCTGGTTCTCCTTTTCTAAACTGAGCGTAAGCAAGTGCTAATGCAACCACACCATAAATAGACCACGCATGGAATCCCCAATGGAAAAACGTAGAACGTAATGCTTCAGTATATGCTGCAGTAGTTTTAGGTTCCGCATTTGGCGGTGCAGCAAAATCTGCCATAGGTTCAGCAGCACCGTAGAACACAAGTCCTATCCCCATACCAGCACTGAATAGCATCGCAAACCAAGATATCGTATTAAACTCTGGTTTATCATTTGGTTTACCGAGCTTTAATTTTCCAATAGGACTAAAAATTAGGAAAATACAGAAGAAAACAATAAACGTCGTAAGAATTAAGTAATACCAACCCAATTTATCTGTAATCCATAGCTTAATTGTGTTAGTAACATTGTCAAATTGTTCTGGAACAATTGCCCCGATTAAAACAACGATACCAACAATAATCGCACTATAAATAAATACTGGGGATATCTTCTTACCGTTTGGTTGATTTTCAGAAGAATTCACAATTAATTACTCCCTTTCATATTCATATTAAATTTTAAATCTAAATAGAAATTTGCAAAAATAAATTTATTTCTATTTTTTAGTTTAACCATTCATAAGAATAACAAACATCTATGTTAATATCAAATTCACTTTTAAAAAATATTTTCATAATTTAATAAATATTGTATAATAACATTTATATTAAATATATTTAATTAAGAGAGGTTAATAATATGCTACAAGAATTTAAAGATTTTGCATTGAAAGGGAATGTCTTAGATTTAGCAGTAGCTGTAGTTATGGGTGCAGCTTTCAACAAAATTGTAACAGCTTTGGTATCATATATTATCATGCCATTAATCGGTTTAATCTTCGGTACCGTTGATTTTGCCAAAAGTTGGTCCTTCATGGGTATCAAATATGGTATGTTTGTACAATCGATTATTGACTTTATTATTATTGCATTCGCACTATTTATATTTGTTAAAATTGCAAATACATTGATTAAACAAGAAGAAGAAGAAATTGAAGAAAACACAGTACTATTAACAGAAATTCGTGATTTATTACGTGACAAACAATAAACGTTAACACGAAATATTATTTAGTACGCTCGTATTTTTGTAAGAAATTAGGATAAAATTCCTTAAACTATAATCCCGTAAATGAATTTTCGACATTCATTTACGGGATTATTTTGTGATTTGGACATTCTACCATTAATTCATAAGACGAGCTAACTTGTTGCTATTTCCTTTTTATAATAAGACTCTTTGTTACAAATACTTCACCCCTAGTTTTAAATTTAGCGCTATTTGTCTAAGCTATTCTCAATAAAAAACAAGGCCTTTGCATATTATTAATAGATGATTAAACTAAACTTATAACCTAAATCAACATATCATCCATGTATAAACTTTCATTAAGTTTATTTTAAAATGAAATTATTTAAATAAGCATCATCAAATAACCATCATCAATGCCCTTATATACCTATTTCTTTAAGATTAAAAACAGTGAATTACTTTTCATAAAGTAATTCACTGTTTTTATGCTTTTATTGTTTTATAAATTTTGTCTTACTTTGGTATTGTTCTGTCTGCACTTCTAAAATAAGTGGAATACGTTGCTTTAATTCACTAACATGAGAAATAATACCAACCATTCTTCCAGAAGACTTTAAACTAAGTAGTGTATCCAAAGCAGTTTCTAGGGTCTCCTGATCTAAAGTACCAAATCCTTCGTCTATAAACATCGAATCTAATGCAATGCCACCAGATTCCTGTTGTACTACTTCACTCAGACCTAAAGCCAGCGCTAAGGATGCCTGGAAGGTTTCTCCTCCTGATAACGAAGTAATATGTCTTTTCTTATTAGAGTGCGAATCAAATACATCTATTTCTAAGCCACTATACCCTTTTGAAGTTTGTTCCCTTCTAACTAATTGATACCTTTCACCTGTCATCAATGATAAGCGTTGGTTCGCATGCGCAAGTATGCGTTCTAAATAATAAATTAAAACAAAATTTTCTAAAGTTAATTTTTGTTCATTTTTCCCAGATAAAACTTCTGCTAATTGAAAAACTTCTTGTTGTTCTTGTAGTTCTTTTTCTAAATGATTTATAATAGCATAAATATTATCAATTTTATTGTTGTTAAACTCAAGTTTATAATTATGTTTACTTAACATCGCTTTGGCATGATCTAGTTGTATTTTTTCCTGCTCATAATCTTTTTTTAATTGATTAATATCACATAATTCTTGGTCATTAATTTCTGTTTCCAGCTGTTTGATGATAATCTCAAATTGTTGTTTCTCTTGATTAAATTTGTTGATTTCTGCTTCTATTTTCGTTTTATTAGGAATTTCATTAATCGTGTGTTCTACATCTTTTAATGATGTAAAGCCAATTCTCTTCATTTCATTGTTGATTTTATGGTCCGCTTCTTTAATATCCTTTTGCAAACTCTTTTCAGTATTGTCAAGATGTGTTTTGTTATTCATTTCAAGTGACAATGCGTTTTTAGATTCTTGAAGTTGCTGTACTAACCATTCATATTGCTTTTGATAATCATTGACTTTCACTAATGAATTGTCATAAGCAGTAATAAATTTATCCACGTCTGTATATTGTGTTGTATTTTCAAAATCATTTATCATCAATGTATTTTCATCTAATTTGAATTGTTGCGTTTTTAAATCCAATTCTAACTCATGTGCTTTCTGCCTTAGATTAAAAATTTTCTCTTGAAGGTTTCTAATTACTTCATTTTCCTCTTCTAGCAATCTTTTTTCTTTTAATAAGTTATCTTTAGTTAATTCCAGCTCAGTATAATTTGTTTTTTCTAAATCATCTAAGTTAAATCTATGTAACTGTTCTGAAATGTGATGCCATTCACTATCATATTTAATTTTTTGCTCTTTTAATTTTAGACGTTGTTGTTCTATATGATCAAGCTGACTATGTCTTTTGGTAAGTTCATCAAAATCTATATGATGTTCAATTTCATGAATTTCATTGCCACAAAGCGGGCAAGTATCACCTATAGCTAGCACTGATTGTAACTTAGATATCATATCTTGTTTATTATTTAAATCTATATTAGTTTTATCGATTGCTTCATATTTAGCGTCTAATGTACGCATTTCAGATTGAATATATTCAGTTTGGTTTGTTATGTTAGTTTGTCGCTTTTGCAAATCTTGATATTCGTTTTTATTCAACTCATTTTGTTTGTTAACCTTAATTTCATAATCCAACTGATGTATTTTTTCATTAAGTTGTTCATTTCTTTTATAATCTGGTTCTCTGCCATTTAAATTTTCAATATATTGATTAAGTAGTTGTTTTTGTTGATCATACGTTGATTTTAACTCGACATATGTGTAATTTAAATTTTCTCTTTGTTGATATATATCTTTATACTTATCAAATTTATTGTAAAATATTTTAGAATTTTCTATAAATGATTTCGATTTCTCTATTGTTTCAGATAGTTTCTGATGTTTTTCAAATTGTTTCTCGTAGTCTTCTAATTGTCTTTGTAAATTTGAAATGACTGCTTTTGTTTCTGTTTTATCTTTTTTTATCTCTTCGTGCTTTTTTAAAAGTTTCTCTTTTGAATCAAGTAAATTAGAAAGTGGTCTTACCTCATTGATCTCATTTAATAGTTTTATTTGATTTTTTATATGATTTTCATTGGATAACAAATCTTCTTGCTTTTGCTTATTTTGTTCAAGACTTGTCATAGCATCTTGAAGTTTTAAATTACGATTTAATAAATTTTCAGCTTGCTCAAATTTTTCAATACTTCTTTTTTCAGCTGCTAATAAATCATTTTGAATAGATTCACCTATGCTTTTGAATTGTGGTATTAATGCTTTAATTTTATCAGTTTGTCTTGAACTAACTTCTTTATATTCTTTTAACACGGTATCATCAAAAGTATCCAAATCCATCCAATCCGTTTCAAGTGTATGATATCGCTTTTCAATATTCGCCCTTACCTCTTTAACATCATCATTTAACAATTTTTGTATTTCTTCAAATCTTTGACTATTAAACAATGTTCTTAGTATTTCTTGTTTTTCTATACTTTTAGATAATAAGAAACGTTTAAATTCACCCTGAGGAAGGATAAATAATTGTCTAAACTGTTCTGAATTAACTCTAAGTAACGTTCTAATAAATTGATTTCCAGCATTCACTTTACTTTCACGTAATTCATATGTATCTTCAAGTTGATAAATTGAAAGTTGACCAAGTGTTTTATTTTTATTGCCTTCTTTTACAAATGCACCTTGTCGATTAATTTTATAAATACAATCTCTCAATTCAAACTCGAACTCAACGACCATTGGTGATTTACCATCTGCAAAGTGACTACGTAAATCCCCTTCGTTTCTATCTTTTGTCGATGCTTCACCAAATAAAGCGAACACAATAGCATCAAATATCATCGTTTTCCCTGATCCCGTTTTTCCGCTAATTAAAAACAATTGATCATTATTTATTTGTTGAAAATCAATTGTTTCGTCTAAAAACGGGCCGAAATTAGTTAATTTTAAAGTTAAAGGTCTCATTTAGTCTGATCTCCTTCAAGTAAATGATTTAAAACTTTACCAATTTTATTATTTTGAACGCTCGTTAATGTTTCATCCGTCATATTTTCAAAAAATTTATTAATGATTGTTTTATCATCTAATTTTTGTATTTCTATATTTTCATGATGTAACGGGGTATTAAATTCAAACGAACTATTGGTAAGTGACAACGTGTTTGGATAAATTTGTTTCAAATGCATCATAGGATCACTAACATGTGACATGTGTTTTAGCTTAAAATGTAAATAATTGTTTTTATCTTTTATGTCTAATTTTTCTTGGATAGCATCTTCATAGTCTCCTTCAATGACTTCTAATTGCCTTAAAGGTGTTAATGGTTTAAATTTATTTTTTAATTTATGATCTATCACTTCAATTACCCTATAACCTTTAGGTTGTGTAGCTTCTGAAAAAGAATATTGTAATAAAGAACCACTATAATGAATAACATTCGAATTTATACTAAATGGATGATGTAAATGGCCTAACAATACTGCATCAAATTGCTGGAATGAATTTTCTGCAACTGATTCAACAGTGCCAATTGTCAATGCTCTTTCAGATTCGCTGCGAATACCTCCTTGGACTGTGAGATGACCTACCAACATATTCACTTTATTTTCATTTATATTCTGCGTTATAAATTCTATTGATTTATTCACGGCTTGTTGATGCGTTTCAATCGTTTTATCATTAAAAAAATAACTTGTTTCATTCACAGTAGAAAATGGTAATGTATAAAAATCAATATTTCCAATCGAAATAGGATAACACATATCTTCTAATGAGGTTCTAATATAAAGTTGAGATTTTTCAAACCACTTCGAGCCATAATTTAACCGTTCTTTACTGTCGTGATTTCCACTTATAATCACTAAAGGAATGTTCATTTCTAAATTTAACGTATTAATTGTATTTTCTAATAACTGAATTGCTGCTTTGTTCGGATAACTTGTATCGTATAAATCACCTGCTATTACGATTACGTCTGGTTTTTCGTCGTTCATTTTATCTATAAATTGGTTTAATATATGTGATTGGTCTTCCAGTAAAGATTTTCCATTCAAAATCCTACCTAAATGCCAATCAGCTGTATGTATAATTTTCATTCTACCACTCCTAATAGAACATCCGTTCGATTTTATGATATAATACTCCAACTTAATACTCAAGTAATTTCTCAAAATATAAAACAGGCTACTTAAATTCCATGATTTTTAAGGAAATTTAGTAGCCTTTTGTATCAAGCATATTCAATTACACTAGTATTATTACATATTTCGCTTATTTAATTAATGTTTTCTTAACTTTTTTATATTGATATAACATAGCCAACCTCCAAGGTACAATCATACAAAATGCTAGTAAGAAAAACATGCCAGCAATTTCACCTGGATCTATTTTATTACTAATAAATATTTTTATAATCGTTCTAATCAACAATAGCGAAATTAAGATAATAGGAAAAGCTTTAGAACGCTTCATATATATTTCACTACCGTATGTCTCAAAACGAGACGTCCAAATCAATATCGTTGAGAAAAGCACGCCTAATATAATGCATTCTATTATTTCCATACCTGTTAACCTGAAATAAGGAACAACATACATTAATGCACCTGTTGCCATAAAAAACGGCGGTAAAATAATTTTCTTTTCATTTACTGGATATTGTTGCGCCTTCATTCTTACAACGATTACCCCAATACCCATTAAAAAAGCTACAACTATAGAAAAAACTAAATATAACATGCTTACACCTTCTTTATGTTACTGGCTAAATCTCCACCTAAGATAGTATATCATTTTACTATTTAACATTCAGTAATTTTAATATGTTTCATTTGATCTGTATAACATGTTATTTAGCCTTATTTGTAGATTTCAAAATTCAATTATGTATATATCAAATGATTAATGCCAACGTCGGGAGGTATTGATAGAAAATTACTCAAAATAAAATAAGCCTTGTTTCAGACTTATCTTATTCATTGCTATTTAAATAGCACGTGTTGTATCACAAGCTGACAATGCATTTTCTAAAGTATATCTAAGATAATTCATATCATGCATTTGCATCGCATTGTGATATTCTTTGAAAGCTTCATCAGTAGAAAAGTTAATATGCATATTTGCTAGTCGATCTAAAACTTCTTTGTCTTCCATGTCATAAGCACTCTTCACTTATTAATACCTCCCTTATATATACAAATTATAACAAATATGATTTTACAATCAAATATTTACTGAATATTTAAAAAATAAATTACATTCACTATCACTTTAATTATTTTAATGCCCATTTAAAAAACTTAATCCATCTATAAAATTTCGAATCATTATAGTATGGTTTGCAAATAGCAAAATTAAGCACCATCACATTTATATGACCGAACCTAGATTATATTCTCATTTTTTAAATATAATAGGTATTTGTTCAAACCAAAAAAGCTGACGATTTACTAGTAGGTAGTAATCATCAGCCTTCACAAGACGTTATTTCTTCTTCTTGAATGCGTCGTCTTGATTTTTATTCATCATTGTCATCATTTGACCCGAACATTCAAAAATACTTTAAAATCAACAATTTAACTTCAAAAAATTAAAACAATTTAAAAGCGCCATGACAGCATTTTAAAACTTCTTTTAAACGTTTTGTTGCCAATCTGTTGCCACTATATATGTAAGACATTGCTTTTAAGTGTTCGTATCATCATTCGTAAAACAGAACAAACATTCTTGTTTTCCTTTAAAATAATGGTCCCCGTTATGAATGGATTTTTAATAACAGTAAAAAATGAGACAGTATTAACTGTCTCATTCCCTTAAAGTAAGTTAAGAATTAAAAAAATAAACTCATTGAATTTAACAGGCAAAGTTTGGAGAACTATGACCTAAATGCAATTTAACATACCTTATAAATCATTTAAAGAGAGAACATTGATTCCCTTAAAATTTAGTAGATGTAATTTGAATTTTTCGATATGATTAGGGAAATTGTTAAAAAGGAGGCTTTAAAAAATGAAATATTATATGACTATCATATCTGCTTTATCAACCTTAATTGCTTATTTAATCCCTATTTTATCTTTTAATAAATTTTTTGATGGCGAATTATACTTCTTTAATGGCATGATAGTTTTAATTATATTACTAATAGTCAATATTCTTTCTATCATTCATGGGGACCGTTTAGTAAATTCTTTTTTATTATGCTTAAGTATTATCGCTACACTTATATTCACTTTTCCAATATGGCGTACATTGATTTTCAACTCCATATAAAATAAAAAGTTTATAAGGCTATAGAAATTCTATTTTGGACGTTTGTTTCTGAATATACATTTAATAAAATGTCTTTTGCTTGCATGAAGTTTTTATTTAAATTAAACACTAAATGAATCTTTTTGACGTTATTAGCTTTAATATTGGTAAATATTTTTTCGTTTATATTGTTGCTAACTGCTTTATTAAGCTCTTCACTTATTTTAGTATCGGGATATAAGGTATTAATGTTATTAGTCAAAGCAAATGTATTATATTTCAAAGTAACATCAGTGTTTCTGTAATTAGCAACCCTTAATGTCATTATCAAATATTTTTTCTGTGCAGTATATGTATGGTTATCGGCTCTAATTTTTTTACTTTTTTCAACATTTTCTATTTTATAACCTACATCATTGAGTTTCACTTCAACTTCTTTTTCAAATATCATGTCTTGCATATATGCTGGTGGACTATATGTACTTTGTTTATTTAATTCATACATTAAAAATAAAACACAAGTAACATATAACACTAAACCAAATAATATTATAATGCTATTCTTGATACTAACCCACCTTCCTGCAATATATGAATCTTTATATTAAATTCCATGTAAATTATTAAAAAGACAATCAATTGATATGATTGTCTTTTTTCAATATTTAAACATTATTTCTTAGTTTTTTTATTGCAAAGAAACTAACACCTAATATTAATGATAGAACACCGAATAAGATATTATTAAAATCATTTTCTACACCAGTTTCTGGTAGCATATCAGTTTGATTTTTAGTTTCTTCTATATTACTGTTTTTATCTTTCGTTGAATTTTCATCAGTATTATAAGTATCCATGTTTAAGGAACCTGACGCTTGAAAATTTTTAGTATCATTGTCCCCGAATTGTAAATTACCAGTTTCTTTATCAACCTTAATAATTTGTAAACCGCCAACACCTGTACTTTGAACTGCTGGCACTTCATAATACTGACCTTTATCTTCTACTTGACCAGTAGCTTTCAAACCATTCTCTACATATTCAAATTCTTCAGAAACTTTACTAATAGCATCGTTTTTCAGCTTATCTTCATTAATAGCTGCATCAGCAACTCCATTACCTAAAAATAGAGCGCTTGATAATAAACCTACACTTAATGGAAAAATAATTTTTTTCATTTTAAATCCCCCAATATATTTTAATTCTTACATTACACAACATATCATTTTATTTAATAAGTTTAAATAGAGATTAATAAATAAAGTGAATATTTCTCATTCGAATAAATAAAAAAGGGACACAAAAAGTGTCCCTTGAAGTAATCAAAATTTAGATGTAAATATAAAATATCATTGTGTACTTTTTGAGTCAAGTAAGATATAAAAAAGCAAATACATATTCATTTTTAATTTATTTTTTCATAAACATCCCACCTAAACAAAGTGGGCTTTTGCGTATTACCCCATGTCATCCCATGTTAAATTTAAATTTTTCATCAATTCTGTGATTTTTACATCAATTCTGTCTTTAGTTTCTTCATCTGTTGTTTCTTCCATGACTGGTAATAAATCATTCAAATGATTCATAATAATTTCTTTTTCTTTCTGACTCATTTTCAATTCTCCTTTTGCGTATTTATATAACGTTACTCCTTTTTCAAAACTTAAATTTTCAAGTTTTCTTTCCCCTCTGCGTATACGTCTAATTGAAGATGCATCAACACCAGTTGCTTTTTCTATTTCTATTGCACTTATGTTAGAATTAATTAATCTGTTAACTGTATCTATTATCATAAAGTTTAGTGAACCGTTTAATTGTTTATTTTAACAAAAAATATATTACAATCGCTAATACACTTATACCTATTGCATAATTTAAAAATGTTCTAATTCTTATTTTTGTTAGATTTGTCATTTTTATCACCTCGATATATAATAAGGTGGAAGGGGATTAAATCCCCAACCAATATTTGATTATTGAAGCGATGGTTGCTATCCCTAAGCAGTAATTTCGGAAGGTTCTGCTTTTGGTTTCTGCAATCATTGCTTCTTTTTCTTTCCGTTCCAAACGGTTCACTGTTTGCCACCTCCTTACTACACTACTTATTATAAAGGACAATTGTCCTTTATGCAACATCTTTCTTAAAGTTTTTTAATTATTTTACATCCACAATATCTTTCAAATCCAATTTATCTATCCCTTTATTTTCGTATAGATGCAACAAAAAAACACCCACCGGCTGGTGAGTGTATGTTAATAACCTAGTTCTCTTAAATAAAATTCTAAGTTTTTTATATCTATTTCTCTAGCTTTGGCAATGTGAGTTGCTTCGCTAAAATTACTAATTTCACTTATGGACAAAGGAAACTCTATGTTTATATATGATGCTCTATCTAATCCATATGCACGCCAATTTATTAGCGCAGGCCTGTATTTTCTTTGATGGGGCAAACCTTCTTGTGACGTGATTCTGAAAAAATATATATCTCCATCTTCATTATCTACAACAAAGATAGGTCTTTCTTTTGATTCATTCGAACCTTCAAAGAAAACAACGCACCAATGCATATTGCCATAATCATATATATTATCCAAAGTACCAGTCTAAATCTGCCTTGTTATGTTTATCTAGTTTAATCTTGCTATTCACCTGATTAACACGCACTGCATTTTCTTTTAATTTTTTTAAATCAAATCTATGATTATTTCTTTTTTCATATAACGGTTCTTTTCGTTCTTTTGTCATATACATTCCACCATCTCCTCCTAGAATAGTAAAACGATTTAGACTCTCCTTTGTTAGATTAATTATACACAACCTTTGGGATTTCGTAAACAAAAAATAACCACCCAGTAACATGTATGGGGGCTTAATATGTATATGGAGGTTTCAAGTGTTATCCGTCGCAACAGTCACACCAACCAATATCCGCCGACCTCCGATTTATGATTTCTACCTTCTCGTATAGTGAGGGGCATGCTCTCATTTTTAGATACTGGACTGTTATGGCGTCACCGAATTACATAACACGGTATCTCTCGTATTCAATATATATTATATCATATTTTCACATAAAAAAAGGGCAAGCACCTGGTACGTGCCTGCCCTTATATATTATGTGGTTAACTTAATTGTAACATATTAATAAACTTCTACAACTCTTAAACGTTCGTGCCATATCCAACCATTGTTTGATGATGAATAAACTCTAGCCCAACCATTTAAGATTTCAAATATATAAAATTGGTCGTAACCTGCATTATAAATTTCATTTGTTAAGTTCCAACTATAGTTATTTCTATTGCCTGTACGTTTTGCGACTGTAGCGCCGTAACTATCTACACGACCTCTAAAGTATGCATTTTTAGACCAATTTAAGTCGTCGGGTGGAATTGAACCAATCGCCAAATCGTCTAATACATTGCTGTATGAATTAGTATCATCGTGTAATCCGTTAGCGCCACCCGGTTTAAACACTTTATTAATACGTAATCGTTCATACCAAACGAAACCGTCATTATCGGGTGCATACACTCTAGCCCAACCGTCACGAATTTCATAAATATATAAATCTTCATAACCGGCATTATAAGTTTCGCTAGTAACAACCATTACATTGTTGTGGTTAGGTCTACAAATAGAAACACCTTCGCTATCTGCTGTCGCTCTAAAGTACGGTTGGTTAGACCACGTAAGTTTTTTAGGTGGTACATTGCCTAGTTCAAGCGCTTTTCCTTTTTTGTTTCCTTTAACTTTTGTCGGCTTGATGTCTGTTAAATCTACATCTTCATCTACAAAATCGGGAACAATGAAGTGTGTTAAACCTTCAAAATTATCAGTTCTCAATTTCGCCGGACTGTTTGCTAAAGTATCATAGTTTTGTTCTAAAATAACAAATGTTTCTGTACCTCCACTGTTATCCCAAACTAAACCAGTGTGACCCCATTTTTTATAAATGCCTTCTGTGTATACTGCAATTGAAGCGATAGGTGGCACATAATCGGGCGTATTTTCTACAAGTTTCCACCCTTTAGGTAAAGCTATCCATGTTAAATCTTTCGCATTACCCCATATTCTGTAACCATTTGTTACGTGGTCTGCATAATCAACAATTAAATCCATGCACTGAAATGCAAATTTTTTGTCATAGTCAACGTATTGCCCTTTTAGGCTGTGCATATACTCTATAGCTTCTTTGTAAGTAACATTTGTTTTAGGACTTTCTGTTGGTTTTTCTTTCGTTGGTTCTGATAATTCTTTTGAAGGTTCGCTATCGCTTTCTTCGTCCACGCCGTCGATATATTCAGCAATAATATTATCTAAATTACTAACATCACGACTATAACCGGCATGTTCTAATAAGTTGCCCGGGTCCACTTTACCAACTTGTATATCTTGATGACCCGGAAGTTCTGTTTTGTAATCGATAGTCCAGTAGTTACATAAGTAAGCTATAACACGAGCTAAATTGTCTAGTGATTTTTGAGAACGCTTTTTGTCTGTGAAATATGAACCTTCAGCACCAAATGCCCCGTCGTTAGCGTCTACACCGTACGTTTGGTTGTCTGCACTTGCACCATATAACACATGCCACGCTTTTTCTGTAACGGGAATACAAACAATACATTCTTTGTCATCTACGAATATGTGAGCGCTTGCGACAATAGACCAATCAATATTATATGAATTTTTGTAATAGTTCACATTGTCTTGTGCTGTAGTGTTTAAATTGCCTGTATCGTGTGCTACTGCAAATTTCGGATTACCTGTTGTTAAAGGTTGTCCACTACGTCTTGTTCCAACTGGTAACCAGTCATAACGTACCGGAACACCATTCCATTTTTCTTGAGCCATTTAAAAAACCTCCATTATTTTATATAGAAACCGGCTATATAGTAGCCGGTTGATTGTTTAATTATTAAACTTTGCCTCCACCTTGTTTTTGGTGGTCGTCTTTTGTCTTACCACTGCGTTGTTTTCCTGTTTCCCATAATCCAGTAGCCATTAGACCACTAATAACACCACCTAAAATACGAGCTCCAACTGATAATTCAGAAAAGATTTCTGGAATGAATACTGAAACACCACCAATAACACCACCGATTACGATTGATATTAAAGGTATAATGTTTTTAGGTATTGAACCTGTTTGTTTAACACCTTGTACAATTCCGATTGTTAATACTGATATGATTGTTGCAAAAGTAATAATTTGTTCCATTTTTAAATCCTCCAATTAATAAAATAAAACCGACTAAATTAATAGCCGGTTTGTCCGTTGTTACTGATTAGCAATCGCCGAACCAAAAACATGTTAAGAATGAGCCTAAAATAGTTGCTTGTGTTAATAGTTTCAACATAACTTTTCACCTCCTTTCAAAGAAAGAAATATTGAATAATAGCAATAGACAAAGGTATTAAAAAGCTAACCACCATTCCTATTGTCCAACGTCTTGTGTTTTTAATTTCTTTGTTCGTTTGTTCTCGTTCTTTCTTTTCAATCTGCTTTTCTTCTCGTTCTCTCTTTAAATCTTCGTTGAAGTTATTCAAAGTAAAACGTAATTCTTGGTTTATAAGTTTTTGGTCTGTTTGACTTGATGTTATATCGTCTAACTTCTTAACTAATTCCTTTGAATATTCGTTTTGTTCTTTGTGCTTAACGTCCAACTTGTTGTCTAATTCTTTGAAATTTTTATCGATTCTTTGTTTTAAGTTTTCATCTGTTTTTTTAAGTTCTTTGTTAGCTTCTTTCAACTCCTTTATTTCTCTTTCAACTGTATTTATACGTGGTCCCCATGAATCCAATGGTTTTATTACCCTCCCGTTCAAATGTAGTGGGTAATGTATTTCTTTGTTGATGTTGTTTATTGTGTTGCTGTGTTATCTTCTGTTGTTGCATCTTCTTTTGTATCTTCATTTGCGCCTGTTTTGTCAAACAAAGTTCGTGTTATATTTTCCTCTGCATAATAAACAATGCTCGCTTCTCCAAACATTTCGTTCATGCTGTTTTGCAATTGGCAAGCCGATTTAACTTTGTCTACAGTATCGAATTTATAAGCGTTGAATGTACTTGTCGTACGTGAAAAGGCGCTACCGTTATACACTTTTTGCATTGGATATTCTTCACCTGTTTCTTTGTCTTTTTCCACCAAATAAAATGATTGTTCTTTACGTTCTAGCATAATAATTCACTCCTAATAAAAAATTTTTATAATAAAAAGAAGCTAACGATTTAATCGCTAACTTCTTGTGATTCGCTTAACTCTTTAAATTTTTTCGTTTTGCTCTTGGATAATTGCTTTTAACATTGCGTTTTCTTTCGTTAATCTTGCGTTATCATCTACTAGGTAGTTAACCATGTAGTCCGAATTAGGTTTGTGTTGTTCATTTTGGTTATTTTGCATTTATCAATTCCTCCAATTTTTTAATTCTTTCATCTTGTTTTTGCATGATTATATCTTGTTCATCTTTTGCATGGGCTAATTCTTGAATTGCTTTTAACGACCACGATAACATTTCGTAATTATCTACGCCGTCCCTGTGTACCCATTCTATAGGTGTTTCACGTTCAATAACTACACCTCTATGATTACGTTCGTAATCGCTACCTCTTTCTTCTTCACGTTTAAATGAATACAATTGTAAATCATTCTTAATCACATCTAATACTTCGTAATCCCATTTTTGAATGTCATATTTATATTTTTCAGATGAAGTAGCGTAATAACTTTTGAATCTAATATCTTGATATTTCGGGTTACCCCCGTTCCACCAATCGTTTGCTGTAATTCTCAATTCATTATAACCAACGCCAAAGTAAACATCTTTACCACTGTGATTAGCAAATGCATAGCTGTGGTACGTGTTTAAACGCATTGCCTCTATATCTCTATAATTAGGGTCGCCACCGTTATAACCCATTATATCGGTAACTCTTAACGAGCCGTTACTTTCTACACAAGCGTATAAATTAGTGTTTTTAGTAATCCAATCGCCTTGAAACCCTTCGCCATAAAAATACCCACTTCCAATATCGCCGTTATCGTTGGTTGCGTATACAACCGGTGCGCTTTTACTAAATCTAATGCCGGAACCCATTTTAACGCCGGAACCTGTTAAATTACCGTAAAGTAATGCACCGTCTGTTTCGTCGGCTGTTGGGTTATCTTTAACATAATATTGAAATTCGTTTACACCAGCACGTGTATTAGCAAAAGGTCTAATATAAACTGAATATTTATTACTACCAATGTTAACGGTGTCGTCTGCCTCAATAACCATTCGGTTTGAATCAGCTCTTAATGCCACAACACCTAAACCGGATTGTAATGTAACACCTCTTGCACCACTATCGTAAGTGTAGTCAAAAAATTCTAAAGTCCCTGACGCATTTCGTGGGTCGCCGTCAAGATAAGTTGAAATACCGAAATCTGAAACATAAATAGAACGGTCAAAATCGTTATTTCTAAACCTTAAATGACCGTCTTTTAATCTAGTAAACACATTGTTGTTATCCGTTGAACCTTGCCACGTTCTTGTATAACTACCATGTAATTCGATAGTGTCGTTTTCTATGTTTAAGTATTGGTTGTTGTCGCCACCTCTAATACCTAAATTATTAACGTCAATATCTAAACCTTCGGGCGACAAGTTTAAACGGTTAATAATATTGTCTTGGTCTACTTTGTTGTTTAAATCTTGTGCTACGACTTTAAAATCATCGTTGACCGTAATATCTACACTATCGCCTCTGATTGTTACACCGTCATTACCAACGTTAAAACTTGTTATCTTACCGTTTTCATCAAACGTATAAGTTAAACCGTTTGTCGTGTCTTGTGTGAGCGTTGAAATAACTTGTGACAACGTTTTATTACTTTCGTTAAATTCGGTTAAACTTACTCGGTCTTGGATTTGTTCGCCGTTTTGTTTGATTGATGTTTCCATTTCGTTTAAACGTGTATCGGAATGTTCCGGCGCTTCTGCATAATCGCCGGCTTTATTACCTTCAACTAACATTGCATTTTTTATAACAAAGTCTTTTGTTGAGTCTGTCATTCCGGCAAGACCTTTATAAAGATACATCTTTTCACTTTTTGCTTGTGCCTTAAACGTTGCTATAACTTTATTATCTACAACTGATATATTACGTCTTTCGCCTGCCGGGTCATAAGGATAATAACTTACACGATTTATCGGTTCTCCGGACAAGTCATAAATTTCATAAGACAATGTGTATTCATCGCCAACGGTTAATGGTCTAGTAAATTCATATTCAATGTGAAGTTCTGTATCTTCTACACCTATAAAATCATCACGTTCATTAGTGTTTAACATTAAGTTACGTGTACCAATGTTAAGATTCTGATATTTGGTTAACGTTACTCTATCATTAATTTCATCACTTAATTGTTGGCGTTCTGTTTCGGCGCTGTCTAAACGATTAACAACATTTTCTTGGTCTGCTGTGTAGTCGCTAGTTGAAACCTTACTATTAATTTCTTCGGCTTGTATATTTAATTGTGCTGTATTATCTTCTACTTGCGATTCTACCGTTCCTAATTGTTGTGTAACTGTTGTTTTATCTGCTTTTAAATTGATACTATCTTTCATCAATGAAAGTTCTGTGTTTTGTTCTTCAACTGTTGCGCTAATACTACTAATATCATTTTGAAAATCTTCCGGTGCCGGTGTGTAATCTGTTGCTACCGTACCTTTTTCAAGTTTTAAATTAGTAATACGTATAGTATCACTTTCTGATACTTCAACAGTTTTTGTCGTGTCTGTCGTTGTTCCGTCTGTCGTCGTATCTTCTGTAGACTCTTGAGCGCTTGTTGTGTCATCTGTTGTTGTTTCGGTTGTATTTGTATCAGTTGTCGTGTTTTGTTCTTCTGTGTCGTCCTGTGTGGTTTCTGTAGGGTCATTTGTTTCATTATCCGTTGCATTGTCAACAATAACGTTACCTCTAAACAGATTTGAATAACCTATTAAATCGTAATTTCCGGATTTCATTTTAAATGTTTCTGAAATGTGTTCGGTATAACCAATTTCACGTGGCATTTCTTTTCTTGAATGCATGACATAATCATTTGCTGTTCTATCAAAAAGAATTAATCCGGTTGATAAGCCTGTAGGTTCTAATTGTTCTGCTAGGTCTGTTAGTCTGATAACTTCAACATCATAAGAAATAGTGTACGTTTCTTCCGGTTTCAATTTTTGATTTATATATTCACTAGAATAAAGGTTAGCACCCCAACCGGAAAATTCAAAACTTTGTGTGCTTTCAATATAGGGTTTAACCATTCCTTTATATTTGTCTGCATAGCTTACTAATAAGTTTCTTGCGCCTACTTCTAAACCGTCTACCTTTTCTTGAACACTCGAAACACTAGCGTTTAATTCTTCTTTTGTTGCTTTAATATCAGTGTTTATTTTATCCACTAAATTATCATTAAGCGTTTTTATTTCGCCGTCAATATAATCGTTGACTGTTGTTTTTAAATTGTTCAATTGTTCTTGATTAGGAATATCAGCTAACAACCTACCTTTTTCACTATCCCATTCCCCGTTAGGCAATGTATTTGCTACTTCGGTCATTGCATCGTTAAATTTTTCTTCGGTGTATTGTTGTTGCAATAATTTTAAACGCTCATCAATGCTTATTTTAGCGTTCTGTACGCTATCATTTAGTTTTTGAAGGTTTTCCCTATAATCTTGAAACATTGCTTGTGTATCTATCAATTTGCCGATTGTAGCCGTATCTTTATCCATGCTATCTAAATTCGTTTTAATTTGATTGAATACAACGCTAACACCGTCTAAATCTGTTTGTACTTGTTCTTTCAATTTCGTATCAACCAAATATTGACTATTGATTACATCATAAACATCGCTTTGTAGCATGGAATGTTGTAACTGTAAATCCTCAAACGTACTTATCAATTCGTTGTAAATTGTTTCTTCTCTTGTCATACCACCTAGTTGTTGTACGTCACTTGCTGTTTGGTTGTGCCATTCCCCGTTTCTGTATCTTCGCAATACTGCAACGTCCGGATTGCTTGTGTCGTACCATAACATATCATCAACGGGATTTTCGGGTGGTTCGGGTTGTTTAATTATTTTTTGTTCATAATACTTATCTGCATTTTCTACCGTTTCTTGTAATTGTGTATTGAGGTTCGTTATATCATCGTTTAATTTTTTTCTAATTTCTTGTAAACGTTGTCTAAAGAATTGCGTCAAATCTTCTTCACTATATCTTATAACTTTACCGAAAGTATAAACACTTTCTTTTCCTAGTAAATCGTATTCTTCGCCAATTACTTCGGCCTCTATATACAACGGTGGGTTAAAATCTTCGTCTTTAACTCTGATTGTATCGCCAATTGATGTTGTTTCATGTTGATATAAGTAATCAATATCTAAAGAAGATATTTCGTAAGTAACACTAGCCGTTTTAATTTTATCTAATTCGTTTTCGCCTAACGCTTTTAATTTACTTTCTGTTATATCTTTGTCTTGTGATTCAGGTTTGTAAACGTCCCAAATATAACGTTGTGGTAAACCAAACTGTTCTTGTGCTTGGTCGTCTGTAACGATAACCTCGGTTGTGTTTCCGTCGTCATCTTCCGGACCTACGACCATTAAAGCCGTTTTAATTTCAGTGAAATCAATTTCTCTTGATAATCCTGTTAAATCTTTACCGAAAACAATTTCTTTACCTTTAAATAATCTTTTAGGTTTTTTTAATACGGCGTAACGATGTTCAACTTTGTTTGAACCTAATTCAATATAAAAATCTAATTCCATATCATAGGTAGTTTCAAGTTGTAGTCCTACGTCATAAGGCGCTTTATGTTCCGTCCACGTTGTTGTTTTTAAACCATTATATTCTGTATCGGGCGCAACCTCCCAACCTGTATCACGTAACACTTCATACAAGGCTTGTGTTACAGTCATATCTTTTAATTCTCCCGGAACAAACGGCTTTGCTGTTCCAATATCTTCAAGATAAGATGCATTAGTTTGTATTTCGGTTATACCGTCCATATCATCAGAAATACCAGTTATAATAAATTCCCTGTATTTTCCGTTGCTATCTTGTGTAATAACTCGGTTACGCTCTCTAAATTTTTCTGCTCGACTTGAAAGGATTGAAAAATCAAACGTTTCTTTTTTATCTTTTTCTTGTCTGTTGTGTTTTGCCTCAAATAATGCCCCGTCATCTTCGGAAATAAAATCTATGATTTCGTCTTTAAAATTTAATAGATGAATCAATTAAACACCCCCAATCAAATTATAAATATCTATCTCGCCAAAATATTGATGTATCAAAAGTGTCTTCGGGTAAAACGATTAATTCGTTTGTCCCACTTTCAATATTAAAGAAATCACTTGCAAAAGTTTTTTCTTGTAACATAGGTTCTTCATTAATGACTACAATATTATTTTCTGTGTCTATTCTAATATTGTCCCCTTTTTGTATTATCATATCTCTAGCGCCTTTAGGTTTTTCTAGCAATTCTCTATTGTACGTACCTAAAATGTAGATATTAGCAAACGAGGTATTTTGATACCTAGCTTGATAAAGCGTGGTACTCGCTACTTTGCGTTGATAAAAGTTTCCGGAATCGGTAAAGGTTTTTTCTCTTACTGCAATCGGCACTAATCTTTGTGGATATGGCGTTTCGTCGTACTTCCAACTTTTAACCGTAAACTCATTACCTTTCCTAGTTAAGGCGACATAAATAACGAAACTATCAAGACCTTGTATATACGGGTCGTTATCAAAATCATAAATTTTTATTTGTTCGCCACTTTGATTAAATAAAGTAACAATAATCGTTCCTGTTCTTCTTGATTCACTTTTCTTAACATATCCGATTGATGCCAACAATCTATTATCTACATCATAAACAAATTGCGAAAATTTAGCCGTTCCTTTTTTCGTATTATTAACTAGGATTTTAACCGTTACTCTAAAGTCTTGAACGCTTTTTGAAAATGATTTTTTAAGACCAGCACCATTCCAACCGTCGTTATCTAGTGTATCAACATTTAGATATATACTATTGTTTGTTGATGAGCTTTGTAATTCGCCACCAGTAGTACCACCTAAATAATTATCGTTAATACTTCCGTTACCTAGTTCAATCCAACCCCTCATATCTCGCATTTCAGAAATTAATACGGGTGGGGTGTAGTTATCCAACGGTTTATCTACGTCATCATCGCCAACCATAAAAAATTCGTCGCTATCGCCGTTATATCCTTTCGCAATCATAAAATGACTGCTAGGTTTTAAAGCTCTTGCCTGTATCTCTATTGGCGCATCTTTGTTACCAGCATTGTATAAAGTTGCTTGGTCTGAAATTGCTGTTTGTTTGGTTCTTGTACTAGCGTATTTATAAGGGTCTACACAAAGAAAATTAACTGTAGCTTTACCGAAATTAACAAAATAATCTTTATCAATTGTACCTTCTAAAATTCCGTAATAAATTCTGTCGGGTTCTCTTGCAAATGTTATCGGTTTTGGTTCGTCTGTTGTTAACCAGTCTGCCATATCTTCGGCGACATGTTCCAAACTTTCTCCAACTTCTAAACTATCGACCAATAATTTAACTTCGATTTTTCTTACTTTATCCCTAACAGATGTTAGGACGGTTCCGGACCGTCCTTGTACATCAGTAGTGTTAATTTCTCTATCTTGTCCCCAACTTGTTGTGTAGTCGGTATAGTAACAGTAATCTTTTTCAATACCGTTAAATGAAAAATTACTCATTAGCAACCTCCTTTCTATCTACGGTTAAAGCGATTGTTTCTTCTTTCGATGTTTTCAATTTCTTGTCTAACCGGTTCTGCAATTTGTTTACCAACTTTCTTATTATCAAGATAAATTGGATTGTTGCCATTGTTACGTGTGTTAACTTCTATTGTTTCGTTCGTTTCGTTGCCTTCTTCGATAAGTTCCATGATACGACGCAACGTTTCGCCTTCGGTACTGAAACCTAGCTTGTCGCCTGTTTCCTTCCAAATAGCTTGCGATTTAACTTTGTTTGCCGGGTCGTGACTTATGACAGATTCACTAAATCCACCTTCAGCAAGCCACGCCATTTCCGGACTGTTGATAATACCACCACTAGCATAACCATGCCCATGACCGATGACATCAAGTATTGATGAACCGTATTTTGCGCTTGCGTAACGCATACCTGCTATTAAGTTATCCATACCGTTCATGATGTTGTCATGACCGGGTAGTTTAAAGGCGTTAAACGTGCCGGGCTTAACTTGTACAAGTCCTTTAGCTCGACCGTCCAACAATCCGTCTGTTCCGCCGATAGCTTTAGCGTCGCCTCCACTTTCGGTTTGTATTTGTCTTTGCCATGCACTTACGTAATCTTTTGAAGTTGGTAAACCGGCTTTTTTCAATGCTTTCTTAACGTTCCAGTTACCACCAGAACCACCAACATGTGATTTCAACCATGGTAACGGGTTAAACGGTTTACCGTCTTGCCTCATTTCATAGTGCAAGTGTTGTCCCGATGAACGCCCCGAATTACCTGATGTACCTAGTTTGTCGCCAGCTTTAACTTGTTTGCTACCGTCAAATGCAAAGTCGCTTAGGTGTCCGTAAATAACTTCTAAACCACTACCGTTTTTAATAGATACGTGATTACCAAAACCACTACCGTCTTGTGGTATTGCTCTAGCTAGTCCACTGATTGTTGAATAAACTTTCTCGTAGATATAGTTTAAATCAATACCCATATGTGGACTGTTGAACGGATAACCGGGCGCTCTGCCGTTTGGACTATAAGGGAAATTTATGTTACCCGGCGAAAAGTCTAGGAAACTACTGTTGCCGGCTGTAACTTGTGCAAACCAACTTTTGATTTTTTCTTCTGCACCTTTTTTAAGGCGTTTTAATCCACCTCTAGCAAAGTCGCCAACGATACCGGAGTAATCCCCGAAATCAACGCCAAATGCTTCTAGTGCTTTATCAAGTAATTTCCCGGGTTTCTCGACCCAATCCATTACATCGCCGACTTTATCTTTAAGCCAATCTGCGCCTTTACCTACTTTGTCTTTAGTCCAATTATAACCTTGACCTAATTTGTCGCCTGCCCAACTTAAAGCGTTGCCAACAGTACCACCGTTTAAGCGTGCGTTTACATCGCCACCTAAAGTGCTGTTAGTTGGATTTTGGTTCAATAGTGCATGTGTTTGTTTACCACTATAGACTTTTGAGCCTTTAGGTAAGAATGTATTGGTATCTCTATTTGGTGTGAATGATATTTTACCGTTAGGATATTTAATCATTTCATTACGATAACCACCCGGTCCATTACCTTTACCTTTATCGCCAACTGTAGCGAATGTGCCTTCTTTTAAAGCACCGTCACTTGTTGTTTTGACTTTTCTATTAACTTGTTGGTCGTGCGTCGTACCAGTGCTTAAATGTGGTATTTCTTTATCAATACCTAATTTATCGCCAACCCAATTAATACCGTCGATTAATTTATTTAATCCACTTTTAATTGAATCGACCATATCTCCAATAAATCCTTTGATTTTATCAATAATTTTTGATAAACCATTTTTCATATTGTTAAATGTGGATTCTACTCTGTCCCAAAGGTCTTTAGCCGTATTAACAACTGAATTTTTAATGTTGTTCCAAACATCAACCATAAAATCCCAAACGTTATTGAAAATACGTTTTGTTGAGTTCCAAAGGCTTGTGAAATTGTCTTTAACACCGTTATATAATTTTAAAGCGTATTTTACGACGAAATCACGTATTTTACGCCAAACATCATATAAGAAACTACGAACGGAATTAAAAATTGATTTTGTTGAGCGCCATAATGACATGAAAGCACTTTGTACTTTACTCCATAAGTAACGAGCAAACGAAACTACTTTGTCCGAAATGTAATTCCATGTTGAAATCAACCAGTTTTTAACTGTTGTCACGATTGATTTAACACTATTCCATAACCATGTGAAGTATTGTTTTACTTTCGTCCATATATAGCGTGCGAAACTAGAAATCTTATTGTAAATATAATTCCACGTACTAATTAACCAGTTTTTGACAGAAGTAAAAATTGACTTCGTACTATTCCAAAGCCATGTAAAATATTGTTTTACCTTCGTCCATATCCAACGAGCAAAACTAGATATTTTATTGTAAATATAACTCCATGTGCTTATTAACCAATTTTTAACTGTTGTGATAATTGATTTTACGCTATTCCATAACCACGTGAAATATTGCTTAACTTTCGTCCATATCCAACGTGCGAATGATGAAATTTTATTGTATATGAAGTTCCATGTACTTACTAACCAGTTTTTAACAGTAGTGAATATAGTTTTAATGCTATTCCAAAGGTAAGTGAAATATTGCTTAACTTTTGTCCAAATCAACCTTGCGTAATAATTTACTTTTGAATAAATGGCAAGCCATACGGCAAAAAGCCAATTTCTAACTGTCGTAAATATTGATTTGATGCTAAACCAAAGTTGATTGAACCACATCTTAACTTGGTTATACATTTGTACTATTTTTGCAACAACTTGCGTTTTAATTAAATTCCAAACCCAAACAAAGAAACTATTAATGCCGTTAAAAATCGACATTATAACAGTTTCCCAAAGTTGGAAATAACCTTTTACAATTTGCCACCAAACTTGAACGATTAAAACAACACCATTTTTTATGTTAGTCCATACATTTATTAAAAAGTTTTTAACAGCCGTAAAAATTGTAACAGCCCAATATTTAATTGAGTTCCATATACCTATTACAGCATTTCTAAAACCTTCGTTTGTTTTCCATAAATGAATAAACACACCAACAAGCGTTGTGATGATTCCGATAATGATAGTTACCGGTCCACCCATGAAACGAATTGCTAAACCTACTGCCTTCATGATTGGTGGTAGTATTTTTAATACCATTCCTAAACGTCTGATTATAGGTAGTACGATGCCAATTCCGATACCAATAAATTTAATGACACCGGATAAAGCAACTGCCGACGCTATAAATTTAGTTATTTGTGGGTGGGCTTGCATGAAGCTAGACATCATTTTTGTTAATTTAACTGCAATATTTAAAACTACTGCGCCTATTGGCGATACTGCTTGAACAAATTGTACAAATACATCAACGATATTACCTATGAGTTGTCCGACCATTGGGGCATTTTGTCTTATATAAGACAAGAAATTTTGGAATGATTTATTTTGACTTAATGTAGCCGACCAATTTTTAAACTTATTAGTCATACTATCTAAACCATTTAACACCCAACCTGTTTCACTACTAAACGCTTTGAATAGGTTGATAATGCCGTTAAAAACATTGCCAAAAATACTACCTAAAATAGGTAAGTTTGTTTTCGTGTAATTGATAAAGTCTTTAATGCCGTTTGCTGTTGATGTACTGTTAGCCCATTTTTGGAAACTGCGTGCCGTGTTCTCAAAGCCCTGTGATGCCCATGTGAACAATGGGTTAAGTTTGTTAAATAAAGCAACTGCACCGTCGCCAAAGCTACCTATAGCATTTAATATGTTTTTAAATACTTGTGGTCCTATTCGGTTTAAGATACTAAACATGTTTTGGGCGTTTTTACTGTTCTTAACCCAATCTAGTAACTTGTTTGATGCATTTGATGTAATACTAGCAACTTTATTTATTGCCGGTGTAAGTTGAGTTAGGGCAAATCTCGCAACGTTTATACCGTTTGCCATAACGTTAAATATTTGTGCTTGATTACCTCTAACTAAATTATCAAATTGCGATTTAATGCCGGATAGTGCGCTTTGATATTTTCGTGTTTCTGCCGTTGCTTTTAACAATCCTTCATCAAGCATTGCTAATGCACGTTTTGACATGCCAACCATTGTCATTGCGCCTGCCCCGGCAATGCCAAATGCACCACCTAGACCAACAGCACCACCAACTACGGCTGTTAGTGATGAACCAATAGCCATGACACTTGAAACAACAGCGCCTGCAACCGGTATGATTGCTGTAAAACTTGAAATCATTAAACCTTTAAACATACCACTAGCTACTTCGCCAACGTTACGTAAGGTAGTACCAATTTTATTTATTGTCTTAAACGTTTTTGAAAAATCGTTTCTCATACCACCAAGTGTACGTTTAACCGAACCACCGACACTATTTACAATTCTTGTCGTCTTACCAAATTTATCGTTCATGAAAACAATATCTTTGTTCAGTGATGACATTTCATTACGAATTGAATTAAACGCAATTTTTGCTTTGCCGGGTAGCTGTGAAAAAGATATGCTTTTAATGTTCTTGTTTAGTTTCTGTGTTGTTTCATATGAGATATTACCAAATTGCTTAAATTCTGTTTCGGCTTGATGTAGCGTTGAATTAATTTCATGCATACTTTTGGAATATGCTTTGAAATCACTGGCGTTCATTTTCTTTTTCATGCTGTTTAACGACAGTTCAGTGCTGTTTAATTTGCTTTGCAAATCCTTAAAACTATAACCAACTGTTTTAAATTCATCGCCTAATGATTTACCAAAATTAAGTTTGCCAATTTCTGTTAGTTGTGTATCTAACTTGTTAACATCTTTTGATAAAGTATTAAATGCTTTGCTTGTTTTAGTTGTCATTTTAGACGTATCAACATTTGATATTGAATTTTGTAAGTTATTGAAAGTTCTTTGTGATACTTCGCCGGTATCTTTAAACTCTTTTTTAGCACTGTTTAATTCTGATTTAACATTACTTAAATCTACATCATCGCCCATTTCTGCCATTGACTTATCAATTTTAGAAACCGATGTGTTCATCATATCGAAACGTTTATTTACGTTCTTTTCGGTCGTCGTTGTCTTATCGTCAAAATCACGCATTTTACGTTCCATTCGGTCTACGGCTCTAGTAAACTTCGTTACATCAGCATTAAACTTTACATTAACTTTATCCATTTCAGCCATTCACTTTTTCCCTCCTTTCTTACCACTTGTTGTATGACGCTATGAGTTTTCGATTCGTTTCAACTTCTCGATGTTGTCCCACTCTAATTCTTTATTTGAACGTGCTTGATTTTGTCCGGTGTTGCTTTCCTTTCCGGGTTCAATGTTCTTCATGAATTTTTTGTTTTCTTTTGCTTGGTTCTTGTCTTGTGGGTTAGCGTGCATACGTGAAAGGTGGTTAAGATATAAGCGTTGTTTTTCTCTGTCTGCTTCTTGCTCAAGGGTTTCAAAGTGAATTAGTAAATAACCTAGTAAATCAACTGCCGGTGCATCTATGACTTGTTCACGACCACCGACAATTGGACTTAGTATATAAACCAAACTATCTTCGACTGTTATTGCTTCTTGTTTGTTGTTTGTTTTGCTTCCTTGTTGAAGTTGAGCGCCTTCCCCACTTTATCCATAAGTAATTTGACACGTTTAACGATTTTTTCAATATCATTTACTTCAACGACTGCCTCAATAATTTCAAAGAATGTGTCCATGTCTTGTAGTTCTAAATAAGCGCTATCAATGCCACTTGCTACACTTGTCAATTCAATTGTTCTTTCCGGTACTTCTTCGATTAAGAAACCAAATGCTTGTAAAACATCGAAAATATTAAAATCTTCACTACGGATTAAATCTTCAATATCAAAGCCCTCTTGATACTGACCGAACAACTTAATTACTGTGTCTTGAAATTCTTTGTTGTCTTGTAAATCTTTTTGAATAGCGTTAACAACTTTTGCGATTGCGCCTAATTGTCCGGGTCTAATCGCTTTAATTTCTACTGCTTGTGATTGGTCCGTTTCGTGTAAGTTGCCTTGTTTGTCTTGCTCGAATAATTGAATATTTACTTTAGTCATTTAAAATTCCTCCGATAATTGTTTGTTTTGCTTAAAATATTGTTTTCAAAAATAAAAAAGGTAGCCTAAACGACTACCTTTGTAACCTTTTATATTATGCTGTAACTGTAACCGTTACTGTTGCCGTCACATCGCTAGCATCTTGTGTTGATGCTGTGATTGTTGCTTCGCCTGTTGCTACTGCTGTAACTACACCACTGTTATCTACGGTTGCGATTGATTCATCACTTGATGTGTAATTTAATGATTTATCAACTGCATCAGTAGGTTCTACTGTTGGTTGTAGTGTTACTGTTTCATCAACTGCTAATGTTTGTGATTCACTACTAAATGTAACGCTTGAAACTAATGTGTCTGTTGTTTCATCTGCGCCTTCCCCTAAATTTTCATCGGGGTTTGTATTTGATGTTGCACCACTTAATAGTTCGTCCCATTTAGGTAAAATACCGTTAGGGTCAACAGCACCAGTAAAGAAATAATTACCTTTACGACTAGGGTTTGCGTTATCACGTGGGTATGCACTCATTGAGATTTCAAGTGAACCTTGTTCGTTTGCACTAGAAATTTCTACTTCATCGTTTGCGCCAGCTTTATAAATATTAATATCGTTATCGTGATTATCGCCGTCTGCACGTCTATGAATACGTACTGGTTTAGCGTTCTTACGATTTGAAGCGCCTAATGGTGCATCTGCTACACCAGTGATTTTACCGTTCTCATCAACAGTGTCTGTACCTGCAATCGCTAGTAGTAACATGTCGATAGTTTGTTGAGCTGCCACAATACTAACTGTAACGTTGTAACCAGTACTACGTTGGTCGTATGGACTATTACCATAATCGGCAATTACAACATCTTCAAGTTCCGGTTCAAATGATACTGAACCACCTTCAGCTTGTAAGTAACTATCTTTATCGCCGTTTTTGCCGTCGAATTTAATAATGTTGTCGCCTTCCCCGATGATAATATCCGAAATACCAAATATAATTTCATCATCGCCACGACGTGTAGCCTGTGCAAAGTGTTGTAAGTTTAATTTAATATGGTCGCTTTTATCAGCGAACGGAAATACTTTTTGTTGTGTCATTCCTTTTTCCTCCTTGATTGTAATAAAAAAACGAACGCTATTTTTTGCGCTCGTTTACTTTCTTGATTTGAGATTGAAAATTTAAACTATATGACATGATGTTATCTTCATCTACACCCAATCTAGCCGGTAGATGTAAGCCGTCTATTGAATACACGTTGTAGTCAATTTCACGTGTCTTATAACTAACTGTCATAGTGTCGTATCTGTATTGGTGTAATAAATCATAAATTTGTAGCGAAATATCAGTTGCTTTATCAAAATCAGATGATTTAACAATGATTTGATAACGTGGTCGTATCAATTGCCCTTCATACATACTTGGTTGCTCGCCCGGGTCGCTATACACAACAATTGTATTATCATTACGTGTCGTGAAATTCATGGAGATTAACATATCAGTTTGTATGTTCGATTTTAAATAATTCATTATCGCTTGTTCTATCATGTTTAACCTCCGTAAGTTTCTGTAACGGCTTTAGCTAATTGACTGCGCCACCTATTTTGATTAAGTAGTTTTGCATTGGTTAAGAATTTTCTTCCCGGTTCAAAACTACCAACATTAGGTTTAGCACGTGTTAATTCGCCCCGACCGTTGTAATAATAATCTGGGTATTTAACACCCCTAGCGTATTTATCGTGTATACCTTTTCTTGCCGGTTCCTCGTGTCTACGCAACGCATAAACTAATGGAGAACCAACAGACAAAGACAATTGACCGTTTGCATATTTAACGCCTGTGCTTCTTATTGATTGTTCTAATTGTCCCGTATCTCTTGGCGCTAATGCTTTCGCATCTGCCTCTACTTGATAGCCTACTTTATTGCCCTTTTTAGTCATATTGGTTACTAATTCTTTATCGGCTGTTTTCATCTTAGCTAGAAACTGCTCTGTATCTCGATTGTTGATACTGAAATGTTTACTTGCCATTGATAATCAACGTTCTAAAATAAGTTCTACTTGCCGATAAATTAGTAGTTTCCGTATAACTTTTAACAGTACCTTTTTTAACTGTTCCACGCCTTGTTGTATATTCAACTTCAACACCAGTTTCTATAGGGACATCATGCATTACGTCAACCTCATCTACTGCATCATCATATACAAAAGTTTTACTTCTTTGTAATTCAGCGTGTTCATTCACACGACATTTGAATGTTGATGTATCAGTTAATGGTTTGCCATAATCGTTGTAAATCTCATTGCCGTTATCGTCGATTAATGGAATTGAAATTGTAATACTTTGTCGCATTGGTGGAATCATATTAATCTACCTACTTGCATAGTGTTTTTCGTTGTACCGTTTTTCTCTTGTTCCTTTTCAATTATAGAAACAACATTAGGGCTTAATATTTCGTCTTGTTCTAATACGGCTTTAACATCTTTGACAGTATAATCAGTGATTCCTTGTCTTTTTAACATCGCTATACCTTCGTACTCTGATTCAACATTGTACAAAGTCTGTAGGGCTATCATACGCTTTGATAATTCTACATTTGGATAATTAGTAAGGAAATCATTTATTTGCTCTTGTGCGCCAAATATGTGCTTTTTAAGGTCATCACTTGTTAAGTCATCAAAATAATCGGGTGTAGGTAGTTTAAACAAATAGTTTTTAACTTCCTGTTCGTTTACTTCCATACCTTACACCTCATTTCTCTAATTCTTTTAAAGCATCAATATAATCTGATTTTTTAGCTTTACGCCCAATATCGATATTATTATCTTGCGCTAATTCTTTTAGCTCTTTAACTGTCATTGCTTCATAGTCAACACTATCTGTATCGTTTGATTCTTTGTTGTCTGTTTCTTCGACAACTTCGACCAAATGATTAAGGCGACTATACTCATCATCATTCAGATAAATATAATCGCCTGTGCTAACTAATGATTTATGATGTGATATTGAGCCTTTCGCAACTCTACATTTCTTCATCATAAAACACCCCTATTCAATTATGCTGTTGCGCCGTCGTCTGCTGTGCTATCGTCTGTAGTGCCACCGTCTGTAGTTTCTGGTGCTACATTAAGATGTACAGTGCCGTTTACATTTTTAGTAACTGGCATAACAACTTGCCCAACAATTGTTTTTTCTGTTACTGGGTCTTTATCAATGACAGTGACAACAAATTTACCTTTTTCGAAATTGTTTTCAACACTTGGTCCACTCATAGTAGAACCTAATACAGATGAACGTAATACTACTTTGTCATCTACTAAATGTTCGTGTGTTTCAATCTCGCCCAATTCGTTTTCAATTGCTGTTTCTGTATCATCAATAACAATCTGTGGTAGCTTAACAGAATTTAATAATGCCATAACATCGTCATCTTTTACGATACGTGGGCTATTTGTGTCGTTAAACAATTCTCTTTTGATTTGTCCCGAAGCAACTAACTTGTTGTAAGTAGTTGAGTTCATATTAATAACTTCCGGTTTCTTACGTCCGTTAGTTTTTTGGAATTGCTTAACTGCATTTTGTAAATCTGTAACTGGTGTAGCTTCATCAGTTCCCCACTCACTAGCTACAGTAATGTTGTTTTCTTCCGGACGGTCTAGGTCGAAAGTTAAACGTGTTTGCGTCATTGGGTCTAAATAATCTACACGACCATTGTAAGCCATTTGAGAACGGATATATTCTACTGTGTCATCAACTGAAACTGATAAATCGTTTGTGTCCATTAAAACACCGTCAACAATCTTCTGACGTTCTGCATCATTACGTGGATTTCTGTAGTGATACATTTCAATTTCATCTAGGAAATTAGCGTTTTGAATTTTAGTAAGGCTTGCAATTGCTTGCTTACCTTGACCTTTGTTTTTAATTGGTGCGCCTGCGTTAAAGCCTGTGATTGATGCCGACGCATTAATTTGCTGTTCTACAATGTTGTAAACATTTTCAATTTCTTCTACTTCTTCGATTGGATAAGCACTTTCTAAAGGGTACTGATTCGGCGTTTCTTGTGAACGTAAGCTATCAGCCTCTTTAACAAACGCTTTTAAACTTGCTTGTTGTAAGCGTGTATCTTCTAATACCATTAAAATTCCTCCTTATGATGTTGATAAAATTAAATATCGAATACTAAACGACCTTGTGTCGCTTGTTTAAAGTTGTCTGTTACGCCTTTGCAACGTGCTTCAATAACAGATGCTTTACGTACTGCACTAACGATTTCATTTTCATTAGGCGCAACGGTAACATCGTTTGCCGTTAAAACTGCACCTTTCATTGATGCCGGCGTACTTCCTGTTACAAGTTCAAATAATCCTGTATCTTCATTACGGAAAATAGCCGTACCAATTGGCACTTCTGTTGTTTCTGCGAACGCCGAACCGTCTAATGTAGGGTTACCTACTGTGTATTCAACGTTCTTTCCGTCACGTAAAAACTCTACTGATTTACCAAATGATGTATTTGTTTTTGGTTTTAAATTCATTGGTTATGCCTCCTTATTTCCTAATAATCTTTGTGCATTATTTTTCCCAATTGCTTCATCACTATCATCAAAACCGTTATTGCCCTTTTTATTACCGGCGTTATAACTTTGTGATTGTGATTGTGATTGTTGTTGCTGTTGTGAGCCTTGAGCTTGTGAATCGGAATTTGTAGAATCTGCGAATAAATAAGAATCAGATTCACGTAACTTTTCTAATTGGTCTTGTAATCCGATTACCTCGTTTTCTTCATCGTTGAATTTAAGGTTTTCAGAATCAAGCAAGGCTCTAACTGCCTTAACGTTACGTGCGCCAACATCACGTAATTTATTTTCTAAATTATGATTAAATTTCAAATCATTAATTTCTTTTTGACGCTCTTTTTCTCTATCTTCATTCGCTTGTCGTAAGTCACTAATCGTTTGTTGCAAGTCATCGCCGTTTTTAGCTTTCTCTTGCAAGTCCTTTAATTCGTTATCTTTTTGCTTGTTGTCCTCTTTGTAAGAATCAACTGTGCTTTGCAACTCATTAAGTTTCGACTCTTTGTGACTTACTTTGTCGTAAAGACCTTGCACCTCTTGACCATGCAACGTCATAACTTTTTCTAATGATTCCTCATCAATTCCGATTTCTCTTAAATCATCTCTTGTGAAACTCATTTAAAATTCCTCCTTACGTTTTTTTCTACGGTGTGCGACACCGATTAGGATTAGCGTTGTATCGTAACGCCTACGAAATCACATATAAGATATTAAAAAAGTACACACCTTAAAGATGTGTACTTAAAATTTATGTTTGCCTTATACATGAGGGATATATAATGACTACAACTTTCGTTGCTTGTTATATTATAACGTATAACGTTATTATAACGCAAAAACCGTTATATACGTCACTTGTGTAACTATTTAATTCATATAAGGTGTGTAATCTTCTATGTTTTTATCGTACTCATTAGCTATTTCCTTGTCTGCTTGTTCAATATAAGGGTATAAAACTTTAGGTATAAGTTTGAACACTTCTTCTAATGGTTCGTTATCTGCGTATGCGTCTGCTACATCATCAAATGTTAACCGTTCTTGAAATGGTGTTTCGAGGGCATACATTTCAATTGCTAATGGCATCACTTTATCAAACCAAATACTTTGCTCTTTTTTATTCATCGACAACACTCACTTTCCCACGATTTAATAATACATAATATTCTTGACCACTAATATACATTGCGTCATATCCTAACATAATTGCAATATTAGATGTATTACTTATAACACCTAATATAATATCTTTTTGACTCTGTGATATTTCTTCATTTGATTTAATATCCGTTCGCCATTCTTTCTTAATACGTCGCATTTGTTTTTTAGTTACTACATTCGAATCATCGCTAATTGTCATATGCATAATGTTTTTTTCTTTCTCGTTAGCATAGGTTGCGAACACCATTTCTTTGTTTTCTTCGGTCATGACTGCTGAATAAGTACCATGCCCGTAAAATCCTTTCCCGACATAATGGTTTCCGGTTTTGTATTGTTCGATAAAATGCATTGCATTTGTATTGTCTGAATCTTTTAAACCACGTATTAATTTTTTGTTATCATCTATTAAATCAAATTCATTTTTAGAGATTGATTGTGGTAAATCATTATATCCAAATTTTTCATTAATAACTTCTTGAATCAGTCTATTAAATTCTATTCCCTTTTCATTTTCTATATCTTTTATTTCGAATCTTAAACCATATTCTTGTGCATTAGATAGATTTGTATTAAATTTTTCGTCGAAACCTTTACTCAATTGTGATGTAATACCAATCAATTCATCTAATGTTTCAATAGGTGGTAGTGTATTACCTTGTGTGTTATTTTGAGCCTTGTTTTGAGCCTGTTTATCTTCGTCTTGATTATTTGTATCAGATACGTTGTTTGTGTCTGTGTGTACTTCCTGTGTGGTTTGTTGTTCGTCCGATACATTGTTAGGTTCATAGACTTTTTTCATCTGTGATACCCATTCATGATATTTAGCTTTATCGTTCGATTTAACTTGTAAATATTCTTTGAATGTTTGGGGTCCGTCACTGCCTAATCGATTACGCATTTTGTTGTATGAAAGGCTGTTACGTCTTGCTTTAGCTTTTGCCTTTTGGTCTGTGTTATATCGGTCTTTCTCTGCCTGAGTACGACTATCCTTATTTTCGTCAAATGTTTTTGAATGTTCTAAATCTTTTTTGACTTCATCATCACTTTTGAAATCAATGATGTACGGTCTAAAGTTACATTGGCAATTAGGGTGTTTAGGGAATGTTGTATATAAATTGATATATGGGAATTGGTCGCCACGTTCAGTAGCAAATACATGCCCCCTATACCTTACACATTCCCCACATGTTGGAATGTTACCCGTTACAGTTACATGTTTTATATCATCTTCGGCATATCTGTTTAAATGACTATGGTTGTATGCTGTTTGTGTTTTGGTTCTTACTACTGTTTCAGCGTAAAAATCTAATGGCAAATGTTTGCCGTCTACTGTGACGAATGAGGTCATACCTTGTTCGCCAAACTTTTTAGCAACTCTTTGTGACATCTGTTTATTCGTCATGCCAACCATTAAACCTTTTGCCACTTCGTCTTGTACATCTTTAATTGCAACATCTACATTCTTTTTAGAATACTTTTTAGCTGTCCTAAATGCACTTGCTAAGTCTTGCATAGTATCAGTGACGATTGATGTTATAGCGTCCGTATGCACAAACTGTTGAGCGATTGCGTTTTGTACATTGAAGTTACCGGCACTTGTTATTAATCCAGTATCGACTAATTGTTGTTGTGCATTAGATAAGCCTTTAGCATATTGTTCATATATCGTTTTTGGTACTTCTTTTTGAACACTACTACCTAAATCATCAAACAACTTTTCAATAGCCATATACATACGCTGTGTGTCTTTCTCGCTTTCGATATTCACACCACTTACTAACTCTTTAACTTGATTCTTCAAAAACTGTGATAACTTCTTAACTTGTTCCGGTGTCAATGCCATTCATAACACCTACTCATTCACGTTAGATTCGTTTATATTTTGTTCGTTGGATTCAATTGGATTACCAAACTCATCTAATGGATTACCGTTATCATCACGATTATTCATGAAGTTTTGTAGCGATTGATTACCTAAATCTAAACTCATGCTATCACTTTGTGTCTGATTGCTTTGTATTCGCTCGATTTCTTCTTGTAACCATTCTTCCGATTTTTCCGGATTGATACGTCTTATTGTTTCTTCTAAAGATTGAACGCCTGCATTATATTTAGCGATATTTTCAGTGCTTACTTCTTCTTGTGGTTTCGGCAACATATCTTTAACGATAATGTTTGGTCTTTCAATAATGATTTCATTGTCCTTATCATTCGCAAACCACAACGCCGATTCAAAAGCGTTTTGTAGAAACTCAACATAATCATCACGTATCTTTTCGGATTTGATGACTGATAACATTAAGTCATAGAATTTAGCAACGCCGGACTGTGTGCCACTGCTTTGTTGTTTAACTAATTCAATAGCACTTTCGGACGTTTGCGTTTCTGCTAACATCATACGGATAATATCTTTAACATAATTCATATCGCCAATTTTACTTGTATCAATTTGGTGTATCTCCATTGATTGACCGTTTTCATCTATTTCTGTGACTTCTAAATTACGGTGGTCTATCTTGTTCTCGTCCCCAAATTTATCAAGCGCAATTGCTTTAAGTTGTTCCATTGTTCCTTTTGGTATAGATATTCTAGGCTTGCCGTTACGTTCAAATGTTTGCGCCGTACGTGTAACCGTCCAATTGATTTCTTCTTGCTTGCCTGCAATACCACGTAAAGCCGAATTACCTAGTTTGTTCGTAAATGTTGGGTCATTCGCAAGATAAGTTACAAATGTTCTTTGTCGTCCTCTAAACACTTTATGACCGTCTGCTACATCGATTTGTAGTTTCTCTCGGATTAATTCCGGTTCTTCGACTAACACAAGATTATTTTCATCATTTGATTTATATAATCTATCTAGTGTTTCGATAGCTTCTTCGTTTTCTCTTTCGGTATAAACGTGAACATACCTTACACCGTTTTCTTCTTCTTCCTGCGTTGGTTCTAGTTCGTATACTAGGTCAACGCCTAAGCCGTCATCATGTGGAAAGTAAACGTTACGTTCCTTAATATCAATTGCTATCTTGCCATTCTTAATCATTGGTACAGCTACAATGCCACCGTCAATTTGTAATTGGTTTAGGTTCATAGTGTGATTGATATTACTATTCTTTTCTATTTGGTCTATCACTTCTTGTTGCTTATCTGTTGTTTGACCGTTAAAGTCGTTTGTTTCTGTTTGTTCTATAAATTGTTCTTGCCCTTGCGTCTGTGTGTCCACTGTAGCTTGTTGTGTGTCATCTAGCATATCCTGTTGAGCCAAACTATCATTTGGATAATTTGTTTTAATAGCATTTAATGTGCGTGCTACAAGCATACTAGGTAAATCAACAATCACACGACTTATGTTAATCATTAAGTATGGCGTACGAACATTCTTTGAAGCTACTTTGTTTTGTGTACTGTACACATCTATAATCTCGCCTTGTTCAATTAAGTTAACAGCACGTGGAAATAGTTCATGGTGTCTGCCTTCATATAATGCCCTGTAGTAATACATATCATCATGTACTTGTTTAATGACTTCTTTATCAAATTTAACCCATGTGTTATCCGGATTTCTATATTGCATTGCGTCCCTCCTAATATCTATTTTCGTTATCTAATAACCTTATACGTTACATTTTACCATGCATTACCTGTAATCACACTAGCCGTTGGTTTAGATGCAAAGTAGTTTAATGCTTGTGTCATAGAATCCACTGTATCGTCATGTACTGCGTTATCGAACATTGTTAATTCGTCTATAAAGTCATCAACACTGGGAACCTTTTTACCAACATATACATTCCCTGCCTCAAAGAACGGTGTTACAGCGTATGCTCTTGCTACCTTACTTTCTTTAGGTGTAATGGGTATGATACCACTAACCTTTTGTTTTAAAGTTGTTATGATTGCTGGACCGTTTGCTTTATCCTCAATCAATATTTTTCTGCATTTAGGGTGCTTATTCTTCATGCTTTCAACAGCTCTAACACTTTGTGTGAAATCCATTTTGGCACGTATTTGGTCGATTAAATAAAAGTCTGCACCTTGTTTAATCCATACTTGCCCGACTGCATAGTCACTTGATTCACTATCTTTAAATGTAAAGTCCCAACTCATTAACATATCATCATAACGTGGTGGCACTCTGTCATAGTATTGTACCCATTCACGCTTAAATATCGTACCTTGTGCCGGCGACGGTCTTTGTTGGTATAAAGACGCCCATGTTCTTGAACCTACTTCACGTTTTTTAAGTTCTGCCCATTCTTCATCAAAACCTAATTCTCTACATAATGGCTCCCCTACTTCACGATTTAATAAATCGTCGTCATCTTCTGCGATAGCCGGTAACCTTAATCTTTTCCAATCATACGGCGATTGTTCTAACAAACGACCTATAAAATCATCTTGATGCCAACGGGTCATGATAACTATAACGCTTGCACCGTCGTGTAAACGTGTAGACAATGTACTTTCCCATTCGTCCCAAATATTTTCACGTATTGTTTTACTTTGTGCCTCTTTTGCGTTCTTGATTGGGTCATCAATTACCATTAAATCAGCACCTTGTCCGGTAATACTGCCTCCGATACCTGTAGCAATCATGCCACCGTTATAATCTGCTAATCCCCAATCTGTTGTACTATTGTTGTCTGCCGATAAATTAAGATTGAATAAGTCATTAGAAAATTCTTCAAACTTGTTACGGTTTAATCTACCAAATTTACGGGCTAAGCCTTCCGAATAAGCCGATGCTATAACTCTCTTTGTAGGGTTTTTCATTAAGAAATACGACGGAAATGTTTCGGTAACCGTCATTGACTTACCATGACGTGGGGGCATTTCAATCATTAAGTGCATTTGTTTGCCGTCTGCTATACTTTGTAAATAATCACATATCAAATCAGTATGTGCGTAATGTTCAAAATTTCCATGATGTGCCGTTTTAACATAACTACGATAACTACGCCTTGCACTTTCACGCTTTGCCTCTCGTATAATTAATTTCTTTTGTTCTGTTGTCATCGTCATTATTCATCACTCATATTCGCTAATTTTTCTATGTCTTTATCACTTAATCCGGATAAATCAACTTTTTGGTCTATGCCACCTGCATGTTCAATATTTTGTTTTTCTCGCCATACTTCTTGCTTACGGTTTTTAAGCCAAAATATTTGTGCTGTTGTATTTGGTTTTGCGTATTTTTCCACGTCTACAACTTCGCCTGTATCTGTTAGTTGTTGTTCTGTATATTTAAAGCCTAGTGCGTTTTTAAACAAAGCGTTTTCTACTTGCCTATCAGCACTATCACGACTAACCTTTAAGGCGTTAAGAAAGTTAGAATCCCTTTCTTGCCATTTGTACAATGTAGGCTTTGTGATACCGATATTATGGGCTATCTGTTCCATTGTTAAACCGTCCCTCGCCCAACCTTGCACACGTACTAAATTTTCTTCTTTTAACCAATCCTCTAATCTTATACGTTTAGCCATTGTTCCACCTCCTAACTTAAAATATGGTAAAAAAATAAACGTCACTTAATTAAAAGTGACGTTTTAAACAAAATAAACAAAAGAAAAAGCTAAACAAAGAAAAACATTAGAACACCAATTAATGATGTTCTGAAATGATTTTACCACCTGTTTATAATTACAACCACGTTTGTCATTCACTGTAATAAACGTCACTCGCTATTAAGCAATATCATGCTTTTCTTTATACTGCTTATATTCTTCATCTGATTTACACATGATTTGAGCTATTTCATTAATGATGTTTTGTACTCTTGTGCGTTTAACTCTTAATGTGTCTGCAATGTATTGGCATGTATGCCCTTGTATTCTTAAAGCAAAAACAATAATGTGTTGGTCTTTGTGCAACTTGTATGAATTGTTATCAACAAATGCAATCTTTTGTTCTAGGTTTTTAATCACATTGTTACTTCTCATTAATTGCTTTGCTTTCTTAAATGTAGGGTCACTTACACCATTCCCTTTAGGCATCATAGCATCTTCGCCGTATGCCATTGCCCCTGCGCCTGTTTCTACACCATTGTTATATTCTTCAACTAAACACTGCAATGTATGTACATCATCATTGTATGTTTTAAGCATATTAATAACTTGCTTTGGTTCGTATATCAAAATAGCACCTACTTTTCATAAATTCGTTATGCAATATTCAAATAATCATAATAAACACCGTTCTTACTTTTGATTTGTGTTTTGTTTTCTCTAAACCAATCTAACGAAATTGATTTACGAGTTAAGTTATTTTTTAAATACACATATTCACTAATAGTGAGCTTATACAGTTCATTTTCTTTCGTGAATAGTATTAGTATAAACGCTAAGCCTTTTTGCTTATGTGCGTGCTTTAAATAGCTTTCTTGATGTGGTTGTAATCTACTAAATTCAAATCTAGGCACACTACATTGTTTTGCGTCGAAACACACAAATTGACCTTGTGAAACACCTGTAAAATCAACGGTGCTTTTCTTTGTGTATCGAAATGTATTTTTACGTGTGTTTCCGGTCATGGGTGTTGGTATTTTATCTATTAGCGCTAAATCACGTTCTAAATACTGATTATTGGATTTTTCTATGACTTTTTCTAAAAAAACGCCTCTATTCTTGTATATGGTGTTACTCATTAAATAGCACTTCTTTGCTTTGTAATAAATCAGTTAAATTATGAAAAGAAGCTGTCCCAACGTGTATTGGGACAATGTTTAAATTTTTGATTTCCCAACCACCTATGATTTCATCGTCTTTATTTATCATTACCATGTTTGGTTCTCCCGGAATCGAATACATAAAATAGGTTTCGTTTGTATCTTCACTTATATGTTCACTTTCAAAATTAAGTTTGTCATAATTAATACGCAAAATAACGCCTCCCGAAATAAAATAACTTTATGCGTTACTTGATGTTATACATATAACTTTCCGGTTTCTCATAAACATCTTTAATATTTGTTTTGGGTTTGTAATTCAAATAACCTTTTGTAAATTGGTATATTGTTTTTGAACATTCCCAAAAAGATATAATAAAAAACGCACTTGTGATTTTCATTATAATTTTTCTCATATAATCCCTCTTTCATTTCAATAACATAACACGTTACTTGTGTCATTATTGTATCATTTAACGTTACATAATTCATGTTAGATAAATAAAAAAACCATTGAAATTAATCAATGGTTAAAAGGAGTTTGTAAACATAGCCTGACTTACGTCTGCACTAAAAATAAACAGAAAACTATAAAAATAATATAACTCAATATTGAGAGGTCAAACAATGAGCCTATACCGTTATAATAAAACATAATCCGTTACTTTTCAAATGTAACGTACAAAAAAACAACGCCTTTTATTGACGTTGTTTGAATATAATATAGTACTAATTTATTGCATAATAAACCGTTTATAAGTTGTAAATGAAATTTGAAGTACCAGGTTACAACTAAATCAGCGTGTAATTAATATAACGTATAACGTTATTTATTGCAAATAAAAAAACGGTTCTGCAATTAATACAAAACCGTTTCATTCGTGCTAAATGGGTATATTAAACTGGGAATTATAAAAGTTAGGTTTGAACGACCTACAACTTATGATAACGTAATATGTTACTAAATGCCAATCAAAATCATATTAATTAACAAATAAATGGTTATCGTTAAAAATAGTAATATCGTTATTGTAATTAAGAATATCCCCATAACTGTTTCTGCATTTTCTTTATACTTAATGCCTTCCTGCATTGTGACGATACCGTCAATAAATGGGTACAGAAGCAACACATAAGATATAATATAAAGTATGATTGTTAACACCTACTTGCTATAGTATTTTAAATTGTATAGCCTCTATATCCCTCTCAAAAAGCGTGTGCGTTTTTTTAGCTTTATCAACAACATACATTCTTGATATTTGATAACCTTCGCTATGAATATCCTCAATGAAATCAAATATGCAATCCTCGATAATTTCATCTTTTGTTAAAACGGTTATTATTTCGCCTCTGTGTAATTTATTCGTAATCAATTTCAGATTCATAAAACAACACTCCATAACCAATATGCACCAGCACCCAATACCAATACTATAAATAGCGCTAATGTTATCATAACGATTGCTACAAGTACGTTTATTATCTTATTTTCGTTTTCACTTAAATTATTTTTCATTTTATCCCTACTTTCTTTGAAATTAATTTTGAATTTGAATAGATGTAAAGTATAATATATTTATACAATTAAATGTTTAAAGGAAGTGACACAACTAAATGGAAATTGGGACTTTAATAATTTCAATATCTGCCTTCGTTGTTTCGTTATTAACGTTTCTACACAAGGTTTATACCAATCGTTTTAAATCAACTGCAAAGGTTTTAAGTATACATGAGGTGTCACATAATGGTTTCTATATGAAAATACTTATTACCAACCATTCTTCTAACCCTGTATCAATTACTAGCGTGCATGTGGACGGTATTATCAACGTTAATGAAAAACAAGTCGCTTTAGGTGGCAATGAAACTAAATCGCCATTATATACAGATAAATTGCCTGTTTCTATAGGTGGTTATGGCGCTGTTTCACTGATACTATTCTTTCGTAACATCAAAAGGCTTCATGAATATGATGAAATAGTACCAATCAAAATAAATACATCAAGGAAACCAATTAATGACGAAATAGAAATTAAAAATTTACAACAGAAATTATTTGAATTAAGAAATTAGAATTGCTTCATAATACTTTATTAATTTCTATTTAACTAAATTTGGTTTTTATTGAGGTTTAAAACCACTTTTTTAAAGGTTATATTAGAATCAAATCTATTATTAAAGGGGTTCTAAACAATGAATACAAACGGTTCTAATGTAACTAACATTAATTGGGCAAATATCAGAAAAAACATCGAAACAATTAATAATACAGATTTTCATGTGGTTATTGATAATCTGAATAAAGCGAAACAAATAAATCAACAAAAGACGATATTAATTCTTTTATAAGCATAACTGTTTGATATACAAAAAATATAAAAGCAAATGCCCCAATAACGTAAAACAAAACGTCTAACATGTTCAACCTCCATTTTTAATTCGTCTTGAAACTTCATTTAACTTACCTGCATAATAACCCATGTTATCCCTGAATTGTTGCATGTCCAATTTTGCTTTTAATTCTACTGGATTTTCTGCTTCGACAATTTCAAAAGTTTCATTTTCCTTTATTTTTGTTGCGTCTATAAACACTTCGCCTGTATAGTGTTTTGTTTTTTTAACTAAATATTTCATTATGAGACCTCTCTTAATAATTACTTTAATATATATAGTTTTATCATAGGTTTTATGATTTCCTTAATATACTTCTTCATATTATTATCTATAATAATCTCTTGTTTTGTGCCATCTATTTCGATGTCTAATGTAGCGTCATTTGAAATTGAACTTAATATATAGTTTAAATCATTCTTTTCGTTGTTCTTATTCAACGAATTATATTTTATTTGCTCGATATATTTTTCTCTTTCCAATATATTTAACTTATCTGTTTTATTTAAACTTTGTATACGTTCCAACAATTCACTCATAACTTCTAATTTATCATAACCATATTTAGTAAATGCTTCTGCAATACGTACAACGATATCTGCTTTCGGAGATGTTTGGTTTCCTTTTTCAATGTTATATAAATACGTTCTACTCATTGAAGCATCAATTGATAGTTGTCTGTTACTAACACTCACATTTTCACGTAATCCCATTAAATATTGACCTAGATTTCTATTATTCATAAAAACCTCATACCTTCCTAACACATCATAATTTTAAATTAATCCAACAATTCATCTGCTTTTGCTTTAACTTGTTGTCGTTCATGAGTTGTTACTTCATTCACTGCTTTGTTTGAAAAATTATCTAGTTTGTAAGAATGAAAATAATATGCATTTACTAACCATTTAATCAATTCATCTTTATTGTTAATGTTTTCCAATTGTTCTTCTACACTAGGCATTGTTACACTTCCTAACTTCTGTATCATCATTAAATAAATAATTAACCGAAACGTCTAATTGTTTTGCTAAATAAGCGACTACATATATTGATACATTCTTTCTATTGCGTTCTAAATCGCCTATGTAGCTTTGTGACAATCCAACTTGCCTTGATAGTTCACGTTGTGACAATCTTCGTTTACGTCTATACTCTTTTAAATTTTCGCCAAAAGTCATTCAATCACTCCTTATTCATTTTCTTAACATCTCTTTAATCGCTACATAATCTGGTGCAAACACACCTGTTATATTTAAAATAACGAACGGCAACCCCATTAAAACAAAAACACCAAGACACACTAATCCAGCCGTTATAAAATCTTCGTCCCTATATGTTTCATCTTCATTTACAACTTTACTATGCTTGAAAAAGAATAAGAAAACACCAACACCGATAAAAGCAATTAACAATCCTAAACTAATAAAAATCAAACTTTCTACCCATACACCATGTACATATGTTTTAAAGCCTTTTTCTCCAGCACCTTGTAAATACTGACCTGCTTTATCTAAATAATTTAATACCTCTTTATCCATACACTCATTCCTTATTAAGTATTTCTTTAACTTTTTGAAGTATGTCTTTATCTTGTGCCACTGGAACCGAACCCTTTTGTTCCCCTTGCTGTTTCTTCTTCGAAGTCATCTACTAATTCAACCTCCCCGGTAAATATAGGTACAATTACTAATTGGGCTATTCGGTCGCCTTTATTGATTTGGTACTTTTTACCTCGTGCAACTTCAAAAGGGTTGCCATTGTCTATTTTTTCGCCTTTAATGTCATAAACTAATGGTTGTTCGTAATTCTTTTCTAACCTCTCGTTATTTTGTATTGTTTCCCAATCTAAACGCTGTTCATCGTTTTTAATATTTATCCCCATGCCATTACGGAATCCACTGTCAATCTTGCCTGTTTCTATAACTAAACTTGTTTTACTACTTACACCACTTCTTGAAGTTAGTAAACCCACATAACCTTTAGGAATATCTACAGCAACATCTGTTTGAATAATTGCTTTGTCTTGTGGTTCTAGCACCTTTGTTTCTGATGCGTATATATCGTACCCTGCATCTGTATCATGGTTTCTTTTTGGTAAAGTTGCATCGTCACTTAATAATTTTACTTTTAATGTGTTTGTCATTTATTTATCCTCCTTATCTAACTTTTTCATATCTTTATCTTTCAATTTATTATTTTGTTCTTGTGGATTTTTGATAGCTTTACAAATATGATTAGTTGCTACTGTTATAGTTGCTACTATTAATAATGTATCGCCTTTGAAATTATAAAATTTATTTAACCCTTCTTTGAGATTTCCGTATACTCGTTCAAGTTCATATAATGAATACATTTATTTATCCTCCTTAATAGCTTTCTTAAAAGCCTCGTTACTTAATGGTATCGCTTGTATGCTACTATCTTTAGTTAGCTGTAATTCTGTAAGTGGTTGCGTAACTGTTAGTTCCATTTCTTCTGTCATTTACTTGTCCTCCTTATACAAATGTCGTTTCTCTAAATCGTCCATGACAATCCCCATTCCGATAAGTTGCCTATCATTCGTATCAATCTCTAGCATATCTTCACGCCAATCTTTCAAAGCGTCCCACATGGTACGGTGTGTAGTTAATTTTCTCGTAAGACCTGTAAGATGTTTGTTTTCACGTTCCAATCGTTCTATCTTTGCTTTATACCAAATTACATCGCCTATTAAATTGTCGTGTTCAGATTTGTATTGGTCACGTTCTTGTTCTAACTTATGAATAATGTGCTTTTGCTTTTTTGTTTGCATTATTTTCACTACCCCTCATTCTTTTATACTTCTCAAACGCAATATCGTACTTCTGAATAAACTTGTATCTGTCTTGATGTAACTTCTCACTCCATTGCGTGTATTCGTCCATTAAAGCTAATTCTTCTAAAAGTTGTTGCAACTCAAACTGTGTTTGTTCCATGCCTTCTATTGCTTTCCAATATTGCCTTGTACTCACTTCTGCGTTGTAACTTGATTGACTAAATTTTAAAAATCGTTTATATGTTTGGTCTGTTTTCTGAAATAGTGATTTAACTATCAAGTGTGCATGTTTTAGTAATAAGTCGTTCGGTGTCACTTTATCCACTCCTTTAATCAAAAACTTTTAAATAATTCTAATTGCTTTATCTCTGTATTTTTAATTTCTGTCGCTTTTTCTTTGCTATATTCAATGTCGTATTGACCGACAAAAAAGCCTTCGATTTTACACGTTTTATTGTTTTCGTCTTTGCCTAAATACATATCAATATTGCCTGTTTCGTGTTTAAAAAATTCAATAAACTTAACCCCGTCAGTCCCTATTACTAAAGTTTTGTGTTCGTTCCAAACCTTTTTAATCATATTTTATCCCTCTTCACTTTTTAGATTGTTGCAATAAATAATAAAATCATCGTTGATTTCAACTTTAATTCGTCCAATTCTAATCACTGCTGTACAATCGCCGTCGTTATATATTAAGTCATCTACAACGCCGTAATGTGATTGTGTGTCCTTTTTTAACGAACCAAATTTCTTGTTCTTGTAATAACTCATGTGTTTTCAAATACACAAAACCCCTCCTGACGTTATAAAGAAACGTAATCCGTTACTCAAAATTGTAATAAATCATCTAAACTTATCTGACCTAGTTCATATTCGCTTACAACGTCGAAATTACGCTTAAATTCGTTTAACTGATGTTCGGTTAACCATTCATCTTTATAGCTTATATTCGTCCCTGTGTGTCCTTTCAAATGGAAGTCTGAATCATTGTTTTTATTGATTGTAGCTACTTTATTTCTTGAATGGTCGTATAAGTAGAATTGCAATGTCATTCCTCACTTTCAAAGTCTTTATCAAATTCGATTTTTACATCGTGTAACTTTGCTAAATCACTTGTGATTGATTCGGTAGGGTCTGTATATCTCGTTACAATATCGCCTATCGTATCTATGGATAAATTCATATTACTTAATTTCAAAACGGCTGTTAGCAACTGGTTGTAATCATAATCTTTCACTTGATTAAAAATATCTTGCCATTCCTCGTTATTAGTTTCATAAGTAATAACTGCCATTATCTGTGGTGTGTCGTTTTTCGGACTAATACTTTTGTAGTCGATTGGAAACATAACTGAATGACTACTTATAAAATCATTTAATTTATCTTCAAATTCTTCCATATTGCTTAAATATCCCGTTATTGTTTCAACTTGTACACTCATTTGTTAGCCTCCTAGAATTGTTTCATCATTTGATTATATGTTGCCGTCCAATATTGACTGAATTTAACTTTTTTGGCTTTTTCTTTCTCTCTTGCTATACGTTTTGCTTTTCTCTCTCTTTGTCTTTTGTCTTTTTGGATTCTCTGATTTTTATTAAGTTCTTCGATGTATAACCGTTCGTACATATCTTCCATGTTTTCCCTTACTTTTCTTTTTATAGCAATGTCAAAAGGTTCTCCGTCCCCAATGCGTGAATAAACTCTGGTTAATTCAACGCCTATTTCTTTTAAATAAAAATACTCGTCGCTTGAAAGATGATACAACTTACCTCTAACTTTTAATTCTTTATAAATTAATCCGTTATCTGCTTGCTTAAATGTTCGAGGTAAGCCAACACTTTCTTTAATCGACCACCCTTGATTAATTATTTTGTTAAACATTTTGTTTGTTACGCAGTTTGCTTGCATTGACTGTTTTTGTTCATCTGTTAATTTCATAATTGGTTCTATGTTCATTTTTATTACTCCTTTATAATCATTAATTTATCCATTGTGTATTTTTACATTAAAACGGCAAATCATCCTCATTTATATCAATCGGACCATTCGCATTATTAAACGGATTGCCTTGTTGTTAATTACCTTGTGATTGGTTGTTTTGCTGTTGCCAATTGTTTTGCGCCTGTCCTCGTTGTTGCTGTGATTGTTGATTGTTAAAGTTGCCCTGCTGTTGTGCATCTTCGTTATTTCTGCCTGTATTGATTAACTGAATATTATCTGTTACTACTTCGGTTAAAAATACTGTTTGACCTTCATTGTTCTCAAACTGTCTTGTTTGCATACGTCCATGAATATTACATAAATCGCCTTTGTTCAAACGGTCGTTTGCAATTTGTGCCGTACCTCTAAACGCTATAACGTTAATAAAATCGGCTTGATACTCGCCATTTTTATCTTTAAAACTTCTTTGTACGGCTAATGTAAACCTTGCAACTTGTACACCACTTGTTGTTACTTGAAATTTAACTTCTTTTGTTAATCTTCCACTTAAAGCTACTGAATTAATCATTTATTATTCCTCCAATTTCATAAAATTTTTAAACATTACTATTTGATTTATTAAACGTCGTTTGTTTTCTTCTTGCTCTAAATCCCTATATGCTTCAACAATAATGTTTATTGCTTCGTCTTTATTCAAATGTTGTATGTTTCCGTTTTGCCTATAAAACGTTTCATTGTCTGCAAAAAGACTTGTAACGGCATATATCATGATTTTTGCTATAGCATTTTCGTTACTTTCAAAATCCTCTACTTTCAAATTTAACGATTTAATAACCTTCATTCTCGTTTGATACATGCTTTCAAGTTCCCAATTGTCTATTAAATATTGAAAATCTTCTAACCCACCATGTAATAAATCTTGTATGATTTCATTTTCTAAATCATTTAATAAATCGTTCATTATCTAACCTCCTAGATTGCTTGTTTTTGACTTTCTTCGTTCACAATTTGTTTTGCTAAATAGACTGTTGATTGTGACGGATACCAATTTAAAATCATTTCTAATACATCATCAAAATGTTTTTGTTTTAATTGTGTTCGGGTAACAATGCCTGTCATTCGTTTAATTTGTCCGTTAATATCTTTGTACAACTCTTTATTAATGTCTTTTAAGTTTGGGAAACCGTATACAGATTTAATGTATTTAACCCGTTTAGAAACCGAAATACTGATTTGGTTATATTCGCCTGTATCTAGCCTTTGATTTTCTTTTATATCTTTTACCTCGTCTTGCAAGTAATCCACTTGCTCTTTTGTTTCCATTTGTGCTTTCATTGTTAGTTGCAATTGTTCATTTGCTGTCATAGGTGGTTGATAACTTCCATTTTTTCTAATCTCTTTCAAAATCCCTTTGACTTGTTTTTTAAACACTTTTGCTATAGATTTCCTAGATTGCATTAGTATTTCGTACAATCCATGTTCTGTTAAAAACCAGTATTCTCTATTTTGACCCGAAACGTACAATGTACGTTTTAGCTTTTCATCATCTTCTACCAAACCAACCATGCGTGATAAATCTGTGTGTCCAATCCATTCAGCTACATCTTTAGCTAAAAACAATGGTTCTTCAGCTGTTCCATAAATCGAAAATTCATTACCTAATATGTCTTTCTGTTCTAAAACTTTTAATTCGTTCATTGTAAGACCTCCTAATTTGTTATAAAATATCATAATTCGTTACTAATTTACGTTTAAATGCTACTCACAACTTATATATTAAACGAAATTATAGTTTTGGATATTTTGTATATGATTATCGTTTTGCTTTAATTTGCTACCTCTATTTTCTTTGTGTGGTTTCACTTCCAAAATTGCTTGATTGTTTGCTTGTTTATATAACTGTCTTTCGATTTGATAATTTAGCTTGTCCTCGTCCCGTCCTGCGTAATCAATTACCTTTTGTGCATATTGCTTACTACAATTTAAAATTTCTTGTATCTGTTTTATCTGCGTTACCATGCGTCGCCCTCCCTAAAATCTTCGCCTATAACATTTAAACGTTTAGCGTTAAATTTCATTCGTGAGTATACTCGTTGCCAATTCAAATCGTCGTTTAGTTGTTTGTTGCTGTAATTCGTTGTAAATATGTTATTTAATCCTGTTCGATTGTCTACTATATCTGATAATTTACTTATTGCATGTGCGCTGTCATCAACGCCTACATCGTCCAATACTAATAAATCTAAATTACTTAATTGTTTTATAATATCCTCGACTGTTTCACTTGCATCATTTTTGTAAGTTGATTTTATCCGGTTCATTAATTTAGGAATGTGCATAAATGCCACTTTATAACCTTGATTCTTTAACGCTTTAGTTATTGCAAAGGCTAAATGAGATTTACCAGTACCAATAGAACCATGTATTATTAATGACTTTGGATTATCTACTGAAAAAGTTTTAACGTATTCAACGGCTACATCTTTCGCATTCTGTTGTGATTCGTTCATCGGTTTATAATTGTTCACTGTAGCTTTTTTGATTGAAGGGTTGATTTGAGATTGATTAAACATTTCATCAATCTTACGTTGTTCATATTCTTTTCTACGTTTTTCGGTTGTTGCTTTCGCTTGTTTTATATTTTCACACTCGCAACCGTCTTTAACAGTGTAGCCACTTTCAAATTCATGTAAATCATATTTATGCCCACAATGTTCGCAATACAGACCATAAGTAACGTTTGTAGCTTCGTACTGTTTGAGCTGTTTTTTTAATTTAGGACTTATTAATTTTTGCATTTGTTTACCTCCTAATACCAATAGCTAGGGTCTTGCATTGCTTCTTTTAATGCTTGCCCTGTTAGTTTTCCGTCAGTTCCTGTACTTTTAAATGAACGCCTGTTATTTCTCACTTGAATATCTTCTATCGTTTCTACACCGTCGTTATACCATGATTTCAATATAGAATTTACATACTTCCAATTTAGAACATTGTTATTAACTGATTCTTTCATAGCTTCAATAACAATTTCATTGCCATTATCTTTAAAATCGTCTATCCAATAACTTATCTGTTCTGCTACAAATGGTTTTAGTATTCCAAATCCGTTTTCTTGGTAAAAATCAAACGGCGACTGCTGTACACTACTACCGTCATTATTAGTACTATTATTATTAGTATTATTATTATTAGTTAAATCATTATTAGTAGTTCGCCCTTTTCGGTTTTCCGATAATCGGTTTTCCGTTTTTCCGTTTTCCGATAATCCGTTTTCCGATAATGGCATTTCGGTTGGTTTTTCATAAACTAGATATTCATAACCGTTAAAAACACCAGTTTCACTTCTTTTTTGCTTTCTATGAACATAACCACATTCAATTAATTCTTTAACACCATTATTTATTGCTTTTTGACCGTCGCTCATATGTTTTACGACTTCTGATGTGTATATTTGCCAATCGTCCGGTCTGCTTAAAAAGTATAATAATATACCTTTAGCTTTAGCACTTAATCTTTCATCAAATACAAACGTTTTATGAACAATTACAAAGTCGCCACTTTCTTTTATCGTTCTAAATGTTGCCAATTTTTCCACCTCTTAATTCCAATGTGTTAATTTCGCAAAAACTCTTTCATGTTCCGTTGTATTCGTTGCTATCCAATCTTCTAAATATCTTAAAGATTCGTTAGCTACAAATTCTAATTCGTGTTCACTTTCAATCATTTCTTGGTATATAATTTCATTTTCTGATAAAGGTGTAAGCATTAAAGCTACACCCTTATCAGTTAATTCAATGTTTTTATTAAATTTAAAACCTTTATATAAAAATGTTCCCTTATTACTATGCATTGTTACCCTCCTGCAATTGTTCCGGTTGTTCATTAACTTGTGAATAGTCTGTAACATCAATGATATTGCCGTCGTCATCTAATTGTTGCGCTTTACTATCGCTTGATACTGCATCGTTCATTTCAATTGATTTGGGCGCAAATTTTAACAAGTCTTTTAAAACTGTCTTTTTAGCCATTGCATTAAAATTGGTCTTCCACGGGCTTTGCCAACCTTTTTGAACAGCTTTAGAAAATTGTTTTGCGTGGTCGTCTATTTTTGCCTTACTCCAATAAACAAAGTCATAACCACCATTTAACAAGTGATAGACTGCGTAATAGCCAATAGGTTCACTTTGTGGATTGTCTGCCGGTTTGTGTACTAAATCTTTTTGCAATCCGTACTGATATTCAAAATAATCTTCCGGGTAAACCTCATGAGCGTATATTGCCTTGTATTGCTTACTACGGTTAGCAAGTTCTATCATACCTAAATAAGAAACCTGTAATTGAACCTCTTTGCCATATGGTATTAAATACGCTTGTCCTAAATTAGTGTTGGGTTCTAATCCGATTTGTGACGATTGCATCAATGCACCAATTAATGATTTCGGGTCACATTCTAATAATTTAGGTGTACTAGATACTGCCGTCATTGCTATACGTGCCATTCTTTCGGCGCTCATGTGTTGTGGTAATGCTTTTTTATTTGGGGTGCCATTCTTTCTAACAAGTTGCTAATTTGTTGTTTCGGTCCTACTGCTTTTTGTTGGGGTTGGTTATTGTTTTCTTTCTTTTGTGCTACTTGATTTTTAAATTGATTTTGAGTTGCCATGTTTATTTCCTCCGTATACGCTTTATATAAGCGATAATTTGTTTTTTGGTAGTTTTGTTCGTAAAACTTAATTTTGTTTAATGTGTGCTTTCTGTGTACAATATAAAGTTACTTTATATCATTATCCGTTATTTTCTTTCACATTCAAAGTACGTGTCGTGCTTGTTTTCTTATATTGCTCGTATAATTCGGGGTGTTCTTCTTTGAATCGTTTTGCATCAAATGTTTCTCGATTCTGCTTTTTCCAACTCGCTTTGTAATCTGATACTTCGCCAAACTCATTTTCGCCTAATAACTCTTTGAGTTTGTTTTGATGCCCTTTCAATTGTTTATCTAAATCTTTTTGTTGTTTCTTGATTGATAAAATACTTTTAAATAATGCCGTTTTTTCTTCGTCAAAGTTAACTACTTCCGGTTGTGTATTTTTCCAAAAATTGTTTAATGCCTTTGAAGTTGCTTCGCTGTCGTCTGCCGGTGGTCGTTGCCCTTTAACAATATATTCATTCCAAAACTCAACTTCGGCATTTATAATATCGTTAATAACTTCATCGTCACGTTCGATTGGTTCGTAATGAAATTCGCTATTGCCAAACAATACTGCTATATATACAACGTCTACGCCTGTGACTGCCATATAGTGATAACATTGAGCCATGTAACTTGCCGGTACGTTCCCGTCTTTCCATTTATCTTTTTGAAACTCACTTGTTGTTTTACATTCCAATAAAGCATTTTCGCCAACGACTACCCTATCAACATTGGCACTTATAAATTCATAATCTTTGTGATACATCATTTTGTTATGTTTGCGTACTTTCTTACCTGTTGCATCTTCAAATAGTTTCGCTACAAATTGTTCATTGTAATGACCGAATTTAACTTGTATTTTGTCGCTTATATCTTCCTCGTATTCGTCTGCCCACATTTTCTTTTGCCATAAAGTGAACGGACTTTCGTAATTATTCATGCCTAAAATCGTTCCACAATCAGAACCACCAATTGAATGTGTTCTTAATTGTTTCCATTCTTCATCGCTCATGTTTTTAGTGTTTATAGATTTCAATTGATTCATTCGGTAAGACAATGTTTTTCCCTCCTGTTATAATATTGTTACAGACATTTTTATCAATGTTTTATTTCTCTCTGTTAACGTCCGGTTTATTATCGGGCGTTTTTTTATTTCATATTTCTTTCGGCTCTCAAATCATCGTTCATGCTTTCTTCTAAATAACCAAATGCATTTTCTTTTTCGTCCTCGTCGTGCATTGCGTCAATTTCTGATAAACCGTAAATTTCTCTGATTAATTCATTCATCTTCTTGTTACCTCCTATAAATAATAGCGTTACTCTATAACATAATTCGTTACTCATTTATAAAAAATTTTGAACGTAATATTTTCCTAATAATTTAATACCTGCAACAATGCCCATAAAAATAAAGAAATATAAAAACATATGCCATGTACCGTCTTGAACAAAATAAGAAGTGAAATAAGTACAAACAAAAGTCAGTGTTACAGCTGTTAATATTAATGCTATATCAAACAATTCTTTTAATATTTTCATATTCTTCTTCCTCCCAAAATAAATCATCTAAAGACATTTTGAAAAATTTTGCTAGTGTGTGCATTTCCGATAAAACAAAATTCGTTTTCCCTTTTTCCTTATTGCAATATGATTGAAGTGAAATGTTTAAAAGTTTCGCTATTTCTTCTTGATTTAAGTTTTTTCTATCTCGTTCGTTTTTCACTTTTAACCTTGCTATGTTTCCCATTTAATTAACCTCCTAGTTTTATTCTTCAATATCTATTTCAAAATAATCTTCCAATTGACCGTCTAAATATTTAGCCAATTTCAATGCCCCTTTTAAAGTCGGCTTATCTCCTACAATGTTATATAAGTTTGTAGGCGACATACCAATTTCTTTTGACACCTGTTTTAAGTTTGTTTCTCTATTCGCTAACGCTACATTAATTTCTTTTCGCCTTGCTTTGATATTCAATTGTCTACCTCCTGTTCACAAAGTATAAAATTTTGTTTACTTCAATAACTTTATGTATATAATGTATAACATTCTTTATACTTTGTAAACAGTTTTTTTATATTTACTCAAAATTTGTATCGAAAAACGTTACTTTTTATTTTATAATAACGTATAAAGTGACTAATAAATATGTGGAGGTTTATTAATGAGTAACAATGAAAAATCAGTTGAAGAATTAAGTGACGTGCTGTTGACTGCTCGTAAAGATAAAGGATATTCATTGCAAAAAGCGTCGATTAAAACGGGTATATCTCATTCTTTTATTTCTCAATTAGAAAGAGGCAAAAGACCTATACCAATCCCAAAAATATTAAGACAATTTGCTGAAGGTTATAACCTTGATTACGAATATTTAATGGTAAAAGCTGGATATTTAGACGAACCTAGAACCAATGTTAATGACGACTATTTAATGTTCAAGGATAAAGAGGCTTTTGACAGTTTAACGCCGGAAGATAAACAAAAGGTGCTAACTGCCCTGCACGAACAAGCCGATTTTATGATTGCTAAATATAAAAAAAAATAAAGAAGACTAAGTGTTAGGAGTACAATAATGAAAAAAGCAACAGCTCTATTAGTATCAAGTTTTCTTCTATTATCTGCTTGTGGTAATCAAGAAAAAGGTATAACACAAAGTGATATAGATGAACTTGATAAAAAAGAAGAAAAACAAAACGAAAAAATACACGACCCTTTAAAATTTGCTAAAGCCGATAAAAATGAAATTTTTGTTTCTGATGAAGGTATGGGCGAATTTAAAATGTTAAAAAAATACACAAATTCAAATTCTGATAAAAACGGCATAACATCAGTTAGCAATAATGGTTTTGATTTTAATTTCTCTTATATGTTGATTCAAGATGTTAGTACAGAAGAAAAATATCTAGCTTACTTCGGGGAAATTGTTAACAATACAGATAAAAAATTAGAATTTCTAAACAAAGTCAAATTCGTTACAGACACCGGCGAGCAATTAACACCCGAATTTGGAATAGGAACCGGCGCATTAAATGAAGATTTATCAAGTGGTTCTAAAACTAAAGGATTTCATAAAGTGAAATTAGAATATGACGATGAAATACCTAAACAAATTGGTGTAACTATAGATAAAGTTGATGATAATGAAAACATGGAACATTACGGCGATGTACAAAAATTACAACTATCTACAGACGGCAAACCTAAAGAAAATGTAGCGCTACCTATTGAAATGTAAAGCACAGTAGAATTTGCGATAGCAAAAACGACATAAAAAAATAAATGAGGCGATAAAATATGGAAGGATATAGCAAAAACATTAAATTTTTTAGAAAAAAGAAAGGTTTAACCCAACAACAATTAGCTGATAAATCGGGACAAACAAAACAAGTCATTTCAAATTTGGAACGTGGTTACAGTTCGCCTAATAACAAACAACTTTTACAAATAGCTAGTGCGCTTGACTGCACTACAAACGACCTGCTAGGCGACGACAGAAACAACGAAAATTATCAATCAATTATGTTTAAAGATAAAAAAGCGTTTGATGAATTACCAAATGAAGAAAAGACAAGAATTATACAATCATTGGAGGACCAAGCCGATTATTTAATATCAAGAAGTATTGAAAAAGATAAACGCTAATACCATTTGGGGCAAACCTATTAAAGGGGATATTTATGTTAATTGACGATACAGTAAACGATTTAACGAATGATTTAATTAAAAATGATATAGCACCAACTATAGATAGTGTTTCTGATTATTTAGACATAATCGTTGTTTATAACGATTATATGAGTTGTAACATGAACGTAAAAGGTTACAAGGTAATATATATTAAAACCGATGATTCACGTAAAATGTGGGAAGATTTTACGCATGAATTAGGTCACTTTTACTTACATGAAACAGACCAAAGACATATGCACGATATGTTCAACGAAAAACAAGAAAATGAAGCAAATAAATTCAGTCTTTTATTCAGATTGCCACAAATTGAAATAGAACAAAATGAACTATTTACAGAAAATGAATTAATGGAATATTTTAATGTTTCATATGATGTAGCAAGACAACGCTTAATAAAACTATGCAATTATTATTGTAATGATGAAAAAGGGATTTTAAAATGACAGTTCATAAAGACCCAAACACCAATAAATGGTTTTATTCTGTAAGAGTTGAGAACGTACACGGCGAAAAAGTACACAAGAAAAAAAGAGGATTCGACAAAAAGAAAGACGCTTTAATTGCCCAACAAAGATTTTTGGAAACATACGATACAGAAATTGAAGCACAATATACATTTCGTGAAATAGCCGAAAGATTTATGCAATATTCAAACGGACGTAAAAAAGAAACTACGATTTACAATCAAAACAATTTAATAAACCACATTTTGATTCCACATTTTAAAACTACACCGATAAAAAATATCAAACCAAAACACATTGATGATTTTTACCAATCTATTTTTGATAATTATAGTAATTCAATGTTAGCCAATATACGACGTAATTTATCTGCTATTTTTAACTTTGCTGTTAATTTTTACAATCTATCACGCAATGTTGTGAAAGTTGTTTCACTGCCAAAACATGAAGAAAGACGCAAGCAAGAGTATTGGACAATTGACGAATTTAATCATTTTATAAATGTAGTAGATAATATAGTTTATAAAACGCTATTCATGGTCTTGTTTTGGTCCGGCGCTCGTAAAGGCGAAATACTAGCCTTACGGTATTGTGATGTTAATTTTGAAAATGAAGAAATCGAAATAAATAACTCATGGAACGATAAAACAATAACTACGGTCAAAACTACACCGTCTGAACGTACAATAACGGTTCCTAGTCACGTAATAGAACAATTAAAAGAATTAGAACAATATCAAATCGATAAGTTCAAATACATTAATAATAACGATTTTATTTTTACAGTTAGAACGATAAATAAACCAATGGCATTAGCAAACGTGAACAAACAATTTAAAATCGGTATTGAAAAAGCAAACGTCAAACCAATTAAAGTTCACAATCTACGCCATTCACACGCAACACTATTGATTAATAACAACGTACAGCTATACACAATATCTAAGCATTTAGGACATTCAGATATAACAACAACTGCGAACACGTACGGGCATTTATATCCGAACACCGAAAAGGAATTACAAGCTATACTAACTAATGCCTATAATAAAAGTTTATAATTTTGTTGCCAATTTGTTGCCAGTAGCAAAAATGACGGTATTTATTGACACTTACAAAAGTGCTTTAAATACCGTCATTACGCATTATTTAGACTTCTTCATATTGGAGTCCATGTTTTTGTTCATCATTGTCATCATTTGATTTATTTTCTTTTGAGATGGTTTTTGACCCATCTGCATCATCATCATTCGTAGCATTTCTTCATTAATTGGCGGGTTCTTTTTCAAATAATCCATCATATATTTTCTCGCAAGGAAAAATCCACCGACTAGTCCTAGAATAAGTGCTAACACGATTAATAAAATTGCTAACCAAGTTGCCATTGTTTCACCCACTTTCCTATCCTAATGCATTTTACTAAAATAAGCACTCCTTTTCAAGAGTGACTCAATTCATTTATATTTCCAACCTTATGTATTATATCAATTATAATTTCAGTTTGTAAATATAATCCAATTTTTTATTTATAAATAAAAATTGGTATGAGAACAATTGCTCTCATACCAAAATATTAGCTATCTTTTATACAAATGATTAGAACGATTGAATTTGATTTAGGACGTTTTCTTTAGTGAAACCATATTTTTCAACTACTAAATCACCAGGCGCACTTGCACCAAATCCATCAATACCAATAACTTTACCTTCAGTACCTACATATTTATGCCACCCTAATGATGATGCCATTTCTATAGCTACACGTTTTGTAATTGAAGATGGTAATATTGATGCTTTATATTCATCTGATTGTTGATCAAATGCATGCCAGTTAGGCATTGATACAACACGTACACCTTTACCTTGTCCTTCTAAATCTTTAGCAGCTTCAATAGCTAAATTAACTTCTGAACCTGTAGCTAATAATAAGAACTCTGGATCTTTATCTGATTCAAACACCACATAAGCACCTTTACGTACACCTTCTTCAACAGTTTCTTTAGGTAAATCCATTGTTGTTAGGTTTTGACGCGTTAGTACTAAAGATGTAGGCGTACTTTCTGATTCCATCGCTACTTCCCAAGCTACACGTGTTTCATTACCGTCTGCTGGGCGAATAACATTCATGTTTGGAATTGCACGTAAACCAGCTAATTGTTCGATAGGTTCATGTGTAGGACCATCTTCACCAACAGCAATTGAATCATGCGTAAAAATAAACGTTGAATTTAATCCCATGATTGCTGATAAACGAAGTGCTGGTTTTAAATAGTCACTAAAGACGAAGAAAGTTGCTCCATATGGGTGTAAACCACCATGAGCTGCCATACCATTCACTGCAGCACCCATTGCAAATTCACGTACACCAAACCAGATATTTTTACCTTCAGGTGTATCTTTATCAAAATCAACCGCATCTTTAACGTTTGATTTATTTGAACCTGCTAAGTCAGCTGAGCCACCAAAGAATGAAGGCACTGTTTTACTAAGTGCTTGAATGACTTCACCAGAATCTGCACGTGAAGCACCACTATGTCCTGCTTCAAATTCTGGCAATTCATCTGAGTAGTTCGTTGGTAATTTACCACTGATTGCTAACTTAAATGATTCAGCTAATTCTGGATATTTTTCATTGTATGTTTCAACAAGTTTATTCCAGCTTTCTTCTTTTTCATTAGCACGTTTCAACATTGTTTGTTGGAAAATTTCATATACTTCATCAGGTACGTTAAAGCGTTTTTCAGGATCCAAACCATAGTTTTCTAATGCTAATTTTCTTTCTTCTTCACCTAATGGAGCTCCGTGTACACCATGAGAAGCTTGTTTGTTTGGTGCGCCGTAACCTATGATTGTTTTTACTTCGATAATTGTTGGTACATCAGAAGCTTTAGCTTCTTTAATAGCATTATCGATAGCATCTATATCATTACCATCTTTAACTAAAATATGTTCCCAACCATATGATTCAAAGCGTGTTTTAACATCTTCAGAAAATGCTTTGTTTAAATCACCGTCTAAAGAAATATCATTTGAATCATATAACACGATAAGCTTATCTAATTGGTTATGACCAGCTAATGATGCAGCTTCATGCGAAATACCTTCCATTAAATCCCCATCAGAAGCTATCACATAAGTATGGTGGTCTACTACGTTAGCGTCTTCTTTATTAAACTTACCAGCAAGATGTTTTTCAGCCATCGCCATACCTACAGACATAGCAAAACCTTGTCCTAATGGTCCAGTTGTTACTTCAACACCATCTGTATGTCTAAACTCTGGATGACCTGGAGTTTTTGAACCCCATTGTCTAAATTGTTTTAATTCATCCAATTCTAAACTACCTGAAACATGTAATAAACTATAAAGTAACGCAGAACCATGCCCTGCAGATAATACAAAACGATCTCTATCAAAGAAATCTTTTGATTGGGGGTTGAAATTTAAGTGGCGTGTCCATAATGTATATGCCATTGGAGCAGCTCCCATTGGTAATCCAGGGTGACCTGAGTTTGCTTGCTCAACAGCATCGATACTTAAAGCTCTTATCGTATCTATTGCTAATTGATCTTTTTCTTTATTCATCTAAATGACTTCCTTTCTTATAGCAAGTTTCAGTACTATTATACCTTATTTAGTATTTATTTAACAAAAAATTGATTTAGTTATTATCTTTTTTATCTTTAGAATCTAATATTTTTTTCACCTTTTCAGGTGTTACATCATTGCCCTCGGGATCAATGACTCTTGTACTTTCAATTTGTTTTTTAAAGCTTTTTCGGAAAGAATCTAAATATGCCTTCCTTAATTTCGATTGCTCTTTTGATTCAGATTCAGTTAACCCTTGTTCCTTTTTCTTTTTTGCTAACTCATTTATACGCTTAATATCTACGGCATCATTTTTCGCCATAATAAACCTCCGTAATTCATAATATAGAAAATATAACAAAAAAATAAGCGAAACTAAATAGTTACGCTTATTTTATCAATTTCCTAAGCAAATTCACTTTCACAATAAAAGTAGCTTAATATGTTATTTGGCTTTAGCTAAAAATTGATTAAGTGTTCGTTCGCTTTTTTCATCTGAGTTCATTTGATACTGTTCGTCTTTTGTAGAAACATTTGTCATTTGATGATCTGTCATTTCGTACGTCTGTTCTGATTCGGTATTATAATAAGCAGTCAATATGAATACAGTACATAAAACCATTGTAGCTAACAATACTGCAATATAAGGTTTGATTTGATATATATATAGTTTAAGCATATAAGTCACTCCTAAGAACGTTTGTTTGTATCTATACTTTATCAGAACATCTGTTCTCTGTCAATATGAAAACGAACAAACGTTTGTAAACGTTAATAATACATGCTATAATAAAAATAAATTAATGTAGGGAGTGCCTATTATGAGAGAATTAACTAAGCGACAAAATGAAATTTTTGAATATATTAAGCAGACTGTTCATTCAAAGGGTTATCCGCCAAGTGTTCGAGAGATTGGTGAAGCTGTTGGTTTAGCATCAAGTTCAACTGTGCACGGACATCTTTCTAGATTAGAAGAAAAGGGTTATATAAAAAGAGATCCAACTAAACCACGTGCAATCGAAATCGTTACCGAACAATTAGGTGAAACTGTAAACATGGAATCCACAATCCACGTGCCAGTCATCGGTAAAGTAACAGCAGGTATACCTATCACTGCTGTCGAAAATGTTGAAGAGTATTTTCCGTTACCTGAGCACTTTACATCTACACATAACAGTGATATTTTCATCTTAAATGTTGTTGGTGATAGCATGATTGAAGCTGGAATATTGGATGGAGATAAAGTTATCGTAAGAAGCCAAACGATTGCTGAAAATGGTGATATTATTGTAGCCATGACAGAAGAGAATGAAGCTACAGTCAAACGTTTTTACAAAGAAAAAACACGTTACCGTTTACAGCCGGAAAACAGTACAATGTCGCCAATCTATTTAGATCAAGTTGCTGTGTTGGGTAAAGTTGTCGGCCTATTTAGAGAAATTTAATTTTATAGATAAAGACACTCTCAATAAATAAGAGGCTACGCTCTAAGCGTAGCCTCTTATTTATTGTCATTTTTTTCTAAAACATCTTTTACTTTTTCTAGTATATCTTCTGTTTGATCTTTTTTATTTGTTGTCATAATACCTCATCCTCACAGAATACAGATACCCTTTTCAACAATGTATAAACACTATCCCGTATAATTTTCAGTCCAATAAGGTTGTTTGTGTTCATTAAAATCAACTCCGACACCTAACGTACTAAATTCATCTTTAAGGATATTTTTTCTATGACCTAAAGAGTTCATCAATCCTTGATGAGCATATATACTACTTGGTTGACCATAAGCTAAATTCTCGCCAGCTGCATTAAAATCATGGCCATCTTGTTCTAATCTATCAAATGGTGAATCACCAGATTGATTATTATGGTCAAAATAATTATTCTCAGCCATATCAGTGCTGTGTTTACGTGCTGTATCAGAGATAGCTGTCGAATAATCTAACGTATTTAACCCATGTTGTACTCTTTCAGCATTGACCAAATCAAGGTTTTGCAGTTCAAAACCTTTTGCTAAATTACGCGATGGTGTTTCATATTGATTTTGAAGTCTATTCTCCATTTTTTCACTTACTAATAGTAGCGCAGTAAGATTATTGTCATTATGTTTGTCATAAAAAGCAGTTGTGTAAATGTTGTCTTTTTTAAAATTGTCAAATTCATTATCGCGAACGTCTATACTTAAATGACCTTTGCGTTTTGCAGTTATCGGATCACCTAATCGTTCTCTAACTATATCTTTAGGAGTATTGTATTTGATTTTAGATTTTGAAGAAATAACATTTTGATTACTGTATAGTCCGTTCACTTTACCTTTAATATAACTTACCATAATAAAACGCTTATAATTCTCCGAATAGTAAGTATACCATTGCGTACCATATTCATTTGAAGTAACACGTTTTGCCTTACCTAGTTTTGTTTCAACTTCATCCTTTGACATATTCATTTGAATGTTATTCAAAGCAAATTCTTGCTCATCAGGTACTTTTAAAGCATTTTCAGTTTGTGACTGTTCAGAAGAAGACCAACTATCTACTTTTGCTTTAAATTGTTGCTGTAAATTTTCTAAAGGTGTAAATGCTTTGATTGGAGTAATTAAAACAATACAAAGAAATACAATTACATATAATAAAAATCGTTTAATTTTTTACACCCACTAGTTTATTAGTCTCTATCTCCATTAAAGATTGAGTTTCTTACTATAACATAATCCACTTTAGTTAATGAATTTAAATCATTGCCACCTGCATATGAAATAGAACTTTGTAAATCTTGTTGCATTTCAATTAATGTGTCTTTCAATAAACCTTTATGCTCAACAAACATTTTTTTGCCTTCAACATTTTTGTGTTCACCTTTTTGGAATTCTGACGCACTACCAAAATATTCTTTATACATTTTTCCATCTAATTCAACGGTTTCACCAGGTGATTCTTCATGTGCAGCAAACAGTGATCCTACCATAACCATTGATGCACCAAAACGAATTGATTTAGCAATATCACCGTGAGTTCTGATTCCTCCGTCAGCTATTATTGGTTTTCGTGCAGCTTTACTACAATGGTTCAACGCGGCTAATTGCCAACCACCTGTGCCAAAACCTGTTTTAATTTTTGTAATACAAACACGACCTGGTCCAATACCAACCTTAGTTGCGTCTGCACCAGCATTTTCCAGTTCACGTACGCCTTCCGGAGTACCAACGTTACCAGCGATAACAAATGCTTCAGGTATGTGCTTTTTAATATGTTTAATCATATTAATGACAGCATCTGAATGACCATGAGCGATATCAATTGTTATATATTCAGGAATCACATTATCATGTGCTAATTTTTCAACAAAATCAAATTCACGCTCTTTGATACCAACTGAGATTGAAGCAAATAATCCTTTATCATGCATTTTCTTAACAAATGGTATACGCGCTTCTTCATCAAATCTATGCATAATATAGAAATAATCATTTTCAGCGAACCATTCTGCTAACGTCTCATTCATTACTGTTTGCATGTTTGCAGGTACCACTGGCAATTTAAATGATTTTGGTCCAAATTTCACAGTAGTATCACATTCTGAACGACTATTTACAATACATTTATTTGGAATAAGCTGTATATCTTCGTAATCAAATATCTTCATAATTAAATAAACCCCTAACATTTATTAATAAAATAGTATTTAAAGGTAAGATTTTCAAATGAAATTCATAACTATAACTGAAAATACTTATACATACGATAGTTATTTCCGAACAATGACATTTAATTTATCTTTACCAATAGTTAATATACATTCTTTTACCTTAAATGTAAATGAACTAAAGTCTGAAATTACCAACTTGATTTTTTTACGCCTGGTATTTGACCTTTATGCGCATTTTCTCTAAATGCAATACGTGACATTTCAAACTTTCTGAGCACCCCTCTTGGACGGCCAGTTACTTTGCATCTGCGTGTCAGTCTTGTCGGTGAAGCATCTCTAGGTAATTTGCGTAATGCTTCATAATCTCCTTGCTCTTTCAATGCTTTTCTCAATTCGTAATATTGTGCTACTAAGCGTTCTCTCTTTTGTTCCTTAGCAATTTTGGATTTTTTAGCCATAATATTCTCTCCTTTTAAATCGTAATAATTACGTTTTGTATAATAACACATTCTATTCATTTATCAAACTAAAATAATTAAATGATTAAAATCCAAATAATAATTATCAATTTAAAATATAATTAACTATACACTTTTCAAAATTAAATCTTATTGAAATTAATAATAGAATATGGTAACATTTTAAAACGTAATGATTCCTGTTAAGAAAGAGGTGTTAACTTTGCGCGTAAATATAACATTAGCTTGTACTGAATGTGGTGATCGTAATTATATTAGCACTAAAAACAAGCGTAATAATCCAGAACGAATTGAACTTAAAAAGTTCTGTCCACGATTAAATAAATACACATTACATCGTGAAACAAAATAATTCTGTGCTTTCATTATCTTTTTAATACGACACTTCAAGCTAATTGTCTGGGATAAAACATCTCGGACGTAGCGTAAAAGTCAATTCTATTTCATTACAATAGAATTGACGTTTTTTATTATATAGTCATTTTATTAGTTTCAACATTCATTGAAAAAATGGTGATTTAAAAACTTTAAATACATAAAATTACTATCGCTTATTACAAATTATAATTTATTCACCAATTTTAATAGTTATTTAACAATAAAGTGTTTAATTAACACTTTTAAATAAGTTAAGCGTCTATTAATCATGGTCCCCAAGCCTTATAATGAAATCGTATATTAAAAAAATATGGAGGCGTTTTATATGGAAAATCGTCATATTACTGATAATCAAAAAAAGCACATAATCAATTCAATAACGGAGAAAACAAAAGATAAAAGCGTATGTAACTGTGAACATCCAAATATTGAAATATTAGATGGACATTATTTTCTACCATTGTTAACAGCTTCTTTAGGAAATGATCCAACACCTATGATAACTTTATTGTGTAATAATTGTGGGAAAATGCATTTTTATTCACAAAACTTCTTAGGTATAAAAACACGGTAAAGATTTTTAATAACTGTGTTATAAAATTAGGTATCATTCAGTCGAACATTATGTTGTTAGCGTTAATTAAACAATTCTTTAATAGCTTACAATTCTCCAACTTTGTAAGCTATTTTTATAAATGGAACAACTTAAAAACTAAACCATACTTAATACTTCAGCACGAAATATAAAAACGGATGATTTTTTACTTTATACTGTAAAAAATCATCCGTTTAATATCATATACGCATTACAGATAACTCAAATATTTAGAATAAATGAGCTGTTTTCATATCATTCTATACGCGAATGAAACATGGTTATGCGTGTATAACAAAATACACTTATTAATCTGCAATTTCTAGGTCTACATCATTAATGTCAATGCCTAGTGCTTTCGCAACACCTTTACCATACTCGCTATCCGCTTTATAGCAGTGACGAATATGACGATGTTGTACCTCTAAAGTAGTACCTTGCATTTCATTGGCTGTATTTTCAAAAATACGTTCTTGTTGTTCTTTTGATTGTAATCTGAATAAACGACCTGGTTGTTCGAAGTAGTTATCATCGTCTTCTCTGAAATCATATTCATAAGCTTCTCCTTCAACTTTAAGCCCAGGTTTTTTAAATTCAGGTTGATCTTCAAATGAGCCATCACTATTTGGATAGTAGTGTGTACCGCCACCTTGATTATTATCAAGAATTCTCATTTGACCATCACGACTGAATGGGCAAATATTTTCAATGCCTACACCTTTAGGTTGATTAACTGGGATTTGCCAATGGTTCACACCTAATCTATAACGTTGCGCATCACCGTATGAGAATAATCTACCTTGTAACATTCTGTCTGGAGAGAAATCTATACCAGGTACAATATTTGTTGGTGCAAAAGCAGCCTGTTCAACATCTTGGAAATAGTTATCTGGATTACGGTTAAGTTCCCATTCCCCAACTTCAATAAGTGGGTAATCGCCTTTATACCAAACTTTAGTTAAATCAAATGGATTATCTTTATGATTTCTAGCTTGTTCTTCTGTCATTACTTGTATATATAATTTCCATTTTGGATAATCTTTATTCTCAATTGCTTCAAATAAATCACGTTGTGATGATTCTCTATCATGAGCAATGATATTAGCAGCTTCATCAGGTTGTAAGTTTTCAATACCTTGTTGTGTTCTGTGATGGAATTTTACCCATACACGTTCACCTTTGTCGTTATACATTGAGTACGTGTGTGAACCAAAGCCGTGCATATGTCTAAAGCCTTTAGGAATACCACGGTCTGACATTAAGATTGTGACTTGGTGCAATGCTTCAGGCAATGATGTCCAGAAATCCCAGTTGTTTTGTGCGCTTCTCATATTTGTTCTTGGGTCACGTTTTACAGCGTGGTTTAGACTTGCAAATAATTTTGGATCTCTAAAGAAGAATACTGGTGTGTTGTTTCCTACTAAATCCCAGTTTCCTTCATCTGTATAAAATTTCAACGCAAATCCACGGATATCACGTTCAGCATCAGCCGCACCTCTTTCACCTGCTACAGTTGAAAAACGTGCAAACATTTCCGTCTGTTTACCAACTTCAGAAAAAATGCTTGCTGATGTATATTGTGTAATATCATTTGTAACTGTAAATGTACCAAATGCACCTGAACCTTTTGCATGCATACGTCTTTCAGGTATAACTTCTCTATCAAAATGAGCCATTTGCTCTAAAAAGTACCAATCTTGCATTAATAATGGACCTCTAGGGCCTGCTGTCATACTATTTTCTCTATCTGAAACTGGTGCGCCAAATAAGCTCGTCAATTTTTTCTTGTTACTCATAATATTTCCCCCGCTTTTTCTTATTAATAATAATTATTACCTAGTACTTATTTTAATCTATAATATTTGTAAAAGCAACTCACAATACATGTATAAAATAACAATTTTCAAAATATTTGAACATTTTATGGCTTTAAAGTCATAAAAAGCATTGCTCTTAAATCATAAAACCATTAAAATGAAGAATATATTTAAAATTCAATAGACTATAGGAGACTGTATTATGGCACAAAACAATATGAATCGTGGTCTAAATTCAAGACACATTTCTATGATAGCAATTGGCGGTGCAATTGGCACAGGCTTGTTTGTAGCTACTGGAAGTGTAATATCACAAGCTGGACCAGGTGGTGCAATATTAGCTTACTTGATTATTGGTGTAATGTTATATTTCTTAATGTCTTCAATTGGTGAACTTGCTACCTTTTACCCTGTATCTGGTTCTTTTAGTTCTTATTCAACCCGTTTTGTTGATAGTTCCCTAGGCTTCACCATGGGGTGGCTATATTGGGCAATTTGGCTATTAGTTACAAGTGTTGATATTATTATTTCTTCAAGTGTAATTTATTATTGGGATTTCTTCCAATTTTTCAGCCCAGTTACTTGGAGTATTATCTTCCTTGCTATACTTTTCTTACTTAATATTTTCTCTGTAAAAGCTTTTGGTGAAACAGAGTTTTGGTTATCTCTTATCAAAGTTGCAACAATAATTATTTTCATCGTTATTGGTGTATTAACGATTATTGGTATCTTAGGTGGAAAGACATATGGTTTAGGTAACTACGTAACAGGAGAAGCTCCTTTTGTAGGAGGTATCTCTGGCTTCCTGGGTGTTTTACTTGTCGCTGGATTCTCTGTCGGCGGTACTGAAGTCGTAGCTGTAACAGCTGGAGAATCTTCAAATCCAAGTCAATCCATGCCAAAAGCAATTAAACAAGTATTTTGGAGAATATTATTGTTCTATGTTTTATCAATCGCCGTTATTTCAGCAATCATTCCTTACACAGATCCATTGTTATTAAACAAAAGTGAATCTGTCTCACAGAGTCCTTTTACAATCGTTTTTGATCGTGTAGGTATTGCATTTGCTGCATCTGTTATTAATGCTGTTATTTTAACTTCATTATTATCTGCTGCAAATTCAGGTATTTATACTACAAGTAGAATGTTGTTCTCAATGGCTGAAGATAAACAAGCACCTAGATTTTTGAGTAAATTAAATAAAACTACTAAGTTACCTTTGGTATCATTGTTCGTAACTTTTATGATCGTTTTAATAATAATTATAATCGCTCAGTTTAAATCAGATATCGTCTTTTCATTATTAAATATTATTGGTTCTTTAGTCATCGTTGTTTGGGCTTCTAGTATCGTAGCACAAATCCGACTGCGGTCTGCGATAAAAAAACAAAACAAGAACCCTGATGAAGTACTACCTTATAAAGCTCCCTTTTATCCTTTAGGGCCAATCATAGTTATCATTGCGTTATTATTCTTATTCATAGGTAATTCAATTGGTGCAATTTTAGCAGGCGACATAAGTGTCTTAATTAGAAACCTATCGCCAATGATCATTTTAGCCATCATATATTTTGTCCATAAATTATTGCGACAAACTAAAATTGTTAAACTCGAAGACATTGATTTAAAAGAACATGATTATAATTAATGAACTGCACTGCAAAAGTATTTTAAGATACTTTTTGCAGTGCTTTTTTAATATTAAAAACTCTACAGTTATTTATTACCTACCTATTCTAAAATAAACCTTTATCATGAGATTTTATAATAATTAAAAACATATCATATTTTCAGATAGTCAAAATTAGGGTATAATGAAGTTAATAATTTAATGACTTAGAGGTGGAAATTATGATTGGACAAACAAACCTATTTGACGATATTTTAGAAACTGATGAACGTTTCGTTATTGTTGTACAATCACTTGAAGAAAGACATGATCAACTAATCAAACGCACATTAAGAGAGTACCCAAGTTTAGATCACTCACAAATGGAAAGTCTTTTTAGCCATCTTAAAGAACTATTTTCAGAAGAAGCATTTGAAGACAATCAATCAGCGTTTTCAATTACGGTTTATACCAATTTAAATTATGCAGCAGATAATGTCTATGCGCATGTTAAAAGACATCGAGGTAAAAATGAATGGACACATACTGCAAAATAAGTACTTACTTAAGATGAGTCTGAGATATAAAATTCTTGGACAAATGTGACGTATTTTAGCGAAACGCTTGAGGGAACAGGACAAGCTGAAGACTACAGGTTAAAGCTATCATTCAAAAGGCGAGTCAATAATAGGAAGTATTAAATAAATGAAGCACTCAGATGATATAATTCAATTCATCTGAGTGCTATTTTTAGATTTGTGCCCCACTTTCATCTATATTCAGAATGAGGTTTTTGAATAAGACTATCAATCAATGACACAATACAACATTTTAATTGAGTAAAGATTTTAGAGTATGTGGAATACCATCATTATCATTTGTTAAAGTAACTTCATCAGCAACAGCTTTGACATCATCATTTGCATTACCCATAGCAACAGCTTTACCAACTACTTTTAACATCGATATATCATTCGAACTATCACCAAAACCAATAACTTGAGATAAGTTTATATCTAATTTTTGACACAACTCGGTAATCGCATTTCCTTTTGATACGCCCTGAGCCATAAATTCTAAGAAAAACGGTTTACTTGTAGTAACATCGATATTTTCATTAAAATGACCCTCTAAATTATTTCTAATACTTGTAATATTTGGAACATAATCAATGCCCATAACTTTAGGTACATCTTGTTGAATATATGCTTTTAAATCATCTACCTGTTTCATTGGCAAGCCTGTGAGTTCTGATTCAATGTTCATATATTCATGCTCACCCTCATAGACGATATAACCATCTTGATAAGTTAAAACAAACAAGCTATGTGCTCTACAAAAATCAACAATACTATCAAAATCAGATTTTGATACAGTACGACTCACTTCCACTTTTTCATCAGAAACGTTAACCGTTTTTCCACCATTATAACTTATGACATAACTTTTATATTGGTCTAATTTCAAATGTTTTGCTGTAGGCATCATACCATCTGTTGGTCGACCTGATGCAAGTACAACTTTATAACCTTGCGCTTGGATATTCATTAAATACTTGGCTGTTTCAGCGCTAACTTCGTTATCCGAGGTCATTAATGTATCATCCATATCCATCACTATTAATTTATATCCCATCTTATAATCTCCTTTCAACATCTACAAGACTATATTATAACAAATAAATCAAACTAATATACTACTTCAGATTCAACACCCGTGATATTGACTGTAACGAGTTCTGATCGACAATTCGTAAATTCACGTTTCAATTCTCTTACTAATTCGCCGCTTCGTTCAGGTGCAATCAAGGTTAATACAGTTGGGCCTGCACCACTAATAACAGTAGCATAAGATTTATATTGTTTTGCAATCTGTTTAATCGTTTGGAATTCTGGGATTAGGTGTTGGCGATATGGTTCATGAAAACCGTCTTGTTCCATCATTTTGCCTGCCAATTCATAGTTCTGTTGTATTAAAGCACTAATCATCGTATTACTGATTGCACTATTTCTAACAGCGTTTTTATGCGAGAATGTTTCCGGCAAGACCTTCCTTGAAAGCGTTGTACTCAATTCATTTGATGGTATTGTGATGATAATATCAGCTTTTGGCGGGTCAATATATGACACATCTGTCACTTTTGTTTCAGGATCATAATATCCTAAGACAAGCCCACCATAAATCGTAGGCGCCACATTATCAGGATGTCCTTCAAATTCAGTTGCCAACTGCAATAATTCATATTTAGAAAGCTCTATATCACCAAAATAATTCGCTATGTATAATCCACCTACGAGTGCAGAAGCAGAGGAACCTAAGCCTCTTGCTAACGGGATTTCACTTCTCATTTCAATAGATAGGGACGGTAAAGTCACATCATATTTATTGGCTACTTGCTGTGCAATTTGATAAATATAGTGTGTTTCATCTGTTGGTAATGATTCTACATTAGGGCCTATATGTTTAAATGACCATCTATTGCTATTATTGATACGCACATCAAGATACAAAAACTTATTTAATGCCATTCCAATAGAATCAAACCCGACACCTAAATTAGCAGTAGATGCCGGTATTTTTAACTGTAAGTGTACACTCATGCTAAAGTGCTCCTTTAATATATTCTAAAATGCTTTCTCTATCATTTGGTAGTGGCTTAATTGGGTTATCTAATAATGAAATAGCTGTATCTGGATCTTTTAAGCCATTACCAGTCAATACTGACACTACGCGTTTCCCCTTAGGTAACTTACCAGCACGATGCAACTTAATCAAACCAGCAATGGAGGCATTACTTGCAGGTTCACTAAATATACCTTCTTTTTGAGCCATCAATTGGTATGCTTCTAAAATTTCTTCGTCTGATACACTATCAATGAGGCCTTGTGATTCTTTTAGAGCATGATTAGCTTTATCCCAACTTGCTGGGTTACCAATTCTAATTGCAGTAGCTACCGTATCTGGATTCTTCACTACTTTATTTTGAACGATTGGTGATGCACCTTCAGCTTGGAACCCGTATAAATGAGGAAGTTGTGTGTCATTTACGTCATGATACTCTTTAAATCCTTTCCAATATGCTGAAATATTACCAGCATTTCCGACCGGAATCGATAATATATCTGGTGCTTGGCCATTCAGCTGTTGAATAACTTCAAAAGCGCTTGTTTTTTGGCCTTCAATACGATAAGGATTAACAGAGTTCACAAGCGCGATTTCACCACTTTTAGCCACTTCTTGTACAATTTCAAGCGCTTCATCAAAATTCCCTTCTATAGAAACAATTTCTGCACCGTACATAACTGCTTGTGACAATTTACCTAAAGCTATTTTCCCTTCTGGAATAACGACAATCGCTTTTAAGCCTGCTCTCGCAGCATACGCTGCTGCAGAGGCTGACGTATTACCAGTTGAAGCACAAATCACAATTTTCTTGCCTTCTTCTTTAGCTTTTGCCATTGCCATTACCATGCCTCTATCTTTGAATGAACCTGTGGGATTTGCACCTTCATACTTAACATGTAATTCAATACCAAGCATTTCAGACATATTCTCACAATATATCAAAGGCGTATGACCTTCATTTAAACTTACTTTAGGTGTATCAGCTGTCACTGGTAAATATGCTTTAAATTCTTCTACAAGTCCTTGCCAATTTTTCATAAACATTAAACTCCTTCAACTGGATATATTTTCTGTACTACATAGCCTGATTCTTGAATCGTTGCTATCGGTGATTCATCAATACCTATAATAACCACACCTGCAGTATGTGCATCACGTTCAGCCACTTCTAATGATTTATGAACAGGTAATTCGCCTTTTAATAAGGTTTCAACTTGTTTTACATCTTCCCCATCTGTTTGGACTACGACATAATAACTTTCCTTACCTTTAATAACAATCGTATCTTCTTCTTCATTCATCATTTCTTTGGTTTCTTCAGTTTTTAATTCAAAATGCGGGGGTAACGTATGTAAATTAGTATCAAAATTAAATGTTACATTTAATAAATCACTGACAACAGCACTTCCTGTTGCTAAACTACCCGCACCTTTACCATAAAACATTGTTTCTCCAACAGCGTCACCAATAACATAAATCGCATTAAACTCATCTTCAACAGAGGCTAACTGATGGCTTTTATCAATCAAAGTTGGTGCAACAGATGCATTGACCTGAGCATTTTCATATGTACCTTTACCTATCAATTTTATCTTATAGCCAAGTTTATCAGCTACTTTAATATCTGGTAGCGTAACATCGCTAATGCCATATCTATCAACTTCATCTAAATTAATTACTTGGTTAAACGATAAATACGAGGTAATGACGACTTTTCGTGCTGCATCAACACCTTCAACATCATCAGTTGGATCCGCTTCTGCAAACCCTAGACGTTGTGCTTCTGCTAAAGCTTCTTCAAATGATGTCTCTTCTTGAGTCATCTTACTTAAAATAAAGTTAGATGTACCATTTAAAATCCCCATAAACTTACTTATATTATTAGCATTTAAACCATTGTTTATCGCATTTACAATAGGAATACCGCCTGCAACACTAGCTTCATATTTTAAAGCAACGTCATTTTCTTGCGCTAAATGTTCTAACTCTCGTAAGTTTTCAGCTAACAAATCTTTATTTGCTGTAATCACATGTTTTTGCTCACTCAATGCGCGTTTTAACCATTCTACTGTAGGTTCAACGCCTCCGAGCACTTCGACGATGATATCTATTGAGTCATCATTAAATATATCTTCTATATCTTCTGTTAAGTTATATTTTGATGTGTTAATAGGCCTTTTTCTAGACTTGTCACGTACTAATATATGTCTAATATTAATATCTTTATTCATCGTTTCTCTAATTTGTTCTCTATTTTCTTCTATTATTTTTACTACACCAGAACCTACTGTTCCTAAACCAAGTAGTGCTACATTTAATTCTTTCATGTCTTCATTCCTCCGTTTGTTTATCTAAAAAATACAATTGTACAGTTGAAAAATACTTGAATATGGTATAGTATAAATTCATTCATTATTTTTGTAAAGTCTACGTATATTTAAAACGTATATATATATTATCACTCCTGTGATAAAAACTAAACTAAATTTTCTGATTTTTTAGAAAGGTTGTATAACATTATGAAAGTAACTAAATTCGGAGGAAGCTCTGTTTCCAATGCAGAGCAAATTAAAAAAGTATTAGATATTGTTAATTCAGATGAAGCTCGTAAAATTGTAGTTGTTTCAGCTCCAGGAAAGCGCGATAAAGATGATGTAAAAACCACTGATTTATTAATTAGACTTTACGAAAAAGTAATAGAACGATTGGACTACACTTCTAAAAAAGAGGAAATTATTCAACGCTACAAGGATATTATTAATGAACTCAACATGAGCGACACACTTTTAAAAACAATTGATGAGACTTTAGAAAATTATATAGCAACATTGAGGAAAAAACCATCAAGACTACTTGATGCTCTACTTTCATGTGGCGAGAATTTTAATGCTCAAATTATAGCAGAATATAATAACAGCCAAGGCATTCCAACGCGCTACATTTCACCTGGAGAAGCTGGTATTACCGTTACAGATTTACCTCAAAATGCGCAAATCTTAAATCAATCATATGAAGCACTGTATAAATTACGGTCATTTGAAGAAAAGTTAATCATTCCAGGATTTTTTGGTATTTCAAGACAAAATTACGTGGTCACATTTCCTCGTGGTGGTTCTGATATAACAGGAGCCATAGTCGCAAGAGGTGTGAGAGCAGATTTATATGAAAACTTTACAGATGTTTCAGGCATTTTTAGAGCCAATCCTTCTATTGTTAAAAACCCTGAAGTCATAAATGAAATTACCTATCGTGAAATGCGTGAGTTGTCTTATGCTGGTTTTGGTGTATTCCATGATGAAGCGTTGCAACCATTACACAAAGATAGAATTCCTGTCGTTATAAAAAATACAAATAGACCTAATGATATAGGCACCTATATTAGACATGATAGAGAAATTGATTCAAATAGTGTTGTAAGTGGTATTAGCTGTGACAAAGATTTCACAGTATTAAATATTAAAAAATACCTTATGAATAGACAAGTTGGTTTTACACGTAAAATATTAGCTGTACTAGAAGACTATAATATTTCATTTGATCATATGCCATCAGGTATAGATAACATTAGTATCATCATGCGCTCTAAAGAGATACAAAACAAAGAGGAACAAGTGCTTAATGATATACGTAAAAATTGTGATGTAGATGAGTTAAGCATTGAACATGATTTGGCAATTTTAATGGTAGTTGGTGAAGGTATGCATAGAATCGTTGGCACAGCTAGCACAATTACGCATGCACTTGCAGAATCAAACATCAACTTAAAAATGATGAACCAAGGCGCCTCAGAAATTTCTATGATGTTTGGTATCGATGTGACAGATGCAGAGAAAGCGGTCAATGCAACTTATGAATATTGTTACACTAAAAATTGTTTGAATATTTAAATAATAATTCAAAACTTTATGTCTATAAAAAAATCCTTCAAATCGTATAGACTCATTTGAAAGTTAATGAATACTATTGAATGATTTGAAGGATTTTTAAATTGCTTTTTTTTCAGATATAAGTGCTTGGTTAATACGTTCATCTCCGACTACTAAGCGTAAAATAACAAATTGATAATAACTTAATGAATCAATTACGCTTCTATAATTCGGTAATTGATGATAATCAATCGGATCTAATAATTCATACATTAACACAATTTCAGGCTTAATATAATCTACATCCCATTTGATAGAATGAAAATAAATATGCTTTTCAGGTAATCGAATATTGTGATTCCATCTGAACATCCATTCATCATTTTCTACGTCATAAACGATGATTGTCATGATTAACTCATCATTTATATAAATATTTGCGTGAGTGACATCTGCAAATTTTAACTTTGAAAAATCAGTAGTAGTATTTGTACCGTCATGTAACACAATCGTATTATCTTTAGGTATAAACTTTAAAACTTCACCTAGATATTTTCTTTCGACACTAATATCAACCTTATCGTCTAAATTAAACTCATCATGAAGAAAGAGTTGTTTTGCGACTTCACCATTATATTTAAACAGTTCAGGTACATTTTCAGTTAAATTTTTTACAACTTCTTTAATATTTTTATTATTACTAACTGCCAAATCTGTACCTCCTATCAAAAGTAAGCGTTTCCATTAATAATTATTATATTATTTGTTGTCGTATTTTTCAATGTGAAAAGCACAAAAATGTGAACTTAAACACATTTTTATTTAAAACTTGCCAATATAGCTATAGTCTTGTCGATTTTGTTGGTTCAAAATGCTCGGTCTGTTAACAATAAATAATGCTTCTGAACTATGGTATAAAGCCAACTGAATTTCAGCAATTTCTGGCAATGTTTGGTACAGCGCCTTATCTACCATGTAAGGTGCAGTTGCAAAATAATAACGAATGCGATATCTCGCAAATGTTTGGATCACTTCCGAACCAGTAATAATATGTAGTGCATTGTCTACTTTTCCATTCGGCATTATGATATTAAAATCAGTGTATCTTGCGACATATTTAATGATATCTGTTGAAAAAGTAATCACTGAAATTTTAAGATTAGCATCATATAATTCGTCAAGAATTTGATAATTAACTGGATGATTATCGAATGCAATAACATCTTCATTTTTTATATTTTCTATTATGTAGTTGATATATTTTTTCATAGTCGTCAATTCAATGTCCTCCAAACAGACTTTTCAATACTAAGTTTCATTGATAATATATGTATTACCCGATTTAGCACTTATTTAATAGACATATATGTTTTTTAAATCATTAATTTTTATAATAAATCAAATCGTTCCTTTATATATTAAGTAGTAATTGCTTATAATTAAAAAATATGATTATACTAATATTGAACTTATTAGTCAGTTGTATTTGTACTAATATAAATAAAAGAGTAAAATATAGTTTATTAAAAATATTTAGATTAGGATGATACCAATGTTTTTCCCGATTATTTTAGCAATAATTATTGTAATACTATTATTAGTTATTATTATTGAAAGAAGAGTGATGAATCATAAGCTTGAGACTGAATCATACGCAAAAGATCAGTTAATAAATAAAATTAGTATCATCACGCGTGAAAACACATATTTAAAAAATCAAATGCTTGAAAAAGATGTAAATAATGATACACATCATCATGGATTAAGAAAAGCAAAACAGGATTTAAACGACATATTAAATCAATATCGAAGTCAAGGTTCAATTTCATTTTTTGATATTATCACAACTGGAAATTTAGCAGTGAAACATCCTTTGTTTGAATATGCTAGAGCTTTCGATTACATCGTCATTACTGAAAAAGGATTATTTAATATCAACGTGAAAAACTGGAAGCAAAAAACATTTTATCATTTCACGGTTGACCCAACAAATGACACACAAAATAATGGAAGCGATACAGTAAATCAAACGGTTGGACGTTATATTGCAAACCAATTCCACAGTCAATTTCAATCAACACGACCAACAACATACACATTTGTAGAAAGAATTAGAAATAATTCTATTATTTATGACTTTTATAACTATGATCCATATGAACAGTCTTCAAAAAATGCCAAAGCATTGGAAGATAGAATTGCAGACCAATTAAACCATAGAATTCAAAATATTGGTTTAGTTTATTTTACAGATGGCAGCGTCAATCTAATTGATGGACCTACAGAAAGACAAGATTTTGTAGAAACAGTTTCATCCAAATCTTCACTAAAAGAAGTCATTGGTGAGACGATTGTAAATGCTCAAGAATCATTAACTGAGGCACAATACAATGAATTGCTTGCACATTTTCACTAATTAAAAGGTATTTAAAAGCTGCAATAGAAATTTTGTTACGTGACGACATATCTGAAAGTGATTTAAATGAAAGAATGCAAACTTAAATTAAGTAATGTTGAACACAGACAAACAAGCACGGTTAAAATCATAAAGATTTAAATATAAAAGAGAGCTAATCCTGAACTGCACCCTGTCAAGTAGACAGTGAAAAAAACAAAATGTTTATGGCTACCTTATATTTACGATATAAGGGTAGCCATTTTTAATGTTATTCTTTCTTGATTAAAAAATTCTATATATGAATTAATTGCTTTTATTGCTGTAGCCTTGTCTTTAAAAATCACTTTTTTTCTTCCTCTAAACAATTCACTTTTAATAGTTCCCCATACACCTTCCATAGGTCCATTATCTATGCAACATCCTGGTCGTGACATACTTTGTTTTATACCAAGTTGCTCTAACGTAACTTTAAATAATCTGCTTGTATATTGATATCCTCTGTCGCTATGCAAGAGTATACCTTCGGTATTCGGCACAAGTTTGACTGCTTTTTTGAGCGTATCTAATACAAATTTATTGTTATTTGAGGTACTTAATTTATGACTGATAATCTGTTTGCTGCCTAAGTCATAAATAGCACTTAAGTAAAGTTTTTTACCATTGCTGAGTTTGAATTCTGTAACGTCAGTTAACCATTTTTTATTTGGGATTTGTTCTTCAAATTTTCTATTTAATATATTATGTGCTGTAATTTCAGGTGTTGTTTTAATATATCGTTTTCTTTTAGGGCGGATAGTAGATTTTAGATTAAGTTGATTCATCAATCTATAGACACGTTTATGATTTACTTTTTGATGTAGTTTAAGTCTTAAATATATGTATATACGACGATATCCATATATGCCTTTGTATTTATTGTAGATATCAACGATATCTTTGATCAATTTTTGGTTTTCAATTTCTTAATTTGATGGTTTGCGATGTAACCATTTATAGTAACTTGAACGTGATATCTTTAATACTGAACATAACCAAGCTATCGGATAAAGGTTTTTAAATGCTTTTACCGTTTGGTATGATGCTTTTTGTCTGATGCCTGTTTCATCAACTTCCTTTCTATTTCTTCTTCCTTTTTTAAAACGTCATTTTCCATTTGAAGAAATTTATTTTTCTCTTTAAGTATCTTAATTTCAGCTTTTAATGCCTCTTCAGGTGTTAATACAGACTGGGGTTTCCCTTTTCCACGTCCATCTTTAAGCCCATCATACCCATGCAAGTTGTACTTTTTTACCCAGTTATATACTTGGCTATAATTGATGTTAAAATGATTTGCTGTTGTCTTATACGATTGACCATGATTCATATAATAATCAACGATTTCCACACGATCTTCAAATGTTAATGATTTATATTTCAATTGATACACCTCGGGTTTTGGAGAATATGTTTTTAATATTTTACCCGATAAATACTTTGAAATCCATTTGTTTACAGTTGAAGTAGTGGGGATATTATATTTAACTACTAAATCAGTTAAAGATAGGCCATCATTTATATATTCGTGCACAACTTTAAGCTTAAATTCATTTGAGTAGGTATTATTTCTCTGAATTGGTAAAAGCACCTTTATTCCATGCTTCTTAAATTTATAATAGTTAATCAATAATGTTCTAGGAGAACAATTTAAATTTAATTTTTGAATTACATTTTTCATACTATATCCTTCTTCATATAAGCTGAAAGCTTTTTGATAAGTTTCAGGTGATAATTTTCTATGAGTCATAAAAAAACTCCCTTCAAAGTTTACATTTTTAAGTGTCTACTTTGAAGGGAGCATATCATCCATTAGGGTAGCTCTCTTTTTTGAGTATGGTTATTTATGTACCAGCCTCATTTGCGTTTAAGCCATTTGAAATTTTTAACTCCAAATATTTACTTTATTGCTTTTAGCAATCTGTTCTGCTTTTTCGAATAAATCTCTATATTTTCCATTTGGTGAAAAATATTTTTCTCTTGCCAATCCTTTTTTCACTAACAGTTCATTGAACATGGTTTCTTTATCCAACCATACATATGCTAATGTGCGCCCATAGCGATCTTCTTTTTCTTTATCATATTCTAAAAAGACATCTTTATCGGTTAAATGTTCTTTTGAAAAATCAGATGCTTCCTTACCATATGGTTGTACAGGTGTATTTGGTTTAACAGTCTCTGGCGTGTCTACACCTATCAACCTTACTTTAATTTGTTCATGCTGACTATTGTTTGCTACTAGTGTGTCTCCATCAACCACACGCGCTACATGTACTTTCTCAGTTTGTTTTGGTCCAGCATGATTGTTATTGGAATCATTGGATGAAAAAGGACCAGTACCATTAATAAACTGAAATGCTAGTACACCTAGTACAACTATACTTATAATTAATGTCGTAATTTTCTTTGTTGATTTCATTGTTGCACCCACTTTTTTTGAATATACCAAATTATCATATAGAAAATTAAAGTTTACGTCAAGATGCTCATTCCAAAGAAAAATTACGCTTTTACAATAAACGAAACTATAATAGTTCTTTATTTTAACCCACTTAACAAATCGTGCTATAATACTAAGATGATAGGAGTGAACAACTTGAGTATATTTAAGGAGAACATGATTACAGTTATTGCGATTGTTATAGCAATTATAGTGGGATTAATATTACAGTACCAATATCAATTCCCACCTCTTGTATCTGCAGTTGTCGCAATATTTTTAGGCCTTTTTATTGGTTTTATTGTCTTTCTCATTCAAGTGATTGTAACTAAAAACAAGAAAAAATAGTACCTTCTGCCGAGTGTTTAAATCGGCAGTTTTTTATTTAAGTTAACATAATATTGTTATTGTTGTTTTTATATATAGTAAAAAATAAGTTTTGCTTTAGAAGTTATATTTATAAAATCGCTCGGTTTAATGTTTTTTCTAATAACGTCCATGCTTCGTAATCTTTTTCATTTGAAAGGATTGGTCTAAACCCATAATTTAGATACATATTAACCGCTTGATAACTAGTGGTTTGAGAAGTTAAAAACGCTTGGTTATGATATTGAGATAGGCGATTCATTGCTTCAGATAATAAAGGTTTAGACAATTGCTTACCTTGATACTCTGGGAGTATCGCCACCCAATGAATGCGTCCGCAAATTTTACTATCTCTTGTTAAATTTCCATACCATGCTGTTGTAGTACCTATGACTTCACCTTTAGGATTTTCAAGAAACAAACATCTTTGTTCCATTTCATGCATATTTTGTCCGAATTCAGTGTTAAAATGTGTCAATGCTTGATCTGTAGTATCAAATTCATTTACTTTCATTTCTAAATTTGCCCATTTTGCTTCTTCTCCTATTTTAAAATTTCGAATTTTATATCCAACAGGCAATTCATACTGTGGAATACTTTCTAAATTTTCTCTTATCATCTGCACTTTTAAATATTTCATACTTTAACCCCCTCACTCACAAGCCATTTGTCATCAGAAAAAGGTTGAGACATGATGTTCGTCTCAACCTCAATTAGTATAATTTTCAATTCACTGAACCTTACTTGCATTATAACTTATAACGCTTGTATTTACTCTACTTCTTTTATAAATGTTAATATAGCATGAAACTCTTCTTCATTTGCTGAGAAAGCACGCTCTTCCACTTCACGAACGGTTGAATTGAGTAATTGATAATCCGCTACTTCTTCATCTTTTAAATATGCATTTATGCTACTTTCTAATTCTTTTAAGGAACTCGCTTTTAATGTACTTAGTTTTACTTCTTGCATGTAACTACAACCCCTTTAAATTATTTTTAATCATTTTAATAAGATTAAAAGTTATTTTTACTTAAAAAACTATAAATATGATATGTTTTTTCAAAACCCCTAATCTTATTTTCAAAAATTATATCACTTCATACATATTTTACATAGTTTTTTTATTCTTTAATAGTTCAAACAATGCTTATCGTCCTCAATTTCCACCCAAAAAGCTTTAATTAATACAAATAGGTGCTTAAAAAAGCAATCCAAATCACTTATGAGTAAGTGACTCGGATTGCTTGTATACCTAGTGTTTGCCCCTTTTGCTTAGCACCTAGTATTGTTTTAAATATTGCTCTCTTTCCCATTCAGAAACTTGAGTTCTATAATAATCCCATTCAATAGATTTTGAATTTATAAATTGATTATAAATGTGATTACCCAAAGCCTCTTTAATAGAATCATTATCTTTCATTGCTTTAATAGCAGTATATAATGTTGATGGTAAATCTTGAATACCAACGGCTTCACGTTCTTCACGATTCATTTCATATATATTTTGATTTACTGGCTCAGGTACTTCTAATTTATTTTCAATACCATCTAAGCCCGCTTGTAAAATAGCCGCTAATGCTAAGTAAGGATTGGCTGCTGGATCTACCGAACGAACTTCTACACGTGTTGATAAACCACGTGAAGTTGGTACACGAATTAATGGTGAACGGTTTTTACCACTCCAAGCAATATAGCATGGTGCTTCATAACCTGGAACTAAACGTTTATAAGAATTAACCAATGGATTACATACACCAGTTAAACCTCGTGCATTTTTTAGAATACCTGCGATAAAATGATATGCATCTTTAGTCATTTCCATATCGCCTTCAGGATCGTAAAAGGCATTTTCTTTACCCTTGAAGAGTGACATATTGAAGTGCATGCCGCTTCCGTTCACACCAAATAATGGTTTAGGCATAAATGTTGCATGAAGATTGTGTTGACGTGCAATTGTTTTAACAACTAATTTGAATGTTTGGATATTATCACACGCAGTGATAGCATCTGCATATTTAAAATCAATTTCATGTTGTCCTGGTGCCACTTCATGGTGACTTGCTTCAATATCAAAGCCCATGTCCTCTAATTCTAAAACAATATCACGACGACAATTTTCACCTAAATCTGTAGGCGCAAGGTCGAAGTAACCACCATTATCATTTAATTCTAATGTTGGTTCACCTTTTTCATCTAATTTAAACAAGAAGAATTCAGGTTCTGGTCCTAAATTAAGTTCACTAAACCCTAAATCTTGCATGTTTTTTAATACACGTTTCAAGTTTGCACGTGGGTCACCTTCAAACGGTGTGCCGTCTGTTTTATAAACATCGCAGATAAGACGAGCCACTTTGCCTTGACCTGCTGTCCATGGGAAAATAACCCATGTATCTAAATCTGGATATAAATACATATCTGATTCTTCAATACGGACGAAGCCTTCGATTGAAGATCCATCAAACATCATTTCATTGTCTAAAACTTTTTCTAATTGGCTTACTGGTACTTCCACGTTTTTAATAACACCTAAAATATCAGTGAATTGCAAACGCAGGTATCTGACATTTTCTTCCTTAGCGAACTTGTGTATGTCTTCCTTGGTAAATGTACGTTTTGCCATTATAAATGTCCCCCATTAATTTTATTTGATAAATCGAGATAAGTCACCACGATTTATCGGAATCGCTTCTCGTTGTGGTTTCTGTGTAGCATCAACAATCATTTGTTTTCTCGTTTCTTGTTCATCATCAGAAAGGTGATCTTGTTCGTCATTTAAAATCTGTTTAATACCTTTTAAATTAAAGCCTTTTTCTATCAATCTTTTTATCTCTAAAAGGCGTTCCAAATCGTTTAACGAAAAAAGTCGTTTATTTCCTTCTGACCTATGTGGTTTAATCAGTTCATGTGTCTCATAATAGCGAACTTGTCTAGCAGTTAGTTCACTTAATTTCGTAACAACACTCATAGAGAAGACCGGCATGCTTCGTCGTATCGTATCTTTTGACTCCAATCCAATCACCTCTATTTTTGAACTTGTATTTAATTTAGCATAATTCTTAAAGCAATTCAAAAATATGTCAGGTTTTCTAACATATACTTCAAACCATTGATTTAATTGACTTTATAATGCACTTCCTACATTTAATCGCAGAATTTTCCGAATTTTTTCTATAATTAGAAAAAGCCACATATACATTTTAATTTGCTATTTGACCTAGCTATAAATACAATGTGGCCTCTCTTTAAATTTACTAAAATATTTTTTCAACAGCTCTTGTTACAGCTAATTTAACGTGTTCATACGTTAAGCCACCTTGAACATAAGCCTCATACGGTGGTCTTATAGGACCATCTGCTGATAATTCAATTGAAGAACCTTGAACAAACGTACCCGCAGCCATAATGACATCATCTTCATAACCCGGCATATAAGATGGTTCAGGACTAAAATGTGCGTTAATCGGTGAAGCTGCTTGAATACTTTGGCAAAATTGAATCATCTGTTCCTTCGTATCAAAAGTGACCGTTTGAATTAAATCCGTTCTAGGCACATCAAATCTTGGTGAGGTGTGCATATTCATTTGTTCTAGTAACAAACTCGTAAATAATGCACCCTTCAAACTTTGGCTCACAACATGAGGCGCTAAGAAAAATCCTTGATACATTTCTTGTAACGAATATAGTGAGGCACCAGCTTCTTTACCAATTCCTGGCGCAGTTAAACGGTATCCACATCTTTCCACCAATGTTTCATTTCCAACGATATAACCACCGATTTTAGCTAGCCCTCCACCAGGGTTTTTAATTAAGGAACCAGCCATTAAATCAGCGCCGCACTCTATAGGTTCTCGTTCTTCTACAAATTCACCATAGCAATTATCTACAAATATTATGATTTCAGGATATTGCGCTTTTATTTGTTGAATTGCACTTTCTATTTTTGTTAAATCTATGGATGGTCGTTGATCATAACCTTTCGAACGCTGAATAGCGATGACCTTAGTTTGTGGTGATATTTTAGTTAATACCTTATCAATATCGATTTCACCGTGCTTTAAGTCTACTTTATTATATATTACTCCGTGTTCTTTTAAACTTTCTATACCATTACCATTAATACCTATCACTTCTAATAATGTATCGTAAGGATCACCTGTAATATACATTAATTCATCCCCATATTTCAAAGTACTTTGTAAAGCAATTGTAATCGCATGCGTACCAGAAATAATCTGAGGGCGCACTAATGCGTCTTCCGCCTTAAATGCATGTGCATATACAGCTTCTAAATGATCTCGACCTATATCATCATATCCATAACCCGTTGTGCCAAGTAAGTCACTTTCGGATACTTTAACAGCGTGGAACGCGTCCAACACTTTTTCTTGATTGATATAAGCAATCTCTTCTATATTTTTAAAATAAGGTTCTAGTTTTGCTTCTGTATCTGCTATTAATTGTTTCATATTTTTCATCGTAATTCTTCTTCCTATTCTTTTTTAAACCCTTTTACAGTATATGTTGCATCTTTCTCATTAAATATGATTTCTGTGACGAGTGTATGTTGTTTCAAGAAATATAATCTATCCGCATCAGCACTTGAGACATTTTCTTCATAAAAAGTTAAAGCTGATTTAACTTGCTCTATAAGTAATTGTTTCACTTTGTCTTCATCTTCTTCATTTTTACTCGAAACAAAAACTGATGGTAAATGAGTTGTTGGCATAGTTCCTTCGTGTAAATCTTTTTTATTAAAAATAATAGCTTGTGGAATATGCCCCATATCTAAGTCACCTATGATTTGGTTTACTGTATCAAACTGAACTCGATATTCAGGATGACTAGCATCCACAACATGTAATAGCAAATCTGCGCCTTTCGCCTCTTCTAAAGTGGATTTAAACGCAGCAATGAGTGTAGTTGGTAGTTTTTGAATAAAACCAACCGTATCAGATATGATTAGGTTAAATCCATCATTGATTTGAATTTGTCTTGTTTTAGGATCTAGCGTAGCAAAAAGCAAGTTTTTCTCATAAGTAGCTTCATTCGCCAATGCATTAAACCAAGATGATTTACCAGCGTTTGTATATCCAATAAGTGCTACTTGAAACACATTATTTTGTTCACGTTTGTTGCGATATCGCTCTCGATGTTCAACCACCGTTTCTAATTGATGTTTGATTTCATTCATACGTGTTCTAATATGACGACGATCCATTTCTAACTTAGTTTCACCTGGACCTCTCGTTCCGATGCCACCACCTAATCTTGATAAACTGCGCCCATGACCTTGAAGTCTAGGTAATAAATAATCTAATTGCGCTAATTCTACCTGAAGCTTACCTTCTTTACTTCTTGCTCGAAGTGCAAATATCTCTAAAATCAGTTGTGTTCTGTCGATAATTTTAACGTTCAGATTACCATTTAATGTTTTTGACTGGGCTGTAGTCAATTCATCATTAGCAACAACTACATCTATATCATTCATTTCTATATAAGCTTTTATATCCTCTAATTTACCTTTTCCAACGTAATATTTATTATCAAAATGTTGTCTGTTCTGGGTGAATTCAGCTTGTACATTTAATTGGCATGTTTCAGACAATGAAGCTAATTCTTCCATTGTTGATTCAAAATCAAACACTTCATCGGTTTGAGCTTGTACGCCAACTAAAATTGCTGTCTCTAATTCTTTTTTAGTCGTATGTGTTTGTTGGCTCATAACATGCACCTCTTTCAAAGTTTTCTTTGCTATTTTATCATAGTGTTTATATAAAGACTATCTTCTCAAATTATGTTAAATTAATAATAAGAGGTGACACGATATGACTATATACGATATAGAAGTTCAAAAACCAAATGGCGAAACTTACAAGTTAGAAGAATATAAAAATAAAGTATTACTAATTGTCAATACTGCAAGTGAGTGTGGCTTCACACCACAATTTGAAGGACTACAACACTTATACGACAACTATAAAGATCGAGGATTTGTTGTGCTAGGTTTTCCATGTAACCAATTTGGGGGTCAAGAACCAGGTACGGGTGAAGAAGCTACTCAAAACTGTAAAATTAACTATGGCGTTTCTTTCCCAATGCACGAAAAAATTGATGTCAAAGGCAAAAATCAACACCCTTTATATCAATTTCTGACAGAACAACAAAATGGCTTTTTCAATGAAAAAATCAAATGGAACTTCACCAAGTTTTTAATCGATAGAGAAGGTAATGTAACTAATCGATATGCGCCACAGAAAAAACCAAGTCAAATTGAAGCTGATATTGAAGCGTTATTATAAATAAATTACTGATTTAAAGAAGAAAGCTACACTTGATAATTTCTATCAAAGTGTAGCTTTCTTCTTTTAAAGTATGCAAAAATAAATTGTTTTTTAATGTTATACTTCTTCTACTGCATCATCATCAAGTGTGAATGTACTGATAGCATGTTTATAAATAAGATGTTGCTTTCCTTGTGTTAATAAACAAACCAAATTGTCATCATAATCTTCGATAATACCTTTCATTTGAAAACCATTCACTAAAAATACGATAACTTTCGTTTGATCAGCCTTAAATTGTCCTAGGAATTTATCTTGGATGTTTTCTGTTGTATTCATGTTATGTTCTCCTTTTCTTTATTTGGACTGAAACTTCATCTAACATCAATGAAAGTGACATTATCTCTCTATCTAACCATACTACGTCGAGCTTGTTTTTGAACCAAGTCATTTGTCTTTTAGCATAATTTCTAGAATGCTTTTTCAATTTATTTGTTGCTTCGGCTAGACTAGCCTCATTTTTAATTACAGGTAACATCTCTTTATATCCGATAGCTTGCATACTTTGACAAGTTTCAAAACCATCTTCAACGAGTTGTTTCACTTCATTTAGTAATCCGCGTTCCAACATTATATCTACACGTTTATTAATTCTTTGATATAAAGTTTCGCGTGACATTTCTATCCCTATTAATAATGTATCATAATTTTCTGTATATTGTTGATTTTTCTTGCGTGAACTTAAAAGTTTTTTTGTTTTTAAATAATATTCAATCGCTCTACGTACCCTTTTACGATTATTTGGGTGAATAGTATCAGCTGAATCTTTATCTATCGAAGCTAAATAATCATGCAATGCTTCATTTGATAATGAATCTAATTCATTTAGCGTATGGTCTACTTTAATTTGTTGTGCTTCAGATATCGTTTCATCTTCGAAAGCATAATTATAAATTAATGATTGGATATACAAACCTGTACCGCCTACGATGATAGGCATATGACCTCTAGCCGTAATTTCATCTATTAAATTTTGCGCTCTATTTTTAAAATCATACGCAGAAAATGTTTCATCAGGTTCAAGAATATCTATCATATGATGTGGAATATCCGCCATCTCTTCTCTATTTATTTTTGCTGTTCCAATATCCATATGTTTATAGACTTGCATAGAATCTCCGCTAATAATTTCACCATTAAATCTTTTAGCCAATTCGATGCTTAATTCTGTTTTACCAACAGCTGTTGGACCAACTAATGCAATTATAAAAGGTTTATCGCTCTGCACTTATATCAACTCTCTTTATGCTTTATCTACTCTGTTATATTTTTTTAAAATTTGTCTTTCTATCCAATCATACATATGTTGCCACGTAGTCGTAGCATCTTTTTCAAATAACACTTCATGTCTTTTATTTTTGTATAAATGTACTGTAATATGATGAATATTACCCTTTTTATATAGTTTTCCTAAATGTCTAATCCCTTTTCCATAATTGCCTATCGCATCATCTTTTCCAGAAATTAGTAAAATAGGAAGATCTGACTTCATTTTTTTTATGTTTTTTAATTTGCTTGTCTGTAACATATACTTTACTGTTTCAAAAATCAGTTGATTTGAGACTAAAAATCCAGTAAAAGGGTCTTTTTCAAATTTTTCAACTTCTTGGTCATCGCTGGATAACCAATCATTTTTCGATTTGTTGTTTTTTATATTTTTATTGAAAGTTTTATACATTATTTGGTTTAACCATTTCAAACGACGTCTTTTACCAGTTATTAAAGTGATAAGTTTTAAAATTATTTGTACGCATTTCCCTAAAAACTTAGGGTATTGCATTGTTCCCGATAGAATCATGCCTTGTGCAACATCTGGATATTTTTGGGTGAAAATTCTAGCAATAATAGAACCCATTGAATGCCCCAATATAATATATGGCGTATGCACAGTATCTGAATACAACGTCTGTGCAATTTCAAAAGTATCATCTGCCACTTGCTCCATACTATCAATGTGACCACGTTCATACGATGCTATATCTTTACCATGCCCTCTATGGTTGTGTCGTAGTACATCATATCCTTGTTGGTTTAATGAATCAATAAGTGCATCATATCGATCCATATGTTCTGCCATGCCATGAAGTAAGTGTATAACACCAATCGTGTCTTTTTTCGCCTTATTCAATTTCACTTCTAAAGTCGTTCCATCTGCAACAGTGATTTTAAACTCATTTCCACTCATGTTTTACCCCCAAATCACGTTTCATTTCATTCATCATACATAATACAATATACCTTCAAAATACACTGTTTTCAAATACAATGCTATTCGACTTATCACTTGTTACAGCGCTATTATTGATAAAATAAAATGCAAAACCTCATTAAAAATATAAAACCCCTCCAAAGTCTACATTTTTTAATGTCTACTTTGAAGGGAAAGAACTATTGTTCAAAATTTGAATCTACTAACTCATTATTGGATAAGGAACAAATGTTAGATTCGGACAATATTTAATTTATTCTTTAACTGCAGGTTGATTATTACCTGTTTGTGCTTCATCAATTGCAGTTTGAAGTTCTTTTGTAAACAAGTCTTTTTGAATATCTGTGTAACCTAGTAATTCAGCCATTACATCAATAACTTGATCTTTATAATTGAGAACGTCATCTATTTTGAAATAAAGTTTACCAGTACGACGAATAAAGAAATCTGTTGGACGATGAACCATTTCGTTTTGAATAGAATAAATCAATTCTGTGTAAATATCTAAAGGTAAACCAGATTCTTGATATTGTGCTGTTTGAGCAATTTTGAATAATTCTTCTACATTTGAACCGTATTTCGTTGCGAAATGACGTGCTGTCGCATCATCTATTTGATAAGCTTTAGCATCTTCAACTTTTTTATCAATAAATTGATCAAAGTTTGCACTACCACCAACATCTCCACCAGAAATTGGCAAGTGTTTTGTAGCACATTTATCAAATTTCAAACCGTATTCTGATTTTAAGCGTTTAGATAATAGGTCTACAATTTCTAATGCCATATGACGATAACCAGTTAATTTACCACCAGCAATTGTAAGTAGGCCTGATTTACCTTCCCAAACTTCATCTTTACGAGAAATTTCTGATGGGTCTTTACCTTCTTCTAAAATTAATGGTCTTACGCCAGCCCATGATGACTCAATATCTTCATCAGCTACATTTACATCTGGGAACATATAGTTGATCGCATCAATTAAGTAATCTCTGTCTTCTTGTGTAGCTAATGGTGATGTTTTATCGTTATCGTAAAATGTATCTGTTGTACCTACGTATGCTTTACCTTCACGAGGAATCGCAAAAATCATACGTCCATCTTTTTCAGTATCAAAGTATACTGCTTGTCCTAATGGGAATTTTGATTGATCAATAACAATATGAACACCTTTTGTTAAACGTAATTGTTTGTTATTGCGTGCATAATCACCACTACGTACTTCATCTACCCACGGGCCACTTGCATTGATTACTTTTTTAGCCTTAATTGGATAAGTCTCACCAGAAATTTGGTCTTCTGCATGAATACCGTTGACCTTTTCATTTGAATCATATGTGAAATGTACTGACTTCGTATGGTTGATTACTGTGGCACCTTTTTCAGCTGCACGTTTCATGACTTCAATTGTTAAACGCGCATCGTCTGTACGATATTCAACATAAGATCCGCCACCTTTTAAGCCTGATTTTTTAACAAGTGGCTCTTTCGCTAACGTTTCTTTAGCATTTAACATTGTTTTACGTTCTGATTTTTTAACGCCTGCTAGTCTATCATACATTGCTAAGCCAATAGATGTAGTAAATTTACCCATAGAGCCACCTTTATGCATTGGCAATAGCATACGTTCAGGTGTCGTTACATGAGGCCCATTTTCATATACAATTGCACGTTCACGTCCAGTTTCTGCTACAACGCCAACTTGCAATTGTTTCAAGTAACGCAAACCACCATGCACTAATTTTGTTGAACGTGAACTTGTACCTTGTGCAAAGTCTTGCATTTCTACTAACGCGACTTTCATACCTCTTTGTGTTGCATCTAATGCAATACCTGCACCAGTAATACCTCCACCGATAATGACAACATCAAAAGTATCATTTTTTAAATCTTGCTTAATCTGTTCTCTTTTCAAAGTTGATAAACTCATAAAATCTAGCGCCTCCTAGTAGTAATAAAAAAAGAGAGACCTATCCCATACATATATAATTGTACGAACAGTGTCTCTCAATTCTCATCTCGATAATATTAACTTACCCTTATTATAGCATAAGAAACTTAGATAAGTCTAATTCTTTTATTCTTCGTCTAACTTAAAGACTTGAGTGGCCTCTACAGCTTTTTTCCAGCCTTTGTATAATTTATTTCTTTCTTTTTCTTCCATATCTGGATTAAATTCTTTTTCAAGTTTCCAACGGTTAGCAATTTCATCTTTACTATCCCAGAAACCTACAGCTAAACCAGCTAAATAAGCGGCACCTAAAGCTGTTGTTTCGTTAATTTCTGGACGTTCCACACTCACGTTTAATAGGTCTGATTGGAATTGCATAATAAAATTATTTTTAACAGCACCACCGTCGACACGTAGGTTATTTACTGTAATATCAGAATCTTTTTCCATTGCTTCAAGCACATCACGTGTTTGATAACACAATGATTCTAATGTAGCACGAATAAAGTGTTCTTTTTCAGTACCACGCGTTAAACCAAAGATTGCTCCACGTGCATCAGCATCCCAATATGGTGTTCCTAAACCTACGAATGCTGGCACAACATAAACACCTTCCGTAGATTCTACACGTTCCGCGTAATTTTCTGATTGTGGTGCAGAATTAATCATTCTCAATCCATCTCTCAACCATTGAATAGCTGATCCTGAAACAAAGATAGAACCTTCAAGTGCATAATTAACTTTTCCGTCTAGTCCATAGGCAATTGTTGTTAATAATCCACTTTCAGATGCTACAGCTTCTTCACCAGTGTTCATCAGCATAAAGCCACCTGTACCGTAAGTGTTTTTTACATCTCCACGTTCAAAGCATGCTTGACCAAATAATGCTGCCTGTTGGTCACCTGCAATACCAGCAATTGGAATTTCTTGTCCGAAGAAATGATAATCAATGGTATTTGCATAAACTTCACTAGATTCTTTAACCTCAGGTAACATAGTATTTGGAATTTCTAATATATCCAATAATTCTTGGTCCCATTCTAAATCATGGATATTATAAATCAACGTACGGCTTGCATTCGTATAATCTGTAATATGAGCTTTACCACCAGATAATTTCCACACTAGCCAAGAATCAATAGTACCGAATAATAAATCTCCATTATCAGCTTTCTCTCTAGCACCTTCCACATTATCTAGAATCCATTTAACTTTTGTTCCAGCAAAATATGGATCTAGTAAAAGACCTGTTTTTTCTCTAAATTTATCTTCTAAGCCTTGCTCTTTTAATTCTTGACAGATGCCTTGAGTTTGACGAGATTGCCAAACAATCGCATGATACACTGGTCTTGATGTTTTCTTATCCCATACTACCGTAGTTTCACGTTGGTTTGTAATACCAATACCAGCTATTTGATCAGCACCGATGTTTTCTTCATTTAAAACTTCCGCCATAACAGCTAAAACGGATGTCCAAATTTCATTGGCATCATGTTCTACCCAGCCTGATTTTGGAAAATATTGTTTGAATTCACGCTGTGCAACTCCTTTAATTTTTCCGTCTTGATCAAATAGAATTGCTCTCGAACTCGTAGTACCTTGGTCGATTGACAAAATATATTTTTCCATAATGATTAGCTCCCTCTTCAAATGTTCGTAATACGAATTACATATGTAATTCACATTGATATATATACTTCTCTGTACCCAATTTTTATTAGTTCACTCAACTAATAATTTTATATTAATACAATGACAATAATATCTAGTTATATTTTAACGTAAATACACTTAAATTAAACGTAATTAATATATAGTTTCTATACCTTTAGCATTTTTCGCTTTATTTAACGTTACGCCTAAAATAAGTGTGATAATTAATAATACGATAGCAACTACCGACATTGTATCAAATGCACCTTTGTAAAATAATCTGTAAATCACTGCACCAATCATACCACCAGTTACAGGTCCTAACACAGGTACAATTGCATATGACCAATTAGAATCACCTTTACCTGCGATTGGTAAAATCGCATGTGCAATACGTGGACCTAAATCACGAGCTGGGTTAATTGCATAACCTGTTGGCCCACCTAGACTTAATCCAATTGCAACGATTAAACTACCGACAATTAATGGATTTAAACCATCAGCAATTTTGTTCATACCAATGAATAAAAGCCCCATTGTTAAAATACCTGTACCAATAATTTCACTCATGAAGTTTGCAAAATAGTTTTTAATGGCAGGTGCTGTAGAAAATACAGCTAATTTTGTGCCTTGATCTTCTGTGGCTTTCCATTGTGCTAAATACATTAACCAAACTAATGCACCACCAACGATACCACCTAGAATTTGACAGATAATATAGCCTGGCACCATAGCCCAACTAATGGCACCATCCATGGCAAATGCTAAAGTAACTGCAGGATTTAAATGTGCACCTGAAATATTACCTACCGCGTACACTCCCATAGTAACTGCTAATCCCCAACCTGTAGCAATAACAATCCAATCTGCGCCATTCCCATTACTTCTTTTTAAGTTGACGTTTGCAACAACGCCTCCCCCAAATAGTATAAGTATTGCTGTTCCCAAAAATTCAGCAAAATATTCACTCATAAAGACTCCTCCTAAAATAAGACAGGGAGACCCCTACAATTATATCCAGTTGTGAACCACCGGTTTAATTACTGTAGAAATCTCCCATCTCTGTTCTAAATATTAACTTGTGTACATCTTACACCGTTGTTGTAAGCGTTGTCAAATACTTTGTAAAAAAGTTGTCACAACTCAAGTTGATATCACACTATTTTCATCAATACTAAATTGACTAGTCAATGGGTCAATTTGTGCCGTTAACTCATAAGGAATCGCACGTTTGGGCTCGTTATGACCAAATGATAAATTATAAAAAACTACCATTTTAGGATTATTGCTTTTTTTAATTATTTTTAATATCTCTCTTTTATAATTTTCATAATATACATTATTAAATGGCTTACCAAAAACCATACCATTCAGGTGATTTAAAATCCCTTGCTTCAGCAATTCCTCTAAATATTTAGCAAACATATCAGGTGTAGGTGTGTCTTCTGAGGTTTCTAAAAATAATATTGCACCATTAAATGCTTCAATTTCAGGAAATATTGATGTATGCATTAAATCAACAAAAGTTTCTAGATTTCCACCTAAAAGGTGTCCGCTCACTTTTTTATTTCCATTTAATATTTCGTATCCTTTTTGTTCTATTTTAGCTCTACATGTATATTTGTTTTGTTTATTCCATTTTAATCCATATGGTCTCATATAAAATGCTGGTTCTATTTTTCCTATTTTATTTGTATTAAACCAACACTTGTTAATATTCTCTACTGTATATGTATCCATTGCTATATTTTCTGCAAAGTCAGTAAGTAATGCCTGACCATAAAAACTAACTATTCCCATTTTATAAAACATCAAATGTACTGTTGTTGTATCTGAATAACCACTGAATATTTTAGGGTTGTTTGCAATTGCTTGGAACTCTACATAAGGTAAAATACGTATCGCATCTTCTCCGCCAATACAACTAATAATAGCTTTAACTTCTTGATCTTTTACTGCTTCATTTAAATCTTTAGCTCTACATTCTGGATGATTGTGAATAAACGCTACACCTTTTAAGGCATTTGGCATTACTTTGACTTTTAAGCCAAATTCATTTTCCAAACGTTGAATGCCTTGTCGAGTCCGCCATAACATATTACTTTCACCTGCTAAACCAGAAGAAAGAGACACAATTGCTACTGTGTCTCCTACTTTCAATTGCTTTGGTTTTATCATTGTCGTCATCCCCTTATACTCGTTCACAATGATTGATTACAAATAAATGAATCAATAATATGGAAATAGTTAAATTTTTATCATTTTAATGACACCACATGATTCGATTACCATAGTGATCGGTCACTAGTTGTAATATATTTTGCGCCATTTGAAACTGCAACATCTACTTCTTCATTGCTATTTATGAGCCCACCTGCAATTACTGCAGTATTCGTTTCTTCGTTAATGATACGTATTGCTTTAGTAGCAATACCAGGTAAAACTTCCACAAAATCTGGTTCTACACGCTTAATCAATTCGATACTTCTAGATAGTGCATGACTATCTAATACAAACACTCTGAACACGGTTGTAGTATTTAATGATTTTGCTTTATTAATTACTTTTGTCTTAGTTGAAACGATGCCTTTAGGATGATAATTTTGAATGATATATTCACAAGCAAATTCATCATGGCTCATACCTTTGATTAAATCGATATGCATGTATGTTTCAATCTTATTCTTGTTTAATAGACCCATAATACTTTTAACATGTCCGATATGCGCATCTAACATGACACATGCCTTGTAATCGGTCATCGTTAATTTTTCTAAATCTTTCATTGAGCGAACTGCAGGCAAAATATGCGGTTTCAACATGAATTCCTCCTTAGACAATACGTTTAAATAGGCGTTCTAATTCATAATTTGAGAAATTAATAATAATGGGTCTACCGTGTGGACAGGTAAATGGGTCTTCAGTCTCTCTCAATTGATTAACTAAATCTGCCATCTCGTTATTTTTTAGATAGTGGTTGGCCTTGATTGATTTTTTACAGCTCATCATAATCGCAGCTTCTTCACGAATTTTTCTCACGTCAACTTTTTTATGTTCTAATACATATTCGATCATATCCTTGATGATTTCTTCAGCTTCTTCTTTAGGAAACCATACTGGATAGCTATCTACAATGTAGTCATGTCCACCAAATGGTTCTAAATGCACGCCTACTTTATCTAATTCATCTTTATATTGATTAATTATCATTAATTCATCTTTTGAAAAATGGAAAGTTAATGGAATCAATAAATTTTGACTTTCATTTACAACATCCCCAATTTTTTCTCTGAAATATTCATACTTTATTCTTTCTTGAGCTGCGTGTTGATCAATCATAAACATACCATTTTCATTTTGAGCGATGATGTAAGTGCCATGCACTTGTCCAACAATTTCCATATAAGGTATTCTACGTGTTGGCGAAGCACTCACGCGCCCTTTAATATCTTCTTCACCATTGTCTTGTAAAATGTTATCCGCGGTTGATACTTCGTTATCAGTAGAATCACTACTTGACGTTTCTAAATCATAAAGCAAATCATTTTGTATTTTCTTATAATCATCATAATCATTTTGTGACTCTTGAATGCCGCTTCGTTCATTATCCGGTTGATTTATATAGGATGTTGAATTGTCTGCACTTGCGTTATTTGCATTATTCACGTTTGATTCACTTGATTGCTCAACATTTTGCTCAAGGTTATTTTGTTGTTGCCGTTTTTCGAAGTCCATTTTCTGTTGCTCAAATTGGTCTAATACCTTGTTTTTCTTCGTCATTTTATCCATATCATTTTGAGGAATTAAAATACGATCTTTAAATGCTTCACGAATTTTTGTCACAATTAATTCAAAAAGCTGGTCTTCTTTTGATAACCTTACCTCTAGTTTAGTTGGGTGCACATTAACATCTACCAATATCGGATCCATTTCAATGTTGATATAGCATATTGGATAACGACCAACCATTAATAAAGTATGATAGCCCTCTAAAATTGCTTTATTTAATAAGAAGTTTTTAATATATCTGCCATTAATAAAGATAGAAATATAATGTTTATTACTTCTAGAATGTTCTGGCTTTGCAAAATAAGCTTCTAAATGATAATCACTTGTATCACCCGTTACATGAACTAGATCTTTTGCAATTTTCATACCATAAATTTCTGCCATGACTTCATTTGTTCTACCTGATCCATTTGTTTTTAATATTGTTTTACCATCAGAAACTAGTGAAATACGAATATCAGGATGACTCATAGCCATACGGTTCACGATATCTGTAATCTTTCCAAGTTCTGTATAGAGACTTTTAATATATTTTAAACGTGCTGGCGTATTATAAAACAATGACTCTACCAAAATATCTGTGCCTCTTTTTGCTTTAGCTGGTTTTCGATTTAAAACTTCCCCATTTTCCACATAAATTTCTTGGCCTTCTTGATTATCTGTACATGTTTTCAATGTCACCTTAGAAACTGAAGAAATACTAGCTAAAGCCTCACCGCGAAATCCTAATGTGCGAATATGGAACAAATCATCATCTGCATCTAATTTACTTGTTGCATGGCGATGGAATACTAAGTCTAAATCATCGATTTCTATACCAGTACCATTGTCAACCACACGTATAGAAGCGACTCCTGATTGTTCAACCTCTATGTTTATTTCTGTCGCTTGAGCATCAATTGCATTTTCTAATAATTCTTTCACAACCGATCCAGGTCTTTCTACTACTTCACCGGCTGCTATTTTATTTGCTAAAGATGTCTGTAATTCTTTTATTTTACCCATTGAATGACCTCACCTCTATTTTAACTGTTTTTGTAATTCACTAAGTTTTACTAGAGCTTCTATCGGTGTCATATTCGATAAATTTAATTGCTTAATTTCAGTCTCAACTTCACTTTGTACCGCAGGATAATCAAACAAATCAAAAGCTGCTTGTTCAAATTGGTGGCTACTTTGTGCTTGCTTGTCATCGTTATAGCTGTGCTCGTTTTCAGATACAAATGATTTTTCTATCGGCGGTGCTTCCACGCCCGATTTAATAACGTTCATTTGTTCATTTGTCGCTTGTCCATGATTATTATTTTGTTCAAATGCATCTAGAATCACTTGTGCACGTGATATAACTGCTTCTGGTAAATGTGCTAACTTCGCAACTTGGATACCATAACTATCATCGACAGCCCCGTCTTTAACTTTGTGTAAGAAGATAAGCTCACCTTTGTATTCATTTGCTGCAACATGAACATTTTTCAACGAAGGCAACGACTGATCTAATGTTGTTAACTCGTGATAATGTGTAGAGAATAATGTCTTAGCATGAGAAGTATGTGCCACGAATTCAATCATTGCTTGTGCCAATGCTAATCCATCATAAGTAGAGGTTCCCCTACCTATTTCATCAAAAATAATTAAACTATTTTCTGTAGCGTTAGCGAGTGCTTTTTGTGCTTCCAACATCTCAACCATAAATGTACTTTTACCAGAAACTAAATCATCTGCAGCTCCAATTCTTGTAAATATTTGATCAAAAACTGGTAATACAGCTGTTTCACACGGCACATAAGCACCCATTTGTGCCATAATGCTTATGATTGCAACTTGTCTCATATAAGTAGATTTCCCAGACATATTAGGTCCAGTGATTAAATAGATAAACGTATCTTGATCTAAATTACAATCATTTGGCACATAGTCGTTGTGATCCATAACGCGTTCTACAACAGGATGTCTCGAATTTGTTAATTTAAGTGTTTTGTCTTCGCTAAATGCAGGTCTTGCATAATTATATTTTTGTGCTATCTCGGCAAAACTTTGCAAACAATCCAATTCAGAAATAACTTTTGCTTGTTTTTGTAAGCGTTCTGTATATGTCTTTATTTGTTCACGTAATTCAACGAATAATTGATATTCTAATTCAATCGCTTTATCTTCAGCACCTAATATAATGTCTTCTTTTTCTTTTAATTCATCCGTAATAAACCGTTCTGCATTTGATAAGGTTTGTTTACGATGATAACCATATGCAGAAGGGTCAAAACCTTGCAAGTTGGCTCTTGTAATTTCAATAAAGTATCCAAACACTTTGTTAAAGCTAATCTTCAGTGATTTAATACCAGTGCGTTGACGCTCCTTAGTCTGAAGTTCAGCCAACCAAGTTTTACCATTTTTCGATGCTTCTAAATATTCATCTAGCTCCTGATTAAACCCTTTTTTGAATAATCCACCTTCTTTAACAGATATTGGCGGTTCTTCTTTCAAACTATTTTCTAATAATGCTAACAGTTCATCTAAAGGTTCAAGTGCTTTAAATCGCTCAGTAGTTTCTGTATCTAAGCGATCTAATAATTGCTTAATATTGGGTATTTCAGAAATTGAATGTTTGAGTTGAATTAGATCTCTAGCATTTACATTACCATAACTCACTCGACCGACTAAGCGCTCGATATCATATACTTGATTAAGATGTTCTCTCAATGTATCTCTCTCTATGAAAAAGTCTATAAATTGCTCAACTGTATCTAGACGTGATTCAATTTGATTTTTGTGAATTAACGGTCTATCAATCCATTGTTTTAATCTTCTTGCACCCATAGGGGTCTTAGTTTCATCCATCAGCCATAGTAATGTTCCTTTTTTACTTTTCAGACGAATACTTTCGGTCAATTCTAAATTTCTTTTTGCATAAAAATCCATTTTCATAAAATCTACTGCTTCATATTTAACAACAGTTTCTATATGAGATAGATCTCGTTTTTGCGTATGAAAAATATAATCAAGTAATAACTGAGTCGCATTGTATAAAGATTGTTCATTACTAGTATTTACTGCATAATGTGCATCTGATATTTCATTCAATACTGTAATCGTTTCAGTTGTTAAACTTATTTGACGTTTTAGTTCTTCAGCAATATGCTCATTTACTACGATTTCATTTGGATTAATGGTTGTTATTTCATTTATTAATGTAGCTTGATCGTTAAAGGAAGTTACTTTTAGTTCTCCCGTAGACACATCACAATAACTTAATGCATAACAGTCATTTATTTGTACAAAGCTCAAAATATAATTATTTTGTTTTTCATCTACGCCACCTTGATCCATAACCGTACCTGGCGTAACGATTCTAACAACTTCACGTTTTACCATTCCTTTTGTCTGTCTAGGATCTTCCATTTGCTCACAAATAGCTACTTTATATCCATTATTAATTAATGTTTCAATATAGCCATCTGCTGAGTGGTAAGGGACCCCACACATAGGAATAGGATTTTCTTTTTTAGCATCTCGCTTTGTTAATGTAATCTCTAGAACCCTAGAAGCTTCTTTCGCATCTTCAAAAAACATTTCATAAAAGTCGCCTAATCTAAAAAATAATAAACAATCTTGATATTGTGATTTTATTTTTAAATACTGTTGCATCATTGGCGTTTGGTTAGTCATTTAATCTTTCACAATCCTTCTATTAGTTTCTTACTGTTATTTACAATACATTAAATAAACTATTATTTATGTATGTTATATCATTAAATCAGATGGTTGCTCACTTGTTTAACTGATTGCTATTTTTACTTTATAACTAGTGTTTCTATTCTTATATTATTTCGTACTTTTAAACCATATTTCGATATTTTTATTGTCCATTTAACTCTTAAATTTTAACATAACTTTAGTTTTTACGCTTATGCTTACAAATTAGGATTGATGTAAAATGTTGTCAATTAACTACTTGATGAATGATATTTATAAAATAAAAAAGATTAAGCTTCATTTGCACATACAATTAGTTAATTACAAATCCACATTATAATTAAATCATTGATATGTTAAAAGCAATGAAACTTAACCTTTTCATATTTATAAGAATCGTTTTAAGATGCCTTTTCTTTTCATAACCATTAAAATAACATAACTAATCATTGCACCAATCACACTTGAAGCAATAAAAGCTATCATTAAAGGCTTGACAGCAAAGTTAGCAAAACCTAATACCCAGGCTAATGGTATACACATAATACTACCAATGATGCCTGTACCTATAACTTCACCGATTGCTGCCATAAAAATATGCTTGCGATAAAAGTAAAAACCACTTGCTAATAATACACCTACCATACTTCCAGGAAATGCAAAGAAACTACCGGTACCAAACACCATTCTTAACAGCGAAGAAATAAACGCTTGTGCCAGACCAAACCAAGGCCCCACAAATACCGCACATATCACATTGATTAAATGTTGTATAGGCGCCGCTTTGATAGGCCCAAGTGGTATAACAACAATGCTACTTAACACTACATTTATTGCAATCAATATCGCAGTCAGTGTTAATTTTCTTGTTTTCATATTGCTCATTTCCTTTCTACATATGGATTATGCATTAATCTTTATTTTGTTGAATTTCATTTAAACGGTTTGACATCGTACTAATCATCATTTGCAATAAGTCATTTGCCTCTGCTTGTGATTCTCTAAATTCTTCAACAATAGGTATAATATTGAGGTTTTGCTCGATATCTTGAATTTTATCTTCAGACTGACGCAGTGCCTGCTGTTTACCATAATTTTGTAAATTAACAGACTGTTTCTGCGTTTTTTTCAAGTCTTTCATACGTGTTTCAATATTTTTATTTTGATGAATTTGCTGTTCAATCGCTTGATATTCTTTAACAGTGTCTAATGATTGAATACGTTGACTGAGTTTATCTGCCTCTGCCAATATTTCATCTTTTTCATACATTATTGTGTCACCACTGCTTTTTCACTAACGCCTAAAAACGTACCATTCAATGAAAACTGTTTAGCTTCATCAACTTTTACATCAACAATCTTTCCAATCATTTCTTTAGGTGCTTTAAAATTAACTAGTTTATTTTTATTCGTATAACCTGCAAGTACAGTATCATCTTTCTTACTAGCACCTTCACAAAGAACTTGTACTGTTTGGCCTTCATATTGTGCCATAGCTTGTTCAGAATAATAGGCTACTTTTTTATTTAACTGTTGTAATCTTGCCTTTTTTTCCTCTAATGGTACATTATCTTTCATTTTAGCTGCTGGCGTGCCATCTCTTTGAGAATAAATATACGTATATGCATGTTCAAATGCTACTTCATCATATAAAGTCAATGTTTCTTCAAATTGTTCTGCAGTTTCATTTGGATAGCCTACGATAATATCTGTTGTTAAAGCAACATCAGGTATTTTTGACTTAATACGATTGACTAAATCGAGATAGCTTTCTCTCGTATATTTACGTCCCATAATTTTAAGAACAGCATTATTTCCTGATTGTACAGGCAAATGCACGTGTGGAACGATGTTTCCACCGTTAGCAATCACTTCAATCATACGATCGGTGAAATCCCATGGGTGACTCGTAGTGAAACGTACTCTAGGAATATCTATTTTCGAAATATCTTCTAGCAAGTCGCCAAGTCCATATTCTAATCCATCAATATCCTTACCATATGAATTAACATTTTGACCTAATAGTGTAACTTCTTGATATCCTTGACGAGCTAAATCTCTAACTTCGTCTATAATATCTTGTGGTCTTCTACTTCGCTCTTTACCTCGTGTAAATGGCACAATACAGTATGTACAGAATTTGTCACAACCATACATAATATTAACCCATGCTTTTATATTACCTTTTCTGACTTTAGGTAAATTTTCAATTACATCGCCTTCTTTAGACCAAACTTCTACCACCATTGCTTTTGATAGATAAGCTTCTTCTAGTATTTCAGGCAGTCTGTGTATATTATGCGTACCAAAAATCATATCAACATTTTGATATGATTTTAATATTTTATTCACGACTGATTCTTCTTGGGACATACAACCGCAAACACCAATAACTGTTTCAGGTTTTTCTTTTTTCAAGTGTTTTAAATTGCCAATCTCGCTAAACACTTTATTCTCTGCATTTTCACGAATTGCACAAGTGTTAATTAAAATAACATCCGCTTCATCGATTTCTTCTGTTGGCTGATAACCTAAAGCACTTAAAATACCTGCCATTACTTCTGTATCATGTGCATTCATTTGGCAACCATATGTTTTTATTAAAAATGTTTTACCTTTACCCATACCACGATATTTTTCATCGATTTGAAAATCACGGTTATAATGTACTTCTTCTTTACCACGTTTACGTGCTTCTTTTAAACTTGGTGGTTGGTATACATGCTCAAAATACTTACTATAATCTTTTGTCTTCTTATCGCGCTCGGCCAAAACATCTATAGAAGTTTGCTTTCTTTGTTCTTCATTCACGCTAACAAAACCCTTTCTATATCATAAAAACTATGAACAAACGCATTAAAATAGATCTTATCTCGCTGTTTTACAATCGAGTCGTTCAAAGTTCTATAACTTTATCTATAATCATTATTTCATTATATTAAATTTAGCAATAAAGTGCAAAAGTCATCTACAATAATGAATGTTGATTTCAAAAGTACATTTTACAATAAAAACCATCTTGATTAAATATACTTTGTCCAATAACAAACATTTTTAATAAAATAATGATACAAAAATAAGGCACTTACGTATCATTTAATAACATTTATTAAATAAACGATGTACCTTATAGTTACGACTTTAATTTTAATTTTACAATATCATAATGCAATACCTTACTATCAAGAAAACTACTTAGATTTCATCATATTTTCCAGTTAATGTTTCAATCGTTATACCTTCTGGAACATGATAAAATTTCACTTGACTGATAGTACTTGGTATTTCTAGTTCTACCATTCGCTCATTAAGCTTTTGGATTAATATTAAACATTCATTCATCTCACCTTGTACAGTTGTTTCTAAAGGTCCAACACGATAATCCAAACCAGAATCATCGATCACTTGAATTGCTTCATCTACGTAAGGTATAACATCTTCACCATTAGCAGTTTTAGGAATAATTTGTACACTCATTAAAGTATCATTCATACTTGTTCAACCCCTTAAATTTTACTTACCTTCAGTTTACCAAAACATTAACTTAAGGTATAGAAATCGAAAGCTTTGTTTATTTATTGATAGGTTTCGTTTATAAGTGACATCATCATATTTTTAGCAACGTTACCACCATTTGAAGCCGCATCGATTAATTGGCTAGGAAAATTGTCCTTAGTCTCTCCAGTTACATATAATCCATTAATATTTGTTTCTCCATATGGTGATGATTTGATTTTGCCCTGTTCATCACGTTCTAACAATATATTATTTAGAAAATTGAATTCGGTATCCCACCCCATTTGTGTAAATGCACCTTCTATTTTTATGACACTACCATCTTCTAATTCGACTCCTTTTAATTGTCCCTGCTCTCCTAATAGTTTTTTGATCGTTGTTGAACAGACCTCAATATGATGTTGTTCTAAAAATTTAATTGCCTCTGGCTCTAACGTTTCAATACCATTAGTAAATACAGTGATTTTTTTCGAAAAATTTCTCAATAATTTAACAATGTGTATTACATCTTTATCAGAGTAAAATACGCCTAATTGAGTATGTTTCATTTCAAAGCCATCACACCAAGGACAATAAAATACCGTTTTACCGTAAAAGGATTCAATATTATTTATTTTAGGTAAATGTTCTCTAACACCTGTAGCAACAAGTATTTGCTTGGCTGTATAGGATTTTGATGCTGTTGATACTTTAAATCCGGATTCAATTTGTTTAATATCTACGACCCTTGCGTTCACTATGGATACATCTTTGTATTTGGATACATCTTCTATAGCTTGTTGTTTAAATTTTTGTGGCGAAATACCATCTTGCGTTAAATAACCATGTGATAATTGAGTAACTTTATTTCGTGGTTTATCTTCATCAATGACTAATGTATGCATCATTCCTCTACCAAAATTCAATGCAGCGCTCATACCTGCTGGGCCACCGCCTATGACAATTACTTCATATTCCATCATTCCACTCCTTTTAATTACACGTCTATTAAAGACTTTTAATATCTATAATAGTTTTAAAAAAGTGTATAGAAATAGTTTATGCTTTGCTATTTCTATACTATAAAATTATTTAACTACAGGTTTTAGCAGACTCGATAGTTTCTTTTGCTTCAAAGTTGTTACCAAAGTTGTTTCAGCATCTTCCATTATAGCTTTGATAGGACAGCCTTCATCATGATTAAAAGTGTCTTCTAATAAACTTTGCTCCCCATCTATCGTAACAATGACTTCATAGATAGATACTGAATCCCATCCATTCTTTAATTGATATCCGCCTTTAGCACCACTACTAGCAGAAATGATATTACGCTTAACTAAACGTGTCATTACTTTTGATAAATAAGTTGTAGAAACACCTAAAACTGATGCTAAGTCTTGTACAGGAATCTTTTTCTGATCACCTTGATTATTAATCATAAATAACAGTGCATGTAAAGCATAATCAGTTGCTTTTGAAAATTTCATAAATTTATCATCTTCCTATTATAGATATAATAAATCTATAATAACTTATTTGTTTTTCTTTTTCAATATTACGCTAAATTTTTAGTAGCATTAATAATTGCATCTGCAAAATCATACATAAATTGAGCCCAGTTACTACTGTTCTCTCTACTTTTTTTATTGTAACGTTCATTTTCAAACAATTTCTTTCTTATTCCTGAGGTTAACTCGAGTTGGACACCTTTCTCAGTTTTACAGCAATTTATAATATTGTCATCATGCGCACCAGACATATGTGATGGGGCTTGTCTAACTATTATCCCTAATTTTTCAAATTCTGCCGTCATCTCATCCATTAATTGCTCATCCTTACCACCCATATAGACAATTTCATCTTCACCTTTACAACCATGTATCGCGATGGCATATTGATTATTTGCAATCATTTTCATTAATTTAGGTTCATCATAATTTCTGGACGTCACATGTAATTCTGCATTACCTTTTGTTCTAATTGCTTTAAACGTAAAGTAGTCAAAACCACCTTTTTCAGCTGTTAATTCCGCCAATTCGGTAGTAGCAGGTTCTATTGCTCCACCATGAATTGCAGTTATGATAACGTTGCTATTTCGGTCAATTGAATTAATAATCCAATCCGTATTTTCCTCTGTTAGCTGCATTAATTCCGTCATAGATTTAAATCGATCAGCCATTGATTATCCCCCTCTATTTTATATGTACACTTTTTGTATACCACATTTTAGCGTCCATTATTTTAAATCACTGTTAAGTTTTTGATAATTTATTAACTCAATTTTTACAGTTAACTATTACTGATTATTGATTGCTTTAATCATAGCTTTTGAAAACGCTTCTAAATAGGTTGACCAGTTCGAACGATTTTCTCGGTCTTTTAAATTAAATTTTTTATTAACAAAACAATGCTTCCTAAAGTTAACAGTCAATTCTAACTGTACCCCCATACCTTTTTGACCACAATTCACAAAGTTATCCTATTGTTTACCAGAAATATGAGAAGGTGCATCCTTTGTAACGATTCCTGTTTCATTTAACGTTTGTTTTATTTGCGTAATTAGTGATTTATCTCTACCACCGATATACACTTCATTTTTCTTACCCATGCAACCATGTATAGATATAACTTGAGCATGTTCAGTCACAATCTTTTGTAATTTTGGCTCGTCAAAATGAATTGAAGTTACATGAAGTTCATTGTTTTTATTTTTTCTTACACCTTTAAAACTATAAAAACTATACTTACCTGTTTCACTTAAATGTTGTGCAACTTCAGTAGTTCCTCTTTCTATAGCACCGCCATGGACAGCAGTAATAAGTACTGGTAAATCTCTTTCACACGTTTGAATTTCCCAATCTTTATCTTCATTTGTGTAAGTTAATAATTCCGTCATTGTTTCAAAGTAATCAACCATATCTCTCTAACCTTCCATTTTTCGTATATAAATATAAAACTAGCTGATTCACAAATATAAAACAATGATTTTTTCTATGAAAATCATCTTTTGTGATCAGCTAGTTATTTTACGCTATTGATTATTATTTAAGTAGATAAACGATTATACAAACTGTTTTGTTAAGTCTTTAAATTGTTGTTCATCAAGGTGAATATCTTTTTTGGCTAATGCTGTACCTTCTATTTCTTCAATTTGAGATTCATAAGAAGGTGTTTCCGTGTCTTGATATACAATGCCTTTAAGTAATGAATTATACTCTAAAACCTTTTGAGTAGCTTTTTGTTTGTCGGTCGCATCAAAATCTTCAATTTCATCAATACTTGTAAGATTTTCTTTAAACCAATCATAAGTGTTGACTTTATTATATGTTACACATGGAGAGAATACGTTAACGAATGAAAAACCGTCATGGTTAATTGCATCTTCCAACATTTTAGTTAATCCTTTAATATCACTAGAAAAACCTTGTGCAACAAATGTAGCACCTGAAGACAACGCAAGTTCTAATGGCGCAACATTTTTTTCAATATTACCTTTAGGCGTAGATTTAGTCACAAACCCTTGTGCTGATGAAGGTGATGTTTGTCCTTTAGTTAAACCATAGATTTGGTTATCCATCACTATATATGTCATGTTCATATTTCTACGCAACGCATGGATCGTATGTCCCATACCAATCGCATACCCATCACCATCACCACCAGAGGCAATTACGGTCAAGTCTTTATTAGCCATTTTCACGCCTTGTGCTAATGGTAATGAACGACCATGGATCCCATGTACACCGTATGAATTAACATAACCTGATAAGCGGCCTGAACACCCGATACCTGTTATAATTGCAACTTCTTCAGGTTCTAGCCCAACATTTGCAGCTGCTTTTTGAATAGCTGCTTGAACAGAGAAATCTCCACAACCTGGGCACCAATTGGGCTTCACATTATTTCTAAAATCTTTAAATGTTGCCACTTATACCAACTCCTTTAAATTTTTGGCAATTTCTAATCCTTTGGCTTCTATTTCATTTGGTAAGAATGGCGTACCATCATATTTCGTTTGATTAATTAATTTATCTCCAACGTTCACATTCATTTTTAATATATTGGAAAGTTGTCCTTGATAGTTATGTTCCACAACGACAACTTTTGAAGCTTTATCAACCGCTTCTTGTATCGTTTTGCTTGGGAAAGGATGTAGTTGTCTGATTTGTAAATGATTAACCTTCAATCCTTGTTGCTCTAACCTTTCTTTACCTTCTTGAATCGCACCTTTAGTAGAGATGAAACCTAAGTAAAGTATGTCTGCTTCATCATGGACTGCATTATTTTCTACAGGTTGATTGATCAATAGATGTTCTGTTTTTCGCATCCGTTTATCCATTTGCTGTTGTCTGTTATCAGCTGCTTCACTTGTCTTACCTTCTTCATTATGTTCCACACCTGTGACATGATGGATGCCCCCTTTAACTCCAGGGATTGGTCTTGGAGAGACCCCACTTTCAGTCAACGCATATCGTTTGAAGTATGTTTTATCATCTTCATCTCTTTCTATATCCGATTGAATCGTTTCTCCTCGGTTTATTTCAATTTTATTATAATCTAATGATTCTACAGTTTGTTTACCTAATGACAATTGTAAATCACTTAAAATAATGACCGGGCATTGATACATTTCAGCAAGATTGAAAGCTTCTATCGTAAGGTAAAATGCATCTTCAGCATCTGTTGGTGCTACAACTATTTTAGGTATATCGCCATGCGTACCGTAGATCATTTGCATAAGGTCTGATTGTTCTTGCTTGGTAGGCAATCCAGTGGATGGACCGCCGCGTTGTGTATTAATTACAACAAATGGCGTTTCCGTCATACCAGAAAGGCCAATTGCTTCCATCATGAGTGAAAGACCAGGTCCAGCGCTCGCTGTAAATGCACGTACACCAGCATAGTTAGATCCTATTGCCATATTTGCCGCAGCGATTTCATCTTCAGTTTGTACAACAGTACCCCCAACTTTGGGTAAATTTTCAATCATATATTCCATGATTTCAGATGCTGGTGTAATAGGATAAGCTGCCATAAATCGAGAACCAGCTGACAACGCACCTAGACCTATCGCATCATTGCCAATCATATATAGATGTGGTGTACCTTCTGTTTTTTCTAAAACAAAATCACCATCAATATGACTTAATTGTTCGTTCATTAAACGGTAACCTTCATTCAATGCTTCAATATTCATTTCTACAACTTTATCACCTTTTTTAGTAAACATATTGGTGATAAGTGTCTCAAAATCTGAAATGTCTAAGTTCATTACTGCACAAGTCGCTCCAACCGCGACCATATTTTTCATTAAAGTAGTGCCTAATTCTTTCGCAGTGGCAGTAAAAGGTAGCGCAACCAATTGTGCGTCACAATGCTCAGGTTTTTCTGGTTTAGCTTTACTATCAGCAATAATCACACTGTCTTTACGCATCTCATGGTGGTTCACTTCAATTGTTTCTTGATCAAATGCGATTAATATATCTAAATCATCACTAATTGCATGTACTGGTGATGTTGATACTCTAATTTTATTATTTGTATGACCGCCTTTGATTCTACTTGAAAAATGACGATACCCATATAAGTAGTATCCTTTACGGTTCATAGCAGTGGCAAAGATTTCACCTGTTGATTCGATGCCTTCCCCTTGTTGTCCGCCCACTTTCCATGATACTTGAGATTTCATATCATCTAGCCTCCTAGTGGTTATAATAATTCATATTTCATCATACCAAAACAAACCACGCTTTTACTATGAAAAGAGCGGTTTATTTTAAAATTCATACTAATGGACGATTATTTAAAAGGATGGTCATCATTGATAAGAATACGTTCGATACGTTTTGTTTTACCATCTTTATTTAAATCTATAATCACACCTGATAATACACTACGACCTTCGTCAGGAACAACATGTCTTTGTGGTAAGCTTGTGATAAAACGCGTAATCACCTCTTCACGATTAATACCAAGAATACCATCATAGTATCCTGTCATACCTACATCTGTAATATATCCTGTGCCTCCAGGTAATATTCTTTCATCTGAAGTTTGGATATGTGTATGCGTGCCGACAACGGCACTAACTCTATTATCTAAATACCATCCCATTGCATTTTTTTCTGAAGTCGTCTCAGCATGAAAGTCAACAAAGATATAATCTGTTTCTTTTTTTGCTTCAGTTACTAACGCATCAGCTTTTTTAAATGGATCATCAATATCTTGCATAAATGCTCGTCCCTGTAAATTAATGATAGCCAATTTGATTTCGTTAATTTGAATGTAGCGCATACCAACACCAGGTGCTTCATCTGGAAAATTGGCAGGGCGAACCATGCGATTGGCATTTTCTATAAAATCATAAATTTGTCGTTGACCATATGTATGATTACCCATTGTCATAAAATCAACGCCTTCTCTTAATAAAGATTTGTATATTTTTTCAGTCAAACCTTTACCATGTGCTGCATTTTCTGCATTTACGATTGTAACCGTAGGTTTATAAGTTTGTTTCAACTTGGGCAAATAGTTTGAAATAGCTTCTCTACCTATTTTACCAACAATATCCCCAATAAATAAAATTCTCATTTACGTGTCATCCTCTCTTACTGTTAGTTTAATTGAAATTAGCGATGATGAAAAGGCTCTTTAATAAATATTCATAAACATTACTTTGTTTTAAATTTATGATTGGTGGTAATATTTATATTATAGTTATGTATCATTTCAAAAAATAGGAGTTGTATGTAAGATATGTCAATTAATATTGATCCACAACATTTTGCTGATTTAGTTGTTTCTGCAAACCCTTCAAATAGTGACAATCCGGAGGAGATTGCTAAAGATAGCTTGGAGTTATATATCAATGCTTATAGACTTGCTGAAAGATATGCCAATATCTCCACAAATTGTTATGACACTGCCGAAGTAATTAAAGAATTAAGTAAAGTAGATTTAGAATTAAAATAACTTAACGTAATTCACAGTAATAAAAGAGACTGAAGTATAGTGTTTAGTTTCAAAACAAAGGAGTCTGGGGAACATTATTGTTCATCCTAGACTCCTTTATTTTTTCCAGATTTCTAACCTAGTCTTTTGAATTAAAGCATGTACCATGTACGAGTGTGATTGTGCTGTAATATGGTTTACATAATCCGGCTTGCAATAGCTCTCACAAATAAATCATTCTATCCAATCCAAATGTCAGCTGTTACGAGTGAAATATGTTAAATCGAAAAAAGGTGAAGTTAACCACAATGTATTTTTACTTTAACTATACTTCTTAATAATATCGGTTTTACAAACTAAAAATAACTGCTAGTAAAATTTTACATCTATACTAGCAGTTATTCCGTAACTTAATTAAGTTCTTATTTATTATTTTGCGTATTCAATTGCTCTAGTCTCACGAACAACTGTCACTTTTATATGGCCAGGATATTGAAGTTCATCTTCAATCTGACTCTTAATATCTCTTGCTAAGCGGTGTGACTTTAAGTCGTCGATAGTTTCTGGTGATACGATAACTCGAATTTCTCTACCAGCTTGGATTGCAAATGCTTTTTCAACACCATCATAACTTTCTGAGAGTGTTTCTAGTCTTTCTAACCTTCTAATATAATTTTCTAGGGTCTCTTTACGAGCACCTGGTCTTGCAGCTGATAGTGCATCTGCTGCTGCAACTAATATAGAAATAATAGAAGTTGGTTCTACATCACCGTGATGTGAATGTATAGCATTTAATACTGTTTCACTTTCAGCATATTTTTTAGCTAATTCTACACCAATTTCAACGTGACTGCCTTCAACTTCATGGTCGATAGCTTTACCAACATCATGAAGTAGTCCAGCACGTTTGGCTAATGTAACATCTTCTCCTAATTCAGCCGCTAACATGCCGCTTAAATGGGCAACCTCTATAGAATGTTTTAACACATTTTGACCATAGCTAGTACGATATTGTAAACGACCTAGAATTTTAACTAAATCTGGATGCATATTATGCACATTAATTTCAAATGTTGCTTGTTCACCAGCATCTCTTATAATATCGTCAACTTCTTTTCGAGCTTTTTCAACCATATCTTCAATTCTTCCAGGATGGATACGTCCATCTGAAACAAGATTTACTAATGCAGTTCTTGCAATTTCGCGTCTAATTGGGTCAAAACCTGATAGAATAACTGCTTCTGGTGTATCATCTATAATTAAATCAATACCAGTTAACGTTTCTAACGTTCTTATATTTCTACCTTCTCTACCAATAATTCGACCTTTCATTTCGTCATTTGGTAAATTAACAACTGATACTGTAGATTCTGAAGTATGCTCTGCAGCTAACCGTTGTACAGTAGTTGCTAATAATTCTTTTGCATTTTTATCGACTGCTTCTTTTGCTTCTTTCTCTTTTTCCTTAACAAGTATTGCAATATCATGTGACAATTCTTCCTCGACTCTTTGAAGTTGTTCGTTAGCAGCTTCATCTTGAGTGAGACCAGAGATGCGTTCTAATTCTTGTTCATGCTTATTTATTAATGACTGAACACTACTCTCTTTTGCATCTACTTGTTGTTGTCGTTCTTCAAGTTTAGACTCTTTTTGCTCTAAAATCTCATCCTTTTTATCTAAAAGATCAGATTTTCGCTCTAAGTTTTCTTCTTTTTGAAGAAGTCGTGCTTCTTGCCTTTGAAGATCACCGCGTCTTTCACGAAGTTCATTTTCACTTTGCTCTTTTAAGATTTGATTCTCTTCTTTAGCTTCAAGGAGCTTTTCCTTCTTAATATTCTCTGCTTCTTTATTACCATGTTCGATAATATCTTCTGCAGTTTGTCTTGCTTGTAATTGCTTTTGATGCAATATATTTCGGGCAATAATATACCCTACAACAACTCCGAGAATAATACCTAGCAAAATGAGTAGGAGGTTTAATAAATTCACACAAACACCCCCTTTTTCTAGGATTTTGCTCTGTATATCAAATTCAATATGATTATATGAAGTTATATAAGAATCATACAATGTAATTGTACGGTTTCAAACTAAGAAGTGTCAAGGTGTGCAACTACATTAATTAAATATTTGAATAGCTTCTTTTACATTAAAATAGTTACAGTTACTGCTATTGCTTATTTCTTGTTGTTTTTTCATCATAAAAAAATTTTATTTAATAATTTTAAACCTATATGCAATTACAAAAAAATAAGTGTGTATTTATAAATACACACTTATTTTATAAGAAAATTTATAATATTTTAACTTAATTTATAAGTTACTCATCTTTTTCATCAAAAAGTGTAGCTGGTGCATCTTCTTCCTCTTTTTCATCTATATCACCATCAAAAATACCTAGTTTTTCTCGCAATTTCTGATCGATTTCTTGTTTAACTTTTGGATTTTCTTTTAAATATAATTTAACGTTTTCTTTACCTTGACCCATACGCTCACCATTATATGAATACCAAGCACCCGATTTATTAACGATTTCATTTTCTACACCAAGGTCTATGAGCTCTCCTTCTTTAGAGATACCTTTTCCGTACATCATATCAACTTCAGCCACTCTAAATGGAGGTGCTACTTTGTTTTTTACCACTTTGATTTTTGTTCTGTTACCAACAATTTCTTGACCTTGTTTCAACTGTTCAGCACGACGAACTTCTAAACGTACAGAACTATAGAATTTTAATGCACGTCCACCTGGTGTCGTTTCAGGATTACCAAACATAACGCCAACTTTTTCACGAATTTGGTTTATAAATACAGCAGTTGTATTTGATTTAGAAATAGCACCAGACAATTTACGTAATGCTTGTGACATTAAACGTGCTTGTAAACCGACATGTGTATCGCCCATTTCGCCTTCAATTTCAGCCTTCGGTGTTAACGCAGCTACTGAATCGACAACGACGATATCAACCGCACCACTTCTAACAAATGCTTCAGCGATTTCTAAGCCTTGCTCACCATGATCTGGTTGAGATAAGTATAAGTTTTGAATATCAACACCTAATGCTTCTGCATAAACAGGGTCTAAAGCATGTTCAGCATCAATAAATGCAGCGATACCACCATTTTTTTGTACCTCGGCTATGGCATGTAATGCAACTGTTGTTTTACCAGAACTTTCTGGCCCATATATTTCTATGATTCTACCTTTAGGGTAACCACCAACTCCTAATGCGTTATCTAGTGTTACCGAACCACTTGATACACTAGAAACTTTACGTGCTTCATTATCACCAAGTTTCATTACTGCACCTTTACCAAATGATTTTTCCATATTTTTAATTACTGTATCTAAAGCTTTTTGACGATCATTATCCAAAACGCTGGACCTCCTAAATGAGATTTATCTCTGAAAAATATCTTAACCATACTATACATTGATTTAAAGTATTCTGCAAGCATTTTACGAATATTTGTTCGCTAATAGCAGAACAATTCTTTATAAAAAGGGAACGTACGTACTAATCATTGTTTGTTTTGAATTATTAATTTTTTTCTCTAAAGTAGTTTAATAATCTAATCAATGAATAGTTTTGTGATCTTTTTTTAATTAAATTTCTATTCTTCGTCATTTTAAATGATTTAATGGTTAGGCATTCGTTTTCTAAAATACCTAAGTATACTGTACCATTTTCATGTAATAATGAAATACCAATTTCAGCATTATACAAATCTTTGACGATACGGCATGAAATTAGTAATTGATGCTCCATATCCTCTTTAGAATTTATAAACTGTTGGTGATGGGGTAACATACCAAATAGCTTATTTGAATAATCATGATCTTTCATTCTAGAATATAATTCGCCATCTGTTACACCATCATAGATTGCAAATGATTGTTTCATATGTCCTAAAAAGGATGATTCTATGGAATTATCATCTGACCCGTAATAATATTTACCTATACGTGACAGGATTTCTTTTTTTACTGGTGCTATTAGTGCTTCACACTCTTGTTTAGAGTTACCATTCGCCGTCAGTCTTATATTAACTTCATGCGTACCAGCTAATGGTGCAATAGTAGGATTTGTTTGATTATCTATCAAATCAATTAAAATAGTTTCAACTTTAGATTCACCTATCCCTGCAAAACGCAATAATTCTGAAAAAATAATACCTTCTCCAGTTAAAAAATATGGTAATAAGCCATCTTTTGCCATCGGTTGCATTTCTTTAGGTGGACCAGGCAATAGAGCGATGTGTTTATCGTTATATTCAATCAGCATACCTGGTGCCATACCTACTTTATTTTCTAAAACTGTTGCACCTTCAATGACTAGTGCTTGTTGTTTATTGTTCGGAGTCATTTCAACATTTTGATCTTTAAAATAATGCTCAATATACATCAATGACTTTTCATCCGTTACTAAATTGCGATCTAATATTTGAGCTACCGTATGCTTTGTTAAATCATCTTTAGTAGGTCCTAATCCACCAGTAAGAATAACAGCATCATATTGTTCCAATGATGAATGTATTGCTCTTTCAAGTCTATTAGGATTATCTCCTACTACAGTGTGTTCTACAACACTATGTCCTATATCATTAAATAATTTTGATAGATATTGACCATTGGTATTTGCAATTTGACCCAGCAATAATTCAGATCCAACTGCTATAATTGATATATTCACACTTTCCCCTCCTTGTCCGAAAGAAAAATTTCGCTATTTAATTTGTTAAACTTATTATTTATATTATAAATCCAATTCTATTTAAAAACTAAAATTTCGTTTGAAGATTATTCTGTCTTAATTAATAACGATTCTGTATCAAGATATACTATTTTAACAAAAAAACTGGAAAGGTGCTTAAAAACACTTTCCAGTTGAATTCATGTTTGCCAGAACCAAACTCATATTATTTAGCCTTAAATACATCTCTACCTTTATAAAAGTATTCAATACCAGATAGAATCGTAAAGAATACCCCTATGTATAATAGCACCTGACCTATTGGAAAACCAATCCATGTAGCTAATGGGTCGCCTAGTAAAATCCATACTAACGCAATCATCGTAACCGCCGTTTTAATTTTACCTAATTGGCCTGCTGCGCTTACAAAACCTTGTTCGATTTGTAATAAACGTAACCCTGTAACCGCAAATTCACGTGCAATAATAATAATCGCAACCCATGAGTTTGTTAACCCAATTTCAACAAGAGCAATCAAAGCACTTGAAACGAGTAATTTATCTGCTAATGGGTCTAAAAATTTACCCATATTTGTAACAAGCTGCCATTTTCTTGCTAAGTAACCATCTGCAAAGTCACTTAACGAAGCAACAATAAAGATAATACCACTAATCAATAATTCAATTCTAATTTCATATCCACCAATAAAAGTTACATTACCAAAACCAAAATCTACTAAAGCGAATAATAGAAATACTGGAATTAATATAACTCTAAAGACAGTTATCCAATTCGGAATATTCATTTCAAATCCTCATTTCTATATATATAACTTACAACAAAACTACAATAACATTTTTTATAAAAATAATACCGCTAATATCCACAGTATGGCAGTGATAATAATCACTAGACTTATTACTACTGCTAACTGCAGAGGTTCTTTGTTTTTACTACGATAAGTAGGTTGATGATCTGAAGAAAAAGCATCAATCGTTTCTTTCAAATTGTTATCATGATTAGGAATTTCATCTCTATGTGCATGAATAAGCTGTTCAGCATCAATATTTACAGCCTTTGCATATTTGCGAATAAAACCTTCTACATAATCTGCATTTTTAAGGGACTCAAAATCATTATTTTCAATGAGTGTTAAAGCTTGGCGTTTGATTTCTGTTCGGTTTTCTAATTCTGTTAATGTCATACCTAATCTTTCGCGACGTCCTTTTAAAGTTTGACCAACTAAACTCACGATGTTAGTCCTCCTCTTCCATTATCTTTTACTATTCAAAAAATCCAAAACCACCACCGAAAACATCGTCACCGAAATCAAGATTATTTTTACTTTTTACGGTATGTTTTTTCATTTCTTCATAATGGATTTCTTGATTTTTATTTTCTCTTAGCTCAATGATATAATCAAAATCACTCATCTCATAATCACTAGTTTCCACAAATAAATCTGGATGTTCTACAACTTTAATCGCTGGTAAGCTCATAACTTCTTTCACTAATTCTTGATGTTTTTGGTTAGATTCTCTGGCTGTAACCGCACCATCAATAATATAGACATGATCAGAATCATACTCACCTTTGATGAGCGAACTACGAACAGTTTGTTTAATTAGCGTAGAACTAATAAATAGCCAACGCTTATGGGCACAGACACTACCAGCAACAATCGATTCAGTTTTACCTACTCTAGGCATACCTCTAATTCCGATTAATTTATGCCCTTTTTCTTTAAATAATTCGGCCATAAAATCTACTAATAAACCTAAATCTTCTCTTTCAAAACGAAATGTTTTTTTATCAGCAGCATCTTGTTCTATGTATCTACCATGTCGTACAGCCAATCGATCTCGTAATTCTGGTTTACGCAATTTAGTAATAGAGATGTCATCAATTTCACTAACGATATTTTCAAATCTACTAACTTTTTCAAGGTTATCCGATTTAATTAATAGACCTCTTCTGCCTTCGTCAATGCCATTTATTGTAACAATACTAATACCCATCATACCTAATAAACTGGAAACGTCACCTAATAATCCAGCTCTGTTCATTGTAATTTCATATTCTAAATACCATTCTTTTTTTGTAGCAACTGTCATGGCATATACACCCCTTAGTTTATAAATCGCAACAATGCGCTTTGACTAAAATCTATCACATTTTCAGTTATTTATTAAATGAAAAAAGCATAGTACCATATAAATAATTTAAAAGTAATGTAATGAATGATATTGATATTATATCATTGAATGATTCACAGGTGGTTTATTTTTTCTATTATATCAAAAATTATAAATACCAAGCACCATTCACTTTTTGTATTGTACCAGTGACACTTTTGGCTAATGGATTACAAAGATAACTACAAGTATGGGCAACTTCTTCTGGTTCAATAAATCTTTGTTGTGGTAAATCTTGAGATAAAGTTTCAAGATCATTTTCTCCCCAAGCTTTTAACATATTACCACTTACAAAACCAGGTGCGATCGCGTTCACAGTGACTGAAGTCAATGATAATTCTTGACTCAGTGCTTTTACGAAGCCAATTTGAGCTGACTTCATCGCCGAGTAGACTGTTTCCATACTCGCACCTGTTTCTCCCCATATTGATGAAATAACTATAATCCGCCCATTTTGACTTTGTCGTAACTGGTCTACAAAATATCTACACATTCTAATGAATTGGCGCACGTGAATTTGATAATGCTCATCAATCATTGCATCCGTCATATCTTGCAACTGACCATACAATGCAGTGCCGCTCGCATAAATAAGACAATCTAAATTTTTTATAAAATGAAAATATTGGTTAAAATCATCTACGTTGCGCAAATCACATTGTACCAATTGCACTGAACTATGGTTGAACTGAAACTTTAATTTATTGATATCTGTATTATTATAATGAACGATGACTTCATACCCATCAGATAATAAGCGATTAACGATTGCAGAACCAATTGACCCTGAGCCACCTATAACTAAAGCTTTCATTGTTTATTTCATCTCCAAACGACTATCTACAATTTGGGATAAATTCAAACTCGATTGTGCCGTTTCATTTACGCTTTCCAATGTAATACTTTCAACAATATCTAATAGATCAAATAAACTTACACCTTCAAAATAAAGTTTTGTATATTGGTTCGCAATATATTCAGGCGAATTCAAACCTGATATAAACTCACCAATAAATTGCTTTTTCAATAAATTAAATGCTTCTGTATCAGTTAAATTGCCCTGTTTTGCTTCGAGTTCATCCAACAATAATTTTTTTAACTTATCTGGTTGTTGAGTCGCACTGGTAATCATGGAAAAACTATATGTAGGCTCTAATACAAATTGATACCCAAATGTTTCATCTATCAACTCTTCATTAAGTAACATTTGATAAAAGTCAGTTTCTTCACCAAATAGTAATTCAAAAAACAAAGTCATTTCTAAATCTTTTTTTACCAATAATCTATCTGGCACATCAGTTAATGGCATATTTTTAAAGCCAAGCATAATTCTAGGTGATTGCAATTTCATCTTTTCAGTGACTACTTTTTCTTTTACACTATCCTGTTCTTTTAAAGAATCCCTAACTATTCGCGGTTGATTCGTTTTATCTCTTTGATTTTCATGGTCAGCAACAACATTGTAAATATGGTCTACATCTACATCTCCAACAACAAATAAAACCATATTAGAAGGATGATAGAATGTTTCATAGCATAGGTATAAATCTTCTTTAGTTATTTCATTAATACTTTCTACGCTACCAGCTATATCTACACGAATTGGATGTGATTCATACATAGCTCTTAATGTATTAAACATTAATTTATATCCAGGTTGCTCTTGATACATTTTTATTTCTTCAGCAATAATACCTTTTTCTTTATCTACAGATGCTTCGGTAAAGTATGGTGTTTCAACCATGGTTAACAAGCGTTTTATATTGCTTTCAATATTATCTGTTGCACTAAACAAATAACTTGTTCGGTCAAAACTAGTAAAGGCATTTACTTGTGCATTATCTTCTGCAAATGCAGTAAACAAGTCTTCTTCCTCATTTTCAAATAGTTTATGTTCTAAAAAGTGCGCTACACCATCTGGTACAGTAACATAATCTTCACTGCCATGTGGTTTAAATTTACGGTCTAAGGAACCAAATTGAGTTGTATATGTAACAAATGTTTTCTGAAAGCCAGTTTTAGGGATAACAAATAATTTCAATCCATTATTTAACTCAGCTTCATATACAGTTTCATCTATTTGCTTATAGTATGTGCATTGCATTATTAATTATCCCCTTTCGTTAAAACATAGATTGTATTGAGTTCTATATTTTTTGCTAAATCTATGATTTCATCATAATCCACATCTTGAATGTGTTTAATGTATGCTTCCTCTGATATATCATGTTCTAATAGAATATTATTATTTAATATCTCTATGATGCGTTTAGGACGGTCATATGACTCTTGACGCTGTGAAATAATAATCTTTTTAGCAAGTTCTAATTTTTCTTCGCTAAATTGACCTTGTTGGAACTTTTCAAATTCCGCAATAATTGTATCTTTCGCTACTTCATATTTGTCAGATGAAACACCACTAAGAACAAACATAAAACCATTTTTTGCATCTATTTGGGAATGAATTGAATATGCTAAACTTTGTTTTTCTCGTACTTCGTTAAACAAAACGGAAGATGGGTCTCCGCCAAACATAGTATTAAAAACAACACTTGCAAAATATTGTTTATCTCCAAATTGTACAGGCAATTTAAATCCAATATTTAATTTAGCTTGATCCACTTCATCTGTCTCAATAATTTCTTGTGGCACATTATCTGCTTGTGGCACTGGCGTCGCATGAGATTGTTTGAATTGGAATGGTTTTATATCAAAATAAGTTTTGATTTGAGATTTTACTTCTTGTTCATCTACATTACCCACGACATAAACAGCACAATAGTCGTTGTGTAGCATAGATTGATATGTATGATATAAATTTTCAGGTGAAATATCTGCTATGTAATCTACTTGTCCTGAAGCTAGGTGACGATATGGTTGTTCACCAAACATATACTTCAATAAATTTAAAAAAGATATTTGAGATTTATTATCAACCATTGCTTCTAATTTTTTAGTTAATAAAGCTTTTTCCTGTGAAACGAAGTTTTCGTCAAAACGATCATTAACAACTAAAGGATTCCAAATCATTTCTCTCAACAAATCTAAACCTTTTTCAAATAATGGGGTTTGATCAGTAAGATAGCGTTCATTCACTAATTCCAATGATATTGTGATGACATGTTTGTCTTTAAATTTTGAGACAAAGCTATTAACATACGCACCATACAATTCTGAAAGATGACGGTTAAACGCCTTGTCTGTTGGCCATTTTTTTGTAGCACGCACGAGTAACTTACTGAGAATTGATCGAGCTGTCATGGTTTCACTATCTAATGGTGCCATAAATTTTAAAGTAATTGTGGTCGTTTTGAACTTTGTTATTGGTAACACATTAATATGCAAATTATTTTGTTGTTCATTAATTTTCAAATTGTCAAACCTCACTTTCATAATTTTGTTATTATATACTATTTCTAACCGTTTTAAATTTTACTAAACTACTTTTGAAATAATTAAAAGAATAAAGTATTGGTTGATCATTTTTATCATAATGAATTAATTTCAATAACATAAGTCCTTCATGTGGAGAAGCATCTAAAATATCCGAAATATGTGGTTCATAACCAATAGCTTCAATCTCAGTTTCTGCATATGCCACTTTTTTCGAAGCATAATATTCCAAAGCATTTAACAAAGATTCATCACTATTTTGATACTCTGCACATGTTAAATCTTCAGCTGGTAGCTTATCCAAACAATAAACAACTGGCATGCGGTCAGCCATTCTCACACGTTCAATAATTGTCACCAACGCCTTTTCAGGAAGATTTAATCTTTTAGCATCTAAAGAGGTCGCAGGTTTTTCGTCTAAATTTATAAATTCTGTACTCGCATGATACCCTTGATCTTCTATCATTTTACTAATACTAACCAACTCATCTAATGGATAGAAGAATGGGTGCAGCTTTTTCACACTTGCACCTTCTTCTAAATTATTAGATAGCACTTGCTCAGTAATTAGTTCATCAACTGCATCGTATACATCATCTGTTTTAACATTTAATTTTCTAGCAACCGCAAGATTACTAGGTAAAGCATCTCCCGGTTTCAATCCTCTCGTACTTATCTCTTGAATCAGCCATTCTTTTACTTTATAAACAGAAGTTACTTCCATATTTACACCTCATCACTATCTAAATCCACAAGTATTTGCCTAGGTTTACTACCTTTTTGTGGTCCAATTACTTGATTACGTTCTAAATCATCCATCAATCTAGAAGCACGGTTGTAACCAATTCTAAATTGTCTTTGCAATAACGATGTACTTGCCTTTTGTTGTTCAATTACAAATAAATACGCTTCATCATATAAGGCATCTTCACTCTTCATTTCTGATTTTTCAACTGGGGCATCAGGTTCCATTTCTTTTACATAATTCGCTTTTTGTTGCTCTACGACATAATTTACGATGTCTTGAACCTCTTGGTCACTTAAAAACGCACCTTGAACTCTTGTTCTAGTTGATCCACCATTAGCGACATAAAGCATATCACCTTTACCAAGTAATTTATCTGCTCCGCCACTATCAATGATTGTTCTAGAATCAGTTTGTGAACTCACAGCAAAGGCAATTCTAGACGGAATATTATTTTTGATTAAACCAGTAATTACATCAACGGATGGACGTTGTGTTGCGATTATTAAGTGAATACCAGCAGCACGTGCCATTTGTGTAATTCTTTGAATTGCGTTTTCTACTTCTTTACCAGCAACCATCATTAAATCTGCTAACTCATCTACAATCACGACAATATATGGTAATTCTGATTGCTTTTCATCTAACGCTTCATTTTGCTTTCTAATCGCTTCATTATAACCTTCAATATTTCTAGTAGAAGAATGTTGAAACAAGTCATACCTTCTTTCCATTTCTGCAACTACTTTTTCCAAAGCTTGTGATGCTTTATGAGGATTGGTTACAACAGGTATGAGCAAATGAGGGATGCCATTGTATACGTTTAATTCTACCATTTTCGGATCAATTAACATAAGTTTAACTTCATGTGGCTTTGCATTTAATAGGATACTTGTAATAATACCATTGATACAAACAGATTTCCCGCTTCCTGTAGAACCTGCTACAAGTAAATGAGGCATTTTGTTAAGTTCTACTGTGATTGGGTCACCTGAAATATCTCTACCTAGTCCTACTTCTAATTTATTCGAAGCTGGAAATTTTTCATCTAACACTTCTTTTAAAGAAACAAGTGAAATCTTATCATTTGGTACTTCTATACCAACAGCAGATCGGCCAGGTATTGGTGCTTCGATACGTATGTCCTTAGCTGCTAATGCTAACGCAATATCATTATGAAGATTAACAATCTTACTTACTTTAACACCTTGAGCGGGTTGTATTTCATATTGTGTCACTGCTGGACCTATTTTAATTTGAGTGACTTTAGCATCTACACCAAAGTTTTTTAAAGTGTTTTCTAACAACTGCCCTTTTTTCTGCACTTCAGCTTTAGAAGTTGATTTCTGTTTAGCTGGCTGTTTCAATAACGTTAATGGTGGTATTTTATAGGCTTCGTTTTCTACTTCTCCTGCCTCAGATATAGAATTAGAAGCTGCATCTTTATCATATACTTCACTTTCTTCTAATTCGTTTAAAGGTTGCTCTGTAATTCCATTATCTTCTTGATTCATTTGCTTCGCCGCATTTTGATTATTTTGATCAAAAACGCGTTTAGACCTTTTATTTTGAGGTTGTGCTTGTTGAATATCTTCATCTTTATAATCGTTATGACCATAAATCGGAATTGATTGTTGCTCAGTCGTGTTGCTACTAATCTCAGGTAAATCAGTGACATCTTTAACGTTATTTTGAGATTGTGATTGCTCAGCTGCTTTTTCAGCTTTTCTTTCTGCTTTTATACGTGCTTTAGCATCTTTCTTAATTTTATTTTCTTTGCGACGCTCTTTAAGATTTGCAGAAGCATCCTGACTTTTTATTTTCATTTTTTCAAAAGCAACTTTAGATACATCTCTATGTCTTTGTTTTGTCAATAAGATAAAACTAGAAGCGATTAATAATATCGTTACAATAATCACTCCGACAATTGAAATAAGAGGTATCAATAATGCCAATAAGTAATGTCCAAATAAGCCTCCACCAAAATTTGGAAATGTCGTATGTTCATAAGATTTATAAACATATGATAGCACAGGCTCTCTGAGCGATTGTGCTCTATGCATGAAATAGTATACTATTTGAGTCACAAGTAACAATGCAATTTGTAAAACAAATGCGCCAGTGGTACGTCTTGTCTTTGGTAACGCTTTATAATAAGTAATGAATACAGTACTAATCAAGATTAATATATAAGTTAAATACCTACTTGTACCAAATAAGTAATTGAAGAAACTATCTATCATGGTGCCTATAATACCCAATTGAAAAACACCAAGGATGATAGCAATAAAAATCACTATCGCAATAATATATCTTAACGGACTATCACTTTTCTTCTTTTTATTATTTGCGGTTTTCTTTTTCGTATTCGATGTTTTTTTCTTTGTTGTTGAGCTCTTTCTTGTTTGTGCCAACATTCACACCTTCTTTTCAACTCTGTTTTTTCAATATGTATATGAACCATAAATGTGTATTTTAATTACAAGTGAAAATACACATAATAAATATGCTTTTAAATACTATAAAATCATTTTATTACATACTTATAATAACATAAAAGAGGTAAGACATTATTCGCTCCAGTATATTTAAAGGTTGTATATAATTTGTTTAGATATAACATATATACAATGTACTTTTAAATAACTTTACCAAAGCGTCTGTCTTAACCTCTTTATTTTAGAATAGAAATTATTAAATTTCAGAAATTACCGGAATAATCATCGGACGGCGTTTTGTATTTTCAAAAAGTAGTTTGCTTACTTGATCACGCATATTTTGCTTGATTTCTGACCATTCAATACGTTTTTCTTGTAAACCTAATTCAACGATTTCACGTACTTTTTCTTCAGCTTCATTTAATAAAGCCTCACTTTCCCTTACGTAAACAAAACCACGAGATTGAATTTCTGGACCAGCAGCAATTCTACGATTCTTAGGATCTAGCGTTACGACTGCGATAAAAATACCATCTTCAGCAAGTAAATGACGGTCACGTAATACGATGTTACCAACATCACCTACACCTATACCATCAATGAGCACATTGCCAGAATTAACTTTCTCATTTAAAATCATTTCTTCGCCATCGTAGTTTACTACATCGCCTTTTTCCACTAAGAATATTTTTTCTGGTTGGACGCCTGCCTCATTAGCTAACTTGGCATGGGCAATTTGCATTTTAAATTCACCATTTACTGGGATGAAATACTCAGGTTTCATGATATTAATCATCATTTTTAACTCTTCCATACAACCATGACTTGATGTATGAATTTTTTTACTGTTTGGAATGATTTCTGCGCCTGCTCGAACGAGTTCATTTAACGTATTTCCAACAATCACTTCCATATTAGCAGATGCAGTAATTGCTAAGAAGACGGAATCTCCTTCTTCAATATTCATGATTTTATGTTTCTTTTGAGCCATTTGACTTAAAGCTTCAACAGGTTCTCCTTGCATACCAGTAGCAATGATAATCACTTCGTTTTTGGGATAATTTTCCACTTCATTAATTGGTATTAGTAGATCCTTAGAAATATCAAAATAGCCAAGCTTTCTAGCGATATTAAACGAACTTTCCAACGAACGACCTAGGAAAGATACTTTTCTATTTAACCTTTGTGCAATGTTTAAAACTTGTTGAATGCGAATAAAATTAGATGCATAACATGAAACGATTAATCTACCTTTCACCTTTGTAAACGCATCATACATATGAGATTCTATCACGTTTTCAGGTGTATTATAACCTGGTTTTTCTGCCTCAGTAGAATCACTGATTAACGCAAACACACCATCTTGTCCAATTTCAGTCATCTTTTTCAAATCTGGTGCATAATGACCTTGTAAACTTTGATCGAATTTGAATTCTCCAGTGTAAACAATCGCACCATATGAAGTGTGTATACAAACACCTAAACTATCTGGAATACTATGAGTAGTATTAAAGAATGTGACATTAACACCCTTAAAGCGCATAATTGATTCATTATTAACAGTATAATATCTAACTTTCTTATTAACATTGCGCGCCTTCATATTTTCCTTGATTAATGCAATTGTTAATTTCGATCCATAAACAGGTGCATCAACTTGTTCAAGCACATAAGTTACAGCTCCTATCGCATGCTCATGCCCGTGCGTTAGGAATATACCTTTTAATCTCTCTTTATTTTCTATCACATATTGAATATCAGGAATAACAATATCTACACCTAACATTTCATCTTCTGGAAACATCAGTCCCGCATCTAACATAAACATTTCATCGTCTACTTCAACGATATACATATTTTTCGCAATTTCCCCAACGCCTCCGAGAGGGATAATACGAATATTTTTATTTTTTTTCTTAATTAAACTCAAAATGTTACCTCCTATTTAAATTACCCGTCCATATATAAACTCATAGTTTATTATAAGTGAAAATAGGCCTTATGTACACTATTAAAGTAGTTCTTTAGTTGTTTTAAAATATATCATTGGAGGATTTGTATTTATTTAAAAATTTTTCTCAGGAGCGTAATGTCGTATTAATCGCACTTTTTAATGTGCATTTTCAAATATATATTTAACTTTTGACTTAATATTTTTTATTAGACTAGCTCAAACATTAAAAAAAGAAACCAGTGAACTGACTTGAACTTTTCTACAATAGAATTAAAATAATTCTATTGTAAGCAGTTCTCATCATTTTACCAGTCTCTAGCAATAAACATTATTTAGAATGATTAGATAGTAATGCTTTATGCGAAGCATTTACTCTACCTTGTTTATCAATTTCTGTAACTTTAATTTTAAATGTGTCTCCTACTTTCAACACATCTTCTACTTTATCAATGCGCTCATTAGCAATTTGCGAAATGTGTACAAGTGCGTCTTTACCTGGGAATAATTCAACAAAGGCACCATATTTTTCAATACGTTTAACTGTACCATTGTATACCTCTCCAACTACCGCTTCTCGTGTGATTTCGTCTATGATACTACGTGCTTTTTCAATCGCATCTTTATCTACTGCACCAATAAATATCGTTCCATCTTGTTCGATATCTAATTTAACACCCGTTTCATCAATGATTTCATTGATTTTTTTACCACCAGGACCAATGACATCTCTAATTTTTTCAGGTTTAATAGACATCGTAACAACCTTAGGTGCAAAAGCACTAAGTTCACTACGTGGCGTATCAATTGTTTTTAACATATGATCTAATATGGCTAAACGACCTTCTCGAGCCTGTTCAAGCGCTTCTTTAATAATTTCTTTAGTTAAACCATCAATTTTGATATCCATTTGTATAGCTGTAATACCTTCCGATGTACCTGCTACTTTAAAGTCCATGTCTCCAAGCGCATCTTCCATGCCCTGTATATCTGTTAAAATCGTATAACTATCGTCACGTGTCACTAATCCCATGGCAATACCCGCAACTGGGGCTTTGATTGGAACACCTGCGTCCATCAACGCTAATGTGGACCCGCAAATAGAAGCTTGTGATGATGAACCGTTTGATTCTAATACTTCACTCACTATTCTCACAGTATATGGGAAATCTTTAACGTCTGGAATGATGTGGCTAAGCGCACGTTCTCCCAACGCACCATGTCCAATTTCACGTCGACCAGGTGAACGAACTGGACCAGTTTCACCAACTGAATAATTTGGGAAATTATAGTGATGCATAAAACGCTTTTGTTCTTCTTCACCAAGACCATCTAAGATTTGGTATTCACTCATTGACCCTAATGTTAATACTGAAAGTGCTTGAGTTTGTCCTCTTGTGAATAAACCTGAACCATGTGCTCTTGGTAAAATACCTACTTCAGATTCTAATGGACGAATTTCATCTGTTTTACGACCATCTGGTCTAATTTTTTCTTCTGCAATGAGACGTCTAACTTCTTCTTTAACCAAGTCATCTAATATACTGTAGACCTCTTTGATTAATGCTTCATTTTCGTCATCATTTTCATCAACAAATTCTGATGCAACCTTCTCTTTAAGTTCATCTAAATTAATATCTCTTTGTTGCTTGTCAAATGTTAATACGGCCTCTTTCAAACCATATGATTCAGTTAATGATTTTACATTGGCAACGAGTGATTCATCTTTTTCAACAGGAATAAATGCTTTTTTCTCTGGTTGAATATGGTCGATAATTTCTTCTTGGAAGCTAACTAGACGTTGAATTTCTTGATGTCCAAAGAAAATCGCTTCAAGCATTTCATTTTCTGTAATTTCACTTGCACCAGCTTCTACCATATTCACCGCATCTTTATGACCAGCTACTTCTAAATCGAGTCTAGATACTTCTTTTTGTGCAACGGTAGGGTTAATCACATATTCACCATCTATATAACCAACGTTTACACCTGCTATTGGACCTTGAAAAGGTATATCAGAAACACTTAATGCCATTGACGAACCTATCATTGCTGCCATTTCAGGAGAGCAATCTGGATCAGCACTCAATACTGTATTCATAATTTGAACGTCATATCTGTAACCTTTAGGGAACAGTGGTCGAATGGGTCTATCAATTAAACGTGCAGTTAACGTGGCTTCATCACTTGGACGTCCTTCGCGTTTTTTAAAGCCACCAGGTATTTTACCTGCAGCATACATTTTTTCTTCATAGTTAACCATTAATGGGAAAAAATCACCATCTCGTGGTTCTTTCGATGCTACTGCAGTAGATAAAACGACTGTATCACCATATCTAACAAGTACTGCACCGTTTGCTTGTTTGGCTAATTGTCCCGTTTCAATCGTTAAAGATCTATTTGCCCACTCGGTTTTGAAAACTTTTTTTTCTTGAGACATTACGAATCTCCTCTCATTTATCTGTTAATCCTATCATATCATTTATTAATAAAGATTTATATTAGTATATAGTTTAATGTATAATTATAAATGCAAAAATTATAAAAAAGGGAAAGACCCCAAAGGTTCTTTCCCGATAAATATACGTCTAAAGATTAACGACGGATACCTAATGATTTAATTAATTCACGGTAACGTTGAATATCTTTGCTACGTAAGTAGTTTAATAGGTGTCTACGACGACCTACCATTTTTAATAATCCACGACGTGAATGGTGGTCTTTCGTGTGTTCACGTAAGTGAGTGTTTAATGCAGTGATTTCTGCAGTTAACACAGCGATTTGTACTTCTGGAGAACCAGTGTCCGCTTCGTGTGTGCGATATTCTTTAATTAATTCATTTTTACGTTCTTGTGAAATTGCCATAGTCAATTTCCTCCTTTTTATTTTTATGCGCCTTTATCCGAGCAAAACGTCGGAGTCTCGAACTGCCAAGATAAAGGTGCCTAGTATGTGTGTTTAACACATCAGACTTAAATATTATATGATATTTCGTCACCAAAATCAACAGAAAGTAAATATTTCGCTTTTTCTTTATCTTTATTCATTTGTTCAACCAAAGGATCTATACCATCAAATTTAACTTCTGGTCTTAAATAATGATGCCAATAAACGATAACACGCTCACCATATATATTTTCATGAAAGTCAAACAGGTTAACTTCTATTACAACTTGCGCTTTAGACGGATCATGAAATGTGGGTTTGACGCCAACATTGGCAGCTCCACGATAAACTTTATCATCTGCACCTATTTTCATACTCACAGCATAAACGCCATTTTTAGGCAAAACGTAATCTCCACTTGGCTCTACATTCGCAGTGGGAAAGCCAATTGTTCTCCCACGTTTTTCGCCTTGTACAACCATACCTTTAATTCGATATCGATATCCAAGTTCATCGTTAGCTTTTTGTAAGTCTCCTGTTTTGAGTGATTTTCTAATATCTGTTGTAGAAATTTTTTCCGATTCGAGCTCTTGTTTACTCACGATAGTCGTATTAAATTCCGTCATTTCATCTAAAATCATCATGTTTCCTTTTCCAAATTTGCCGAAAGTGAAGTCAAATCCTGCAACCACTTCTTTTACATGATTATTAATGATATATTCTCTTATAAATTCTTCGGCACTTACATTGGCGAATTTAGATGAAAAGTTAATAACGATACAATAATCAATACCGTATGAATCTAATATTTCTATTTTATCTTGAATCGGTGTTAAGTAATCTGTACGTTTAAGTTCGGGGTTTAACACAACAGAAGGATGTGGATCAAATGTCATTACAGCTTTTTTTAAATTCGATGCCTCTGCCTTTTTTTCTAAAGTATCAAATACCTCTGCATGGCCCTTATGCATGCCATCAAAAAAACCAAAAGCCATTGCTACATCTTCTGATATATACTGATTTTCTTGAATCGGATGAGTTACTTCAATTACTTTCATGGTTATTTCTCCTTTAGTTAAATACCTTCTTGGGTTTTATTTCATAAGGTTTATCAGGATGTGGTGTGTAAATTGCTAATGCCCTATTTTCTTTTGTGTCAAACATCACAACCAACGTGTTAATAGACTGATCAAATTCATTCTTACTAAATTTTTGACCATTCAATATTTTATTTTTCTGATTTTCGTTTGAAATATTGACTTTTTTCAAACCTCTCAAACCATATTCTATCGGAAAAAGATTTTCTTGTAATGTTTCGTGCTCATGTAGTGATTGTACATGTTCGATTGAAAGGCTATCTTCAATATCAAACCCACCACTTTGTATTCTTGTTAACTTTGACATATGTGCTGGTATATCAAGCATCTTTCCTATATCTGTTGCCAACGTTCTAATATAAGTACCCTTACCACACTTTACTCTGATATCAAATTGACAACCTCGATTTTCAAATCTTAAATCAGACGCTCGTTTAATATCGTAAATCTCAACTTCTCTTGAAGGCCTTTCGACTGTTTCATTTTTTCTTGCATATTCATAAAGCTTTTTACCATTCACCTTTACTGATGAATACATTGGAGGAATTTGCGTAATGACACCTTCAAAACGTGCTATTGCGCTATCAATCTGCGCCTCTATAAGTGTATTTTCCTCAATGTGCTTTTTTTCTAAAATTTCACCTGTCTGATCTTCTGTAGTTGTACTAAACCCTAAATATACAGTTGCAAAATAAGTCTTTCCCATTTCCATAATATAATCGCTTACCTTTGTTGCTGAACCTATACATATGGGTAATACACCTGATACTTCAGGATCTAATGTACCAGTGTGTCCAACCTTTTTTGTTTTTAAAATCTTCCTTAATTTAAATACAACATCATGGCTTGTTAAACCACGTTCTTTATAAACAGGTAAAATACCGTTATACATTTTAATGTCACCTTCAATCGTCCTTTTAATATCATTCCTTATTTATATTAACACGTCTCAATAAATAAATGGTTATAAAAAAGCTGAAACAAATATCTCAATGGGTATTTGTTTCAGCTTTTAAAATTAATCATTTTTGTGTAAATCTTGAATCATCTTTTCAATTTTATTACCGTAGTCTATCGATTCATCGTATTCAAATTTTAAATCTGGAACAATTCTTAAGCGCATTCTTGAACCAATTTCAGATTTTATAAAACCTTTCGCTTTCTCTAAACCTTTAAACGTATCATCAATTTGTTTATCATTTCCAAGTACAGTTAAATAAATTGTTGCAATAGATAAATCATTCGTCAATTGAACTTCTGTTATTGTTAGGAAACCAATTCTAGGGTCCTTGACTTTATTATTAACAATATCCATAATTTCTTGTTTCATTTGTTCGCCAACACGTTCAGCTCTCATATTCATATTATATTTCACCTCACAAATATCATTCATACATGTATATTTATCTTACTTAAAGATTATATGACAGTTCATTTCACAACGTCAAACAAACTTCCTTCTTTTTTACGTTTAAAAATTTAATTACAAATTCATTATAACTCAAAAAGGTAATAGCTCTGAAACAATTAAACATGATTTCATAACAGTTAGGCACAATTATATTTCCAAAGTGTTATAAAATGAAACTTTATTACATTTTTGTTTTTTAAATACAATGATCATTTATGAAAAACTAAGTTTAATTTTATAAAAAGTCACTACTTTAATATCATTTAAGTTTTTAATTTATTTTATAATGTTTTACACATTATAGAAAGTATCATGCTATAATTCAAACTAATAAAAAATGAATTTTTCTATTGAAATGATAAGGAGCGTGTATACTTGGATAAATCAGAAAGACTACTTTATATTTTCACTCGTCTATTTAACGGAAAAAAATTAAGCAAAGAAGAACTTGCACAACAATTAAACGTTAATGTAAGGTCCATACAACGAGATTTTAGTGATATAAATAACTTTTTATATGAAGACCATGAATGGGAAGGGCTAAATGCAAGGATTGTTTATGAAAATAATATAGGCCGACATCGCATTAGTATAGATCGCTATAAATTTAAAAATAATCGGTTACTTAACTTGCTATTTAGGATGAAAAATTTCACACCTCACATTCATATCGATACCTACAATTTAATTAAAGGGCTAAACAGTGATTCGAATCTAGCTGAAAAATTTTTATCTAATACATTACTTAATCAATTTACAATCAATCACGAATTAACAGAATCAACACTTATTTATAAAATTCAACTTGCTATACAAAACAAACAGATTATATTGCTAAATGATGTTGACAATCAAACGTATAAAGTCGTACCGGTATACACAAGATATTTCAAAAATAAATATTGGATTACTTATATATATCAACACGAAATTTTTACACAAGATTTAAACTCAATACATGATATCGAGCAATATGATGAAGCATTTGATGAAAATATCTTTCTGCAAGTTCCAACAGTCATTATGAAATTTCTCCCTTCCATATGGGAACAAATTCAACGGCAATTTATAGTACTAAATTCACAAAATAATGAAGCATTTATTGAAGCAGAACTCATAATCTCAAAAAACGAATGCCTAAATTTAGCATATGAATATCCACAAGAAATCATTTTATTAAAACCAGATCATTATGTAGAAGATTTTAAAAATCAAATCAAATCATTATTCAAGCATTATCATATTTAACTACATATTAAAGGTAACTTTCATATCATTTGAAATGAAAGTTACCTTTTTAGTCAGTTCAATTTTACTAACGCGGTAATGCTTCTTTATATTGAATAGCTTTAAGCTTTCTTATAAAATCTGAATTCCCTAGCTCTCGCTCTTTCTTTTGTTGCTGATTCCACTTATAATAATCTATTTTATTCAATGACTCTTTCTTTTTTAAACGTCTAATATGCTCTTTATAACTCAATACATTACATGCTGTAATATGTCTATTCTGTTTAGATGAAAGCACAAACAAATTGTCAACAAGATATTGATGTAAATCACTATTAGTAAAATTTTTAAAGATTGAAATAAAGAGTTCTTCTTCACTAACAATATAAATTCGACGCTTATCATCATTTATAATTTTTAGTAAGAGTTCAAAATTCATAACTTGTGACGGTAGATAATGATTAAATGTTAAAAAATCTTTTGGTATACCTGCTGTATGACCAGTTTGATATGGAAAGAAATTCATAACCATCACTCTATTGGGATTAATATTGAATTGCTTCAAAATTGATCCGTTACTATATATATATTTCTTAAACCAACAATGATGATCTATATAAGGAATAAATACCTTATGACCGTTTAAATTCAATTTACCTTGTATGTCTTGCAATATTCTATTACGGTAATGTACTACCATATCATCTGGTAAGGTAGGATCATTAATTATAAAATCATTTTCCGCCTTTTTTTTCAATATTACAATATCTGCTCTTTCAGGATTTCCAAAATACGGTCTTGCTATGGCTGGACTTAATTCTGCTTCATTTTGGACAATTCGTTGTCTATGCTTATTGATTTTTACTTTTCCATTTGCAAAATCAATCAACTTTTTAAATCTTGGTATGTTACTAAAATCTTCACCAAAATTTCTTTTTAAATATGCTAAATCTTGAGGGTGTAGAAAAGCAGTCATGTCATGTCTTTCTCTGATTTCATTTAAAGTTTCTAAATCATAAATAGAGTTATATTGATCCAAGTATTCTTGCCAAAATTCATTTATTTCTTTTAAATATTCACTCATCACTTATAACCTCCTATTTATGCTAAGTTTAATTAAGTACATAGACAGTTAGTGTCCATATTGAAATAACAAGCAATTTTACTAAAAAATTTTTAACTGGTTTACAATGCTTAATAAATGGCTAATTTTACAAGTAACTATGCACTTAAAACAAAACATTATATTAAATTATAAAAATAAACAATTTTTTCAAATGCTTCAAAGCCACACCTTCTCTTACCCAAAAGATAACATATTTAAAATAAAAAAACCGTAAGCTAACATGATAAATTAGCCTACGGTTTAAAATTTTTGTATTTTCTTAAGATAACTGTCTTTATCTTTTAATTTCAACCATTTCGAAAGCTTCTATTATGTCGCCTTCTTTTAGGTCGTTATATTTTTCAATCGTAATACCACATTCATAGCCTTGAGCTACTTCTTTTGCATCGTCTTTATAACGTTTTAATGTGTCCAGTTCACCTTCAAATTGGACGATACCATCTCTGATAACACGGACACCCGCATTTCTCGTAATCTTACCATCTGTGACATAACTACCAGCTATTGTACCCACTTTTGAAACTTTAAATGTTTGGCGCACTTCTGCTTGGCCAATCACTTGTTCTTCATATTCTGGATCTAGTAAGCCTTTCATTGCAGCTTCTATTTCTTCAATAACACTATAAATAACACGGTGTAATCTCATATCTACACCTTCTGTTTCGGCTGCACGTTTGGCACCAGTATCCGGTCTTACGTTAAAGCCGATGATGATACCATTTGACGCATTCGCTAAAGTTACATCAGATTCATTAATCGCACCTACTGCAGTATGAATTATGCGAACATTAACGCCTTCTACTTCAATTTTCATTAGTGAAGCTGCAAGTGCTTCGACAGAACCTTGAACATCACCTTTAATGATGACATTTAAATCTTTCATTTCACCTTGTTTCATTTGTTCAAATAAATTATCTAGTGAAACGCTCTTACTTTCTTGACGTTGTTGTAAAACATTAGCTTCATGACGTGCTTCACCAATACGTCTTGCTTGTTTCTCATCTTTAAACACAACAAAACGATCCCCAGCTTGTGGTACATCATGAATACCTGTGATTTCAACAGGCGTAGACGGTTCTGCAGATTTAATTCTTTGTCCTAAATCATTAACCATCGCACGAATTCTACCATACGTATTACCAACAACCAAAGCATCTCCAACATGCAGTGTACCATTTTGCACTAGAAGTGATGCAGATGGACCACGTGACTTATCTAATTCTGCTTCTATCACTGTACCTACTGCTTTTTTAGCAGGATTTGCTTTTAGTTCTTGAATTTCAGATGTAAGCACAATCATTTCTATTAAATCATCTATACCATCGCCACTTAAAGCAGAAAGCGGTACGAAAATTGTATCGCCACCCCAATCTTCTGGAATTAAACCGTATTCTGTCAATTCTTGCATTACTCGATCAGGGTTAGCAGTTGGTTTATCAACTTTATTGACTGCTACAATCGTTGGTACGTTCGCTTCTTTGGCATGGTTGATTGCTTCTATCGTTTGAGGCATTACACCATCATCTGCTGCTACAACTAAAATTGTAATATCAGTTACTTGCGCACCACGTGCACGCATTGTTGTGAATGCAGCATGTCCTGGTGTATCAAGGAAAGTGATTTTTTTGCCATCATTTTCAATTTGATAAGCACCGATATGTTGTGTAATACCACCAGCTTCACCTGCTGTTACTTGTGTGTGACGGATAGAATCCAATAACGTTGTTTTACCATGATCAACGTGTCCCATAATAGTAACAACTGCTGGTCTTTCTACTGCATCTTCATCTTCAGATTCATCATCAAAGTAAATTGATAAATCTTCTTCATCAACAACAACTTCTTTTTCAACTTCAACACCATAATCATCAGCAATTAATTCTAAAGTTTCATCATCTAATGCTTGATTTATGTTAGCCATGATGCCTAATAAGAATAACTTTTTAATTATTTCTGAAGAATCAACATTGATTTTTTCAGCAAGTTCTCCAACTGTGATACCTTCTTGATAAGTGATGTGTGAAGGTATTTCTTTTGGTTCTTCTTGTTTAGTTTGTTTATTTTTGTTGTTGTTTTTGCTGTTTTTCTTATTTTTGTTGTTATTTTTGTTGTTATTTTTGTTGTTATTTTTGTTGTTTTGATTATTATCTTTTTTATTAGCATTAGACTTGTTATTTGATGGTTTTTGTTGATTTTGACCTTGTTGTTTATTTTCTGATGCATTCGATTTCTCTGGTTTATAAACCTTATCTAATGCCTTGATTTGGTCATCTTCTAACGTTTGCATATGGCTCGTTACCTCAACGTCCATTTTCTTTAACTCATCTATAATATCTTTACTTTTTAATTTTAAATCTTTGGCGTATTCGTAAATTCTTATTTTACTCATATAGTCACTCCTTACGATATTCATCTATCATTGACACTAACTTTTTAGCAAAGCCTTGATCAGTGATTCCAATGTTAACTCGTTCTGCTTTACCTAAAGCTTGTCCTAATTCAGCTCTTGTTCCAAATATGCGAAATGATATATGGTAACTTTCACACTTGCTCTGAAACTTTGTCTTTGTATTTTCAGAAGCATCAGTTGCAATAATTACGAGCTTTAACCTATTTTTCTTAATGTCATTTAAAATGACCGATTCACCTGTTTTTACTTTTCCAGCACGCATTGCTAAACCTAAAAAATTTACGATTTTCTCTATAGTCATTTAGGTATCTCTTCGCGATAAATAAGACGTATAATTTCCTTATATACAGGATCTAGAGTTTCTGCATCAACTTTAAAGTATTTTTCTAATACACCTTGTTTTTGTGCATCTTCTACTAATTTAACATCTTTTGATACATATGCACCACGACCTTGTTGTTTTCCTGTAGCATCAGCAAAAATTTCGCCTTCTTTATTAATAACAACTCGAATCATATCTTTTTTTGGATGCATTTCATTTGAAAGTATACATTTACGCATTGGAATTTTTTTCTTTTTCATAAAAGCTCACTCCAAATTATTTTTCAGCGTCATCTTCATCTATGCTATCTGTTTCATCATCCGTTTTTAAGTCATGCGTTTCAATATTCACATCTTCCAAATCAATGTTTGTATCCTGTTCAATATTTTCATCTTCTTCTATTTCTAGTGCTTCGTCTGTCGGATAAACACCTTCAGCTCTAGCATCACTTTCTGATTTAATATCAATTTTCCAACCAGTTAATTTCGCAGCTAAACGTGCGTTTTGTCCACGCTTACCAATCGCTAATGATAATTGATAATCAGGCACAACTACAATAGTTGATTGGTTTGCTTCATCAACAATCACTTGTAGTACTTGAGATGGACTTAAAGCATTTTTAACAAAGACCTTCGGATCTTCATTCCATTGAACAATGTCAATTTTTTCGCCACCTAATTCTTCTACAACCGCTTCAACACGAGAACCTTTAGCACCCACACATGCACCTACTGCATCGATATCTGGGTTATCTGAATGAACACTGATTTTAGAGCGGTCTCCTGCTTCACGTGCCACAGATTTTACAATGACTGTACCGTCAAAAATCTCTGGTACTTCTTGTTCAAATAAACGTTTGAGTAATCCTGGATGGCTACGAGAAACGTAAATTTGCGGTCCTTTTGTCGTTTGCTCTACTTTATTGACATACACTCTAATTCTTTCATTAGGAATATAACTATCATTAGGGCTTCTTTCAGCCTCAGATAATACAGCTTCTGTACGTCCTAAATTAACATAAACATAGCGGTGATCTACTCTATCAATAAGACCATTAACAATATCATCTTCTTTATCGATAAATTCATCATATAATATTTCACGTTCAGCATCACGTAAACGCTGCATTACTGCTTGTTTCGCAGCTTGTGCACCTACACGCCCAAAGTCACTTGGTGTTACATCTTCTTCGTATATATCACCAACTTCATATGCTGGGTTTTTAACTAGCGCTGTACTTAAGTCGATTTCTTCTCTATTATCCATTACTTCTTCTACGACTTGTTTACGAGCAATTACATGAAATGTACCTTCATCCATGTTTAACTCAACGCGTACACTTCTTGCACTGTCATAGTTCTTTTTATATGCAGTAATTAGCGCTGCTTCAATTGCATCAATTAATACTTCTCTTGGAATCTTTTTTTCTTTTTCTAAATATTCAGTTGCTAATAATAATTCATTACTTGACACGACTTATCATCCTCCTCATCACATTAAAGCATTACAGCATGACGTGCTTTAGCGATTTTATTTCTTGGAATTTCAACTTGTTTCTTCTTTGACTTTTCTTTTACTTCCATAATAATCGTTTCACTTGTTACTTCTTTTAAGATACCTAACCATTCTTTTCCACCTTCAATTGGCGCATATAAAGAAACGTATATTGGTTTTGTAACAGCATTTTGGAAATCTTTTTCTTTTTTTATAGGTCTTTCAGCACCTGGAGAAGCTACATCTAAATAATACATTTCTTGAATAGGATCTTCTTCATCCATAATTTCACTAATCTTTTCAGAAGCTAAGGCACAATCGTTTAAATCGACGCCACCTTCTTTATCAATGGATACTCTTAAGAAGTAATCTTTTCCTTCTTTTGTGTATTCGACTTCAACTAATTCAAAATTTAAGTCGTTAAGGACGGGTTGAATAATTGATTCAACTTGCTCAGTTACTTTACTCATACTGACCTCCTTTTTTGGCAAATAGAAAAGAGCGGGTATAACGCCCACTCTTCCTGCCTGAGTCTAATTTTTTAAGCAACATTATTATACCATATGTTTATTTCCTATACAAACAACTATATATTTTCATATAGTATGACAATAACTAATATCAAAATTTTATACATTTAACATTTTTTATTCCATGCCTACCAATATATTGCTCGATTACATATCAAATATTGATAATTGTGCTTTATCTGGCAAGTTAGGTAATGAACCAAGTTCATCTAAATACTCGATGACTTTTTGTGACAACCCAGCTTTTTTATTTAAATCTTCTTTTGATAAAAACGGTCCTTCTTCGCGTGCTTCAACAATACGTTGTGCAACGTTTTCACCTAATCCAGGAACAGCGATAAATGGCGGAATCAAACTATCACCTTCAATGATAAAATCAAATGCTTTACTTTTCTCTAAACTAATTGGTTGCATACGATAACCGCGTTGCGCCATTTCGTTCATGATTTCTAATACGGTTAATGTATCTTTTTCTTTTTTTGCTAAATCCATATAACGAGAATACATATCGTTTACTGTATTTCGAATACTTTCTTTATCCTTAATCATTGAAATTAAATCAAAATCAGATGCACGTACCGTAAAGTAACTTGCATAATAATAAAGTGGATAATGAACTTTGAAATACGCAATACGTACTGCCATCAATACATATGCTGCCGCATGGGCTTTAGGGAACATGTATTTAATTTTTCTACATGAATCTAAATACCAATCTGGCACTTCATTGTCTACCATTGCTTCAACCATATCGTCAGTTAGCCCTTTACCTTTACGTACAAATTCCATTGTCTTGAAGGCGAGTGAAGGCTCTAAACCGTTATACATTAAATAAACCATAATATCATCACGACAACAAATAACACTTGATAAATCACAAGTTCCTGAGCGTATTAAATCTTGTGCGTTACCTAGCCAAACATCCGTACCATGTGATAATCCAGATATTCTTACTAACTCTGAAAATGTAGTTGGCTTGGTATCTTCTAACATTTGGCGCACAAATCCTGTACCGAATTCTGGCACACCAAATGTTCCAGTTTTACATAAAATTTGTTCTGAAGTTACACCTAAAGGTTCTGGCGAACTAAAAATACCCATAGTTTCCTTATCATCGACAGGTATCGTTTTAGGATCAATACCTGATAAATCCTGCAGCATACGAATCATCGTCGGATCATCATGTCCTAATATATCCAGTTTCAAAACGTTATCATGTATTGAATGGAAATCAAAATGAGTCGTCATCCAAGCCGATGATTGATCATCTGCCGGAAATTGAACAGGTGTAAAATCGTAGATATCCATATAATCTGGTACAACGATGATGCCTCCAGGGTGTTGTCCTGTTGTACGTTTTACACCAGTACAACCTTTTACGAGTCTATCAACTTCAGCGCCTCTTTTGTGAATACCTTGATCATTTAAAAATCCTTTCACAAAACCGAAAGCTGTTTTTTCAGCCACCGTACCAATTGTACCTGCACGAAATACTTTATCTTCACCAAATAATTCTTTTGTATAATTATGAGCTTGTGGTTGATATTCACCACTAAAGTTCAAGTCGATATCAGGAACCTTATCACCTTTAAAACCTAAGAAAGTTTCAAAAGGAATATCCTGGCCTTCTTTAATTAAATCACATCCACATGTGGCACATTTTTTATCTGGTAAATCAAAACCAGAACCAACGGATCCATCGTTAAAGAACTCACTTTCTTTACATTCTGGACAAATATAATGTGGAGGTAATGGGTTAACTTCTGTAATTTCAGTCATTGTCGCTACAAAACTCGAACCTACAGAGCCACGTGATCCAACTAGATAACCGTCATCTAATGATTTTTTAACCAGTCTTTGTGAAATTAAATATATCACAGAAAAACCATTCCCAATGATACTTTCAAGCTCTTTCTCTAATCGGTCAATTACAATTTGTGGTAAATCTTCACCATACAATGCTCTGGCGTTAGCATAACTCATATCTCGTATTTCATCATTAGCACCTTCCATGCGGGGCGTATACAATTCATCCTTTATCGGAACTACGCGTTCGATACGGTCTGCTAAGTCATTTGTATTTTTCACAACTAATTCATGTGCTTTTGCTTCACCTAAGAAATGTAATTCATCTAACATTTCATCCGTTGTTCTAAAGTGCGCCTCAGGTAAAGTACTACGATTTAACGGGTTACCTGGCTGTGACGCTATTAAAATTTTACGTGCAATACCATCATGTTCATTTAGATAATGCGCGTTTCCTGTTGCAATAACAGGTATATCATTCACATCTCCAGCTTGGATGAGACGTTGATAAATTTCATGTAATGTTTCATTATCTCTCACCAATTCTCTATCTATTAAATCTTGGTATAATGCAGGTGGTTGTACTTCAATAAAATCATAGTATTTTGCTATTCTTTCCACTTGAGATTGGTCTTTTTGCATTACTGCAGTAAATACTTCACCTTCATCACATGCGGAACCAACAAGAATACCTTCTCGATATTCATCTAAAAGTGAACGTGGAATTCTAGGTGTTCTATAATAATATTTAACTAAAGATGCGCTTACTATTTTAAATAAGTTCTTTAAGCCCTGTTGATTTTGCACAATAAGTGTTACGTGATTTGGGCGAGCACGTTTATAAGCGTCTTCATTTGATAAAGACTTATTAATATCTTGATGATTATAAACTTCTGCTTCTTCTAATTGTTTTAACATCTTTATAAAAATATAAGCTGTTGCTTCAGTATCATAAATCGCTCTGTGATGTTGTGTTAAATCTACACCATATTTTTTAGCTAAAAAGTTCAGACCATGTTTTCCATATTCAGTGTTGATGGTTCTAGAAAGTTCAAGTGTATCTATCACACCGTTAGTTGATGCGCCTAGGCCAGTTTTTTCATAACCGGTATCAATGAACCCCATATCAAATGATGCATTATGTGCTACAAATATCGCGTCACCGACCCACGCTTTAAACTCGGTTAAAACAGTTTCAATTTCAGGTGCATTGACGAGCATATCGTCTGTGATATGCGTTAAATTCTTGATTGTTTCAGATAAACGTTCGTGTGGATTACTAAAACGTTCAAACTTATCAATAATTTCTCCTTCTTGTACTTTTACAGCTGCGAGTTCGATAATTTTATCATACTGATTAGATAGACCTGTTGTTTCAACGTCAAAAACAACATATGTTGCAGTTTTTAAATCAATGTCTTGAGGCTTATACGCTATGGGCACACCATCATCGACCAACATGCCTTCCATGCCATAAATCATTTTAATATCATTTTTTTCTGCTGCAGCATGCGCATCTGGAAATGCTTGAACCACATTATGATCAGTAATTGCAATAGCTTTGTGACCCCATTTAGCTGCTTGTTCTACATATGCACTTATATTCGGAATGCCGTCCATCTGACTCATGGACGAATGCAAGTGAAATTCTACGCGTTTTTCATCTGCTTTATCTTGTTTAACTGCTTTTTTTATTTCTTCTATATCAGACATCATCATGACTAAATCACGTACGAATGTATCTTCTTCTATTCTACCTTGTGCTCGAACCCATTTACCGACACTGAGAGCTTTAAAATGAGCTAAATCATCTTTATTTTTTCTAGTGAACATTTTCAATACTAAGGAGTCTGTATAGTCTGTAACTTTTAGTTCTACTATATGGCGTCCACTTTTCAATTCTTTTAAATTAATATCAAAGATAACACCTTCAACTGCAACTTTAAATTCTTCTTCAATAATCGATTCAATAGGTTTTACATTTTCTATTTGAATTGGTTTTCCAATTTGACATTTAGCTACAGTACTTTCATTATTATCTTGTTGTTTAGCTTTTTCAGCACGCATCTTTTCTAACTTTTCAGTGGCTTCACGTGCACTTTGCTCATCTTCTTGTTGAATGTGTGCTTCTAACGATGCCAAGTCGTCTCCATTTGATGTATGGTCTGTTTCAAAAATGATACTACTGATTGCAAAACCACATTGTTGAAATGCTTTAATCAAACTTCCATTGCACGCTTTGTCAAAATGATCTCGCTCTATATCATTCTGACACATGACTTTGAGCACATCCCCTGACATAATTAAGCGTTTTTGCTTAAGCTGACCTTTTACTTTAGGTGATAATTTTGTTTGGTCAATGCAATAACTAAAGTATTTCAATGCATATTCATCTTGATTCGCTTTATTTGCGATTGTAAAATTACAATCCACTTTAGCGATTGTTTTAAATTCTTCAGTAATTGCATTCATAAATAACAGATAGTCTTCAAATGGTAAAAAATATGGAAATGTTATCTGAAATACCCAGGTACGATCAGTTGTTTTAACATCTACACGCGTTAATTCACTTTGTGCTAAAATTTCTGGATCCAAATGATCTGCAATTTTAATTTGATCAGCTAAGATCTTGAATTTTTCTTGATTTGTCATTGACATGACGATAACCACCTTACTATTAATTACACTACGTTACTAATTCATATAATTTCTTTAACTGTCGCGTATGTATTTTGTACATTATCTATCTTATAACGTAAAACCTTTAATTTCTAATACTTAAACTTTACTATTTTTACATTATGGTTTCTTATCATAAATAAGAGCGGGAATGAAATCAAACATGATTCATTCGATTTCGCTTTCCCGCTCACTAATTAAGGGTGATCAAACATTAAAGTACAGGTTAAACTAAAAGTTTCATCTAATACTTTTAGCAATGATATGCATTTATATAAAGTATATGCGTATTAAGGCTTTAACTTACATCTTAATTTTAGCAACGTATATGAGAGCAATCACTTTTTTAAGTTGACTGTTGACTTATATACTTAGGTATAAGTCATTAATATAACTATTTAAGTTATCAATTTGAACATCTTCACTTTCACCTGTATCACGTCGTTTAACTTCTACGATACCTTCAGCAGCATTTTTACCAACTACTACTCTAATTGGTAATCCTATTAAATCGGCATCATTAAATTTAACACCTGCACGTTCTTTACGGTCATCATAAAGTACATCATATGTTTCTTTTAATTGTTTATATAATTGATCAGCCAATTCACGTTGTTCTTCTTTTTTAGGATTGATTGTAATTAAATGTAAATCAAATGGCGTTACTGATTTCGGCCATATAATACCATTTTTGTCATTATTTTGCTCAACAATCGCACTTAAAGTCCTAGAAATACCTATACCATAACATCCCATTAATAAAGGTTTAGCTTTACCTTGATTATCCAGGAATGTTGCATTCATTGCTTCAGAATATTTAGTACCAAGTTTAAATACCTGCCCAACTTCAATTCCTTCGGCAAATTTAGCATCACCTGATCCATCAGCTAAAGGTTCTCCTTCTAAAATAAATCTAAAGTCTCCATAAGCTTCGATTTCAAAGTCACGCCCTACATTTGCATTCAATAAATGGTAACCATCTTCATTAGCACCTACAACAATATTATTTAAATCTTTTATAAAATTATCAGCATATACTTTGATATTTTTATCGAAAATAGGACCAAGTGAACCAGGAGATGCACCTAATAAATTTTTAATTTCATCTTCTGTAGCTAATTCGATGTGATCCGTACCAAAGAACGCTTTTAATTTCACATCATTAATTTCATGGTGACCACGTACAAGTACCATAATAAATTCACCATCAACATTAAATACCATGGATTTTGTGATTTCATCCAGTGGTTTTTCTAAAAATGTTGCTAATGCTTGTGCTGTATGTACTTGAGGTGTTTCTATTTTTGTTAATGACGCTACCTCATCATGCTTTTCATTAGGATGATATACAACCTCAGCTTTTTCAATATTAGCTGCATAATCACTATTTTCACTATAAACTATTGTGTCTTCACCAATTTCACTTAAAGCCATAAATTCATGTGTATGACTGCCACCAATAGCACCTGAATCTGCAACTACTGGTCGCGCATTTATTCCGACACGTTTAAATATGCGGTCATATGCGTGATACATATCTTGGTATGTTTCATCTAATGAAGTCTCATCAGCATGAAATGAATATGCATCTTTCATAATAAATTCACGACCACGTAACAATCCAAAGCGCGGGCGTTTTTCATCTCTAAATTTAGATTGTATTTGGAATAAAGTAAGTGGTAATTGTTTATATGATTTAAGTTCATCTCTGATTACAGATGTTATAAGTTCTTCATGTGTTGGTCCAAGTGCAAACTCACGACCATGTCTGTCTTTCAAACGCATCAATTCTGGACCATATGCACTCCAACGACCGGATTCTTCCCATAGTTCTGCTTTTTGTAACGCTGGCATTAAAATTTCCACAGCGTCGATACGTTCCATTTCTTGTCTTACAATACTTTCAATGTTATTCAAAACTTTAGCAGCTAACGGTAAATAGCTATAAATGCCACTCGTACTTTGTTTGATTAATCCTGCTTTTAACAAAAGTCTATGACTCAAAGCTTCAGCTGCTGCAGGTACTTCTTTCATCGTTGGTATAAATACTTTAGATTGTTTCATTTACATGCTCTCCTTTTATAAGAAATAACGTTGAATGTCATTCCACGTCACTAAGACCATTACAATTAATACAAATACTGCACCAATTGCAATAATTGTCGTTTCTGCTTTTTTGTTTAATGGCTTTCTGAAAATCGCTTCATACATTACAAATAAGATTCGTCCGCCATCAAGTGCTGGGACTGGTAATAAATTCATTAAACCTAAATTGACACTTAGTAATGCTGTCCAAGAGATCAAATTAATAATACCTGTTTTAACAACAGAGTCAACCGTATGATAGATACCGACTGGACCATTTAACATATCAAATGAAAATTGACCGGTGAAAATGCTCGCAATCATGCTTAAAATTGCGGTAAATATCAGTTTTCCAGCTACAATTGTTTGCTTTACGCCTTCAGCAATTGGTTTAAATACTGTATGTTCAGTAGAAGCAGTATAACCTAACAAATATTTAGTTTCTGAATGTGTTTTAGTTACTTTTTGTTCATATTTTTTTGGTTTTACTTGCAAGGTTTCTGTTTTACCATCTCGTTCTACTTTAATTTGTGTCTTTTTGTCTTTAACCTGTGATATTACTTGATCTATATCAGATTTACTATTGATAGATTTGTCAGCAATTTTCACGATGGTATCACCTGTTTTTAAGCCTGCGTGTGCTGCTGGGCTATCTTGCGCCACTTTATCAACTGTATTTGTTGGTGTACCTTGATAATAAGCTAAGCCAATAAATAATACTAATGTAAGTAAAAAGTTAAATAATGGGCCAGCAAACAGTGTTAAGAATTTTTGATAAGGCTTTTTGTGTGTGAATTGTCGGTTTTTGGGAGCTATTTGAATTAAACTACCATTCTCAACAAAATAGGCTTTGTCAGCAATTTGATAATGATGTCTTTGCTGATCATATGCAGTTACACCTTCAATGTATAAATCTTCTTTAAAATCACATTGCTTAACTTCCATTGCTTCAATTTGTTGGAACTTATGTTGATCATCTAAAATGATATGTGTGATTTCATCTTTATCATTTAATTTTATCTTTACATGCATACCTGGTTGAACGGGTGGTTCCTCCAACCCGTCACCTGCCATTCTTACATATCCTCCAACAGGCAATAAACGAATGGTATATAAAGTTTCATTTTTTCTGAAACTAAAAATTTTCGGCCCCATTCCAATTGCAAATTCTGGACACATAATGCCAGCTCTTTTTGCAAAAAACATATGACCGTATTCATGAACTGTTACAAGAACACCAAATACGATTATAAAAGAAATAATTGTCACTAGAAAACTCAAATTGATACACCTCATATTTTCCGTAAGATTGTTCCATTATTTTTATATTGCTATAATATATAAGCTAATTTAATGCTTTTGATTATAAAATTATAACATAACAATACTAGCTGATACACGTAACTTTATACAGTAGAAAAATTATCATGACTTAACACTTAAAATCTCTTACATATTTTAAAAACTTATGAAAAGGAGTTAAAAACTTAAATGTTTCATATGATTTCTCATCGACATTTAAATTCATAACTCCTTTTATTGTTCAATTATACAATTTTATTGGCACTTCGTTTACCTTAAAATCACTTATATTAAGAATATGTTTAATAATGGTAATACAAACATAAAACTATCAAATCGATCTAATATACCACCGTGACCAGGTAAAATGCGTCCAGAATCCTTCACACCAAAATGACGTTTAAAGCCTGACTCTACTAAGTCTCCTAACTGACCAAACATACTTAAAATAACCGTACATAACAGTAGTAACCATATTGCAATATCAAAATCTATAAACATCATCATTACAAGCGGAACTATCAAACTACAAATAATGCCGCCAATAAATCCTTCAATTGTTTTATTGGGACTGATGACAGGCCATAATTTATGTTTACCCATTAATCTACCAAAAATATACGCGCCAGTATCTGTAGACCACACAATTAAGAAAGCTAAAAGTATGTAATGTAATCCTTCTGATCTAGTTTCATATAGATACATGAAGCCTATCCCTACATAAGCTATAGACATTAAACAAAACGCAGCATCCATAAAACTAAATCTATTTTTAGAAAGTACTGTATAACTGAGTAAAATAAAACTCATTGCTATTAAAGATTTTAATTGTAAATCGTTTACCCATGTACCTGCTTCTTGCGGTATCATAATAATTAATATTCCTAATGCACTTATAATTCCTGGGATGGATAGGAACTTTATCATATTCATATTCAACAATTCTTTGAGACCTATAAATGCTAATAAATAAGAAAAAAGCATTAGTACAAGGCCACCCTTTAACAATACAGGTAGAAAAACAATAAGTGCTATTATTGCTGTTAAAGTTCTAACTTTCATACTATTCTCCTAACTATTTATAATCCCCCAAAACGTCTTTGACGAGATTGATAAATTTTAATACAGTTTATTAATTCTTCTTTGTCAAAATCTGGCCAAAATTTTTCATTGAATATAAATTCACTGTAAGATACTTGCCAGATAAGAAAGTTACTAATTCGTTGCTCACCTGAGGTTCTAATTAAAAGGTCTGGATCAGGATAATCGTGGGTCATTAAATGTTCGTTAATCAATTGCTCTGTAATATGATCACTGGATAAGCCTTCTGAAGATAATTTTTCATAAATTGATTTTACACTATGGACAATTTCAGCACGTCCACCATAGTTAATTGCAAAAATTAATTTTAATCCTGTGTTTGCTTTGGTCTGTTCTTTTGCCTTATTAATCGCTTCAAGTGTTGCAGTTGGTAAATCATTTAAAAAACCAATCGTTTCTACTTTAACATTATTTTCTATTAATTCAGGTAAAAAGGTTTTTAAAAAGTTAACCGGCAAGTTCATGATATAATTGACTTCATTTTTAGGTCTTGTCCAATTTTCAGTTGAAAATGCATACAACGTTAAATATTTAATACCTAAATCACTAGCTTCTTTAGTTATTTTTTTAATCGTTTGCATACCTTGATAATGGCCTTTGATTCTAGGCAATTTTCTTTGTTTAGCCCAGCGTCCATTGCCATCCATAATAATTGCTATATGATTAGGTACATTATGTAAATCCAACTCATTGTTGGATGCATTAGGTTGGTTTTTTTTCTTGTTTAGCTTTTTAAACATGGTATTTCCTCCGAGCGTTATCATCTCTGCTTATTAAATTAGCTTCTAAATGCAATTATCTATCATTTTATCATACTAGATAAGCGCAATGAATAAACAAATAAAAAAACTGTACCAAAGTCTGATTTGATACAGTTCAGATAAATTTATAATATGCTTCATTTTCAATACCAAACAACTTAATATTGAGTATTTACTCACAAAAATCATATCATAATTACCATGTTTATACTGACATAATATCTTGTTCTTTTTCTTCTAATAATTTATCAATGTCATTTATAGAATCGTCAGTTATTTTTTGTACTTCATTCGTTTGAGTTCTTAAGTCATCTTCAGTGATGTCACCGTTTTTCTCTTGCTTTTTAAGTTCGTCATTCGAATCACGGCGTACGTTTCTAACTGCAACTTTAGAATCTTCACCAATTTTTTTAACTTCTTTTACAAGCTCTTTACGACGTTCTTCTGTTAATGCAGGTACACTTATACGAATGACCTCACCATCACTAGATGGATTTACACCTAAGTTTGCTGCATTAATTGCTTTTTCAATATTAGCCACTGATGTTTTGTCGTATGGTGAAATGACTAAAAGACGAGCTTCTGGTACATTGATACTAGCTAGTTGTTGAATAGGTGTTGGTGCTCCATAATAATCAACAGTAACACCGTTTAAAAGGTTTGAATTTGCTCTACCAGCACTTATATTAGCTAACTCTCTTGAAAGACTATCAATTGATTTTTTCATCTTTGTTTTCGTGTCATTAATTATGTCACTCATTTTATACACCTCTAAATTATTTTGTAATTAATGTTCCTATTTTTTCACCCATAACAGCACGTTTAATATTTCCTTCTTCTGTGATAGAGAATACATTCAATGGGATATTGTTATCCATACAGAAAGAAGATGCTGTCGAGTCCATGACTTGTAAGCCTTCTTGTAACATTTGAATATGTGTTAAATGTTCATATTTAACTGCATTTTCATCTTTTTTAGGATCTGCAGAATAGACACCATCAACATTATTTTTGCCCATTAAGATAACATCTGCTTCAACTTCAGCAGCACGTAAAGCTGCAGTTGTGTCAGTTGAGAAGTATGGATTACCTATGCCAGCAGCAAATATAACAACACGCTTTTTCTCTAAGTGTCTGATTGCGCGACGACGAATATAAGGTTCTGCAACTTGTTTCATCTCTATAGAAGTTAATACACGTGTATCACACTCTAATTGTTCCAAACTGTCTTGTAGTGCTAAAGCATTCATAACAGTAGCTAGCATGCCCATATAATCTGCTGTACCACGATCCATACCTAGATCACTACCAGTTTTACCTCTCCAGATATTACCTCCGCCAACAATCACTGCAATTTCACAATCCATTTTTGCTACCTCAGCTACTTGTTGAGCAACACTTTTAATAATTATGGGATTTATCCCGAATCCATCTTCACCTGCTAGTGCTTCACCACTTAATTTTAAAACGACACGTTTATATTTAGAAGTTTGAGCCATTGTCTTATCCTCTCTATTGTGAAAATATGTATTTGATACAAGTAAAGAAGACACAGTAGAACTTCCAATATAAAAGTAAGTCTTTCATACGGAGCACAAAAAGGTGTCTTCTTTCTTGTTCAAACTATGAAATATTATTTCATTTGTCCTTTTACTTCGTCAGCAAAGTTTTCTTCACGTTTTTCCATACCTTCGCCTACTTCATAACGTACGAAGTCAACTAGTTTTCCACCTTTTGATTTTAAGAAAGCTTCAACTGTTTGATCAGGATCTTTAACAAAGTTTTGGTCAACTGCACAAATTTCTTGTAAATATTTACGTAAACGACCTTCAACCATTTTTTCAACAATTTTTTCTGGTTTGCCTTCATTTAAAGCTTGTTGTTTCAATACTTCTTTTTCATGAGCAATTTCATCTTCACTTACTTGTTCAGATGAAACATATTTAGGGTTAATCGCAGCAATATGCATAGCTACATCTTTAGCAGCATCGCTATCGGTAGTACCTTCAACAACTGTTAATACACCGATACGTCCACCCATGTGTAAATACGAACCAAATGCATCATTATCTGATTTTGTTCTAACAGCAAAACGACGGATACTTAATTTTTCTCCGATTGTAGAGATTGCTTCTTTCATGCGTTGGTCTACAGTTTTACCGTCAGCTAATTCAGATTCTAATAAAGCTTCAACAGTATCAGCTTTACTCTCTAACACTTGTGTAGCAATTTCTTTCACTAATTCTTGGAAACCTTCGTTACGTGCTACGAAGTCAGTTTCTGAATTAATTTCTACGATTGCCGCTTCATTTCCTTTTTCTTCTACATGTACTAGTCCCTCTGCAGCGATACGGTCAGCTTTTTTAGCTGCTTTCGCAATACCTTTTTCACGTAGGTAATCAATAGCTTTATCAATATCACCATCAGTTTCTGTCAACGCTTTTTTACAGTCCATCATACCAGCGCCAGTTTTTTCACGTAATTCTTTTACAAGTTTAGCTGAAATTGCCATTTCATATTCCTCCATTATTTAATGAATTTTAATATATTTATTTTAAAAAAAGGTGATAAGCTTAAATATCTTATCACCCATTTTACATTATTCTTAGTTTGATTCAACAGAAGTGTTTTCTTCAGTTGTTTCTGCTTCAGTAGCTTCTTCTTTTGATTCATTTAAATCAATGTTTTGTTCAGCCGCTACTTCTTCATTTGATACACCTTGTTGACCTTCTAAGATTGCATCTGCCATTTTACCTGTTAATAACTTAACGGCACGGATAGCATCATCGTTTGCAGGGATAACATAATCGATCTCATCTGGATCACAGTTAGTATCCACAATACCAACGATTGGGATGTGTAATTTACGTGCTTCAGCAATTGCGTTGCGCTCTTTACGAGGGTCAACTACAAATAATGCTTGAGGCATAGATTTCATATCACGAATTCCGCCTAAGAATTTAATTAAACGGTCATATTCTTTTCTTAGTTCTACTACTTCTTTTTTAGGTAATACTTCGAATAAGCCATCTTCTTCCATTTTTTCAATTTCAGAAATACGTTTGATACGTTTTGAAATTGTTTTATAGTTAGTTAAAATACCACCTAACCATCTTTGGTTAACGTAGAATTGACCAGCACGTTCAGCTTCAGCTTTCACTGATTCTTGTGCTTGTTTTTTCGTACCAACAAATAAAACTTTTCCGCCATCTTCTGAAATTTGTTTTATAAAGTTGTAAGCTTCTTCTACTTTCTTCACTGTTTTTTGTAAGTCGATAATGTAGATACCGTTTCTTTCAGTGAAGATGTATCTTTTCATTTTTGGGTTCCAACGGCGTGTTTGGTGACCGAAGTGAACACCTGCTTCTAGTAATTGTTTCATTGAAATTACTGCCATAAATAAAATCCTCCTATTGGTTTTTTACCTCCATAAAAAGCTCATATAAACACGATAACAATTTATCGCACCCTTTATACTTCCGCTCTCTATGTGCGTATTGGCTTAATAGCCGTGAATAAATATATCATATTCATACATATAAAGCAATAGTTCAGCTTATAATTTCTCATTTATAATAGCGGAGATTCAAACCATATTTTTATCAATTCAAATATCACTGTAACACTTTATATAGTCAGCATTTTCCATTATAAAATGATATTGTATTTATTTTTTACATATTCACTAAATAAACGCATAACGCATGGATATACTAAATAATATAAAAGCGTATATAGCAATTGTATTTAAAAGCGATTCTACATTTTATTTTATTCTATCTAATTCATCTAAGAATTTTTCTTTTTTAACTTTAATAAACGTACCTTTCATACCTAAAGAACGTGATTCAATAACTCCTGCGCTTTCTAACTTACGCAATGCATTAACAATCACAGAACGTGTAATTCCAACCCTGTCAGCTACTTTAGAAGCAATCAACAAGCCTTCTTTACCACCTAATTCTTCAAAAATATGTTCAATCGCTTCACTTTCTGAGTATGATAATGAATTGATTGCCATATTAATCGCAGCTTTATCTCTAGCTTCTTGTTCAACTTCATTATGTTTTTCACGCAGAATTTCCATACCTATGACTGTAGCCGCATACTCACCTAAAACAAGATCATTTTCAGAAAAGTCGTCTTGTACACGTCCTAGCACTAACGTACCTAGTCTTTCTCCACCACCTAATATTGGAAAGATAGTTGACTTACTATCTTTAAATACATCTTCGTTTTCAGGTGGGAAAACTGAAAGATCACTTTCAATTCCAATATTGGATTCTGTTTCTTTTACATCCATTAATTTATCTGTATATTCCACAGGTATGTGTCTATTTTCTAGCATTTGAATAATACGTTCATTTTTTAACAATTCATTTAAACTTGATCCTAAAATTTTACCTTTTCTTGACACAATGAAAACATTTGTCACTGTTACACTACTTATCGTTTGTGCGACGTCTTTAAAGTCTACAGCGATTCCTTTGTGCTTTTGCAAAAGTGTATTTAATTCTCTTGTTTTTGATAATAAGCTCATATTACTTCTCCTTTTTATTTATATTATAAAATAAATGCACTTAAATCTTTATTTGTTGAAATTGATTTCAACTTATCATCAACATATTGAGGTGTGATATCTACAACGGCATGTGGCATGTTCGGTGCTTCGAACGATAAATCTTCTAACATTTTTTCAAGTATTGTATGCAATCTACGCGCACCAATATTATCTGTATCTTGGTTAACTTGAAAGGCAATCTCTGCCAAACGTTTAATCGCTTCTTCGGTGAAATTCACCGTTACTTGTTCCGTTTGGAGTAGCGCTTCATACTGTTTAATCAATGATAATTTGGGTTCAGTTAAAATGCTTACAAAGTCTTCCACAGAAAGGCTTTCTAATTCAACACGAATTGGGAAACGACCTTGTAATTCAGGTATTAAATCACTTGGTTTTGAAACATGGAATGCACCAGCACCAATGAATAGCATATGTTCAGTATTAACAGTACCATATTTAGTTTGAACCATGCTACCTTCAAGTATAGGTAAAATATCTCTTTGTACACCTTGTCGTGAAACATCTTGACCTGAATTTTGATTGTTAGTAGCCACTTTATCTATTTCGTCAATAAAAATAATTCCCATTTGTTCGGCTAGCTCAATAGCCTCTTGATTGGCAGTTTCTTGGTCAATCAGTTCATCCGCATATTCATCAGTCAAAATATTTCGAGCAGTTTTGACAGGGACTTCTCTTTCCACTTTTTTCTTAGGCATTAGTTGGTTCATCATATCTTGCATTTGTTGGTTTTGATTTGTACCTAACATACCTAAAGCACCTGGGTCCTGTTCGACTTTTAATCTCACTTTTTCTTCTTCAAGTGAACCATTTAATAATTGTTGTTTGATTTCAGAACGCTTTGTTTTGATTTCTTCAGTTGGCGTTTCTTCATCATCGTCCTCATTATTTTGACCAAAATTAGGTATTGCTCCGCCAAAAAGAGATTCTAAAGGGTTGTTACTGTTAGTGCTATTCGCTTTCTTCTTCATGCTTGGAACTAAAAGTTTAACTAATTTTTCGTTTGCTTTACTTCGCGCTTCATCTTCAACTAACGCTTTCTTTTGCTCTTTTACCAATCTAACAGCAATATCAACTAAGTCTCTAACCATACTTTCAACGTCACGCCCAACGTAACCTACTTCTGTGAATTTCGTAGCTTCTACTTTAATAAAAGGCGCACCAACCACTTTAGCCATACGTCGCGCAATTTCAGTTTTCCCTACGCCAGTTGGTCCAATCATTAAAATGTTTTTCGGTGCAATTTCTTGTTTCTCTTCGTCAGAAAGTAGGCTTCGTCTATATCTATTTCTTAATGCTACTGCTACCTTGCGTTTAGCGTCATCTTGACCAACTATATATTCGTTAAGTTTTGAAACGATATCTTTTGGCGTTAATTTAATACCATTCGACTCCATATGAGAAATACCTCCGTTACTATATTTTCTTCAAAAATCCATTATTTATTATACATTTACTTCATAAATTTTTACTTTTTGTTATTACAACATATTTTAAAATATAAGTTTTTTTAAAGTTCTTCCACAACGATTTGGTCATTCGTAAACACGCAAATATCAGAGGCAACCTTTAAACTTTCATATGCCATCTCACGCGCACTTAAATCAGTAGCATGACGTTTTAATGCTCTACCTGCACTTAAGGCATAATTGCCACCGGATCCAATTGCAATTAAATCATCATCTGGCGCAATCACTTCTCCAGTACCACTTACGACTAGTATTGAATCTTTATCCATCACAATAAGCATCGCTTCTAGCTGTCTTAACTGTTTATCGCCTCTCCATTCTTGCGCTAACTCAACAGCGGCTCTTTCTAAATTACCGCTAAACTGTTGTAATTTTGTCTCGAACTTTTCAAATAGTGTAAAAGCATCTGCCACACTACCTGCGAATCCAGCTAACACTTTATCATTATATAAGCGTCGAACTTTTCTAGCGGTTTTTTTCATAATAACTTGTTCGCCAAGTGTTACTTGTCCGTCACCAGCCATTGCCGAATGTCCATTATGTTGTACTGCGTAAATAGTTGTCGCATGAATAGATGTACTCATATTTTAATTCTCCTTTTTTGCACGAGGATGTGCATTTAAATATACTTTTTTTAATTGATCATTCGTAACATGTGTATAACGACCTGTCGTCGATAAATTGACATGTCCTAGTAATGATTGCACTGTTCTTAAGTCAGCGCCTTGATTTAACATATGTGTAGCAAATGTATGTCTTAATTTATGCGGATGTATATCTGTTACACCTGCAGTTCGTTTCACTACATCATTTAACACATAACGAATGCCACGCTCAGTGATAGGCGCACCGTTCATGTTAACTAACAAATAGTCGTGTTCGGTACCTTTTTTAGGACTAAATGCTTCTAAGTAATGTTCAATGCTTTGTTTACAGAATTCACCAAAAGGGATAAACCTTTCTTTACCACCCTTACCTAAAACTTTAACACCTGGTAAATTCATATCCAAATCTTGCTCTTTGATATTTACTAACTCTGATACCCTGATACCAGTAGCATATAAAAGCTCCAAAATAACACGATCTCTTAATCCTTTTTTTAAATCTTTATCTACTGTTTTAAATAATGCTTCCATTTCTTCTTCATAAAAAAAGTGCGGTAAATATTGTTCTTTTTTCGGATGAACTAATTGTATAAATGGATTTATGACACTTTCGTCTTGTACCATCCAATACTCATAAAAACTTCTCAGCGTAGAAATTTTACGAGAAACCGATGTTCTTTTCAAGTTTTTTGAATATAAAAAACTTAGGTAATTTCTAGCATCTTTATATTCAAAATTAGCTAAGCTTAAATGCTCTTGATTTAAAAAATCATTAAATTGCTCTAAATCATCATGATATGATTTCAATGTATGTTCAGAAAAATGTCGTTCTACTTTAAGCATGTATAAATAAGCTTGTTGGATTTCTTCCAATAAAAACCCCTCCATCGATATAAATTGTAGCATATCGATAGAGGGAACTGCGAAACATAACTATTAAATTGAGAAAAACTTTTTTTAATTTTCTGAATCAATATTTCACTATATTAACATCATAATGTTTCTTTAAAGTTGTCCAAATATGTCAAAGCTCTATGCGCAAGTTGTTCATTTCTTATTTTTTTATCTTTAATTTTTTCATCTAAATCCGGTAGCAAACCGAAATTGGCATTCATCGGCTGGAAGTTTTTTTCATTTTTCGCATGAGCAATATAATAAGCCATGCTACCCAGCATCGTTTCTCTAGGGAAAATAACCCTTCCTTTATTTTCAACTTTATGAGCTACGTTGATACCAGCAATCAAGCCGCTTGCTGCACTTTCTACATAACCTTCTACACCAGTCATTTGACCAGCAAAATGAAGAGATTCTCTTCCTTTTAATTCATAAGTTTCAGTGAGTACATCAGGGGAGTTAATAAATGTGTTTCTATGCATGACACCGTATCGAACAATTTCAACATTCTCTAAACCTGGTATCAATCTAAGTATTTCTTTTTGTGCACCCCACTTTAGATGTGTTTGAAACCCTACTAAATTATACAAAGTACCAGCAGCATCGTCTTGACGTAACTGTACAACTGCATATGGTATTTCGCCAGTCTTGGGATCTTCTAAGCCAACTGGTTTCATCGGACCAAACAATAACGTTTTACGTCCACGTGCTGCCATTACTTCAAATGGCATACAACCTTCGAAATATTTTTCTTTTTCAAATTCATTCACTGGTGCGACCTCTGCTTCTAATAAAGCATCATAAAATCTGTTAAACTCTTTTTCCGTCATCGGACAATTTAAATAAGCAGCTTCACCTTTATCATAACGTGACTTTAAATAAACTTTATTCATATCAATACTATCTTTTTCAATAATCGGTGCTGCAGCATCATAAAAATATAGTTGATCTTTACCTGTTGCGTCAACAATTTCTTGAGCTAATTGATCTGTTGTTAATGGACCAGTAGCAATGATTGTATATCCATCAGGTATAGTGTTAATTTCTTCATTAATTACAGTTACATTCGGATGGTTTTTCAATGTTTCAGTAATATACCCTGCAAAATCATGTCTATCTACAGCTAACGCACCACCAGCAGGAACACGCGCTTTGTCTGCTGCAGTTATAACCAATGAATCCATTCGACGCATTTCTTCTTTCAATACACCCACGGCATTCGTAAGCGCATTGCCACGTAATGAGTTGGAACAAACTAATTCAGCAAATTTATCTGTATGATGTGCCGGCGTTTGTTTAACTGGCCTCATTTCAATTAAATTTACATGAATGCCTCTTTGCGCTAATTGATAAGCGGCTTCTGAGCCAGCTAAGCCAGCCCCTACAACATTGACAATTTGAGTCATATATATCCTCCTATACAAAAAATAGCAACTACGACACTATTTTATAAGCTAAATAACATATCTCTACATTATAAATATGAATCGTAAGTTGCTAAATATTATTAAAAAATACAGTTTCCTTTTCTAATAATCAATTTATATATTTGTTATTTTTGTTCTTCTTCTTTGTAATCACAATTTGAGCAAACAACCTGACTTTTACGTCCTTGTTTTTTCTCAACTAAATAATGTTCACATTTTGGACAATCACGTCCAATAGGTTTATCCCAAGTTACAAAATCACATTCAGGATATTTAGAACAACCATAGAAGATACGATTTTTCTTAGACTTACGTTCAACGACATCGCCCTCTTTACATTTAGGGCAAGTCACACCAATTGTTTTGACGATTGCTTTAGTGTTTCTACAATCAGGGAAGTTTGAACATGCCATAAATTTACCATATCGACCCATTTTTATAACCATTGGTGCACCGCAAACTTCACAATCTTCTCCTGCAGGTTCATCTTTAATTTCTATTTTTTCCATTTCTTCTTCTGCACGTTCAACATCTTGCTTAAAACTATTATAGAAATCTGAAATAACTTTTTTCCAAGCAATTTCACCTTCTGCAACTTTATCGAGTAATGTCTCCATATTAACTGTAAAATCTACATCTATAATTTCTGGGAAATATTCTTTTACTTGTTCATGAACAATTTCGCCTAATTCGGTAGGAACAAACCGTTTACTTTCATTTTTAACATAGTTCCTTTTTTGTATAGTATCAATTGTCGGTGCATAAGTTGAAGGACGACCAATTTTCATTTCTTCTAAAGTTTTTACCAATCTTGCTTCTGTATAACGTGGTGGAGGTTGAGTGAAATGTTGTGAAGGTTCAATATTGGTTGCTGTAACCATTTCACCTTCATTGATATTAGGTAATTTATTTTCTTTACCTTCATCTCCATCATCTTTTGTTTCAACGTATAAAGTCATAAAACCTTTGAATTTAATTGTTTGCCCATTTGCTCTGAATTTCAAATCATTTTGTGTTAAATCTAATGCTACTGTATCTAAAATAGCAGGCGCCATTTGACTTGCTACAAAACGCTCCCAAATTAATTTATACAGTCTATGTTGGTCTCTAGTTAAATAATTTTTCATTTCGCTAGGTGTACGTAAAGTACTTGATGGTCTTATAGCTTCGTGTGCATCTTGATCTCCTCGACCTTTAGATTTACGATTCGAAGTATATTCATTACCATAAGTGTCTTTAATATAATCCTTGGCTTCACTTTTAGCTTGTTCAGAAATTCTAGTAGAATCTGTACGCATATAAGTGATTAAACCAACTGTACCTTGTCTTTTCAAGTCGATACCTTCATATAATTGTTGGGCAAGCATCATTGTTTTACGCGCTTTGAAATTCAATTTTCTTGCAGCTTCTTGTTGAAGTGTTGAAGTCGTAAATGGATTGGCAGGATAACGCGTTTTTTCTTTTTTTGTTACCTTTGTAACTTCAAATTGATCCCCATCAAGCTGTGACGTAATCGTCTCAACATCATTTTTATTAGTTAATTTGTATGGCTTGTTTTTATAATGTAAGAATTTAGCACTAAATTTAGATTTTTTATATCTAAATTCTCCTTCTATTTTCCAATATTCTTCTGGTTTAAAATTTCTAATTTCATTTTCACGATCAATGACTAATCTTAATGCGACAGATTGTACGCGACCAGCAGAAAGTCCTTTTTTAACTTTCTTCCATAAAACAGGAGAAATATTATAACCAACTAAACGGTCTAAAATTCTTCTAGCCTGTTGTGCATCCACAAGTTCCATTTCTATGCCTCTAGGATGTTTAAAACTTTGTTTCACTGCATCTTTGGTTATTTCATTAAATACTACTCTATTTTCAGTAGCGTCTTCTAAATTCAATATATTCGCTAAATGCCAAGCAATTGCCTCACCTTCACGGTCGGGGTCACTTGCTAAGAATATATTTTTTGCTTTCTTAGCATGTTTTTTTAATTCCTTAACAACAGGGCCCTTACCGCGTATAGTAATATATTTGGGTTCATAGTCATTTTCTACATCTACGCCCATTTGGCTTCTTGGCAAATCTCTTACATGCCCCATAGATGCGATAACTTTATATTTTTTACCTAAATATTTTTCAATGGTTTTAGCTTTTGCAGGCGATTCAACTATGACTAAATTTTCTGCCAAAGTAGTTACCCCCTTGCATTTCTAATTACAAAGATAAATGATAAACGGTCTATTTTGTTTTTGTCAATGTTTTTAATTTTAAATTTATTTAATCAAAGGCGTATTTAGAATTAAATAAAGGAAAAGACACTGTTTATACATATCTTTTTCAACTATAAAACAATTGTTCAAATAAATACATTGATCTAAATTTTAGTTAAAATCATCTATGATGTCTTTCGCAGATATAACAATTTTCGCCCCTTCTTGCGCACTTATTAAGTTCCCCATTGTCATATCATTGAACATCGAACCTGGCAAAACATATACTTCTCTATTTTGTTCTAATGCACAATTAGTCGTAATAGAAGTACCACTTTTAATTGTAGATTCTGTAATCAAAACCCCTTTTGATAAACCACTAATTAATCTATTTCTTTCTGGAAAATGATGTTTAAGCGGCTTTTGATATGGTAAATATTCACTTATGACTAAGCCAGTGCGCTCAAGTTGATTTCTAATATTTTGCGTTGATTTGGGATAATGATTAAGATGGCCAAATCCTAACACCGCAATCGCTGACATTTGATTGTCTAATGCATGTTGATGTGCTGCTTGGTCTGCACCTTCTGCTAATCCAGAGACTATGGTTAGATCTTTCTTTTTAAATGAAGGGAAAAGGAATTTCAATGCATCCCCTGTATATCGAGTAGCATGTCTAGATCCAACGATTGCAAGGGTTTGATCACGCGTTGTTAACGTGATATCTCCTTTATAAAAAAGTATAAGTGGAGGATCATGTATTTCGCGAAGCAATTTCGGATATGATGGATGGTTAATACCAATAAAATTAATGTTCCATTTATGTAATTGAATAAGAATGGCATCAATGGGATTGTTTACAAAATCTTGATATATTTGATCTTTCTTTTTAGATTTAATTGTTGATAAATATAGTTGTAATATTGCTTGCTGCTCGTGTTTATTGTAAAACATAAAATCATTCTTATATTTCAGCAATCGATGTATTTGCTGTGTGGACAATCCTGAGAAACGCAATTTTAAAAATAAATAATCTATGTTCATATATCGTACTCCTTTATAAAATAATTATAAAGTAAAACGATATAAAGTTTGTTTACAAATTAAATTCATTTAGACTGTATTTGTAATCTAGTTTTAAGAAGAAATTTAAATACGTACCCCACAATACTTCAACACCATACAAAATTCAAACACTGAAAATAGCACAAACTCCAACATATTTTAGGAGTTTGTGCTCATTTTCAAGCTATTCTATTATTAAATTGCTTTATTTAATAGTAAGTAACTGTTCATAGATACCAGCTTCTTTTGCAGCATCAATTAATGTTGTGCCAATTTCTGATGGTGTATCAGCAGTTTTCACACCACAACTGTTTAGTGTTTTAATTTTCTCTTCTGCTGTACCTTTACCGCCAGAAACAATTGCGCCAGCATGACCCATACGTTTTCCTGGAGGAGCTGTTTGTCCACCAACGAAACCTACAACAGGTTTATTCATGTTAGCTTTAATCCATTCGGCAGCTTCTTCTTCAGCAGTACCACCGATTTCACCAATCATAACAACTGCTTTCGTTTCATCATCTTCATTAAATTGTTTTAATACATCAATAAAGTTAGTACCGTTAACTGGATCTCCTCCGATACCTACTGCAGTAGTTTGACCAATGCCTTCTTCAGTCAACTGATGTACAGCTTCATAAGTTAATGTACCTGAACGTGAAACGACGCCCACATGGCCTTTTTTGTGTATATAACCAGGCATGATACCAATCTTACATTCATCTGCAGTAATAACACCTGGACAGTTTGGTCCAATCACACGTGTTTTCTTGCCTTCTGAATAACGTTTTACTTTAACCATATCGATAACTGGAATATGCTCCGTGATACATATAGCTAAATCTAACTCAGCTTCAATACATTCTAAAATAGCATCTGCTGCAAATGGAGCAGGTACATAGATTACTGAAACAGTTGCACCAGTTTCTTCTTTAGCTTCTTCAACAGTATTGAAAACTGGTACGCCTTCTACTACTTGTCCACCTTTACCTGGAGTTACCCCTGCAACAATTTGCGTACCATATTCAAGCATTTGTTTTGTATGGAAAAGTGCAGTAGACCCTGTGATACCTTGTACAATTACTTTTGTATTTTTATCTATCATTACGCTCATCTTAGCGTTCCCATCCTTTCCTTACGCTTCTTTTACAAGTTTTACGATTTTTTGTGCGCCTTCTGCCATTGTTGCAGCTGGTTCAATAGCTAATCCTGATTCATTCAGAATTTCTTTACCTCTTTCAACATTTGTACCTTCTAAACGTACAACTAACGGTAAAGTTAGTTCAACTTCTTTAACTGCAGCAACAATACCTTCAGCAATGATATCGCATTTCATAATACCACCAAAGATATTAACAAAGATACCTTTTACGTTTTCATCACCTAATATGATTTTAAACGCTTCAGTAACTTTTTCTTTCGTTGCGCCGCCCCCTACGTCAAGGAAGTTCGCTGGATTACCACCAAAGTGATTAATTGTATCCATTGTCGCCATTGCAAGACCAGCACCATTTACCATACAACCAATGTCGCCATCTAATGCAATGTATGATAAATCATATTTAGAAGCTTCGATTTCTTTTGGATCTTCTTCTTCTAAATCGCGTAATTCTTGGATATCTTTATGTTTAAATAACGCATTATCATCAAAATTAAGTTTTGCATCTAATGCAAGTACTTGTCCATCACCTGTAGTTACAAGTGGGTTGATTTCAACAATTGAACAATCTTTTTCAATAAATACATTATAAAGTGATACTAAAAATTTAGCTGCTTTATTAATTGATTCTTTAGGAATATTAATATTGAAAGCAATTCTTCTTGCTTGATAAGGCGCTAATCCAACAACTGGATCGATTGTTTCTTTGAAGATTTTTTCAGGTGTCTCAGCAGCAACCTTTTCGATTTCAGTACCGCCTTCTTCTGATGCCATCAAAGTTACTCTGTCAGTTGCACGATCGATTACAAATCCAACATAATATTCTTTTTGAATGTCGCAGCCTTCTTCTATGTAAAGGCGCTTAATTTCTTTACCTTCTGGCCCTGTTTGATGTGTTACTAATGTTTTACCTAATAATTCTTTCGCATATGTTTCCACTTCAGATAGTGATTTTGCAATTTTAACGCCGCCTGCATTACCTCTACCCCCGGCGTGAATTTGCGCTTTTACAACATATACATTTGAATCTAATTCTTTTGCCTTTTCAACTGCTTCTTCAATAGTAAATGCTACACGTCCTTCTGGGACAGCAACGCCCATTGAACGAAATATTGCTTTACCTTGATACTCGTGGATATTCATTCTCCATCCTCCTGTTTCTTAGGTTAAGTTCATATTTAATTATAGGAAATGAAAGCGCTATTGTAAACTGATTTAAACTACTTATTTCAATTCTTTTAATTTTTAGATTATTTATAAAGCGATTTAATTGGTTGAAATGTTTTTCTGTGGGCATTTAAAATGCCGTGATTTTTAATTGCATCTAAATGTTGTTGAGTTCCGTAACCAACGTTTTTTTCAAACCCATACTCCGGAAACTTTTGTGCAAGCTGTGTCATATATCTGTCCCTATTTTCTTTAGCTAGGACACTTGCTGCAGCAATTGATACACTTTTAGCATCACCTTTCACAAGTGATGTTTGATCGATATCTGTTTCTAGTGTCATCGCATCAATGAGTAAATGGGTTGGCTGAACAGGCAATCCGTTGATCGCACGTTTCATAGCTAATTTTGTCGCTTCATAAATGTTGATTTTATCAATTTCTTCTACAGTGGCATAGCCGAATGCATAAGCATGTAATTCATCTAATAATTGGCACTCTAATACTTTTCTTTTTTTGGCGGTCAGTTGCTTCGAATCATTAAGGCCTGTAAAGTGATGATCATGATTTAATATCACCGCACATGCAACAACTGGTCCTGCGAGTGGGCCTCTGCCTACTTCATCGATACCACAAATCACCGCATTTCCATCATTTGCTAATATTTGATTTTCATAAAAAGTCATATCTTGATATTGATTTAATAATTGTTGTTCCTTATCTAGTTGCTTGATTCGTGTTGCTATGGCTTTTTGGACACCTTTACGGTCATCTTTATAAAATGGTTGAAGCTGGATTTCATTAACTGAGTGTAAGGTGGCTAAGTGGTCTTTAATATCTTTTATCGTTTGCTTCATAAATTCACGTTACACTTCCATTTCTTTAATAACATCAAACGTATATGTTCCTATTTTCGCATTTCTAATTTCATGTATGATTAATTCAATGACCGCTTCATAGTCAACTTCATTACCACTACGCAACAATCCTCTACGACGTCCAATAGCATCAAACCATTCTATATTTTCTGCTTCTATCGGTACATCTATTTTATAATGATTTTTCAATCCTTCATAATCATGCGTTTTTAAAAATTCAAGACCGTAAATGGCAACTTCATCTAAATGAACGATACTATCCTTAATCGCACCTGTAATACTTAGTTTTTTTCCTACGAGTTGGTCTTCAAATTTGGGCCAAAGTATACCTGGTGTATCTAATAATTGGAGCGAATTGCCAACTTTGATCCATTGTTGTTGCTTTGTAACACCAGGTGTATTTCCAGTTTTAGCAATAGATTTGTGGGCTAACTTATTAATAAGTGTAGATTTCCCAACATTAGGAATGCCGACGATCATCGCACGAATCGCACGTGGTTTTAATCCTTTTTTCTTTTCACGATCAAATTTTTCTTGTGTTGCTTTAATAGCTGCTTGTTCTACTAATTTTAGTCCTTTTCCATGTTTAGCATCAATCGCCACAGGATAATAGCCTTTTTCTTTAAAATAAGACTCCCATTTTTCTAATTCTTTTAAATTCGCCATGTCTTTTTTATTCAAAATAACTACTCTCGGTTTTTGCTGTATAACATCATCAATCATTGGGTTTCTTGAACTATAAGGAATACGAGCATCTACTAGTTCAAAAACAACATCTACTTTCTTTAATTGTTCTGCAACTTCGCGTTTTGCTTTCGCCATATGCCCTGGATACCATTGAATTACCATGTACATCACCTTTCTCATACGTTTATGTTTCAAAATTATATATTTTTTCATACCATTCATTGACCTTAAAATCATAACATGAGGGGTGAATAGTTATAAATAAAAATTTGTATTTACTTTATTAAAAAAATTCATTCACACTATTTTCCTATAATAATTACCAAATTGTCTAGAATTGTAGTGAAACTAACCAACTGAGTATCTTATCAATACTAAATTTCAAAATAAGTATAATATTTAAATTAATTTTCTTAAATTAAATAATGGTAATTTTTATCAATAAATCTAAAAAATCGTTACAATAGAATTAATAATAATTCGATTACAGGAGACTACTCATGAAAAGGATGCTTTTTTACATATTATTATGCTTTATATTAGCAATCATTGGACATGGCTATGTTATCTATAGATTTATAAATGAGGGTGTTTTATTTACGGGGCCCAATGATGGCATGGAACAAATGATACCGATGCAAATGTATTTGTATGATAAATGGAGTCAAGGTCAATGGTTTTACGCCACTGATTTCGGATTAGGTGGAGATTTTTTCACTGACCTAAGTTACTATTTTTCAACCAATATTTTGTTTATACTTAATGTAATTTTCATCTTTCTCATAAAGTTAGCGATTGATTGGGACACGCAAGACATTATGTTTTGGATGACAAATGCTATTGTATTGTCCATTTTTAAATCAACATTAGCGATGTTAGCAACTTTTGGTTTTGTACGCTATATTACTCAAAATAAAAGCATCGCAGTACTAACGTCATATCTTTTTGTCATATCACCACTCTATTTTAGATTTACTGTATATTGGCCATTTTTCAGTGATATTTTTATATTATTACCGCTACTCTTATGGTCTATTGAATTATTTTTACAAAAAGAAAAAAAAGCCATGTTTATCATCGTAGTCACAGTTTCCTTAATAAATAACTTTTATTTTGCGTATTATCAACTCATCGTAGGTCTAATCTATTTTACAGTTAGACTAATATTTAAACATAGACATGATATCGTTCCTAGATTTAAAGCAATATATACCATCTTCATTGCTGCAATTTTAGCACTTGGTTCCAGTCTTTTCTTTTTTTATCACGGTTTACGTGCTTATACCAATAACAGACGTATACCTTTTAATGGAGACGTAGATTTTTTAGAACCTTTCAACCAAAACACGAATGTATTTTATGACAATTACTTAATAGTGATTTTATTTATAGTGATACAAGCACTGTTATCATTTAAACTATACAAGCATTTTTATTTTAAGTTATTTGCAATTTTTATGATTCTTACTATAGGTGCTAATTATTTGCCATTTGTCGACCAGCTCTTTAATGGTTTTTCTGCTCCCCAAAAAAGATGGCATTACCTAATTGCTTTTAACGCTGCATTACTCATTGGGTTATATGTAAAATACTTTAGCACGTTAACAATTAAAAACTATATTTTTTCTTCAATCATCAGTTTAAGTTTTATTTATGTGAGTGCATGGATTTATGATGATTTTGTTGCATGGCTCTGGTTTACACCTATTGTTTGTTTGATAGGCTTGCTAGTACTGTGTCTTAAAGCTCCAGCTTATCGTAAATGTTTCATTTATTTTTATTATACTGCCATATTGATATTAGCGACACTTGTTGTAGCCGTTTTTATACGCAATCAAATTTATTTTGAAGACCATGTTGAACGAGCAAATCGCTATTATGTCAATGCAAGTCTGTTTAACACACCGTTACAAAGACAATTAGTCTCTGAAATGAATCATTCAAAAACGGAAGACGAACGTATCGATTGGCGTGTTAATGAACAAGATAACACACCGATGTATCAATTCTTTAAAGGTTCAAGTTTATATTCAAGTATTTTTCATCATAACATTTTAGACTATTACTATGATGATTTGAAAATTAACCTTCAATCTGAATCAGTGAGTAGATACCAAAGTACTAATGGACGACAAAATATTAGCAGTTTATTTTCAATGAAATATTTAATGTTAAAAGATTACGAAAACAATGTGCCTAGTTATTTTAAAAATGTAAAAAGTGAGGGACAATACCACATTTATGAGAATACTTTAAACTTGCCTACTGTAAAAGTGACTAATCAAATATATAATTCCGACACTTTAAAAACGCCTATCGATCGAGAACATGCGATGTTGGATGGTGTTGTTATAAAAAATTCAGGTAAACCTTACACGGATAACGCACAAAACCTTATCGATGCGACTAAAATATCTTACCAAAATATAAAAGTGAAAAATAATCAACAAATCTATCTGACCAAAAACCAAGGTCAGATTAAAATTCACGTCCCAAATCACATAAGAAAACGTTATTCAGACTTTTATTTAAATTTAAAAGTTCGACGTGGTCAACCCGATAGTAATTATACAATTAATATAAATAATTATGCTAACCACCGGTTGTATAACAATTCGACCTATAAAACTGGTGTTGAAAACCAACTATATAGGACACAACCAGACAAAGATGGTAATATTAACATAGCTATTAACCCTAGAGGTAGTTATTATTTTGATATTCAAAGTCTTCATGGTGAAAATTATAGCAAACTCAAAAAAGCCTATAATAAGAAACAAAATCATTATTATAATGATATTAAAAATGGAGTAAAAGTGAAGTTAGCACCACATACAAAGGGAATCGCAACGATTAACATTCCATATCGTGACGGTATGGTGGCTTATGTAGATCATAAAAAAGTAAAACCTAAAAAAGTAAATTATATGATGACTGGCGTACCAGTCACTAAACAAGATAGTGAAATTATCATTAAATACCGCCCTAAATATTGGTTTACGATGATTATAATTTCAGTTATAAGTATCTTAATAAGTATTTTTTGGTGTCTAAAGAAAAAATCTAAACTTAAATAAAGGAGTTTATCTGAGATGAGGTATGACCGTGTTTCATAGAATTTGGTCCCACAAACTAACAAGATTTTTAACAATTCTTTTAATGGGCGTCGGCGTAGCTTTATTAACGTTCACACCTTATATTTATCGCTATTTAACTGACGGTACTGTATTTAGTGGTCATGGTGATGGTTTTAGGCAAATGATGCCTTTCCAAATGTATCTTTACGAACACCTTAGCCAATTCAAAAGTTTTTATGACCATTCTTTTGGTTTAGGTGGAGATTATGTTAAAGATTTATCCTATTACTACGCAACCTCACCTTTTGTACTAATTAATTTTTTATTCGTGTGGTTATCTGAAGTAATATTTAATAGCAACCCTAGCGACATCACGTATTGGGCAAGCAATCAATTAATAGTAGCTTTTTTCAAATGCATCGCTACATTTACCGTTGCGTTCTATTTCTTTAATTATATCAAGCTCAAAAAACACATAGTATTTTTGGCTTCAATGTTATATGCAGCTTCAACAACCGTTATTTATTTTAATTTTACTTGGTCATATTATGGAGATTTATTAATTTTTCTTCCCCTATCTTTGCTCGGTATTGAACGGTTTTACAAAGATAGAAAAATAGGATTATTTATTTTTTCTATTGCTTTAACATTATTTTCTAATTTTTATTTTAGTTATTACGAAGCTATTGTAATTTTGAGTTACTTTATCTATAGATGTGTGTTCCCTCATGCAAAAGATATTGTTACTAGGAAGCAACAACTTTGGATGATTCCTACAGCTGTTATATTAAGTACTTTAATTGCTATTTGGGGCTTTTATACTGGCGTTTCTTCTTTTTTAAACAATGATAGAGTAAGTAATCCTAATTTTAATTTTGGTGTCATTACAGATTTCGCACGACAAAAACATTTTTTTACAAACGGATTTTATATCACTGTGACTATCATCGCACTCATTGCCTTACTATCTTTTAAACTATATCGACATTATTATTATAAACTTTTTGCGATTGCAACTTGGATCATGCTTATAGGATCACTAACCCCTCTTTTCGATAGTATGTTTAATGGGTTCTCAACGCCTGAACGCCGTTGGGTTTATATATTTGCACTTACTACTGCTGGATTAATAGCATTGTTCATTCATTATTTATCTGAATTATCTTTGAAGTCGTATATATTCGCTTCCCTTCCAGTATTAATGATTATGGGAATCATGCAAATGATCGTTAAAGACCAGAAAATGACATGGATGGGCATCTGTCTCGTAATTATGATTTTTATCGGCATATTGCTTTATAAAAAATCACTATTCAAATTAAATTGGCCGTCTATTGTGCTAATCATATTATTCATTATTCAACAAGCGATTATTTTAGATAACGACCATGTCAATAATGTTCAAAAATACGAATCAACTGTTTCATCAATGCATGATTCAAAATATAAAAGTCCTGCACTAGCTAATAAAATAGATAAAATTAAACAGCATCAAGACGATCCATTCAGTAGAATTGATTACATGTCACAATACGGCTTGAATTCACCAATGATATATCATTTTAACGGTATTGCATTATATTCAAGCATTTTCGATGGCGACATTTTAAAGTATTATGATAAAACATTACAAATCAATATGCATACGGATAAAAACAGCACTTATCGTCTACTTTCAAATAGAGCAAATTTGATGGCACTTTGGGATGTCAATGATCGCATTCGTCGCCCAGAAGACAAGAATATCCCCTATGGCTTTTCTAAGCAAAGTACAATCAAACATTCTGATGAGGAAACCTTTATACATTCAACAAATAAAGCCAATTATCCTAGTGCGCACATTACAAATAAAGTATTTGATAAAAAAGACCTCAAATCGCCTATGGATAAAGAACAAGCTATGTTACAAGGGATAGTTTTTGATCAAGCAGATGAATATCCTACAAATCAACAGTTCACACCAAATAAAAACTTACTATCAGAAACTTCTACTAATTTAATTAATGCAAAGCGTACGCAAAAAAATAAATTAACCGTTTCTAAGGATGGTGGAGGTGTCCATTATCAGTTACCAGCATCTATTGCAAATCAGTATGAAGATCTCTATGTAGAGATGGATGTTGAATTGTTAGGGCCAGACAAGGCTCACAATGTTGGTGTGAATGAATATAATCAACATCGTAATAACCTATCTTATAAATATAGACGTTTTGTCACTCCAGTAACGATGCGAGTAAAATCTGTGCAAGACTTGAATATAAAATTATCTAAAGGTAATTATCGCTTTAATGTTAAAGGAATTTATGGAGAAAACTACGATGTATTAAAGAAAGCACATAAACAACTACATTCTGTGAAAGTTTCACAAAATCCACGTCATTATACAATTAAAAAAAATAAAAATGATGAAGGCTATCTCGTGTTGCCAATGCCTTATAGAGATGGAATGAAAGCTTATACAGACAAAGGCAAAACATTACCAGTTAAAAAAGGCAATGGTATCATGACAGTAATTCCTGTAGAGCAAGGACAAAAGACAATTACACTTAAATATACACCGCCCCATACATGGTTATTAGTAATAATAAGTATTATTGGAATCATTTTAAGTTTCGTTTATACAAAATGGATTTATATTAAAAAATAATATCATCTTCAAATTGATTACAAAATATAAAAAAGAAGCAGTTCCTAGTCGGAACCGCTTCTTTTTTATGACTTTTATGCTGATTAACGAATTTCTTTAATTCTAGCAGCTTTACCACGTAATTCACGTAAGTAATATAATTTAGCACGACGTACTTTACCGCGACGTTTAACTTCAATTTTTTCGATTTTTGGAGTGTGTAATGGGAATGTACGTTCCACACCTACACCTGAAGAAATCTTACGTACTGTGAAAGTTTCTGAAATACCTCCACCGCGACGTTTGATTACAACACCTTCGAATACTTGGATACGTTCGCGAGTACCTTCAATAATACGTACGTGAACTCTTAAAGTGTCACCTGGACGGAATGAAGGTAAGTCTGTGCGTAATTGTGATTGTGTTACTGCTTCGATTAATTTGTGATTACTCATTATTTTTTCTCTCCTTCAACCTATGTTCTTGCCTAGACAAATATATAGCAGCGGATCATAGTGATTTTCGTGTGTCGCACACTTAAATTATGTTAGCACACTGTTATTCATTTTTCAATTGCTTTTTGTATCTTTCTAAAATATCTTTGTCTTTATCAGTAAGTGAATAATTTTCTAATAAATCTGGACGCTTTTCCCATGTACGTATCAGTTTTTGTTCATGACGCCATTGATCAATATGCGCATGATTCCCTGACAATAATACCTCTGGTACGTTCATATCTTGATAGGAACGTGGTCTGGTATATTGTGGAAATTCTAATAATCCATCCTGAAAAGAATCATCTTCATGTGATTGTTGATTACCTAAAACACCTGGAATTAATCTTACAATTGCATCGGTCATTACCATCGCAGGTAATTCTCCACCTGTTAAAACATAATCTCCCATAGAAATTTCATCCGTAACTAAATGCTGACGGATACGTTCATCATATCCTTCATAATGCCCACAAATAAAAACTAAATGTTCGGAATGACTGAGTTCCTGTGCAATTTCTTGATTAAATGGTCTACCTTGTGGGCACATTAAAATCACGCGTGTATTTTCTGTTTTTTCAATATTCTTCATCGCATTAAATATAGGTTCTGGTTTAAGCACCATACCTTGCCCACCACCGAAAGGATAATCATCTACTTGATTATGCTTATTTTCAGCAAAATCTCTAAAATCAACAGTATTAATTTGTAGCATTTCCTTATCTTGCGCTCTTTTTAAAATCGATTGATTTAATACACCGTCAAACATTTGAGGGAACAAAGTTAAATAATCTATCTTCATTACTCCAACAGTCCTTCCATAGGCGTAATATCAATACGTCTACCTTCAATATCTATATGTTTAACAACATCTTCTATATATGGTATAAGATATTCTTTATCCCCTTTGACAACCCATACATCATTGGCACCCGTTTCAAAAATTTCTATCACTCTTCCAACAGGAGTTTCATTATCATCGAATACGGTACAACCAATAATATCTGAGTAATAGTATTCGTGCTCCCCTAATTCAATTTCTTCATGATCTCGTTCTTGTAATAGGATTTCACCTTTTAAATGCTCAATATCATTAATATTGTTGATACCTTCAAAGGTCAACATGTGCAAGCCTTTATGCATACGATATGTCGCAATTTTCAATTCTATTGTTGGTTCGTTTTGACGTTCTATCATCACAGTTTCACCTGGTTGAAAGCGTACATCTGTAAAATCTGAGTGAGATTTGACTTTAATTTCGCCTTTTATACCATGTGTATTGATAATTTTGCCTATTTCTACTTTCATATAAGCTCCTCCGATAATGTATATGTATCATTGAAATTCGTTATTTTTTATTTTTCGACTAAAATAATTATAACATGAATTGTTAGTATTATTTTAAACCTTCTCTATATGTTATGAGCTAAAATATTGTATAAATCATCTTAAGTCATTCTTGATCAATGTATTCACTCGTATAAGCCTACTAAATTGTTGATGTTGCTTTATATAAATGATTACCGGTATGCTAATTTAAAAGGCTGGGACAAACGAATTGTCTCAGCCTTTTATGATTATATTGGCATGCACAATGGTTAACATTCAACCATAGTCATCCATACCGAGATGAGTCGTCGAAATCATTTTAAATGACTACGATTTCCACGACTCTCTCTTTTTTTAAAATTTTTATGTGCTAATAATGACGATTATTTTTGATCGTCAAATTTTTTCAAGATACCTTCTCTTGATAAGATGTTGTGTACAGTATCTGTTGGTTTAGCACCATTTTTCAACCATTTTAATGCTAACTCTTCGTCAATTTTAACTTCTGGAGCATTTACATTATTTGGATTATAAGTTCCGATTTGTTCGATGTTACGACCATCACGTGGCGCACGAGCATCTGCTGCTACGATACGATAGAATGGATTTCTTTTTGAGCCTAAACGTGTTAAACGTAATTTAACTGCCATTTATATTCTCTCCTTTGATTGTTCTAATTTTTATTTTCTACAAGAAATAATATTAACAGTTATCTAGAAGTTTGTAAAGAGTTTCTTCTTTACCATTTTATACTTTTAATCACTTCATTGTACCAATATTATTTTCGATATCATCGTAAACTTGACATTAACTATTAAACACTATAAATTGAAAATAAATTAAATATTAAATGCACTAGGGGTGTTTTTTAACTGAGATGAGATTTACTCAAACCCTTTGAACCTGATCTAGTCCATACTAGCGGAGGGAAGTGTTACAAAAATAACAAAGCTATATCAACATATTAACTATAGATTGTAGATTTTTAGTACACAGCTTCTCTTATGGAGGTTGTGTATTTTTTTATTTAATAAATGATTCTAGGAGTGAAATGATGAGTAAAACAATACTTATAACTGGTAGCAGTAGAGGATTAGGCGCATCCATTGCAAAAACTTTAGGTAGCCAAGGGCATCATGTAATTATCAATTATTTTCAGAATAAGACATTAGCAGAAAAGGTTGTAGACGAAATTGGTCACGAACATGCAATTGCGATTCGTGCTGATGTCACAGACAGAGCACAAGTAGATCAATTAATTGCAGAAGCCACCAATCATTTTGGAAAAATAGATGCTGTTGTGAATAATGCGCTTATAGGGTTTAAATTTGATCCTTCTCGCCAAAAATCATTTAAAGACTTAAATTGGTCAGATTACCAACAACAAATTGACGGCACTCTAAAAGGCGCTTTTAATGTAACCCAAAGTGTTATCGACCAATTTATTGAGCATAAATCAGGTACTATTATATCTATCGGAACGAATTTATACCAAAACCCTGTCGTTCCCTATCATGAATATACTACCGCTAAATCAAGTTTAATCGGTTTTACAAGAAATATTGCTGCTGAACTTGGTCAATATGGCATCAAAGCTAATGTCGTTTCTGGTGGTTTATTAAAAACTACAGACGCCAGTGCTGCCACTTCAGATGAAGTATTTGAATTAATTGAACAGACTACACCATTACATAAAGTAACAACACCACAAGATGTAGCAAATATGGTAGCATTTCTAGTTAGCGATCAAGCTAATGGTATCACTGGTCAAAATATTACCGTAGATGGCGGTTTAACAATGAACTAAAATATGGAGGGCATCAATTATGACGCACGATCAACATCTCAATATAGGTGTATTAATTTACGGTTGTGGCCATCACCAAGCTGCATGGCGTATGCAAGATTCTAGTATTGAACGAATCGGTGATATCAATTATTATCAATCGTTAGCTCGACTATCAGAACGAGGCTTGCTAGATGCTATATTTTTTGCTGATAATCAATCTTTTCCTGCAAAAACGGATAATGACATGCCTGCTTTTTGGTTTGACCCTTTAATGAATTTAGCAGCAATTGCGCAAGTAACTCATAATATAGGTCTTGTTGCGACTATCTCAAGTACATTTTCGAATCCTTTTACTGCTGCAAGACAATTATTGAGTCTTGATCATATGAGCCAAGGACGTGCAGGTTGGAATTTAGTAACATCTATGACGGATTTAGAAGCTGCAAATCATAGCATGTCTAGTTTACCCGCACATCACGAACGCTACAAAAAAGCAGATGAATTTGCATGTGTTATGAATCAACTATTAACATCTTGGAGCTTAGAAGATTTTGTACATGACAAGACACAAGATATTCTAATCAATGCAAATCATATCCATGCCATTAGTCATACTGGAGAACACTTTAAAGTACAAGGACCTTTAACAACACCAAGTAGCCTACAAGGAAAACCTGTTGCTATGCAAGCTGGTGCATCCGACCCTGGTATTGCACTAGCTACGAAATACGCAGATGCCGTTTATGCAGTAGCTTGGAATATACAACAAGCTACTATATTTAGAAAAAGATTAAATCATCAACTGGAATTAGCAGGTAAATCAAAGAACAGTTTGAAAGTCTTTCCAGGACTAGTCACATATGTCGCACCAACATACGAAGAAGCTTATGCTAAAAAGCAAAAACTAGACACACATTTAGCAACTGAAACAGCATTAAATCAATTAGAATTTTTCATTCATCAAGATTGTCATAATTGGGATTTGGATGAACCGGTCCCACCTTTACCACCATTGGAATCTTTTAATGGCCCTAAAGGTCGTTACCAAACTGTATTGGAAATTATAAAAGATAAAAACCCAACTTTACGACAATTGTTAGGCTATCTCAGTGCAGGTGGTGGACACTTGACACTCATCGGAACGCCTGAACAGATTGTTGACGAAATGGAACGTTGGTTCAATGCAGGGGTAGCTGATGGATTTAATTTAATGCCACCAACTTTACCAAATAGCTTAGAAGATTTTGTAGATTACATCATTCCTGAATTACAAAAAAGAAATCTTTTTAGAATACAATATGAGGGTAAGACATTTAGGGAAAATATGAATTTACCTAAATCAAATTAAATAACTTCCCACCTACACATAAAATTTCATCATTTAATATTTTCCATGATTTTGTAACGCGCTGACGCCTAGGGTTATGATATGAACGAGAGACTACTGGCTCGAGCCATATCCCCAGGCAAGCATGCGCGAGCAAAATCTCAATTCATATAAAAAGGACCAATCCATTTTCATACGGATTAGTCCTTTATTCGTAATGAGCCTTATGTTCCACTCACTGCTTTTACAACTATTTTATAGACAATTGTTAAAACGGTAAATTCATACCATTTAACATATTCTCCATTTGCTTACGTTTACCTTTTTTACCTTTGCCGCCACCAGAAAATTGCTTCATCATTTTCTTCATTTCGTTAAATTGTTTCATCAATCTGTTAACTTCTTGAACAGTACGTCCTGAACCCTTAGCTATACGTTTTTTACGTGATACATTTAATGTTTCTGGGTTATTACGTTCATTAGGTGTCATAGATTGAATAATAGCTTTAATATGGTCAATTTGTTTATCATCCATATTAAGATTATTCATCCCTTTCATTTTGTTCATACCAGGAATCATTTTCATAATGTCATCTAATGGACCAAGGTTTTTAACTTGATCTAATTGTTCTAAGAAATCTTCCAAAGTAAATGATGACGTACGCATTTTCTTTTCTAAATCTTTCGCTTTATCTTCATCTACATCTTGTTGTGCTTTTTCTATTAAACTTAATACATCACCCATACCTAATATTCGAGAAGCCATACGTTCTGGATGAAATGGTTCTAAACCATCTAATTTTTCACTCATACCAACAAATTTAATTGGCTTTTGTGTCACTGATCTAATTGATAAAGCAGCACCACCACGTGTATCACCATCTAGTTTAGTCAAGGTTACACCTGAAACTTCTAGCTGTTCATCAAACGATTGCGCTACATTTACTGCGTCTTGACCAGTCATCGCATCAACAACAAGCATAATCTCATCTGGTTTAGTAATTTCTTTTACATCACTTAATTCTTCCATTAATGCTTCATCAACATGCAAACGACCTGCCGTATCAATAATAACAAAATCTAAATGTTCTTCCTTTGCGTGTTTAATGGCATTTTCTACAATTTGTTGAGGTTTTACTTGATCCCCTTCACTGTAAACAGGAATATCAATTTGCTTACCAACAGTTTGTAATTGGTCAATCGCAGCTGGTCTATAAATATCGGCTGCTACTAATAATGGTTTTTTGTTGTATTTTTTACGCATGAGTAATGCTAATTTACCTGCAGTTGTAGTTTTACCTGCACCTTGTAAACCAACCATCATCACAACTGTTGGCGGTTTATTGGCCATCTTGATAGTTGCATTTTCGCCACCCATCAGTTGTGTAAGTTCTTCTTGTACTATCTTAATGACTTGTTGTCCAGGTGTTAATGACTTCATTACATCTGAACCTAAAGCTCGTTCTGATACGGTTTTGACAAAATCCTTTACGACTTTAAAGTTAACGTCTGCTTCAAGTAATGCTAGTCGGACTTCTCGCATCATTAATTTAATATCTGCTTCTGTAACTTTTCCTTTGCCACGGATCTTTTGCATCGTCCCTTGAAGACGATCGGATAATCCTTCAAATGCCATATCATTACCCTCCTTTATACTCTCAATTATTCCAAATCTTCAAGCGTTTGAAGATACTGTTTAATTATTTCTGGCTCATCAATATGCTTTTTGATCGCTTCATATATGTTTTGTCGTTTTTCAAAATTTTGATAAAGGCCTAGTTTCATTTCATAATCTTCTACTAAATCACCAGTTCTTCTTATGTTATCATACACTGCTTGGCGGCTCACATCAAACGTATCTGCAATCTCACTTAAAGAATAATCCTGTAGATAAAATAGTTCTAGATAGTTACGTTGTTTTTCCGTTAATAATGATTGATAAAAATCAAATAAATAATTCATACGTATAGTCTTAATTAAATCATTTTGTGTCATCTGTATGGCCTTCATTCTGTACATCCGTGCTATCTGTATGATCATCCGCTGCATTTGAATCATCAACATTTTGTTCAATCATATCAGCAAACAGTCCATATACATAGCTTTCTGGATTAAATGGTTGTAAATCATCTAATTTTTCACCTAAACCAACATATTTAACTGGTATTTTTAATTCATTACGTATCGCTAAAACGATACCGCCTTTTGCAGTACCATCCAGTTTAGTTAATACAATACCAGTCACATTCGTAACCTCTTTGAATGATTTAGCTTGGGACAAGGCATTTTGTCCAGTAGTAGCATCTAAACAAAGTAGGACTTCATGAGGCGCTTCAGGTACTGCTCTACCTATCACACGTTTTACTTTTTCTAGTTCATTCATCAAATTAGATTTGTTTTGTAAACGGCCAGCAGTATCACATATTAAAATATCTACACCCTTACTTTTAGCTGCATTAATGGCATCATACATAACTGCTGCAGGATCCGAACCTTCTTTTTGACTCATTACTTCTACGCCAACACGCTCTCCCCAAATTTTGAGTTGTTCAATAGCACCAGCTCTAAAAGTATCACCAGCTGCTAGCATCACTTTCTTACCTTCAGCTTGGTAGCGATGTGCTAATTTACCAATTGTTGTCGTTTTGCCCACACCATTGACACCTACCATTAAAATGACATTTAACCCTTCATTTTCAATGTTCATAATTTCTGAGTGTTCATCGTCTTGATGATAGATTTCTACAATTTTTTCTACGATAACTTCTCGCAAATCTTCAGTTTCTGAAATATTACGACGTTGTGCTTCGGTACGTAATTCTTCTACGAGTTCCATCACTGTGTTAAAACCAACATCTGCAGTTATTAACATTTCTTCCAGTGCTTCAAAGAAATCTTCATCAACTTTACGATAACGTGCAATTAAATTGTTTAACTGTTCTTGGAAATTTTCACGCGACTTTTCTAATCCAGCTCTAAATTTTGCACCAAGTTGTTGCGCTTCAATTTCTTCAAAGTCCTCAATTGAAATTAATCCGTCGTCATCAAAATCAGCTTCTTTTAATTTTTTTGGCTGCTTTGTTTTTTCCTTAGGCGCTTCGGATGATTGAGGTTGATCTACATCTAATTCAGATTGTTGTTCTTGTTCTAATTCGTCTGGTTTTTGATTTTCTGCAGACGTTGTGAATTTATCTTTTAGTCGTTTGAAAAAGCTCATACTTGTTCCTCCTTAATGACTTCATCAATCGTATTTAAATTGACACTTACTAATTTTGATACACCTGACTCTTGCATCGTTACACCGTATAAGCGATCAGAAAATTCCATTGTACCCTTACGATGTGTAATGACTATAAACTGAGTTTGGTTTGATAATGCTTTTAAATATTGTGCATAACGTATAACATTGGCTTCATCTAAGGCTGCTTCTACTTCATCTAAAATGACAAATGGTGCCGATCTCACTTTTAAAATAGCGAACAACAAAGCAATTGCACTCAAAGCACGTTCCCCACCACTTAATAGTGATAGGTTTTGCAGTTTCTTACCTGGTGGTTGAACAATAATATCTACCCCTGCTGATAAATAATCATCATCTGTCAAGCGCAACTCTGCTTGTCCTCCACCGAATAGTGATTTAAATACTTCAGAAAAATGACCTTGTACAGCGTGAAAAGTCTCTTTAAATCGTTCTTTCACTTCATTATCCATTTCTTCTATTAATTGTTCTAACGTCGCTTTGGCTGCTCTTAAATCAGCACGTTGTTCATTCAAGAATGTATAGCGTTCGTTGATTTCTTCAAATTGTTCAATTGCATTTAGATTTACGGGGCCTAATTCTTCTATAGACATTTTGGTTAATTTTACTTTTTTTCGTAAACTGTCAATATCCTCTTCTAGTGTATATAATTCACTTGCCCGTTCATAAGTAAGATGATACTGCTCGCTCAAATGGTCTATCGCATGATTGATTAGCACATCTAAACGAGATTGTTCTGCTTTAATATCTTGGTAACGATTTTCAATCGATAAAATATCTTGATTTGCTTCTTCCAACTTACGCTCTGTTGTCTCAATTGTATCATTCAAAGTTTGGCGTTGTGATTTAATAGTAGCCAAGTCTTCTGTTAATTGCGCTTTATTACTTTTACTTTGTTCAATATTATTTTGAATCGTTTCGAAAGCTTTTTCACCAGTTATCTCATCCGAATTAAATAATTCAATTTGCTCACTCAATTTTTGTTTTTGCTCTTTTAATTGTTTAAGTTGATGCGTTAACCTTGTTTCCGTTTGCTTTTGAGTACTTAATCTTTCTTTAACTACTGCTAAATCAGATTGTTTTTGATGTAATTTTTGTTGTATTAACGTTGTACTCTCTTTACCTTCTTTTGATAATTTTGTATAGATATTAATATCTTCTTCTAATTTTTGCAATTGCGCTTGGATTGTTGCTAATTGCGCTTTTTTGTCATTTAAGGTTTGCTTACTTGTTTCACTTTGGTAACCATCATTTTTCTCAAATTCAAATTCTTCATGCTCATTTTTTAAATGTGTTTCTTGTTTACGTAATCTATCTAATTCTAAGTCAAATTTATGTACGTTTTGTTTTATCGTATTATAACTTTGACTCGTATCGAAATAAGTATTACTTAACGCATCGGCTTCTTCTTTAATTGCTTGAAATTGTTTTTCAAATGAAACAGTTTGTTGCTGATAATCTTCTAATTGCGTACGCATTGTTGAGAGCTCATCTTTTTGAGATAAAATGCTCTTAGTTTTACGATCACCACCACCAGTCATGGAACCTCCTGGATTTACAATATCTCCCTCTAACGTTACGATACGTGTTCGATACCGAATTTTTCTAGCTAATTCGTTAGCATTTTTCAAGTTGTCTACAATTATTGTATTGCCTAATAAATTTTGAATCACATGTTTATAATCATTTTCAACTTGTATCGCACTTGAAGCAACGTTCACAAAACCAATTGAACTATTAGCTATCTTCAAAATATCGCTGGCAATATTACGAGGTTGAATGACGTTTAATGGTAAAAATGTAGCTCTTCCAAGACCATTTTGTTTTAAATATTGTATTGCTTGACGACCATCTTTTTCAGAATCAACGATGATATGCTGTAGCGAAGCACCTAATGCAGTTTCAATCGCTTTCGTTAAATTCGAAGGTACTTGGATAACTTCTGCTACTGCACCACGGATGCCAGAAAGTTTATTATCTTTCATTTTCAATATGTGTTTTACACCATTGAAAAAATAACTATATTCTTCTTGTTGTGTTGCTAAACTATCAATACGTGATTTTAATTTTTCATTAAATCTGTATGCTTGATGTAATTTCTCTTCGTATTCATTTTGTTGATGTTTAAGTTGCGTTAGTTTTTTTTCATAAGATGCTAAATCACTTTCTGCTTTTTTCAACTCTTTTTTCGCGATTGAACTTTGTTTCTCTGTTTCAGTGATTTGAGTTTGAATATTTTTTAATTCCTTATAGGCATCAAGCAAGCGTGAATCTAAACGTGATTGCTTCGTTTCATTTTCTTGAATTGTATGCTCTAAAAAGCGTATATCATTATTGACATCTGATTGTTCTGACATGAGTTGATAGTATTCATCTTTTATTGATTCTAACTTTTCATCATGTTGTTCATCGGACACATAAAGTTGTGATTCATATTGTTGTATCTCTTCATTTAGATCATTTTGTTTCGTTTTTAACTGTTTGATTTGTTCTTTTACTTCTGATTGCTCTTGCTTTAAATTTGTCACTTGTGTCTCTAAGCTTTCTTGTTCTTCTTCAAATCGTGCATTGGTTTGCGATTGATTCTTCTTACGTTCTTCTAACACATTCAATTGTCCAGCAAATTTTTCAACTTCTTCAGTCGCTTTAACAAGTTTAAAATTTAAAGATTCTATCTTTTCATCTAATTGTTGACGTTCAGATTTATATTGATTTAATGATTGTGTATGCTGCGCCTTTTCCGCATCTTTTGAAGCTTGTTGACCTTTTAAGCGATTGAGATTTTCGTCTAGTTCATAAATATTTTGATTATATTGTCCAATATCATAAACAGTGACCAACACATCACTTTTTTCCATTTCACTAGACAGATGTTTATATTCTTTTGCTATTGCAGCTTCTTCACGTAATGGTTCGACTCGACCTTCTAAATCAAATAAGATATCTTCTACACGCGTCAGGTTATCTTCTGTTTGATCTAATTTTTGCACAGAAGTTGCCTTTCTTTTTTTATATTTTAGTACACCTGCAGATTCTTCCAATATTTGCCTTCTATCAATTGGCTTTGCATTAAGAATCTCATCTACGCGACCTTGAGATATTATACTGAATGCTTCTTTTCCTAATCCTGAATCTAAAAATAGTTCTATGATATCTTTAAGTCGTGATCGGTCATTATTTAAATAATATTCACTCTCCCCGCTTCTATATAAACGACGTGTGACTATGAGTTCTTCTGTATCAACATTTAATTTACCTGAACTATTATCTAATTTTAATTTTACTTCAGCAAAATTTTGAGCTTTTCTATGTTCTGCACCAGAAAAAATAATATCTTCCATTTTTGCGCCACGTAATGATTTAGCAGATTGTTCACCTAAAACCCACTTAATTGCATCTGTAATATTACTCTTACCACTACCATTAGGTCCTACTATTGCCGTGACACCTTCATCAAACTGTACATTTGTATGTTCAGCAAATGATTTAAATCCAAAGGCATCAATAGATTTCAAATATACCATGCTATTCTCCTTTAAAGTGTTTCTCAGATGCGAGATAAAAACAACGTAATGCAAATACGTTCATGCTCTCGCTTCTGCTTCTATATGATTAGTGCATCAATAAATTTGTCACAGCGACTTGCAATGATTACATGCTTTATTAACTCATCTATTAGAAATGCTTTCACATCATTCATTAACGCATCTTAAATTTTTTACAATTTCGTCCAACATGCGCTAAATCGTCTGTAAGCTACACCACAATATACAATGGAACTGACATTAAACCTCTTTATTTTTCAAGAGTTTATAAGCACTTTCTGCTGCTTGTTGCTCTGATTCTTTTTTCGTTTTGCCTTTGCCTATCGCAACCGGCTTGTTTTCTAAAATCACTTCCGACGTAAATAAACGATGATGCGCAGGACCTTCTTCATTGATTAAACGATAAGTAACGTCACCTTTGTTTTGCTGATGCACATATTCTTGAAACTGTGTTTTAAAGTCGACGACGCCGTCAAGTTTATCGCCTTCCACAAATGGAAAAATCACATTTTCAGCAAATTTCCAAACAGCGGTTAGACCTTGGTCCAAATACAATGCACCTACAAAAGCTTCAAATGCATCTGATACAAGTGAGGGTCTTGTTCTACCACCTGTTTTTTCTTCTCCTTTACCTAACAAGATAAGGTCGTGTAATGCAATTTTATTCGCGAATATTACAAGTGAAGGCTCACAAACAATTGTCGCACGCATTTTCGTTAAATTACCTTCTGGTAACTCTGGATATTTGTCAAACAAATAGCGTGAAACCGTCAATTCTAATACCGCATCTCCTAAAAACTCTAAACGTTCATTATGATCTAATCTATCCATATTGAAATCGTTGATGAAGCTCGAATGTGAAAATGCTTGTTGATATAAATTCACTTTATTAAAATTCAAATTTAATTCTTGCATTTTTTTTGAAAACTTTTCTTGGAATGCATTAACCATTTCCTTTTTTTTATGGTTCGTCAATACTTTTCCACCTCAATTTAAAGTAATTTTGTATATACTTATGCCTTTATATTTTACGTGAATTTATTATAAAACTAAAGGGAAAACTGCTAATCATACATTCATTTTATCATTTATAAAACATTAATCCTCTTTAACGATTACTATTGATATGATTACTAAAGTTAACTGCTTTTTAATAGAAAAAATCTGAGCCGTAAAATCCACGACTCAGATATTTGTTTATTATTTTTCCATACTATTGATAAAGTTAACTGCATCACCAACAGTGTTGATTTTTTCAGCTTCTTCATCTGGAATTTCAGTACCAAATTCGTCTTCTAATTCCATAACTAATTCAGCAATATCAAGTGAGTCAGCGCCTAAATCATCTTTGAAAGATGCATCTTGAGTTACTTTTTCAGCGTCAACACCTAAACGGTCAACGATGATATCTTTTACTTTGTCGAAGTTTTCCACGTCGATTCACCTCCTTTTAAAAGCCTATGATAGACTTTTATATTTTCCCATTTTATCGATTGAAATACAAGTAGTATTTCAATGAATTACATACTTAGAGCATGACATACATCCATAAGTCATATCAAGTCATGTTCAAAATGGTATGTCCGTACAGTTACACTATTCCATAAACATACCACCATTGACATGTATTGTTTGACCAGTAATATATTTTGCTTTGTCTGAAGCTAAAAATGCTACTGTATTTGCAATGTCAGTGTCTTCTCCAAATCTTGCTAATGGAATTTGTTGCAACATTTGATCTTTTAAATCATCTGATAATGCATCTGTCATGTCAGATACAATAAACCCTGGTGCAACGGCATTAACTGTGATATTTCTTGAAGCTAATTCTTTCGCAGCAGATTTAGTCAATCCAATAACGCCTGCTTTTGTTGCAACATAATTAGCTTGGCCAGGATTTCCTACTGCACCAACTACACTAGATAAATTGATGATTGACCCACTTTTTTGTCTTAACATTTGTGGTGTAACCTTTTGAATACAGTTAAACACACCTTTTAAATTAGTGTCGATAACGTCATCCCATTCACTTTCTTTCATACGCATCAATAAATTATCTCTAGTAATACCTGCATTATTGACTAATACATCGACTGTACCAAATTGGTTTACTACTTCTTTAATCATTGCTTTTACTTCATCGCCATTGGCAACATTAGCTTGAATTGCTAAGCTTTCTACACCTTTAGCTTTCACTTCTTCTACTACAGCCTCTGCTTTTTCTCTATTACCTGCATAGTTTACTGCTACGTTATAACCTTCTTCAGCTAACTGAATTGCGATACTACGACCAATACCTCTAGATGCTCCAGTTACTAATGCATTTTTAGTCATTTTCATTCCACCCTTTTACGTCTTCTAATGTTTGAATTGAAGTAAGCTTAACATCTCTATTTATTTTTTTTATTAATCCTGAAAGTACTTTACCTGGCCCAATTTCAATAAAATGGTCGACACCTTGATCAAGTAGCCATGTCACAGAATCTATAAATTGAACCGGAGAATATAATTGTTTAATCATATTCTCTTTAATTTCTTTAGCATCTGTTTCACCTTTAGCATTTACATTTTGTACCACTGGATAATTGGCGTCGTTCCATTCAAATTGTTCGATATAATTTGCAAAGTCCGATTCAATAACTTGCATCATGGATGAATGGAAAGGACCAGAAACGGCTAAAGGCATGACGCGTTTAGCACCCAAAGATTTTCCTTCAGCAACAAGTTGATCTATTAATGTTTTATGCCCTGAAACCACAATTTGTCCAGGTGCATTGATATTAGCAGGTTCTATGACTTCGTCTTCTGTTGAAAGTTGTTTACAAATGTCATCAACTTCACTGTAATTTAAACCTAGGACAGCTGCCATGCTACCAACACCATCAGGAAAAGCTGCTGCCATCAATTGTCCACGTTTACGAACTATTTTTACCGCGTCCTCAAACTTTAATACGCCACTCGCTACTAGACTCGCGTACTCACCTAAACTATGCCCCATTGTATAATCTGCATCAATTTGTTTTAATGCCATTAATAAAGCGGTACTATGTGTAAGTAATGCTGGTTGTGTATTTTCAGTTTGGCCTAATTTACCTTCGGCATCTTCAAACATTGTTTCTAAGATATCAAAATCCAATTGTGCTTGTGCTTCATTTAAAATTGATGTTGCGGCATCACTTTCATTAAACAAATCACTAGCCATGCCTACTTTTTGTGACCCTTGTCCAGGAAAAATAATCGCTGTTTTACCCATTTTTTGACCCCACCGTTTCTCTCATTGTATCTACTATATTTAATTCTCCAGCAACCTTAGCTTGACGAATTGCTGAATAAAATGCCTTGGCATTAGAACTACCATGTGCTTTTACAACGATACCATTCAATCCTAGAAAAACTGAACCACCATATTCTGCATAGTCCATTTTTGTAGTTAACTCATTTAAATCTTTGCGTAAGACTAACGCTGCTAATTTATTTTTTAAACTACTTAAAAGTGTAGATTTCAACATTTTTCCTATAGATTTTGCTACACCTTCTAGATTTTTTAGGATCATGTTACCAGTATAGCCATCTGTGACAACGACATCTGCAGCATCATCCATTAATACTTTCGCTTCTACATTACCAGCAAAATGAAATTCTTGTTGTTCATCCATTAAATTAAACGCTTTTTTAGTTAATGTATTTCCTTTAGCTGCTTCAGTTCCTATATTAAGCAATGCTACAGAAGGTTGTTCAATATTACGTATTTTTTGTGCGTAAATATTGCCTAATTGTGCATATTGCAATAAGTGTTCTGCTTTAGCATCCGCATTTGCACCGACATCCATAAATACAAAACCTTTACCTGATACAGTAGGTAAAGTAAGCACTAATGCTGGTCTTTCTACACCTTTAATCCTACCAACAATAAATAGTCCTGCAGACATTAATGCACCTGTATTACCGGCTGATACACATCCATCCGCTTCACCAGATTTTACTGCTTCAGCCATGCGCACCATCGAACTATTTTTTTTCCGTTTAATTGCTCTTACAGGTTCATCTTCCATCGTTATCGCTTCTGTACAGTGACGTACTTCCACTCTTTCGTGATTAATATTACATTTATTTTGGTCTCCAAATAATATAATTTCTAAATCTTTAAAATCATTGACCGCTTTTTCAACAGCTTCTAAAACGATGCCAGGTGCGTCATCGCCACCCATCATGTCGATAGCTATTTTAACCATTTTGTTCATCCTCACTTGTATAATACATTTTGAATGTACCTCTAAATACTAAAGTATCTTTGACATACGAATTTACCTTTATCTTAAAATATTTATTCGTTATTTCAACAGCTTGTGCTTCAGCACGTACTGTATCGTTTAATTTAACTTGTTTTAAAAATGAAACATTACTTTCTTTAGTTAAAACGACTGGTTTATGTATAAGTGCCACACATAATGAATTGGCCTGTGCAAACAACACATGACCTCTGGCAATCTTATTTCTTGTAAATACTGAATCTTCATCAATATTAATCAGAGATGTTGCTTGATGATCTGGTTCAACGTTAATCACATCACCTATGATTTCACTTCCATCAATAGATCGAATACTTTCGTGATTTTTTCTCGCAACGGATTTTATTCTTTTTCTCAATTCAGGAATATTTAAGTGTGTACGATCCAACCTTATTGTTTGGATACTGACTGAAAAAAGACTGCTTAAATCAAGATCAGTAATAAAGGGATTTTTTTCTATTTCTTTTTTTATTGCTTCACGACGTTCTTGTTTTTTTAACTTCATAGTTTACTACTCCCTAATTTTAGTACCAAGTCTTAAACATTCCTAACATATCATAACACTTTCTATTTCAATTGCTCAACTAAAAACATAAGACTTTCTCCATTATATTGAGTTAAAGCTGAACACTTTTATAACCAAAGCAAAAAAAGTTTTTAAAGTTAATATATAACTTTTAATAATAATATGTTAAATTATATAAAAATAAAATGTATAGTTTTTAAAACGCTTAACTATTAAAAATATTTCAGAAATACATAGATTATTCATTCCAATTCAAAGGGGTTGTAAACATTGAAAAAAGTAGTGACCAATGCATTGTTATCTGCAACATTTTTTGCAGCTTTTTCCACTCAGAGTAACGCAAAAGAAATCAATAGTATCGTTCCTGAAAACTTAGAAAGTTCAACTGAAACAAAAATTTCCAATAAAATAGATGTAGAACATTTCCTACAAAACAACGCTACATCTGTGCTCAATACGAATAAAACTAAAACAGAATCTATTAATAAAAATGCATTTAAACAATACAAAGTAATCAATAGCAGTGTTGATTCAACTGGCGTTACACATTATGAATTAAAACCAAAAATCAATCATATTCTAGCTAATGATAGCACAATTAAAGTCCATGTAAACTCAGATGGAAAGGTATCACTTATCAATGGTCATATACACAGACAACATATCGACGTTAATAATAAGGTGAAACTATCTTCTTCCCAAGCAGAAAAATTAGCCTTTAAAGCAATTGGTAAAAAAAGCAATGACGTTACAAACATCGATGGCTTTAAAGTAGTGTCTAAAAACAAACTAGATGTTAATAGTGAAAAAGAAAGATATATATATAATATAGAATTAAATTACATATCTCCTAAGCCTGCACATTGGCAAATACAAGTTGATGCTAGCACTGGGGAGATATTAAAAAAACAAAATGTGATTGAACACGCTTTAGAAAAAGGCTCTGGTATCGGAGTGAATGGTGATAAAAAATCACCACTTAATGTATCTAGCAACAATGGACAATATACTTTAAATGATACAACGACAGATGCACATATTAATACTGAAAGTGCTAATGGAACCACTGATCAATTTTCTCCTATCATAAATGATTCAAAATATTTTGATAAAAAACAACAACGTCCTGGCGTCGATGCACACTATTACGCAAAAGCAGTTTATGATTATTATTTAAATACACACGATAGAAATAGTTACGACGATAATGCTGCTGATATTAATTCAGTTGTCCATTTTGATAAGAACTATAATAATGCAGCATGGACCGGACAATATATGGTTTACGGTGACGGTGATGGTCAAACATTTAATCCCTTATCAGGCGCTAAAGATATTGTTGCTCATGAATTAACACATGCGGTAACTGAAAGAACTGCTAATTTAGAATATGTAAATCAATCTGGTGCACTCAACGAATCTTTCTCAGATGTATTTGGGTATTTTATTGACCCTGATAACTGGCTGATGGGTGAAGTTGTATATACTCCCAATCAAGATGGTGACGCCTTAAGAAGTTTAAAAGATCCAGAAAAATATGATCAACCAGCACATATGGATCAATTTTATACTGGTGCTGAAGATAATGGTGGTGTCCATATTAATAGTGGTATTCCAAACAAAGCGGCATACCTAACGATACAATCAATTGGTAAAGAAAAAGCTGAGCAAATATACTATCTCGCATTAACTCAATATTTGACGTCCAATGCTGAATTTTCTGATGCCAAAATTGCCTTAAAACAAGCAGTAGATGAATTATATGGCCGTAATAGTAACGAATCACAATCTGTAGCACAAGCATGGACTAAAGTAGGTGTAGGCTCGTAAATATAAAAAAACAGCAGTTTAGCAAATGACACGCTAAATTGCTGTTTTTGTTAATCAAAACTAGTATATAATAAATTATCTTCTACAAATGTTCTTAATCTTTGATACTCATCTTCAAAAAATGCACCGGATTGAATTAATTCTGCTGCCTCATCTCTCGCTACTTCTAACATTTTATAATCTTCAACAACATTCGCTACTAAAAAGTCAGGTAACCCACTTTGTTTCACACCAAAGAAATCACCAGGTCCTCTCATTTCTAAATCACGTTCACTTAATTCAAAACCATCTGTTGTTTGTGTCATTACATTCATACGTTCTATCCCTGTTTCAGTTTTCGGTGAAGCAATTAATACACAATAGCTTTGGTGTTCACTTCTACCAACACGTCCTCTTAATTGATGTAAAGTCGATAATCCAAATCGATCCGCATCATATATCATCATAAATGTTGCATTAGGGACGTTTACTCCTACTTCTACCACTGTCGTTGACACTAATATATCAATTTCATGATTACTAAATTGTTGCATCACTTGATCTTTTTCTTCTGAGGTTAATTTACCATGAAGTAGTCCAACTTTTCCTTTACCATAAAAGGCTTGTAAAGATTCGAACAATTCAACTACATTTTGTACATCTTCTAAATGCTCTGAACTTTCTATCAATGGACAAATCACATATGCTTGTCTACCTTTTTTTAATTCAGCAGACATTTGTTGTAATACACTTTCGTATGCTTCATGTTTAGACCAAGAGGTTATAATAGGCTTCCTACCCTTTGGTAACTGTTTGATTGAGGATACATCCATTTCTCCAAAAACTGAAATTGCTAATGTGCGTGGAATAGGTGTCGCTGTCATAAACAAAACGTTTGTCATCGCGCCTTTTTCTCTCAGCAATTGTCGTTGATTGACACCAAAACGATGCTGTTCATCTGTAATTACAAGGCCCACATTATTAAAGACAACATCATCTTGAATAAGCGCATGTGTACCAATAATACAATCTATCTCATTTTGCTCGAGTTGTTCCAACAAAATTTTGCGTTTTTTCCCTTTTACTGAACCTGTAAGTAAAGCAATGTTCATTCTGTCACCAAATATCTCTGTAAGACTTTCAGCATGCTGTTCTGCAAGTATTTCCGTAGGTACCATTAAAGCAGATTGATAACCTGCTGTTTTTAATGCATACATACAAATTGCAGCTACGACTGTTTTTCCTGATCCAACATCACCTTGTAACAATCTATGCATGCGAATAGGCGCTTTTAAATCTCTAAATATCTCGTTTACACTTTGCTTTTGTGCATCAGTTAATTCAAATGGTAAACGTGATATAAAATTTCTTACTAATTGAATATCATAATCAATTTCGATTGCGTCATCTGATATTTTTTCCAACCTATTTAGCCATTGCATTCTAAGTTCAAACATAAATAATTCAATAAATGCGTAAGTTCTTCTCGCTTTGAGCAATGAAGTTTTGTCCGGTGCAAGGTGTAATGTTTTGATTGTATCTTCTAGTGTTTCTAATTTATATTTTTCTCTCAATGAATCTGATATCCATTCGTGAATCGTAACATGTTCTAAAACTTGCCTAATCATATCACGTAATGGTTTTTGCTTTATCCCTTCTTTAATTCGATAAATGGGTTCAAATTGTACATCTTCCATTGCTGGTTGATTAAAAAACATTCGATTTCCGTTAATTTCTTGCTTATTTCTATTCCATTTTCCTTTAATCGTAACCGTTTGGTGTAGTTCTAGTTTCTTTTTCAAGTAAGGTTGATTAAAAAATACACATTTTACAGCAATATTGTTAACCATTAAATGAACTGTCAACTTAGATTTATTCCTACCAAAAAAAGCGACAGTGGGTGTTGAGTATACTTCCCCAACAACAGTCACCATCGCTTGATCTTCTGCTTCATTCAAGTCAACTACAGTATTGTCTTCATAACGCGTTGGTAAATATAAGATTAAATCTTCTACTGTATAAATGTTCAATTCATTTAATACCGCTAACCGCTTAGGACCTAAACCCTTGATTTGTGATAATGGAAATGGGCTTTCTATTAAATTGACTTTTGACATTTTAATCACCAAATATTTCTTGTTTTAAACGCTGTCCTGTCGGTGTGCCTGCTAAACCTCCACGACCAGTTTCACGCAACGCTGAAGGCATCGTTTGCCCTATTTTATACATTGCTTCTATTACTTCGTCTGTCGGGATTCTGGAAGTTACACCTGCTAATGCCATATCGGCTGAGACGATTGCATTAGATGCCCCAGCTGCATTTCTTTTTACACAAGGTACTTCTACTAATCCAGCTACAGGGTCACATACTAAACCTAGCATATTTTTCAAACAAATTGCAAAAGCTTCCGAAGATTGTTGTGGTGTACCACCTGCAAGCTCAACTGTCGCACCTGCAGCCATAGCTGCGGCCGATCCAACTTCTGCCTGACAACCACCTGCTGCACCAGATATCGATGCATTATTTGCTACAACAAATCCAAATGCGCCTGAAGTTAATAAGAAATTCAACATATCTTTACGTGTAGGTTCTAATCGTGGTTTCAAACCAAACAGAACCCCAGGAACGACTCCAGCTGAACCAGCCGTTGGTGTAGCACAAATTTTACCCATTGCTGCATTTACTTCATTTGTTGCCACTGCTTTGCTCACAGCGTCTAATAATGTTGCACCAGATAAAGATTTACCTGTTTTTAAATATTCTTTTATTAAAACAGCGTCTCCACCTGTTAGACCAGTCGTTGAAGTTACGCCTTCTAAGCCCTCATCTAATGCATTTTCCATAGTTTGTAAATTTTTATCCATATGTGCATATACTTCTTCTTCTGATAAACCAGTAACTTCCATTTCTTGCTCAAGCATCACTTCATATATTTTTTTATCTTCTGTCTCACATTTTTCAATGAGTTCTTTTACACTTTTAAACATTGATATCCCTCCATTAGGCGTCGCCCATGAGTGAGACTGTCACTACACCATCGACGTTTTTTATTTTTTCTATTATTTCATCATTGATAGCATCATCTAATTCACAAGTCATTAATGCTTGGTCACCTTTTTCTTTTCTTGAAACTTGCATGCTGCCAACATTAATACTGGAATCACCTAATATATTAGCTACACGGCCAATCGTACCAAATGTATCTTTATGGAACACTAAAAGTGCTGGATAGTTACCACTAATTGCAATACTAAAACCATTGATTGCAACAACTTCTATCTTACCGCCACCAATAGACACACCTTCAACAGAAATTTCTTTTTCTCCGTCTCTCATATTAATAATTGCAGTGTTTGGGTGAGAGCGTTCTTCTGCCATTTCAATAAAATTCACTTTCATGCCAATTTCTTCAGCAGTCTCTAAACTTTTTTGGATTCGATCATCGTCTGTATCATATCCTAATAAGCCACCCACAAGTGCTACATCTGTACCATGGCCCTTATATGTTTCCATAAATGACCCATACAAATATATATCAACTTGTTTTGGTATTTGATTAAATAAATCTTTAGCTACTAAGCCAATTCTGACTGCACCTGCTGTATGTGAAGATGATGGACCAACCATTGTTGGACCAATTATATCGAAAACTGTTTTATATTTCATAATGGATACCCCACCCTTATTTTTAATCATTCTAAAGTGTTGCGCTTACATTTTATTTGCACCTTTATTATTATAACAATTTAAGTTAACATTATAAACTAATTTTAGTTGTACTGCTTTTAATTCAAAATTATTACAAATTGCACACTATTGTGAATTGAATACACATATAAACATAATGAAAATAATTATTTTTTACCGTGAATATTATTACGATTTTTACCTCTATTTAGTATATACTTCTTTAAACATAAACTTTGCCCATTTTTTGCGTCAAAATAAATATACGTAACCAGATATGACACATACCTAATTACGTATATTGATAGAAATTTTGTCGTTATCAACAAACTAACATTATTCCACAGAAAACAGATATTGATATACAGGCTGATCACCTTGATGTTGATCTATTTCAATATCTGGATACGTTGTTTCAATCCAGGATTCAACATTAGATGTTATATCACTATTGGCATCTTCACCGATAATCATAGTGATTATTTCACTTTCGTCCGTAATCATTTGAGACAATAACTGTTTAACAGTCTCAAATTCATCTTCATTACTTGTGACAATTTTATCCTCGACTAATCCCATAAATGCATCTTTTTTTATTTCTACACCATCGACTTTAGTATCTCTAACAGCGTAAGTAACAGAGCCAGAAGTTATCACTTCTAATGATTCAATCATGCGTGCTTTATTATCAATTAATTCGTCTGATTCATCATAATTAAATAATGCAGCTATTCCTTGTGGTATAGATTTCGAAGGAATCACAATAGCTTCAGCATCTACAATTGATGCTGCTTGTTCACTCGCCATCATAATATTTTTATTATTTGGCAAGATGATTGCACGTTTACATTGGGATTGTTCAATCACTTTCACAATATCTTCAGTAGACGGGTTCATTGTCTGGCCACCACTTATTAAATGTGTCGCACCCATGGATTTAAACAATTCTGATATGCCTTTTCCCATAGAAATAGCGATGACAGCAGTGTCTACTGTTGAAGTTTCTTGGTTAGATTGTTGTGTATTTGTACCTTTTTGTTCTTTTTTTACAACTTCACGATGTTGTTCTCGCATATTCTCAACTTTTAATTTAATTAATTCACCATATTGTTGTCCGTAATTAAAAACATCGCCAGGTTTTTCTGTATGTACATGAACTTTTACAATTTCATCATCATTAATAACTAATAATGAATCTCCAAATTGACTCATTTCTTCTCTAAAAGTATCTTCATCGAATACTTTTTTATTCACCCCAAAACGAACCATCATTTCGGTACAATATCCATATACAATATCTTCAGTATTAATCACACCGTGGAAGTCATGTTCTTCATTTACTAAAGTTTCTGTATCTAATTTTGGAGTTTCTGCAGTTACAGTTTCACCTTTTAAAGCTTTTAGAAAACCTTCATAAACGATAACTAATCCTTTTCCACCACTATCAACTACACCAACTTCTTTTAATACAGGTAACAAATTGGGCGTATTCTCTAAAGAAATCTGGGCTTGTTCTATAATATATGTCACAAGTTCAATGCAATCTTCTGTTTCTTGTGCCTTTTGTATACCTGCATCCGCAGCATCTCTAGCAACAGTTAAAATTGTGCCTTCTACGGGTTTCATAATTGCTTTATATGCAGTGTTAACACCAGCTTTAAAACTATCAGCTAATTGCTGTGCATTAATTTCGCTAAAACTTTCTAAATTTTTGCTAAACCCTCTAAAAAGCTGTGATAAGATAACGCCAGAATTTCCACGTGCACCCATTAATAAGCCTTTTGAAAATGTTTTACCTAACTCGCCAATATGCTGTGATAAATTCTCTTCTACTGCTTCTCTGCCAGATGTCATTGTTAAGTTCATATTTGTCCCTGTATCCCCATCTGGCACCGGGTATACATTTAATGAATCTACTAAATCTGAATGATTAGATAAATTTTGTGCCCCTTGAATAATCATTTCGGCAAATAATTTACCATTTATTTTACTAACCATCTCGTTATGTCCTCCTAGTTCTTCTTGCCATTATCCACTCGTACGCCTTGTACAAATATATTAATTGAATTTACTTTAACTTTTAATGTTTGTTCTAATGTATATTTGACATTTGATTGAACATTGCTTGCAACTTCTGATATCTTTGTACCGTAACTAACAATGATATACATATCAACATCCAACACACTATTTTCTTCTCTCACAACAATGCCTTTTGCATAATTTTCATAACCTAAAATTTCAGCAATTCCGTCTCTTACTTGTTGTCTAGAAGCCATTCCTACAATGCCATAACATTCTACCGCTTTACTACCCACAACTGAAGCTATTACTTCGTTTGAAATGTCTATGCTACCATAATCATTTGTAATTTCTAATGTCATTTTATTGGGCCTCCTAGTTTATGGTCCTCACTTTATTTTTGATACTTTAAAACTTTATATTAAGATTAAAAAATACAATATTATCCATAGTTTACAATTATATCATAAAATGAGTGTAACAAAAGTAGAAGCTATGTAAAGAAATTTTTTTTCATTTTATTGCCATTATTTTTTTTATGTGGTACATTATTCAAGTATGTAGTAGATATGTGTATTTATATTTATTAAAGGAGGTACTTTCATGGGCAAACAATGTTTCGTAACAGGTCGCAAAGCTTCAACTGGAAACAATCGTTCACACGCTTTAAATTCTTCTAAAAGAAGATGGAATGCTAACCTTCAAAAAGTTAGAATTCTTGTAGACGGAAAACCTAAAAAAGTTTGGGTTTCTGCACGTGCTTTAAAATCTGGTAAAGTAACTAGAGTTTAATAAATATAATGCACGAAAAAGACCAATCCTTATGTGGAGGATTGGTCTTTTTTTATAATTAATTTTGCTACGATTTATCAATCTTTACTTTTAATCATTAATACGCTACCTGAATAAATAGAAACAGTACCTCGTGGTTTTATTAGTTCATTAGATATTGTCAGCGTAGAACCGAGTTGTAAAGATGCTTGCTTCAATTCATATTTAAAATTGGCTAATGAAATAACTGTAGGATATGTAATTGGGATGAATGATATATATGGATAATTAAAATCTCTTTCAACACAATGATCTTTAGCAGATAAATATGAAATTTCATTTTGTTGATCAATGATTTTAATATTAATTTTCTTTTTTGTATATTCTGGCTTCTCTAAAATTTGCAATGCACCCATAAAATGGTCTAAACGCCCACCGGTTGCTCCATAAACACATATTTCACTATAGCCTGAATGGATTGCTTGATCGATACCCAATGCTAAATCAGTGTCATCTTTTTCAGAATGATATGGATTAATTGCTAGTTTTTCAGCCAAATAATCCTTTTCTTCTTTAGTTATTGAATCAAAATCACCGACTGCAAATTGAGGCATAATACCTGATTCAATCAATATTAATGCACCTCGGTCAATCCCTATCCATGACTCATTTGCCTTATTTTGTATAATATTTTCTGGTAAATTTCTTGCCCCACATAATAAATTGACTTTCATTGATTTCAACCTTTCAATGTTTGCGTCACTTGTTTATAATCTTTTTGTTTAAAGAAGTATGAACCAGCTACCAACATAGTGGCACCGTGTTTGATAACAGTTGCAACTGTTTCATCGTTAATGCCACCATCAACTTCGATTTCAAATGATAAGTTTAATGCTTTTTTTATCTTAACTAGTTCGTCCAATTTGCTAATGCTATCTTGAATGAATGTTTGACCGCCAAATCCAGGGTTAACTGTCATGACAAGTACATAATCCACCATTTTCAGCACTGGCATAATCGTATTCACCGATGTACCCGGGTTAATGACTACACCAGCTTTTACATTAGTATTTTTAATTTGTTGTATTACTCTATGAATATGCGGTGTTGCTTCCACATGTACTGAAATCATGTCTGCACCCTGTGCTGCAAAAAGCTCCACATATTTTTCTGGTTCTTCTATCATTAAATGCACATCTATTGGTAAATCAGTACCCTTTCTAACGGCTTCTAATATAGGCAATCCAATTGAAATATTTGGAACAAATTGACCGTCCATCACATCAAAGTGCACACCATCAACACCTGCATCTTCTAATGCTTTTAATTCCTTTTGTAATTGTAAAAAATCAGCTGATAATAATGATGGATATAATTTTGCCACTTAATATCTTTCCTTTCTGTTTGCAATTTCATTAAATAATTGTAAATAATGTTCATATCTAAAGTGAGCTATATTCCCTTTTTCTATTTCATACTTAACGTTACACTTGGGTTCGTTTATATGGTTGCAATCTCTAAATTTACAATGTTCACCATATTCATTGATTTCCATGAAATAATGTTTCACTTCATCTTTTTGAATATGATTAAAATCTAATGCGCTAAATCCAGGTGTGTCAGCTATAAAGCCATTTTTCCGTTCAAATAATTCTACATGCCTTGTAGTATGTCTTCCCCTGTTTAACGCTCTAGATATATGTTGTGTTTCAATGTTCAATTCAGGAAAATATCGATTTAATAACGTAGATTTCCCAACACCTGATTGACCGCTTAATACCACTAGTCCTTCTCCCCATTGCATGAAAACTTCATCGATATGATCTTCAACACTTATAAATTGTGTATGATATCCCATATTTTCATAAACTTTTAGTGTCTGTAATATTTTGTTTTCCGTGCTAGGTGAAGTAATATCACGTTTAGTTACTAATATGCGAGGTCTCATATGATACGAGTGTGCTATGACTAAAAATCTATCCAATAACTGAGTTGAAAATTCAGGTTCTACCGCACTCATCACTAATACTAGATGATCAACATTGCTAACTGGTGGTCTTTTTAATTCATTTTTTCGTTCGTGAACACGGTGAATATAACCATCTGTAATATTTTCAACTTCAAAATCTACAACATCACCAACAATAGGTGAAAATTTATTTTTTCTAAATAATCCACGTGGTTTTGTGTCGTACATTTCGCCATTTACATCTACGCGATATACACCACTTAATGATTTTATGATGCGTCCTGTTTTCACTTAGGCACCCCTCTTTTAAAAGCTTTACATACTATATTATAGCAAAGGCTTTTTAATTTAAATACGATTTGAGACTATTTCAGTTAAAAATAAATAACAGAGCATTATTACTACATGTAATGATAGCAATAATACTCTGTTATAAACGTTTTTTAAAAGTAGTTCGCAGAAGCCTTTGGCTTCTGCATAAGCGCAACTAAACTCCCTTCACTTTGTTCGTTAAGTTGCGCTAAAAATCATAAGGAATATCTTTATCAGCTACAATCTTGCCATCAACTCGAATCGTATAACCCGCCGTCTCTCCTTTTTCAATCGTCATTGGAATAGTAACGGTTTTATCATCTTTAATTTTGAAGCTTTGTGCAGCTGATGATCCTTTGTCATCCTTGTCTCTCACATATACTTTCACTTCTTGGCTTTCATCATCATCACCCGTATAGGGAACTTGATAGGTTTCTGTATATGTTTTAGTTTGAGGTTTATCATCTTCTTTAGATGACTTATCTTCTTGCTCCTCAGAATCTTTATCTTCTTTTTTCTCTGATGCTTTCGGTTTACCTGTAGATACTACGAATTCTACGGTAGAACCTTCATCTACTTCTTCGTCTTTAGGTGATTGACTAATGACATTGTCCTTTTTAACTGTTTTATCAGAGCGTTTTTCTACAGTAACTACTTTAAATCCTTTAGATTCTAGTTCAGATTTAGCTGTCTTGAATGATTTTTTCTCATAATCATCCACATTAACTTGTTTAACACCTAATGATTCAGTCAATTTAATGTCACTATCATTTATTTTCACTCTATCACCTGGCGATATACTTTGTGCTTCAATTAAGCCTTTAGCTACATTTTGTTTCGTATAAGATTGATCTACTTTTGCATCATCAATTCCTAATTTTTTTAATTTATTTAATGCCTCTGCTTTTGGTAATCCATATAATTTTGGCATTTCTGCAGTTTTAGGTCCTTTTGATAATACAATGTCTACTTTACTTTGTTGTTCTAAACGTTCACCTTTACCAGGTGATGTTTTAATAATTTTATTCTCAGGATATTTATCACTATAAGCTCTTGTAGTTTTGCCTAATTCTAGTTTGTTATCCTTTAAAATACCTTCAGCTTCTTTTTCAGTCTTACCTATTAAATTAGGTGTTTCCAAATATTTATTACCAAACATTCCCATGGCCATAAAACCAAATAATCCAAACAATAGTAACACAATGATTAAACCATAGAAAAACTTTTTCTTTTTCGATCTTTTTTTCGGAAGCATTGTATATAATTGTTCCTCATTTGATTGAAAATATTGTTGATTAACAATTGGAATTTGCATGGTTTGATTCATGCTTTTTGCTTTATCTTCATCACGAGTCTGATTAGCAATCTCTGCTTTATCAATAGGCACTGTTTTAGTGTCAGCGTCAACAGAATGATATGGTGATTCATTTTCACGCTCTTTTGTCAGGACAGTAGACAAGTCATCTTGCATTTCTTGAACCGATTGATAGCGATCTTTCTTATCTTTTTCAGTCGCTTTAAGCACGACGTTGCTCAATGATTGTGGTACTTCAGAACGTTTGCTTGAAACATTAGGCATTGGATCTTGGATATGTTTTATAGCGATGCTTACTGCTGTTTCACCGGAAAAAGGAGGTTGTCCTACTAACATTTCATACAGTACAACACCAATAGAATATATATCAGTGCCGTTATCTGTTACATCACCACGCGCTTGTTCTGGAGAAAGGTATTGAACCGTCCCTAAAACATGATTTGTTTGGGTCATCGTCGTTTCGCTTAATGCTTTTGCAATACCAAAATCTAATATTTTTAGTGTTTGATCACGATTCACCAAAATATTTTGAGGTTTTACATCACGATGAACAATCTTTGTATCATGTGCATGCTTTATTCCTTCAATAATTTGTTCAGTAAATTTGATTACGGTTTTGATGTCTAAAGGTCGATGTTGTTGAATATATTCTGATAAAGTGGGACCTTCTATGTATTCCATCACTAAAAAGAAATTTTCATCATTTTCAGTAACATCAAAAACATTAACGATATTTTTATGTGAAAGTTGTGTTAAATTGTGAACTTCACGTTCAAAACGCTTAATTGTTTCTTCTTTTTCACCAGAAGGTATCCTAATAGCTTTAATTGCTACATTGCGATTTAAAATTGTGTCATCAGCCAAATATACTGTGCTCATGCCACCGCCGCCAAGCTTTTTTATCACTTTATAACGTTCGCTTATTAATTTTCCAATCATACCTTATCTCCTTCAATTTCTGCTAAAACAATACTCACATTATCATTCGTTTCTTGAGATATTGCTAATTCAATAAGATTCCGGCCGTGTGTTTCTAAATCATTTTCTTGCATTAATTCTTCTTGAATCATATGATTTCTCGCAAAATCTGTTAATCCATCCGAGTTAAGTAATAGAAAATCATAAAAATTAGTTCTTTTTACAAAAATATCTGGTGTTACTACCTTATCCGTACCCATAACTTTTGTAATAATATTTTTTTGCGGATGATTGAACGCTTCTTCAGCACTAATTTGACCAATCATCACTAAATGATTAACGAAAGAATGATCGTTTGTAATTTGTTCAATCTCTCTACTATTAACCAAATATCCTCTTGAATCACCAATATTTGCGACCACTACATAATCATCAAATACTAACGCACAAACACAAGTTGTTCCCATGCCATAATAGTCTGTATTATCAACAGAGAGTTGATATAATTCACGATTAATCGCTTTAAGTGTAGTTCTCAGCCAATCCTCGGCTTGGTTAGGTTCAATTAAATTTTCTTCTTCAAAACGACGTTGCAATTCATCTGTTACAAATTGACTTGCTACTTCTCCTGCTAAATGTCCACCCATACCATCACAGAGTACAAGTAATTGTTGTTCTGTTTTATTATAGAACACACCACCTGCATCTTCGTTCTTATCACGATATTGACCTGTGTCAGTAAAAAATTGTGCTTTTAGCATACTATTACCTCGTTTCTACTTTTCGTTCCTTAGCTCTTAATTGACCACATGCTGCATCTATATCAGCACCTTGTTCTCTTCTTATAGTTGCATTAATACCTAGTCTCTTTAATTCTTTTTCAAATTTAAAGATATCTTCTTTAGGCGTCTTGACGTAATTTCTTTCTGGTACATGGTTCACAGGTATTAAATTTACATGACAGTTTAATTTTTGAATTAAATGTGCTAACTCTCTCGCATGCTCAACTTGATCATTGACGCCTCCAAATAGACCATATTCAAATGTAACACGTCTATTTGTTGTTTCTTGATAATATTTAATGGCTTCCATTAATTTTTCAACTTTATACGCTCGGTTAATAGGCATTAATCGAGAACGAATTTCGTCATTAGCCCCATGTAAGCTTACTGCAAAATTGATTTGAATATCTTCGTCAGCAAAATCATAAATTCTAGGTATAATACCAGAAGTAGAAACAGTAATATGACGCGCACCTATATTTAAACCATTGTCATGATTAACAATCTTCAAAAAGTCCATCATTTCATCATAGTTTTCAAATGGCTCCCCAATACCCATGATGACGATTTGAGATACACGTTCTTCGGTTTCATCTAATGCTTTTTGGACAGTAAGCACTTGAGATACAATTTCTCCCGCTTCTAAATTACGCTTTAAGCCACCTAGTGTAGATGCACAGAATGTACAACCTATACGGCAACCCACTTGAGTAGTAACACATACGGAATTACCATATTCATGTCTCATTAATACTGTTTCGATTGTGTACCCATCTTGTAATTCAAATAAGAATTTGATTGTACCATCTTTGCTTTCTTGTTTAACTACTGTCGTCATCACTGTCATTGCAAAATGATCTTTCAATAGTGCTCTTAACTCTTTAGACAAATTTGTCATTTCATCAATGCTGTCTACTCGTTTTTCATATAACCATTCAAAGATTTGTTTCGCTCTGAATTTTTGTTGCCCATTTTCCTTTAACCAATTTTCCATTTCATCATATCTTAAAGAGTATATAGATTGCTTTTCAAAATTGGGAAGAAATTTATTCTTTTTCTTCTTTTCTGCAGTTATCATTATTTATTGGTCCTTTCTTTTTATCCTAGTAATGAAAAAGCCATCAGAATTAAAATGCTGAGGTAACACTTGTAAAGTTTTTACCTTTTCTCCACTGATTGGATGTTCAAATAAATCAAATTCAAAATCTTTATTTTCTTTTAAAAATGTATATATTACATTTTCATTTTCTAACTGTTCTATTGTACAAGTTGAATAAACTAAAGTGCCTCCTGGACGTAAATGATGTTTCACATTATTTAAAATTTCTAGTTGAATATTCACTAAAGATTGAATACTTTGCTGACTTTGTTCGTATTTGATTTCTGGCTTATGTCTAAGTACACCTAAGCCACTACAAGGTGCATCTACTAAAATCTTATCATACACTTTATCATAATTTTCCGTCGCATCGTGACTAAAAGCGGAAATGTTAGATAATCGTAATTTTCGAATGTTAAAATCAATCAAATCAATTTTATGTTCATGGATGTCTGTCGCATCTACATGTCCAGTACCATGTAGCCTTTCTGCTATATGACATGCTTTTCCGCCAGGTGCACTACAAGCATCTAATACAAGGTCGCCATCTTGAAGATTCATCACGTCAGCTACAAACATAGAACTTTTATCTTGGATAGATACTAAACCATCTTTAAATACGCGTGACTCTATAATCGGTTTACCACTAATATGTAAACAAATTGTAATGTCATTATCTTGCGTTACAGTGTAACCTTCTTCTTCTAAACGTTGCATCACATGTTCAACTGAAATTCTTGTCAAATTAACCCTTACAGTTGTTGTCACTTTTGTTAAAAATGATTGTGCAATTGCTTCAGTTTCTTCTATTCCAAAGTGTGTCACCCAGTGATCAACAAGCCATTTAGGCAAACTATACTGAATAGCAATTCGCTTCTTATCGTCCGAAATTTCATTGAAATTTGGTAACTCACTGCGCATAAGGGTTCTCAAGATTCCATTAACCACATTACCGTTATGTGGGCCGCCTTTATATTTTGCTATATTAACAGCTTCATTAATAATCGCATGTTCAGGAACTTTATCCAAATACATATACTGATAGATACTCATCCATAGTAACTGTCTGACCCAACCTTTAAGTTTAGTTTGTACAAATGGTTTCAAATAATAATCTAGTGTATATTTTCTTTTTAACGTACCATATACTAATTCGGTTAATAAATTCTTATCAGCTCGATTTAACTCATTATTTGTTAATACCTCATTAATAATAATATTACTATAAGCTTTATCATTAATAATATCTTGTAGTGTTTCAAAAGCTAATAACCTTACATTAGTTTCAATTGTCATTTTAATACCTTCCCAACGAGTGTTGATTGTACACCACTTAAGTAATTAGCTGTAGGCATTCTCTTTTTACCAGCAACTTGAATCTCTGTTAATGCAATCGCATCACTAGAACCTGTAGCCACAATAATTGCTTTCTTAGTTGTCTCTATTATTGTACCTGGCTCACCGTCTTTATCTTTTTCAATGCGTGAAGCATAGACTTTTAAGTTTTCTCCATCCATAATTGTGTAGGCAACCGGCCATGGAGATAGACCTCTAATATGGTTATAAACTACTTCAGCAGGTTCTGACCAATCAATTTTTTCATCTTCTCGACGAATGTTAGATGCAAATGTCGCTTCGTCTTCATTTTGAACAATACTTTCATTCGTACCATTAATGATAGAAGGAAGCGTTTCTTTTAATAATTCAGCACCTAAAAAGCTTAATTTATCATGCATTACACCAACGTCATCTTGTGGTTCAATATCGATCGCTTTTTGAGCTATAATATTTCCAGCATCCAATTTCTTAGCCATATACATGATAGAAATACCAGTTTGTGTTTCTCCATCTATAATCGCTTGATGTATCGGGGCTCCACCTCTATATTTAGGTAATAATGATGCATGTACATTGATAGCACCTAACTTTGGTGCATCCAATAAACGTTGTGGTAATAATTGGCCAAATGCCGCAGTAACAATTAAATCCGCGTTTAAATCAATCAACATCTCTAATTCTTCAGATTTTGACAGTTTTTCAGGCTGATATACAGGAATCGCATGTTCTATTGCAACTTGTTTCACTGGTGGTGGTGTTAATTTTCGTTTTCTGCCAACTGGTCGATCAGGTTGAGTAACGACTGCGATCACGTTATGTTCTACAATTAACATTTCTAACACTTTTGTTGAAAAATCTGGTGTCCCCATAAAAATAATTTTACTCATTTTCAAAATACGCCTCCACTTCTGCTTCAGTCAAAATTTTATCTGCACGTTCTGTAAAAAGTTTACCTTCAAAATGATCAATCATATGCAATATCATGCGTGCAATATCATCATATGCAGTCATTTCTACTTCGTTTCCATTTTTATCATTACTTTTAACAACAATCATTTTACTTCTTTCAACTTCACCATAAATGTCAGGTAATGAAATAGAGCCCTCTAACTCAGTTACTTTTTGGTCAGATTCTCGAATGATTTTTGGATTAATAAGTTGTAACAATCCATCTATTTCCATATCTATAATAGCTACCTTTTGTAAAATGCCAATTTGCGGGGCACATATGGCAGAAGCCTCAACTTCATACATTGTGTCTTCTAAATCGAGCAATAATTGAGCTAAGTTTTCGTCAAATCGTGATACATCCGGCACGTGCTTTTGCAAAATTGGATTTTCTGCTGTAACAAGTTGCTTTATTGTCATACAAATTACTCCTCATAAAAATTCATCATATCATTATAACTTATTTTAGTTAAATTTGCACCAAGCTTTGATGAAATACACGAACTGAAATCACATATATTTTCACTTTAATTTTATTCCGTCATCACAAATATAACCGTAAGCCCCCTATACAAGCTTACGGTTTACAAAATATTTATTATCCAGTTAATGTTGTAATATCATAGTGATAACTTATTTATTTGATTGCCAGATTCATCAAAATTATATTCGTTCAACCAATTCTCAAACTTAGTTTTATATACTGACCACTCATCATCTAACATAGCGAGCCAGTATGTATCTCTACTTCTTTGTTTATAAATAGTATGATTTTTAAACAAACCTTCATATTTAAAGCCAAGTCGTTTGGCTGCTTTTATAGAAGGCTCATTTAATGCATCACATTTCCATTCATACCTTCTATATCCCAAAGTGTCAAAGATATATTTTGCTAATAAGTAGTGTGTTTCTGTAGCAATACGTGTTCGTTTCATTTTATTAGCATAATGAATATGACCAACTTCAATTGTTGCATTTGGTTCATTTATTCTAAGTAATGATAAAATACCTACTACATCATTATCAAATTGATCTATTATAGCAAAAAAATATGGATCCTTTGTTTGTACTTTATTTTTTATATAGGTTGCAAAATCATCATAACTTTTAGGCTGCGCGTCTGGTAAATACGTCCAATTAGGTGCATCTTCTTGCTCATTAAAATGAGTGAATAAAGGGTTAATATGTTTTGAAGCTAATTTTTCTAATCTACAATACTTCCCTTCTAACACATCAGCCGTTGGTGTTTTGGGTTGAGAGAAATCGATTAATGACTTACCGATAGGTTGTTCAAACTGATTATATTCCATTTATGCCCCCCTTTTAATCAATGACTAGAGAACTTTATCGCATAATTTATCACGCGAAATATTAATCATTAAAATGTTTAGCAATTGCGTATAATACTTCTATATCAATTTTTATAAATTAATATTATGTTATCATTGTAACTTATAATGCGAAAGCATTTTTATTAATCAGTTTATATTCTTTTTAATATTTTATAATATGAATTAATTAAAAAGTAGAAGTAAAAAGAAATAAATACTAGCTGAATGACATTCTTCTTACTTCTACTTTTTCATTTTATATTTAGATTTATTTTAACTATAGCAAGACATTACTTTATTATTTCTTCAATAAAATAAACCTTAAATTTATACCTTATATTAAAATTTAGTTTATTTAGAAACATCTAAAACGTTAAACTAAATAAACGATATAATAATAATTAGCTTTATATCTATTACTGTTTCGCTTCACTATTTGCTAACTCAATGGTCATGGATGATACATTTTTTATAAAACCAATTTTAGAATATAATGGCTCTGCTTGAGTAGAAGCTTTTAAATTAACGATATTCACCTGTTCTGTTTTACACTTTAATAAAAGCTCTTCTAGAATTTGTTTACTCAAACCTAATCCTCTATATAATTTAGTTGTATAAACATTAGTAATATAACCTTCTACACCATAATGATTATCATATGCAGGTGGTATCTGTTGGAAGACAACAGCTCCTGTTGCTACAACTTGATGATTATCTATCATAAATACTTGGTAGATGTTTCCTTTATCGAAAACATCTTTAAAATATGCTCTCATATTATCGTCAATATCTTCAGTACCATGCATGCCTTGATCAAGTAATTGTTCTTTTCTTAATTTTATAATTGTTTCAATATCATTTTTATTTGCAATTCTCATCTCCATATCTAGTACTCCTTTAAAAAAATGTGAGCAAATAAATTTACTATATCTATCAATCATATTCAACCATTAATATTTAATATTCAATAAAAAGAGAGCCTTAAAACCAATAAAATACTGATTTTAAGACTCCCCTTTTATACACTGCAATTAATCCATTTACAACAACAACCTACATCATCATTTGTGGATTGATGTCTATCTTCAGTGATAATTTGTCTTTTAAATACTGATCATGATAAAAATCATCTAAATACTTTAATGCTTCGTGCAATGAAGGTTCGCTTTTATATTTTATTAATATTTGGAAGCGATATTCATTATTAATTCGTGATAAAGCTGCTGGAGAAGGGCCTAGAACTAATGCCTTATCTGATAAATGCTGTAACAATATTTTGTGTATATGTTTAGAAGCTTCCATTACTTTTTTCATATTATTATGCGCAATCGTAAAATTAATTAAAAAGAAATATGGTGAATATTTACCTAACTTTCTATAATTCATTTCTTTTTCGAAAAAGGAATGATAGTCATTATCTTGAACATCTTTAATAGCATAATGATCAGGATTATATGTTTGTATAATCACCTGTCCCTCTTTTTCATGACGGCCTGCACGTCCTGAAACTTGCGTCAACAATTGATATGTACGCTCACTAGCTCTAAAGTCAGGCAAGTTTAACATCGTATCAGCATTTAATACGCCAACCAAAGTAATATTTGGAAAGTCCAAACCTTTCGCTATCATCTGTGTCCCCAGTAAAATATCTCCTTTACCTGAACCAAAGTCATCTAATAATTGTTCGTGTGCACCTTTTCGAGAAGTGGTATCAACATCCATACGAATAATTTTTGCTTCCTGAAAATTTTCTTGTAATAGTTCTTCAACTCTTTGAGTACCTGTGCCTACCTGTCTGATATGTTCACTTTCACAGTTGGGACACTTATTAGGTGGTACTTCTTGATGACCACAATAATGGCATTTCAATTGATCCGTAGACTTATGATATGTGAGAGAAATATCACAGTTAGGACATTGAGGGACATGGCCACAATCTCGACACAACATAAATGACGCATATCCACGTCTATTTAAAAATAAAACAACTTGTTCTTTTTTATCTAAACGCTCTTGAATCGCACTACGCAAATCTTCTGAAAACATAGAACGATTGCCAGAAGCAAGTTCAGCACGCATATCTACGATATTCACGTCTGGCAAAGCTTGCTGATTCACTCTATGAGGTAATGATAATAGTTCATAAACACCTTTAGTTGCACGTGCATATGTCTCTAAACTTGGTGTAGCACTGCCTAATACTAAAGGGCAATGATGATATTGACTGCGCCATTGTGCAATATCTCTAGCATGGTATCTAGGATAATCCTCTTGTTTATAGGAAGACTCATGTTCTTCATCTATAATGATCATACCTAAATCTTTGAAAGGGGCAAATACACTTGAGCGAGCTCCTACACTCACACTCGCTTTTCCATCTCTAATTTTTTGCCATTCATCATAACGTTCCCCTTTAGATAATCCTGAGTGTAAAACTGCTACTTCGTCTCCAAATCTTCGTTTAAATCTTAATACCATTTGAGGAGTGAGTGCAATTTCTGGCACTAACATCATCGCTTGTTTACCTTGATTGAGTACATTTTCTATAGTTTGCAAGTAAACTTCCGTCTTACCAGAACCCGTTACGCCATGTAATAAAAATGTACGTTGTTCACCTTTATTAATCGTCTCAAGTATCGCATCATATGCTTCTTGTTGTTCTTGCGTAAGTTGTTGCTTTTGATCTTGTTCAAATACCCGTGTTGCAAAAGGATCTCGCTCTACAGTTGTATCATATTTCTCAATAAAGCCTTTACGGACTAACGTCTCAATGCTAGATTTTGAAAAACCCATTTCTTCCAACTGTTTTAAAAAAACTACGTGATGATTTTCATCAATTAAATAAGCATATAATTCATATTGCTTTTTTGATTTTTCCAAAGATTCTAATACTGTATCATCATTAAAGCCTTCGACAATGCGCACTGCGCGTTGTTTCTTTTTCTTTAAACTTTGAGACAAAATCGTATCTTCAAGAATTGCACCTTGCTTTAAAAATGGTGCAATGAGCGTTAAGTCTTCATTTTTTTGTGCTACTTTATATGCATAATGTCCTTCCGAATCAAATCGTTTCAACAATTTTTCTGGTATGGCTTCAGTATCTTTAACTGCAAATACTTTAGTATATTTGGCTTTGATTGCGCTTGGAAGCATAACCTCTAACATAGAAATTCGTTTTGTAACAAAATACGTATGATACCAATCTGCAAGTTGTATTAATTCTTTCGTTAATTCAGGTTTAATATCTTGTATTTCTTTTATTGCTTTTAATTTTGATATGTCCATACTAGTGTCGGTTTGCTGAGTGATGTCCATAACATAACCTTGAATCGTTCTCGGTCCAAAAGGTACAATCACGCGCATACCAACTTCAACCATCGCTTGAAATTTTTGTGGAATTAAATAATCAAACGTAAAGTCAACACTTTTAGATGGTATATCTACGATTACTTTTGCTATCATTTTATTTCCACCTTGTTTCTAAACTGTCTAATATATGCTCCGCTAATATGACTTTTTTATGTTTCCCTAATGATATTGTTTCACCGTTTTTATAGTACATAGTATATGCATTATCATCAGAGCTAAACCCAATGGTACGATCGCCAACATTATTCGCTATGATGACATCTGCGTTTTTACTTTTTAGTTTTTTTTGAGCATATGATTCAATATTTTGTGTTTCTGCTGCAAAACCAACTAAAAATTGTTTATCTTTATGCTCACCCAAGTATTTTAAAATATCGGGTGTGCGTTTAAAAGTAACAGTCAAATCACCTTGTCGTTTTTTAAGTTTATGTTCTAATAATTCAGTTGGAGCATAATCTGATACCGCTGCAGATTTAAAGACAATATCCATCTTATCGAATCGCGTTTTAACCGCTTCAAACATCTGTTGTGCACTTTCTACTTGAATGACTTCTACATTCTTAGGTGGTGTTAGATGAGTTGGACCAGATATAAGTGTCACGATCGCCCCTCTTTGAGCTAAAGATTCTGCGAGTGCATATCCCATTTTACCTGATGAGCGGTTGGATAAATAACGAACAGGGTCTAGCTCTTCTATGGTTGGCCCCGCTGTCACCAATGCTTGTATACCGTTAAATCTACTATTTTTTGTCGCTGACGTGTTGTTTTTAAAATACTGATTTAATCTTTCTACAATTTGTAAAGGCTCTTCCATTCTTCCTTTTGCTACATAACCACAAGCTAGGAATCCTTCACCAGGTTCTAAGAAATAATAACCATCTGAACTTAATGTTGCTAAGTTATGTTGCGTTCTTTTGTTCTCATACATATGTACATTCATTGCAGGAGCGATAAATTTGGGTGTTTCTGTAGCTAATAATGTTGATGTAACCATGTCATCAGCAATACCATTTGCCAGTTTAGCGATGGTATTAGCAGTTGCCGGTGCTACAACAATCGCATCTGCCCAATCTCCTAAAGCAACATGCTGAATTTCTTCTGGATTGTGTTCTCTAAAAGTACTCGTATAAACAGGATTTCTACCAATAGCCTGAAAAGCTAAAGGAGTTACAAACTCTTGTGCATGATCTGTTAACATCACTCTCACGTTATAATCAGCCTGTGTGAGTTTACTCGTTAAATCTATTGCTTTATACGCAGCGATACCACCAGTGACAGCAAGTAAAATATTTTTCATCGTAGTTTTCCTCCAAATCGTTAATATCTTTCTATTAATTGTTCAACTTTGTAATTTATATATTGAATTTTTCAATATACCTAAATATAAACAAATGTTTTAATTCTGTATCAAGGTCGTACAAATAACTACACAATGTATTTTATGTTACTCAGCCAATGAATTATTTTATGCAATACCTTATTTTAGCTTCATTGCTTTAAATATAAATATGATTACTGCTTATTATACACAAATTATTGCCCAAATTAAAAAAGCACACCTTGGCTATGAAACCTCAAAGTCATCACATGCGTCTGACTTTTGAAGTGCACATCATTAACCTGGTGTACTTTTCAAAAATATAAAATTATATGATTTAATATTCGCTTAGAAAGTGTTATTTTGTAGTTTCAGGATAAACTTCGCCGCCAGCTATTTCTTCCAAAGCTTTTCCCACTGCTTTTTCTGAATTATATTTGTTTAATAGTGTACTATTTGGATGCTCATCCAACTCACGTGCACGTTTAGCTGCAGTTGTAGCGATTAAATATTTTGATGTGATTTTAGATGTTAAATCATTTAATGGTGGATATAACATTATTTTTTTGCCTCCAATATCATTTTTCTATATTTTGCTTCAATTCTTTCCCTTTTCAAATGCTCAGCTTCAACAATGGATTGAATACGTTGCTTAGCTAATTCTACTTCATCGTTAACGACAACATAATCGTATAAATTCATCATTTCAACTTCTTTACGAGCTTCAAGTACTCTGCTTTGAATTTTTTCGTCTGACTCAGTACCACGCCCTACTAAGCGCTCACGTAAATGATCTAAACTTGGTGGAGCTAGAAAAATAAATAATGCATCAGGGAATTTCTTTCGAACCTGTTTGGCACCTTCAACTTCAATTTCTAAAAATACATCATGTCCTTGGTCCATAGTATCTTTTACGTATTGCACTGGTGTACCGTAATAATTTCCCACATATTCTGCATATTCTATAAATTGATCTTGTTTAATTAACGCTTCAAACTCTGCCTTTGTTTTGAAGAAATAATCTACACCATCGACTTCACCTTCACGCATATTACGTGTCGTCATCGAGATAGAATATTTATAAGATGTGGTTGGGTCATCAAATATTTTTTTTCTAACTGTACCTTTTCCTACACCAGATGGTCCAGAAAGTACAATCAACAAACCTTTCTCATTATCCATGCCTTACTACCTCTCTAAGCTATTCTTCTATTATTAAACTATGATACCATAATGAGTGTTTGGTTGTATAGCATACGTTCAAACAAACTTTGCTCATGACCAAATCTTTTCACCATGTTACAATGTGATGAATGACTAAAAATAAGGTGGCTGATAGTAATGGCATACGATGGTTTATTTACACGAAAAATGGTAGAATCTTTACAATTTCTCGTTGATGGTAGGATTCATAAAATCAATCAACCTGAAAACGATACAATCATCATGGTAATACGTCAAAATCGTAAAAACCATCAACTTCTACTCTCGATCCATCCTAGTTTTGCTAGAATGCATTTAACGAATAAAAAATATGATAATCCATTTGAACCACCAATGTTTGCAAGAGTATTCCGTAAACATTTAGAGGGTGGTTTCATTAAAGCTATAAGACAAATCGGAAACGATAGACGTGTAGAAATAGATATTCACAGTAAAGATGAAATCGGTGATACCACATACCGCACAGTTATTTTAGAAATAATGGGTAAACACAGTAATTTAATGTTAGTAGATGATCAACGCAAGATTATTGAAGGTTTTAAACATTTAACTCCAAATACAAATCAATATCGTACAGTTATGCCTGGGTTTCAATATGAAGCGCCCCCTACCCAAAATAAAACTAATCCATATAGTATTACGGGTACAGAAGTTTTAAAATTCATCGATTTCAATAGTGGAAAAATCGCTAGGCAACTGCTAAATCAATTTGAAGGCTTTAGTCCTTTAATTACGAATGAAATTGTCAATCGTAAACAATTTATGACGACCGACACGTTACCAGAGGCATTTAATTCAGTTATGAATGAGACAATGGATTTACCTACTCCTGTATTTCATAAGAATCATGAAACAGGAAAAGAAGATTTCTATTTTATGCACTTAAATCAATTTTACGATGATATGGTTGAATATGATTCTCTACATGATTTATTAGATAGATATTACGATGCTAGAGGAGAAAGAGAACGCGTTAAACAACGTGCAAATGATTTAGTCAAATTTGTACAGCAACAACTGCATAAATATCAAAATAAACTCAGTAAATTAATCGACGAACAAGAAGGCACTAAGGATAAAGAAATACAGCAATTATACGGTGAATTAATCACTGCAAATATTTATAGAATTAAACAAGGTGATAAGTATCTGACGACTACCAATTATTATGATGGTCAGGAAATAACCATTCCATTAGATACAACAAAATCACCAGCTACAAACGCTCAAATGTATTATAAAAAATATAATAAATTGAAAACACGTGCACATGAATTAACACGACAAATCGATTTAACAAAAGAAAACATCACATATTTTGAAAATATAGAACAACAACTCGCACATATATCTGTGGATGACATTGATGATATTAGAGAAGAGCTTGCTGAACAAGGTTATATGAAACAGCGGAAGCAAAAAAATAAGAAAAAGAAACCGACCATTCAATTGCAAACGTATGTTTCAACTGATGGAGATACCATACTTGTAGGAAAAAATAATAAGCAAAATGATTATTTAACGAATAAAAAAGCCAGCAAACAGCATCTTTGGTTTCATACGAAAGAGATCCCAGGGTCTCATGTGGTTATCTTAAATGATGCGCCAAGCGAAAATACTATTAAAGAAGCGGCTATGCTAGCCGGTTACTTTTCAAAAGCTGGTAATTCTGGTCAAATACCAGTTGATTACACTGAAATTAGACACGTTCACAAACCTTCTGGCGCAAAACCAGGATTTGTAACATATGATCACCAAAAAACACTCTATGCTACACCTGATTACGATCACATTCAAAAAATGAAGGTGACATGATAACACCAAATACTTTAAAGCATTAGTAACATACTTCAATCTAAAAAAGGCTAAGATTATGAGTAAGCAGCACATGTAACGCGTGCATGATACTTTATCTTAGCCTTTTTAATATTTATTTTTTATCTGGTAATGCAAGCTGAAAATTAACGCCAAATCTATCTACAATCCATGTAAATTCTCTGAATGGTGGCATTTCCGTTTTAGGCATTAAAATTGCCCCACCACTTTTCAATTTACTGAATAATCTTTCCATTTCTAACGGACTATCTACAGTGACATATAAAGACATTGCTGGATTCATGTCTACATCGACACCATTCATATTATCAATCGCCATAAAAACTTGATCTTTTAAGCGAAAGATAGCATGTTGTACGGCACCAGTGGGTTCTTTATCATCTTCTTCATATTTAACCATCGCTAATATTTCTGCATCTTCAAATGCATCTACATATAAATTGATTGCTTCTTCTGCTTGTCCATTGAACATTAGAAATGTCGTTATTTTGGGAATTGCCATTTAACTGCCTCCTTAAAACATCTTAGTTCTAGAATAAAACAAACGCTTAAAAAAATCGAACGAATAAAATTTGCAATTAACAACACGTCACATGAAGTGCTCCTTTACTAATCTATCATTAAGATAAATTTATAAATCCATTACCTAATACATCTCTCACATCATGAATGACTAAAAAGGCATTTTCATCTACCTCATTTACAAGCTTTTTAACTCTAGTTACTTGTGATTGTGGAACTACAACATACAACATACTTGTTTCATGTTTACCGTATCCACCTTTACCCTTTAAGAGTGTTGAACCTCTACCTGTAAAACTATTGATTTCATCACTTATAATCTCATTTCTACTAGATATCACAGTCACTGCTTTTTTAGGATGGAATCCTTCTATAATGAATGCAGTAGCACGTTCAGTTATAAATATCATAATTACAGTAAATAAGACGTTTTCTAAAGGTAAGACAAATAAAAAAGACAAGACAACTAATCCATCTAAAACAAAAATACCTTGCGATGTTTTGATGTCAAAATATTTATTTAGCATCTTAGCAATGACTGATGTCCCACCTATCACACCACCAGAAGCAATTACTAATCCAATACCTACACCTACTAAAACGCCACCAAACGAAGCATTTATTACAAAATTATCAATACCTGTCTTAAAATTTTCAGTTAAATCTAAAAAGATTGAAATCGCTGTATTAGCAATAAACGTATATACTGCTGTTCTAGTACTTAAAAAACGCCATCCTACAATAATGACCAATGTGTTAATAATTAACGAGGATATCGCTGGTGAAAAACCAAAGGCATATTTTAATGCTAATGACATACCCACAGTACCCCCATCACCTAAATTAGACTCTAATATAAATGAATTTACTGCAATCGCACTTACAAATGCGCCAATTAAGCATACAATAATATTTTTAGTATGGTTTTTTAAAAGTTGCTTCATACGTTTCATATCATATCCCCTTACATTTGATAATATAAAATTAAATAAGGTAAGCTAAAAAAGTGTATTCAAATCATGCCTCATTTTAATTTTACAAATTTGTTTTTTATACTCACAAATCTATTTAAAACCAAAATAAATGAAAATATAACATTTGTTACAGTTACATAGTATAATTGCAAATGTAACACAACCCATTTCAATATACCACTTCATGTAGTTTGCAACATTAATTTGTAAAGTGTGTAATATTGAAAGCTTTGACGGCTTAAAACCATAAAATCACTTTACTTTTAAATATTTATAGTTAAAATAAATACAAATATAATTGGAGGTATTTCATGTTTTATTACATTATTCCATTACTGATTGCCGCTTTAGTGATACTCATTGGCTTTATCATCATTAAAATTATGATTCGTTAATCCATTTTATATCATAACTTTATCACAATACTTTTTAATCATTTTAATAACATTAATCATTTCAATCATTTTAGTATTATATTAAACAAAACACGCAGTAAAGTAGACATTAAAACCTTGTCTACCATACTGCGTTGCTGTTTTTTTACGTTACTTCCTACAATTAATCTTTTTTAATCTTTCTTTACGATTCCACCAGTTTATCAAATTTTTATTTAAATTCTTTACTAAAGAGCGTTACAAGTAGCAAAATAATAAAAGCTGCAATAACTGCAGTTAAAAATATAGGCATATACGCAAGGTGTGTAGCATCCTCAATGCCATTTGTAATTGCATGTCTTAATGTATCATTAGAAATTTGATTCACTTGTTCAAAAATTTATTAAGATTGCCTGAATTATGTTCCATCGTTTTCATTAACGAAACTGGTATATCTTTGAAACCAAAATGGGCTGAATTTATACTTTCTTTAATTTTACTACCCATTTGGCTATATCCGAATTGAATGAATGTCGTAAACATAGTCGGTGCAATTGTTATGCCGACTTGTCTAGAAACGGATAATGTTCCAATTACAGTACTATTATTTTTATCTGAATGTGCTGATCTAGTTGCTAATACAGTCATTGGTGCACCAATAGTAAAACCAAAACCTAAACCTGCGATAATTGAAAATATTAAAAATGGCGTAATTGAATAAGTTAAAAAGGCTAAGCCTCCATACCCAATGATGCTAATGATACTCGCAATCACTAATGCAAATATTGGCCCTTTTTTATCAACAATCTTCCCACCCATTGACGCGCCAACACCTGAAGCTAACGCTAAGGGTGTCATCCAATAGCCACTGTTCTCAGCTTTAACATGCAATACGTTTTCGACAAAGGAAGGAATGAAAATAATGGAACCAATTAACATCCCTGATAAAACGCCCATAATCAATACTACTGAAAAAGCTGGTTTTTTTAATAAATAGAAAGGTAAGAATGCATCTATATCAGTTGCTTCGTTTTTATATTCTACTAAAATCAAAATACCATATCCAATGATTGCCAATATAAATAAACCAATTACTGAAAAGCTAAGTATACTATTAGCAATATTTTTCGTTTGTATATTATTAATCGCAAACATCATTAGCAACGTTGAAAATGAAAATATAATGATGGCGTACTTATCAATTTTAGTTTTAACTTTTTCTTGTGTTTCTGGCATTTTAAGAATCATAAAAATAATAATCATTACTGCCACTGGCACATTGATCAGGAATAGCCAATGCCATGTTCCACTTACGTTAATTAATAAACTTCCTATATTTGGTCCTAATACGGAAGCAATACCATTCATTGCACCTAACCCACCAAGCATGCTACCTTGTTTTTCCTTGGTGTAAGTAGCTATAATATGTGAACTAGCGATTACAAATAAACCGCCTCCACCAAATGATTGAATTAATCGTGCAATAATAAATATTGTATAATTTGGACTTAAAGCAACTAACAATGATCCTAAACCAAATAAAATGACTTCAATAACAAATATTTTTTTACGACCATACATATCAGCAAGTTTACCCGCTATAGGTGTAGTTACAGCCATACCTAATGTGTAAATCGTTATGCCCCATGACCCCATTTGTGCTGAAATTTCAAAAGATTGATTTATTGTGGTTAACGCTGCACTAATAATGCCGTTGTCTAAAGCTGCCATAAACACACCAATGAGTAAAAATAGTGCAACAATATCAAATTTTTTTTGATTCAAGTTCATTCATTCCTTTCTATCTTGGAATTTCATATGATACTCATTATTTAAAACCTATTTTGTGAACTAAATATGAACAAAATATATTTATATATTAAAAAATGCCTAAAAGACCTTTTATCAATATATAAAAGTCTTTTAAGCATTTTTTAACCAATTTAATTAAATAAATTTTTAATGTTGTCTCAAATTCACATAATATATTTACATATATCGTTTATTTAATATGTCCTTTTTGCTTTAGATTTAATTTTGATTTTTTATAAATATTTGATTCTGTAGCGTTAAACAACCATTTATTTTCATCTTCTGAAGTTGTTTGTGCTCTATAGTCTTCTGATTTTTTGAGGAATTTATTTAAATGAGCAAAATGATTATAAGCTACATTTGAGTCTTTTGTCATAACATCCCCTCCATCTAACATTTTATGACAAGTTATCTCTCCAATCAACTAATGTAGTAATATCATTTTCAGAAATTTCTCCATTTTCTCTAGCAACCTCAATTAGTTCATTATAATTGCTTAATGTATAGAAGGGTATATCAGCTCGTGCAAATTGGTCATCTGCTTTTTTCAAACCATAAGTAAAGATTGCTACTACACCTAATACATTTGCACCTGCAGCTTTTAGTGCATCTACTGCAGTTATTGAAGAGCCACCTGTAGATATTAAATCTTCTATAACTACTACATTTTTACCTTCACTTGATGCACCTTCAATTTGATTCTGTTTACCATGACTTTTGCTTTTTGATCTAACGTAATTCATCGGTAAGTTCATCACTTCTGAGACATATGCTGCATGTGGAATCCCGGCTGTTGCAGTACCTGATATAACTTCAATATCTTTAAAATGTGTTTCAATCAATGCTTGCAGGCCATCTCTAATATGAGTACGTACATCAGGAAAACCTAGTGTGATGCGATTATCACAGTATATTGGCGATTTAATACCTGAACTCCAAGTAAACGGATCATTGGGAGATAATGATACAGCTTTTATGTCTAACAATGCTTGTGCAATTGATTTAGTCATGTGATTTCAACCAACTTTCTTTAATTTTTTGATAACTCGTTACCGGATTTTCACTTTGTGTAATAGGTCGTCCTACAACAATGTGTGTAGCCCCTAAAACACTTGCTTTTTCTGGTGTCGTAATACGTTGTTGATCATCTGAAGAAGTGTTTTCTGGTCTGATGCCTGGTGTCACTTTCAAGAAAGATTCACCTAATTCCTGTTTTACTAAATTTGCTTCAAGTGGTGAACATACAACGCCATCTAATCCTGATAATTGAGCTAGACGAGCATAATTCAACACTGCTTCATCCATTGTACTTTGGATATTTTGTTCATCACGCAACATTGTTTCTGTAGTCGACGTTAATTGTGTAACCGCAATAATTTTAATATTACTGTTATATTTTCTAATACCTTCTACAGCACGTTTCATCATTTCTGAACCACCAGCTGCGTGTACATTTACTAAATCGACATCTAATTTGCTTAAGCCTTCCATTGCTTTACCAACAGTGTTAGGAATATCATGCAATTTTAAATCTAAGAATATGCTATGACCACGTTTCTTAATATCAGTGATTAATGAAGGCCCAGTTTGATAAAAAAGTTCCATTCCAACTTTGACAAATAAAGGTTCATCAAATTGATTTAAAAATTGTGTAACCGCTTCTGCTGATTCAAAATCTAAAGCAATGATAGGTAGATTATTTTGCATATATATCGCCTCTCATCTATAGCTATTTTATTATATTTGCCAAGCGTGTATGGACATATGACAGCAATAATATTTTGGAATTTTTTTCATACTGACAAGGACGACTAGAGAAAAATTTCATAAAAATATTTTTATCCTAGCCGTCTATTGCCAATAGCATTTTTTTGCATGAAAGCATAAAAATTATTTCAGTTTTTTAATTATATTTTACATATTTTTCATCGTGAAAGTCATGCTTTCTATAACGGATGTTAATGCTTCTGCAGTATCTAATGAAGTTAGACATGGTACGCCATTTTCAACAGAGGCACGTCTAATTTGAAAACCATCACGTTCAACTTCTTTTCCTTTTGTCATCGTATTGATCACAATTTGAACATCATTCGTTTGTATACGTGATAATAAATCGTTTTCTCCACCAATTTTACCTACAGTTTCTGCAGTGATATGGTTATTTTCTAATTTTTTAGCAGTACCTTCCGTAGCTAATATTTTATAGCCAACTTCATTTAAGCGAGCCGCGATATTCACAATTTCATCTTTGTCTTTATTACTTACGGTCATCAATACCGTACCATAATCTTTTACTTCCATACCACTTGCTGTCAAACCTTTATATAATGCTTTTTCCATGGTTAAATCTTTCCCCATGACTTCCCCAGTTGATTTCATTTCAGGTCCTAAGGTAATATCTACATTTTTCAATTTGTTAAAGCTAAATACCGGAGCTTTAACAAAGACACCTTCACTATATGGTTGAACGCCCTCGTTATAACCTAAATCCTTAAGTTTCTCACCTACAATAGCGCGCATGGCCAACTGTGCCATTTGAATATGCGTAATTTTACTTAAGAAAGGAACCGTACGACTCGCACGAGGATTCACTTCTAAAACATAAACACCATCATGTGCAATGACAAATTGTATATTGATTAGACCTATGATATTTAGCCCTTTCGCTAAGCGAATTGTATAATCTTCTAATGTTTTAAGTTCATTTGGTGTCAAAGATTGTGGAGGATATACCGCAATCGAATCACCTGAATGGACACCAGCGCGTTCAATATGTTCCATAATCCCTGGAATAATTACCGTTTCACCATCAGAAATAGCATCGACTTCAATTTCTTTACCTGTGAGATATCTATCAACTAATACAGGATGATCCGGACTCGCTTTCACTGCTTGATTCATATAATTGGTTAACTCTTCATCGTTATACACGATTTCCATTGCACGTCCACCTAATACATACGAAGGTCTAACTACTACAGGATAACCGATTGTACGTGCATTATTGAGCGCTTCATCAGTTGACGTTGCTGTCTTACCTTTAGGTTGAGGCACATCAATTTTATGTAACAGTGCCTCAAATTCTTTACGATCTTCCGCACGATTCAAATCTTCGAGTGATGTTCCTAAAATTTTCACACCATACTTTTCAATTTTATCTGCTAAATTAATCGCAGTTTGACCACCAAACTGTACTACTACACCTTTTGGCTGTTCAATATTTATAATATTCATGACATCTTCTTCTGTTAATGGCTCAAAATATAATTTGTCTGAAATTGAAAAGTCTGTAGATACTGTTTCAGGGTTATTATTGACGATAATAGCTTCATAACCAGCTTGTTGAATAGCCCACACAGCATGCACAGTTGCATAATCAAATTCGACACCTTGACCGATTCTTATTGGCCCTGATCCCAAGACTAATATTTTTTCTTTTTCAGTGATAATGGATTCATTTTCTTGTTCATACGTGCCATAGTAATATGGTGTAGCTGATTCAAACTCTGCTGCGCATGTATCTACCATTTTATATACTGGTGAAATATTATGTTGTTTTCTTAAGTTATAAACTTCTGATTCTGACATATCAAAACGATGTGCAATAACGCGATCACTAAACCCATAACTCTTAGCAAATTTTAAATAATCTAGATCTCCTTTGTGTACTTTTAAGTCATGTTCTATATCAATGATGTGCAAGAATTTATTTAAGAAGAAGTAATCAATCTTAGTCATTTCGTGTATTTCTTCTAAAGATGTACCTCTTCTTATCGCTTCTCCTATAAAGAATAAGCGCTCATCATCTTGGTCTTGTATACGCGCTTTTATATAATCTAAATCGTATGTTTCGCCATTTGGTAATCCCAAATGATGCACGCCATATTCGAGTGAGCGAATTGCTTTTAATAAAGACTCTTCATATGTTCGGCCAATCGCCATTACCTCACCAGTTGCTTTCATTTGTGTACCGAGCACACGTTCACCCTTTTCAAATTTATCGAAAGGAAAACGTGGGATTTTTGAAATAACATAGTCCAACGTCGGTTCAAATGCAGCATAAGAGGTTTTAGTGATTGGATTCAACATTTCATCTAATGATAAACCTATCGCTATTTTTGCAGCTAATTTTGCAATCGGATAGCCTGTAGCCTTAGAAGCTAAAGATGATGAACGTGACACACGTGGGTTCACTTCAATTATATAATATTTCATTGAGTGTGGGTCTAATGCCAGTTGTACATTACAACCACCTTCAATGCCTAAAGCACGAATAACTTTTAACGACACATCACGTAACATTTGATATTCAACATCTGATAAAGTTTGACTAGGTGCTACTACAATTGAATCGCCAGTATGTATGCCGACTGGGTCTATATTTTCCATGTTACATACAACGATGGCATTATCATTTTTATCTCGCATCACTTCATATTCAATCTCTTTAAAGCCTGCGATTGATTTTTCAATTAAGCATTGTGTTGCCGGACTGTAATGTAAGCCATTCGTTACCACTTGTTTAAACTCTTCATCATTATGGCAAATTCCACCACCAGTACCGCCCATCGTGAAAGCCGGTCTCACAATTAATGGGTACCCTACCGCTTCTTTAAATTCAAACGCCTGTTCTAAAGTATTGACGATATCGCTTTCTGGAACTGGAACATCTAGCTCATTCATTAAGTCTCTAAATAATTCTCTATCTTCCGCTTGTTGAATAGAAGCCAATTTAGTACCTAGTAATTGTACGTTGTTCGCTTCTAATACACCGCTATCATGTAATTGAATCGCCATATTAAGCCCTGTTTGACCACCTAATGTTGGTAACAACGCATCAGGTTGTTCTTTACGAATAATACGTGCAATAAAGTCATGCGTTAAAGGTTCAATGTAGACTTTGTCAGCAATTTCATTATCTGTCATGATTGTAGCTGGATTTGAATTTACTAATATAACGCGGTAACCTTCTTCTCGTAATGCTAAGCATGCTTGTGTCCCCGCATAATCAAATTCTGCAGCTTGACCTATAATAATGGGTCCAGATCCTATAACTAAAATCGTTTTAATATCGTTACGTTTAGGCATTTGTCAAAATCTCCTTTTCTTTAAAGTCATGCATCATTTTAATAAATTCATCAAACAAATAATTTGAATCTGTAGGTCCAGGACTTGCTTCAGGATGATATTGTACTGAAAACGCAGGTAATGATTGGTGTCTTAAACCTTCAACTGTACCGTCATTAATCGCTATATGTGTTATTTCTAAAGGTGTACTGGCTAATGAATCTTTATCGATCGCATAACCATGATTTTGGCTAGTTAATGCTATTTTCCCACTCTTTAAATCTTTCACAGGATGGTTTGCACCTCTATGTCCAAATTTCATTTTAAACGATGTTGCACCTTGTGAAAGTGCAAATAATTGATGGCCTAAACAGATACCAAAGAAAGGAATTTTTCCTAAAATGCCATTAATCATATTAATTGCAACTTTGACTTCTTCTGGATCACCAGGTCCATTAGACAACATGACTCCATCTGGTGACATTCTAATAATTTCTTCTGCTGTGGAATCATAAGGTACAACTGTAACATTACAACCACGTAAATTAAGTTCTCTCACAATATTTTGTTTTTTACCAAAATCTACAAGTACAACACTTAAATCATAACCGGTAGAAACATATGGTGTTTTGGTAGACACTGTTTTCACTTCATCTCTAGGTAATTCAATTACTTTCAACTCTTCTATTAATTGTGGAATATCTGCCTTGTCATCTGTAAAAGCTGCTTTTAAAACGCCATAGTTTCTAATTTTTCGAGTAATACTACGTGTATCCACACCTGAAATACCTGGGATATCATAATCTTTTAACACTTCGTGGAATGTTTTTTGCATGCGAAAATGACTCGGATATGTGCTTGCTTCTTTGACAACAACACCATTCAATGTTGGTATCAAAGATTCAAAATCATCTCGATTAATTCCGTAGTTTCCTATTAATGGATAAGTAAACGTAATAATTTGCCCTGTATAAGATGGATCAGATATCGTTTCTTGATATCCAGTCATAGCCGTATTAAATACTATTTCGCCTTTCGTTAAATGGTCCGATCCTAGTGGATAACCTTCATAATATGTTCCATCTTCTAAAACTAAATAGCGTTTTTGCAACATTACTTTTCCTCCTTAAATTTAACTTCACCTTCTACCAATGTTAATACTGGAGTTCCGTATACTTTTTCACCTATAAATGGTGTGTTTGACCCTTTTGACGCAAAATCTTCTGCCCTAATCTCTTTCTCGTCTTCTAAATTAATAGCAGTAAGGTCAGCTAAACCGCCCTCTTCTAATCTTCCATAAGGTAAATCAAATACTTGAGATGGTTTAATCGTTAAATAGTCAACCAATTGTTGCAATGACCAGTTACCATTTTTTACAAAGTGTGTATACAATAATGGAAATGCTGTTTCACTACCAACAATGCCGAAAGGCGCTTTTGTCATTGGTTGTGCTTTTTCTTCTTTCGCATGTGGCGCATGGTCTGTAGCAATACAATCAATTGTCCCATCTAATAATCCTTCGATTAGTGCAGCTCGATCTGCTTTACTTCTTAAAGGTGGATTCATTTTATAAATTGCATCATCACCAGGCACATCATCTTCTGTTAATAATAAATGATGCGGTGTCACTTCTGCTGTTACATGAATTCCTGCCTTTTTAGCATCTCTTATAGCTCGTACACTTTCTTTTGTAGATACGTGACAGACATGGTAATGTGCACCTGCTGCTTCAGCTAGCAAAACATCTCTCGCAATTTGTACCGCTTCACAAATATTAGGTATCCCCGGTATGCCTAATGCTTTACTACGTTCCCCTTCATGCATAGCGCCGCCATATATCAAGCTATTATCCTCACAATGAGCAACGACTGCTTTATTCACTTTAGCTGCTTGTTGCATAGCTTCATACATCATATTTGCTTGTTGTACACCTACGCCATCATCAGTAAAAGCAAATGTGCCTAACTGGGCTAAAGCTTCAAAATCAACATGTTCAGTACCTGCTTGCCTAACTGTGATTGCACTATATGGTAAAACTCTGACGTGTGCATTTTCGTCGATTAATTTGTTTAAACGTTCTAAATTTTCAACAGAGTCAGGTACAGGTCGTGTATTTGGCATTGGACAAACTGTCGTAAAACCGCCTCTTGCAGCTGCTTGTGTTCCCGTTGCAATTGTTTCTTTATGTTCACCGCCTGGTTCACGCAAATGTACATGAACATCAACTAAACCTGGAGCAACAAAGTGTCCTTTTAAATCAATGATTTCAACATCGGCATCAACCTCTATGTCTGACGCAATTTTTTTAATGGTTTTACCTTCTATTAAAATTGAAGTGGTTTTAAGTTCACCATTTTCCAAGATTTTCGCATTAGTTAGCAATTTCATTTATTGCTGCCTCCTTTGTTTGTAATATATACTCAATTACTGCCATACGTGTATACATACCATTTTCCATCTGTTTAAAGATGCGAGATTTTTCTGCTTCTACTAAGCAATCATCTATTTCAACACCGCGATTGACAGGCGCGGGATGCATAACAATTGTAGATGACTTCAATCGATTATAACGCGCTTTTGTCAAACCAAAATTTTCATGATAATTTTGATTTTCAAAATTCATTGTTTCTTCATCACCATGTCTTTCATGCTGTACTCTTAGTAGCATGACAATGTCTATGTCCTCTATGACTTTATCTATATCAACATAAGGTGCTTCTAAAGTGTCATCTCTCCACGCTTTTGGACTTGAGAACATCACATTTGAACCGAGTGCGGTTAAACTTTGAAAGTTACTTCTCGCTACACGGGAGTTTTTAATATCTCCACATATTAATATATTTAAATCTTTAAATGTTTCATACTCTTCGTATATTGTCATTAGGTCTAATAAACTTTGTGTTGGATGCTGTCCACTACCATCACCTGCATTAATAATCGGTAACTTAAGTGAATTTAAATCATTATAGTATGTTGTATCTGAATGTCTAATTACTAGAACATCTGCACCTACTTGTTCTAATGTTTTACATGTATCGTATAAGCTCTCACCTTTTTGAACAGAAGAAGTGCTCGTTTCGAAATCAATCAGTTTTAATCCTAATTTTTGCTCTGCTACTAAAAAGCTACTTTTCGTACGGGTAGAATTTTCAAAAAATAAGTTTGCTACAAATTTGTCTTCATAATTATGTGGTTTAAATGATCCATTTTTAATACCACTTGCAATTTCTATTAGTTCATAAATCTCATTTGTAGTTAGATGTTCCATTGATAGTAAGTTATCCATTTTTTCAGCCTCCTAGTAATGAAATAGACGTTTATTTATTTGACTCAATCTCTTGCGGTAAAATTAAGTTTAGTAGAATACCTGCCAATGCTGCTAATGCCATCCCTTCAATTTCTAAATTTATACCTATACCATTTAGATTGAAGACTAGGTTACCAATACCTATAACTAATATGACTGATGCGATGACTAGATTTCGGTTACTTGCAAAATCAACTTCACTTTCTACAAGCATTCGCAGACCACTTGCTGCAATAATTCCGAAAAGTAATATCGATACACCTCCCATAACAGGGGTTGGTATAGATGAAACTAATGCTGTGAATTTGCCTACAAAACCTAATACTATAGCGATGACTGCAGCACCTCCAATAACATATATACTATAAATTTTCGTGATAGCTAAGACACCTATATTTTCTCCGTATGTTGTACTTGGTGGGCCACCTATAATACTTGCAAACATCGTTGACACTCCGTCACCAATAATTGATTTGTCTAATCCTGGATCCTTAAAGAAATTTCTTCCTACGATTTTGTTAATCACCATTTGATGCCCAATGTGCTCACTAACTGTCACAAAAACGATTGGTATTAAGACAAGTACTAAACCTAGATGAAATGATGGTGTGTAATCTTTAAATGGTAGGTACACTTCTGGAAGTTGCAGCCATTTTGCTTCAGCTACAGGTTTAAAATTAACAAGCCCCATAAATATTGACACAATGTACCCCGTTATAATGCCGATTAATACAGGTATAAGGGACAAGAAGCCTTTAAAGTATCCTTGAACTATAATCGTCACCAGCAGCGTAATCATTGCTACTACTAAATAACTTAAGTTATAGCCTTTCATATCTCCTGAATTTTCAAACATCGCCATATTGACTGCGGTAGGTGCCAGACTCAAACCAATCACCATAATAACTGGTCCAACAACAACCGGGGGAAGTAAGTGCATAAGCCACCCTGTTCCACTTAACCTAATAGCTAATCCAATAAGCACATACATCACTCCGCTCATAAACAATGCTACTAACATGTCACCTAAGCTATGTGAATTCAATCCAGTTATGATTGGTGTGATAAATGCGAAACTTGAACCTAAATATGCGGGTATTTTCGCTTGTGTAATTAATATATATAATAATGTCCCTATCCCTGATGCTAGTAAAGCAGATGATATCGGTAATCCAGTTAAAAATGGTACGAGGACAGTCGATCCAAACATTGCAAATAAATGTTGAGTGCTTAGAAATGCCCATTGTCCTAATTTAGGTTTATCTCGTACATCTAATACTGGTTTAGCTGTCCGTTCAAACATTGTTTCATTTTCCATGACTTTCCGCTTCCTCTCATAAAAAAAGTCCCTTTACATTGTTTTCATGTAAAGAGACTTAAAAAATATCTATCCTCAAATCAAAATTCAGCTTGTTCAAACAACATTACGACTTAAATCATCAGCATTGCTGTTTGAATAGTTAGCTTAAATTAAGTTCAGATGATATGGAGAGAATCTATAGTATATGTTTTTATAATATAACTATATTTTGAAGTGTGGCTTCCTAGAAACTTGCCTTTGACTTCCACATGATTCTCTTCCCTTTCTCAGTCTCTCGTACTGAATTAAAAGGTGTTGATTTATTCAATTACAACTGCATTTCTACTATCTATTTCACTAAGAAAAACCGAGACAGCTTCTTCTCTAGCGGTCGGTATATTTTTACCAACAAAGTCTGCGCGTATTGGAAGCTCTCTATGTCCACGATCAATAAGCGTTGCTAATCCTATTTTTCTAGGTCTTGCATATTGAAGTACTGCATCAAGCGATGCTCTAACTGTACGCCCAGTATATAGAACATCATCCACAATAATCACGACTTGATTTGTTATATTGACATCAATTTCATACGTCTGTTCTGCAACTTGATCTATTGTCTGTTCTAAATCATCTCTAAATTGTGTAATATCAATCGTACCTGTCGGGACAGTTATTTCCTCAATTTGTTCAATTTTTTGTTGGATACGTCGTGCTAAAAATGCCCCTCTTGTTTTAATGCCTAATAAAATTAATTCATCAGTACCTTTGTTGTATTCTAAGATTTCGTGTGCAATACGTGTAACTGTTCTTTGTATTGCTGCTTCATCCATAATTACGCGTTCTGACATTTTGGACACCTACCTTAATTTTAATGATATTAAAAAAACTCACATCTTCAGAAGACATGAGGTAGCGTAATAAAATATTACAAACAAAATGTAGAGACATATCTAAAACTTAGATGATTTCTCCATCATAACCATTTTTGTACTTGTGATTATGACTTTTATCGCGTTTTACGAAAAACTACGATGGCTTTAGCTATTGTTATAACTTAAATACTTTGTTTGTATATTCTATTTTCATTACATGTCTTCGAAGCCTCTCTGGACTTTCAATTAAAGACGTTCGTTCTTTATTAAACTGTCATTATATTATCATGAATAACATATCGTTGCAAGTCTATATTAGAATATCGTTCGTTTTATAAAAGCGATCGTTTGCCTTTAAATCATTTTTTCACTTCTAGTCATCCTTGTTGAGGTGAGATAACGAAATCTAATTAATAAAATTAGATTTCCGTTTCAATCCCATTTATATATCATAGTATTATCTAAAATTCACGATATAACTTAGCAAAGCATTATTAATTATCAGATTTACGAATATCATTTAAGAGTTGCTCAAATTCCTCTGGTAAAGGTGCTGTCTTTTCAATATACGCTTGTGTAACTGGATGTTCAAAACCGATTACTGCAGCATGCAATGCTTGACCACCAATATCTAATGTTTTTTTCTGACCATATTTGGGATCTCCTACTAATGGGTAACCAATGTATTTCATATGCACACGAATTTGGTGAGTACGGCCTGTTTCTAACTGACATTCTATTAACGTATATTTATTAAAATGTTCTAATACATTAAAGTGAGTAATCGCGTCTTTACCATCATCAACTACAGCCATAGATTGGCGGTCATTCTTATTTCTACCAATAGGTGCATCAACAGTACCATAATCATGTGGAATGTTACCATGTACCAATGCAATATATTTACGCGTTACTGATTTATCTATCAACTGTTCTACTAAACTACGATGTGCAACATCATTTTTTGCAATCATTAATAACCCGGAAGTGTCTTTGTCAATACGATGTACAATCCCTGGACGTATCTCTCCGTTTATACCAGATAAGTCCTTCATTTGATACATTAATCCATTTACTAATGTACCCGTATAATGACCTGCTGATGGATGTACTACCATACCTTTAGGTTTATATACAATTGCGACATCATCGTCTTCATAATAAAAATTCAGATTAAGATTTTCTGGTTTAATATCTGCCTCAACAATTTCTTTCTCAGTTACTATAATTTTATCATTTGACTTAGTTTTATAATTGGATTTTATCACTTTACCATTGACTTTAACCAGGCCTTCTTTAATCCAATCTTGCATTTGAGTACGTGACCATTCAGTATTAAATTCAGGCAATAATTTATCTATTCGTTGTCCTACATTAGCTGGGTCATCTATATTAAACTCATGAAATTCCATACACTATCTCTCCTATTCTTCTGTCCTCATATCCCTTAATAATGCGACTATTACTAAAACGACGCCTATAGTTAAACTAGAATCAGCTACGTTAAATATTGGAAAATTATAACTAAATATATAAGTATCAACAAAGTCTACAACTTCACCATTTAATACACGATCAATAAAATTACCTAAAGCACCAGCAAACAATAAACTTATAGCAATTTGCATTAACAAATTATGCTTCGCTTCTTTTATAAAAAAGACAATGAGTATGATCAGAATAATGACAGTTATAATATAGAAAAAAGCCATCTTTCCACTTAAAATTCCCCATGCTGCACCATTATTTCTATGTGAAGTGATACTCAAAAAATTAGGGATTACTTCAAATGAGTCACCAATTTGCATTGTTTTAGTTATTATAAATTTTGTGATTTGATCTAATATAAGTATAACAATTGTTATAAATATAGAAATACCAATATAGTACTGACGTTTCATGTCTGTACCTCCTATTTGTTCTTCGTGCGGTCGCTTTTTACAACAACTCTCATTATATCCTAATCAAACTTATAAAAAAAGTTACAGTTCAAATAATAAGTTGATTTTTTTAAATGTTATTAAAATAGACATTATTCTAGAGTACGGAATAATAATTAAACCTAAATTGAATACCATCAGGTCCAACTAATAATTTATGTGTTGTTTCTGGAAAATGAAAATCTACACACGCTAAACCATAAGTTCTATGATTTTCTATACGTTTTACACTTGATAACCAATTATTCACTACGAGATGTTGGTGATAACCATTTGAAGCTAAATAAACCGCACTGTCAGTTTCTACAGAAGAAGGTACCAAACCAAAGTAATTTTTATAATATTGCTTAACTCTATTTAATCGAATTGTTTTTAAATTTATATATCCAATAATACTTTCATCAGGAATACCTTGCCACTTCTCATCTGAGACATAAGTTAGTAATTTAGGTACATTTAATGGTTTTGTTTCTAAAACTGCTTTTTCATTTTCAATAGACCATTCATCAATGGGATTATCTACATAAAACTCCAAGCCGTTTCCTTCCGTATCTTCTAAATATAATGAAGTTGAAATGTCGTGTTCGCCACCATTGATAGGTATTTTATATTCACTGAATTGCACAAGCAAGTCTGCTAAGTCTGTTTTAGATGGTAATTTTATCGCTAAGTGAAATAAACCTGCTTCTGAAACAAGAGGTTCTCTTCCCATATTGATTTGATTAAGTGTCATGAAGTGATTCAGATTACCAACCTCATATTGAATTGTAGAATATGATTCATTTACTACATTTAATCCAATAGTATCTCCATAAAATTTTTTCATTTCATCTTTATCTCTTACATTTAATATAATGCCATTTACAAAATGGGCACTTTCGTTATGGAACATATTTAACACCTTTCTAATTGCTTATTGCATCCATTATATCTGATTTGTTTAATTTTAAATTTTAATATGCTCATTTTAATCTTACTTTTGGATTTGTGAAATAACTCGTTTCATTTTTATATTAGCGAAAAGAAAACCTGGGACATCGTAGTGATGTCTCAGGTTTTTCTAAAATATTAGTCATAACTTGTTTTAATGAAAAAATACATAGTACACTTTTATAATTCTATTCAAATACATCAGAACAAAACCGTTTAATATTTTATGAATAACGTATTTGCCATGTTCTTACTTTAACATTTATCCATATTTAAACAAGTGTTTTAACTACTGCTTGACAACGTGGACATAGGTTATCTAATTCACCTACTGAACCCAATGATTCACTATAGTTCCAACAACGTTCACACTTTTCTCCGTGAGCATGTTCAATGTGGATATCACCATATTGATATGATTCTCCATTTTCAACTTTATCAACTACCTCCGCTTGTGAAGTAATAAATAATTGTTGTAAGTCAGAGAATTGTTGTAAAAATGTAGTCGCATCAAAGTTATCATTGCTACCGATTACCACTTTGGCTTCTAATGATTTACCAATTACTTTTTCATTACGCGCAACTTCTAAAGCACGGTTCACATCGTCACGCAATTTCATAAATGTATTCCATTTTTCCATGAATTCAGCATCAACTGCTACACGTTCAGGCATACGTGTTAAATGAACACTTTCTTCCTCTACATGTGGGATATGTGACCACACTTCTTCAGACGTATGCGCTAGGATAGGCGCTAATAATTTTGTCATGTCTACTACAATTTGGTACAACACTGTTTGCATACTGCGACGTTTATGTGCATTCTGCTCTTCAATGTACAAGATATCTTTACCGTAATCTAAATAGAAATTACTTAATTCAACGTTAATGAAATTTTGTAATTCTTGATATATATCTAAATAATCATAATTATCATAATTGTCTAGCGTATTAGCAGTAAATTCACGTAATCTATTTAATAAATATTTATCTACTTCTAATAGCTCAGATTCTGCAATTGCATCTGTTGAAGGATTATAATCATTTAAATTACCTAACATAAATCTTAAGGTATTTCTAATTTTACGATATACATCAGAAGTTTGTTTTAAAATTTCATCAGAAATACGCACATCTGATAAATAATCTACACTACTTACCCAAAGACGCGCAATATCTGCACCTTTTTGTTTGACGATTTGATCAGGTACAATGACATTACCTAATGATTTACTCATCTTTTTACCTTCACCATCCATTACAAATCCATGTGAAAGTAACATTTTATATGGTGAAATTCCTCTCGTAGCAACAGAAGTTGTAATTGAAGAGTTAAACCAACCACGGTACTGGTCACTACCTTCTAGATATAAATCAGCAGGATATGAAAGTTCCGGACGTTCTTCTAATACACCACGGTGTGATGATCCAGAATCGAACCAAACGTCCATGATATCTGTTTCTTTTGTAAACACACCATTTGGACTGCTTGGATGTGTGAACCCTTCAGGTAGTAACTCTGTAGCTTCTCGCTCAAACCATACATTTGAACCATGTTCTTGGAATAAATCTGCAACATGATTAACAGTTTCCTTAGTCATAATAATATCGCCATTTTCCGCATAAAATACTGGTAATGGTACACCCCAAACACGTTGACGTGATATAACCCATTCGCCACGATCTCTTACCATGTTATAAATACGAGTTCTACCCCAATCAACCTTGAAGTGTGTATCTTCGATTGCATCTAAAATATCTTGACGTACTTTATCAATAGAGGCAAACCATTGTGGTGTTGCACGGAAAATAACAGGTTTTTTAGTACGCCAATCATGTGGGTAACTATGAGTAATAAACTCTAATTTTAATAATGAACCATTTTCTTTTAATAAATCTGTAATTTCTTTGTTCGCTTTATCGTAGAACATACCTTCAAATTGACCAGCTTCTTCTGTAAATACACCTTTATCATCTACAGGGCTAATAACAGGCAAGTTATATTTTTGACCTACTACAAAGTCGTCTTCCCCATGTCCAGGTGCCGTATGAACACACCCTGTACCAGCATCTGTTGTGACATGTAATCCATTAATCACAAGTGACACACGATCAACAAAAGGATGTTGTGTTTCGATATACTCTAAGTCACTACCTTTGAATTCTTTTTCTAATTCAATGGCATCTTCGTTCCATCCTAATGCTTCAGCAACATTAGCAACTAAGTCTTTACCGATGATATATTTGTCACCATTCACATTATATTGACCATAAATTAAATCTGGGTGTACTGTGATCGCAACATTCGATGGTAATGTCCAAGGTGTAGTAGTCCAAATAACGAATTTTGCATCTTCATCAACAATACCTTTGCTATCTTTAACATCAAATGCTACATAAATAGATGGCGAACGCTTATCTTGATATTCAATTTCTGCTTCAGCAAGTGATGATTCACTAGATGGTGACCAATAAACTGGTTTTTTACCTTTGTAAATAAGACCTTTATCAGCCATTTCACCAAATAAACGAATTTGTGCAGCTTCATATTCCGGTTTTAATGTAATATATGGATCAGCAAAATCTCCTTTAACACCAAGGCGTTTAAAATCTTTTTTTTGATTTTCTATTTGTTCTAACGCAAATGCTTCACATTTTCTTCTAAATTCAGCAATTGATAATTCTTTACGCTTAACACCTTTTTTAGTAAGCGCTTGTTCAATTGGTAACCCATGTGTATCCCAACCAGGAACATATGGTGTATAGAAACCTTGCATTGTTTTATAACGCGTAATAAAATCCTTCAAAATTTTATTTAACGCATGTCCCATATGTAAGTTACCATTTGCATATGGTGGACCATCATGTAAAATATAATGTTCGTTATCTTTATTTTTGTCTAATGCTTTTTGATAAATATCATTAGCATCCCATTCTTCTTGGATTTTTGGCTCTTTATTCGGTAATCCTCCACGCATTGGAAAATTCGTTTTCGGCATTAATAACGTATCTTTGTAGTCCATTTCCTACACTCCTTATTACAATATTCTGACTTGTTTAGTATTTAACAATAAAAAGAACTCTAAGTTCAATTAACAGGGACGATATATACCGCGTTACCACCCTGATTAACTCAACTTAGAGTTCTCTCATTGCATGTTATTCAGTTAAAACTACAGTGATATAAGAAACAAATATATATTAGGCTCACACTATCCCTAACTCGCTTGAATATATCGACTGTTTCTTACGCGTCTGCTGTTTATTGTTTATTATTCTCATTATCTGTTGAACCGCTGTTATCTGTTGCTTCTGCATCCGCCTCTGCCGTACTATCTGCTTCAGCTTTTGCTTTCATCGCTTTTTCTTCTTCAGTTAATTCATTTTCATTTAAATGATTAATATTCTCTTGTGTTACTTGTTCAGAATCAAGGTCATAATTTAATAAATAATCCCAATCATCATTTTTAAGTAAATCTAACTGTGCTTCTACTAACATACGGAAACGAGATCTAAATATTTTAGATTGGCGTTTCATATCTTCTGTTTGGAAAGAAAGGCGGCGAGCTTTTTCAACTGCATCATTGACAATACGATCTGCTTCGCTTTTTGCTTTAGCAATTGTTGCCTCTGCATCTTTATTGGCTGCTGCTTTCGTCTCTTCTCCAGCTTGTTTCGCTTGAACTAATGCATCGCTCACAGATTGATGCACATCTTTATAAGATTGAATATTTGTTTCTTTATCTTCGACAACTTTTTCTAGTTGTGCTTTATCTTCTTTTAAACGTTCAATTTCATTACTGAGTTGTTCTAGATAACTTTCAACTTCAGTTGGTTCAAAACCCGTTTTCACACGAGTAAAGGATTTGTTTTTTATTTCACTTGGTGTAAAAGCCATGCGTCAATATCCTCCTTCTATCATACACTATTTTGTAATTTCATTAAATATCATAAATAAAATTTCATCTTATATGGTATCATTGCTTATTTTAGTCGTTAAAATTCGGTTGTTCTACACTTTATAAGTATAACTTATTTAAATAAAGTTTTGTAGGAAATTCGTACTTTATCTTTTTTTGTTTTTCCACCAATATCAGTAATCATTGCTCTGCCATAACCTTGAATAGATAGTAAGTCTCCTTTATCCAGTTGGAAATCTGCAGAATCAATAATCGTATGATTAACTTTAACACGTTTCTTTTCGATTAACTGTTTGCTAATGGAACGAGATTTACGAATCATTTCTTTTAGAACGACATCTAAACGTAAACCAGTTACGGTTGTTTCGGATGAGTGCCAGTTCTCTACTGATTGTATCATATCTTTTATTGGTAGCGCATTTAGTTTAACTGTCGCGCCTTTAATTTTATTTAATTCCAATATAATATATGATTCTAATTGCTTTGTCAAAGTAAATTGTATGCGATTATCTACAACAATATCACCTAATTGGTCTCTTTCGATTCCCAATGACATAATTGTGCCCAAGACATGTTGGTGTTGAAGTGTGACAAATTTTTGAGGATAATCGATTTCAAAAAGAATGATTTCAAAATCTTCCACCTCAGGTTGAAAGTAATCTGGTGCTATGATGGCTCTTTGTCTCTCAGCATATGGCCCACCATAAAAAGTAACTTCTAAATCTTGAAAACTACCAACTACAACATTTAATATATATTGGCCTCTGGGATCTAAAAAGGAAGTTAATACTGGTGCAAACTGGTCGTTGGCACGATAACACTTATCGATGAGTTGATCGATTAATTCATGTTCTTCTTTTCTAAAATGTTGATAAATATCGATGTGATTTCACTCCAAATATAAGTTAAAGCACCTCGCGTTTTTAACGTTAGGTGCTTAACATTTATTTTATAATTTATTCAAATATCATTTTATCCTCAATACAAAACTTACACTAAATAATTTAAAATTAAATTAAAAATATTTTCTAAACCAGTTCGGAATAATACAAGTACAATTATTGCAACAATGGATGAAATATCAATCATGCCAATAGGTGGAATAATTTTACGGAATGGTTCTAAAAACGGTTCATACAATTTTGATAAAAATTGACCGAATTTATTTTCACGTGCGCCTGGAAGCCATGACATAAAGAAATATACAATCATCCCAAAGTAATAAATTTGAACCAAGAATAAAATAAATTGAAATATATTTGCTAATAAACCTATATCCATGAATGTTTACCTCTATTCACCTTGGTATTCCATATTTTCGATTTGGTCTGTTATGCTTCCTGCAACTTCAACATTATCTGGCGTACATAAGAATATGTCAGAACCTACACGTTGAATGTCTCCACCAATTGCATAAACGGTACCACTTAGAAAATCGATAATTCTTTTTGCAGATACTTTATCAATACGTTGTAAGTTCACTAAAGTTGCTCTGCGATTTTTTAATTCGTCCGCAATGTCTTGAGTATCTGAAAAGACGCGTGGTTCAAATAAACACATTTTAGAACTTTCTTGCGTAAAACCATAATTGTTTTGATCTTGATTATTCATGTTCACAACGTTCCTAGTATTATTTTTAGGTGCACTGTTATTCATTTGATACTTCCTTTCCCCGGTTGATTGTTGTAATCTTGTTGGTTGTTTTTTGGGTACGGACTGTATGCGTTGTCTTTCTGTATTGTCATTTTGTTGATTATTATAATTTGTTTGAGACTGCGCTTGGTGTCTATCTTGTTCTTCTTCAGGTGGCGCTTGTAAATCATCGTCTTCCTCTTCAACTACGAAAAAACCACTAAATAAATCTTTTAAAGCCACGGGGCTCACTCCTCTTTTCCTACAAGTTTAGTCCCAATTCTCACAAATGATGCACCTTCTTCGGCTGCTAAATGGTAATCATTACTCATTCCCATTGACAATTCTGTGCATGGTGCATAATTTAAATTGAGCGCTTTAATTTCATCTCTCTTTGCTCTTAATGATTTGAATAAATCTTTAATATACGGTTCATCATCCGTATAAGGTGCCATCGTCATAAGACCAATTATTTCTATGTTTTCATATTGCTCTAAATCCTTAATAAACGTATCTACCTCATCTAAAGCGATACCTTGTTTTGACGTTTCTCCAGAAACGTTGACTTGAACAAAACATTTCACTTTATGTTCAGCTCTTTTATTAATCTCTTTTGCTAATTTCAGACGATCTAAAGCGTGAAAATAGTCGATATCGTTAATGACCTCTTTAACTTTTCTTGTTTGTAAAGAACCGATAAAATGCATGACTACATCGTCTGGTAAAGCTGCTTTCTTTTGTTGAAAACCTTCTAAACGATTCTCACCAAAATGTCTAATACCTGCTTGATAAGCATCATTAGCTCGCTCTATTGTAACATATTTTGTCACTGCTATCACGTGCGGGACTGTTGTAATATTACCTTTTTCGCAATGTATTTTCAATTGTTCATTTATTTGCGCTAAACTTTGTTGTACATCCAATTTTTATACACCTCTTAGTTATTGACCAATATAAGCTAACATACGACCTGTATCGCCTTTCTCTACTCTATATGAAAAGAACAAATTTAAATCTTCCGATGTCGCATAATTCGTTATATAAATATTATTTTTCGGAACACCATCATACTCTAACAACATAGCATTCGCCTTTTTTAGGTCTATGCCATGACGATTGTCACCTCTTGTTTCGATATATTGATGAGCATCTATAGGTAATTGCTCAAACTTGCTTTTAATATCATCATTAATTTCATATGAATTTGCAGTTGCTGGTCCAATAACAACGCTTAAGTCGTTCCAATCAAATGGTATACGTTTTAACATTTGATTGACAATTTGACCTACTGTGCCACGCCAACCTGCATGAGCTAAGCCTACAAAGTGATGTTTTTCGCTATAAAAATAAATTGGTACACAATCTGCATAACACATAGTTAATAAAATGTCATTTTCAAATGTATACATACCATCTATACCATGTAATGCATTAGAAAGACTATCAATATTAGTACCTTTATCTTTGTTTGTAATTTCAACTACCTTATTTTCATGTGTTTGAATCGGGAAAACCCATTGATTTCTTGGAAACTGAATTACAGAAGCAAGTAACGCTTGGTGTCTCGTTACATTATCTTGATCATCATTAATGTATCTAGCCATATTAAATGCATCTTTCGGGTAATGGCTGTATCCTTCTTCTCTTGTTGTTATACCCAGTTTTACATTCTTTAATTGATTATCGAAATATTTTAAAATATGACGATCTTTGATAAATTTCTCTTGCATGCTATAAACCTCCAGCTATTCAACATTTATAAACTATCTAAAGACATTCGGGAGATTCTAAATAATTGAAAACTATATTTTTCTACATAATAATGTAGTTCACAACAAATAATATGCCAACTTCTAAATTCAAAAAAGTCATCAGATCTTTGGACCTGATGACATTTATATATTTTATATTGTCTAAATTATTATTAATTATTATAAAAAACTAACAGAAGAAGAAGTCCATTCGAGATTAACGTCTAGTTCTTCTAGAACGTCTTTCTTCACGATTTCTGATAAAGCTAGGAATATCATCTTCATTTGTAGTATGTGTTCTACCTTCATTTGCACTGTCTGTCGTTTGTGATGCACTAGAAGAGAATGAATCTTCTTTTGCAGATGTACTTCCAGATGATGCACTGTTGCCAAATCCAGTATTTGAAGCTTTGCGCCCTTGAGATGAAGGTTTATCTTCAAATCCAGTAGCAATGACTGTTACTACGATTTCATCTTGTAATTCTGGGTTAATCACAGTACCGAAAATCATATTAACATCTTCATCAGCTGCATCTTGAACAATGTCTGCTGCTTCTTGTGCTTCAAATAATGATAATGACTCTCCACCAGTAATGTTCATTAGCACACCTTGTGCACCTACAATAGAAGTTTCTAATAATGGAGAAGAAATAGCTTTTTTAGCAGCTTCTACAGCACGGTTTTCACCAGAAGATACACCGATACCCATTAATGCAGAACCTTGGTTAGACATAATTGTTTTAACGTCTGCAAAGTCAAGGTTAACTTCACCTGAAACAGCGATTAAGTCTGAAATACCTTGAACACCTTGACGTAATACATTGTCTGCTTCTTTAAATGCTTCCATCATTGGTGTTGACTTATCAACAATATCTAATAAACGGTCGTTAGGGATGACGATTAATGTATCAACAGCAGCTTTCATTGATTCTACACCAGCAGCTGCTTGTGTTTGACGCTTACGGCCTTCAAACCCGAATGGACGTGTAACAACACCAACTGTTAACGCTCCCATTTCTTTTGCAATTTTTGCTACAACTGGAGCAGCACCTGTACCAGTACCGCCGCCCATTCCTGCTGTTACGAATACCATATCAGCACCTTGGATTGCATCTTCAATTTGCTCACGAGATTCTTCGGCAGCTTTTTTACCAATTTCAGGGTTTGCACCAGCGCCTAAACCACGTGTTAATTTTTCACCAATTTGGATTTTAGACTCAGCTTTAGATAAGTTTAAAGCTTGTCCATCCGTATTGATTGAAATAAATTCAACATTATTCATACCATGATCAATCATTCGGTTAACAGCGTTATTTCCGCCGCCCCCTACACCGATGACTTTTAACGTCGCTAAATGATTAAATCCTTGTTCAAATTCTAACATTTAAATTTCCTCCTAGTTTTAGTGGCCAATCAATCGAATAGAGATTTCATAAGTTTCTTGAACTTACTTTCTTCTTTGTCTTGAGGTTTACTTTCTTCTTCTTGTTCTATGTTGTCTTCATGTTCGTATGCCTCAGACGCTTCTGGTTCTTCTATATCAGAAGTTGATGTATGTGGCTCTTCTTGTTTGTTTGATTTCTTTTTGAACCAATCAAATCCGCTTGACTTCGTACTATTTTCTCGATCATTTGATTCTATGACTTCTTCTTCAAATTCTTCACTGTCATGATTATTTATTGTAACATAATCTAGTAATTCGTCGAAAGTAATGCTACTAGAAATCGTTGAAATCGCTGAAGAAAACTCTGGTTTTCTTATACCCATTTGGGATGGCGTATGAATTCTTACTTTTTCACTTACCATGTCTTGCAGCAATTCTTTAACGCCTAGTAAATTGGCCGAACCACCTGTTACAACGAAACCACCATTTACTTTTGTAAGACCTAACTCTTGTAATACATCAAACACATTAAAGAATATATCTTCCACACGTGCTTCTATCACATCTGCCAAATCTTTTTGAGTAAATTGTGCTTCTTCTTCGCTATTTATTTGATCAATAGTAAACACATCATGATCCGACGCTGAATCAAAGAAAGCGTGACCATATTGATGTTTGATTTTTTCAGCCGTTTCATAAGAAGTATTTAAACCTTTTGCAATATCTTCCGTTATATCTCTACCAGCCATTTCTATAGCATCAGCATCTACAAGCTCTCCTCTTTCGTAAAATGCCAATTGTGTTATATCCTCACCAATGTCAATAATGCATGCGCCAAGTTCTTTCTCAGTTGCCGAAAGTACTGAGCCATAATTATATGCATCAGAGTATACATCTAATACATCTACACCACAAGATTCTACACATTTAATCATGTTTATTAAAATTGATTTTTGAATCGCAATAACACCAGCTTCAACTTTCAAACTATGTCTTGCAATGAGTTCTTTAGGATCTGACACTTCATTATCGCCATCCACAACAAATTTAATTGGGAAAGCGTTTATTATTTCTGTTTCGGGTACATCATTTTTTTTACGAATACCTTCAAGTACACGCTCAATGTGTGTACCATCTAGTTCAGTATCTTCATAAAATTCAATTTCATTTGACTCATCAAATACCTCAGTTCCGATAATTGGAAGTTTTAAAAATACTTCCTTAACATCGACGCCTGACGCAATAGAGGCTTTTTTGATTGTATCTTTAACCGCTTGTTTTGCGATGTCGAAATCATCAATAAGACCATTTTTTATACCACTTGTGTAGGTCTGTCCTGTACCTATCACATTTATTCCATTGTGAAATTTTTCGCCCACTATCGCTTTAACACTTGACGAACCGATATCTATACTTACATAATAATGCTCTTCCATAGATAGGCACCTCCTGACAATAACTTATTCATGTTCACACTATTAACAGTTTACAATACGTTTTGACGCTTGTGAACTATAAACACATGTATTTGTCTAAATTTTTTAATTATTTTTGTCTGATTCTTTATTTATCTTATTTAAGGCACTTTGTAACTCGTCTTTCGCCTTATCTTCTTCTGTGTTTCCTTTGTCAACATTTTGATCACTTGTTGATTTAGTAGTACTTCCACCACTATAAGGAATAAAAGAAGCACCAACAGACAAATCAATGTAGCCTGATTTTTTTAAGCTTCCTGATTCATCACGTTCTAACGACTGTGACATTTGAGGATAATACTTCATTTTATTTGCAATAGTATTCAAATTACCCACAATTTGAATCTCATCTGTCGTATATAACTTGATTTGGTTTTGTAAATTTTCTTGCGGGTCATATTGCACTTCGGCGATCATGCTACGCACTTTTGTAGGCATTTTTGCTAATTCTTGTATTATTTTTTCTTTTTTCTCTTTTTTGAATCCTTCAAGGACGGGACCGTCATCTGTTACATTACTTTCTTCATAATTTTCTAATTCTGTTCCATCTTCAAGAATCGGTACATAATGATCTTTCTTTTTAACTAAACCAACGATTTGGCTTTCTGTCACTTTAACCTTCACCTTATTCGGCAATACTTTAGTTACTTCTGCATGCTTTATTAATTTATTCTTTTTCAAATTATTAACAGCTGATGAAGTACTATAGGTATACATTCTAGAGTCATCTTTTACATCTATCGCTTTTTTTATAGAAGCTTTAGATACATTGTCATTACCTTCAATTGTCACCGAGTTGATTTTACTCAATGGCGTGAACATATAAATAAGAATCAGTAAAATAATAAATAGCAAAATACCGAAGATTGTGTATTGTATTTGTTTTTGTTTTTTACGTCGTTTTGCACGTTTCTCTTTTAAATATTCAGAATCAAATTCACTAACTTTATCTGACATTTATTTCACAACCTTTAAAGTGAAGGTAAGTGCGCTTGGAAGCTCTTAATAAACTTATTTCCGCGCTCTTCAAATGTATTGTATTGATCCCAACTTGCACAAGCTGGTGATAATAATACAACGTCATTAGGCTCAATAACTGATTGTACTTTATCGACTGCATCTTCTACATCTGTGGCCTTTATTACATATTTACCTTGATTCACGCCTAATTTCACAAATTTTTCTTGCGTCTCACCAAAGGTCACCATCACTCTGACGTTATTCATATATGGAATCAATTCATCAAATCCATTGCCTCTGTCTAAACCACCACACAACCAAATAATGGGTTGCTCAAATGAATTTAGAGCAAACTGTGTCGCTAAAGTATTGGTAGCCTTAGAGTCATTATAATATTTATTGGTTTTGTTTGAACCTACATATTGAAGTCTATGCTCTATACCAGAAAAAGTTGTCAAACTATCTATTATGGCTCTTACTGAAACCCCTGCTAACAGTGCCGCTAACACAGCTGCGAGTATATTTTCTAAATTGTGTTCACCAGGTAATACTAAGTCATCTTTATGAATAAGTCGGAAACCTTTAAATGTAATATAACCATCTTTTACGTATATACCATCAACCTCTTGTTGTGTAGAAAAGTAATACACTTTTGCTTTTAAGGATTCTGATTCAATCAGGTGACGTTGATGATAATTACATATTAAATAATCCTCTTCAGTTTGATTTTTATATATTTGTTTTTTTGCATTTTGATAATTCTCTAAATTCTCATGATAATCCAAATGTGCAGAATAAATATTTGTAATAATCGATATATGCGGCTTATATTGATCGATACCTAGTAATTGAAATGAAGAGAGTTCAGTTATAAGGTAATCCTCTTCTTCTACTTCTTGTGCCACTTTTGAAGCTACATAACCAATATTGCCAGATAATTTACCAGTAATTCTACTTTTTTTAAACATATCACCTATTAAAGAAGTGACCGTTGTTTTTCCATTTGTTCCAGTCACGCCAATAATGGGCGCTTTGGAAACTAAATAACTTAGTTCTACTTCAGTAAGTATGTGTAATCCTCGACGTTCCGCTTCTTGAATTAACGGAACTGTGTATGGAATACCTGGATTTTTAAAAATGAGTGGTTCATTATCAAGTAAGGAAAATGGATGTGCTCCACCAACAACTTTGACACCCATATTTTCTAAATCGATTGCATGTGCATCTTGGCTTAAATCTTTGCCATCGTTAACAACGACATTTGCACCAAGTTTTTGTAACAATTTCGCAGCTTCATATCCACTTTTTGCTAATCCTATTACTAATACATTTTTATTTTCTAAACCTGTATATTTCAGCAATTTAATTCACTCCAATCCATAAGCCAATAAGACCTGAAATAATACCAACTGTCCAAAATACAGTAACAACTTTTCTTTCATTCCAACCTACTAGCTCAAAGTGGTGATGTAGTGGTGACATTTTGAAAACTCTTTTTCCTGTAAGCTTATATGATGTGACTTGAATCATAACTGATAATGTTTCAGCTACAAATACAAAACCGATAAAAATAAGTGACAATTCTTGATTGAGCATAATTGAAATTGTAGCAAAAATACCGCCTAGAGCTAAACTACCTGTATCTCCCATAAATACCTTAGCGGGATTTAAATTAAAAGGTAAGAATCCAAGTAATGCGAAAATCATGATAATACAAAACAAGCCAATAGAATTTGCGCCTTGGATATATGCCATAAGGGCATACATAATAAATCCAATAATAGACAGTCCAGTAGAAAGTCCATCTAATCCATCTGTTAAATTGACCGCATTAGAAAAACCAACCTGCCAAAATACAATGAAAATTACATATGCAATTGATAATGGTACTTCTAAACCTGTAAATGGAATATGAATTCCCGTTGAAAAGTCTGTCAGATTAAACACTTGGCTTAATATGAAGAAAACAACTGCAATAGCGATTTGAGCAAGGAATTTTTGTTTACTCGTTAATCCTTGATTGTTCTTTTTAACAACAATGATATAGTCATCAATAAAACCAATTAATCCAAAACCAATCGTCACAAACAACAACAATATAATCGGATTTGCATTATCCATAAAAATAATAGCTAATATTGATGTGACAATGATACTAAGTAGGAAAGTTAATCCTCCCATCGTCGGTGTACCTGTTTTTTTCATATGGCTTTGAGGGCCTTCTTCTCTTATACTTTGTCCAAATTTCATTCGCTTTAGTGTTGGTATCAATACAGGGACTAATATAAATGTTATTAGTAGTGCAATGATTGCTAGTAAATAAACCATATTATGCTCCTTTAATATTAAATTGGATTGATGTCGTTAATGCTAAGTGCAACTTATAAATCATATGTAACGAGGCAGTAAGTATGTTTCAAATTTCAAAATTATATTTTGTATTCAACATTTAAATTACTACCTCGCATCAATTTTCAAATGATACATTTTAACATGTTTTACCAGTGACGTCAGAAATACAATAAATTTTTATTCACTTTGTTTGTCACTGTTTGAACCTGAGTTATTATCATCTTTTTTATTAGAATCATCTTTGGACGATTCTTTTTCTTTGGATGATGTCGTCGAAGACTCACCATTAACCGCTTCTGCAGATAACGTCACTTCTACTTTATCTTTTTTATCAACTTTTTGTCCTTTACTAACAGATTGATTAGAAACGAAGCCACTACCTTTTGTAGTTACTTTTGTTTGCGTCAAGGTTTCAAAAGCAATCACTTCTTCTTTTGTCCAACCTGTCATGTCTGGCATAGTTATATCCCCGTCTGTCAGTAATAATACCTTACTATTCGGTAGCACTTCTTTATCTGGTGATACTGATTGTTTAACAACTTTATCTCCACTTCCTATGACAATTGGTTCGAGAGACTTACCATTTACCTTATCTTGTGCTTTTTGCGTTTCCTGACCTTGAACATCTGGCACTTTACTATACTTCACATCAGATTTATCTTTAGAGTTTTTATCCCCTACGTTTAAGTATTTCAACGTGTTTTCCATAATAGGTTTAAACGCTTTACTTACACCCATTTCATAAGCTTCTTGGTCATTTTTTTGTGCTAAACTCATACCAGCATACACTATTACTTCTGGATCATCTTTAGGTGCATCACCAATAAAACTTACAAAGTATGGATTTTCCCCTTGAACATAACCACCATTATCAGAGTCAGCAACTTGTGCTGTACCTGTTTTACCTGCTACGTCATAACCATCAATTTGATAGTTTTTAGCATGACTATCTTCACTGTTTACAACTTTGTCTAATTCAGTACGCACTTTCTTAGCAGTGTCTTTAGTAATTGGTTTTCCTGCAAACTCTTTTTTACCCTTATAAAAAGTATCATCAGTAACAGGATTGCTCACGCTATCTACAAACCATGGTTGCAGCATTTTACCTTCATTATTAAAAGCGGATTGCGCTCTTAACATTTGAACTGGTGTTACAGTTGTAGATTGACCAAATGAGGATGTTTTTTGCTGTGCTTCATTATCCCAAGCTATACCGCCCGTAGATTCACCATCAAACATACTCTTAGTAGATTTACCAAAACCAAATTTTTCATACCATTCTTTCATCTTATCTGAGCCAACTAAATCTTGTAAGTGCATCATTAAAGTGTTTGAAGAATACGTGAAACCGGTAGACATTGAGATTTTCCCCCAACCTACTTTATTCCAGTCAGATATTTTAGAGCCCATTACTTCTCTAGGTTCAGCAGTATATTTTTTATCAGGTTTAAATTTACCTTCTTGAATTGCTGCCGCTAGACCATAAGATTTAAAAGTTGACCCTGGTTCATATGTGTTTTGATATAAATCATTTGCCCATTTTTTCCCAAAATCTTTACCAGTTTCTGGATTAAAAGTTGGTCTTTGACTAAATGCCAAGATTTCTCCTGTTTTCGCATCCATCACTACGGCAAACAAATCTTTTGGCTTATAATGTTCAACCATGCCATCTAACGCTTCTTCAACGAAAACCTGTATATTTGAATCAAGCGTTAAATGTACGTCATCTCCACGTTTAGGCACTTTTTCTTTTTTGGTGTTTGGTGCAATATACCCCCAAATATCATGAATATACGATAAAGCACCTTTTTGTCCTGAAAGATAGCTATCAAATATTTTTTCAACACCTAAAGCACCTTTTAATTCTCCACTATCTGGGTCTTTTTGAGCTATACCTATCAAGTGAGATGCAAAGTTTCCATTAGGATAAAATCTTTCCGTTTCTGGATATAACGTCACACCAGGAAGTTTCATTTTTTCAATTTTTTCTTTCTCTTGATACGTTAAATCTGTGCCTTTTTGACCAAATTCAACTTGAAAGGCTTTTTTATTATCTAGTTTTTTCTCAATTTCTTTTGCTGACATATCAATCACTGTCGCAAGTTTTTTTGCAGTTTCTTTTTTGTCTTTTACATGCTTAGGTTTATCGCTGCCTTCGCTTGCTTTTTTATCAACAACTGCCACAACTTTATACCGTTCCACATCTTCCGCTAACACTTTGCCATTTCTGTCATAAATCTTACCTCGTTCTGGTTGCTGCTGACTATTTACTAAGTATTTTTCGTTCGCTTTCATAATTAAATCTTCACCAGAAGAGTGTCCTGTCAACATAATATATGAGTATCTTAAAACCAACGTAAAAAAGAGCAGTCCAAATCCAAGAATGAGTAGGACTGCCCCTATTTTACTTTTTTTAATTGAAAACTTCGGTTTCTTTAATTTAATTCTTCGCTTCGCCATTATTACGCACTACCTTTACATTATCGTTCTTAAGGCTCATTCCATCTTTTTTGGCCTTATCGTAAATGCGTTCATATGAGGAGTTCTTTTTAATTTCAGATTTTATTGCGCTGTTTTCACTAGATTGTTTTTCAATTTTTGTATCTAAATCTGCAATTTTTTCTCGAGTTTCATACGCATCCATTTTTAAAGATAGCATATAAATACTTATTAAAGCAATCACTGTTATAAGTCCTATGTATAACATCTTTTCAAACTTAGTTAGCTTGACAATTACTTTACGCTTAACTGTCTGGGGTTGACTCTGGGGATGAGGCGACGGTTGCGTTTGTGGTATTTGTTGTTCTGCTCCATTATACGGTTGGTATATCTTCTCTACTGCCACTCAAAAATCACTCCTTATTTTAGTATTTCAGCTATACGTAACTTGGCACTACGCGCTCGATTATTTTTTTCTAAATCTTCATCTGTAGCAATAATTGGTTTTCGATTAACTCTTTTCAATTTTGGTGTATAAGCTTCTGGAATAACTGGTAAGCCTCTTGGCACTTCGGGGCCTTTTTCATATTCTTGGAACATTTGTTTACAAAGGCGATCTTCTAACGAGTGGAACGTGATCACAGATATTCTTCCGTTCACTTTCACAAGCTCGATTGCTTGTTCTAATGAATTTTCAAATGCAGACAATTCATCATTAACTGCAATTCTAATTGCTTGGAAAATCCTTTTAGCAGGATGCCCGCCTTTTCGTCTTGCCTTAGCAGGTATTCCTTCTTTAATAACATCCACCAGTTCTAAAGTTGTTTCAATTGGCTTTTGTGCTCTATTTTGTTCTATTCGTCTAGCAATTTGTTTCGAAAATTTTTCTTCGCCATAACGATGAAAAATTCTCACTAATTTTTCAAATGACCAATCATTAACTACTTCATACGCTGATAATGATTGGGTTTGATCCATACGCATATCTAATTTCGCATCATTATGATAACTAAAACCTCTTTCAGGTACGTCTAATTGGGGGCTAGACACACCCAAGTCATAATAAATACCATCTACTTTTTCAATATTTAAATCATCTAAAATTTCAGTTAATTTTCTAAAGTTGCTATGGACGAAGGTAACTTTATGTATATGCTCTTTCAATACTTCTTTTGCATTTTCAAGGGCTGTTGTATCTTGATCAATTGCAATAAGTCTACCTTCGTCACCAATTTGATTTAATAAATAGAGGGCATGGCCTGCTCCACCTAATGTACAGTCGACATATATGCCATCTTCTTTAATATCTAAATAATCTATAGTTTCTTTTAGCATAACGCTGACATGATGAAACAATTTAACGCCTCCATTTAAAAATCAAAGTCAATTAAGTCTTCGGCAATATCTTCAAAACTATCTTCTGATTCATCATAAAAATCATTCCAAGTTTCTCTATCCCAAATTTCAATACGGTTTGAGACACCTATTACCGTACATTCCTTACTCAAATTGGCATATTTCCTCAAATTTTGAGGAATATTTATACGCCCTTGCTTATCTAATTCCACTTCAACAGCACCTGAAAAGAACATACGCATGAATTTACGCGCATCTTTTTTTGTCATTGGTAAGGTTTTCATTTTCTCTTCAATTACTTGCCATTCTTCTAAAGTGTAACCAAATAAGCATTTATCAAGGCCACGGGTAATTATAAAACGCTCATTTAGGTCATAACGAAATTTGGACGGAACAATCATACGTCCCTTAGTATCCAATTGATGCTCGTATTCACCCATGAACATTTATAATCACCTCACCTTCTTATATATAATTTACCACATCTCACCACTATCCTCCACTAATTATACAAATTTCACCAAAATTTCTTGAAACATAGAAAAAAACACCCGATTCATCTTTTAAATGAACCGGGTGCTTCCCTTGATACTCTAAGGTTTTATCAATATATGATCAAATGTGTATGAAAGTGGTGGATAAGTGGAGGGACTAAACACATCTATCCCAAAATCATTCATAATTTGAAGTGGATTCCAAATTCTTTCTTGTAATCCACCCATTGGATGGAGTGTTTGGCTTATGAGCTCAAAATGTTTCATGCTAATGTCATTTTCTCTTTCAACATTCAATAAATACCGTTTTATTAAATAATCAAATTGCTTTTGATGAATTTCGTTATTTTTGTTCAACAATACCTTATTATCATGATTGTCTTTAACTTCTGTCTGAAGAGATTGAAACAAATCATTTTGCTGTTCTTTTAAAGCTTCAATCTGTTCTATAAAAGATTGCGAAGCTTTAGATCTAATAAACTTTGTTTTATCTGCTTCAATTCCTTTTTCAATGATATTATTACAATTCAATCGATATTGTGCTACTAATTTTTCTATTCTGGTATTTAAATACGTAATCCTTAATCGTGGTAAAACGATAGGCATGTCTACTTGTAATGTTCGAAAAACTTCACTTAATTCTGTCCAATATTTAATTTCACTAGGGCCGCCTATGAATGCTACTGTATTAAATAGCCATTCTTCCATTACTGGTCTCGTAACGACATTATTAGAAAATTTTTCTGGGTCTGTTTCTACCATATTAAGAAGTTCTTGTTCCGAAAACGATTTCTCTGATTTATTTAAATAGAAACGTTCATTTTCAAAAGTTAATAGTTGTCTTACACCACCATCATCCATAAACAAATGTACATTCGTCTCTGTCTGTATCATATGATCTAAGCCGTCAGTGATAGTTTGAGCCTGTGTTTGCCTAAAGGCATCGTCAACTAAATTATGATTTTTAATAATATCCTTGAACATTGGCTTTTCTAAATGACGCAATGCTTTATCATTTGCATCTATCAGTAATAATCCGTAATGTTTGAAAACTTCGTGTAATAGCGCTTTAAACATGTCAGTCCAACCATCATAGTTATCGATAATCTTTCTACACATGTTTAATAGTTTTGGAGAAGCCTCAGTTTCTTTTAATTCTTTGAAAAATTGATTTAATGCTTTATGTAACGCTTCTTTATCTGGCGTATACTTTGAAACACTAGATTCTGGAGGCGTCATAGTACTATATTTTATTTTTTGTAACGTTGCCGTATGTTCATTAAAAACATAAGTATGATTTACTTCATCAAAATCATGATCTTCACCTGCAATCCAAAAAACAGGGACAACATGTGTATCGTAATCTTTCGATAGTTTTTCACTTAATGTAATAATCGAAAATATTTTATGAAACGTATATAAAGGTCCACCAAACAAACCAGCTTGTTGACCACCGATTACAACTTTCGCACCTTTACTAAGCGCTTTTAAATTTTTATTTTGTTGATAATCTAATGTTAAATCATCCATATATGCTTCAATGATTTTGGCTAGAGACGCTTCTCTTCCATTATTTTCTGAAAGTAGTCTTTTTTTATAATTTTGTTCATCCATTGCATCAAGATGATAATACTTAGCTAAAGTTGAATCACTATTTTTAATATTCGCTATAAATTGATCTTTTTCATTAAGTTTCGTTGTCATACAATCCATTCGTAATTCTCCTTACGTTACTCTATTCCTATTTAGTATAAAGTTTATATTCAACATTGACAATTTTACGGCTTATAAATTTATTAGAAATTATACTTACTCTCTTTCAACGTTGTAATCCAATGCTTATACATACGATCAATACCTTTAAATATATTAAAACAAAGCACAAATTAATATTGATTTTTCATAAAATGTTTTAAGCATTCATTTTTGTGAAATATCCAATAAAATAAGGTATAATAGTTAGTAATAAAGCAAAGGGGGAAGCTAAAGTGAGTAATGTTAAACGACTAGATATTAATTACAAAACAGATGAATTATTTGAAGATTTTAGGAACTTCGGAAATGAAGATTTATATTTAGTAGATGAATTACGCGGTGAAATGATAGACGCTAGTTCGGACTCACCATTTTATGGCATATATGTCGGTGATAGGTTAGGTGCTCGTATGGCTTTATACCGTAAAGGAGAAGTTGAAGAAGTATACTTCTCAGATTTTGATGATTATAATATTTTATGGAAATTAGAAGTTTTACGTGATTTCCAAGGTCGTGGTTACGGCGAAGCACTGCTAGATTTCGCTAAGGAACAAGGCCAACCTATTAAAGTCATTGCTCGTAACCAATCAAAAAATTTCTTCATTAAACATGGATTTAAAGATATCGAACAACAAAATAAAGACGGTCACGATATACTTATTTGGACACCATGATTTTCCTGTCCAATACCACTAAATAATGATACACACATTTTTAATATATAGTATATGTTTTTTTATAAAGTAAACTTTTTCATTTCTTAAATTATCATTAACATAATATGAAGCGTGAATTACAATCAATTTTTCTGATTATAATTCACGCTTCTTTTATTTTGCTATATCTAACAATTGATCAAGCGATTCGATAGTATAATCTGGATTAATTTCTGTATCATTTATTTTATTTCTTGGATTAAACCAACATGTTTTTATTGCCGCATTTTTTCCACCTAAAATATCTGATGTTATTGAATCGCCAACAATCATTGCATGAGCTCTTTTGTCATGACCGATTTTATTAAAAACAAAATCAAAAAATTCTGGCATAGGTTTTTGATATCCAGTTTGCTCAGATACAAACACACCTTTAAACCAATCTCCCATTTCTGTTTTTGCTATACGTCTTTGTTGTGTTTCCAAAACTCCATTGGTAACAATATATAGATCGTGAGTGTTTTTGAGCATGCTCAATGTTTCCACCGTATTCATAAAATACTTTATTGGGGCATTTGCGAGTTCATCCCGAAAGATTACATCCGCTTCTTGCCCATTCACATTGATTTGATGTAAATCAAAATACACTTCAAATCTTTTACTTAACACTTCAGTTTTTGTTAATTGATTTTGTTGAAACGCTTCCCAATGTGCTTGGTTTACAGTTATAAATTGATTTAAATCATTTTGATCTGTCTCTAAATTATATTTTTTTGTAAGTTGATGAAATGCATATGCTTCAGCATCATGAAAATCTACAATTGTATCGTCAAAATCGATAAGCAAACATCTTTTATTCATAGTATTTTCTAACCCCTTAATGAATTCACTTAATAAAGTCAATTAATTATGTCATCGTTAATGTATAAACATAGTCGAATTTTATTTCATCATACCATATTTCAAATATTAGCAAACAAAAAAGGCCAAGGTTATTACCTTGGCCAGTCCGTCATAGAAATTCAAATTAAAATCCGAATAATTTACTTGCTAAACCTACACCATTTTCTACGATATCTACAATACTAGTGCCTAATTTAGCACCGTCTCCTGCTATGCCAGCTTGTACTGTATCTTTAATTGCATTAAATAAACCTTCCATTATAAACACTCCTCATTATGTTATTTAGAATAAATAATCTGCTATTTTTAAAATCCGAAAAGTTTTCCTAGTAAACCTGCACCACTTGAAACGATATCTACAATACTTGTACCTAATTCTGAACCGTTACCTGATTTTGCTGCTTCTACTGTGTTTGCAATTGCTTCTGCTAATTTAGTCATAATTTATTTCTCCTTTATTATTTATATATTTATATTAGAATCCAAATAATTTACTTGCTAAACCTACTCCGTTTTCTACGATGCTTACGATACTTGTACCTAATTTAGCACCGTCTCCTGCTATGCCAGCTTGTACTGTATCTTTGATTGCATTAAATAAACCTTCCATTATAAACACTCCTTATTATAAGATAAATGCTTATGACTGTTTTTTATGTTTTAAACGATACTGTTAATTTGTTATTTAATTAAGTATCGTTTGTTATCTATAACTATAAGACATTTGCATATAAATTTGTGATTTATTTCATACTTCGTTAAATAGTAGTAAAAACTGTAGCAAAAGATACATTGGTTTACAGTTTTGAATGCCCAACTGTATTTTACGCAATTTCATGCCATGTAATTTATGAACGATGATTTATTTATAAAATTTATATATAAATAAAATTAATAAATGCTTTAACGATGATTATACTTATTGTGGTATTTCTCAATATTTTTATCTAACAGTTTATACATGCATTTATTGATTCGATACAAACATCAAAAAAGCGCCACTTCAAATTGAAGTAGCGCAAACGCAAATAATCATTAAATTATATTACCTTATAGTTATATATTCAATACCACTTAGCATTATCCTAAAACATATTTATTGTCTTAATCGTCTATATACAATTTAAGCACCTAATAAATTTAAATGATTACAACAATATATAATAATGATTGTTATGCCACAACTATATAATCAAAGCCGTGTTTAAATTTACTAGCTAAAGCATTACTTTCTGACAAAACTTCCCTATATTTTGAGTATAATTTACTTGATTCAATAACAAATTTCATAAGTAACCCTATTTTGCAATTAGCAGTTTAACTTTATTAAGCCATAAATTAACAGTATATGTTGTTCACTGCGCATGTAAAAAACAAACAAAACAAAAAAAGACCGCTAATATATTAGCGACCTAGTCAGTAAACACATAATTTATTATGTATTTTACGTTATTAGCGTCCTGGGAGGGATTCGAACCCCCGACCGATGGCTTAGAAGGCCATTGCTCTATCCAGCTGAGCTACCAGGACATTATCTTTTGAACACAAGAATAATTATATCTAATTTACACTGATAAAGCAATACTCTATTCCTTAAAAATAAATATGATTTTTCACTATTGTAAACTTTTTATCATAATATTGCTAATTTATTTAAATTCTTTAAATAGTACAATCCATTAACGTGAGCACTATTTTTACAACACTGAAATGTAAAATGTTTCTTACATTCAACGCTTTACAGTAATACGAAGATGAACCTACGATTCAATCATTTCTAGACGTAGATTCACCCCACTTATTTAGAGTACAAAATTTTCACTACTGATGATTTCATGATTTCGATTACGGAAATTTAAAGTTGCTTCTAATCTCGTATCATCAATAAGCAATTCTACATATGTTTCTTCAATATTACTTCTCGACTGTGAAATACTACCTGGATTTATGACATGCACACCATTTATTGTTTCATGTTTAGCAACATGTGTATGACCATAAAAAGCAAATTTACAGTCTGCTGCTTTTGCTTGTTCTGCTAAAGGCATTCTTGTACGATTCACTTGATATAAATGACCGTGAGTTAAAAATGCCTTAATACCATTTATATCGATTGTTTGTTCATTTGGAAACTCAGGATAAAAATCAGTATTCCCTTTTACTCTATAAAAGTAACTGAGTTCACTATCATCATAAGCGAATTCAGAGTCACCTAAGTGAATGGCAGCATCTATATCCTCATGCTGATTTATAATATCAAATAGCACACCTTGTTCAGTATGATTGTCACTAACTATAATCCATTTCGACATTATTGATCACCTTCTAGATATTCTTGTAGCTGTTCTATTGCTTTACCTCTATGACTAATTTGTCCTTTTTCTTCTGCAGTTAGCTGAGCCATTGTTTTATTTTTGTCTTCTACAAAAAAGATAGGATCATATCCAAAGCCATGTTCACCAATTTTATTTAGTGTGATTTCTCCTTGTACAGTTCCTTTAAATTGTACTGTATCTTCACCCGGTGCGCTCATGCTAATAACACAAACAAATTGTGCACTACGGTCTGTTTCATCACCTAACTGAGTTAGGAGTTTTTCAATATTTGCATTATCATCTTTTGTTTCTCCAGCATAACGCGCTGAATATATACCTGGCTCTCCATTTAAAGCAAAAACTTCCAATCCACTATCATCAGCAATAACACGCTTATTTAATGCTTCTGCAGCTGCTTCAGATTTTAGTCTTGCATTTTCTTCAAACGTGTCACCTGTTTCCTCAACGTCAAAATCTTCGATGAGTTCTGAAATGCCTATAACATTATAATCAGGGAAAATAACTCTAAAATCATTTATTTTCCCTTTATTATTTGATGCAATAACAATATCTTCCATTTTTTACGCCTCACTTTAAACTTCTATTTTTTCAACTGTTGCTTTCATATTTAACCATTCTTCAATAATACGTTCGATATGTTCTGTTTCTCCTGTCGCAAAAAATTTATGTGCGGGCTGTTTCTTATAACCTGCGTGTTCATTACTGAATGTTAATAATGCACTCACTTCTCTGGCTGTTTCTAATCCAGATGAAATAACTACTTTTTCTCCGTGAAAATAATCATTAATCGGCTGATAAAGTAAAGGATAATGTGTACATCCTAAAATAACTGTATCTGCTTTGCTATTTCTCCACTGTTTTAACGTTTGATGTATAACGATACTCGTAATCGTTGGATCCTTGTATCTCATTTGTTCTACGAGAGGCACAAAGCCTGGGCATGCCACACCAGATACTTCTACATTTGGATTTATTTGCTTAATGTGATGTCGATATGCCTCTGATTTAATCGTACCTTCTGTACCTAATATTAAAACATTTTGATTTTTTGTTGTCATAATCGCTGTTCTAGCACCTGGTTCAATAACGCCAATAACAGGTATTGCCAATAAGTTTTGTAAATGTTTTAATGCCACTGCCGTTGCAGTATTACATGCAATCACTAACATCTTGATATCAAACGTCATGAGTTTTTCAGCTAATTCTGTAGTAAATTGTCTTACCTCAGAAGCTTCTCTTGGTCCATATGGACAGCGTTTTATATCTCCTAAATAATAAATGGTTTCATTTGGTAATTGGCGCATGATTTCTTTAGCAACTGTTAAACCTCCAACGCCAGAGTCAATAACTCCAATCGGTTTCTCCATATCTTGTTCATCCTTATATATTTACTTGTCTTTTATTGTAGCATAGCTGCGTTTTCAAAATCATTTTCCAAGACCTATAATACAAAATAGCAGACAATTCAAATTTTATACTTATCAATAGGTTAGCATCATTGAATCATAGAGTCACATCAGTGCTTCGCTATTTAACAAAATTCACAATATTTCTAATGGAAAATTTTTATATAATCAGATAATCTATATATCAATATTTTAATACACTAATAAATTAAAAATTTTATTATAGTATATATACTTTTTAAAGCTTAATCACTGTATTAAATTTGTATCTATAAAATATTTCATAAAAAAATGCCAACAAAGTTTAAACTTTGTTAGCATTTTCATTATATATTAGTTTACTTGGTGGTCTGAACCAAAGAATGATTTGAACATATGGAAAGAAGTTTCGCGGTTTAATGCAGCTATTGATGTCGTTAAAGGAATGCCTTTCGGACATGCGTTAACACAGTTTTGTGAGTTACCACACTCTTGTAACCCACCTGTACCCATCAATGCATTTAAACGTTCATCTTTAGTCATTGAACCTGTTGGGTGTAAGTTAAACAATCTAACTTGTGAAATAGCTTGCGCACCAACAAAATCGTTGTTTCTTGTAACGTTTGGACAAACTTCTAAACATACACCACACGTCATACATTTAGATAATTCATATGCAGTTTGACGTTTTTTCTCTGGCATACGAGGACCTGGTCCAAGGTCATACGTACCGTCAATCGGTACCCATGCTTTCATACGTTTCAAATTATCAAACATTCTACTACGATCAACTTGTAAGTCACGAATAACTGGGAATGTACTCATTGGTTCTAACTTTATTGGTTGTTCTAATTGATCAACAATTGCTGTACAAGATTGTCTTGCTTTACCATTGATAACCATAGAACAAGCACCACAAACCTCTTCTAAACAGTTCATATCCCAAATAACAGGTGTTGTTTTCTCACCTTTACTATTGACTGGATTACGTCTAATTTCCATTAAACAAGCAATAACATTTAAATTCTCTTTGTAAGGAATTTCAAATTCTTCTTCATAAGGATTAGACTCTGCATCATCTTGTCGTTTAATGATGAGCTTAATTGTATTTTGATTTTGTTGTTGGCTTTGTTGTTCGTCTTGCACTTGAGTTTCATTTACTTCTTTAGTATCTGCCATTTTATTTACCTCCTTTAGAACTACTTGAATAGTCACGTTTACGAGGTGGGATTAAACTTACATCTACTGGTTCGTATGTAAATTTAGGCGCTTCTGTTTTTCCTTGATATGATGCTAAAGTCGTTTTCAACCATTCTTCGTCGTTTCTTTCAGGGAATTCAGGTTTATAATGTGCCCCACGAGACTCATTTCGGTTATATGCACCGATTGTAATTACACGTGCTAATACTAACATATTCCATAACTGACGCGTAAAGAATACCGCTTGGTTACTCCAAGTTTGAGTATCTTCAATATCAATATTTTGGTAACGTTCCATCAATTCTACGATTTTCTTGTCTGTTTCCAATAATGCTTTATTATCACGTACAACAGTAACGTTTGCTGTCATGACTTCACCAAGTTCTCTATGAAGTTTATACGCATTTTCTGTACCGTTCATTTTCAATAAATTATCGAATTTATCTTGTTCTTCTTTAACACGTTTTTCATAAATACTATCATCTAAATCAGTATATGATTTTTCAATATTAGCGACATATTCAATCGCATTTGGTCCTGCAACTGTTCCACCGTATATGGCAGATAACAATGAATTAGCACCTAAACGGTTACCACCATGTTGTGAGAAATCACATTCACCAGCTGCAAATAAACCTTTGATATTTGTCATTTGATCATAATCTACATAAAGTCCACCCATTGAATAGTGCACCGCTGGGAAGATTTTCATCGGTACTTTTCTTGGATCGTCACCAGTGAATTTTTCATAAATTTCAATGATTCCGCCCAATTTTACATCCAACTCATGCGGATCTTTGTGTGAAAGGTCAAGGTAGACCATGTTTTCACCATTAATGCCTAATTTTTGATTCACACATACATCAAAAATTTCACGTGTAGCTATATCACGAGGTACTAAGTTACCATAATCTGGATATTTTTCTTCTAAGAAATACCATGGTTTACCATCTTTATATGTCCAAATTCGGCCACCTTCACCACGAGCTGATTCACTCATCAATCGTAGTTTGTCATCGCCAGGAATTGCAGTTGGATGAATTTGAATAAACTCACCATTTGCATAAATCGCACCTTGTTGATAGACGATTGACGCAGCAGAACCAGTATTAATCATTGAGTTAGTTGTTTTACCAAATATGATACCTGGACCACCAGTAGCCATAATAACTGCATCTGAACCAAATGATTTTATTTCAGAAGATGTCATGTCTTGAGCCACAATACCCCTAGCCATATTGTCATCATCTTTGACAATGCCCAAGAATTCCCATCCTTCATATTTTGTAACTAAACCATCCACTTCATAGCTACGTACTTGTTCATCTAAGGCATACATTAATTGTTGACCAGTTGTTGCTCCAGCATATGCCGTTCTATGATACATGGTACCACCGAAGCGACGGAAATCTAGCAAGCCTTCATTTGTTCTATTGAACATTACACCCATACGGTCAAGTAAATGTATAATGTTTGGCGCTTCCTCTGCCATTGCTTTTACTGGTGGTTGATTCGCTAAGAAATCTCCACCGTAAACTGTATCATCAAAGTGAACAGCAGGTGAGTCACCCTCACCTTTTGTATTCACTGCTCCGTTTATGCCACCTTGTGCACATACAGAGTGTGAACGTTTAACAGGCACTAATGAGAACAAGTCAACATGTGCGCCTTGTTCTGCTGCTTTAATTGTTGACATCAGACCGGCAAGTCCTCCACCGACAACAATAATTTTCTTCTCTGCCATAAATAGTCACTCCCCTAAATATATCTGAAACATTTTTAAATTATACGAAAGCAAGGATAGCACTTATTCCGATATATGAAACTACGATAAATACAACAAGTGATACCCATGTAAAGATTTGTTGTGATCTTTTAGATTGTAAAACACCCCATGTAACTAAAAATGACCATAAGCCATTTGCAAAGTGGAATGTTACAGCAAGTAAACAGATGATATAGAAAATTAACCAAATTGGATTAGATACAATATCATGAACCATATCGAAGTTAACTTCTTCACCTAATGCACGCTGAATACGTGTTTGCCACAAATGTATTCCGATGAAAATAAACGTTATAATACCAGTCAAACGTTGTAATAAGAACATCCAATTTCTAAATTGAGAGTAATGTCCTACGTTTTCTTTTGCCGTGAAGGCAATATGTACACCATATACCGCATGATATAGAATTGGAATATAAATTACGATAAACTCCAATGCAATCAAGAATGGTAAAGATTCCATAAATCCAGCAGCCTTGTTAAACGCTTCAACGCCTTTTGTAGCTTGATGGTTAACAAGTAGATGCACTAATAAGAATCCACCTATCGGTATTACGCCTAACAAAGAATGTAAGCGTCTTAAATAGAATTGATTTTTCGAATATGCCAAAAGGAAGTCCCCCCTGTGAAACAATTAATTTTTTGGTATCTTTTTTTAAAGTATAAATGTGATGATACTTATCAACTAAAACTAAACAACAACATGTTATGCAATCGCTTTATATTTATAACAATATAAACTTCAACATGTATGTATAAAACAATGAAGTAATACCCCTAGTTGAATTTGACAATTGTTTTATTATTTAGATTTAAGTGATAACTTTTCTCAATTAGTAAACGCTTCCATATACTTTTAAAAAAAGAATTCCTGTTATTTGCTATTGTAACACTAATTCATAAAATTTTGGGCATGAGAATGATTCTCATGCCATATTCTTTTTTATCTATTTGTTATATAGTGCGTGATGAAGATTCTCAGCAACTTTTTGAGGTAAACCAGAAGATTTTAAATCCTCAATGCTTGCCTCTTTCATTTTCTTTATGGAACCAAAAGTTCGCAATAATTTAGTTTTTCGTTTAGAACCAATACCATCGACGGTATCTAATACTGATTGCAAGCCAGTTTTTTGGCGAGTTTGTCTATGAAATGTAATTGCAAATCTATGAACTTCGTCTTGTATTCTTTGAAGTAAATAAAATGCTTGGCTATTTTTTTTCAAAGGTACAATCTCTGCACTTTCACCGTACAAAATCTCTGAAGTTTGGTGTTTATCATTTTTACGCAACCCAGCGACTGGTATATCCAAACCTAATTCGTTTTCAAGCACATCGATAACCCCGCTCATATGGCCTTTACCACCATCAACGATGATTAAATCTGGTAATAGAGTACCTTCATTTAAAACACGAGTATAACGTCTACGCACAACTTCTCTCATAGATTTATAATCATCTGGGCCATCTACCGTTTTAATTTTATATTTGCGGTATCCTTTTTTATTTGGTTTACCATCAATAAACGACACCATGGCTGAAACTGGGTGTACACCTTGGATGTTTGAATTATCAAAAGCTTCTATACGAATAGGTGTCTGAATTCCCATGCGGTCACCTAATTCTTCAATCGCCTTCACGGTACGTGATTCATCTTTAGCAATGAGTTCAAATTTATTCTCTAAAGTAACTTCAGCATTATGATTTGCTAAATCAATCATTTCTTTTTTCTTGCCCTTAATCGGCTGAACTATTTTTGTATCTACAACCGATTGGATAATATCTTTGTTTAAATTTTTAGGAATATGCACTTCTTTAGGGAGAATATGTTGATTTAAATCATAAAACTGACCTATAAAAGTATAAAATTCTTCTTCTTCTGTTTGCTGCAGCGGAATCATAGTAGCATCTCGTTTAATCATATTCCCTTGTCTTATGAAAAACACTTGAATACACATCCAACCTTTTGACACACTGTAGCCAAATACGTCTCTTATAGTATTATCTGAAGTAGTGATTTTTTGTTTCTTAGTTAAATTGTGAATATGTTGAATTAAATCTCGATACTCTTTTGCTCTTTCAAAGTCTAACGATTCACTCGCTTCGTTCATTTTCTGTTCTAAGTTATTCAGTATTGTTTTATCTTCACCATTTAAAAAATCAGTGATTTCTTTAGTCATTTCTGCATATTTATTTAAATCTACCGGGTAAACACAAGGTCCTAAACACTGACCAATATGGTAATATAAACACAATTTGTCGGGCATTTTATCACATTTTCTAAATGGATAAATTCTATCTAATAACTTTTTTGTTTCTTGAGCTGAATAAGCATTAGGATAAGGTCCAAAATATTTTCCTGTCCCTTTTTTAACTGTGCGTGTCACGATTAAACGAGGATACTTTTCTTTTGTAATTTTGATAAAAGGATAACTTTTATCGTCTTTCAACAAAATGTTATATCTCGGTTGATATTGTTTAATCAAATTAAGTTCGAGTAGTAAAGATTCTGTTTCACTCGAAGTTACAATATATTCAAAGTTTCTAATTTCTGAAACAAGTCGTGTCGTTTTAGCATCATGTGCACCTGTAAAATAAGACCTTAATCTATTTCTTAATTTTTTAGCCTTGCCGACATAAATGACTTGATCATTTCGATCTTTCATTAAATAGCAACCTGGTTCAGTGGGGACTACCGTTAATTTTTGTTTAATATCTTCTTGGTATTTTTCCATTTAAGTTCCCCTCCTTTCTTAATAAAAGTACATTGTTAAAATAGTAATTATAAAAATTTGCATAACCGTTATATAGAGATTAACGCTTGTTTGCAAATAAAACTTTTCAATTCTTACCTACATTATAGAATATACATTAGCATTAAACCAAAGTATTCATTTCCATATCAAAATGTAACAACTAGATATTTTAATTGTTATTCATAAAATGCTTTCATCCTCAAAATGGAAGTGTGGCTCTGAAAAAGACACTTCAAACAACTATGGCTTCAGTTGGAATAACAAAAAGTCACAGAAAAAACCTGAGACATTCATAGATGCCCCAGGTCGTTTCGTTGTACTTTTATAAATGTTTCTCAATAACTTCTGCTAAGTTTTCTTTAGGTTGAAAACCTACAACTTTATCGACAGGTTCGCCATCTTTAAATAAGATTAAAGTTGGGATACTCATTACTTCAAATTTAGCAGCTGTTGATGGATTTTCATCTACATCAAGTTTTAAAATATTAGCTTTTCCATCATAATCACCAGCTAATTCTTCTAATACTGGAGCAATCATCTTACATGGGCCACACCAAGTTGCCCAAAAATCTACTAAATTGACACCTGATTGAATATTTTCATCAAAGTTTGAATCTGTTACTTTTACGATTGCCATAACTGCCAATCCTCCTTAAATTTCAAATGATGAAGAAATTATAACAGACTTTAAGCAAATCTGCATACCTCTTGCTCACATTTATTTCAATTCTGCGACGGTCACGCCAAATCCACCTTCACTTGGCATGCCGTTCCTATATGATGACACATTTTTATGTTGTTTTAAATGTTTTTGCACACCTTTTTGCAGCGCGCCAGTTCCTTTACCGTGAATAATATATACTTGTTCGTAATTACTTAACACTGCTTGATCTAAATACTGATCAACAGCAACCATTGCTTCATCATAACGGTAGCCACGTAAGTCTAGTTCCATTTTAATACTTTGACGATTTTCACGTTTAACCATTTTAGAAGGTGCTTCTTTTGTCTTTTTTGTTTTTTCTAAATCACTAGTAGGTAATTTCATTTTAATGATGCCCATTTGAACAACTGCTTCATTATCATCTAGTAACTCTAATATTTCACCTTTTTGCCCATATGTTAGAACTTTTACTTCATCGCCAACTTTAATTTCATCCCATTTTTTCTTTTCAACATTTTGTTTCAATGATTTGGCTTCATATTGATCATCTAACTGTTTCTTTTTATTGATGAGCTCATGTTCTTTTACATCGGCACCTTTTTTGTCTCTAAGTTCACGTAATTCTTTAATAATCTCATCAGCTTCTTTAGTAGCGGCTTTCACACGCTGATTGGCTTTGTCTTTCGCCTCGCTCATTAATTGTTTCTCATGATTACGATATTTATCGTATTCTTTTTCAAGTTCATCATGTGTTTCTTGAGCTTCTCTCAGTAAGCTATCTAATTCAATTCTCTGTTCGTCTACACGTTTAGAATTTTTCTCTAATGAAGCAATCATTTCATTTATTTCTTGTTCATCTTGTCCAATCATTGCTTTCGCATTTTGAATCACTTTCATATTAAGGCCTAATTTTTTTGAAATATCGAAAGCATTAGAACGGCCCGGCACACCCATGAGCAACTTATATGTTGGGCTTAATGTATTTACATCAAACTCTACGCTAGCATTCATTACTCCTGATCTGTTGTAACTATATGCTTTAAGTTCAGGAAAATGTGTTGTCGCCATAACTAATGAGCCTATTTCATGAACATAATCTAGGATACTCATCGCTAAAGCAGCACCTTCACTTGGATCTGTTCCAGCACCAAGTTCATCAAAAAGTATCAAACTATTTCTGCTTGTATGCTGTAAAATTTCAACAATATTTTTCATGTGTGATGAAAATGTTGATAGTGATTGTTCAATAGATTGTTCGTCTCCGATATCACAATAAACATTTTCAAAAATGCTTAATTTACTCCCGTCTAAGGTAGGTATCAACATCCCTGATTGTGCCATCAAAATTATAAGTCCCAGTGTTTTTAACGTTACTGTTTTACCACCTGTGTTAGGCCCAGTGATGATTACCGTTTCAATATCGTCGGCAAATTCAATCGTATTAGCTACAACCGTGTCTCTATCTAATAAAGGATGAAATGCTTTAGGTAAATAAACAGTTCGTTCACTTGTAAATTCAGGTTTCGTGCCTTTGATTGAACGTGCATAGCGCGCTTTAGCAGTTAAAAAGTCAATTTGTCCCATAATATTTTCCGAAATTAAGCAGGCATCTGCTTCAGCGGCTACATAACCAGTTAACTCAGTTAAAATTCGTTCACTTTCAGCCGCTTCCTCATTGCGCAAACGACTAATCTGATTATTCATTTCAACAATAGACGAAGGTTCAATATAGAGTGTTTGACCAGAAGCTGATTGGTCATGAACGATACCATTAAAATCTTGACGATATTCTGCTTTTACAGGAATAACATTGCGGTCATTACGTACCGTTATAATAGCATCTGACAATTTTTTCTGATTTGCTTGACGCTTTACAATTTTATCTAAGTTTTGTTTTATCCGTTGCGTCGTACCAGAAATTTTACTCCGGATACCTTGTAGTTCATAACTCGCATTATCGTATAAATCATTAGCATCACATTTTTGATGAATATGTTGATACAACTCTGAAAGTACAGGCAATTGTTCCATCCTATCATGTAGAATAGCATAATTCACTGCTTCCTCTTCTTCCAATAAATTATTATAAAATGTTTTATATTGATTTTGAATTTGAATTAATCTTTTAATTGTATTAAGTTCTTTAACACTTAATACACCACCAATTGTTGCCCTATGAATCAGTGATGAAACCTTTGATAATCCACTCAAACTAGGTAAACGGTGTTTATTGTATATTTGAGCAATTTCATCTGTTTCATTCATTTGAAATTCGACTGTTTGAATATCAGTTGCTGGTTCCATTTCAACAACTTTCTCTCTCCCTAAATCACTCATTGTTTCTTTTTCAACAAGTGTTTTAATTTTATCGAACTCTAGGACATTTAATGATTTTTGTCTCATACAATCCCTCTATTTCTTCAATTTTATATTATTGTCAATAAATGCTTTAAAAGATTCTCGATTCATTGTGTTTATAACTCTCTCTTTGTTTACAAATCCTTTTTGTGCAGTAGCTATACCGTATTTCATAAATTCTAAATGGTCTACGTGATGCGCATCAGTATTAATCGTTAGTTTCACATTCGTATGCTTTTTAACTATATCTGCATTTAAATCTAAGCGTTTAGGATTCGCATTGATTTCTAAAATAGTATTTGTTTCTTCTGCGATTTCACATAATTTATCAATATCAGGCCCATAACCTGCACGTTTACCTATGATACGCCCCGTTGGATGTGCAATATGACGGACATAAGGATTACGACATGCTTGCTCTAGACGATACATGATATCTTCTTGAGACTGGTTGAAACTTTGATGTATCGCTGCAATGACATAATCTAGCTGTGCTAATATTTCATCATCATAGTCTAAACGTCCATCAGGTAAAATGTCCATTTCAATGCCTGAGTATATATCAATATCATCATATTTTTTGTTTAGTGCTTTAATTTCTTCATTTTGTCGCAACAACCGCTCAACAGAAAGTCCATTTGCTACTTTTAAACTCTGAGAATGATCTGTAATAACCATAAACTGGTAACCTTTAGCGATATTAGCCTCTATCATATCTTCAATACTAAACGCGCCATCACTATATGTTGTATGCATATGAATATCTCCATTGATGTCATTGATATTGATTATATCTGTTAAATCTTTGTCAAATTCACTACCATCTTCACGTATTGAAGGTGCAATCCAATTTACTCCAAAATGATTATAAATTTCTTGTTCACTGTTATATTGAATTAATGAACCATCCACTTCTTCTATACCATACTCACTAACCTTCTCATTTTTTTCTTTTGCCAATTGACGGATTCGAATATTATGTTCTTTTGAACCTGTAAAATGCTGCAGTGTATGGTAAAAAGCAGATGGCTCGATTAATCTAAAATCTACGCCAATGGTTTCATCATCATAGGTTAACTCTAACGAAATTTTCGTTGCTCCAACTGCTACTTCTTTAACCTTGTTAGGGATTTTTAATAAAGCTTTTTGAACTTCTAATGGTTGTTCTGTGCTTATAATATAATCTAAATCCTTACTCATTTCTTTATAGCGACGGAAACTCCCTGCAACTTCGTATTTTTCTATCGACTCGATTGAGGATAAATAATCGCTAACTTCTATATTGAGTCCTCTCATTTGATCAATTGGATAACGCTCTTTTTTCGCTCCTAATGCTTTTACTGCTTCAAGGATATTTTGTTCAGTTTTTTTAGCGAATCCACTTAGCTCACTTACTTTTCCTTCTTCACACGCTTTTTGCAATGCTTCTTTTCCATCAATATTAAGCGCTTTATATAATTTCGCTATTTTTTTGCTACCGAGTCCTTGTATTTTAAGTAGAGGAATTAATCCTTCTGGCACTTCTTCTTGTAATGTTGCTAAAGTCGTAGAATGACCTGTTTCTCTATATTCATTAATCACCTCTCCTACGCCTTTACCAATACCTTTTAACTCTGTAACATCTTCGATTTGGTCTAAAGGTCGCTCATCTATTTCCAAACTTTGAGCGGCTTTTCTATAAGCAGAAATTTTGAAAGTGTTTTCGCCTTGTATTTCCATATATATCGCAATTTTTTCTAATAATTGAATAATTTCTTTTTTAGTCATTTGTTTCACTCCATAGAAAAAGGTCAAGACAGCATCACCTAACCATTTTGGTATTTAAGTTATGCCTTGACCTCCTAGTTTTTTAAAGCTATAAATTTCACATCACTATTTTTATAGTTGTGTGATAAACATTGAGATAAACGGAATATGTAATAATATATGTTCTGTTATAATCGAATTAGATAGTTGTTGCTGTATCATCCTATTAGGATAAATGGCACAACTATACAACAAAATTATATTAATAGTTACTGATGGAATAATACTTAACATCATACCAAATAACCTGCTTGTTATATTCGGTAATTTTTGTTTAAGGGTATAATCGAATATAACGATAATGCCATAACATATGACTTTTGTAATCAGAGCTATCGTTACAAATGCGACAATATGCTCAAATCGTTGCTGCAAATCTGCAAATTGAAATGCAAAATTCATATCGTAAGCGCGTGTCTTAGGATATGGCACAAATAACTCCAAACGCTGTGCTATCTGTAAATAATATTTTTGAGCCATCCACAAAGCAAAAATAGTTGCACTTAGATGTATCGTCGATAACCACACGCCTCTTCTAAAGCCAATGATGCCAATATATATGAAGATGACAACTATCGCTAAATCAAAAATCATTAATCTTCACTATGCTTCAATTGATTTATTTCTTGTCTTAAACGGTCATTTTCTTCTTCTACTTGCACTTTTTCATGCATGATATTAACCGCAGTAAGAATTGCTTTTCTAGTTGTATCTAAACCTGCACTTTTACTTGCTAACTCTTTGAGTCTCTCATCTACCAAATGTGCTACATAACGGATATGCTCAGGATTATCTTCTCCGACTATTGTATAATGTTGATCATTTATAGTTACGTTAATCCGATTTTTAAACTCACCCATATAATAACTCCTGACTTTTAAATTTTATTTCTAATCTGAATGATTTTACTTTATTTATATTTATATGTTGGTAATTTATAATATTTATTACGAACTATTATACACGACAAGATATTTTTTTGTAAGAGGTGTGAATTGTTCTATTTGAAATATTTAATGATTATACAACAATTATTTAAATCATTTTTATTTCATATCATATTGCCATTTATATCATAAATAACTAACTTATTTAAATTTATGATATGATATGCATTATCCAATTTTAAAATAAGTTATATGAACAAAGAGAGGTCACTAAATGGCTAATATAGTACAAAAATTAACAAACCAAGAAATACAACAATTAATGACTAAAATTGATTTTAATACGACTAATCTTTCACAAGGTATGAAAGCACGGACGAAATATCGTAACACCGCTATTACGATATACAATTCTAATAAAGTAATGTTTCAAGGTAAAGATGCCGAATCTGTAGCAAACGCTATGTTGCCTAATAAATCAATACCTTCAAAAAGCAACACCAAACACAATCAAAGCAAACAAACTAAACAGCACATCTCCTATAATCAATTTCAATGTATTGGCAGCGACGAAGCAGGTAGTGGTGATTATTTCGGGCCACTAACGGTTTGTGCAGCCTATGTATCCAAAAAGCACGCTCAAATTTTAAAAACACTTGGCGTAGATGATTCTAAAAGACTTACTGATGCTAAAATTATAGAGATTGCCGAACAAATTATAACTTTCATCCCGCATTCTTTATTAACAATGCATAATGAAAAATACAATGAGAAACAAAAAGCCGGTTGGTCTCAAGTTAAAATGAAGGCAGTGTTACATAACGAAGCTATAAAAAATGTCGTTGCAAAAATTGACACGGATGAACTTGATTATATTGTGATTGACCAATTTGCTGAGCCTGGTGTATATAAAAGATATGCACTTAGCAATCTACCGTTTGAAAATAAGACAAAATTTGAAACAAAAGGTGAATCAAAGTCTATTGCAATTGCTGCTGCAAGTATTATTTCACGTTATGCCTTTGTGAAAAATATGGATCAACTATCAAAGCATGCAAAAGTTGAATTACCTAAAGGCGCTAGCAATAAAGTAGATTTAGCTGCTGCAAAAATAATTGATAAAAACGGTGTCCAATATTTAGACGCTATGACTAAAAAGCATTTTGCGAACAGAACAAAAGCTTTGAATTTAATAAATAAAAAACATCAATAAACGATAATCTATAACTCAAAACGTTCTTAATGTAAAAAACAAAGCCTTGAATCATCGCCACATTTGGCATAGATTCAAGGCTTTATAATATTATCTAATCGTCGCACCTTCTGCTTGTAACGCTTCTAAAATGCGGTCGTGTACTTCATTTACTTTATCATCAGTGAGCGTTTGTTTTGTATCTAAATATGATAAACGAAGTGCAATTGATTTTTCATCTTCTGCCACATGTTCACCTTCATATACATCAAAGACTTCTGCATTTTGTAAAATGTCCCCACCGTTATTTTTAATCACATTAACGATTTTGGCTGATGGCATCGCGCGATTAATGACTAATGCAATATCTCTCGATACACCAGGGAATCTTGGAATTGGTTGATAATTAATATAACCAACGGAAACTGACATCAACTTATCATAATTGAGTTCAAATACATAAGTTCGTTTTAAATCATAGTCGTTTTCAGTTTGTGGATGTAATTCCCCTACAAATCCAACAATTTCATTATTCAGCTTAACCAATGCAGTTCTGCCTGGATGTAATCCACTTATTTCACCAGCTTCATATTCAAATTGAACATCTAAGATTTCAGCAATACGTTCAACAACACCTTTTGCTACAAAGAAATCAATCGCTTCTTTTTTACTTTGCCAAGTATTGACAGCATAATCTCCTGTTAGTATACCACTTAAGTATTCTACTTCGTCTGGCAATTGATCTTTTCCATTGCCAAAGAATACACGGCCCAATTCATAAAGCGCAACATGATGATTACTTCGAGCCACATTATAAGACACATCATCAATAAGATGTGGAATCAAACTCTGTCTCAAAGTAGCATGAGCTTCACTCATAGGCATCAGTAATGATATCGTTGAGCGATCCTGCAATGCAAAATCAGTTGCACGTGCTTTATCTACAAGTGAATAATTAATCGCTTGGCTTAATCCAGCACCTTCTAATGTCGCTTTTACAATTCTTGTTTTTGCTTGTCTATCATTTAGTGTGCCTGGTGTTACGTGTTCAAAAACTGGTAACGTTGATGGTATTTCATCATAACCATAGATTCGAGCAATTTCTTCGATTAAATCTTCTTTTATTGTAATATCTTTACGGCGCGAAGGAACCATTACTGTCAGTGTATTACCTTCTTGTGTCGTTTCAAATCCTAATTGAACAAATATCCCTTCAATATCTTCTTTAGATAATTCAAAACCAATTGTTTTGTTTACTTTTTCAACTGTGATTTCAATAGGTGTCACAAATTGATCTAGATCGCCTTCAGCTACACGATCTTGTAGTACTGTTCCACTTGCATATTGTTGTAGCAAATAACATGCTCTGTCCACGGCTTCGTCTACAAACTCGGTTGCAATACCTTTTTCAAATCGACTTGAAGCTTCACTACGTAAGTTTAGTCGTCGAGAAGTATGTCTAATTGAAACTGGGTCGAAAATCGCACCTTCAATAATGACATTTGTAGTATTTTCAGTCACCTCTGAGAAATCTCCGCCCATCACACCTGCAATTGCAATTGGAGTATTGCCATTAGTAATAACAATATCGCTATCCTTTAATATTCTCTCTTGATCATCTAGTGTTGTCATTTTTTCCTCTGCCTCAGCTTGACGCACTTCTATTTGATCAGAACCAATTTGATCTTTATCAAACATATGCAACGGTTGACCATATTCTAATAATACATAATTTGAAATATCAACAACATTATTGATTGGTCGAATACCTGCTTTAATCAATCTCATTTGCATCCATTCTGGTGAGGGATGAATTTTAACATTTTTCACTATTCTAGCGCTGTAATAAGGCACCTTGTCCTGATTTTGAACATTGATACTTAATTCATTTGTGGCTTGTTTATTCGTTAATTCACTTTGTGTTTCTGGCTTTTTCATTGGCACATTATAAAGTGCAGCTGTTTCATAAGCAGTACCTATCATACTTAACGCATCTGCTCTATTTGGTGTTAAATCAAATTCCATAACTTGATCATTTAAATATAAAGCAGTAAGTGCATCAGTACCAGGTTTGACTTCTGAAGTAAATACATATATGCCTGATTCAAATTGCTTTGGAACAAGGTTTGGCGAAATACCTATTTCTTGTAATGAACAAATCATACCTTCCGAACGTTCACCGCGTAATTTTGCTCTTTTGATTTTTATACCTCCAGGTAAACGTCCACCTACTGTAGCTACAATGACGCTCTGCCCTGCATCAACATTTGGTGCACCACAGACAATTTGTACTGGCGCTTCTTCACCAATATCAACTTGGCATAAACTTAATTTATCTGCATCTGGATGGGGTGCTTTAGATTGAACATAGCCAACCACTAAATTTTTAATGTCTTTTGTGTAATCAATAATATCATCTACTTCAATACCTGTGCGTGTTATTTTTTCTGCAAGAACATTTACAGGTTGATTAATTGCTACAAACGACTCTAACCATTCTTTTGAAATAAACATTATAATTCACCTCTATCTTCTACCGCTTTAAATTGATCTAAGAAACGCACATCATTTGTATAAAAATGTCGTATATCTTCGATACCATACTTGAGCATCGCAATTCTATCTGGTCCCATGCCAAAAGCAAAACCTGTATATTTCGATGCATCAAATCCAGCCATTTCTAAAACATTAGGGTGAACCATACCAGCACCTAAAATTTCTATCCACCCTGTCTGTTTACAGACATTACAACCTGCTCCGCCACATTTGAAACATGATACGTCAACCTCTACAGATGGTTCAGTGAATGGGAAGTAGCTTGGGCGCAGACGAATTTCTCTGTCTTCACCAAATAGTTGTTTAGCTAACAATTCTAATGTACCTTTTAAATCGCTCATTTGAATATTTTCATCTACAACTAATCCTTCAATTTGCGTAAATTGGTGACTATGCGTTGCGTCATCAGAATCACGTCTGTAAACTTTACCAGGACATAAAATTTTCACTGGCCCTTGGCCATTACGTTGTTCCATTGTTCTTGCTTGAACCGGTGACGTATGCGTACGCATTAAGATATCTTCAGTAATATAAAAACTATCTTGCATATCTCTCGCCGGGTGTGATTTTGGCAAATTTAATGCTTCGAAATTGTAATAATCTTTTTCAACTTCATATCCATCTACAATTTCATAACTCAAACCTAAAAATAAATCTTCAATTTCCTCAATCGTTCTTGTTAACGGATGCTTAGCACCTATTGAAATTTTACGGCTAGGTAAAGTCACATCGATTTTTTCTTCTGTTAATTGTTGCTCTAATTTTGCATTTGCTAAAATCTCTCGACGTGATTCAATCTCACCTTCAATCGTTTGTCTCACTTCATTTACTTTTTGTCCGTATGCTTTTTTTTCTTCATTCGATAATTCTTTCATATGTTTCATCAAACCAGTCACAGAACCTTTTTTACCTAAATATTTGACTTTGACATCTTGTAGTTCTTTTTCATTTTGAGCTTCGTTTATATCTACTAATGCTTGTTGTTTAATCTCAGACATTGCCTCTGTTTGCGCCATACTTTGCCTCCTATTTAAAATCTATATTTTCAAATGATCAATAATTGCATACAAAAAAGCTTTCATCCCTTAAAACTGGGACGAAAGCTTTCCGTGGTACCACCCAAATTTATGCACACGCATACACTTGTAATCTTTGATAACGGAAATGATTTCCGACTTAAATTTCTTTAAGTAACCAAAAAGATGAAAAAAACTAATCACAGTGGATTATCTTTCAGTCTATGAATAATCTCCCTTGAACAACTGCTACTATTAGTTTACGTCTTTTTATAGGTTAATATTTTTCATTGATGTGTTTATTATATACGAAATTCATTCAAAGGGTCAACCTTTCAAATGATACAATAATATACTTCCTGCAATTGCAACATTTAAACTTTCGGCTTGACCATATATAGGAATGTTTAAATTCTGAGTCGTTTGTTTTAATAAATCAGGATTGACACCTTCTCCTTCATTTCCAAGGAGCAGTGCAAAACTTTCTTGATGCTTCACTTGATTATAAGGAATCGCATGCTCTAATGCTGTACCATAAACATTGCCATTAAAACCTTCGATAAATTCACTTAAATCTCTCGTTATAATAGGAATATGAAAAACGCTACCTTGACTTGCACGGAGTACTTTGTCTTGATAAGGATCTGCGGTTCCTTTTTCTAACACGATTAAATCAATGCCTGCTGCATCTGCAGTGCGTATTAATGTTCCCATATTTCCTGGGTCTTGGATACGATCTAGTAACAGTACTTGTTGATATGCTTTTTCCTCATAATGCACTTTTTCTATAATCGCAAAGAACCCCTGCGGCGTAACCGTACCAGACAGTGATTCTGCAACTTTTAAATTGATTTCATATACTTCTTCAACATCATTTACAAGTTGTTCATCTAATCTATCGATATCAATAGCAAATAATTGAAGGATTTTGATATTACTCTCATGTGCTTCGTCAATTAAGTGTACGCCTTCGATAAGCACATGACCTGTTTTATCTCTTTCACGTTTCTTTTTCAATTTATTTGCGTTTTTAATCTTATTGTTTTGTGCAGAAGTTATCATTTCCATAATATAGCCTCTTTATTTCAAATTTTAAATATATGTCTTATATTTGAACTTAATTGTTTGCATCTTCTAGCTAAGTCAAATTGATTTTCTAATATTATACTATCTCCACTATAACTTACCATATCACCTTTTTCAGGCAAAACATTATCAAGCAACTTACACTTATATGTTTTAGCGAATTGTGGATTGTTTTGATTCATAATTTGAAAATGTACGTGCGGTTCCATTGTGTTGCCCGAATTTCCTACTCGTGCAATTAATTGTCCACGTCTTATCTGCTCTCCGACACTGATTTCAAAGGAATTTGGTTTAAGATGCGCTATCATACTAAACTCTTTGTCCGTGTGTTTAATAATAATGTAATTACCTTCTGGATGTTTCATATTATTTTCTCCTGGTAGTGCATCTGCTATACCGTCTACGATATCTATTACAACACCATTTGATGGAGCAATCACACTTTGATTATAATTATAATAACTTTCACAGCAATTAGGATTGCCATGATAAGTCAGATGATTTTTCACTAGAATCAGGTCTAATGCATAACGTTGATTTTTGTATGAGTAATGATGATTTACAAGCTCATTTTCACCACCAGCGTATACAAACCCCGTGTCTAGAACTGGTATCGTATACCTTAAATTCGTTTCTTTATGTCTGTTTGACAAATTCATAGGAATAAGCACGAAACCAATAATTTCATGGTACTTATTTAACGTCACACTAATACTAGATGTTTTCTTTACATCTAACCATATGTATTCTTCTTTATAATTGAGTTGTATATGTTTGTATAATTTATTTTTATGTCTAATTGTATTATATGATTTCAATAATCTTTCTAACTCGTGATAGGAGGAAATTTCTTGAAAATAATCACTAAACTGATTATACAACCATTCGCTGTCACTATTTTCTATTTTTTCTAATATTACTTATGCATTTATTTCAATCATCATTTACACAACCCATCAATTGTATATAACATTACTATTAAAAATAAAAAATCGCTCATAAATTATTATATGAATAATTAATGAACGATTAATCTCGGCTAAACATTAGCCTTTAAATAAATGAAATTATTTAGATACAACTTCTTCACCTTTGTATGAACCACAGTTCTTACAAACACGGTGAGATAATTTGTATTCACCACAATTTGGGCATTCTGTCATACCAGGTACTGAAATTTTAAAATGCGTACGACGTTTATTTTTTCTTGTTTTTGACGTTCTTCTTTTTGGTACTGCCATGATATATCCTCCTTATATTCATACATTACTAAATTATTTTCAGACTCAATAATCTATTATACTATAAATTATTTAAATCCGCTATTGCTCTTCGTCATATAATTGTTGTAGTTTTTGAAGCCTAGGATCGATTTGCTCAGCTTCCTCTTCTTCAGCAAGCTCAACCGCTTGTTCCTCGTCAATAACTTCCCAACCATTACCTTCACGTAGCATCTGATCGCTATTATTTGCAAAAGCACGCATTGGCTTTTCTATAATAACAAGTTCTTCAGCAATATCTTTTAGATTAATCATGCCGTCTGTGGCATCATGATAATGCTCATCTTCTTCGTCATCACCTATATACGCGTTACCTTCCAAATCAAAAATTTCTTGTGATTTTATGTCAATAGGCACTTCGACTGGTACTAACGTACGCGCGCACGCCATCGTATAGGTTCCAGTTATATGCATATCTGCAATGACTTCATTTGATTTGACAGTTAGTTCACCCTCAACATCAATATCAGATAAATCTATTAAATCTAATGATTTTACTAAATGATCAAAATTCACCGTTTGATGGAACTCAAATGGTTTATCTTGGAATTTTCTTAATTGTGTTATTGACCATTTCATATGGCTTCACCTCTAACAAGCACAAAATTTATTTTAACTTTATAGACAAAAGTTGTCAAGATTTTTTCTTAACACAAATTAATCTGATACAATATCTATAATGAATTCTGAAAGGGAGAATTGCAAATGAAAAGCGTTGCACTAGTCACTGAATATAATCCTTTCCACAATGGTCACTTATACCATGCCCAGACATCAAAGTCAATAACTGCTTCTGAAATATCTATAGCCATTATGAGTGGTAATTTTGTTATGAGAGGTCAACCTGCCATATATAATAAATTTACACGTACTCGAATGGCATTGAGTGCAGTGGATTTAGTCATTGAATTACCAGCAGTAGCTGCATTATCAGCAGGCCAATATTTTGCAGAAACAGCTGTCCAAATAGCGAGTTACGTTGATGCAGATCATCTATCATTTGGTAGTGAATCAGGTGACATCGATTCATTTCATGAATTGCTACAAAATATCTCTAAAATAGAACAATCGCCTGAATTTATTAAGAAACTAAAAGAAGGCAAAAGTTATCCAAGAATATTAAGTGAACTTTTAAACAATCATACATTATTATCTTCACCCAATAATACATTAGGTATTTCTTATATGCGAGCGATTCAAAAGTTAGCACCTCATATCAAACCTTGGACGATACCAAGAGAAAGCAGTCACCACCATGATTCCAATATTTCAAATTTAGATTTCGCTAGTGGCACTTCCATTCGCAATGCAATACAAGCTCATAACGACCAATGGAAATCAGTTGTTCCCGACTCAATACAACAGCTCTATCAAGAACCACAAGCAACTGTAGAAGATACGTTTCCATATATTAAATATGCTGTTTTAAGTCATACGTCACAATCCCTGAAAAATATCTATACGATGTCCGAAGGATTAGAAAATCGCATATTAGATAAAATTAGATATGCTACATCATTCGAGCATTTCATGTCACTTATTAAAACAAAAAGGTATACTTATACGCATATACAGCGTATTTTAATGAATATTTTACTAAACTTTCAACAAAACCATAAACATAACGCTATAAATGCAGTGCACATTCTTGGTATGTCAGCAAAGGGTCAACAATATTTAAAATACTTAAAACAAAAATTTCCAGAACGTCATTTTATTACGCAAATAAATCAACAAAACGCGCATTTATTTGAACGAGAAATCCATTCAACACATATTTATAATTTGCTCACACACCATACAGAAACAGACTTCACAGAAACAGACTTCAATACACATGTCATACGCACTGAAAATGACTGAATCCTAATCAAAACAATTAAAACAAGATCCTAGTAATAGAGCCTGTAAACAAATTTTTAGAATTTTATTTACAGGCTTTATATATAGCGTTATTTTTATTATTTAGCTTAATTTTCAATAGTAGTATCTCATAGGTATTTTCAGTAATAATGGTAATTAATTACCTACATTTTGACTTTTATCAAAATAAATCCGTTTGTCTCATTTAGTTTTCGTATTTATAGCGTACGAAAATGACTGATGTCTATATTAAACAGCTCGAATCAACACTATGTATATAATTCAATTAGTTTCTGTTCATCGACATCATATGATAAATCTACAAAATAGTCGAGTTGCCACTTTTGAGTAAGTTTTGCAGTTTTGTTTAAGTCTTTTTCCCAACTTGGATAAACACGAAAAGCCATCTTCCCTTTTTGCTTTTCAGAACTTAAAATATTTTTGCGCATAAGAATTTCTTTTTGAAAAATGAATTGTCCTTTTTTCACTCCATCTAATATATTAATAACTAATTTATCTTCCATCTCATCATAATTAAAAGGTACGTTGTTTCCTTGATCATTTTTACGCCATATCGCAACAAAATAGCCGTGTTTCTTTGGTGTTTTTTTAGCTAATCTACTTTTAAAAGTGACATGATTAAACATAAAATTGATAGCTTCATATGCTTGATTCCAGTTTTCAATATTTAAGGCTTCAAACGAAAAGGCTAATTTCGTTTCTTTTAATTTATTAAATAGTGAGTTCGAATTATTATTAATGGTTATCATCCTTTTGATAGAAATTTTTCATCACAGGTGTACATCGTTTACTTTCTCTCTGCTGCTCGAAAGCATAAGAACCACTAACCCAACAAGTTGGGAAGTATATTTTGGATTACCTGAGCTTCTGCTCATGCATAAGAACCACTAACCCAACAAGTTGGGAAGTGGATTTTGGATTACCTGAGCTTTTGCTCATGCATAAGAACCACTAACCCAACAAGTTGGGAAGTGGATTTTGGATTACCTGAGCTTCTGCTCATGCATAAGAACCACTAACCCAACAAGTTGGGAAGTATATTTTGGATTACCTGAGCTTCTGCTCATGCATAAGAACCACTAACCCAACAAGTTGGGAAGTGGATTTTGGATTACCTGAGCTTCTGCTCATGCATAAGAACCACTAACCCAACAAGTTGGGAAGTATATTTTGGATTACCTGAGCTTCTGCTCATGCATAAGAACCACTAACCCAACAAGTTGGGAAGTATATTTTGGATTACCTGAGCTTCTGCTCATGCATAAGAACCACTAACCCAACAAGTTGGGAAGTGGTTCTTTATCATTTCTTAAACTTTTCATTTAATGCTTTTTCAACATGTTCTGGTACAAAATCGGATACATTAGCCTTATATGCAGCCACTTCTTTCACTACACTGGAACTAATAAAGGAATAATTTGTACTTGTCATCATGTACATCGTTTCTACATTACTATTTAACTTTTTGTTCATTGAAGTCAATCTCAATTCATATTCAAAATCGCTTACAGCTCTCAAACCTCTAATAATTGTTTGCGCTCCAATTTCATCACAAAAATCTACAAGTAATCCATTAAAATGATGTACTGTAACATTATCAAGGTGTTTTACAGATGCTTCTATTAACTCAATGCGCTCATCGACTGAAAAAGTGCCCGACTTGTTGTTATTTTTCAAAACACAAATGTGCAATTCATCAAAGCGATCGGCACTCCTATCAATGATGTCAATATGACCATATGTAATTGGATCAAAACTTCCTGGAATCACTGCTTTAGTTGTAGACATTTTAATCTCCTTTTTCTAATAACAAAGTGTCTGTTAATCCATAGTGATATCTTTTAATCACATGAAATGATTTTGTATCAATCTCTTCTTTATGATTGAACTCACAAACGATAATACCATTTTCTTTTAATAAATTAAACTTTATAATTCCGTCTAACGCTTCATCAATTAATCCCTTATCATAAGGTGGGTCTAAAAATATAACATCAAATTGTATTTCTCTTTTTGAAAGTGCTTTAAGTGCTCTATCTGCATTATTTTTATAAACTTCCGCTTGTTCATCAATGTTTAAATGTTGAAGGTTCGCTTTGATAATTTTTATTGCTTTGAAATTTTGATCTACAAAAATCACTTTTTCCATTCCTCGAGACAATGCTTCAATACCCAAGGCACCACTTCCGGCAAATAAATCTAACCCAATGCCTGATACTTCGTGTAGACTGTTAAAAATTCCTTCCTTAACTTTGTCCATCGTAGGCCGAGTGTTACGACCTTCCATACTTTCTAGTGGTTTACTTTTATGGATTCCAGAAATCACTCTCATTGAGAAACACTTCCATTCTTTAAGTTATTTTTATATAATACATACTGCATGAAAGGAGGGGCAAAATGAAACAAGCCTTTATACAATTGGGCGAGGGCCTTACAGACTTATTTGAATTTACAACGCTCATTGAATACAATCACGCACGAATCGAGCATATCGTTTATTTCCACACCCCTACTTTTGATAAACAATTATCTTCAGTGGCTATTATTATGAAACCTACCCAAGGTCAACATTTTCAGGCGATGTACATTATGGTAAATGCAGTTAAATATCCATATCCATATTCGAATAAAAAATTCAATTTAATTAATGAACAAGCAGCAAGTTTCAACATTGATGTGAAAGAAATTGATGTGCAACCACCCGAGCATTTTCATTCCAACAGTATTTATTTCAATTATTTAATCAGTGTATTGAGACTTCAACGGTGGATACCACCATTACAATAATCGTAAATAAAACAAAGTCACGTAGTTATATTTAAAGCTAATGTGACTTTGTTTATTAATAAAAAATATTTAAATTTAATACAATCACGAAAATTCATGTTGTTCTTTTGGATACTCCTTTTTAAGATATTTATAAGGAGAACCTGCTATATGTTTTACATATTTTAAACTCATCAGTTTGTCTACAATAGTGTCAGCCTCTTCTTCATTTATATACATAATAACATAACGTTGTAACTTATTCGTACTGACTATATGTCCAAATTTTCTAATTTGGCGTTCGTGTTTCATATGTTTTAAATATATAACTAAACTTGTTCTAGATACAATATTCATACTATTATCACTCCATTTATTAGCCACTTTATAATATCATGCCTAATTCGATTAATAAATAACAATTATTTTGAACAATAGCTAACATTTGCTATATTACTGTATATACTCAAATCAAGGAGGATTTGCGCATGACAACAATAAACAAATTAATAAAAGGTGCATTTTTAGGTACGGTTGGTTTAGTAGGTAGTGTTATTTTCTTTTCTAAATATAAAGCTAAACCTACGAACCAAGAAGTTCCAGCTTTTTTCTCTAAGCCTGCACCGTACATTTTCGCACATCGTGGTGGTATGGCAGTAAAACCTGAGCTAACAAAACTCGCATTTGACAATGCTTTATCACATCACGTAGACGGATTCGAAATTGACGTGAGATTGACTAAAGATCAACAATTAGTGGTCTTTCATGATGCAGATGTTGATCGTACAACAAATGGCTCTGGAAAAGTAGCAACACATACTTTAACTGAATTAAAGCAGCTAGACGCAGGTTATCATTTCAAGGATTTAAACGGCTCAACACCTTATCGTAATCATCCTGACGCTAAAATACTAACTTTTGATGAATTATTAACATTATATCCTAACACACTGATAAATGTTGATCTTAAAGATGATTCACAAAGTGATCAAGGTAAATTAGCACCTAAAATAATTTACGATATCATTGTTAAAAACCACGCGCAAAATCGAGTTTTAGTTACTAGTTTTCAAAGCGATCAAATTAATTTGTTCAAAAAAGAAAGCAACCATACAATAGCGATTGGCGCAAGCCAAAATGAAGTGGCAGAAGGCTTCTTAAAATTCAAATCAGGTTTAGGTAACACGTTTAAACCACAAGCACATACATTTCAAATGCCAGTGAATTTTAATGGTATTAAATTGACTTCTCCTAGATTTATTCAGTGGTTAAATGAACGTAACATCGTTCCAGGCTTTTATGGCATTAACAATTTAGATTTAATGAATGATTTAGTTAAAACTGGGGTGCATACGTTAGTCACTGATAGACCTGATTTAGCAGAACGTTTTAAAAACACCTATCGAAATAAATAATTATACAAAAGCTGGGTCACTACAAGTGCCCAGCTTTTATATGAATTAACACTACAGCGTCGATTTGCTATAAAGAACAGCTACAAGAACCGCCTGTAGCACAACCACTTGCATCTTTTTGGAAAAATGGATTGCCAGTTTCTATCTTTACATTTTCAGATACAGCATAAGCTATTTTCACGATAACCTCATCTATTAAGTCTTGTAATGCAACCTCTTTTTGTTTGTAATCCATAACTACAGGTAGCATTTCATAAGCACGTTTACGTTTACGTGTTTCTAACATCACTTTTTGGTAATCTGGATGATATTTACCAAATCTCATGATTTCATCATATTGTTCTTTTGATTTTAAAAAGGCTTGATAGAGTAAATGTGCTTCATCGTTTTCTTGTAAATTTTGTTCTGCTTTTTTAAATGAATGATATAATCGTGAATCAAGTATTTTATCACTTAAATGCTCAATATCATCAAGAATATTCACCGTTTCTTCTGTTATCATAATAATCTCTCCTACTTATCTTCAATGAAAATAATTGTATAATATCCGTTTGACACTTCGCCGCCAACTTCATTGTATTTAGAATTTAACATCCTTGATCTATGAATATCAGAGTTTAACCAACTGTGGATTAAAGTTGGTACTTCGTTAAAATCATAACCCACATTTTGACTAGTGGAAACAAAAGAAATATTTTGTTCATTCAGCTTTTGTTTTAATGCATCTTCTGTGAATTCTACACTGTCAGTATCAATAGCTTCGTATAAATTGTATGATGCGATATGAGCTACGTCATTGTTGATTTTTAAAGGTTTTGCATCTTTTAATTTACGCATTTCATTAGTTATTTCATAAAGTGTCATCAATTGATTTACATTCTGTTCATATGGTATTTTTTTATAATTATTTTTCACCTTTTTATCTTCTTGTGCAGTTATCATTTGATAAGGTTTAAATGCCATTAATGCTTCACTATCTAAATATCTTACACCTACGATTTCGTTAGCTTGTTGATCAATATATATTTGTGCATAAACATCATTAAATTTAATTAATGTCTGTGTTTTCATATCTGAATCAGAAAGTTCTATTTCATACGTTTTGCCATTAGCTTTAATCGTCGGTTCCGGATTGATACTGTACTTTTCGAAAACATGAGATGCATTGTCACCAATTTCTACCGGATTAGCGTTAGCATTTTTACCAGTGGCATACACAGATTTAATCTTATTTTTTTTAGTTGTTACAAGATAATATTGATCTTTTTGTTTAAAGACGTAGTTTTTAAAACCACCTTTATATGCATACACTCTATCAGCTTGTCCATAATTTTCAGTTAAATTATGTAAATCTTGTCCAATCCAAGTACCCACACCTTTTTTAAGCTTTGGATTTTCAACATTTGTTTTTGTGTTTCGAAAATCTTTATTTTGTGTTGTTTTTGACGTATCTTTATTAGGATTTTCTAAAACATCGAATTTCAAACGCGGTGAGTAAAATAAATAAATTATAAAACAAATCAATACTAATACACCAATAACTTTAATTATCAGTTTCTTCATCGCTCATCCACCTACATTATTCTTTGGTTCATTGTACATGTTTATAACAGATACAAGCAAGGCATGTCCTCAAATTTATTGATTTGTAATCATCCCTTTACATTTTCATCATAGATTATCTTAACACGACTTAATAGACAATAAAATTTTGGGTATAAAATAAATAAAGGGGTGACAAAAATGTCAATCATTCGTATTCACGGTGCGAAACAAAATAATTTGAAAGATATTTCCGTAGATATACCAAAACATAAAATTTCTGTATTCACTGGTCGTTCTGGTTCAGGTAAGTCATCATTAGTCTTCAATACAATTGCTGCCGAATCTGAACGTTTACTTAACGAAACATATTCTACATATATACAAAACCAATTAAAACAATATAGTAAACCAAACGTAGACTTAATAGAACACTTACCCGTAGCTATGATTATCAATCAAAAAAGATTAGGGGGAAATTCACGTTCAACTGTAGGTACAATTTCTGATATATATGCTTCAGTCCGTTTATTATGGTCACGTATCGGTACACCATTTGTAGGATATTCTGATATCTTTTCTTTTAATAACCCAAAAGGTATGTGCGAAACATGCTCTGGCCTTGGATACATAGAAGATATTAACTTAGAAGAGTTATTAGATTTTGAAAAATCTTTAAATGAAGATGCAATCCGTTTCCCTTCTTTCAGACCAGATAGTTGGCGTGGTAAACGTTATTTATATTCAGGTTTATTTGATAATGACAAGAAATTAAAGCATTATACTAAAGAAGAATTGGATACTTTGTTATACACGAAGCCTACCAAATTGAAAAATCCTCCTGAAAACTGGCCAAAAACTGCAAAATTCGAAGGGCTGATCCATCGATTCAGACGTTCATTTTTATTAAATGATAATTTCGAAAAAAATAAATTCAAAAATGATATTGAAAGAGTTGTGACGTCACAAAAATGTCCGACATGTGATGGCAAGAGATTAAATCAAAATGTATTAAAATCTAAAATTAACGGCTTAGATATTGCTGATTTCACACACTTATCTATTGATGATGCGATGCATTTCATAAAAAAACTAGAATCTAGTAAAGCACAATTTATAATTAACCCTTTGCTAAAGCAATTAGAATCTCTTAGTTATATCGGTCTTAACTATCTTACTTTGGATCGTGAAACGAAGACCCTGTCAGGTGGAGAGTCTCAACGTATTAAACTTATCAGACATCTAAATAGTCCTTTAAGTGACCTAGTTTATATCATTGATGAACCGAATGTCGGGCTACATCCTGAGGATATTCAAAAAATAAATGAAATTATTCAATCGCTTAAAAACAAAGGTAACACAGTTCTAGTTGTAGAGCATGACCCTGACGTTATCAAAATCGCTGATCACATCATAGATTTAGGACCTTATGCCGGAAAAAATGGCGGTGAAATTATTTTCACTGGTAGTTATTCTAGTCTGTTATCATCAAATTCTAGTACTGGACAAGCACTAAAGAAAAAACACAAATTAAAATCAAAAGTAAGACCAACTCATGCGTTTATTAACTTAAACCATATGACGCAAAACAATTTAAAAGATATTTCAGCGCGTATTCCTAAACATGCAATGACTGTGGTAACCGGTGTAGCTGGCTCTGGCAAGAGCACACTTATACACGGGGGCTTAAAAAATAATACTGATGCTATTATTATTGATCAAAAACCGGTGCACGCTTCAAGTCGTTCTCATTTATTAACGTATCTTGATATATTTGATGACCTCCGTACCTATTTCAGTAATCATACAGGCTTAAAGAAATCATTATTCAGTTACAACTCTGAAGGCGCTTGTCCTGAGTGTCATGGTAAAGGCGTGTTAAAAACTGAGCTTGCGTTTATGCCAGACTTCACTCAAATTTGTAATGTATGTGGTGGTAAAAGATATAAACCTGAAGTATTAAGTGCAACGATTGCAGGCTATTCAATAGCAGATATATTAAACTTAACGGTGGATGAAGCGTTAGATTTCTTCCATACAAATAGGTCTATTGCAGAACCTTTACAATCATTGAAGGCAACTGGCTTAAATTATATGAGTTTAGGTCAAACACTTGATACACTTTCTGGTGGTGAAATACAACGTGTTAAACTCAGCAAGTATTTAACACACACTGTAAGCGGCCATATCTTTGTATTTGATGAGCCTACCACTGGTTTACATGAAGATGATATACCAATTATTTTAGCTAGTTTTGACAATTTAATTGAGCAAGGGAACACTGTGATAATCATTGAACATAATTTAACAATGATGTCGCATGCCGATTGGATTATAGATATTGGTCCATATGCTGGAAATAAAGGTGGCAAATTACTATATCAAGGGAAACCGGATGATCTATTAACAAACACTGCTTCTGTTACAGCAAAACACTTAAATAGATATTTATCTTAGGTTAAGATGCTTCTACACTTAATTCATATTTTCACATTTTTATTAATATAAAATAAATCCAAATGTATCTGTAACCTTTAAATAAAAAATAACCTGCGACACAAAAGTGTCGCAGGTTATTTTTAGATATAATCAATATTTTAGCTAGATTAGTCTCTCGTATCCTTAGCTAAGTATATTTATAAAACCGAAAGTTGCTTTCAATAATGATGTCGTTTCTCCGCCTGGATATAATACATAGAGTAGTACATAAACCATCACACCTGTGATAGCAGTACAAAACCAAACAATTGATGCAATTGGTCCTACAAATCTGTGAAGTTTAAATTTGTCTTTGAACGCAGTGATAATCTGGAAAAGTCCCAATAACCCACCAATGGTAGCTAAATTGATATGAAAAATTAAGAAGATTGTATAATAAATCTTAATTGATTCTGGGCCGCCAAAAGCAGTATTACCAATAAATATCGTTCTCGAAGCATAAATAATAAAAAACGTTAGCGCAAATACAGCAGCAAGTAACATAAATTTTTTATGACTTTCGATTTCTCTTTTCCATATTTTACGCCATCCGATTGCAATAAGGATTGCGCTTATCACTATACATGTTGTGCTAATTGTAGGTAAGATTGGTAAATTCATAAATTCCATCCTTATTAATATTTATTAGAACATTTTAATTAATGAAACAACAACAACGAGTACGAAGAAAACTACTAAATAGTTTAAAGAATAAACAAACATTTTTGTTGCCCATTTTGTTTGATCTGAATCTTTGTTAAAACTAGTTAAACCTAAATATAACCAGCCTAAGTTTAATAACGTAGCTAATACCATAAACGTTGTACCAAGATCACTCAATAATAATGGTAATGGTAATAACAATATTAGCCATATAAACATACTCACTCTCGTGCGTTTGAAACCTTTAACAGAAGGTAACATCGGAATATTTGCCAAGCTATATTCATCTTTACGTTTTATTGCCAATGCATAAAAATGTACTGGTTGCCAACAAAATATTACTAAGAATAGCGCTACAGCAATTATACTAATATTACTCTCGATAGCTGTCCAACCTATTAACGGTGGTACAGCACCAGGAAAACTCCCAATTACTGTATTCCAAACTGTATGACGTTTAGACCAAATTGAATAAAATGACACATAGCCAACGATACCTAACAATCCAATTACACCGGATGGTATATTTAAAGCAAATAATAATGCTTCCCCTACGAGCATCATTCCAAAACTAAGTAATAATAAATTTCTATTTGAAATTTTTCCATTAACTGAAGGTCTTTGCTGTTTACTTGGCATGATACTGTCAATATCTTGATCATAGTAATTATTTAAAGCGCATGCGCCCCCCATAATTAATGTCGAACCTACCAACATCATTAAAATCTGTGGTATTGACGAGAGGAAGGAATGATTTGCCAACACAATTGCAAGCCATGAACCGGCAAACGCTGGAATTAAATTGCCCTGTACTAGTCCCATCTTAATAATTTGTTGTAACTCTTTAAACGTTACACGACTAGAATTATGCGACAAAGTTTGTTCTTTGTTCATAATTTCCCTCCTAAATTTTCCATATAATACAATGATATATCAATTTAAGGTCATTGACTACATTTATACAAAGTTATTTGTGACACTTTATCGACATTCACAAATAGTCATTTTTGTGACACAATTAGAAGTGTATTTCTTGTTATAATAATAATTAAGTTTTATTTAAAAATAAAGAAGTAAATGTAAAGAGTCTTTGGTTTACAGTATAATGGTTGTTATCATTTGAGCTGAACCATTACTCATATTCTGTTTTATTTATTTGTGGGGGGTTAATTCTTGTTTAACAAAAAAAACCTGAAATGGTTATCTGTATTGGCAGCGATAATAATGGCATTTGTACAGCTAGGAGGTGCCCTAGTTACTAAAACTGGTTCAGCTGATGGTTGTGGCTCTGACTGGCCGTTATGTCATGGTGCTTTTTTACCTCAAAATTTACCTATACAAACAATAATTGAATTAAGTCATCGTGCAGTATCAGGTCTATCTTTAATTCTTGTTTTATGGCTAGTGATAGTTGCTTGGAAACATATTGGTTATATCAAAGAAGTTAAACCGTTATGCATGATTAGTATTGGTTTCTTATTATTACAAGCACTTGTTGGTGCGGCAGCAGTCATGTGGCAACAAAACGATTATGTTTTAGCGTTACATTTTGGTATTTCATTAATTTCATTTTCTTCAGTATTTGTTTTAGCGTTAATTATCTTTGAAGTAGACCGTAAATACGAAGCTGATGAATTATTTATTCGTAAACCACTTAGAATCTACACATGGATTATGGCAGTCATTGTATATTTAACGATTTATACTGGAGCTTTAGTTAGACATAAAGAAGCAAGTTTAGCTTATGGTCAATGGCCGCTTCCATTTAATGATTTAATACCTCATAACGTACAAGATTGGGTGAACTTCACTCACAGAGGTATGGCTTTAATCGCTTTTATTTGGATTTTAATTACGTTTATACACGCAATTAATAATTACAAAGAAAATCGAACAATTCGTTTTGGTTATACCGCTGCATTTATTTTAATAATTTTACAAGTGATTACAGGTGCTTTATCTATTATTACTGAAGTGAATTTATTAATTGCTTTATTGCACGCACTATTCATAACAATATTGTTTGGTTTAATTGCTTACTTTATTGTATTGATGCTAAGAACGATAAGAAGTGGCGGATAATCTACTTTAATTAACTTACAAAAATGCTGGGATACGTTAACCGTATCCCAGCATTTTTTAGTTTAATCTTCTTGCTCTTTTTCAATTTCTATTAATAAATCTCCTGTTTCAATCGCATCACCATTTTGTACTGTCACTTTTCTTACGACACCATCAAATGGTGCTTGAATAGTTGTTTCCATCTTCATAGCTTCAGTAATCAATAATGCTTGCCCACTCGTCACAGATTCACCTTCTGTAATTTTAACTTCTGTAACTGATCCTGGCATTTGTGCACCAATATGATTTGGATTCAGTTTATCCGCTTTGGGTTTAACGCTGGCATTGGCTTTCACATTTTCATCTTGTATAAAGATACGTCTAGCCTGACCATTCATATCATAAAATATCGTACGTACGCCTTTTTCATCAGGTTCTGTAATCGTTTTAAGTGTAATAATTAATCGTTTACCTGTATCAATCTCAATTTCTACAGTTTCATTTGCTCTCATGCCAAAGAAAAATGTTGGTGTATCTAGAAGTGATACATTGCCATATTGTTCTTGTGTCGAAATAAATTGTTCATAGACTTTAGGATATAACACATAACTGATTACATCTTGCTCAGTGACTTCTTTTTGTTGTTTTTCCTCTAATTCTTGTCTCACTGTTTCAAAATCGACTGGCTCTAAGTATTCTCCTGGGCGTTCAGTTAATGGTGTTTGACCTTTCAATATCACTTTTTGAAGCTCTTTATTGAATCCATTTACCGGCTGACCAATTTCTCCTTTAAAGAATGATACGACAGATTCAGGGAAATCTAATTTATATCCATCTTTTATTATCGTTTGTTCATCTAAATCATTTTGAACCATGTATAAAGCCATATCACCAACAACTTTTGATGAAGGTGTTACTTTAACAATATCACCGAATAAGAAATTAACGCGTTTATACATATCTTTCACTTCATTAAATCTATTGCCTAAGCCTAAACTTTTCGCTTGTTGACGTAAATTCGAATATTGTCCACCTGGCATTTCATGTTGATAAATTTCTGTGTTAGGTGACTTAATATCACTTTCGAAATCGCTATAGTATTGACGTACAGTACCCCAATAATGTGATAATTCTTCCATACCATCAATATCTGCACGCATGCTTCTACCGAAACCATTCAGTGCATAATACAACGAATTACCACTAGGTTGACTGGTTAAACCACTCATAGATGCAACTGCTGTGTCAATGACATCTACACCTGCATCTATAGCTTCTTTATAAGTTAATAGCCCATTTCCGCTTGTATCATGTGTGTGTAAATGAATTGGTAAATTGACCGCTGCTTTTAATTCACCGATTAATTCATACGCAGCTTTTGGTTTTAATAAACCGGCCATATCTTTAATTGCTAAAATGTGGAATCCTTCTGATTCAAGTGTTTTCGCCATATTTATATAGTAATCTAATGTGTAAATATCAGAACGATTACTATTTAAGAAATCACCTGTATAGCAAATAGCGCCCTCTGAAATCTTACCTGCTTCTTGAACGGCTTCATTTGCCACTTTCATTTGATCTATCCAATTTAATGAATCAAATATGCGGAAGACATCTATACCTGCATCAGCACTTTCTTTCACAAATTTTTTAATGACATTATCTGGATAGTTTTTATAGCCAACAGCGTTAGATGCACGTAAAAGCATTTGGAATAAAACGTTTGGAATAGCTTTTCTTAATCTTTCAAGTCTTTCCCACGGATTTTCTTTTAAGAAGTTGTAAGCAACATCAAATGTTGCGCCGCCCCACATTTCTAATGAAAAACTATCTTTCATTACTTCTGCTGTTTTAGAAGCAATATTCATCATATCTTTAGTTCGTACGCGTGTGGCCAACAATGACTGATGTGCGTCTCTGAACGTTGTATCTGTAATTAATACATCTTCTTGTTGTTTTAACCATTCCGCAACTGCTTGTGGCCCTTTATGATCTAATAACTGCTTTGTACCTTCAAATTTTTCGACAACCTTTTTTGGAACCTGAGGAATAGGCGACGTTTCATAAATCGGTTTCGGCCTTTTTTCTACGTTAGGAAAACCATTGATAGATACATTACCTATATATTCTAATGTCTTTGTTCCTCTATCTAAAGTAGGTTCAATATCAAATAACTCAGGTGTACTTTCGATAAACTTAGTCGTATAGTCTCCGGTCTTGAATTGAGTATTTCTCATTACATTAATTAAAAATGGCACATTAGTTTTCACGCCACGAATACGCATTTCTTGTAATGAACGGTCCATTTTTTCATTTGCTTGTTTAAACGTCATACCATGTGTAGATAATTTTACAAGTAATGAATCATAATATGGTGAAATCTCGGCACCTTGGAAACCATCACCAGCGTCAAGTCTGACACCAAAGCCACCACTTGAGCGATAAGCAATAATTCTACCAGTATCTGGCATAAAGTCATTTGTCGGATCTTCCGTTGTAATACGACATTGAATCGCATAGCCTAATGTTTGAATATCTTTTTGTTGTGGCATGCCTATTTCATCATCAAATAGTTTTTCACCATCTGCTACAAGAATTTGAGTTTTAACAATATCTACACCTGTTACCATCTCAGAAATTGTATGCTCAACTTGTACACGAGGGTTAACTTCTATGAAATAGAAATCGTCTCCAGATACTAAAAATTCAACTGTACCAGCATTTACATATTCAATATTTTCCATTAATTGAATCGCAGCATCACATATACGCTCTCTTAAATCATCAGTAAGTGCAACAGATGGCGCAACTTCAACAACTTTCTGATGACGTCTTTGGACAGAACAATCACGTTCATATAAATGAACGATGTTTCCATGTTCATCACCAATGACTTGTACTTCAATGTGTTTTGGATTATCTATATATTTTTCAATATAAACCTCACTATTACCAAAAGATTTCTCTGCTTCAGATTTTGCTCTGTGAAATGCTTCTTCCAATTCATCTTCTGAACGCACAATACGCATACCCTTACCGCCGCCACCGCTTGTAGCTTTAATCATCAATGGGTAGCCGGCTTCATTTGCAAAAGCAATTGCATCGGATTGATTATCAATTGGTCCATCTGTACCTGGAATAACTCTTAAATCAGCATTTATAGCTGTCGTTCTTGCCTTAACTTTATCCCCAAACATGTCTAGATGTTCGACACGTGGGCCGATAAACTTTATCCCCTCTTCTTGACAGCGTTTAGCAAAAGTTTCATTTTCACTTAAAAATCCATAACCAGGATGAATTGCGTCCACTCCTGCACGTTTCGCAACATCTAAAATGCGCTCTATATCCAAATATGATTCTGCTGGTCCTAAATCTTTCCCAACTAAATATGACTCATCAGCTTTATATCTATGTAAAGATCCTTTATCTTCGTTTGAATAAATCGCAACTGTTTTAATATTCAATTCTGTTGCAGCCCTAAAAATCCTTATTGCTATCTCTCCACGATTGGCTACCATAAGTTTATTAATTTGTTTCAAATCATGGTCCCCCTTAAATTTTGAATTTTCTAAAAAGTTGAATATAAAATTGATTATAGCAAAATACGAACTATGTATACAGTAAAATAGTTTTCACATTATTTAAAATTACAATAAAACCATTACTTTTATTTTAAAGATAAGACTAACTATTTTATTGTAATTAATACTGAAAAAATGGATACCTATCGTATTTAAGAGAGATTATATCACAAAAACAACATAATATAAAGTTATCATTATTAATAACTTAAACTTATCAACAGAGTTACACTTATTAACTTTTTCAAAAGTAGCTTGTACAGATAAAAAAATAAGCAAACGTTTCCAACATTTGCATGTTGAATCGTTTGCTTATTTTGCGCGAATTAATTATTTTTTGGCACGCTAAAATTTTTAGTATGTTTACGTTGCTGTCTTCTTTTCGATTCATCTACTTTAATTTGTTTAGCTGTAATTAACAATAGTCCCATTGCAATACTTAAGCTAATCATTGATGACCCACCAAAGCTAATAAATGGTAACGGGACACCAGTTAAAGGTATCGTGCCTGAAATACCACCTAAATTGACAAATGTTTGACTACCTATATAACTCGCAACACCTACACAAACTAATTTATAAAAGTATGAGCTTGTTTTACTCGCAAGTTCAAATGCACGATATACAATAAAGAATAATAGGCAAATGACAATTAGCCCTCCAACAAGTCCAAGTTCCTCACAAATAATAGAGAAAATAAAGTCAGTATGTGGTTCCGGCAAATAACCTAATTTCATAATACTATTTCCTAAACCACGGCCCAACAATCCTCCATTACCAATTGCAATTAATGAATTAGAGATGTGGTAACCTGTGCCACCTTCATTACTAAATGGATCTGTAAGGGTACTGAATCTAGCCGTTAAATAATCTGGTACGAGCCCTATGAGTAAAAATAAGCCACCAATAAGTACAACACCTGTAAGAACAATTAAACCATATTTTAGCGATTTTTGAACGCCAATACCTGCATAAAATAAGATTGAGAAAAAAATTATTAAAATTAATAATGTTTGCCCTACATCGCGCTGTAAAAACACAAGACCAATACAAATAGCAGATAAAATGATTGGTGAAGTCATTAATTTAGGATTTTTAAAAACTTTTGGTCTTTTCTTTTCAATCATATATGGAATATATAATATCAAAGCAATTTTCAACAGTTCTGAAGCTTGTAAATTCATAAAGCCTAAATTAATCCAACTTTTCGAACCATTAATATTACTTCCTACTAAAAGCGTTGCCATTAATAATAAGATAATCCCAAGCATCATCCATTTTTGAAACTTAATTGTTTCCAAAAACTTCACATTCATCACAAAAGCCATAATAAAAACAAGAATGATACTCATAATTACGTACATTAATTGCCTAGTGTAAAAATATGTTCCTGTCACAGGTACACCGCCTGTTAAAGAACCTTTAGTGGCTGCAACCATACTTGCACTATATACCATGACTAAGCCAATGAGACATAACAACAAATATGTAATTACTAACGGATAATCAATATATTTAGCATTCTTGCTAATATATTGAAAAAAACTCTTTATGTTATTCATTCGACATATCATCCAATTCTATTTTATATATTCTTTACATATTAATCATTTTTAATAAAAAGTTTCAGAAACGTTACGTTATTCTAAAAACCGAAATTGTTTTTTAAATTAATTGTACCTTTAACAGTATATCAAAAATTGTATTCATTTTTCGAACAAATATAATTTGTTGTTCAATCATTAATATACTAATACATCCTTTGTTATCAAACAAAAAAAGTGGCTACGATACGATCAATATAATATTGACATCTTAGCCACTTCAAATATCTTATGTAGTTTTTTAACTACTTAATTTCACTTTATATCATTTTATTTAGTAAAAATAAATTTATACTTTTAAAATTACTGAATCCAATTAAACGTTTGTAAATGCCTCATGCAATTTAGACAATTCTTTTTCTAAACGAAGCATTAAATCTTTGCCCGCTTCTCTATCTACCAAGCCTAGTTCAACAGCAAAATCAACTTCTTTTTGTAAACCAAACATTTGCGTATCAAGAACTTCTTCATACAATGGGCATTGAGGTAATGTAAGATTATCCATTTGAACTTTGATCAATTGAAGAATCCTGTCTGCATCTTTATTTAATTGGTCATATGCCGCACTGTTTAATTTTTGGCCCTTTACCATGACATACTCCCCCTATCAATTGTAACTTTATATGTAAAAGTTTATCTTACTGATACAGAAAAAGCAAGCGAATTCAGTAATATACTAAGGCTAGTTATTTATGATAATATTAGAAATAGTGATATATTTAGTTTAGTTACATATATAATTAATGAAACGAACTACACAAATCATTGTGCTATGAGCGTTCAAGCAATTAGACATTTTTATTTATATGAAGCAACTCATATGATATAAACTATTTAATTACGTCTAAATTCACAAAAATGTCAATTATTGTAACGGCTGAACTTTTTGTCGATTCGTTTTATTTAAAATTTTTATAATACATTAGGAGTGGGATTATGATTCAAATTAAGGGTGAAGTTAAATTTTCAATTACTTTAGATAGTACAACTTGGATATTTGATGATAGAAAAGTTAAATTAGAAGATTTAGAGAGTGGTGTTTTTGACGGCACTAAACCAATCAATTTCGATGACAATCGGGAATGGAATCGTGCAATTTTAGAAGGGCAAACAAATCCTCCAACACTTAATTCAGAAATTAAATATAGAAAAAGAGCAGTTTTAGAAAATTCATTTGTAATTAATATGTCACCATTTTTCAAAAATGCTGAGCCTTATGATCATGCGAAAGCAATACGTTTATTTAATGATAAAGACTCAATAGAAGTGCCAATAGATTTACTACCATATCTTTTCTTCCAATTCGCTCGTGATGGTAAAAGACTTTATGAAGATAACTTCGTAGATAGTTTTGTCTACATTCCAGAACAAGGTTATTCATATGAGTTCAAGTATGTTACTCACATCGAGGTGATTTAAATGATAAAAGTGCAATGTATTATCTGTGATACCGAAGTATTCATTGATCAAAATACATTAGAAGCTAAAAGATTAAGAAATGATCCAATGCACACATTTATGTGCGACGAATGTAAAAGTCGTCTGGATACACCAAAACAACGTAATCAAGCAACAACTTTCGACCATCGATAATCTATTTGTACAGACTTACACATGTTTTAAATCAAAAAGCAAAATATAGCTTCATCATATTAGCAATCATTAATAGCTTTGACCATCGTCATCGACTGTTAATATTTTATAAGTCAACTGGAACCTTAATCTTAAAATACGCCCTGTGGAAGTTTCTATCAATTTGAAACTTTTATAGGGTTTGTTTTATATCACCATTGCTTATCAATTAACTTTCTTGATGTGAAACAACACTGATCCTGTATACTCAAGCAACTCATGATATACTTTGAAGTTTTATCAGTAACTACTATTCTAGATTTCACGATTACTTATCAAAGATATTCGCTACAAAATCAAAATATTTATCTATCATGAATAAATACAATTAAATAATTTAATTTGATGTCATGTGTATAAAAGTTATAAGTTAATATAACACCTCTGCTTTACTAAAACGCCTAATTAATTAAAAATCGAACTAATTATATTACCAAATACAGATCATTTTTACTACTTAACAAGTGAATATCATAAAAAAAGCAACATCAATCTCTATATTATTCCAATAGAAATTGACATTGCCAGGTTAATCAAAAGTATTTATTGCTCCAATACTATGATGATTTACTAATTACTCTTCTTCTTGCATTAATTGTTTGATTCGTTTTGCTTCTTTTTCACGCGCTGCTTTTTCTAAAATTGTTTTTCTAATGCGAATCGTTTCAGGCGTTACCTCTACTAATTCATCATCATTGATAAATTGTAATGCTTCTTCTAAAGTTAATTTTCTTGGGCGTTTCATTGTAACTGTTTGATCTTTTGTAGCTGAACGTACGTTAGTTTGGTGTTTTTCTTTCGTAATATTTACTGTTAAGTCATTTTCACGATTGTGTTCACCGACAATCATACCTTCATATACTTCAGTACCTGGTTCCATAAAGTTCGTACCGCGATCTTCTAATCCCATAATTGCATATGAACTTGCTTGACCTTTGTCCATAGACACAAGCGCACCATTTCTTCTACCGCCTATACGGCCTTTAACACGAGGTTTGAATTCTTCAAAAGTATGGTTAATGATGCCGTAGCCACGTGTCTGTGACATAAACTCAGTAGTATAACCGATTAAACCACGTGCTGGAACCATAAATATAAGACGAGTTAAACCATTATCAGTAGTCACCATATCTAGCATTTCACCTTTACGTTGACCTAATGATTCTATGACAGCACCTGTATATTCTTGTGGTACTTCACATTGTACACGTTCGAATGGTTCACATTTAACGCCATCAATTTCTCTTAAGATAACTTGTGGTTTTGAAACTTGTAATTCATAACCTTCACGTCTCATATTTTCAATTAAAATAGATAAATGTAGTTCACCACGTCCTGCAACTATCCATTTATCTGGAGATTCTGTTTGCGTTACTTTTAATGATACATCTGTTTCTAATTGTTCATCTAAACGCTCTTGAATTTGACGAGACGTTACGAAGTCACCTTCACGTCCAGCAAACGGTGAGTTATTAACTCTAAATGTCATTTCCAATGTAGGTTCATCTATTCTAAGAACCGGTAAAGGCTCTTGATGATCATTAGGTGTTACAGTTTCACCTACGTTAATGTCTTCCATACCTGAAACAGCAATTAAATCGCCTGCATAAGCTTCTTCAATTTCTTCACGTTTTAATCCGAAATAACCGAAAATTTTAGTTACTCTGAAATTCTTTACAGAGCCATCTAATTTTAATAAAGATACACTATCACCAACACGCATCGTTCCTCTAAATACACGTCCTACACCAATACGTCCAACATAATCGTTATAATCCAACAATGCTATTTGGAATTGTAACGGTTCTTCTCTATTATCAATTGGCGCTGGCACATAATCAATAATTGTTTCGTAAAGTGATTGCATGTTTTCATCTTGTTTTTCAGAATCTAAACTTGCAGTACCATTAACAGCTGATGCATAAACAACAGGGAAATCCAATTGTTCATCATTAGCTTCTAATTCAATAAATAAATCTAAAACTTCGTCTACTACACCTTCAGGTCTAGCTTCAGGTTTATCAATTTTATTTACTACTACTACAGGTTTTAAATTTTGTTCAAGTGCTTTTTTTAATACGAAACGTGTTTGTGGCATTGTACCTTCATAAGCGTCTACAACTAAGATTACACCATCAACCATTTTCATAATACGTTCAACTTCGCCACCGAAATCGGCGTGTCCAGGTGTATCTAAAATGTTGATTCTGTTATCTTTATAATTAATCGCCGTATTTTTAGCAAGAATTGTTATGCCTCGTTCTCTTTCTATGTCGTTAGAATCCATTGCTCTCTCATCAACATGCTCATTTTCACGGAAAATTCCTGATTGTTTTAATAATTCATCTACTAATGTTGTTTTACCATGGTCAACGTGAGCGATGATTGCGATATTACGAACATCTTCTCTTATTTTAGTCATTTTATATAATTTCCTTTCTCGAGTAAATTCCCACTTTTCTTTGCAACTTTTTTATTATATCATATAATTGGTTAAAGAAAACTATAAAGGTGTGGTTGGGATGCAACAAAAAAAATCTAAATCAATATTCTGGGTACTCGCTATCATAGCTGTTATATTTTTGCTTTTGTTTAGCTTTAGTATCGCTGCTACAAATGTTCCAATGATGATTTTAACATTTATACTATTCATTGCAACATTTGGGTGCGGTTTCACTTTAAAAAAGAAATATCGTGAGAATAATTGGTTATAATTATAAAATAAATGAGGACAGAAAATCATTAAAAAATGTATTTTCTGTCCTTTTTTATATGTTAATTTTATTTAAAAATGCTTTAAAGTTTGTATTTAACACGCTACTAATTAAACCATCATTGACTTTCTGTATCACATCACTTACTTTAAAAGTTAAAATTTGATTAGTTATATGATTCAAAACAATCATCTTAATGTTTTAATCGTTTTTGTAATGCTTCTATCATTTCATTATTTTTTTGAAAATGAAATTCTAATAGTTCTGCATGTAATTGAGGATTTGCCATTACTATGGAACTCGGTTCATATATAGACAAAGCATTTCCCATTAAATCTGTGCCTATGCCACCTACTTCTTGCAAAATGATTAAACCACCAGCAAAATCCCAAGGTTGTAATCTAGGTGTAATGTAGCCTCCTAATTTACCCGTAGCTACATGAATAATTTCTAAGGCAGCCGAGCCATAAGCCCTCGCACTTCTAGCTTCATCCACAATTGGTTTGAACACTTCACCTAAATTTGGCTTTGTAAGCCAATTTGGATTAATACCAATTATACTTGTTTTTAAAGGACTTGATTGAATAGTAGATAACGAATTCCCATTTTCAAATGCACCATCTCCAACTTTTGCATGGTAAAGTTTATCATTTATGACATCGTATACAAATCCTGCATATGGTTTGCCATCATTAAATATGCCTATAGAAATTGCAAAATTTTCTTTTTGATGTACAAAATTCAACGTCCCATCGATTGGGTCAACAACCCATACAATACCTGATTCATCTTTAAGGTCATGTCCATGTCCCTCTTCACCAATTACTAAATGTTCTGGATAAGTCTGCTTAATATTGTCAAAAATATACTTTTCAGTCGCTTTATCAACATTCGTCACTAAATCATTGGGATTTGACTTAGTTTCTATTTCTATACCTTGTTTCATGATTTTTTTTACATTGATGCCCGCTTCTAAAATAAGGCCTTTTGCAAACTCATAAACAGTCATTGTATCCCTCTCCTTTTTCACGACTCACTTTTCATTAATATTTAATAAGATAAAGTTCTATATATTTAAAATAGTCAATTGTATGTAATATCATATTAGTTAATAATACTATGTTTTTACCCTGATTCATAGGTTTATACACGTTTCTGTGCAATGTAATATCGTTCAAAGAAAAATGCAATGGCAATGTTTATAGCGTAATATTGTGCTAAAATAAAAATAATAATTACATACTAGGAGGTTAAAATGGCTAAATATACATTTAAAGCAAATGATTTTAAAGCATTTACTGTTGATGGTTTAGATAACAGAGTGGAAGCTTTGAATAAACATGTTCGACCACAATTACATGAATTAGGAGAATATTTTTCCCAATATTTAGAGGCAACAACAGGAGAAGTATTTTATCCTCACGTAGCTAAACATGCAAGACGAAGTGTAAATCCGCCTAAGGATACATGGGTTGCATTTGCAACTAACAATCGCGGTTATAAAATGTTGCCTCATTTTCAAGTAGGTCTTTTTGAAAACCAATTATTTGTCATGTATGGTGTTATGCACGAAGCAAAAGATAAAGCGCAGCGTGTGAAGGTTTTTGAAGAACAATTTCAAACCCTTAAAAATTTACCATCCGATTATAGTTTAAGCTTGGACCACATGTCTCAAGAAAAAACTTACATCGCAAACATGTCAGACGATGATATACAAAGTGCAATTGATCGTGTTAAAAAAGTGAAAAAAGGTGAATTATTTGTTGCACGCACACTTGCCCCAAATGCGAATGAATTAAAAACAGATAAAGCTTTCTTAAACTTTTTAGAAGAGACTTTCGCACAGTTATTAAAATTTTATAAATAATGTTTAACTCCGATTCTATAAAGCAACCAAGGTATAAATAGCTTAGATCTTATAAAAAGAGTGGGACAGAAATTTATTATTATTAAAAAAATTCGTCGTCCCACTCCAGTCATGTTGATTAGAATTAAAAAAAGAATAATATGAAAGAGTTTAGGTCATCGTTGAGTCGACCTAGACTCTTTTTTTATGTTAATAAATGTACTTTAACGTATTTCGTTAACTAACTTTAAATTAACGGACAGAAGCAAAAAAATATATTTATTTAATTTCTATGTCTGTATCCTTATTAAATCCAAAAATTATACTCATAACTAAACTGCTAACATAGACAATACTTTGTTAGCAGTTAGCGTATATTTTCAATTTGACTATAAATCTTTTAATGGTACGAATCGTTCACATAATTTAATAAATATATGGATCTTCATCTTTTTTCTTTTTTAATTCTTGCTCTGGATTCATGTCATTTTTTTGTCGTGGATCATTATTCTTGCCATTTTCACTATTGTCATTTGACTTCATTTGATATTGTGATTGAATTTTGTCTTTTTTTACTAACAGCATAATACCAGCAATTATCCAAAGTATTAATGCGATAAAATTACCAGTAAAAATACTAATTAAAGCCGCTGCAATTAAAAGACACCCAGCTAAAATTCTGTTTCCTTTAATTGTAAAAACACCACAGAATCCTAGAATCGTCGCGAATAATAAAAATCCACCTTGCATTAATATCGACGCTTTAAGTGCATCTGCTGATATAGACATACCTTGCTGTTCATATATTTGATTTAATGCTTCCTTGGATTCGGGAAAATTCAATAAAATTAACCCCAAAATCATGAGTATTAAAAATAATAAACTAAGACCGTTTGCAATCCAAGCAAGGATTTTTTCTGCTTTCCGATTCATCATTTTTTCCTCCTATTCTTTCATTATCACTATCATAGCAAATTTAACAATATTACAAAATTACAAAGTATTATTTTCTATATTTCAAAATATTAATTTACTAATAAAAAATTAAAAGCAGTAAAATTTTAACCTAACAATTTTTCTTTGTTAGGTTGACCTAATAATTTTTTTGGATTAATCTATAAAAAGTTAGTTAGAAGTATAGGAGGTATCACTATTGACTAATAATATAAAAATGCATAATAAAAGTTTAGAAGAAATCAACAATACGGTTTCTATTAATACCAATGGTAAATTTAGTCAAAAGTTATTATCTTATTTAGGTCCAGGATTATTAGTAGCAGTTGGTTACATGGATCCAGGTAACTGGATTACTTCAATGCAAGGTGGTGCACAATTTGGATACATTTTGCTATTCGTCATTTTACTCTCTAGCTTATCAGCAATGTTACTACAAAGTATGACGGTAAGATTAGGAATAGCTACAGGTATGGATTTAGCACAAGCTACAAAATATTACTTAAATAAACCATTATCTTTTGTGTTTTGGATTATTGCTGAATTAGCAATTATTGCAACCGATATTGCAGAAGTAATCGGAAGTGCGATAGCATTAGATTTATTGTTTGGCATTCCATTACTTGTTGGTGCGCTTATCACCGTATTAGATGTATTTTTATTACTCTTTATTATGCGATTTGGTTTCCGAAAGATAGAAGCAATCGTAGGTACGTTAATTTTCACTGTACTTGTGATCTTTATATTTGAAGTGTTTATCGCTTCACCACATGTCAATGAGGTTTTAAGTGGTTTTGTACCAAGCAAAGAAATCATAACGAATAATAGCGCGTTGTTTATTGCACTTGGGATTATTGGTGCTACAATTATGCCACACAACTTATACCTACACTCTTCTATTGTGCAGTCAAGAATGTATGATAGAAATAGTCTAAAATCAAAAGCACATGCAATCAAATATGCTACAATGGATTCTAATATTCAACTTTCGATTGCATTTATTATTAATTGCTTATTACTTGTTTTAGGTGCAGCCTTATTTTATGGTGTTAATACTGATCAATTAGGTGGTTTCTACGATCTATATCATGCTTTACAAAACCAGCCTATATTAGGAGCTTCTATGGGGGCAATTATGAGTACCTTATTTGCAATTGCTTTATTAGCATCAGGCCAAAATTCTACAATTACTGGAACGATGGCTGGACAAATTGTAATGGAAGGTTTTTTACACCTCAAAATTCCAAATTGGTTACGTAGACTGGTTACACGTCTACTTGCAATTTTACCAATTATATTCTGTATCATTATTTTTAAAAGTGATGAAGCTAAAATTGAACAATTACTAGTATTTTCACAAGTATTTTTAAGTTTAGCTTTACCATTCTCATTAATACCTTTACAATTGGCGACAAACAATCGTTATTTAATGGGACAATTTAAAAACAGAACTTGGGTTAATACGATATCGTGGTTATTAATCATTATTTTAAGCTTATTAAATGTATATTTAATATTAGAAACATTTAAAGAACTTATGTAAACATATTACTTAAATATATACAGACTAATAAAACAGCAATTTCTTTATTGAAGTTGCTGTTTTGTTTATTTTTAAATCTAATACCTTTGTTTAATGACGATTTCTGTATGTTTTCATTATTATAGTGATTTTGTGAACGGTCAAAATTGTCAAATATTCATATAAAAAAAGCAAATCCATTTTGGATTTGCTCTTTTTTGTGCATAGCATAATAAAATACATGCTTTATTTTTCTTTATCTGTATCTGCTGCTTCGCTTTGCATATTCTTACTTGATTGGTTTTGTTCTTCATCACTCTCTGATGACTCTGCAGATTGACTTGTGATTTTCTTTCGTTCTTCAAAATTCATTCTTCGTTGATTAACTGCACTGGGTTGTTGTTTACGTCTTTCTTTTTCACGCTGTTTACGTGCTTTCTTTTCTTGCTTGATCCGAGCTTTTTCTTCTGCTTTTTCTTGTTTCAATCTGGCAGCTTCCTCAGCCTTTTCTTGCTTGATTCGCTGTTGTTCTTCATATGCTTCTCGTTGAAGTTGTTGTTCTTTTTCAAATGCTTCTTGTCTACGTCTAGCTTCTTCTTCAGAGGCTTGGCTATCAAAGTTTTGATCTGCTTGGTCGTTTTGAAGATTTTCATCATTATCATTTGACTGCTGTTTTGATTTATAATTGTATTTGGCTTGTCGAGATAGTACTTGAGGTTCTTCCTCTTTTGAATTGATATCCGAATTTACTTTATTAGCAACTTCGGAACTATACCCACCTCTTCTTAATTGTTGTTCTTGATTTGATGGTTGTTCTATGTCAGAAGTATCTTGTTGTGCTTTGTATTGTGGGTTTGGTTCTGGTCTTGGTTCTGTCCTTGGTTCTGTCCTTGGTTCAGGGTTTGATTCTGCTTTTCTTTCTTGTCCATAGTCATTATAACCACCTTGATAACCACCAGAATAATATGCTGGTATCATTTCTACTTTATCTTTGCGTGCAAACATCATAATTGCCACTATTAAAAATAGAATCGGTATAATGAGTGGTACAAATAACAGAACTAAAGGTAAAGTTACGATTGTAGCTATTAAAAATAAAAAACCAGATAATATTCTAATATTCATTGATATTAAAGCTAAAAATGATATTAATAAACAAACAATAAAATATACGATAACTGCCCATATACCATTTTGTAACCAAATAACGAATTGAATCGTATTTAATCCATTATTCGCCAGTATTTGCTGAATAAAATCATTACCATTTAACGACGTTTCTAAATTTTGAATAGAACTTTCACTACTAAAAGAAACTAGTGCAATAAACATTGTGATGATTGTTAATAATAGTAAGAATATCCAGCTCAACCAACCCAATACCTTTTCTGCTAGTCGACTCACTGGACGCCTAACTTGAGTATATTGTTCTCCTGACATTTCTATACAACTCCTTATACTACTTATCAAACTATTATATCGAATAAACGATAAAATAACTACTATACTACGCTTTAATTTAACGACATTTTAAAATTTAAAAAGCGTTCATTATATTCACTTAATGTATCCTTACCTAAATCTTTATAGACTTCTAATCTTGCTTGTGTACGTTTTGAAGGATAAAATCGTTCATCGTCTTTGATATTTTTTGGTAATTGTGCTCTTGCAGTCTTATTAGGTGTTGCATAAGCTACCCATTCCGTATTTTGTTTACTATTCTGTGCATCTAACATAAAGTTGATAAACTTGTGTGCACCTGCTTTATTTTGAGCAGTCTTGGGAATAACCATGTTATCAAACCACAAGTTTGACCCTTCTTTGGGTACCACGTAATCAAAGTCGCTATTATTTTGCACAATTGGCGCTGCTATACCGCTCCACACAACCGCGATATTTGCTTCATGTTGTTCAAGCATCATAGTTATTTCATCACCAACGACACCTTTAATATTAGGACTTATTTGTTTCAAATCATGTTCAACTTCTGCTAAGTGTTGTGTTTTTTTATCATTTAAACTGTAGCCTAATTTGTTTAAACCTAAACCTATAACTTCTCTTGCACCATCCACTAATAAAATATCATTTTCATATTTTGGGTTATATAAACTTTCCCACGAATTAAAGTTATCTTTTGGATACACATTTTTATTATATAAAATACCAACTGTACCAAAAAAGTATGGTACTGAATAACGATTATCTCTATCAAATGACATGTTCATATAATCTTTATCTAAATTTTTTATATTTGGTATTTTCTCATGATTTAAAGGCAATAACAAACCTTCTTTTTTCATTTTTTCTATCGTATATTCACTTGGAAAAGCAACATCATAATTTGTTCCACCATTGCGTATTTTGGCTTCCATAGCCTCATTAGAATCAAACGTCTCGTACACAACTTCAATACCAGTTTCCTTTTGGAATTTTTTTACTAAACTTGGATCAATATATTCTCCCCAATTATACACATATATTTTTTCACCTGAAGCAGAGTGCTCTTTTTCAGTGAGTTTTTGACTTATCCATAGACATAGTAATCCAACAAAAATTGAGAGCAAGATTAATTGTAAAAATCGTTTCATTGTTGAGTCACCTGCTTCAATGCTTTATTTCGTTTGATAATTTTTTGTATCAAATAATATCCAAGAATACCTATGATTATTGTTATAAAAAGTATAGTCGATATTGCATTAATTTCCATACTTATACCTTTTCTAGCCATAGCATAAACTTCTACTGATAATACACTAAATCCGTTTCCCGTAACGAAAAAACTAACTGTAAAATCATCTAATGAATAAGTTAATGCCATAAAAAAACCGCCAAGAATTGCTGGGAATAAATGTGGTAACATCACTTTGTTTAACACTTGTAACTCAGTGGCACCTAAATCTCTAGCAGCATCTAACGTATGTGCATTCATTTCATATAATTTAGGCAACACAATTATCACTACAATTGGAATGCAAAATGCAATATGTGAAATGAGCACAGTGATAAAACCAAGACCTAACCCTGTAAAATGACCGATTGCCGTAAACATAATCAAAAATGATGCACCAATAATAACATCGGAAGAAACCATTAGCACATTATTTAAAGTTAGTAATGAAATTTTTAATTTCTTATTCCTTAAATGATATAAAGCAATGGCTCCCATTGTTCCGATGACCGTTGCAATTGCAGCAGCTAATAATGCCACTGTAATCGTATTAAAAATAACCGATAACAATCTGTCATTGTTAAATAAAGATAGATAGTGCGCTAATGTAAAATGCTCAAAATGAATCATATTACCTGCTGAATTAAATGAATAAAACATTAAAAACAGTATAGGGATGTACAATACTGCAATTAATATACCGATATATAGTTTGCCATACCATTTCATATGATTCACCCTTTTCCATTTGTAGATTTATTATTTGTGATGATTAAGACAAATGCCATAAAGAGAATGAGAAATAATGCAATTGTAGAACCCATTCCATAATTTTGAATTACAAGAAATTGTTCCTCTATCGCCGTTCCAATATTAATCACTTTATTTCCAGCAATTAACCTTGTAATCATAAACAAAGAAAGTGCAGGAATAAATGTAACTTGCACTCCAGTTAATACGCCTCGTTTAGTTAAAGGCATGATTACTTTTTTAAAAGTGGCTAAACGACTAGCACCTAAATCACTTGAAGCTTGTAATAAATTATTTGGTATGTCTTTCATATTATTAAAAATTGGTAAAATCATAAATGGAATATAAATATAACTTGCTACAATTATAAACGCTGGTCCTGTAAATAACAGTTCCGTTCTAGGTAAGTGTAAACTATATAATATTCGGTTGATAATACCATCATGACTGAACAATCCGATAAATGCATAGGTCTTCAGAAGTAAATTAATCCAAGTAGGTATAATTAATATCAATAACCATACATTCTGATGTTTTGATATACGAATAAAATACGCCGCTGGATAACTAATAAGTAATGTAGTCAGCGTAATAAGTACAGCGTACAATACAGAGTCCCATAACATCAAAAAATATTTGGTTGTCATCATTTGTTTATAATTTTCTAAACTAAAATCACCATGGATATCAATCATAGAAAAATAAATTAACAAAATAACTGGCACAACAATAAATAAAATCATCCACAAAATGTATGGTATAAATAAAAATCTATTTATTTTACGCATTATCATTTACCTCATAACTATTAATGCGTTTATCAAATTCTGCTTCAGTTTCACCCGGTACCATAATATGAATCGCTTCTGGTTCAAAATATAAACCTACTTTACTGCCTACTTCAGTTTTCTTTGTTGAATGCACCATCCACTCATAACCTTTTCTATCTACACAATTGATTTCGTAGTGCACACCTCTAAATAACATGGATTCAACAGTCACTTCAAATAACCCATCCCCAGGAGATACTAATGTAATGTCTTCTGGTCTGATAACGACTTCAACTTGTTGTTGACTAGAAATTCCCATATCAACACACTTAAATGATTGATCGTAAATATTAACGACATAATCTTTGACCATCGTACCTTGCAAAATATTAGATTCTCCAATAAAATCAGCAACAAATCGATTTACTGGTTCATCATAAATATCTATTGGCGTACCAAATTGTTGTATTTTTCCATCTTTCATTACAAATATATAGTCACTTAGTGCCAATGCTTCTTCTTGATCATGTGTTACAAATATAAATGTAATACCTAATCTAGATTGAATTTCTCTTAATTCATATTGCATTTCAGTTCTTAGTTTTAAATCTAGTGCTGATAATGATTCATCTAGAAGTAAAATCTCAGGTTCATTTACAATAGCACGCGCAATCGCAATTCTTTGCTTTTGTCCGCCACTCATGCCTTCTATCATTCTGTTTTCAAAGCCAGTTAATTTCACTAATTTTAAAGCTTCTTGTACCTTAGTTTTAATGACTTCCTTGTTTAATTTTTTTATTTTTAATCCAAATGCGATGTTATCAAATACAGTCAAATGCGGAAAGAGTGCATAATCTTGAAAAACTGTATTTACTTTTCTCTTATTAGCAGGAACTTGATTAATTGATTTTCCTTGATAAATGATTTGGCCATGATCAACTTGTTCAAAGCCTGCAATCAATTTGAGAATTGTAGTTTTGCCACAACCAGATGGACCTAATAGTGTATAAAAATGTCCAGATTCAATATTTAAATCTATGTTATCTAATATTTGAGTTCCATCGTAAGCTTTGCTTACCGATTCAAATGTCAATAAAGGGTTCATGTATTGTCCTCCTATAAATATGATGCTGTTGCAACAACCATCACTTTCACATCTTGTGACGTAAGGTTCTTTAACCTATGTATTTGGTTTGCTTTAAAATATAACGCGTCCCCTTCTTCAGCGTGATAATAATCACTCCCTAATAAAAGCGAAACCTCACCTTGTAAACAATATATGAATGTGTCGGAATCTGAAGGATCAAAACTTTTATAAGATGCATTAGGTCTTAAAGTAAGTATTAAAGGTTCCATTTCGAAATTATTTGATTGTGTAATTGGCCAATTCAATAAATATCCTCTATCAGATTCATCATAGTGAATTTGCTCATTTTTCTTATATAACACCTTAGTATTCGCTGAATCATTAAAAAATTCACGAGGGGTCGTACCTAACACTTCTAAAATATTAAAAAAAGTTTCCATACTTGGTGAAGCGTGTTCACTTTCTATTTGCGAGACATATCCTTTAGATAAATCTGTACGTTCTGCTAACTCACTTTGAGTAAGTTGTTTAATATTTCTTAGATTTTTTAATTTTTTCCCTATCTTCATTTTGTCACCTTATTTTATAACTTATACTTTTGCACATTTAAAGCTTAATTGTTAATCACAACGTTAGCATGCTCTACACAAAAAACCATATTTTGTTTACTTTTATCAAACATTATGTTTAGTGCTTAATAAAAGTATCAAAATATGGCTAATATGACAATAGTAAAATTTATTCTGAGCTAAAATATTTTTGGTTAGAAGCCTCTTTGACTGATTTTACAGCTTTGTAGCTATTATAGCCACTTTGCTTCTCAAATTCTTTAAATATTTGCTTTTCTTGAGCTTTACCTGGAACTACTTTTTTAAATTGACTGTAGCGTTCTAACAAAAGCTTGCCCTCAACTTTTGATTCGTAGTATTGCTCAATGGCATTAAAAAAAGCTACCACTTGCATCATTTCTTCATTTGTCCATTCAAGATCAATAGGATATGAATATTCCATATCATTACACTCCCTTTTGTTAACAAGTAGTTATCAAAATTTTAAAAAAGTAAAAAAAGAGCGGGACAGAAACCAATATATTAAATTGATTTCTTATTCCCGCCCTTTATATTTGTTATATCCTTTAAATGTTTGAACATTGACTTGAAAGTGCGAGAACAGTGTTCCTGTTCATACTTCCTAATCACTTAAGTTAAAACGTCTAAAGCATAACAATTTGTGCTTATAAATTATTACATTGTATGAATTGGTAAACCTAAAGCTTTTTCAGCAGCTTCCATAGACATTTCACCTAAAGTTGGGTGAGCATGTACAGTTAATGCTAAATCTTCAGCATTCATACCAGATTCAATTGCTAAACCTAATTCAGAGATAATATCAGAAGCACCAGTACCAACTACTTGCGCACCAACAAGTGTATTATCTTCTTTAAGTGTTAACAATTTAACAAATCCAGTTGTGTCATCTAATGATAAGGCACGACCGTTAGCTGCATAAGGGAATTTAGAAGCTGTAACTTCTAATCCTTCTTCTTTTGCTTGGGCTTCAGTGTAACCTACTTGTGCTAATTCTGGTTCAGTGAAACATACAGCAGGCATACCAATGTAATCCACTTCTGATGCTTCTCCAGAAATAACCTCAGCAGCTACTTTCGCTTCATAGCTCGCTTTATGAGCTAATGGTAGCCCAGGAACGATATCACCAATTGCGAAAATGTTGTCGATAGAAGTACGGCTTTGTTTGTCTACTTCTAATAATCCACGATCTGCGAATTTAAGACCTAATTCTTCTAAGCCTAATTCATCAGTGTTTGGACGACGACCTACAGTAACTAATACATAATCAGCATCAATCGTTTGTTCTTCACCTTTAACTTCGTAAGTTACTTTAACACCATTGTCTGTTTCTTCAGCAGATTTAGCCATTGCTTCAGTAACAATTTCAACGCCTTTTTCTTTCATACCTTTTTTAACAGGTTGTGTCATTTGTTTTTCGAAGCCACCTAAGATATCTTTAGCACCTTCTAAAATAGTAACTTCTGAACCAAAGTTAGCAAAAGCAGTACCTAGTTCTGAACCGATATAACCGCCACCAACTACTACTAATTTACCAGGAACTTCTTGTAAATTTAAAGCACCAGTTGAATCAATAACGCGATTGCCAAATTCGAAATTAGGAATTTCAATTGGTCTAGAACCAGTTGCAATAATTGCATGTTTAAAGTTATAAGTTTGAGCGCTCTTCTCATCCATAACACGTAAACTGTTGTTATCTACGAAATAAGCTTCACCTTTAACAATCTCTACTTTATTACCTTTTAATAATCCTTCAACGCCACCTGTTAATTTCTTAACTACTGACTGTTTGAATTCTTGAACTTTGTCAAATTTAAGTGAAACACTTTCAGCAATAACACCTAAATTTTCAGAGTTTTTAGTTTCATCATAACGGTGAGATGCGTGTAATAATGCTTTTGATGGAATACATCCAACGTTAAGACATACACCGCCTAATTCGCCTTTTTCAACGATTGTTACTTTTTGACCTAATTGTGCTGCACGAATTGCTGCAACATATCCTCCAGGTCCTGCTCCGATTACAATAGTATCTGTTTCAATTGGGAAATCTCCAACTACCATGTTTTACCCCTCCATTAATAATAATTCTGGATTATTTAATAAACGCTTGATATGGTTCATTGCATTTTGTCCAGTAGCACCATCGATTTGTCTATGGTCAAAGCTTAATGATAATGATAATACTGGCGCAGCTACAATTTCACCATCTTTAACGATAGGTTTTTGGGCAATACGACCAATACCTAAGATAGCTACTTCTGGATGATTTATCACTGGTGTAAACCATTGTCCACCTGCTGATCCAATATTACTAATAGTACAAGTAGCACCTTTCATTTCATCTGAAGTTAATTTACCATCGCGTGCTTTTACAGCTAATTCATTAATCTCATCTGAAATTTGGAACATAGATTTACGATCAGCATGTTTTACAACAGGGACTAATAAACCTCTGTCTGTATCTGCTGCGATACCAATATTCCAATAATGTTTGTGTACAATTTCGCCAGCTTCTTCATTAAATTCTGTGTTAAGCGCTGGATATTTTTTAAGCGCAGAAACGAGTGCTTTCACAACGTAAGGTAAGAATGTTAATTTAGTACCTTGCTCAGCTGCTACTTCTTTGAATTTTTTACGGTGATCCCATAGTTCTTGAACATCGATTTCATCCATTAAAGTAACGTGAGGTGCAGTGTGTTTAGAATTCACCATTGCTTTTGCAATTGCTTTACGCATAGCAGGAATTTTTTCTGTTGTTTCTGGGAATTCTCCTTCACTAGAAACTGGCGCTGATTGTGCTGCGCTCGCAGAAGTTTCTTCTGCAGTTTCAGGTGCGCTCTCAGTTGAAGCTGCACTTGCATCTCCATTTAAGTATGCATCAATGTCTTCTTTCGTTGTACGTCCATTTTTACCTGAAGCTACAACAGCTTTAATGTTCACACCATTTTCACGTGCATATTTACGTACTGAAGGCATTGCTTTAACACGTTTGTTTTCATCTACATCTGCATCAGCTGATGATTGTGTCGCAGCTGCTTCAGAACTTTCTTCTTTAGCAGGTTCTGCTTCTGTTTCTTCTGCAGATTCACTGCTATCGCTACCTTTAAATTCCATATCTTCTGCATCAGGTGCGTCAATTTTAACAATTGTATCGCCGACAACAGCTACTGTACCCTCATCTACGAGTACTTCCTCTACTGTACCTGACACAGGTGATGGGATTTCTACTACAGATTTGTCATTTTGTACTTCAGCTAAAACATCATCTTCTTCGATATTATCTCCAGCTTTAACAAACCATTTTACAATTTCACCTTCGTGGATACCTTCACCAATATCGGGTAATTTAAATTCAAATGCCACGTTATTATCCTCCTAAAAATTCATATTTAGTCAAAAATTAGAAAATGAGAACGGAACTTATGATTCGCAATCTCATGCTGTTTTATTATTAATAATTGAAGCTGGGATAACATTTCAAAAGCTATCCCAAACTTATTAATATTTATTAAAATTCTAATGTTGCTTTTGCTTTTTCAATGATATCGTTTTTGTTTGGTAACCAAACATTTTCTGCTTGAGTAAACGGATAAACGGTATCAGCAGCAGCTACACGAGCAATTGGTGCTTCTAATGATAGGATTGCACGTTCAGCTAATTCAGAAGCAACTGTTGCTCCAACACCAGCTTGGCGTTGTGCTTCTTGAACTACAACTGCACGTCCAGTTTTTTCTACTGAAGCAACTAACGTTTCTAAGTCGATTGGTTGTACCGTACGTAAATCAATCACTTCCACTGAATGACCATCTTTTTCTAACTCTTCAGCAGCTTTTAATGATTCTTGTACCATGGCACCGTAAGCAATTAAAGTAATGTCATTACCTTCTTGTTTGACACTTGCTTTACCAATTTCAATTGTATACTCTTCTTCTGGAACTTCTTCACGGAAAGAACGATACAATTTCATGTGCTCTAAATATACAACTGGGTCATTACTTCTAATTGCAGAAATTAATAATCCTTTTGCGTCATAAGGGCTTGATGGAATAACTACATTCAATCCTGGTGATTGCGCTAAGATACCTTCTAAATTATCTGCGTGTAGTTCTGGAGTATGGACACCACCACCAAATGGAGCACGAATTGTTACTGGTGCTTGTTTTGAGTTACCAGAACGGAAACGTGTACGTGCAATTTGACCTGCAACAGAGTCAAATACTTCAAATACGAATCCTAAGAATTGGATTTCCATTACTGGACGGTAGCCTTGTGTAGTTAAACCTAAAGCTAAGCCACCAATTCCAGATTCAGCTAGAGGTGTATCAAATACACGGTCTTCACCGAATTCTTTTTGTAATCCTTCAGTTACACGGAATACACCACCGTTAACACCGACGTCTTCACCGAAAAGTAAGACATTTTCATCATTTTGTAATTCGGTTTTAAGCGCATTGTTAATCGCTTGAACCATTGTCATTTGTGCCATCGGTTACTTCGACTCCTTCTCTTTGTAGATTTCATATTGTTCTGCTAAATGTTGAGGCATTTCTTCATACATATTTTCCATTAAGTCTGTAACTGTTTGTTTTTCTGTATTATCCGCTTCTTTAATAGCAGTTTTAATTTCAGCTTTCGCACGATCGATTACTTCGTTTTCTTTCTCTTCAGTCCATAGACCTTTATTTTCTAGATGTTTTCTAAAACGAACTAACGGATCTTTTTTCTCCCATTCAGAATCTTCGTCTGAAGTTCTGTATTTCGTTGGATCGTCACCAGCCATTGTATGTGGACCATAACGATAAGTAATTGTTTCAATAAGTGTTGGACCCTCACCGTTCACAGCACGATCACGCGCTTCTTTAGTGGCTTGATATACTGCAAGTGCATCCATTCCATCTACTTGTATGCCAGGAATACCTACTGAAATCGCTTTTTGAGCTAATGTTTCAGCAGCTGTTTGTTTACTACGTGGCGTAGAAATCGCATAGTTATTATTTTGAATCACAAAAATTGCTGGCGCTTTGTAAGCTGAAGCGAAGTTAATACCTTCATAGAAATCACCTTGTGAAGAACCACCATCACCAGTATACGTGATTGCTACAGCTTGTTTCCCACGTTTTTTAAGTCCAAGTGCAACACCAGCAGTTTGTACATATTGTGCACCGATAATAATTTGTGGGCTTAGCGCGTTAACACCCTCAGGCATTCTATTTCCTTTGAAGTGGCCTCTAGAGAATAAAAACGCTTCAGTTAATGGCAAACCTTGCCAAATTAATTGTGGTACGTCACGATAACCAGGAAGAATGAAGTCTTCTTGTTCTAATGCGTATTGAGAAGCTAATTGTGAAGCTTCTTGTCCAGCAGTAGGCGCATAGAATCCTAATCTCCCTTGTCTATTTAAAGAAATAGAACGTTGATCAAGAATACGTGTCCAAACCATTCTTTCCATTAATTCTACTAATTGCTCGTCTGATAAATCAGGTACTAGATCTTCATTAACGATATTACCGTCTTCATCCAAAATTTGGATCATTTCAAATTGAGATTCAGTATCTTTCAATACTTTCTCTGCATCGAATTGGGCTTTTAATTTCGGAGCCATTCAATTCACCATACCTTTCCCGTATAATAGAAATTCATTTTATCCTTTAACATTGTATCACAAAACTGTTTCACTGTTAAACAAATATGAAAAGTTCTGTAATACAGTAAATAGGTACAGTTTTAAAACTGTATCACTAATTTCAAACTTGCTGTACTATATTTTTTCTCAAGTTTCAAAGCGTCAATGTCCAAAGGAATGTAAGCGCCCTCATTTATAATGCTATAGTTATTTACATTAAATTTCAAATTAATAGCATTTTTATGTTAATTTAAATTATCAACATCTTGTTTTTCTTTATTTACTTTTTCCATTGCGTCTTTGTATTTATTAAATGATTTGTCCATAGTTTTATATGATTTGGATACAGCTTCTGTTTTTTTATTCATTTCTTCTTGATTAGCTTGATCACGTGAGCCATATTCAAATAAATCTTTTTCTTTATCCATAATATTTTTATATGAATTTGCATAGTTATCATGTGCCTTATATTTATCTTTCAAAGCATCATTTAACTCTTTCACTTCTTTTTTCTTATCTTTGTCACTAATATTATCTAAATGTTTTTGAGCTTTTTTAAACGCTTCTTCTGAATTATCTAAAGCATTTTCTTCTTTTTTAAATTCTTTTTTTCTTTTCTCAACATTATCTACAATTTTTTCAGAAGTTTGTTTTGCTTCTTGTTGGTCTTTACCATTGATTTTTTTCACAAGTTTTTGTTTTTCTTGCTCTAGTTCGTTAAGTTTTTTGCCTACTGAAGAAACAGGCTTTTCTTCATCAAATGCTTGTTGTATCTTTTCATTGTAATCTTTAATCTCACCTTTATCCGTTGTACATCCAGCTATAAGTACTGTGGAAGCTAGTATGGCACCAATACCATATTTAAATTTCATTTTGAAAAATCCTCCTTTTTCGTGTGCTATATTATATAATAAATTTTAATAAATCAAATGAATTACTGTATTTTATTTGGTAATCTTTGGTATATTTTATATTAAGGAAGGTGTATGAACAAATGTTAACAATGAAAGATATAATTCGAGATGGACATCCTACGCTACGCGAAAAAGCTAAAGATGTCGAGGTTCCATTATCAAATGAAGATAGAGAAACATTAAAAGCTATGAGAACATTTTTAATAAATAGTCAAGATGAAGAAACTGCTAATAAATATGGTCTTCGTTCTGGTGTCGGACTTGCAGCGCCACAGATTAATATTTCAAAAAAAATGATTGCGGTTTATTTACCGGATGATGGCGAAGGTAAAAGTTATGACTTGATGTTAGTGAATCCTAAAATTATGAGTCATAGCATTCAAGAAGCTTATCTACCTACTGGTGAAGGGTGCTTAAGCGTAGACGAAAATATACCAGGCCTAGTACACCGTAAATATAGAGTTACTGTTAAAGCAAAAGATATAGATGGTAACGATGTCAAATTACGTTTAAAGGGTTATCCAGCCGTTGTAGTTCAACATGAAATAGATCATATTAATGGCATCATGTTTTATGATCACATAGATTCAGAACATCCATTGCAACCTCATGAAGACGCAGTAGAAGTATAAAAAAGAACTGTTAGTAAACGTGCCAATCGCGTACGCTTACTAACAGTTCTTTTTACATAAAGTCGTCTCTTCTTTCATGGTATATAATATTGAGCTCTTGTAACTCTTTTTTCAAAGCATTTAATTCTTGAATATCAATAAATACAGGGTCATGATTGTGTTTCACATAATTTTGATCTTCATTTACAGTGTCAATGATTTCATTATAATTGAAAAACATGATAACTTGTTCCGCACGTATTTCAAATGTAATATCTTGAAAGACCTTGTCAGTTCGTTGTTTCTCACTTTTAATATCTTCAACAATACGCTTCACTTTATCCATAGCAATCATCCTCATCTCGTCTTTATTACTTTCTACTATTACTTTCTATTTTAAATTATTAATTATTATATTTCCTTTTAATCATAATTAATTTTTATTATTGACTCAAGCTATATGATGATTCATTTAATATTTGAATATATGTAGCCTAAATTTACTTAGTTAAATACCTTTTATAAAGTGAATCACTTTTTTCTACATATTAAGCTTTAGTAGAAAATAAAACTGCTTTATTTATTCTACTACATCATGTAAAATGAGAAATAACTGAAAACATACGAATATGTTCTATTTGTATTTTTCTATACGAACGAATTTAAAATGACCCTAGAAACATACTGGGCAACTGCTCGTATGTTCTCTTTATATAAAACGTAGTTTCAATTCACTTTTAGTGAAATTTATTTTATTTAAAATTGAGAAACTCACAAAATATTATACATTTCAGGGTTTATATAAATAATCTAACCAAAACTTAGGAGGAAATAGATATAATGGCAGTATTTAAAGTATTTTTTCAACATAACAAAGATGAAGTAGTCGTAAGAGAACACACACAAACAATTTATGTTGAAGCTCAATCAGAAGAACAAGTAAGAAGATATTTGAAAGACCGTAATTACAATATCGAGTTTATTACTAAACTTGAGGGCGCACATTTAGAATATGAAAAACAATCAGATCATTTTAATGTGGAGCAAGCTGAGTAATGAAACAAATTCATAAAAATGAAGTTGCGGTATATGCCCTTGGTGGCTTAGGTGAAATCGGAAAAAACACTTATGCCGTAGAATATCAGGATGAAATCGTAATTATAGATGCAGGTATCAAATTCCCTGATGATAATTTATTAGGAATTGATTACGTGATTCCTGACATTACTTATTTAGAACAGAATCAAGACAAAATAGTTGGTCTGTTCATAACACACGGCCACGAAGACCATATAGGTGGTGTGCCCTACCTATTAAAACAAATAAACGTGCCTATATATGGTGGACCATTAGCTTTAGGTTTAATCAGAAATAAATTAGAAGAACATCACTTGTTAAGAACAACAGAACTTGTTGAAATCGAAGAAAGTTCTGTTATTAAATCTAAACATTTCGAAGTTTCATTCTATTTAACAACACATAGTATCCCAGAATCATATGGTGTTATCGTTAATACACCAGAAGGCAATATTGTTCATACTGGAGATTTCAAATTTGACTTTACGCCAGTTGGTGAACCAGCAAATATTGCGAAGATGGCAAAACTTGGAGAAGAAGGTGTCCTTTGTTTACTTTCAGACTCTACCAATTCATTAGTTCCTGACTTTACATTGAGTGAGCGTGAAGTTGGCCAAAATGTTGAAAAGATATTCCGTAATTGTAGCGGTAGAATCATCTTTGCTACTTTTGCATCTAATATCTATCGTGTTCAACAAGCTGTTGAAGCTGCAATTAAACACAATCGTAAAATTGTAACTTTTGGTCGCTCAATGGAAAACAATATTAAAATTGGTATGGAACTCGGTTATATTAAAGCACCACCTGAAACTTTTATAGAACCAAATAAAATTAATAGTGTGCCTAAACATGAATTACTAATTTTATGTACTGGGTCACAAGGTGAACCAATGGCGGCTCTATCAAGAATTGCTAATGGTACACACAAACAAATTAAAATTATTCCAGAAGACACTGTAGTATTTAGTTCTTCACCTATTCCAGGTAATACTAAAAGTATTAACCGCACTATAAATGCATTATACCGAGCAGGTGCTGAAGTCATACACAATAAGGTATCAAATATTCACACATCTGGTCACGGATCTAAAGGTGATCAACAATTAATGTTACGCTTGTTACGTCCAAAATTCTTCCTCCCAATTCATGGTGAATATCGCATGTTAAAAGCACATGGCCAATCAGGAATTGAATGTGGTGTGGAACCAGACAACGTGTTTATCTTTGACATCGGTGATGTTTTAGCTTTAACACATAATTCAGCTAGAAAAGCTGGAAGAATACCATCTGGCAATGTTTTAGTGGATGGTAGCGGTATTGGAGATATCGGAAACGTAGTTATCCGAGATAGAAAACTATTGTCAGAAGAAGGCCTAGTCATCGTCGTTGTTAGTATAGACTTTAAAACGAACAAATTACTATCTGGTCCTGACATCATTTCTCGTGGTTTTGTTTATATGCGTGAATCTGGTCAATTAATTTATGATGCCCAAAGAAAAATCAAAACAGATGTTATTTCTAAACTGAATCAAAATCCAGAAATACAATGGCATCAAATTAAATCATCAATCATTGAAACACTACAGCCGTATTTATTTGAAAAAACTGCACGTAAGCCAATGATTTTACCAGTGATCATGAAGGTAAATGAAGATAATACATCTTCTCAAAATAAAAAAACACAAAATAAACCAAATCAGAAAAAAGACAATTCAAAAAAACACAATAGTAAATCTCAAAACAAAAATACAAAAGATATTAACAACAAAGATAATAAAAACATCGCTCAGAAAGCAAAACAAAAAAATGATGGTAACCAAACGGACCAATCAACAAAATCATAATCAAACTCAATGCCTCATCCATTTGTAATGGATGAGGCATTTTTACATTAAACACTTGCTATTTTGACTGAGTACATTAATTAAAAGTTAAGTTTGAACCTTGTATAACTTATCTATTCACAAATATCAAAATCCCTTAAAGAATACACTTTACACAAAAAAGAAGAGTGTGGGACATCACTGTTTTGTCCCACCTCTTCTACTTTAGTTCATATATTAATATTTATCTTACTACCTTTTTTTCAAATCGGTTTAAGTCATTATCATGACCAATCATAATTAAAATATCCCCAATTTCAATATTTATGTTTGGGTCTGGAGATACGATAATATCTCTACCTCTTTTAATGGCAATAATACTTATACCATATTGCGCTCTAATATCTAATTCTATAATGGTTTGTCCTGCCATTTTTTCACTAACTTTAATTTCTACTATTGAATGTTCATCTGCTAGTTCTAAATAATCTAAAACACTAGCACTAGCTACATTATGTGCAATTCTCCTACCCATATCTCTTTCAGGATGAACAACAGTATCTGCACCAATTTTATTTAAAATTTTTGCATGATAATCATTTTGAGCTTTTGCCGTTACTTTCTTAACACCTAACTCTTTTAAAATTAAAGTCGTTAACGTACTCGATTGAATATTTTCACCAATAGCAACAATTACGTGATCAAAATTTCTAATGCCTAAACTTTTCATCACAGCTTCATCAGTTGTGTCAGCAATTACCGCATGTGTGGCAATATCACTATATTCATTCACACGCGCTTCATCCATATCAATCGCCATAACATCCATATCTAAAGCATTTAATTCTCTAACAATGCTACCGCCAAAACGACCTAAACCTATAACCACATATTCTTTATCCATATGCGTCCTCCAAAAATAAGATAATTGAAATATATCAAATATCCGTAGCTTAAACAATAAACATCGCTACTATATTTAAGTATATTCGTCTATTTTTTACCTTCAACATATTTTTTATCAAAAACAAATAATCTCAATAATAATATTAGCGATGGAATTAGTAAAAGTAAACCTAAAATAAATGCGATGATTAAAGCAATAGCCATCCCACTATTCACAACATGTTCATCTATACGAATATATGGATATAAAATGTATGGTAACTTACTTACACCATAACCGAAGAACGCAAAAGCCATTTGTAAAATAACTAAGACAAATGCAAAACCATGCCATTTTTTCATCAATGTGAGTAACATTGTACCAGCAAAACATAAAAAGCTGAGTGCAAACATCCACCAATAATCAAATACCGCTGTATAGAAATGCGTTTCATTTTGCAATCTTAACGATAAGAATACAAATAATGAAATAGCGATCATTGGTGGTCCCCAAAATAAGAACCAGTATCTTAATAAATCATAAGCTGGTTTATCATTCGCTTTAGAAGCATAATAAGTTAAAAATCCAGATGAAATATAAAGTACAGATATGATTGCAAGAAATACAACTGACCATGAATATGGACTTAACAATAATTCAAACCAATTTAAATCTAAATGGTTGCTTGAACCGGTAATATAACCACCCTCAGAAATCGTTAATGTAGTGGCTAATGCAGCTGGTATGAATAATCCTGCTAAACCATAAAGTGCAAGCCATGGTAGTTTTGTGTCTGGTCCATAGTTTTCAAAAGCATAAAAGCCACCTCTTATGGACAACAATATCAACGCAATTGATGCTGGTAAAAGCAACACTGTACCAAAATACATCGCGGAATCTGGGAAAAACCCAACCATTCCTACGAAGAAGAATACGAAGAAAACATTCGTTACTTCCCAAACCGGATTAAGGTAACGTGCAATCAAATGGTTTATTTTTTTATCTTGTTTTGTCAATTTAGCATGTAACGTAAAGAAACCAGCACCAAAATCAATTGATGCAACAATAATATAACAAAATAAGAATATCCATAGTACTGTGATACCTATATATGCGAATATCATCATGCATCACCTCTTTCCGATGAAGTTACTTCAAATTCTTTATATGCTGGTTTATTTTTAAACATCCTTATTAGTACATAAGAAGAAGTAACAATCAATATTAAATATAATATACCAAATAATATTGTTACGAACGTTAAACCACCTGCTTGAGTGGCAGCTTCAGCCACTTTTAGATAACCACGCACAATCCAAGGTTGACGACCTTGTTCCGTTAAGAACCAACCAAATTCTATTGCCAACATCGCTGCAGGTCCAGTTAATAAAGCGCCATATAGCATTGGTTTGGAATAAGTGAATTTCCGTAATTTTTTAAAGCATAATGTTAGTACAAAAGCAGCTGAAACAATTAAACAGAACACGCCCATCGACACCATTAAGTCGAAATAATAATGGACAATCATCGGTGGATGTAGTTCTTTTGGAAATTCATCCAAGCCTTTCACCTTAGTATTAACATTATTATCAGCCAAGAAGCTAAGTAGACTCGGAATTTTAATTGCACCAGTTACTTCTTGTGTTTCTTCATTTAAAGAACCAAAAAGCACTAAATCAGCATTGGATTCCGTATCAAAATGCCATTCATACGCAGCTAATTTTTCTGGTTGTTCTTGATGTAAAAATTTTGCAGATAAATCTCCTGCCAACATAGAACCTAACGTAAAGACAACGCCAAGTATCATTGTTAATTTTAAAGCTTTTTTATGATATTCTGCATCTTTTTTAAACTTATTTTTCACTAATTTGAATGCAGCAATGGCAGCTAGTACAAAAGCCATCGTCATAAAAGCAGTCGTTACAACGTGAAAAGATCTTATTAAAAATGAGTCGTTAAACATTGCTACCCAAGGTTCAACATTTATCATTTTACCATTTTTAATTTCAAAACCAGCCGGTGTATTCATAAATGAATTAACCGCTGTAATAAAGAAGGCAGAGAAAGAACCTCCAATAATCACTGGTATACTAATTAAAAAATGCGTCCATTTACCCTTAAATCTATCCCATGTATATAAGTATATACTTAAGAAAATCGCTTCAAAGAAAAATGCAAATGTTTCCATAAATAATGGTAATGCAATCACATGACCACCCATTTGCATAAATGTTGGCCATAGTAATGACAGTTGTAAACCTATAATCGTACCTGTTACAACCCCCACTGCCACAGTAATCGTATAACCTTTAGACCATCTTTTGGCTAACGTTATATAATGGGGATCATTCTTTTTAATCCCTAAAAACTCAGCAACTGCAAACATCAATGGTACACCTACACCTATTGTTGCAAATATGATATGCACTGCAAGTGTCATTGCAGTTAGAAAACGAGCTAATTCAACTGAATCCATAATATCACCTTTTTAATTTATTTGTGACAAAAATCACAACGTCCATTCATTATAAACCCAATGGCTATGTTTTAAAATTAGTTAAACTCAGAATTAAGTGACAAATTAATGACCAATTACATGTAATTTTATAGCTTGAATTATAATTAAAAGTCACTTACTATTAAAGAAAATGACTTTGTAGAAAGGATTGATGCTGAATGACTGATATCATCATTTACACACAAAATGATTGTCCTCCTTGCACCTTTATAAAAAACTATTTAACTGATAAAGGTTTTAAATATATAGAAAAAAACATTGCTAATCAGCAATATCGAAATGAAATGATTGATTATGATGCATTTGCAACACCCTTTATATTATTGAATGGTGAACCAATGTACCAAGTTGATATGGATAAAATTAACCACGTTTTAAATATTGAAACAACACATTAAATTTCACAACTCTATAAAATAATCTAAATCAACTAGGCTAATAAGGCAATTCATCACTTTAGTTGTTTTAACTAACCATAACCTAATTTCAGCTATATTAAACAAAATGAGTAAGTGGATAAATGCTCCTTATCCACTGTTATATGTATATCTACTTAGTATTAAAATAAATCGCAATATAATAACTAAAAAAGCTGGTAATCCATTATATAATGAATTACCAGCTTTTTTTATTGCGTATAATTACTTACTAAATCTTGTACTTCTTCAGAAGTAGCACAGTTAATCGCTTTTTGCGCTAACTCTTCCATCTCATTTTTACTTAATCCTTTAATTTGACGACGTGCTTTAAGAATTGATGTAGCACTCATAGAGAATTCGTCTAATCCTAGGCCCAATAGTAATGGAATAGCAATTTCATCTCCGGCCATTTCTCCACACATTCCAGTCCATTTGCCTTCTTTATGAGAAGCATCAATCACTTGTTGCACTAAACGTAAAATTGCTGGATTGTATGGTTGATACAAGTAAGATACTCGCTCTGACATACGATCCGCGGCCATTGTATATTGAATTAAATCGTTCGTTCCGATGCTGAAGAAATCTACTTCTTTAGCAAAAACATCTGCTAATGCTGCAGTTGAAGGAATTTCTACCATGATACCAACTTCTATATCATCAGATACTTCAATACCTTCATTTGTTAAATTTTCTTTTTCCTCTAATAACAATGCTTTCGCATCACGGAATTCTTTAATTGTCGCTACCATTGGGAACATAATATTTAATTTCCCATAAGCTGACGCACGTAATAAAGCACGCAATTGTGGTCTAAAAATGTCAGGTTGATCTAAACATAAACGAATCGCACGGTATCCTAAGAATGGATTCATTTCTTCTGGTAAATTTAAATATGGGAGTTCCTTATCTCCACCAATATCTAAAGTACGAACAACAACGCGTTTATCTTCCATTGTTTCAAGTACTTTTTTATAAGCTTCAAATTGTTCATCTTCAGTCGGCATTTCGTCTCTACCCATATATAAAAATTCAGTACGATATAATCCTACACCTTCAGCACCATTTTCAATTACACCTTTCAAATCATTTGGTGTACCGATATTAGCAGCGAGTTCAGCATGAGCACCATCAACAGTTGTTGTTTCTTCATCGCGTAATTTTTGAAGTTCCTTTTTATCTTCAAAGAAACGTTCACGCTTGTTTTGATATGCAATGACTTCGTCTTCTGTAGGATCAATAATCAATTCGCCAGTTAAACCATCAACAATAATCATATCACCTTGTTTAACTTCTTGCGTGATTGATTTCGTTCCTACTACTGCAGCAATTTCTAGTGAGCGACTCATAATTGCTGAGTGAGAAGTTCTACCTCCAATATTTGTAACAAAACCTTGTACAAATTCCTTGTTTAATTGAGCAGTATCTGAAGGTGTTAAATCATTACCTATAATAACAACGCTTTCATCAATCATACTAGGATTTGGTAATTCCACACCTAATATATGTGCTAAAACGCGTTTTGACACATCACGAATATCTGCAGCGCGCTCTTTCATGTATTCATTATCCATCGCTTCAAAAATAGTAATGAATTGTCCAGTTACATCAGAAAGCGCAGTTGGTGCGTTAACTTGTTCATTTTTTATTTTATCTTCAATCGGTTGAATTAACTCTGGATCATCTAAGACTAATAAATGTGCATCAAAAATAGCGGCTTTATCAGCACCAAGATTTTTTTCAGCATTATTTCTAATTTTTGTTAATTCAACTTTAGATGTTTCAATAGCATTTTGAAACTTAGCAATTTCTGCGTCGACATCTCGAATCTTCTCACTATCGTATGAAAGATCAGGTTCAACTAATAAATATGCTTTAGCAATTGCTACACCATCTGAAGCAGCAATGCCATTAATATAATTAGACATATTATTTAGTTAATCCTTCTTTAGATAAGATATCAGTAATCGCTTCCATTGCATCTGTTTCATCGCTACCATCAGCATAGATTGTAATTTCAGCATCTTTACCTACACCTAAACTCATAACACCCATGATTGATTTCAAGTTAACTTTTTTACCGTTATATTCTAATTGAATATCTGAATCAAATTTTGATGCAGTTTGAACAAGCATTGTAGCTGGACGTGCATGAATACCTGTTTCGTCAATAATTACATATGATTTTTGTTCCATAATATGATGTCTCCTTCGTATAGTTAGAATCGTTAGTTTATTATAAAACCTAGCATAGTTTTATATAATAACATTACCAAATTATACATATAAATTCAATTCGTTGCACCCATGATATGACAATATTCAATGAATATTGTTACTTTTTATGAAAACGCTCCACCATTACATTAAAGATTTAACAACCTTTTCACATTTTTCAATATGATCATCACCGATTTTTTTCATAAAGTAATAACTGATTGAAGCCGAAATAGCTTGCCCTACAAGTGGGAACCATTTTGTTTGTTTAGCAGCCATACGTTTTGCAACATCTCTAATAACGACTTTTAATATGGCATTAGATACTTTTCTACCTATAAATTGACTACCCTGTATTGCAGCAGCTGTAAAAATACGTTCTTTTACATCTTCTCTCATTGAATTTACTTGTTTGTGATCTAAACCATAGATTTTATTAACATCTTCTATAATATCTCTCATTAGCTTGATATCGACACCAAAGTCAAGGCCTGGTATTGGTACAATACTAACACTTGAAGATAACATTGATTTTTTTCTCACTATAGCTTGAGCGCGTTGACGACGTTCATCTAATTCTATGTTAGTCGTTGGTATATCGCTTTTATTTTTTATATCTTCAATATTTAAAACTTTATTTCCGACTTTCTGTGTTACATTATTAGTTATTTTATTTTTTAAACTCATGATATTCACTCCTTGGTAAAATCTTGTACTTTAAAAATATTACCCTCTTTCACAGAAATTACTGTATATTTACAAAAATAGCCTTCAAATATTTTGATGGTTTATAGTGTGGATGTGTTTTAAAATCTTTTGGTAATCCCATTACCTCTGATAGTTCAAAATCAACTTCTGCATTATTCAATGTATCTTCAATCATTTTTTTAAATGCTTTTAATGAAAATGTACTATTATTTGTACACAATAATAAAGTTCCATTTGGCGAAAGCACTTCCAAAGCACCTAGTATTAATTTATCGTAATCTTTCAATACTGAAAATGTTTTTTTCTTATTTCTTGCAAAACTAGGTGGATCAATAACGATTGTGTCATAAAGTAAATCATGACGGCGCGCGTAATTAAAATAATCAAAGGTATCCATTACAAATATATATTGTGTCTTTGGATCAATCGCATTTAAGCCAAAATTTTCTTCTGTTAATGTGCGTGATCTGTTAGCTAAATCAACGCTAGTAGTGACTTTGGCCTTTTCTGCTGAGACAACTGAAAAAGCACCAGTATAACTAAACACATTTAACAAATACCTATCCTCAGCAAAATGATCTCTTAATTTCTTTCGTACTTCTTTTTGATCCAAGAAAATACCTGTCATAGGACCATCATTTAAATCCACATTATAAAATGTGAAATTTTCTTCGATTATAATAGGAAATTCTGGTGCTTCCCCATCAACAAACCCTCCAGCTATTTGGGCATCTTTAAATCTCATTTTTTCAAACACAGATTTGTATTCTAAGGTATTTTTTAATGCATTTAAAATTTGATAACGGTATTTATAAATACCTTTAGAATACCATTGTATTAAAAAGTGTCCGTTATAATTATCAATAGTTAGACCACCTACACCATCACCTTCACCATTAAATATTCTAAAAGCATTAGTACCTTCAATATTATAAAAATACGCTCTTTCTTGTATTGCGATTTCAAAAAGTCTCTCAAAAAATTGAGTATTAATCACTTCATTTTCATCATAGCTCAATACCCATCCAAGTCCTTTATGTTGCCTTCCGACGTACGCAGTTGCAATATAGGTTTGTTCATCATTTACTAACGAGAATAAATCGCCCTCTTTTAAATGATCATGCGCATACACGTCATCATCATCGATTAATGGATATCCATTTAGATATTTCGTTTCTTTACCTTTATTTAATACGGCAGTTTTCATAATTAAATGTCAGCCTTTCTTCTAATTTTATAATTTATGCTTTCTTATTCTATCATCTCAAGAAATATCGTAACATCATTTATCTATAATTGAATGATTTCTCAATTCAAACATTATATTATTGTTTTTAATCTTTTGTGTTATTTCAATCATGAATCAAAAAGGACTGGCATTTAGCAATAGCCAGTCCTTTAAAAGTTTATTTACTTGTTAATCTTTTGAAGGTTCACGCAATTTAATAATAAATGATACAATTACTGCGATTAGCATCACAAACAATATTGGCGTAATGAAAATTGACAATAATAGGCCATGAACCATAATATTCATAAATTCCGTTAACAATTTGAAAAATAATATACTAACCATAAACAACTGCAGATAATAGAATTTATCTCTCAAGAAGTTCGTTAATGTCGTTAATATATAAGCAATAATAATCAGCATTAGTAATAATAAGGTAATCCATTCAATCACATATTGTGTTTGAGAAATTTCCCAATTACCTGAAACAAATAAAGCATTTCTATTATTAAATTCTATAATTGTAAAGAATAATAATACAACACCACAAAATATTTCTACATAAGCTGACTTAACCCATTTTGGAATTTTCATCCAATTTGGAATATCATCCTCTTGTATATCAATAATATTCTTCCATTTTTCGATAAATTTGTCTTTTTTATCTCTTAATTTTTGAATATCAACACTTCTACGTGTTTTCCGAGTAAACTCAGTTGTCTTATCTTGTAAACTTTTCAAATGCTCTTTCGTTTGGTTTGTAACTGTACCTTTGCTTGTTCTAGATAATTCAGGTTCTTCTTCACCTAATTCTTGTTTTGTTAAAGGAAGTGCCCTTCTTAAAAACAAGAAATTCCAAATTGACATTTGACCTAGTAACCACATTAATAAAAAGAATGTATTTACACTCAAAATATCAATAGGAATGATTTCGTCGCTATCTATTCTTCCATATAATACGATTTGCGTAATTAAATAACTTATCCCATAACTGAAAATAATTAATAAATAATGATATTTTCTGTGATCTGGATTTAATTCATCTTTATATACAATATACCCAATATGAACTACAAATGGGATAATAAAAATGATAGCAAAGAAGCTATAAACTTGTGTCATTAAAATAAGTGTTATAATGAAGAACAGTATACCTATCACTAAGAAGAAGATTGAAACATCATAATCATATCTTGTTGTTCTTAATAGCGTGAATCCGAGTAAGATGACTACAATACCAAATAAAATAATTAATACTGCACTTATAACAGGGAAATTCCCTATATAATTACTCATGACTCTTATGATTTCTGCAAAAAATGCATTTATAAAATCCCAAACATTATGAATATGTAATTCAATTTTACCTTTATCCTTTAAGTCATGGACCATAGATAAATTTATTAAAATGATGAGACCTGTGAAGAGCGAAACGATGCCTATTATATAACTATATAATATCTCAGCGTGTTTCTTTAAAAAAGACATACCATTCACCTCAAAGTTATTATATATTAACATTTAGTTCTTGTCTTTAATAAATCAATAAATAAGTCTATAGTATGATAGAAAATAGTTGTACAGTCAAGTTTCCACCAAACATAATCGATTAAACAAATATTTCAAATTTAACGTAATATACAGTTAGATCTTTGTGGTTTAGTTTTCAAATAAAGTGGTATATTGAAAACATAAGTCATTTGAATATTGAAGGAGTGTTTAACTATGAGTAAAGAAGAATTAAATAAAAAAGCAGCTGAAAAAGCAAAAGAAGCTGAAGATAAATTGAAAGATAAAAAAGAATCTGCTGAAGATAGTACTGAAGAAACGAAAAAAAATATTCAAGATACTTTAGATTAAACTAAATGTGCTTGATTTCTATATGAACATTATAATTTAAATTAAAAGTGAACAATAGCATTTAATTTTTGTTCATACTATCAAGGTTAATATTAAAAAAACTGAAACATCAATCTTATAATTAGTCTAAAGGACTAAAACCACTTTTACATGGTTTTAGTCCTTTATTTAATATCATGTCATTTGATTTTCATACTTCTTACTCAAAATATGGTTCGAGACTATAATCTAACACACTTATAAACAAATGAGTGAAGCACACCACAACATCTTAACAACGATATATTTGGACAAAAATTAAAAACACTTTCTTATAAATCACACTACATAACGTATTTATTGTGATATGTAACTGAACTTAATCATTCCTTTTTTCATTAAAAACGATGAATTAAACAAACTTAAATTAACAAAACCACACTGCCACATCACCCAATGCACTATACAAAATGTCTTTATTTAACCTTATGTTATGTGCTGTGATTTAAGTCATAAATATCAAATTCAACGTTAATATACCTTGACATAACTAATTAAAAGTCATACATTATAGTTAAAATTAAATTTAATATTCGCACTAGGGGTGTTTAGTGACTGAGATGAGGTATACCCTCAAACCCTTTGAACCTGATCTAGATTAAACTAGCGTAGGAAAGTGTATCGTGATATGTTTTTTGATATCCGTATGCCTATATTTAACGCGCAACTTCTAGATGGTTGTGCGTTTTTTTATTGGAGGAGAATTTATGTCAAAAGGTTTAAAACTATCAGAAATTTTAGTAACCGTACTTATAGCTGTTGTGTTTGCTATCGTCTATAATATTTGGACTTTAGTATATAAGGCAGTGCAAGTTTCTGGTCTTCATATTGAAGAACTAACATATGGTGCATGGTTTATGGCTGCGATTGTTGCATATTTGATTATACCAAAAGCTGGTATTGCGATTTTAGCTGAATTTGCTGCTGGTGCAGGTGAAACAATTGTCATGGGAAGATTTGATATTCCAACAATGGTCTATGCATTACTTCAAGGATTAGCATGTGAGATTATTTTCGCTATTTTTAGATATAAATCACGTTCAGCAATGGTAGCTATGTTAGCAGGATTTTTAGCATCTGTTGCGACACTTCCCCTTGATTTTGCTTATGGTTATTTAGGAGAAATTGCAGGATGGAACTTAACACTTTATATCGTATTTAGATTGATTAGCGGTATTGTTGTGGCTGGATTGTTGTCCTATTATATTGTGAAAATATTAGATCAAACTGGCGTAACCAAATTATTCAGACCTGCAACACAAAAAGATTATGACAATTTATAAGGAGCATAAAAGTTGATAGTCACTGAAAATCTACGTCTTAAATATCCAAATGGACAAAAGAAAATATTCGACAATTTATCACTTGAAATTAAAGATAAAGAGAAGGTCCTTATACTTGGTCCCTCTGGTTCAGGTAAAAGCACGTTATTGAATGTTTTAAGTGATATCGTACCAAATCTCATTGAATTGCCAATGAAATACGATAAATTAGAGATTGATCAAGATTGTGGTGTTATTTTTCAAGAACCTGATAGCCAATTCTGTATGCCAAAGGTATATGAGGAACTCGCCTTTGTCCTTGAAAATTTACAAACGCCCCGACATAAAATGGATGCATTGATTGAATCAGCACTCGAGTCTGTTGATTTAAACGTCAAAAAAGACCAATATATCAATAATTTAAGTGGCGGTATGAAACAAAAATTAGCAATTGCAGAAACATTATTACAACAAGCTAATACTTTATTTCTAGATGAACCAACCGCGATGTTAGATGTAACATCAACAGAAGAATTATGGAATAAGATTAAAGCGTTATGGCAAGATCAAACTGTGATTATAGTTGAACATAAAGTAGAACATATATGGCAGCATATCGATCGCGTAATATTATTAAACTATGATGGTGTTATTATTGGTGATGCCTCACCAGCTGACATATTAAACAACTATGAACACCTTTTATCCGAATATGGCGTTTGGCATCCAAAAGCCTGGGATAAAGCACCTTTACCTATCGATTTACAGCAATCTAATATTCAATATGCCAATGAGCATCTATTTCTTTTTGAACAAGGCACTATAAAAAGAAGTAAAAAGACACTTATCGATATACCAAAACTTAATATCACTGGTGGCGAATGGATTACAATCACCGGTCCAAACGGCTCAGGCAAGACTTCTTTATTAGAATCGATGATGCAGCTTATTAAATATGAAGGCACAATGTCTTTTGATGGCAAAAAGCTTACTAAAATCAAAGAAGCTGCTAAAAATATGTATCTTGTATATCAAAATCCTGAAATTCAATTTATTGCGAATTCAGTTTACAAAGAAATTTTCATACAAAACAAAGCTAATTATCCTTCTATATCAGAAGCTGAAGAAAAAACAATTCAAATGCTTAAAATGTTAAATTTAGAAGATGTTCAATCACAACACCCTTATGAACTGTCAATCGGGCAGAAACGTAGACTGAGTGTAGCTATAGCTTTAAGCTCTACATCAGAATATATTTTATTAGATGAGCCAACATTCGGCTTAGATAGTCATAATACATTTAATTTAATTAAATTATTCCAACATCGCGTTAGAGATGGCCAAACAATTATTATGGTTACACATGATCCTGAAATTATCGCACGCTATCCAACACGTAAATTGTGTGTAAGTCAAAAACATATTCTAGAGATAGCAGGTGAGCATCATGTTTGAAATGTGGAAAAAACACTACTCTTTCATGGATGATGTGAATATCATTACAAAGTTAGCATTAGCTGTTTTTTTGTTTTTCTTTGTTATATTTGTACATCAATTCGATTTTATGATTTATATTTGTCTATTGATGTTCTTGTTTTTATTAATGTTTAATGGTATAAAATTTAAAATAACATTTGCTTTTATTTTCTTTACTATAACTTTCAGCCTAATTTCAGCTTTATTCATGATTTTTTATGGTGAAGGTACTCATATATTGTTTAAATTAGGATTTATTCAAATTAGTACTGAAAGTTTAGTTAGAGGGCTGCATTTAGCATTACGTACAACAACTGTTTCATTTTTCGGTATTTTAATTGCTTTCACTTCTGAAATTGTAATGGTCTTTTACAGCCTAATGCAACATTTAAAAGTTAAGCCTAAAGTTGCTTATGCTTTTATGGCTGCTATAAGAATGGTGCCATTAATGATTAGCACTTTAGTTCAACTTAGAAAGTCTTTAAAAATGAGATATCAAATTATCTCTCAACAAAATTACAATTTATTTAGTAGAATCAAACATCTTATGATTCCACTTTTAAGCCAAAACATTAGAAAAGCACATCAACTTGCTGTTGCAATGGAGAAAAAAGGTTTTAAAGATGGTACGCGCACCTACTATTATCATACACCTTTCTCGTATAAAGACTTTCTATTAATCATCGTTTTTATCATCATTTTGGTTGTTGCTTATTTCTTAGCACTTCACTTACCGATTACAGGTATAAACGATGTTCGTATAAAAAATATATATTAACGATTACCTTATTTTATCCAAAATTCATTACTATCCAATTAAGAAAAGATAAGACAAAAACTAAACCACTTTGTCTTATCTTTTTCTATGTCAATTTACATAGATTGATTTGTGAACACATAGCTTTTAACGATATACAGCTTCAAAATTTAAAAAGTCGTAATTTCTATACACATCTAAATAGAAATTACGACTTTTTTTAATATTTATAAATGTTTTATTGCTTTATTACTAATATCTTTTCGATAAAATAGTCCATCACTTTGAATTTTTTCTGCAGCTTTATAGGCATTTGCTTTAGCACTAGCAATATCATGACCTTCTCCTAATGCTAAGATGACACGACCACCATTGGTGACAAATTTATCCCTATCTCTTTTCAAACCACTGACAAAATAATTACCATTTAAATCAAAACCTGAAACAGTCTTACCTTTTTCGTAATTACCAGGGTACCCTTTAGAAGCAAGCATTACACCAACGACAGACGAATCTTTCCATTTAAATGCTATCTTCTTTTTAGCCTCTAAATCTAAGATATGTTGCATCAAATCACTTTCCAATCTCGTTAGTAATACTTGTGCTTCAGGGTCGCCAAATCTAGCATTAAATTCTATTACTTTCGGACCATCTGCTGTTAAAATCACACCAATATAAAGGACGCCAAAAAATTCATAACCTTCTTTATACATTGCTTGAGCTATAGGTTGTGCAATGACTTCATTCGTGAGGTTAAGTACTTCCTTATCTATATGAGGTACAGGACAATACGCCCCCATACCACCTGTGTTAGGCCCTTTATCGTCATCATATGCACGTTTATGATCTTGCGCAATACAATCAAATGGCACGGCATAATCACCATTTACAAATGTCATCAATGAGAATTCTTCACCTTCTAAAAATTGCTCAAAGACAACTGTACCAAGCTCTTGTGGATACAATGAATGAACCGCTGCTTCAGCTTCACCATAATTCTCAGCTATAATTACACCTTTACCAGCTGCCAAACCATCTTTCTTTAATACGATAGGATATTGGCATGTTTCAATATAACTTAGTGCATCAGATTTGTTTGATATTTCTTTATATTCTGCAGTAGGAATATGATATTTCTGCATTAACTGCTTTGCGAATAATTTTGATCCTTCAATCTGAGCCGCTGCTTGATTTGGCCCAAACACTTTAATTTGTTTTGCGTTTAATTTATCTGCTAAACCTTCAGTAAGTGGTTGTTCGGGGCCAATAATCACCCACGAAATATCATGCTCAACAGCAAATTCAACAATCTGAGTGTGGTCCGTTTCCGCTATTTCACAATGTACATCTGCAATGTCTGACATTGCGTCATTCCCTGGAATTGCAAAAATTTCATTTACGAGTAAAGATTGTTTTAACTTGTGTGCTAAAATATGTTCTCTTCCGCCTGTGCCAATGACTAGTACTTTCATAAATAATTTTGCCTCCAATATTTTAATGTTTAAAGTGTCTAATGCCAGTCGTTACCATTGCAATGCCATATTTATTAGCCATATCTATTGAATCTTGATCTTTAATTGAACCACCTGGTTGAATGATCGCTTTAATACCATGTTGCGCAGCTAGTTCTACCGTATCATCCATCGGGAAGAAACCATCTGATACCATTACGACATTATCATTAATTTCAATCGCACGTTCTATTGCAATTTGTGCTGATCCTACCCGATTCATTTGACCGGCACCAATACCGACTGTTTGTTTATCGTTGCATAGGATAATCGCATTACTTTTAACAGAGGCAACCACTTTCCAACCAAGCAACATTGCATCCCATTGAGTTTCTGTAGGTGCATTTTCTGTAACGACTTTTAAATCATCACGTTTGATTAATACATTGTCTTTATCTTGTATTAAATATCCACCTGAAACAGATACTATTTCTTGCTCATTATTATCAATTGTCATATCAATTTCTAATAATCTAATATTTTTCTTTTTATTTAAAATCGCTAACGCTTCATCGGAAAATTTCGGTGCAATTATCACTTCTAAGAATATGCTGTGCAGCGTTTCAGCCAAAGTGGCATCAACGGTTCTATTTAAAGCAACGATACCTCCAAAAATGGATTGGCTATCCGCTTCAAATGTACGCTGATAAGCTTCAGAAATATTTGTTCCAATACCTACACCACAAGGATTCATATGTTTGACTGCAACTGCAGCTGGTGTTTCAAATTGCTTAACTAAAGATAACGCCGCATCTGCATCTTTAATGTTGTTATAACTCAATTGCTTACCATGCAACTGTTTCGCGCCACCTAACGTATGATTGGCATCAGATGTTCTTACAAATGATGCTTGTTGTTGTGGATTTTCACCATATCTTAAACTTTCTTTATTTTCTTTAAAGAAATCAACAATTGCATTATCATATTGATTCGTATGTTCAAATACTTTAATCATCAATGACTTTCTATAAGATTCATCTAATTGATTTGATTTTAGCTTTTCAATCACTTCATTATAATCTGATGGATGAACAATAGTAGTAACGTGTTTAAAGTTTTTAGCTGCTGCACGTAACATAGTAGGCCCACCAATATCTATATTTTCAATCGCGTCATTTTCTGTAACATCTGGATTGGCAACAGTCTCCTTGAATGGATATAGATTTACAACAACCATGTCTATTAAATCAATTTGCTGTTCTTTTAATTGTTCTAAATGTTCTGGTTTATTACGATCAGCTAAAATACCACCATGAACGGCTGAATGTAATGTCTTGACTCTCCCATCCATAATTTCGTCAAAATTTGTAAGTTCTGATATAGATTTAACTGCAATATTTTCATCGACTAACGTTCGCATCGTACCACCAGTCGAATATAACTCATAACCTAACTGTTGGAGTGATTGTGCAAAAGGTACAATGCCTGTTTTATTAGATACGCTTAAAATTGCCTTTTTCATGTTTATTGGCACCTCTTATTGAATAATTTTTGAAATAACTTCTGGATACAATTCATGTTCAATTGCTTTTATTCTTTCTTCTAATTGTTCTTTCGTATCATCCGGTTTTATTTCACATGTACGTTGTTCAATAATTTCTCCTGTATCCATCCCACTATCTACAAAATGTACTGTTGTGCCTGTGATCTTGTCACCACTATTTAATGCTTGACCAATCGCGTCTTTACCACGATATTTCGGCAATAATGAAGGATGAATATTAATGATACGTTTTTGATAGGCATTTAATATATTTTCACCGATTAATTTCATATAACCAGCTAAAATAATCCATTCAACTTTTTCGGTTGTTAACCATTCAATGATTTTCCGCTCATAATCTGCTTTAGAATCAAAGTTTTTAAGCTCATTAATATGTACATCTAAATGATAATTTCTTGCTCGCTCAATACAATAAGCATTAACCTGATCCGTATATAAAGCAGTCACTTCAATGTTCGGCAAATGACCTGCTTCTATTTGTGACATGATACTTTCAAAGTTACTTCCTGACCCTGAAGCAAAGATAGCAATTTTTGTCACTTTCATACCCCCGTCAAATGAATTGGCGCTTCACTTTTAACAATTTCACCAATTCTATATGCATTTACTTGTGCTTGTTGTAACGTTTTTAATACTTTAGCTTCATCATTAGCATCAACAACTAAGGTGAAACCGATCCCCATATTAAATACATTGTACATTTCTTTAGTCGAAATATTGCCTTGTTTTTGCAACCATTCAAATATCTTTGGTGTTGGAAATTGAGTTACATCAATTTTTGCACCTACACCCTCAGGCAATGCTCTTGGGATATTTTCAATAAATCCGCCACCAGTAATATGCGTCATCGCATGTATGTTTACGTGTTCTTTTACAGCTAATACAGGCTTGACATATAGTCGTGTTGGTTCTAAAAAGATATCTAAAAATGTGTGGTTTTGATCAAATTTGTCTTGTAGATTAATACCTGATTTTTTTATTAAATTACGTACCAAGCTGTAACCGTTAGAGTGTATACCACTTGATTCAAGACCTATTATTACATCACCTGGTTTCACGGCCGAACCGTCTATATACGCTTCTTTTTCTACAGCTCCTACAGCGAATCCTGCTAAATCATATTCACCTTCATGATACATTTCACCCATTTCAGCTGTTTCGCCACCAATCAGGGCTGTATTTGTAGCTTCGCAACCGTCACTAACCCCTTTAACAATCTGTTCAATAACTTCTGGAACAACTTTATGTGTTGCAATATAATCTAAGAAATACAATGGTTCTGCACCAGTTGTTAAAATATCATTGACACACATCGCTACTGCATCAATGCCTATCGTATCGTGTTTGTCATTATCAATCGCTAACTTTAATTTAGTACCAACACCATCTGTTCCAGATACGAGTAATGGTGCTTTCATATTTAACTGTGATAAATCGAATGTAGCACCAAAACCGCCTAATCCACCTAAGACTTCTTTACGCATTGTTCTTTGAACATGACTTGACATACGTTCAACCGCTTCATAACCTGCACTAATATCAACACCTGCTTGTTGGTATGCTTTAGACATTTAAATTACCCTCTCTATCAAAGTATTGTTTATGATTTGCTAAATATTCTTTTTGACGTTCGCTTAAATGTTCAAAATAATCTTGTTCATAATCATAAAGACCAGCAGGATAATCACCTGTAAAACTTTCTACACATAACCCTTTATAAGGAGCATCTACATCAAGGCCAATTGAATCTATTAAACCAGCTACAGTTAGATAGGCCAGAGAATCTGAACCAATATGTTCACTGATTTCTGAAGGTGATTTGCTCGCTGATATGAGTTCAGCAGTAGTTGAAACGTCTATACCATAAAAGCTTGGAAACATAAATTCAGGTGAAGCAATACGTACATGCACTTCATTAGCTCCTGCATCTTTTAGCATTTGTACTATACGCTTACTTGTCGTGCCTCTAACAATAGAATCATCCACTAAGACGATATTTTTGCCTTGTACGATATCCTTTACTGCCGATAATTTGACCCTTACACCTTGCTCTCTTAATTCTTGAGTTGGTTGAATAAATGTACGCGCTACATATTGATTTTTGACTAACCCCATCTCATATGGCAAACCACTTTGTTCAGCATAACCAGAGGCTGCTGAGAGTGAAGAATTAGGTACGCCAATAACCATATCTGCATTTTCAACTGGACTTTCTAACGCTAATTGTTTACCAGATTGTTTACGAATCGCATGAACATTTTTTCCTGCAATAGTTGAATCTGGTCTAGCAAAATAAATATACTCCATAGCTGATATCGCCGTATTCGTATGTCTCGTATAAGACTCTACTCGAATACCTTCATCATTGATAACCACATATTCACCTGCATGGATATCTCTTACATACGTTGCACCTAAAACATCTATAGCACAAGTTTCACTTGCGATGATGTAAGCACCTGTTTTCATTTTTCCTACAACTAAAGGTCTGATTGCATTTGGATCAACAGCACCATATAATGCATCTTTTGTTAATAACGCAAATGTAAAACCACCTTTTATTTTTCGTAAACTTTCCTGTAACGCTGCTTCAAAGGTTGGCGCTTTACTTTTACGAATTAAATGCATGATTACTTCTGTATCTGAAGAAGAATGGAAAATAGAACCTTGATGCTCAAGAGATCTTCTTAAACTTTGTGCATTTATAAGGTTTCCGTTATGACAAACTGCGACACTCATATCATAAAAATGGTACAAAAATGGCTGAATATTCTCTATACCTTTATTCCCCGATGTCGCATATCGTACATGACCAATCGCATGTTGATAGGACTTAAATGATTCCAACTGTGTATCTGAAATGGCTTCAGTCAATAAGCCAAGCCCTCTTTCTCCAGTGAGTTTTTGTCCATCAGAACACACCATACCTGCGCCTTCTTGACCTCTATGTTGTAAACTATGTAAACCCATATACGTCAATTGTGCTGCTTCATGATGATTCCAAATACCAAAAACGCCACATTCTTCGTTTAATCCGTTGTAGTCATACATTTAGGAATTGCTCCTTCCCACTGTTCATTCAATTGTTTCACATCACGTGAAATTAACGTGTCCCCGTTAGAAACTACAAATTTTCCATCTTCTGTTAATGTACCAACTTTAATAGCATCTGCGATATCTAAAGGTTGGTCACCTTTTACTGCTACTACATAACGCCCTTGCGTTTCACTGAATAATTGCTCATTTTTTAGATTTAAAGTTACATTTAAGCCCATTTGATAATGTGCACTGATACGAGCAAAAGTCATTAACAGGCCACCTTTACCCACTGTTTGTACGTGGGATGCTATACCATTACGTATTGCCCTTTTAATCGACTCTCCTCTTTTGACTTCATTTGATAAATCAATGGTTTCAACTTCATGATTCACCTTACTGAAAAGTAATTTCTCAATTTGACTCCCACCAAAATCGCTAAATGTATCGCCTACAACATAAAGCGTATCACCCACTTTTGGCGTAAAATCATTGAAATAATCAATTTTTTCAATCAAACCAACCATACCTACGACTGGTGTTGGGAATATTGAAGTTTCTTTTGTTTCGTTATACAAGGATACATTGCCAGAAACGACTGGTGTCTTTAATATTTCACAGGCTTCAGCCATACCTTTAGTAGAATCTGCTAATTGTTGATAAATTTCTTTTTTCTCCGGTGATCCATAATTCAAACAATCGGTCATCGCTAAAGGTGTAGCACCTACAGAAATCAAATTACGGTATGCTTCTGCTACTACCATCTTTCCGCCTTCGTATGGATGATTAAAGACATATCGTGCTTCACCATCTATCGTAGAAGCAATTGCTTTATTTGATCCTTCAACACGAACAACTGATGATTGTAAGCCCGGTTTGACAATAGTATTCGCACCAACTTGTTGATCATACTGCTCGTATAAATAACGTTTTGAAGCAATCGTTGGATGAATGAGTAAACGATTAAATACATCTTCGACATCTATGTCACTGTATTCATTTTTAGGTTCATTATATTGAGGAGTTTCACCTTCAAGCACGTAAACAGGTGCTTCATCTGACAATGGCTGTACGGGTATATCAGCGAAAATTTCATCTTCATATGTAAGTACAAAACGATCTGTATCTGTAACTTCACCGATAACAGCACTATCTAATTCATGCTTATCAAATAAATTTAAGAATTTATCTTCAGATCCTTTTTCAACTACTAATAACATGCGTTCCTGAGTTTCAGACAGCATCATTTCATAAGGTGAAATACCTTTTTCTCTTGTTGGAACTTTTTCTAATTGTAGATGTAAACCACTTCCACCTTTAGCAGCCATTTCAGAAGATGATGATGTTAATCCTGCTGCCCCCATATCTTGGATACCTACTAGCTCATCAAATGTTATTGCTTCTAAAGTTGCTTCCATTAATTTTTTTCCAACAAATGGGTCACCAATTTGTACTGAAGGTCTCTTACTTTCACTATCTTCACTTAGTTCTTCAGATGCAAAAGTAGCACCATGAATGCCATCACGTCCTGTCTTTAATCCCACATATATAACTGAATTACCGGAGCCTTTAGCAGTACCTTTTTGAATTTTATCGTGATCAATGATACCTACGCACATTGCATTGACCAATGGATTGCCATCATATCTATCATCAAATTCTATCTCACCCGCAGTTGTTGGAATCCCAATACAATTGCCATAACCGCCAATACCGGCTACTACACCACGTAATAATCGACGATTTTGTTTTTCTGACAATTCACCAAAGCGTAAACTATTTAATAAATTTATTGGTCTAGCACCGATTGAAACAATATCTCTTATAATGCCTCCTACCCCAGTAGCAGCACCTTGATATGGTTCAACAGCAGAGGGATGATTATGTGATTCAACTTTAAATACTACTGCTTGGTTGTCACCAATATCTACGACGCCTGCACCTTCACCAGGCCCCATCAACACATGTGATCCTGACGTTGGAAACTGAGTTAAAAATGGCTTGGAATGTTTATAAGAACAATGTTCACTCCACATGACAGAGAAAATACCAGTTTCAGTAAAATTGGGCTCACGACCTAAAATTTCACATACTTTATCGTATTCTGACTCCGATAAACCCATATCTTTATATCGTTTTTCTAATTTGATTTCTTCCACACTTGGTTCGATAAACTTAGACATTTTGTTCCCTCCAACTATTAACCATTGCTTCAAATAACTTAACGCCACTATCAGTACCTAATAAAGATTCCATCGCACGTTCAGGGTGCGGCATCATTCCACAAACATTTCCGTTTTTATTTACAATACCTGCAATATCATTGTAAGAACCGTTGGGGTTATCCTTGTATTTTAAAATGATTTGATTGTTTTCTTCTAATCTGTCGTACATTTCCGATGTACAATAGTAATGACCTTCCCCATGCGCTACAGGATATACTACATTTTCATTCTCTTCATATAAATTAGTGAAAGGTGTATGATTATTGACTACTTTTAGTAGTTCATTACGACTTACAAATAAATGTGAATCATTATGCAATAATGCACCAGGCAGCAAACCTATTTCTGTAAGAATTTGAAATCCGTTACAAACACCTAATACAGGTTTCCCTTCTTTAGCAAAACGTTTCACTTCTTCAGTGATAGGTGCAACACTTGCCATCGCACCTGAACGTAAATAGTCACCAAAAGAGAAACCACCAGGTATTAAAACACCGTCAAAACCTTCTAAAGATGTATTTCTATAGTCGACATATTCTGCTTCTACACCAGATTTCAATGCTGCATTATACATGTCCCTATCACAATTGGATCCTGGGAATTTTAGCACTGCAAATTTCATTATGCTTTCTCACCTTCTTCCAATACTTTGTAGCTATATTCTTCAATAACGGTGTTTGCAAAAAGTTTTTCGCTTAAAGTTGTAACGACATTGTGAACTGCAGCATCAGTAGCTTCATCAACTGTCATGTACAATAATTTACCAACACGTATATCATTAACTTGTGTGTATCCTAAATCATGTACTGCGCGATTTAAAGCTTGTCCTTGTGTGTCTAATACTTGTGGCTGTAATGTGATATGCAATTCAATTGTTTTCATTTTATAGTTCCTCCAATTTATTAAGAAAAGTTTGATAAGTGTCTATGATTGAACCAGTATCTTCACGATAAACGTCTTTATCGAAATTTGTATCACTATATTTATCCCAAATGCGACATGTATCTGGTGAAATTTCATCTGCTAATAGAATTTGGCCATTCGTGCTACGTCCAAACTCTATTTTGAAATCTACGAGTCTTAGATCCATATCATCCATTAATTCAAGCAATACTGAATTAATTGTTATTGCTGCATCTTTTAATTTTTCAATTTCATCTTTACTAGCTATATTTAATAATTGTATGTGATCTTCTGTAATTAAAGGGTCATTTAAATCGTCGTTTTTATAAAAGAATTCAACTAATGGGCTTTCAAACTTATGACCTTTATCAAAGCCTAATCTCTTTGTTATAGAGCCTGCAGCAATATTTCTAACTACGACCTCTAATGGAATAATGTCTACAGATTTTACGAGTTGTTCAGTTTCTGATAGTTGTTCGATAAAGTGACTATTAATATCACGATCTTGAATAAGACTGAAAATTCTAGAAGTAATTTGATTATTTAAACGGCCTTTACCTTCTATAAAATCTTTTTTTGCACCATTACCAGCTGTGACTTCATCCTTATATTCAATTCGGAGTACATCTGATTGTGCCGTAGAAAAAATTCTTTTCGCTTTTCCTTCATATAACAAAGACATTAGTCATGTCTCCCTTCAAAATAATTTAGTAAAGTTTGTTCTGTTTGTTCTACATTGTTTGTAAGCATTGTAAGATGACCCATTTTACGGTCAGGTTTACGACTTGATTTTCCATAAACATGTACATGCCATTCAGGATGATCGCCGAATTTATGTTCTAACAGATCTAAATCTCTTCCTAATAAGTTCATCATTACACTAGGTTTTAATAATTCGATTTTTTCTGGTAAGCGTTGACCTGTCACTGCTAATATATGTGTATCAAACTGCGAATAATCACACGCTTCAATTGAATAATGTCCTGAATTATGAGGTCTAGGTGCAATTTCGTTCACAAACAATTGATTGTTTGAATCGATGAAAAACTCCACTGTAAACGTACCTACAAAGTGAATATGTTTAATGATTTTTTCAACTTCATTTCGTGCTAATTGTTCAATTTGTGAATCCACACGTGCAGGCACAACAGTCTTAAATAATATTTGGTTTTGATGTTCATTTTCTTGTAACGGGAAGTACGTAATTTGATTATTGTTACCAATCGTTACCGTTAAAGAAACTTCTTTTTGTAGATTTAAAAATTTTTCAGCAACGCATTCTTGCTTTTCAATTAACGCTTTTGCATTGTCCAAATCTGTTTCATTTGTAATAAGTAATTGTCCTTTTCCGTCGTATCCACCAAATCTTGTTTTTATCATAAATGGAAAACCAATTTTTTCTATAGCTTGAGATAACTCATCTGGGTCAGATAATTTTATAAATGGTGCTACTTGAGTTCCAGCACCTTGCAAGGTTTGCTTTTCAATCAATCTATCCTGTAACAGTTGTATAGCTTGATAGCCTTGAGGAATATTATATTGAGAAACTAATGTTTGTAATTGATGCGCAGAAATATTCTCAAATTCGTATGTGATTACGTCGGACAATTCACCTAATTGAATAAGCGATTGTTCGTCATCATAGTTTGCTTTTATAAATTGATGCGCTAAGTATTGACATGGACAATTTTCATCAGGATCTAAAACGATAACTTTATAACCCATTTTCTGTGCAGATTGTGCCATCATTTTTCCTAATTGCCCGCCACCAATAATTCCAATCGTTGATCCAAATGTCAGTTTATTGAAGTTCATGTTGCATCTCACTCACTTTCTCAACCAATGATTTTTCATAATTTTCCAAATTATTTTGAATAACTTTATTACCAATGCTGAGCATTCTTGCAGCAAGTATTCCTGCATTTTTGGCTCCAGATTTGCCTATAGCTGTCGTTGCCACTGGAATACCACCCGGCATTTGGACAATAGATAGGAGAGAATCTAATCCTTTTAAACTTTTAGATTCTATTGGCACACCAATTACTGGTAATGTCGTCATTGAAGCAACCATACCTGGCAAGTGTGCTGCTCCACCAGCACCTGCAATAATGACATCATAGCCATTGTCTCTAGCTCCTTTTGCAAATTCATACATTAATTGAGGCGTACGATGTGCGGAAACAACTTTCTTTTCGTACGGTATATCTAGTTGTTCTAACATTTGACAACTTTCTTTCATAGTCTCCCAGTCGGAAGAACTACCCATTATGACTACCACTTTCAAAATGAACACCCTTTCAGAAATTTGAAATGTTACGTCTATTAGATGTATATTACAGATATAGCATAACAACTAAAAATCGCTTTTTCAATCAAAAACCGAACTTTAAAGTAAAAAAATCGTTAAATTTTCGTCTTTTGGTTGAAAAACATGATGTTAATTATGTTAAAGTTAAGTAAAGTTCATACATTGGAGGAGGATTTTTTCATGGTCGCAAAAATTTTAGACGGGAAACAAATCGCAAAGGATTATAGACAAGGTCTAAAAGATCAAGTCGAAGCTTTACAAACTAAGGGTTACACGCCAAAATTATCAGTAATATTAGTAGGTAATGACGGTGCTAGTAAAAGTTATGTGAATTCTAAAAAGAAAGCTGCAGAAAAAATAGGCATGATTTCTGAAATCGTACATTTAGATGAAAGTGCTAGTGAAGAAAAAGTATTAAGTGAACTACAACGCTTAAATGAGGATGACAGTGTCAGTGGCATATTAGTTCAAGTGCCACTCCCAGATCAAGTTAGCGAACAAAAAGTTCTAGAATCAATTAACCCCGCTAAAGATGTTGATGGATTCCATCCTGAAAATATAGGTAAATTATATATTGACCAACAAACATTTGTACCTTGTACACCTCTTGGTATTATGGAATTGCTAAATCATGCTGACATTGATTTAGAAGGAAAAGATGCTGTTGTTATAGGTAGAAGTCATATTGTAGGTCAACCAGTATCAAAACTATTATTACAAAAAAATGCATCAGTAACGATACTGCACTCAAGAACTAAAGACATGCACCAACATTTAAAAAACGCTGATATTATCGTTAGTGCTGTTGGACGTCCTGGACTTGTTACTAAAGAAGATGTTAAAGAAGGTGCAGTTGTAATTGATGTTGGTAATACACCAGATGAAAACGGAAAATTAAAAGGTGATATTGCCTATGATGAAGTTAAAGAAATTGCTGGTGCTATTACACCTGTACCTGGTGGCGTTGGCCCAATGACTATTACAATGGTATTAAACAATACACTTATGGCCGAAAAAATGCGTAGAGGTATTGAATAACAATCACACGCTTAATTTAAAAATATTTTAATAACAGGCAAAACTGAGAATTCATATCTCAAACTAATAAATAAACGTCAATTTCTAAGTGATCACAATAGAAATTGACGTTTATTTTACTTTTATGAAATATAGGCCATGTTGATCTACTATCTTCCTTATATAAAACTTCAAATCACTTTTTACAAAACGAACAAATTGCGTAAGTGAGAATTGTTTATAAGCTGAAGTTCAGTTAAATATTTTATACTTTTCAGTTCAAATCATATTTGCCCAGATAGGCAGAAAAAATCTTTTTAGTAAAATCAGGTTTCTTTCCCCCGCTCGTATTCATTTTTAAACCATCTCCTAAAACAGCTCTTATATTATTAAAACATCCATCAATATGGTTTTATTCAAAAACACTCAATTTTCTTTAGTAGTTTTTACGTTTTTCAAAAATTTATTACAGTTAACTGAATTTTTTCGAAAAATTATAACTTAATTTACACAATTACGTTATATTAAGACTATAGTACGATGTAATTTCTATCAAAATAAAATATAGTGTATTTAAGATAAAAAATAAATGACGCTCATACGGAGGTTTACGTTATGAATAAATTAATGCAGTCATTATCAGCACTCGGGGTATCTGCAACCCTTGTTTCACCTAATCTAAGTGCAGAAGCTACAGAAAATTCTATCCCCGAATTAAAAGGAACAAACGATGTTATCATCGATAAAGGAAATAACTATAATTTATTAAATGGCGTACGTGCTTATGATAAAGAAGATGGTGACTTAACGCACAAAATTTCAGTAGATGGAAATATTAACACTGAAAAAGAAGGCAAATATAAAATTGAATATACTGTAGAAGATTCAGAAGGTGCAACGAATAAATCAATAAGATATATTGAAGTAAAATAAATAGTATATCAATACATATGTCATGATGAAATTCACTCAAACAATTAATTTTGGTGTGAAATTATCCTATCGCCTAAAATATGACACTTTTCACAAAATGTACACATAATTTTAACAAATCTTTGAAAGCCCGTCAGACGTTGAGTTTGTTGGGTTTCTTTTAATTTTACAATAATTTTTTTTGCACAAACACTTGTAAATATTGCGTAATATCTTAAAATTGATGGTAAGCCCTACAATTGTAGTATTAGGAGGTCAAAAAAGTGTCAAAATTTAAGTCTTTGCTTCTACTCTTTGGCTCACTAATTATACTTAGTGGTTGTTCAAATGTAGAAGTTTTAAACCCAAAAGGGCCGGTAGCAAGTGACTCGAAGTTCTTGATTATTTATTCAATCATCTTCATGCTTGTTATTATTGCCGCCGTACTTATCATGTTTGCTCTGTTCCTATATAAATATAGATTACACAAAACAGACGAGTCTGGTAAGATGCACCACAATTCTTTAATTGAAACAATTTGGTTTATCATTCCGGTGATCATCGTTATCGCTTTAGCGATTCCTACAGTAAAATCACTTTATATGTATGAAGCTAAACCCGAAAAACAAGACGATCCACTTGTTGTCTATGCAACAAGCGCTGGTTATAAGTGGTTCTTCAGTTATCCTGAAGAAAAAATCGAAACTGTTAACCACCTAACAATACCTAAAGATCGCCCTGTTGTCTTCAAACTCCAATCAATGGATATGATGACAAGTTTCTGGATACCACAATTAGGTGGTCAAAAATACGCGATGACTGGTATGACAATGGATTGGACATTAACTGCTAGCGAAGAAGGTACGTTCCGAGGACGTAACTCAAACTTCAACGGTGAAGGATTCGCTCGCCAGACATTTGATGTTAATTCTGTTAGCCAAAGTAAATTTAAGGATTGGGTAAAAGATGCTCAAAGTCAAAAGAAATTAGATCAAGATACTTTTGATAAACAACTTTTACCAACTACTGAAAATAAAAACTTAACTTTCAGTGGTACGCACATGGCGTTTGTTGATCCAGCAGCTGATCCTGAGTATATTTTCCATGCTTATGATCGTTTCAATTACGTACAAAAAGATCCAAACTTCAATACACCTGAAGAAATTAAAAAAGATGTATTGGATAAACCGAATAAACCTGCACGTAAACCTCAAATCACAAACGCAAACTATGAACGTCATGGTATGAAAGCTATGATTCTAGGCAATAATGAACCATATGATAGTGAATTCAAAGATGAAGAATCACATAATATGGATGAAATGGAAAAAATCTCAGAAGGTGCTAAAGATGAAAAAGCATCTAAAGCTGAGAAAAAAGACCATGAACATGGAGGTGGACATTAATGAATTTCCCATGGGATCAATTACTCGTTCAAGGTAACTGGATGATTACAATGGCGCAGATTGGTGCACCGTTTGCTATCATCGCAGTAATCGCAGTAATTACTTACTTTAAATTGTGGAAATATCTATACAGAGAATGGTTCACGTCTATTGACCATAAAAAAATTGGTGCTATGTATTTAATCTGTGCTGTATTAATGTTCGTACGTGGTGGTATTGATGCCCTAATGATGCGTACACAATTAGCAATTCCAGATAATACATTCTTAGAAGGAAATCACTATAATGAAGTCTTTAGTACGCACGGCGTAATAATGATTATCTTTATGGCGATGCCTTTCATCTTTGGTTTATGGAATGTTATTGTACCTCTTCAAATTGGTGCAAGAGACGTTGCATTCCCTGTATTAAATAACGTAAGTTTCTGGTTATTCTTCTCTGGTATGTTGTTATTCAACCTATCATTTATAATCGGAGGCTCACCTGCAGCTGGTTGGACTAACTATGCACCACTCGCAGGAGAATTCAGTCCAGGACCTGGGGTTAACTACTACCTTATCGCAATACAGATTTCTGGTATAGGTACCCTAATGACTGGTATTAACTTCTTTGTAACAATACTTAGATGTAAAACACCTACGATGAAATTTATGGAAATGCCAATGTTCACGGTTACTACTTTCATTACAGCATTAATCGTTATTTTGGCTTTCCCAGTATTGACAGTTGCGCTAGCACTGTTTACAACAGATAGAATCTTCGATACTGCATTCTTTACAGTCGCAAATGGTGGTATGCCAATGCTATGGGCTAACTTCTTCTGGGTATGGGGGCACCCCGAAGTTTATATCGTTATCCTACCGGCATTCGGTATTTATTCAGAAATTATTCCAACATTTGCACGTAAACGTCTGTTTGGTCACCAAAGTATGGTGTGGGCAACAGCAGGTATCGCATTCCTTAGTTTCTTAGTTTGGGTTCACCATTTCTTCACTATGGGTAATGGTGCATTAATTAACTCATTCTTCTCAATCACAACTATGCTGATTGGTATACCAACAGGTGTTAAATTATTTAACTGGTTATTCACTTTATATCAAGGTAGAATTACATTTGAATCGCCTATGCTATTCGCATTAGCATTCATTCCTAACTTCTTACTTGGTGGTGTAACTGGTGTTATGCTTGCAATGGCAGCAGCCGACTATCAGTACCATAATACGTACTTCTTAGTTGCTCACTTCCACTACACATTAGTAGCTGGTGTTGTATTTGCTTGTTTAGGTGCACTCATTTTCTGGTGGCCTAAGATGACTGGATTTAAGTTAAACGAGACATTAAACAAATGGAGTTTCTGGTTATTCATGATTGGATTTAACGTTTGTTTCTTACCTCAATTCATCCTTGGATTAGATGGTATGCCACGTCGTTTATACACTTATATGCCAGAAGATGGATGGTGGTTGCTAAACGCAATCTCTACTGTCGGTGCATTAATGATGGCACTAGGCTTTATGTTCTTAGTTGCTAGTATCGTATATAGTTTCTTCAAAGCACCACGTGAAGCTACTGGTGACAACTGGGATGGCTTAGGACGTACATTAGAGTGGTCAACTGCTTCAGCAATGCCACCTAAATACAACTTTGCTATTACACCAGATTGGAATGACTACGATACATTTGTAAATATGAAAGAACACGGTAGACACTACTTAGATAATCACAATTATTCTGATATCCATATGCCAAATAATACGCCAGTTGGTTTCTGGATGGGAATTTTCTTCACAATCGGTGGATTCTTCCTTGTCTTTGAAACTATACTTCCAGCCGTTATTTGCTTAATAGGTATCTTTGGTACTATGATTTACCGCAGTTTCCAAGTAGACCACGGTTATCATATTCCAGCTTCTGAAGTAGCAGAAACCGAAAAACGTTTACGTGAAGCACGTATTAAAGAAAGGGAGGCTGTAAGTCATGAGTCATGATGCAAACACTATTGATCAACGTTCGCATGAAGGTAATTTAAATAGACTTGGCTTTTGGGTATTCCTTACAGCGGAAGTCTCATTATTCGGTACGCTATTCGCAACCCTATTAACGCTTCAACACGGTGGCGATTATGGCGGTAAAATGACAACTGAAATGTTCGAATTACCCCTAATTTTAATAATGACATTTGCGTTATTAATTAGTTCTTACACTTGTGGTATTTCTATTTACTATATGAGACAAGAAAAAGCAAAATTAATGACAATATGGATGATTATCACTTTACTATTCGGAGTAGTGTTCGTAGGCTTTGAAATTTATGAGTTTGCTCACTATGTCTCAGAAGGTGTTAACTTAACTATTGGTTCTTACTGGTCTAGTTTCTTTATTCTTTTAGGAACACATGGTGCCCACGTATCTCTAGGGATTGTTTGGATTACATGTCTATTAATTCAAGTTGCAATGCGTGGATTAAATAAAGATAATGCTCCTAAATTATTTATAGTAAGTTTATATTGGCACTTCTTAGATGTTGTTTGGATCTTCATCTTCACTGCCGTATATATGATAGGGATGGTGTTTAGCGGATGAATACAATTGTAAAACACACAGTAGGTTTTATTGGCTCAATCGTTTTGACTATTTTAGCAGTATTCGTAACCCTATACACATCAATGGCACTAAATGCTAAGATTACAATCATCTTTGGCTTTGCCTTTATCCAAGCTGCAGTACAATTATTAATGTTCATGCACTTAACTGAAGGTAAAGATGGAAATGTACAAGGGTTTAAAGTTATATTTGCGGTTATCATTACTCTAATTACAGTTATTGGTACGTATTGGGTAATGCAAGGTGGACACTCAAGCCACTTATAATCCCAAAAAGACTTCTCGAAAGAGAAGTCTTTTTTTTATTCACGTATCCATCTCCCCTATACCTTTCATTAAATAATTTACTTTGTAACATTTCTTTCTCCAAAAGATGTAGAATATAATTGATAATGCTATTTTTGTAACAGGAGGATTAGATAATTATGAAACAACCAATTATTATTGATACAGACCCAGGTATTGATGATGCAGCAGCGATTAGCTTTGCTTTAAACCATCCAGAATTTGATTTGAAAATGATTTCTACAGTCAATGGTAATGTTGGAATCGAAAAAACAACTGCTAATGCATTAAAAATCAAACGTTTCTTTAATAGCGATGTACCTGTACATAGAGGTGCTTCACAACCACTTTTATCAGCTATTGTAGATGCAAGTGAAGTACATGGTGAATCGGGAATGGAAGGATATACTTTCCCAGAAATCAATGAAAGTGATCTCGATTCTACTCATGCTGTTGAGGCCATGCGAGATGTTTTACTCAAAAGCGAAACGCCTATCACACTTATTCCTATTGGCCCATTAACGAATATTGCATTATTATTAATGACTTATCCTGAAGTGAAAGCATACATTAAAGAAATTGTATTAATGGGTGGCTCAGCATCTCGAGGTAATGTAACACCATTAGCTGAATTTAACATTTATTGTGATCCTGAAGCTGCTCAAATCGTATTTAATTCTGGCCTACCTATAACAATGATAGGATTAGATGTTGCTAGAAGTTCTAGTTTGACACATGAAACAATTAATGAACTAAAATCAATCAACGAGACTGGTAAGATGTTGCATCAGTTATTCAAACATTATAGAGGAGACGATTTTGAAAAAGGTATTAATGTATACGATGCTTATACATTGCTTTATCTACTGCATCCAGAACACTTTGTTGTACGAGAAGCTGATGTGCAAATTGAAACAGATGGCAAATTAACCAAGGGTGCTTCAGTAGTTGACTTCAAATCTCAATTTCCTAATACAACCGTAGTAATGTCAGTACAAGCAAATATCTTTAAGCAGATGTTTATCGATGCTTTAAAGTATTGTAAGTAAAATTTTAATACACAAATCGCTTGACTCATCTTTTATTATTTACAATTTTTGATCATATGTATGAACTCAGATTCGTAATTAATCATATCTACGACAATCCAGTCTGCATCTTACAAAACAAAAAAGTATTTATTTTGCAGAAAAACTAACACACCTTTTCTAAGGAAATCAATGGACAAACTAATTTAGCGAGATATATCATGCATGTATTTATCTCTAATTAACATTACCGTATAAAAAGCATGCATTTTGCGAAACATGAACTATAATTTGTCCTCAAAACATAAACAACTTATTATAAAAGAAAAACCGTCAATTTCTATCGTGGTTTGATAGAAATTGACGGTTATGTTTTAATCAGTGATATTAACACACCTATCACTATTCCCTTTCAATACAACTGTTTTACTCTATTATAATGACCATCTTGATGTAATAACTTAAAGTAAATATGTTTCATTTTATATTCATTATTCATTTTGCCGTTGTCATAATTCGTTGCTAGTACAATAACATAATTATCATTAAAATATACTGTGAATATATTGCCGAAAAAAATGCCATTAATTCTATTTTTATCAGCAAAAGAATAAAAACCGTATCGGTATGGTCTAGGATATTGTGTAGTCAAACTTTCATGAATAAAAGGCATGGTCGTTGTTTCGTCAAAAATTCTATTGTATTGTAAATTTAATACCACTTTCCCCATATCATAAGGAGACATGTAAAGGTTACCTGCCCCATCATATTGATTTAATATATTAGATTTTTGACGAATACGTCTTCCAGTTAATTTATCATTTTTATAACCAACAGCCATATATTTTTGAAAATTTAAATTACTATAACGCGCCGTATATTCTAAATTATATGGTTTCACTAATCTTTCATTTAAATTCTGCATATAAGACTTATGTGTCACCGTCTCTATTACTTTCGATAATATTAAATAATTAGCATCGTTATATTGATATTTATTATATTCTAAAGGGTTGATACCTCTCTGTTGTATTGCATGTGTTGCATCATTTAAATCTTTAAATTTTGGATTCGCTTTATATTTATATAACCCACTTTGATGTAACATCAGTTGCTTAATCGAAAGTGGATAAATTGAATCAAACCATTCTAAATAATGCTTTACTGGCGTCATCATATGAATCTCGTCTTCAATTTCTAATTGTTTTAACATGATACCTGTCAAAAATTTTTGTGCTGAGCCAATTAAAAACATCGTATTAGCATTATTTTCTTCACTCTTTTCAAAATCTTGATAACCATAGCCTTTATTCAATTTAAGTTTACCTTTTTCAAAAAGCGCAATGGTACCATTAAAATGAGTTTGTTCCAAATATTCATCTATTTTATTAATTTGTGGATGTTTGTGATCAACGACTGTTTTTAACTTTTTTTGTTTCTTAGATGATTGTTTTTCATTTTCCTTGGTTGAAATCTTTGAAGGACTAATATAATCTTTCATTTGTTTATAGTGTCTATAACCAGTAAAACTTAAAACCAAAAATATGAAAATGATTAAAACAATGATTATTTTATATTTGTTGACTTTCATGTTGTTGCCTCTTTGTTGTTATTTTATATGATTGATATATTCCTCTTTAAATTGATTTGTTAAAGCATCAATATCTTCTATATTTAATGAGAAATACAACTTGATTTTAGGTTCAGTACCAGAAGGTCTCAATGCAATGAAACCTTCATCAAAAATAAAGCGAATTAAATTGGTTTCAGGTAATGATAATGCCTCAGTACTACCCTCTCTTAAATTTTTAATGGTACCTAATTGGTAATCCTCAACTTGTGCTACTTCAAGACCACAAATCGTTGAAACATCTTTATTTCTAAATTGATCCATTATTTTAGTGATTTTTTCAATGCCTTCTGCGCCTTCAAATGTCGGTGATAGAGTTTTATCTTTATATGCACCGATATGCGCATAAATATCTTCTATTGTATCTTTAAATGTCATTCCGTTATTCGCTAATAAATTTTTATATTTGATTAATAAAGGAACCATTTGTATTGCATCTTTGTCTCTTGAAAATGGCTTTGCTAAATAGCCATGGCTTTCTTCAAAAGCAATTAGTAATTGCTTATCTTGATGAGCATTTTCTGTTTCCAATAAATTTGAAATGTATTTAAATCCTGTTAATACATTATTCACTTCTACATCTAATGCTAAGGCTAATCTTTCCGCAAGTTCACTTGTGACTATAGATTTAATCATGTATAGTTGCTTACCTTCTTCTACTAAATCTTGGAATCTTAATTTAGTAAGCAAAATACCAATTTCATTTCCATTAAAATATCTGTACGTTTGGTCATTATAACGTTCAATTATACCCAATCTATCAGCATCAGGATCAGTCGCTATAATTAATTGTGCATCTGTATCGTTTGCGAGCTTAATACCGCGTTCAAAAACAGCCTCATCTTCAGGATTAGCTATCGCTACAGTTGGAAAATTACCATCTGGGGTTGACTGTTCTTTTTCAATAACAAAGTTATCATAGTTTAATTCTGATAATATATCAGAAGCCAAAGGTAAACTCGTACCATGCAAACTCGTAAGTACGACTTTAGCTTGTTTCTCAGGAATATCCCCTACTAAATCTTTCACTTCATTTTTATAAGCTTCAGTGACTTCATTTGACATATATGTGATTTTATTATCTTCGAGTAATAAATTAAAATCATCTCTATCAATCTGTAGTGGATGCTCAATAGCGTTAATATATTGACTTAAATGTTCTGATTCATCGGGTAATAATTGTCCACCGTTTTGATCGTATATTTTAATCCCATTATAGTTTTTGGGATTATGACTAGCAGTAATCATCACACCTGCACTTGTTTTTAAATATCTCACCGCAAATGATAATTCAGGTGTGGATTTGTAATTTTCTGATAAAATCGTAGTAATATTATTTTGAGCTAAAACAGACGCCATTTCTTCTGAAAATGCTTTCGATAACAATCTTGTGTCAAAATGGATTACGATGGATGGATTATCAAATTTTGCTTTCAAATATTGCGATAAACCCAATGCAACTTTGCGGACTGTAAATGCATTCAATCGACCCGGTCCTAAACCGAAAGTACTACGTATTCCAGCAGTCCCAAATGTTAGGTTTCCGCTAAACCCTTCTTCTATTTCTTTTTCTGTTTGTGCTTCATAAAATTTTTTTACTAAACTTTCATCTAATTTATCCAACCATTCTGATTTCATGGTTATATCCTCCTTGAAACTTCAATATATTAACAATTTATTCATACGGTATTATCTTTGATTTAATTTAATAAATACCAAAAATCGCTATGACTTTAAAATCTCTGCTTAAAAACTTGCTGAAGTAAAAATATTAATATTATCAATCATTGATAACATTTAACATATGCTAATTATATCGTAAGTTTATAAATAAATCATTTTAGCCATGTCGTTTTTCTTAATAATTATTTCTTTTATTTTCATTAAGAATATTTTAATGGTCAACTGTACGCCAATTTATAATTCAAACTTTAGTAGGATAAATTCTTAGTTGATATTTTTTAATGTTAGTTATAAAATTATAAGTTATAGTACAAATTTCTCTTTACAATAATTTAATGAAATAATCAAAAACTTAACATTAGATCAATATTGTAATATATACAAAATCACATACGATGGGGAGCTTCATACATGAATAAATTTTTAAAATACCTTTTAATATTTCTATCTTTAATTCTTGTAGTTGTTCCAGTTATATTTGCCGTTTTATTACTTAAATCGTCACAAGGTGCATTTGAGCATTCATTGAATACGAGCGATACTTCTAGAGAATCAAGTATTCGTGAATCTAAAGTAAACCCGTCTAAAGATCCAATCTCTATTTTATTTTTAGGTATCGATGATAATAGTGGTCGTGAAAAGAATGGGCAAAGTGCTGAACAATCAAGAACTGATGCAATGATATTATCTACTTTTAACGCAGATAAAGAACAAATTCGAATGTTAAGTATCCCACGCGATACAATCAGTTACATTCCAGAAGTCGGCTATTATGATAAAATTACACACGCACATGCATACAACGGCCCTACAGCTTCTATGGATTCAGTAGAAGCTGCATTAAATGTGCCCGTTGATTATTATGTAAGAATTAACATGGAAGCATTCGTGGATGCCGTTGATGAACTCGGTGGCATTGAATACGATGTTCCATATAATATTTCTGAACCAAATACAAACGATACAGGAAAAATAAAAGTGAAAAAAGGTCACCAAAAACTAAATGGAGATGAAGCTTTAGCAGTCGCTAGAACACGTCATCAAGATTCAGATTTAAAACGTGGCCAAAGACAGATGGATTTAATTAAAAAGCTATTTATTAAAGCTCAAAAAGCAGATTCATTCAGTAAATTAGATGATGTAATTGAAATAGTAGGTAAAAACGCGAAGCATAATTTAAGTTACAAAGAAGTAAAAGCACTAGCTACATCTTACTTAAAAGATGATGTTAAAATTAAAAGTAAACAGCTAGAAGGTCAAGATGATTATTTAAATGGTGTTTATTACTATAATCCTAATATTAAAAATATACAAGATACTGCAAATCTTTTGCGCAGCGATTTAAATTTACCTAAAATTAAAGATACAGACGATTTCTTAAATAAACGTGTCATCGACTTTTATGGTACACTCGTACCACAAACAGAAATTGATAGTAGTTTATTACGTAAAAATCAAAAAGATAGCTCTGAGGAAGATGAAGACGATTCAAATTCACAATCGGAACAAAATAATTCAAATTCACAAGATCCAAATTCTACAAATGAAAATCAACAAAATAATATGAATCAAACAGATAATAACCAAACGACAGTGCAACCGAACGATTCAAATCAACAATCTGATTACAACCAACAAATAGATCCTAACCAACAGCAGCAGGATCCAAATCAACAACAAAACACACAAGAATTACAAACAAATCTATATTAAGCTGTAGAGAGGAGATCGCGACATGTCACGAAAAACATATGAAAAATTAGCGAATATAAACGGTATGTTTAACGTTTTAGAACAACAATTAATCCATAGTAAGGATATGGCACTTTTTAGAAATGAATTTTTCTATGTTAATCACGCACATCGTGAAAACTATGAAGCTTTACGAATCTACTACAAGGATAGTGAAACCAACCCTGTTGTAGACGGTGCATGTTATATCGTAGCACTACCCGAAATTTTTGATAAAGTTGATGTTTTTGAATCAGAACTACCTTTTTCTTGGGTTTATGACCAAAATGGTATAACGGAAACAATGAAAGAACTTAGTGTACCACTACAATATTTAATTGCAGCAGCCCTTGAAGTAACAGACGTCAATTTATTTAGGCCGTCAGGTTTTACTATGGGGATGAACAATTGGAATATTGCACAAATGAGAATTTTTTGGCAATATACTGCATTAGTACGTCAAGAAGCTCAATAATACATTAAATAACTACCCTATTACATTATAAATGTGATAGGGTAGTTTTATTATATTCAAAAGAAATGAGGTTTTATCATGTTCGAAGTGGTTACTACATCTAAAATGTTGGATGATGCATACGAAATTAGAAAAGCAGTTTTTGTTCATGAACAAGGAGTCCCGCTTGAAAATGAAATAGATCAATTTGAATCTACCGCTACTCATGTCATAGGTTATGATGAACTACACTCCCCTTTTGCAACTGGAAGGTTTAGACCCTATCAAAATGGAGCAAAAATTGAGCGCGTAGCAATTTTACCAACACATAGAAAATCAGGTCATGGCAAAGCTTTAATGCTTTTTATTGAAACAGTAGCAAAAGAACAAGGGTATAATATGTTAACGCTTAATGCCCAATGCCATGCACAACGCTTTTATGAATCATTAGGTTATAAGGCTTCAGGTGATATTTTCTTAGAAGAAAATATTGAACATATTTTAATGAATAAAACAATTTGAACTAAATAATTTAATAAAGTTGCAGTTAATGTACATCTTTATTATGTAATATTCCAAAGAGTGTAATATTTTAATATATTTGAAATTAGGCGTATTTCCGCCTTTTCTTAAATTATTTCTACTTTTTTAGTGTCTTAATAAGATTAATTTTATATTACAAATCTATGAAATCAATTCAATTAAACTATCTTCGTATTATAATGGTATTAAATATTAATAATAAAAGGGGCAGTTAAATGACTAATAAAAAGTTGAATTATAAGGTACCTTCAATAGTTGCATTGACGTTAGCTGGTACAGCTTTGACAACCCATTATGCACATGCAGCTGATAATACACAAAATCAGAAATCAAATAAAAATGTGTTGAATGATGAAAATACCTTAAAGCAAAGCGAAGAAATAAAATCTGAAGTTAGTAATCCAACGACAAATATTTCAGGGACACAAACATACAATGATCCAAGTCAAGTGCAAGAACTCAAGTCAGATGAACCTGAAAATTATGATGCACAATTAGACGAACTAAACAAAGACACATCAAGTCAAAATACATATTCTACACAAAATCAAGAAAATCAAAATAATTCTGACAGCAATAAAAATACAGATGCCCAAGCAGTAAATAATGATGTTTCTATAAGTACTGATGTGAAAACCGACAGCACTAACGTAGCAGATCAGAATGATGATAACGCTAATGTTGCTCAAGATGATGATGCTTCTAATGTTGCTGACTCTGAGGTCGCTTCTGATGAATCAACTTCTGATTCTGCAAACGATAACAGTACGGCTTCCAACACTAATGAAAGTAAAGACGACAGCACTAACATAGCAGATCAGAATGATGATAAAACTACTGTTGCTCAAGATGATAATGACTCTGATGTTGCTGACTCTGAGGTCACTTCTGATGAATCAACTTCTGATTCTGCAAACGATAATAGTACGACTTCCAACACTAACGAAAGTAAAGAAGACAGTACTAACATAGCAGATCAGAATGATGATAACGCTAATGTTGCTCAAGATGATGATGCTTCTAATGTTGCTGACTCTGAGGTCGCTTCTGATGAATCAACTTCTGATTCTGCAAACGATAACAGTACGGCTTCCAACACTAATGAAAGTAAAGACGACAGCACTAACATAGCAGATCAGAATGATGATAAAACTACTGTTGCTCAAGATGATAATGACTCTGATGTTGCTGACTCTGAGGTCACTTCTGATGAATCAACTTCTGATTCTGCAAACGATAACAGTACGGCTTCCAACACTAATGAAAGTAAAGACGACAGTACTAACATAGCAGATCAGAATGATGATAAAACTACTGTTGCTCAAGATGATAATGACTCTGATGTTGCTGACTCTGAGGTCACTTCTGATGAATCAACTTCTGATTCTACAAACGATAATAGTACGGCTTCCAACACTAATGAAAGTAAAGACGACAGCACTAACGTAGCAGATCAGAATGATGATAACGCTAATGTCGCTCAAGATGATGATGCTTCGGATGTTGCTGACTCTGAGGTCACTTCTGGTGAGACAACTACAACAACTCAATCTGACAATGAAGCACAAACTGAAAAGGTGAATACTTTAGATTCAGATATAAATACATCACCAAAAACAGTTCAAGTCTATAAAAGTGAGGCAACACCAAAATTAAGAATGGCTAGATCAGTTAGTACACCAACTATAGCTACAAGATCAGCTGTCAGTACTAAATCTACATCTAAAAGTTCATTACCTAAATATACGCCAAAAGTAAATTCGTCAATAAATAATTATATTCGTAAAAATAACTTCAAAGCACCTAACTATGAACAAGATATCGCAAGTTATTTACCAAAATATCAGTATCGTTATGGTAAACCTGAAGGTATCGTTATGCATGATACTGCAAACGATAATTCAACAATAACTGGTGAAATAAATTACATGAAAAATAATTATAATAGCGCATTTGTACATGCTTATGTAGATGGTAATCGTATTATTGAAACAGCTAATACAGATTATTTAGCATGGGGTGCTGGTCCAGCTGCAAACGAACGCTTTATTCATGTAGAATTAGTCCATACTCATGACTATGATTCATTTGCTCGTTCTATCAATAACTATGCAGACTATGCAGCTACAAACCTACAATATTATGGACTTGCTCCTGATAGCGCTGAGTATGATGGTGTTGGGACTGTTTGGACGCATAAAGCTGTAAGTAATTATTTAGGTGGATCAGATCATATCGATCCACATGGTTATTTAGCTAATCATAATTATAGTTATGATGAACTTTATGATTTAATTTATGAAAAATATTTAATTAAAACAGGTAAAGCTGCCGCTTGGGGTTCTACGTCATCTGGAAGTACAAGTGGAAGCAAAAATGAGTCAAGTGGTTCTACTACAAAACCGTCTACTAATACTGGTAAATTAACAGTATCAACGAACAACGGTGTTGGGCGTATAAACACAAATAATGATGGATTATATACCACTGTTTATGATCAAAATGGTAGAAAAACAAGTAAAACGAATCAAACGTTAAAAGTTACAAAATCGGCGACTTTAGGAAACAAAGACTTTTACTTAGTTTCTGATTATAATAAAGGTAATTTAATTGGATGGGTACATCAAAGTGATGTAAGTTATAACTCTGCTAAGCCAGTTGCTAAAAATAATCAATCTTATAAAATCAAACCTGGTGAAGTGATTTATACTGTACCTTGGGGCACCAATTCTCAGAAAGCAGGCACAGTTTCAGGCAGCTCTAGTCAAACATTCAAAGCATCAAAACAGCAGCAAATTGGCAAAACAAATTATATTTATGGTACAGTAAATAATTTATCCGGTTGGGTAAGCTTAAGTAAATTAACTTCAACAAGTAAAACAGCTACCTCCCCTAGTACAAGTAATAATTTAACTGTCAATACGCTTATCAATCAACAAGGTACAGTCGCTAAAACAAATCATGGTGTTTATACATCTGTATATGATCAAAAAGGTATTCAAAAACCATATGTGAATGGTAAAACTTACAAATTAAGTAAAAAAGCTACATTAGGTAAAAATTCATTTTATTTAATTACAGATAACAAAACAAATACTAACCTAGGTTGGATGCAAACAGGTGACATCACTGTTAAAGAAGCAGTTACAAAAGCTACTGCTACTCCTACAACATCTGTTAGTAAAATCGGACAATTAAACACAAACAATTCTGGTATTAAAGCAACTGTTTATGATAAAAAAGGTAAAAATGCTTCTAAATTTGCTGGTCGTACGTATACTGTAACTAAGCAACGTACTCAAGGTAATAACACTTATGTGTTAATCCAAAATACAAAACAAAATACACCAATTGGTTGGGTTAATACTAAAGATATAAATACGCGTAACTTAAGCAAAACAAAAGCTAAAAATGGACAATATACTGTAAAAGCTACTAACAATGGCTTATATGCAATTCCATGGGGTACAAAAAATCAGCAATTAGATACCCAAAATAATATTAAAAACAGTAAATTTAACGCATCAAAATCTGTGTTTGTTGATAAAGACGAGTACCTATACGGAAACGTCAATAATAAAACTGGTTGGATTGCAGCTAAAGATTTGAATAAAACTCCAACACAATCAAAAATCACACCACAAAAATTCGACTATGTTATTTACAATGCCAATGGTAACTATTACCTTGATCCTAATGCTACAAAATCAGCTGGATCATTAAAAGGTTTCCATGAAAGCATATTTACTGTTTTTGAAAAACAAATCATTAATGGGGTAACTTGGTATCATGGTAAATTATCGAACGGTAAAATTGTTTGGATAAAAGAAAGCGACTTACGAAAAGAGCTTGTAAAATACTATAAATCTAATCTTACTTTAGATCAGGCAGTAGCGTTACAACATGGTTTGAAATTCAAACCTCAAATTCAACGTACACCTGGAAAATGGGAAGATGCAACAAAAAGTGAGATTAAAAATGCTATGGATAGTAGTAAACTTGCTAAAGATCCAACTCAAAAATACCAATTCTTACGCTTAGATAAATCACAAAATATTTCTGGTACTGATTTAGATAAACTATTAGTTGGCAATGGCATATTAGAAGGACAAGGTGAGGCATTTAGTGAAGCTGCTAAAACTTATAACATTAATGAAGTTTATTTAGTTTCTCATGCCCTACTTGAAACTGGAAATGGAACTTCTAAGCTTGCTAATGGTGGTGACGTAGTAAATAATAAAGTTGTCACTAATGGCGCTAAAAAATATTACAATATGTTTGGTATTGGAGCCGTTGATAAAGATCCTGTAAAACAAGGTTTTGCTACCGCTAAAAATAATGGCTGGGATACTGTTAAAAAAGCAATTGTTGGTGGCGCTAAATACATTGCTAATTCATACATTAACCAAGGACAAAATACTTTGTATAAAATGCGTTGGAATCCTGATAATCCAGGCGTTCATCAATATGCAACTGATGTTGCATGGGCATCTCATAATGCTACACGTATTAAAGGTTTCTATGATTCAATGAATAAATTGGGCAAATATTTTGATGTAAACACATATAAATAGCATGAAATCATAATGTGTAAGTTTTAAAACACAAATAAACCTTAGGTGAAAATTCACCTAAGGTTTATTTGTTTATATAGTGCTAACATATTAAGTATCATTATACTAAACAGTTTTGTAAACGTCATAGAAGCTTTTTAAATCTCTTTTATGACATATTGTTCTTTTCCAACATGAAAGCTTTTCCAATCATTGGACAGCTATTTATTGTTTCTGTTTCTATGCATTCTTGGTTCATTTGAACCCTATCATAAATTTGTATCATATCGCTGTGTTACATAATAAAATGATGCTGAAAATTTTAGCCACCATTTGTCATTTACTTGATATAATGATGATGCGTATTTAATTTATTTAATAAATAATTTAGATTTTCAATATCATTTGAAGTTAAATTTTGACACCTTGCTTCTATCAAAGCCACCCTAACTTCGTTAATTTGTTGAACAAGTGCTTTTGTTTTTTCTGTAATCATTAAATCTTTACATCTTAAGTCTTTGTTTGACTGTTTACTAGTTATATAGCCCATTTGACATAATTTTTTGATCCATCTAGACACAATAGACTGTTCTTTATTAATTTTCATTGTTAAATCATATTGTGATAACACATTATAATGATATAAAATCCTTAACATTTCTAACTGTTCTGAAGTTAAATCTGTGCGTTGGCCAAACCTTCTACTGACTAAATTTAAATCATTACTTGTAAGTGTAATTAATTGTTCTAGTTGTTTATACATGTTGTTTCATCTCCACTACTTTAATTAAAATGTTCAATAGCATTTAAATTTATTATTTTATTTTCTAATATTATAATGTTATTCCTCATAATATACAATAATAATCTACAAATCAGTCGGTTTTGTTGCATTTGTCATATGTTTTATAATAAATTAGTAACAGTGATTATAAATTTTACCTGTATATAAAAGGAGCAACCCTATGACACAGTTAAAAGAAAGAGATTATTTCTTCGACAATGCGAGAATGGTATTAATTTTTCTTGTTGTATTTGGTCATTTATTACAACCATATACTGAAGAAAGTAAATATCTTTCTTCACTTTATTTAACTATATATAGTTTCCATATGCCCTGTTTTTTATTCATCTCAGGTTATTTTGCTAAAAAAGCAGGCACAGCTGGTTATCTAGAGAAAGTTTCAAAAAAATTGTTAGTACCTTATTTTATTTTCTTTGGTTTTTTCACCTTTTACTATTATTTCACAGGAAAAGAAGACAGTGTTAAATTCGATCCCTTTGATCCTGTTTTTGCATTATGGTTTTTACTTACATTATTCTTTTTCCATGTCATATTAGTAATAGTAAAAGACTTTAAACCTTATTTTGTATTACCTATATCTATTATTATTTCTTTGTTTGCAGGTTACTCAGATAATATTGACAATTATTTAAGTTTTTCAAGAACAATCATGTTCTTCCCTATTTTTTATTTAGGTTATTTATTTACGAGTGAACATACACGTGTGTTAAGAAATAAGAAATTCATACCGGTCGCTGTTAGCATTTTACTCCTTTTTTATATCATTTATACCTTGCATCCTATAAATGCTGATTGGTTATTAGGTGATTCACCTTATATGTCACTGGAAGGTAAACAAGATTTATATAGTCCAATTAAACGTTTGCTATTATACTTATTTATTTTAATTACAATGTTTTCTTTCCTTAATTTAATACCTGAAAAAGAAAGATTTTTCACATACATTGGGCGTCGCACTATGTATGTCTATTTACTACATGGCATTGTAATTGGTATTATACGTGGTTTTAATATTTATCCGTTTAAAGACCACATCTCTATACTGACTTATATATATCTACTCTTATTTACTAGTATAATTGTATATGTATTATCAACTAGATTTATATCTAAGTGGACCAATCCAATTATTAACTTGCAATCCCCTTCGAATTTTAAAGATTAAAATAATTTCCAACCGATTTGTAGTTGGTTCAAATATGTTATGATGGTAGTAATTTGATATTTTAAGCTAGTCATACTTATTTAACTACAAATCGGTATTTTTATTTTGAGGTGAAAAACAATGAAGCTATCATTAAACGACAATTCTAAATTTTTAACAGCACCAAGTATTAGGCAATTTTCAAATAAAATTAAAGATATTGATGATTGTATCAATTTAACAATCGGTCAACCAGATTTTCCTATGCCTGATGTCGTAAAAAATGCATATATTACTGCAATAAAAGAAAATCAAACAAAGTATTCTCATAACAAAGGGTTACTTGAAACACGAAATGCAGTCAGTCATTATTTTAAACAGCGCTATGGTTTCCATTATAGCTCTGATGAAATTATTATTACAAATGGCGCTAGTGAAGCGTTAGACACAGCTTTGAGAAGCATTATTAACCCAGGTGATGAAATATTAATCCCCAGCCCTATTTATGCAGGTTATATCCCTTTAATTAAAACACTTGGTGGCGTTCCTGTATATATCGACACTACAAAAACAGATTTCAAAGTAACACCTGAAGCAATCAAGCAAAATATATCGTCAAAAACAAAAGCAATTCTTTTAAATTATCCGACAAATCCCACTGGTGTTATTTTAACTTATGATGAAATTCATGCACTTACAGAAATGTTAAAAAATGAAGAGATTTTTATCATTAGTGATGAAATTTATGCAGAAAATACCTTTAATCATAAACACACTTCTTTTGCTGAATTTAAATCCATCCGTGATCAGTTATTGCTCGTCAATGGATTAAGTAAATCTCACTCTGCTACTGGGATTCGCATTGGTTTTCTATTAGGTCCAGAATATTTAATTGAAAAGTTAACATTTATGCATGCCTATAATTGTATATGTGCTAATGTACCTGCTCAAATAGCTTGTATAGCAGCATTAAACGAAGGATTAGATGCACCTCACTATATGAACAAAGCATATATTGAAAGACGAGATTTTTTAATCACAAAACTACAATCTTTAGGTTTTAAACTCGACGCTAAACCAGAAGGTGCTTTTTATATCTTCCCAAGTATTGAAAATTTCACAGAAAATGATTTTGATTTTTGCGTTGATGTACTCGAAAAAGCACACGTTGCAATGGTACCAGGTTCTTCATTTACAGACATTGGTAAAGGCCATGTGCGTATTTCTTATGCCTATGAACTCGATGCCTTAAAAGAGGCAATGAGAAGATTAGAACTTTATATAAAAGAACATTATGAATAACGCCTTGTTATTCTGTATTTAAAATTTATTTATCAATGATTACTACGCTAACCTCCATATTCTATGTAGGCAGCCAAAACCCAATTGAATATAATCATAAAATTTTAGTGTGATTAATATCCGACATTTGATTAGTCGGTATAATGATTTAATAACTCGAGAAACTGTATCAAATTGTTAATCACCGTGCGATTAATAAAGTGAATTTTTTAATGTGCTTATTATGCTGAGGATTATGAGGAAAACTTACTTAGAGATAACTACGCACTTAAGCAGAGGTAATTTTCTTAAAAATATATCTGTTAAGAAGTATGACATAAAAGAGGCTCGTAAATGAATTTTTAAAAATTCATTTACGGGCTTCTTTTATATTACGTTTTATATTTCAAATATGTGCATTTTATTGATAAATATTTTTTTCAGCAAATTTTTTCATTAATTTATAATATATATCTATATCTTCTGAACTCATATTGAACTGAGTTAACACTTCATCTGAAATTTGCTCAAATTTCTCTTTTAACACACTTCCCTTTTGTGTCAATTGTACTTTAACTCTTCGTTCATCCTCTTCTGTTCTCATACGTTCAATTAGTCCTTTTTTTTCGAGTCTCTTAATAATTGGGCTTATTGTACCAGAATCTAAATATAATTGATCGCATAATGTCTTGATAAATACAGGATTTGAGTTTTCAATATATAACATCACTACATAATTTGGAAAGCTAATATCATACTGCTTTAGGTGTTTGTTAAATTTATTTACTATCTCTTTACTAGAAACATAAAACAGAAAACACATATCTTTCATAAGTTCTTTATTTTTATATTGTGTCATTCATTACTCTCCTCTGCCCTTTTTTATTATATTAATAGAAATTTTATTTTTGGTCAAATATAATAACAAAATGTTTAAAAGTTTTAACATTACTAGTATTAGTCAATAGAATATTCTGAAAACTAATTTTATCCAACTTACATGTTTTTCATTTAATTTTTAATAATAAATTTAAAACCTGGATTTTCATTTTATATTCTCATTTTTATCATTGATGAAAATGAATTTTTTTAGCTTTAGATTCATATAACCAATCATTATGTATCATTTTGGTAATAAGGTGTATTCGTTCGAACCATGCATTGGCCAATTTATCACTCAGCATCAAATAATCACTAGACAACTTTAAAACAATAAAAAAACCGTTAATTTCTAAATATTCACTAGAAATTAACGGTTGCCGTTTTAGTTTTAATACCATGACTTTCATTCAAAAGCCTCTATATTTATTGAGGCGTTGTTACTAAATATCTTTACTTATGGAAATTTAGGGAATTGATCAAAATCAGGATTACGTTTTTCTTTAAACGCATCTCTGCCTTCTTTAGCTTCGTCTGTTGTGTAATACAACAGCGTAGCATCACCCGCCATTTGTTGTAATCCTGCTAATCCATCAGTGTCAGCGTTCATCGCTGCTTTTAAGAATCTTAATGCTGTCGGAGAATGTTGCATCATTTCTTCACACCATTTCACCGTTTCATCCTCTATATCAGCTAAAGGTACAACAGTATTTACTAAGCCCATGTCTAAAGCTTCTTGTGCATTGTATTGACGGCATAAATACCATATTTCACGTGCTTTTTTATGTCCTACAATGCGCGCTAAATATCCTGAACCATAACCTGCATCAAATGATCCTACTTTTGGACCTGTTTGACCAAATATTGCATTATCTGCAGCGATTGTTAAGTCACAAACAACATTTAATACATTTCCGCCACCAATTGCATATCCTCTAACCATCGCGATGACAGGTTTTGGAATAATACGTATCAATCTTTGTAAATCCAACACATTAAGACGCGGAATTTGATCTTCACCTACATAGCCACCATGGCCACGTACTTTTTGGTCTCCACCTGAACAGAATGCTTTATCGCCTTCACCTGTAAGGACAATAACCGAAATACGTTGATCATCTCTAGCTCTTGTAAATGCATCTATCATTTCTTGTACCGTATTTGGCGTAAACGCATTACGAACTTCAGGTCTATTAATAGTTACTTTGGCTATGCCGTTATAAAATTCGTACTTAATCTCTTTATATTCTTTAATTGTTTCCCATTGTCTAGTCATTTTGCTCCTCCTTAAAAATAAAACCTAACACTATTTTATCAAATTCTGTCATTTCTTCCACATGTACAGTATGACCACTACCATTAACTTCATTTAGACTCGTCTCTGGTATTAAGTCGCACATGTGATAACCAATTTTTATAAATTTTTCGTCGAAACTTCCTACAATTATACAAGTTGGAACTGCAATATCTGATATTTTTGGCCATAAGTTAGGCATTTGTCCAGTACCATACTCTCGTAAAGCTTTTGCTAATCTCACAGGATTTTGTTGTAATCGCATTTGACGAATCTTTCGTTTTGTTTCTGTATTTAAATTATACTGACTTTGAAATAAAGGTAATTTTTCCCAATCATTTACAAAAATTTCTAATCCAGCGATTTCTAAAACTTTTGCACGTGCTTGATCAATTTGAATTCTTTCGATGCGGTCGTCTTCATCTGCAATACCTGGTGAACTGCTTTCTAATATCAATCCATTTAAGTAGCACGTTCCATAAAGCGCATAATATAAAGCGATTCTACCACCCATAGAATAACCGTGTAAAAAAATACGATATGCCTTAAACAAAGCTAATGTATCGTCTAATAATTGGCAGATAAATTCGAAATTCCAAGTACTCGTTTCACTTGATTGATCAAAACCATGACCTGGCAAGTCAATGGTTAATACATTGATTTCATCTGTGAACGTTTTGATATGTTCATAGAATGTCGATTGATCACTTATAAATCCATGTAATAATACGATCAAATCATTTGAGTTCTTTGTAGATTGATGAAATTTATAATGTAACATCTATAATATCACTCAATTTCAAATAAAGATTTTGGTGTTGGCTTAAGTTTTCATCACGATTTGTAATGATTTCATATATATGTGCACCAAGTTTTGACAGTTCTGCATACTTAAAAGTTTCAATTGTTTCAAAACGTCTGTAAGAAAAATCATAAAGTAATGCAGCATGTTCAAAGTTTAATCCTGTCGGTGTACCAAATAGTCTTTCAAAATAAATATCAGCAGACGACTTTTGTGGTAAAAAGGAGAAAATTCCGCCGCCATCATTATTTAAAAGTATGATATTTAAGTTAATATCATTTAATTTTGACATGAGTAAACCATTCATATCATGGTAAAATGCTAAATCACCTATTAATAATGTGACACGTTTATGTGCTGCCATTCCTATCGCTGTGGAAATAACACCATCTATGCCATTTGCACCTCTATTAGCATAAATCTCTGCTTCACAATCTATAAATAGGTTATCGACATCACGGATTGGCATACTATTGCTAACAAATAATGCATCCTCTTTCGTCAATTTATCTAATAGATTTGCTACAAAAGCTGACTCATCCGTAGCAGTTCTCAAATAATCTTTGATTTTAATATGTGCTTGCTTTTCTAGTGATTGCCATTTTTCTAACCAATTTTTTCGCTCTACAGTTGGAATTTCAGAAAGCTGCCTAAAGAAATCATTGGCCGACATTTCGTAAGATACATGCGGTACCTTTGGAAATGCATCTGGTTGATCATTATTTTGCACTAATATTTGAAAAGCTTCTGTAGCTTTTAACCATTGATTTACTTTTTTAGAAATCACTGGTTTACCTACGCGAATAATAAAATCAGCATTTATAGATAACCCCGATCTATACAGTAAATCATAAGTTGTCACTACATTAGGATGATGTTCTTTACGTAATTGACTCAAAGGGTCTGCCAAAATAGGCATGTCATGTATGGTTGCATAAGTAAGTATTTGATCTACATCTTGATGTTGCATATCACCCACAACAATGAGGCCTTTACGTTTTTGCATAATCGTTTTGATTTCATTCAAACTTGCTGTTTTTTGATAATGAGGCAAGATCTTATTATCTGAATTTAACCATTCTACTTTTTCTAGGTTCGGTGTTAATGGCTCTCTAAATGGCAAATTCAAATGTATGGGTCCACGATGCGGACCGTAGAAATATTGGCTTGCTTTTTGTATTTGAAATTTGATAGTGTTTAACAAATAATCTTGTGATTCATCGGCATCTGCTATTGGAAAATCAAATTGGTATTGAACATAATTCTCGAACATATTTGTTTGATTTATCGCTTGAGGTGCACCTATTCCTCTTAATTCATGCGGTCTATCACTCGTCAATACGACTAATGGTAAATGACTTAAATCACTTTCTGCAATTGCAGGCGTATAATTGGCAGCTGCAGTACCAGATGTACATAAAATTGCAACTGGTCTTTCACTACCTTTCATTAACCCCATCGCAAAAAAAGCAGCGCTACGTTCATCTGGATGAATCCAAGATTTCAGTTTTGGGTGTGCCTCTATAGCAATAGCTAGTGGCGTTGAACGAGAACCAGGGCTTATTACCACTTCTCTTATGCCATATGCATATAGTTCTGAGACTAATGTAAAAACTTGTTTTGTTAAAGCGTCTGTGTGATTACTCATATTTCTCTACTCCTAAAGCTTTCATCATCGGATTGAATTTAACCGCAGTTTCTTCTACTTCACTATCAGCATCAGAATTTTGTACAATACCGCAACCAGCAAATAAAGTAGCTTGATTCTTTTTAATTAACATCGATCTAATAGCTACGATGAACTCACAGTTATCATACATATCAATATATCCTACTGGTGCGCCATATAGACCTCGTGTACCAAATTCATTATTTTCAATATAAGAAATTGCTTCTTCCTTAGGATAACCACCTAATGCTGGTGTAGGATGAAGATTATCTAATAATCCAATATATGAATTTTGTAACAACCGTCCTTCAATTTTAGTATATAAATGATATAAATGATCATTTGTTAAAATTTGAGGTTTTTTATTAAATGTAATTTCTTCTACATAAGGTTTGATATCATTCAATATACTTTTAACAACAAAATGATGCTCATTTAAATTCTTGTCATCGTTTAAAAATGCATCAATATTTGCCTTATCTATGTCATCTCGATGTGTTCTTTTAATTGTACCAGCAACAGCTTTCGTCGATAACACGTCATCTTTGACTTCCATTAATTGCTCAGGGGTTTGGGAGAAAAACACACTATCTTGTGATTCAAGCACAAATAAGTAGCTATTATGTTCACCCTGCATTGCCCTATTGAGTATATATGGAATGTTAATGTTTTTATCAAACATAATAAGCCTTTTCCTTGCAAGTACAATTTTTTTATTTTCATCTAAAATATCAATTGTATCTTTAACTAACTCACGCCATTCGTCTTTATAAATATCGTCAATTCTTTTAATATCCCCTATTTCATCACTAGGTTGAACGTCCTTTTGTGTAAGTCTATCAATGATTGCTAAGAAAGTATCTATCTCAAACTTATCGGCTTCTACTGTATACGTTATAAAAGATTGTCCCTGCTCCATCGTAACGAGTACTTCAGGTAAGACAAAATGATTAATACCAAACTCACGCCATTCATCACCTGATTTATGCGTTGAAAATTGGAAACCACCACAGATTTTCAAATGATGTCTTTCTGAATTTGGATGTATTAACTCAATATCATTTTTATACTTTTCCCACTCACGAAAAATAGATTGTTTATTTTCAAAATCGTTTTTAAATCTCGTGATAGCATGATAGCCAAAGAATGAAGTTTCGTTGTCATTTTTCTTGAAATAAAAACGGTCTCCCGCACAATCTTCGGTTAAATGAAATAATAATGTAGGTTCTAATTCATAATCTAATTTTGCTTCTACAGAAACCCAAGTATGGTTACTTTCGTATACCGCTTCGACAATTTCACTTTCCTTGACATCTAAAGTCATCTATTTCACTTCTTTCATTTCAATATCAGTTTACACTCATTATAATATTGTACCACTTTTCACAATCTGTGTACGTTTTTCAGCTTATTTCATGTAGACAATTTTTACGTAAGTTGACCTTTACAACTTCTTCTATTAAAATTAATTTGATAAAAATTAATTATATTAAAAGAATTCGAGGTAAATCATTATGGCATCTCAATACCAACAATATTCAACAGTCAGAAAATACTGGCACTTAATGCGGCCACACACATTGACTGCTGCAGTAGTTCCAGTTTTAGTAGGTACTGCAACTGCAAAAATATTCCTTCTAGGTAGTGAAGATCATCTAAAGCTTAGCTTATTCATTGCTATGCTAGTGGCATGTTTACTTATCCAAGCAGCTACAAACATGTTTAATGAATACTATGATTTTAAAAAAGGCTTAGATGACCATACTTCAGTAGGTATCGGTGGCGCAATTGTACGAAATGGCATGAGTCCAAAATTAGTCATGAACTTAGCCATAACATTTTATATTATCGCAGCGATTTTAGGTATATTTATCGCTTCCCAAAGTTCATTCTGGTTACTTCCTATTGGGTTAGTATGCATGGCAGTAGGTTACCTATATACAGGTGGACCATTCCCGATTTCATGGACACCTTTTGGAGAACTATTTTCAGGAATATTTATGGGTATGATAATTATTTTAATTGCCTTCTTTATCCAAACTGGTAACATACAAAGTTTAGCGGTATGGATTAGCATTCCAATCGTCATCACAATTGGTCTTATCAACATGGGCAATAATATCAGGGATTGGGTTAAAGATAAGGCAAGTGGTCGAAAAACATTACCCATTTTATTAGGGAAAAATAATGCTGTACGCTTTTTAGCATTGATGTATATCGTCGCTTATTTGCTCGTTATCTATATCACTTTCTTTAAACCTGGTGGTTCGATTTTCTTCTTGCTAGCTTTATTATCTTTCCCAATGCCAATCAAAGCAGTTAGAAGATTTAAAAAGAACGACACACCTGAAACAATGATGCCTGCAATGGCTGCTACTGGAAAAACAAATACATTCTTTGGTTTCCTTTATGCATTAGGTATCTATATCAGTGCTTTATTAGGCGGGATTTAATAACACCCTGTATTTAATTTATTATATATACAAAATCGTTCTTCATTCATTTGATGAACGATTTTGTATTTTTACTAGTATATGCTAAACATGTACTAAGTGATAATGCATATGTCCATATAAATCAAATTCACTTTTAATTTCAAAACCTAATTTTTCATAGACACGTAATGCTGCAGTATTATCAACATCACAATTTAAACTCCATTTTTCATCTGGGTAGTTTGAAATGACATGTTTAATCAATTTCGTTGCTACACCATTTCCACGAAAATGAGGAAATGTTGCTACAGTTTCAATGTACCATTCATCATCAGCAGCCTCTTTCATCGGCATTGGTGTGCCATAAGATTTTATATCTTCCTCTAAATCCATGTCTAGCCATGCTTGTTCAAGTTCTAATTCTTTACTGCCAGGATATGCGATCAAACAGCCTGCAACGTTACCATCAATTTCATACACCCATACATTACTAATGTGCCCTCTATATTTTACATCTACCATGCTTTGTTCCATTATATTTAGCAAACGAAATTTTTCGACTTCCTTTACCATATCGATATCTAATTGACTCCAAATGATATAACATAATTCTGCAATATCTTTTTTGTCACTAGGCTTAGCTTTTCTAATCATTTTATTTCTCCTTTATTTATTACGATTATTAATTCCATTATATCTGAATCAATTTAAAATTTCGATGTAATAACAACCATATAATTCAAATTTTGTCACATTGTTTTATTTGTTCAATTTCACTATTTAAGAGATAATTAATACAATAATCTAGAAAATGAAAGGACATTATACACATGAAAGTAAACAAAGTTATATACGTCGTACTTGCATTTCTTTTGGGTTGGTGTGGCATACATAAATTTTACTCAAACCAATTACTACAAGGTATTATACATTTAATATTTTTTTGGACTGGCATCCCTTATATTATTGCTATCATTAGCGGAATATTAACAATTTTCTTTAACAAAGCAGATGAAAATGGTCTCATTACCCTCGAAAAATAGTTTTATACTAACTTGCTAAAAAATCCCTTACATTTTCATTACACTTATAAAAAATGGGTAAAGGTATGTAAGTAGCATGTATGAGTTTCGTTTAGGAGGTAAAATTTTATGAATATTATAAAACGTGTTTTTAGAACACTGATTGTCGGTTATATTGTAAGAGGAATTAGAAACTTAATAAGTAAAAAAACAAAATAAATTAAAGCCCCACTTACTCAATAAATAGAGAAGTGGGGCTTATGTATGAGCAATGATGCTCCAGTCACATTGCAATAACGGAAAACAAATCCATATAATAATAAATCTCTCTCTTTTCTGCACCCATCCACATCTAAATTATTCATTTAAACTTACTTTTATGTTTTACTGAAAAGCAATTACTATTTGCTAATGTTGTCGCATAATTTTTATTACGTATTTATCGAAAATTAACCGGACGTAACAAAAAAAGTAAAATCAACGTATTATTTACGTCAATTTAACGGGAATTCGGCATTACCTTTACCGTCTTTTAAATCTTCCATTTTGTTACGTTATAATGCTGCACCGACTTTGCCAGCTTCTTCATAGAATTTTAATGTTCATCTATCTGAATTACCATTATGTAATTTTTTATCTATACTCCATTGTTCTACTTGTATTAATAATTGATCTAGTGTGTTCGTAATTTAAATATTCTTCCTTATCTAACAATATTGTTAGATTTTATATATTGCTTCAAATTTATTTTGTTAAGTGTTTTAATTGCTTTGGAGGTGATTGTATTGAATCAATCTAATAAAAATCAAAATATTTTATCATCACTAAGTTATTTTAGTGTGTTTTTCGCACCAATTATATTTCCAATATTCGTTTGGATATTTGCTGAAAAACCAACTTCTACTCATGGTAGAAAAGCATTATTTAATCACATTTGGGTATATATTTTCTTATTCTTAGCAAATCTAGGTTTCATCTTTTCTCGAGAAGTTTTCGATAAACCTTTTGACAATCAAGAAGTAATATCTAATATTTCATTCGGTATAGGCATTTTTTTATTTCTCATTGCTGGCATTATATTTCTTTTCAATATCATTCGTGGTATCAAATTGCTTACAAATAAGTAATGTTGTCCCATCCTTAACTGGATGGCTTTTTCCATCATTACATTCTCTCCCTTTCATCGTCTACATGCTACAATCTATCAATACTGTCGTGACATTAATTGCAATTAAAAGCAGCTATAAATACTTTAAAAAAGTTCTTGTTAGAAACATGATGATAATTTTACATCACTGTCGATAAGACATACCCATGCATCAATATATTAAAGTAAAGAATTTTCAATGCAATATAGTAGTAAAAGATTAGGTTATGCAAATATTGAAATTACTTGGTGAGTATATAATCATTTGCTTGAATAATTGAAATCACAGGAAGATGATAAGCAACATAAAGCCTTTAATTTTTAGCTGGACAACTCAACGTACAAAATAATTTTAAAAGTGTTCAAGTCGTCCCATGTTGACCAAAATTTATAGTATTCACTTTTGTATATTTTTCATAAAATAAAAAAAAACGCTGATTTAACAACGTTCTTTTGTTATCCAAAGTATTTACTTGAAATGATTTTTCTGTTTTTACGGAAACAGTTCAATCCGAAAACGATAAGGCTATTCAAGCGTTAGAAAGTATGGAAACTCACACCAATGCGTTGGCGTATCTTGTAAAATCTATATAGCTATTGGCGTTTCATCGTCTTAAAAGTCATTTAAGACACTTAACCAAGCTTATCCAAATATAATAAAAAACCCGTCAAATCAACGTTTTACTCACGTCAACTTAACGGGATTATCTAATTTACGGAAACGGAGGGATTCGAACCCTCGCGCCGCTCTCGCGACCTACACCCTTAGCAGGGGCGCCTCTTCAGCCAACTTGAGTACGTTTCCAATGGCTCCACAGGTAGGACTCGAACCTACGACCGATCGGTTAACAGCCGATAGCTCTACCACTGAGCTACTGTGGATAAATAGTATCTCTAATCAAGCACAAATATTATTATATCAATTAATAGCAAATTTTCAAGAGATATCGTAAAAAAATATGCAGAACATTTACACTAAATTAATATAATATTCCGCATATTCTACTTTTACATTAATTTTTTTAATAAACTTTACTATTTACTTTCAAACAAAGAATACTTTGCAAGTGCTTCATATATATTTAATTGTGGTTTTGTATAATCTATAGGAGATTCTGGATCAAAAGTTGCAACTCTTGCCGCTCTATCCATCATATAATAATAATAAATACCATTTAAATATTGATGTTGCATGCTATGAGCTGAAATGTTTACAACGATAGATTGATTATCAACAAAGTTCACTTTGCATTTTTTATCTTTGAGTGATTTAATACTTTGAACATAATGGATATTAATCCATGTATTTTGTGTTTTTCTATCAGAATGTGTTGGAAAAAAATAAGTAGGAAATAAAGGAGTGAATAAAATCGGGGGCTTGCTGCTAATACCTGTAATTCGAATGGTATCCTCTTTTTTAAAAACATAACTACTACCATAAAATCTACAAGAGCGGTCAATAATTTTGTGGGTACGTTCTTTTATTGTACTTTCATCTTCTTTATACCTTAGCACTCTTGTTCCTTCGTATTGGCCAACGGGTAAATGGCACGGTTGTAATGACATATCACCTTTTTTAATAATATACGGTTGAATCATAGTTGTAACCTCCTTGCAATTTTGGTGATACTCAAATAATATACTATCATCATTTTAAAATCAACTTATATTATAAAATATTTTCTATATATTCTACAATTAAATTTTAGTTACGAATCTTTTTCTATTTTTTAATTATTGAAAGTTTCGTTTTACACTTATTTTTTCGGAAAAGTCAGAATATTCGTTGATTTAAAAATCAAAACCTTGTATAATGTATTTTAAATATAGATAGAGGGGTTGTGTTGATAATGAAACATAATACACATGTAAAATACAATACTTTAGAGTCTTTTGTATCAACAATTAATGACTTAGGTATCGAATTAATCATTGATGAATCGTTAAGGAATGTCCGTAAGCAACAATTAGAAAATCTCATCGATCATGCACTTAAAAATAAAAACGAGAATGATTTCAAACGCTATACAGAAGAATATAAACATTTGGAGGCATATCTCGTTGGTTAATTTAGTTGTCATATATTTAAAATAAGGTCTATTCACTAATTAATTAAAGTTAGCGAATAGACCTTTTATATTGTTTATTTAAGACATTAATCTGATTAACTCATATCTATCAATATCTCCAAAATAGTGATAGATATCATAATCTGCTAATGCTTCTTCTATACTATCAAAGTCATGCAATGTGCCTTCCAATGCATGTTCTAATTCAGTAACGTCTCCCACACCAAAGAAGTCACCGAAAATTTTAGCATGTTCAATTCTTCCTTTTTTAACATCTAATTTAATTTGAACAAATCCTTTTTCAAATTTTTCTTCTCGTTCAAAATTATATTTCGGATTTCTACCGTAATTCCATTCCCAAGTACGATATTTTTCATTACTTAATTGCTCTATATTTGCCCAATCTTCGTCTGAAAGCTTATATTCTTCAACTTGTGTAGCCTCACCAAATATTGTTTTTAAAATAATTTCTTTAAAAGTATCAATATCTAATGGTTCAGTTAAGAATTCTGAGATATTAGCAACTCTACTTCTCACAGATTTAATACCTTTCGATTTAATTTTTGCTGGATTCACACGCAAGGCATTTTGAACTTCATTTAATTCACTGTTTAACATTAAAGTACCATGGCTAAACATTCTATCTTTTACTTTGACCATGGCATTACCGGAAATTTTAGCTTTACCGATTTGAATATCGTTTCGGCCACTCATTTCTGCATCTAATCCAAGTGATTTCAATGCTTCCACTATAGGTTCAGTGAACTTTTTAAAATTATGAAAACTATTGCCATCATCATCCGTTATAAAACTAAAGTTTAGGTTGCCTGTATCATGGTACACGGCACCGCCACCTGAAATACGTCTGACTACATCTATACCATGTTCATCAATATAAGGTTGGTTCACTTCTTCAATCGTATTCTGATTTTTGCCAATAATAATTGAAGGACGATTGACATAAAACAGAAAATAACTATCGTCATTCGGCATGTGCTTTAATACATATTCTTCCATTGCCAAATTTAATGTTGGATCTGTAATATCATTATTACTAATAAATTTCATATACTGCACTCCTTTTCCTCTTAATACCCTTACCTTATTTATGCAATATTTTCATTAAAAATGCCAATCATTTAACTAATTTATACTAATTTTTCTAAAAAAAGAATGATAACTGTATATTTAAAGGTTATTTGTTTATTTGTCTGTCGTTTTTTTGTATAATACTATCTAGTTAGCATTTCTAGGGAGGATTCAATATGACTGTCGCAGAAGTCGGAAATATAGTAGAATTTTATGACGGTTTAAAAGGCCGCGTAGAAAAAATTAATGATAACTCTGTAATTGTAGATTTAACAATTATGGAAAACTTCAATGATCTAGACCTGCCTGAAAAAACTGTCATCAATCACAAGCGATATACAATCGTCGAACAAGAAGGATAGTTTATATGAATAGAATTTCAAACGCTTTAATCTGGTTTATTGTAAGCTTCATCGTATTTCACATTATTTTATATATCATGTGGGGTGAAAAGCAAGAATACTGGTACCTTTATACTGGTATCATGCTTATCGCAGGTATCAGTTATATATTTTACCAAAGAGATATTGAATCAAAAAGATTATTAACATCTCTAGGGATAGGTATTATTACGGGTATCGTACTCATTATTATACAGCTAGTTTTAGCAGCTATCTCATCAGATATTCAGTACGCATCACTGATTAAAGAGTTAACGCGAACAGGTGTATACTTTAAATGGCAAATGTTAGTTACTTTATTATTTGTGATACCGTGTCATGAACTTTATATGAGAACTGTATTACAAAAAGAACTACTCAAATTAAACATTCCAATGTGGTTAAGCGTATTAATAACAGCAATTTGTTCTGCTTCTTTATTTTTCTATCTAGATAAAATGTGGATTGTTTTCTTTGTATTCATCGTTCAAATTGCGCTTTCATTAAGTTATTATTATACGCGTAGAATTGCTACGACTGTCATAGCACAAATTGTTGCAGTAGTTATTCTATTAATTTTCCACGGATAAATTGAAATAGAAACACAAGCTTATGAATGATGTAAAAAAGATTAAGATTTTACAGCTTATACCCCACAGTTTGAAAGAGATGAGGGCATAAAAGGTCTCTGAATGAAAATAAACGCCAATTTCTATTGAATAATATAGAAATTGGCGTTTTCTTTGGTTTTAAGAGATTTTTATATCACATAAATTTTATCAAATAATAACATTAAATGTTTGTTTTTGTTCGATGTGGTAGTCATTATCTTTTAAATTTCTAGCAATTAATTCAACCATCGTAATTTCACCCGTTTCATGAATGACAGCATCTTCTAAATATTGCTTATAGTTTCTATAGCAGTAATCAGTCATACTTACACGATACATGTGGTCTAATTTAATATTTTCCAATGTCACACGATGGTATGGCTCTGCATTCATATCTATTGTATAGTTAACACCTTGCCAAAACGTACATAAGGTTTCATCTACGATTGTTAAGCTCAATGCGCCGTCACTAAAAGCTATATGTGAATAGCAATACTCTAAAATATCATGAATCTGTTGACCTTTCATTGTTAAATCAACTGGGACATCTGGATGAGGATAGGCATTAAATAAATCTTCATTTGTAATGATACCATTGAGCCCCTCTTCACCACTCGTTGGTAAGTGTACACAAGATATATCATAATCATAGGCTAATCGAATACTATCATGTAATAACTGTGTGAATGGATGAGGTTTTGTTATAACATCACTCAAACCATTTACCTCTGCTGACAAAGCATTTTCGTTTATGCTTTCTTCACTCCAATTAAAAACTGTTTTTCTATCATAAAAAGTTAAATCTAATAATGCTTGGTCTTCTGGATAATGATTTAAATCCACAATTTTAGAATTGACATCTTCTAATTCATACGAATTTGTGCGTTTTTTAAAGTTAATCTTCACATGTATAAGTTGTTCAGCATTTTGTCCTGCTTGTACATAAAGCGTCTGGTCATCTCTACCGATAAATGTTTGATGCTGATGACCAGTAATTAATAAATCAATAACGCCTAGGGTTTGCATGATTTTTTCCGCTTCATTTACATTTTGCTCACGCTCATTAGAGGTTTTATTTAGTTGATTTAGACCACCATGGTATATAACAATTAAAAAGTCTGGCATTTCGCTTTCATGAATAAATCGAATCCAGCGTTTAGAAGATCGCAATGTTTTTTCAATTCGTACATCATTTTCCATTTCAAAATGTTCACGCTCCATTAGCCCATCTGAAGTCAAACCCACTATTGCGATTTTTACACCTTCTATTTCTTTAATTGTATATGGTGTAGAAAAATATGGTTCTTTTGTGCGTTTATATTCAATATTTGCCGATAACCATGGAAACCTAGACAATGATACTGCCCTTGAAAAGAATGACAGGCCAAACTTAAATTCATTAGGACTAATACCACTTGCATCGTATTGCATAGCATTCATCAATTTTATCATTGGATGACGTTTATAAGGTGCTACAACTGCATAATAAAATGCTGCTAACGAACCTGCTAAACTACCTCCACTGTCTAATAAAATAACGTGATCATTTGATTCTCTAATGCTTTTAACATATGATCCTGCTCTATAAATATTGGAATTATTCTCACCACTTTGAAAATAACTATGCATATCAGAAGTAGTGATAATGTCTATTGCGATTTTTTCACTTTTTTTCATACGCCTCTCCCCTCATTAATATTAGTCTAACACGTTTCTAAAATAGCTTGAAATAATAATAAACATATATCATCAACAGTGAATATTTGCCAACTATACGCTTTTATCCTGAAACTAAAAGCACCAGTACATCATTTGTTAGATGTACTGGCACCATTGTTTCACAAACTATTCAGTTCAGATTTACATTTAACAATCAACCAATTTGTACGCGTTCTTTAGGATAATGAAATTTATCAGGTTCTCTACGTCCACCAATCATAATAATAAAACTGATTAAACCAACACGGCCAATTAACATCAACACCATCAAGACACCTTTACTCATATCATTCACATCACCAGTAATACCTAATGATAATCCACAAGTTCCAAATGCCGACATAACTTCAAAAAACGCTTGTAAAAATGAAACCTTTCCATTTTCAACAACCAGTATAAAAATCATACTCGTAAAAGTTAATATGCTAGCCATGATAAAAACAGCAAATGAACGTTGAACATCAGTTATGTGAATTTCACGATTAAATGCTTTGATAGACGTTTTTTCAGGTTGGTTGCTAAAGTTTAAAAGGAATAATATTAAAATCGCAAACGTCGTAGTTCTAATTCCCCCACCGACAGAACTAGGGGATGAACCTATAAACATCAGTATACCCATAACAATATTCGTACCTTCTCCAAAACCACTTACATCAATAGTTTGAAGCCCCGCGCTCCTTGTGGTAGCTGATTGGAATAATGCATAAAATAGCGATTTGTGCCAACTCATATTCTGAAAAGCTTGGTTATGTTCGAATAAAAGGATAATTAATACGCCGAAAATAAACAAACCAAAATAAGTGACCGTTGTGATTTTTGCAAATAATGAAAATCTAAAATTAGGAATTCGATTTTTGATATATGCTTTCACTTCTATCAATACAGGAAAGCCAATTGAACCTAACATGATTAAAAACATAACAATAGTTTGCACAAAATAGTCATTTGCATATGGTATAAGTGATTGTCCAGTTATATCAAGCCCACCATTTGTTGTTGCTGATACCGATACAAATAATCCTTGCATAATTGCATATTGAATGTCGGGGTTATCTCTATAGAAATAAAATGCTAATAATGATGCACCAACAAGTTCTATGATAATGATTGTTCGAACAATATCTAAAATCAATTTCACAGTACCACTCATCGTATGTTTATTATTATCAAGCATGATTAATTGGCGTTCACGCATACCAATATGTTTACCTAAGACAACCCACAGCATAGTTCCAATGGCCATAACACCAATACCACCTAAATTTAGTATCAGCATGATAACCACTTGGCCAAATGTTGTGTAAGTATCAATAATGTTAACTGGCGTTAGGCCTGTTACACTGACACCTGACACAGCAACAAACAAGGAATCAATTGGATCTACAGAGACATTGGACTTATGGACAAACGGCAAGTTCAGCATTAAAAATGCCACGATAATTGCCGCGATATAATACATTACAATCCCTTGTTGAGGACTTGATTTTTTTAACAATTGGTTGAAAATGGACAACGTTTCTTCACCTCAACGTTACTTCAGTTTAATCTTAATATCCTTTTCTTTACCATCCCTATATATTTTAGCTGGTAGCGTTTTTAAATCATCTTTATGATTAAAAATAATTTGTCTGTATCTAAGATTATCTTCTAATGCTTTACCATCTAATTCTACTATGACATCATTTTTTTGCAACCCGGATTTTTCACCTAATGAATCTTTTTTAACATCACCTACTAGCACGCCTTTTTTAACATCTTCTGGTAAATTAATAGATTGTTTGGTAGCTTCATCAACCTCACTAATATTAGCAATCTTCACACCTGTATTAGGATATTTAACTTCACCTTTATCTTCTAATTGCTTGGCAATGTCTTCAGCGTCATTGACCGGTATGGCAAAGGCAATACCTTCAACATTATCCATATCTATTTTCAAGGATGCTATACCTACTAACTTACTATTTCTATCAATCACGGCTCCACCTGAGTTGCCCGGATTTACAGGTGCATCTATTTGGAAAGCACTCATTAACACATCATATTGATCGTCTTTATTGATATCCACTGGTATGTGTCTGTTCAAACCTGAAATAATACCATCAGAAATACTTCCTTTAAAATCTACACCTAGAGGGTTTCCTACGACTATAATTGGTTCACCTAGTACTAAAGTACTGGAATCGCCTATTTTAATTGGTTTCACTTTACTATCCGATTTTACTTTAGCTTTAACAACGGCGATATCTGAATACTTATCCGTGCCAACAACTTTTCCAATCGCATAGTCATCATAACCATATGTAATCTTCTGTTCTTTTTTATCTCCAACCACATGTGCGTTGGTCATAATAAAAATAGAGTCGCCCACTTTTTTGTAGACGACACCTGAACCTAATTCATTTTCTTTACCTGCTTCTTGTGTCTCTTTTTCGGCAGAAGTTCTATCATCACTTGTATCATTTTCAACAGTTACTACTGAATGAATTGCACTGTTTGCACTTTTCATTGTTGTTGTATAAGTTTTATCTTTATTTTGATTATCGTTAAACACGCTATCATTTAAAGTACCATTTTCATCAACATTTTTGAATATAGCTTGTATGAGTGTAAGTAAAACAATAACTGCAACAACAATTAAAATTTTAGCCCAATGTTCAATAAAGAAAGCCTTAACTTTATCAGAAGTATTAGCTGTGCTTTCATGCTTAGTTTCATTGTTACGATTCGAATGTTCACTGGCACTTTTTTGGTGCTTCATTTGGAAAGATGTTTGTTCATCATTACTCAAATAATCATCGACTCTAGATTGTTGTGCATTCTCTGAGTAAAAGTTTTCTTCCTGCTGTTTTTCAGCTGGGACATGTTGTTCATTTGATTGTGCACTGTTATTTTGATCCACATTCTCAACATGTGATGATTTTGAATTTATATTATTTTTTTCATCCGCTATGTTCTCGTTTTCATTGTATGGATGATTGATATTGTCCGCTGAGGTTGACTCATCATTTTCTGTTCTCTCTGGTGTATGTTTTGAGTTCCGCGCAGCAGCTATGGCTTGTTGTTGCTGAATTTCTTCTTGTGTAAGCTTTTCAATACGTGCTTTTCTTAAATTTTCTTTCACACGCTCTTCATTATTTTTAGCAAGTATTTCAGCCTTTTCTTCACGCTGTTTTCTAGCTTGACGTTCTTGTTGCACACGTTGTTCCCGTTCCTCGTTATGAAAGTACTCACGTCGTTTGCGTCCATACTTTACTTTTGGGATGACATGTTTTTTATTTTGCGTCACAATAAGCCCCCCTATTACTTTTGATTGCAATTCTATTATGACATATCAAATATAATTTTTCTGCTTTATTTTGTCATATAAAGTTAGCATACTACAGATTATAGTCTCTTTTATTAAAAAATTCTAACTTTATCTCATAAAAAATAAAACAAAGCCTGAGACATAGTTTTTTATGCTCAGACTTATTTATATTATTTATGTTCTTTTTTATTATTTTTAACAGAAGTTAACCAACCAATAATCACAAGTGCAATCATAACCGTCCAGAAAATAGATTGCCATAATACACTGTGTGGGAAGTGTTCCGGTAATATTTTAATATCTGGGTGCGCTAACACCATTATTACTAATTTAATACCTACCCAGCCGACAATTGCAAATGCAGCACCTTCTAAACCAGGATATTTATTCAATAGATTTACAAACCAAGTGGCAGCAAAACGCATGATGATTACACCTAGCATACCACCTAAGAACATGACTGCAAACTGTCCAAGGTCCATACCACCAAAGTGTATACCAACAGTAGGTAAAGTTACTGCAATAGCAAGTGCAGCTAACATAGAGTCAATCGCAAAGGCAATATCTGCAAATTCTACTTTTAATACTGTACCCCAAAATGCTTTTGGACTTGCATGTATTTCCTCACCTGATTCATCATAATGGTGGTCATCCGTACCATCTTCTTTTTGGTGATCTTTTTCATTAAAGAATGATATGAGATTCTTAATGGACATGTATAATAGGTAAATTGCACCCAATGCTTGAATCCACCAAAAATGTGCAATAATGCTTATTAAAAATAAAGAAATAAAACGGAAAATAAATGCGCCTAACAGTCCATAAAACAATGCTTTTTTACGTTGTTCTGGAGGCAAGTGTTTAACCATGACTGCCATTACGACAGCATTATCTGCTGCTAATAATCCTTCTAAAAATACCAGTACTACTAGAACCCATAAATAAGGTAAAATTAAACTCGGATCCATTTAGGACAACTCCTTTAGTTTTTTACATAAAAATAGAGACCTAAGCTAAGTAAATGCTACACACATTTTCAATCATATACACGCCTATAGTAAATTAAACTTTTAGCTTTATATATTTTGTATGTTTGTAACATTTATAAGCAAAGGTCTCACTCGACAGTATTTTTCTGCCCATTTTACCGGAAACGTTTAACGTTTCGTAATGACGACAAAATGACTATGTTAAAAAGATATATAAAACAGACATTTCACAAAAATATTACTATCTCATATATCTCTTTAAAAACAGTTGAGTTACTCCCCTCCGACTACAAAGTCATAGGTATTCTATTAATAATATAGTATTATACACAATTAATCATATTATAACAAACTGTATAATTTAATTTCTGGAAATTTTTCTTCAAACCATCTCGTTGCAAACTCATTTTCAAATAAGAAAACGTAATTATCATAAACATCTTTAACAAGAATAGAACGAGAAGAGCTCATTTTATCTTTAATATCTTCTTCATTTTCAATCCATCTTGCAATTTTTGGACCAACTGGTTCCATGATGACATCGACATTATATTCATTTTTAAGTCTATGTTCAAATACTTCAAATTGTAACTGACCTACCGCACCAATAATAATTTGATTGGTATGCAATGCTTTATAGTATTGAATTGCGCCTTCTTGAACTAATTGTTCAATTCCTTTATGGAAATGCTTCTGCTTCATGACATTTTTGGCAGAAACTTTCATAAATAATTCTGGTGTAAACTGCGGTAATTCTTGGAAACTGAATTTTTGGTTGCCACCTACTAATGTATCTCCAATTTGGTAATTACCTGTGTCATACAAACCTATGATATCTCCAGCAACTGCGTGATTAACTGTTTCTTTATCATCAGCCATAAACGAAGTCGAACGTGTTATTTTCTGTTTCTTTTTCGTTCTTTGTAAGGTAACATCCATACCTCGTTCAAACGCGCCACTAACTACCCTCATAAAAGCAATTCTATCTCTGTGTTTGGGATCCATATTGGCTTGAATTTTGAAAATAAAGCCTGAAAAATCCGTATCGTAAGGTGTAACTTCAATATCTTCTTTCGTTTGTCGTGCACTTGGCATAGGTGCATGATCAACATAAGCATTTAAGAAATTTTCTACACCAAAGTTCGCTAATGCTGATCCAAAGAACACTGGTGTTAAATCACCATTTCTCAAAGCTTCATTATCAAATGTTTCTCCTGCTTCTTCTACCAACATTAATTCTTCGATTGCTTGTGTAAAGGCGCTATCATTTTTAATATTATGATCTTCTTCCAGTTCATAATCATCATTTAAATGTAGTACATTTTGTTCATCTCTAAATGGCTCAATCGTATGTGTATCTCGATCAATGATACCAAAGAAATTTTGTCCCATACCCACTGGCCAATTCATAGGATACGTTTCGATTTCCAGTGTAGACTCGATTTCATCTAACAATTCAAATGGCTCTTTTCCTACTCTATCTAACTTATTGATAAACGTAAAAATAGGAATACCTCTCATTTTACAAACTTTGAATAGTTTTAAAGTCTGAGGTTCAATACCTTTTGCACAGTCTATAACCATTACAGCACTATCCACTGCCATTAATGTTCGATATGTGTCTTCGGAAAAGTCTTCATGCCCTGGCGTATCTAAAATGTTGATTTTATAATGATCATAATCAAATTGCATCACTGAACTCGTTACTGAGATACCACGTTCTTGTTCAACTTTCATCCAGTCACTTGTCGCAAACTTACCGCTCTTTTTACCTTTTACGGTCCCTGCTTCTCTTATTGCCCCACCAAATAACAGTAACTTTTCTGTTAATGTGGTTTTCCCAGCATCAGGATGTGAAATAATCGCAAAAGTTTTTCTGGATTCTACTTCTTCCTTTATACTCATTTGTTCTCTCCTTTAATTCTCAAATATCGATTGACCAATATCATCAGCAATTTGTACTGCTGTTGACTCATCAAGTAACGTAAACAAGTGTATCACAAGTTCCTCCTTGATATCATCATCATTTAACGAAGTATCAATTTCTAATGACCAATTGAGGTCTGGTATTGCCATAAGTAAGACATCAGCGTCATCATTTTTATAAATATAACTACGAACTGTTACACCATTCAGACTTATAGGCTTAATTTTCAACAGGACCACCGCCAAACTTTTTATAAGCCGCTTCTAAACCGATTAAGTCATCTCGATGCGGTACTTTTACATGACCAGGCATAATTTGATAAGGCTCACGCCCTTTTGACGCCAAGACAACTGTATCACCAGGATTAGCAATTTCAATAGCATGACGAATCCCTTCCGCACGATCTTCGAATTCAACATAATTACTATGCGTTGCGCCTTTAGCAAGTTCACTTGTTAATTTTTTTGGATCATCATTTGCTGGATTGTCAGGCGTAAAAATAACATAATCCGCTCTACAAGCGACACGACCCATTTCAGGTGTTTTCCCCATATCTCTTTCTCCAGCCATTCCACACAAGAAAATCAATTTCTGTTTTGCAAAAGGTTTCACTGCATCTATAAGTTTATCCATACCATCTGCTGTGTGTGCATAATCTATAATTAAATCAATTGGTAATTTTGGGTCTAAAACTTCAAGTCGACCCTCAACTGGTTCTAAGTTTTCTACCGCTTGAATAATTTCTTCTAAAGTAGCACCTTTTGCCCAAACAGCTATCATTGCTGCCATAATATTAGAGACATTGAAAATGCCTACATATGGTGACTTCACAGGAAATGTACCTTCAGGTGTATTAAAATCAAATGTTACACCTTGTAAAGACTCATGAATATTTTCAGCCTTAAATTGTGCATGTTCTTTGATGCCATACGTAAACACCTCGTAAGGTGTAACTGAAGCTAAATATTCTGAGAATTCATCATCTTGATTTAAAACAACATATTTTTCTTTTGATAAATCTTCACCTAACTGGCTGAATAATAATGATTTGGCATGACCATAAGCTTCCATTGTACCGTGAAAGTCTAAATGATCTTGCGTTAAATTTGAAAACACAGCAACATCAAAATTAACACCACTTAAGCGTCCTAATGATAATCCGTGGCTTGATACTTCTAAAGTCATAGCTTGTGCTTGTTGTTCTACAGCTTCATGAATTTTTTTCGTCAACGCAACTGTTTCAGGAGTTGTATTTGTACCTTTAGATTTTTCTTCGTTAATTTGAAAACCATTTGTACCTAAATAAGCACTACCTTTACCTAATTTTCTATATATGTGGTGTATCATTGTTGCTATAGATGTTTTGCCATTTGTCCCGGTAACACCATATGTAGTAAGTTGTTTACTTGGATAATTAAATAATACATTTACGAGTAAACTAGCAACACGCAACGTGTCAGGAACGATAACTTGCGTTACATCACCTTTCAACAGTTGTTCATGATTTACCACAATAACTTTACAGCCTTGATTCACAACATCTTGACAAAATTTATGACTATCGACGGTATAACCTTTAGAAGCAACAAATATGCTGCCTTCTTTAGCTGTACGCGAGTCCGTTGTTATATCATTCACATTCATATCTAATGTTCCAATCACTTGTTTAACTCTAATTTTTTTAAACAACTCGTTTGCATTCAACATTAACCGCTCCTTTATTTCCAATACTTCTATTATACACATTTTCAAGTGATTTTATAGAAACTAATATTGCATTTTGCCTTTTCTCTACCATTATATATTTTTTTTCGTTTTTATTTAAAAACATTATAATTACCGTAAGTATAAACTAGATTTAAAATGTTAATCATATGTAATTAATTATGTAGATTTTCTTTTTTATTTGTTTAATTTCTTTTAAGATGACTTATTTTAAAAGCATGCGTGGTATGGTATAAATATAGAACAATCTAAATTTATCATGATATAATTTTTAAAAATAAGTATGAATTATTTTCTATGCGTTTGTAAAATGATATAATCTCTATTAATTATGTTTTTTCTTTCGCATGACAACAAAATGCGTTAAACTTAGCATGAGCTAAATTTATACTATTGGAGGGTGACTCAAAATGGTTACTCGTAACAAAAAAATATTGATTATTACTGGTTCTTTTGGTAACGGACATTTACAGGTTACTCAAAGCGTAGTAAACCAATTCAACGAAATGAATCTAGACAATTTAACTGTCATTGAACATGATTTATTTTTAGAAGCTCACCCAATTTTGACTTCTATATGTAAAAAGTGGTATATCAATAGCTTTAAGTACTTCAGAAATATGTACAAGTCTTTTTACTATAGTAAACCTGACCAAATAGACAAATGTTTCTACAAATATTATGGTTTGAATAAATTAATTAATTTATTACTAAAAGAAAAGCCAGATTTAATTCTACTTACCTTCCCTACGCCAGTGATGTCTGTATTAACTGAGCAATTTGATATGAATATTCCCATTGCCACAGTTATGACAGATTATAGATTACAAAAGAATTGGGTTACACCACATTCTCAACGATATTATTTGGCAACTGAGGAATTAAAAGATGAATTTGCTGAATTAGGTATTCCAAGAAATCAATTAAAGGTTACAGGCATTCCAATTTCTGATAAATTCGAACAAGATATCGACCAATCTGCATGGTTACGCCAAAATAATTTGAATCCTGACAAACCAACAATCCTTATGTCAGCAGGTGCTTTTGGTGTTTCTAAAGGATTCGATCAAATGATTAGCGATATTTTGACTAAAAGTCCACACTCGCAAGTCGTCATGGTTTGTGGTAAAAACAAAGATTTGAAGCGCACATTATCTAGCCAATTTAAAAATTATGATAACGTACTGATTTTAGGTTATACAAAACAAATGAATGAATGGATGGCTTCAAGTCAGTTGATGATAACAAAACCAGGTGGCATCACTATTTCTGAAGCACTAACGCGACAAATACCAATGATTTTCTTAGATCCTGCGCCAGGACAAGAGTTAGAAAACGCGCTCTATTTTGAAGAAAAAGGTTATGGTACAATCGCTTATTCACCCGATGAAGCTATACAACAAGTAGCCTCATTAACAAATCATCCAACTTCACTAGTGGAAATGTCTGAAGCAATGAGTGAATCGCGCATTCCATATTCAACATATAAATTATGCAAAGATTTGTTAGAACTTCTAGACCATTCGACACGTTATGAAGAAGTTTATGGAAAGGTTCCTTTATATGCAAAGCTCTTCGTTAAATAATACTAACTACAATTCAAGCACAAATTTTATTATTATGTTGATTATTTTATTTTTAATGGAGTTTGCTAGAGGTATGTATGTATTGAGTTACTTAGCCTTACTTCCAACGGCAACTTCTATTGCGGTAGGTGTTACATCTATCGCTATTTCTATTCACTTTATTGCTGATGCAACAACAAACTTTGTCATTGGTTTTTTACTTAAACGCTTAGGTACTAAACTTGTTTTAACACTTGGATTTTTATTAGCTTTTGGTAGTTTGTTTTTAGTCATTTGGTTTCCTACATCACCAATCGTATTAATCACAAGTGCGATATTACTAGGTATCGCAGTGAGTCCGATTTGGGTCATTATGCTTGCAAGTGTTGATGAAAATAACCGTGGTAAACAAATGGGATATGTCTATTTCTCTTGGCTACTAGGCTTATTAGTCGGGATGGTTGGAATGAACTTAATCTTTAAATTCCACCCAACACGCTTTGCGTTTATGATGTCATTAGTCGTATTGATTGCATGGATTTTATACTATTTCGTTAAAATCAGGCTTACTAACTACAATACAAGACCTGTTAAGCAACAATTAGGACAAATTGTAAACGTGACCAAACGTCATCTCATTCTATTTCCAGGTATTTTATTACAAGGTGCTTCAATCACCGCCTTAGTCCCAATATTACCTACATATGCGACAAAAGTTGTCGGCGTTTCAACCGTAGAATATACAATAGCAATTATCATTGGTGGTATAGGTTGTGCCATTTCTATGCTATTTTTATCTAAAATTATAGATAAAAATGGAACATTATTTATGTACAGTATCATTTTTGGTGGTTTTGTTTTATACACTATAATGATATTTGCTTTATCTATTATTACAGATATTAAACTAGTCTGGGGCTTAGCATTATTTATTGGCCTAATGTATGGTATCTTATTACCTGCATGGAATACTTTTATGGCAAGTCATATCCATATGGATGAACAAGAAGAGACTTGGGGCGTGTTCAATAGTGTTCAAGGTTTCGGGTCTATGATTGGTCCACTCGTAGGTGGTTTAATTACAGAATTCTCTAAATCTATTAATAATACATTTTATTTTTCAGCATTAGTGTTCTTATTTTTAGCAATATTTTATGGCTTGTATTTTATTAAAAATAAAAAACAACACAATCACACTTAAGTATATGAGTACGTTTCAACATACAAAAGCGTCGCTATCATTTTAGAAATTATCTAAAAATATGATAGCGACGCTTTTAAAGTTTCAATATTATCATCGATTAAAATGATGACTTTATATAAAAAAATTATGCAAAATTAAAATTCTCTAATACTTTCCATTTTTCTGCACTTTCATCATAGTAAACTAAAGAAAGTTGCTCAATTGCTTCTTTATAGTCAATACCCGCTAAGTTCAATTGACCAAAAATGTCTTCGAACTCTTGACTAGTCAAGCCTTGTGCAATTGTAAAATGTGGTACAAATGGATGTTCTGGACGACCATAAAAATCACCACTATTGAATTGATTAAATAATTTTTCTAAATTGTCCGTTTTGGCAACTTTAAAATAAATTACATTTGTAATTGGCGCAAAGTTTGATGCCTTTGTCGCGTGTACTTCAATCGGTGGTATCCCCTCGATTCTTGATTTGATTGTCTCTTTGACAGCGTCAAGATCACCTTCGTTTATTTTAAAATGCTCTTTAATCGTAATGTGTGGCATAATCGTTGCATAGTGAGCATCATAACGTTTACGGTATGCATTTACTTCATCTTGAAACGCTTTTGACGGAATTAATGCTAATCCTAAAATCATTTAAATTCCTCCTTTGTTTAACATAACTACATTATATCAAATTTCACAAAAATTCGTTACTTTTAACTAAATTTCCTACAGATAATTAAAAAGAAATATTATCTGATAAAAAATATTTTAATAAATCATCTAGTAAATGTTTCCAAGATTTCCATCTATGTCCCCCATCAAACTCTGCATAGTGATAGGTTATATCACTATGTTCGATAATCGATTTCAGCTGACGATTAGGTGTTAAAAAATCCGCTTGCTTTCCGGTCGTTGGTAAAGCAAAGTCTTTTTCTTCTAATCCAACTGTATGCCAAATCGTCAATTGTTCTTGAAATTGACATCGTTCAATTAATGTTTGTATTACCTCATCATGTTGAGGACTCAATAGACCTACTTGGCTAAAAATTCTTGGATAGGATAAGGCTGTGATCAAAGCTGCACTTCCAGCTAAACTATCACCTAAAATGACTCTGCCATTTCCTACTTTATATGTTGGGAATTGAGCGTCTATAAACGGTAAAATTTCATTCGCCATACATTTTACAGTTAGTGCTGTTTTTGCTCCTTGAGGATGAAATTCTGCTCTTCTTTTTTCAACATCTTCATAATGAAAACCCACAAAGATTGCTCTTTCTACTTCATTTGCTTCCCATAATTTTTCATACGTTCTGTGTATTCTACCAAAGCTAAAAAAATCCAAACCATCAAAACAAAAGACGACCTTGTATTTAAATAATTCTGTGAAATCTTTAGGTAAATAAATAGAAAGTGTGATATCTCTATCTAATATGTCGCTTGAAAAATTAATTTTATTAATTCGTCCTGCTTGAAAATTGTCCATAAAATAATGCGCCCCCTCATAGTCTTAATGACATTGTATCAAGAGACGCAATATTTTAAAATAACTCCTTTTTATTTAGCAAAGTAAGATATTATTTTTTAATCGTTAATATTCTCTTTTTTAAGGCGTTCAGGATAATCTTTTAGCCAAAAAACAGCATTGGGTACTTTTTCTGGGTCTGGTTTATAAATCGCTTTTCTACCAGATCCTAAACGCTTTTTCTGCAATTCATAATCTTTCAATGCGTTTATAGCTGGTTTGTGTAATAGCCAAATTGCTATGATATTAAGCCAGGCCATCATGCCTACACCTAAATCTCCCATTAACCATGCTATATCTGCCGTTTTCACTGCGCCATAAACTGTTGCTAATATCAATACAATACGAGTTATATTGATAAATATAAAGGAAGTTCTATAATTTGCAGTTCTCGTTAAGTATGCAATATTGGTTTCTGCAATATAGTAATAAGCCAATATAGTAGTAAAAGCGAAGAAAAATAATGCAATTGCTATAAAGTAAGATCCGAATCCAGAGAATGATGGATCAAAATGATAACTTCCTCCTTGTAAAGCCTTATCTATACCTGCTTGAGCATACATTGCTGTACCAGAATAATCTTTATCTCCATTTGACATTTCAACAAAGATACCATTATCTTTTATCAAACTCGCTTTATCACTAGGTGTGTTGCCGCCATCCGTTACATTATATGTACCAGAAAGCAAGATGATTAATGCGGTTGCAGTACAGACGAATAAAGTATCAACGTAAACTGAAAACGCTTGCACCAAACCTTGTTTTGCTGGATGTGACACCTCTGCTGCCGCGGCTGCATGTGGCCCAGTACCTTGACCAGCCTCATTTGAATAAAGACCTCTTTTGACTCCTATTTCAATCATTGCACCTACAATCCCACCAAATGCTGCTTGCATGCCAAATGCAGATTTGAAAATTAATGCAAACAATGCAGGAACCGCTTCAATATTAAGTATAATGATAATAACCGCCATTAATATATAAAACACTGCCATAAATGGTACAACTGCTGTCGCTGCATTAGCAATCCATTTGATTCCCCCAAAAATAATTAATCCGATAATGATTGCTAAAAATATGGCTACAACCCATGGATTTAATTGAAACGCATTTTTCATAGAACTGGATATAGCATTGGATTGAACACCTGGCAATAATAATCCGACTGAAATTACAGTGACAATTGCAAAGATCAATCCATATACTTTGCCCAGTTTCCCCTTTATACCATATTCAATATAAAATGCTGGTCCACCTCTATATTGTCCCTTCTCTTCTCGTTTATATATTTGTCCTAGTGTCGATTCTATAAAGGCGCTACTTGCTCCTAAAAATGCTGTAGCCCACATCCAAAATACGGCGCCTGGTCCACCAATAAATATTGCTGTTGATACACCTACAATATTACCAGTACCTACACGACCTGCTAACGATAAGGCGATTGCTTGAAAACTTGAAATACCAGTTGGTGACTTTTCCCCTTGAAACATAAGTCGAATCATTTCTTTAAAGTGTCTGACTTGGAAAAATTTCATAAATAGTGAGAACAATATACCAGTGATTAATAAACCATAAACTAATGGTTTGCTCCATACTATGTCATAAAGCCAAGTTAAAAAACCTTCTATCATAACGTATCCCCCTTGTTATACCATTAAAGAAAATGATATTTTTTAATATTATACACATATGTTATGTTCCGCGCAACGCATTATATAAGTTATTATTTTCACAATTTATATAATGCGTTATGAATTTTTTATATAAATAACATTAATATATTTAATACTTATATTATCTTATAACGTACTACTTATTATTGAATATCCATTGTTACTTACCTGAAATTGCAGTCAACCACACGGTGCGACTAAGTACAAACTTTCCCAAATTTACCTTTTGTTCTATCTTTTTTTAAGATATACTGAATTATAAATTCAAATAAAGTTTTATAGGAGGAACCATTCTATGCTTAACAAAGTATGGTTTAGAACAGGTATCGCTTTATTAATCCTGTTTTTACTAATCAAATTGATTATGGAAGTACATAGTATTTTCACACCATTCATTATTATCCTTCAATCTGTGTTACTGCCATTATTATTGAGTGGCTTTTTGTTTTACATTTGTTTGCCTTTTCAAAAAATACTTGAAAAGAATCATGTGCCACGCTGGGGTAGCATTACTCTAATCTTTATAGGCTTAATCATAATTATTAGTATTGTTGTTGGGGTATTAGCTCCGTTAATTGCAGAACAAATTGAAAACTTAGTAACTCAAATACCTGCATTACAACATGAAGTCCAAAACATCATTAATTTTGCTCTAGATCAAATGGAAAGATTGCCTAATGATGTAACAGATCGCATTAATAAAATGGTACAATCTATCAGCGACAGTACTGCTGATATTTTATCTAACTCTTTAGGTTACTTAACATCATTTATTTCAACACTTTTCTTACTGATAATGGTTCCGTTCTTTTTAATTTATATGTTAAAAGATCATGAACGTTTTATCCCTTTCATCGCAAGACTATTTAAAGGAGACAGAAAAGTTTTCACTGTAGAATTATTAAAAGATTTAAATGAAACTGTTAAATCCTATATTCAAGGCCAAGTTACAGTAAGTATCATTCTTGGTATTATCTTATATATTGGTTATTCAATTGTAGGCCTTAACTACACATTATTACTCGTTATGTTTGCATGTGTAGCAAATATGATACCGTTCTTAGGTCCTTGGATGGCATTTGCACCTGCTGCAGTCATTGCAATTATTCAAAGCCCTACAACATTTATATGGGTATGTATTATCACGCTGATTGCACAACAATTAGAAGGTAATGTGATTACACCTAATGTAATGGGTAAATCACTTAGTATTCATCCTTTAACAATTATTGTAGTGATATTAGCTGCAGGTAATCTCGGCGGTTTCGGTCTAATCTTAATAGCTGTTCCATTATATGCTGTCATTAAAACCGTTGTCAGAAACGTATTCCGTTATAGACAAGAAATTATTGCAAAAGCCAATAGTGACGTCAAAGAATAAAATAATGATATAAAACAAAAAGACTATTCGTTTCAGTTGTTGAAACGAACAGTCTTTTTATATGTTAATAATTAAATATCTTTAATTATTTAACGATATGATAACCACTGTCTACATGGATATTTTCACCTGTAACTCCACTTGAAAAATCACTCAATAAGTAAGCTGCAGTTTTACCTACTTCTTCTTGGTCTACATTACGTTTTAATGGCGCACGTTCTTCAATTTCTTTCATGATTGTGTTAAAACCACCAACACCTTTAGCGCTAAGTGTACGAATTGGACCAGCTGAAATCGCATTGACACGGATATTATCTTCACCCAAATCTAATGCTAAATAACGTACATTTGCTTCTAAACTCGCTTTAGCTACACCCATCACATTGTAATTTTGCACAGCATACTCGCCACCTAAATAAGTAGTAGCAACAATACTACCACCCTCAGGCATGATTTTTTTTGCTTCTCTAGCAACAATTGTTAATGAATATGAACTAATGTCTTGTGCCAATAAGAAGCCATCACGAGATGTATCTGAAAAACGACCTCTTAAATCTTCCATGTTAGCAAAAGCAATCGAATGATAAACACCGTCAATGTTACCTACTTCTTCTCCAATTTTTGCAAAACCATTGATAACATCTTCGTCTTTTTGTACGTCTATTTGATACATTCTAATTGTTTCTTGATCTAACTGTTCAACAAGTTTTTCCATTTCTTTTTTACTACGTTCTTTACGATATGTAAAAACTAAATTCGCACCTAATTTGTCTAATACTTTTGCTACACCAAAACCGATACTACGTTTATTAGCAATACCCATAATGACGAATGTTTTATTTTCTAAATTTAACATGAAAATAACTCCTTTTTTAAATTTTCATTGTAAATTGGTTCGAGATGTTATAATCATACTTCCTATCACTTTGCTCGATGCCAATTCTAACAAACTTTATTTTAACATTGGTTTCATTGTTTAAACAATTCATTTTACATTCTATAAACGAATTCATCGTTTTTTGCTTTCTTTCGAGTTGAAATTTTGACCAACGCTTCATTCAATTAATCAGTACTAACAGCTTAAAGTAGCTTGCATATCGTTCTTTCACTATCTATTAATACATATTTTAGGACTTCAATATTATCCTAGATATAGATGTTAATAATAAAATTCTAATTCACGTTTTAACTCATCAACATATTCTTTAGATCCCGTTACAATAATACGGTCTTTATAGCGTAATTGAGTATCACCATGTGGTACAATCGATTCATTATTTCTAATGATTCTCACAAATATGATATCCCCATCAAACGGGAAATTACGTAATTGAATTTGATCATATTTATGATTTAGCATTGCAATTTCATATAAAGATGTTTCCACATTACTTAAAAGATTAAGCATATTTGGTGTTTCTATTAAACCTTTCAAGAGTATCTTATTACTCATAAAGCCACTAAATACTTCTATACCTTCACTTTGTAAACCTTCATCACCAGTACTCGCTTCTAACCTACATATAACTCGATTTACACCATGGCTTTTGGCCATTAAAGCCACTTTTCTATTAATATCGTCATCATTTGTAGAACAAACAACAATATCTCTTTCAAATAAACCTAAACGCTCTAATAATGGTTCTTCATAATCTGCAATTTCAATCATCGAAATTGCATCTGATAATTTACGTTTATCACTTAAATCATTTCTATAATATAACGAAACTTGATAAAGCTGTGATGTTAAATTCTGAGCAATTGGTATGGTTAATTGGTTTTTACCTATTAAACTCACTTCAATCTGTCTTGTTGCTTCATCAGGCATCGGGAACATTTTCTTAAATATAATTGGTACAAAAACACATGTAATAACTGCACTTAATATTAAAATACCTGATATTTCAGATGATATTGTTCCAAGTTTTTCAGCAATTTTTGCAGAAGCAATAACCAACGATAAAGTTGACGTTAGCAAGAAAGCTGAAGAAATTGTTGTTTTCATATCAAACCATCGACGTATATAAAATACTGGTATTAATTTAGATATTAAAAAGGCCAATATTAAAAATGGAATGATAAGTAATAATGAAGGCTCTTTTATTAACATTGGTATATTTAAATCTACACCAACCATGATAAAGAATATTGGAATAAAGAATCCGTAACCAAAGGAATCTAATTTCTCTACCATATCCTCATCAGGACCCAGTAAAGAAACAATCACGCCGGCTAAGAAAGCGCCTAGAATATTTTCTGCACCAACGCCTTCCGCCAAAGCAACTAGCATGATAATTAACGCAAATACCGCACGTATACCAATTTGTGTTGTACCATCCATCAGTTTTTGCAAGAATTGTGCTTTCTTAAATAATCCACCTAGGAAATAAAAAACAAGCGCAAATACTACTAAACTACCTATTAACCAAAGTGATGTGCCACCTGAAGCGTGTAGTGTTCCGTACGCAGTTAATAATATCATTGTCACCAAGTCAGCTAATACTGCTACTAATAATATGAATTGTCCGATAGTTGTACGCATAATATTCATTTCTTTTAGTGTAGGTACTACAACACCTAATGAAATAGTAGAAATAATAATAATCATTAATAAAACATCATCAATTAAACCAAACCATTTAAATGCATATGCAAATACAATTGAAATAACCATTATAAATAAAAATACAGTAAGTGCTAATTGTAAATGACCGGGTTCTTTACTTTTTTCATTATCTTCTAATGAGCCTTTGTCTTTTTTAAATGCTTTAAAATCAATTTCTAAACCACTCAAAAACATTAAGAATATAAAGCCTAATGTAGATAAAATATTTAACATAGCATCACGTTCTACTATGTTTAAAAAAGAGTGCCCAATAAGAATACCCATTAATATTTCTGCTACAACAACAGGCAAGAATGTAATTCGCAATCTATTGATTAGTATCGGTGTAAGGAATGCTGCCATTACAACGACAACAAGTGATAAAAATTCCATGTAACCCCCTATAATAAGTAAGACATGAATGAAGTTGCTAATCCAAAGTAAATCAACATACTCACAATATCATTGATTGTAGTTATAAATGGACCACTAGCAACTGCAGGGTCAATTTTTAGTTTATTCATAACTAATGGAATCATTGATCCCACTAATGTACCTACTGTCATAGCAATTGTTAAACTGCTTGCCACGATCGTAGCTAAAATTGGCTGTCCATAAAGCACCATTATAATAATAAACAGCAATATAGCACAAATCAAACCACTTAAAAAACCGCTACCTGCTTCTCTCAATGCGACTTTAAAATTACTTTGTTCGTCAATTTCACCAGTTGAAATATTACGTACTGATACGGCAAGTGATTGTGTCCCAGAATTACCAGACATACCACTGATAATTGGAATAAACGCTGCCAATAATGACACTTGTGCTAAAGTATCCTCAAATGATCCAAGTATCGTGGCTGTGATCATTCCTAAAAACGTTAAAATAATTAGCCATGGCAAACGTTTCTTAGCAGTTTTAATGACTGAATCATTGGTTGCATCAACATCAGATACCCCGGCTAAACGAGAGTAGTCTTCACTCGCTTCTTCATCCATAACATCTAAGATATCATCGATTGTAATAATACCTAATAAGTGATCTTGATAATCGACAACTGGCATAGCGATAAAATCATAATCACGCATTTTCTGCGCAACATCTTCTTGGTCATCAGCAGCATTAGCACTAATCACACGTTCGCTCATTATGTCTTCTATATAAGCATCATTTTCTGCTACGATTAAATCTCTTAGTGATAAAACCCCAGCTAATTGTTTATGCTCATTCACTGCAAATATGACATAAATTGTCTCAGCATCTGGCGCTTGTTCTTTAACATGCATTAAAGCTTCTTTCACTGGCATTGTTGATTTTAAAGAAATATATTCCGTCGTCATGATACCGCCAGCAGTATCCTCTTCGTAATGTAATAATGCTTTAATTTCTTTTGCATCTTCACGGTTCATCAGTGTCAACAAGCTAACAATTTTCTGCTTAGATAATTGATTCATAATGTCTACTGCGTTATCGTATGACATATTTTCTAACACTTTGCTAGCATATGTAGCATCCATAGTATCGAACAGCGCTTCATACGCTTCTTCATCAATTTCTAATTGTTCAAAAAAATCTGCTACTTCTTCAGGGGACAATACTTCAAACATTTTTTGTCTAATATCTTCATCGCTGTCTTCAAAGTATTCACTTTGTTCATATGTGTGCATCGCTAAGAATTCTTCTCTAAATTCACCAATATGATTTTCATGCAGTAATTTATCTAGCATTTCTTGATCATATACTTGCTCATCTTCTAAAACGATTTGGTCTTTTTCATTTGCCAAAAGTCCCACCTCCATAGTTACTCAAATTATATCATATTAAATATGTTTTCTATTGCATCATATTTATCTTGTATTTCAATCTTTTGATCATAGATTGGATGTATAAAAGATATGTTAAAACATCGTAACAACTGATGTTTAAAATACGAATGTTCTCCTCCATATAAATCATCACCCACAATAGGATGTCCTATATGCTGAAGATGGACGCGAATTTGATGTGTCCGGCCTGTTAATAAAGTAACTTCACATAAACTGTAATTATTTTTATGGTCTAAGCATCTATATTTTGTTTTTGCTTGTTTACCATTTGAATTGACTTGTCTTGTAATAATACTAGCAGGATCTCGAGCAATAGGTGCATCTATGATTCCCTGTGATTGCAATTCACCATAGCATACGCATAAATAGGTTTTATCAATATGTACGTTTGACATCAGATGATGTAAAAAACCATGTTTAGCAATCACAACAATACCTGAAGTATTTCGGTCAATCCTAGTGACAATATGCGGTACGATGTTTTGTCCTGATTGTTTAAAATAACCTAGAACTTGTTCAGCTAAACTAAAATGTTTATGTTCCCTTGATGGTGCGCAGTTTTGAAAAGCTTTTTTAGAAACGATTAACAAGTATGCATCTTCATATAAAATATTTAAAGGCTTATTGAATGGGATTAAATTATTACTAGCTGTCTCGTAACCTAAATGTACCTCCACTATATCGCCGTTCTGTAATTGCTTACGCACAGTTTCTGCTTGTCCATCAACAATTAAAGCGCCATTATGCTTAATGGCGCTAATTGTATTCTTAGAATACCCTTGCTCCTGTAAAAAAGTTCTTAGCATTTGAGGGTCTCTAATCATATACGTAAATTGCATTATTCATCGTCTCCACTTGAAATAAAGGAATCATGTACTCTTTTCCAAAATGGAAATGGTCTAAACCTAGCAAATCTAATTTTTTCATTTGCCACTCTAAATTGAATTGCATTAACATTTTTATGTTTTATGCTGACGTGATCTATGGTCGTTAAAATCTTATCATGATTCACTGGTGTAATCAGACATGTATGATGTTTGGGCAATACTAATGGTGACCCAACCGTTCTGAATACTCTATTATTAATAGAAGCGATTTCGGCGATTTGCATCGCTTCCAAAGAAGGATGTATTAACGCACCACCCAACGCCTTATTATATGCAGTAGAACCTGATGGTGTTGACACACACAGTCCATCTCCTCTAAAGCGTTCAAATTGGTTTCCTCTAATATTCACATCCACAACAAGTGTAGAACCATTTTCAGTTTTCATCGTCGCCTCATTTAATGCTAAGTATCTCGTCTCATATCCATTATCGTTATAACGCACTATAATTTCTAATAGTGGATATTCTATAACTTGGAATTCTGAATTATTAATTTCAATAATCAATTTCTCTACTTCATGTGGCAACCAATCTGCATAGAACCCTAAATGTCCAGTATGTATCCCTACAAATGCGCACCTCGATAACATGTGACTATACTGATGGAAAGCCTGTAATAAAGTACCATCTCCACCAACTGATATGACTATTTCAGGATTTTCCGTATCTTCAACCATTTCAAAATCTTTCATGTGATTAATCATCTTATGCTTTAAAGCGTTCGACTTTGAATCACCTTTAGATAAAATTGTATAGCGCATGATTGCACCTCCTAGTCATTATCATGCTTTTTAGCACGTTTTTTGGAATAGTATTTTTGAGCTTCTTGAATTTCCTCTTTAATTTCTGACATTTCTTCATCAAGTAAAAACGCTGCTTCAGCCGCACGTTCTAGTCGGTGCTGAATTTCTGGCGGATAATCTCCATCATATTTATACCGCAAAGTATGCTCGATTGTTGCCCAAAAATTCATGGCTAATGTTCTGATTTGAATTTCTGCTAAAATTGACTTTTCACCTTTAAGTGTTTCGATTGGATATTCAATAATTACATGATATGAACGATATCCACTTTGTTTTGTATTACTGATATAATCGCGTTCTTCTACTACTTTGAAATCTTGACGTTGTCTCAAGAGATTGACCACAATATCGATATCATCGACGAATTGACACATTAATCTCAAACCTGCTATATCATACATTTCTTCATGTAATCGATCAAATGAGATTTGTCTTTTATTTGCTTTATCAATAATGCTAGTCATAGGTTTAACACGACCCGTCACAAATTCAATCGGTGAAGCATTATCTTCTACATCATATTGTTTTCTAAGCCCTTTTAATTTTACTTTTAATTCATCAACTGCTTGTCTATATGGAGATAAAAACTGATCCCATTGATTCATTGTGCTTCACTCCGCTTCACTCTAATTCGAAAGTATCTTCCACAACAGAAACAAACTCCTTACCATAGTTTGAATTACCTTGAATATTTTCTAATATATAATTAAATTCTCTATCGAATTGTTTTAGTTCTAAATGATCATTAACGATAATCTTTTTATTTTTATTTTCATGTAGCATAGACCAGGTTTCTTGAACAAAAATCAAATATGAATATGACTGGCCGTCATCTAAGATATATGCAAAGCTATAATTATCACTATCAACAAGCATTTGTCCTGCTTCTTGTAAGCCTTCTGTAGATTGTTCTGTATAACACTTTAAACTATCTTCTGTTACTTTAATTTCATTCACATAAATACGCATGCTTGTTCCTCCTTATTCTTCATTATTTTAACATAATTAAGACGTACATAACACGTTACATGACTATTATTATGTCATCAATTGACTTAACGTAAATATAATAATTTTCAGTGTATAATGCAATCTAATTTAAATTAACTTACAAGTCCTTTAAAATGAATTATCATATATATTTAAGGAGTGTAACGCGTGGCAACTAATAATGAAATTGAATTTAAACAGTTATTGTCTGAAGACGATTATCAAGCTATATACAACACCTATTTTTTAAATATCAAACCATTTTGTCAAACTAATTATTACATCGACACATTAAATTTCGATTTAAAATCTCATCAATCAGCTTTGAGAATTCGCGTTAAAGATGATGCATACGAAATGACGTTAAAAGTACCAGCTGAAATTGGTTTGATGGAGTATAATTTCGATACAATCGTTGAACCAAAACTAAACAAGCACATCAAAAGTCAGGATCTGCCCCAAGATATTTTAAACCAACTCCTAAAAATGGACGTAGATATTGATGCATTAATCGTATTAGGAGACCTAACTACCGAACGTATAGAAAAAGAAATTAACGGAAATCTACTTGTTTTAGATAAAAATTATTACTTGGATTTCCAGGACTTTGAACTTGAATATGAAGTAAATGCTTATAATGAAGGATTAGTTCAATTTAAATCGATTCTTAATCAATTTAATATCAATCATGAAATTCCAAACAATAAAGTCCAAAGATTTTTCAATCGCAAACGTAAATTAAACAACAGTTAATTGCGCACAATATTAAGAAGTCGAATTACTTCCAAATGTAAAAATTCATGTTATATTAGTATTATATTAATAGGATATGGTGATACTATGACTCAAACAGCTTACGAGGTTATCGGACAAGACGCCTTATTTAAAATGATTGACCATTTTTATGATATGGTTAAACGTGATGATAGAATCAATCATTTGTTTCCTGGAGATTTTGAAGAAACAAGCAGAAAACAAAAACAATTCTTAACACAATTTTTAGGCGGACCTCAACTGTATACAGAAGAACATGGTCATCCTATGTTAAAAAAAAGACACTTGGAATTTGTAATAACAACATACGAACGTGACGCATGGCTTGAAAATATGTATAAAGCTATTCAACAAGCAGATTTTTCTGCAGGCGTCGGGGATTATTTATATGAACGATTACGTTTAACAGCGAATCACATGGTTAATTCCGAAAATTAATTGTAGGTGAAAAAACATGGCTGAAGAATTAAAATTGATAAATGCTAATAGTCGTGAAGATGCAAATCTTTCACCTTTGAGTAAGATTGAAATTTATTCCTTTTTCGATCCATTCAGTAAAGAGTGCTTTAAATTGTCTGCGATACTTTCAAAATTACGACTTGAGTATAAACAATATATAAGTATTAGACATATTTTAAACCCTTCTTTACGTGTATTAACAAAATGCCAAGCACAAAGTACATCAAATTTAGATAATATTGCACTTGCCTATAAGGCCGCCGAACTCCAAGGTCGATTACGGGCAGAGCGTTTTATCCATCTTGTTCAAAATGAGATAATACCAAAACGAGATATTATCACTGAAGAGATGGTCAATAATTGTATAAGTAATGCTGGCCTTGATTATGAAGTCTTTAAAGAAGACTTACATAAAAGTGCTTTAAAGGAAAGCTTACAAGTTGACTTGCATATCGCTCGAGAAATGGAAATTGAAGAAGCACCCTCTCTTGTATTCTTTAATGAAGATATTCATGAAGAAGGTTTAAAAGTCGAAGGCTTGTACCCTTATCACATATATACGTACATCATAAACGAACTGATTGGTTCACCGATTGAAAAAGAACTCCCACCAAGTTTGGAAACTTACATCTATCAACAACAATTAGTAACCAAAGAAGAATTACTGACTATTTATGAATGGCCTGAAAAATTATTGAATAAAGAGCTGAAAAAATTAGCATTACAGCAAAAAATAGAAAAACTTAGCTCACCAGAAGGTAAATTTTGGAAGTCAAAAGTTTGAAATATTAATTTTGTTCATATCTATATCAATATACTGCACCATAAAACGTAGTATATTTTATGGTTAAAAACTTGTGACATACAACATGCTTACTTTCCGAATCAAAAGCTAAAAGCATAAGTCAAAATAAAATGACTTTAAAAGATTTTATATAGGTTAATGATTTATCTAGAAAATGTTTCATAAACTTATAAAAGTTAAATAAACATTTTGAATATACGCTAATATCATAGTAGATAGAATTACAAAATTTCATAAAAGTAAAGAAATGCCAACTTCTATATGAGTATTAAAGAAGTTGGCATTTTTATTTATCATTCCTAGTTATGATCACTCAATCACTTTTTTGTATAATATATACTTGCAATTACTTGCTTAGTAGTTGCTAATTGTTAATCATTATTTTCAATATACATTCATGTTTTATATAAAATTCCAGTCAAAATATATGCTGAAATATCTGAATAGTTATTCAATTTCTTATACATATAAAAGTCTTTAAAAATGAACATAAAAAAACGCCGTGTCTGATTACACGGCGCTAAACAAAGGGGATGGGAGAATTTTTTCACTTCAAACAAAGGGGTATGTTTGTTATGTGATTAAATTCATGTATATAATATAACACGGTGTTATATACCTTTCAACCTTTAAAATTAAATAAATCTCCTTTGTCACAAACTTGTCATATTGTAAACGAATACATTCATACTAAGCTTTCATTAACTTTTCAAAAGCGTCTAATTTTTGTTCGAACACTTGGCAAGCTTGTTCAATTGGTTCTGGAGTTGTCATATCTACACCTGCATTTTTTAAGATTTCAATAGGATAATTTGAACTACCTTTTTTCAAGAATTCATTGATATATCGCTCAACAGCAGGTTTACCTTCTGTTAAAATTTGATGACTTAAACTTTGAGCTGCACTGTATCCGGTTGCATATTGATACACATAATAATTCATATAAAAGTGTGGTATTCTAGACCATTCTTTACTAATATTTTCATCTGTTTCAACAGAATCTCCAAAATATTTTCTGTTGAGCGCTGCGTATTCTTCATTCATACGGTTAGCTGTTAATGGTTCTCCTGCTTCTTCTATTTGATGGATTTTATGTTCAAACTCTGCGAACATTGTTTGTCTAAATAGTGTTGCACGGAAACGTTCAAGTTCTTGGTTTAATAGTAATAATCTGCGCTTGTCATCTAAATGTTTATCCATATAATCACTTAATAGTGCTTCATTACAAGTCGATGCAACTTCTGCAACGAAAATAGTGTAATCACTTAAATTAGATGGTTGATTTTGACGACTAAAGTAGCTATGTGCTGAATGACCAAATTCATGTACTAAAGTATACAAATCAGAAACAGTATTTGACCAATTTAGTAAAATAAACGGATTTGTTAAGTGTGCACCTGATGAATAACCTCCAGAACGTTTACCTTTATTTTCAAAGACATCTACCCATCGATGATTTAATCCTTCTTCTACAACTTTCATATATTCTTCACCCATCGGTTGTAATGCTTTCAACATCCAATCTTTAGCCTCTTCGTACGGCATTTCAAATTTAATATCTTTAACAAGTGGTGTGTAAACATCATACATTTTCATGTCATCTAAGCCCAATAGTTCTTTGCGCAATTTAGTATAGCGATGAAGTAAAGGTAAGTATTTATGAACTGTTTTCACTAAATTATCATATACAGCTTCTGGAATGTGATTATTACTTAACGCTGCTTCTCTTGCTGTTTTATAGTTATGTGTTCTAGCGTTAAAAACATTTTTCTTAACTTCTCCAGCGAGCGTCGCACTTAGTGTATTATTATAAGCACCGTATGCTTTATATAAATTTTCATAAGCAGATTGACGTAATACGCGATCATCTGATTCCAGACATTTAATGAATGTTCCTTGTGTTAATGAATGTCGTTGGCCTTCACTATCTATCACATCTTCAAATTCTAAATCCGCATTACTAAACATGCCATACACATTGTCAGGTGTAGACAATGCATCTTGTGCTTCAGTTAGTAATCTTTCTTTATCTGCACTCAATACATGCGGTCTTTTTTCATTAATTAATTTTAAATCAAATTTATAACGTTCCAAATCATCATTTTCATCAATAAATTTTTGTATCGTTGCTTCATCTATTTGTAGAATTTCTGGCACTAAGAAACTCCATGCTGAGCTGAATTTTATAATTAATTGATGTGCTCTAGATTCATAACCTGTGTATTTATCATTCGCTGTATCTTGATCTTGTTTTAAATGTGCATATACATATACTTTTTCTAACTTAGAACCTAATTCATCTTCTAGTGCTAATGCATTATATAGTGTAGATGAGCTATCAGCTAAGTGACCGACATATTGTTGTTCTTTGCCGATATTATTTTCTACTTCTTTAAATGCATCTTCAAAAGCATTATCAGATTCAAAAATGGTAGATAAATCCCAAGTATATTCTGGATATTTACGTTCTTGCTCTTCTCTTGTTAATTGTTGTGTCATAATATCTAGTAAACCTCCTATAAAGTCTATTAGTATAATTTTCTCATGTCATGATTATTTTTGCACGCTATAACACCCATGATTATTATAGAATTGTTTGAACTTTTGAACAACGCTATGGCTTATTTGCGTTTTATCTATTTCAACATTATAAAAATGATTTAATTCTATCAGTTGTTTAAATCGTGTCATGTTAAAAGTGTGTGTACGCCACAAATATATAAGTTGTAATTGCCAATACACAGGATGTGACTTAATATAAATTTGTTCTGGGTAAATTATACCTATATATTTATTTACCCATGCATCCGTTAATTTTAAATTATACATCACACTTAAACTTGGTTCTAAAACTGAGTGTGTTTTACGGCAGTTTCTCAAATAAGTGCTTATAGCAATTTTGGATAATTTTAAGGGCTGTGTTGGCGCATGATAAACACGCTCTATTTGAATTTGATTAATTAATTGTGCAAATGTCATATAATGCCTTTGGGCAATAAATTGTTGCCCTCCTAAAAAATTAATCACTTTATAACCAAAAAGAATTTTATGTGTTGTATCCCACGATAATAATAATCTATTATGAATATTAATAAAATTTCTTTCGTATTTTGATAAATACAAAACACTATTACTTTTATTATATTTAACTTTTTTTGTTATCCAATACACTTTATACCCAGCATTTTGTAAAGTTTTACTGCGTTTCGAAATACATGCTGTCGTTACTTTTGAAAATTGTATTTCTAATACAATTTCATCATCAATGATTAAATCAGGATATTGGTAACTTTGTGGTACATAAGGTTCAATGTTAACTTTGTGATTTAAGCCTTTTAACTCTCGAGCAATATGGTATTTTAAATTAAAATGTTCTTGTGATTCATTTTTATGACAGTATGAACGATCATTACGGATATGCGCAAAATGAGGTGTATTGTATGTTCCTTTTTTTAATATCACTTTGCATTTACAAAATGGGCAACGATAATGCTTATTTTTTATCGCATCTTTTGCCCAAACGGCCTGATTTCGATTATTGTTCGCGTATAACATTTCTTCACCTCATTTAATTACACGTGAGAAGCCAACAAATTACTATACTTTATTTAGAAATCACCTTGTTATTACATAAAGAATCTGAGACATAAATCCTAGAAAAATAGCACGCAGATGATTTAATTCAATTCATCTGCGCGCTTCTTTATTATTCAATACTTCGTATTGTTGGCTTGCTTTCTTAGAAAACAGCTTCATACTGCAGTCTTCAGCTTATCCTGTTCCTTCAGCATCTCACCAAAATACAACGTATTCATACGTAATTTCACATTAAAATACTTTAAAAACAACGGCTTATATCAACCAAAATGATGTTAACAATTATTCTACATGTAACACCCAATCTGTATGCTCTGGTCGTACAATAGAAAAAGGTCAATAATGGTATCTGAATGATGTAGCTCTCACAGAATCAAATGCCTTATTTTAAAACAATACAGAAAAAAGCAATTTCTATATGATTTCAATAGAAATTGCCTTTTTTCATTTGTCCAAGAACCTTATGTCCCAGACTGTCAGTCTCAAATTAATCTACTAATCAAATCATAATCATTGTTGATAATAATTTATATTAGTTTCTTTATCGTAGTTATTCTGTTGTATCAGGAAAATAACGACGTACTTGTGAAGCGACATTATGACTCATAATAATTTTTGCGTAATCGTTTAAATATACTTCTGATTTATCAGTAGGATATGCGAACTCAAGTAATTGACTGTAACTATCGTTAATTGTTTCTTGTCCAACTGTTTCATCAAAGTGAACAGCGTAGTAATATACATTATTAAAACTATATAATAAATCTTCAAACTCATCTGTTCTTTGATTATTATGGTAAGCATAATCAATTACTTCTTCCAAGTCATTAAATCTAACTATAACAGTACGTGTATTTTGCGGCTTACGTTTGTTGCGTTCTTGATCTTGTTGTGTCTCTTTTTGTTGTTGTCGTTGTTCAAATAAATCCTCTAAACTATCATCTTGATCAAATGTTTGTGATAATAAATCATTAACTTGATGATCTAATTGGTCATTGTCTTCATCAGACATATTGATAAGATCTTCGTTTTTAGATTTAGAAATTGTTACTTCAACGCCCTTTTCAAAAGCATGTACTTGAATCCATAAAGGACCTTCAACAACAAAATCTTCTTCTTCATTGATTTCTTCCATCATGTTCCAAAAGAATTCTTCTCCACGTTTGCGATTAGTCCATAAATCTTCTCGTTTAAAACCTCTTGCTTCTATATCACTATATGTTATAAATAGTTTAACGGTAGTATCGTCAACTCGCTCTATTCTCATATCATCTCACTCCTTACAGTCGATGAATAGTAATCATTATTGTATTAGAACGTAGTAAGAATTACAATTAATTTGTTTGATTAATTTTTACTATTTTCTATTTGGTCTCTTATAATAACATATACCCTTATAAAAGGCCAAAAAACAGCACTTTTTATAGAGTGCTGTTTGAATTTAGTCAATAATTATTCACAATCGAATAATCGATTTGTTTGACGTAAGTATACATTTATCTGTTATGGTAAACACAACAAAACCACAAAGCAACATCACAATAACATTACTTTATGGCTTAATCGCTCTATTTATAAATTAATCAACCATACGTTGCGCTTCTTGCAATTGGAACGTACGTACTTTTCTAGGTAAAAAACGTCTGATTTCATCTTCATTATAACCAACTTGTAAACGTTTATCATCTAAGATAATCGGACGTCTTAACAAACCTGGATTATCTTGGATAATTGAATATAAGTCTTGAAGTGGTAAAGCATCAATATCTACATTTAATTTTTGATAAGTTTTAGAACGAGTAGATATGATTTCGTCTGTTCCATCTTCAGTCATTTTTAAAATTTGTTTAATTTCATCGATTGTTAAGTGTTCTGAAAAAATGTTACGCTCCGTATACGGAATGTCATGTTCTTGTAACCATGCTTTCGCTTTACGGCAAGATGTGCAACTTGGTGAAGTAAATAATGTTACCATACATCTCACTCTCCTATTTTTCATGAATATAAATTCATTAGATTTCAATTTTTATATGATTAAGAAATTACTAAGTCATTTTTACCTATCTTAACCTTACAATTAAAGTATACCCTATCAACATTAAAATTAAATGAGAATTCTCTAATTTTTTAAAAAATTTTCAAATAAGCTTAATTCCCAATCAATTTAGTTAGAAATATTGATATGTATACAGTTTAACATAACTTACAAATGATTGAAATACTGTTATACTATTACTAAAGTAGATAAATTAAATTATTAAAAAGGTAGGCATCAAAAAATGGAAACTTTATTTTCTGGTATCCAACCTAGCGGCATCCCAACGCTTGGTAATTATATTGGTGCGTTGAAGCAATTTGGTGAAGTCCAAGAAGACTATGATTGTTTCTTCTGCATCGTGGATCAACACGCAATTACAATTCCACAAGATCGATTAAAACTACGTAAACAAACAAGACAACTAGCAGCGATTTATTTAGCTTCAGGCATTGATCCAGAAAAATCAACATTATTTATACAATCTGAAGTGCCAGCGCATGTGCAAGCTAGCTGGATGTTAACAACTATTTCATCAATTGGTGAATTAGAACGTATGACACAATTTAAAGATAAAGCAGTAAAACAAACGGAAGGTATACCAGCTGGCTTACTTACATATCCTCCATTAATGGCAGCAGATATCGTTATTTATAACACAAACATCGTTCCTGTTGGAGACGACCAAAAACAACATATTGAATTAACTAGAAATTTAGTAGACCGATTCAATTCACGTTACAACGATGTTCTTGTAAAACCAGAAATACGCATGCCAAAAGTTGGTGGTCGTGTTATGAGTTTACAAGACCCAACGAAAAAAATGAGTAAAAGTGATGATAACCAAAAAAATTATATCTCATTGTTAGATGAACCCAATGTTGGCGCTAAAAAAATAAAAAGTGCAGTAACAGATTCAGATGGTATTATTAAATTTGATCGTGAAAATAAGCCTGGCATTTCAAATTTATTATCTATCTATTCAAGTTTAACTGATAAAACAATTGATGAACTCCAAACACAGTATAAAGATTCTAACTATGGTGAATTTAAATCAGATTTAGCTGAAATTGTAAAAGACTTTTTAGTTCAGTTCCAAGAAAAATATGAGTATTATTTCAACTCAGATGAATTAGATACAATTTTAGATAATGGTAGAGAGAAAGCTCAAAAAGCTTCATTTAAAACATTAAAAAAAATGGAAAAAGCAATGGGCTTAGGTCGAAAAAGATAATCTAAAAATCAAAAAAATTGGCATACATCTCATTCTAAAACAGACCAATCCAAATTAAAGGATTAGTCTGTTTTTTCAACTTTCTATACATATATTAATCTGGTTGTACTCAAATTTCATCATTCCTTCTACAACTATCCGCGTGATTTTAGCAAATTACAATTTTGTTTAGTTGATGAATGCTACATTAACACCGTAATTTTTGAAATATATCAATTAGGTCTTACAATACCAATAATCATTTATTGTCAATCCTTCTGTTGGAAAGTAATTATTTAACAAGGATCAAAAATGTATGATATCAAAGAATACGCCACTCTCTATATAATGACATAGAAAGTGACGTATTTTCATTATTTCGATAAGTTGTACTCAAATTTCATTTTTCACTTATTTTATTTCTTTTTACCAGTTTCACGGTCAATTGATTTATCAATGCTTACTTCTTTTAGCGAAGTATCACCACCAATTTGGTGATAGAATAAACCTTTGACTTGTGGATTGGTTAAATGTGCTTCCCCTTTTTGATATATAGGTGCTACAGGTGCATCATTGAGTAATAATTCTTCCGCTTCTTTCATCGCTGCATTACGTTCTTCCGGTTTTTTCAATAATTTACCATTCGCATCTTTAACGAGTTGGTCGTATTTTTTACTACCCCAAGCGGTATTATTTGAAGGATTACCTGTTGTCATAATTTCCAAGAATGTTAGAGGATCTGGATAATCTGGCCCCCAACTTGATAACGATGCTTCAAATGTTTCAGAATGTTCTTGATTTACTCTCTGTTTAAACGGTAATTGTTTAACTTTCATCGTTACACCTGGTAAATTCTTCTCTACTTCTGATTTTATATATTCTGCTGATACTTTTGATCCTGGTGTATCTTCAGTATTCATGGTAAACGTCAATTCTTTCACACCTAAATCTTTTTTCGCTTTTTCTAAGTGTTTCTTAGCTGCTTTCGGATTATATGCAAGTGGTGAATCTATAGATTCGGCAAAGTCTTTGCCGTCAGGTGTTTCTGCCGTTAATTTAGCTGTGAACCCATCTGTCGATTCAGATCCATTATTTAAAACTGAATTCACATAGCCTTCTTTATCAATCGCTTGTGAAATTGCAATTCGTAAATCTTTATTTTTAAATTCAGGTACATTATCTTGATTTAACTTCATATAGAACGTACTAGCCAACAAACGTTTTTTCAAACCAGGATTTCCTTGATATTTATCCACTTGGTCTGCACTGATAGTAGTATCATCTACAGAACCAGTGTCATAAAGTGATGCTCCTGCTTGCTGGTCTTTTAACACTTTATAATTTACACGGTCTAAATGAACTTTTTTCTTGTCCCAATAATCTTCATTTTTAACTAATTGAATTTTATCTTCAACTTTCCAATCTTGAACTTTGAACGGACCATTAAACACTGTTTTATCTGCAGTTGTAGCATATTGTTCACCATGCTTTTTCACAACTTTTTCTTTTTGTGGCAAGTATGTGCCAAATGCAAGCATTTCATTAATATATGGTATTGGCTTATTTAGTTCAATTTTTAATGTGTGGTCATCTAGCGCTTTTACACCTAATTTATCAACATCTTTTTTACCCATATTAATGTCTTCAGCATTTTTTAAGTCATACATTATGTAAGCATATTCTGAAGCTGTATCTGGATTGACAACACGTTTCCATGCAAAAACAAAATCTTGTGCAGTAACTGGATCCCCATTAGACCATTTTGCATCCTTACGCAATTTAATTGTCAAGGTCTTACCGCCATTACTTTTCTTTGGCATTTCTTTAGCGACACCTGGTTGTGCTTTATCATTCTTATCCAAAGTGTAAAGACCTTCATAGACTTGATTGAATAAATCAAAAGATACCGTGTCGGTCACTAGTGCAGAGTCTAATGAAGAAATATCTTGTGGTATCACTTTTCTAAATACTTGTCCTTTGTCCGAGTAGATACCTTCAGCACTGCTACATCCCGCTGTAATCACCGTTAAAGCTAATAAAACTATAAATAGTTTAATCCTTTTCATATTAATCCCCCTTCCCCTTATACTGATGGTGCTTGCATTTGAGATTTTAATGTTTCTGCTTCTTCATCCGTAGTAAATACAAAATGGCCAGGTTGTATTTCATTTAATGACCGTTGATTATTTTTGGATGTGTCTTCTTTATACACTGTTCTTTTTCGAGAACGTTCACTTTCAGGATCCGGTTGTGGTACTGCTGAAAGCAACGATTTCGTGTAAGGATGTAACGGATGATTGTATATTTCATCTGCAGAACCTAATTCGACAATTTTACCAAAATGCATTACTGCTATTCTGTCTGAAATATATTTCACCATTGAAAGGTCATGGGCAATAAATAAAAACGTAATATTGTGTTCTCTTTGCAACTTTAATAGCAAATTAACGACCTGGGCTTGTATTGACACATCTAACGCTGATATTGGCTCATCTGCAATAATAAATTCTGGTTCTACTGCTAATGCACGTGCAATACCGATACGTTGTCTTTGACCGCCTGAGAATTCATGTGGATAACGATTGGCATGTTCTTTGCTAAGACCTACTGTTTCTAATAAGTTGTACACTCTTCTTTTTCGGTCTTTTGTCCCACTAGCTAGCTTATGAATATCTATCCCCTCTGCTACGATATCCATGACTTTTAACCTTGGGTTTAATGAAGCATACGGATCTTGGAAAATCATTTGCATCTTTTTATTAAACTTTAAAGAATCTTTACGGTTTTTTATTTTTTGAATATCGATACCTTCATAAAGTATTTCTCCATCAGTTACATCATTAAGTTTAATAATGGCTTTACCAGTAGTAGATTTTCCACAACCAGATTCACCAACTAACCCAAATGTTTCCCCCTTATAAATATCAAATGAAATATTTTCAACTGCACGCACTTCGTTACGCTTTCCTTCATTAAAATATTGTTTAACATTTTTCACTTGTAAAAGTATGTCTTTATTTTGCATCATCAAACGCCACCCTTTCTACTTGTTGCGGTTTATCGTAATTATTTGGCATCTTACGTAAACGTTTTTGTACCATTTCTGGTGGTTCAACATGAGGTGCACGCTCGTCAAGTAACCAAGATTTCACAAAATGTGTATCAGATATTTTGAACCATGGTGGCGGTGTTTTAAAATCCACATCTAATGCATATTGGCTACGTTCAGCAAACGCATCTCCTTTAGGCGGGTGTAAAAGATCTGGTGGTGTACCTGGAATAGCTAATAATTCTGTTTCTGAACCAGTCGTTAAATCAGGCATCGATGATAATAGTCCCCAAGTATACGGGTGTTTAGGGTCATAAAATATTTCATCTACGTCCCCGGTTTCAACCATTTGACCACCATACATAACAGCTACTCTGTCTGCTATATTAGCAACAACACCTAAATCATGAGTGATGAAAACGATTGAAGTACTTATTTTACTTTGTAACTCTCTCATCAATTCTAATATTTGAGCTTGCATCGTTACATCAAGTGCAGTAGTTGGCTCATCAGCAATTAATACTTTAGGCTCACATGCAAGTGCTGTCGCAATGACTATTCTCTGTCTTTGTCCCCCTGAAAATTGATGTGGATAGGCATTAAAACGTTTTTCAGCGTTTGGTAAACCGACAAGGTTTAATATTTCCAATGCTCTTTTTTTCGCATTTACTTTATTGTAATTTCTATGTTTCATTAGTGGTTCCATAACCTGCTTGCCTATTTTCATTGTAGGATTAAGCGAAGTCATCGGATCTTGAAAAATCATAGAAATATCTTTTCCTCGTAATTTAATTAACTCTTCTTCTGATTTTTGAGCTAAGTCTTCACCCAAGAAATTAATAACACCTTTTTTAATTCTCCCTGTATCACCTTGGAATAATTTCGTAATAGCTTTTGTTGTCACTGATTTCCCAGAACCTGATTCACCAACAATCGCTAGTGTTTCTCCTTTATCTAGAAAGAAATCCACGCCACGTACTGCTTGCACTTCCCCTGCGTCAATATCAAAGGAAACATGCAAATTGTTAACTTCTAATATTCTTTCTGACATAAAATGTTGCCCCCTTTTTATTTACGCATTTTCGGATCAAATGCATCACGTAATCCATCACTAAATAGATAGAAGAATAATATTAATAAACTTAAAATAATAGCCGGAATAAATAATTCATGTGGATGAATCAATAACATTGCGCGACCATCATTTACAAGTGAACCAAGTGATGTTCTTGGTGCTGGCACTCCAATACCAATAAAGCTTAGGAATGCTTCGAAGAAGATTGCATTCGGCACTGTAAACATAGATGTAACAACTATAACTCCTAGTGTGTTAGGTAATATGTGCTTAAATATTAATTTAAGTTTAGATACACCTAATGTTTTTGAAGCTAATACAAATTCTTGACCTTTTAATTTTAAGAATTCCCCTCTGACAACACGACTCATTCCAATCCAGCCTGTGATTGCCATCGCTAATATAATCGTCCATATAGATGGTTCAAAGATTAACACGAATAAAATAACAACAATCAATGTTGGTATAGACGCAACAATTTCAATAATACGTTGCATCACATTATCAAGTCGTCCTCCAAAAAATCCTGAAATCGCGCCATAAATGACCCCAATAAAAATATCGAGCAATGCTGCAACAACACCAATAAATAATGATACTTGTGCACCTTGCCAAGTACGTGACCATAAATCTCTACCTAATTGGTCTGTACCAAACCAGAAATTTTCTTTCACTCCAGCTTCTTCATAGGCATCTTTACCTTGAGCACCTTCACCATCAAATGGTAAAAATGAAATTTGATCTAGCACAGGTATTTTAGCTGGTAAATTACGTCTTTCAACATCTTGTTCAGCATAGTCATGCGCACTAAATAATGGTCCAATTAACGCTAAAATAATGATAATAATTAACCCTATCATACCAACTACTGCTAATTTATTACGCTTTAATTGTGTCCATGCATCTTGCCAAAAGTTTTTACTTTCTCTCTGTATTTCAGGCTCTTTTTCAATATCATTGTTACTTCTAATAAAATCTGATGCTGGTATTGCTTCTGAGGTATGTGACATAACTGCATTTGAATAATCTTGATTTAAATTTTCATTTTTATTATCAGCCATTATTTTTTACCTCCTTGTATACGTATACGTGGATCAATAACACCATATAATATATCTACAAGGAAAATAGAAACTATAAATAGTGTACTGAATAAAATAGTTGTCGCCATAATTACTGGGAAATCGTTCGTAGTAATCGATCTTACGAATTGATCCCCTAACCCTGGCACCCCAAAAATATTTTCAATTGTCAAAGTACCTGTTAATATACTCGCCAACATTGGCACAATAATTGTAATTACTGGAATCAAGGCATTTCTTAATGCGTGTCCAAATAATACTCTCATTGTTGAATTGCCTTTGGCACGTGCAAGTAAAATATAATCTGAACTTAACACTTCTATCATTTCTGCTCTTATGTATCTTGCTACCGTCGCTAAAACTGCTGCTGATAGTGCTAAAGATGGTAACACTGCTGTTGAAATACCTTCCCAACCTGCTACTGGGAACCATTGTAATCTTACTGAAAATACATATTGTAATAAAACAGCTAATACAAATGATGGTACCGATACTGCTATAACTGAAATTACTGTAGCTGTATAGTCAGCCCAGGTGTTTTGCCGGACTGCCGCAATGACCCCTAAAATCAGACCGAGTATGACACCAATCACCATCGCTGTTAAACCCATCTCTAAAGATGGTAATAACCTTGGTTTGATTAAATCCCAAACTGGCTGGTTATCATATTGGAATGAGTTACCAAAGTCCCCCGTAACAACATTCTTCAAATAACTCGCATACTGAACTGGTACTGGGTCATTCAAACCATATTTTTCATTTAGAATTTGCTTTTGTTCATCATTTAATTTTTCATCATTAAATGGTGAACCTGGCATAAGTTTCATCAAGAAAAATGTAATGGTAATGATAATGAATAATGACAAAAACATATAACCCAATCGCTTTAAAACATATTTAAGCATATTGTATCCCCCTTTGAATCGAATTAAACATTCCCTTCACAATATTCAGAATATTTAATAACATTATACGTTTAGTTAAGATTTTAATCAATATTCTATTGCTTTACTTTATTAAAGAAATTAAAAATTAATTAATTTTAAACTTCTAATTAAATACTGTTGTTAACGAATTTATAGTAATTTTTATTCATTTTTTAGTTAACTTAAGTTACAATTAATTTAATTCTTTTTTTGGGGGCAACGACATGAAATATTTAAAACATCTCGTATTATTTTTACTTATTACACCTATAATTTCATTTATTTTATGGTTATTTTCAAACCATAATTGGATAAACTTTATTAATATTATATTCTATGTCTCTATCTTCTTAGCAATATTCTCTTTTATCATTTTGATTGTACAAGAAGGCGTTTTAGATCCTACAAGCTTTGGTTTTAGAAGATTAAAATATCAATTGATGAGAAAGAAACATAGAAGCTCGCTTGAAGATGATACGTTTTTTAAGCCTACTAAACCTAAAAAAGATATTTATATTGTTTCATCTTGGGTGAAAATTGCTTTTCTTTGTAATCTCATTTATGTCATTATCTCTATTTTAATATCATTTGCTATATAAAAAGACTGGATTAGTAATTGTATTTAATAACAATAACTAATCCAGCCTTTTTTTCTGTTGATTATCAATATTGGGATTACAGAAAAGTGCATAATAAAGTAGGATAAAACCCAACAAAACAATGACTGCCACGTAGATAGACATCATCCATGGCAATATAAATGCGCCAATAATAAGTCCTAGCCGTGCTAAAATATTTCCGCCGTAAAATGAAACCATTGCAAATGTACTATACGTACTTCGTTTATCTTCAGGAATCATCAAGAATCGTTGTGCATTTTGTATAGGTGAATATATTAATTCCCCTAAAGTAGCCAAAATTGAAAATAAGCATAAAATCCAAAACGATGTTGCAGACGTCAATACACTGTATCCTAATGTATACAAGACAATCCCAATCATAAATGCAATTCTAGTCGAAGTCGCTGCGACAATTCTGTTGACAGTAAATGTTAAAGTGGCGACAACTACTGTATTAATAATCATAATGACCGTAAACATTCTGACACCATCTATATAAAAACCTAAAATCGATAATGGTTCAAAAGCATCTTTCAACCTTACCACGACATAAGAATTTAAACTCAATTCAGCCATGATGACCATCATATAGCCCAAATTTAGCATCATATAATATTTATCTTTAACTACATCTCGATAGCTTTCAAAAAAATGTTTAAACTTAGTCGTAACGTCGCCCTTTTTACTAATAACTTGTTTAACATCATAATACTTCTCAAATAAGTACCAACTTACTAACATAGCGACAAAGAAAAGAATAAATAATAAATGTTTATGCCCCAAATATAATAATGCACCTAACGCCATACCGATGGCTGTACCGATATTAAACATCCAATAATTGAGTTGATATACATATGCCCTAACATCTTCATATATAGCATCCATAATAGCCGCTTCAAATATAGGTTCACTTGCAGCAAATAATAATTGAAAAACAAAAATAGCAATACAAAATATAACTAAACCAGTACCGTCCATAGTAACCGTAATACTTAGAATAATTAGGCAAATTGCATATAAAAAGTGAATATAATTCACCGTTTTCTTCCTATTATAATTATCACCTAAATATCCACCTAAAAAAGACACTATAAAACTCACTATAATATTTATAATTAAAAATGTCCCTGCAAAAACTGCGTTCACCTTGCTCGTTAAATAAAGTGCTATAAAAGGCATGATGGCTTGACTTGCTATAATCAAGATAAAATCTGCAATCATTCGTGTTTTCAAAGTTGTTGACAAAGTTGAAAAGCGTTTCATCTTGACTGCCTCCTTTTGAAGTAAATATAAAGCACATTATACACTAGATGCACACTATAAATATACAATATATCAAATTTAATTATGTATTTTACTATTAAAATATATATTATTTAAAAATTAAAACTATCTTCAATCGATATCATCGCTTATTCATATCACTCCGTATCTGTTAAATAATTTCAGCCAAAATAAATAAGGCTGGACAAATGAATTGTCTCAGCCTTTTATCATTACATATGATTTAGTCGTTAAATTTTTTCAAAACAAGGACGGCATTATGGCCACCAAATCCTAAACTATTACTCATAGCGTAAGTAATATCTAAATCTTCAGCTTTATTTGGAACAATGTCTAAATCACACTCTGGGTCTGGAGATTCAGCATGGATGGTTGGCGCGATGCGGCCATCTCTAATAGATAAAGCAGAGAAAATGGCCTCTAAACCACCTGTTGCACCTAATAAGTGACCAGTCATTGATTTTGTAGAGCTAATTTTTAAGTTTTTAGCTGCTTCACCAAATGTATTTTTAATCGCTTGAATTTCAGTCAAATCGCCAACTGGCGTACTCGTACCATGAGCATTTAAATATTGAATATCTTGGGGCTCAATGCCTGCATCATCAATCGCTGCTTGCATCGCACGTGAGCCGCCTTCGCCTTCAGGTGCTGGAGCTGTAATATGATAAGCATCACCTGTTGAACCATAACCAACTACTTCAGCATAAATTTCTGCACCACGTGCTTTGGCTGACTCTAAAGATTCAAGTACAACAATACCTGCGCCTTCTCCCATTACAAAGCCATCGCGGCCTTCTTGGAATGGTCGACAAGCTGTTTCTTTATCTTCATTCGTTGTTAAAGCACGGCTTGCACTAAAGCCTGCGATTGCCATATGTGTAATTGGCGCTTCAGTACCACCTGTAACCATAGCATCGGCATCACCGCGTTGGATAATCTTGAAAGCTTCTCCAATTGAGTTTGTACCTGTAGCACATGCTGTAACCGTAGCACCATTCGGCCCTTTTGCACCTAAATCAATAGATACTTGGCCTGTAGCCATATCAGGAATTAACATCGGAACAAAGAAAGGACTGACACGTCTAGGGCCACGCTCTAGCAATTGGCTATGTGATAATTCAAATGTTTCCATGCCACCGATACCTGAGCCAATCCAAACACCAATTCTATTAGCTGTATCTTCATTAATATCTAGTTTTGCATCCTTAACCGCTTCTCTTGCAGCGACTACTGCATACTGTGTGAATCGATCCATACGACGCGCTTCTTTTTTATCTATATGATCTTCAATATCAAAGTCTTTTAATTCACCCGCTAAATGAACTTTATATGCTGATGTATCTATACGTGTTATTTCATCTATACCACTAACACCATTTAGTGCATTTTTCCATGAAGTTTTTGCATCATTACCGATTGGTGATAAAACACCCATACCAGTAATGACGACACGATGTTCCTTGCTCATATATTATCCTCCTATTTTCCCCATCTTATTGTTACAGCACCCCAAGTAAGACCGCCACCGAATCCTACTAGTACTAAAACATCATCATCTTTAATTTTACCATTTTCTAATTCTTGTGCGATACTTAATGGAATTGAAGCTGCAGAAGTATTACCAAATTTATCCACTGAGACGCTCATTTTTTCTTTAGGTATACCTAATCGTTCTCTTGCAGATTCCATAATTCTAATATTCGCTTGATGTGGCACAAACATATCGATATCGTTTGGTTCTAAATTTGCTTTTGCAACTGCATTATTAGAGGCTTCACCCATGATTCTAACAGCAAATTTAAACACTTCTCGTCCATTCATAAATATCTTACCATTTTCTGGATTTAAATATAAATATTCGCCTCCAGAACCGTCTGATCCAAGTTCATAACTTAAAATACCTCGGCCTTCAGACACTTCGCCGATAACGACTGCACCAGCACCATCACCAAATAAAATAGCGGTTGAACGGTCTGTGTAATCTGTGATTTTAGATAATTTATCTGCACCTACAACTAAAATATTTTTATAATCGCCTGATTGTACGAATTGTTTAGCGTTAATCATTGCATACATGAAACCACTACATGCAGCTAACTGATCCATAGAAGCAACCTTTCCGATGCCAAGTCTGTCTTGTAATATGTTAGCCACAGTTGGAAATGGAAAATCTCCTGTAGATGTTGCAACAATAATCATATCTATGTCCGTTGGTTCAATACCAGCATCATTAATAGCTTTAACACTTGCTTGATAAGCTAAATCAGACGTCTCTTCATCTTCATCAGCCCATCTTCTTTCTTTAATACCTGTCATTTTCGAAATCCATTCATCTGAAGTTTCTAAAAACGATTCAAAATAGGCATTCTCTACTACTTTTTCAGGCGCATATGCGCCGAAACCTTTAATACCCACGTTCATGGTTGTACACCTTCTTAATAATTTTTTAATACCAGGTATTAATTTAACATAATACATAATTCCAATACAAGAACTTCACCTAGTATACTCATTAAAATCACATTTATTATTATAATTTATAGTGAAAATTAGTACAATTAAAATCTACACTTTATAACTTACTACTATACAAATATCACATTCTTATTTATAATAAATGTATATATATATTAAATTGGAGGCATTACATAATGAAATACCTCGCAGTGTTATTTTGGTCTATTGTCTTATTACAAATGGTAAATTTCGTGCTTAACAGTCTTTCAGGTGGGGGCGCACTTAATTTGATCACCCCTATTATTGGTGCTATTGTATTTACAATCATTGTCGTATTATTTGACTTGATTATTAAACCTTCAAAGCATGAAACGAAAGAACAACACTAATTATTTATCGCATACACATTTTTAAGAAGCGTTCGAAACGAAAATATCTCGAACGAATTTAAAAAGGCAATCTCTAAGTTATCAATTTAGAGATTGCCTTTTTTTGCTATAGAAAATTTCTAAGATTTTAAATGTACTAAATTTTTTAATTAATCCAACACTAATATAATAGTAGCCCATAAATGAATTTCTCCAAATCATTTATGAGCATATTTCAATAGCGATGATGCGCAAACACTATTTTCTATTTATTTCTTCTTATATCATTTCTGGTTTAATTTCTTCAAATGTTAAACCATCATCAGATAAATCTATTTTTATTAACGTACCTTCTGGTAGATTTTCTCTAATCATTTTGCGTGCAAGTGGTGTTTCAATTTGTCTTTGAACAAATCTTTTAAGTGGTCTTGCACCAAATTGTGGTTCATATGCTTCTTCACCTAACCAAGTCTTAGCTTTGTCAGAAACTTCAATTGAAATACGTTGTTCCATCAGTCTAATGTTTAATTGTGTTAAAATTTTATCAACAATTAAACTCATATCATTTACAGATAATGGTTTAAATAATACGATATCATCCATACGATTAATGATTTCAGGTTTGAAGTATTGATTTAAACTATTCATAACTGCTTTTTCTGTTGATTCAGTTATTACACCTGTATCTTTTACATTTTCTAATAAAATTTGTGAACCTATATTACTCGTCATGATAATTATTGTATTTTTAAAGTCTACTTCTCGACCTTGTGAATCAGTTAAACGACCTTCTTCTAATATTTGAAGCAGCACATTGAACACATCTGAATGTGCTTTTTCTATTTCGTCTAACAGAATGACTGAATAAGGATTACGTCGTACTGATTCAGTCAGTTGACCGCCTTCTTCATGTCCAACGTAACCTGGAGGCGCACCTATTAAACGTGAGACAGAATGTTTTTCCATATATTCACTCATATCAATACGAATCATATGTTTTTCTGAATCAAATAAAGTTGATGCTAAAGATTTCGCTAATTCTGTTTTACCCACACCAGTTGGGCCTAGGAATAAGAAGCTGCCAATGGGTCTGTTAGGATCTTTAATTCCAGCACGTGCTCTGACAACTGCGTCTGCAACCAAATCTACAGCCTTATCTTGTCCCACAACACGTTCATGAAGTATATCAGATAAGTTCAAGAGTTTTTCTCTTTCAGTTTCAACTAATTTTGATACTGGAATGCCTGTCCAAGAACTAACAATATCACCAATTTCTTCATCGGTAACAATTTCACGAATGATGCGGTCATTGTCTTCATTTTGTTCATTTTGGAAAGCATCTTCTAGTTCACGTAATTCTTTTTCTAATTGTGGAATTTTACCGTGCTGTAATTCCGCTGCTTTTTCTAAATTGTAGTTGTTTTCAGCATCTTCTAAAGCTTTTCGATTTTCATCTAATTCTGAACGTTTCTCTTGCAACTTAGCTATTTTTTCTTTTTCTTCTTCAACACGTGATTGAATAGAACTTTGTTTTTCTTTTTCGTTCGCTAGTTCTTCTTGTAGCTCTTGTAAACGCTGTTTACTAGCATTATCAGATTCATTTTTCAATGCCGACTCTTCAATTTCCAGCTGCATAACACGACGATTCACTTGATCTAATTCTGTTGGATTTGAGCCCATTTCAGTACGTATCGTCGCACATGCTTGGTCTACTAAATCTATTGCCTTATCCGGTAAGAATCGATCTGTAATATACCGATCTGATAATTCAGCTGCTGCTACTAATGCTTTATCTTGTATACGAACACCGTGATATACTTCGTAACGTTCTTTCAAACCACGTAAGATAGAAATTGTATCTTCTACATTAGGCTCAGATACATTTACTTTTTGGAAACGACGCTCTAAAGCTGAGTCTTTTTCAATATATTCTCTATATTCATTTAATGTAGTCGCACCAATACAATGTAGTTCACCACGAGCTAACATCGGTTTGAGCATATTACCTGCATCCATAGCCCCTTCAGTTTTACCAGCACCTACAAGCATATGAATTTCATCAATAAACAAAATAATTCTGCCGTCAGAGTCTTTGACTTCTTTAAGTACTGCTTTCAATCTTTCTTCGAATTCTCCTCGATATTTAGCTCCAGCCACAAGTGCACTTAAATCAAGTTCAAAAATTGTTTTATCTAACAATGATTCTGGCACATCTTTACGAACGATACGTTGCGCTAACCCTTCGACGATTGCTGTTTTACCTACACCTGGTTCACCAATCAAAACAGGATTATTTTTAGTTTTTCTACTTAATATACGGATTGAATTACGAATTTCTTCGTCACGACCAATGACAGGGTCCATATTTCCTTGACGTACTTCTTCAACTAAGTCACGACCGTATTTTTCTAAAGCTTCATAATTTGCTTCTGGATTTTGTGATGTCACGTGATTGCCTCCTCTAACTTTTTTAATAATTTCTTCAATAACTTCTTTTTTATTTGCTACAAATTGTTTAGTCGTATCATCTATATCAATAGCAGCTAATACGATGTGTTCCATAGATATATATTCATCTTCATATTTTTTCATATAAGATTCAGCTTTATTTAATAAATTGTTAGCATTTTGGCTTATATATTGGCCATATTGGACATTATCTCCTTGAACGGATGGATATTTTTTAAGCTTTTCTTTATATGATTGATCTAATTTATCAGTGTCTATATGCGCTCTATCAAAAATACTTTTAAATAAACTTTCACTTTCTGTTAATGCCGCTGATAATACAGCTTCAATTTCAATATTTTGATTTTCATTTATTTTAGCCAGTTCAATAGCATTTTGTAATGTACTTTGGACTGCATAGGTCATTTGATTGATATCCAAATTGATTCACCTCACCATTTAATGATTGATCAATAAAGTAAGTTTGACTTTGACTTTCTTTGACCTTATCTATATTATATTACGCTTCTCGGTAATAATCAACAATAAAGGGTTGGTTTTTCAATTATTTTTATTAGTTTTGAACGCTTACTATATCATAACTTTTACCAGATACTTATATGTTAAAACATCTAGATAAATAATATAAAGCTATTAAATTCTATAGTAATATTTATATTTTCAACAATAGGACATTCCTCATTACTGATATGCTCCCTTCAAAGTAGACACTTAAAAATGTAAACTTTGAAGGGAGTTTTTTTATGACTCATAGAAAATTATCACCTGAAACTTATCAAAAAGCTTTCAGCTTATATGAAGAAGGATATAGTATGAAAAATGTAATTCAAAAATTAAATTTAAATTGTTCTCCTAGAACATTATTGATTAACTATTATAAATTTAAGAAGCATGGAATAAAGGTGCTTTTACCAATTCAGAGAAATAATACCTACTCAAATGAATTTAAGCTTAAAGTTGTGCACGAATATATAAATGATGGCCTATCTTTAACTGATTTAGTAGTTAAATATAATATCCCCACTACTTCAACTGTAAACAAATGGATTTCAAAGTATTTATCGGGTAAAATATTAAAAACATATTCTCCAAAACCCGAGGTGTATCAATTGAAATATAAATCATTAACATTTGAAGATCGTGTGGAAATCGTTGATTATTATATGAATCATGGTCAATCGTATAAGACAACAGCAAATCATTTTAACATCAATTATAGCCAAGTATATAACTGGGTAAAAAAGTACAACTTGCATGGGTATGATGGGCTTAAAGATGGACGTGGAAAAGGGAAACCCCAGTCTGTATTAACACCTGAAGAGGCATTAAAAGCTGAAATTAAGATACTTAAAGAGAAAAATAAATTTCTTCAAATGGAAAATGACGTTTTAAAAAAGGAAGAAGAAATAGAAAGGAAGTTGATGAAACAGGCATCAGACAAAAAGCATCATACCAAACGGTAAAAGCATTTAAAAACCTTTATCCGATAGCTTGGTTATGTTCAGTATTAAAGATATCACGTTCAAGTTACTATAAATGGTTACATCGCAAACCATCAAATAAAGAAATTGAAAACCAAAAATTGATCAAAGATATCGTTGATATCTACAATAAATACAAAGGCATATATGGATATCGTCGTATATACATATATTTAAGACTTAAACTACATCAAAAAGTAAATCATAAACGTGTCTATAGATTGATGAATCAACTTAATCTAAAATCTACTATCCGCCCTAAAAGAAAACGATATATTAAAACAACACCTGAAATTACAGCACATAATATATTAAATAGAAAATTTGAAGAACAAATCCCAAATAAAAAATGGTTAACTGACGTTACAGAATTCAAACTCAGCAATGGTAAAAAACTTTACTTAAGTGCTATTTATGACTTAGGCAGCAAACAGATTATCAGTCATAAATTAAGTACCTCAAATAACAATAAATTTGTATTAGATACGCTCAAAAAAGCAGTCAAACTTGTGCCGAATACCGAAGGTATACTCTTGCATAGCGACAGAGGATATCAATATACAAGCAGATTATTTAAAGTTACGTTAGAGCAACTTGGTATAAAACAAAGTATGTCACGACCAGGATGTTGCATAGATAATGGACCTATGGAAGGTGTATGGGGAACTATTAAAAGTGAATTGTTTAGAGGAAGAAAAAAAGTGATTTTTAAAGACAAGGCTACAGCAATAAAAGCAATTAATTCATATATAGAATTTTTTAATCAAGAAAGAATAACATTAAAAATGGCTACCCTTATATCGTAAATATAAGGTAGCCATAAACATTTTGTTTTTTTCACTGTCTACTTGACAGGGTGCAGTTCATACTTTAAAGCTATGTTAGCATTATTGTAAATATACAAGATTGGAGGTTATCTATATGAAAGATGTAATCAAAAAGCCAACGCCGCCGTTTAATAAACAGACAGCTTTAGAAAAAGTTAAATTGGCGGAAGATGCATGGAATACTAGAGATCCTGAAAAAGTATGTCTCGCTTATACACTTGATTCACAATGGAGAAATCGTAATGAGTTTTTTGAAGGCCGAGAAGCAATCAAATCTTTTTTATATAGAAAATGGAATAAAGAACTTCATTACAAATTGATGAAAGAATTATGGTGTTACACCGATAACCGTATTTCAGTTAGATTTGAGTATGAATGGTATGATGCTTCAACAACTCAATGGATGCGTACCCATGGTAATGAACATTGGGAATTTAATAGCCATGGACTCATGACTAGAAGAGATATGAGCGCAAACGATTACCCAATCAAGAAACAAGATAGAAAGTATTAATATCAACTATGCTAATTCATTAATGGTAAATATATGTCATTTAAAGTACATCTTCAAATGACAGTTTTCTTTATAGATGTTCAAAAGCAAAGTAAACGCCAATTTTAACAAAAATTGGCGTTTACGCGTTAGTTAAGCTTCATTGATTTCATATTTCTCTAAGTTTTTAATTTATTTTGCATTGCTAGCTATATGCTTTAAAATTTCATCCGTCAATGCCTCTACACCTTTTGGTTCGAAATGAATACCGTCTGGTGCAAAGTATTCTGTATGATTTTCAGAGCGTTTGTACCAATCAACAAGCGTTACATTCTTGTGTGTGTTTGCAGCATCTGTCATCAATTTATTCACATGGCCTTCATAACTTCTCGGAACTCTCGTATTCACTAAATAAATTTGAGCATTCCCGAATTTATTGATTAACGTATCTAATTGTTCTTTACTAAAATCTCCATTTGTACCAAGCTCTAGTACAATTTTATCTGATTTTTTATTAAACGAATGATAATGTTTTTCTACAAGTGGAGCGACATCGTAAAGATTACGACCAACCTCACCATCAATTTGTGCATTGGGCACCCTTTTTTTAAAATTCTCACCAATATCAACCATCACTGAGTCACCAATGAGCAGTGGTTTAATATTTGTAAAAACTTCTGATTTGGAGGTTTTTTTAGCATTTGATTTACCAAAAAAGTTTACATCATCAATTGGTATAGGCCTCACTATTTGTTTATCAAATTCATTAGTCTTAAACGTAGTTTTTTTATCTGAAACCATATCTTTTCCTAATTTATCAAAGCTACCAGCTAAAACAAATAAACTTGGAATCATAAAAATTAATAAAATAGCTGTTCTCACTAATGGTATTTTTTTATTTAATTTTATAGAAAGTGCTTTGAAACCTTTTTTTCTAAAAGGCGTTTCAATATAACGATACGATAATTCTGCTAAAATAATTGTCAATATGATATCTAATAAGTACACATAACTCGGTAATTGTCCATCAACATAATATGAATGTACAAAACTAATCACTGGAAAATGCCATAAATATAAGCTATAGGACCTTTTACCTATCATAACAAAAATAGGATTTCCTATGACTTTAGCAAAGTAACCTGATGGATGAACAACACTCATTATGACAAATAATGTCATTACAGATATTAAATAAAAACCACCATTATAAATCCAATCGCTATTATCATTAACTTTATAAAAAAGTAAAAGCAAAATGAAAATACCAAAAACACCAATACCATCTATGATATGCGTTAATGTCTTTTTCGGATGTTTTTTCAACTTGAACGGAGGCCATAAAAACGCTAATATGACACCTAATAACATAGTTTGAAGTCTTGTATCTGTACCAAAATAAACTCGAGAATGAGACATATGTGGTTGTGAAATGCTTATCATCACTAGTAAAGAAATTAACGAAATAATCCAAAATATCAAAACAACATTACGATATTTTTTAAAAGCTAATAAAAGGAATATAAAAAGAATTGGAAAAACTATGTAAAATTGCTCTTCAATTGCTAAAGACCACAAATGTTTTAATGGCATGAAAGCAAATTGTTCAAAATAATTGACATCTGTAGCGATGTACCACCAATTTGAAAAGTAAAAAATTGCTGCTATTGCATCTTTTTTAATATTAATAATTTCGTTTGGTTTTAATACCAGTGTTACCACAATGACAACAAATACTAAAGTTAATACTGCAGGTATCAATCTTTTAAATCGTCGTATCCAAAAGTTTTTTAAATTAATTATCCCTGTTTCTTCATATTCATTTAACAGTAAGCTAGCAATTAAATATCCCGAAATAACAAAAAATGTATCAACACCTAAAAATCCACCGGTTAACCATTGCCTATTTAGATGGTAAATAATAATACCAATCACTGCAATTGCCCTTAAACCATCTAAACCTGGCATGTATCGCGTGCTACGTTTCACACGACAATTTTCAAGATTATTGTTCATTTTCCCACAAACTTTCCTAAAATTACATAAACATCTATTTTATTTACCTAGCCATTGTAATACTAATGTAATACAACTGCAATTATTTTAATGAATTGAGCGATAGAAATAAATAATTTTAAAATAGCCTGACACAAAGTGGGTATATGTTGTTTAAATAAAAAAACTAGCTTAAGTTAGCAATACGTATCTCATCGCATTGTTACTTAAACTAGTTCTCTAATCTATATATTAACCTATGCCTAGCGCTATTTTTGCATAGCGTGACATCATTTCTTTACTCCATGGTGGACTCCAAACAATATTTACTTCTGTATCTGAAATCTCTGGAATTTCTGCTAAGACCATTTTTACTTGGTTCATAATTTGCGGTCCAAGCGGACAACCCATAGAAGTTAACGTCATTTCCACTGTACATAAACCTTCATCATCAACATCTACGTTATATACTAAACCTAAGTTTACAATATCGATTCCTAACTCAGGGTCTATGACCATCTCTAAAGCATTTAGTATGCTATCTTTTAATCCTTCGTCCATACTTTTCACCTCTTCGTATTTAATCATACTAACAATATATCAAATATCTTACAAAACGCCAATAAAATGCTATGATGTTCATACATCATTTATTAAATTCAAAGGAGATTTACATGAGTTCTTATTTAATTTGTTTAGACTTAGACGGAACACTATTAAACGATGACAAGAAAATTACACCTTATACAAAAAAGGTTTTAACTACATTGCAAAAGCAAGGACACAAACTAATGATAGCAACAGGCAGACCATACAGAGCCAGTCAAATTTATTACCATGAACTAAATATGGATACTCCTGTAGTTAACTTTAATGGTGCATTCGTTCACCATCCAAAAGATGATCATTTCCAAAATAAACATGAAGTACTGGATTTAGACTTATCACATGAGATCATTCAGTCACTGAACAACTTTGGTGTCTCCAATATTATTGCTGAAGTAAAAGATTATGTTTTTTTAAATAATTTTGACCAAAAATTATTCGATGGTTTTTCAATGGGAAATCCTAAAATTGAAACTGGTGACTTACTTTACTCCTTAAATGAATCGCCTACTTCCATTTTAGTTGAAGCTGAAGAATTTATGATTCCTAGAATCAAACAAATGCTAACCCGTTTCTATGCAGAAAATATTGAACACCGAAGATGGGGCTCACCTTTCCCAGTAATCGAAATCGTAAAACAAGGAATTAGTAAAGCTAGAGGCATAGATTATGTGAAAACTTATTTAGATGTAGACAGAAACCATATTATTGCATTCGGCGATGAAGATAATGACTTAGAAATGATAAAATATGCAAAACATGGTATTGCTATGGGAAATGGTTTAGATGAACTAAAACATGTAGCCAATCATGTGACTTATTCAAATAATGAAGATGGCATTGGTCGCTATTTAAACGATTTCTTTCATTTAAATATATCGTATGAAACAGTAGTAGAATCACATATTTAAACACTAAATTTATAGGGGGCAATATACTATGAATAAAATTGTAGTGGTGGGTGCTGTTGCTGGAGGTGCAACCGTTGCTAGCCAAATCAGAAGACTAGACCATGAGAGTGAAATAACTGTTTTTGAAAAAGATAGAGATATGAGTTTTGCTAACTGTGCACTACCTTATTATTTAGGAAATGTCGTAGATTCAAGAGACAAAGTATTAGAAGCTACACCCGAGTCTTTCTATGATTCTAAAAAAATTGTTGTTAAACCTTATCACGAGGTAACTGCAATTAATGACAAAGCGCAAACAATTACTGTTTATAATAAACGTGACAATACAACGTTTGAAGAAGATTATGACACTTTAATTTTAAGTCCAGGGTGCAGTGCGAATACTTTAAACTTAAACAGTGATATCAGTTTTACATTAAGAAATATGGAAGATACTGATGCCATTGAAAAATTTATAGAACAGCAAAACGTTAAAACTGCCCTTGTCGTTGGTGCAGGATATATAGGTTTAGAAATATTAGACAATTTACACCATAGAGGTATCGAAAGTACATTGATACACCGTTCAACTCATGTAAACAAGTTAATGGATAGCGATATGAATCAACCCATTTTTGATGAAATGGAAGCGAGAGATATCAATTATCGTTTAAATGAAGAAATTCAATCAGTGGATGGTAATACAGTTCATTTCAAATCTGGTAAAGTTGAAAACTATGATTTGATTATTGAAGGGGTTGGAGTAAAACCTAATTCCGAATTTATTCAATCATCAAATGTAAGTTTAGACAGTAAGGGTTATATTCCAGTAAACGATCAGTTCCAAACTAACATTGATAACATTTATGCTTTAGGTGATATTATTACTTCACATTATCGTCATGTGGACTTAAATGCACACGTACCATTAGCATGGGGTGCTCATAGAGCAGCGAGTATTATAGCAGAACAACTAGCTGGTAATGCATCTATACACTTTAAAGGTTACTTGGGTGCAAATATTGTAAAATTCTTTGATTATACGTTTGCCAGCGTTGGCGTAACACCACAAGAATTAGATAACTTTGATTACGTAATGGTAGAAGCTAACCAAGGAGAACACGCGGGCTATTACCCAGGAAATACTAAGTTACATTTACGTGTTTATTTCGATAAATCAAGCAGACGCATTATTCGAGCTGCTGCAGTAGGAAAAAATGGTGCAGATAAACGTATAGATGTTTTATCTATGGCAATGTTGCATAAGTTGACAATAGATGAACTTACTGAGTTTGAAGTTTCCTATGCCCCACCTTATAGTCGACCAAAAGATATCATCAATATGATTGGTTATAAAGCGCGCAACAAATAATTTCAGCTAATTTAATACGTGAAAATAAAAAGCGGAGACAGCTTAATATCTCCGCTTTTTATATTACATACCAAACATTTGTGTGATTGGGCCTTGCGGTAAAATAACCCCAATAATGATAGTGATTATAATAACTGCAATCGTGCTCCACATCATACCATGACTTGCTTGTCCTTTTTTTCGTTTTGTAACTGTAACTTCCATTAATGCTACGACAGCCACACCACAAATCATTTTCAATGTTAATAACATGTGCCCACCTGAATTTCCATCACCAAATGCTTGAATCCAAATCCAGAATCCTGAAATTAAGACTAAAACCATGAATAACCTTAATAACATATGAATTGGTTTAAAATAAGGTGTCGCACCTTGCTTTTCTGAGAAATTAAAATAAGCAGCGAAAAACAAGATAATTAGCAATACCCAACTTGCAATATGCATATGTAACATATTTAATACCCCCACACTATTTTTACTTTATAAAAATATCAATACATTGTTACTTTTAATTATAAAATTAAAAGCGTACTTTTTTAATCATACTGAAAAAGTAAATATTTTTCAAAAAAAGTTCTGCACTTCACATTTTATCTTCATTTTCAATTTATAGCAACATCATTAATTTGTATCAAAAAAATTAGGCTAACTTATTATAATTAGCCTAATTCGTTTATTATTTTTCTGCTATGACATTTGTTAAAGTACCAATATTATCAATCGTTACTTTTACTTCATCACCTGGTTGTAAAAATTTAGGCGGTGTCATACCTGCCCCTACACCAGCTGGTGTACCAGTAGCAATAATATCACCAGGATGTAATGCTACATATTTTGAAATCTCTTCAATCAATGCATCGATTTTAAGAATCATTTCTCCTGTATTACCATCTTGACGAATTTCATTGTTTACTTTAGTTACAATATTTACATCTTCAGGTGTCGGTAATTCATCTTTAGTTACTATATATGGACCAACTGGGCAACCACCAGTTAAACTTTTAGATAAGAATGCTTGATCCTGTTCATTTTGGGCTTTGCGGTCAGTAATATCATTAATGATTGTATAGCCATATACATAGTCAAGTGCTAAAGCTTTAGGAATTTTCTCACCAGATTTACCTATCACAATACCCAGCTCACCTTCATAATCTAACTGATCTGTAATATCTTTATGATTTGGTATTACACTATTATCACCAGTTAACGATGAAGCTGCTTTTGTGAAGACGTATAAACGCTGTACTTCATGATTTAATTCACTAGCATGGTCTTGATAATTACGTCCAAAAGCAATCACATTATTTGTTGGCGTGACCGGTGGTAAAAATTCAATATCTGCAAATGCGACTTTATATTCTTCACCTCTACCACTATCTTCTGCCGCAACGACTGCTTTACGAACCTGTTCTTGGAAATCTAATATTTGGTTTTGTTGAAGACCATTCAATAATGTCTTAGGATGAAAGTCCCCTTCCGCAAAATCTGCAAAGACTTTTTTCAAGTCCCAAGCAGCTTCTTCTCTTTTAACTTTCACACCATAAGATGTCTGTTCATTATGTCTGAATGATAGAAATTTCATTCAATATCAGCTCCTCATCTATATCTTATTACATATTATAACTATATTTAGTAACAAATCACAAATAAATACCCATTATTTTCAAAAAATTCAATAAACATAGACATGATATTGTATCGTTATTTTAAATAAGTCACTTTACGCCACAACCATTCAATAGGGCCGTACCTATAAAATTTCAGATACACATAGCAGAAAATTAGTTGTAAGCTATAAACAACCAACACGATTAAATAAGATTCATACAGTGGTAACTTATTATATAAACCTAAACCTACATAAATAAATGTAAAAATAAAACTTTGCATTAAGTATACTGTTAGACTCAACTTACCTGGGTATTTAAAGATATTTACGGTTTTGGAAAACTGCTTAAATCGGCAACAATAGATAAATAATAATATGTAGCCAAACGCTACAAGTGGCCCACCAATCATAGCACTAATGATTGCAAAAGCTTGGTTTCCAATGTCCACTACATATGGCATTTTAAAAGCGTATCCAACAATTAACATAAGGCATGCATATAAAACGTGACGATGACGATTTTGTGCGAATTGTACCTTTTCAACCAAGTTGTATTTTTGTGCTGACATTCCTAAAAACACATACGGTAAAAATTCAAAATATGCAGAAAAAGTTATTGTATCTATAATATTATAGGTATTTTCTATAACATTTACTTTTAAATAGTTAAAATATTCGCCACTTTGCTTTAGATTGACGATTTCAGAAACATTAAATCCGCTTATATTAATAGTACTATATGGATCATCTAAGTATGTTACTAAAAAAGTAGGTAAAATTAAGATAAATACTTTTATTGCATATAAAATAACACCTATTTTAAAGAGTTTCTTGCTACTTTTTTTAATACATAATACTGCAATCATCCCTGTAAATGCATAACTGAACAAAATATCTCCTGAAAATAGTAAAAAACCGTGTAATGCACCTAATATTAATAAAAAAGTTAATCTTCTATAAATAAAGGGATAATATTTCATCGCTCTTCTCTGACTATGTTTGTACATAATGGCTAAACTATAACCAAATAAAAAGGTGAAAATAGGATAAAAAGAACTGATTACAAGCAGTGTAATAACTCTTAATATACTTTGATCTATCCCTTTCACTAAATCCGGTAAAAATGATTCCTCATATGGCATACTAAATGTCAATATATTCATCAATACAATACCTAACAAACTGAATCCACGTAATGCATCCAGTTCGAATATTCTCTGCTGTGTCGACACTGTTTAGCACTCCTTTATCAAAGCATTATTTAATCGATTTATCATCTATTGAAAGCTGACCAAATTTAAAGAAGTATAAATAACCTTTAACAGGTTCGCCAAGTATGGTCTGTAAGGTATTTCTATAGTATTCCATTTGTATTTTATAACGCGCACGCAATTGATTTCCAACTTCTTCATCTGACATATGCAAGCGTCTATTAAATGCATCTGTTTTATAATCAACAAAGTAATATTGCTGATCTTTAATAAAAATCAAATCAATCATTCCTTGAATGATTGATGCATCTGTTTCTAAATCTTTCAACTGGTCTACTTTTGCTTGATTCACAACGAAAGGTAATTCACGATAAATATAATCACTTTGAGCAATCGTAAGATACAAATCACTCTCAACAAATTTATAAATATCATCAAATTGAATATCAGCTTTTGCATCTTTAGGTATGATCGCTTTAACTATTAATTGGTCAACAAATATTCCAATTTCTTCTGCTGTCAGCCTTTCTTCTTTAAATGGTAAATGCTGCATTACCGTATGCATTAATGTCCCTATTTCATTTGCTTTTCTCTTTGTTTGTTGACTTAAGAAAGCTGGTCTTTCATATGAAGTTGTGCCAATACGATACTGACGAACTCTATCATAATTTGTATCCGCTTGTTCTGTTTCTAATTGTCGTTTTAATTCAGAAACGGACTGTTTTGAAGGTTTCATCATAGCTTCTTGATATGGATAGACGTAACTTAATTGCTGATGTATTTGCGTTTTTAATGTGTCATTGCCACTATTTATATACTCAATATCACTAACTGTACGCTGTTCACTATCTGAAATAACTTGTTCTGAAGCAATATCTTCATAAAATTCTGTAGTCAAATTCACATAAGGTTTCATCGTTGAATCAACATCTTCTATTGATTGCTCAAAACGCATCTCTCTTGGTAAAGATGATGATTGATATTTTGCTAATATTGGGTATATCATATCAATCGGTCTTTGGGCTGTAATCCGATAACTGACTGGTAAATGTGTTTCCGAAACAGAAACCTGCTCTAATTGTGTTAATTCTTTCTCATCTTTAACACGGCCAATCAAAAATAATTGTTCCTTAGCACGTGTCAATGCCACATAAATTAATCTCATCTCTTCTGAGACCATTTCTTTTTCTGCGATTGCTTTCAAAGTGACTGATGATAATGAAGGATAAGCTAAATTTGATTCTACATCAAAATACGTCATTCCAAGTCCATAATTTTGATTTAAAATCACAGGTTTATGTAAGTCATCTCTTCTAAACTTACGCGATAAGCCAGAGTAAATAACAAATGGAAATTCTAGCCCCTTACTGCTATGGATTGTCATCATTCTCACAACATCATCATTAGGACCTATGATGTTTTCTTCACCGAAATCTTTTCCTCGCTCCATAAGTTCATCAATAAATCGAATAAATTGATATAGACCACGAAAACTAGAATTTTCAAATTCTACTGCTTTATTAAACAAACCATATAAATTCGCACGTCGACCTTTGCCACCAATAAGTCCACTAAAATATTGTATAACATAGTGATCATTGTAAAATTTATCAATAAGTTGATATACAGGATGATTTTGACTGTAAGATTGATACATAGCTATATCTTTTAAAAATACTTCTAATTTTTTGACCAATTTCTTATTTGCCACGTCATTTTTCATATAATGTTGGATAGATTGATAAAAATAATCATCATGAGGACTAAATACTCTAATGTTTGATAATTCATCTTCTGTAAATTGGTAAATAACTGAACGCATTAAACCGACTAAATAAATATCTTGTAGTGGGTTGTCGATCGTTCTTAAAAAAGACAATATCAGTTGCACTTCTGTTTGTTCAAAATAACCTTCTTTACTATTAACATGGAACGGAATATTATGATCCTTAAATGCTTGTTGTATTTTTCGTGCTTGCCCATATGATCTTTCTAAAATAACAATGTCCTTGTAGTTAGGCTTTCGATATTGTTGAGCTTTAATATCAAAGATTTCACGTGTATTCATTATTTTTTCAACTTGTTGTACAATATATTCTGCTTCTTGTTCAGAACCATTTAACTCAGAAGATGCATCTTCTACTAACATATTTAAATTCACATCATATGGATTGTTGTCAAAGGGAGCTCCATAATATAACTGTGCTGCATCATCATAGTTAATCTCTCCTACAGATTCATCCATCATATGCTTAAATAAATAATTAGTTGTCGTTAACACTTCTAATCTTGAACGGAAATTTTGTGATAAATCTATACGTAAGCCATATGATGAACCATCTACAGTAAAGCGATTATACTTTTCGATAAACAAACTAGGATCTGCTTGTCTAAATTTATAAATCGACTGTTTGACGTCCCCTACCATGAATAAGTTGCCATCATATTCCTCACCACGTTTAATACATGACAAAATCTTTTCTTGTACTCTGTTTGTGTCTTGATATTCATCTACTAATATTTCTTCAAACTGTTCACAATAAGATTGTGCAATCATTGAAGGTGAACCATCATCATTTGTTAAAATTTTCAAAGCAAAATGTTCATAATCCGAGAAATCTAAAATATTTCGACTGCGCTTTTTTTGATTAAAAAGTTCTATGACATCCTTTGTAATAAGGCTAAGATAAGACACTCTAGGCGCTAAACGTTGCATATCTTCTTTTAGATTTTCTGAAGACCTTGAAAAATAATCATTCTTAACTTTTGACACTAATTTTTTATAATTATCATAATATGCTTTACCATCATCATAAGCATCTATCATCATTTCGTTTGCTTCTTTAATTTTTTTATCTTTTCGAGGAAATGTTTTTTCAAATTCGTGTTGTACGATTGCTTCATGATTGATATGGCCATTTTCCATAGCTTTGTTTAAAAATTGTTGTTCTTTTTCAATAACTGCAATTTGTTTATCGACTTGTTCCAGCATCATAAATAAATCATAACTTTTATTTAATGACTCTAAGGCAGACTCCATAAATATCATGGCCAACTCATTAAGTAATTTTAATAACGCTTCCTGCTCCACTTCATCTTTATATGGTGTTGCAAGACCGCTTAACCAATTCAAAGGATTGGGGTTAGCAACACTAAAGAAATACATTTTTTTTACAATGTCTCTGAGCTGTTCATCATTCCTATCTGAGGACAACTGTTCAGTTAAATCAACAAAATGAGGGTCTAAGATGTCATAATGTTGTTCTAAAACCTCATCTATGGTTTGTTCTAGTAATAAAATATTTTCCGCTTCACCACTTGTTTTAAAGTTTGGATCAATATCCAATACATCGTAATGTTGCTGAATTAACTTTAAACAAAAACTGTGTAGTGTAGAAATTTGAGCTTGGTGAATTTTGATGCGCTGATTCTTTAAATGCGTATTATCAGGTGATTCAATAAATGCTTCTTGTATTCGTTGATCTACACGTTGCTTCATCTCTCTTGCACTTGCATTAGTAAACGTTACGACTAATAAACGATCTACATCGACCTTATCTCTAAGAATGCGTTGAATGATGCGTTCTACTAAAACCGCTGTTTTACCAGAACCTGCAGCTGCTGCTACAAGTATGTCTTGATCCTTTGCAAAGATACTTTTCCACTGATTATCGGTCCATCTTGTGCCAGCTGGTTTTACAGGAATCTCACTGATCATTCTTCTTCCTCACTTTCTAACTCCATATTTTGTACTGCTTCAATTGGGTTGATTGTTTCGTCTACGGTTCTATAGCGTTTACTGTCAATCATGCCATCAACATGACAGACTGGTTTATAGTTACAGAAATCACATGGCAGTGTTTGATTATATTTCATTGGCGCTACTTCTGTGTGACCATCCATAATATTAGATGCTGTTTCTATAAAATTTTGCTTATTATGTTGAATTAATTTATAAATCGTCTTTTCGTCCGCGACCTTACTATTAGATTTAATGCCTCCATCTTTTTTTAAACCTAAAGGTACAATATCTGAATTATAGCTAGGTTCTATTCGAGTATCAAAAGCATCCAATACTGCTTCGTCACTATTTAATAAGCCACTTAATTTAAAGGATTGGATAAATTCTAAATCCCTTTTCGTTTCATTTAATTCATTCCACGCAAGTTTAATACGTGGTTCATGGACATGAAAGTACAATAACCCACCCGGCTTAATCATATTGGTTAGGCCGAGCCTTGCTTTATTTTGTAATACAATATCCATATAAGTCATCATTTGCATTTGCATGCCATAATAAACTTTTGTTAAATCTAAGGTCCCACTATATTTTGATGATTTATAATCAATAATATTCACAAAACTTTCATTTCCGTGGTTATACGTATCTATCCTGTCAATTTGTCCTCGAATGTTGATAGGAACCCCTTGTTTAGTTTGTAAAGGCTGCGCATACAGTTCTTGATTGTCCCTAGGTTTTTTTCTGAAACTGGCTTCAAAGCGTTGCGGTGTGAATTTACTATAACTACCTTGATATTTTAACGCCGTTAAAGTTGTTTCTACTATTGAACCAATGCGCTGTGACAAATAGCGATAATAAGCTGTTGAATTTAATAGATTAAATTGTATCTCTGGTAGGATTTCAGATAACGCGTCACTCGTCAATTTGTGAATTTGCTTGATGTTTAAATTCTTAAAGTCGCCATTAATTTTTTCAGAGATAAATTTTAATACTTGATGGAATATATCACCTAAATCAAAGTTTTCTAGTTTATATTTTGTTCGTTCATTAAGTCGTAAACCATGTGAAGCAAAATGCTTAAATGGACATGATTGATACCCTTCAAAACGTGATACACTAGCATTTATAGTCGTACCATATAAATCTTTTGATAAAGATTCACTTAATTGTACAGTTTTATTATCGTATGTGAGTGCTGATAACAAATAAGTAAGCCCTTCATTTAACTGCTCATCATCCCTCATAACTTGGTATGTATCTAACCACGTATCTGCGACGATTTCTTCATCAAGCCAAGCTTTAAGTGATTCAAATAATGCAATTTTTGTTTGATGTGGATGTTCCATTAACGTTAGCGGATTTGCTTGATGTTGACGATGGATGTTTTGTACTTCAAGATCTGTAAACAATTGCTGAATTTGACCTAAAAATGGGCTCGCTTCTTTTTCATCCCCATTTGATCCCATTAAGGAATATGAAAATGTCACCTCTGAACGCCCTCGTGTCATAGCAATATAGCAAACAAATGCTTCATCCATTTGTAATATATCTGATGTTGGACTTAATTCGATATCAGCTTGTTCTTCAAAATATTTTTTCTCCTCATCTGTTATTAAGCCTGAAGCATTCACAGTCTGTGGTAAAACGCCATCATTGACCCCAACTAAATACACATGTTCTTTATTATCAACTTTTGCTAGATCCATTGTACCAATGCTAACTTGATCAAGTGTTTGGGGAATCATTACAAATTCCAATTGATCCAAACCAATATCTAATAACTCTAAAAATCTACTTTTTGTTAAATTTTGAGTTCCAAAAACCGTAACTAAATCATCTAATGTTTGAATAAATCCATGCCATATTTGATCAATTTCTTCTGATTTACGGTGCTCGCCTTCAGCGTCTAACGTATCACGTTCTGTCATTAACTGACTGGGCAAATCGAACGATTCAATAGCTTCGTAAAACGCTGTTGCAAAATCAACAGCTGTGGTTGCATCAGCCATTTGATTTTCAAAGCGCATAATTTTATCTACCACATCTGTTTTTAACTGAATAACCCTTTCAAATGTTTCACGTTCTTCTTCTGTTAATGGTTGTCGTTTTAAACCCATTTTCCTAAATTGTTCAACTTGGAAATATTTATCATCTATCCAACGTTTTCCATAAATACCACGTTCTAATACAAAATTTTCTAAAATATCAATTAAGTACTGGCTGTCTTTAAATTTTTTAGTTAAAATATTCGTTTTAAACAAACGCATTAGAGGCTCAAAGTTCCAATTTGTCTGAAGCACTTCAATTAACGAGCGAAACATTTCCATTATAGGATGATGAGTCATAGAAGTCTTGACGTCAATGTTATAAGGTATATCGTATTGTGGTAATATCGATTCCATTAAGTAGGCATATGATTCATCTCTATATAAAATAGCAATATCTTGAAAACGTCTACCTAATTCACGGTTTTCTTTTAAAATCCTTCTAGCAACTTCATTTATTTCTTCTCGCATCACAGGTGATTCTAGGATAGAGATATGACCTGTTGATGCAATAGGTTCAAATTGCAATGCATTAAAATTTTTCTCTAAATGCGATAAGTCATTATGAATAAATCTTTGTTGTTGATAAAATGGTTTAACATTTAAATGGATATTCAAATCATTTGCGATGGCTTGCATTTGTGTTAATGATTCTGACGGCTTTCTAAATAAACTAAAAACATCTTTATCTCCATCTGTAGTTAAAGCAACCGTAACTTGCTTGGTATGCTGAACTAATGAACGAATGATTTGATATTCAATTGTAGAAAAGTTATGAAATCCATCAATGTAAATCTCAGCACGTTGCAACCAATCGGATTGGTTCATCACCTCAATAAATCGTTGCAAACTATCCTCAGTAGAAACATACTCGCCACGAATCCTATCTTCTAAATATTTATATATTAACGCGATGTCTTCTAATTTGTGTTTAGTCCTCGTTTGTAAGTGGTTGGTTGCTATATAATCTTCAATATGTTGTGGAGAAACTGCATATTTTTTAAAATCTTGAATTTGCTCATATAATTTTTCACTAAAGCCATAGTATTTTACTTGAGATTGATATAATTTCAATTCTGACTGATGTTGTTGAATAATGTCATAAATCATCATTTCAGTACCAACTTTGGATAACTGTTGTTCTGTTAATCCACCAACTTCTTGAAAAACACGGTGACTTAAACGTTCAAAATGGAGCACTTCAGTTCTCAAACTGCCATATAATGATGGATCTTTTACAAAAGCTTGCTCTAACTGAAACGTGTTTTGTGTAGGTGCGATTAAGATAATAGGATCACCTAATGGATTTTGTTTCATTTTAGTTTTTATTTCTTCTATTACACTGTGCGATTTACCAGTGCCAGCTCTCCCAATATAAGCATTAAATTCCATTGCGTGCAACAACTCCTTTGATTCATATTTTAACATATTAGGCATTACACTTTGTTTAATAGTCTATGTGATTTACCTACATTTAAGTTCATAAATGAATGATTTACTGTGTATGTTTAATATTGGAAAGGTGATTCAAAAGGTTCACGAAGCACAAATTGAACAATAATAATATATAGAAAAACCTGAGACATTTTTATGTCTCAGGAAGTATACACATATGCTATCTATTCATAACTAACATCTGGGTTAAATCCAAATGTCATTTTATTTAATGGCCAATATCTAAATGAAACTTTACCTACTACCTTATCTTCATCAATCAAACCAAATGAGCGGCTATCCTTACTCACTTCTCGATTATCGCCTAATACTAACAATTTCCCTTTTGGAATTTTGTTTTTTCCATCAACCTGATTGATTTCTTTTGTTTTATAAGTACCTGTAATATATTCACCTAGTTTGTGTTTTTCATTGTAATCTAAATAAGGTTCATCAACTTTTTTACCATTAACATATAATTGATCTTTTTTATATTCGATGTTATCTCCGGATGTACCAATAATACGTTTCACATAATCTTGTTCCTTATTAGCGTGGAATACAATGACATTTCCCTTTTCTAAATGTCCTAGTTTTTGACCAATCATATTTACAACTACGCGTTCACCATCTTTTAAGGTTGGGTCCATAGAATCCCCTTTGACTGTGTATGATTTTGCAACAAAATTTGTAATCAATAGGACTAACGCTACTGCGACAGCAATTGACACAATCCATTCTAGTATTTCTTTTTTCACTTTTTACACCTCGTCTATTTATTTAAAGTTTACTGTGAAGTTGCTTAAAGGATAATACCTTAAACTTACATCACCAATAATGTCCTCTTGTCGAACAAAACCCTCTGTTCTTGAATCGTTTTTTAGTTCCCGATTATCATTCAGTACAAAATATTCGCCTGGTGGAATTATATCTCCTTCAGAGCCTTTAATATTTCTGAGAGATAAATCTTTCATACTTGACTCAGTATACATTTCATCTACTTGTCTGTCATCTCTATACAACTGATTATTTTTAAAGGTTATAGATTGGCCAGGCTTCCCGATAATTCTACCAATATGTACATTGTCACCTTTATGGTACATGATGATATCGTTAAGCTTTAACATATTAAAAGTCGTCTTGATTTTATTAATAATCACACGATCATTTTGTTTCAACGTTGGCGTCATACTTTTATCTTGTATGACTGCTCCTGTAATAATAAAAGTCTGAATCAATATTACAATAATAATCGCAAATATTATAGAAATCAAATGTTTTACTACCTTACTCAAATTGTCACTCCTCTGGAGAATGCATAAAATATCGTTCAAGTTTTCTACCTATAAACCAAACGACAATAATAACAATAATGATGATGACCAACCTTAAAGGCTGTGTAAATAGCGTCGTAATATCATTGCCTAACCATCCAATCAAACCAATCATTATCAATTTCGAACTGAACAATACTACCAGATAAACGTGTGCTCTGATATGCGACAAGCTTACGACCAAGTTTACTAATGCACTTGGGGTAAAGGGGAAACATAATAGAATGAAAATAGGAATAACGCCTTTTCTATCTATAAAATGTATTAACCTTTGAACCGAGGTGCGTCGCTGTAATTTTTTCATATAACGTGTATGGTTCAATTTGCGAAATCCTAAAAATACAAGATAACTTCCTAAAACAGTACCCAACCATGCTAATAATGTACCCATCAAAAATCCAAATGCATTCACATTCACAATCACAAATACAATAATAGGTAGTACTGGGATAAATGCTTCAATAAAAGGCAATAAAAATCCTACGATATAACCTAAACTACCAAATAAATCAAACCAATACTGCACTTGTTCTTGAGTCATTTCATCAATCCCTACCAATGTTAGTCAACGATTATTATAAGTGTATTATAGCGATTTTAAAACAATTATGTATACTTTTGTGTAAATATCAGTCTCAAGTACCAAAACAGTAAATGACATTACACACAAATGATAAGTTTTTTTATAAAATAGCACATAAAAAAATTTCCGCATTTTCAATGCGGAAATCATTTTCTCAGTCACTTATTAATCTAATGCACAGATAAAATTATAGACGTTTTTCTAATGCTTCTTTTTTATCTTCAAAACCTGGTTTACCTAATAATGCAAACATATTTTGTTTATATGCTTCTACACCAGGTTGGTTAAACGGATTTACACCAAGTTGATAGCCACTCATTGCGCAAGCCATTTCAAAGAAATAAACTAGATAACCAAATGTTTCTTCATCTAATTGTGGAACGTTGATCACTACATTTGGCACGCCACCATCAGTATGTGCTAATAAAGTACCTTCAAAGGCTTTAGTGTTCACTTCATCAATTGTTTTACCTGCTAAATAGTTTAAACCATCTAAATTGTCATTATCTTCTTCAATTGTAATATTATGCTTTGGTGTATTTACTTTGACAACAGTTTCAAATAAGAAACGACGACCTTCTTGTACATATTGTCCAAGTGAATGTAAATCAGTTGTATAATTTGCACTGGATGGATAGATGCCTTTGTAATCTTTACCTTCTGATTCACCAAATAATTGCTTCCACCACTCGTTAAAATATTGCATTGAAGGTTCATAATTGATTAACATTTCAGTGTCATAACCTTTAGCATATAAAATGTTACGGATACTAGCATATTGATATGCAATATTATCTTCTAAGTTTTCAGAAGAGAGCTCTTGTCGCGCTTTTGCAGCCCCGCCCATCATTGCTTCAATATCAATACCTGCGACAGCGATTGGTAATAAACCTACTGCAGTTAAAACTGAATAACGTCCACCAATATCATCCGGCACTACAAATGTTTCATAGCCTTCATTTGTTGCTAATTGTTTTAATGCACCTTTTTCTTTATCAGTAGTAGCAAAAATACGTTGTTTTGCTTCTTCTTTACCATATTTATTTTCTAAGATTTGTTTAAATACTCTAAATGAAACTGCTGGTTCTGTTGTAGTACCAGATTTAGAAATAACATTTACTGAAAAATCTTTACCATCTAAATAACTAATTAACTCTTGTGTATATGTCGAAGATAAATGATTACCTACAAAGACAATTTCAGGATATTCATTACTATTTCTAAATGCCGGTGTCAACATTTCAATTGCAGCACGTGCACCTAAATATGAACCACCAATACCAATTACAACAAATACATCTGAATTATTTTTGACACGTTTTGAAGCTTCTAATATACGTGAAAATTCTTCTTTATCATAATTAACAGGTAAATCAATCCAACCTAAGAAATCACTACCAGCACCTGTTCCTTCATGAATTGTATGATGAATTGATTTAACAATATCTTTTTGTTGTTTTAATTCATGTTCGCCGAAAAATTCTAAAGTTTTACCATAATCTAATTGAATATGAGTCATCTAAATTGCCTCCAGTGTTTTTGATTTCATACATATTTTACTAAGTTTATTTTGACTATTCAAACAACTAGCCTACAAAACAAAATTTTTTATAATTATTTTAGCTTATTCATTTCTTATACAACAGACAGAACATCTAATCATATATTCACTTATATATACATCTTCATAAAACGCATATAACTCCAAAACACCTATAATTCAATATACAAACAGACGGTTAAATTGTAAGAAATTTCTACAATTTGCATATTTATGTATAAAAATGGTTTTATTTTCATTATCCTTCTGCTATACTTACTAATATCAAATTTATAAACAACATATTAAAAAATTCAATTGAGGTGTAACGGTATGAAGGAAAAAATAGTTTTAGCATATTCGGGCGGTTTAGATACAAGTGTTGCAGTGAAATGGTTGATAGATAAAGGCTATGATATCGTAGCTTGTTGTCTGGACGTCGGCGAGGGTAAAGATTTAGATTTAGTGCATCAAAAAGCTTTAGATATGGGCGCAGTTGAATGTCACATTATTGATGCCACAGAAGAATTTAGTGAAGATTTTGTTTCATATGCAATCAAAGGCAATTTAATGTATGAAGGCACATATCCCCTTGTATCTGCATTATCAAGACCTTTAATTTCAAAAAAATTAGTTGAAATTGCTAACAAAACAAATGCAATAGGTATTGCACATGGTTGTACCGGCAAAGGTAATGACCAAGTTCGTTTTGAAGTGGCCATAAAAGCATTGGATCCAGAGTTAAAAGTATTTGCTCCAGTAAGGGAGTGGGCTTGGAGCCGTGAAGAAGAAATTGACTATGCAATCAAACATAATATTCCAGTACCTATCCAACATGATTCACCATATTCTATTGACCAAAATTTATGGGGAAGAAGTAATGAATGTGGCATTTTAGAAGATCCATATGCAGCACCACCAAAAGATGCATTTGACTTAACGAATGAAATTGAAGATACACCTGACGAAGCAGATGAAGTCGTACTTACATTCGAACAAGGCTTACCTACCGCTTTAAACGGTAAATCCTATAAATTAAGCCAATTAATTTTGGATTTAAACAAATTAGCGGGTAAACATGGTATTGGAAGAATTGATCATGTAGAAAATAGACTCGTCGGTATTAAGTCTAGAGAAGTTTACGAAACACCTGCAGCAGAGGTTATAATCAAAGCGCATAAAGTACTCGAAACGATCACTTTAACTAAAGATGTCGCTCATTTTAAACCTGTTATTGAAAAACAATTTTCGGAACAAACGTACAATGGACTTTGGTTTTCTCCACTAACTGATAGCCTAAAAGCGTTTGTAGATAGTACACAAAAATTCGTTTCTGGTGACGTACGTCTTAAATTATTTAAAGGTAATGCCGTTGTAAATGGTAGAAAATCGCCGCATACACTATATAATGAAAAATTAGCGACTTATACAAAAGAAGATGCATTTAATCAAGAATCTGCAGTCGGTTTTATTGATATCTTTGGTTTACCTACAAAAGTTAATTCTATGTTACACGGCGGATATTCAGATGAGTAATAAAGCTTGGGGTGGAAGATTTAGTGAGCAACCCGAAGACTGGGTCGATGAATTTAATGCCTCCATTCACTTTGATAAAACGCTCATTCAATATGATGTGCAAGGAAGTATTGCTCACGCTAAAATGCTAGCTAAACAAGATATCATAACCGATGAAGACTGTCAGCAAATAATCAATGGTTTAACAACGATTTTAAATGATTATGAACAAGGTAATTTATCATTCGATGTTTCTTTAGAAGATATTCATCTTAACATTGAGCATGAATTGATTAAACGTATCGGTGATGCAGGTGGTAGGTTGCATACAGGACGTAGCAGAAATGACCAAGTTGCTACTGATATGCACCTATATACTAAAGAAGAAGTTACTCAAATTATTGAGCTCGTCAATGAGTTGCAACAAACAATTGTCAATATCGCAGAACAACATGTCAATACAATTATGCCTGGTTATACACATTTGCAAAGAGCTCAACCTATTTCATTTGCACACCATATACTGACTTATTACTGGATGTTAGATAGAGATAAATCGCGTTTTCAAGATAGTTTGAAGCGAATCGATATTTCACCACTTGGTGCTGCTGCTCTAAGTGGAACGACTTATTCAATCGATCGTCATGAAACGCAATCTTTATTGAATTTCGGCTCTGTTTATGAAAATAGTATAGATGCTGTAAGTGATAGAGATTATATAGTAGAAACATTGCACAATATATCATTAACAATGATACATTTATCACGTTTTGCTGAAGAAATTATCTTTTGGTCATCAGCAGAAGCCAATTTTGTAACTTTATCGGATGCATTCTCAACAGGTTCCTCAATTATGCCTCAAAAGAAAAATCCTGACATGGCAGAGTTAATAAGAGGCAAAGTAGGACGTACGACAGGAAACCTAATGAGCATTTTGATGACGCTCAAAGGTTTACCACTTGCCTATAACAAAGATATGCAAGAAGATAAAGAAGGGCTATTTGATGCGGTGCATACGATTAAGGGCTCCTTACGAATTTTTGCTGGCATGATAGATACAATGACTGTGAATGTCGATCATCTACAACAAACTGTTTACAATGATTTTTCAAACGCTACTGAATTGGCTGATTACCTTGTAAATAAAGGTGTTCCGTTTAGATCAGCACATGAGATTGTAGGAAAAATCGTACTGTGGTCAATTCAACATAATGTCTATTTATTAGATGTGCCGTTGGAAGAATATCAGAAAGCGCATAAACGTATTGATTCAGATATTTATGATTATTTAAAGCCAGAAAATTGCGTTAGTCGTAGAATTAGTTATGGCTCAACTGGACAATCAGCGGTAGAACATCAATTATCAGTTATCAAGCAACATCTAAATACAAATTAATAAACCTTTAAAAACTGGAAGTTAAACCATTACTTAACTTCCGGTTTTTTCTTCTATTCATAGTCCAACGTTTTAATCCATTTCACATTTTACTTAGCTCCCTCAACATATGTTTGTATAAATGTATTAACAGTACCCAACTCACCATGTCTTGAATCCTATAGATAAAGCTATTTATTTATATGTCTCAAATCTATATAGACACTTTTCTATATAGATGTTAGTCTATTTAATGCTTAGGAGGTATCATTATGTCTTATAAAAAACTTTCAGCATTGCTTAAAGTTTTATCAGATTCAAACAGATTAGAAATATTAGATTTACTTTCTTATGGTGAACGATGTGCATGCGATTTGTTGGAGCACTTTCAATTCTCGCAACCCACGCTAAGCCATCACATGAAAACATTAGTGGATTATGAGTTAGTGCATACACGTAAAAATGGAAATAAGCGTTTGTACCAGCTTAATCATGTTATTTTAGATGAAATCAATCAAAGTCTCAATATAATTCACACATCGAACCAACATTGCGCATGTCATAATATGAAATCAGGTGAATGTTAATCAATGACCATTTTAGCTATATTAATTTTTCTTTTAACATTAATTTTTGTCATATGGCAACCTAAGGGATTAGATATTGGTATTACTGCTTTAGCTGGGGCTATCGTAGCAATAATTACAGGTGTAGTTAGCTTTTCCGATGTATTAGAAGTAACAGGCATCGTTTGGAATGCCACGTTAACTTTTGTTGCTGTTATTCTTATTTCATTAATATTAGATGAAATTGGTTTCTTTGAATGGTCTGCACTACATATGGTTAAAGCATCAAATGGTAACGGGTTAAAAATGTTTGTTTTCATCATGCTATTAGGGGCAGTTGTAGCAGCATTTTTCGCAAATGATGGTGCTGCTTTAATCTTAACGCCTATCGTATTAGCCATGGTGAGAAATTTAGGATTTAATAAAAAAGTCATCTTCCCTTTTATTATTGCCAGTGGATTTATCGCTGATGCGACATCATTGCCCCTGATTGTAAGTAACTTAGTAAATATCGTTTCTGCAGATTATTTTGATATAGGATTCATTGCGTATTTTAGTCGTATGATAATCCCTAATATATTTTCTTTACTAGCTAGTATTCTCGTATTGTGGCTTTATTTTAGAAAATCTATACCACATACATTTGATACTGAAAACATTTCAGTACCTAAAGATGCTATTAAAGATCCTAAATTATTTAAGATTTCATGGATTGTATTAGCCGTACTGCTCGTAGGCTATCTTGTAAGTGAATTTATCCAAATACCTGTATCAATCATTGCAGGTATGATTGCTTTTGTCTTTGTATGCTTAGCTCGTAAATCTAATGCAGTTCATACTAAGCAAGTAATTAAAGGTGCTCCATGGAATATAGTGTTATTTTCCATTGGTATGTACCTCGTCGTATTTGGGTTAAAAAACGTGGGTATTACCACAATTTTAGCCGACGTATTATCCATTATTTCAAGTTATGGACTATTCAGTAGTGTTATCGGAATGGGCTTTATATCGGCCTTTTTATCATCAATCATGAATAATATGCCTACCGTTTTAATAGATGCAATTGCTATTGGCCAATCCAATGTCGTTGGCACTTTGAAAGAAGGTATGGTTTATGCGAATGTCATTGGCTCTGACTTGGGCCCTAAAATCACGCCTATTGGTTCTTTAGCTACATTATTGTGGCTTCATGTTTTAACACAAAAAGATGTAAAAATTGCTTGGGGTACCTATTTCAAAACAGGCATCGTCATTACCATTCCAGTACTATTTGTTACCTTGTTAGGTTTATATTTCACGCTCGTTATTTTTTAAGAAAAGAGGTCTTAATTATGAAGAAGAAAATAATTTATTTTATATGTACTGGTAACTCTTGTCGTAGCCAAATGGCTGAGGGTTGGGGAAAGCATATATTAGGTGAAACATGGCATGTCTATTCTGCTGGTATTGAGACACATGGTGTTAACCCTAAAGCGATAGATGCTATGAATGAAGTAGGTATTGATATATCAAATCATACGTCAGACTTGATTGATAATGATATTTTAAAGCAAGCAAATTTAATCGTAACATTATGTAGCGATGCAGATAAAAATTGTCCAATTTTACCACCGAATGTAAAAAAAGAACATTGGGGTTTTGATGATCCAGCTGGAAAAACTTGGACTGAATTTCAACGTGTTAGAGACGAAATTAAATTAGCAATTGAAAATTTTAAAACCAAATAAATGTATTAAGTCACCGGCACAGCAGCTTTGACTACGCCAAAGCGTCCGTTTCAAATGAAATTGACGCTTTTTGTTGGTTTGAACTTATATATAGACATATGAAGTTAACGTGATTAAACTAATACATTCTATATATGCTAGAAAAAATTTTAATTAGTTTAATATATTGTTATAACAATATTAACTTTTTAAATCTTAAATTTTAATCGTGTAAATGTCATTCTCAAACAAACGTTTATTTTGTAGGGTTGATATGTAAATACATATCGAGGAGTGACCCATTTTTGCAAAATTTTAAAAAAGCATTATCAACGAGTCTAGCAACGTTATCTCTAGCTTTGATTGGAACGACATCTATAGCAACTGCAAGTGAAAATAACCACAATATTAATACACAATCATCTGCCACACCCTCAAAGCAACAAGGTAACAACTCACACAACCCAAACAGAGCTCAAAATCTAACAGGTGAAAAATATGCAACGATTGCTCATAGAGGTGCCAGTGGTTATGCACCAGAACATACTTTTTATTCATATGATAAAAGTCACAATGCAATGGGAGCATCATATATCGAAATCGATCTTCAGATGACTAAAGATGGTCATCCAGTTGCCATGCATGATGAAACAGTTGATAGAACTACAAACGGTACAGGTAGAGTTGATTCATATACACTAAAAGAATTAAAGCAATTAGATGCTGGTAGTAAATTTAATGCCACAAACCCTCAGTATGCTAATTCAAATTATGTAGGTGCTGAAATTCCTACATTAGATGAAATTTTAGAACGATATGGTCCGAATGCAAATTATTATATTGAAACTAAATCACCAGATGTGTATCCAGGGATGGAAGAAGCAGTATTAAAAACACTAAACAATCACAAAATGCTTAATGAGCAATCATTAAATCAAGGGCATGTCTTATTACAATCATTTTCACCTGAAAGCTTAAGTAAATTACATCGTTTAAATAGCAATGTCCCATTGATAAGGTTATTAGATAAAGGTGAATTACCCGCGTTAACCCAACAAGATTTTAATCAAATTCGTCAATACGCAATTGGTGTCGGCCCTGAATATACAGACTTAACTAAACAAAATGTTAAAAATCTTAAAAGAGCTGGTCTGCTCGTACATCCTTTCACCGTTAATAATGAAGCCGATATGCACCGCTTAAATCGATATGGTGTTGACGGCGTTTTTACAAATTATCCTGATTTATATAAACAAGTCGTTCTAGATAATGAACAAAAAAACAAATAACAAAAAAGAAGAAGTTCTTTGGTTCAAGAACTTCTTCTTTTTCTAAAAGTTAAATATTTAATTAAGCCCAACCACGATAACGTGCAGCTTCAGCAGTACGTTTAATACCTACAATATAAGCTGCTAAGCGCATATCAATTTTTCTATTTTGGGATAACTCATAAATTGTATCGAAAGCTGTGATAAGTTTTTCACGTAATTTTGTATTTACTTCTTCTTCTGTCCAATAATAACCTTGATTATTTTGTACCCATTCGAAGTAAGAAACTGTTACGCCACCTGCACTTGCTAATACATCAGGTACGAGCAATTTACCACGTTCAGTTAAAATACGTGTACCAGCTGGTGTTGTCGGGCCATTAGCCGCTTCAACCACAATATCAGCTTTAATTTCATTTGCATTGTCTTCTGTGATTTGATTAGCAATCGCTGCAGGTACAAGAATATCACAATCAAGTTCAAACAATTCTTTATTAGAAATTGTTTCTTCAAATAAATTTGTTACAGTACCAAAGCTATCTCTTCTATCTAAAAGATAATCAATGTCAAGACCGTCTGGGTCATGTAAAGCACCGTAAGCATCTGAAATACCCACAATTTTTGCTCCCATATCATAAAGGAATTTAGATAAGAAACTACCTGCGTTACCAAATCCTTGAATAACGATACGTGCACCTTTCAAATCTAGACCTCTTCTTTTAGCAGCTTGTTCTATGGCAATAACTACTCCCAGTGCAGTAGAACGGTCTCTACCTTGTGATCCACCTAATACAATCGGTTTACCAGTAATAAACCCTGGTGAATTAAATTTATCTAATGAACTATACTCGTCCATCATCCAAGCCATGATTTGTGAGTTAGTAAATACGTCTGGTGCTGGGATATCTTTTGTAGGTCCAACAAATTGAGATATCGCACGTACATAACCACGAGATAAACGTTCAACTTCATGTATACTCATTTGTCTAGGATCACAGATGATACCACCTTTACCGCCGCCATATGGCAAGTCGACGATACCACATTTTAATGTCATCCACATAGATAATGCTTTAACTTCTTCGACATCAACGTCTGGATGGAAACGCACCCCACCTTTTGTTGGTCCAACTGCATCATTATGTTGAGCACGATAACCTTTAAATGTTTGAACCGTACCATCATCCATACGTACAGGAATGCGGACTTCAAGGAATCTTAATGGTTCCTTTACTAAATCATACATCCCATCATCAAATCCCAATTTATGCAATGCTTCTTTAATAATTTGTTGCGTAGAAGTAACTAAATTATTATTCTCAGTCATGATTCATTTCGCCTCTTTTTCGTTACTAATGATTTCGCTTTCACGATAATTGTAACATAAGATTTTGCTTTTTAAAGGGTTTTCAAAACTTAAGTTACAGAACATTTTTATTTAAAAACATTTCTTACTTTATCCAATGCAAAGTCCAATTCTTCTTTGGAAATAATAAGAGGTGGTGCAAATCTAATTACTGTATCATGTGTTTCTTTACATAATAATCCTTCTTCTTTTAACTTTTCACAGTAAGGTCTAGCATTTTCATTTAGTTCTATACCAATAAATAATCCACGACCACGCACTTCTTTAATCGCTGGGTGATTTATTTTTTCTAATTCTGATTTAAAGTACTCACCTAGCTCTAATGAACGCCCTGCTAAATCTTCATCAACTAATACATCCAACGCTGCAATTGATACAGCACACGCTAATGGATTACCACCAAACGTTGACCCGTGAGAACCGGGTGTAAATACGCCCAACACTTCTTCGTCAGCTAATACAACAGAAATTGGGAATACACCTCCACCTAATGCTTTACCTAAAATATAGACATCTGGTTTTACATTATCCCAATCTGTGGCAAATAACTTTCCTGAACGCCCTAGTCCTGCTTGAATTTCATCAGCAATAAATAATACATTATGCTCATCACATAATTCTCTAATTTCTTTTAAATAACCTTCTGGTGGGACATTGATACCTGCTTCTCCTTGAATAGGTTCAATTAAAATAGCAGCAGTATTTTCATTAATTGCTTCTTTAACAGCATCTATGTTACCAAAATCAACTTTACGGAAACCATCTAATAATGGGCCGTATCCTCGTTGATATTCTGGTTCAGATGACAATGATACTGGCGCCATTGTTCGGCCATGGAAGTTACCATTGAACGCAATAATTTCAGCTTTATCAGGTGCAATACCTTTCACATCATAAGCCCAACGACGTGCTGCTTTTAGTGCTGTTTCAACAGCTTCAGCACCTGTATTCATAGGTAAGGCTTTATCTTTACCGGCTAACTTGCATATTTTTTCATACCATGCCCCTAAGTTATCACTATGAAACGCACGTGATACTAAAGTCACTTTGTCAGCTTGATCTTTTAAAGCCTGAATGATTTTAGGATGTCTGTGACCTTGGTTTACTGCAGAATAAGCAGACAGCATATCCATATATTTATTTCCTTCAGGATCTTTAACCCATACACCTTCTGCCTCTGAAATTACAATTGGAAGTGGCACATAGTTGTGGGCACCGTAATGATTTGTTAATTCAATGATTTCTTCAGATCTTGACATAATATCTCCCCTTTGCATGAATTATATAATAATTTATTGGCATTACTCATTCATAGCATAACGTATTTATTCACTTACGAAAACTATTTTCCGAAAATACTATAAAATCATCGATTCAGAACTTACATTACAACTTTTAAACGTTAAATTTAGAATATAACCGTCAAAATGTAAGCCTTTACATTAATATAATGACACATTCTCGACTGTTTACACAAGCCAATTTTTATAAATTTAAAAATTCTTCTTGATTTAAATCCAGATTACAAGATTTATGCTAATTCTAGTGTTCTTAATTTAAAATTTTATACAAACAAAAAACGTCAATTTCTATAATTTTTTCAATAGAAATTGACGTTTTTTTGCTAGTAAAATATTTATAACTTGTGCTCACTTTGGCAGTTAGATAGGGTTAATAAAGTTAGTATTTACGCATTCAAAACTTTTATTTATTATCAGTTCTAGGCAATGGATAAAAACCTTTATTAAATTGTTCCCATAATTTTGGTGGCAAGTGATGTTTATCTGCTCTTTGCGGATCAAATTGAGATAGAATTTCATCTTCTTTGCCATCTTTAATTTTACTTACAAAATTATGATCTAACAAGATTTCACGTCCTAGTGCGACTAGTTCTACACCAGTTGACTCAATTGCTTCAATAGCTTGTTCAGCTGTGAAAATAGATCCTATACCTATGAGTGGCATACGTCCATTCATCCACTCTAAAATAAGTTTAATACGCTCTTTGCCTTTGTATTGACCTTCACGCGTTTGTGAGTGAATATCCATTAACGATACATGTAAATAATCTAAAGGTTTTTCTACTAATAATTCAATCAACTCTTTAGTAATTTCCATGCTTATACCTGGAGATTCAGCTTCTTCAGGAGAAAATCTATAGCCAACGATAAAATCTTTACTTCCGTATTTCTTAACAGTATCTGTCACTTCATCTACCACGCTTGTAGCAAATTTATAACGGTCTTGTCCCCACTCATCATTACGACGATTATAATATGGAGATACAAATTGATGGATTAAGTAATGGTTTGCACCGTGAATTTCAACACCATCGAATCCAGCTTCAATGACTCTTCTAGTTGCTTCACCGAAAGCTTTTATTGTTGATTCAATTTCCTCTTTTGTAATTTCACGTGCATCATGTGCTTCTTGTTCACCAAAACTCTTTAATGATATCGGGCTTGGCGCCGCAACATCCCCATTAGGTGTTAAATTAGGTAAAGATTGCGCGCCACCATGATGTATTTGAACAACCGCTTTTGCACCATTTTTTTTCATAGCTTTTGCCAAACGCTTTAGACCTTCTAAATTAGAATCATGCGCTACTGAAGGTTGTCCAGGAAAAGCTTTACCTAAATCTGTTACATTGCTTGCAGCTGAAATTGCTAGACCAACATCTTTTGAACGCTGTTCCATATACACAACCTCTTCATTAGAAATTGTGCCATCGTCATTAGATGAAACATGTGTTAAAGGTGCTAGTACAAATCGATTGTCTAAAACAACTTGATTTGGTAATTTTAATTTTTCAAATAACGGTTGAAATTTTTTATCCATTAAATTAAATCCTCCTAAAATACAAAATACTTAAATGTCATTACATAATCACTTTAAGTGTTTCTAATTCTAACTTCCTTAGTTTTAAATATAAAATTATATGCTCACGCATATAATTTTATATTGCTACTCTTCCAATAAATTTTAGCTTATAAATAAAAAACACTAACATCTTAAAATAAAATGTTAGTGTTTTTTAAAAGATGACTGTTCATCTTTTATCGCGTTTTTGGACTGTTTAATCCAAACCGGTAAGCGTTCTTTAATTGTTTGAAACCCATATTTCTCGGTTTCTTTAATTTCATCTAATACTGATTGCTTTTCTTTTTTACGCTCATAATTTTTAAAATAGTCGTTATCTTTTAAAGAAAGATTTAACTTTCCTTCTTTATCAATTGAAATGACTTTTGCTTTTACAATTTGTCCTTCCGATAAAAACTTTTTTAAATTATGGACGTAATCATCCATAATTTCAGAAATATGGATTAATCCTTCAGTATTGTCAGGGGTTTCTACAAAAGCGCCATACGGTTGAATACCAGTCACACGAACTTTGATATGTTGACCTACTTTATAGTGATTATTCAACGTGATAACCCCTTAATTCGTTTTACTTAACATGTTCATAATAGCATAAATCATTCAATGGTACTAATATTACCTAGAAAAATTTCACGATTTATCAAAAATCAAGTTACACAACCACGGATTGAATTTCACTTATATCTCACTATACAAAGGCTTTTAATCCATTCCCAAGAACTGTTACTTGCATCAATGCTTTCAAAATAAAAATTCTTAAGTTTTTGCCTATAATGGTATTTAATTGAATATATTACACTATCACGTTCCCACAGAGATAACTAAAACTGTCAAAATAAAATAAGAGGCTGAAACAATGAATTTGTCTCAACCTCTTAAACATTTTTTATTTTTAATATAACAGGTATTTAAAAACAATTTAAAAATGGTTAAATCCTTGCTAGAGTTCACCATCTTTCAAACTTTATTTTACCTTATTTTTCAATAATATCTATTGAATCAATCGTGATATCATGTAAAGGTTTATCCTGTGGCCCTACCTTAGTAGCCGCAATATCTTCTAATGTAGAATCACCTTCTAATAATTGACCAAAAACAGTATGCTTTTGATCCAACCAAGGTGTACCACCCTTTTCACCATAAGCTTTCACAATCGGTTCTGGCCAACCACCATCTACGAGTTGGCTAAGCATAGATTCTGGTACTTCTTTCATTTGAACAATAAAGAATTGTGAACCGTTCGTATTCGGTCCAGAATTTGCCATCGATAAAGCACCATATAAGTTGAATGCTTCTAGTGAAAACTCATCTTCAAACGGACCTCCATAAATACTTTCACCGCCCATACCAGTTGCTGTTGGGTCGCCTCCTTGTACCATGAAGTCATTGATTACTCGATGAAAAGAAATGCCATCATAATAGCCATTTTTTGCATGTGTAACAAAGTTTTCTACAGTTTTAGGCGCAATATCAGGCAATAATTTGAAAGTCATATCACCCTTATTTGTATGCATAACCATTTTTATTTCATTTTCGTTTACTTTTGAATTTAACTGAGGATAGTTCGACATTTTTATTCTCCATTTCATGTTAAGATGATATATGTATTCTAACATAAAATGAGGAGTGTATTGAATTATGTTATATCGTTTTGCACATAAAACTGGAAGTTATGGTGTATCTATTATAGAAGAAGATGGCAATCAAGTACTTGTTCAAATTGAACAGGTCATTAAACATCCAAAACAAGGAGACTTACATCACCCAAACGAAACGAACAATGTCTTTTTTCACGAACGCAAAGCTTTAAGTCAATTTGAAAAGCGCTATACTTCAAAATCCAAACTTAGACCTTTTAATGTAGAAGAACTGGATTATATACAATCTTTACAATTTGCCATTACGAATTTAGAAAACAAATTAAAAGAAGAAAATACCGAATTTGCACAATGCTCACGTGCTAATTTAGCACAATTAAAAAAAGATTATTCAATTCAATACAAACAAAATTTTGAATAAAAATACCGTGTTTCTTCTTATTTAAAACAAACTTAAAATTAAAGCTCCACAAGGGTTAGCGTGGTTTTTCAGAATAGTCTTATTCATGTATAATGACCTTATACTATTTTTAAAAGGAGGATAAAATAATGAGTTTGATACATATAGCGGTGTTATTACCGTTAATATTTGCACTCATTATTCCAATTGTATATCGCGTACATAAGCGGATACATTTAGGATGGTTTGTGTTACCTATCCCCGTCGTCTTATTTATATATTTTATATCAATCATTTCGACAACAATGTCAGGTGAAAACGTAGTACATAAAGCAAATTGGATGCCTCATTTTGGCATGAATTTCGATTTATACGTTGATGGCTTAGGCTTATTATTCAGTTTATTAATAACTGGTATCGGAAGCTTGGTTGTATTATATTCCATTAGTTATTTAAGTCGACAAGAGCAATTGGGTCATTTTTATTGTTACCTTTTGCTTTTTATGGGTGCCATGTTAGGGGTCGTATTATCAGATAATATCATTATCTTATATCTGTTTTGGGAGCTAACTTCATTTTCAAGTTTTCTACTCATTTCATTTTGGAGAACAAAACAAGCATCTATTTATGGTGCACAAAAATCAATGCTCATAACTGTTTTGGGCGGTCTTTCTCTGCTAGGTGGCCTTATTTTACTATCACTTGCAGGTAATTCTACCAGTATTCAAACGCTCATCAATCATGCGTCTGAAATTCAGACAAGCCCTTACTTTATATTGTCTATGATTTTTGTAATCATTGGAGCGATGACTAAATCAGCTCAGTTTCCATTTTACGTTTGGTTACCGGATGCTATGGAAGCACCGACACCCGTTAGTGCTTACTTGCATTCTGCAACGATGGTTAAAGCTGGTCTTTACTTAGTTGCTCGTATGACACCAATATTCGCACTTTCTCAAGGTTGGATTTGGACGATTACTGCAGTCGGCTTAATCACGCTGTTCTGGGCATCTTTGAATGCCACAAAACAACAAGATTTAAAAGGCATTTTAGCTTTTTCAACTGTCTCACAATTAGGCATGATTATGTCAATGTTAGGTATCGGGGCAGTAAGTTATCATTTCGAAGGTGCAGATAGTCAAATTTATGTTGCTGCGTTTACAGCGGCTGTGTTTCACCTTATAAATCACGCTACATTTAAAGGTGCATTATTTATGGTAACTGGTGCTGTTGATCACAGTACAGGAACACGTGATGTCAATAAATTGGGTGGCTTAGTAACAATCATGCCAATTTCTTTTACGATTACATTAATTACATCATTGAGTATGGCGGGTATTCCACCGTTTAATGGTTTCTTATCTAAAGAGAAATTTCTTGAAAGTATGATTGAAGTTACACATGCTAATATCTTCAGTTTAAATAGTATTGGCATACTCATACCTATCGTAGCCATTTTGGGTAGCGTATTCACTTTTGTTTATGCAGTTAGATTTATTGGTCAAATTTTCTTAGGTAGTTATAAACCAGATAATTTACCAAAATCAGCTCATGAAGTTTCAAAATTAATGCTAATCTCTCCAGGTATTTTAGCACTACTCGTCATTGTTTTTGGGTTCTTCCCTTCAATATTGACAGGTACGATTATTGAACCAGCTGTCAACGCCATCAGTAATAATACAAATGCAACAGCTGAGTTTCATATGTTCCATGGATTTACACCAGCCTTTTTCTCCACATTGGGCATTTATGTAGCTGGTATATTGTTAATATTTAGCTTTGGTTATTGGATTAGTTTATTAAAAGCACAACCTACAAAACTAACAATCAATTATTGGTATGATAAAGTTGGAACGGTATTCCCAGGCTATTCTAGTCAATTTACCAACACTTATGTTACTGGATTTACACGTAATAACTTATTAATCATTTTTGCGTCTTTAATCGTAATTACACTTGTGACGTTATTAGTAACACCATTCAGTGTTAACTTTAAAGATGTTAGTGAAATCAGACCATTCGAATTGATCATCGTAGTCATTATTATTACGGCAGCTTCAATGATTATTTTTGCTCGCTCACGTCTATTCAGTATTATCATGGCAAGTGCAGTAGGTTATGCAGTAGCAATCTTCTTTATTTTCTTTGGTGCGCCAGACTTAGCGCTGACGCAATTTGTTGTAGAATCTATATCTACTGCATTGTTCTTATTATGTTTCTATCACTTACCAAATCTAAATCGACATAACGAGTCCACTTCATATAAGTGGCTGAATATTTTGATTGCCATCGGTGCTGGTACTGTTGTAACAGTATTAGGTTTAATCACATACGGAAATAGACACTTTGGCTCAATTGGAGAATTTTATAAAGCGCATGTATATGATTTAGCTCATGGTACAAACATGGTCAACGTTATCCTAGTTGATTTCCGTGGTACGGATACTTTATTCGAATCTTCAGTATTAGGTATTGCTGGATTAGGTGTTTACACAATGATTAAACTTCGTTATAAAAATAAACCAAATGATGAAGGAGGAACTCACATTGAAAAGACAGAAAAATAATTTAATATTCCAATACTCTGCCATTGTGATTTTCTTCTTAATCGTTATGTTTGGTTTACACCTATTTCTAACAGGACATTATACACCTGGTGGCGGTTTCGTCGGTGGCTTACTACTATCAAGTTCACTTGTGATTGTAGCTGTTGCTTATGATATTAAAACGATGCGTAAAATATACCCATGGGACTTCAAAAAACTCATTGGTATCGGGTTGTTCTTTTGTTTAGCTACACCGATGGCGAGTTGGCTATACAATAAAAACTTCTTTACGCATACACCTTTTGAAATTCCATTAGGTATTTTAAAACCTATAGAAATGCACACTGCCACATTTTTTGATTTAGGTGTTTTATGTGCGGTGGTTGGCACAATAATGACTATAATATTAGCGATTGGAGAGAATGAGTAATGGAAATAGTGATGATTTTTGTTTGTGGTATTCTCACTGCAATGAGCGTCTATCTCATTCTTTCTAAAAGTTTGATACGCATCATTATTGGGACTACATTACAAACACATACAGCTAATTTATTTTTAATAACGATGGGTGGTCTTAAAAAAGGTGAAGTCCCTATTTATGAAAAAGGGTTTACTTCATATGTGGATCCAATTCCACAAGCACTCATATTAACAGCAATTGTAATTTCATTTTCAGTAACAGCCTTTTTCTTAGTATTGGCTTTTAGAAGCTATAAAGAACTAGGTACAGACAACGTAGAAAGCATGAAAGGGGTGCTAGATAATGATAGAGAGTAATCTTATTATTTCATTACTTGTCATACCAATGTTAACAATTATTGCATTAATTTTTATTGGTAAACGCCCTAAAATTAAACGCTACGTTGCATTAACAGGTACTGCAGTTACATTAATTTTTGCTTTTATAAATCTAAAGAATGTTCTCAGAGATGGACCTATAAAACTCGAGCTTGGTTCATGGGATGCACCGTATAGTATTGTTTTTGTTACAGATATTTTTAGTATCTTACTTGTGATTACAAGTTTAATTGTAACAATGTTGATTATCTTATATTCATATCAATCAGTAGGTATCGAACGTGAAACATATTATTATTATTTTGCCATAATGTTTATGCTCACAGGTGTTATAGGCTCATTTATAACTGGTGATATTTTCAACCTTTTCGTATTCTTTGAAGTATTTTTAATGGCATCTTATATTTTATTAGTTATTGGTGGCACACAAGTTCAATTGAGTGAAACGATAAAATATGTGCTTGTGAATGTGACATCTTCTGCTTTCTTTGTTATAGCCGTTGCAATGCTTTATTCTGTCGTCGGTACATTGAATTTAGCAGATATCAGTGAAAAATTAAGCCAACTATCAACACAAGACAAAGGAATTATCAGTATTATATTTATTATGTTCATCTTTGTTTTTGCTACAAAAGCTGGTGTGTTTCCAATGTATATCTGGCTACCAGGTGCTTATTATGCGCCACCTATAGCAATTATCGCTTTCTTTGGTGCATTATTAACAAAAGTTGGGGTTTACGCAATAGCTAGAACAGCAAGCCTTTTCTTTGGCGATTCCTCTAATTTTTCGCTGTACACCATTCTATTCTTAGCCTTACTTACAATTATTTTTGGTTGTGTGGGTGCAGTAAGCTACTTTGATACTAAAAAAATTATCATTTATAATATTATGATTGCTGTTGGTGTCATTTTAGTAGGCGTAGCAATGATGAATCAGGCTGGCATGATGGGCGCAATTTATTATACTTTACACGATATGTTGATAAAAACTGCACTATTTTTCTTAATTGGTGTGATGTATAAAATCACCAAAACACACGATTTACGCAAATATGGTGGCTTAATCAAACATTATCCTGTATTAGGTTGGTCTTTCTTTATCGCTGCTTTAAGTTTAGCTGGTATTCCGCCGTTAAGTGGTTTTTATGGTAAATACTATATCGTTCAAGCTACTTTCGAAAAAGGATTTTATTTAAGCGGTATAATCATATTACTATCTAGTTTAGTCGTACTTTACTCTGTTATTCGTATTTTCTTAAAAGGATTCTTCGGTGAATCTGAAGGTTATGAAGTCAATCCTAAACTGCAGTACAAAGGTATCTTAACAGTAGCTATCATTGCAGTTGCCATATCAGTAATATTTGGCCTATCCGCTGACTTTTTACAACCAATCATAAAAGATGCTGCTGAAACATTCTATAATCCTAGTGTATATATAGACAGCGTATTGGGGGGTAAATAGTATGGCAATTCAAATATTAGTAAATTTAATTTTATCTGTGTTTTGGCTATTCGTTACCGGCAGTTATACATTTAATAATTTCCTTTTAGGTTATATCTTTGGTCTTTTGTTAGTATTCCTAATGCGCGGTGTCTTACCCGGTAGATTTTATATTATTACTATTTATAAAATTATTAAATTATTTATCGTCTTTTTAGTAGAATTGATTAAAGCAAATATTGATGTTATTAGAATCGTAACTAAGCCTAAAATCAACAACGAACCCGCCTTTTTTACTTATCCGACCGATTTAAAAAAAGATTGGCAAATTGTGTTGTTATCAAATTTGATTACACTGACACCAGGCACAATTGTTCTAGGCATTAGTGATGATTGCACAAAAATATACATTCACAGTATTGATTTTAGTACTAAGGAAGAAGAAATAGAAAGTATTAAATCATCACTTGAAAAAGTGGTAAGAGAGGTAGGCGAATATTAATGAACTACAACGTAATATTAATCGTGGCATTAGTTATCGTAACATTGTCTATGTTTGGTATGCTTGTTCGTGTCATTATCGGCCCTTCTCTTGCGGATAGGGTTGTGGCACTCGACGCAATGGGTATCCAACTAATGGCGATTGTAGCACTATTTAGTATTTTCTTAGGTACTAAATATATGATGGTTGCTATTTTGTTAATTGGTATTTTAGCATTTTTAGGAACCGCAGTGTTTGCAAAATATATGGATAAAGGTAAGGTGATTGAACATGATAACAACGATCATCATTAGCATAGCGCTTATCTTAGTTATCCTCGGCTCACTCATAAGTGCACTAGCTGCGATTGGCCTCTTGCGTTTAGATGACGTATATGCGCGCGCACATGCTGCTGGTAAAGCCGCTACATTGGGAGCAATGTTACTTATAAGTGGTGTTTTCTTATATTTCATCGGGCGTGAAGGTTACGTAAATATGCAATTACTTATTGGAATATTATTTATTCTGATAACAGGTCCACTAGCAAGTCACCTTATTATTAAATCCGCATATAATTTGAGAACACCCGCTTCCAAAAGAACAAAACGTGATGATACACAAAAAGACCTAAAAGATACAAAATTGTAAAGTCATTAACTTACGCATTCCAATTAACTGGGATGCGTTTTTTATTTTATAAAATTAATGATTGCTAAATTCGGTGTGTGATGATATATTAAATCGTAATTATTACGTTTTAAAAGGAGCTGAAAATATGTCTACTTGGACCATAATCGGTGGCGGTATCCAAGCAATTACAATCGCAATAAAATTAAAATCCATAGGTATCAAAGACCACGAACTAACAATTATTGATCCACATCAAAGTTTATGCGAGCAATTCGAGGATTATACTCAACGCATTCAAATGCCTTATTTACGTTCGCCGTGTGTCCACCATATACATCCTAATCCCTTTCATTTAAATCAATTTGCTAAATGTCATCAATATATTAATGCCAGTTATGGACCGTATAAAAGACCAAATCGAGCGTTATTTATAGACCATATTCACCATCTATTACATAAATTCAATTTGAACAAGAACCATATTGTCGGTTTTGCTAATAAAATCAGCTTCAACCAAAAACAATGGCATGTACAATTATCACAACACAATTGGATTACATCAGATTACTTGGTGATTGCAACAGGTTGTAATCACGTACCCTATATTCCACATAACTTTAAACATACACCAGATGTATATCATATTTTTGATTCACGATTAAATTTACATAAACAAACTTCTCATGTCGTCGGAAGTGGGATTTCTGCAGCACATGTCACTTTAAAATTACTACAACATCAACCGCAATCAGTCATTCATCTTTGGACAAATAAAGTTATTGACGTACATGACTTCGACGCAGATCCAGGTTGGTTAGGTCCCAAAAAAATGTCAAACTTTAGTGCATTAACTGACTCTAAAACCAAACTGAAAATCATTCAAAAAGAGCGCCATAAAGGTTCTATGCCTAAAGAATTAGCATTGAGGCTCAAAAAACACATAAAGCAAGGTAAATTAATAATGCATATCAATGAATTAAAAGATATACATCATCATCATATTTGTACAGAACAATATTGTATGTTCTATGATAGCGTAGTATTAGCCACAGGTTTCGAAGATACACTAATGCAACAACCAATTATCAAGCAGCTCGTTAAAAATTTTAATGCACCTGTGTCAGACGCGGGACTGCCTTCTATTTCATCTCATTTAGAATGGTTACCGAATTTATTCGTCACAGGTGGTCTAGCAGATTTAGAACTCGGTCCCTTTGCTCGCAACATCATGGGTGGCCGTGAAGCAGCAGCAAAAATTGCAACTGCTGTATTATCAAAAAAACCGTATTGAACATAAGATATATTTAACAACAAATAAACATATTCAAAAGAATCTGGGACATAAAGTGCTTGGACATGTGAAAAAGCCAATTTCAATTGAAATAATAATTAACTCATTGAGTTGCTACTTTGCTCATATTAAATACCATTAAGACCAAGAAATAAAGATACTAATAAGACATCTACTTTAAGATTTACTTTAAAACGATTCATTGTTTTATAAAAAGGTGTTTGATTTTGTGAGAGCTACATCATTCAGATACGATTATTAAGCATTTTTTCTATTTTACGATCAGTGTATACAGATTGGTGTATGCATGTAGAATAATTATTAACATCATTTTGATTAATATAAGACCTTGTTTTTAAAGTATTTTAATGTGAAATGACATATGAATACATTGTATTTTGGCGTGTCGATTGAGGAAACAAGACAATCTGAAGCTGTCTCCTAAGAAAGCGAGCCAACCATACGAAATATTGAATAACAAAGAAGCACGCAGATGCATTAATTAAATCATCTGCGTGCTATTTTTCTAGGTTTTTATCCCAAGCTCATATATAGTTTACATGTAATAATAATTATCTTGAATACATGCTAATCATTAAAATAAAAATCACTAATCTAATACTTTAATTGCTCATTGCCGTTTACGTGGTTTAATAGCAACGGTTCCTCTCATTACACAAATCAATCTATCATTTTGGTCTCTGATATCTATGTTCCAAACTTGAGTCGTACTACCTTCATGTATGATTGTAGCAGTCGCAAATATTGTCCCTTCAGTTGTCGAACCTATATGATTCGCATTCATTTCTAAACCTAGGGGAATATAATGCTCTGTGTCAATGATTTCAGCAGCCCCCATAGAGCATGCTGTTTCTCCGAGCGCTAAACTCGCCCCTCCATGTAAATAGCCAAAGGGTTGTTTCACTTCATCTGTTACTGGCATGGACATAACCATAAGTCCATGTTCTTGCCGTTCTACCTTTATCTTTAAAGCATCAAGCATATTTGCCATTTAAGACACCTCTTTTTTTATTCTTAGATTTATAATATCATAGCCGCTATTGTTCCAAAAATAATTAGAGGAATGTTATAGAAAACAAAGTTTGGAATACATGTATCACGAATATGATCATGTTGACCATCAACATCTAAACCTGCCGTAGGTCCTAATGTTGAATCACTTGCAGGTGATCCTGAATCACCTAATGCACTTGCTGTTCCTATCAACGCAATCAATGCCATAGTACTTAATCCTAAAGATTCACCTAATGGCACAAATAACGTTGCAATAATAGGTATTGTAGCAAATGATGAACCGATACCTAATGTTACGACCAAACCAATAATGTACATGACAATAATACTAAATAATTTATTCTCACCAATAACATCGCTAAGCCCACTTACTAAATTACCGATATCTCCTGTTTCATTCATTACACCTGCAAATCCATTTGCCGATAAGATTACGACACCTATAAATGACATAATTTTAATACCATCTACAAATTTTTGGTCTAACTCAGTCCACTTGTATGCACGTGAGATGAAGAATACAAGCACGCCAGCTAAAGCCCCAAATATCATAGAATCAGTGAACATTTGTACTAAAAACGTAGCAATAATAGAAATAATGGTTACTATGAGGACATATGGTCTAATTTCAATTTCACTCATATCTTTAATATCTTTATGTTCAGAATATTTTCTAGGTTTTCTATAATAATAAATACCTGCAATTAAGCCAACAATATAGCCTAATGAAGGAATCAACATCGCTTTCCAAATCATGCCCATTTCAATTGGATGATCTGCTTTAGAAAATCCGCTTTGAATGATTTGATGGAAAATCTGACCGAAACCATATGGCAATAATACGTATGGCCAACATAAACCAAAGCCAATGATAATTGCAATTTGTCTTCTATCTATATTAAGTTCATTGAACAAACTTATTAATGGTGGTATCACAATTGGGATAAATGCAATATGTACAGGTATTAAGTTTTGGCTCATTACACTCATAATTAAGAGTGCACCGATAATAACCACTTTAACTTTAATACGTGACATTTTACTGTTTTCTGCGTGAATAGCATTGATAATTTTATTTACTAAATAGTCAGTAATACCACTATAAGAAATCAACGCAGCAAAACCGCCTAGTAAAGCATAGCTCAATGCCACTTCTGCGCCATCAACAATATTTTTACCAAATACAGATACAATGTCTGTGACGCTCATACCTGCGATTAAGCCACCAACTAGTGCACTGATAAATAAGCTTATAACAACATTTAATCTACATAAACAGAGTACAATCATCAGTACCACTGCTATAACAACTGCATTTATCACAAAAGCACAACTCCTTTATTACGTTATCGAACTAAAGTATCACGAGATTTATAATAACAATTGCTTATCAAATTGTCAATCCTTTCTTTATATTTAGATGAAACATGAATCATTAACCTGCCAACCTTGTGATATAAGTTTAAAAAAACTTCAAGTTAATCTACTAAAATTAACTTGAAGTTTTTGTTTTTAATGATAATATTGTTACACCTATAGTACGCGTAACCATTGTACAATTGTTGATATTAGATAACCTGTAGGTCCTACAGGCCCTTTATAACTTGATTTATTCGTAGTAGCAGGCCCTGCGATATCAAAATGTAAGTGTGGTGTATTACTTGCAAAGTGATTGATAAATGTTGCTGCAAACAATGCTTTACCTTGACCATTAGTATGGTTAACTAAATCAGCCACTTCACTTTTTCTTATCAGTGCTTGTTCTGTGTCAGTAATCGGTAATTCAAAGACTTTTTCATCCATCATTTGTGCTTGTTGTAGAATAGATTTTAACGTAGTGTCAGCATTTTGATTAAAAACAGCAGCTTTATCTTCACCTAACGCAGCTACAGCAGCGCCAGTTAACGTTGCAAAATCTAATATTATGCTTGGCTGAAATTGATTTGCATAAAATACAGCGTCACCTAAAACAAGGCGCCCCTCTGCATCAGTATTTAATACCTCTACTGATTCTCCGCTAAGTGCTGTGTAAACATCATCTGGTTTCATTGCTTCGTCATTCACCATATTTTCGGCAGCGGCAATAATTCCAACAATATTTAGTGGCAGTGCTAATTGACGAGCAGCTTCAATCATTCCTATTACATTTGCTGAGCCACACATATCAAATTTCATGGTCTGCATACCTGTTTTTGATTTGATTGAATAGCCACCTGAATCATACGTAATGCCTTTACCAACGAGTGCAATAGGATTTTCTCCTGGTTTTCCACCATTATAAGTCAACGTTATTACGCGTGGACCATTTTTAGAACCTTTACCAACTGCATGAATTAACCCAAAACCTTCTTTTTGTAAAGTTTTATTATCTTTGATATCAACTGATACGCTAGTGTCATTAAATTGATTTTGTATCAATTCTGCATAATAAGCTGGTGTCAATATGTTAGGTGGTATATTACTATAATCACGTGCTAAATTAACAGCAGTTGCAATAGCCTCTCCTCGTTCAATAAACTCGACAATGTGATCTTCTTCTGTGTGAATCTCTATTGTTAATTGATAAGGCGCTGATTTATTAGTTTTATAACCATCAAAATGATAGATAGATTGTTTACTTTGTTTACCAAGAATTTCTGCTATTAATTCCGTTTCTACTTTTTGAGATTTAAACGTGTTAAACAACAATGATGCTTTAGTTATCCTTTTTCTATTTAAGGTTTGAAATAAATTTCCGAAGATTTTTAAATAATCATTATATCCTAATGTTTTAGTATTTCCTAAGCCCACAGTAATCAGTTTATGTGCCTTCTCATCTACTTTAAAAAATGTACTCGAAATCGCTCCAACATTGGTGCTGAAAATATGATGTTCTTTTAAAGGGGATAATAAGTCTTTTATGTCATTTCCAGCAATTCGTATCGACTCTAATTGATTTAAATGTTCAGGCACACCAACAATAATTGTTTCTTGTTCAATCTTAGAAGTGTTATTTATAACTGTTTTCATCAAACATCCCTCATTTCAATTTATTCTGTCACATTGTATCATTTTAATGTCGGATCATTATAAAAAATGATAGATTATATCATACTATATATAAAATTTGAGGCTGAGACAATTTATGTCTCAGCCTCAATATTTATGGTCAATAGATACTTATCTATTGGTTATCAGTTATTAAAATTTACCTTTTTTAAATGCTAAACCAATACCACCAAGTTTGAATACTGCACGTGTATCGATTACTTTTTTCATAAATGCAGCTTTTTTACCTTGGATATCTTTACCATAAACAACACCAACGCCATCGTTAGCACCTAAAGAACATACTGTACCACGATCAACATATTCAAACTCTTGAGTAGGTTGACCTTCTAAAATATTTTTAATGTTCTTAGCAGTGTGCTCGCCTTCTTGCATTGCAATTTGTGCTGTAGTAGGTAATGGACGTTCTTCACCAGCTGGAATAAATGCAGAACAATCACCTATTACAAAAATATCATTATAACCATCGATTGTTAAATCTTGATTTGTAACAATACGGCCACGTTTAACGCCTTCGAATGATTCTTCCATTAACTTACTACCACGAACACCTGCTGCCCATACAACTGTATTTGCTTCTAATTGTTGTTCTTCATCATTAACTTTAACTACGAAACCTTTTTCATTTGCAGCAACAATCGGTGTAGCAATTTTAAATTCAACACCTTTACTTTCTAAATAACTAACTGCATGGTTTACTAATTCATCAGAGAATTGAGGTAACATTTTTGGAGCAGCTTCTACACAAGTAATTTTAACTTTTGTTTGATCTACACCATATTTGTTACATAACTCAGGGATACGGTCAGTTAATTCACCTAAGAATTCAACACCTGTAAAGCCTGCACCACCAACGATAATAGCTAAATCTTTATCATCTTTATTTTTTGAAGCAGCGTAGTTAGCAAATTTATCTTCAATGTGGCGCGCTAATTTACGTGCAGTTAAAATATTTTCGATTTGGAAAGCATGATCTTTCATACCTTTAATACCAAATGTTTCACTTTCGAAACCTAAAGCAACAACTAAAATATCAAAATCAAAGATTCCTGCATCAGTTTCTACTTTTTTAGCATTGCGATCAATTTTTGTAACTTCTGCTTTAATGAAGTTTACTTTATTCTTATTGATTACGCTTTCAACTGGATATAAAACATCTTCATAACTAATTGTTCCAGCTGAAGCTTCATGTAACCAAGTTGCTTCATAGTGATAATCATTCTTATTGATTAATGTAATTTCAGCTTCATCAGCTGAAAGTTGCTTTTGTAATTTGGTAATAGTTTGTAACCCAGCGTAACCAGCGCCTAAAACTAAAACTTTTTTACGTTCTTGAGCCATTTCATTCACCTAAGCTTTCATAATTTTTTTGTTGCGATCGTCTTTTTATAATTTACTGATTTACATAGAAATTCACAAAAAAGACATTTTTCATCCAACACTAATTTTATAGTTTTTATAGTTTATTTTCAAGCCGAAACGCATATATTGTTTATTTTTTCACATAAACAGATAAAAGACTATAGTTCTAACCACATTTAGTCGAACTATAGTCCATAAACACTCGGTTTATAATTTTTAACAATCTTCTGGGGAACCAGAAACTTTTGCAGTTCTGAATGAACTTCCACAACCACAAGATGCAATTGCATTTGGATTGTCTATTTGGAAGCCACCGCCCATTAACGATTGTTTGAAATCAATTTTTGTACCTTCCAATACTGGTATATCATATTTATCAACTAGCACTTTGACGCCGTGAAATTCAAATATTTCATCATTTTCACTAGGTTCAGCTTCTTCAGACATACCATACGTTAATCCTGTGCAACCGCCACCATTAACTTTGATTTTCAAAAAACCATCTGGCATATCATTCTGTTCCATCATATCTTTAACTTCGTATGCTGCCGCTTCTGTTAGTTCAACTACTGCCATTGAAATTACCTCCCTAAAAAATCCATGTTTCTTCTATATGTGAATAAATATTTTGTAATAAGTCGTCTGGTGATTCTCCTTCAACAATATCACCGTTTACTAATGCATACAAGCCACTTGAGCAAATGCCACAATTTTGCAGACATCCATATTCTAAAACGTCTACACCTGGATCATTTTCAAGTTGATTATATACATAATCTCCACCTTTCGCTAAATTCGAAATGCAGAACTCAACTATTGGATTCATATTACACCCTCTCAATTAATTATCAGTTTAGTAATTATAACAAAATCACATCACTTTTGACCACTTACTAGCTTATATGAATTAATCATTCATTTTGTTGTTTTTGTAACAATTCAATTAAAACAAAACACGTTTTCGTATAAAATGCCATTCACACTAATTTTTTATATTGTTATAATCATATTGTATTTTTAAAGATTTATGTTTACAAATTACAATTCATCACGTTTATTTGTAGAAGTATATAAAAAAGCATATAATATATCTAAGTAAGCTTATTATGAAATTGGTATTTCGTTCAATGAAGACGAACATGATTTAACCAAATTGTATTTATTGACTTACATTGACGACAAGAGATAAAAATATTATTTATTTACAAAAAATAAACTGTATTTTTATCAAATTGCTCAATATATTTTTACTAAAGGGGTATCATAAATGAAAAATTTAGTACTATTGGGTGGCGGATATGGAAATATGCGCATTATGTCTCATATTTTACCATCGGCACTTCCTGAAAATTATTCTATTACATTAATTGATCGTATGCCTTATCATGGTTTAAAACCAGAATTCTATGAATTAGCTGCTGGTACTAAATCAGACAAAGATATTCGTATGAATTTTCCCGATTCAGAACGTATTAATATTGTGTACGGAGAAATCAATGATATTAATTTAGAAGATCAAATTATTTCAGTTGGCAACACAAAAGTAGATTATGACGAATTAGTCATTGGACTTGGTTGCGAGGACAAATATCATAATGTCCCAGGAGCAGCAGAATACACACACAGTATCCAAACGTTATCAAGTTCACGGGAAACATTTCATCATATCAGTGAATTACCAAATGGAGCAAAAGTGGGTATTGTAGGTGCGGGTTTAAGTGGCATCGAATTAGCGAGCGAACTTCGCGAAAGCCGTAAAGATTTGCAAATATACTTATATGATCGAGGAGAACGTATTTTACGTCGTTTTCCAGAAAAGCTAAGTCGTTATATAGAAAATTGGTTTAAAAAAAACGATGTAACGGTAGTTCCAAATTCTGATATTAATCGTGTGGAACCTGGTAAAATTTTCAATAACGATGTACCTGAACCATTGGATTTAATCGTATGGACTGCTGGCATTCAACCTGTGGAAATTGTTAGAAATTTACCAATTGATATTAGCAGAGATGGCCGTGTCATCCTAAACCAATACCATCAAATCCCAACCTATAAAAATGTATACGTAGTTGGCGATTGTGCAGATTTACCTCATGCACCTAGTGCACAACTTGCTGAAGTTCAGGGAGACCAGATTGCTGATGTTATGAAATTACAATGGCAAGGTAAACCTCTACCAGAAAAAATGCCAGAACTCAAAGTTCAAGGCTTCTTAGGTTCCCTTGGTGATAAAAAAGGGTTTGCTTACATCATGGATAGAACCGTTACGGGTCGTTTAGCTTCAATCTTAAAATCTGGTGTGCTATGGTTATACAAATATCACAATGGATAAATTTTAATCAGTAATTATAAAGACACGTCTTCCTATACTTTATTAACATGCGTAAAAAGTATAGGTACGTGTTTTTTTAAAATAATTAAATTAATGCGCATCCATAAATTGAGTGATATCTCTCAATTGTACATACCCATCTGAAACGTATTCATCATTCATCGTTACAAGCGGATAGAACAATTCATCATCTTGTATACGCTCAATATATTGTTGATCATGATCAGTTAAATTTTCAGTATCCTTTTCTATATCAATATACGTAAACTCAAATTGGATATCTGGATACTTTCTTTTGAGCAATGGTTGCAACCAATCAAAAGTATTACGCGCTGTTGGCGCATTAACACAGCTTGCACAAACAACATCTGCACCATAAACGACTACACTTACTTTATTCATTTTACTTATCCCCTTTTATCTCGATTGATAGATTTTTCTTTATATATCTATTATAATAAAAAGATAGACAGAAAATGAAATAATATACTTGAAAGGAGGCATTTCCATGCCAACTGAAAACGTAACAATGTTTGATCAAGTAGCAGAAGTAATTGAAAAACTACGTCCATTCTTACTACGTGATGGCGGCGACTGTTCGCTAGTAGATGTAGAAGATGGCATTGTTAAACTTCAATTGCACGGTGCATGTGGTACATGCCCAAGTTCAACAATCACATTAAAAGCAGGCATCGAACGTGCTTTACATGAAGAAGTACCTGGAGTAGTAGAAGTAGAGCAAGTATTCTAGTTGATCAACTTATAAATAAATTAAACAACAAAAACGTCAAATTTTATAGAATTCTTCGTTTATGAATCTTTCATCAAATATCTGATTTATAACAAAATGCACTTTCATTTAAACATGAAAGTGCATTTTTATATTAAAACCAGAAATAAAATTGAAAATTGTATGATAGCGAAGTGATTTGACTTTATTGCTTAAATTTATACAAGTCATTCCTGACGAAATCAGCACGCTGTTCATTTTTAATTAAAGGCAGAATCGATAAATAAAATCAGTAAACACGATAGAAAATCCATAGTTGCGATTTCTTGTCCTAGTCAACATTTTAATCATCATTCAAATCATTCATCGTTAATTTGAAAATAGTTATTTGCGCATGTGCTGAGCAATGTGCTCACTAATATAAACCCAACCTTTCCATCCTATATGGACGACATCACTGATAACATAAGGTTCATAATCTTTATCTGTCATGTCGTAAATTTTCCCGCCACGACTAATAACTGTGTTCTTAATTTTATGATATACTTTTTGACGTTTTTCTTTATTTACACCTATGTGATCGTACCATTTTCCATTTGATGGAAGACTAATATATTCAATATCAGCACCAGCCTCTCGCATAGTATCTACCAATAACTCCAAATCTTTAAATTCTGGAGAATTACTATTAAATTCATAATCTCTGTTCACTTTACGCTTATGCTTTTTTATTAATTGCCAATACTCATCTCTAATTTTAAATATATTTGATTGTGAATGTTTAGCACCATAGTATTCAGCTTTATTGCGAAGCATCCCCCAACTGTCATCTTCTGCAGTTACCGGTGTAATGTCTGCTAACTCAGTATTTGCAAGAGGTAAATTCGACTTTATTGCCTCAATTTTTTCAAATTGATTCATTTTAAATGATGATACATATTGGTCATTGTCACTAATTTTACCTTTAGCTACTTTTTCTAAATAGTTTCGATTTTCTACATTTTTAAATCTTAATAAACGTTTGGCATAGCGCTGTTTAAGTTCTGGGCTTAAATGCTTTTGCTTAAATAAGCGGTTCAACTGTGCTTTAGACATACGAGCATCAAAATTTTTATTAGTTAATCCATGGTTTGTAAACCATTGCGGCGATATAATAAGTGACATTTTCTTTCCTTTTAAATGATCATATTGTGAGGCTAATTCCACAGCATTAATTAAATCTGTAGAACCACCTGTGCCAATTAGAAATGGTTGCTTAGCATGCATATTTTTATCGCGCAACAATATAGATGGATTAAACGGGTCATCTTTCCCAAGTTCACTAGAACCGTAAATTGGATAAAAATGATTCGACTTAAACATCTGCTCTTGGATTAACGTACCTTTTAACACTTGATCTGAGAGTGAAGTACGTTGATTATATAACGTTTTCTGAGTAATTAATCCACTAAACCAACTAGAAGGTAATATTAAGAAAATCCCAAATAAACATAAACTGATGATAATTGGTATAAAATGTTTTAATTTCATCTTAATTCTTCTAATACCGCTGCAATCTTATTTGGTGTTGCCCATTCATCTCTGTCAAAATCCATAATTGAAACCTCAATATCTAATTTGTTTTGAATTTCTAATAATAAACCGACCGTTTGAAATGAATCTATAATACCTTCTTCAAATAATTCAATGTCAGGATTTTCTTTCACGATATTATTTTCAGTTACTTCAACTAATAAATCTAATACTTGTTCTTTAAATTCCATTATTATTCCTCCTAATTTTAAAACAGTTTTCCTGAAAAAATCAGAAAACCAAATGTTACAAAATGAAATGTTACAACAATACTCAAAGCAGTTGTAAACTGGTTCTGCCAACGTGGACGATGTTTTTTTCTCCATTTTTCATAATAGCCATATCCAATAAATAACGCTGCATGATACAGCCCATACAAAATGTAATAAAGTTCTATACCATGCCATATGCCCATTATTAAAAAGTTTAAGAAAAAGGCTATATTCGACATTGCAAATTGACTTTTTAGTAATTTTTTCTTTGACATAAAAAATAATGACCGCATATAAATACAATCTCTAAACCAAAATGATAGTGACATATGCCATCTATTCCAAAAATCTTTAATATTTTTAGCTTTAAATGGTTGGTTAAAGTTTTGTGGCGTTTGAATACCATAAATATAGCTAAACGCTATAGCAAAAAGTGAATATCCGGCAAAGTCAAAAAATAAATATAAACTGTATGCGTACATATATAACCATTTTGTGATAACACCAGAAAAATCGAGCATTAATGGATTAATTGCAAATGTTTGTATCAAATAAGCAATAATATATTTGTATAAAAATCCAAGCATAATGTAATGTATTGCTTTGACAAATAAACCATTATAGTCACTTCCACTCAGAATTTTATTGTCATCTTTCACAAAACGTTTGTAACGATCAATTGGTCCTGAGGAAATGGTAGGAAAAAACGATATAAACTGTACGACTTTCCAAAATTTAATCTCTTTGATTGAGCCATCTCTAATTTCCATTAATAGTTGAACGCTTTTAAAAGTAACATACGAAATGCCTAAAAATCCGATAAATTCTATGACTTTACTCTCATGTAGTTTTAACTGTGCCATTCCAAACCACGAACTTTGCATAACTTTCACAACAATAAGTGGCAAAACAGAGAGAAAAATAACCGATATAAATTTTGCTGTTGTATTATTTTTAGACCGAGAATGCCAATAATATATAATAATCAACACTTGCCAAATTAAATAAAGGATAAAATTTATCAGTTCTAAACTCAAAAAAGCTTGTCCAAATAGATGATGCTTATTCGATGAAAATATTAATATAATCATGACTGCTGTACTCAAACCATTATAAATTTTGCTCTGCTTACCCATAAATCCTAATATAATAACTGGTAACAAAATAACAAATGCTATAAGAAAAAATGTAAAATCGCCGTATGGAATCATTTCTCTATAGCCTCAGCAATCTTTTTACGATCTAATTTTCCATTCATCGTAAGCGGTAATTTCTTCATATATATTAACTTTTTAGGAATCATATATTCGGGCAATACATGTTTTAATTCCGTTTTTATTTCATGAGTCAAAGTTTGAACGTCTTCGTGGGTTTCGCAATCACTTAAAATAACTGCAGCATTTAAATGAATGACTTTGTTATTTTTATAAGTTGGTACAACAACTGCATCTCTGATTTTTGCTAACTTTCGCAATTGAAACTCTATTTCTTCTAATTCCATACGATAGCCGTTTAATTTAATTTGATAATCTATTCTTCCATTAATAAACCATTGGTTATCAATCAATTGTGCTTTGTCACCAGTATAATAAGATTTCTCACCATCCAATTTGGTAAATACCTTTTTTGAACGTATGTCATCTTTGACATACCCTTCACTTACGCATTTACCTGAAATGATAAGTTCACCTTCGTCGGTTAACGATAACTTCGTTCCCGGTTGAGGAATACCTACTGGTAATGGATTATATTGATTTAAAACTTCATCTGTAACTAATATACTTGTGACTGCTACCGTAGCTTCTGTAGGGCCATATGTATTGTAAATGTATGCAGATGGGAACCGTTGAAGCAATAGTTCTGCCGTTTTATGTGCCAAAATCTCACCACAAAAGAAAAATTCTTTCAAATTACTATAATATGTTTCCGTTAAGCGTGGCAGCATAAGACACATTTCCATAAATGAAGGCGTAGATACCCATACATTTATTTTTGCTTCTTCTAACATTTGATTTAATAATTTTGGTTTATTTATCATTACTTTATCTACTAAGTTTAAGGTTCCAGCAGTCATTAAACACGGATATATGGACATGACAGATAAATCAAATGAAAAAGGCGCTTGATTGAGCCATTGTTGATTTGAACCAACTTGATTGAGTTCTAACATCCAATTTGTAAAAAGATTGAGACTTTCATAACTGATTTGTACACCTTTTGGTGCTCCAGTAGAACCTGATGTAAAAATAGTATAAGCAATATCAGAATTTTTTATATTACTTACTGTGGTGTCATCTTGTTTTACACTTGATAATGAATCTTTTGAAATAAAAGAAATATGCTCTATTTCTATTTGTTCATCAGTAGTATTAAATATATATTGTGGCTCAATTTTATTTATAATTGATAGCATACGATCTTGAGGGATAGAAGTATCTAGGGGAACATAACCACAACCTGCCTTCATACTACCTACCATTCCTACAATCATATACGGGGACATATGCCCGTATAAAATCAATGGTGTTTTAGCATCTTTTAATATCATTGCAAGTTGGTTGGCTAACCGATTTAGTGCTTCATAGGTCAAAATTTCGTCATTATGTTTAACTGCAACTTGATTTGGACAATTTTCTCCATGTCCTATTAAAGTTTGAATGATGTCTTTCATGATAGTCTCCTTAATTAAAATTCATTGTAAATAAAGTTATTGTGTGTATCACCTGTACCATAAATTAAATATAATGCAATTAATATAGCTAGGTACATTACTGTCAATAACCATGGCTTGAATTTTTGTAAAGCAGTATGTTCTTTATCGTTTTTGTGCATATTTCACCTCTAAAATTTATATAAATTCAACATTAATCATCTTCATTAAAATATTTTTTATATTTTACACCTTATTGTATATAAGTTATTCAACTTTTTCACCAATTAATTATACATTTTTTTCTACATCATTAAAATTAAATATTTGTGCATATATATAACAAAATTGTTAGATAGTATATAAATAAATAGAGTATTATTTTAAAATTCAAAAAAACACACAATAAACTCATTTAAAAGAATTTATTGTGTATTAATTTTAACTATTCTAACCCAAGATATAGTAATATACATGAACGTAATGACCTTTTTATCAAATGCGGTAAGCATCCTCGATTTATTAAGTAAGTTCAAATTACGCTATTTAATGTAATGTTCCTAAAAAATAAGCTGCCAATCACCCGAGCTAAACAGGTAATAAGCAGCTTAAATTCGTTTCAATCATTTATACAACGGGCGTTTTAGGATCTTTTTCGTCTAATACTAACTTTATATTATCTACGCACAGTTGTATCATTCGGTCTCTTGTTATAACCGATGCACTACCAATATGTGGAAGAATCGTTGCATTGTTCATTGAGAGTAATGGATGTTGCATATCTATGGGTTCCTCTCTTAAAACATCTAAACCACATGCTTTAATTTCTTCATTTTGCAACGCCTTCACTAATGCTTCTTCATCGACAACAGCACCTCTACCGATATTGATAAAAATCGCATCTTTTTTCATCATTTTAAATGCCTTATCGTCAAATTTATCACGTGTTTCTGCAGTTAATGGTGCCGTACAAATGACAAAATCACTCTCTTTTAATAATGTTTCAAATGAAACGTATAATGCACCAAGTGCTTCTTCATCATCTTTATGTCTGGTTCTATTATGATACATTATATTCGTATTGAAACCTTTTAGGCGTCTCGCGAATGCTTTTCCAATATCCCCCATACCATAAATACCAACATTAGCTTGATATAAATCTTTACCAGCAAATAAATACGGCCCCCAACTCTGCCATTCACCGTTTTGAACATATGTTTCCGCTTCGACTACACGTCTTGCCACTGCAAGCATTAAGGTAAATCCTAATTCTGCTGTCGTTTCAGTTAAAACACCTGGTGTATTCGTCACAACAATACCCTTACTTTGCATCAAATCAATATCTATATTATCATAACCTACTGCCATGTTTGCTATGACTTTCAGATTTGGTGCAGCTTCTATCACTTCTTCATCCATTATTTCACTTAATGTCACAAAACAAGCAGTTGCGTCTTTTAAAGCAGTTAAAAACTTTTCTCGTGGCATAGGGGTCAATGACGCATCCCAAACTTCTACTTCACCGATGTCCTCTAATTGCTTAATAAATTTCTGTGGAATTTTTCTACTAACTACGATTTTTTGCATTCAATCACTCCTAAATTTCGAGTTCTTTGATTACTTCATTTAAATCTTTAAAACTATATGTTGGCGGTATTGCTTTTTGATTAACATCATCTAAAGTTGATACACCTGTTTGAACATGTATTGTATCAACATCAACATTGATTCCAGAAAGTATATCTGTATCATATAAATCACCTATCATTGCAACTTCAGAGCGATCTAACCCTAAAATTTCCAAGGCTTTATTCATAATAATAGGTTCTGGTTTACCAATAAATATTGGTTCAACACCAGTAGAGACTGACACAACACTTGTAATCGCGCCATTACCTGGTAAGAATCCACGTTCTTTGGGTATGGATACATCTTTATTAGTTGAAATAAATTTTGCACCGTTTCGAACACCTAGCGTAGCAGTTGCTAATTTTTCATAAGTTACAGCTTCATCCAAACCAATAACTACGTAATCTACATACTCATCATCTTTTATTTTCAAATGATGTTGCGTTAACGCTTTTTCTAAACCTGAGCCACCTAACATATAGATTGAAGCGCCTGGTTGTTCATCAGCAATATATTCTGCAGTTGCTAGAGCAGACGTCACGACTTCATCTGCTGTAGCATCAACTCCCATCGCTTTTAATTTTTCTGCTACTTCTGTAGGTTCTTTGGTAGAGTTATTCGTAACAAATAAATGAGGTATTTGATGCTTGTTTAAGTATTCAATAAACTGCGCTGCACCATCAATTTTTTCATTTCCTTTGTACATCGTACCATCCAAATCAATGAGATATGCTTTGTACTGTTTCATCAAAACTTACTTCTCTCCTTTTTGTCCAAATGCTGTTATAGGCACATTTTCATTATTCAAAAATTGTATTACCTCATCGATAAATTGTTGATAATAATCAAGTGTTTTATCAAAAAGTGGTTTTAACTTTGTAGTATCGAGCTCGTCATAATAATGAACGAATTGTTTTCTAACATCTACAGTTTGGTTAATATTACTTTGAGTATCTTTAGTGATTACATTTTCTAACTCTAAAATATCGATGACATCTTTATAATTGCCTGGATCTCTTAAAATAAAGCCATCAATAATCATATTACCAATATCTACCGATGATTCGATCAACATTTGTGAAATTCTTTCAAATGCATAGTGATTATCTCTATATTTCGGATAATCATTTACCAATTGTTGTAAGTAATTTATTTTTTTATCTAACTTTTCTTTATTAACAAAATACATCTATGTCACCCCTATCATTCTCATCATACCACACCTTTGCAGTCGAATTCATTTATGGTTATACTGTAAATTAAGACTTTTTATTTCATTAAATGATTCGAATGATAAAAAACTTTAATAACTCAATGATGAAAGGGTGTTTATTATGATAGATATGTACCTCTATGACGACGATGAATCATCACAGGTACAATTTGTAGGTTTCGTCGGAGAATATAGTCGTTATGATTTAATGCTCATACAAACTGATCGCCATTTTGGAAAAACAATGGTTTTAAACATGCAAACAAATAAATTTGGCATTATTGGTACAGATGATTTAGAAGAAGAAGGCTATATTGCTTATATTTTAGGTGTAACTGAAAATGAAGGCAATGAAATCACTGAATACCTCAATCAAGTTATACAATAATTACCACGATAAACGCACATGTTTAAGATAATATTGCTTGCATAAAATCACTTCAATTTGTCAGCAATTAGTTTATCCAATATTGCTAATGAAATTAATGCACATGATATGTCACAATGTCATGAATCATTCAATAATAACTGCTTGATATAAGGCTGAATCACCTACGATAATCAGCCTTTTTCATTAGGCACCATATTTCAATCATAGAAAAAGGCTACGATACTAAACCTTAAATCTCGGTTCAATATCGTAGCCTAACTTATTAATAAGATGAAACTAACTCTAAATCTACATCAACTTAATGCTCAGTATCTTGAATTGTTGGTTGGATTTTGACATCTTGTAATTTATTTTCTTCAAAAGGTATCTCTGCATTTTCATCCTCTGTTTCAATTCGGGATTTAATCTCACTTTCAGGAACTTTTCTTAAAATAAAATACGGACATCCAAAATTGCAGTATTCTAATAAATAATCTTGAATTGTCGAAAAGCGCTTACTTAATTCAGCCTTTTTATTCGAATCTTTATAGAATCCTTTTAACCTTAATTGATCATATCCAAAATCTCCTACAATATAATCATATTTATCTAAAATGTCTGCGTAACGATTTGCAAATAATGTTTCATCAAAACATTCTCTATATTCTTCTATAATTTCAAAATAAAAACTATTAACTTTTATCATTATACTCACCTAATCTAATTTTCATTACTCAATTTAACCATACAGTGTCTGACTTAAAAAGGTTAGTAATCTATTTTTATAATTGCTAATAAAAGACTTAGCCCAAAGTGAGTTAACGTGCGTCGTTAATTGCTCTAATTGAACTAAGTCTTTAAATACAATTTCTATATTTTAACTATTAGAATCCATGTTAAGTTGTTCTTCACCTAAGCGATGTCTTTCTTTTGCAGCTTCATTCACTTGCTCATCTGCATGATAAGAACTTCTCACAAGTGGTCCAGCTTGGCAATGTTTGAAACCTTTATCCATTGCTACTTTTCTTAATTTACCAAATTCTAATGGTGTATAGTATTTTTCAACTTTTAAGTGTTTACGTGAAGGTTGCAAATATTGGCCGATAGTCAAGATGTCTACATCATTTGCACGTAAATCATCCATTGTTTCATAAATTTCTTCGTGAGTTTCCCCTAGTCCTACCATTAAACTAGATTTTGTTGGTATATCAGGTTGTAATTCTTTAGAACGTCTTAAGAATTCTAAAGTACGGTCATAGGTCGCTCTAGCACGAACTCTTGGTGTTAAACGACGAACTGTTTCAATATTATGGTTTAAAATATCTGGTTTTGAAGCCATTAATGTTTCTAAAGCTTCGAAGTCACCACCCATATCAGATGGTAATATTTCTATTGAAGTATAAGGGTTACGCTCACGTACTTTACGGACTGTTTCAGCATAAACATTTGATCCAGCATCTCTTAAATCATCACGTGCAACCGCTGTTATAACAACATGTTTTAAATTCATTAATTCAACAGATTCTGCCACACGCTCTGGCTCATCTAAATCTAACTCATTTGGCAATCCGGTTTTAACCGCGCAGAAACGACATGCACGCGTACAAACTGCACCTAAAATCATAAATGTCGCAGTACGACGCTCGCCCCAACATTCATGTATGTTTGGACATTTTGCTTCTTCACACACTGTATGTAAGTTCTTTTCTCGCATCATTTTCTTAAGACCAGTGTAGTTTTCGTTAGTATTCAGTTTTATTTTCAACCAATCTGGTTTACGTAAAATTTCTTCATTTTTAGTAGCCATAACCGTACAATTCCTCCTGATTTCAAATCTGTAATCATTATAACGAAAATCGGATTAAATTAAAACGTAAAATGTAATATTTTAATATTCGAGCAATTTATCTTTATAAATATCTCTTAAAAATTCTGGCATTAAGTAATCTATAGATTGTTCTTTAAGCGTTGGGAAATAACGACCAAATGTATACATATCAACAGTACCTAGCACATAACTTTTATCGTCTTCAATTTCTTCTCCGTTGATAAAATATCTTGCTTCAGATTCGATTAATCCTAAATTATAAAGTATATAACCACCAAATATATCCCCTCTAAAACCTAAACCTTGTGCATGTTCATTTAGATATTCTTGCTTTTGACTTTTAATGATTATATTTTTTAATTCTAGACCGTTTAAGCGGATGCGAACAGCATTAATAGGATGAGGTAACATTTGATGTATATCAAATTCCGTCACTTGAGCCGCTGAAATACCTTTTACAATCAATCCTGCATTAATAATTGTGCAGTCAGCATTCGTAAATTCAAATATACTTTCAGCTAACATATAAGACGTCTTTGTTATTACATCTGTCCTTCTTGGCAAATCAACTGGTCTATTAATAACTGGATCACTTAACAGTGCCTTACCTTCTTTTTCGAAATGTGTTTCTACTTCCGGCAAAGTGTCTACTGGATAAATCACTGCTTGTTTATCTACAACTTTTTTTTGGTCTATCTCTAATGTTACTTCACCTAAAAAGTGACCATATTTACCAGCAGCTCCCATTAGCACACCATTATTCATTTCACCATTTTCAAAATAATGATGTGTATGACTACCCAATATTAAATCAATTTCAGGAATTTCTTGGCATAATTTTTCATCAAAAAACACACCCACATGACTCATAATAATCAATAAGTCATACGCATCTTGATGTGCGCTAATTTCATCTTTAATCGCTTCTAATGGATTCGTAACAACCCAATCCAAAGCCCTATAAAATGGTGTGAATGGCGCAGTGGCTGCAACAAATAAGATTCTCACACCTTCAATCTCTTTGATGATTGATGATGTAATATTTCGAGGTAAGTCACACTGTTCGTCAAAAACATTTGCACAAGTTACATCAAATTCTGCATTGCCATAAAGTGTGTTTAATGCATCATGTGATATTGTCATACCTTCGTTATTACCAATAGTTGCTATATCACAATGTGCTTGATTTAAAAGCTCAACATTTTTGATTCCCATAGTAGCTTCTGTAACAGGAGCAGATAAATCTACATGGTCTCCAATATCTAAATAGAGCGAGGGATGATTTAATTTTGGTCTCTCTTGAGCTAAATATTCGGAAATACGGGCATACTCATGCAAATGACTGTGAATATCATTTGTATGGTAAATAGTTAATTTCACCTTGGTACCCTCCTCTTAGTTTATAAAAATGACTTAATAATTAAATATAGTCCCATTATAAGCATAACTGTTCTTAATAACATAACCACAGTATTTGATTGTATGGATTGGTTGACTTTTACACCAATTTTCGCACCCAAATAGCTAGAGATGATTAATACAATAGAATATACCCAAGCTACATGTCCTTGTGCAATATGTCCAATAGAACTCATCACGCTGGAAAAGAATATCATCATCATACTTGTACCAACTGCGACATGTGGTGGAAATCTAAAAACAATTAACATTAGCGGTGTCATAAGTGCACCACCACCAATACCAAACAATCCCGTCAAAACACCTATAAATAACGTTGATATAAATGCCACAATTGGCGGAACACTATAATGATGTATTTTTCCATAACCGTCTACATATGTACGCTCATACTTAGGCTTATTAAACATTTTCATTGGTTTTATATTATTTCTTATCATAAGCAGAATTGCTACGAATATTAAGAAAATACCAAAATATAAATTAAAAGAGTCTAAAGTTAAAAAACGACTTAAAATTGACCCAACCAAAGAGCCTGGTAACAAACCAAATAAAAAGATGGAACCATTTTTGACGTCAACTTGTTTCGTTTTTAAATAACCTAATGTTGACGATAGTCCTGTCACGATTAATATTAATGAAGATGTTCCTATGGCAATCTGAGGTGTGATGCCATGTAGTAAATCATTTTCTACGCCCAAATAAACTAAAGTTGGGACGATGATAATACCGCCACCAATGCCCACAAGTGAACCCAATATGGCTGATAAACCACCAATTAAAATCAAAATGATTATTGTTAACATATCTGACCGCTCCTAAAATAATTTTAATTGTTGTGGTGCTAAGCCTTCATAATCAATGCCTAATAATGTTTGGTATGTTTTAGCATTTTGTGCAGCATGACCACCGGAGTTATTATTAAACACGACATAAATATTTTTAGCTTTTTGTTCTAATAATTTCACTTTTTGCGCTAAATCATTAAGTTCTTGCTTATTATAATCATACAAATATCTAACGTCTCTCCAAGCTTCATCCGTCATGTCCTTTTTTGTCCATCCATGTTCGTTTCTACCATGATAACGCACAAATGCTGTTTCGTTTGTAATACGATTGACTAATGGTATAGAACCTTGGCCTACTTGTGGTTCATCACATACCGCATGTATCATGTCATGTTCAGTTAAAAAAGCTAATGTTTCTTCTTTATACTTATCATTAAACCAGGATTGATGTCTAAATTCTATACAGACAGGAAAATCCTTCAACTGTTCTCGTACATATCGAATATATTTAATGTTTTGAACTGTGCAGTCAAACCAAGGTGGAAACTGTACTAATACCATCGCTAACTTTTTTTCAGATTTTAATGGCGCTAACATCGCTTTAAACTGATCAAAAAGTATTTGTCTTGATTCAGCAAAATCATGATAATCTGCATGAAGTGTTAATGCCTGATGAATTTTAACAATAAATTGAAACCTCTCAGGCGTCTCTCTTATCCATTTCCTAATATTTCTTTCGGGTTGTATCGCATAATATGATGCATCTAATTCTACAATGGGAAAATGACTTGCATATGTAATCAACTTATCTGATTTACGTTGCAAATCTTCATACAAAATATCATGGTCACCCCAACCTGTTAAACCAATATTTATCATAGTATCACCAGTTACATGATACCATAGATGATTTATAAGATTCACTTGATTAAATTTTATTCTTCAATTATTTCAACGGTTAAAGTTAAGAAAATCAACGGTCATTTTAAAAGATTCAATAGATACAAAAATCAAAAAAGTTGCTATCATTTTTTAAATAGCAACTTTTATTAAAACATCTAAAGATTAATCATCATTGAGTATGCGTTCTGTTTCTTGTACGATATCAGCTATCAATTGAGCAGCTGAATTCGGTTGGGATAACCTTGGACTTTGTCCGCTCCATAAATGCGTCCATTGTTCCTTACCTAAATCAGCTGCAGTTTTACGAATACTATTCGTCAATTGATTTTGAATAGGATAATCTGGAATATCATCAACATAACTTTCCATCTTGTGTATAAATTCATTATCGATACCTCTAGCTGGTTTTCCCGTAAAGGCTTTTGTGATAACAGTATCTGTTTCTTTGCTCTGCTGTATTGCATTTTTATATAATGTTGAAGCTCCACTTTCTTCTGAAGTTAAAAATGCTGTTCCCATTTGTACAGCCTCAGCACCTAGCACCATACTTGCAACCACACCACGTCCATCCATAATGCCTCCTGCTGCTATAACTGGAATAGATATATTATCCACGATTTGTGGTATCAATGACATGGTACCAACCAATGGTGTGTGTTCACCAGAAGTCACAGTGAAAGAACCTCTATGACCACCCGCTTCACTACCTTGAGCAATAATCGCATCCATTCCTGCGCTTTCATTGGCTTTCGCTTCTTCAACAGAGGTTGCTGTGCCTAGCACAGTAATCTGACGCGCTTTCAATTTTTTGATAATATTTTGATTTGGGATCCCAAAAGTAAATGATACTACAGGAACCCTTTTTTCAATCACCATATCTATGGCATCGTTAAATTGCTGTTCTTCACTAATATCAATCACAGGTTCCTCTAAGTTTAAAGCTTTTCTATAAGGTTTTAACCATGCATTCATGTGTTCTACATTTTCTGGAATATATAATTGTTCACTTGGAACAAATAAATTAACGGCAAAGGGTAAGTCAGTTAATTCTTGCACATAAGTTATCTCAGAATCTAATTTTTCTGGAGTAAAATAACCTGCTCCAATCGTACCAAGTCCTCCACTATTACTGACAGAAGCTACTAATTCCGGTGTCGTACTACCTGCCATACCTGCCTGTATGATTGGCAGCTTGATATTCAACATTTTGGTCACCTTTGATGAAAAGTGCATACAAAACACTCCTTTTATTGAAATACAATAACCTAAATATCACTGAAAATTTATTACTAAAGTTTTTATTTTTTATTATAAGCTTGCATTTGTGCGTCTAATTTTTCTCGTTCTTGTTCATCCATTTCATCTTCAATTTCCATACCTAGCATCTCTTCAATCAAGTCTTCATGAGACACAATGGCATCTGTGCCACCAAATTCATCTAATACAATCGCTAAATGTTTGCGCGACACAGTCATTTTTCTGAGCACCCATTCTGCTCTATTATGTTCATTCACAAATAAAGGTTCTGAAGTATATTGTAAAATATCATTTGACTTTTCTTTACTCCATGCTAACAAATATTTTGAATGGAAAATGCCAATAATATGATCGATATCACCATCATATACTGGATAACGTGTATATGGATTCGTCACGACAGTATCATATGCATCTTCATAAGATATATCAGCCGGAAACGCGGTTACATTAATCCTCGGTGTTGTATCAATATTGGTTATTTTTAATTGTTCAAAATCCATAACACCTTGGATTCGATTTCGTTCCATTTCATTAAATGCACCTTCGCTACCTGCAATTGTAACCATTTGTCTAATTTCTTCTTTTGATAACCGTTGTTGATCTTCTTGTCCTTTGGAAAGTAAATTATTAATCATATCCGTTAACCAGTTTAACAATTTCGTAATTGGTTTAAATATTATGACAAAAAATGCAATTGGCGTGTAAACCAATCTAGACATACGATCTGGATAAGTTGCAGCAACAGATTTTGGAATTACTTCAGAAATAATGATGATAGCAACCGTTGTCACTGCAGTAGCTATACCAACGTTCACGCCAATATCCACTGCTAAGACTGTCACCAATGTAGGTAAAATAATATTCGCAATATTATTTCCAATTAAAATTGTAGTAATAAACTCACTGGGTTTTGTAAGTAGTTTTGATAATTTAGCGGATTTTTTATCTCCATTTTCAGCTTCAGTTTGTATTTTCATCCTATTTGCAGCAGTTAAAGCTGTTTCACTACCAGAAAAGAAGAATGAAGCAAATAAAAGTATGATTATAGCAATAATCATATAAGCATAACTCCTTTTTGTATTCTATAAAATTTTAAACGATATGTATCAATTCCCTCATATTACAATGCATAAACGCATTTCTAACTATTAGAACTACGTTTTCAAAACAATACGAATAAAAAAACACGAGGTGATACAAATTTGAATCCCAAAAGTATACGGGTATCAAAATAGTATCACTCGTGTTTTATATTTAATCATTTACTGTAAAACCAAATTTTTGATTACCAATTTTTAGCCGATTGAACCTTCCATTTCAAATTTGATAAGACGATTCATTTCAACAGCATATTCCATTGGTAGCTCTTTAGTAAATGGTTCAATGAAGCCCATAACAATCATTTCTGTAGCTTCTTCTTCAGAAATACCACGGCTCATTAAATAGAATAGTTGTTCTTCAGAAACTTTTGATACTTTAGCTTCATGTTCTAATGAAATATTATCATTAAATACTTCATTGTATGGAATTGTATCTGAAGTTGATTCATTATCTAAAATTAAAGTATCACATTCAATGTTTGAACGTGCGCCTTTAGCTTTACGACCAAAGTGTACGATACCGCGATAAATTACTTTACCACCGTCTTTAGAAATTGATTTAGATACAATCGTAGATGAAGTGTTAGGTGCTTTATGAATCATTTTTGCACCAGCATCTTGAACTTGACCTTTACCAGCGAAAGCAATGGATAACGTACTACCTTTAGCACCTTCACCCATAAGTACACAGTTTGGATATTTCATCGTTAATTTAGAACCTAAGTTACCATCAACCCATTCCATATTACCATTCTCATGTACTAATGTACGTTTTGTAACTAAGTTATAAACGTTATTAGCCCAGTTTTGAATTGTAGTATAACGCACATGGGCATCCTTGTGGACGATAATTTCAACTACAGCTGAGTGTAGTGAACTTGTTGTATAAACCGGAGCCGTACAACCTTCTACATAGTTAACTGAAGCACCTTCATCTGCAATGATGAGTGTACGTTCAAATTGTCCCATGTTTTCAGAATTAATACGGAAATACGCTTGTAATGGCGTATCTAGCTTAATATTTTTCGGTATATAAATGAATGAACCACCAGACCAAACAGCTGAATTAAGTGCTGAGAACTTATTATCTCCAGCTGGCACAACTGTTGAGAAATATTGTTTAAATAGGTCTTCATTTTCTTTTAATGCAGTATCAGTATCTTTAAAGACGATACCTTTTTCTTCAAGTTCTTTTTCCATATTGTGATAAACAACTTCGGATTCATATTGGGCTGAAACACCGGCAAGGTATTTTTGTTCAGCTTCAGGGATACCTAATTTATCAAATGTACGTTTGATTTCTTCAGGCACTTCATCCCATGAACGTTCAGTTTGTTCAGATGGCTTAACATAATAAGTGATATCATCAAAATTCAATTCTGATAAATCGCCACCCCATTGAGGCATAGGCATTTTGTAGAATTGTTTTAATGCTTTCAATCTATAATTAAGCATCCATTCTGGCTCTTCTTTCATATTTGAAATTTCACGGACGATATTTTCTGTTAAACCGCGTTCTGATCTAAAAATGGAAACATCTTCATCATGGAAACCATATTGGTAATTACCCACATCAGGTGCTTTTTTAGCCATTTAAATCACTCCTTTTATATATTAAAACGACTCGCGTCAAGACAACTTCGTTTGTAGTTACATCGTATTACAACTAATCTTGGTGTTATGTCTAGTGTGAATGGAAATTTACACAATGTCAACGTATCAACATGGATTAGTCTTCTGTATTTCCTTCTTTTTCAACTGTACCTTTCTCTAAAGCTTTCCAAGCCAAAGTAGCACATTTAATTCTAGCTGGGAATTGAGAAACGCCTTGCAGCGCTTCAATATCTCCCATTGCTTCACTGATTTCATAATCTTCACCAAGCATCATTTTTGTGAATTCTTGACTCATTTGCATTGCTTCAGCTAAAGAGTGACCCTTTACTGCTTCAGTCATCATTGAAGCACTAGACATTGAAATTGAACAACCTTCTCCATCAAATTTTGCATCTTTGATAAAACCATCTTCAATATCAAACGTAAGATGAATGCGATCCCCACAAGTTGGATTATTCATATCAACTGTCATTGCACCAGTATCTAAACGCCCTTTATTTCTAGGGTTTTTATAATGATCCATAATGACTGAACGATACAACTGGTTTAAATTATTAAAATTCATATGAGAAAAACTCCTTCGTTTGCTTCAAGGATTCTACTAATTGATCAATATCTTCTTTAGTATTATAAATATAGAAACTTGCACGTGCAGTTGACGATTGATTCAACCATTTCATCAATGGTTGCGCACAGTGATGGCCTGCTCTAACTGCAACACCTTCAGTATCCACTGCAGTCGCTACATCATGAGCATGAACATCAGTCATATTGAACGTTATAACACCCGCACGTCTGTCTTTTGGTGGCCCATATATTTCTATACCTTCAATTTCAGACATCTTATCATAAGCATACGTCGTCAACTCATGTTCATGTGCTTGTATCGCATCAAAACCTAGGTTTTCAATATAACGGATTGCTTCAGCCAAACCAATCGCCTGCGCAATTAATGGTGTACCCGCTTCAAATTTCGTAGGTAAATCAGCCCATGAAGCATCATATTTTTCAACAAAGTCAATCATATCTCCGCCAAACTCGACTGGCTCCATTTCATCTAGCAAGGCGCGTTTACCATATAATACTCCGATACCCGTAGGCCCTAGCATTTTATGGCCACTAAAACTATAAAAATCAACATCTAATGATTGCATATCTAAATCCATGTGTGGCGCTGCTTGTGCACCGTCTACGCTTACGATAGCACCATGTTCATGAGCAATATCAGTAATAGTCTTAATGTCATTAATTGTACCTAATACATTTGAAACGTGTGTAATAGCGACAATTTTTGTATTATCATTAATTGTTGCTTTTATATTTTCAATTGTAAGTTCACCATCATCTGTCATTGGAATGAACTTTAAAGATGCATGCTTACGCTTAGCCAATTGTTGCCAAGGCACGATATTGGCATGATGTTCCATTTCAGTGACTACAATCTCATCACCTTCTGAAATATTCGCATCTCCATAACTATGTGCAACAATATTAATTGATGCTGTAGTACCACGAGTGAAGATAATTTCTTCAAAATATTTTGCATTAATAAAACGTCTGACTGTTTCACGTGCGCTTTCATAACCATCAGTTGCTAATGATCCAAGTGTGTGTACACCACGATGTACGTTAGAGTTATAACGCTTATAATAATCCGCTATAACATCAATAACTTGTATTGGTGTTTGACTAGTAGCAGTTGTATCTAAATAAGCAAGGCGATTATTGTTAACTTTTTGGTTGAGAATTGGAAAGTTTTTTAATATTTCGTTAACATTTAATGATTGGGTCAAATTATCCACAGACCTTTCTTAATTTAAAAAATCAATAAAGAAACCGTAGCAATTTAAGAAATACAACAAACTAACGTATATTATTTCATTTAATCTGAGCATTTTATAGTCATGTTCAATAACATTCTCTTAATCTTATTTTGCTGCGGGTTCAATTGTATTCAGTGTTTATTATTTATTAACTTTTAATTCGATGACTTCACGTAACTTACGTTGAACATCTTCGATTGGCAATTCACGTACAACTGGGTCCAAGAAACCATGAATAACGAGACGTTCAGCTTCTTGACGTGAAATACCACGGCTCATTAAATAATACAATTGTTCAGGATCGACACGACCAACTGATGCAGCGTGACCAGCCTCTACATCATCCTCATCGATAAGTAAGATAGGGTTCGCATCTCCTCGTGCTTTCTCAGATAACATCAGAACACGAGATTCTTGGTTCGCAATAGATTTCGTACCGCCATGTTTAATATAACCAATACCATTAAATACTGTTTGCGCACCTTCTAACATTACACCATGTTTTAAGATGTAACCATTTGTTTCTTTACCATATTGAACAATTTTAGAAGTTAAATTAATTTTTTGACTACCAGTACCAACAACAACTGATTTGAGTTCACTTTCAGAACGGTCACCAATTAAATTCGTTGTATTATCAATGATTTGGCTACCTTCGTTCATTAAACCTAACGCCCAGTTGATAGTGGCATCTGCTTCAGTAACACCGCGACGAATAATATGCCCAGTGAAACCTTTATCTAAATAATCTACTGAACCGTATGTGATTTTCGAATTAGCACCAGCACTCACTTCTGAAACAATGTTAAGTTGATTGCCTTCTCCACTGGCGATTGATAAGTAGTTCTCTACATACGTTACTTCAGCACTTTCCTCAGTTGCAATAATGACATGATTAAAGAAACTGGCATTTTCATCGTCATGCAATACTACATATTGAATTGGATGCTCAACTACTACATTTTTTGGAACATATACAAATACGCCACCATTTAACAATGCAGTATGTAGTGCAGTCAATCTATGTTCATCAACTGTAACAGTTTCATTCATAAAATATTTTTTCACTAAATCTGGATGGTTTATTAATGCATCTGCTAAGCCTTCAACGATAACTCCATCATTTTGAGCTGAATCAGAGACTTTTGTGAACGCTAAAGTATTATTATGTTGAATAACCAAATTTTCAGTGTTTTCAACATCAATTATCTCTCTAACTTCACTTGGCAATTCTTCTAATGACTCATATACGCTACCTGTTGTTTCATGTTGTTTAAATGAATCAAAGTCCCATCTCGTGATTTTTGTTTTATCTGGTTTTGGCATTTCTAAAGTTTCAGTTAATTTCAACGCTTCTTTACGTAATTCAGTTAACCAAGAAGGTTCATTATGGGCTTGTGAATATTCAACAAGTTGTGCTTCAGAAATGTTCAAAGTTTCAGTCGTCATACTTTTTTCCTCCCATTTGATGATTGTATGATTTAACTCATCGGTATAAATCAAAACCTAAATCTTCATCTATAATATTTTTTCATATGAATTAAGACTTATTCTGCAGCATTAAACTCTTCTTTAACCCATTCATAACCTTCTTCTTCAAGGCGTTTGGCTAATTCAGGTCCTCCTGAAGTAACAATTTTGCCACCGTACATAACGTGTACATGGTCAGGTGTAATATAATTTAATAGTCGTTGATAGTGCGTAATGATTAATGAACCAAACGTTTCTCCGCGCATTTGATTGATGCCTTTTGAAACTACTTTTAATGCGTCAATATCAAGTCCTGAGTCTATTTCATCTAAAATAGCAAATTTAGGTTCTAACATCATTAATTGAAGAATTTCATTACGTTTTTTCTCCCCACCTGAAAATCCTTCATTTAAATAACGTTGTGCCATATCTTGATCAATATCTAAAAAGTCCATTTCCTTATCTAACTTTTTAATGAATTGCATTAAGTTAATTTCTTCGCCTTCTTCACGTTTAGCGTTTATCGCTGAACGCATAAAGTCTGCATTCGTTACACCAGTAATTTCTGATGGATATTGCATAGCAAGGAATAATCCCGCTTTAGCACGATCATCAACATCTAACTCTAAAATGTTAACGCCGTCTAATAATACTTCACCTTGTGTTACCTCGTAGCTAGGATGTCCCATGATTGCAGATGATAACGTCGATTTACCTGTACCATTAGGTCCCATTACTGCATGTACTTCTCCTGTATTAATTGTTAAATTAACACCTTTAAGAATTTCTTTATCTTCAATAGACACATGTAGGTCTTTAATTTCTAATGTTGATGGCATACATATTCCCTCCGTATTATATGATATGTTTTTCCTATCCAGTTTATAATAATTTTAATCTACAGTCAAAAGACTGAGCCCTTGTTACACCTTCTAATTATAACGCAGTTGTGTTGGAATATAAACCTTTTCAAGTACTAAATTAAAATTGTTATCAAAATACAATGATTTTTGTTAGTGCATTAAAGAATTCTTTAACTGATAATATAAGATATGATGTTCTCAACTCATTTATCCCTATATTATTCATTATGAACAAAGCATATTCTATAATCATTTATTCATTTTAACTTTTGTTTTTAATATAGTTCTATGACAAATTGTGCTATCATTTTTAATATATTTTAGATAGAAAGGATTATGATATGTCAAAAATTAAGTGGTCAAATCTATGGAAAGGATTTGCAATGGGCACATCAGATTTAGTACCCGGTGTAAGCGGAGGAACTATCGCTTTACTTCTAGGTATTTATGATGATTTTATACGCTCTATTAGTGGAATATTTTCAAAGAAGTTTTGGGAAAGCTTAAAATTCCTGATTCCTATTGGGTTAGGGATGGTCATTGCCATAGGTTTATTAAGTAAAGTAATTAATTACCTTTTAAGTGAACATACCGTGCCAACGATGTTTTTATTTGTTGGTCTAATAGCAGGCATCATACCTTATTTATTAAACACAGCAAGAGTTAAACAAACATTTCAAACTTCTCATTATTTACTCGTTTTACTTGGTATTATAATCATTGTAGTGATTACCTTATTAAATGATGGTGATAAACATGCAGGAGAAACACTTGAATTATCAACTGGTCTTATTATTAAATATTTTATTGCAGGTGTTTGTGCTTCTAGTGCAATGTTACTACCAGGTATTTCAGGGTCCTTTATGCTATTAGTATTCGGTGTATATGGTACTGTAATGTTTTCAATTTCAGAATTTATGTCTTTAAATTTTAACGCTGTACCTATCTTAATGATTGTAGGTATTGGAATTATTTGTGGTTTCTTATTTTCTAGTAAATTGATTCAGTACCTTTTAAACCATTACACATACTTAACATATGCCATTATCATTGGTTTTGTTGTAGGATCACTGTATGCAGTATTTCCTGGGTTACCAAGCGATGTTACTACATGGATTATTTCTATTATCACAATAATTTCAGGTTACTTTATTAGCTATAAACTAGGACATATTACGAGTGATGATTTTTAATACTTCTATGCAGAAATCATATTAATTTATCACTAGCTTACTAAGATTTTGACTTTGAAATCACGTAATAACATTTGATTTCTCCCCATATTAAAATATTAAAAGCCCGGAATGGTAATGATTCGTTGCAATAACTAGTTAAGTAGTTTAGTTACAAATCCATACCATATCCGGGCTATTTTACATTCATGCTTATACATCAACAGCGAAATGATATATGATGAACGCTTATATATAATGACGCAACCTATATCATGATATAAGTTACGCACAATTTTAAGTTCTCCCTGTCACAGTTTGAATGATAATATAATATTGAATAACGCCTTCAATATTTTCGTGCTTTAAAGCAATTCACTCAAACATAATTTAATTTTAGTCTATAAAACTTTAATTTTCAAATATGCACTTTTTCTATATAAAATCACCTTGTAAACAAAACAAATGAATACCGCTTCAACTTAAAAGCCATTTTGTAGACCATTAAGCCCATAGAGCAATATTTCATAAGTTACTTGCATCAAATAGTTTTTGATAAGAAAATATGATCATCTTGAGTGAATAAATTTAGATCAATATAACTGTTTGGACGAATTTTCCGAGTTATATTGATAATTTCACACACTGCCCTTTTACTAAATTCAAATAAAAAGAACCCCATAACCGTTGTGGTTAAAGGATTCTTTGCCTTAATTAACATTATTTTGCTGGAATAATTGAGTAGTTTATCAAGGAAGTTCATGAATAAGTAAAACACTGTTATAAAGGCATTTATTGGCATATTTCGTTAAATTTTAGTTCATACCCTTGCCCTTATTATCAAAATTATGCCCTTTTTTTGCCCTTGATTTTATAAAATTTAATTCGGTTTGTATACTCCTTATCAATATCCTATACCAAATAATACTTAGTTACATAAAAGCATTGTAATAAATATATTTTTTACTATTTAGGTATAAAAAAAATATTTGTCTGATTATATTGATACGCTTTTAATTTCTTAATTTTAATTTCATTGATACTTGCTTTAGTTATATAGATATTAGAATATTGATCTTTGTATATATTGAAGTTTAATATAATTAGTAAAATGTTAAAACTTAATAAATTGTTTTTCACAAAATAAATACCTACTAAAAAGATTAATATAGCATTAGAAAGTATGGAGGGCCAATTAGTTGGATCCAATGTTAAAATCGGAATCAAAAATGTTACAAAGTAGTTTAATATTTCACTTTCATGGCTTTTTATTTCTTTGTCAGTAAGTTTAACTGGTGGGGTGTTTTTATTTTTAGTTTTCTTTAATTCTTTTATAAAATCCCACAATGCAACTATACATACCAAAATAATTACTGTTATAATCGCCCAAAAAATCCAATTTTTCAAAAAAGTATTTTTTATTTGAATAAAACCGATAGATTCCATATCATTTATAAATATCATTAAAAATATTGGAATATACGAGGATATATATAAACTCATTTTATAAATATCTATTCCTCCTTTTTTCAAAATCGTTATTTGTTCTATCTTCTTGTATCTGTACCTTGCTCTTTACCTAAATAAGTTTCATAAAAAGCATCCTGCATAAAAGCTACTATATGTTTGGCCTGTGCCTTTTCTTCGTAAACTATTTGATTACCATTAAACGTTAGATTTAATTTGTAATTATCATTTATTTTTTTTGTTATTTCAATTTGTTCTAAAAAGAGGCAGATATTTTCTTTGTCATATAAATTCGCAACTCTTCTTTGTAAAGTTTCGGTTTCTCCAATATCAATCAATAATTCTTCAAAATTTTCTATATTATCTTTTAATACTTGATTTTCTAAAACTTGGTATGACAAATAATCGTAAATTTCAGAAAAATTATATGCGTGTTCGAATGAGGTTCTATTAAATATAAATAGTGTTTCGTTAGTAATAATCATATCTATTTTATCATCAAAAACTATCAAATTTGTTTCATTAATCCATCCGAATTGCCCTCTTTGTTCACTTAACAATTTCCCTTTTTTCAAAGTGTTGGGCTTAAATGGTTTTCTAATAAAATAAAAATGTTCGTTATTTAAAACCACGTCGATTATGAAATAATTGTAATTTTTTAATTCTTCATTATTAATATTAACTAATTTATTTGTATTAGTAAAAAGCTCATCTATAGTTGGTATATTCATTAAATTTTCATTTAAATTATAACTTTCAATAATAGATTGATCAGCACCTATAATATTGTAATTTTCAACTCGGTCAAAACGTTCAATTTCCTCTACATATTTCTCACAAATATCTTTGATATCATTTAATAGTGCATCTGTTATTGGTATGTTTGTGTATGTACTATTTTCATCTAGACGTTTTCCAAATATAAAATATAAATATACATCATAATCATTTTCTAGTATATCTCTTAACATTTCCCCTTAACCTCTTTCTATGTGTAGTGACATAATTATACATTACGTTTTGCACAATAGGAATAGGGATTATAAAAAACGCAACCAACATCGGGGAGACATTGGTTGCTACTACACACTTCTATTATACCAAATCAAGACACTTTCTACTAATTGCACACATCCTTATACACAATCAATTAATGTCCTTTATGTTTTTCTTTTGCTTTGTATTTCTTGATTTTTCTTTTTCTCTCTTTGAAAGCATCTATTTTGGCTTTATTTCGCTTCTTACTTTGTTTCTTTTTTAACTCTTGTTCTTCTTTCAAGGCTAATTGTGCTTTAGTTAAATCTTTGGATGCTTTTTGTTCCTTAGCTACTTGCCTTTGTAATCTTTTGGGATTAACTCTTTGCTTTCGACTTTTAGTTCTGACACTAGTTTGAGTGTTTTCTATCAATATTAGCAAATAATTATCAATAAAACAGAGAATTTCTCCATCGTCTGGCTCTGTTCCAAAAGTATACTTAGCAAATTTTGATTTATTATCGTATTTATATTCAATCAAACCAATAAAAAACTGTCCGTCATGAAATATAGATAGCTCCATGCTATCCCTCCTCTTAATTAATTCAGAAATGATGGACGACCTGAGGAGGAAGGTTACTGACAAATAATCGTATTTGCATTGGGACTACCAACCCAATTGTGTTTTTACATTTCTATATATAATATAACTCAAATAATTTTATTATTAAAGGGTATTAAGTATTATCTAAATAGCAATCAAAACCCACCAACATTTCTGCTAGTGGTAATTGTTTATATACCTGTAAGAAGCGAACATAAGAATCTATGTTTTCCCAAAATTATTCTTGCACTTAACGTAACGTAATACTTTACACTAAACATAAATTCAAAAAAGGTGGTAATACAATGGAATTTTATCAAATGCCAATGTTTAATAAAATATTAGTCTCTGATATTGAAAAATCAGAAAAATGGTACGAAAAAACATTAGGATTCAAAAGTGTATTTAAAATTAAAAATGACAAAAGCGAGATACTTATGAATCATTTAAGATTAGAAAAATATCAAGATTTAATGCTTATTTGTAGTAATAATTTTGAAGTAGGAAACTCAATTTACTTAAATTTATTAGTTAAGGACATCGAAAACAAATCTAAAACTATTTCTCCAAAATTTGTTGTGAGTAGACTTGAAGAACAATCTTGGAATGCTAAGGAAATGACAATTAAAGATCCTGACGGACATTTAATCACACTTACTCAATCAAACATTAGCGATGCTGATTTCGAAAAACTAATGAATCAAACTTCAAAAAAATTCTAATATATCTAATTTAAATATTTAATATTATAGTTGATATAACAAACCCACTCCTCAGATCAGAGATAGTGGGTTATATTATTAATTAAATGGATTTCCAAATTTTTCACAATACTTATAAAATCCAAATCTTTTCATATACATAGTTTTTTCAATATTTTCAAGTGTATCAAAATTAATTTCTTTTAAAATTTCTTTAGTGAATTCCAGAGGAGCCGTGCCATTGGCTGTAACTAATCCCCTATCATTTACTGCTTGTATTTCCAAAAATTTATCTTCAGATGTGTAGAACTCGTGATTTTTCCATAAATAAACTGAATTGCCAGTATGATTATAGTCATTTAGAAAACCATTTTTAGCTAGGTAATCAACAGCACCGCATATAGCTCCTATTACGATGTTTTTATTAAATGATTCTTCAATAAATTTAAAAAGTCTTTGATCATTAATATTCCAAGAATTACCTCCAACCAAAATCAACAAATCATAATCTTTAGGTTCAAAACCAATAATATAATCAACTAATACTGAAAATCCACCAATAGAAATTACTTTTTCTTTTAAAGAAATAGTTTTCACTGACCACTTTTCATTTTGATTTAAAATTGAAGATAGATGCGAGCCTTCCCAATCTGCAAAATCATCTAATAATAAAAACAATGCTTTTTTCATGTTTTTCTCCTTTGATATTATTAATGAACAACAACTTCTTAAACTTTTTGAATAGTAGTTTTATCGAAACCAATAGCATATTTGAGTCCATAACCAATTGTTCTATCCATACTAATGTGTGCTATCCAAATCAAAGATACTTGTAACAGTATAGACTCTTTAGTTAACAAATAACACAAAGTGATTAATATAGGTAATATATATGTATGACCAATATTATAAATTTTACTACCCACTTCTTTATTTATAATATACCCAAACATAGATATATCAGGTAACAATAGAAATAAAAGAAATATCCATAATGAGAAATCAAAAATAAAGTAAACACATAACGTGACAATAAATACAAATGCATTTTCTAACTTAATGAAGTTGCTCAAATTGTAACCCCCTTCGTTATATAGTGTAAAATTCAAATATATTTTAACATATATTCAAATAATTATGTATTGCGCACAAACCACCCACTCCGTGACGTGTGTGGGTGGTTTAATATATAATAACAAGACAAGAAGAAAATCGTTTCAAAACCTAAAATCAAAACCAATTAGACTTCTCTTATTTTTGCTTAACCTCTTTAGACTCTTTCTTAAAAAACATATCGTAAACAAAAGATAATCCAGCTAATATAAAACCTAATGTTACCAACCCATTTAAATTTTTATTTTCGTAAATATTTATTAATCCTAAATTTCCAAGTTTACTCCAATATTTTTTTAAACTAATATTCAAATCTATGTAATTTAACACAGTCGCTACTAAAAAAATAATTACGATAATAATAATAACGTCTTTAATTGCCTTAAAAAGTTTATTCTTAATACTTACACCTCCACAATTCTTAAATTAACATAATTGCTTTATTGACGTTGAGTCTCTGTACTCTTAACGATCAATAAATTTTTCAAGAAAAATATGTGTGCTACTTTTTATCTTTAAATTTTTTTAGCACAAAGAAAAATGGTGTCATAACGAATGCAAAAATTAATGAAGAAATTAGATTTGCATATATATCAAATTCAATTGCTAATACTAAATCCAATAGAGAGTACAAAACAAAAAATGAAAGAAAAAAATATATAAATGACAAAAAGATCTTCAAAATACAACCTCCTTTTTAAGTGAACTTTATTTCAGTTTAATTAATCTAAATTCTAATATAAATATAACAAAAATAGGGTAAGCACATAAGCGCCTACCCGAGCAGTATTCTCTAGTGGAGACTAGATAGAATATAAGTAGTGACAAAAAATATAGTCTAAACGACTACAACTATATTGTACCCAATCATTTCACATTCAATCATCTAATAAAGTAGCCACCCATAGGGATGGCTCAAAAGGGAATGAAGTTCTGGAGGAACTTCATGAATACAATTGTATTACACCCTATTAGATTGTTCGACGCTATTTACAATATCTTAATACTACTCAGACAATTTAGTTTTATTGATTTTCAAAATAGTGAAGATAACTACGATAGTTATTGTAACGAGGTCAAATGATCTTGATTTTTTATCCTTTCTTCCATGCACTGAATAGGCCAATTATGAAAATTAAAATAGAAATAAATAAACACAAAGTATACAAGCCATTAAACTCTGGAGTGTTATACAAACCAATTAATTCTAAATTGCTAAGATTATTAAGAAAACCACTATCATTAGGAGACATTTCTAAATGATCAAATATCATTATCAAAATAAATGTTCCTACAGCAAAAAGAATAGCAGAAATTAAATATTTAGATACTCGTTTCATAATTTCCCTCCTAAATATCGCTTAAAATATAATTTCATACTAACATACTCTTAAAAAACTTATATTGCCTATATGTACAAATTAACTTCCTAATCGTCTTATCAGCATTATTATATGTAACAACAACAAAACACCCACCAGAACATATATTGATGATAATCAAATTTCATAATCCAATTGATTACAACATACTATATATGCTATTTTTTTATTAATACTAAATATATTGAGGTGACTCATATTACAGTTGTCGAACTTTTTATTCCCTTAGTAATTTTCATTTTAGTCTTTGTAATCGGATATATTTGTGCCAAAATTATGATACGTTGATAAATTAAATTTTTAGAGACGCAAATTAATCCATGATTGTCTTAAATATCGAACTAGAGAGGACAACACAATGTATAAATACAAAATTTACAACAAACTATCCACCTCACTTTCAAAAATTATTAACGACGATACAGAACATATTGTTGGCTATATTAAAAAGGATTATTCAAATATTTTCACTCGTCTTATTGATTTAATTGGAGACGGAAAGTTTTTTAACAATGTTAAATTGTATACTAAAAATAAAGAATTAGTTTTTATATCAAAGCAGAAGAATCCATTTAAATATAGAAATTTCACAATTAAATTTACAGATAAAAATAATACATCCATTAATTTACAAATAAATGATAAACATTGGTTTAAAATATCTGAATATACAACCTTCGCTATTTTAAATACTGAATATGTACTACATAAAAACATTGGAGATTGGGCTTATATAACTAATAAAGAAACCGGTAATAGATTAGCACGTTGGAAAAACCCATTAACTTCTCCAACATCAAATTACTTTGAAATGTTAGATCAGTCATTAAATGATTATGAACTCCTATTTTTAGGTATATTCCATACCTATTTATATGAATAATAAAAAACAACCACTAATATTTAAATAGTGGTTGTTTTTCTAATCCTCCAACGGAACATCATCTATAATTTTAGTTCTATTCGGGTACTTCTTATCCATTTCCTCTTCTACTTCATCATCCCACTCACCAACATTTATGATTACCGGTGTATCACCAGTGAGTTCATGCTTATCTGTAAATAGTGTATGGTATTTGCCAAGTAGATCACGCGCTTTTAAACGGTCACTTATTTTAATCGGTACTTCCGCCATCTCAACACTTTCGTTATAAATAATATTGTACTTGCCTGTATCTGGATTCTTAACGTATTCACCACGTTTTGTGACGACCTCTTTCATTTCTGTTTCTTCCCCTATTGCTGCATTAGATAGTAGATGTAGTATCTCGTTTGCAGAAAGCACGTTATCATCTATAACCTTGCTTTTAACCTCATTTATATAGTTTGCTACCTTTTTATTCTTAAGTAACCTATGGCCTTGTGTGTGGGCACTCTGTGGGCTATACCCTGCCTTGATAGCCGACTGCGTTAAGTTTAGAGTCTTTAGATATTCAGATACAAATTTCTCTTGTCTTGGGTTTAATTCGCTCATTTAATCACCTCATTTATACTTTAATTTCTTCGCCTGTTGGTGTATAAAGTTCGTGATAGAATGGCGTATTTCCTGCTGATTGTCCGTAATGTATCATTTGCTTTTGAACATTGTACTCATCAGCCAAACGATTAATCTGTCTATCAGCATAATTAATTGAATTATCATATTGCGCTCTTAAATCAAGCACCTTACTTTTAGCTTCACGATATTCATTACGAATGTTCAATAAAGTATTTGCTTCTTCTTCATATTTTCCTTGATACTCAAGCTCCAATAATTGTGCATGTTTAGCTATTTTTTAGATTGTACTTGAATTACTTCGGGTAACGTATCAATCATAACTGCAAATCTTCTTGATTTACGTTGTATTTCATCTTCTAATTGTTGCAGATTTTCTTGTAATTCCTCAGACTTTTCAATCTCATTATTAACAACAAAATCTTTATACTTATTCTTTAATTGTTGCAATGCTTCTTCTTGCTCACCTAATTCTCTTGATAAAGCTTTAATACTTTGTTCATAATCCAATACATATTGAATAGCTTTTTGTATTGCTTCATTATTTTTCATGAATTACCCTCCCTAATACTGAAACAGCTTTCTGTTTTGAGCTATTTGGTTTGTTCTTTCACTATCATCTTTTATGTTCATGATTTTCTCACGCTTTTCATTACGTTCAATATCAGTTAAATGATCATTCGGATTCTGTTTCTTTTGCTCTTCAATTTCTGCTTGCTTCTTTTCTGTAAATTTATTTAATCGGTATTGCTGTATATCGGTAAGTTCTAGTTCATCTATCATTTCATTTAAATGTTCATTAGATAAGTAATTTGTGTTCAATTCTACCTCGCTCCTCTTCTTTAATTTGTTTAGCATGTGCTTCATTACGTTCACGTCGTTTGATTTCTCTTAGTTCATTTCTTTTTGTGCGTTCATCTGTTACTAGTTCATATAATTCTAACTTTAATCTATTTATAATATCCGATATATAAGTAGCATTAAATTTCATGTATCGCTTAATATCATTCTGTTCATTAATCTTGTACTTACCTATCACCTTATAAAAAGCTTTTAGGTCTCTTTGACTCTTACGCACAAACTTATCAAGCTTCTGTTTTTGTTCCATTATCTCTATTGCTAAAGTCTCTAGTGGAAAAGCTTCATAATAGATTTGATGTAGGTATTCATCACTAGCTAAGTGAGGATAAGTACGGTCATACATCGCTTCTATATCTTCTTCTGCGCCACTTATCTTTTCTGAGATGTAGTAAGGATTAAACCTTGTAAGTAATTCATAATCACTAACTTCTTTTTTTATTTCATATGTCACTGGTGGCTCATATGTGCCATATACAAGCTCCGGTTGATTATCAATAATAATACTCACCTACTATACCTCTAGTTTCTTAATAGCTTCATATCGTCTCACACTGCCATCTATAAGCCTTTGTATGCTAAGCATAGCTTGTTCTTGTTCTTCCTTATTACTAATCATGTAATAGCCACGCTGTGCCTTTTTATAGCTACACCCAATCGCATATCCATGTTGTTCAATTAAGTTACTAATTACTGATCTAATCCATCGTTCATTCGTACTATTTATCTCATAACCTAATTGATTTAATATCTTTTCTTTAGTAATATATTTATTCGAAGCATTTCTTATCACGTTGAGTACCTGCAAGTGGTCATCGGGTAAGGTTTGCTTCTTTTTTCTGGCGTTGAAGTTGTCATTTAATCACCTCGAGTCTTTTTACTTTATACAGTAATTATACCATTATTACACGTTTAATACGAACTAACGTTCGTTATTTTACATTATTTCAAAACTATTAATCATTCTTCAATAGACTGCAATTAAAGACTTTATACAGTATATTCATACATAACCACACTATACCACTAACAGAACTAACGTTCGTTTTCGAGTTGTTAACAACTTTAACTTTTAATGCTATCCTTATACAAAAAGGAGATTTCATATGAGTTTACCTGTTGCGATAATATTAGGGATTATTTTTGTACCAGTCTACACATATATAGGTATGCAAATAACATTCAAATATCATAATTACAGAAGAAAGCACTATAATATAAAGCCTATGTCTAATCTTCGTATTTATACTGAAACCTTCTTCCTTGTAATAGTTGGTATCGCATTTGTAGCAACACTCATCTATATAGCATATTTTAGCTAAGTTAGCTTAAAACCACCTTGCTGATCTAACTATCTCTCTATCTTCCCAACGTTCCGAGAAGATTCTTTGATAATGAGCTAATATAAAAAGCTAGGGAAGGAACGATTCGTTCCCCCCAGATCATGACGTCGTATTTCACGACCCCCTTTATATGCTTGATATAAGCATTTGTAATCGTTATTTGAAAAATATATGAATGATAAGTATTTAAGTGACTTGGAAAGAATCAATAAATATTTGGAATCAACTAAAGACACACCACAATCAGAGCATGAATAACCCCTACACAAAGGAGCATTACTATGGATATACTTATAGGAATTATAATCAAAGTCATAAATTTCATATTAAGCACAATGCTCGATGGTTACTTGTATACTAAGGAGTTTATTAAAGAAAGAAAGAAAAATAAGGATTAGCAACCCACTACGTGTCTTTGCACACGTACGCCCTATTTTAAGGTTGTGAGATACATAGTAATATTTAAATTGAGTAGCGTTGAAAGGAGTCGATATTTATGAAACAAAAAAAGAATCAACCAAATTCAAAATTGTTCAAAACAATGTTACCAATCACTGTTTCATTACATTTATTCTTCATTGGTCTGTCTATTCACAACATTTTGACTAAAGATGATGTAGTTGCTACATGTCTATCTATATTCAGTCTAATGATCTTCACTTCGATGCTGACGCTTGTAGCATATACGTATATGAATTATAAAAAGCAGAATAAATAGCAAAAGGAGGATTTTCATGAAATTTGGTAAGTACAAATACGATTACAACTATTTAATTATGTCCATACCACTTTTAGTAGTATCTATATTTGTACCAGCAGTTTTTGTAGCATTTCTAATCTGTTTAATATGCGGATTTGAGGAGCGTAAATAGGAGGGATATTATGAAATTCGGTAAGTACAAGATTGACGAGTTTTATCTAATTATGATTGCTGGTTTTCTAGTAACATCTATATTCGTACCATTCATGCTAATTTCAGTAGTAATAATGCTTATTATAGGCTTAGAGAAAGAAGAATAATATATAACAAAGGGGCAATGTGGAATGAAAAATCTTAGTATGTGCAATAATTCATTAAGTATTTTCACAAAACAATTATTATTTAAAGGAGTATTTTAAAGTGAAGAAGTTTTTAATCTTTCTATTAACTAGTACATTAATTTTAGGAGCATGCAATAACGATAATTCTTCAGATAAAGAATCTAATAACAAATCAGACAACAAAACAGAAAAAAAATCTAATAATAAATCACAGAAGAATAATTCAGAAAACGAAACAAGTGCAAATAATAACACCTCTTCAAATAACACAAACCAAAAAGATAATGTAGAGTCAAATGAGCAAACAGCTAACACTAACGATCAAGACAATGAAACTAATACCTCTACGGATAACAGCGCAAATGATATAGGGGAAGCTGCAGCAATTGAACAAGCTAAAGACTTTCCTAGTGGAGATGTAATTGATGTTCAAAACATTGATTTGAATTCTTTCCATATAGATAAAGACAGAACTAACCAAGATGAGTATCATGTAAAATATTATTACAATGGAATTTCAACGCCTATGCCATTCGAAGTAATCATTAATAGAGAAACTGGCGAAAAAATAGGAGCTAATAATCTAGCAAATAAGCAACAAATGGAAGAATACAAAAGTATGTTGAAGAAAAATGAAGAAGAAAGACAACAGAGGTTAAAAGAATTAGCAGAAAAGAATAAACAACAAAGTAATCAACAAGAAAATAAAGATAATCAGCAATCAAACAATAAAGAAAATGAAATAGAAAGTAATCAACAGAATTCTAACAATGATCAACAAAATAGTGATAAAAACGAACAACAAACAACAGAAGAAAATAGCCAACAAAATAGTGGTGAAAGCGAACAACAAACAACAGAAGAGGCTACTCAAGAAAACGCTGAAAATGACGACCAACAATAATGACCAATCAAAATGATAACAAACTATTTTTAGGGTAGTACGCCTATCCTATTTATTTGATATCTTAAGGAGGGATGAAAAAATGTGGTATGAACAATTCACAAATAAACATAATCAAACAAAGTATCGTTTCTATGAGAAGTATAAAGACCCATACACAGACAAATAGAAGCGAGTGAGCGTTGTTCTTAATAAGAATGGTGCAATCGCAGAAAGAGGCTCAGAGGCTCTTAAATGAGCGTATAGAGAACAAACTAAATGACAAGACCCCAACAGACCTAAAAACACTTACCTTTCATCAAGCGTGCGATGAGTGGTTTAAAAATTACGTTAAAACATCTGGATCAAAACGAACAACAATTAAAACAAAGTTGAGTAAATTAAACACTTTAAAAAAATTTATAGATGAAGATATTTTAATCAATAAAATCACACTGTCAAACACAACAAGGATTTGATGAAATAGATAATAAAGGTTATGTGTACCAAGTGAACAAAGAAGCATTAAGTATATTTAAACATGTATTTGAGTACGCAAGGCATATTTATAATTTACAAAACTTAGAATTCTTAAAAGATATTACACTAAACAAAAAAATCAAAACGTATGATGAAATCAAGAACAAGCGCAATAAGTATCTTGAAGTAAATGAAATTAAATCTATTATAAAAGGCATTAATGCAAAAGCACAGAAACTTCATTCGGGTATTCATAAGCGGTTTTATACTTTCGTTGCACTCATGACTGAATTTCAAGCGTTAAACGGTATGCGTATCGGTGAAATGTTAGCCATTCAAAATGAAGATGTAGATTTTGAAAATAAAAGTTTAAATATTAATGGTACAATACATTGGTTTCATGATGAATCTGGTGGATTCGGTATCAAAGATACGACAAAAACAGAATCTAGTTATAGAACAATTGGATTAAGTAGCAGAAGTTGTGAGATTCTAAGGAAAGCGATACTGGAGAACAAAAAAGATTCAAAATGGAACGATAATTACTTAGATAGAAACTTTGTATTTACTAATCACAAAGGTAATCCTATGCAAACAGAAAGATTCAATAAGATACTTAGGGAGTCTGCTAAAGATGTTGGTATCAAGAAAGAAATTTCTTCACATATATTAAGACATAGCCACATATCATTACTCTCTCAACAAGGTGTATCACTTAAAGCTATTATGGATCGTGTAGGCCATTCAGATCACCGTACAACCCTATCTATTTATTCACACGTTACTGAACAGATGGATAAGGATATGATGAACAAACTTGAACAGGTAAAACTTGGATAATGCGCTCAAATTTGGGCGTATTTTTTATGCTTTAAATTCGATAATTTGCACACACTGCCCTTTTTATGCCCTTTTTCTAATTAAAACCAAACAAAAAGAATCCTAAAACCATTGCGGTTAAAGGATTCTTTGCATAATATAACATTATTTTGCTGGTACTACGGCTCCGTCATATTTTTTATTGATGTAATCTTTAATTTCTTTAGACTGTAATACATCCATCAACGCTTTAATTTTTTTGTCGTCTTTATGGCCTTCTTTTACACCAATCAAGTTAGCATATGGATTATCTTTTGCTTTTTCTAAAACAATTGAATCATTTTTAGGACTTAATTTTTGATCAATTGCGAAGTTTGAATTGATGATTACTGCGTCAGCATCTTCTTTTTGATAAATCTTAGGTAAGTATTCTGCCGATTGTTTATTATTAAATTTGATATCTTTTTTATTTTCTACGATGTCATCAAATTTAGCATCTTCAGTTTTAACACCTTTTTTAATTTTAATTAATCCAGCGTCAGAGAAGAATTTTAAGAAACGTCCTTCTTCTGCAGGGTTGTTTGAAACATAAACAGTAGCACCTTTTGGTAATTCTTTTAAACTTTTATATTTCTTTGAGTAAACAGCCATAGGTTCTAAATGTACATTTCCTGCTGACTCAATTTTATAGTTTTTGTCTTTCTTTTCAGTATTTAGATAAGGCGTATGTTGAAAGAAGTTTGCATCTAACTCACCTTTATCTAATAATTTGTTAGGTGTTGTATAATCGTTAATCGTTTTAATTTTTAAGTCATAACCTTTATCTTTTAGAATTGGTTTTGCTTTTTCTAATATTTCAGCATGTGGTGCCGGAGAAGCGCCAACTGTAATTGTCTTATCTTTACCTCCGCCGCCATTACCACAAGCAGCTAATACTAATGCTAAAGCGATGATTGAAGCTAAACTAAATAATTTTTTCATATAATTGTCCCCTTTAACTTAACGTTTATCTATTTTATTAGTAACTTGATCTCCAATAAATTGGATGATAAAAACAATAATTAAGATTAAAATTGTAGAAACGAATATGACATCGTTTTGGTTTCGTGTGAAGCCAGTTAGGTATGCTAAGTTACCCAGACCTCCAGCTCCAATCACACCAGCTACTGCAGTAGATCCTACTAATGCTATTGCTGTTACAGTTATTCCAGATATTAATGCTGGCATAGCTTCAGGTAACAACACTTTCTTAACTACTGTCCATGTTGTAGCTCCCATTGACCAAGCCGCTTCTATAACACCCTTGTCTATTTCTTTAAAAGCAATTTCCACTAATCTGGCGTAGAATGGTGCTGCACTGATAATTAGTGCAGGTAAAGCACCTGTTGGACCACTAATTGTTCCAAGTACTAAACTCGTAAATGGTATAAGTAGTAAAATTAAAATAATGAATGGTATTGCTCTGAATAAATTCACAATAAACGATACGACACTGTAAAACACTCTAGCTACTGGTGATTGGCTTTTAGCAGATAAGAATAAAAGCACACCAAGTATCAAACCAAAAATAAAAGCAAATATTGTAGAAATCAATGTCATATAAATTGTTTCATATGTAGCTAACCAAACTTCATCCCAACTTACATTAGGCATTGTTAGCATTTCCTGTAGAATCTCGCCGAATGAACTACCCATGCTTTAACACCTCCACAGAAACATGTTGTGCTGCTAAATCATTTTTGAACTTTTCGAATTTTTCAGAATTCACATCTAATAAATGTAATACTAAAAATCCTAGAGCACCATCCTTAGTATGCTTAATATTTGCTTCAAGAATATTAACATCTATATTATGTGTCTTTGTTATGTATGATACCAATGGTTCAGTTGTATTATTTCCTGTAAAATTCAATCGTACGATATAAGCAGTTTCATCTAATTCGATTAATTCAGAAATAGACTCATCAAACTCATCATTTAAGTCCTCTTTCACAAAGCGTTTTGTTACTTCATGCTGTGGATTTTCGAAAACATTTGACACTTGTCCTTGTTCAATGACGCGACCATTTTCCATTACTGCCACTTCATCACAAATACGTCTTATGACCTGCATTTCATGTGTGATAATAACTATTGTTAAATTTCTTTCTTCTTTAATTTTTAACAATAATTCTAGTATTTCATCCGTTGTTTGCGGATCTAACGCACTTGTAGCTTCATCGCAAAGTAAAACATTAGGTTCATTTGCTAACGCACGGGCAATACCTACACGTTGCTTTTGTCCACCCGATAACTCTGATGGATAAGCGTTTTCTCTACCCTTTAGTCCTACCAATTCCACCAGTTCAATCGCTCTTTTTTTGGCTTCATTGCGTGATACACCAGCAATTTCTAATGGAAAAGTAATATTATTTAAAACATTACGTGACCACAATAGATTAAAATGTTGAAAAATCATGCTCACTTTTTGACGTTTTTTTCTCAATTCTGATTTTGATAATTTCCCAATCGTATCTCCATCAATGATGACATCTCCTGAAGTTGGTTGTTCAAGATTATTTAAAAGTCTTATCAAAGTACTTTTACCTGCACCTGAAAAACCAACCACACCAAAAATCGAGCCTGATTGAATACTTAAATCAACATGATCTACTGCTAACACATCGTGTTTTTTCGTCTTGTATCTCTTAACGATTTGATTTAATTCAATCATTGTCGTTTCCTCCTTGTATTGCTCATTCAATTAAAAAATGCTTTCTCTTTTCACTGAAGAATAGAGAAAGCAATGTCGCTTCTCTCATCTTCTAAAGTTTATCTACTTTATGTGAATTGGCACCATTTCTATTACAGACGGTTGCCGGGCTTCATAGGGCACATCCCTCCACCTCTCGTGATAAGAGTACATTATTTAATTATCCATAATCCTACCATTGTACTAAAGATTCGTCAATAATTATTTTAAATTTTCTAACAAATAAGGCACTGATTGAAATGCATAAATTCTTTTTTGTTCTTCACCTTTAGACATAAGCATAAGTATCGGTACCGATTGTATCTCATGTTGTTGACTAAAATCAGGATGAAAATTTAAATCTATTTTAGTAATTGGTAATTTTAAAATTTCATTCGCAATATCTAACATGCGTTCTGACACTTTACATGTGCCACAAGTTGGCGTATAACCAAAAATTAGATATTTCTCTTTATCTACGTGTTCGAAAACATTAACACGCGTTTCATTCTTTACATTCATGTTAATAAACTGACCCTTTCAGCAATATAATCTAATTTGGCTTTTGCTACTTTTTCTTCATCTTTCACTATAAAACCATGTTTTGCTAACACTTTTGACAAATAGGCTTTAGGGCATCTCGCTACTTCACCATATTGTTTCTCTATGCGAATATGTTTACTTTCACTTAAATATTTTTTGAACCATTTACGTATCTTTTCACCTTCATCATCTGCATCCGCAAGCACATAAACTTGCTTGTCGTATAACGATTCTATCATCTCATCTAACTTATCAATTCCCATAGTACCGTTTGTACAAATGATTTCAATCGGTTGGTCAATCACCTGCTTCACCCGTTTCTTGTCTGTTTTACCTTCGACAATTATAACTTGGTTTAATATCGCCATGACAGTCACCTCTAAATGTGATAGTAAATTCAATTTTATATTTAGTTCTACACCATACATTATCAACATAAACATTTATTATAGTTTCTTATTAAAATCTTATAATTGAACCATTCATTTGTCACCATTGAACTTTTTAATGTTTTTGATACTTCAAAATCAATTAATATATTCAAGTGAAATTTAATCTTTTGTTATAGAAAAATAAAAACTCCATGATATATCGTATCGTGGAGTTTGATTTCATATTATTCACCGATCATTTCAGAATATTGGTCAGCTGACATTAACTCGTCTAATTGACTTTCATCGCTTAACTCAACTTTAACCATCCATGCTTTTTCGTATGGTGATTCATTAACGAATTCTGGACTATCTTCTAGTTCATCATTTGTTTCTACAACTTTTCCTGAAACAGGTGCATAAAGTTCTGAAACTGTTTTCACTGATTCAACACTGCCAAAAGATTCACCTTCATCAATATCGTCATCAGTTTCAGGCAATTCAACGAATACGATATCACCTAATTCACTTTGCGCATACTCAGTGATACCAATTGTTACTGTATTTCCTTCAATTTTTACCCATTCATGTTCTTTAGAATATTTTAATTCGCTTGGTACTGCCACGAGAATCCCCTCCTAAATGTTTTTACATATTCATGATGCCATATGAAAGGCTTACAATCAACTATTTAATTGATTTTACAATACTTCTCATGTTTTACAATTCATCGCACAAAACTTTTCTGAAGTATATAACATTTTTTTCAAAAGTTGTTAAAAATGAATTGCAAAAGCATGTGTGTTTACAACCAAGTTTCCTTGTATTGTTCCTCTTTAAAACCTACCGTTACTTTATCCCCTAATACTGCGAGTGGTCGTTTTACTAACATACCATTTGAGGATAATAAATCTAGTTTTTCTTCGTCAGAAAGGTCTTTCAATTTATCTTTAAGGCCTAGTTCACGATATTTTGCACCATGTGTATTAAATAGTTTATTGATATCTATACCTGTAGTATTTATGATTTCTTTAAACTCATTTTTAGTTGGTGTATGTTGCACAATATCGATGGGTTCAAAACTTACCCCGTATTCTTGTAAAAATTTAGCTGCTTTTTTACAAGTTGTACAATTAGGATATTGGTAAAATTTTATCATTTTTCAGAACCTCCTATGCTTAGTTAACACTAATATAACAAACTTATAACAAAAACGCTCTAATTATTAAGCTGATTTTTTTATTTACTGCAATTTGTCAGTTATAATGTCAATACTAATATCTTTTATAAAGGAGTCTAATTATGGAATCTATTAATACTAATGATCAATTTAAAAGCACAATACAAAGCGACGCACCAGTCATCGTTAAATTTGAAGCAGGATGGTGCCCAGATTGTAAAGCTATGGACATGTGGATTGACCCAATTGTAGAAAAATACAACAATTATAATTGGTATACTGTAAACCGCGATGAATTAGAAGATGCAGCGGCTGAAAATGACGTTATGGGTATTCCAAGTTTATTAGTTTTTAAAAATGGGGAGAAATTAGCACATTTACATTCAGCAAATGCAAAATCTCCTGAACAAGTTGAATCATTCTTAGCTGAAACATTTGAGTAATTTTTGCTTTAATTCTTTCATTTTAACTTTTAAACAATCAAAATTTTAAAATAGACATTATTAGGAGTGGGACTGAAATCTTTTTATTAAAAGATTTCAGTCCCACTCCCTTTTTTCATAATTAGAACTTATCAATGATTTGATTGTGTTGGCGTTCTCTGTGTGGCATTCTTTCTAAATCTTCCAAATCTGTTAAATATAATAACCCTACTAAACGCTCATCATCTTTCACACCAAATATTTTACGTATTTCAGGATTAAATATATAAGCCGGAGACTTCCAACATGTACCAATACCTGCTTCAAAAAGTAATAACATGAGATTTTGCGCAAATGCACCAAATGCCATATTATTCTCTAAACTTTCTTTTTGTCTTGGATCTTCTTTAACGATTAAAGCAAGCATACCACCTAAATTAGTAGCAACTTTATAGTGATCTTCCTGTTTTTTTCTTAGATTAGGAAAAGCAATTTCAGTTAATTGCTTACTCATATCTCCCAATCTATCTTTTGCGATATGAACCACTCTCCAAGGTGCTCTCAAACCGTGATTCGGTGCATCTGTAGCACGCTGTATCGCTTCATATAAAGCATCGTCATCTATATTCATATCTCTTCTAAAGACCTTTATACTTCTTCGTTGAGCTATTGCATCTTGTAGTTCCATCTAATATCGCCCTTTCACTATTGATAACTATTTTCAATTATAAGACAGGACGATAAGATTTTCAAACTACTGATATAACTTTAATTGCGCGCTTAAAGTTTCAACTTGAATCTGTCCAGGTGCTTTAGGATTATCTAAACAACCATATGATACTGCGCCTCCAAATAAACCTTGTGCAGTTCTCGAAATGGTGCCTAATTTCGACATTGCAATGCCAATGACTTGTTGCGGAACTGTATCTACTGTTGCTGATAATGCATATAATAAATTTAAAACATCTTCTTTACTTAAAGGCATGACCGCGACTTTTAAGTAATCTGGATTCATTTGATGCATTTTAAAATATAAATGTTTTAGCTGTGTGAGTGCTGGTGTTTTTTGAAAATCATGATAAGACAATATAACTTCAATATTATTTTTGTGTGCTTGGTCAATCAAGTTCAATATATATTGAGATTGTTGGTTAATTTCAAATTCTACATCAATCATATCTACGTGATCTATTTTAATTATTCTTTCAAGTAATTTAATGTACGAATCAAACGTCAAATCACCTTTACCCCCTTGTGATTGTGTCCGATACGTAACTAAAAGTTTTTTATTTAAATTTAATTCATATAATTTATCAATGACATTAGCTATATCATTTATCTCTGGTGTTGCCCAATGATCAACTCTCAATTCTATTATATCGATAGAAGTTTGATATTTTACTAATTCATGTAAAAAAGTTTGTGAAATTTTATTTTCTGGCTCTATCGTTACCGCAATTTTTACTTCAGACATTTTAAAAACTTCCTTTTCAATCAACATTAAAATTATTGTATAACAATCTTAAGAACTTACACAATCTTTAAAGCGTACATTTAAACAAATAACAAAAATCCATTCACCTTTTATATGATTTAAATTTAATTTTAAGGGTATTGTTGTTATATAAGTAATTTAGGAGGTAATATAATGGCAGTAAATTATGAAACAAAAGCAACGAATACAGGTGGTCGTAACGGTCACGTGCAAACAGATGATAAAGCAATTGATGTAGCAGTCATTCCTCCAGCACAAGCTGATGCTGAAAAAGGTACTAATCCTGAACAATTATTTGCAGCAGGTTATGCATCATGCTTTAATGGTGCATTTGATTTAATTCTTAAACAAAACAAAGTCAGAGGCGCTGAACCTGAAGTCACTTTAACAGTACGTTTAGAAGATGACCCAGATGCAGAAAGCCCTAAATTAAGTGTTTCAATAGATGCAAAAGTTAAAAATGTTTTATCACAAGAAGATGCTGAAAAATATCTACAAGATGCACACGAATTTTGCCCATATTCAAAAGCGACACGCGGTAATATTGACGTAGATTTAAATGTACAAGTAGTAGAATAGTAACAATAAAAGCCCCCAAAATTCGATTAGAATTTTGGGGGCTTTTATTGTTAAATTAGTACTGCTTATGCTTATGTCGTGATGTCTTTTGATCATTTCCTCTTTTTTTAATTGTCTTCATCTTTATAATTAATCCATATGTAAATCATTAATATGGCAAAAGAAATCAAGATAAGCAAAATTAGCGAAACTATAATAGTCATTAAAGATTCCACTTATCGTGCCTCCGCTCATAATATATCACTCACCATATTATACCATAACCATCCTATCCATTCGCGTCATTTAAAAATTAAATAAAATACAATTATACACTTAATAATTTTATATTTTTTTGGCTTTCGAAATAAACATGATTCCATGTTTTTGAATAAAATTAAATATAGCGTTGCTCAATTTTACTTTTTCCCTTAAAATCAAATTTAATACGGCGTTAAAATTAATTAAACTATTATATAAATGGTTTATAAAATTTAGGAGGCACTCAATGACAAATATACGTTACTTATCAATCGATGATATATCCAACTATAGAACATTATTAAAACGTGGCATTCATGAAGATCTTGACGTATTTGCATGGAAATTGCAAAATGATCGCTGCTTGGCCGAACTAAATTTACAAGATTTACTTTCTACCAATTCAAATAAATCAATTGTCATTGGAGCCTTTCAAGATAGCGTTTTGATAGGTGCTGTAACACTTATATTTAATCAGAGTTATAGCTTGGCACACAAAGCAGTTATTGAGAATATGTGTGTTATGGGCGAAAACCATGAATCTAGAGAATATCTTGCTAAACAATTAATGGAATATGTATTCCAAATCTGTCAAAAAAAACAAATTGAAATTCTAATGACTTCACTTATATCAAATAATATTAGTGGCAAAGTCTTTTTTAGCAATTTAAATTTTGAATTACTTGCAATAGAAAAATTTGCTCGGAAATATGAAGTGGGTTATGTTGACGAACACTGGTTGATTTATTATTTCAACGGAGAAGATATGACATTATTCGAATAACATATGACCTATTGATTGAAACCACCTCTTTCAATCAATATACGTTCCACTACCTATGATTATTTAGCATTTTTGTTAATAACCTTTTTAATAAATGTTATGACATATTTAAAAATGACTTGCAATTAAATTGTTAAGCAAATATTATTTTATTAAGCTATCATTTATAACATTAGATTAATAAAAGTATTTCTTAGAGAGGACTGAACAATTTGAAATATGCAACGACATTATTATCACTGTTCTTGTCATTAATTACATTAACTACCCCATTATTAGCTGTTAATAAAATTTTAGAAGAAGACATGCAATTATTAGCTGGTCTATTATTCATTTTAGGCGTACTACTCATTAATTTATATGCATGTTTACGTGGGGATCGTATTGCTAATATATTTGCAATGTTGGTATCGTTATTTTCATTCGCATTATTAAGTTATCCATTTTGGAAATCGTATGTAATAAACTTTTTCATTTAATTTTATAAATACATATTTTTTATAATATTTAATTATCAAAACACTTCATAGCTATACATTTTAGTTATGAAGTGTTTTTTCTATATACATTTTTTAAAAAAGAAAAAATTTTATTTTAAAAATTTTCTGAAAAGTATATAATGATTAAAACAAAGGGGGAAAATTGAATATATGAACTTAGCAATTCTCGGTTTTATTATGATTATCATCTTTATGGTATTAATTATGACTCGTAAAATGTCAGCTTTGACTGCATTAATTGTTATACCAACCATTTTTGCTTTAATCGGTGGTTTCTACTCAGGTTTAGGTAAGTTTATGCTAGATGGCATAGAAACTGTTGCACCAACTGGAATTATGCTGACTTTTGCCATACTTTATTTTGGCGTTATGATAGATGCGGGATTATTTGAACCAGTCATTAATCAAATTATAAAAGTCGTTAAAGGGGATCCAGTAAAAATAGCAATAGGAACCGTAATATTAGCATCAATGGTAGCACTTGATGGTGATGGTACCACTACTTTCATCATAACTGTAACTGCAATGATGCCGCTTTATAAAAAAATTGGTATGAGTCTGTATACTTTATCTACATTAGCACTTTTATCTATCGGTGTTATGAACATGTTACCTTGGGGCGGCCCCACTGCACGTGCAATTTCATCTTTGCAAGTAACTACTGAGGAAGTCTTTGTACCAATCATTCCTGCAATGATTGCTGGTATATTATTTGCTTTTGGAGTTGCTTACATACTTGGAAAACGTTCAAAAAGATATCTCACATCAAATACAAATATTGATTTAAACGATATAAAACCTACTGATACAAAAGAAGAATCTTTATTAAAAAGACCTAAAATGCTTATTCCAAATGCGATACTTACAATTTCATTAATCATCTGTCTGGTTATCGGCTTAATGCCAATACCAGTTATGTTTATGCTATGGTTTGGCTTTGCAATTTTACTAAACTATCCTAATTTAAGTATCCAAAATTCTGTTGTGAAAAAACATGCTGGCGACGTACTTTCTGTAATTAGTCTTGTTTTCGCTTCAGGTATATTTACAGGCGTAATGAATGGGACAAAAATGGTTAACGAAATGGCTAATACCTTAGTACAAATTATACCAGATGCTATGGGTAACCACTTTGCACTAATCACTGCAATTCTGAGCGGACCATTTACATACTTTATGGCAAATGATCCTTTCTATTATGGTGTATTACCTATTTTAGCTGAATCTGCACAACAATTTGGCATTTCTAAAGTTGATATGGCCAGAGCTTCAGTTCTTGGTCAACCCTTACATGTATTAAGTCCATTGTATGCTGCTGGTTATTTACTTGTAGGTATGCTAGATATAGAATACGGTCAAAATCAGCGTATTGTAATAAAATGGGCAGTTGGCTCTAGTCTATTCATGATTTTAATTGCTTGTATTTTAGGAATTATACCGTGGTAAAATGTAATTCACAACTTGCAACTAGAATATATGTAAAGTAAACAAAATCGTTAGCTTTTGAATATAAAAAGCACTCATCCAATTTTTTAGTTTGGATGAGTGCTTTATTTGTATACGAGATGAATAATTTGCCTCACCAAGTTAATTAGTCGATGATACGTTTTTCGTACTGTGCTTATATTTATATATTAACGATGATAAATATAAGCTTTAAAACACTGCATAATAACAAATTTCAATCATTTATTATTTTTTCATCAATAAGTAGACAAATAACATAAAATTGTCGTTTTATTTTATGGGTACTTGGGTAAAACTTAACGTCGGATTTACAATGTTAAGGAGTGTTTTTATGGATCAGATTCATGAGTGCAAATATATTAATCCTTCAAAAATTTCTCTCGATTGGGAATGTTTTGTTCTAAGTAAAAGTGACATGGAATTGGATGGTTTACCTACAGAACTTATTAATACATGGATGGCTCAAAATATTATTGAACCTTTTTCAATAAGAAATAATGAAATTAACTTTAGAACTGAAGACATTAAACATGCATTAAAAATAAGAAATTGGTATTACGAACACTGAATCTTTATTTTAATTGACACTTAAATTATTCAGATATAAACTTAATGCTCTTTTTGCAGATGTCATTACTTCATTGTAATTATAATTCGTTTTAAAGTATGCATATAATTCCTGATAACCAGTTGCATGTTTAGGGAAATTGTTATCTTTATTTATAAAATAGGCAAGTTGACCAAGTGGCGTGTCGTCATTAACAAAGTCAATAATAAAATCATAAAATGTCATAAGCATTACCTCGATTACTTAAATTTTAATCGTTATATGTCTTACTATTTAAAGCCTTTTCATAATCATAACAAATAATATTTATTTGTCTATCACTGTTCATTTTTAAAATTAAAAATGATGAGTTTAATTGTTGTTTCCATAGTATTTAACTAAAATTGTAAATATTGTAAAGTTTATGGGTTTCATTACTAAAGCAATAAAAATTTTATATCTTTTCACTTAAATTTTATTGTAGTCATTATTCTTTTACAATATAAAAACAACCTAGGCGAAATTGTTTCGCTTAGGCTGTTTTTTATACAATAATTTTAAACTAAAACATTACCATTTTGATCTGCAGGTTTGAATACCGTAATAATTGCACCAATGATAGCTAAAATTTGTGGGATACCTGTCCAACAAAATACAAGGAACAAGAGACCCATTCCGGTTTTTCTAGCATAAAACTTATGAATTCCAAAACTTCCTAAAAACACTGCTAAAACAATATAAATCACTTTATTGACTTCATTCATTATTTTCTATCTCCTTGCTTATTCGATTCACTACTATTATACAATGTTATACTAAATAAAATCTAAAATTTTAATGCTATATGCTTATTCTTTTCTAATGCGCAGACACTTTTCAAACTAAACGCATTAGAATATCTTATACTATGGCATCTTATGAATAAATGATAAAATAAGACTCAAACTAGCTTACTAATCTAAAAACAATTAATTTTTAAGTTATTGAATAAAATCATCAAATTGTACAATTAAGATGAAATGCAAAGGAGGGACAAGACTTTGAGTTTACATTTCATGATTATATTTTGGCTTTCACTCATATTTTTAGTTTGTGGAATTATTTCCTTAATAATCTATAAGTTAAAAGGTACACAACAAACAAAAGAATCTTTACTCGGACTGACTGTTATTTTAATTATTTTTGGTGTTGTAGGTATACTCTTCACTATCATTTTCGGTTAGTTCATTTTAAAACTTTCAATATACGTGCAAAGTGTAGCGATCAAACATGCTTAACTTAAACCAAACGATATTATAAACTTCTTGAGGTACCACTTAAAACAAATTAAATAAGTGGTGCTTTAGTATAAGCTTTCGCTCATATAATATTTAAAGTTCATTTTTCTTCCTAAAACCTTAACTCATTTAAAAAACGAATCAGGTATGCTTATACCTATGTTTAAGTATCGAACGTATCGATTCAGTTTGTAATAAAATGAAAAACCATTAAGAGAATAATAATTAATATAAAGAAATATATAAAACGTTTAATCGCTCTGATTTTTTCATGGCGTATTTCTTCCTTAGAGTGATTGACATTTTCATGCAACCTCGTATTTATAAATAAAAATGGCATCGTTGCTAAAAAAGCAAAAATTAATGCTAATATAATAGATAATAAAACAATCATGCTATCACCTCATATCAATATATTTATTGAACTTATTCCCTTTCGAGTTCAATTAATTCAAAATTTAAGATTCTACTGTAGAAAAATCTTAAAAAAAGCACAATCATAAGGAGAGAAAAATATGAAGTTAACTTATTTACCTAAATGGCAAATAATAAATCAAAGTCAAAAAAATTTTATGATTCAAGAAGATACAACATCTATTTCTCTTGTAAGTCCAATTAATGAATACGCGATGGGCATTTTAAGCCAAATTTATTTTACGATTGAGCAAGGCAATGTTGTTAATACTACGATTGAAAATAATAGTGATGAATTGAAAGTAACTGTCGATGAAGAAAATTTAACACTTTATATCTTCGACCTTTAAACAAACCAAACATGAAAGAAGCTCACTTCACCGTATTTTTATTCAATTAGTCGATGATTAGTGTATGATATATATAAATATAATTACTTTGAAACAAACATATAAATTCATACAGGTAGGTGAAAAGATGAAACTATTAAAAAATCTGTTACTACTTATATCTGGCGTTTTAGTGATTCGTGCATTACTTTTAAGTATTGATAACACAAACGATGATAAAATCGAAAATAAAGTGAGCGTTCAAGATAAAAACAAAAAATAAAATCTAAACTAACTGTTCATATAAGAAGTGGGACTAGAAATCAAATGTCATACATGATTTCTCTCCACTTTTTTTGTTTCAACTATTCTGTATCACTGACTGTGTATGTACCAAATCCAAGAACAAAAATTAATATACGAGAGGTTATTATGCAATACATAAAATCCAAAATTGAAAAATACCAAATTTATATTTATTTTATTGCACTTTTTAGTGGAATAATCGTTGGCTTAATATCCAATGCTTTTGCTAATATATTAGAAACTATTATTTCTGCTAGCTTGTGTATCCTTATGTTTAGTATGTTTTCACAAATTCCATTTTTTAACATCAAACACAACTTACTTAATATAAAATCTATTTTGGCATTATTAACATCAAATTTTATAGCTATACCATTATTTGTTTTTGGTTTAATTCAATTGTTTGATGTTTCAAATGTTCCTATCATCATAGGGTTGTACCTTGTTTTACTAACGCCTTGTATTGACTACGTAATCGTTTTTAATGCTTTAGGAAAAGGAAATGAACAACTCATGTTGTTTGCTACACCACTGCTGTTTATAGGCCAAATTTTATTATTACCTTTATATTTTACGTTGTTTCTAAACATTGATATTTTTTCACAAATAGATATTTTGCCATTCTTAAAGTCATTTTTAATGTTCATAATTTTCCCTTTATTATCAGCACTTTTATTACAATATATCAGTGAAAAATCTGAAAGCATAAATCAAATATTAAAGTTAACATCTTGGCTTCCCGAAATTTTCATGGCACTGGTTTTATTTTCAATTGTAGGTTCACAAATAAATAAAATTATTTATAACTTAAATATTGTCTTTTCAGTAATACCTATTTATATTTGCTTTTTAATCGTATCCCCTTTTATAGGTACTTTATGTGGAAAATTATTTAAAGTAACACAAGAAACTAAAAGAACGATAGCTTTTAGTTCAAGTACAAGAAATGCACTTGTTGTCTTACCTTTAGCTTTAGGTTTACCAAACCATTGGGTAACCATTGCAACTACTGTCATTATTACGCAAACATTATGTGAATTATTAGGCGAACTTATCTACATCAAAATGATACCTAAATACATTAAATAATTATATTACTATTTATCAGAGGCTAATTATTATTCATTTACTCTTAAATATATTAAACTAATATATAATTAACATTTTACACCACTCTCATTAAATAGTTCATGAACTCTGTCTCATTTTAGCCAAACGCTAATTTTTTAATTTGAAAACGGGGTGATTAAGATGCAAATTTTAAGAAGCGTATCTGAAAATAACCGTACAACTTTCCATATTAAAACGGATTTAGGCTTAATTATTAAAGTTACTGTTGATAATGAATTAACTTCAAAAGATAACAAACTTTTATTAATAAAAATAGCTAACGACATGGATCAAAAACTCCAAGGCAATGTTGAATCTTTTAAAGCTTAGTGATTTTTGAATAAATGTATGCATACAAAAAGGAGTGAAAATAGGAAACCATCAGTAAAATATGGATTCCTTTTCACTCCTTTTATTATTTATTAATTAACAAGCACAATGATAAATCCAATAAGTAGCACTAACATTGATAGCCTTGGCTTACTTTTTCCAAACAAACCACTCAATAATACAAATGCTAAACCTACAATTAATAATTGATTATTAAACGTTGTTAGCCCCATTAAATCACCAGCCATCATTATAACGCCATATATAACAACAATCGTTATCGCTAGGCTACATAAAAATGACAATATACTCAATAATCTCACAATATACATCCCTTTTTATAAATAGTTATACTATATGCAGTATAAAACAAAAACGCCGCTTCGAAAAGCGACGTCAATCTCGAAAATATATTCCACACTAAAGTTTGGAGGACTTTTTGTGCTTGGTTAGTTATACCCTTCTTTATAAAATAAAAACACAAAAAACTAATTTTTCCAAAAAATTATCATGAATTATAATTAACAGTTAAAAATGCATTGTTTTGAATAAGATTCAACAAGTTAATTAAATTAATTGAATCATACCAGTGGAAAAGAATTTAATAAAAAGTTATCCTATAGTTAAAGTATTAATCATTTCAATTATAAAATAATAATTTATTCGTCTTATAAAAGTAATGTTTCTATTTATGCATTATTTTATATTGTAGTGAATTGTTTTATAGAAAAAAAGGGTGATGAGATGAAAGTATTACGGAAAGTTTATAAAGACGAAGAACCAATTTACCATGTTAAAACCGATAAAGGTTCTGTTATTAGAATTAAAGGTTCTGACGAATTGACCGATGCAGAAACTGAAGAATTATTAACAATAGTTGCAGAGGATATTGATAAAATGAAAAAATAAATAATCAAATTTTGAACGATGATGTTTACGATGGACAAAGGGGTTACATCGTAAGTATCATCGTTATTTTACTGCTTGGTTAGGCATCATAACTGAGTCTTTATATATTATATAATGCTTTTTTAACAATGTTTGATACTGAAATCACATTTTATAAAATACTTTGATGTAATAAATAACAAGCATCAAGTTTAATTTATATCAACATAAATTAAATTTAGTGCTTAACAAAAAATTACGGAAACTATTCGTAAATATATAATTATTGCTCAATCAATTGAATTAAATTACCACAAGTGTCATCAATGATTGCTAATTTAATTCCTTCAACCTCTTTTGGTACTGTGTGGAATTTCACATCTAGATCTGATAATGACTGATATGTTTGTTCTAAATTAGAAACGCCAAACATTGTGACAGGAATACCTGCATTAAATAAATCGTTTTGATATGTTTTTGCTATAGGATTCTCATTAGGTTCAAGAACAATTTCTACCGGGTTGTCAGAATTGTTTTCTTTTACAGTTAACCATTTAAACCCGCCACCAATCTCCATATCATGTACAAGTTCAAAACCGAGCTTTTCTGTATAAAATTGTTTTGCCTTTTCTTGATCATCTACAAAAATACTCGTAGCAATTATTTTCAATTTATTTCCTCCTTTATTTATAAATATTTTTAATGTCTTCTTTTTATACCCAATTCTTGTCCCTTGACACTTTAAATATTCAACCAATGATTCATAGTTAAATTAAAAATATTAAAGTTGTTAGTAATGACAATGCCAATGAATACTAAATTATTAGTAATTTGAACATACCTTTTATCTGTACTAAAATAACTAATGTAAGTCTTATGTATTTAATTATGGGAGGTTTAAATTTTGGAAGCTTTAACTGAATTACGCGAAAAAAAGCATTTAAGTTTGTCTAAATTAGCGATTAATTTAAACAAAAGTTATGAGAAAAATTACAGAATATGTCAAATTTGGGATTGGGAACATGGATATAGAGAACCATCAGAGAATGACACTAAAATACTAGCTGATTATTTCAACGTATCTCAAAAAACATTTAATCAATAATTATATGAATTTAGTACGAATATTGAATTTATATAATTATTGATTAGATTGTTATCATGTATCACTATTTATATATAAACTAGACAACTATCATTTATTAAATCGTCTAGTCGACATGCAAAGTCACAGATAGTTAATGTATGTTTATTGTTAATGAAAGTCATGCAATAATAGCCATTTTCTAACTGTTCAGAGTCTGTATGTTGTTTGAGCCTGAAACATTTTCAGGCTCTTTTTTGTAGTGTTATTCATTACTTTTTATAAACAATTGTAATAAAATAATCTACGCCTTCCACAGTGTTCGTAACAGAAGGTGTCACTGAAACTAGTTCCCAGTGTTGTTTATCATCCACTTCATGTAAAAATTGGTTCACTCGTCCATCAAATTCTTCAAAGCTTTCTTCGTATTCCATATGCAAAGTTTTAATAAACATATTTGTCTCCTTCTATTATTTTGTATTAATTATTTTCTTATTATAAATCTTCCAAATTACTGAAACAAACATTTTGAAATATTTGAAGACTTAATAAACAAAAAGTTTGTAAATATACTTTAAAAACTTATGATAACTGCATTTCATTATCCAACCAATCAACAATTTCTTTAAAAATACTCTTATTAAAAGAAGATTCATTAAATATTTCATGTTGTAAACCATCATATATATGAATTGATTTGTGTTCTGAACCTATTTCATCAAATAATTGTAGTGAATCTTTATAACTCACCAAACCATCCTCTTTACCATGTAATATTAATGTAGAATCAATAAATTTAGAGGCATTTTCTTTTAAATACTTTATTCCCTCAATGAGTGTTGATACTAGTCCCATTGAAATTTGTTTAGCGTTTAAATCATCTAATGCATATTTTTCAACAACTTCTTGATCAGAGCATAGTCCTTCACTAAGCACGTTATCAAAATAACTATTCATATCTATCTGTTTGTCTACTTCACCAAATAATTTTTTATTATATCTCGTTAAAGCTCCTGATGTTATGATGCCACTTACTTCATTCGGATGTTGTGTACCGAATAAAGTTACAGTATATCCACCCATACTATGACCAATTAAATAAATTTTACCTTCATAATTTTCTTTAACTTTATCAATCACTGCAGACAAATCTTCTACGATTTCATCCTTATTACTATAAAATGTCTGCTTTCCTTCCGAACGGCCGTGCCCACGTTGATCATATCTAATGACATTGAATTCATTTTCATTCAAATAACTAGTTATTTCATCATAACGATCAAGATGTTCAGCTAATCCGTGGACAATGATAATATTTGCTTTAGCCTTTTCAACTTCATTTATTTTTGTATAAAGTTTCGTGTTATCTTTGGACAATACATATTTTATATAATTCATTTTCACTTCACCTCATAGTATTAAAAATAAATTTATTTATACTATTAAAGTCCCCCTTTCAACTTAAAAACAAACTTAATCTGCCTATAATATTCCATAAATTCGTAAATGGTGATTGACCTCGACCTTCTTTCAACCTTTAAATCTTAGTTAATGATATGATTATATTGGAGGGCGATATGAATGGCGAAATATATATTATCCTATAATTTAAATTCTATTTCTTATGGATATGAAAAGTTACCATCAAAGTTAAATCTTGTAGGTAAACCATTGTACATTTATAAAGGACTGTGGTTATTAAAAAGTGACTTGGATCAAAATACCATTTGTGAAAATATAAAGAGTGCTTTCAATTCAAATGATGATTTTTTAATATTTGAAATTAATCAAAGTCCTTTAGGCACCTTGAGTGCACAAAAGTACGACGAAATATTAAATTTACTTAATGATTAAACATATTCTTAAATTTGAATGTGTTTTTTATTTGTATTATTTAAGTTAATTTCATAAATATGTTATACTTTTTATTACTTAAAAGATTTATGTATAGTACAATTATATAAATGGTCAGTTTTGTACTTCAACCTATTTCACAGTTTCATTTGCAATTTCATAATTTTAAAACAATGACCATTGTTAAGGGGATATTTATGAAAATTATTGATTTCAAAATTAGTAACTATGATATAATCTATACTGTTAAAACGGATAACGGACATACGTTTTCCCACGCTCTACCAAAGGATACAACATCACAAAATGTTCATCGTTATTTGAATATATTGTGTATTAATGTTGACCGAACAAAGTAATATATACCTATAATTATTAAGAGGACAGCTCTTTTAACTGTCTTTAACTATCAAATAGATACAATATTTCTAACAAAGTCTAGCAAATGATCTGCAAAGTTCATTTACTAGATTTTTTTATTCTCATTAATTCATACTACATTCTTCAACTAAAATCATATTTATTTAATTCTTTTATAAAAATTTTGTTATAATTAAGTTTAAAATAATTTTTCAGAATATTAAGATTCTATTTTATATAAAATAATGATATTAGTTCAAAATTTTTGTTAACTCAAAGGGGTGTATCAATGAAATTTTAAAAAAACAAAGGGAAAACAACAAATAAAAACAGAAAAAAGTTCGAAATGCCTCATATTTATGTCATATTATTTATATTTGGTGCCATCGCTACCATTTCCACTTACCTCATTCCTTCCGGAGAGTTTAATCGAATTAAAGGACCTGAAGGCAGAGAAATGGTTGATGCAGATTCATTTCATTACATAAAAGCTACACCAGTCAATATAATAGACTTTATATCCATTATTCCTAAAGGACTCATAGCAGCAGGTGAAATCGTATTCTTCACACTTATTATTGGTGGTATGTTTATGGTATTAAGACGTACTGGCATTATTGAAATTGGTGTTGATAAACTCGCGCGTAAATTTTTAAATCATAGTATCTTTATCATTCCAGTATTGACCTCTGTATTTGCAATTATTGCTACTTTAATTGGTACAGCTGAACTTTCGCTTGTATACATACCAGTTATCATTCCGTTAATTATTGCCTTAGGCTATGATTCTATAACGGCTACTGCAATTGCGTTATGTGGTACTGTAGTCGGTTTTACAGTTGGTGTATTAAATCCAATCAACACTGGATTGGCTCAAAAATTGTCCGGTGTACCTGTTTTTTCTGGTATTGGCTTACGACTCACACTCTTTATCATTGTGCTCTTTGTAACAATATTATTTATAATGAGATACGCTCAAAAAGTAAAACAAAATCCAAATATCAGTTTAGTTTATCAAGAAGACACAGAAAAAAGACAGACATATAAAGATATTACGAAGCACAAACTATTGGTTGCCACTCAACGTCAAAAAATCGGTATTGCTATAGTATTAACCTTTTTCGTCATACTTGTTTATGGCGTGACTACACAAGGTTGGTTTATGGTTGAAATGTCCGGCTTATTTATCATTATGGGCATTGTCGTTGGATTAGTTACTGGGTTGACTACACGTGAAATTTGCGAATCATTTAACGACGGATTTAAGGATGTTTTGATGGGCGCTATCATTGTTGGGCTTGCCCGTTCTATCGTGGTCGTTCTTGAAGATGGTAAAATTATGGATAGTATTGTCTATGGATTAGGTTCTGTTATTGAGGGGGCCGCACCGACTGTCGCAGTCATTGGTATGTATATCGTTCAGGTATTAATTAACTTCATCATCTCATCAGGGAGTGGTCAAGCACTTGTCACTATGCCTATCATGGCACCTTTAGCCGATATGCTAGGTATTACTCGCCAAACAGCCGTTTTGGATTTCCAATTAGGCGATGGTTTCACACATGTATTCTACCCCACAAGCGGTTATTTCATGGCTGCATTAGCTATTGGTGGCGTGTCTTATACCAAGTGGATCAAGTTTTTCTTTCCACTATTTATTATATGGGGACTTATTTCTATAGCTACATTGGTAATTGCGCAATTAATTGGCTGGTCCTAAATATGCTAATACTGGTCATTCGTATATCAGAGCTATTGATAAAATTTTAGTCTTTTATAACTTTTAATGAGTACATAAACGTGAATTTCTATTGAGATGAAATAGAAATTCACGTTTCTTCTGTTTTATAAAAAATGATATGCTGTTGAACGATTAACCCTTTTGGCAAACTTTGAGAATCAATTCAAGTTCACGTTTCCCCTATGGATACAGTCAATCACCATTCTATTAAAAATCAATCAATCATTAATTCATTCTAAAATACTACGGTATTCATTTTCTTTGATTACCAATTTTTAAATTCCAGTTGCAAGATTATTCTCTTATTTTTAAATTAATGTTTTATGTTAATCATCATTCTCTATCACTTTTTCCATTCTATAATTAGTAGTTTGAAACCCTAACTTATGATACAAGGACACTACCCGCCTATTATGACCGAACACATATAAACCGATACGATGTATATTATTTTTTTCACAATAATCTTCGATACAAAGCATAGTTTTCTCACCTAATCCTTTCCCTCTATAATTGTCAAAAATATGTACATCATAAATAAAACACTTATTTATCTTTTTATTTTCCGCAAAATGCAGCCAGCAATATCCAATCGTTTCGTTCAAATAAACAACAGTAAATAAATATTGATTATCAGTAGCTAATCCGTGGGGCAGTAATTTTTCAAAATCTGAACGTGCCCTTTCAATAGCTCCTTCTGTTTCCCAAACACCGCTTTTTATATGTTCATGTGCATATTCATGTATGCTCTTTTCATAAACTTTATCAAAAGTTCGTTGCGTCATTGGTTCTAGTGTTAACGACATGCCATCCCCCTCTCTTTAAATTAACACTAGTTTAGCATAATTCATTTTTCGTTTACGAATTAAAAAAAAGTGGAACAAACACGTTACCTTTAAAAAGATAGTGTCGTTCCACTTTATCAAAGTCACTATATTCGCACATTTATTCAAAATTTTTATAGTGCTATTTCAATTTCAATGTCATCGCATTAATGGCAACAATAACCGTACTTAAAGACATCAAAATTGCTCCGATAGCAGGTGATAAGATTAATCCAATAAATGCTAAAACGCCAGCTGCGAGCGGTACAGCAACAATGTTATATCCAGCGCCCCACCATAAGTTTTGAACCATTTTTCTCATAGTATTTTTAGAAAGTGTAAGGAAATGAATAATGTCTGATGGTGCACTTTTAACAAGAATCACATCTCCTGATTCAACAGCAACATCCGTACCTGCACCAATAGCCATACCTATATCCGCTCGAATTAAACTAGGTGCATCATTGATTCCATCACCAACCATCATTACTTTATGTCCCTCAGCTTGATAGTCTTGAATAATCTTTTCTTTATCTTCAGGTAATAGTTGAGCATGAACATCATTAATACCTAGTTCTTTAGCGACTGTATTTGCCACTTCATTATTATCACCTGTTAACATCACTGGTGTAATATTTCTTGATAATAAATCTGAAACCATTTTTCTCGAACTTTCTTTAATTTTATCACCTTGTGCAATCACTCCAATGACTGCTTCATTATGAATTAAAAAGCTAACTGAATTACCTTGTTTAGCAAGTTTTTCAAACTGTTCTATATCATATTTCAAATTATTTTTTTCTAAATAACTTACATTGGTAATTTTATATTTTTGATTTTCTATTATACCTTGTAAACCAACACCTGGTATATTTGTTACTTCTTGAGGATTTTTGATTGTGATACCTTTATTTTTTGCAAACGTCACGATGCCTAAAGCAAGTGGATGGTTAGAATTACTTTCCAATGAAGCAAATAAAGATAGGATTGCTTCATTATCACTTTGAGGTGTATAGCTTTCATAATGATTAACTGAAAAATCACCTTCAGTTAAAGTCCCTGTTTTGTCCATCATAATATAGTCAATATGCTGAGCTAATTCAACAGAAGATCTATTTTTTATGATTAAGCCATGATGTGCACCAATAGAAGTAGAACGTGCTGTAACAAGTGGTATTGCTAATCCCAATGCATGCGGACAAGCAATAACCAATACTGTCACTAATCGTTCCAAAGCAAAATCTAAATTATTATGGATAATCATCCACACGATAAATGATATTAAACCAATACTCACTGCAAAATAAAATAGATAGCCTGCTACTTTATCTGATAATAATTCAGCGTCTGATTTGTCATTTTGTGCTTGATTGACTAACCCCATCACTTGGGATAAATAGCCATTTTCACCTGTAGCAGTTACTTTGACATTTACCGTACCTGAACCATTTATTGAACCACCAATCACTTCATCTTGTACATTTTTAACCACTTGCTTAGATTCTCCTGTGACTAATGATTCATCTACAGAAGTACTACCTTGAATAATCACACCATCTGCCGGTATGCTTTCTCCAGCTTTCACTTCTACGATATCATCCACTTCGATTTCTGAAATAGAAACTTCTTCTTTTTGTTCTGAATCTATGATTCTTATTGCTTTGTTAGGTAGAAGTTCTGCCATTTTCTTTAAAGCATTGCCTGCATTACCAACTGCATTCATTTCTATCCAATGTCCTAATAACATAATTAATATTAATGTTGCTAATTCCCAGAAAAAGTCCATTACATGTCCTGATACATTGCTAAAATGATTCATATAAAATGCATATAAACTATAAACATATGCTACAGAAATACCTAACGCAACAAGTGTCATCATACCAGGCTTTTTAGACGCAAGTTCATCTTTTGCACCAGTTAAAAAAGGTTTGCCACCATAGAAAAACAAAACTGTAGCAAGTACTAATACAATCCAATCAGAACCATTAAATGAGAACTGAAACGGTAATTTTATTCCCATCATTGGTGATAAAATGATGATTGGTATGGCAAATAATAATGATATAAAAAATTTACGCTTAAAATTACCATGATGATGTCCATGGTGTTCATGCATTTCATGTTCTTCATGATGATGTGTATGATGTCCTTCGTGCATCTGATGCTCATGACTATCATGTGCTTCATGATTATTGGAACTTGTCATATTATATCCTCCTTACAAAGTGTATCGTTATTCTCTTAACATAAACGATTATAACACATACCCCTATAAGGTATAATAAATATGCTTACAATTACTAAAAAAGACTGAAACCAACGAATTTCATCGCCTTGATTTCAGTCCTTTTGATCACAGCTATTTATTTTAAGAAATACTAAATGCTATTCACTTACTGCAAAATAATTACCTTGTCCATCTTGAAAATTAAATACACGCGTTCCTGACATTTCAATAATATCATGTCCAGTTAAACCCATGTCTTTTAATTTTGTATAAAGCTCATCAAAATTAGAAGCTTTAAACATCAGTGATGGTGTTCCCAGATTAACGCCTGGGCTATATTTTTTTATAAATTCTTTTTCCATAATAGAGATAGATGTTTCAACTTCATTATTGGGAGCAATTTCTACTGCTTTATATCCCTCCGCTAATGCTTCTTCTGATAAAACTGCAAACCCCATGGTATTTTTCCAAAAATCAACAGCTTTTGACTGATCATCTACATATAGCATGACTTGATTTAATTTTTCCATTTCAATACACCTTTCAATTTTAGACATGCTTAAATATAGCCAAAACGATATACATATAAACGATTTATGTAAAAAATTTTCCCTGTATATAAGTATATAAATTTAAATTTTAGTATTCTCATTAATAATTTAATCTTCTAAAGGATTCAAGTCCCTACCTAAACACAGTGTGGTTATATATATCATTGGTGGGATGAATTTATTATTTTATCTATGGGTTATTATTAAAACCACCGTCAACACCCATTTTTTTCATTTCTTTTACTTCTTCTTGACTATTCAATGTAAACACATGAACTTTTAAACCGTTTTTGTGAGCTCGTTTAATCAACGCTTTTTATAGTAAAATTCAGCAACACTGTGACATAAATAAATTATTATTATATAATATGAACAAATAATTCATTTGTCATAGTTATTTCAAAATCATGATATGCTAAATCAAAATGAGGTGCTTTATGAGATTTAAAAAAAGTCTAAAATATTCTACTATTTTTTTCTTGATAATAACATTTATCACAATTTTAACCAGACCATCAGAAACAAAAATAAATGAAATTATGAACGCTTCTAATTTCAATACATTGCTTTTGATTAGTAACGAATTTATAAAAACAATATCTATAAGTTTACCACCATCAATCATCATATTTTTGGTTTTTTATTTTTATATTTTAAGATCTCAACAAGATTAATATGCTAAATGATTTTTTGGACAAACGTACTTATCTCTTATTACAACGCAAAAAATTGTTAAAAGTAAATTTGTAATTAAAAAGTTAATGCTTCTCAAAGCACATGCTTAAATCTTTACTTCTAAAATTATACATATAATTATATTCATTTAGCCTTAACCTATTAAACCCACTCTAAAAATAGTTTTTATTACAAAAACGCCCACCAATGGGTGAGCGTTTGTTTACTGAAATTTAGTTTTATAAAAAGAAACATAAGCATCATCTATTAATCACTTTATGACTATGCATTTGTAAAGTACACACTGCTAAAAAAATTTAAGGAATAATGTGCAACCTACTTTTATTAACTACATTATTTATTAAATTTGATTGATTATGCCGGCAATTTCTCCCTCTTGCTTTTTTCCATTAGATACTATGTACATGCCTATTAGTATTATTGCTAAACCTAGTATTACAACTGGCATTAAAATCAATATCTTTTTCATTTAAAATCATTCCTTTCGTTATATAAAATTATTTTATCAATCAATATGAATTAAGTGTACTTACAATATTGTTATCTTTTTTCACTTAAAATTTAGTTAATAGCAAAATATTATAAATAAAATTACTATTATTTATATAGTGAAATATATTTTCAAATACAGTTTTATTGTCTTTAGGACTAACTGTTATAAAAGCACTTTATTTTTAATACTTAAATTAAGAATGCACCAGTTTATCTAGCTATGATTTCTATTGTCTTAAGTATTTTTACTTTGTTCATTTTTCCTAAAAAATAAATACTGGATAATTAAAAAGGATAGGCATTCATTTGCCTATCCTTCTGCATTAAATCCAAAATGAACTGCTATCTTTTCTGATTCGTAAAAAGTAGTTCATTTTTATATTTCTTTGCTCAATATATTTTTTATCTTTTCTTTAAAAAGTGGTGTATAAATATAGCGATAGCCTTTTAAAGTTGGGTGTGCATCATCAGTAAAAAGTGTATTATCATATTTTATTTGTTCATTTGCCCATTGATTGCCCCAAACATCTAAAATTTCAATATCCCATTTTTCTTTTAGTTTATATAAATTATATACCAAAAATTCATAATAAGGATCTGCTTTTCTAATACAAGTATAAAATAATATAGGCGTATCCCAGGTTAATTTAGCGTAACTAATAATATATTCCATTGCGCCAATTGTTGTTTCTACATCAAAAGCAGTATGATCATATTCTTTCTTTATTTCACCTACAGATTTATTTAACCCACCATCATTCGTTGATAACTGACAAATCAACAAATCAAATTTGTTTTTACTTAACTTCTCTTTTTTTATTCTTTGGACATATGAATTTTTTTCTGTTCCTGCCAAACTTGTACCCGAAAGTGCTTCTTTCGTTGTGTTCATATGAAATTCTATATTTAAAAATTCAACAAATGAAATCCCATGAGAAGCTGCACCATATGTAATTGAAGAACCTAAAAAAAGAATGTTTTTATCAGCTAAACCATCTTCTCTTTTAAAAAATTGGGAGTTCGGTTTAAAACTACTTTTATTGCCTTTTCGTATATCATTAACAAAATTTGTCACTGCAGAAGCTAATTTTCCAACAATATACACGCTAATTAACATTATTACCTTTTTCAATTTTATAGCTCCTTTTGGACATTATCATATTAAATTCTCAAATATACATTTTAATTAGTTAGGCACATTGAATTACTAATTTTCATGATATTATAACTTGATTATGACAGAAAGTTTATAGTCTAACTGTATGCATAAGTCAATGAAAAACAACTCATGATATCAATATTTTTTATATTTCACATTGATAATCTTATTTAAGTATTCTATTTTATATAATTTAATCTTTTTAGTTCAAAAGTTCTACGTCTATTGAAATAATATTACTCACATTGATATATCTACCACTGTCTTTTAAGTAAAAGTATTCATGTTTCTTAATTGCTTTTTCAAACCTTTTTAAAGCCAATGCTTCACTAATTTCCCAAATATTTTCTACATACTCACGAAACATATTTCCATCGCTCGCTTTTATTTTAAAAACAAAAATTTCGTCCATCTATATTCACCCTGTGTAAGTATTATAAATTAATTATCCAACTAATTACTTAGCATTGCAAATTAGATACATTCCTAAATCGAAATACATTTTTACAATAACTTAATTGCTTTCAAAAATAATGCACAAGCACATAGCATATAGATTTTTAATAAAACAAAAGCCCTCAACCGCAATGGGTGAAGGCTCGGCTATGAAGACGCTGGGAGTTCGTTAAAGCGATTAACTATACATTTTTATAACTATTGCTATATCAACGTTTACATTGTCTTGATGCTGTAGTGTAAAATATTAAAATTGCAAAAACAAAAGAAATTTGTGCACTCTTAATGTATTCGTTCCCGCATGCAAGAGTTAATTACTTAAATACTTAATAATGTTATTAATCTGTTTCTTTAAATCGTTCTTGAGTAGCTGGCTCAGCACTTTTTTCATCGGTTGTATTTTCAGAATGTTGCTCTTTTTTTATAGACTTCCCAATTGTACGTTTTTCTTATGTATTTTCAAGAGTCGTTCCTTTATTTTTGTCCACAATTACTTATGCTTAAGATGCCTCATTTTGACCATAAAAAGGTGTTTCTATGTAATAGTGATTTTCGTCACTTTTGCCTTTGTGATGTATTAATCACTCTTATTAAAAAAATACTTGATTTTCCGTTTATAACTTTTCATTAGCAATTGTTTTCGCTTGATTGATAGTTAATTTTCCACCTTAATCATGTGACTTATCATCGACATTTTGTTTGTTATGTTTTGAATTACTTTCATCATTTTCATTCGACTTTTTATGGTCTTCATTGGATTCATTTGAATTCCTCACATCATCCAGACTTATAAATCACATCCACTCAAAAAAATTATAGTTACCAATGCTGAAATAAACAAACTTTTAATTTCACAATAAACTCTTATCTATATTCCTAGTACATATAACTTAGTAGAGATGTTTTTAACATAAAATACATAATTAAATATTAATATCCAAAATATTTATATATAACATATAATATTAATCCAATGGTTGGTCCACCAATTATTACCATAACCACAATACACCCAGTATCACCCAAAGCCCAATGCAATATTTTAAAGATTACTAGCCAAAATACAACAGTAACAACGATCCCTATAAGTAATATTAATAACATAGTAAAAATTCCAATTAAATCCATTCTATCCTCATTACTACTCCTTATACTGTTTTAAAATTTAACAAAGAATATTGTAACATTCTTTCACTTTCATTCAACAATAATGTTATTCAAAAAATATAATCTCCTATCATTAATTATTTACATATTATTTTTCACTATCTAAAATGATTACAATTTTTAAATCTGCTATTCTTCTTTAGATTAATAACTTTCGTTACATACCCATCATACATTAAGTTACTTAATATATATTTCTGACATTTACTCTGTAATACATCGAGCAATGAATTTACGTATAGTTTTCGCTTTATTAAATAACCATAAGCATACTCACAAATATTAAATTTAACTATAACCTTTTGTTATCACTATTATTTTTTAGGTATAGTACAATTAAGTTAATAATTATTTTTAAGGGAGAGCATTAAATGAAAAAGATTTTATTTTTATTATTAGCAAGTTTCTTAGTATTAGCAGCATGTGGCAATAAAGAAGAAAGTAAATCAGATGATAGTAAGGAAACAAAATCATCAAGTAATAAGAAATCAAATGATGAAAAGAATGATATTAAACAATCTGAAGATAGCAAAGACAAATCAAATGATAGTTCTAATGATGAAGTAACAAAATGAAATTAATGAACAACCTGTTCAATCACAAGAACAAGTGAATACACAAAAGCAACAGATGACACAACAACCTATTCAGTCGCAAGAGAAAGCAGAACAATCTGAATCTGAACAACAACAAAACTCACAAGTGTCTAATAAAGAGCAATCAAATGTACCTGCTGGTGACGCAATGTTTGGTGAATATAAAGAAGATGGTACTTATTGTACAGTTGGTGGTTGTTTAACACCTGAACAACAAAAAGACCAAGAAGAAGCAAATTATGAAGAGATGGAAAATCAAGGATATTCTCGTGAAGAGTACGATGAAATTCAGAATAAAGCTGCAGAATTACAACAACAAAGAGACAATGGAGAAATTTCATCAGAAGAATTTACGGATAGTTATCTTGAATTATATGATTGATAATCCTATTTAACATATTTTTATATGGGCATTAAACTATGCCCTTTTTATTTTAACTCCGCAATATCCTTCAAACTAATTCTATTTAATCCATTTCATTCATATAAATAAAACAATTGTACATAGTCATCTACTTTGCGAATATATCCTTCTATATTTTTAATATATCCACTTTCATAATAACTAATAATCACTTCTGAATCATTGAGCATTTCGAACGTTAAAGTTTATTCAATTCATATAGTTGATTATCGCTAAATAAAGACTTAACTATTTTATTCTGATCTTCAACATACTATTCTAACATTTCATACTTTTCGAGCATAAACTTGAAAAGATGTAATTTAACTAATCCATGTTCTTGTAGTATTCGTGATTAAGATATTCACGTAGTGTTTTACGATAATCAGTTTCATTTTTATAATTATCTGGAGTCATAGTATTACCTCAATAAATATTGACGGAACACTTGTTATTATATGTAAATAAAAAATAACCACCCATTGACATGTGTGAATGGCTTATTAGAAAGACAAAAATATTCAATTAACTATACAAAACATTCATAAACTACGATTATTTCTAATTTTCATTGCTTTAATAACTATGTATATTGAATTTACACCCATTATAAGAACGTAAGGTATTAATATAATCAAATTTTCTAATTGTGTAATAAAAATAAGACCAAATAAAAATAAAATATTTAACCAAATAGATATAAAATAACTTGTGTCTAATTCAGGATTTATCTTCACAAAATCACCCATTCTTTAAAATTTCAATATAATTGCTTTATTGACATTGAGCTACGAATCAATTTTATTTTAACACAAAGAATAAGGCTAGCACATAAGTGTATATCCTTGATAATCAATCCATTACCCTATCAAAAACTTGTTTTACTTTCTCATCTGATACTTCAAATATACGTCCTACCATGACAATTGAATAATCTGTTGTACTTTAATATCACAATCGTTATAAACTGCTGTAATACCTTTTACAATCGTTCCTAAGTTCATATCTTGAATTTTTTCCATATCATGTGATTTATTCTTATAAGTATCTACCATATTATGATAATTACACACGTATCTTTCTAGAACAACTCTCAATAAATTTCAAAATTTTTATACATGAAAATAGCCCTCAACCGTTGTGGTTAAGAGCTCGGATATGGAGACGGCGGGAGTTCTTTAAAGCAGTTATGTATACATTTAAAAGTCGCTATAAGCATTGTCATATCAACGTTTACATTGCCTTACTGATTCAGTGTAAAATGTTAAAATTACAAAAACAACATAAAATTGTGCACTCTATACGTATTCATTTCCTCTATATAATTTCTAATATTTTATTCTTATTTTAATTTTTATTTCATGCTCCTATACGTCCACTTATGCTTGTAAAATAAGTTATTTACATTATGTAATATCTTTTGAAAAATCAATATGCAATAGACTTAGCCACATAAAATCAGCTTTAAAAATCAATCTCTCCATACTATCATACAAATCAATATAATATAAATCGTATTGATCAGAATATTCAACTTTGTAATAAATTTTACTTAAAACTTGTTTTAATCCAAAAACTACTTCTTGAAATTCAGAATCAAAATAATATATACCAATATTAACCTCATTTATAATTTCTAAAAAATACTCAATATTTTTTAAATCATGCTTATTAAAGTAAACTTTCTTTTTTTCTTTACGCATATTATCAGAATGATTATCAAAGAATTTTATATTATCATTACTATATAGATTTTTAGGTATATATCCATCATAGATTTCACTTCTAAATTTTTGAAGGTCTGATAAAAATATCTCTTTGTCTATTTTATATGATTCACATAATTTTAGATGGAAATCGTAAAGATGAAAGGAATTCATTTTTAATAAGCTTTTAAATTGATAAACTTTATCAAACTTATCCTGTCTTTGTCTCTCTTTTTCAACTTTAAAAGCGTTTTCCCCAGATATTTTTGCACCTAGATAAGCACCACCAAATGTAGCAAACATTGCAAATAAAGCTATAGAAATTTCTAAACTACGCTTTGAACTTTCAGTTAATGTAGAATTAAACATAGTTGCTACTTCAAATACCATAAACAGTAGTAACATAACACCTAAAATACTGCTTATCATAATAATTAACTTTTTATCTTTCATAACTTCACCTCAATTATTTTAATTTTGCTTAATTATCTTCTAAAAAGCAAACTAATACAATATGAGTTCAAAAATAATCCTACTTTTGCATTTTCATTTATCTACAATCAGACAATTTTGTTCGTTTGCTATCGTCCATTCTTGAGCAATAGTACGTGGTCATTTTTGACCGTGTACTGTTACATACTCATTTTTGAGTAATAGCTTTTGTTACATTAAATAACTAACTATATAGTTCTGACATTCGCTCTCTGATGCATCGAGTAGTGAATATATGTATAGTTGTTTGGTGTTTGCTACTGTCTTATTTTTAATTTAAACTCCTTAATTTCTTTAATGCTATTTAAAACAAATATATCTTTATGCTTTTCTACCTCATTAAATCTATCCAATAAAAATGGTTTTCGATATTTAGGGTAATTCCAAATATATTTCAAAAACGTGAAAGTTATTCTTTTTTTACAGTCTTTTCCCATATCAAATCTAGTCTTACCTTTGTTTTTGAATAACCTTTTGAAAACTCTGTAATAACAAATTCTTCTTGGTAAATTCAAAAATACTATAGTATCAGCTAACTGTAATCTATCTTCTAAAATTCCAGTATAATTTCCATCAATAATCTATTCACTACTTTCTAGTAATGAATTTTGAATATCTATTTGTTCATTTTCTTTGGACATAATCCAATTAGGTTTCCAAAATAGTGCATCTAAATGATAAACTGGAATGTCTAAAATATTCGATAGTTGCCTTGATAATGTAGATTTACCAGATCCAGACGACCCAATAACTATTATTTTATTCATATTTTAACAACCTTCCCCTTAAATACAGCATAAATTTATAAAACATTATTTATATAATACTTTTTGAAAACCCTAATGATTTATTTTCAAACCCATTACTTTTATAAAAACTATGAGCATTATCTCTTTCTTCTCTGTTACCACTATTTAAAGTAATTGCTTTGCATCCTAATTGAGTTGCTAAAATTTCTGACTCTTTTAATAAAAGTGTTCCATAGCCTTTCCCTCTATAACTAGAATTAATAACGAACGCTAGTAAACGCATATATTCACCATTTTTTTCATAGAACAACATTTTACACATACCACTTAAACCAATTATCACATCATCTTTTATTAAAAGTAACAAATAATAATCTTCATGACTGTATATCTTGTTCAAACGATTAACTAAATCCTCTTCTATTGTTGGATAACCTAAATCTTCATATAAAACTAACAATTCATCGATTTTATTTAAGTCACGTTCATCAAATAATCTTGTTTCTACATTCATAATATAACCTACTTATTTATAAAATTTCATATGTGGCTTTTCTTCTTTATAATAATCTAACCTATCTTGTAATGTACCTGTATGTAGTTCTAACTTGTGCCCGTCTGGATCAGTGAAGTATATTGATTTCTTATCTCTTATATCTCTTGTACGCCCTTCTAATATGTTCACATTTCTAACTTTTAACCATTGATACCATTCTTTAAATTCACTTTCATCAATTGTAAATGCCATATGCGTATAGGAGTATTGAATTTCATTTCTTGGTATATCTTTTTCTTCATTCAATGCCAGCCATAGTCCACCTAAAGTAAAATAAGCTGTCTTATCACTCTCTACTAAAATTTTAGCTTTTAATATATCTTTATAGAAAGCAATAGATGTCTTAATATCTGATACTGAATAAGTCACGTGGTTTATAGATTGAATCATACATTATCACCTCATATTAGAAATTTAGTTATTAAAATTTTTTCTATAACCATGAAAATTTCTAAAACCTTGTTTTTCGTAAAATTTTGCTGAACGGTTTGTTGCTAATAAATCAATTCTTGTATCTGGATACATTTTATGTAAGTGATTTATCAGCTCATTACCTATGCCCTACCTCTTTTCTGTTCTATTATAAGCAACTCACAGATAAACAAAGTAGTATAACCGTCTGTTATGCCTCTAATAAATCCTATAACATTACTGCTTTTATCGACTGCAACAATTGTTATAGAGTTTTCTAAAGATTTTCTATACATATCTTTATTTTCAACAAGGTTTTGCCATCCTTCTTGTTTATTCAATTCATTAATTTGTTCCCAATAACGTGAATGATATTCTACTAATTTATGTTCTATGATAAATACACATCCTTTTTAATTCACAGAATATTCTAACATAGATAAACACAAAAATAATCTCTACATTAAATAGATAATACTACGTTACCTTTTTTCGAAATGTAATATAAGTAAATTCACAAATAGTAATGTTAATCATAACTTTTTGTTATCACTATTATTTTTTAAGTATAGTACAATTAAGTTAATAATTTATTTTTAAGGGAGAGTATTAAATGAAAAAGTTTTTATTTTTATTATTAGCAAGTTTTCTAGTTTTAGCAGCATGTGGGAATAAAGAAGAAAATAAATCAGAAGATACAAAAGAAACAAAATCATCATCAAAAGATGATAAGAAAAAATCAAATGATGATAAAAATGCATCTAAGGATAAGAAAACAGATAAAGAAGATAACTCTGATAGCGATAATCAAACTACTAGCAGTGACAGTCAATCACAAAATAGTGATGGCCAACAAGCTAACGTAGATAATCAAAATCAAACTACTAGCAATACACAACAAGCTAATTCAGATCAACAAGACCAACAAAATAAACAAATGAATGCTAACCAACAACAAAACACCGCTAACACACAACAACCGCAACAAGACAATCAACAAGCTAACGGTTATGATCCTAATAATCCATATATGAATATGCCTGACCAAGAATGGCGTAAAAACACTGGGGATGGTCTTTCATCTGGCGAAAAGCAAACTATGTATGCAATTGAAAATAATCAATATGAAGTTGAAGACGCAGAGCAAAAACTTGCAGCATTAAAATATTATCAAAATAAATATAGTCAATAATATTTACGATTACACTACTTGTGCATATATCTTTTATAAAACAACCCACTTAAACGATTAGGTGGGCTTATTTTATCTCCACAATATCTAATAAATTAACATCACTTAAACCAGTTACTTCATATAATTGTAGAGTTTCTGTTTACGGGTCTATTTTGTGTATGTAATTCACTTTTGTTTCAATATATCCACCTTCAAAGTAACGTAAATCAATTAATGGTTGGTTTTACATTTTAAATATTAGTGTATCGTTTAAATCAGCAAGTTGGTGGTCTCTTAATGTGGGCTTGTCTATCTTATTTTGGTCATTCATATACTGTTCTAATCTTTCGTACTGTTCGGGCATCGTCTTGAATGGTTGCCATTTAACCATTCCTCTGCCCTTTGGTATGCGTGGATTAAGATATTCACGTGGTATTTTACGATAGTCAGTTTCATTTTTATATTTATTTGGCATCATAGTATCACCTCACTAAACACAAAGGAACATTCGTTCGCATATGTAAATGAAAAAATAACCACCCAGTGACTAGTGTGGGTGGATTAAATCAAAACGGTACAGTTAGCTTCTTACTACTAAACGCAAGTAAGTCCACTGCACGTAATAAAATAAAACATACAACCAAATGATAGTATGCCAGTGTTAAACACTGTTTCCTCATTTATATTGTACCATAAAAAATAGGGAAAGCGCATATTGCCTATCCTAAACAGTATTATTAGAGAGCACTCTATTAAGGAATGGTAAAACTTATTCTAGTAATTTAAAATCATTTTATTACTTATTGGTTTTAGTAAATACTATCAGTTTGGAATTATATTGCAACACTTATGAAAAATCCCATTTTATTTTACATTATATTGTTATGTTAGTTATATAAATCAAAGGAGGTATTCATTATGAACAATTATGCGAAGTTTACTAGTATTGTATTAGCATCAATATTTACGTTATCTTTAGCCGGTTCACCTATCACACAAGCGAGTAAAGAAAACATTAATGTCCATCAAAAACAACAATTGAGTATAAATAACATACCAAGTGATGCACAAAAAGAAGGAGACCACTACGTTAAATATATTTCAGATCAAGAGTTAAAATCAGAATTAAATAAAAAAGGATATGATACTAGCGGTTTTGAATCAGCTGAAAGTAATAATAGTATCAATACTTATGCCGCTAAGAAAGGCGGAGTAACAAAAGCAGTATATGGTAAAGGCAAAAATTCGGATAAAGTAGACTTATACCTATCACATAGTGCAGCAACAGGTATAATAAAAGCTGGAGGGTCTGGTGCAGCTGGTGCGTTAGGAGCTTTAATTGGCGGTGTATCAGGTGGTTTTACAGGTTCGTTTGCAGGGTATCTAGTTAATGCATTTGGCGGTAATGCAGTTCCTAAAAATGGCATTATAATTAAAGGTAAAGTTGATGGTACTGTAGATAGTGTTGTAAATCAGTAGCAAATGAGGTGTTTTCTATTATTAAAATTTTAATTGTTTTTTTATCAGCCTTATTATCCACGTTGTATGCGTTGCTAATTTTAAATTTAGTTACCAATCAGACATTAAGTTCTATCTTAATAGGAATTGGTCTATTTATAATAGTATTTACAATTACTACAATTGGACAAAAGATGAATAATAACAAAAATAAATAAAAAAGGGGTGGTTTTCAGCCCCCTTTTATTTACTTCATTTTATCCAATAAACTATTAAACATCTGCCTAATTCTTTGTGACTGCACACCAAATATACTCCCAGTTTCTTCAAATTTCACACCATTACTAAGTAATAAGAATAAATTATGTTCTTCTTCAGTCGCTACTCTTTCAACAATAGCCTCTAATTCATTAAAAAATATAACATCTTCAAAGCTTGTATCGTTATTATCTATTGTTTTATGGTAGTTTAATATAAATTCTTTTACAGTACCTTTATCATACATCACACATAGTCAACTGCTTTCGCAACACGCTTTAATATCACTTCTTTTGCGTGTCTTAACGTTAATTCACTTATACCCATTACATCAGCTATAACGTTATCTGTATGGTTGTTATCGTCCCACCATGACAATTTAATAATCTGTTGTACTTTAATATCACAATCGTTGTATAGTTCTGTAATGTCCTCTACAATCGATTTTAGGTTCATATATTGAAGTTCATCCATATCACTAGGTAGATTCTTATAAGTATCTACCATATTATGATAATTACACACGTATCTTTCTAGAACAACTTTCAATAAATTTCAAAATTTTCATACATGAAAAAAGCCCTCAACCGTTGTGGTTGAGAGCTCTAATATGGAGACGGCGGGAGTTGATTAAAGCGATTATCTATACATTTAAAAACATCTATAAGTATTATAATAGCAATGTTTACGTTGTTTTCATGGTTTAGTGTAAAATGTTAAAATTGCAAAAACAACATAATTTTGGGGCAACATATGTAATTATTCTAATTACAAAAATACTTTTAGTTTGTATGCCACCTTAAATATTTCTACCTAATTAATATCAAGCGTTTGCTTCATGTAGTCCTTAAACCTCTCATTTTTCCAAAATCCTATACGAATTCCATCTATTCCTCTAGTAAGTAATACGTAATAGATATTTAGAACAAAAATTGTAAATTCAAATTCATTTTCAGGAGTAAAATCTTTTTTTGGAAAAACGCCATTTACATTATAAAAATTCTTAGTTTCTCCATACAATTTACCATTCGAATCAACTTGCAAATCATCACCTATTAAAACTCCGACTTTATTAAGATCAATTCCTTGAACTGCAAAAACTGAACCTATTTGTTCTTTGGCATCTTTATCAGAAGAATTAATCCAATTTTCTTGCTTAGAATTCCACCGTCTTTTTATACCATCTTCATGCCAATGTGTAATACTAGGGTCGTTACCATCTGCTTGTTTCCATGGTTCAACTAATCCACCTAAAACTCTATTTACGTGATTATGATGATAATTCAAATCATCTTCTAGCCATTCAATTAAACTATTCAAAGGCTTATTTTCAAAATAACCAAAATATGCATCTTCACTTTTATCTCTAAATAAATCCCTATCAAAATCAGGATTAAAATTTGTCATATCTAAAAGTCCAGTATCTTTATATAATAAATACTTAATACCATTTATATAATCATCTGAGTTGTAATTTTTACCTTCTGGTGCTTGAATTCTAAATTGAGTTGTTAAATATTCTTTTTGGAAATTTTTTGTTTCTTCCATAAATTTAGAACGTTGAATGTTTGCAGGCCTAATGCCTTGTAACACATCATACATTAGAATAATTTGTTTTCCAATTTGCTTAATACACTCTAAATGATTTTCGGCTTCTTCAAACTGATCTTGATAAACTTTGTTGAATGTTGGATGCTGTTTTGAATACTTTCTAGACATTTTATGTGACTCATCTACTATAACTACATCAAACATTTCTTTTTCACTTAAATAATTATTTATTAGTGATGTTGATGTCGTTACTTTCAAATTATCATTCTTCAAGTTATAAACTTTAAAAATATTCGCTGCCGTATCAATCCAATTGGGTTGTACCACAATAGCAATTCTCTTATTTGTGTTTTCTAATAATTCAGCAACAATATGTGTAAGTAATACTGTTTTCCCCGTACCTGCATCTCCGTTTATAACAAAATCTTCATGTGGTTTATTTAATATTTTTGAAATTAAATTAACCTGTTCCAATGTCAATGTTTTTATAGGGCTATATTTTACTAAAACATTAGATTTTAATTTATCAATTGTTGGTGTATTCACCCATAAAGGATATAATTCATTTTCCCAAAATGGTAATATAACTTCTGTTTCAACTTTTTCTTTCTCTATGTAATCAATTACAGCATTTCCGTTAGTCAAGTTGATCACTTCGTCATCATCATAATTTAATTTTTGGTTTTTGGATAAATCAGCTGCAAAATATGTAATTAATTGTTTTTCAACGTCATTTAAAGCTGATAAATGAAAATATTGAGATGTAAGAATTATCACTTTGTTAAAATTCGCTTCATTAAATTTTACTTCAGTTCCATTAAAATGCTGCTTATGTCTTTTTAAAAAATGCTTAGTTTGACCTATATATTTCTTTTTAGGCTTATTACTTATATATATATATTATATTTCCATTTTCTATTAATTTCTTTTTTTTATTATTTAGTTTATCTAAGTTAGCTATTTGACCTTCTTTTATATCTAATTCAAATGCATCATATTTTGCCACTTTTAATCCCCTTTCTATATTTTCATTATTTTACTTATTTAAGATTTCCAAATGTTCAATAATGTGACCAATAAGTCCCTCTCCCGCAAAAATATCATTATCATAGAAATTTTGATTTAAATCTATCCAAAATAACTCATTTTTTTCGGGGACTAATTCAATGTCCTCTTTCAACACTCCATAATACACTTCAATAAAGACGTCTTCTAACCAATAATTTAAATCAATATATCTTTTTAAATTTATTTCACCCATAGAGATACCTGTTTCTTCAAACAACTCTCTATAAGCAGCATTTACACTATTTTCATGACTTTCAATTTTACCTCCGACAAAATTATATCTATATTTATACGGTTTCTTTTTTCTATAACAAAATAGTAACTTATTCATATCTTTATTAATAACCATAATTAAATTAAACTTCATTATAACTCCCCTGATAAAACTCAATTGTCTATCTTGATATTATTATCTTTAATAATAATTGATTCGAATTATATATATATTGCTATTAAATGATAACATAACTCGACTTATACATAACAAAATTTAATAATTATAATATCTTCATCTAAGAACACTCTGACATTCACTCTGTGCTGCATCGAGAAATTAATTTACGTATAATTGTCCGTTTGATGTTCTATAATATCATTTGATTAATCATTAAGCATAAGCAAATTCACATAAAACACTTTTTATTCATAACTTTTTGTTATCACTATCATTTTTTAAGTGTAGTACAATTAAGTTAATATATTATTTTTAAGGGAGAATATTAAATGAAAAAAGTCTTATTTTTATTATTAACAAGTATTTTAGTTTTAGCAGCATGTGGCCAAGAGGAAAGTAAATCAGATGACAAGAAAGAAACTAAATCATCAAGTAAAAAGAAATCTAATGACGATAAAAAGGAATCAAATGATAAGAAAACCGATAAGGAAGATAACTCTGATAACAAAAGCCAGACTTCTAACAGTGACAGTCAATCACACAATAGTGATGACCAACAATCTAACGTAGCTAATCAAAACAATGAGCAACATGTTGCCACTGAAGAACAAACTAACGCTAACATACAACAAATTCAACAATCAGAGCAGAATACTCAACAAGAAAAAAGATATGATTATGAAAATAATGGTGTTTATCGAACTCCCGAAGAGCAATCATCTCATGACAAATGGATTAATGATCAAAATGAGTGGGCTAAACAACAAGAAGAAAAAGAAGCAAAACTACAAGATGAATATTTTGATCTTTCAGACAAGATGTACGAAGATAATGTAAGTGAAAGTGAGTATGAAGCAATGGAAAAACGACAAGATGAAATTTTAGATGAAGTAGAACCAATAAATTAATTTGGTTTCTTGCAGTCACCACTGCTGAATATATTTTTTTTAAACAACCCACCTTTACATTTAGGTGGGCTTATTTTAACTATCTTCTTCGTTATTTAATACTTTTCCATTTTTAGCATCAACTGTGATTTCATGTTTAGTTTTATCTTTTTGTATATCCATGTCGTATACAAGTTTGCCGTCATCTTCTGACAGTGACCATTCTTTTATGTCTCCATCAAATTCATTTTGTCCTTTTTTAATCGCTTCTTTATAGTCGATCGCATCGCTATATTTAAACTCATCATTTTTATTAACTGAATCTTCTTTTTCAGTTTCTTTATTTAACACTTTCTTATTTTTATCTGAAATAATTACTTCAGATTCTTCACCTTGTTTTTGTTGTTCTATTTTATATGCCCACTCGCCATTACTTTTCTCATAAGATATACCTTTTAAATTTTGGCCACTATATACATCTTGAGCTTTTTTAATAGCATCTTCAGGGCTTGTTTTGATCTTATCTAACGCAATAACTTGTTTGTTATCACCGTTATTATTTGAGCTTTCAGATTTAGTACCACTATCTGATGACCCATTCCCGCATGCTGTTAATAATATAGCTGATGCTGTTACCAACGCTAAACCTTTAGATTTCATAAATATTACCTCCTAAGTTGATTACAATTACATTTTCCCATTAAGACACACAACAAAACAAAATTTATTTAACTCATACAAATTAAAACCTATATTAAAAGATTGAATGACTAAATTAAATCAAAATGCACTAATTTAGTAATTATAGCAAACCTGTACATTTTGGTTTTTTTATTTATTTTATACCTACAATATCTTTCAAATCTAACTTGCCCATTCCAGTTTCTTCATATGAATTTAGACATAAAAATAACCGCATCAATTAAGATGCGGCAAAATAATATATTTAAAAAAGAGTCATTATGAAAGGGAGTCGCTTTCATAATTTTAGATATTTACTAACACGTTTTTTACGTGTTTATTTATACATAACATATAACTAGGTTGTTTGCAAAAAATTAATTGCCTAGTGACATGCTTGGGTGGTAAATTATATAATATCAAGACAATAAGAAACTCGTTTCTAAAACACAAAAAAAAGGATGTACTTAATGCTTTTATTTCCTTCAAGTATTTTTATGATCTTATTAGGGATAATTTTTATTAAAAATCCACCTAAAAACAGAAACCATATATATGTATTCCGAACGAAAAAATCAATGAAAAACCAAAAAAATTGGGATAAAGCACAAATTGTTTACGGAATATACACAAAGCAATTTTTTTATTATAGTTTATATTTTGCTTTAATACCTCTAGCTTTAGATATGTTTGCTTTAATAACAAAAAACGACAACATTATTCTTTGGTCTTTTATAATTCAAGGTTTAATTCTCTGTACCTTACTTTTTTATATCATTCCCAAAGTAAATAAAAAACTAGATTAACAAAAACTAAGCTATTACTTTATTCCAATTGTTTTATTGACACTGAGCCTCGTTACTTTTAACAATCAATAAATTTTCTCCGTGTAATTGCGTGTTCTACTTTTTATTTTTAAAACTTTTTAACACAAGAGCAAATGGTGTCATAACTAATGCGAAAAATAATGCAGAAATTAAATTTGCATATATATCAAATTCCATTGGCAACACTAAATCCAATAGAGATATCACAACAAAAAATGAAATAAAAAAGTATATGAAAAACAAAAATACTTTCAAAGTATACCTCCTTTTTAGCAAATTTTATGTATATGTACCAATTATAATTTAGCCTATATATAATCTAACACACAAAAATAGGGCAAGCACATAAGTGTCTGCCCTGAGTAGTATAATATCTGTTTTATTATAACAAATTAGTCTACAACTTTTGTATTTGTCTGTTCTTGTCTCAAGTGGGTTTGCTTCATTACGCAAGAGAAAAACTTCTTTCAGTTTAATCTTAGCAAATATTCACCTTATTTTCATTTTAGAAATAAGTAAGTATAGTTCGTAATTATTTAATTGTCTTCATAATCACTAAGATTTAAAAATCCTGCAGACTCAAAATCTTTTAAATCGTTATCTCCGTATTGTACAGCACCAGTTTCTTTATTTATCTTAATTATTTTTAAGCCACCAACTCCCGTATCTTGATAGGCAGCGATTTCATAATAATTGCCTTTTTCGTTCACTTTTCCTGTATGATGTAGCCCACCTTCTTCATAGCCAAATTTTTCAGAAACTATATTAACAGCATCATCTTTTAATGTTTCTTCATCTGTAGATGCATCAGCTACACCATTTCCAAATAATAATGCACCAGATAAAACACTTGCGCCTAAAATGAATGGAACTTTTCTCATTGTAACCCTCCGTCTTATAAAATAATTGGAATAAATAATAATATCTTGTCGTCAAAAATCTTATATATTATTACTTCCCACAATATCATATGGATAAACTACAAACTTAAAAAAAGTAAAATATCTATCATGTTTATTAAGTTACAATAAACCCATTTATATATCGCTAAAACGTATTATAAAAATTGGATAAACATAAAATTTTATCTACCTTAATCATTAGTATGAGACTTTATCCAACAACTTATTGAACATCTGTCTAACTCTTTCGGCAGACACTTCAAATATACGCCCTACTTCTTGATAAGTCTTGCCTTCTGCTAAAAGCCAAAATATGCAATACTCCTTATCTGTGGCCACTTGTTCTACTAACATTTCTAACTCATTATAAAATATGCTATCTTCAATATGATTATTGTCTATAGAAACTATTTCCACTTGTTCATTCACACTAAAGAAGTCATCAACAGTTGTATCCTCATCACATTCATGATTATTATTCATCGTCTTGTGGTAATTCAGTATAAACGCCTTCACTGTTGCTTTATCATACTTCATACATAATCTACGGCCTTTGCAACACGCTTTAATATAACTTCTTTCGCATGTCTTAACGTCAATTCACTTATACCTATCACATCAGCTATAACGTTGTCTGTGTAGTTGTTATCGTCCCACCATGACAATTTAATAATCTGTTGCACTTTAAATAACTGTCATCAAAGACTTCAAACAGTATATTTATACATAATCACACAATATCACAAACGGAACTAATGTTCGTTTTTAGAGTGTGTAATTGATATTTTATTATCTAATTCATAATGATATAATCATTGTCAAAACGCTATTATAATTGGTGGTTCTTCATGAAAAAATATCTATTCATTATCATTGTAATTCTTGCCATAATATTAGGTTTATACATATATATCGGTGCAGCATTCAACATCTATTCGTTACATTTTTCACCTCAAATATTAATTGGAATCTTTTTAATATGTGCAGGAATTGTTCAATTACTAGGTGGTCCAAAACCATATTTAGCTTATTTATTTATACTCGTTGGAACTGTTTTACTAATTTTAAATTAACAAGTCAAAGGAGAATTACTATGAGCTTACCTGTTGCGATAATATTAGGAATTATTTTTGTACCAGTCTACACATATATAGGTATGCAAATAACATTCAAATATCATAATTACAGAAAAAAGCACTATAATATAGAGCCTATGTCTAATCTTCGTATTTATACTGAAGCATTCTTCCTTGTAATAGCTGGTATCGCATTTGTAGCAACACTCATCTATATAGCATATTTTAGCTGAGTTAGATTAAAACCACCTTTCCTATCTAACAATATATATAGATAGATTCCCAACGTACTGGGAAAAATACACTTTGTTTTCGATTCTGAACGTTGAGCTTGTTCCAGTTGAGATTCGAGTTGTGATTTTTCTTCGTCACGTTGCTTTAATTCGCGTTTTAAATTTTCTAATTCCCTAGAAGTCATATCTTCTGGTTTCTTACTTTCTCCATTGTTTGTTAAATGTTCTTTTTCTCTTTCTTCTTTGGGTAAAGTAGCAATTTGATATAATGCACTAGCGCCTAAAGTTTTCACGTGAAAACTTTCTTCATTAAATTCTTCAAATATTTTAATAAACTGACTTGCTTGTGATTTACTAAAGTTGATGTTTTCAAGCCACTTACTAAAACCTCTTGGTGCGATTTCATGTTCTTTCACATGCTTTAATCTTCGTCCAATCTCGAATATCGATTGACCTGCAATGTTTTGATAACTTTTAATTTCAGTTTCGATAGTTGTTAGATTATTGCTTAGTTGTAAATCATTCAATCTATTATGCTCCTTTCGTGTATAATGCTCTATATGTATTGGCTAATCACCTTAAATTAATAAAAGCTACCTCTTAAGATAGCTTTTCCAATAAATTATTAAACATTTGCCCTATTCTACCTGCAGTTACATTAAATACATTTCCAATTTCTTTATATGAATGCCCTTCTGCTAACAATATAAATATAAAATACTCTTTATCTGTCCCAACTCGCTCAACAATGTTCTCTAGTTCATTATAAAAGATAACTTCTTCGATATTATTTTCATCAAATAGATTAGTTTCTTCTTGATTGTTAATTTCAAAGAAATCATCCAAGTTATCATTATTATCACTCACTTCATCATTTTTCTGTACACTATGATAGTTAAGTATAAATTTCCTTAGTGTCGCTTTATCATAATTCATATAGTTATCACATTCCTTATACTGCAGTAGCTCTTTCATCTTTTCTAGCACTGTTAATATGGTTATAATTCTTAATTTTATATAAATCTCTTTGTAATTTATCAATCGTCTCATATGCCTTTATACGTCCATGAGAGCGCATATAATCCATGACCTCTTTTTGTTCCTGTTTTGTATATCCATGAATAATCTGTTTTAATAAATTTATTCTGTTAAAACTATTATTTTTAAAACGTTCTAAATCTTCTCTTTGTTGAATTATCCAAATGACTAATTTTTCTAGAGGATATGATACTGTGATAACTCCATCCACATCATCACAAGTCATGTGCGATACATTTAAATGATAACTTTCTTCAATTTGCATCTCTATAGATTTAATTTTACGGTTTATAATAAGTGGGTTATATTTCAGTAACAGTTCATACTCTGAAATTTTTTGTTCTTCTATATAATGCAATGTTGATTTACTTTGCTTTAATATCATGGTCAACCTCCTTGATTTAAAGGTAGAAGGAAGACGCTGACAATAAAGTCAACGCCTTTAAATATTATTTTTTGCTTGATACTAAATTGGGATATTTAACCACCTTTTTACCGAATGTTTTATTTTGCAATAAACCAGTTGCTTTTTGCCACATAAAATCGCTATAGAATCTTTTTGCATCATAGTGATTGGACTCGCCTTCTATAATTGGTTTAGCTACATCATTTAACGATTGTTGGTTGAGAATTTCACCAATATAATTATTATTGCTTTCAATTTTAGCTTTAAGCTCATTGATTTGTTGATTGATACTTTCATTTTCTTTCTCAACTGATTTAATAACCTTATTAGCATTATCAGTCTCACTATGTGTTACTTTCTGCAATTGATCTAGCGATTTAATATTACTCGGTAAATTGATTACAATTTGTCCATTCACATTAGGATTTGTAGCTTTTTCACGTCTTAAATCATCTATTTCATTTAAAGTTAATTCATATTCTTGTGTACTTAAGTTTCCTTCTTCTAATTTATTGTACAATACGTTAATACTCTCCTGATATGAAGCATTGTTATTAATATGTTTACTTTGGTCCAACATATCTTTTATCACTGCTAAATGTATTGGGAAAATTTCTTTAACCGTTGGTTTTGGGATTGTTTTACTTGCCATAATATCGCTCCTTATTCTTTTTAATTAAATTTTTAATTTTATTTACTGCACTATATTCTTTTTGATAATCCATTAGTTCGTTAACCATATTCTCAACTACGCTTAATTCTCTAAGTACATTAGTAAGTTGTCGATTCTTCGCTTTATCAATTGAATTCTGTTGTTTCACATCATCAATTTCTTCACGAATTTCTTTTATCTTGCTTTTCACATGATTCCATTCAAAAATATTGATATTACTCATTACACGACCTCCTTTGTTTTATTTAAATTTATCTTGTTAACCAAATTGATAAAGTCAGCGCAAGATATGTTGCTTTTATACAGGGATAGGGGTTATATGTGTATAAATCGAAATTATTACGGGATCGAAACACCTTCGCCGTTCCCTCTATTTGGAAAAAGCAGTAATTTGATTTCATGGGGGGCGTGTATTAAAACTCCTGCTATTGCTTATGTTTCATATCTAGATAATGTTTGTAACTAATCCCTTTAATAAATTTTTCAGATGTTTCACAATATAATAAATAACGTGCTATCAATTTACTGTATATCATCATGCAACATCTCCTAATGTAATAGTGTGTTCATCGTATCGCTTAACTTCAGTGTCACAGGTAACCAACGTGTATCTGAACAATCAAATGGATTTGTCATAATAGGTAGATCTAGATACATACCATGTCTTGCATAAGTTGTTACATCTGTTCGTTCTAGTTCAAGTTGTTCTGATGTTAGTAAATTACCTACTATATTAATGACTTCCATACTCCACCCATGCCACAACACTATGTTCTCATTGTCTACATGAACGAATGTAAACTCACCTTGATACTCAATGCACAATGATTCAAAGAGTTCTTCTAAATCAACAAAGGTTACATGGGTATGGTATTTAATATAGTTGATAATATATACTTTCAATTCATCTTTAGACATGTCATACTCCCTTACGCTTTGACCTTGTTCATATTGTTCTTCACATGTTTAATAGGAGATACATAACTTACTTCCCTCTCGATGTGCTGCATACGATTACCTATACGATACTGATACCAATATGCATTATTACTAATCATCACATTCAATTCATTGATAAGGAACTCTATTGTCTTTATGTCTGCTCGTAAGAAGATTGTCATATGTCCTACGCTTGTATAGTGGAGCTTAAGGTTGTATCCTCTTAACCATAAGAACAGTAGCTCCATATTCAGTTTAGATTGAAGATATGCCTGACCTTTACTTGATAAACACCAGTCACATGTGATGAAGTCTATTTCTAAATACTGATACTTTCCATGAGTTTTATAGATATGGCAGATAGGTTTATTGTTAGTCTTTAACTGATTGATATCCAGATGATTCAGTCTTTGTTTATTTAGTGCGAATGTTTGAGATAACCTTTTGTGTATCATAATCATCACCCTTTATTCTTTTTAATATATCCTAAATAGTTTTTAATTCGTGCCATTACCAACTCAAATCCACCATGCGCAATCACTTTATAACTGGTGCGCCTATTACTATTCGGCACATAACTTTCACGCCATGCAACCCATCTATTATCAATGTATTCAACATAAACTGCTGATACTCTACTGATTGTGCAAAAATACACTTCTTCTGGTATGCCAACGATTAACCCTATTTTTTTAGCTTGTTCATCATAATTTACTTCAATATTAGTAGCCTGCACTTCTTACAGTCGCCTCCCATTCCCTTTGCTTAAATTCATCGCCATTCTTCACATCACCAATCAATACTCTAAGTGGCTCAATATCTATGTCATATTGCTTGGCATAACTCACTGCTTTGTATAAATCATCATTCCTATATTCACTTTCACCGTTTACAATACGCTGATATGCTTGTTTACCTAACCCACCTTTACCATTGCCTAAGTGGTCAAAGTTATGATCTGATAACACATGTTTCATAGAATACGGTTCTAATATTTGTTGTGTGTAATTACCGTGCTTCGAGAATATACGCTGTTCAAACTCACCGTCATATTTACTTACTAATTTTCCATTATGTTGATACACGCCTTTCCTAGTACGACTATTTGCTAACACAAAATAGTTGTTATCATGTGCCTTTATATCTACTGATGGTAAGTAGTCTATTTTTTGACCGTATTCAATACCTTCATGCTTTCTAAATATAATGTGCTTTCCACCACTAGGCGTTGTTTGTACCAATGTATTTTGTGCATTAGTAACAATTTCATCGTAAAAAGGAATCATCTTTAAACTCTCAAATCCGTTTTTACCTTCAACATGGTTTACATCAATATCGATACACCACACGCCTCGTGTAAGCACACCTAATACATGTGTTCGATGATACATTTTTGAATGGTATTCAATGAAATCATTAGTTATCTCTATATCTGCAAAAGTAACACTAGGTTTTTTATATTGATTTAAAGGTATAACTTGAATATTCTTTTTTAATAAATATTTTGCTACATGATAACCTGTCATTGAATACCTCCTAATTAAGAGTTACGGTAACGCTTGTAACCCTTATTTTCTCTATAGTAGTAAAAGATAATTTCATTTATAAAAAACGCTATAGAAATTAGCGTTACAAGAGTTACCGACTGTTATTGCAACGTTTTAAGAGTTACTATAAGAGTTACCTAAGAGTTACGGTAACGCTTATTATTGATTAAATTTAACGCCATATTGAATAGTTCTGTGTTGCCTACTTCATGAATCCTTGTATTTACACCATCTATCTTTTTTTGATTATTAAGACTGATACCAATTTTTTTCATGTCATCTTTAGCTTGTTTGTAGCGTAAACTTTTATAATCTTGTTCAATTAACTTTTGTAATGTTTCATCACCAGCAAATATGAAATTTTGCCTAGATAATGCTTTCAATAAAGAAACTTGTGTTTCAGTCAATTCATCTTCACTAAAGTAGTGTTTAAGTGTCACATCATTAAAATTAAATTCTTGGCCAATTTCTTTCAGATATTCTAAACTTGCAATCAAGAATGAAACTGCAGCTGCTACTGACTTTTTACCGTTTGGTTGCACGAAATCCCAATATGGCTTGAATATTTGATAACGTTCTTCATCTGTTTCGTTAAGTGGTCTATCTTTAAGTGAAATCTTAATTGTACGTGTCGTGTTTGCTGTAATTTCCCCTGTATCAACACTTTCATTTGTATCTAGAACTAATAAGGATTTATTTTTGAATGTGAATGCGTTTCTACCAATGCCACGACCCGAAATCACTTCACCAGTCGCAATTTTTCTTAATATACGCATCATACTTTTTGTGATTTCACCTGTTTCGTTGGCATGTGCAATATCTGCACCGTAAAAATTCATCCATTCGTTAGATGCTTCAAATCCACCTGAAATTAAGCTGTCAAAGTTTACTTTATTAACTTGTAACAATTCATCAAATGTTGTCATGAATAACCCTTTACCTGAACGTCCGAAGTCTTTCATTAAAAACCATTTTTCTGCTTGTATGAGATTCATTTTGCGATACATAGCATAAGCATGTACTAACATTAAATTATTTTTACTCTTATCACTTTCGGTAACTAGATTATAGAAGCGTTTAGGTGTGTCTGTATCAATCTCTGACGCATTAACCTCGTATTTTTCAGCGTATAATTCATCTGAATTAAGTGTTTTCTTCCTAAACTCTAAGTTTTTACAATCGTATATCCAATCATTACCTGCGATGGTATAAGGGAGGATATTGTAACCATGTTCTACATTTAGGTGTTCACGGTACATTTCAAGCATCACATCTAAAAAATCGTTTATCTGATGCTTATTATCGACTGGATAATTTAAGGCAAAATTTGTGTCGTCTATTACTTCATATGTGTTACTTTTGACTATTAAAAATGCATCTAATTCATCTGAATAAATCACTTTATCTGATATGAGATCTGCAATAAATCTCGCATAATTGTTGAACGCATCTGCTTTGAAACTTGCCTTCTTTTCTTCTTCACCATTATCATTTTCTGTAATTTTAGTATTTACAATTCCGTAAATAACTCCAATTTCTTTAGGAATTATGATATAATCTAAAGTAAAGTTATTAATATAATCGCCTATATCATTCTTTTCACGATGATATAAATTGCCTTTGTTATTAAAAACTTGTTTATCACTAGAGATAGAAGCGAAATTAATTCGCTTACTAATCTCCTTGATTCTGGATAAACTTGTTGTATTGATATAATCTAAATTTGAATGAAATTCAAAATGTTGTTTATAAAGTGTTGTTTCGTCCATACAATCAACCTTTCATATATGTTAGTATTTTAAGTAGATATTTTTTGTTAAATATCCGTTCTATGCGTTTCGTGATTCCTCGTCAAAGTTCTCACGGGACGCTTTTTCTATGTCTAATGCCTTAAAATCTTCGATTAACTTCTCGAATTGCTTTAGATACGCTAACATTAACTCAGTTGTATGTTCATGTTGTATACGAGATTCGTTATAACCTATTGCATAGCGCATTTTTTCATCTTTAGTTGTTAAATCTCTTTTAGTGAACATCTCATCACCATGCCACACATGTGCAGTTACAACATCATCGATTTTATCCTTCAATAATTCAAATTCACATATTAAATCCTTTTGATTCCAATTCATTCTAAAACTCCTTTATTTATAAAAATTAATGTAATTTGGTCTGTTTTTCTCGATCGCTTTGATTAACTTTTCAATTTCTAGCTTAGCAAGATACAAATTATTCAAATCATCTTCTCGTGAGAAGTAACTAATTTCATTTGACATATCATAATTTTTAACTTGCATTTTCTTTAAGATATTTGTTGCATATACTGACATCTGAATCATCATTTCAAAATCTTGAATCATATCCAAAATGTCTAATTCACCAATATATTTATCATTCACATCATGCTGTTTCATATACTCTTGAATAAGTTGCATCTCATGTACATCTCTATCTTCTTTGCTTAAATCTCTATTATTAATGCGCTCACTTATAAGCATTAGTGCAATTTCTCTGCCGTATTTGCTTTTAAACTCTCTAACTATTTCTATTTGTGGAATATTTTCATGGTTTGTCATCTTATTCAACCTCCAAATTTCTTACAAAATTTTCTATTTCTTCAATAGCTGTTTTTAATTCTTCAATATCGTCTCCGGTAATAAAATGACGTACATTCGAATCTTCATAATTAATAGCAAAGTCTGCAAAAATTTCTGTCGCCTGCGCAAATTCTTTATAAATTCTATAATCATCAAGGATTTTTGAAATCTCATCATTATTCAAATTAGGATATTCCTTGTTTATAATCGCCGCATCTTTATCATGGCGTTTTTGCAATAATTCTGTCATTTTCTCATTATCTTTTTTATCTTTAATAATACGGTCGTAACTCACTACATTTTCAATATTTTTATAATCCTGTTTATTTAATTTATTCATTTTATATTTCCTCCAAATTTGTAAATTTAATTCCATATGCTGTTGCGACAATAAAAATTGCAAATGCTACAAAAATATCTAGTGCTATGCCGACTAATACAGTTAGTATTGATAGCGTTAAAATGTATAATAGGTATTTCATGTTATGCCTCCTATTGTCCTACTTTGATTGAATTACTAAATAATTCATCAATAGGCATTTCATATAACTCAGATAAAATTTTTGCTTCTGGTAGTGTGAAGGTCGCTTTGTTCGATTCCTTAAGTTGGTAACGTTGTGGCGAAATGCTAAGTTTCTTTGCTACCTCTTTTTGAGTGTGACCTTTCTCACGTCTTGCGATGTATAACATCGGATATGCTAAATTTGTCATTTATTTTCCTCCTTACAACCATCTTGTAATACTTGTGTTACACTTAGGTTAAAAATTTTTTCGGCTTTTACGCCTAATCCACTAGATACTTTAGCGACAGTTTCTAAACTAGGTACAGTTTTTTCATCTTCTAATAAATAGATTGTGTTACGACTTAATCCTGTTTTATTACTCAATTCTAAAACCGTCATATTTTTAGATAATCTAGTTTCTCTAACTCTGTTATACATGTATTCCACCTCCTCGTAAGACAATAGTATAACAAGTTGGAAAATCTGTCAAACGTGTAGTACAATAAAATTTATAAAAATATACATGGAGGTATAAACCATGAATGATTTCAGTCAAAAAATTAAAGAACTTCGGGGTGATAAATCAATTAGAAAAGCTGCCAGAGGTATTGGAATCAGCCATACTTATTTAGATAGTTTAGAAAAAGGTTATGATGCTAGATCAGGAAAAGAAAGAAAGCCTACAGTTGATGTTATCAATAAAATTTCTAAATATTATAATTTCGACTTTTTTGAACTATCAAGGTTAGCTGGAGTTTTTGTGTCGTTAAAAGAAACACCTGATAACATCAAAAAAGATGAATTAAATAAATTACGAAAAAAATTCAAACAATATGCGAACGATAATGAAAACGAAGTTAGAGAAAAATATATCGAATTGCTAACAGATAAAATGACTTTTCCACAAACAATTTTATTAAAGAATGTTTATACTTTTTTAATAGAAGAAGGTGAAAATAACGAGATTTTTATTGAAGATGAAGGAGATACTAACACGGTATTATTTATGGCGTCTCTATTGCAAATTATTGTAAGTGAAAAGAACTCTAATAATATAGAAGCTTACAAAGATGTAAAAAATGATTTTGATAAATTTTTAAAAGCTTATATAAAAATTAAGTAGGTGACCCACCATGCAACACGACCTAAAACTATCCCACAACATTTATAAAGATGCTAAACGTGGTACATATTACTTCCGTATTAAATACTACGAGAAAACGGGAGAACGCAAAGAAATTAAGCGTACTGGATATAAACAACGCAAGGAAGCTGTGAAGGCATGTAACGCTTATATGGACGAAATAGAAGGTATAGGCAAGATTAATCAATTACCATTTGATAAGCTAGTGGAAGAATATATTGAATGGTATTCTGCACGTCGTAAGGCATCAAGTTTGAAATCACTTAAAACACATGCAAATAATCATTTAGTACCCTATTTTAAAGCAATGGACGTTTTCAACATGACCACACAAGATGTGATGAAATTTCAGAATAAGAAGATGAAAGAAGTTCATTCAGGAGAATATTTGAAAAAGATGCATGTGTTCTTGGTATCTATACTTAACCATGCTATGAAGTATCATAATCTAAAGCAAAATGTTGCATCATTAGTCGGTAATTTTGAAATAGAGACACAGAAACGGTTAAATTATTGGACGTTAGATCAATTCAATCAATTCTACGATGCATTATCTACAATCCAACAAAAACTATTTTTCAAGTTATTATTCTATAGTGGCGCACGTAAAGGCGAAATTAGAGCGCTCACATGGGACGATATTAACTTTGATGATGCATTTATCCATATAAACAAAACGGACTATCACGGTATCGTGACAGCCCCAAAAACGAAAGCGTCCATACGTGATATTTATATGCCAACTCACATGATGGACGAATTACAAGAATATTTAAATTGGTATAAAGATAATAATGTTTACAAATCTAATTATGTACTATTTGGAACATTTTTTAAAGCGTTTAGTGAAGGTACGATTGATAGATGGTTCAATAACGCTCTTAAAATATTAGATGATGAATTGCCTGAAGGTGAAACATTCCCACGTATTGTGATTCACGAGTTGAGACACAGCCATGCATCTATGCTCATTAATCATGGTGCCAGTCCTATGATAGTAGCACAACGTTTAGGTCATACCTCTACTGAAGAAGTCACATCACGTTATGGTCATTTGTACCCTTCCACTCAAAAAGAAATTATAAAATATTTATGAGGTTGTCCTGATTTCGGGACAACCTTTTTTATATGCTTGGGGCAAAACTGGGGCAATATTGGGGCAACAAAAATAAAAACGCCTACAACTACATGGGTTGAAGGCTCAAATATGGAGACGGCGGGATTCGAACCCGCGTCCAGAGGTCCTGATACTAATCTTTCTACGTGTGTAGTCTATCAAGGTATTTCGCATAATGTTAGGTGATAGACAGCCGACATTATGCTAGTTCGATTAATCTCTTCTAGGCAGACTTCGAACGGCAGTGCCTAGCGTATCCTATTAAGGTTGAATCGCATTAACTGCACATAGGAAATGCAGTTAGGCGATGCAGAGTGCTATTAGGCAGCTACTGCGAAATTATTGTTTGATTTGTCAGTTAATTTTTAACTGTGTGTGTTGGTGCGGAGACAACCCTCCGACACGCTTAACTAGCTCGGGGACCCCTGTCGAATCCAAAAACGTCCCCTTAATAATATAATGTACTTTCTGTAGATTTAATCATCTATCTTTTTTAGAAAGCACATATTATATTACCAAAGATCGAAGTCTTTGGCAATATTTTCGCTTAATAACGCGCTTTAAGCGCTCTATCTACGTCACGTTTCATTGCTTTTTCTTTCAATGCCTGACGTTTATCATGTTTTTTCTTACCTCTTGCAACACCAAGTAAAACTTTGCATTGACCGTGTTTTAAATAGAGTTTTAAAGGAATGATGGAATAACCAATTTCTCTAGTACGTTCTCCTAATTTTGCTATTTCACGTTTGTGTAATAGTAATTTGCGTGAACGACGTGGGTCATGGTTAAATCGATTTCCTTCTTCATATGGGGCAATGTGCATATTATTTAAAAACATTTCGCCACGATTTACTTGCGCATAGCTATCTTTAAGGTTTGCACTGCCACGACGAATGGACTTAATTTCTGTCCCTTTCAACACAATGCCCGCTTCAATCGTATCTTCTATATTAAAATCATGTCTGGCCTTACGATTTTCAGCTAATGTTCCTGGTGATTTTTTCTTTGGCATTGAGTTTCACCTCTTTGTTGAATTATTTTTTCTTCTTACGAGCTTTATTTTTCACTTTTTTATCTTTGTAAAATGGCTTGTGTTTGGTGTTACCACTTGCTTGTTTGTTTTTATTGCGTTGGTTTTTACCTTTTCGTTGCTTCTTCTTGCCTTTTTTATCATTATTTGAGTTATCTAATGATTGACCGCGTGGCTTCGCTTGAATCGTCTTACCACGTGAAGGTCTTGGACTACGCTCTTTTTTCGGTAATGGCATACCGACAATTTGGAAATCAATCATACGCTCATCAACATCTACGTTAACAACTTTGATTTTAACTGGATCACCAATGCGGAAGACTTTAGCTTGGCGTTCTCCAATCATTGCCATTTGACGTTCATCGAAGTGATAATAATCGTCGGTCATCTCTGATACATGTACCATACCTTCGATTGTATTTGGCAATTCGATAAACATACCAAAATTAGCTACAGAGCTGATGATACCTTCATATTCTTCTCCGATATGTTGAACCATATATTCTGCTTTCTTCAATTCATCGGTGTCACGTTCTGCTTCGATCGCTCTACGTTCTCTTTGAGATGTATGATCAGCAATTTCTGGTAATGCTTCTTCCCATTTATTAAGTGTTTTACCATCCATTGTTTTATCAATAAGATATTTACGAATAAGTCTATGCACAATTAAATCTGGATATCTCCGAATCGGTGATGTGAAGTGTGTATAGTGTTCTGCTGACAGGCCGAAGTGACCTAGATTCACATCATCGTAACGTGCTTGTTGCATTGAACGTAACATCATAGTAGAAATGACCATTTGCTCTGGTTGGCCTTCTACTTCTTGTTGAATTTTTTGTAAAGTTGATGGATGCACTTCTTCACCAGTACCTTTAATCATTAAACCAAAGTTAGTAATAAAATCAAAAAATTGGCGTAAACGTTCTGATTTTGGTTGCTCGTGTACACGATATATGAATGGTACATTTAATCGATCGAAATGTTCTGCTATCGTTTCGTTGGCTGCTAACATAAACGATTCGATGAGACGTTCACCTTCACCGCGTTTTCTTAATTCTACGTCTGTTGGAATGCCTTCATCATTGACTAGTACTTTGGCTTCACTGATATCGAAGTCAATTTCACCACGGCGTTTACGCATGTTGATTAAACGTTCAGATAAGTCTTTAGCTAAATCAAGCATTGGTGTAACTTCGTTATATTGTTTGCGCGTATCTTCATTTTGATCTGTAATAATTTCATTCACTTCATCGTATGTCATACGATAATTTGAATGAATCACACTATCAAAGATTTCATGATTAACCACATGACCACGTTCATCTAATTCCATCTGGCAACTTAAAGTTAGCCTATCTACTTGTGGATTCAATGAACAAATACCGTTACTAAGTCGATGAGGTATCATTGGAATTACACGGTCAACTAAATATACACTTGTTGCACGGTCGTATGCTTCTTCATTTAGTGCTGATCCTTCCGTTACATAATAACTGACATCAGCGATACTCACTGTCAATTGTGTATGACCATTATCTAACTTCTTGACACTAATTGCGTCATCTAAGTCTTTAGCGTCTGCGCCATCAATTGTAATAGTTAGCTCATTTCTTAAATCACGACGTCCTTCGATTTCAGATGGTTTGATTTCATCTGGTACAGCTTCAGCTTCTTCTAATACCTTATCTGGAAATTCTATTTCAATACCATGTTGATAGATAATCGACAAAATGTCGACACCTGGATCATTTTTATGACCTAAAATTGCTGAAACTTGACCTTCTGGGTTATCGGTACCGTCCGCATATTTCGTGATTTGTACTAATACTTTATGCCCATCTATCGCACCTAAATTATGACCTTTAGGTATAAACACATCTTGCATAATGCGTTTATCATCTGGTAAGACAAATCCAAAATGTCGAGCTTCACTGTACGTGCCCACCACTTGGGTAACAGAGTGTTTTTCGATTGATTTTACTTCACCTTCCAGCTTACCTTTATGTTCACCTTTAGAGTTTTGTAATTCGACAAGTACAGTATCTCCATCCATTGCACGATTAATCTTTGTAGGTGGGATAAAGACATCATCCATCTCATCGTCTTCAGGACGTAAGAATGCAAAGCCTTTTTTATTTTGACTAAGCGTACCTTGTATTAATTTCGATTGTTTTGATTTTTTAGATTCCTTACGTTGGTATCTGTCTGTTTTCGTACGTTGAATTAATCCTGTTTGTTCTAATTCAACAAGTACCTTGATTAAGTCTCTAAATGAGTCGGCACTATTTAAACCTAATGCATCTTGAAAATCTGATACAGACATGGGTTCATAATCTGGTTGCTTAATAATTTCTTCTATGGATTGCTTTAAATTCATTATGCCCCTCCTTTCTATAATTAAATACTAAAAATTTATTTGGACCAATCTAATGATTCTAAGAATTGGTATATATCTTCAAAAACTTTTTCTTTTTCTTTATCAATTGTAATGACATGTCCTGAATTCGCATACCATTTAATTTCTTTATCATCAGACTCGCTGTCATTGTATATAATATTAGCAGAGTCGGTATTAATCATTTGATCTTGCTCACCTTGGATAACAAGTAGTGGATCCATTACCTCGTCTACTTGATTACGTATACTTTGAATCTGACCTTGTAGATCTTTTAACGTATCTGTTGGATGAAACGCATCCATTTCTTTTTCTATTGTCGCTTCATCTTTGCCTTCGTATTTTTTGAAATTACGCGCATACGTTAAGACACCATCAAACATTGCACCTTCAGTCTTAATATGCATAGGTGAACACATTGTTATAATACCCTTTACATCTCTATCTAAGCTTATTTTTAATGCATAACAACCACCCAGTGATAAGCCAGCAACCACAATTTCATCATATCCTTTATCAACAAGGAATTCGTATCCATCTATTGCATCTTTATACCATGCAAATGGACTAGATTGCAGTATCTCTTCTGGTGGTGCTGCATGACCATCATATTGTGGTGCATAAGAAGTGTAACCCTTTTTTTGTAAGAATCTACCTAACTGTCTTACATCTGAAGAATTCCCTGTAAAACCATGTAAAAGTAATACAGCACGATTACCTTCTTCAAAAAAGAATGGTTCTGGTAATCTAATTTGCATCGTGACTCAATCCCTTCATCCAAGCTATTAAAATAATTATGATATCAGTTGTACTCAAAATATATTCCCTACTTCGAATCATTTAAAAGTCGAATACTTCCATTATAAATAAAAAAGCCCGACTTTTACATTGTCGGACCTTATAAACCAAAATAACTTATGCCTAACATTAACAAGAAGAAAATGACAGACAATACAATTGTTAATCTATGCAAGAATAAATCAACGCCACGTTGTTTTTGTTTACCAAATAACTGTTCAGCGCCACCGCTTATCGCACCTGATAGTCCATTACTTTTACCTTCTTGGAGTAATACAACAGTCACTAATGCAATACAATCTAAAATTAAAATGATCATGAAAAATGTATGCATAAAAATTGTCCTCCATTCATTATATACGAACCGCATTATATCACACGTTTATCTTATTTAGCAAACTTCTATCTATTAAAAGTGCTTTTACGTTTAATTGAAACAACCAGCATATATATCGCTAAAATAAGTGACATGATCAATACAATTGTTAACGGTAAGATATTAATCATTGATTTTGTATCTAATATCGCTTCATAAACCGCATTGATATTAACTAAATTATATAAAATTTGTGAAGTGAATACTGCAAACATAAACCACCACAAATAAGTATGCCTATTCCAAATCGCAATAATCCCTGTTAAATTAGCAATCACATACATGATACCTGTAAATTGGAAACTGTTTTTTATCACACCAATTGCGTTTTCAGAAGGCTTTTGTCTACTATTTATTAACATTTGTTTTATTACACTATCGTCTAAAATAACGAATAAATGAATCGCATAAAGTATTGCTATAATTAGTGAAGTGTATGCAAGAAAATGACCTGTTTGAATTTCTTTTGTTTTAGGTTGTGCCTTCATAATCAGTCAATGCTCCTTCTATAATTTACACTATTAATTATATCAGTTTCACAAACAAAGATGAACAAATTAAACAATGTAAATCTTGTATTTCATTAATATGTATGTTTCTCTGACACAATTGGTCATCATAACTGAAATCGACAGGTATCGCAATAACCTAACTGCACCATACGCATAGCGTATGGTTTTTTTATCCAATAAAAAACACGTAAACCCTATGGGTTTACGTGTTAGCGCGTGAACTCATTTTTAGATAAACATTATTTATCTAAATTGTAGAATGATTTAATACCATCGAATTTGCCTGTTTCAAATAATTCATCTTCGATGCGTAATAATTGATTGTATTTAGCAATACGGTCAGTTCTTGATAATGAACCAGTTTTAATTTGACCTGCATTTGTAGCAACTGCGATATCAGCAATAGTTGTATCTTCTGTTTCACCAGAACGGTGTGATACTACTGCTGTATAACCAGCTTTTTGAGCCATTTCAATAGCATCAAATGTTTCAGTTAATGTACCAATTTGGTTAACTTTAATTAAGATTGAGTTACCGATACCTTTTTCGATACCTTCTGATAATTTAACAGTGTTTGTAACGAATAAATCGTCACCAACTAATTGAACACGATCACCGATACGGTCAGTTAATACTTTCCAACCGTCCCAGTCATTTTCATCCATACCATCTTCAATAGAAATAATTGGATATTTATTAACCAATTCTTCTAAATAGTCAACTTGTTGTTCTGCTGTAAGTTTTGAACCATTTTCGCCTTCGAATTTAGCATAGTTATAAACACCATCTTCGAAGAATTCTGATGAAGCACAGTCAAAACCTAAAAACACATCTTTACCAGGTTCTAAACCTACTGCTTTAATCGCTTCTAAGATTGTTTCAACAGCATCCTCTGTACCTTCAAATTTAGGAGCGAAACCACCTTCGTCACCTACTGCTGTTTCTAAACCACGGTTTTTAAGGATTGATTTTAAGTTGTGGAAAATTTCTGCTCCCCAACGTAATGATTCTTTAAATGTTTCTGCACCAACTGGTAAGATCATGAACTCTTGGAATGCGATTGGCGCATCAGAGTGAGAACCACCATTTACAATGTTCATCATTGGAACTGGTAATTGTTTACCATTGAAGCCACCTAAATATTTATAAAGTGGTTGGCCTAATAAATCAGCTGCTGCACGTGCTACTGCAATAGAAACACCAAGAATAGCATTTGCGCCTAATTTACCTTTATTTTCAGTTCCGTCTAATTGAATCATCATTTTATCAATTGAAACTTGTTCTAATACTGAAAATTCACCTTCAACTAATTCAGGTGCAATAATTTCATTTACATTTTCAACAGCTTTCGTTACACCTTTACCTAAATAACGTGATTTGTCTCTATCACGTAATTCAACTGCTTCGTGCTCACCAGTAGACGCACCTGATGGTACAAGTGTGCGACCAAATGCACCGCTTTCAGTTAATACTTCTACTTCCACTGTTGGGTTGCCGCGTGAGTCAAGGACTTCGCGAGCATAAACATCTGTAATAATTGGCATGTTTGTAATCTCCTTTATAAATAAGTAGTTTAGAAATATTAAATTTCATCTTTATTATAGCTATAAATACTATAAATACAAATAATTTAATTACTTCATTTTGATTATGCGTGCCATCAGTCATTTAAGCAAATCTTAAACAATGACACGCCCTTATATTTCTGGTCTTTGGACCATATTGTGTTTATATTATTTTAATGCTTGATAAGTGATTCACCAGTCATGTCTTCAGGTTGTTTTACTTGTAACAAATCTAATAGTGTAGGCGCTAAATCACCTAGTCGACCTGTTTCACGTAAAGTTTCACCCTCTTTAGTAACAATCACTGGTACAGGGTTAGTCGTATGTGTTGTCATTGGTTGCTCATCATCAGTGAGTACCATATCTGAGTTACCATGGTCAGCTGTAATGATGGCATGACCACCCATATCAATAATTTTATCTACGACTTCACCTAAACACTCATCAACTGCTTCAATCGCTTTGATTGTAGGTTCAAGCATACCACTATGCCCCACCATATCAGGATTGGCAAAGTTTAATAAGATTAAGTCTAAGTCACCTTTATTCAACTCTTCAATCAGTGCGTCTTTGACTTCATAAGCACTCATTTCTGGTTTAAGATCATAAGTTGCAACTTTAGGTGAGTCAATCAATCTACGACGTTCACCTTCGAATTCATCATTGCGACCACCACTCATAAAATAAGTGACATGCGGGAATTTTTCAGTTTCCGCTATACGTAACTGTTTCAAGCCATTATCTTGTGCAACTTCACCAATTGTATTTGTTAAGTCGACTTTTTCAAAAACAATTTTTGCATCTACATTATCATTATATTTTGTAAATGTAGCGTAAAATAAGTCATTAACTTGGTCTACTTTAAAGCCTTCAAACGCTTTATCTGTAAAGATTTCAGACAGTTGACCAGCTCTATCAGGACGGAAGTTATAGAAGATGACTGCATCTCCATCATTCACGCCATTATTTTGATCTTTAATGATAAATGGTTCGACAAATTCATCAGTTAAATCTTTAGCATAGTTTGCTTCAACACCAGCTTTAGCTGATTCAAATGTTTCTCCGCCAAAGTTACGAATTGCGTTATAAGCTTTTTCTTCTCTATCCCAGCGTTTATCACGATCCATTGCGTAATAACGACCTGAAACAGATGCGAATTGGCCAATGCCTAATTCTTTGAATTTAGCTTCTGTTTCTTCGATATATTTAAGTGCTGATTTTTGGTCAACATCACGTCCATCTAAGAACGCGTGTACATAAACGTTGTCAACGCCTTGCTTTTTGGCTAATTCTAATAAAGCAAATAGATGCTTGTAATGACTATGCACACCACCATCTGACAATAAACCAAAAATATGAAGTGCTGATTGATTGCCTTTTACGTGTTGAATCGCCTGGTTCAATACATCATTTTCAAAGAAATCGCCATCTTCAATAGATTTATTGATACGTGTTAAACTTTGATAAACAATGCGTCCAGCGCCAATATTCATGTGTCCAACTTCTGAATTACCCATTTGACCTTCAGGAAGTCCAACATCCAAGCCACTCGCTTCGATTTGTGTTGTTGGATATTGATTATAATAACGGTCAAAATTAGGTTTATTAGCTAGTTTCACAGCATTACCATGCTCACTTTCTCTATTTGCAAAACCATCTAAAATAATTAATGCAGTTGGTTGTTTAGCCATATTATTTTGCACCTTCTAACAATTGTACAAAATCATCCACTTTAAGTGATGCGCCACCTACTAATGCACCATCGATGTCTGATTCTGCCATGTATTCTTTTATGTTGTTAGGTTTAACACTACCGCCATATTGAATACGTGTTGCATCAGCAACTGATTGTCCTGATAAGTCTGCAATCATTTCTCTTACAAATGCACACATTTCATTGGCATCTTTTGCAGTTGATGATTTGCCAGTACCGATTGCCCAAATTGGTTCATAAGCAATGACAACTTGTTTCAATTGTGTTTCAGATAATCCTTCAACAGCTTTTTTCACTTGGTTGCCAACAACTTCATTAGCTTTGCCACTTTCGCGTTCTTCGTCTGTTTCACCAACACAAATAATGGGAGTCATACCATGATTGAATACGGCATGTGCTTTTTTGTTAATATCTTCATCTGTTTCATGGAAGATTTCACGACGCTCAGAGTGTCCAATAACAACGTATTTTACGCCTAAATCAGCTAATGCTACTGGTGATGTTTCACCTGTAAATGCACCATTATCTTCATAAAAAGCATTTTGTGCACCAATTTGTAAACCTTGTGCTTTACCTTCATTAACTGCTGTTACTAAGGCATCTAATTGAATTGTTGGAGCACAAATGACAGATTCTACCTCTTTAGTATCTGGTAATGCTGGTAATTCATTAATAAAATCTTTAGCCTCTTGAACTGTTTTGTTCATCTTCCAGTTACCCGCAATAATTGGTTTTCTCATTATATACACTCCTATTAGTAAATTATGATTAATTTTTAATCAAGTTTTGCTCGTAAATTAACGATTATTTATTAGCAATCGCAACGACACCTGGCAGTTCCTTACCTTCAAGATATTCTAATGAAGCACCGCCACCAGTTGAAATGTGACTAAAGTCATCAGCATATCCTAATGAAATCGCTGCTGCAGCTGAATCGCCACCACCGATAATTGTGTTTGCATCTTTCATTTCAGCAATTGCTTCACAAACCCCAATTGTACCTTTTGCGAAATTACTGAATTCAAATACACCCATAGGTCCATTCCAAACTACTGTATGAGCGCCTTGTAGTTTTTCTTTGAATAATTCTACAGTTTTCGGACCAACATCCATCGCTTCTTGGTCGGCAGGAATGTTATCGACGGAAACTTCTGTAATCTTTGCATCATTAGAAAATTCTTTTGCAACTTTACAGTCTACAGGTAATACAATTTGATCTCCTGCTTTTTCTAACAATTCTTTTGCAAAGTCTACTTTATCTTCTTCTAATAAAGATAAGCCGATTTCTTTACCTTGCGCTTTGAAGAATGTGTATGACATACCGCCACCAATAAGCACTTTATCTGCTATTTTCAATAAGTTAGTGATTACACCAATTTTATCTGAAACTTTAGCGCCACCAAGAATTGCAACTACAGGTTTATCTGGGTTTTCTACAACGCCGCCGATATATCTAATTTCTTTTTCCATTAGATAACCTGCTACAGTTTCTAAGTGAGCTGCAATACCTACGTTTGACGCATGTTTACGGTGTGCCGTTCCAAATGCATCATTTACAAATACATCACCTAAAGATGCCCAGTATTCACCTAATTCAGGGTCATTTTTAGACTCTTTTTTACCTTCTAAATCTTCAAAACGTGTATTTTCAACTAATAGCACATCACCTTCATTTAAATCTTTAATTGAGTGCTCTAATTGTGTTCCACGTGTTTCAGGAACAAATGCCACGTCTTTATTTAATTTTTCAGCTAATGCATTAGCTACAGGTTTTAAAGTTAATTCTGCTTTATCACTTTCTTCTTTAACTTTTCCTAAGTGAGAGAATAAAACGACTTTACCACCTTGCTCTATAATATATTTTATAGTTGGTAAAGCTTGAACGATACGGTTGTCGTCCGTAATTTCACCGTCTTTCATAGGTACGTTAAAATCTGCACGTACAAGTACAGTTTTACCTTTTAACTCGATATCAGATACAATTTTTTTTGTCATGTAATCTTCCTCCTTTAGATGGATGAATAAAGTAAAATAAGCGGAGAAGCGTTGAGCTCCCCGCTTACTCCTAAGCTTATTGATTCAATTTCACAACGCTATACTTGTTAAACTAAAGTGAGCATCAAATTATTTAGCGTGACTTGCTAAATATTCTAATGTGCGTACTAATTGTGAAGTGTATGACATTTCGTTATCATACCAAGCTGCTACTTTAACTAATTGACGATCTCCAACAGTCATAACACGTGTTTGAGTTGCATCAAATAGTGAACCGTAAGTCATTCCGATTACATCAGAAGAAACGATTTCATCTTCAGTATAACCGAATGATTCGTTAGATGCATTTTTCATTGCGTTATTTACGTCTTCGATACTTACATTTTTGTCTAAAACTACTGTTAATTCAGTTAATGAACCAGTTGCAACTGGTACACGTTGTGCTCCACCGTCTAATTTACCATCAATTTCAGGAATTACTAAGCCGATAGCTTTAGCAGCACCTGTTGAGTTAGGGATAATGTTTTCAGCAGCTGCACGTGCACGACGTTTGTCACCTTTTCTATGAGGCGCATCTTGTGTGCTTTGGTCACCAGTGTAAGCATGAATTGTAGTCATGAAACCTTCGATTAAACCAAATTCATCATTCAAGACTTTAGCAACTGGTGCTAATGAGTTAGTAGTACATGAAGCACCTGAAACAACGTCTTCTGAACCATCTAAAGTATCATGGTTAGTGTTGTAAACGATTGTTTTCAAGTCACCTTTAGCTGGTGCTGAAATCAATACTTTTTTAGCTCCTGCATTGATATGTGCTTCTGCTTTTTCTTTATCTGTAAATAAACCAGTACATTCTAATACTACATCGATATCTAAGTCTCCCCAAGGTAATTTGCTTGGATCTGGCTCAGAAAATGATTTAACTTCTAATCCGTTAACGCGGAAACCATTCTCTTCAACTTCAACTTCTCCTGTGAAGCGACCTTGTGTAGTGTCATATTTTAATAAATGAGCTAACATTTCATCATCTGTTAAGTCGTTTACTGCTACTACATCGATTCCTTCTACATCTTGAATTCTTCTGAATGCTAAACGACCAATTCTACCAAAACCATTAATTGCTACTTTAACTGCCATTATAATGGCCTCCTTTAAAATGATATTTAAAAAGTGGAATCACTTTTTATTACTATTATTCGCGATAATACTTGCCGCTCCTTCATCTGTGATTAACACAGTGTTTTGGGGTGCAATCGAAAGATAAGCTTTAATTGCCTCTCCTTTTGATTTACCCCCAGCAACGGCAAAGATAAACTTTTTCGATACAAGGTCTTCTAATTGAAGTCCGATCGTTTTTACTTTGTGAACGATCTGCCCTTGTTCATCGAAATAATATCCAAATGCTTCTCCCGAGGCATTGTGATGTTGAAGTTTTTCAATAACTTCACTAGGTGATTGACGTCTACGCGCCATCTTCAGCGCATCACCAATGCCGTGGATTGTAATATTTGCTTCTTTAATTTTTTCTAAAGTGTGTATCACTGAAGGCTCTAACATAAGTGTATTATACGTTGTTTCACTGACATTATCTGGTACATAAAGCGTTGTATAATCTCCATCTGTTTGCTGAGCCATACTGGCTGCAATCGTATTGGCTTGATATACAACATTTTCACCAAGCCCACCTCTTGCAGGTACAAAAAATACGTCGTAAGGTTGCCGATGCATAGCTTCACTTACGTATGCCATTGTTGAGCCACCAGTAACTGCTACAGTTGCATGATCGTATAAAACATCTTCAACTAGCTGTCCGGCTTGTTTAGATAATTCAATTTTAACCGTTTTATCAGTGTCTGAATCACCAGGAATGACATAAACATCTTTAATGCCATATTTTTCTTTGATAATTTGCGCAAGGTGATGATCATCTGAATAAACGTTAAAATAACTATTGAGTTGGCGTACTGTCGTTTCACCAGCTTCAGTGATTTCCATACCTGTAGGTTTAACTTTGATAAGTGCTTGTTTCTTTAAAACATCTGTTTCAGAACGCAACACTCTTTCAGTTAAATCCATATATTCACTTAAACTACGTCTACCGACGGGTTGATACTGAGCGATAGTAGTGAGTATTGAAAAACGACGATACATCTTTTCAACAATTTCTGGGACAAGCTTTTGTTGAATTTTTATCAAGTTCTTCACTACTAACCTCCTCCGTTTCTATATACAAGGGTCAAGTTCTAACCATAGATTGACTTTTTACGTCCCTACTGGGACAAAAAAATATAACCTCTTATATTTGCTATAATACTACTATACATTTAAAAAAGCAAGAGAAATACTTCGGTCTTAAATAAAGTGAAATTTATACTTTTATAGTTCTATTCTCTATAGAAATATTTTACCCATTTTCTTTTTTTATTAATCATTTTCCACATGACATTTTTTAATTATATGTTAAACCATCATCAACATGCGTTTCTTTGAAACAATCTCCAATTATGCTTAAAATAAATATAAATTTAATGAGTTATTTTTCAGGAGGAATATACATGTCTAACAATAAACACCCAGAAGTTATAGACCCAGAAGATAAAAGATACAAAGATGACGATTACTTTAAACAAACGAAAGAACATTCTCAAAAAAATCCATATCAATCATTTAATTACAACAAACACATTGGTTGTCATTTAGGTCCATTTGGTTGTTTAGGTGGCTGCTTATCAAGCATACTGCTTTTGTCATTCATTTCATATTTAGTGAGCTTATTATTTTAATCATTCTTTTCTTTGTTTCATATGATTCTTACTACGAATGATAATCTGCGTTTCATTCTAGTGCTTAATTCACATTAATATTTATAAAAAAACACGCACTGTATGTGACAGCGCGTGTTCTATAAATATAATTTTCTTTTTATATTTAATCTTCATCAGATGATTGCGAACTTTTTTCTGAGTTTGAATTATTATTTTGCGTTGAACGTTGTTGAGTATTTTGTTGCGTACTGCGTTGTTGTGTAGAAGGTTCATTCGTCTTCTCTTCTGTTGAAGGCTCAGATGTGCGCTCTTCAGTAGAAGGTTCACTCGTCTTTTCTTCTGTTGTTTTTTCTTCTGTTGAAGGTTCGCTTGTTTTTTCCTCTGTTGAGCGTTCTTCAGTAGTACGTTCTTCCTTCGTTTTTTCAGGTGAATCTTTTTCTTCCGTAGTTCTTCTTTCTTGTGTTCTAGGTTGCTGTGTCTGTTGGGTTTGTTGCGTCTGTTGTGTCTGAGGAACTTGTTGTGTTTGCTGTGTCTGTTGGGTTTGTTGTGTTTGGTTTGTTTCTTCAGTTGATTTTTCTTTTTTCTTGTCTTTTTGTTCCTTAGTTTTTTCTTTCTTTTTGTCTTTTTCTTCTTGTTTTTGGTCTGCCAAACGTTCATTGGCTTTATTTGAATGATCTACGAATGCAAAAATTGCAAAAACTAACCCACCTATAAGTAATAGGACAATCAATCCACTGATGAGTTTTGCGAAACCTCTCATTTTTTTATTATCTTTGTCATCAAAATTGTTATTTTGATTATGCTTAGGCATATGCTCCCCTCACTTCAATTTATATCAAATCATCATTTTCAAATGGCATTTAACTTCATGTTAGAACTATATTTTACACTATTTCATTGATTAAACAACCTTATTAACCACATTTTAATGTAGTTGTTACTTTGATTTCCAAACTATAGTAAAATAATCACATACAACACTTTTATTGTAGCTTCAACTTAATACTAATCTAATTTCGAATATTGTTTCAATACTTTTATTTAAATTATTCTTTTACTATCAATAATATCATAACAGGATGTGACTAGATTTTGAAAAAGTACGACTTATTTAATGAATCAAATCAATCACAACAAAAGCCTACCCATTTGCGTCATATGATGAGCGTAAATGATAATGATGAATCAAAAATCCCAATTAAAACGCGCTATAAACTTTTTATACTTGTGCTATTTTTGTTTTTAATCGCTTTTGGCATTATCGGCTTATTTATTTTATAATATGTAGTACTTCAATTACACTATTATAATGACATCAAAATAATTTCTGCCGATTCAATGATGTATATTAAGAATCATAAAAAATTAGGCCTACACGATAATCGTATAGGCCTCTACTAAAGGGAGTCAAAATTTTACCTTCGCTAGTATATTATGGGGTATACTCGAAATAATTAAGAGATGATTAATTAATATCGAAGGTACCTTTATTATAACGACATATGATTTTATTTTAAATACATCTTTGACATAGTAAATGACATATTTTTGAACAAAATTCGAATAAATTTTGTCATACTCTTTATGAGATTTACTTGCATTTAAAGCCTGAACGATTCCATACTACAATTCTATGAGGTGATACTATGAAACACTATCTAATTACAGGCGGTACTGGTCTAGTAGGTACTCAGCTAATCGAAGCAATACAACAAAGTGATTCCAAAATCACGATATTAACAAGACAAAACAATGCTACATCACATCCTAAAATCACATATGTTAACTGGTCAGAACCGAATTGGGAAAGCCAAATTTCAGATATTGATATCGTGATCAATTTAGCCGGTGCTAGCTTAAATAATCGCTGGACCTCCTCACATAAACAAAATATTATGTTAAGTCGATTACAATCTACTCAGGCACTATACGACCTTTTTAAAAACAGAAAGCAAAAGCCAGCTGTATTCTTTAACGCCAGCGCAGTAGGTTATTACAAACCTGATTTAACACGTACATATACTGAGCTGTATCAAACATTACCATTTGATTTTTTATCTGAAGTGGTATATCAGTGGGAACGTTTAGCACGTCAATTTGAATCATTAGGCACACGAGTAATTATTGGCAGATTTGGAATGGTACTATCAAATCAAGGTGGTGCATTACCGTTGATGAAATTACCTTATGATTTAAATGTCGGTGGTAAAATAGGTAGTGGTAGACAATGGTATTCTTGGATTCATATTGAAGATTTAACAAGAGCGATACTCTATACCATAAATAATGAAAAAGCACGCGGTGTATTTAATTTCACATCACCAATTGCAGAACATCAAAATATGTTTGGTTATACCATTGCAAGAGAAGTTCATCGCCCACACTATACATGGGTACCTTCATTTGCACTCAGACTTATCTTAGGTGAAATGTCGACAGTTGTACTTGATACTCAAAAAGTTTTACCTAATAAGTTGGAAGCACTAGATTTTGAATTCAAATACCCAAATCTGAAACTAGCACTAGAAAATTTAGTTCATTAAGAAAGGGACTATTTAAAAATGAAACAAGATAGTATTAGCCATATCTTATTATTCATTGCAGGTTTACTCCTCATCACCAATGGTATTTTGGCATTTGAAAAACCTGCTATTATGATCGTCATTTCTATGTCTTTAGTAATCATTGGATTATTGACGTTAGTCATTTCGATTATTTTAATTTATAAAAGCAAACAAAATCTCTTAAATAAACACTAATCATACTTTCAAAATATTATTAAAAAAACAAGCCACACATGTCAACCACATCGTATATGCATCATGCATTTTAGAAATGGTCGTACATTGTCGTGACTTGTTTTTTGTTACTTGTATGTCATTATTAGCTTACGCGATATATTATGATTCTGGCACCATAACATCATCGATTAAACCATATTCTTTAGCTTCTTCTGCTGATAAGAAGTTATCACGGTCAGTATCTTTTTCAATTTGTTCAATTGATTGACCTGTGCGCTCAGCTAAAATTTTATTTAATTTAGCACGTGTTTTCAGAATATGATTAGCGGCAATTTCAATTTCAGTTGCTTGACCTTGCGCACCACCAAGTGGTTGGTGAATCATTACTTCAGCATTTGGTAAAGCAAAGCGTTTACCTTTTGCTCCTGCTGCAAGTAAGAATGAACCCATAGATGCAGCCATACCAATACAAATCGTTTGCACATCTGGTTTAATGTGTTGAATTGTATCATAAATAGCAAATCCAGCAGTTACACTACCACCCGGTGAGTTAATGTAAAGATAGATATCTTTTTCAGCATCTTGTGCTTGTAAAAATAATAATTGTGATACGATAGAGTTGGCTACGTTGTCATCAATTTGTGAACCTAACATAATAATACGGTCTTTTAATAAACGTGAGTAAATATCATAAGCACGTTCCCCACGGTTTGTAGTTTCAATTACTGTAGGTATTAAATTCATTAATATTGCCTCCTTATTTCTAACTGATAAATTTATTTTAACCTAAAAGTCAAATATGGTCAAAAAATAACGCTTAGAATTTCATTAAACATTATAAATTATTGTTGACCAACACTTATAAGATTTGTACACTAATATTATTGTTATTTACCCCTCGTAGTGTAATGGATAACACATAAGATTCCGGTTCTTAGAATAGGGGTTCGATTCCCTTCGAGGGGATATTTTGGATAATCTTCCTTAAAACCATCAAACTGAACATTGAAGTTTTCGGGCTTTCATTGACATTTACTATCCGTTGATGAAAGTCTTTTTTTATTTTCACACCTTGAAAAATACCAAACCAGTAGATTTGAAACTCGCTGTTATTCAAAACGCTTAAATTTCAACATTTATGCGTTTAAGATTTTGTGAAAATGATTTTATATTTATTTATCAATATTTAATAACTTAAGCATAACACTATTACTTTACATTGATAAACGTGCTGCCTAAGACATCTCGCACATCATGAATAACTAAAAAGGCATTTTCATCTACTTCATTGACTAATTTTTTCACTCTTGTCACCTGAGATTGCGGCACAGCAACATATAATATCGTTGTTTCCGTTTTTGCATAACCACCTTTTCCATTTAATAAAGTTGAGCCCCGACCAGTAAAGGAATTAATTTTGTCACTGATGATTTCATTCTTATTAGATATGATTGTAACGCCTTTTTTAGGATTAAAGCCTTCAATTATAAATGAAGTCGCTCTTTCGGTAATGAATAGCATAATAATCGTAAACAAGACACTCTTTAATGGTAACACCATCAAGAATGATAAGACGACAATGCCATCTAGAATAAAAATACCTTGAGATGTCTTCATTTCTGAGTATTTACTTATAATTTTAGCAATTACAGATGTGCCTCCAAGGGTACTCCCTGTAGAAATTACAAGTCCAGCACCTATTCCTATAATTGCACCACCAAATACAGAATTTATAACAAAATCATCTATCCCTAAATTAATATTTTCAGTTACTCGTAAAAAGAATGAGAGTGCCGTGTTTGAAATAACGGTATAAACAGCGATTGTTTTACTTAAATACTTCCAGCCGATAAAAACGACTATGGTATTAATAATCAAAGAAGACCAAGCTGGAGAAAATCCCAAAGTGTATTTTAAGGCTAGCGCAATACCCACCGTACCGCCATCACCCAAATTTGATCCAAGTAAAAAGCAATTTACACCTATAGCGTTGATAAACGTTCCAATTAAACATAAGATGATACTTTTATAATGATTTTTTATTAATGCTGTCATTGATTCACTCCCATTCTATTTCATTTAAATTTTAATCATGTCATAGACTATCTGCCATGACCTGTACTAAATATGATACTTAGCTGTACCTAACCTTAGACTGCAATAGCATACGCTTAATCGTCATAATCTATTTGGTGTCAACAAAGTAAATTGATGCTTCAGAAAATACAACTCCGTTTGAAACATATTAAAAAAAGACACCTCATATGAGGCGTCATATATAAATCTAATTAGCATATTATAATATCAAAAAGCAGTTTTTTTCAATAACATTTTAATATATTTTTAAAATTAGTTTTAACATTGGTAATAAGCACCATTTTCTTTTACAGACAAATGATTAAAGTTCAATTGTTTCACCACTCCGAATTTTATCAGCCATTTGGTTTAATTTTCTTAAACGATGATTGACACCGGATTTAGAAATTGTACCTGTAGACATCATTTCGCTTAATTCTTTCAGAGAAATTTCTTGATGCTCTATGCGTAACTTCGCTATTTCCCGTAATCGATCAGGAAGATTATCTAAACCAATTTCTTGGTCGATTAGTTGAATGCTTTCGACCTGCTTCATCGCTGCACTAACGGTTTTATTTAAATTCGCCGTTTCACAATTGACCAATCGATTTACGGAATTTCTCATATCTCTAACAATACGCACATCTTCAAATTTAAGTAATGCCTGATAGCCACCGATTAAACTCAAGAAATCAGAAATTTTTTCAGCTTCTTTTAAATAAGCAATGCTTCCTTTTTTTCGTTCTAGATGTTTAGCATTGAGTTCATATTCATTCATTAAATTCGTAATACCTTCGGAATGGTCTTCATACAATGAAAATATTTCTAAATGATAAGAAGATGTTTCTGGATTATTCACTGATCCACCCGCAAGAAAAGCACCTCGTAGATAACTTCTTTTCATTTCATCTTCACGAATCATCGCTTCATCTATTTCATGCGTAAAGACACCATTTTTCAATATACCTAATTCATCTAAAATTTCTTTAGCACGTGCTTTAATTCTACAAATATAAATATTGTTCTTTTTTAATTTCATTTTTTTTCTTACAAGTAGCTCTATTTCAACATTAAACACTTTTTTTATTAAGGAATATATCCGTCTTGCTGTCGTAGCATTTTCAGTTTGAACATTAATCACAAATTGTTGATTGGAAAGACTGAGTGCACCATTCATCCGTATAAGCGCACTGAGCTCTGCTTTTGCATTTGTTTCATCTACTTCTATTCTAGTCAGTTCATTTTTCATTTCTGATGCAAAGCTCATACATCTTCAGCCCCTTCTTATCTAAGTTTAATACTTAGTTTTTTACGATTTTATTTATCTCGTTTAAATTCAATCGTTTCTGTCTCTCTCATAGCGATCTCGTAAATCATTTTAGACAAGACCTCTGTATTGTGTCGAACATAATTTTCTTGTGATACTTCCACCAAGTTTTCGTGCGTAAAAACTTTGATGTTTTGTGCTTCCATATCACTCATATTGCATTTAACTGGAACTGCCCCATCTTCTTTATAACGTTGTAAGACATCAATGTTAAAAGTTTGGGTACTACATATAGCATAGTTTATACATTGACGACCCATGTGATTATGTATTGCTTCGACATGATCTAAGGCAGTGTAATGATTCGTCTCACCAGGTTGTGTCATAACATTTGATACATATAGCTTAGGCGCATCACAATTTAATAACGAATCCGCAATACCTTTAACGCATAAATTTGAGATTACACTTGTATATAACGAACCTGGTCCTAAAACGATTAAGTCTGCATCCTCTATCGCTTCAACCGCTTCTTCCATAGGTTCTACATTTTCTGGTTCTAAAAATACACGTTCGATTTTTTTATTTTTTTTAGGAATTTTTGATTCACCATAAACAATTTCGCCATCTTCCATCACTGCATTTAAGCGTACACTAGAATTTGTAGATGGTATCACACGACCTCTTATATTTAAAATTTTACTTAATTCTTTTACTGCATGGCCAAAATCATCATTCATATTCGTTAATGCAGCTATCAATAAGTTGCCTAAAGAATGACCTTCAACTTGATTTTCTTTAAAACGATATTGAAACAATCTTTCAATTGTTGATTCAGAATCACTGAGTGCTGAAATTACATTTCGTATGTCACCTGGTGCAGGAATATCCATTTCATTTCTGATTTTCCCCGTACTACCTCCATCATCAGCAACTGTGACAATCGTCGTAATATCTATCGGGAAGTCTTTTAAACCACGTGCTAAAACAGATAAACCTGTACCACCGCCAATAAGTACAAGTTTAATTCTTTTCATTTTTTCGTTTCACGCCACTTTCAATTTGAGCATCTCTATGATGCACATATACATTATAGTCAAAATTTTCATTAAGCTCTGCACCAATACGTTTTGCTAAAGCTACAGAACGATGCTGGCCTCCAGTACAACCAATCGCTATCACAAGTTGTGATTTACCTTCTTTTTTATAACCTGGAATCATAAATTTTAATAAATCCATTAATTTCTCATAAAAAATATTTGTTGCTTTCCATTTCATAACGTAATTATATACTGCTTCGTCTTCACCAGTTAATGGTCTGAGTTCATCTACATAATGCGGATTTGGTAAAAATCTCACATCAAACACTAAATCTGCATCCATTTGAATACCATGTTTAAACCCAAAACTTGTTACATTGATATTAAATGTTTGATAATTACTTTGATTAAAGTAATCTCCAATGCGCTTACGAAGCTCTTTAGGTTTCATAAATGATGTATCAATCGTATAATTTGCTAAACTTTGAATTTCAGCGAGTAAGCTGCGTTCTTCTTCAATTGCTTCAATTAATGAGCGCTGGCCTTGTTCGTTTAATGGATGTGCACGTCGCGTCTCTTTATAACGCGAAATCAACTTTTCGTTGGATGCTTCTAGGAACATCATATCAACGATAATGTCTGAGTTGCTTTTGATTTGATCGATTTCTTTAATCAATGATTTGAAAAGTTCTTTCCCTCTTAAATCAATGGCAATGGCAACCTTTTGCAACGAAGGATTTCCTTGACCCATTAATTCTACAAACTTCGGCAATAGTATTGGAGGTAAATTATCTACACAAAAATAACCGATATCTTCTAAACTTTGAATTACAACCGACTTACCTGTGCCAGACAAACCAGTCACAACTAATAATTCACTTTTAGTCACTTCTTTTTCTTCTCGTTGCATTACTTTACACCATCCAAAGATTATTTTTTATATTCCATTTATAGTATTGGAATTTTTTATCCATATACGCAATCGTTTTAACTTAGTCAGTTTATGACCACTATGCTATCACATTATATTTTACATGAAAAACGACTTTGGTAGTAGTTTTATCACTTAATTCACCTTAACTGCTATTGCAGACTGACTTAAAAGTAACAAAGTTGTTGCCAAAAATGTTAAAGGACCTTTATCTCCTTTTCGATTCACATCATTTATGAAAACAGCATCCCTTTACGACGTTTTAAAAATCATCACGCATACATCTGCATAATAAAACTAAAACGCACAACTAGCGAATACTTTAACCCTAAAATGCGATTATGTAAAAAAGCTAGAATGCTCAACCTACATGATTCGTGTAAGGTTGGTACATTCTAGCTCTGTCTGAATCTCGTTATTATTTAATTAATTACAGTAAATAACGCGTTTATGCCTATGCTTCTATAACATCTTTTAATTCTTCAATATATGAAATTGCACTTTGTGCTGCAATACTGCCATCGCCTGTTGCAGTTACGATTTGACGTAGACCTTTTGCACGTACGTCACCAGCAGCATATACGCCTGGTATTTTCGTACTCATATCTTCATTAGTAACAATATAACCTACTTCATTTGTAATGCCTAAATTTTCAAATGGTGCTGTTAGTGGTTTCATACCAATGTATACGAAAACACCATCAGCATCTAATGTTTGTTCAGCACCATCTTTAGTAGATTCTAAAGTAACTGAACCAACTTTGCCGTCTTTTTCATTGATTGTTTTTAGAGTATGGCTCCAAATAAAATCGATTTTATCGTTTTTAAATGCACGATCTTGTAAGATTTTTTGCGCACGTAGTTCATCTCTACGGTGTACGATTGTTACACTATCAGCAAATTTTGTAAGGAATGTACCTTCCTCAACTGCTGAATCTCCACCACCGATGACAAATAATTTTTTGTTTTTGAAGAATGCACCATCACATACTGCACAATAACTTACACCGCGACCGCCTAATTCTTGTTCACCTGGCACACCAATTTTTTTATATTCAGCACCAGTAGATATAATCACAGCTCGTGCAGTAATTTCACTGTTCCCAAGATTTATAACTTTGTATTGACCTTTGTCTTCTATTGATTTGATATCACCATATTGATATTTTGCACCAAATTTTTTAGCATGTTCAAACATTTTAGTTGATAAATCTGGCCCTGTTATCATTTCAAAACCCGGGAAATTTTCAACTTCTTCTGTATTTGCCATTTGTCCACCTGGCATACCACGTTCAATCATTACAGTACTTAAGTTTGCACGCGATGCATATACGGCTGCAGTCATACCAGCTGGTCCTGCGCCTACAATTGCAACATCAAAATCCACTTGTTCAGCCATTTAAATTGCCTCCTGTTTATTAATTCATTATACGCATTATATACGATTTCTTGCATTTCATAAAATTATATGCTTACCAAATAATCTATCGTTTTATTCAAACGATAAGCTGTTATATCAAACCATTCCAATACTTGTTGCTTCGTAATCTTAGCATCCATACTACGATAATACATATAAACAAAAGCTGCCACATAATCATCTACATATGTTAAATCTGCTTGTTCTGCTATAATTGCCTCTGCTTTATCAATCCATACAATAAATAATTCTGCGTTATTTTTCAAATATTCAATATTATACAACATTAACATGCCTCTATGAATGAAATCTAACTTATTTAACTGTAAACCTTGAATAAGATAAGTTAAATATAGTTTTTCATAATCATTCATATCTTCTAAGACAGCCCATATATCTTGTGTGAGTAGTACTTCACGACCCTTTAATTGATTTAACAAGAAAATCCCGTATAACCTATGATGACTATCATCACTTAATAATAGTGGTAACACTTGCTCGTTAAAGTACGACTTGCTTTGTTCAATGACCCAAGGTGCATAACCTACATCTACCTTAGATATTTCTTGTAACTTGGACCAAAAAAATTTGCTATCTTCAATATGATTGAGATGATAATGATTATGGCTCAACGCATTATACATTTGTATAGAAAGAAATTTCCCTTTTCTATAAAGAGGTTGTAACAATTTTTGGGAAGCTTCATATTGTTTTAAATAACATAGAACAATACCTAATTTGAATGATTCATCATCATTCATAGGTACAACTTTACTTAAAATATTTAAATACCGTTGATACTTTTCTTGTTCATTAGTGTTATACAATAATAATGTGTAATGGCAAAGCGCATGTACATCAGTATTGTCCTCATTAAGCAAACGTTCAAACATTACTTTAGCAGTATCATATTCATTGAGATAAAGGTAACACATAGCTAATAAATTTCTAACCACTCGATGATCTTGAATCGCTTCATTTTGATTCAAAATAAAATTTCTTGCTTCAGGTAGTCTACCTTGTGAGAATAAATATTGAAAAATGAGTTGAACAGCAAATAATTGACATTCAATCTCTATCTTTTCTTCTGAGTTATAAGTAACTTCAAACATTTCTTCTAGCTCTTCTTGGTAATCATCATCTTCTGCTAAAATGACGTAATTCATTCCAAATAAAAAGGCTTTATTTGCTTCATTTAGTGTAATATTCAGTTGACTGAGTTGATAGTAACTATCCATGACTGATTCTTGCTTTGCAATCATTTCATAAAAAATATGTTCTGCTCTATTGTTATAACCAAGATGTGCGAGACACTCTGATAATTTTACTTTAATTTCAAAAACATCAAATTCCTGGGGTGACATTTCAAGCACTTTTTCATAGTATTCTGCTGCCTTTTTATAATCTTGTTGTTGATATTTTTGGTCCGCTAATTTCCTATAAAAAGGACTGTCAAGCTTCATTGAAATAATTTTATTGTTGTTTTGCGCCATCCATGTTCACCTCCTGTATTTAGTCATTGTTTCAGTTGCATTGGATTTCCGTACGCCAATGTGTGATTTGGGATATCTCTAGATACTACAGTACCAGCACCAACTTTCACATAATCCCCAATTTTTACACCAGGCAAAATGGTTACATTGGCTCCGATTAACGTATGATTTCCAATATCAACATGCCCTGTTCGAAATTCATCTACTAAAAATTCATGCGTCAAAATAGTTGTATTATAACCTATGACACAGTTTTCACCAATCGTGATATATTCAGGATGCAATAAATCAGGTACGACTTTAAATGCAAATGCACTATGTCTACCTATATTCATATTTAATAAATTGCGATACATCCAATGCTTTAATTTCACATTAGGTAAGTAGCGACAAACTTCAACAATCACTGTTTGCTTAAACATTTTGACGCGGCTTATATAACGATACATATGCCACAACGGATTTTCACCGTCAACTTTTAACTTTTTTAAGTCACGCATTATATTCTATCACTTCACCTTTTGCTTTGACCATGTTAAAGGGCCAACATCTTTATATCGTGGTGCATTATATTTCACTCTTCTAACTATCATAAGGACAATTCCAGCAACTATAAGCACGACAGACATCAGTTGAGCAACACGTATGTCTCCAGTGAGCATTAAACTATCTGTGCGCAAACCTTCTACAAAGAATCTACCTATAGAATACCAGATAAGATATAGTGCGAAAGTATCACCTATACGTAAGTGTTTTCTTAATGAAATTAATATAACAAAACCTAGAATATCCCATATAGATTCGTATAAAAACGTCGGTTGGTAGTATTGGCCATCAATATACATATTGTCAATAATAAAGTCCGGTATATGGATATTTTCTAAAAATGATTTAGACACAGGACCTCCATGGGCTTCATGATTCATAAAGTTACCCCATCTACCAATACCTTGTCCTAAAATCAAACTTGGCGCAATCACATCACCAATTTGAAATGGATTGATATTTTTTTGTTTACACACGAAAATACCTGTGATAAAACCACCAATTAGACCACCGTGGATAGCGATACCACCATACCAAATCATTGGTATTTCTATTGGATGTTGTGCATAGTATGGCCATTGAAAAATAACAAAATAGATTCTGGCTGCGATAAAACCAAAAATCGCACTCCAAAAGATGATATCAATCAATATATCTTTATCAAAACCTATGCGTTTAACACTTTCTTGAGCGATAAAATATCCTAATAGTATACCTGCGGCGATGATAATGCCATACCAATGAACCGAAATAGGACCAAGCTCAAATGCGATTGGATCAATATAATTCAATAACATCATTGATTCTCCTTATTGTTGCTACCGTTACGCATAATTTCAGCATTTAAGCGTTCATTGAATTCTTCAGCAGTGTTAATGCCCATAATATTAAGTCTGTAGTTCATGGCTGCAACTTCAATAATCACTGCTACGTTACGACCTGGTCTAACCGGTATCGTCTTTTTAGTAATCTCAGTATCTAAGATGCGCAATGTTTCCTCATTCAAGCCAACACGGTCATACAATTTATCTTTATGCCAATTTTCCAAATGAATATTTAAACGTAAACGCTTTTCAGTCAAAATGGAACCTGCACCAAACAGTGTCATGACATTAATAATACCTAAACCTCTAATTTCTAATAAATGCTCTATTAATTTAGGTGGCCTACCAATCAATTCATCTTTACTTATTTCTCTAATTTCTACGTTGTCATCCGCGACAAGTCTGTGACCACGCTTGATTAATTCAAGTGCTGTTTCACTTTTACCAATGCCTGAGTCTCCTGTTATAAGCACACCGACACCATACACATCTACCAACACACCGTGCAATGAAGTTGTTCTTGCCAGCTCATGTTCTAAGAAAGTCGTTAAACGACTCATTAATTGCGTTGTTGCAACTGTTGATGTGATAAGCGGTGTATCAAACTCTTTAGCTGATGCTACAAGCTCTTCTGGCGGTTCTAAATCTCTTGTCACAATAATTGCTGGTGTTTCTGGCCGGCATAATTTTTTCATGCGTCCTTTGCGCTCTTCATCAGGTAGTAGGTTGTAAAATGACAACTCTGTTGTCCCTAACAACTGAATTCGGTCGGATGCATAGTGAGAAAAATATCCAGCCATTTCTAATCCTGGTCTTGATATATCTGTGTTTTTTATTTGTTTATTTAAGCCTGACTCTCCAGCTATAAGCTCAAGGTTAAAGCGTTCAATTAAACTCTTTGTTGTTAACATAGATTCACCTCTATTAATATTTCTCCTGAAATTACATATGTCATTATCATATCAAAAAGGACTGATAATCTATATAAAAAAGTACAGAAGTCCAAAATAAATCCTATCGTAAACATCATACCTTATATTATTTATGAATGAAATTACTGTCACTGATTTAAACATTTAATTTATTTTAAATCATTTTAAATTATTGCGTTGACCACCCAACATGTTTAAATAAATTAAAATATTAGGTATCAAAAAATACTCCATACATTCTGACATATGATGATGTCTACTTGTATGGAGTAACTAATATTTTATATGTTATTACAAAGTTTATTCAATATAACGTTATGCTTGAACAGTATCTCTTTCTAAAACTGGTTTTAAATATTGACCAGTATAGCTACCCTTCACTTTTGCGATATCTTCTGGTGTGCCTGTTGCAACAATTGTGCCACCACCATCACCGCCTTCTGGACCTAAATCAATAATGTGATCAGCCATTTTTATAACGTCTAAATTGTGCTCGATGATAACAACTGTGTCACCATTATCAACCAATTTATTTAATACTTTTAATAATCGACTAATATCATCAACATGTAAACCAGTGGTTGGTTCATCTAGAATATAGATAGAACGACCTGTAGAGCGTTTATGCAATTCTGAAGCAAGTTTAACACGTTGTGCTTCACCACCAGATAATGTCGTAGCCGGTTGTCCTAAAGTAACATAACCTAAACCAACATCAACTAATGTTTTCAATTTACGATATATTTTAGGCACATTTTCAAAAAAGTTTGTTGCTTCTTCGGCAGTCATAGCCAAGACATCTGCAATGTTTTGACCTTTGTATGTTACTTCAAGCGTTTCACGATTGTATCTAGTACCACCACAAACTTCACAAGGCACATAAACATCTGGTAAAAAGTGCATTTCTATTTTAATGATACCGTCACCTTTACATGCTTCACAACGACCACCTTTAACATTAAAACTAAAGCGACCTTTAGAATAACCTCTCACTTTTGCTTCATTCGTTTGTGCAAAAATATCTCGAATATTATCAAAAACACCAGTATAGGTTGCTGGATTAGAACGTGGGGTTCTACCAATCGGTGATTGATCAATATCAATAATACGATCAAGTTGGTCTATACCGTTAATTTCATCATAATCTCCTGGTTTGACTTTAGATTTATTAATCTTCTTAGCTAATGACTTATACAATACTTCATTGACTAATGTACTTTTACCAGAACCAGACACACCTGTAACAACATTCATCGTTGAAAGCGGAAAGTCTACACTAACATCTTTCAAATTATTACTTCGTGCACCTTTAACACTAATCTTTCTATCCGTAACTTCACGACGTGATTCTGGCACCTCAATTTTTTTCTTACCACTCAAATATTGACCTGTTAATGAATTTGTATTTGCCATAACTTGTTTAGGCGTACCACTAGCAACAATTTCACCACCGTGTTCACCAGCACCTGGTCCTACGTCTACTAAGTAATCTGCAGCACGCATCGTATCATCATCATGTTCAACAACGATTAAAGTGTTACCTAGATCGCGCATTTCTTTTAATGTGCTAATTAACCGATCATTATCGCGTTGATGCAAGCCTATAGAAGGTTCATCTAAAACATATAATACACCAGAAAGCCTAGAACCAATCTGAGTTGCCAAACGTATGCGTTGCGCTTCACCACCTGATAAAGAGCCAGATGCACGATTTAACGTTAAATACTCTAAACCTACATTATATAAAAATTCTAATCTCGAATTAATCTCTTTTAGAATTTGATTGGCAATTTTCCTGTCTTGTTCTGACAATGTGATATGTTCATAGTTATACAATGCATCTTTAATTGAACGTTCTACCACTTCACCAATGTTTTTCCCATCCACATATACTGATAAGGCTTCACGGCTTAATCGTTTACCGTGGCAAGTTTCACAAGTGAGTTCTGTCATGTATTTGCTCATCATTTCTCTTACAAGTTCTGAAGGAGAATCATGATAACGTCTATTGATATTATTAATCACACCTTCAAACGCCATTGTACGTTTTCTCGTTTGGCCATTTCGTTGCTTGAAGGTAAATTCAATTTCTTTATCTTTGGAACCATAAAGAATAATATCCTTTTGACGTTCAGTTAATTTTTTGAATGGTTTGTCCATATTTATTTTATAGACTTCACAAACACGATTTAATAATGTTGGATAAAAGTCTGAACTTGATGATTCCCAGGCAACGATTGCACCTTCATTCAATGATTTTTCTTTATCAGGAACGACTAAGTCTAAATCGACCATCAGTTTTTGTCCTAAACCATCACAAGTTGGACAAGCACCGAATGGGCTGTTAAAACTAAACATTCGTGGTTCTAATTCTCCGATTGAGAATCCGCAAATGGGACAAGCATGATTTTCGGAAAATTTTAACTCATCGCCACCAATAATATCTACGATTAAGTTACCTTCAGCTAATTGCAACGCCGTTTCTATAGAATCTGCTAGACGGGTTTCAATACCATCCTTGATTACAAGGCGATCTATGACAACTTCTATCGTATGATTCTTATTTTTATCTAAATTCGGCACTTCATTAACATCAATAATTTCGCCATCAACACGCACACGTACATATCCCTTTTTACTAATATCATCAATTAATTTTTCGTGCGCACCTTTTCTATGAGTTACTACAGGCGCCAGTAATTGAATCTTACTACGCTCTTCAAGTTGTAATACTTGATCGACCATTTGTTGCACAGTTTGAGATTCAATTTCGATACCATGATTAGGGCAAAATGGCTTCCCAACACGCGCATATAACAGACGAATATAATCATAAATTTCAGTAACTGTAGCAACCGTAGATCTTGGGTTTTTACTCGTTGTTTTTTGGTCTATTGAAATCGCAGGAGATAAACCTTCAATTGTATCGACATCTGGTTTATCCATTTGTCCTAAAAACTGTCTTGCATAAGCACTTAATGACTCTACATATCTACGTTGACCTTCTGCATAAATCGTATCAAAAGCCAATGAAGATTTGCCTGATCCAGATAAACCTGTCATAACTATAAGTTTATTTTTAGGTATTTCAATATCAACATCTTTTAAATTATGGGCACGTGCCCCTTTAACTACAATGGATGGTTGTTTCATTTTCGTCACCCTTCTGCTTTTAATTCAAACAACATATCTCTGAGTTCAGTTGCTTTTTCAAAGTCTAAGTCTTTAGCTGCTTGCTTCATTTCTTTTTCTATATTATCAATCGTTTTCTCACGCTCTTTTTTCGTCATTTTCTTAGGTACTTCCGTACGTTTTGCTTCGTTTGTTTCATCTGTTTCAACAGTAGCACTGATCACATCATGAATTTTTTTATTAATAGTAGTTGGTGTAATATTATGTTTTTCATTATATGCTTGTTGAATCGATCTACGACGCTCTGTTTCATCAAGTGCATAGCGCATTGAATCCGTAATTTTATCACCATACATAATCACTTCACCACCACTATTACGGGCTGCACGACCTACTGTTTGGACAAGTGATCTCTGAGAGCGTAAGAAGCCTTCTTTATCTGCGTCTAAAATAACGACTAGTGATACTTCTGGTATATCAATACCCTCTCTTAATAAGTTAATACCAACAATCACATCGTAGGTACCCACACGTAAATCTCGAATAATTTCAATTCGCTCTAAAGTTTTAATTTCTGAATGTAAATAATTCACTTTAATGCCTGCTTCTTTCATATACGTGGTTAAGTCTTCACTCATCTTTTTAGTCAATGTCGTTACTAAAACACGTTCATTTCGTTCAATACGCGTTTGTATTTCGCCAAGCAGATCATCAATTTGATTTTCTGTAGGTCTCACTTCAATTTTAGGATCTAATAATCCTGTTGGACGAATGATTTGCTCCACCATTTCATCTGTATGTTCTAATTCATAAGGTCCTGGTGTAGCAGATACATATACGAGTTGTTTCGTTTTTTCTTCAAATTCTTCAAATTTTAACGGTCTATTGTCTAAAGCACTTGGTAGCCTAAATCCATGATCCACAAGTACTTGTTTACGCGCACGGTCACCATTATACATACCTCTAATTTGTGGTAATGTCACATGTGACTCATCAATCATCACAAGCCAGTCATCTCCAAAATAATCAAGCAATGTATAAGGCGTGGAACCCATGGGTCTAAGCGTCAAATGTACAGAATAATTTTCAATACCTGAACAAAATCCCATCTCTCTCATCATTTCCAAATCATAATTCGTTCTTTGTTCTAAGCGCTGAGCTTCAAGCAATTTATTCTCAGAACGTAATTCTGATAATCGCTCTTCAAGTTCATTTTCAATACGTTGGATGGCAGATTTCATTTTTTCTTCTCGTGTAACGAAGTGGGAAGCTGGGAAAATAGCAAAATGATCGCGCTCTCTCAACACTTCTCCAGTTAAGTAATTAACCTCTCGTATTCTATCTATTTCATCTCCGAAAAATTCAACGCGAATACACATTTCTTCACGAGAGGCAGGAAATATTTCTACAACATCTCCTCTAACTCGGAACGTACCGCGTCTGAAATCTATATCATTTCTTGTGTATTGCACATCTACTAATTTTTTAAGTAACTCGCTTCTGTCCATTTCCATACCTACACGAACACTAACCACTAAGTCCCGATATTCTTCTGGATTACCTAAACCATAGATACAGCTCACACTAGCTATTATAATGACGTCATCTCTTTCAAATAGTGCACTTGTCGCAGAGTGACGCAATTGATCAATTTCATCATTAATTGACGCATCTTTTTCAATAAATGTGTCAGTTGATGGTACATACGCCTCTGGTTGATAATAATCGTAGTAACTGACAAAATACTCGACTCTATTTTCAGGAAAGAATTCTTTAAATTCACTATATAATTGTCCTGCTAACGTTTTGTTATGGGCGATGATTAAAGTCGGTTTACCAACTTGTTGAATCACATTACTCATTGTAAATGTCTTACCTGTACCCGTAGCTCCAAGTAAAGTCTGATGTCTCTTACCCGCATTCACACCATCTACAATTTGTCGAATCGCTTCTGGTTGATCACCTTTAGGATCAAAATTCGATTGTAATTTAAATGGGTAGTGTTCCATAATGACACATGCCTCCTATTATATTTCTATCCGTTCGAACATAGTTTAAATATCTCATTTAATACGCGACTTACTATAGTGGCTGTAACTATATTTTACTTAAGTATACTATTAACAGTTTACATTTTAACAGATTTATTACCTTCAATACAAACATTTGTTCGCGAAAATGATATTTCACTAAATAAAAACAAACACAGTATAATACCATGTTTGTTTGCGTTCATAAATTTTTATTCAGATAAAATGAAGTTAAATAATTATATACCTTTCATCATGCTATTACAATTAAGTTGCTTAACGCTTAATACTTAATCATCTTCTTTTTTATGGAGTTCTAGTTGGTCAATAATTAAGTAACCTGCTAATAATGAAGCAACATCTATAAAAATAATCCATTCATCATGAAAAAATCCTTTTTCAATTGAAGTACCTATTAAAATCAAAGTTAAAATCGTACCTACCCATTTACTCCTAGTCAGTACGCTAAACAATACGACAAGTATGCATGGAAAAAAAGATGCAAGTATATACCAGATCATTCATGTCACCCGTTCCTATTATTTAAAATAGACATCGTTGTTTCTCGTAATTCCGATTTTGGTATAAATCGCTCTGTAAGCATTTCAGGAATAATATTTTCTATAAAATCTTGTACTGAATTCAAATGATCAAATTGCATGATTGTTTCTAATGACATTTCGTATATTTCAAAAAATAGTGGTTCAGGGTTACGTTTTTGAATTTCACCAAATGTTTCATATAACAAATCAATTTTATCAGCAACTGATAAGATTTGACCTTCTAGCGAATCGTCTTTTCCTTCTTGCAGTCGCTCTCGATATATGGATTGATATTGTTCTGGTATTTCTTCGTTTATAAAATGATCTACCATTTCTTCTTCTACTTGTGAGAATAATTTTTTTAATTCTCCACTCGCATATTTGACTGGCGTTTTTATATCTCCTGTAAAAATTTCGGCGAAATCATGGTTTAAGGCTTTTTCGTATAAGCTTTTCCAATCTACTTTATTACCGTGATATTCTTCTACTGTGCCTAAATACTGAGCAATTTTAGTCACTTTAAAAGAATGTGCAGCAACATTATGCTCAAAATATTTAAATTTCCCAGGCAATCGTATTAATTTTTCTAAGTCTGATAAACGTTTAAAATATTGATGTACTCCCATGATAGCGCCTCCTCATTTATTTAATGATTGATTATACTTGATTTTATAATATCATTCCATATGTAAAATGTCTTTTTAATGCCGTTAAATATCATCAAATCGATCTAATTTTAAAATATAACTTACTTTTTTGTCTTTCAAGTTTTACTCATTTTACAAAATTCAAAAAAAATAAGACTGTAATAAATTTTAGTGAAAAGTATATTAAGTGTGAAAAATACTGACTCTGAGGCGTTTAGACTGTATGCAGGACCTTTAAGATAATAAGCCCGAGACATGTTTATGTCCCGGGCTATACATTAAGAATATTGTTACAATTTCAGATGAAACTGCTAGATATAAGTTTTTATTTTTTAATGAATATAATTATATTGTCCTGAATTGTAAATCGTTCTATAGGATTTTTGTCCCAAGCCTTGCATGTTCATCTCTGAAACTAAAATGGAGCCATCACTGTTTTGACGTTCTACAATCCCTACATGACCATAATTTCCAGCGCTACTCTGTAAAATAGCACCTACTTCAGGTGTAGCATTAACCACATAACCATTTTGACGCGCAGCCGATGCCCAGTTATTAGCATTGCCCCATAAATTGCCTATAGATTTACCAAGTTGTTGACGTCTATCAAAAGCATAGTATGTACACTGCCCCCAAGCATAATAATTCTGCCCACCGGCTACATAGTGTTTTGATTGATAGCTATTATTGTGAAGGTTGTGACCATTTGAAGTGGTATTGCGCGCATCAACACTGTTATTTGACCAAGATTGCTGCTTTACTGGTGTATAATCGTTCGCTAATCTTGTGAAAGCATTACTGTTTTCAGTTGTTACCCCTGTTGTGAATGGATCATTATTCGAGTCACTTTGTACGTATGCACTCTGTAGTTGGTTGTCTAAATGTGACGATCCTTTTTCAGAAACTGCAATGAGTTGCCCAGGATAAATTGTTTCAGTAATGAATGGATTTAATTGATAAAGTTCATTTAAACTGAGGTGATGTTTATTCGCAATACTTTGAAGTGTATCGCCTTCTTTAACTTCTACAATATCTTCGTCAGGTAATACAAGCGTTTGCCCAACCTTAACCGACTGCACAAATTCCATATGATTCAATGATTGTATCGTATGAGTCGTTGTTGCGAATGCATGCGCTATATTTGATAAATCCGTATCTTCTTTCACTGTATGTACTTGATCAGCTGACGCTAGACCATTCATTCCAAAAAACAGTGCTGCAGAAGTTACAGAAAAAGTTAAGCCTTTCTTCATGATGTATTTCAATCCTTTGCTGTCTAATTTTATTCAATATTTAATCAATCATAATATAGCATATTCTCTGAATACTTTTACCCTTGTTATCGTTTTGTAATGCAAAAGATATTTTTGAATGAATCCCCTTTTAACGCTTTAATCATAGCTTTCTTATCTTTATCACAATAGTTTTAATCACCTTTGAATATCTGTTAACTTTAACTGTAATATTTAAGTTTGTGTTTTACATATAAGTAGTAGTTTATCTAAAAATTACTGAAATAAATTAAGCAGTCGTTTCGTATGAACGTGTCAGTCTTGCCTACTTTATACTGCTATAAAAAATATGAGTAAGTTAGAAAACAATAAGTTATACATTGGTTTCTAGCTCACTCATAAAGTTATGAATAATAATTGTTCTATTTAAGTATTAATCTTTTTCTGAATGATTCAGATTCATTTGCTTGCGTAGATAAGCTTCGATAAACGGTCCTAAATCACCATCCATGACTGCATCGACTTTACCGGTTTCTTCGTTTGTTCTATGATCTTTAACCATTGCATATGGATGGAATACATAAGATCTAATTTGACTTCCCCAACCGATTTCTTTTTGTTCTCCACGGATTTCGGCCATTTCTTGTTCTTGTTCCTCAATTTTTAATTGATATAGTTTAGACTTCAATGTTTTCATTGCAGCCTCTCTGTTTTTGATCTGTGAACGTTCATTCTGGTTATTTACCACAATACCTGTTGGATGATGGGTAATTCTAATAGCAGATTCGGTTTTATTGATATGTTGACCACCTGCGCCCGAAGCTCTAAATGTATCAACAGTAATATCATCAGGATTGATTTCTACTTCTATTTCAGTGTTATTAAATTGTGGTATGACATCACATGAAGCAAAAGATGTATGTCGACGACCAGATGAATCAAACGGTGATATGCGTACGAGTCGATGTACACCTTTCTCCGCTTTTAAAAAACCATATGCATTATGACCTTTCACAATCATTGTTACACTTTTTACGCCCGCTTCATCTCCAGGTAAATAGTCTGCGATTTCAACTTTAAAGCCTTTTTGCTCACAGTAGCGTTGATACATTCTCAACAACATATTTGTCCAATCTTGTGATTCAGTACCACCTGCACCAGGATGCAATTCAATAATTGCATCATTCGCGTCATAAGGCCCATCTAACAATAATTGTAGTTCAAATTGGTTTAATTCGTTTTGAAAATGAGTGACGCTCGCTTCTAAATCGTCTTTCATCGACGTATCGTCTTCTTCTAACAATAATTCTCGTGTCGTTTCCATATCTTCTATATTTGCTTCTAAATCTCTGTACGCATTGACAACAGATTTTAAAGCATTATTTTTATCTATTACGTCTTGCGCTTTATCTTGATTATCCCAAAATGAAGGATCCGCCATCATTTCTTCGTATTCTTGTATGTTTGTCTCTTTTTCTTCTAAGTCAAAGAGACCCCCTAAGTTGTTCTAACTTTTCTTTATAAGCATCTAAATTACGCTTAATTTCAGATAATTCCATTATGCATCTCTCCTAAATTTTTCGAATGAAGTATAATTACTAAATTAATTACTAGACTATCATAAATATGATACAAAATATAAACTGTTAATTTCAACTTAAGCACCAAATCGCTGCTAGCTTATGTTATTAAAAAAACATCTTTCACAGTTAAACGCTACAATCTAACTGTAAAAGATGCCTGACATATAAAAATAATTCAAATAGTGAAATCCTGTCTCACATGTGTATCATATTAGATAAACTTAAGCGCCATGACAGTTTTTATACTTCTTACCACTACCGCAAGGACATGGGTCATTTCTACCTATATGTTCATCTTTAACATAAGGCTCTGCTTTCGCTTTTTCTTTTCCATCTTCTGCTGATACATGCTCAGCTTTACCAAAATCAGTTGTCTTATCACGTTCTACGTCATCTTCAACGGAAATCACTGATTTTAGAATATATTTACTTACGTCTTCTTCAATGTTTTGCATCATAGTATCAAATAATTGGTGACCTTCATTTTGATAGTCACGTAGTGGATTTTGTTGTCCATACGAACGTAAGTGAATACCTTGACGCAATTGATCCATTGTATCGATATGGTCTGTCCAATGTGTGTCAATAGAACGAAGTAAAATCATACGTTCAAATTCATCAAACTGACTACCAATTTTTTCTTTTTGCTCTTTTAATGCTATTTCTATTTTTGACCATACAACCTCAAAAATATCATCATTATCTTTTCCATTAATATCTTCAACTTTTAATTCGCCTTCATTCAAGAAGACGTCTTCTACATAGTTGATGAATGGTTCATAGTCTGGATCGTCATCTTCTTCATTTACATAATATTGAATACTTCTTTCTAATGTAGAGCGTAGCATTGCGTTAATTAATTCGCTACTTTCATCGCTGTCAATAATATCATTACGTTCGCTATAGATAATTTCACGTTGTTTACGCAGTACATCATCATACTCAAGGACACGTTTACGAGCGTCAAAGTTATTACCTTCAACACGTTTTTGAGCTGATTCAACAGCACGAGAAACCATTTTAGATTCAATTGGTGTTGAATCATCCATACCCAATCGATTCATCATATTTTGTAAACGTTCCGAACCAAAGCGCACCATTAACTCATCTTGTAACGATAGATAGAAACGGCTATCACCTTTGTCACCTTGACGACCTGAACGACCACGTAATTGGTCATCTATACGACGTGATTCATGGCGCTCCGTACCAATTACTGCTAAACCACCAATTTCTTCAACACCATCACCTAATTTGATATCCGTACCACGGCCAGCCATGTTGGTAGCTATTGTCACTGCACCGCGTTGGCCAGCACTTGCGATAATGTCCGCTTCACGTTCGTGATTTTTCGCATTTAAGACATCATGACGTACGCCATGTTTTTTCAATAAGTTAGAAATATATTCACTTGTTTCAACGGCAACAGTCCCTAATAAGACTGGTTGACCTTGTTTGTGCTTTTGAATGACATCTTCTACAACTGCATCAAATTTACCTTTTTGACTGATATAAATTAAATCTGGCTTATCAATACGTTGTACTGGTCTGTTCGTAGGAATTTGTGTAACTGTCATATTGTAAATATTTCTAAATTCTTCTTCTTCTGTTTTTGCAGTACCTGTCATACCAGATAATTTATTATACATTCTGAAGTAGTTTTGGAATGTAATTGAAGCCATTGTTTTGGATTCGTTTTGAATTTTCACACCTTCTTTAGCTTCAATCGCTTGGTGCAATCCTTCTGAAAAACGACGTCCAGGCATTGTACGTCCTGTAAATTGGTCAACAATCAATACTTCGCCGTTGTTCACCATATAATCTACATCTCTTTGTAACGTAACATGCGCACGTAACGCTGTATTAATATGACTGATGATATCAACATTTTTCACGTCGTAAAGGTTATCAATTTTAAACATACGCTCTGCTTTATCAATACCTTGTTCTGTTAATTGCACAGCTTTTGTCTTTTCATCATAATTATAATCATCTTCGTTTTTAAGCATTTTAGCAAAAACATTTGCTTGCGTATAAAGTGACGTTGACTTCTCTGCCTCTCCTGAAATAATAAGCGGCGTACGTGCTTCATCAATTAAGATTGAGTCTACTTCATCAATAATCGCAAAATTAAGTGGTCTCATCACGCGTTCTTCTGCATAATTCACCATGTTATCACGTAAGTAGTCAAATCCTAATTCGTTGTTGGTACTATAAGTAATATCACATGCGTAAGCTTCTCTTTTCTCTGCAGTAGTTTTACTATTTAAGTTCAAACCAACACTTAATCCAAGAAATTCATATAATTCTGCCATTTCTTCACTCTGTACACTAGATAAATATTCATTGACTGTAATAACATGTACACCACGTCCTGTTAACGCATTTAAATAAACTGGCATTGTCGCCGTTAACGTTTTACCTTCACCAGTTCTCATTTCAGAAATGTCGCCACCATGAATGGCAATACCACCCATAACTTGTACTTTATAAGGAATCATGTTGAATACACGTTTTGATCCTTCTCTTACCAATGCAAAGGCTTCTGGTAAAATATCATCTAAAATTTTATTTTGCTTTTTAATATCGTCTTCTGCTTGAACTTGCGCTTGAAAATTTTTCGTCTTTTCTTTAATTTCTTCATCAGTTAATATCGACATATCCTCTTCTAGTGCAAGGACTTTGTCGGCTAATTTACCAAGGCGTTTTATTTCTCTTTTATTGCCATCTGCAATTTTTGATAAAAAACCCATTCTGTTCGCTCCTTTAGCTATATAACTCTTAGTTTACAACAATTTATAATATCATTTATAAGCCTAAATTTACACTTATTACGTTTATCGTGCCATCTATACTATATTTACTTACATGTTTTTGAATACAAATTATAATATTGACTCATTTAAAATATACACAACATACATGTTCACTTTCAAATTATTACATAATAACACAGCAAAAAATGAGCGTCCATGATTTCACTCAATCATGGACGCTACTACTTTTATAAATATGATACTAATTTAATTAAATTATTCAGTTGTTTCAATTAGCCCATATTTGCCATCTTTTCTTTTATAAACTATGCTCGTACCATCTGTTTCACGATCTGTAAAAATGAAGAAATCATGGCCCAATAAATCCATTTGCAATACTGCTTCTTCAGAATCCATAGGTTTTAAACTGAAATTTTTTGAACGAATAATCTCAATTTCACTATCATTGTCATCATTTTGAAGATTTTCTACTTCTTGTTCTTCAGGTAATGATGCAAAAGCTTCTTGTTCGTCATTTTTTCTATTTTTACGATTTACACGCGTTTTATATTTTCTAACTTGTCTTTCCAATTTGCTATTAATTAAATCAATACCAGCGTATAAATCATCATGACGTTCTTCCGCTCTTAGCGTAACATTTTTCAATGGAATAGTTACTTCTATTTTAGTTGCTGAGTTTTGGTACGTTTTAACTTTAACGTGTGCAGTTGCATTTGGCACATTGTTAAAGTAACGTTCTAATTTACCAATTTTCTCCTCAATATAGTTGCGAATCGCATCAGTAATAGTGAGGTTCTCTCCGTGAATTTCAAATCTGATCATAGTAATCGACTCCTTTAAAACCTCTATATTGGTAATAGTGCTTATTTCTATAATACCACGAATAACCTAGCGTGCAAACGTAAACACATCGAATTTTCTGATTTTTCTATCAAGTAATAGCTGTGCCGCATTATGAACCGTTAAGCCCGTAGTATAAATGTCATCGATCAATAAAATACATTTTCCTTTTAAATCCACACTTTGTTCCATTACAAAAGGATTGGGTCGTTGCATACGTTTTTGTTTACTTAATTCTGATTGTTTAATATGTGAGTGTGTGGCAAGCAGACAATAATACTTAACTTTTTGTATGTCTAATACTAGTTGTACGGGGTTAAATGTTCTTTCTTTATCTCTAAATAAAGGGGACGGTATGGGGATAATGTAATCATATTTGTAATGAGGCAATTTAACTTTTTCTGCGATTATTTCTGCGATTGCAACATCTCTTTGAAATTTATATTGTTGAATCATTTCTTTTACAATACCGTCATATCGGTAATGACAATACAATTTATTCATTAATTTAAACTTCGAAGCTAACTCGGCACAATCCGAACATAATATTTCAGTTTCATTGCGTAACTTCAAACATGTTGCGCATCGATTCGTCGTCTTTAATTTCATTACCTCCCAGAGATGATTGCAATCATCGCACAATTTTGAAGCCTTTTTGTAAAACGTAAATGCATTTAAAGGTTCTGAATAATAGATGTGACAATATAAACATTTCGTAGTCAATCTATCCACCCTCTTTTTCGTGCAAGTTGATTCATTTTCCTTATATGATATTGAGCTTTAATCATAGATAGTGTGATCCCTTCATGCATACAAAATACACTTCCTGTAGGTGCTTCTGCTTTTCTTCCAACTCTTCCTGATATTTGAATGATGGCACTCGTTTCAAACTGATGACTGTTTATGATTACAACATCGAGTTTTGCCATAGTAAAGCCTCTTTCTAAAATGGTAGTGGTGAAAATAACGGTATGTTCCCCCTTTCTCAAACGTTTCACCTTATCAAAACGAAATACATCATTGCTGTAGACATATGTTAAAGATGGAATTTCAGCTTTATATAACTGATACAGTTGTTTCATTAAAATAATATTGTTGAAAAAGACTAGCGTATATCGTCGTTGATTGACTTGATGTTGTAAAAATCGTAATAATTTATATTGCTTTTTATTGGGATTGATTCTAAGGAATTTAAATTGAGGCACGGGTAAAGGATGTCTATGAAAACGCGCAGGTAATTGAATAATTTCTAAATTGCTAATTTGTTTCATTAAAGCTTTTGTTGGTGTGGCAGTCATTAATATATGACAGTGCTTTAACTTCGAGGCATGCTGCAATGCTTGTATTAACGTTGGTTCTGTAGGTAAAGGAAAGGCATCTACTTCATCTACAATTATCACATCAAAATGTTGTTTGAAACGATAGAGTTGATGAATTGTGGCGATAACAAAATGGCCATTATACTGTTGCTGTGATGATTGGTGCAATACATCTATTTTTTCTTCGTGAAAAGCTGCTTTAATCCTCATGCTGACTTCTAAAACAACATCAACTCGAGGAGATACAATTGCGACATTATGACCGTGGTTCCGCGCAAATTTAATTCCTTCAAATATCATCTCAGTTTTACCTGCACCTGTAACTGCATGGAGCAATAGTGAACGAAAGCCTGCAATCGCTGATACAATTTTGTCAGATGCAAATTGTTGTTGTTCTGATAATTTGAATGGTAATTGATAATGACAAGGTGTCATGACATGCTGACTTTCTATGATATAGATTTCAGTTATATTATCCATTCTACCCATATTGATACAATTTCTACAGTAGACAATCTCCTTATCTAACACTGTTGATAGATATTTGTAAAAATGCGTTTGTCGGCGTGAGTGACATTGCGCACATGTCCAATAGCCATTATCTAATACCACACCTTTCGTTGTTTGCTTTATACGTTCATCTGTTAATAAGGATTTATCATTAATCATTCTTCCATAATATTTAATTGTATGTTTCCTCCAAACCAAAAAGCGAGTCAAAAATTAAATTTCACTTTAATTTCAAAGACCCGCTATAAAATAAATGATTTATTTGTTAGTCGTACAGTAATTTAAATGCTAAACAACTCATTTGTCATATTATGGTTGGCATCGATGACTGAACGAAATGTTGGTTTCACTATACATCTCTTGCAAAAAATACTACTTTTCTTAAAAATGATAATAATACTTTTGAATCTATAATTTAGTCTATACGAATAGATCTACCAGTGAAACCTAAGCCCATACCGCCTGGACCTAAATGAGCTGCGACCACAGGGCCTAAATTTGAACGGTGTACTTTATATTGTGGATAGTTTTTTTGTAATTCATTGTACAGCCAGTCTGTATCCTCTTGAACATCTCCACCTATAACTAATAACGTAACCTCTTCATAATCTTTAACGATATCAATCACTTTATTAATAATTTCTTTAAGCGCACGTTTTTTAGTACGTATTTTTTCATCTGGCAAAATTAAACCGTCTTCAAACCTTAAGACTGGTTTCATTTTTAACATCGTACCAATCCACGCTTGGGCTCCAGTAATACGTCCACTTTTTTGCAAGTTTTTTAAATCGTCTACCATCAATCTCGCACCAGTGACTTCTCGCATTGCTTCAAGCTCTTTAATGATAGCGTGCGGTGTTTCATTTTGTTCAATTAATTCAATTGCTCGTAATACGAAACTCCCCATTGCCATAGCTGAAATTTTCGAATCAAACGTATGAACATTAATACCTTCAACCATTTCACCCGCTTGTGTAGCTGTTTGATAAGTACCACTGATACCTGAAGAAAGGAAAACGCCTATGACATCCGTATAGCCTTCATCACGTAATTGTTCGTATTTAGTTACAAATTCACCGATTGCCGGCTGACTTGTCGTAGGAATTGTTTTAGATGCTTTCATTCTTTCGTAGAATTCATTTGCTGAAATAGATGCATTTTCTTCAAAATTTTCACCGTTATCAAAAGTTACACTTAGTGGGGCAATATTTATATTATATTTATCAATTAATGTTTGAGATAGATAACTCGTTGAATCTGTTAATACAGCAATTTTCATCATAATCCTCCTCAATTATACTCACAACTATGATACATTATTTTATATTAAAAGAAAATTTATTTTTACATTAAACTTGAATTCAGAACCGTGTATAATAATAGGTATTGATCGAAACTATGACTGGAGTGTTTAAATATGGATGAATCAATCATAACAATAAAGCAAGAACATATGATAGAAAATGTAATTAGCAAATCACGCTTTATTGCCCATATCAAACCTGTTGAATCTGAAGCAGACGCTAAAGACTTTATCAACTTGGTAAAATCAGAACATCGGGAAGCGACACATAATTGTTCAGCCTATACAGTTGGAGCACAGATGAATATTCAAAAAGCAAATGATGACGGAGAGCCAAGTGGAACTGCAGGCGTACCAATGCTTGAAATATTAAAAAAACTAGAAGTTCACAATGTTTGTGTCGTAGTAACGCGTTATTTCGGTGGTATAAAATTGGGCGGCGGCGGTTTAATAAGAGCATATAGTGGTGCTGTGAGAGATGTCATTTATGAAGTAGGACGTGTTGCTTTGCGTTCAGCAATACCAACTACAATCACTATCGATTATGATCTTACAGGTAAATTTGAATATGAATTAGCGCAAACATCATTCTTCTTAAGGAACACAAGCTACACAGACAAAGTGAGTTATCAAATAGACGTGGTAGAAGCGGAGTATGACGATTTTATTGCTTTTCTAAATAAAATCACTTCTGGTAACTATGATTTAGATGAGCAAGCTATCATTAAGTTACCATTTGAGATACCAACAAACTGAACCATTTCCATTTCAGTTTATGACCTTTCAAAAATGCATAACTATCATACAATTATCAGGTAAACATAAACTTACCTCTATATATTGATGCATGTGATGAATGTATAATTTGAAAAATTAAGTATTATCGGTCGTGACTTTGTAAATCATTGTTAATCATATAAAATTAGAACCTGAGATATTCATATCTCAGGTTCTAATTAGGTAGTTTATCTATTCATCTTCTTTATGTCGCTCTTTATTTTCAATTAATTTTAAGAGCGGTCTATAATCATCATCGATTAATCCTGTAAATTCAACAATGAGTTCAATCGTAATGAGTATGAGCACAAGCATCATGAGTACACCCCATGGTTGTGATAAATACAAAATAATACTTGAAAGACTAAATAACAACGCGATTGAATATATCAGTATTACTGTTTGACGATGTGAATAACCTAATTCTAGTAATTTATGGTGTAAATGCGATTTATCCGCTTGCATAATACGTTGCCCTTTTTTCACACGTCGTATCATAGCAAATAAAGTATCTATGAACGGTACTGCTAAAATAACAATCGGGAAGAATAAAGACACAAACGTAATATTTTTGAAACCTAAAAGCGAAAGAAAACCAACAATAAAACCAACAAGCAATGCGCCGCTATCACCTAAAAATATTTTAGCCGGATGAAAATTAAAACATAAGAAACCTAATAGCGCACCGATAAGCACACTACAGATCATTATGATAAATATATTTGCCTGTAATATTGCGATGAAACCAATAGTCATCAGAGCGATAGTTGCTACACCAGATGCCAAACCATCCAATCCATCAATTAAGTTAATCGCATTGGTAATCGCTACAATCCATATCACAGTAATCGGAACACCTAAAATACCAAAATGTATTGTCGGTCCAATCGGTAATGAGATGAAATCTATGGTTACGCCGTAGTAAACGACAACCAGTGCTGCAATCACTTGTCCTAATAATTTTAAGATTGGCGTTAAATCATAGATATCATCTATTAACCCTACTAAGTAGATTAATACTGCTCCAATGACAAGTGGCTTCACCTCTGTTTCAATTGGATGCCCTAACCAAATCCCCAATAAAAAGGAAAGTAGTATCACAGTACCTCCTAAGACAGAAGTTGGTTTTTTATGTACTTTCCTAAAATTAGGTTGGTCAACAACGCCCAATTTATGGGAAACCTTTATGACAATGGGAGTAAGTATTAAACTGACAATCATTGAAAAAATGATTAATAATAACGTATACATCAGTTCACCTTCATTAATTTAAGTCTTTATAATTTTGAATTTGAGTTTAAAGTCTCTATAAATATTCTAAATATGAAATCATATTTGGTTATGGATATACACTTGTATATTTTCAAAACATAGTTCACTTGATATATGTATCGAAAATTCTATAAACGATTCAATTAAGTCTATAATACACGATGTACTTTTAGTAATACAAATAGTAATGTAATCATTAGCAGAGTTCAACGCCGAAATTCACTTTCTTTTTTATAGAATAATCAATTTATATATTTTACAATCACTCAAATAAGTATTTTAACATGAATTTTAAACGAATGTTATTAATTTCTAAATATCAATGATGACAAAATGTAACTTTTCACTTACAATGACTAAGTGTTTATTTAAAGGAGCGTAAGAAAAATGTTTGAAGCTATTATTTATAATATTGCGGTCACTGTCGCAGGAATTTATTTATTCCACCGATTACAGTACTCTGAAAATAAGAATATGGTGTTTTCAAAAGAATACGTCACGATTTTAATGACCATTGTAGCATTATTATTATCTGTTAAACCTGTCCCTATCTTTAATGAGTATGTCCTCTATTTATCTTTTGTGCCGATTTTATTTTTAGGTAGATATACAAATATGGTTTATACAGTTTTAGCAGCGTTTATCGTATCTTTAGTTAATGTATTAATTGGTGATTATACGATTATAACTGCAATGATTTTAATTGTAATAGCCATCATTGTTGGAGCAATAGGTCCATTTTTAAAACAAAATGATATTATCTCATTACAAATACTCAACTTAATTACGCTAGTCATATTTGTCATCTTATCATTGATTAGTCCGTATTATGAATTTAAAGAAGTACTATATATGATACCGTTATCATTCGTTTTAACCATCACTTCTTCGATTACATTCGTAGATATTTGGCATTTCTTCTCATTAGTAAATCGCTATGAGAATGAAGATAGATTTGATTATTTGACTGGTTTAGGCAATGTTAAAGAATTCGATAGACATTTGAATGAAACTACACGCATTGCAGAAGAAAATGATGAAAGCTTAGGTTTACTACTCATTGATATTGATGGTTTTAAAGATGTTAACGACATGTATTCACATGATTCAGGTGATGCTGTATTACGACAAATCGCACAATTATTAAAAAACTATGTGCCTGAACAATTTAGTATTTACCGTAATGGTGGTGAAGAGTTTTCTGTAGTATTATATGACTACACACTAGACCAATGTGTTAAGTTAAGTGAAAGTATCCGTAAAGGCGTTGAACAATCTACTTTCCATTTACCAAACAAAGAAATGATTAAATTATCAGTCTCTATTGGTGTCGGATACCTAACTAAAGATGATTATAAATCTCAACGTACCGTCTTTAAAGTTGCAGATGATATGTTGCATATGGCTAAAAATGAAGGTCGTAATCAAGTGATGTTTAACCCTATAGTTAAATTATAACTAAATAAATGTATTTTCAAAGCTTGGGATAATTTAAATTATATATCTCAAGCTTTTTAATTTATATCATGGAACGGTCTATTCAAATATGGCGAATTCAACATAATCCATAACAAATCACTTTTGAAAGTAACGTGATTAAATCGTTAGTGTACACATGCAAATATGCTTAAGCTATAACAACTCATATGCATGACTTCAATATTTTTTATAATTAAACATATCATTTATAAATTTAAGTTTGTTACAATATAGGTGGTTAATGATAATAACAATCTGTACTGAAATAAATACTATTGAAAGTTACCTTAGTACACGGTAAACTTTCTATTGATTGATTTACGAAAAATTTAGGAGGTGCCCAGCTATGTCTGATTCGATCACTATCATTGATGAAGATAAAGTGATTGACGTTGTGCTCATCGCAGGCAGAATATTGCTTGAAAGTGGCGCTGAAACTTATCGCGTTGAAGATACGATGAATAGAATTTCAGCAAGTTTTGGCTTAGATGATACATATAGTTTTGTAACATCTACAGCGATTATATTTTCACTCAATAACCGTACAAATACAAGACTTATCCGTATACGTGAGCGTACGACTGATCTAGAAAAAATTGCATTAACAAATAGTTTATCTAGAAAGATTTCTAGTAATCAATTAAGTATAGATGAAGCAAAATCTGAACTCATACATTTACATCATGCATCACTACAGTTTTCATCTATCACTAAATTTTTTGCTGCCGCCATAGCATGTGGCTTCTTCTTATTTATGTTTGGTGGAGTTATGAATGACTTCTTTTTTGCAATTCTTGCAGGAGCTGGTGCATTTTTAACTTTTGACTTTGTTCAACGTTATATACAAATAAAGTTCTTTTCAGAATTTATTAGTGCTGCAGTTGTGATTACGATAGCAGCTTCATTTTCAAAATTAGGCATGGCAGCAAACCAAGATATTATTACCATTGCAGGTGTCATGCCATTAGTTCCTGGTATTTTAATTACAAATGCTATTCGTGACCTTATGGCAGGAGAACTCGTCGCTGGTATGTCTCGCGGTGTCGAAGCGGCACTAACATCATTTGCTATAGGCGCTGGTGTTGCAATCGTATTATTAATATTTTAAAAAGGAGTGCTCAAATGGTCATTGGCTACTATGTCTTACAGTTTATTATTAGTTATTTAGCAACGATGCTATTTTCTGTTATTTTTAATGCACCTCGACGTCTCCTTTTAGCTTGTGGTTTCGTTGGTGCTATGGGATGGATTATTTATAAAGTAACCCTTGATTTAGAATTAGGCAAAGTTATGGCGTCATTTCTAGGGAGTTTTATATTAGCAATTATGAGTCATACCATGAGTAGACGTTATAAAAGACCAGTCATCATCTTTATTGTGCCTGGCATTATTCCGCTTGTCCCTGGAGGACTTGCGTATGAAGCAACACGTTACTTAGTGAGTAACCAATATACACATGCCGTCAATACATTTCTCGAAGTAACACTTATTTCGGGTGCAATTGCTTTTGGTATTCTGTGTGCAGAGATTATTTATTATATTTATACACGCATAAAACAACATATTGGTAAAATGAATGGTAAAATATATAAGAAATCATATAATATGAATAACAGAGCATAAGGGGTGTTTTTATGAAAAATGATATTATTGAACGACTTACGCGATATGTCAAAATTGATACACAATCTGATCCACTTTCAAATTCAACACCTTCCACTAAAAAGCAGTGGGATTTATTGGATTTATTGAATGATGAATTAACTGATTTGGGTTTAGAAACTGATGTTGATGAAAATGGCTATTTATTTGCAACATTAGAAAGTAATGTAGACGAAGTTATCCCGACTGTCGGTTTTTTAGCACATGTTGATACTTCACCTGATTTCAATGCCACAAATGTCAATCCACAAATCATTGAGCGTTATGATGGGAAACCAATTCAGCTTGGTGATACAAATCGAGTTTTAAGCCAAGATGTCTTTCCTGCAATGAAACAAGTAGAAGGACATACTTTAATGATCACAGATGGTACTTCGCTATTAGGAGCAGATGACAAAGCTGGCGTCGTTGAAATTATGGAAGGTTTAAAACATTTGACATCGCATCCAGAAATCAAACATGGTCGTATCAGAGTAGCTTTTACACCGGATGAAGAAATCGGTAAAGGGCCACATGCATTTGATGTCGAACGTTTTAATGCTGACTTTGCATATACAATGGATGGTAGTCAATTTGGTGAGTTACAATACGAAAGTTTTAACGCTGCAGAAGCGACTGTAACTTGTCATGGTGTAAATGTTCATCCAGGTTCCGCAAAAGATGCGATGGTCAACGCTGTACTTTTAGGCCAGCAATTCAATGCACTTTTACCACAAAATGAGGTGCCTGAACGTACAGAAGGTTATGAAGGTTTTTATCATTTAATGAAATTTGATGGTGATGTTGAGAAAGCAAAGCTTTACTATATTATTCGTGATCATGATAAACATGAGTTTGATTTACGTAAAAAACGTTTAGTAGAAATTAAAAATGATATCAATAGTCATTTTGAAGATGAACCCATTGAAGTTGAAATAAACGATCAGTATTACAATATGGGAGAAAAAATCAAGCCTATGCCACATGTTATAGATATTCCTAAACGTGTCTTTGACAAATTAGATATCCCAGCTAATACTGAACCAATCCGTGGTGGTACAGATGGTTCACAACTTTCATTTATGGGAATGCCAACCCCTAACATTTTTACTGGCTGTGATAATTTCCATGGTCCTTTCGAATATGCATCTATTGATGTCATGGAAAAAGCGGTTGAGGTTATAGTTGGTATCGCCCAAGAAGTAGTAGTAACTTATCAAAATAATAAGTAATATCGGTACCATTTAGAGCGCTAGCTCAGGTAATCCTTAATATTGCCGCTCAATTTATTGCGTTATTAAGGCTTATGCTTGAGCTAGCTTATGTAATCACTTTTTACTTGCCAGGGTGGAACGACGAAATCTTTTTAATATAATCAGATTTCTGTTCCATCCTCTTTTTTAAATTTATGTTTTATCATTTTGGTTATGCATACATTTCTAGTCCACGTTCCCATACCTTTTGCAATGTTATGCTTGCTTAAACCTACAATGCCATCAGGTGTCATCGTTATAATGGTGCTATTTTTCATCATCTCCAAACGCTATTAAAAAAACCGTCAATTTCTATTGTAAATCTACAGAAATTGGCGGTTTTACTTGGTACAAGTTGTTCAGGGCAATTTTGCCGATGTTTAATTAGTAATTTTATCGTTCTAGCACATCTATAGACAACGATGCATACTTGTTTTATTGATTAACATCAAATTGTGTTTTCAATAACTTAATCGCTTGAACCGTATAATGTCTAATTTGAATGCCCATTTTAAAATCTGTAAAGGATTGCGGCATTTCGATAAATGTATTAAACATTGCTGTTACACCCATCGATTCAAACAAATCAAATTTATCATCAGTAGCACAAATGGCAATCGACGGTTTATTATATTTTGTAGCTAACTCAGCTAAGCGAACGGTCGTCGTTTCTAAAATTTGATCTTGTTCGTTCACACCTTCACCAAATATTATTAAATCTGCTTGTTGAATTAATGATTCTAAATGTGTAATCTGATCCACTAGTTCATGACTTGTCATAATCTCAGCATCATATAAGCCGTTTAACACTGCAGCTATACCTCCACCAGCGCCACCTCTTTGAATAGGCCCTAGTGCAGTTTTCAATTCAGCTTTAAACATCTCACTTAAATACCAAATTAAATTATCTACCTCAGCCGCTTCTTGATGCGAAATTTGGTAATTTTCATATGTTTGCATAATTTCACTATTTTTACCATATAATTTACTATCAAAATCTGACATAAGTTGAATTCTCATATCTTTCAATTTTGGATTAACTTGAGAAATATCTATACGTCTAATATATTTTAGTACACGACTGCCTTGCGTAACATCGATTTCTTGCGCTTCGTCATCATAAAATTTAGCTCCGAGTGCTTGAAGCATACCAGCACCACCGTCAAAACTACCAATAGCACCTAACGAAATAATTAAATGTTCAGCACCATTTTCTATTGCATCAAGTATAATTTCACCTAAACCATAACTTGTTCTTTCTATAATTGGTCGTTGTCCTTTTAAAAATAGATTGCCTTCAATAATTGTCATGCCATTATCTGTAATACCATAAACTGCTTCTACTTCATTCATATCTGCATCATGGGCAACCACTCTGTATTTGGTACCTGATTGCCATAAAAAGACAGAATCCATCAATTCATGCCGACCATTAAACAACGGTACTTGTACGATATCCGCTTTCTCTATTTGGCTAGCAACCGCTTCTTCTACATACCGATTGGCTTGATAGCTAGATATAATACCATTAAATTCATCCATCGCTACTAATACTTTCATTTTGTCACCTCTAATATTCATATTACCTTACATTTTTCATAGCTTTATTTTTAAATTGACGCGAATACCACGCCTGATAAAATGATCAATATTCAATTACCCGTGGATTTATGACTAATTCAACTTTATATTATACATGCCAAAACACAATTTTTCACATTATAAGAAACGCTTGCTAAACCTTTTAATATAACTTAAAGCTTAACAAGCGTTTCATTTTTAAATATTTATTTTTTACTCTTCAGCGCCTGCCAAAGATTTCACATTAATATGATCGTGACTTGCATTCCAAATCGCTTGTCCCTTCACAAAATAAAATGCTTGTGGCGATTCATGTTTTACATTTGTTTTTTCTTCTATATAATCTGATAAAGCTCTTTCTTGTTGTACGATTAAATAATAACCATCCATATCTCTTTCATATAAAAATTTGTTAAATTGATCAATAGCATTGGCTGAAATAGGACATGTTTCACTATGTTTCAGCACAAATACATATTTATTTTCTTCTAAAACTTGCTCAAACTGGTCAATCGAACTCAGCTTTATAGCCATTCTATTCACCTCTAAAAATATTTAACACACCACATTGTATCTAAAAGTGTGAAATTCCAATGATATTCACATATCATTGTTTCCAATTATACACAATTACCTTTTTATTGTTAACAGTTTATTACAAATCTCATAACTTAATTGAATAATTTATTATTGATATTTACCTTTTATTTCGGCATACTTTTTATTAAAATCCTTATCATATTGTTTTAAATCTTTACTTTCTTTCGGTAATTGATTGATGTCTATTTTAGCTATTGCTTCACCAATTTCAATTGTCTCTTCTCTTGTTTCATAGTAATTTTGTAAGCTGTAGTACATCTCAATCGTATTTTTACGCGCATCATTCACATAACCATCTGTAATTTCTGCCTTGTTTAAGTCTTTAATTTGTTTTTTTATTAATGGCATAATTTGATTTTCAATGGCTTGTTGCTCTGATTTAGCACTTCTAGCATTTGATTCTTTTTCCGCTGTATTTTTTAAATCTTTATTATTTTGTTCTAATTTCTCTTTAAAGCCTTTAACACTTTCACCTGCATTATTAGCTTTTTTCATATTTTCTTCTACTTGTGATCTATTCTTTTCGAAAAGTTTTGTATAATCTAAAATATCTTCATTTGCTTTAACTGACTGATTGTATAAATCAACAAATGTTTTAAGTTCATCAATCGCAGCTTTTTTCTTTTTGATTGATGTTAAATATTTAGATTTTAATTCTTTGGTTTCTTCGGACTGTGCTGGCAGATTTTTTGTAGCTTTCTCATATGCTTCAAATTTAGGTATTAACTTGCTATTCAAATTGTTTTGCAATTGATTAAATTCTTTTTTGTTTTTATCAGTCATATCTGTTTTACTTAAATCATTAATGTTTTCTAAATCAATAGAATCCATTTCTTTATTGAACGCCTTTTCTTTTTGCTTTACATCATTTAAAGTGCTATCGAAATCTTTAAATTCGTTGGCACCTTCATGTCCGCAAGCAACAATTACGACAGCAAAACAAACTAATAAAACAAAGCACATTAATTTTTTCATTTCTGCACTCCTTATCATTACGTATTATACAGAAACTTATTTAACTTGAAAATAATATATGATATATTATTCCAGAATTTATAGTTTAACAATTTATTTTGATCATTTAAAGGAGTGATTTAATTCAATGTATTCGGATGTTCAACCTTTTATCAAAGAAGATGTTCAGCAAACTTTTATTAAACAATATAAGATGCTACGTCATAAATTATTGACCCTTTTAGATACACCAGTAAAAACAACACATCATATTGGAGGGACTAGCCACTTCAACTACCCTACTGAACCTATTTTAGATGTATTAGTAGGGGTAGATGATTTACATGATATCACTGCTTTAGATGAAAAAAGACTAAATTATCAAGGTTTTTATAGACTTCATCATCCATATCACAAAAAAGTAGTTATGGCTCAATTTAATAATCTCATTGATTTAAAACAAATTGCTCGATTACATATTGTTCAAATAGACTCACAACTTTATAATGATTATCTGAAGACAAATTATTATTTAACAATCAATGCATCTTCAGCAACTCATTTCGGAAAACAAAAGTACAATTTAGCAACTGATACAGCGCCAATTCGTGAATACGAAAATCAGAAACAATTACTTTTTAAACAACTACTCCGTGAAATTAATAAAGATTTATCGAACACACATCACTAACGTTTAAATATTAAAAGAATAAATAAACTGAATCGTTTTCAATAAAGCGATATACTGTTTAGCAAACAAGTTAAATCATTGGTATAATATATAAATGAATTCAACAGGAAAGGATGTTCTATAATTGCATAAAGATGACATCTTAAAAGAATTAGAAGCAATAGTTCCAAAAAATATTATAAAAGTTGACGAACCACTAAAACGCTATACATACACTGAAACGGGAGGTCAAGCAGATTATTACTTATCTCCAACGCAAAATGAGCATGTACAAGCTATCGTCCATTTTGCTTACACAAACGATATCCCCGTCACGTATTTAGGGAATGGTTCAAACATTATTATCCGAGAAGGTGGAATTAGAGGCATTGTCATCAGTTTACTCCAGTTAGATTATATTGATGTTTCAGATGATGCAATCATCTCAGGAAGTGGTGCTGCAATTATTGATGTATCACGTACTGCACGAGACAATGCACTAACTGGATTGGAGTTTGCCTGTGGTATCCCAGGGTCAATTGGCGGTGCTGTATTTATGAATGCGGGGGCTTATGGTGGTGAAGTCAAAGATTGTATCGATTATGCCCTATGCGTTAATGAAAAAGGAGACTTAATCACACTAACAAACAAAGAGCTTGAGTTAGATTATCGTAATAGTATCGTTCAAAAAGAACACTTAGTTGTATTAGAAGCTGCATTTACATTAACGCCTGGCAATCTACAAGATATCCAAGAGAAAATGGATGATTTGACTGAAAGAAGGGAAACAAAACAGCCACTAGAATATCCATCTTGTGGCAGCGTCTTTCAACGACCACCAGGACATTTTGCTGGTAAATTAATACAAGATTCAAATCTACAAGGCTATCGCATAGGTGGCGTAGAAGTATCAAAGAAACATGCAGGTTTTATGGTAAACGTAGATAAAGGTACTGCAACTGATTACGAAGATTTAATACATCACGTACAAAAAACAGTTAAAGCTAAATTTGATGTTGAACTTCATCCAGAAGTTAGAATCATCGGTGAGCATCCTATTGAACGTTAGGAGTGTTATAAGATGCCAAAAATATATGGTGCAACTGTAGATAGCGAGACACGTTGTACACATTACCATACACCGTTAGATGTAATAGCAATTAAATTCAAATGCTGTAATAAATATTATCCATGTTATAAATGTCATAATGAAGACACCTCTCATCCAATACAAAGATGGGAAACTGAAGAGTTTAATACAAAAGCTATTTTATGTGGTGTATGTAAACATGAAATGACAATCAATGCATATATGTTGATTGAAGCTTGTCCAAACTGTGATGCCCATTTTAATAATCGCTGTAAATATCATTACAGCACGTACTTTTCTATATAATTGGCGTTTAACAATAAGAGCGAGACAGAAATTTATTTTTCTAATTTCTGTCTCGCTCTTTGATATATTCAAATATCGTAAATCCATTTTAAACATAGTAGAGGCACGTTCTCTTAAACACTATCTTCTTATTGAATGTTTATTTTGTCCTTTACAAATTGTACAAACGCTTCTGTATCACCTTTTTGTATATCTTTCATCGGCATTGGTCCAATATTAAATGTGAAATGAATGCGACCGTCTTCGTATGTAATTTTCTCTACTTCATCATAACCTATACTTCTATAATAGAATTCCCCATTCATATCTACATTTAAAATAATGCGTTCGTTTGTAGCAATAAACGCACCTTCAAATTCTGTAGAACCTTGTACAGAATACTCTATCGTACCCAATACACTAGGTCCTTTCTTTTCTGTTGGAAATAAATCATTTGGGTTCACATTATCTAAAATCATTTTTATGTCACCTTCTTTTACTGTTTTTATTCATTATACAAGTTTTTAAATCAATTTATTACTTAAGTGCTCAATGTCATTTTAGTACTGAGCCAAACAAAAAACAATTGAGACTAATCAAGCGCACCCCTGTCACATTTAATAACTATTGGTAAGCAAGACTATACCATATTAAAAAAGCAGTGAATTCACGTTTAAAGTGATTTTCACTGCTATTAGTATACGTTATTAAGACAATCCCCACTTATGCCTATTATTATTTTTTATCTAATGCTTTCTCAACTTCTTCAATTTGTTTAATTGCAGTTGTTGTTGAACCACTTGAGAAGTACCAAAGTTTTGGATCCAATTCATATACTTTACTATGTTTAATCGCATCAACATCTTTGATGACATCATTGCTCAATGCTTTTTTAGCAGTAGATTTACCTGCTACAGCTTGTCCGCGGTCCATCGCAAAAATAATACCAGGATTTTTTTCTGCAACATATTCATTTGTAACATTTTGTCCATGATTACTTTCTTTAATTTCTTTATCTGCTGGTGTAAAGCCCATTGTATTAAATATCATAGAACCAAAACGTTCACCTGGACCAAATGTTGATAATTCACCTTCATTTACTAATAAATATAACGCTTTTTGATCTTTTAAATCTTTTGTTTTTTCTTTTATACCTGCGATTTTATCGTCTAATTTTTTATTAAGAGACTTAACTTCATCTTCTTTTTGATAAATTTTACCTATTTTTTCAGCGTTGGCTTTAAGCGACTTAACTTCATCTTTATTATCTACGCCTATGTAAACAACTTTAGCATCTGGTGCTGCTTTTTTAAATTCATCCAAGTTTTTTTGGTTAGCTGTACGTCCAGATATGAATATTACCTCAGGTTTTGCTTCTGCAACTTTGTCATAATTCACTTCTTTCAAACTACCAGTATTTAAATATTTATCACTTTTAAATTCACTTAAGAAATCTGGTAATGATTTAGCATCTTCACCTTTAGGAAGTGCTTTAACTTTATCTCCAAGTCCTAACTCTTTTAATGTATCTAATGCACCATAATCAAAGACAACTGCATTTTTAGGATTTACTGGAACATCAACTGATTCTTTTACAGATTTTGCGTCACTGCCATCACGCTTTTCACCATTAGCTTTATAATTATTTTCTATTTTAACTGTTTTGTTTGATTCATTATTATCTGATTTTGTGTCAGATGACTTCTTGTCGTCTGAACCTCCATTACTACATGCTACTAATAAAAACATTAAACCTATAACCATAAATAAAGCAAATTTCTTCATATGTTTAATCCTCCTGGAATAATAAAGTTAATCACCATTTCAATATGCCTTTTAAAATGAACAACGTTGCAGTTGCATCACTCCCTTCATTAACAACCATTTCATTTTAGACTGATTGTAATATCGATAGTTCATACTCTGCTGTTTCTTCATCAAAATATACACAAATACGTTGTCCGCGAATGTCTTCAATTTTAACGTCCATATCATATAGTGTCTTAAGCGTATCTTCTTGTATAACTTCATCTTTAGTACTTGCTTTGACCATTTCTCCATCTTTCAATGCAATGATGTCATCTGAATAGCACGAAGCAAAATTAATATCATGTATGACAACAACAATAGTTTTATTGAGTGATTTAGCGAGTTGACGTAATGTTTTCATAATTTGAACTGAATGTTTCATGTCTAAATTATTTAATGGTTCATCAAGCAAAATATACTCTGTGTCCTGTGCTATCGTCATAGCTACATATGCACGTTGTCGTTGACCACCTGACAATGTTTTTAAGTAACGGTGTCTAATTTCTTTAAGATTCAATAACTCAAGTGCATACTCAACTTGCGCTCGATCCGCCTCATTTAAGCGTCCTTTCGAATATGGAAATCTTCCAAAATTAACAAGTTGCTCCACAGTAATATTTAACTCAGTATGATTGGCCTGTTTCAAAATAGATAATTTTTTAGATAACTCATTACTTTTATATTCAGATATAGCTTTCCCCTCAATCTCAATAGTTCCTTTATCGAAATCAATCAAGCGTGTGATTGCTGATAATAAGGTACTCTTACCAGCGCCGTTTGGACCTATCATTGAAGTTAAACGCCCTTTACTGATTTCTACATTAATGTCATTTAAAATCGTTTTATCCTGAATCGTTTTAGTCAATCCTTGAACACGTATCAATTCGCATGTCTCCTTTTAATTAATAGATAGATAAAGTACGTTCCACCTACTAAGTCTATAATGATACTCACTTGCGTCGTCGCTTCAAATAAATTTTCCACTACACTCTGTGCAATAAATAAACTCAACCAACTTAAACAAATCGTTGCCGGCAATATATATTTATGTTCATAGGTTTTCATCAATTCGTGTGCTAGATTAACTGTTAACAATCCTAAAAATGTAATTGGACCTACCAATGAAGTAGAGATGGATACTAATATCGCAACAAGTATAAGTAATAATCTTGTAACCATTTTATAAGACAAACCTAAATTAATTGCTTGGTCTTTGCCTAATAAAAGTACATCTAAATACGGTATCGCAATCACTGTAATAAGGATTAATATCATTAATATAACTCCGCACAGCATCACCAATTTACTATTGGAAGCATCAAAATTGGCAAACATTGAACTCTGGACTGCCAAAAAGTCTTCAGGATTAATAATCAGTTCTAAAAATCCAGTGATACTTCTGAAGAAAGTGCCTAAAATAACTCCTATGAGTAAAATAAAGTATATTGACACATCACCAATTCTAAAGATACCTTGAAATAGTAATAGTGAAAATACAACCATTACTAACAGTGAAGTAGCAAAACTTAAATATATATTAGTAACAAATGCAGACTGTACACCAAACACAAATACTAGCAATACTTTCACAAACATATATACAGCATCAAGCCCCATAATCGACGGTGTTAACAAACGATTCGTTGTAATTGCCTGAAAAATGACTACTGAAGCTGCAATTGCTCCACCTACCAATAGCATAAGCACTAATTTTCTAAAACGGCTGATAAACTGGTATCTAAAAATTTCGAAATCAATACCGATGAAAAGATAAATTAAAGCAACACATAAAGTGATAGCGATTAATATCATTAACTTTGATTTAGCACTAATCTGCATAATTATGTCTTCCTTTCATCAATAAGATTAAGAAAATAATCGTGCCAAAAACACCAATTGTTAAACCAATATTTATTTCATATGGATAGACAATAATCCTACCAATTATGTCAGAAAACATAACAAATACTGCCCCTAACATTGCTGTATGAGGCAATGCTTGTTTTAAATGATCACCTCTAAAAATTGACACAATATTCGGAACAATGAGGCCTAAAAATGGTAATGTCCCCACTGTAACAACTACAAGCGCTGTTATAGTCGCAGTGATAAATAAACCAATATTTATTATTTTTTTATAGTTAACGCCTAAGTTATTACTAAAATCTTTCCCCATCCCTGCAATCGTGAAATGATTAGCAAATATATATGTAAGTATTAATAAAGGAATGCTTAAGTATAATATTTCATATCTACCACTCGTAATGATAGCAAAATTTCCGTTAAGCCAGTTGCCTACACTTTGTACAGTATTCGTTTTTAGAGCAAGAAATGTCGCTAAGCTAGACACAATACCACCAAGCATAATACCTAAAAGTGGAATAAAAATAACATCTGTGAATCTTATGTACTGTACTAATTTAACAAATAAGAATGTGCCACCGATGCTTAATATTACTGCAAATATTAATTTAATAATAATATTCTCTTGTGGAAAAAATATCATTGATATTAAAATACCTAACTTGGCCCATTCCATTGTCCCTGCTGTCGTTGGACTCACAAATTTATTTTGCATCATCTGCTGCATAATAAGTCCAGAAAGCGCTAAAGTACTGCCAGAGATTAAGATACTTATAGTTCTGGGGATCCTACTAGACACGATGATATTTATTTGTTCATGCGTTAAATGAAAAATATCAGTAATCGATACTTTACTAACGCCTATAAATAAAGAAAGGATAGTTAAAAAGAATAAAATAATAGCTAAGACAACGCCATTTAGTAAAAATTTCATAGTGAGTAATTAATCCTTTCATAAACGCTATATCGTATTGAATGTGATAATCATTATCAATACCTATAAATTAAATTTTATCATCTTTGCAAGTAAATTCAATAGCAATAATAGAGATTATCAAAACAATTCTCCATTTATGTCAAAAATATCTAAATTAGAAACTAAGACATTTAATCAAGTACTTTCATTTTATACTCAAGTATTTATAGAAATTTTTGTCGTTTCACTTGAATCACTCATTTAACTATTACATAAAACAAAATTAGTGTTCGAATTAGTTGTATTGGCATAAAATTTGTAAATTGTAGTACATCGAACGAAACTTATACAAATTAAAAAACGTCAATTTCTATATAATTTCAATAGAAACTGACGTTTATTGGTGATTAAAAATTGCTTATATTTCAGACATCTGCAATCACTAAATTTTATATTATTATGATAGTTGAAATGGTCACAATTTAGTCTTCAAAAATAAAATCTTCATCTTGTAATGCTTCAACGTTTAGCGCTAATGTATAACCATCGCCTTTAACAGAGAAGAAATCATGGTTTTTTGTAGATGTATCTAGCGCATTTTCGATAATTGGATTAAATTCTCTCTCTTCAAAGTACGGATCAAATCCAAGGTTTGATAATGCTTTGTTACCATTATATCTTACATAGTTAAGCACATCTTCAGTTAAACCGATGTCATCATATAAAGATTGTGTATAAGAAACTTCGTTTTTATATAATTCATCTAATAGTTTATACATTTCTTGGTCTGCTTGTTGTTTTTCACTTTCAGACAATTCATTTCGTAAACTTTGCGCATCCATCCCAGTAAACACACCATGAATAGATTCATCTAATAAAATTTTACGAATGATTTCTCCTGAGGTTGTCATTTTACCTTGCCCAGCTAAATATAATGGGTAATAGAAACCAGAATAGAATAAAAATGTTTCTAGAAAAACACTTGATACACGTGCGATATATTGATCATAAATCGATGCTTCTTTACCCCATAATTTATGATAATTATTTACAATTTTATCCGATTTAAATTTCAAATGTGGCTCTTCTAGGACCCATTTATCTAATAAGTAGTTTGTTTCGCTAGATGGTAATAAAGTTGTAAAGATGTGAGAATAACTTTTAGCATGAATTTGTTCCATCATCGCCATAAAGGAATAAACCGCTTTTTTACGTAAATCTGTAGTATGTAACATGATTAATGGCATGCCATCATCTGCTTGGTGTGTATCCAGACCAGTTAAACCTGCTAATGCTTTTTTAAATGCATTTTTTTCTTCATCGGATAATGTTTTCCAACTTGCAATATCTTTTGAAACTTTAAATTCAGTTTCTACCCACATTTGCGAAATATTTTGTCGCCAAAACATATTTGTCATATCTTCTTGAGTATTCCAATTGACTGCTTTCATTTAGATAATTCCCCTATCTAGTAAATATTTATTTGAATTATAAAACACAGAAAGTGGGACAGAAATCTAAATATATCTTTAGATTTTCTATCCCTCTGCATAAGTGACTCTATTTCTATAATGTTGATACACTTTAATTTAAATCATGTTCACTTAATGCATTACCTTTTTGTTTTTAAAACATATGCGATATTTCAAGATTCATATTTCCTTGTTCATTAAATTAGATAGCCTCGTTTTATATTGCACAACTCGTACATTCTTCAACACTTAATAATTTATTTCTAGTGTAATATAAAGATTTCAACCCTTTATGATGTGCATAAACATATAATCTAGATAATTCACGTGTTGATATCTCTGAGTTTACATAAAGAATTGTAGAAATACCTTGATCCACATGTGTTTGGATCGTAGCAATTAAATCGATTAATTTCATTTGATCAGTATTGAATGCAGATTTGTAATACCACATTGTTTCTGGTGATAAGAATGGCATTGGATAAAACGTTTCTGCATTACCGTAAGTACGGCGCTCAATTTGGTCAACTATCGGCATAACTGAACTTGTCGCATTTTGAACATAAGAAATACTTTGTGTTGGTGCAATCGCTAAACGATATGCGTGGAATAAGCCGTGAGTTTCAACTTCTTTTTGTAATGCTTTCCAATCTTCAGGTGAAGGAATTTCTAAACCTTCAAATAATTTACGTACTTTTTCATATTTTGGTGTAAACGTTTGCGAAGTGTAAAACTCAAAATATTTCCCATTCGCATAATCTGATTTATCAAAGTCTTTAAATGTTTCTTGTCTATCTTTTGCAATTTCCATGGATCTTTCAATTGAATAATAGTTCATCATCATGAAGAATATGTTAGCAAAATCTTTTGCTTCTTCAGACTCATAACCAATTTTATTTTTAGCTAGATAACCATGTAGATTCATAACGCCTAATCCAACTGAATGTAATTCACTATTAGCTTTTCTAACACCTGGCGCATTTTGTATATTTGCTTCATCACTGACCACTGTCAATGCATCCATGCCTGTGTGCACTGAATCTTTAAATTTTCCAGATTCCATAACATTAACAATATTTAAAGATCCTAAGTTACAAGATATATCACGTTTTATTTCGTCTTCGATACCATAATCGTTAATAATAGACGTTTCTTGTAATTGGAAGATTTCTGTACATAAGTTACTCATTTTAATTTGACCAATATTAGAGTTAGGATGTACTTTATTCGCATTATCTTTAAACATTAGATAAGGATAACCAGATTGCAGTTGTGTTTGTGCAATCATATTTAGCATTTCACGAGCATCTTTTTTCTTTTTATCAACATTTGGATTGGCTACTAAACTTTCGTAGTATTCATCTAAATTAATGTCATCTAACGTTACACCATATTCATTATAAACTGTATGTGGTGCGAACATATAAAAGTCTTTACCTTCTTTTGCCAGTTCAAAGAATTTTGAAGGTACAATTAAACCAGTAGAAATAGTTGATAATCGTAAATCTTCATCCGCGTTAACTTTTTTAGTATCTAAAAATTCTTCTACATCATAATGGAAAATATTTAAGTACACAGCACCAGCCCCAGGACGTTGTCCTAATTGGTCAGCATAGCTAAATCCACCTTCAAGAGATTTAGCAACAGGTAATACACCTTTTGCCACGCCTTTAATACCTTTAATCGCTTCTCCTCTAGCACGCAATTTAGATAAGTTGATAGCAACACCGCCACCAATTTTACTTAACTGTTTCGCTGTAGAATCTATAAAATTGATTGAATTTAAACTGTCGTCTACTTCTAGTAAGAAACATGACACAAGCTCACCACGACGCGCACGCCCAGCATTTAAAAACGTTGGCGTTGCTGGTTGGTAACGTTGTTCAATCATAGCTGAGATAAGTTGTCTAGCTGTCGGTTTATGACCATTTGCTAGATATAGTGCAACGATTACAACATGTTGCTTATAATCTTCTAAGAACTGTGTTTTATCGTTTGTCTTCAACGCATAGTCTTTAAAGAATTTACTTGCTGACATATAACTGGCAAAACGAAAGTCAATACTTTTAGCATAATCTGTAATTTCTTGTAAATCCGCTTCTGAATATTTTTCAAAAACGTCAAAATAAAAATCGTTATCCACGAGATAATGTAAGCGTTCAATTTCAGTATCAAAATAGATTGTCTTATCTTGAATCTCTTCTAAATAAACTGCTAGTGCTTCTTGATCCTTTTCCAAATTAAAGAAACCATTATCTTTTCTTTTTGTAACCTCATTGTTTAATTCAATATGATTGTATTTCTTCTCGTCCATAATCTTCATTGAAATTTCCCACCTTATCTTTAAATTCATTTATATCATCTGCAGTGCCCTGTACTTCAAACTTCAATAATAATGGAACTTGGTAACGTTCCGAAATTAATCGTCCAGCTTTTGCGAAATTTTGTCCCCAATTACGGTTTCCGCTAGCTGCAACAGCTTTTAATAAATCATCATTTACTTCTAAAAACGCTTGAACTGGTTGGGGTACCTCACCAAATCCTATTGTCCCAGTGACCAAAACGAATGGCTCCTCAATTCTCTCTGAACAATTATTTTGCGTGATTTCCATAACATTTGTCAGTTCGGTTTTTTTTATAAATCTGCGCACATTGCCGGAAAACGAAAAATATACCACTTTCATTGGCTCACCTTCTTTCTAAATAGAAATACGTAAGTTGGAAAATCAAAAATTGTAAGGCTTTCGAGGTGTTGTTTTTGAATGTATTAAATGATTGAAATAACCACTATATATAGTAACTTGTAATTCTATAAGTAGGTATGTAAAAACTCAACATTTAAGTATTAATGCCTTATTTGTCATTATTTAAAGCCTGAAACTGTGTGATTTTACTTAAAATTTGATTTATTATAAATAAATTGACCACGTATCAAAACACAATATATAGTGTTTCGCCCTGGCCATTAATACTATATTATGTGTTTCATTATACATAACTCATCGCCTTATTAAAAGTCTTTAATTTATGTCAAAACAATGAAAACAGTATGAAAATGGCACCAATTCAACCTTAAACTCAATTTTAAATTTTTAAAAAATATTTTTTCGACTTTTAGAGGCTCAATGCTTGCTTTTTTTAATTTCTTTTTAAAGCTTGATATATCTGGATTATCTAGCCCTAGACCTTATATATTGCGCTTCATATATTATATTTTAGAACTAATTGGTATACTTAATTACTTTTAAAATTTCTTAATGAAACACTATACAAACAGAACATTTGTTCGTATTTATACTTTAATATATTTCCCTTTTAAATTCAAGCATATATACATTTTCTAATTAACTATGCTAATATAGATACGTTAAAATTTTAAAATTGAGGCGATATATGTGAATCCAAAAATAAAAGGTATTATTGCTATTCTAATTTCTGCAGTTGGTTTTAGCTTTATGTCTGTTTTTTTTAGATTAGCTGGAGATCTCCCTGTCTTTCAAAAATCATTGGCAAGAAACCTAGTGGCAATGTTTATTCCTTTGTATTTTATATTTAAGTACAAACAACCACTTTTTGGTAAATTGAGTAGCCAGCCTTTATTAATATCTCGTTCTGCGCTTGGCTTAATTGGCGTATTATTAAATATATATGCCATCGACCATATGATTCTTAGTGACGCAGATACATTAATGAAATTAAATCCTTTTTGGACGATACTACTTAGTTTGATTTTCTTAAATGAAAAAGTACGCAATTACCAATTTATTGCTATGATCGTAGCCATTTTGGGTATGTTATTCGTTGTGAAACCTGAGTTTTCTTCTTCTATGATTCCAGCGATTGCCGGATTACTATCAGGTATCTTCGCGGCAAGTGCCTATACTTGTGTTAGAGCATTAAGTAGCAAAGAGGCACCATATACGATTGTTTTTTATTTTTCTTTCTTCTCTATAATAGCACTCATTCCATTTACGATATTTACATTCGAACCAATGTCTGTCATGCAAGTTGTTTATTTAATCGGTGCTGGCTTAGCTGCGGCTGCTGGTCAAATAGGTATTACCTTAGCCTATAGTTTTGCCCCGGCTAAAGATATTTCAATATTTACGTACGCATCTATTATATTCACCGCGCTATTTGGTTTTATTTTATTTGGTGAGTCACCAGATTTCTATGCAATTCTAGGTTATATCATTATTATTGGTGCAAGCTATTATATGTTTGAAAAAGCAAGACGCCAACCGTTAACCGTTCAGAAAAAGGAACAAAAATCTAAATATTAAAGGAGCAATTACGATGTCTGAAGGACGTAAACATGAAGATTTAAAAGATATTACTTTACTAGGAAACCAAAATAATAAATATGATTTTGATTATCGACCAGATGTATTAGAATCATTTGATAATAAACACCCGGGCCGTGATTATTTTGTTAAATTTAATTGTCCTGAGTTTACATCTTTATGCCCTATTACGGGTCAACCTGATTTTGCTACTATTTATATTTCGTATATTCCAAATATTAAAATGGTAGAATCTAAATCATTAAAATTGTATTTATTTAGCTTTAGAAATCATGGCGATTTTCATGAGGACTGTATGAATATTATTATGAATGATCTCATCGACTTAATGGATCCACATTATATAGAAGTTTGGGGAAAATTCACGCCTCGTGGTGGTATATCTATTGATCCTTATACAAACTATGGTCGCCCTGACAGTAAATATGAAAAAATGGCAGAACATCGTTTAATGAATCATGATCTCTATCCAGAAAAAATAGATAATCGTTAATACAATAGGATAAACAAAAACCAAAAGTTGTTAAGTCTCGTTCGATAAAGGCTTAACAGCTTTTTTTATTAAAATATTTTATTTTTGTATTTTTGAATGTATTTTATATTAAATCAATTCATACTTGTTAAATTATGAGATACAGTATAAAATATATCCAACCGTTAAAGGGGAGGGAAATTATGAAAAGATCGAATTATACACATGAAGAAATTATTAAAGACATCCCAAACAAAGGTTTCTTTGGGCATCCAAAAGGACTAAGCACTTTATTCTTCACTGAATTTTGGGAGAGATTCAGTTATTATGGTATGAAAGCCATTTTAATTTTTTACTTATATTATGCCGTGGCTGATGGAGGCTTTGGATTGCCGCAAAGTGTTGCCATGCAAATTGTCGCAATCTACGGTACTTTAATTTATATGTCAGGTATCATCGGAGGATGGATTGCAGATAGAATCACTGGTACACAAGATGCAGTTTTCTATGGTGGATTCCTCATTATGATTGGACATATTTTACTTTCGTTACCAAACAATTTAACACTTGTACTAATTGCACTTGGTGTTATTATCGCTGGTACAGGGTTATTAAAACCAAATATTTCTACAACAGTAGGAGAATTATACGAACGTAACGATGTTAGAAGAGATGCAGCTTTTACGTTATTCTATATGGGAATTAATTTAGGTAGTATATTTGCACCACTACTTACAGGCTATCTACAAACAAGAATCAGTTTCCACGCAGGTTTCTTAGCAGCAGCAATCGGTATGTTCTGTGGATTAGTCGTTTATATTTTAAAACGTAAAAAATATCTTGGCCTTGCAGGTCGTAATGTGCCAAATCCATTAACAAAACCAGAAATCAAAAAATTCACTTTAATCACTGTTGGCGTCATTGTTTTATTTTTAATCTATTTATTTATTTTACATTTAAATAATGCACTTACATTAGGAAACTTTAGTCTTTTAATCACAATTTTAGGAATCGTACTACCTATATACATATTTATTAATATGATTGTGAGCAAAGATGTTACAAAAGATGAACGTTCACGAGTCTACAGTTACGTACCTTTATATATCACATCTGTGGCATTTTGGATGATTCAAGAGCAAGGTTCAACGATACTTGCGACGTTTGCAGATACAAAAACTCAATTAGAAATGAAAACATTAACCAATGGTTTAATTGATTTTTCAATTCCTGCTTCTTGGGCACAATCATTAAATCCAGTATTCATTGTGATACTTGCACCAGTATTTGCAACTTTATGGATGAAACTAGGAAAACATAATCCACCAACAGTTCATAAATTTGCTTTTGGAGCTATCATTGCAGGCCTTTCATATTTAGTGATGATTATTCCGTTAGCATCAGGAAATGAGTTGATTAATCCTCTATGGCTTGTACTAAGCTTCTTATTAATATCAATTGGTGAATTGTGTATATCACCTGTTGGTTTATCAACAACTACAAAACTTGCACCACTGACATTTACTGCACGTATGATGAGTTTATGGATGTTAAGTAACGCAACTGCACAGGGTCTTAATGCCCAGCTTGTAGTTGTATATACAAAAATGAATCAAAGTGATTACTTTATGTACTCAGGATTAGTAGCAGTCGTTATTGGGGTTATACTCTTAATCATTTCACCAAAAGTAAAACGTGCGATGAAAGGTGTATATTAATTGCTTAAATTATGATATTTCTAAGTGAGCAATATAGAAATCTTTGAAATCAGATTTCTATATTGCTTTTTTTGTATAATAATACACTGCCACCCATTTAAATATAAATAAATAAAGATTTATGCTTATATAAATTGAAAATAAATCAGAATATTTCGAATATTGTTGTTTTAAGAATATTATTGAAATTTAATTTAATTAAGCGTAAAATCATTTTTATACATTCTTATAGGGAGTATTGAAAGGACGGGGAATGTTTTTATGCAAAATCAAGATAAAGCCCATGAACAAGCGGTTCAATCCATCCCACAAAAAGGATTTTTTGGACACCCTAAAGGGCTAGGCGTATTATTCTTTGTTGAATTTTGGGAGAGGTTCAGCTATTACGGTATGCGTGCCTTACTCATTTTCTACATGTATTTCGCTATTAAAGATGGTGGACTCGGCATGGATAAAAGTACTGCTCAGTCAATTATGGCAGTATACGGGGCACTGATATACATGACATCTGTACTCGGCGGATGGATTTCCGATAGAATTACAGGGACACGCGGAGCAACGTTTTACGGTGGTGTTCTAATCATTATTGGACATATCTTCTTAAGTTTACCTTTAGATATCATAGGATTATTTATTTCTATGTTCTTTATTATTGTAGGTTCTGGTTTAATGAAGCCAAGCATTTCAAATATTGTTGGTAGATTATATCCCGATAGAGATACACGAATAGATGCTGGTTTTGTTATATTCTATATGTCGGTTAACTTAGGCGGATTAATTTCACCTATTATTCTAGATCGCTTTGTACATACAGGTAACTTCCACGGCGGGTTCTTAATCGCTGCCATTGGTATGGCGCTTGGACTTGTTTGGTATATATTTTTCAATAAAAGAAATTTAGGTCAAATTGGAACAAAACCAACTAACCCATTGAATAAAAGCGAGAAGAAAAAATATGGTATTTTATTTGCTGCAATCATTGTAATCATTGCAGTTGTATTATTAATTACTGGCTTAACAGGCACATTATCATTTAATTTAGTTAGTACAACAGTACTTATACTAGGGATTGCCTTACCAATCGTATATTTCACAATTATGATTCGAAGTAAAGAAGTCACAGATGATGAACGCTCAAGAGTAATCGCATTTATACCGCTATTTATACTTGGCGTAATTTTCTGGTCTATTCAAGAACAAGGTGCTAACGTTCTTAATCTCTTTGCATTTGAAAGCAGTGACATGAAATTAAATCTATTTGGGTGGAAAACAGATTTCGGCCCTACACTCTTCCAGTCGATAAATCCGTTATTTATTGTATTGTTAGCGCCAGTGGTTTCATTGATTTGGGCCAAAATGGCTCGACGTCAACCAAGCATAGCAACAAAATTTGTTCTAGGCGCAATATTAGCAGGTGCTTCTTACATAATGATTGGCTCTATTGGACATTCAGCTGGCGGAGCAGACATTAGTGTCAACTGGGTTATTTTGTCTTATATTATTTGTGTTATCGGTGAACTCTGTTTATCACCTACAGGTAACAGTGCAGCAGTTAAACTCGCACCAAAAGCTTTCAACACACAAATGATGAGTTTATGGTTATTAACAAATGCCTGTGCGCAAGCTATAAATGGTACTTTAGTGAAGCTCATTGAGCCTCTGGGACACAAAAATTATTTCCTATTTTTAGGAAGTATTGCAATTGTAGTTAGTTTGATTGTTTTAGCATTTGTACCAAAAATCGTCAAAGGTATGCGTGGCATTAAATAGCATACGTATCAAGCCCACTTCTCACTTTATTGAGTAAGTGGGTTTTTTCATGCGCTAAAGGTCAGATAAACATTATCTTATTCATCCTTGCGAAAAATTGTCACAGCAAAAAATTTAAAAATGAAGTAAATGCCACCAACTCTTCCTATATAATTATAACTATGAAAATATGGGTAAAGTGAATAAGCAACAAAATTTAAAAGAATATGGTGAAAAAATTGGAAAATACTAAATTCAAACACGGTGTCTTATTTTATCATGAATACAGTGGTATTAAAGATATATATCGAGGACTTGGAGATGTGGCAGCTTCCTTAACTACATTTTGTAAACATCTGTCGCTCCAACTAAGTGAAGACGAAGGTGATATTATAAGATTTTGTCAGAAGATTAAAGACCAAAGTTATAGTGACGATGTAGATATCATTTTCCTACTTGGTGGCGATGGTACTGTCAATGAATTAATCAATGGCATAATGCAACATGAATTGAATATCCCTATTGGTATTATTCCAGGTGGCACATTTAATGATTTTGTTAAAACATTAAACCTGAGTCCACGTCATAAAATAGCCAGTCAACAACTTATTCAATCAGAGTTGCAGTCTTATGATGTTATGAAAATCAATGATCAATACGCACTAAACTTTGCTGGATTGGGGCTCATTGTTCAAAATGCAGAAAATGTTCAAAACGGTAATAAGGACATCTTCGGCAAATTGAGTTACGTAGGATCTACGGTTAAAACTTTGCTTAATCCGGAGCATTTTGATTATCAATTAACCGTTGACGGTAAAGTTATTGATGGTAATACTGCAATGCTCGTTGTTGCAAATGGGTCATTTATAGGAGGCAGTCGCATACCTTTAACAGACCTTTCACCTAGTGATGGTTATCTGAATTTATTTATTTTTAAAGAACACAGTTCGAGTGTATTGAGTGATATATTTAAACAAAGAGATAGCATGAACTGGAACCATATGACAAACGGTATTCAGCATTTATTATCTAAAGATATCAAAATAGAGACCACACCGGAAATGAAGGTGGACATCGACGGAGAAATTGCATTAAAAACACCTATCCATATTGAAGTCATACCTGAAGCAATACAAATTTTAACGTTACCTGAAAATACGCCTGATAATGAATATGAATAAATACACTATATATAATGTTTACTAAATAAAATCTTATTAAAAAGGACTAATCCACGTACACAATGGATTAGTCCTTTTGATATAGCGTTTAGAAATGTTTACTCACTTAAAGTATAAATAGGTACACTTGAACTTATCGCCCGCTCACTCATGGATTTTCAAGATTCTGCACATTTTAAGTATAGCATCATTAAAATTACATATTTAAACACACAAAGATACGTTCATGTCATTAAATTTATATATCATAATCACGGTCACCTAAGAAATACTTTTCAACATCATACCAGTCATCTACACGTGTAAAACGATCATCGTTTACATTATGAGACGCAGTATACATAATTGACTTACCTGTAAATATAGCTAACTGACGAGGGTTGTCATCTATGAGATAGTCTGCATTTACGATATCTTTACGTCCACAAAAAACAAAGTGCTGTGGATCTAAAAATGGAAAATACTCTCTTAACCATTCATATTTATCATGAAATGATGTAGGAACATCCATTGCAGCAGTAGCAATATAAACATCATAGTATTCAGTTAATTTTTTCACAACTTCTTGAGCATGTGCCATCACTTTTAATTTTTTGAAAAAACCTGGTTCGCGTAAAATTTCATGCAATAAGCCATCATGTTCGGGCATTGCGTGACGTAATTTTTTACCGTCCAACATATCATAGGTTATACCTAAATCTGTACGTTTGTTCACATCTTCAATCAGTGCACCTACTGTATCAGCAAGTACTTCGTCCATATCAATAGCAATTGATTTTCTAGTCATCTCATACTCTACTCCCTTTTAAGTTCTCATTCACTAACAATGATCACGCATGATTACATTAATCATCTGACAACATGACCCTGTTTATCATTATTAGTATAGCAAAAAACGTTCAATGAAACCAAAATTATACATAAGCCTATCATAATATACTATATAAATTAAATATTTTTATTATATAGTTCAAGCTTTATACATTTTAATTTATTGAACGTTATAGATGATGTTTGTTATAAATCAAAGTTATTTAATACTTCGATCATTTTATCATTTTGCTCAGGGAAGCCAATCGTAATTCTGACACCATTCGGAAATTCTCTTGTAATGCACCCCTGTTTTAACAATGCTTCATACAATTCGTGAGGTCGTGATGTATTCACAAAAATGAAGTTCGTTTGGCTTGGATTTAATTTAGGACTACTAACTGAATCAAAGAATTTTGCTCTTTCTCGAGCATTTTTTTCACGAATAGAATCTAAATACGCTTGATCTTCTAATGCAGCAAGTGCAGCATGTTCTGATAAACGCCCTACATTAAATGGTGGTCGTATAATATTCCACTTTTCAATTGCTTCTTGAGCAGCGACCACATATCCAATACGCATACCTGCTAATCCATATGCTTTAGAGAACGTTCTAAGTAAGAAAGCATTGGAAAATTGCTCTTGTAGTGCTAATGAATTTGGAAAGTCTTCAGCTGTCACGAATTCAACATAGGCTTCATCTATAATTACTGGTATTTCTTGAGGCACACGTGACAAGAAACGTTGCAATTCATCATGTGTAAAATATGTGCCAGTAGGATTATTAGGGTTACATAGCCATACAAGTTTAGTGTTATCATCAACTTCAGAAAGTATGCCTTCTAAATCAAACCCACCATCTTTTAGTGGTACCTGAACAACATCTGCTGCTTCTACTATGGCATTATGATAATACTGACCAAAAGTCATTTCACTTGTAACAATTTTATCTCCTTCAGTTAAAACAGCACGTGAAATCATTAATATCACTTCATCTAATCCTGCACCGAATAAAATACGTGCTGGATCAACATTCAAATGCTCACTTATTGCTTCTTTAATTAACGGAGAACCCGTTTCAGGATAAAATTGCAATTCATCTAAATGCTGCGTGATTGCGTCTTTCACTTTAGGTGACGGTCCATATAAATTTTCATTAGAAGCTAATTTATAAAGTTCACCCTCAATCCCGTATTGTTCTTTTAGTGCTCTTGGTGATAAGCCTGGTTGATATGCTGATAATTGTTCTATTTGTTTTTTCATTGTTGATTCGGGCCTCCTTAAATTTACAGAAATTTCAAAACTTAGTAACCATTATATACCTTATTTCCATTGAAAATCAATGTAACTTTTTTGAAGTGAGAATTTAATCAAATATAAATACGAGTTCAACTTAATGTGTGCTTTAACATAGTAAAACACATTGTTAAACTCGTATTGTCTTATGAATTAATCAATTAAATTATGTTTTTCTAAATAGTTTTTAGCTACCTCATAAGGATCTTGTTTTTTCACTGTAACTTCATAATTCATTTGTTGCATATCTTCATCAGATATCTTACCTGCTAATTTGTTAAGTGGTGCTTTGATTTCAGGATGTTCCTTTAAATATGATGTTTTAAACATAGGTGCACCTTGATATGGTGGGAATACCTTTTTATCATCTTCTAAAACAACCATATCGTATTGTTTTAATTCGGCATCTGTTGAATATGCGTCAATTAAGTTAATATCTCCGCTTTCAACTGCTTGATATCTTAATTTCGGCTCCATCGTCTTAACTTCTCCAAAATCTAAATCATATGCTTTTTTAACAGCTGGATAACCATCACCACGATCATTAAACTCTAATGTGAAACCTGGCTTAATTTGGTCACTTACTTTGTTTAAGTCACCTATCGTTTTAAGGTTATGTTTTTTCGCAAAATCTTTTTTAACTGCCAATGAATAAGTATTGTTATATTTCATTGGTTTTAACATAGTCATATCGTATTTATCTTCTAAACTTGATTTTGCTTGTTGATATACCTTATTTTCTTGTTTAGATTTCAAATCTTCCTTTGTTAACTCTCCAAGTACAGTACCTGTAAACTCAAGGTAGCCATCTATATCGTCAGATTTCAAAGCATTAAATAGGAATGAAGTTTTCCCCATGCCGTCTTTAACATCTACTGTATCATCTGTTTCTTCTTCAATTAAAATTTTATACATATTTGTAATTACAGATGGTTCTGACCCAAGTTTACCTGCTAATGTAATTTTATCTCCTTTTTGAGCAAACATTGGTCCAATAATCACTAATAGCAGAATTATAATAATTGCACCTAGAGAAATAAGTAACTTTTTATAGGACAGCTTTTGCATATACCGTAAAACTAAATCAAAAAGAATTGCTAATAAAGCTGCGGGAATCGCTCCAATAATGATCAATGATGTGTCATTTCTATCTATACCTAAAAGAATCAAATCACCAAGACCACCAGCACCAATTAAAGCTGCTAATGTAGCAGTCCCTATAATCAATACCATAGCTGTTCTAATACCTGCCATAATTACTGGCATAGCTATGGGTAATTCCACTTTCGTTAATCTTCTTCCTGGCTTCATACCGATACCCTTAGCTGCCTCAATTAATGAGCTATCCACTTCATTGATACCAGTGTATGTGTTTCTTAATATCGGTAATAATGCATACACTACTAACGCAATCACTGCTGGTACCTTACCAATACCAAACAGTGGTATCATCAAACCAAGCAATGCTAATGATGGTATTGTCTGTAGTACTGCCGCAATATTCATCACAATTTCAGAAATCTTACGTGTCTTCGTGAGCAAAATACCTAATGGTACTCCAATTATTGCAGCAATGAGCAATGCAATAAATGATATTTGGATATGCTCAAATATCGTAGTTAACAATTGTCCCTTTCGACCTGAAAGTGTATTTATTAATTCATTCATCTTTGACCACCCCTTGTATGCTCGGATAGATATTTAAACATATCTTCGCGTTTAAGCACATGTTGAGTAGCAGTCGATTCATCATTAATAATGATAGCATCATGATTAGCTAAATCACTATAAATGTTTTTAATAGAGACGTCGCTGTTAACAATAGGATAGCCTTTGGTAGCTGCCTGTTCATCAATCGTTAATTCTCCAATAAGTTCTGATAGTTTAATATCTTTTTCTATTTTAAGTGATTTATCCCCAACAAATTGTTTTACAAAATCACTTTTAGGATGATTAACCATATTTTCAGGTGTATCTATTTGCTCTACATGTCCTTTGTTTAATAGACAAATTCTGTCAGCAAGTTTCATCGCTTCTTGTATATCATGTGTTACAAAAACGATTGTTTTCTTTATTTTTTGCTGTAATGCTATTAAATCATCTTGTAGTTTTTCTCGACTGATTGGATCTAATGCACTGAAAGGTTCGTCCATCAATATAACTGGTGGGTCTGCGGCTAATGCACGCACCACACCAACACGTTGTTGTTGCCCACCTGATAGTTCATCTGGTTTTCTATCTTTAAAAAGTTCTGGCTCTAAGCCAACCATATTTAACAACTCATCTATACGTTCATCAATATCCACGTCTTTCCATTTTTTCATTTGTGGTACTTGTGCAATATTTTCTTTTATTGTTAAATGTGGAAATAATGCAATTTGTTGCAAGACATAACCAATATCCCAACGCATTTCATATACTGGATAGTCACTAATTGGTTTACCTTTAAAATAAATAAACCCCTCTGTTAATGAAATTAAACGATTAATCATTTTTAATGTCGTTGTTTTACCACAACCTGAAGGTCCGATTAAAACAAAAAACTCACCTTCTTTTATATTAAAGCTAAGATCATCTACAGCCTTTTTATCCCCATAACGTTTGATTACATTTTTAAATTCTATCAATTTTTCACCCTCACTCTTTTCATTGCCTTTACTATCACTTAAAAAAATTCACATAGTTAACACATAACCGATTTATGTATCATTTAACCCTTTTGAACATAGTTAGATAAAACAAAAACGAAGTTAATTGAAACCGATCAATATCACTATTACATTTGTACTTGTATAGTATATTAATAGTTGTCAAATTAACTTCGTATTTATCGCAATTATTTCAATGTAAAATACTAATACCGTTAAAATTAAGTATATGAGATTATATATTCTAAAAACAATTATTTGCTCAACTAAATTTGAGCTTTATAAGATTGTATTGTTTCTAAAAATATTGGACAGTAGTGTTTTAATTTATAACTTCCGACACCATCAATTAAGATCATATCTTGCTTTGATTCTGGTTTTCTCTTGGCAAATTCTTCCAAAGTAAAATCTGAAAAAATACTTACTGGTGGAATAGTTAATTTTTCACTTAATTGTTTACGCACGGCAACTAATTCATCAAATAAGGCACGGTCTACGCCTTCTACGGTATTGATGTTAACTTTTTCTTTTGATTTACGTTTAAATGGTGTTGTATAAATTGAAATTTGATTATTTAGCAATTCCTTTACAGATACATCGCAAATCAATATTTCATCATGCTCATTTAAAAATCCTTTAAATCGCAATTCATCCATAAGATGACTGAGTTCAGATGTCGTATAGTTTTTCATAATGCCATGTGTGGACAATTGATTATAATCACAATAGTGAATATAATCAGAGTCTTCACCCCTTAAAACTTGAATAATGACACTATAACTTTCTTGCTGTTTCATACGTGCAATACAACTTACGATCATTTTCGCTTCGTTCGTCATGTCATATGTTTTATTTTCTCTAACACAATTACTACATTGCTCACACTCTTCTAGTTTTTCATTGGGTTCAAAATAATGTACGAGTGTTGCTTCTAGACACTTTTTAGTTTTCGTATATAGTAGCATTTTATTCAATTTTTCACCCATTTTTTCTTTGTAATCATCGTCTGCTTTTGAAGATGAAATAAAATATTGGTGTAAACCAATGTCTCTATCACTGAATAAAAGGATGCAATCACTTTTCAGTCCATCACGACCTGCACGACCCGCTTCTTGATAATACGATTCTAAATCACCAGGCATGTTATAGTGAATCACAAAGCGCACATTAGATTTATCAATCCCCATACCGAATGCATTCGTTGCAACTACGACACGCACACGATCATATACAAAATCATTTTGAGCTGCTTCCCGCTCTTTATTGGATAAACCAGCATGATATATTGTGCTGCTAATTTTATTGTTTTCTAATGCTTCATGTAGTTCTTCTACTTGTTTACGTGTCGAACAATATATAATGCCTGCTTCTTTTTGATGATCTTTAACATATTCTAATACGAACTTTTGACGCTGATACGTTGGATTAACTTGAAATATTAAATTTCGTCGTTTCGTACTTGTTTTAATTTCATCGTGTTTATCGATGTTTAAGCGATCCATAATATCTTTTTGTACTTCGATTGTTGCTGTTGCTGTTAATGCTACAATTGAAAAATCTTGTGGTAGTGCAAAAACTTTATGGATGACTTCCTGATAACTTGGTCTAAAATCATGTCCCCATTTTGAAATACAATGGGCTTCATCAAACGCAACTAAGTGTATATCTAACTGCTGTAATAAGCGCATAAAATTGGCATTATCAAAACGTTCTGGTGCAACATATAAAAATTGGATTTCCCCACTTTTCAGTTGTGTTTGAATATCTTTTTGTTGCTTTTGTGTCAAACTACTATTTAAATATGCTGCGCGAATCCCCATGGCCTTCAATTGATCAACTTGATCTTTCATAAGTGAAATTAATGGGCTGATTACGATTGTGGTACCACCTAGCATTAATCCCGGCACTTGATAACAAATTGATTTTCCCCCACCAGTTGGTAAAACGCCAAGCACATTATGATGATCCATTACTTTAGTTATTATTTCTTTTTGACCTGGACGGAATGTGTCATAGCCAAAATAATGTGATAATGTTGCTTCCATGTTATATAATCCCTCATTGTTCTTTTAATTCTTCAAGCTCGCTCCATCTTGTTATATCATCTTCATACAACGTATTAAGATTTTGTTGTTCTTCATTTAATTCTTTGACTTTAGCGTAATCAGAACTTGCTTCAACCATTTCTTGTTCGATCTCTTCTAATCTATGTTCGGTTGTTTCAATACGCGCAATAATTGTTTCATATTCTTGTTTTTCTTTATATGATAGACCCTTTTTCTTTTTCTTTGCATATGTTGGTTTCACTTTTGATTGTTGCTTTTCTTGCATTTGGCGTTTATCTATCTCTTTTTTATATGCTTCATAGTCATCAAAACTTCCTATAATACGTTCTAATTTGCCATCATGAATATACCAATATTCTTGAGCAACTTTATTTAAAAAATATCTATCATGACTCACCGTGATGACTGTACCACCAAAAGTAGCGATATAATCTTCTAAAATGGTTAAAGTTTCTGTATCCAAGTCATTCGTCGGTTCATCTAATAATAGAACATTAGGTTGATGTACTAATAATTTTAATAGATACAATCTTTTTTGTTCTCCACCAGATAATTTATACACCTTTTTTCCATGCGTTGCACTAGGGAATAAAAAGCGTTCTAACAACTGTGTAACAGAAACAGCAGTTCCATCTTTTTCTTTAGCTACTTCACTTTCTTCACGCAAGTAATCGATCATTCTGATGTCTCGATCTAAGCGCGCTTCTGTCTGTCTGAAGTAAGCAATTTTAACAGTTTGACCAACTTTCAATGCCCCTTCGAACGCTTGGTCATCACCATTCAAAATATTCAGTAATGTTGTTTTACCGGCGCCATTTGGTCCAACGATACCAATTTGTTGTCCATTTTGTATAATTTCTGTGATGTGTTCAAACAATACCTTATCGCCGATGTGTTTTGACACGTTTTCAAGTTCAAAAACTTGTTTACCTAAACGTGAATATGCAAGATTTAAAGAAGCTTTATCTTGTTGTTGTTGATTTTTTACATCATGTTCTAAATCTTTAAATCTATTTTTTCGTGCTTGTTGTTTAGTAGAACGTGCTTTAACTCCTGCACGCATCCAAGCTAATTCTTGTTTATATAATGCACGTTGTTTCGCTTGTTGTTTTTGCTCTACGACTTCATTTTCAGCGCGTTGTGCGATGTAATCTTCATAATTACCGGGATAAGTAGTTAATTTCCCACGATCTAATTCAATAATACGAGATGATACTTCATTTAAAAAATAACGATCATGAGTTACGAACAGCACTGTATGTGGGTATTGTTTAACATAATTAATTAGCCAACTAATTGACTCAAAATCTAAATGGTTCGTAGGTTCATCCAAGAGTAATAAATCTGGTTGCTCTATAAGTGTTTTAGCAAGACCAACTCGTTTTTGTTGGCCACCCGAAAGTTCTCTCACTTTTTTAGTCGTATCATTGATGCCTAGCTTTGATAAAATAGTTTTGATTTCAGCACTATAATCCCAAGCTTGATATGTATCCATTGCTTCTTGTGCTTGCATCATCTGTTGAAAATCTGTCTCATTCTGTGTCTCACTATATTTTGTTACAGCAGCTTCATATGAACGTATCACTTGAAGTGTCTTTGTCTCTGACGTTAATACCGCTTCAAAAACCGTTAAATTTTCTTCGAATTCTTGCTTTTGAGACGAATAACGTATGCGATATGCATTAGGATGTGAAACCTCTGCCTCGAAGTCTTCATCCAAACCAGCGATTACCTTTAACAAAGTACTTTTGCCTGTACCATTAATACCTACAAGACCTATTTTTTCTCCTTCAGAAATAGACAGATGCAAATCATCAAAAATGATTTTATCTGCATATGATTTATGTAAATGTTCAATTTTGTAGGCTTCCATCGTCCAACATCCTTTTTAATATCGAAAATTATAATTAATTCTGTTAAACTTAATTTCAGTTCTATATATTATACACCTTTTTGAACTCAAATGATACAAGGGAGCGTAGCTTATGTCAGATTTTTTTCAAGACTTACCTCCTTTTATCCAAGCACTCATCGCCGGTATCATCACTTGGTTGTTGACTGCATTAGGGGCTGCTGCAGTTTTTATATTTAAAAGAGTTAATGATAAAATACTGAACTCAATGCAAGGTTTTGCTGCAGGCATAATGATTGCTGCCAGTTTCTGGTCTCTATTACAACCATCTATTGATTATGGTTCAGGTTCATCTATTGCATGGTTACCAGCAGCAATAGGTTTTTTATTGGGCGGTTTTTTTATACGCGCGTTAGATTTAATTATCCCACACATTCACCCAAACACCCAAGACACTAACCAATACCAAGAAGGTGTAGGAACAAAAAAGCTCAATAAAAATACATTACTTGTATTGGCTATTACACTCCATAACATACCAGAGGGGCTTTCTATTGGTGTAGCATTTGGTGGTGTAGTAGCCGGTAATGGACAAGCCACTTTCTTAGGCGCACTTGGTTTGGCAATTGGTATCGGGATTCAAAATATTCCCGAAGGTGCTGCGCTTTCTATGCCTATCAGAGCAGCAGGGGCTTCAAGATGGAAAGCTTTTAATTATGGTCAAGCATCTGCAATTGTTGAGCCCATATTTGCTACTATAGGTGCTGCTGCAGTACTGTTCATTACACCTATGTTACCATACGCACTCGCCTTTGCCGCTGGAGCGATGATATTTGTAGTTGTAGAAGAACTTATACCAGACTCTCAAGCTAGTAATAATACTGATTTAGCAACATTAAGTTTAATGCTAGGTTTTACTATCATGATGATTTTAGACGTTGCACTTGGATAAAAGGTAAAAGAAAAAGAAATAACTTGAATCCATTTTTTAAATAAAAAAATGATGAAGCCGAGACAATCGTCTCAAGTTCAAAACAAAGATTTTGGGGTAAATACAAGAAAAATAGCACTCAGATGATTTAATTCAATTCATCTGAGTGCTTCTATTTTTTCAATACTTCATATTGGTGATTCAATTTCTTAGGGGAACAGCTTCAGCCTGTAGTCTTCAGCTTCTCCTATTCACTCAAGCGTCTCGCCAAAATACGTCACATTTGTCCAAGAACTAAATGTCTCAAACAATCTCATTTTGAGAATGGGGATTTATGTTCTAGCCTTTTTAGCATTCTTTTTTATAATGTGCATGTTTGCTCTGGATATGTACTAATCTGCTATCCTACCCTGCTTAAAGTTCATTCATATTAAATAATTTAATACAATCATCATGCGCATCATAAAATACCATTCAATACACTTACATATATATAAAAGCCCTAATCCATTTTAAATAATGGATTAGGGCTAAAGTATTAATTATTTTTTCTCTTGTCCTTGTGGACCTGTTTCATATTTATAGTTTGATGGTTTCACTTTATCAAAGTCAGGGTTATCATAAAATCTCAATAAATCACCATTTAGGACGTCATCACTCATTTGCAAGTCTTTTTCAGCTTGTTGTTTGCGTTTATCAAAATCGCTTGGTTTTTCTGTAACTGGCTCATTATTTTTATTATCATATATTCTACCATTTACATATTTGTAATCTTTCGTTACAAAGTCACCATTTCTAAACGGTACTGTGTCATTATGATCTTTTGACAATAAGTCTGTACCCATCATGAGATAATTTTTAGTATCAATACCCATTAAATGTAATAATGTTGGCATTACATCTGCTTGTCCAGCATAAGTTTTATCAACAGTACCTTCTTTACCAGGTATTTTCAACCAGAAGCCTGTTCGGTTTAAATCTGTAAACTTAGCTGGTGTAATGTCTTCACCTAATAATTTTTCCATCGCTTTATTATGGTTTTCAGAAATACCATAATGGTCACCATAAATCATAATAACGGAATCATCATAGATACCTTTTTTCTTCAATTCATTTACAAACTGTTCTAACGATTCGTCTAAATATCTCGCTGTCTGAACATAACCGTCAACTGTTGAATCACCAGTATTTGGTTTATCAATTGATGCATCTTCTGGAGATAATGTAAATGGATAATGGTTTGTTAGCGTTATTAAGTGACTATAGAAAGGTTCTTTTTCCTTCGCTAAATAATCAGCTGATTCATCAAAGAATTCTTTATCTTTCAGACCTAAGTTCTCTTGGTTTTCTTCTGACATATCAAAATATGTTGCATCATAAAACTTATCTACACCAAAATGTTTGTATACTTGGTCACGGTTCCAGAAAGTTTTATAATCACCGTGCATTACGCTAGATGTGTATCCTTGTTGTTGATGCATAATAGCTGGCAATGATTGGTACGTGTTATCCCCTTTAAGTGAGAATGCCGAACCTTGTGGTAAACCATATAAACTGTTATCCATAGTGAATTCTGAGTCTGAAGTTTTACCTTGTCCTGTCTGGTGGAAGAAGTTCGGATAATATCTAAAATCTTCATTACCAGAAGAAAGTTTATTTAAGAATGGTGTAACTTCCTCGCCATTTACTTTTTTGTTTATCAAGAAAGTTTGGAAACTTTCTAAGTGTATTTTAATCACATTTTTTTTCTTTGCTGCACCGAAATATTCTGGGTTTGGTTGTGTTTGTTTTTGTTTCGTATAATTTAAAACTTTTGTCAAATCATCTTCATTTGCTAACGCTTTTTGTTGATTATTTTGAATCGTTTTTACACCATCATAAACTGTGAAGTTATATGGACCTAAGTATTTCACTAAATATTTATGATCGAATGTACGCGTTAATAATTCTGGACGATCAGATTCTGCAAAAGCTAGGTTTAAGAAGAATAATGCAACAGACGCTGCCATGATTACTGGAACAAACTTCTTGCTAAACACACGCTTATCTAACCATTTTTGTTTGAAGATTAATACAAATAAATAAATGATTGTATCGATAAAGTAAACAAAGTCATACCATTTAAATGAAGCTGATACAGCGCCACCCATTGATTCAACATTTCCTACTTGATTTAATGTACTAAAAGTCAAGAAATCAGAGAAGAATCTGAAATATACAACATTTGCGTATAATAAGAAGGTTAAAATAAAACCTCCTATAAAGATAAACCAAAATGCTTTCTTACCTTTGAAGAATAAGAAAATACTCAATACTAATGCAATTAAGCTATATGGATTCATTAATAAAATTAAATTTTGAACTAACCCTTTAACACCTAAAGAAAAGTCAACATAGTATGAAAAATACGTTTTAGCAGTAACTGTTATAACAGTTAAAATAAAAAACGCAAAAAGAGTTAGTTTCTTTTTGTGTAGACTCATGTCTGTTCCCCCGATATAAATTAATAAAAGTTTGTGCTAATACCTAGCTAGATTAAATGCTTTGTACCCGTTGTTAGCGCGTAAGTGATAATTTCTACCAACATCTTTATCGTTATTTGCGAAAGTTAAAATTTAAGTTAAAAAACACGGTAACTCCTGTATTTTCTTTTAAAACACATCTTTTTTTCTTATGTCACTAATTTATTTTTATAAAGTAGCAATTTTTTATTTTCAATGAATTTTATTTGTTCTTTTGTGAAAAATTATATTTGTTGTAATATAAATTATGTTAATGCGTTTTGTTATGTTTTACATCGTTTTTACACTGCGTTCACTCTGTAATATCATTGTAATAAAACGATTATAATTCAATTAATAAATATAAAGCAATTCTTGACTAATATCAAGTAAAAACACACTTTTTTTAATTTAAAAAGCTGATTTAACCGTTTTATGAAGGTATCATTAACCTATTATGAATACGCGATTAAAATAAGGTTAAAATTTAAATTTCCTTTATAATTATACTTGTTCTATTTAATAAATTAATCAGGCCTTGGACCTATTTAAATAAAGGTTAAATTATACAGAATGACTTAAGTAATTACTAAATCTTATCATATCCGACATTCATGCTGTTGATAATAAATACGAAAGACCATAAGTAAATCTACGAAATAATTGCTATAGCTGAACGCTTTTGAATAATCATTGACCAAGTATTGTAAACATTAATTTAGAACTATATTTTACTTAAGTATTTGTCGAAAGCAACAGACATATTATAAAAATCATCCAACATAAAAAAGCAGCTTGAGATATAAATCTATAGAAACTCAAGTACTAACTCAATGAGCTAACTATAAATAAAACAATATTGAAAAAGACAATTTCTATAATATTTCAATAGAAATTGCCTTTTTTCACTTGTCCAAGACACTTTTATTTGTTCTAAGATTCTTTAGCTCAAAAGCGTCTTAATATAATAATGTTTTATAGATTAACTGATTATTAATTTTAAATACTAATGCTCTTAACATTTTGCTATACACACATACACTTCATTTACTATTAGTGTACATTATTTTAACATTTCTAATTGCATTCTATACTCGATACCATGAAACAGTTGATTCAACCAATTAGTATATTTTATTAAGTTCTTTTCGGCCGTTTCAACATCTATAAATTGAAATTTCAATTTAGTACCAGGATGTTTTTGACCTAACTTAGTTAAATGATAACTGGCAATTGTCCCTATTTGTGGATAGCTCCCTAAAGTGTAATGATCATTTAACAAAATAATTGGCGTACCATCTCTCTTAACTTGAATTGTTCCTATTTGTACAGATTGATGTGCGGGCATATCTTCATAAAATGCTTTAACAGGTTGGCCTTCGACATACATGCCTACCCTATTCGCTTTACTTGTCACTTTATGTTCCCCGTAAGTAAAACGATTTAAAGCATTTTGATTAAAATCTTCTGTTCCTTTATTTTTAATGACATGAAATACATCTGACATATAATTAAAAGAAAGCGCATAGCCATCTATACCCCAGTCAGTCTGATGTGTATGTTCAAGATTTTCAAAAAGTTTATGGTGACGTTCTGTATAATCACGTTTCATATTGATTTCGTCACCTTTTTCTAGTTTGCGCCCATGAAAACCACCAAGTTTAGACATAAAATCAGTTGAAGTAGAACCCAACCATTCATCTAGCTCGAATCCTCCACCAACGGCTAAATAGACTCTTGATGTCCGTGAAGTTTCTGTAAACTCGAGTACATCACCTTTTTCCATTAAATAAAGTTTATTGGGTAAAACTTTTAAATTAGCAGTTTTAGCTTTAAAACTGCCACCACTTAATGCAATTAAAGTCGGTTCAGTAAAACGAATACTTGCCATTCTATTGGTCATTTCTAAAGTAGCTTCATGTTTATCGTTGGCTACTAATCGATTTGCAATTTCATGTGATAATGGATCTAAAGCACCACTAGGGATTACACCATTGTGTTCATAACCGATACGCCCAAAATCTTGAAAACTTGAGAACAATCCTTCATTTTCTATTATGATTGACATGGTTTAAATCCTCCTAAATCCAATGCATCCTCTGACACAGCTTGAAATTGCACATTATCCCCTAATTTTAAAGTTGTAAAATCTGTTTGATGTGGATTAAATAATTCCACTGGTGTGTAGCCTATCACTAGCCAATCACCATAAGTATCAATTGTAGTAATACCAGTTTTCTTACCTTCTATAATCACTGATCCTGCAGGAATAAATGCTTTTTTGCCACCTGTGTGATTGACAAATAAGCGTTTATCCATCCCTGTTAAATACGGAAATCCTGGAGAATAGCCCATCATTGATACGAAAAAATTCGAATTTGTATATAATTTTACAAATTTGTCGAAATCCATTTTATAATATTTTAGCAAGGATGCTAAATCTGGTCCAAAGTCTCCACCATATACTACAGGTATTTGAATGGGTGAGGGTGTTTCTTCTACATGTTTTATCTCTAATTGAACAGATTGCAAAAGAGCCTTCATATATAAAAAAGGTGATTTTATATTGTGATGTTTAATCATATCTCTAGCATCATAACAAATCATCATATCCGACTCTGTTGGTACAATTTCTGTAATAAAAGGATAATTTTTATTAATAAGATATGTTTTTAATGCGAGTAAATCATCAGTTAAATCTTTGGAAACTTCCTTTTCTATAGAAACCACAATTGCTTGGTCACCTTGACTATATATCTTCATAAATTCACCTCATCTATTGTGTCTATCGATAAAATACATTTAATATTTGTATTAAGTAGCGTATTAATTCTTTAACTAAACCATAGATAAATATAAATTGAATAGCACATGAAATAGTGATGACTAACTTAGTAATATAATATTTATGGTGATTCATTAAATAGGTTACATACCATTTTGTAAGGCCGATTAGCGTAATAATTAATAAAATCCAAATCCATATCATTATTTTGCCTCGCTTGCTGACATTAGATTTTTAAGACGCATATAACTTTGTTTAACTTACTTCATATCTTACAGTTAAACTATATCTATGTGTAGCATATTTGATACATTCAATTATGGATATCAAACACTATCGCAATAACGTTTTAACACAATTATTAGAATTAAAATTTATATTTTTCTTATACTTTCTATATTCTATAGATTTATTGCAACATCGGCAACCTCTCTTAAACTATTTATCAGAAAAACTTGAATTTGATTTTGCCTTAACTTTTGCTTAAATGTTGCCAAACTATAATCTTTTTCTATTAATTCACCTTCATCTATTAATTCTTGTCTCTTACATCCTTTTAAAAAATCATCATTAAATACTGGCGTATAATAATGATCTCCTTCTTTGATCATAATATTTCCAATATCAAATTCTAATATTTTTCCTGATTCGTCATAAAGTAAAATGAGGTCAGTTTCATGATTATGTGCTAAATGATCTCTATTTGTCGTTTTATTCGTAAGTATGCGTTTATCTTGAATTTGAGTTAATGGTACAATTTTTGCCGTAAAGCTATCTTTTTGAGGTAATTCAGCAACTTCATATTTAAAAACGCCATTGGGATATAAAATAATTTTCACTCTATACGTTCCTGTAAAATAGTGGTTTTTAATTTCAGAAATCGTTTCATGCCATTGATCATCTTCAAATGTTATTTGGAATTGATTTGCTGAATGTTTTATCCTGTCATAATGATATCTCAACCTTGAAAATTTGCCTGAGTTTAATCGTAATGTTTCAAATAACTGCATTATAATCTCTCCAAAATTTTAGTCTTATCGATGAATTCTTGCACTTCAGATTCTGGGTTGGAATCAATGGTAATACCTGCACCAACCCCGTATACAGCTTTCCCATTAATATATTGAATTGTACGAATAGGTACATTGAAAATAGCTTTCCCATCAGGTAACAATAAACCAATAGTTCCGCAATAGCCATTTCTCGGTGTTTGCTCTAATTGTTTAATATATTTCATTGTGTTTACTTTCGGCGCGCCGGTAATTGAACCACAAGGGAAAATAGCTTCTAATACTTGCGCTAAACTCACATGGTTTGCTAACTGTCCAGTAACCATAGATGTCATTTGATACACCGTTTGATACCTTTCAATATGAAACGGTTGATATACTTTAACTGTGCCAGTGTTGGCTACTCTACTTATATCATTCCGTAATAAATCAACAATCATGACATTTTCTGCTCTATCTTTGGTAGAGTTTCTAAGTTTTTCAAAATGTGCCTTATCTTCTAATTCTGTTTCTCCTCTGGCTATTGTTCCTTTCATCGGCTTACTTAATACAATATTGGATTGATTTTTAAATGGGCCAAATTGAAAAAATAGCTCTGGGGATAATGATGCTATTTGAACTTCTTTTGTATCAATCAGAGCAGAATAATGACCATGATTTCCGCCCTGAAGTACATGATAAAGTTCAGAAATCGGTCCTTTTACGTCATCACTCAATCTGGTTGTATAATTAACTTGGTATGTATTACCTTCTACAATCGCTTTTTGCACTTGTTTAATATGATCAATCATGCGCGCATGTCTATATTGAAATTTAAAATTATATTTACGCTGATATGCCAAAGCTTGTTCATTTAAGTCATCGTGTACTGATTCAAATACATATGCAGCAGCATACACAAATATACCTTTAGGCGTTATCGTTGCTAACTGATTATTAAAATAACTTGCCGCTTCATATGGTAAGTATAACGCCACATATTTACCTTTACTTTGATGTAATTCAGCAAATCGAATGACTTCTCCAACATCCTGCATTTGATATGCTATTTTTTTACTCAAACATTCTTTAAATAGATATTGATACGTTTCGGTTTGTGTTTCATTTATATAATATTGGTAATTAAATTTTACTTGCATGATGCGCCTCCACACTTTCAATAAATAATTTAATTTGTTCGATACCATATTCACTCAAAAACGATTCAGGATGATATTGGACACCATAAATAGCACATTCTCGGTGCTCACAGGCCATAATTATTCCTTTATCATTGGTTGCTGTGACATTTAGCTCAACAGGAAATGTATGTATGTCTGCCATTAATGAATGATAACGCATTACATTAAATGATTTTGGTAAATCTTTGAAAATACCTTTACCCGTGTGGGTAATTGAAGTTGTATGGCCATGGATAGGCTTATGATTCTTTACAATACGTCCCCCAAAATAAGTAATAATTTGTTGGAATCCCAAGCATACCCCTAAAATTGGTACATTATTCATAAATTGTGTGATGACTTCATTTAAAATCGGATAATCTGACGGCGTTCCTGGTCCTGGTGATATGATAATCGCCAATGGTTTCATATCGATGAGCTTGTCTATATCAATCTCATCCGCATCAACCACTTTGATTGTCCCTGTATAACATTGTTTGAGATAGTCCACGATATTATACGTAAATGAGTCTTTATTATCGATTACAAGTAACATTGAATCACCTCATTTGTAGTTATATATTATTCTAATATAGTTATTATCCCAAATCTCAACTTGATTTTACAGCTTAAATGTATTATTCTAGTCACGGTATAAATGTAACAGAGGTTTCTAGCTGACACCCTCTATAAAAAACTAGACACTTGAACGACGTCTATCTTTTTATAGAGATAGGCGTTTTTTTATGGCGTCATCAGTTTTATATGGCAAAGCTAGCACGATATTTTAAGGAGTGTAAACTATAATGACACAACAGCCATTAAACAATAATAAAGCCATCGTAGTATTTAGCGGTGGCCAAGATAGTACAACCTGTTTATTTTGGGCAAAAAAACATTTTGATGAAGTTGTCTTAGTAACTTTTGAATATGGACAAAGGCACGATACAGAAATTCAGGTTGCAAAACAAATCGCTCAAGAACAAGCAGTCGAGCACCATATACTTGACATGTCCCTATTATCTCAACTCACTCCTAACGCATTGACACAACATGATATGGATATAAATGAAGGAGATAGTGGTATGCCAAACACGTTTGTGCCTGCACGTAACTTGCTGTTCTTATCTTTTGCTGGCGCCCTAGCATATCAGACAAATACTAAACATATTATCACGGGTGTATGTGAAACAGACTTTTCTGGCTACCCTGATTGTCGAGATAGCTTTATTAAGTCAATGAACGTTACACTTTCCCTCTCTATGGATAAAGATTTCGTTATTCACACGCCGTTAATGTGGCTGGATAAAAAACAAACGTGGGCTTTAAGCGATGAACTCGGTGTATTAGAATACGTTCGAAAGCGAACGTTAACTTGTTATAACGGGATTATTGGCGAAGGATGTGGCGAATGTCCTGCCTGTAAATTACGCGCACGCGGTCTTAATGCTTATCTAGAAGAAAAAGGAGCGAATTAATATGTTCCAACAAAATTACCCTAGTGTTAACCACAATTACCAATTTGAACTTAATAAGGATTTTAATTTTTCAGCCGCACATTATATTCCAAGTGAAGACGCTGGAAAATGCATGCGTACGCATGGACATACTTACTTTGTCAACTTAACAATCGGTGGAGATACCGTAGACCATAATGGGTTTTTAGTGAATTTTAGTGAATTGAAACAACTCGTACACGGTCAATTTGACCATCAATTATTAAATGAGTTACCTCAATTTGAGGGTAAAAGTCCTTCAACTGAAATTGTGGCACAAACAATATATGAGATAGTTCAGTCTTCATTAAACCAAAGGCCAAACAAACCACAATGCTTGCAAGTTTACGTCAGAGAAACACCAACAAGTTATGTCATATATCGACCAAAGGAGCCAAACCATGAGTAAAATACCTGTTCTTAAAATTTTTGGTCCAACGATACAAGGTGAAGGTCGTGTCATCGGCCGCAAAACCATGTTTGTACGTACAGCCGGATGTGATTACCGTTGCAGTTGGTGTGACTCTAGTTTTACATGGGATGGCAGTGCAAAAGAAGAAATACGCATGATGGATGCTACAGAAATTTATGCGCAATTATATGACATTGCAGGTGAATCATTTAATCACGTAACAATTTCAGGAGGCAATCCAGCTTTAATAAAAGGCATTCAAACATTAGTCGATTTATTCGAAGACAAAGGCATACAAAGCGCCCTAGAAACACAAGGCAGTAAATTCCAACCATGGATGACACAAATTGATGATTTAACAATTAGTCCAAAACCACCTAGCTCAATGATGAAACCAAATTTACCTATTTTAGATGATGTCATCGCTAAATGTAAGCCAGAAACACTCAATCTTAAAGTAGTTATTTTCAATGATGAGGACTTTGAATTTGCCAAAATGATTCATCATAGATATCCTAACGTGCCATTTTATTTACAAGTTGGGAATCCATACCTAGACGGAGAATATGTTGAATCTCACACAGAAAAGTTACTTTCATTATATGAAGCCCTTGTGAATCGTGTCATGGATAGTAGCGATATGAATAATGTATATGTATTACCTCAATTACATACTTTACTTTGGAGTAATAAAAAAGGTGTTTAAATTGAGTCAATGAACCGGTTCGTTGTATAATGCTCTTTGTCTATACAATAAACCGGTTTTTACTTTGTACATAAAACATAGCAATGATTGTCACTGTAAATATAATTATTTAAAATAATAACAATTTTACAATATGTCAGATAATGACTTATAATTTTTTAAAACATCAACTGTTATTAAATGATTAAATCTAACTTAATTGATATAATGTTGCAGTGAAGTATCTAGGTTAGGAGAGCAACATGCTAATAAATATAATCATAAATATAGCTACGGTAGCAATCATACTCGGTATTGATTTATATCGTCAGAATTTCAAACAACTTAAGTTTAGCTCTATACTTTTATCAATAACCATTAATAGTATCATTAATTTAGTCCTTGTTGGTAAATACGATTACATAACATTTTATACTTGCACCCATTTAATTATTTGGACATTGTTGCAATTGTATCTCAATAAAAAAACAAAAACATATGTCATAACTGATCAAAAATTTATTGGTTTTATTTTAACGATTATCATGAGTACATCTTTAATCCTTTCATACGATACAAGTAAAGATTCTTACTATATGTCCATTCCATATTTAGCTCCAGCTATTTTTCTCATAGGTGCAACTTTATTGTTCTATAGTACATTCCAAACACATGAAAAAGAACAAATTAAAATCTTGAATCGTATTCGCAAACCAGTAGTGATTGGCCAAATTATTATTGTATTATCTTTTACAATCATGCCTTTATTAACACCTTATTGGTATGCCTTTATAATTGTACATTTATTATTCTTACTTTTTTTATTATGGCAGAATATATTTTTTCAAAAAAATGATTAGCAAATTATATTTTGTGGTATGTAATAATTGATTATGATATTTAAAAAGGAGGTATACTTATGTTTGGATTTATTATTATGTTAATTGTCGGCGGTTTAATCGGCTGGATTGCTGGTGGTATCGTCGGTAAAGATATCCCTGGAGGTATTTTAGGAAATATCATAGCTGGTATCGTAGGTTCTGCACTAGGTTCATGGATATTAGGTGATTGGGGTTGGCATTTAGGCGGTATCGCTATCTTCCCTGCACTAATTGGAACAATTATTCTTATTGCCCTTGCATCATTTATATTGGGAAAATTACGTAAAAAATAAATGGTTTGTTAATTTTTTAGTTTTTAAAGAAATTCCTGAAACTTAATGTCATAGTTTCTATATCGTCAGAAGATGACTAAATAGCGAAAGCACTCAGGAATACTAAAATCTCAACCAAAAATAAGCGTCAATTTCTATTGAAATACTTTAGAAATTGACGTTTTTTGTTTTTTAAAGTGTTATTATCATGAGGGTTTATGATCTATCTTTTTTAAAATGTCATTCGTATCATCTTGAGTTGTTATTTTAACTTTGTGTGTACGGGCTCAACAATAACCTAAAATCTAAAACAACCTTTATAAAACTAAACATTACTTCTGTATCAAAATTTCTTTGACTATAACATTTTTATTTTTGCTTTTAAGAGTATTTAACTAATTTGGCTCTTATACAATTTTGTAATGTGATAATGCTTTAGATTGATATGCCGAAAGACACAGGCTCAAATCACCTCCTCGGACAACCATGCACAATTAAACTCAATTTTTTAATAAACGAAACCCCCAGACTACGCTTTTAGCATAACCTGAGGGCAGTGATTATCTATGTTTAACAAGTGTTTTATTCTTTTCAGTTTTAACCTTATGAGAGGGTACATAAAAATGTTCTTCTCTATTTATACTGTTTTTATTTTGTTCTTCCGCTTCTTCTGGATATTCAGACATTTCTAATTCAGAGTCCAACCCTTTCGTTTTGTCTACCGGCTTTAAATTAGATACTTGAACAATATATTTTGGTCGCTGTTTTACTTCATAATATATCCTACCGATATATTCGCCTACAATACCGATTGAAATCAGTTGGATACCTCCAAGTAATAAAATAGCTGCAATTGTTGAAAAGTACCCTGGTGTTTTCACACCATTAATCATAATATTTCCAAAACTAAATATAATATAAAGTAGACTCACAAAAAATACAATCAGTCCTAAATAAATCATAGCGCGTAATGGTTTATTATTAAATGAGATCAAGCCATCTATACCATAGTTCAATAATTTACCAAATGACCATTTCGATGTACCTTCTTCTCTTTCAACATTTTCATAAGTAAAAACTTTAGTATTATAGCCAATCCATTCATATAACCCTTTTGAAAAACGATTATATTCATTTAACGATGTTAATGAGTGTAACGCGCGTTGACTAAGCAATCTAAAATCTCCAACACCGTCTTCTAGTTTAATATCCTCGACAAAATGATTAATCACTTTGTAATAGCATTGCGTTAAAAATTTTCTTGAACGTTTTTCACCTGTTCTATCTCGTTTTGCGACGACTTGATCATAGCCATCCAAATAACTATCTATCATCTGTGGTATAAGCTCTGGCGGGTGCTGTAAATCAGCATCAATCATCACAACAGCATCACATTCCACACTGTGTTGGAAACCGGCAATCATTGCTGATTCCTTACCAAAATTCCTACTAAATGAAATATATTTTACATGTTCATCCTGTGCTGCCATTTCTTGAATATAATTAATCGTTTTATCTTGACTACCATCATCTACAAATAGCAAATCATAGTTATAGTGACGGTTAAGACTATCTTCATCTAATATTTCAGTTAACTTGTGATATGTTTTTAATATTACTTCACCTTCGTTATAACATGGCACTACAACTCTTATATGCATAATAAACACCTTCATTTCAATTACTTCAATTTTACTCTACCAATATTTACAGTTATTTCGCCATTCTTTTCATTTAGATTTACACAATTTTTATATTTCCTTAATAATCAATTATAAAACTTACACTCTTTTAAAAAATTTTGAAATAGATAATACCAATGATTCGTGTCATTAAGAAACACTAAAATTTAGTTTTTAAATTTTTATGATAATGTAGAGCATATATACATATAAATATTGTTCAATATCTTTTTTGTAAAAAGTTGTAACATTGTCCATTTAGTTTATCAACTATTTGTCAGAAAAGGAAATAAAACATATATTCGTAAAATTAAAAAAGTAGGATAGAGAAACAAGTGTCATGAACACCATGCTCTATCCTACGTTATTTAAAATATTTAACGTTCACCTTTTTTGAAGAAACTACTAAAAAATAAACCTTGATTTGCAACTACTTCTCCATTTTCAGCTATCTTTCGCTTCAAATTTTTATAAACAAAGCTAAATTTTGCTATTTTAGATCATTACTTTAAATCACCTATACGTACTTTATCAGGATCTTTACCTTGGCGCGCATCTCGATTTAGATTATCAATCTCAGCAATATCCGTTAATTCTAAACTAAAATCAAAAATATCATAATTTTCTTTAATACGTTTAGGTGTTTTAGACTTTGGTATAATTAAACGGTTATGTGCTAAATGCCAACGTAACACGATTTGTGCAGGTGTTTTACTATAACGTTCAGCAATATCAACAATGATAGGATGTTCAAGTAAACCTTGGTTTCGCATGAGCGGCATCCAAGCTGTCACTGCAATATCATGCTTATCACAAAAATCTTGTAGATCATGCTGATTGAAATAAGGGTGTACCTCCACTTGGTTCACAGCAGGCGTAATTTCTGTCTCTGCCATCAATTTTTCTAAATGATGTTGTTTAAAGTTACATACCCCAATGGCACGGATTCGACCATCTCTATATAATTTTTCCATCGCTTTATACGTTTCAATAAAAAGTCCATCTTCCTCACATGGCCAATGTATTAAAAATAAATCTAGATAATCAGTACCTAAATTCTCTATAGATTTTGAAAAAAATTCAATTGTTTTATCATATCCTTGATAATCATTCCATATCTTTGATGTAATAAATAATTCAGAACGTGGTACATCAGATTTTTTTAAAGCATTGCCTAATGCAATTTCATTTTTATAAAAGTAAGCTGTATCAAAAGCACGGTAACCAATATCTAAAGCGCTAGATACAGCATTTTCCATTTCCTCATCAGTGATTTTATACACACCTAAACCAACTTTTGGCATAGGATAACCATTATTTAAATAATATGTATCTTCTAACATACACTTATCCTCCTCATTTTTAATATCAATATATTTTCAATTTTACATAAAAACACGTTATGCATTTAGCTTTTCTATAAAGATAATTATAAAAAAACTGGAACATTCAATGATGTCCCAGTTTTTGCAATACCTACTTATATTTTATCATACAAGTAATATGCGAGTGGTGCAAAACATATGTTGATATCTTGTCAGCAAATGATGATTACTATGCTAAAAATTTCAACATTGCTAGTGCATCATACTCATAGCTTAATTATCATTGCTTTCTTCGTCTTCATCTTCTTCTGGAGTTGGACGTGTTTCATTAGATTCAAATTCTAAGATAACATTGATAATTTGATGATTATCCACTTCTGATATAATCCAACGATCATATTGTGTATCTACATAATCATTGGGTTGTAAATTAGTATTATGTGCCTGTAACCAGCCACCAATTGTATCTATATCTTCAGAATCTTCAAATTCAATACCAAATCGATCATTTAAATCATCTAATAACACTCTACCGTTAATTTGGTATTTATTATCACTTAGTCTTACAACATCATTGACTTCATCATCATCAAACTCATCACGAATTTCACCGACGATTTCTTCTAAGATATCTTCCATCGTTAAAATACCTGCAGTACCACCATATTCATCGATAATCAAGCTAATGTGAACATGTTCACGCTGCATTCTAATAAGCGCATCACTAATCCTAGTTGTTTCAGAAATCATTGGTAAATCATGGATATAATTACTTGCTTTCATCGGTTTACCAGAAGCATACTCTGTTAAAAATTCTTTTACATTAATAAACCCTTTAACATGGTCTTTATCGCCGTCTTCTGTAATTGGGTAACGTGTGAATTGATGTTCCTTAATCGTTTCTAATAGTTCATCTACATTAAACGGTTCATTTAATGTAACCATTTGTGTACGCGGTACCATGATATCCTTGGCATGTCTTTCATCAAATGAAAAAATATTTTGCATATATGCTAATTCTGTTTGATTAATTTCTCCACCATTATAACTATTATTTATAATAATTTTTATTTCTTCTTCTGACATGGCATCATTATTTGCATCAGGATCCACACCAAACATACGAATAATCATTCTTGCTGAACCATTCATTAACCAAATTAATGGTTTCATTACAAATCCGAAATAATATAACGGTCTAGCGTAAACCAATGCTAATTTTTCAGTATATTGGATAGCAAGTGTTTTTGGTGCTAACTCACCCAAAACAACATGTAGATATGTCACAATGATAAATGCTACGATAAATGAAATAGTTGTCGTCAGTGCTTCAGGTAAATGGATTAATTCAAATAATGGGTGTAGCAACTTGTTAAATGTTGGTTCACCTAACCAACCTAATCCTAAAGATGTCACTGTAATACCCAATTGACATGCTGATAAGTAATAGTCTAGGTTTTTAATCATTTTTTTAACAACACGTGCACTACCATTGCCTTCTGTTGCAAGTTGTTCAATCCTAGTAGTACGTACCTTTACTAATGCAAATTCTGAGCCTACGAAGACTGTAGTTAATGCTATTAAAAAAAAGAATATTACTAAATTTATTATGGTCACTGTTTCCAATTAGTTCCCTATTTCTAGGGATTCACCTCCAAATTTTGTGTCACAATAGGTGACTGCTTATAAAATATGATTTGATTGCTTAAGTTTGTTTTATATGCTAAATCCTTCCCATTGTAACACCTCCCTAAAAATACGCATTTATTTTATTTTATCACAATACTTATTTCGAAAGTAATTTATACAAATTAAAATTTTATATTCACCTAATGTACCATTTAAACGCAAAATCACTTTCACGTCAACTTTCTAAATTTTACATCTTTTGTTCTGAAAATGTTTATATACTTTAAAATAATGCTTATTTTATAAAATGATGGATTTCACCATTTTTAATTGTTGTCTGAACTTCAATATCATCGTTCACAATGACAATATCAGCATCTTTACCTGTTTTTAAGCTACCTTTTTTATCGTCAATGTTCAAAGCAATGGCCTGATTTAAGCTCGTAACACGCCATAGATTATCTAGGGTATCACCTGTAAATTTAATAAGATTATGCAAACCAGTATTCATTTTTAAAATACTTCCCGCTAATGCTCCTGAAGCTAAACGTGCTTCTGAGCCTCTCACGATGACATTTTGACCTCCTAAATCATATTCTCCATCCGGCATACCTTTTGCTCTCATAGCATCTGTAATTAAATAGAAATGTTCATTGCCTTTTTGCTTATATGCAATATTTACAGCAGCTGGATGTGAATGAATCCCATCGACGATAACTTCAGTGTTTAATTTTTTATTAACCCACGCAGCACCGAATAGACCTGGTTCTCTATGTTCAAACGGGGTACCTGCATTATATAAATGCGTAACATGTTTGGCACCGTTTTCCACCGCTTCATTGCTCTCATCAAATGTCGCAACAGTATGTCCAATTGAAAATATAATTTGATCTTTAAAAGTTGCCAACGTTTCTTTAGCACCATCGACTTCAGGTGCAAATGTGACGACTTTGATGTGATTATTCGCTATATTTTGGAAGTATTTTAATTTTTCTACTGAAGGTCGTTGGACATAACCAGGATTTTGTGCCCCTACCTTATGCTCAGAAATAAACGGACCTTCTAAATGGATACCCACAATTTCAGCTGTATTTTTCGTATCTTGTTGTGTTTGATATGTAGCAATATTTTTAAGTGCTTTTGTTATATTTTCATCTGATTGTGTCATTGTAGTTGCTAAATAACTCGTTGTGCCTTCAGATAGCAATGATTCTGATAAATGTTTTAAGCCCGTCATCGATGCATCCATCGCATCTTCCCCATAGCCACCATGCATATGAATATCAATAAAACCAGGTAGAATATGATGCCCTTGTGCATCGATCGTTTGTAAATCACCTTCATACGTTCCTACACCTAAACCAGCAATTTTACCAGATTTAATGATGATATAACCGCAATCAATGGTTTCAGTTTCAGTATATATTCGTCCATTTTCAATTACATATTCAACCATTTATATTACCTTCTTTTCAATTATTTTAGGTTAAAATTTTCTTGCATCACTTATATTTTATTTTACCAAATTCAACGCTTATATTATATTCAAAAGCCAATAATAAAAAAACCAGAAGTTTCACTCAATCACGAGTTTCTTCTGGCTTTTCATTATGAATCTCTATAATTTTAATCATTCATCGCTTCTGAACTTTGAATCTCATCTTTTGTTAATTTTGGTTTTAACATACCATAAATAACTGCTGCTATGATAGCTCCGATAATGATTGCTATCAATGATTGTAATACGTGACTAAAGTCTGTTCCTAATATAACAATAATACCACCATGTGGTGCTTGAATGGATGACCCTAAGCCTAATGCAATTGCACCTGCTACACCTGAACCCACCATCATAGACGGGATTACACGAATAGGGTCAGCTGCGGCAAAAGGAATTGCTCCTTCAGTAATAAAGGATAGCCCCATCACGTAGTTTGGAACAATAGAACCTTTTTGTTCTTTTGTGAATTTTTTACGGAACAGTAACATTGCTGTGGCAATAGCAATCGGTGGCACCATACCGCCAATCATCGCTGCTGTAATTGGTGCTGCATTACCTTCTGTCAATGCAGCTACAGCGAATACGTAAGCTGCTTTATTAAATGGACCTCCCATATCAATCGCCATCATCGCACCAATAACAAGACCCAATAGCATAATGTTAGTACCTGATAAACTTTGTAATCCATTCAGCAATAAATTATTTAACCAAGATGCTGGAGGATTTAAAACATAAATCATCAGTAAACCTGTTATAGAAACAGAGAATACCGGGAAAATTAAAGTTGGTTTTAAACCTTCTAGAGATTGTGGCATACCATTTGTTAATTTTTTGATGCCTAATGTTAAATAACCTGCTAAGAAACCTGCAAGAATGCCGCCGATAAAGCCAGAATCACCTGTACTAGCTAACAAACCACCAACCAAACCAGCAGCAAAACCTGGTTTGTCTGCAATACTGCGTGCAATATAACCAGCAAGTATAGGTATAATTAGCATAAAGGCGCTCTTGTTACCTATATTCCACAATTGTTCTGCGAACGCATTGTAATCTGAACTTTTTGGATCAAATGAGTTTGCACCAAACAAGAACACAATAGCCATTAAAATACCACCAGCTATAACAAGTGGTAGCATATTAGAAACACCGTTCATCAAATGTTTATAAATTGTCTTACCGACACCTTGCTTTTCATTACTTTCTGATTGTGCCTTACTTGAATCAGCACTCGCTACAAACGGTTTACGAGAAGTATCTTGAGCCATTTTTATTAATTCTTCTGGGCGTTTAATTCCATCAGCTACTGGTACTTCAACAACATTCTTACCATTAAAACGCGCTGTTTCAACATGCACATCTGCCGCTACAATAACGCCAGTTGCACGTTCGATATCTTCATTTGTGAGATGATTCTTTATACCACCAGATCCATTTGTTTCTACTTTTATTTTAACTCCCATTTTTTCAGCTTGTTTTTTCAAAGCATCGCGAGCCATATAAGTATGTGCTATGCCCGTTGGACAAGCAGTAACCGCTAATATATAGGGTTCATTTGTGTCAGCTGAAGAGACAGAACTTTCGGTTTCTTCTTCTACTTCTTCTGTAGCTTCATCATCAGCTTTATCAATGATTTGTAACACTTCTTGTGGAGACGTTGCATTTAGTAAATCTTCTCGCACTTTATCATCCATTAAAATACCTGATAGTTTTGCTAATGCATCTAAATGTGTTTGTGCGCCACCTTCTGGAGCAGCAATCATAAAGAACAGATGTGCCGGTTGCATATCTAAACTTTGATAATCCACACCCGCTTTAGATTTACCAAAGGCGATAGCAGGCGTATCTACCGCAGCTACTTTAGCATGTGGTATCGCAATACCTTCTCCAATACCTGTGGTACTTTGCGCTTCACGATTATAAATAGCTTCTTTAAAAACTGATACATCGTTTAATTTGTTTGCTTTATCTAGTTGATTCACTAATTCATCTATGACTCCATTCTTATCAGTTGATGAAAGATCCATAGCTATTGTCTCTTGAGTTAATAACTCTGTAATTCTCATCTCATTCACTCCCTTTTAGCGTCGTAATTGTCACTTGTTCTTTAATATCTTCAATGGCTTTGTATGAGGCTAAATCATCGTTAAAAGCAGTCGCTGTCCCCGCAGAAACCGCTTGTTTAAACGCGTTTTCAATCGTCAATCCTGTTTCAAGACCAGCTATCATGCCTGCCACAGTGCTATCACCGGAACCAACTGTATTGACAACTTGACCATGAGGTACTGACGCTTTCAAACTATGTTTATGATCAACATAAATTGCGCCCTCACCACCAAGTGACACAATTACAGATGATGCTCCTTGTTTCATAATTTCTTGTGCGTAATGGATAACATCTTCGTCAGAATTGATTGATGTATCAAACATCACTTCTAATTCATGTTTGTTCGGTTTAATAAATAGTGGGTTGTATTTTAATACGGATTCCACTAAATCTTTTTCAGCATCTACGACTAATCGAGCACCTGTTTGTTTTATGATTTTTGCAATTTGTTCATAAGCATTTTTAGGGACGCTTTTCGGTATACTTCCTGCCACGACTACTATATCTTTTTTTGAAGTTTGTTTAAGTTGTCTGAGTAGATTTTCAAATTGTGTTTGAGAAATATTTGGACCTGGTGCATTTATTTCTGTTTCATCACCAGTTTTCAGTTTTACATTAATCCGCGTATCTTCATCTATCTCTATAAAATCAGTTTGAATACCTGCTTTTTTTAAAGTGTCATCTATAAATTGACCTGGAAATCCACCTGCAAATCCTAAGGCTGTTGAAGGGACATTCAATGTTTTCAATACCCTTGAAACATTGATACCCTTACCTCCAGCAAATTTAAAAGTTTCTGTCGCTCTGTTTAATCCATTTAATTCAAAATCATCAGCAAACATGATGTAATCAATAGAGGGATTAAAAGTTACCGTATAAATCATCGTGTACCTCCAATAAATGTATAATGTTCAGTATATTGCTTAAATATGTCACTCTCTTTTACTTTTTTAGAAGTAACAATGCTAACTTGTGTTTCGACAGGCACATGTGCAAAATACACCTTGTCGTATTTATCATGATCAGCTAAAACATACGCTTTCGAACCTAAATATATCGCGTGTTTTTTAATAATTGCTTCTTGCTCGTCTGGTGTAGTTAAACCATATTTTAAATCAATACCGTTCATACCAAGGAATACTTTATCAAAACGATAGCTTTTCAACGTTTCAAGTGCGCTAGCACCTACTGTCGCATATGTTGTCGATTTAATTTCTCCACCTAAAATAAATGTACGTATACCATGTTTAATTAACTCTTCGACATGCGTCAAACCACTTGTTACTACAATGATATTTTGTGCATCAATATAAGGAATCATCTCAAGTGTAGTTGAACCAGCATCTATAAAAATACATTCATTGTCTTCTATTTCTAGTGCTGCTAATCGAGCAATTTCTTGTTTTTCCTTTAAATTTGTACCGCGTTTATCTGCCAAATTAGGTTCTAAAATAGATGATTCATTAAGCATTGCCCCACCGTGTACTCTTTTCAACTTCCCAATTTTTTGTAATTTGGATAAATCTCGGCGAATTGTAGAAGCACTACATCCAGTTCGATCTATTAATTCTTGCAAGGTTAAAAAATCTTTTTTTGACAATTCAGTCAATATGAGCTCCTGGCGCTTTTCTGTAATCATCCCTTCACCTCATTTCATTTTCATTATAATGGTTGCGCTTTCTTTTTTCAATCATTTATTGTCAAAAACAATCAAAAACAATCATATAAAGCTAATAAAATTTGATGATTGACCCTGATGATTGACCCTTTTATAAATAATTATGCTCCATAACTATGTATTAATAACCATTTTGAGTATCTTGATAATACATCTCATTACGTTATAATGCACAATGTATAACACAATCTTTTTTATTCCACATATTTCTTACGAGGAGTGCCGTGAAGTTATGCAAAAATCATCTATTGTAAAATGGGAAAGACGAATCAGAATTAGTACCGCAATTATCTTTGCTATTTTAATGATGCTCAATATATACATAAGTGAAAAATTCAAAACTGATTTTGTGTTTTTTCAAACTTTGATAATATATATTTTGTTGTTTTTTCAAATGGCGTTTAACCTGTTACAATTTATTAGTCAAACATCCGACAAATATATACGAATGACCATGATTTTACTCTATACATATGCATATATTAGTAACTTTATCGTACTACTTATATTACTTTTACTCCCAATAGAATCTATGTTTGTTCTAACGATGGCTCTCACATTTTTTACATTGAGCCTTACGTTTTTAATGATTGTAGAACGTCAATTTAAAAAACGCATAAAAAAAAGAGTGCAAAATTCGAATAAAGATTCAAATCATTAATACACTCAATTTTATAAAATTACAAAAAATATTTAATTACTTATTGCCTGCTAAATAATCACGAAATGGAATCATGCCTATTTCGTGATTTTATTTATTTTTGCGTTGTTAATGATGAGTGACGTGCATCACTTTTGCATTGGTGACTTCAACCAAATCATCTACTGCCATTTCAATCTGTATCCCGCGCGCTCCGCCACTAATATAAAGTGAATCTATACTTGTTGCTTGCTCATCAACAACGGTTTCAAATTGCTTTTTCATGCCAATCGGTGAACAACCACCTCTTATATAGCCTGTTACTTTTTTCAGATCATCTAAAGGCATTAATTGCAGTTTCTTTTCATTTACCGCATGTGCCGCCGCTTTCATATCTAATGTGTTACTTACCGGAATAATAAACACAAAATGATGATGATCACTATTTTCTAAAACAAGTGTTTTATAAACATACTTATCCTCTATGCCTACTTTATTTGCTACTTCAGTACCATCTATATGTTCATCTGAAATTTCATAAATATTGACACTATAGTTTATCTTTTGACGATCTAACATTCGCATAGCATTCGTTTTCTTTTGCTTCATTTCGATACCTCATATGATTAAAATGTTTCATGTATATCAAAATATTTTCTATCTATAAAGGAACTTGATTACAAATCATTCATCCAGATTAAGTTGCTTAATAAATTGCGTTAACGCCGCTTTCATTTCTTGGTCTTTTAAAGCGAATTCGATTGTAGTTTTAACGAAACCTAATTTTTCACCAACATCATAACGCTCACCTTCAAAATCATAGGCATAGACTTGGCTTTCCTTATTCATTCTTTCAATAGCGTCTGTCAGTTGAATCTCCCCACCAGCACCTTTACCTTGATTTGCTAAATATTCAAAAATATCCGGTGTTAACACATAACGCCCCATAATTGCTAGATTTGAAGGTGCAGTTCCTTGTTTTGGTTTTTCTACAAATTGATTCACTTCATATTGACGTCCGCTTTTACTTAATGGGTCAATAATACCGTAACGATGCGTATCGTTTTCATCCACTTCTTGAACACCGATTACGGATTTACCAGTTTCTTCATATGTATTCATCAATTGTTTGATGGCTGGCTGTGTAGATTCAACAATATCATCACCTAATAATACGGCAAAAGGTTCATCCCCAATAAATTGACGCGCTGAATAAATCGCATGTCCTAAGCCTTTCTGTTCTTTTTGTCTTACATAAAAAATATTAGCAAGTTCGGTAGAGTAATTCACTTTTTCTAATAAATCAGTTTTTCCTTTTTCTTCTAAAATCATTTCTAATTCTTTTTGATTATCAAAATGATCTTCAATTGCTCGTTTATGTTTACCAGTCACAATTATAATGTCTTCAATACCAGCACGAGCCGCTTCCTCAACAATGTATTGAATCGTTGGTTTATCTAAAATTGGTAGCATTTCTTTTGGCATAGCTTTTGTTGCCGGAAGAAATCTTGTACCTAATCCTGCTGCAGGTATAATTGCTTTTTTTATTTTTTTCAAAACATTCATCCTTTTCAATTTTTAATAATTTAATATTCATCAAAATATAAATCAGTTTAGTCTTAATATAATAATAACATCGATACATTTAACTTTATACTTTTTTATGATACTAAAAAACATTCAACTTCAATAGTATCTAAAAGTTGAATGTTTTTATTTCCCTACTTTAATGCAGGTTGACGTATGACATCACCCAATTTATTCACAATAACTTTATATTCTTTATTTGCTGCCGCATCATAAAATGTATAAGACATACCTTGCTTTGAAGCTTGAACTTTTTTCAAGGTAGCATTATTTCCTAGTGCATCTTTTGCATATTTTTGAGCAATTACTTCTGATTCATGAGGCGATATTCTCGGTTTGTCTTGGTCTTGATGTTTTTGAACTTGATAAGCATCATCAAATATTCTTGCCTCATTATTTTGATCTACAGTGACTCTATAATATGTTTTGGGATGTTGCTTATTTTCGAAAGTAAAAATATAGTAATAAGTTCCCTCACATGTACTATCAATACCATAGTCATTATATTTATTTTCAGAATGGTTATCATTGTCTACCATTTTTTTCGCTTTATTTAGCGCTTCTGAAAATTGAGGCAAATTGATTTCTCCAGCCTCTTTATCATTCAAATCATGCGTTGCTAATTTTGCTATCGGCTCATGGTTTTTTGCATTATATGGCTTTTCTTTTTGCGCGTCATGCTTTTTATCGTTCGGCACGTTTGATTCGAAGTCTGTTTTTTCCGCGCTTGCTTTGGATTGAACAATATTATTAGTATCGGAATAACTCGATATCGTTTCATGTACTTTGGCTAGAACTTGTTGATTAGTAACTAATACTAATAAAAATATGAAGCAGCATGTTAATAGAAAAGCCAATATTGATAATAGTAAATTCTTCAACTTTATCCCCTTAATCATCTCTCTTTAATAATCACAACAACATATTATCACAAATATTTAACAAAAAACTTATATAGACTACAATTTAAAACAATTGTAATTTCTGTAACATGAATATTACGTATGCAACTTAATTTAATATTCGTGTCATATTTGAAATTATAAATACATACAGACACTTTTAAACCAATTAGGAGTATTAACATGACAAATCAACATATTTCTAAAGTTTGAATTGCTTTATTTTTCAAATTAAAGAGGAATAAAATATGAAATTAAATTGGTAACTCCAATCTCATATCTTACTCCTTTAATATTAGTTTATTTGTGAGAAATCTAAATTATCTTTTATAGAATAGTGACTTATTTTCTCATGTCATATATAGCATTTCGTTTTAAGCATCGTAACTTGTCTGCGTTATTAATTTTATGATTTTTTTAGACGATTTCGAATTGATTTCTCAATAAATATTACTATCATACCAATAAACATTACTAATATTGCCATATAAAGTGGGAATTCAAAGTTAATATCGTATAATGTACCAGCTACTAATGGTCCTATAAAATTCCCCATGCTTGTGAAGGTCGAGTTTAATCCACCAGCAAATCCTTGGCGATTTCCAGCAATATTAGAAAAATAATTCGTAATTGCTGGTCGAATCATATCAAATCCAATAAATACTATAAAACTAATAATCATAATTGACCAGTAATTATGCATAAATGTCAACGCAAGTAATATAATTGCTGAATAAAGTAATGCATAAGTAATGAAAGTAAGTTCTTCAAAGTATTTCATAAACTTATCAAAGAAAAACACTTGGAATATCGCACCAAAAATGCCTCCACCAGTAATTGCAAAGGAGATATCTATAGGTGAATAGTGTGCTTTATCGGCTGTATATAAAGGGAATAATGTTTCGAACGCCGACAAACCAAATGCGAGTACAAGTGTTAAAATGACTGGAGTGAGAAACACTTTCCAATTTATTTTAGACAATAATTCAGGTTGATAATGTGTAAAACCATCTTGCGTTTCGTTTTTTGGATTTTTAATTAAAGTGATAGATAATATAAGTGCTATCACACCACTAGTACCAGCCACATAAAACGGTAATCTATGTGAAACTTCTGCTAGTAATCCACCTAAACCAGGCCCTAAAATGAAACCTGAATTAATGATTGCAGACATATAACCAAAATTCTTCGCTTTATCTCTTCCGATAGAAATATCAGCAATCATCCCTGTAACACCAGGCATAACCATTCCAGCACTAAACCCACCTAATATTCTAGAAACGATTAGTAGAGAAAACGTGTGGCTTGCGGCAAATAAGAATTCTGAAATCGCAAAAAGTGCAAGCCCAATACAAATAATTAATTTTTTACCTAATTTATCTGCAAGCGTACCACCAAATGGTGAAATAATCATTTGTGCGAGTGCAAAGACCGCAACAAGAATTCCTAGGTCACTACCTTTTAAACCTAAATCTTTTAAGTATACGGGTAACACTGGTACAACCAAACCGATACCTAAAAAGACTAAAAAGATATTAAAATATAAAATATAAAATTGTTTATTCACGTTTCTCACTCCATTCTTATACACATTTTTTAATCATCTTGTTTTGAATCGTTAATTTAGAGGAATGCACAATATTAGAACATTCTATAACATTTTCTTATAGAAAAACAATAGAAAAACTTACATTTTCAAACACTATTATACATCTCATAAATAATTAATTGTATAATGATATTAACGTATTAATTTGAATGGAGGTTTTCAAATGGTATATCAAGTAGATGGCAATACTATCGTATTAGTTCTAGAACAAGGTGAAGATATTATTGAAGCTGTAACGGATCTTGCTCGTGAGCAAAACGGTAAATTTGGAACAGTTAGTGGTATTGGAGCTTGTGACGACGTAGAATTAAATTTCTATAATTTAGAAACTAAAACCTATGAAAAAAAGGAAATTAAAGAACCTTTAGAATTAATTAGCCTGTTAGGTAATATTTCTCATATTGATGAAAAGCCGTTTGCACATTTACATGCAACTTTTGGTACTAACCAATATGAAACATTAAGCGGTCATTTAACAAAAGCAGTTGTATCTGCTACTGCAGAAATCGTCATTACAATGACAAACCTAGATATAAATCGTAAACACAATGCAGACATAGGCTTGAATTTATTAGACTTGTAAATTGTTGGTGTCCATTTAACAATAATGAATCATTAGTCCATAAAAACATTTACTGTGTTTAACTTCAAAAAATACAATTTATATATAGGCCAGGAATTATTTGTATACATTTAAACTATCTTAGTCAAAACACATGAACGTTATTTGCTCTTGCTAAAGCATAAACGTTAATTTCTATTGAAATTAACGTTTTTTCTGTATATACATTCTTTTAATATTGCCAACTAGCACACTTCAATTATTTTTGTACTAACATTTATCGATTACCATTTTGAAACGTCTTGACGCTCTGAGTTTGAATTTGTGAGAAATTACAACTCCAAATCATACTAATAAGCTTTAAAAGTAAACAACTTCATCGCTCAAAAACGGAAAATTTAAAAATAATGTATATTAACTCAAATGCTTTATATTTACTTTGTTTTGAAAATAGCTATTTATGTATAACTTGTTTTTATTTTTAAAACGTTTTCAATAGGTTCGAATTATGTTTATAATTGAAATTTTCGTTTATAAATTGTATTATGAAAAATCACATTCGTAATTTTATATTGCTGTTCCCTTGATATTGAGCTTTTTGAGGGGATTTTTATTTGCTATTTAAAAATTAAACTGCTTGTCATTTACTAAACATTAACTAAACTTAATCAATGAGAATATTAAAAATACATTTTCAAACAAAATCGTATTTTTAACATTAGCTAAAACTGTACCCCTAAAAATAATTATATGAACATGTGTGTTTATCACATATATAAATCTAAAAGGAAAGTAGGTGTAAGTATCGCCCCACGTTACATTGCTAGAACAATATTTTTAATTTTAATAATTATATCTATTTTCTTTAACCAATTTTATCAATTTATGACACTCAATCTATTTTTAGCATATATTCCATTTGAATTGTGCTTACTATTAAATTTATTTAAACCGAAATATAAATATGAATGGCCATTATTTATCGTTTTTGTACTTATATTTTTATGCATGGTACCCAATACACTATATATGGTTACTGATTTAATACATTTAAATCAATTTACTTTTAATTTTTATCAAGGGCTAATCATCGTTGAATGGATGTATTTTACTTTTTTAGTTGCCGGTGTCTTATTAGCCTTATATTTATTAATTTTAATGTTTGTAGAAATGGAAAATTTTACAACGCATCGTTGGTTCAATAGAACTATTATATTAATAATGATGTTTTTAAATGGCTTAGGTATTTATATCGGACGGTTCTTGCGTTTGCATTCTGTTTATATTATAAATGAACCACTTCGAATTTACAGAGAAGTCATCAATCATTTAGATTTTGATGCTTTCCTATTTGTCATATTACTTGTATTGCTTCAAGTTTTAATTTATACATTTGCGAAAGGAGTACAACATACAAAATGACTTTTAATATTTTAATTTTACTTATTGTACTCATCGTATTTCAGCTAATTATTGGACATTTACTCCATGACATAGGATTTTCATACACAAAAAGCATTCTACTCATGTGTTTACCACTAGGTATCGGTTTATTTTATTTGCAATTATTTTATTACGAACGTAAATATCCTGATTGGCATGTTTCTATTAAAACAAAGTTAAGGTTAAAGTATATGTATATTTTAACTTTTCTTGAGTACGTTGCGGTGTATATTTGTATTTTCAGGATGTAATCACAAATTTAATTATATAACGAAACACCCACAGCAGACTTATTAGCCATGTTGTGGGTGTTTCTTTTTAAAAAAGTTATTTATTTTTTAGCGATTGTTTTACTTGTTGAACAGCATTTGCTGAAATTTGTAATTGTTTTAATTCTTCAGCAGAAAGCTCGAGTTCTAAGATACGTTCTATACCATTTTCTCCTAATATTGTAGGGACACCTAAGCAAATATCAGAAAAACCATATTCATTCTCTAAATATGCTATAGAGGGTAATAAGCGTTGTTGATCTTTTAAAATTGCTTCCAACATCGTATACACTGCTGAAGCTGGCGCATAATAGGCAGAACCAGTACCTAATAATTCTACTATTTCAGCACCACCTTTTCGAGTACGTTCAATAATTTGGCTAATAGTAGTTTCATCTAATAATTTAGTCAATGGTACACCATTAACATTTGTAGCATTAACTAACGGAAGCATGGTATCTCCATGACCACCTAGTACTAATCCTTTAATATCTTTAATCGAAACGCCTAAAGCTTCCGCTATAAATGTCTGATATCTTGCAGTATCTAAAATACCCGACTGTCCAAGAACGCGTTCTTTAGAGAAACCTGATGCTTTTAAGACCGAATAGGTCATTGCGTCAACCGGATTAGTGAGCACTATTATTTTACATTCAGGAGAATATTTAACAATTTCTTTTGTGACATCTTCCATTACTTGTTCATTTATTTTAACCAAATCATCTCTGCTCATTCCAGGCTTGCGTGGCACCCCAGCAGTAATCACAACAATATCCGAGTCTTTTGTATCTGCATAGTCTACTGAGCCTGAAACATTTACATCAAAGCCATAAATTGGACTACTTTGTAATATATCCAGTGTTTTACCTTTAACCTGTCCTTCATTTTTAGGTTGATCAATTAATACAACATCTGCTAATTCATGTTTAGCTATAATAAAAGCTAATGTAGATCCTGTATTGCCAGCACCTATAATAGAAACCTTTTGTTTTGTCATAATATCATCCCCTTATAATGATAGATAAGTGAATTGTCTTAGTATGCTTGAATTACATTTCTCAATTTATTGCGTTAGTGAGACTTATGCATGAATCTCAATCCTAGTCAACTTTGACAAAGTGTGCACATACAATCAATTTGAATAAATTTAAGTGCTATCTCACACCATAAGATGTTAATAAGCAAACCATTCTTTAGTAGCTACTAAAATATTGTTCGAATTCGCAAAGCTTATGCTTAATTTTGCTTATGCTTTCGTTGACGTTTCAACCACTTCCAAATAATAAAAATAACTAAAATAATAAGTACGATATAAATCATTTTAGAGTAAATATCCATATAGTGCACAATCACATGCCAATTGCTACCAACTGTTTGTCCTAAATAAATTAAAACGATATTCCAAATCAATGTACCAATTGTTGTAAATAATAAAAACAAAGGCATATTCATGCGTGTTAAACCAGCAGGAATTGAAATTAAACTTCTTAAAAGAGGTACAAATCTACAGAAAAATATCGTCCAATAACCGTATCGCTCGAACCAATGCAGTGTTTTATCTAAATCACTTCTTTTTACTCGTATTATTTTTCCATAACGATCTACAATTTTATATAAATTTCTTTCTCCTATCCAAGCACCTATGCCATAAAGAGCAATCGCTCCAACAATAGATCCTACAGTTGATGTAAGTGTTACACCAATAAAACTCAAGTTTGAGTGTGTGGTCATAAAACCACCAAACGTTAAGATGATTTCAGAAGGTATAGGAGGGAAGATATTTTCTAAAAATATCAGAAAAGCAATTCCCCAGTAACCAAATTGTTCCATAAAATGAGTGATCCATTGCTCCATGTATGCCCTCCTACTACTAATTTATATCAAGTAATATTGTACATTATAGTAAATTATTTGATTTAGCATATAAATACATCGTCATTCCAAATAGTGCTAATGACATTAAGGTTAAGATAATTGCTAAGACCATCACACGTTTATAATGCTTTATAAATGCCACAAACAATATCCCACCATTGTATAAAAAGAACAAACCAAACAATGCCATCATGACATTTATGTCAGGATATATTATGTTTAATAAAGCAATTACTATTGCAAAACCTAAAAAAGGAAAGTTAATAAAATTGCGTTGAAATCTAAACTGATCTCTATGATGTTGTTCATTCTGAATACTCATGTTCTACGCTCCTTCTAATTATAATCTAAGGAATATCATGACCTAAGGAAGCTGTATAAATATCAAACCATTCTTGGTCAGTTAACGTTATTGTCATACCTTGTAATGCTTCATCAATACGATTAATCTTTTGCGTGCCTAACACCGGCATAATTGACGCTGGATGTTTTTTTAACCAAGACATTATAATTGCAGTTGTCGTAACGTTATACTTTTGTGCCAATGGAGATATAATCGCAGTGATTCTTGCTGATTTTTCGTCTTCAAGATCAAACAGTTTCCCTCCAGCCAACGGACTCCATGACATAATTTTAACATCATCTTTGTACATATAGTTAATGGTTCCATCTTCAATCGCATCTAATGTATAAGGAGAAACTTCTAATTGATTTAAAGTAATATGTAATTTATCACAAACTAAGCATTCACTTAATAAATCATACTGAGATTTGTTAAAATTTGACACACCGAACGATTTGATTTTCCCTTCTTTAACTAAAGATTTAACAGCTTCAGTGATTTCGTGAGGATCCATTAACGGAGATGGTCTATGAATCAATAATGAATCTAACTGTTCTACTTGCAATTGTTTAAGCGAACGTTCCACAGTTTCTCTGATATGTTTTTTACTGTGATCGTATCGATGTCCATTTGCTGTCGCCAAATGCTCTGATGGCAATACAATGCCACATTTAGAAACGATTTCAAGATGCTCCCGTAGATTAGGTGATAATTTAAGCGCTTCTCCAAAAATCCCTTCACAACTATAATCACCGTATATATCTGCATGATCCATTGTAGTAATTCCACGCTCGACTAATTCATTAATATAGTAATTTAATTGTTGTGGTGTCCAATCCCAATCTTTTGCTCTCCAAAACCCTTGTATTACATTTGAAAAGGATACATGTTGGTTAATTTTCACTCTTTCCATAATGAATCAAACCCCTTCTTCAGTATATTAATTTAAATTAGGTAAATTGTAGCATATCTAATTGATTTCGTAGTTGATTTATATCTAATTGTTCACCAATCATAACAATCGTTAAGGGTACTTCTTTATCAATCGTTTGATAATCTGGTAATCCAAACGCATATTGAAATTCATAAATAGCGTTGGGCATATCTTTAAATTTTACATATCCCTTTAATCTTAGAACATTATCTGGCAACCGTAAAATAAATTGATAAAATAATTGTCTATGAATAGGTCCTGAAAAATGATAATGTAGACGATTTATCCCATGATGATGTACATGGTTATTTATATTCATTTGGTTTTCATTTTCAACCAGAGCAATTTGATTCATATCCATATCTGCATATGTAGTAAAATATTTGGATGCTGTTGGATTAATTTTGCGGATTGCTTCATCAAGCTCATGTGTATGATTATCAATGAGATCCATTTTGTTCATCACTATGTCATGGCATACAGATAATTGTTCTTCCATCAATTGAATTGTATGGTTTGTATATTGAAAACGATTTAAGAAGCGAGGCCCATCCACCAAGCCTACTACTGTAGGTTGAGCGACCTGTTCAATAATTTCAGGATCCTGGCATGCTGCAATAATTTCAATTGGATGTGCTAAACCTGTCGCCTCAATTATTATATGGCGCATTGCACTTTTGCTTAGAAAATGTTTTAATTGTTTTATTAAATCTAGTTGCAAATCACAACATACGCAACCATTTAATATTGACGCAACCTCAATATCATCGCTAATAGCATAGCTATCTATATCTAAATTACCGTATTCGTTTACGATTACACTTGGGTTTTCATTGTTTTTTTGTAAATATTTTACATATTTACTAAGAAAAGTTGTTTTACCACTCCCTAAAAATCCTGTGATAATCGTAATTCGGGTTTTTTGATTGTTAATATTTTTCATATACTCACTCATTTCATAAATAAAAATGTTTGCGTAAAACTTTAATTATTCTTATAATTAACCTTTCACTTGATAAAATGTTGACTTTCTTCTAAACTTTATACATACTTTATTTTAGCATGGCACAGTGTGAAAGTATGCTTGAGGAAGTGTTACACAACAATAGACGGATTCAAATCCGATAACAGAAAGAACAAAACGGATAGAATGTCTGGAGGAGAACTTTATGTCTGAACCACTTAATTTAAAGGATCAATTATGTTTCAGTTTGTATAATGCTCAAAGACAAGTAAATCGCTACTACTCTAACAATGTCTTTAAAAAATACAAATTGACATATCCACAGTTTTTAGTTTTAACAATCTTATGGGCTGACTCACCTGTTAATGTAAAAAAAGTCGTAACTGAATTAGCACTTGATACAGGTACTGTATCTCCATTACTAAAAAGAATGGAGCAAGTTGATTTAATTAAACGTGAACGTTCTGAAGTAGATCAACGTGAAGTGTTTATCCACTTAACAGATAAAAGTGAAGCAATTCGACCTGAATTGGACACAGCATGTCAAGATGTGGCAGTTGCATCTTCACTTAGCGCAGAAGAAAACAAAGAACTAAATCGATTACTTTCAAAAGTAATTAATGCCTTTACAGAAGAAAAAGCAAAATAATGCTAAATTCTAAATGTTAAGGTTAAACACTATGAAATTGATTAATTAAATATATTGATTTAAAGCTAGAGTTTAGGACATTATTGATTTGTCCTAGGCTCTAGTTTATTTTAAAGCCCCACTTCCCAACTTGTTGGGTTAGTGGGGCTTATGCATGAGCTACAGCTCAGGTTTTCGCTTTAAATCTTTAACATTATCCATTTACAAATCAAGTACTTATATTGCTGTCTTTTATTAAAAAGTCACACTTGATTTAACGTGACCATTTGATATAAATAGCCTTTATTTGATAGTAACGATTGGTAATCTCCTTGTTCTATGATTTTACCGTCAACCATAACCACGATTTTATCAAATTTTGGTAGTAATCGTAAATCATGTGTTGCCACGATTAGTGTTTGAGATTGCTTGTGAATTTCATCCATCACATGATTCGTATGATAAATATCTAACGCTGTTGTAGGCTCGTCCAACACCCAAATCGGAGCTTCTTTCAATAATAATCTTGCAATACCCATTCGTTGAATCTCACCGCCAGACAGTGTATTACCTGAAAGTGTGATGTGTCTATCTAATTCAATGTGCGATAAACCTAGTGTATCAAAAACTTCTTTGATTACTGCATCATCTTTATCAGTGAATAAATTATCACGTACTGTACCATCAAATAACTGTTGTGACTGTAACAGAGCATTAATCGAACTGTATTTATTTGAATCTAAAAGGGTTGTAATATCTTGATTATTTATTAAAACCACACCATTTTCACTTTGATAAAGTCCCAATATTAACTGTAATAAGGTACTCTTACCTGAGCCAGAAGGTCCAATAATTGCTACATGTTCACCTTCATGCACCCGTAATTTCAATTCTTTTAAAGTGTAATTCGATTGATTCCAATATTTAAAATCAACATTTTTAACTTCTACGAAAGGTTGATGCACATCACTTTCTAGTGATAGTGGTTGATTGCCTTGTTGCATTGGGTGAGCAATAACTTCATTAATATTGCTCAATGCTTCATCCGTCTCGGCTTTATAATAAGCCACATTACTCATAGGGATTGCTTGTTCGAATAATGTTAACATCATCAAAACAATACTTGTTAAGTAAACAACATCTAATTGTTGATTTTGCACTTGTATAACACCTAAATATAAAGTTGCAAATAAAGCAATCATTGAAACCAGATTCAAACTATATTCATACAATGATAAGAATCGTTGCTCTTTTGCTTGTGCTTGTTCATACTGATTCAATTGATTTAACACCCGATGTTGATAATATGCTGTTTGGTCAAATCTTGCAAGTTCTTGATACCCTTCTTTATAATCGTAAAATTGATTTAAAAATTGGTCTTGTACACGATTAACATCTCTTTTTAATAATTGTGCTTTTTTCGTGCTTAACCAAGGGATTAAAACCAATGTTATCAACATACTTAAAAAGATGATAATTGCATGAACAAATGAAAAATAAAACGTCACAACCATTGCAATCATTGCCGTTAAACCAATGACTACTGGCGGATAATAAACTCTTAAATAAATATTTTGTAGTGCTTCTACGCTACCAACCATGCGCCCAAGTAAATCACTTGATTTAAATTTTCTATACACATCTGGCACGACAGGTATAATATGTTTGAAGAATTGTACTCTCACATTTCTCAACATAGTAAATGTGGCTCTGTGAGACAGCAATCTTTCAATATATCTTGCAACAGCACGTATAAACCCAAACATTTTAACAGAAACAATTAAAACCATTAATGCAAACAATGGTGCCCCTAATGCACTTTGCGTCACCATATAACCACTCAAGAAAAACATGCTTAATGCAGTTAAACTGCCCAATATACCTACAATAATAGATAAAACCAAATCTTTATCTACCTTAAATTGAATACGTGGTCTCAACAAAAGCCACCACCTTTATACGCATTTTGCTCGATTACTTTTATAGCTTCAACGGAACCTTCATTAATTTTTATACGTCTATCTGCATTTTTTATTGTATGTTCTCTATGTGCGATAGTGATGATCGTCGTATTTTCAAACTTTCTGTTTATCACAGATTGAATGACATGCTCAGTTTGTACATCTAATCCCGTTGCAGGCTCATCGAATATCAGTACATCAGGTTGTAATAATAATAACCGTGACAGTTCAGTTCTTCGCATCTGCCCTCCAGATAGCATCTCTCCACCTTCACCAATCCAAGTATCAATACCATTTTCTAACGCATTGACAACATGTTTTAAGTTAACATCGTCAAGCACTTCTAAAATTTTATCTTTTTCAATTTTTTGGAACATCGTCATATTATCTCTTATAGATGCATTAAAAATATAGGGATGCTGACTCAAAAAACCAATTTTTAACTGTTGTTTATAAATAACAGAACCATATTGTGGTTTAAAATGTTGTACTATAACTTGAGCTAAAGTAGATTTTCCAGCTCCACTTTTTCCAATTAATGCAATATGTTCCCCTTCATAAATACTAATGTTGATATCTTGCAAAGCATGTTGCTGTGCATCATTGTATTTATAATACACATGCTCAAGTTGTATTAATGGCTTTTGATAACTATTCGTTTGCACTTGTGGTTTCACATAACCTTCTTGTCGATCTAATAAATCGAAGACAACATCACTTGAGCCTTCACTTTGCTTTCCAGTATGAAAAGATTGACCTAAATCTTTAATAGCATTATAAAATTCCGGTGCTAATATAATTGCTATGGCTGCAGTTTTAAAATCTATACTATTAAATAATATTAATCCTAACCCCGCTTCTAAAGCAACAAGGCCAATTCCAAGCATACTGATAAACTCTAACATCAAACCTGATAAAAAAGCACTTCTTAAAATACGCATTGTTAAATTTCGAAAAGTCGTACTTTCTTCATATAAAGATTGTTCTGTAGCTTCTGTTTTATTAAATAGTTTGAGAGTAATCAAACCCTTTATTTTATTTAAAAATTGTTGACTAAATTGATTTAAATAAGTCATTTTATCTTTAGACTCATCACGTGTTTTCAACCCAAAAATGATATAAAACATTGGTATAAATGGTGCTGTAACAATCATGATTAAAGCCGTGTTTAAATGTATGAAACACATTGCAATAATGATAAATAGTGGTATCATCATAGACTTAAAAACTTGAGGAAAGTAACTATTAAAGAATGGTGCTATACCATCTATATTTTCAGTCAATGTATTAATTTGAACACCAATAGGTTCTGAAGATTTATTTAAAATCAATTGACGTCGTAAATCATATTTAACGCGAGAAGACATACGATTACCTATCATTTGATTTATTGTGTTAAATGTCGCTCTTGCTAATAAAACAATTAATGTCACTAGTAGTAAAATTAACAAATCTTGATGTGTATGACGTAACATTGCATTTAAAATTTCTGCAATAGCAATGTTCTGAATGACTACAGTAATCGCTAATATTGTACTGATTACAAACATTAATATCGGATAAATTTTATATTTCATCGCTAAACTTGTTAATCTTTTCACAAATATCACCTGGTTCATATTATAAATGGAATGTATTAAAATGAAATGAATTGGCTCAAAAATTAATACATTTTTATTTACTTAATTCATATTTTTGCCATAATTATAATCAAATGATTGAATGCTTAAAATTCAAAAGTAAAAAACAAACTTTTCATAATTATATAATTAATAAATTATAAATAAAAATTCGCAAAAAGAAGTTTGGCTTTCTGAATAAAATTTACAATTATTTTATCTTTTAGCTCGTTTAACTGAAGTAAGTACTTTTTCTCTCAGTCTTTAGTCCAAAATCTTATTTATCTATGGCACTTTATAATTTTAATGTGCTATTATTATAAAATGAAAATGAATAAACTATAATCCATATTATGAAAGTAGGTTAATTATGATATTGCTTGAATTGATAAAAGGAATCATTCTAGGAATTGTCGAAGGATTAACTGAGTTTGCACCTGTATCTTCTACTGGACATATGATTCTTGTAGATGATATGTGGTTAAAATCAACTCAATTTTTAGGTTCAGAATCTGCGTTTACCTTTAAAATTGTAATTCAACTCGGTTCTGTATTCGCAGGTGCCTGGGTATTCCGTGAACGTTATTTTGAAATGTTACATATAGGGAAATATAGATCTGAACCTATCGATGGCATCGGTCAAAAACCTAAACGCTTAAACTTACTACATATTATCGTTGGTATGATTCCAGCAGGTATACTTGGTTTAATGTTTGATGATGTTATTGAAAAATATTTATTTAGTGTCCCAACAGTCATGATTGGATTATTTATCGGTGCAATATATATGATTATTGCAGATATATACAGTAAAAAAGTTACGAATCCACAAACTGTAGACCAAATTAATTATTTCCAAGCTTTTGTAATTGGTTTATCCCAAGCTATCGCTATGTGGCCTGGTTTCAGTAGATCTGGTTCTACAATTTCTACAGGTGTGCTCATGAAAATGAACCATAAATCTGCTTCTGATTTCACATTTATTATGGCAGTTCCTGTAATGTTAGCAGCAAGTGGTTTATCTCTAGTCAAAAACTTTGAATATATTCATTTAAATCACATCGGTTTTTACTTCCTAGGGTTTATCACAGCATTTATCGTTGGTTTAGTTGCCATTAAAACATTCTTATTCTTAATTAGTAAAATAAAATTGATTCCATTTGCTATTTATAGAATTGTATTAGTCATTATTATTGCAATCCTTTACTTTGGTTTTGGTATAGGTCAGGGAATCAGTGGACAATAAAACGGTTAGAGGCTGAGACAAGTAATTTGTCCAGCCTCTTCTTAAATTTCATGTCCAAAATTGCAGAAATAATTTCCATGAAAGTACGTGTATTTACCGTTTATTATGATGTATTATGGGGTAATAAGTAGATAGTATAAAATTATTGGAGGCAACGAGTATGGACAAAAAGCAATTAATTAAAACAATCATCACAGTAGCGCCTGTGTTTTTAGTACCGTTAATCGTTGAACGTAAACGTATTAAAGATCATCCAGATGTTAAAAAAGCTAGTGATGCAACTGCTAAAGCTTCAAAAACCGTAGCAAATAAATCTGTTCAAATTAAGGATACAGTAGTAGATAAATCTGCAAATGCAAAAGATTATGTTATTGATAAAAAACATAATATGGATCAAAAACGTGAATTAAAACGTATTGCTAAAGAACATGATCCTGCTTACATTGAGAAAAAAGGCGAAAAACTTGAAAAAGAAAATCGTAAAGAAGCAAACAAAATGAAAAAGAAATTACAAAAAAATATAGAAAAACGCCACAATGAAGAAGAAAAAAAACGTCAAGATAATCAAAAACAACGCATTCAATCTATGAAAAAATCTAATAAACATATGGAAAAAGTTGGCATGACACCAGGAAAATTAGACAAAGAGACAGAACAAAAAGGCGAAAAGCTAGAAAAAGAAAACCGCAAAGAAATAAATAAATTCAATAAAAAATTACAAAAAAATATTGATAAACGTCATAAAGAAGAAGACAAAGCTCGCGAAAAAAATAAAAAAGACCGTTTAGCGGAGTTCAAAAAATACAAAAATTATGTTGCTAAAAGCATTGTAAAGCAAAACAATGAAGAAAAAGGTAAATAATTATTATGACTCAAGTCATCATTGATGGAGATGCTTGTCCTGTTACCAATTCTGTTGTTGAATTGACAAAAGGGACAAGCATCTTTGTTACCATTGTCCGAAGCTTTAGTCATTTTTCTTCAAAAATGCAACCTGATCACGTCAATGTCATTTATGTTGATGATGGCCCGGATGCAGTCGACTATAAAATTGTTAAAATCACGCGATCAGAAGATATTGTAATAAGACAGGATTATGGACTTGCAAGTTTATTATTAAACAAAGCTAAAGTTGTGATGCACCATAAAGGATTTATATTTGATCAAAATAATATCAACACTTTGTTAGAACAACGACATGCGAGTGCACAATTTCGAAAAAGTGGCGGGCGCACTAAAGGCCCATCTGCTTTTACAACAGATGACATTGCGATATTTGAACAAAAATTTTTGTCTATAATTAATGATGTGTCATTATTTACGGAGGAATAGAATATGAAAAAAATTGCTGTTTATTGCGGTGCTAGTAAAGGTAAAGATGAATCTTACATGAAACAAGCTTACCAATTAGGCACTTATATGGCTAAACATAACTATGAATTAGTATTTGGTGCTGGTTCTGTTGGTATTATGGGAGCTATTCAAGATGGCGTATTAGATCACGGAGGTAGTGCTATTGGCGTGATGCCAAATATGTTAAATGAACGAGAAATTACTAGTACAAGACTAAGCGAACTCATTTTAGTTGATTCTATGCATGAAAGAAAAAACAAAATGGCAGAATTAGCAGATGCGTTTGTCATGGCTCCAGGAGGCGCTGGTTCTTTAGAAGAATTCTTTGAAATGTATAGTTGGTCGCAAATCGGTATTCATGAAAAACCAATCGCTATCTATAATATCAACGGCTTTTTTGAGCCTTTGCAAACATTGATTGACCATATGATTCATGAAGGCTTTATCGATAAAAAATATCAATCGCTGGCACCACTGTGTAACAATCCTGAAGCACTGTTCGAAGCGATTCATAACTATGAACCATTAGGTATTAGAAGTTACGACTAAATTTTAAAAGCAGAGATATGTGTGCACTACAAATGCCACTACCTCTGCTTTTCTTATGCTTAAAATAGTATTGCCAGTAATTGTTTTAATATTATTAATGCAACAATCACAATAATTATTGCTGAAAATTTATTTAATATTAAAATATATTTGCCTCTTTTATCAATATTACCTACGACTTTACCTGCAATTGCCAAAAATATAAACCAGATCCAAGAAACAGCAATTGTCGTGATTGTAAAAAACATTTTATCCACGCCTTCATATATTGCTGCATTCGTTCCTATAACACCAATAGTATCCATAATTGCATGAGGATTTAATAATGAGACTGACATGGCAAATCCAATTTGCTTTCGCGCGGACATTGAATGATAACGTTCAAGCGTTTGTGGTTTTTCATGCCATAATGACCAGGCCATGTAACTAAGAAAGATAAAGCCGACACAATAAATTACGATTTGTAACATCGGTAGTGATAGTAATAAGACTGACACCCCTAATACAGCTAATACTATTAATAATGTATCACATAACCCTGCAGCTATAATTACTGGTATAGTCTTAATTAATTGTTTTTGGTTTGCTCCTTGGTTAAATACAAATACATTTTGTGCGCCTAAAGGTAAGATTAAACCCAAAGCTAAAAACAAACCATGAATCATTGGTTGCAACATATTATCTCCTCTTTCTTCAAAACTAAATTATCATTAAACCGTACCAGTTTTCACTCAAAGTTAACTAAGACAAAATATGATATTCATAATACATAATCATTATTTATCGTTATGTATTTATTGACACATGATACGTGTGTAGTCAATAAATGAATGAATCTTATACACTAACCATAAGCTTTAAATATTCAAATATGAGTTACGACCATTTTTCTATATATAATCATGATACAATATATTTAATTGATTTTTACCAACCAGTTATAATTTTAAAAACCCACCAATTACTTAAAGGAGATTTAGCATGTTCATGCCAAAATATAAAGCAATTATTGATGATATACTTTCGAAGATTAAAAATGGTGATTTAGAAACAGGTATGAAATTACCTTCTCAGAGAAATTGGGCAGCTCAATATCGCGTCAATCGTTCAACTATTATTCAGTCCTTAGAAACACTACAAAGTTATGGAATTTTAGAAAGCAAAGCACGCAAAGGGTTATACGTTTCAAAAAGTAATTGGAATACTTATATTAATCATAATATGAATTGGCATGACTACATTAAAAATAGCGCTTCTAAAAATAATCAATACTTTATACAACGAATTAACGAATTAGTATTCGATGCGCATATCTTACGTTTAAGTACTGGTGAACTCAGTCCACAATTAATCCCAAACAAGCAATTTCAAGATATTTTTTCAAAACAAACGACTACTGCACTTAAAACTAATTATGAACACCCCTTAGGTAATTTAAATTTAAGAAAAGCAATTGTAAATCATGTTAAAAAATTGGGGATTGAATGTGATGAAGCAAACATTTGCGTCACTTCAGGTGCATTGCAAGGATTAAAACTCATCGCTGATGGTTTACTGATTCCAAATTCAAAGATAATTATAGAAACGCCCTCATATATAAATTCTGTGCATACATGGCATAACATTCGAGCAGATCTTAGGTTTTTGACAATATCTAAAATCAAACAACAAATTAACACTATTTTCAATGCTAAAACACTATATAAAAATAGCATTTTGTATTGTATACCGACTTTACATAACCCTACACAACACGCATATACGCAAACAGAAAAATATAAATTATTTCAACAATGCCAACAAACAGGAATCCCTATAGTAGAAGATGACGTTTATGGCGACTTGTGGTTCTAAGGAGATCGTCCTCAACCTTTAAAGTCATTAGAAGAGAATGATAATATCCTATATATTAGTAGTTTATCTAATACAGTAAGCCCTGGTTTAAGGGTAGGATGGATTATAGGTAAACCATCAGTTGTTATGCACTTAGCGAATTTGAAATTGCAAAATGATTATGGTGCCAGTTCATTATCACAATTTATCGCAACTGAATGGCTAAATAACCCTTTATACCATGAGCAACATTTAAATTATTTAAAACAAGCACTTATAGAGAGACGTGATAAATTTTTAGCATCTTTAAATCAACATTTTCAAGATTTAGGTACTTGGTCCATACCTAAAGGTTCTTATTATATTTGGTTCAAATTAAATGTACCAATAAACATGAAAAAACTGTTCGATTTAGCGATACAAAATCAAATTTTAATTAATCCAGGCGAAATTTATGATAAAAACGCACAATATCATATAAGATTTTCTTATTCCTATATAAACATTGAAGATATAGAATTTGCATTACAAAAATTAAGCCAACTTATTAAAAAACTAACATCAAGCAAAACACTTTAAAACACAGTCACCATACCGCTTTTATGTCATGCTGACGCCTAGGGAAATGATATGAATGAGAGACTAATGGCTTGAATCACATTCCCAGGCAGGCATGGACGATACAAAATCATAGTAAACAAAAAGACTAATCCATATATTTGATATGCTCCCTTCAAAGTAGACACTTAAAAATGTAAACTTTGAAGGGAGTTTTTTTATGACTCATAGAAAATTATCACCTGAAACTTATCAAAAAGCTTTCAGCTTATATGAAGAAGGATATAGTATGAAAAATGTAATTCAAAAATTAAATTTAAATTGTTCTCCTAGAACATTATTGATTAACTATTATAAATTTAAGAAGCATGGAATAAAGGTGCTTTTACCAATTCAGAGAAATAATACCTACTCAAATGAATTTAAGCTTAAAGTTGTGCACGAATATATAAATGATGGCCTATCTTTAACTGATTTAGTAGTTAAATATAATATCCCCACTACTTCAACTGTAAACAAATGGATTTCAAAGTATTTATCGGGTAAAATATTAAAAACATATTCTCCAAAACCCGAGGTGTATCAATTGAAATATAAATCATTAACATTTGAAGATCGTGTGGAAATCGTTGATTATTATATGAATCATGGTCAATCGTATAAGACAACAGCAAATCATTTTAACATCAATTATAGCCAAGTATATAACTGGGTAAAAAAGTACAACTTGCATGGGTATGATGGGCTTAAAGATGGACGTGGAAAAGGGAAACCCCAGTCTGTATTAACACCTGAAGAGGCATTAAAAGCTGAAATTAAGATACTTAAAGAGAAAAATAAATTTCTTCAAATGGAAAATGACGTTTTAAAAAAGGAAGAAGAAATAGAAAGGAAGTTGATGAAACAGGCATCAGACAAAAAGCATCATACCAAACGGTAAAAGCATTTAAAAACCTTTATCCGATAGCTTGGTTATGTTCAGTATTAAAGATATCACGTTCAAGTTACTATAAATGGTTACATCGCAAACCATCAAATAAAGAAATTGAAAACCAAAAATTGATCAAAGATATCGTTGATATCTACAATAAATACAAAGGCATATATGGATATCGTCGTATATACATATATTTAAGACTTAAACTACATCAAAAAGTAAATCATAAACGTGTCTATAGATTGATGAATCAACTTAATCTAAAATCTACTATCCGCCCTAAAAGAAAACGATATATTAAAACAACACCTGAAATTACAGCACATAATATATTAAATAGAAAATTTGAAGAACAAATCCCAAATAAAAAATGGTTAACTGACGTTACAGAATTCAAACTCAGCAATGGTAAAAAACTTTACTTAAGTGCTATTTATGACTTAGGCAGCAAACAGATTATCAGTCATAAATTAAGTACCTCAAATAACAATAAATTTGTATTAGATACGCTCAAAAAAGCAGTCAAACTTGTGCCGAATACCGAAGGTATACTCTTGCATAGCGACAGAGGATATCAATATACAAGCAGATTATTTAAAGTTACGTTAGAGCAACTTGGTATAAAACAAAGTATGTCACGACCAGGATGTTGCATAGATAATGGACCTATGGAAGGTGTATGGGGAACTATTAAAAGTGAATTGTTTAGAGGAAGAAAAAAAGTGATTTTTAAAGACAAGGCTACAGCAATAAAAGCAATTAATTCATATATAGAATTTTTTAATCAAGAAAGAATAACATTAAAAATGGCTACCCTTATATCGTAAATATAAGGTAGCCATAAACATTTTGTTTTTTTCACTGTCTACTTGACAGGGTGCAGTTCATATTAAAAATTGGATTAGTCTTTTTCATATGAATAGGATTTATACCACATTACTTATTTACAATTTTATTTTGCTTGTTTTGTTAAATCTTTATAATATCTAACATGTCTTTTAAGTGGATGATACTTACTTAATTCTGGATATTCAAAGAAATCATATAGTTTCATACCTATTTTTTCCATAACCTTACGTGAAGGTTCATTATTTTCTGAAGTAAATGCATAGACCTCGTTAATCCCCTGCTGTTTTGCATATTCGAGTACCGCTTCTGCACCTTCAGTAGCGAAACCATTCCCCCACACTTCGGGGATCAAACGCCAACCGATTTCATAGAATGGTAGCTCATCAAACGTATACTTGCTGGCTTTAGGTACATAGTTCAATCCGATAAAACCAAGCCATCCATTTGTTTCTTTTAATTCAACAGCAAAAAGGCCTATATCATGATTGATAATAATATCATTCATCTTTTTCATATCATGTTCTGAACGTCGAAAACTTAATAAACTTGGAAAATATCTACGGACTTGGTGATTCGCGTTCATCTGCTGAAATGGAAGTAAATCTTCTGCTTGCCAGTCCCGTAACCTTAAACGCTCAGTTTCTATATAAACTGTCATACTGTTACACCTCTAAACTGGAAATTAAATTTCTATAGAAAATAACGCGTTATGATTATTCTCATACCGCGCTATCACATGGATTAAACATTGCTTATGTTCTTGAAATATAGCTAATCAATTCAACGTTTACAGCTACTTCTTTCAACCGACCACGTTCACTTTTGGGCGCCGTAAATGTTGCATCTATGAAATCATTTTTATGATTTAATTTGTAAGTAGCTACAAATGTATCTGTATCAGATTCAAAATTGGGTAAATGTGCAATAACACGTTTAATTTCACCAGTCGAATCTTTGATTTCTCTACCAGTAATACTTTCAATTTCTCTACCTAATTCTGGGAGCGTAATTGAACGCCCTTCTAATAATACAAAATCTTTTTCATGCATCGTTATTCCCTCTTTCTCCTAATGAAAAATGATTATTTATAAACTGCGTATAATAAATGATTCATTATAAAGTCACACTTAATATAAAGTAATACTAAGCAACTGACTCATAATTTCAAATCTATTTTTTAGAAACTTTTTATATTCATTACGTTAATGATACCCATTATAACAATTTGTAAAACGATAGTACAATAATTTCCTGGGAAATATTGCATGAAATCCATTTGTAACGCAATTAGTATAGAAGCTTATGTTTCAGCATTAACATCTTTTTCTAAATTCTTCGACTTATCTTTCAGTTTATCTTTCTCTTTTTCTAAGTCTTCTTTTTGTTTTTTCAAATCTTTATTTTGTTTTTCTAATTTATCAATATCTTTCTCTAACGTTGCTTTTTCATCTTTTTTCCCACATGCAGTCAATAAGACAGTGGATGCTAGTATGAGTGCTAAACATTTCTTCATGTAAGAACTCCTTTTGTTAATTTCATAATAATAATATAATTTTATCATTATTTTTACTCATCTTCATTATTTATTCTTAATCTTTTATTCATAGTCACCGTACTTATATAGTATCCAAGTTTAAAATTCAAATTTTTCATGGCGTGGTTGTGATTGACTACCGTGCTTTCAATTTCTGAAGCACCCCTACTATATGCCCATATTTCAACCTCTTTTTTTAATGCTTTCGCGATACCTTGATTTCGATTGTCTTCCGAAACATACATCATTTCAATAATAACTTTTTGATATTGCTTTAGATATCTTGCCCAAATAAAAGCAATCATTTGTTGGTCTTGTATTTCGGTAATCACAACATCAGTATTGGCTATTAATCCATTTTCAATCATTTCTTTACGTAATGCAACAGAAATAGTAGTGTTTTGATAATGCTCATACTGTTGGTTAAGTTGTCGTTCATGAATTTCCGCAATTTCATTTAAATATTGTTGATGTGATTGTTTTAAATACTCCATTATTACTCCTTTGAAAGTGTTATTGATTTATAATACTATTTTCGTCATAATTAGCATTATAAATATATTTTATATATAAGAAGGAATGCCAAATGCCAATGAAATCTACTGATAAATTAATGCGTGAAAACAATGTGAAAGCATTGCGCTTAAATAATACAGACAGAGATACGTTTGAAAACTACATGACTTATGTCAGAGCTGATTTGAGTGTCAACCCACATGATTCTGAAAAAATGTTAAACCGTGTTTTAAATCAGTTATTAGAAGCTGAAAAGGATGGCACATTAGCAATGGAATTCTTTGATCACGATCCTAAAGCCCATGCCAAAAGAGAACTTAGACGTTTACCAAATGAAACAATAAGAAACATTTTCAAATACATTATGCGTCATATTATGCTTTTTGTGGGTATTTTTTGTTTTCTCAAAGGGTTTGCTGGTTTTTTTATTGGTGCAAAACGACTATATTTATATACTTTCCCGCTTACTTTAATCGTAGGTATTGCTATCATATTTTTCTTTATTTGGATGTTATTTAAAACTGTACAAATACGTTGTTTTAATACATCACACTTATCTTGGTTATTAACATATCTCGTTTTACTTTTATCTGTATGTGGAATATTTTATGTCTTTTTCATTCCAAAGATGTTTGTAACTGTAGGCCCTTATTTATTAATTAGCAATTGGACTTTTATTATCATTTCATTTATATTCATTCCAATCGCATTATATATCGATCATCATTTTACTAATAAAAACACCAATGCTTCATTATAAATACTATTAAAAAACACGTTAGCACAAGCTTCTAAAATTCGAGAAGTGGCTGACGTGTTTTTAGTTTATGTTTCACCTATGTTGTTATATTTTCTTTCTTTTCTATTGCAATATTAATAAATAAGAAAATAAGACCAATCACTGTTAGTATCGGCGCAATTAAACTTAACGATGCAACTGGTAAATTTGTTACCACGACACCTCCGATAAATGCACCCAAAGCATTACCTAAATTAAATGCTGATTGGTTAAGTGTACTCGCAAGTGTTGGTGCATCTTGTGAAATTAATGTACTTTTATATTGTAGCGACGGACTCATACTGAAACCGATGAGACCGAAAAAGAAAATACCTGCTACCATTAATAATCCATTCATTTGCACAAAGTATAATAAAATGAAATATAAAATAAATACACTAAATATTATTTTTAATGCCTTATTTAAATTCCAATCTGCAAGCTTTCCACCTACAACATTACCTAATGTGACCCCAATACCAAATATAATCAATAAATATGAGATTAAATTTTCTTGTACATGTGACACATCAATGAGCACTGTTGATATATAAGTAAAGTAAGCAAATACACTACTAAATCCGAATAATGTAACAGCTAAGGTTAACCATAAACGCTTTTCTTTTAAAATTTTCAGTTCATTTAATACAGATGATTTAACTGTTTCTTTTTTCATCGGTACAAATATGATAATACCTATTAATGCTAAAGCTCCGATGACTGATATAATAATAAATGTCATTGGCCAACCAAAGTTTTGTCCGATTAAAGTTCCAAACGGCACGCCTAAAATATTACTCATGCTTAAGCCCATAAACATTAATGCCATCGCACTCGCACGCTTTTCTGGCTTAACCATACTCGCTGCTAATATTGAACCTATACCAAAAAATGAACCGTGAGCTAATGAAGTAATAATTCGACTCGTCATCATAAAGCCATAATTCGGGCTAAATGAGGCTGCAATATTTCCTACAATAAATATCGCCATTAATGCCAACAATAAATATTTTCTGTTCCATTTAATTGTTAACATCACAATGATAGGCCCACCGATAGCTACACCTAAAGCATAACCTGTAATCAGTTGCCCTGCTTGGCTTACACTGACATCAAAATCTCTAGCAATGTTTGGCAATAATCCCATAATTACAAACTCTGTCATTCCGATTGCAAAAGCACCGATTGCAAGCATCCATATAGCAATTGGATATTTCATTTAAGACTCCCTTCCTTTTCCGCTTTTTAACACATGTGAGTGATTATACTAAAGTAGTAATTACGAAAACAAGAAGATTGCTTAAATTTCACTTTATTTATGCTATAAGTGTGCTCACCATGATTGTACACCGTTTGTAATATCTTTCATCACATTGATTAATTGATTAATAATGCATCTATAAAAAACCAAACAACCATAATAATCATTATTATCGTTTGAGCGATGGAACTTGCTAAAAACGCAATTACTGAACCAAAACTTGCCTTTAAAGCTTTAGAAAAATTCGGCTCTTGTATAAATTCAACTACTAACACAGCTATAAATGGAATAATAATTATTCCAAATGGTGGAAAGACAAAACAGCCTACAATAACACCAATCAACGCTGCATACTCACTTAATTTTGATCCGCCGAACTTGCTGACAAAATATTTATTCATAATGAAATCTGCAATAATGATAAATATTGTGAACAATGCCATCGATACATAAAATATCCAAGACAGATGATGATTGTCAAAGCCGAATTGATAAATTAAGAAACCAATCCATAATACTAGTACTGACGGTATGATTGGCTTTATTAAACCAATAAACGCTAAAATAAATGATGCTATAATGCATAACCATAAAATCAATGTCATTTCTATCTACTCCATACTTTCTTCTGTAAATTTTTGTTCTTTTGTAAAATATATTAAAATCATACCTAAAAAAATTGAACCTGCAGAAACAAAGAACACATTACCTAAGCCTACCCAGTGACTCATTACACCACCGAGAAGATTACCACATAATTGTCCGATAACCATCGCATTCGCAAATAATGTAGATGCATAACCAGGAAAATCAGGTAAAATATCTTGGAAATAACTAATCCCTAATCCAAGTAAAATAGCTAGAAAAATAGCTAGAAACACCTGTCCTATTATCATCATGATCAGACTATTAAATACGCCTATACTAAAATAAAATAATCCTCCGAATAATCCCCCAAGTATCAATAGCGTACGTGTCGACAATTTAGCAGATAAAATGCCTAATATGACCATGAAAGGTACTTCAAGTCCTGCACAAATACTAGCTAGCACACCTACTCGACTTTCTGGTTCTTTCAAAAAGTTCGTCACATACAATGGCATATTCAACGTGTACATCCATTGTCCTATATGTAATAAAATAAAAGCTAAAAAGGGTACAAATAAGACCTTGTCACGCAACATATTAGGTGCCGCCGCTTCAACATGTGTACTATCTGCTACTGGGCGCTTTGTTTGAATATCTTTAAAGAAAAAAACTTGTAATAATAGTGTGAATAATATGATTGTTATCGTTCCGCCAAATAAACCCGCATATCCTTTAAAACTGAGTAACAATGCACCAATAAGTGGACCGAACAAGAAACCAAATGAAAACATTGAACGTAATACAGCGTTAGCAAATTTCGCTCTATCCTTTGATGTAGAAGTATTGATTGATTCTCTTGCTGACGCATACATTTGAGGCATGGCTGGGGCAAAACAACCTTGAAAAATGGCATACATTACTATAAAAACCCAGATTTCATGAATGTAAAAATAAATTGAAAAGCTGACTGCCCCCATAAAAAGTGCAGTAATAATAATTGTCTTTCTGTTGATACTATGTGTATCAGAAAAGCGTGCTACAATTGTATTCATTGTAAATTGGCTAATTGCAGCTAATGCTAATAGCAACCCATATTGGCTAGAAGTCATACCTAAATCATTTGTAGCAAATAATACCAGATACGGTACAGTAATGGCGATGCCCATACCTAACATCATCATATTAACGACAAATAATTTGTAATTTTTTATATGTAACAATTCACTAAACATTTAGCGTCCTCTATTCCTATTAAATTCATATAACTCTTCATAAAGTTATATTTATCAATGAACCAAAATATTCAATTATCTAAAATTGTTATTCCACGTATTCCATTATTAAATTAATAAATGAATCAACTTGCGGCAACTGTAACATGCTTGGATCATAGCTCAAATAAGTAGAACGAATCAGCGGTTTATCGTCTATATCTACGCGTTGAAACGCAAACTGTTCCCTATCTAAGTGTTTCATCATGATTTCCGGCAATATGGTCACGCCAACGCCATTTAATAACATTTCTTTACATGTCGCCACTTGATCAACCGTAATCATCGCATGATAATCTTGACCAATTTGGCTGCCATACCATTCTTTAATTTGATTAATGTATATAGGATCAGCCTGAAATTCGATAAACGGCATCTTTTCTACTTCATCATTACGATTTTTAGGATGTATAAAATAATGTTCGTCATTAAATAAATGCGTGTTGCTTAAATTCATCATTTTATTCCCACGAATAATCATCACATGGTAATCTCTATGATTAGCTTTAATTTGTTCACTCGACCCTACTTGAACTTGGATTTCTACATTTGGAAATTGTCGTGTATACAAATTCAATACTACCGGCAACAACGTTTGCCCTATTAAGGATGAACAACCAATAGAAATCGTACCATTTACTTCACCGATATGTGCTTGCATCTTATCTAAAAACAGACGCTCTCTATTCAACATATCACGTGCATGTTCAATAATCATCATGCCTTCAGTCGTCGTTATTAATTGTTTTTTTGTACGAATGAATATGTCGACGCCAAATGCATTTTCTATCGCTTTTAATCGTTGTGTTACTGCTGGTTGAGAGATGTATAAAATTTCCGCTGCTTTTCTGAGCGTTTTCGTCTCATCTAATGTAGTTAACAAGCGATAATCGTCAATCTTCATAATTATCCCCCTATTTTTTACAAATACTAAATATCTTTATTTATGGTGGCCTTACTTTTATTTACTTTGCGCTAATGAATTACTTTTAATACTCTTCAATTCTCGCAGTGTTTACTATAACATGGTTAACGCTTGACTAATATAGGGAATTTTTTATAACAATTTCAAGATTATTGAGATGCATTAGAATCTTTTATCTTACTTTGATGTGATTTGCTATTATCTTGATTAGAATGATTATGATGCTTATTGTAATTTTTTATTGGCTTATGTTTAGCCTCATTGTACACAACGTTTTTATGCTTTTTGCCTTTAAATTTATATTTATTAAAAGAGGATTGCTTTTGAGATTTCGACTTTTGTTTTATTTTATGGAAACAATACATAATTTTATTCTGCATAGTTGTAAAATCTGTATCAATTTTAATCATTAACTGATGCGCGATAATATAAGCTTCGTGATATTGCTTCTTGGTTATTTGGCCTTGGTTTAACGCGCGTAACAAATCGTCTTCATCAACAAGTTCGTATTCTCCATTAGGTAATGCTAATACGTCCAAGCATAAATCAATCGTACGTGCATTTCCTTTTTGCGTAACGTTTTTAATATTTATGTCAAAGTAATATTCTAATGGATTGCCATTGTCGTCTAACATCACTGTGATACTATAACGTTTTTTTTCAGGTAATATTTGTAACCACTGATAGTTATCATCAGCCACAACAATATTTTGTCCTACGACCGATACTTCTAGAGGTTCACGTACCTTTTTCATCGTTACTAACCCAATAATACCTTTAAATTTGTTATTATTCACTTTGACTTCCGTATATTCTCGGTCAATGATGCGACGCCAGTGACGTTTATCAATATATTTTACTTTCACTGCCACCAACTCCTTGTCATTATTATATAAAACTGAACCTTACATGTCATCTTATGTTTGTTACATTTAAATTTTTAATTAATAGCGAGTAGATAATTATGTTTATTGTACTATATTTCATAGTGTAAAAGCGAAATTGACAATTGTTGAGAAGTTTGTTAAATTTTTAATATATTTTTCAGAAAATTCTTTAAAAAGGGAGATAGCCATATGTCAACGTCACAAAGACCATTTAGAGCAGATCACGTAGGAAGTTTACTACGTCCACAACGTTTAAAAGATGCACGTAAAGATTATCAAAATAACGTTATTAATGCTCAAACATTAAAAAATATAGAAGATGAGGAAATTGAACGCATCATAGATAAACAACTAGAAATTGGCTTACATAGTATTACTGATGGTGAATTCCGCAGAAGTTGGTGGCATTTTGATTTCTTAGAAAACTTAGATGGTGTTGAAGGTTACACATCAGAGCGTGGTTTAACATTTGAAGGTGTAGAAACTAGAAATCACAACGTTAAGGTGGTTGATAAAGTTACATTTAACCCAAATCATCCCCATTTTGAACACTTTAAATTTTTATATGAAAAGGTAAATGGCCGTGCAACGGCAAAAGTTTCTATTCCAAGTCCAAATCAATTGTTCCATCCTAATATTTTAAATGAAGACATTTATCCTGATATCAATGATTTTGCGCATGATGTAGCAAAAGCTTATCACGATAGTTTACTAAAATTCTATGATCTCGGTGCACGTTATATACAACTAGATGATGTGTATTGGGCAAATTTAACATCAGGAACACAAAATACACGTGGGCGTGATAGAAGTGAATCTGAAAAAGAAGTTGCACGTCAACTCGCTTATAAAGTTATCAATGAAGCAATCAGTGGTTTACCAGAAGATTTATTGATCACAACACATATTTGTCGTGGAAATTATCAATCTACGTGGGCTATTTCTGGTGGTTATGAACCAATCGCTCCATATCTATTTAAAGAACAATTAGATGGTTTCTTCTTAGAATATGATGATAATCGCTCAGGTGATTTCGAACCTTTAAGATTTTTCCCAGAAGATCGTTCATTTGCAGTGTTGGGATTATTCACATCAAAAAATGGTGAATTAGAAGATAAAACCACTATTTTAAAACGTATAAAAGAAGCACAAAACTATATAGATTTAGAACAAATTTGTCTAAGCCCACAATGTGGCTTTGCTTCTACTGAAGAAGGCAATAAATTAACTGAAGAAGAACAGTGGAAAAAGTTAGCTTATATTGTTGAAATTGCTAATGAAGTTTTTGGTACATCAAAATAATATTTAAAAAACTCGTATTACTTTCACAACTGTTTTAACGAGAAAGTAATACGAGTTTTCTTTTATATTTAACTATTAATGTCGATTATTGATAAAGCGTAACGATCATTAATGTGTTTTAAGGCTGGATATGTTTCGTTTAGCCACTCTTTACTCAATAACTCAAAATGTTTAAATTCAAATGCTGGATGACACATGCAACCAACAAGCGCATAACCAGCACAGCCTTCAATAGACGATGCAAAAATTGTGCCCTTTGGAACAACATGTTGCAATACATCACCACTTTCGATGTTGGGGCCAACTGTTACTTTTTGATAATTGCCATCAGGGTATATCATGTGAACAGTCAAAGAATCTCCTGCATGATAATACCAGATTTCATCAGCATCTATTCGATGAAAATGTGATATATTATCGTGCGTTAAAAGAAAGTATATGCTCGAATAAGCCGATCTTTGATTTGAGCTAGTCGGTACAGCTTTGATAGTCTCTTTATAATAGCCACCTTCTGGATGCGGATGTAATTGTAATTGGTCAATCCATTTTTGTACTTCATGATTTTTATTCATGCTATTTCAAATCCACATTATGGAATACATTCTGAACATCTTCTAATTCTTCTAATGCATCAATTAATTGTTCAAATGTTTCCTGATCTTCTGCTGATAACTCAATATCTGACTGTGGTAACATTTCAAATTCCGCTACTTTAAATGTTTCAACACCTGATGAACGTAATGCATCTTGCACTTGGGCAAATTGATCAGGCTCAGCATATACAATGGTTAAACCATCTTCATCAATGACATCTTTAACATCTATCTCTTGTTCCATTAAACTTTCCAAGACATCATCCGCTGACTTGTCTTCAACACCAAATACTGCAGTGTGTTCAAACATATAAGCAACAGATCCAGAAACTCCCATATTACCTCCATTTTTACCAAATGCAGCACGAACATCAGATGCAGTTCTATTTACATTATCAGTAAGCGCATCTACGATTATCATAGAGCCATTCGGGCCAAACCCTTCATATCGCAACTCATCATAATTTTCTTCGCCGCCACCTTTAGCTTTTTCAATAGCTCTATCTATAATATGGTTTGGTACAGAATATGTTTTTGCTCTTTCTAAAGTTAATCTTAATGCTTGATTTGATACTGGATCGGGTTCACCAGATTTAGCCGCTACGTAAATTTCTTTACCAAATTTAGCATAAATTCTACTCGTATTCTTATCTTTTTGGGCCTTTTTCTCTTTAATATTATTCCACTTACGTCCCATAATGTCATCTCACTTTCTAATTAAATGCGTGTGTCAGTACATCATATTATACAATATTTTTATTATATCACATAGACTAACCTACTACTTTGCTTGTATTTTTTATTACGTCTCTCGAAATATCTATACCCTTTGGCAACTTATTAGTTTGTATCAAACATTGATTGTTTGTCACATAGAGTATCATCCATATAGAATGAATTAGCCCCTTTTAACATTATACATCGGTAATTTTAAGATATGAAAACCGCTTCTTTGAGTACTTAAATACATATTAAAAGTGATTTTGAAACATATAAAGAACCACTTCCCAACTTGTTGGGTTAGTGGTTCTTATGCATGAGCTTAAGCTCAGGTAATCCTTATTGCACTTCCCAACTTGTTGGGTTAGTGGTTCTTATGCATGAGCTTAAGCTCAGGTAATCCTTATTGCACTTCCCAACTTGTTGGGTTAGTGGTTCTTATGCATAAGCTAAAGCTCAAGTAATCTTTAATGCCACTTCCCAACTTGTTGGGTTAGTGGTTCTTATGCATGAGCTTAAGCTCAGGTAATCCTTATTGCACTTCCCAACTTGTTGGGTTAGTGGTTCTTATGCATAAGCTAAAGCTCAAGTAATCTTTAATACCACTTCCCAACTTGTTGGGTTAGTGGTTCTTATGAATGAGCTAAAGCTCAGGTAATCTTTAATGTCACTTCCCAACTTGTTGGGTTAGTGGTTCTTATGCATGAGCTAAAGCTCAGGTCATCCTTAATGCCACTTCCCAACTTGTTGGGTTAGTGGTTCTTATGCATGAGCTAAAGCTCAGGTAATCTTTAATGTCACTTCCCAACTTGTTGGGTTAGTGGTTCTTATGCATGAGCTAAAGCTCAGGTCATCCTTATTAGAGGAGACGACGAAATCTATTTAATAAAATTAAATTTCTGTCCTACTTTCGTCACGAAGTATCATTATACTATTTAATATTTGTAACTGATTAAAGCTTTATTGTCATTATGTAAACATGAATTTTTAATATTTCAGTCTACCTGTGTTTCAATTTCATCTAACAAAGTGTGATACTTCCTATCATTTTCTTCAGTCATCGATAAATAAACTTTTCTCTCATCTTTTGTCGAACGTAATTTGCTTACACGATCTTGGTTAATTAATCGTCGAATTGATGCCAACACTTTTGTTCGACTCAAATCGAGTTCAGTCGTCGCAATTTTTAAAAATGGCTGCATCAGCATGTTTTGCTGTTGACAATTTTGTTGTATTATTTCCAAAATAGCAATGTCATTCATTGTTAGCTTATATTTATTTTCTATATAAGACATTACTTTATTATATTTTTTATAAATTTTTAATAACTGCGCCTTTTTTTCATCATTCATTGTTGCTACACCTCCAAATGCTAGTAAGCAATACAATTTCATTATCTCTAAAAAAAGTAACTCTGTCTTTATCATTTATTTTTATAGCTTTATCATTATTACGAACAGCAGTAAATTGAATATCACAAAACATGTTAAATTAATTATATAATTTAGGTTTAAATATTTATTTATAAATATCAATAATGTGTACAGTATTATGATCGATTGCTACGCTTAAAGATTTGTCGTTAAATGAATGTTCGAAAACATTTATGCGTGGCTGATTATATGATTCAATTTTTTCTATAAATATATCGGACCACTGATATTTCTCGCGCAAATTGCAAGGTATCACACAATTGATATTTCCATGTGCATTATTATATGTCTCTTTAAAAATTAAATATTTTTTTCTTAACTTCAAATCTTTGAAATTGATATTAACAGACATTTTAGTTGTATAGTGTTTTGAAACTTCATTTTCCATAATTTGCCAATCACTGATATAAACGCTAATTTTATCCACTTGATCAATAATAGTATAAAAATCATGTTCATAAACATTATACCGTGTTTTTTCTATTAAGCGATGAAACATAGTTCCTACCAATGTACGGAAACCACTTTTATCATATAAGTATAACGCCTCATTACCGTTCATTTGCTGTATCAAATCTACACCTATGCCTGAAAAATGTTTTAATATTCTTTTAAACACACCGACTAACAATGGTGGACTCTCAATAATATTCATTGACTCGTCATGCAATAAAAAGTTATTTCTTACATTTAATAAAAAATAATACCTATCTTCCAAACACATTTCTGCCATGATTTTTCTTATATAATTAAATTTAAAAATTTCTTTCGTCAACAGCATTTCATGTGATTCATTAAAACATGGCACTGATAACTTTTGATTATCTACAAAATAGTATTCAAAACCAATTCTCTTTAATTGTACTTCCATCATTTTAAAAGCATCTGGTTCATTAAATAAACGAGTAATATCAATACCAAATTTTACATTCTCTCTAAATTGTTTAATTTTGATAATGTTCCGGTATATCTCTTTTATTGACATTGTACTTAAATCAAAACAATAGCTTATCTTTTTTAGTAAATCTTTGTTTAACTTTGTGCTAGTTTGCAAATAAGCCGCATAGGGTTTGCAAATCTGATTCAAATATATTTCAACATCTTGACTTTCGTAGATTTGAAGTACCAAATTAGCATTGTTTGATATGATAAAGTCAAAAGCTTTATATGTTTTTTGTTCAGAAATGTATTGTTGAATATCTTTTACGTTGATATTGCAATAAATATAAATCTGTTTCTCATTTTCAAACAAATAACTCATTTTAGGATCAGTATACAATTGGTATAACTCTGCTATTGTGTAAATTTGAATAATCATGGACGAATTACGATTATCCAAAAAATGATCAGTACAAATACTAATTTCATTGTTTTGTACATAACTATCTTCTAATTTTGGAGTAAGTTGAGCCTTTACTTGATCTTTAAATGTGACATTCAATGTTTCATAAGGAAAATATAAATACTTATTGTATTTTGAGAGTTTACGATATTGATTAGGTGTGTAACCGTAATATTGCTTGAATTTTTTACTGTAAAGTGCTGCACTACTAAAACCGTATAAATCAGATATTTCTCCAATGGTATGTTGACTATCCAATAGCTCTTTCATAGATGCCGCCAATTTTAATGTATCCACATAAGTTTTAAAATTCATATCTAGCTTACTATAAAATTGACTAGATATATTTGATTGTGAAATAAATATATGGTCAGCAATTGACTTTAATGTTAATGGCTGCTTCAAATTACGATTTACATAATCAAGTATTTCTCCAGTAATACCAAAGTATGCGTGATCAGTTTGTTGGGATAAATAATCCGAATCTACTTTAGCTTCATTAGCAATAATTTCAACAATTTTGACCATGTAATTTTCATAAATATCATAACTTAAAGTATCGTTCAAATAGTGTTTCGTCAGCTCAATTAAGGATTTAGTTAATTGTGCTGTAGACTGAATCAACTTAGAGGCGTATTGATAATCAAAAAAAGGATAACCTCGTTCTAAAAACCAATCACTCGCTATATATAATAAAATGGTTGCTTCATTGCGTTTAATGCTAAAAATTTCTGTATGGTTTACGATTAACAATTCCGTTTCAACTTTTATATTAGCTGTAAATTGTTGAATTTCTAATACTCCTTTTATTGGCAATAATACTAGTATGCCATCTGTTACACGTTTAGTAGGATAAAAATTATTAGAAATAATATTTAAACACTGTACTTCCATATTCCAACCTCTCTCATATTCTGTTATACACCATACATATAAAATCATTTTTATAAAATTGATTATTTCTTTTATATTTTCATCTTTTGAAAATAGAACATTCACTGTTTTAGTTTCAAAGTACATGTTTTACCATTACATAATTTTGAATATAATAATTTAATTTGTCAACATATTTTTTCATTCATCGTCCTTAATTCTAACTTTTTTATATTTTATTAATGATAAAATAAGTTGTTATATAACATTATTATGTAATCATAAACTAAAGCCATCGTTGCATGTCAATCTTATATTAGCTGAATATTGTGTAATGATCATTTTAAGATACTAGACAAATAAAAATTAAAAGCAAAATAATAATCAAAAAAAAAACCGCAACTGAATTTCTGTAAAAATCCAGTTACGGCTCTCACTTCTATTAGAATTTATAACTCATATTTTTTAATTTTAAATCTAATATTTACTTTTTAAATTTATTCGCAAGTCTTAGTACATATTTAATAATGTGTAATAAATTGATAAATAGGTTGAATCCCATTTCTCGTGGAGAATACTGACCACGTTTCATACGATTAAAATCATATATTGTATATAATAAGAATAATAGTAAGCCTACTACTGTAATGATTGTATGGAAAATTGGATTATGCACAAACATACCAATGATTCCAGCAACAATCAGAGCCACTAATGTTACAAATAAATATTTACCCATTCCTGAAGCGTTATCGACAATGAAATAGCCAATTAAACCAAATGCGATAAAAGCACCTATTGCTAGTAACACATTTTTATAAAACACTTCTGGTCCTAAATTTTGCAAATAAGCTGTAAATGTAGCATAGGACAATAAACCGACAATAATTGCATATATATGTGAAATTACCAATCCATATTTACGTGCACGATTCGTTAAAACTGTAAATAAAACTAAAACTAGCAAGACGATAGAGAGTGGTTTTCTCCATTCCATGGGTAAAAACTGCCCAAAATAGCAACCAATGCCAAAAATAATCCAATAATAAATAAAGAATAACCATACTTTACCATACGCATGAGAATTGGATTTATCCTGCTTTGATTTAGATTGTTTTTGATTAATTTGTTGTGTTGATTCAGCCAATCATTTCACTCCTTAGATGTTATAACATCTTACACATTAATTAGAATGTATTCTTTAACATATGTGATTAATGTGCTTAAATGTTGTTAAAGTTTTGTTTATATTAAATGCATTACTTTCATTTTCACTATTCCACCTAAAATCAAACATTTTAACTATCAATTCCAAAAAGATGTTAACGTTAATTGAATTCCACACGTTTTCTAATGTTACAAAGTCATAAATTTTTAAATGAATTTCAAAACCAAAATTTCGTTTAAAGTCCATAACAAAAGTATTTATTAGGTTTACATCTCAATGTTCTAAAATGTTAATAATGTTACATCTCTATAACAATAGACACAAGTCACCTAATTTTTGTTAGTATGTAACATGAATTCAATTAAAGAAAATCAAACAGATATATTTAATTTAAAATGAGTTATTTATATAGGTGTGAGGAGGAGTTCTTTTGAAAAAGTTTGCATTTGCAGTCACTGCTGCTTCAGGTGCAGCAGCATTTATTGCTAACCATGAAGCTGAAGCATCAACACAGCATACAGTACAATCAGGTGAGTCACTATGGACAATCTCAGAACAATATGGTGTTTCAGTAGATGAGATTAAACAAAACAATAACCTCGATAACAACATGGTATTTCCGGGACAAGTTATCGAAATTGGTGGAAGTGGTCAAAGCTCAAGTTCAAACGCTTCTTCACAAACATCAGGTGGTTCTTCACATACAGTTAAATCTGGTGAATCATTAAATATCATTGCTAACAATTATGGTGTTTCAGTTGATGCATTAATGTCAGCGAACAATCTAAATGGTTATTTAATCCAACCTGGTCAATCACTTAAGATTCCAAATGGAGCAAGTGTTGGTGGTTCAGGTGGTTCTGGTAACACTGCTACACAATCGCCTTCTACTGGTAATAATTCTGCTAGTGACGCTAATTTATATGATTGGGGTCAATGTACATGGCATGTATTTAACCGTAGAGCAGAAACTGGACAACCAATTAGTACATATTGGTGGAATGCTGATCACTGGGCTAACAATGCTGCAGCAGACGGCTACACAGTAAACAACACGCCAACTGCTGGTTCTATCATGCAAAATTACGAAGGTCCAATTGGTCATGTTGCATATGTTGAGCAAGTAAATCCTGATGGCAGTATTTTAATATCAGAAATGAATTATAATACACCTCCAGGTACAGTAGATTATCGTACAATTCCAGCATCTACTGCTTCTAGCTATAATTACATTCATTAAAAAGAGGAAGCATCTTAAACCTCTAACATTAATAAATAAGCGTCAATTTCTATAAGGTTTTTATAGAAATTGACGCTTTATTTTGTTTACTTACTTTATTTATATATATTTTAATCTCGACAATCATTTATGACAACTACATAGCATTAGTCGAACACTACAAGCAAAGGCAGCGCACAGAAATGCACACACAAAAACACTACCTACTACCAATAAAGTCCCTATTATGTTGGTAGTATAAAATATTTTAGGATGATACGATATAGCATCTTGATAATTTAGTATAGTAGTGTTTATTAAATATACGTAAGTGCTTTTTTAAGTATTTCAATATAAAATTACATACGTGTACATGTATTTTGACGAGATGCTTGAAGGAACAGGACAAGCTGAAGACTACAGGTATAAAGCCCCTACCTAAGAATACGAACCAACTATACGAATTATGGAATAAAACAAAGAAGCACTCAGATGAATTGAATCATCTGAGTGCTATTTTTCTAGTATTTATGTCACAGAATTTTTATCTTGAATTTATTTTAAAGTTATTCAGCTATTTATTACTCATTTTTGTTAATATTTATAAAACAATATTAATCACAAAATATATTAAAGCAGCTAATAATGCTGAAATAGGCAATGTAATTACCCAAGTCACAATCATACGTTGTGCTGTATTCCATTTCACACCTTTAATGCGGTTAGAAGAACCCACACCTAATATAGATGAAGACACAACATGTGTCGTTGAAAGTGGGAAATGTAGTGATGACGCAACAAAAATAGTTAAAGCAGAAGATAAATCCGCTGCTGCACCATTAGCTGGACGTATTTTCATTATATTTCCACCAACTGTTTTGATAATTTTCCAACCACCAACAGCTGTACCTAACCCCATTGCAGTAGCACAGGCAATCTTAACCCATAATTGAGGCTCAGTGCTTGTACCTGTTTGGATATTCGCAACTATAAGTGCTAAAGTAATAATCCCCATTGATTTTTGTGCATCATTTGTACCATGTGAAAATGATTGTAATGAAGCAGTGAAAATTTGGAAAAATCTAAAGTTACGATTCGTTTTCGTTAGATTTGCATTTTTGAAAACTACTTTAACAATTGAATACATAATAAAACCAACACAAAACGCAATAACTGGTGATAAAAGTAATACTATGATTATTTTTGTAAAGCCTTGATAGTGTAGTACAGCAAATGTACCTTGAGAAGCAATTGCTGCACCAGCAATTGATCCAATTAAGGCATGTGAAGAAGAACTAGGTATTCCAAAAAACCAAGTTACTAAATTCCAAATAATTGCTGCCATAATAGCAGCTAAAACCACAACTAGACCATTTTCTAATTTAAATGGGTCTACAATATCTTTTGTTATCGTACTTGCAACTCCAGTAAATGTTAACGCACCAATAAAGTTCATAACTGACGCCAAAATAATCGCAGTTCTAGGAGTTAATGCACGTGTTGAAACAGCAGTAGCGACGGCATTGGCTGTATCATGGAAACCATTGATAAAGTCAAATATCAAAGAAAAAATAACGATAGCTACTGTGATAATCAAAATATATTCCATAAGTTAGGACTCCTTAGCTATTTTTCATTATTATTGTTTCAAAGTTATTCGCTACAGCTTGACATTTATCGGCAATTTCTTCTAAACTTTCATAAATCTCTTTGATTTTAATAAGCGTGATAGGATCAGTTTCACTGTTAAAAATATGTTTAATTGACTGACGTAATATACCATCACAGTTAGTTTCAAATTCTTTAATATTAATAGAATGAATGCGCATGTGAGATAATTTTTTATCGACAAGTAAGCCTACTGCTAATTTCATTTCAGCAATAGCTTTTTGGATATTATCAACAAATTCAGCCATATATTCATCGGTATATTCTATAGAGTACATTTCAAACATTGCTGATGTTTCTTCTATTGCATCTAAAACATCATCAATAGCGTTACATAAAGAGAGGATATCCTCACGTTCAATAGGTGTAATGAATGTTTGGTTCAAATCCGAAATCACTTGATGCATGAGCTCGTCACCATGTGATTCGTAAGTTTTAATATTATCTGAGTATGCTTTAAGGTCTAAGTGTGTATTAAAATCCATTTTACCAAATTCAATTGCTGCACGGTCTAAGTTGAAAACCATTTCTTCAAGTTTCACCATGAACTTATCTTTTTTCTTGTTAAACATTCAAAAAATCCTCCATTTACAGTGACCAATACAATCACCTTCAATAAATTTAAAAAATTACATTCTTTTCTAGACAAATTAAGATTGGCAAGATTTACAATAGACCCATTACTGTTTTAATTTTATTAAAATTATGTAAATGAGTTTTTGCTTACTAGGTTTAAAAAATCTCACAAATGTTGATTTGTCCTTATTTGAAAATAGCACAAATTTAACAATCCTACAATTAAATTTACAAATTCTTAACATTACATTTTCGTTAAATTAATAATTTTGTGTATATTGTTCTGTGAAATTTATAATTTTTCAAAAATGATTTTAAAATCTATAAATTCATATATCGAAACACACAATAGCAATATTTGCATAATTACTATTTTTAAGCAACAATTATTTTTCTATATATCAAACTTAAATTAGATACAATTAGTTCAAAAGAAAGTTGATTTTTTGAATTTGTAGATACTATCAAAAATTTTATTCTGCGCTCTATTTCATCCTAAATAAAGTTAAATGTAGATATGTTTTATTTTAATTGCATCAAAGGTTGATAATAAAAAAAGACAATTTCTCCATAAAATTAGAAATTGCCTTCTTATCGTTCATCGCATCATTTATGCGTCAAACGTCGCTTTTTTAATGGTTATAGAGTTTTTTATACAACGTACATGAGCAATATCAATAATCAGATAACATGCTAACAATTTCATTTTGGTTTGGAAAAACAAATTGCACTTTCGTTCCATTATTAACTTCAGAATTGATATGAACAGTTATCCCTAATTTCTCTTTTACATTTTTCACCAAATATAAACCAATTCCAGAAGATGTCGTTTCATTACGATTTTCCGTTGAAGTAAAACCTTTATCAAAAATTCTTGGCAAATCTTTTTTGCTGATTCCTCTACCTTCATCCTTAATTTCCAACGTCACATGGTTTTCGAGTAGTTTGCCGCTTACATGAATCGTGCTGTTTTCACTGTATTTAACAGCATTGGAAAGAATTTGTCTTATCATCATGCGACACCATTTCGTATCTGTATATACTTTATAATTGTCATCAAATTCAAGTTCAAAATCTATACCTTTCGCTTGGCTAATATATCTAGTGATTTGTATTTCGTCGATAACTAAACGTTTTAAGTAAACATTTTCATAATACATATCTTTATTTTGCGACTCTAATCGAGTCAGAAATAGATGTTTATCTAGCATGTCATTGATACGTGTCCATTCAAATAAGAGTGCACGTCTTCTATTATCATCGCTTTCTTTTTCAATTAATAATTTTAAAGCAGTGACAGGCGTCTTAATATCATGCACAAAATCTGTTAACGCAGCTTCCGTAGATTTGATTTGTTGTTTTTGCTTAGTCACTAAACTTTTTTGTGTCGTAATTTGATGATATAAATATGCTAACATTTCTTCTTGGAACGGAGTATCTGCCAATGATTTATGCTTTAACGCTTCGGGTTCTATATTATCATCTAAGTGCTTATAAAACTTAACTTCTTTTAAATATGTAAATAATAAGAAAATACAGCTTAACCCTATATTTAAAATAATTATATATAAAACACTATTTACATTTAAATCATAATCTAAAAAAGCAATACCTAAAAAGATGAATTGTAAAACGAGCAACCAAAATATCCAGTTTTTACGTGAACGCAGGAATAACCATACCCATTTCATACTATCCATGAGCCATATATCCCTTACCGATTTTCGTTTCAATTGCATCTTTCATATTAATATCTGCAAGCTTTTTTCTTAACCGATTCACATTGACTGTTAAGGTATTATCGCTGACAAATGCTTCATCATCCCAAAGTGCAGTTATTAATGTATCTCTAGTAACAATCGTATCTTGTTTTTTCACTAACATCTCTAAAATAATCATTTCTGTTTTAGATAAATATATGACTAGATCGTCTTTATTAATACTATCCTTAGTAAGGTCCAGTGTCGCTTGTTGCCAAGTTATGACTCTTTTCTCATCTATACTAAATTGATAAACGCGTCTATAAATCGCTTGTAGTTTAACAATTAAAATGTTTGTATTAAATGGTTTTTGAACATAGTCATCTGCGCCTAATTCCATGCTCATTACCTGATCCATTGGATTATCTCTTGAAGATAAAAATAAAATTGGTATGTTTGATATTTCGCGAATCTTTCTCGTCCAGTAAAACCCATCATATTTGGGTAGTTTAACATCCATAATAACTATTGCCGGATCAACCGCTTTAAACTTCTCTATTACAAGATTAAAATCTTCGATACCATTAACATTAAAGTCCCACTGTTCCAACTCTTCACTAAGTTCCTTAAATAAAGTCATATCATCTTCCACTAATAAAATTTCCATAAGCTCACCTCAATTATTTTGTATATTTTATATTTTCCCCGGAGTTAATTCGACCTTGGTAATGTTTAATGCGGCAATCAATTTCAAATCCTCGCATCATTAAATCTTGGAAAGGTGATTGCATTAAGTAATAAACAGGCCAAATTAATTTAGGAATATAATCAAACAAATGAACGATGACTTGTTGTGTGTCTTTTAATTTGCGAAATTCTAATTTCCCTTGCTTTTTTAAATTAGGTTTTACAATTCTACCACTCACAAGATACAACGTAATGATGTCTTTTTCAGTATTCTCTTTGCACAATACTAGTATAGGTTTGCATTTGTTTTTCATGTACACAATGAAATTATCCCCTTGTTTTGCTGTATGCAACAATGTTCCTTTCGTTTCATCTAGCCACTTAAAATAATATGTTACCATTTGGCTTAATGTCCAATTCATCGGTAGTTGTATACTTAACGCACTTCTGACATCATCATATTTCGAAGTCTGTAACTCAACTGCTACGTGAGGGCGGGCCACTTCTGCCGTCGTTTCTTCTACTTTAGTACCGTATGCTGATAAACGCTGCTTCGTTTCAACATCAAAGCGACTACCACTAATATATATTATCTTACTCACACCTTGTTTGGCTGCAGCTCTCCCAAAATTATCTGCAGCTATCAAATTGATATCTCTAGCAGTTGCATGCGTCAGCTTAGCAGAATGCTTGGTTGGATCTAAATAAAATATTGCAATATCTATACCGTCCATAGCAGTTAAAACATCATTATAGTTATAAATATCTTTTTCAAGCCAAATAATTTCTTGATATTCTTTTTCTTTTGGATACTTAGACAATGTATATAAGATTCCTTCATCTTTAATGGATTCAATTAGATATTTTCCTATATAACCTGTAACACCCGCAAGCAATATATTTGGTTTCATTATACGACATCCTTTATCATATATTTTTCTTGTTTTTAATATTCCCTAGTAAATTCATGTTAATGATGTTAAGTTATACTATAACTGAGTTTTAAAAATTAGAAATGAGGAGTGGACAAATATGGTTCATCAAATTCGAGAAATTGGTATCAACGATATAGAACCTTTTATAAAACTATTAAGTACAATCTATGATGAATCTGATTATTTGATATACAATCCTGGTGAGTATGCGCCCTCTAATACGGATGCTATTGCAACCTTAGAACATTATATAACTTCTCCTTCTAATGCAATTTATATTGCAGAAAACAATGGCGAACTCGTAGGATTTGCAATTGTCACTACCGAAAATTTCGAACGTACACGACATGAAGCACACTTTTCTATGGGAGTTATAAGGCATTATCGTGAAAAAGGATTAGGACAATCATTAATTAATTCCATAAAAGCTTGGTGCTTAAACCATGACATTCACCGTATTGAAGTTGAAGTAGTTCCCGAAAATACGACCGCTGTTGATTTATTTAAAAGTGCAAACTATCAAGTCGAAGGAGAACTTAAAGATAAATTGTTTATTGATCATCGATATTATAATAAATATATCATGGCAAAATTACTAATTTAATGATTTTAATGTAATAAATTAGTAAATAGTTCCTTATTTGCAGTTTAATCGTTTTTGGATAAATATCCAAATGACAACTTCGTCTTCATCTATATTTTAACAATTAAACCATTATTGAAGTGTATATGATACCAACCAAACCTAGCTTGCTTACACCTTTAGATTATCACTTCCATATGTTCTGTATATCCTTCTATTTCAATTTCAATCGTTGAGTCAAAAGAACGACTAAGTTAAATCGAGTCTATACATTATTAATAAAAAAACACTTCCGTATGAATACATCTCATTTGCATTCAACGAAAGTGTTTTTTAATTTTCTTAAAACATTGATGTTATTTAAATCAAACATAGTTACATCATCGATATCTAATATGGGTTTAATTCAACTCCATTTGGATTCGCTTCTTCAGATTGATATTCTGTTTCAACGCCTGAAGAAGTTGTATTTCTGCTTAAAAACCTTAAGACGTCTTTCATATTTTGCTGTGATTCTGGCAATTCCATATGAAATTGATACTGATGTCTCAATTTATGAGAACCGTCATAAAATAATGTATCTACCGGTACGTCTGTTGACTTTAATTTTTTATAGAATTCAATATTCTGACTATAAAATGGGTCGGCATCGCCCACAGATAAAAATGTTGGCGGATAATCTTCTGTAACTTGATTGATGGTAGACATCTCACTTATATACTTAAATTGCTGTTCCCAATCTCGTTTTCCAGTATAGCTTTCCATAAAGAGCTGAATTCTTGGGAATTCTGTTGCTCTAACTGTCTTCATGTCATAAAAGCCACCAAAAAAGATAGCTGCTTTAAGCTGATCTGCTTCAAATTGTTGCTTAAAGTTCATATCCTCTCTTAAAGATTTATTCGTTTGTATTGCTGTGTATTGACTTGATAACTGCGCACCTGCGGAATCACCGCCAAAAATAACTTGATTGAAATCAATTGGTAACTCATGTTTATTTCTCTTAATAAAACTTACCGCTTGATCAATCTGTTGTAACTGGGTAGGATATTTAAAATCTGGTGCAAGTGCATAATTAATATTCACCACAATATATCCTTGTTCAGCAATTTTAGATAATAATGGGTTTTTATATTGTTTATCTCCCGCAATAAATCCTCCGCCATGCATCCAAAAAATGACTGGAAGTTTGTTATCTTGATCTAATTCATTTGGCGTTAATATATCAAGTCGACTATTGGGTGCCCCTTTTCCATATGTGATATTTGTAAAAGCATTCACATTTTTATTATTAATTTGAACTTTTTCATTTACTCTACTCGAGTTTTGTCTATCATACTGTAGTTTTAAAAGTACTGCCATCACTACTACAACCGTGAATATGATAAACGTTGTGATAAGGGTCCATTTATGTTTTTTCTTCATAGATTACCTTTCCTTTCGGAAGCATTGTACCATAATAAATAAGTTCACAATAGTATTACAAGGATAATAAACTAGAAAACTCAGCTTGCTAACGTTAGCAAGCTGAGTTATATCATATATCAATTTACAATTTTTCACTTTTAAAAGTTAAGCAATAAATTTCTTGTTTTGTCGTTTTCTACTGTAATACTTAATAAGTACTCCAATAACAACAATAAGACCAACATATCCCATTATTGGATATAAATAGTTGATTAAACCTGCGAAACCTACAAAGCTTAAACCATAAGCCACAAGCACCATAACTATGATAAAGATATGATATTTTTTACTATACGGTTCTGTAAATCTCGCTGCAAATGAATACATTAAACCAAGAATTGTATTATACATTACTGTTAACATAATTACTGATAACACTAGTGCTATCCAAGGATTAATTGCATTTGCTAATGTTAACATCGGAATATCTGCATCTTTGATTTTTGGAAATTCAGACTGTAATGCAAAGTTTATTAACGCTAATAACACGGTATAAATAATACCACCAAATAGCGCACCAGCGCCTGAAACACGACGTCTTGAAGCATCGCCGCCTATAGCGACAATAGTACTGAATCCTACCGCAAATGCAAGACCACCATAGTTAATACCTTTAAGTATACCTAACCATAAGCTGTCACTTGGTACAGTTTCGTTAACTTTACCTAATGAAATACTACCATTGAAAAGATAGTAAGCAGCAATAATAACTACTAATATAATTAAGAATGGCGTAACAATACCTAAAGCTCGTACGATTTTATTAAAGTCCATCAATAGTGTGATATATATTGCAATTACCATTATCAATGCACCTAACCACGTTGGTACACCGAAACTTTCTTGAAATGTTGATCCTGCTCCAGCAATCATAGTAACTGAAATACCAAATAAGAAAAAGATTAGTAAGTAATCTACGATTTTACTGAACGCATTTCCAAATAAGTAGTCCAAAGTTGATTCATGGTTTTGTGCGTCAAACGCAGTACCAATTTTCGCAACTTGTCTACCAATAAATCCTAAAATTAGCCCAGAAAGTAAAACACCAATATATGACCATAAGCCATATGGCGAGAAGAATTGCATAACTTCCTGTCCTGTTGAAAAGCCAGCACCTACTACGATACCGACATAAGCGAAACCAATTTTTATAGCTTCTTTATTCAACCCCATGTGATAAATAACCTCCTCATAGTTAACACATTTTGTAATTATAACGTACTGACTGTAATTTGCAACATGAGAAAATTAAGATTTGCACAATTCATTAAAATTAAACATAATAGTTAAGCAATATATTTCTTTTTAATAATTCATTTTATCTTTTAAAAATAAATCGTCAATTCCAAGATACACTATAAATATGAATAAATTTCAATAACTTTTTGCAAATTTATACATTTCTAAATTTCATAATAATTCAAAAATTATAATGAAAAATTTTTTGAAAAAATTTTCATTGCATCATCATCCACTATACCAAACAAATATAAAAAATAAATTTAAGTCTTATTTTCATTAATGTTATAACAATAATGAAAATAAAAACGGAGCAGAAACTTTACTGATTTAAAATAAATACCTGAGCTATGCTCATGAAAAAGGTTGAGACAATCAATTTGTCTCAACCTCAAAAAGTCATTTTCATATACAATTGTTTTCACATCAGAATTAAACACTATTCTATGATTTAACTGTCACTTACTCAAGTTAATGTGCATTTTTAAAACGATTAAGTTCATTGAAATCAACGACAACATTATCTAAACGTTTAGCTGTTTCTTTTAGTACATTACGCGCAACGCTATTTGTTGGATCTAGTTTAAGTATTTGACGAGAAATCTCTAATGCTTTTTTATCAGAAATGACTGGTTCAGGAACTGCATGTAATAACAACATCTGTAATAAGCTTTTTACTTCTTTGCCGTCAGTAAGTTTTATGGATGACTCTGCATGATAATATGCAGAATCTAAAGCACCTTGTAGTTCACTTAATGGATAAACGAGTAGTAGAAAAGCTAAGTCATGCATTTCTGCTGTTTCTTCAGTTTTCATCATATCTAAAATACACGTATAAAACATGATACTTTCCACTTCATGAGCGCTTGAGATATAAGCTTCTTCAAATTCCATAAAATCTGTCTGGGACATAAGACGGTATACTGATTCAAATTCGCCGTTTAAGACATGCTTTTGTATCAATTCTTTCATTGCAATGTCCTCCTAGATATCCAGATTTCTTTAACAGTTAAGTCTCATTTTACCATATCTTAATTATATATTCATATAAAAAAGAATATTTTTGTCAAGTTAATTGAAGCAGTTAGAACGACATACGCTATATATATCATTATAACTACTTGAAAGAGATCATTGATTAATACGTTGACTTAGCCAAATTTCGTATTCAACTCATCTAACACTTCATCTATCGTTTTTCCTACAGAAAGATTTACTGCTGCAGTAAAAGTACCTTCAACAATCGGGGCATCTATTTTTTCTAAACGATGCTCTCCTTCATACATCTCAATCGCTAAATCTGTATTCATTTCAGCAGAACCTATGTCATAAAAACATAATGCGTCGTCATCTACTTGATTCACCATTGTTTGGATATCATCATATGATGTGCCAATTTCACCATGCACACCACCTTGTGCAGTAATCTTAATATTCTCTCCTACCATTTGATTTACCAACGCTTTTGTACCATCTGCTATCTCTTTACTATGGCTTACAATAATAATTTGTGTCATATTAATCAGCTCCTATTAATGCGTTTAAAATATATACACTGCTTTGTGCACCCGGGTCCACATGCCCTTTTGACGCTTCTTTAAAATAGGCTGCTCTACCTTTCGTTGCTTCTATATCTTTAGTTGCTTCTGCTAAAGATTGTAAATCTTCAAATGATAAAGTTTCACCATTATTTATCGCTTTGTTGGTACGTTCAATGACGTCATACATTGTCTTTTCATTTAACTCTACTTTTCCACGTTGCGCAACTGCCTCCGAAAATGTGTTAAGCATTGTTTTTAAATTCTCTTTATCAATTTCATCACCGACAACTTGAGACATTTTCACAAAACTAAATCCATAAAGTGGACCAGAAGCACCACCAATATTAGACATTAAAGTCATACCAGTAGATTTTAATAATGCAGACACAGAGCTATCATCTAGCTGGTCGGGTAAAGCTTTAAACCCTCTTAACATATTTACGCCATGATCACCGTCACCAATTGCTCTATCTAATTCTGTTAATAATGATTCTTTCTCTTCAAAGACATCAACTAAATTAAGCAATCTCTCTTTTAACTCTGACACATTCATTCCGCTTCACTTCCTAACCTATATTTTTTATTTAAGCATTAAAGTATGGACTACTTGTCGGTGCAATCAATGCTTCATAAACTTGTTCCGTATATGGTAAAAATGTTATTGATAAACCTTCCATATCTAATGAAGTCATATAGTCTCCAACTAACCATAATTTTACGTCTTTTTGTTTATCTTCGAGTTGTTGTGCCACGTATTTAGTTGCAATATTTAGTTCAGATAAAGGTGTAGCTCCCATACCGTTTATCATCACAATAAGTCGTTCATCATCTATCTCATTCAATAGTTCGGCAATCAATCGTTCTACGACTAAATCTACACTTTCAACTTTTTGGCGTGAGAAACCTTTTTCACCATGTATACCGATACCAATCTCCATAGATTTATCATCTATATCAAAGCCATATTGACCTGTTGTTGGAACCAATGGTGGCGTTAATGCCATACCTATTGATTTGATAGTTGGTAATAATTCATTTAATTTTTCTTTAATTTGCGATAGTAAGGCTCCGTTTTCTGCTAAATATCCAGCTATTTTATGCACAAATACTGTACCAGCAACACCTCTACGTTGTGCTTCATCACTAACAGCAACATCGTCTTTGACCACAACGGTTTCTACTTGGATATCTTCCATTTCTGCCATTTCTTGTGCCATTTCAAAATTCATGACATCACCTGCATAGTTTTTAACAACAAGCAGTACACCATCTCCATTGTCCACAGCTTTAATCGCACTTAAAATTTTATCTGGCGTTGGAGATGTAAATACCTCACCACACACTGCAGCATCTAACATACCTTGCGCTACGTAACCTGCATGTGCTGGCTCATGACCACTGCCACCACCAGATACAATCGCTACGCCTTTTTCTTTTTTATGTTTACGTACAACCACCGTATCAGCAATTACTTCGACATTTTTATTTGAAATCGAAAGACCATCTAACATATCTGGTAAAAATTGTGTTTTATCTTTAATGAGCTTTTTCATATTGAGGACCTCCTGTTTTCACTATTCACTTATAGTATACCCTACACACAAATGTAAACGCTAACAACTCAAAGGGTTTATTTAAAAAAAGAGCGGGTTCTCAATCAATCTTTTTCAAAATTGATTCTAAACCCCCCCATCTGTATGTTTTTCTTAAATGACTATCTAGTTATAACGAAATTTTATTGCATACTTATTTATTACACACAAACATTTAATGATTTCTATTTTCATATTTAAACTGATTTTGTTTTATACATTAAATATAAAAAATAAGGTGCGCCTATGATTGATACAACAATACCAGCTGGCATACCAGAAGGCTGTAATATCACTTGTCCGACAGTGTCTGCCAACACAAGTAAAAAGGCACCAATAAATATGGAAATTGGTAGAAACATTTGATGTCTCGGACCAACAATTGATTTAGCAATATGTGGACCTAACAAACCTATAAAACCAATAGCTCCTGCCACGGATACTGCAGCTGACGACAGAACTACTGCTATTAACAATAATACAATTCGTTCTCTACCAATTTTCACACCTACACCTTGAGCAATATGTTGATGCGTATTTAATAAATTTAAAACATTCGCTTTTAATAATAAAAACGGTATCAGTACAATGACCCAAGGTAAAAAGGCAATTACAAACGCCCATTCATCGCCCCAAATATTACCCGCAAGCCATGAAGCAATAAACTCTGATTGATCTTCGTCAAATGTTGACATTAACGTCCAGGACCCACCACTTAAAGCAGTAGCCATACCCACGCCTACTAACACCATACTTGCTGGTGTGATACCTTCTCCTTTATTATAACTAAATGAAAAAATAACTAGCGCAGTCAGTATACCACCGATCATACTTATAATTGGTAATACATATACAAAATTATCTGCATTCACTTGACCAACTACAATAAATAGTGCTATAGCAAACCCACTTCCTGCATTTATACCTAAAATACCAGGTTCCGCTAAAGGGTTTTTAGTTACACTTTGTATGATAGCTCCGCTCATTGCTAAAGCAGCACCAGCTAAAATAGTAATAACCATTCTCGGAAATCTAAATTCCATAAGTATGAGTGTGTCGGTATATTCACCTTGACCTATAAGCGTTTTAAAAAAAGTACCTATAGACATCTTATATTCACCTGAAGTCATACTCCAAGCACATGCGAATACCACCAATATTATAAGAATAATCATGGTAATGAACTGTTTATATCTTAATTTTGGGTCTATCATGAAAAGCGTCCTCCTCGTTTAACCAAATACAAGAAGTAAGGTACGCCAATAAATGAAATGATTGCACCTACTGGAGCTTCACCTAACATGCGCGCTACCGTATCAGCAACGAGTAGCAATAACCCGCCAATAACAGCAGTTAATGGCAGAACACGAGCGTAGTCTGTACCAACTAAATAACGTACAATATGTGGAACCATTAGTCCTACAAATGCTATTTGACCCACCATTGCTACGGCAATACCTGCCATAACCATGGATATAATCAAAGCAATTGCACGTGTTAAAGCAACATTTTGTCCCAATCCAATTGCTAAAGTTTCACCTAAATTTAAAATAGTTAGATGTTTACTCATCGCAATAATGATAACTAATGCAATAATAATAAATGGTGCTGCCCAAACAAGCTGCCCCCAAGTCGTACCAGAAACTCCACCAGCGCTCCAAAATGTTAAACTTTGATTTAATCTAAACAATAACGCTACACCTTGACTTAAGGCTGTTAGCAAAGCACTTACGGCAGCTCCGGCCAGTATAATTCTCATCGGATTAAAGCCATCACTTCTTGACCTGCCAATCATCAATACAATAAATCCACCCATGATTGCTCCGATAAATCCTGCAATCATAAGCACTATAAATGGTGCTGTTGGATAAAATGCAAAAGTTAGCGCTAACATAAATGAAGCGCCTGAATTTAATCCGATTAAACTCGGATCTGCTAAACCATTTTTAGTAACGCCTTGAATGACTGCACCTGAAGTCGCTAATGCTACACCCACAAGCATTGCTCCTATATCTCTTGGTATACGTATTTCACTAATGATATTATGTTGTTGATTCTTATTATCATAATTAAATATCGCATCAAATATTGTAGAAATGTGAATTTTAGCATCTCCAATCAATATTGATACCATCAAAGCAATGACTAACAGAACCAAACTAATTATTAATGTTGTTGTGAAGCTTAATTTTCCCTTTTTTTGCGTAGCCATGATTACACCTAAATTTCTGAATAGCTTTTTCTACATAAATCATAGGTAACTAGCATAGGTTTCCCTGTTCTAGGGTCTGTACTAATCTCTACATCTATATTGAATACTTTTTCTAAGTTTTCTTTGGTTAAAACATCTTCTGTACCTCCAGCAGCAACAATGTCTCCTTGTTTCATCGTAATCAGATGATCTGAGAATCGAACTGCTTGATTAATATCATGCAACACCATAATAATAGTACAACCTTGTTCTTGATTTAATTGGGTAATTAATTCTAAAATTTCTAATTGATGTGAAATATCTAAATATGTTGTAGGCTCATCCAAGAAAATAATATCCGTTCTTTGAGCCAATGCCATCGCAATCCATACTCTTTGACGTTGACCACCACTCAAATCGTTGATAGAACGTAATCGAAATTCATAAGTACCTGTTACATTCATGGCCCAATCAATTTCCTTTTTATCTTCCGCAGAAAGTCTCCCAAATCCTTTTTGATGTGGAAAGCGACCATATGAAACAAGCTCTCCAACCGTAAGTCCATCGGCCACTTCTGGTGATTGTGGTAAAATCGCAATTTTTTTGGCAACTTCTTTTGTTGATTGTGTATGCAGATTTTCACCATCTAATTTAATTTCGCCATCTTTAATCGGTAAAAGACGTGACAATGCTTTTAGTAATGTAGACTTTCCACAACCATTGGGTCCTATAATAGATGTGATTTTACCAGTCGGAATATGAACATCTAAATTATCTACAATAACATTATCCCCATAACCTATCGTAACTTGTTCTCCTTCTAATCGAGTCATAATTTCCCTTCTTCCTAATACAAAATGTACCAAAAACAATCTATATCTATGTCATTTTTATTGTAATTTGTCCTTTAAATGATAATCATTATCACAGATGATATTATATCATTTTTTAGATATGATGACTAATAAATGTTTTATGATAGCAAGCAAAATGTATGGTTTATGAATATATTTAAAATTGCCACACAGTTTTTTAGCGATATAAGTAATTTCTTAGTTATCGGATTATTGTAACGATACACAAATTAAAACCTTGATGTAGGATCTAATCCATACATCAAGGTTTTAATTAGCATTTTTTCATTTTTAATGTTCATCAATTAAAAAACCATTACCATAAACATCACGAACATCATGAATCACTAAGAATGCTTCGTTATCAATGCGTTTGATTAAACGTTTCGCTTTACTAACTTGTGTTTTAGTAATAACAACATACAATATGTCTTTTTCTTGTTTAGAGAAATAGCCTCTGCCATTTAAAATTGTCAACCCACGTCCTACCTGTTCATCAATCACTTTAGCTATTTCATCTGGTTTACTAGAAATAATCGTCATTGCTTTTTTCGTATTTAAACCTTCTATGACATAATCCATTACTTTTGTACCGATATAAAGTGAGATTACTGTAACCAACGCACTCGGAACAGGAATTACTGTTAATGAAATTGCAACAACAATTAAATCAAAGAACAACAGTGCATAAGGTGTACTAACATCTAAATATTTATTAGCAATTCTAGCTAAAATCGTTGTTCCTGCAGTTGTCCCTCCAGCAAGTACGATAATACCAATACCTAGACCTACAGACATGCCACCAAATACTGCATTAACTAAAATATTACCTGTCTCAATTTTCCAACTCACTGTTAATTCTAAAAATAGTGAGATTAATATTGTCGCTATTATCGTTAAATACATACTTCTCTTACTTAGAAACTTGTAACCTATAGCGATAAGTACTGCATTAAATACAAAGTTTGTTACACCAGGAGATATGTGAAAGGCATAATAAAGTACGATAGCTATACCGGTCACGCCTCCCTCGCCTAAATCAGCAGATATAATAAAAGTATTAACGCCTGCTGAAAATATAAATGACCCAATTATAACGAATAACAAATCTCGTACTGTTTTATTCACCCACATGACCCCCTCATATTAACTTCAATCAATTGAATATTAGCAAACTATCGAACATACCACAACAATATTTGAAAAAAATTCTGAATCACTTACTTGTAAAACCTTGATATTATAAGATTTCTTTTTATTACACTTTTAAAAGTTCAAAAATTCTGAATTTTCGGTTTACTTATACACTTTCCTTTGCTATAATAAAATTTATCTTCTTATTGATTGCCAATAAGAAGCCATCTCCTTTGTGTTGTTTATAGTAACATACAAAACAATTTTTGCTCGAGTATATTTTTAGTACCTAGTCCTTACTATTAATATACAATTAATTCATTTCCCGTAAAAGCCAAGTAATATTGCATGTGTCTCCTCACGTCAATTACTTGGCTTTATTTTTTATTTTAAAATCATCATAATACATATACGAACAAGCATTAATATAAAAAAGGAGCGTTATTGATATCAATAACGCTCCTTTTTTTACCGTCTATTGATATCAACTAAGTAATTAATACAACTTTTACTTCAAGACGATCGATTATAAATTCACTGTATTTAATTATCTTATATGCTTGATAGACCTAGACAATTATTTCGACATATATCATCTTTAAGTGAGTCATTCACTTACAACCAATCATTACCAAGCAAACAAACCAACAAATCCAGCTGTCATTAACGATACTAAAATTCCTGCAAGCAACATCATTGGAACATATTGCGAAACAAAATCAGATGTTTTCTTATCTACAATGCCTTTCAATGTTCCAATAATCATCCCTATTGTTGAGAAGTTCGCAAACGATACTAAAAATGTTGCAATAACTGCACGTCTGTGTGGTGAGTATGAATCAATAACATCTTTAATTTGACCCATCACCACAAATTCGTTTGTCACAATTTTTTTCGCCATTTGTTGTGCCACTATCCATGCCTCATCAAACGGTAATCCTAGTAATAAAGCAAATGGATACATAAAAGTACCGAGAATTTGATCTAGGCCAAAACTTCCTTTTATACCAGCCCAACCACCGATAATACCTGTGATTAAATTAATAAAACGGTCAATTAAATCAGAAAGTGCAACAAAACTGATAACAAAAGCAATGATGATTAAAATCAATTTACCTGCATTTAATACTGAATCTCCTAAAAATGAGAAAAACGGCTGTTTTTCAATTTCTTCATTACGGATACTATAAATAATATCTTCTTTTTCTTCCACAGAAACAGGATTTAAAATAGAAGAAACTATAATTGCATTAATGATATTTAAAGGAATAGCAGTTAGTACTAAGTCACCTGGTATCATCGATACATACGCGCCAACAATTGCACCAGATATCGAACTCATGGACATCATTGCCACTGTTAACACACGTGTTTCTTTCATGCGTTTCAATTGTTCATTTGAAACTGCTAATGCTTCTGTATTGCCTAAAAACATCATTTCTATACCAAAGAAAGATTCGAATTTTGGCTGACGTGTAATTTTAGCTAAAGCCCAACCAATACCACCTATAACTTTGGGTAAAATATTAAAATACATCAAAATATCAAAAAGTGGTACTACTAATAGAATTGGAAATAGCGCACTCACAGCCATATCCATCATTTCTGTATTTGTCCAACTGGCAAAAGCAAATCCTGTACCTACATGTGCAGAATCAATAACCCATGATATACCATTTGCCAATAATTGAACCGCTAATTTCCCCCAAGGGAAATACATAAAGAACCATGCTAAGAATAAGTTAATTACGACTAAAATGCCAATAGATTTCCACTGGATATCTGATTTCTTTCTGGAAAAAAGTACAGCAATACCTAAAAACACAATTAACCCAATAATATTAATAAGTAAAAACATCATACACCCACCATTTCTTATTGAATAAATAACTACTTGAATATTTAAAAGCAACACTCGATTATGTATAAGAATTATTAAGATGAGTATATCTGCTCTCGCTCATTAAGTTAATTATCAATTTTAGTTATATAGCAGCGAATATACTCATCTTAAATTTTGTAATCCATTTATTTAATTTCATTCTTGATAAAAATCTATCATTCCCCAAATGATTGTCACTTATGAATTCACAATAATTATACCATGCATGTACATTATATAAAATAAAAATTTTATGGTTCGTTTATAGTCAAAAAATATATTTATCCAGCATCCAATCATACGTGTTTTCAATATTACTTCGTTAAATTTTGTGTATGAACAAATTGTTGATATTTTTCATGATTACCAATCAAATCCTGATGAGTGCCTATGCCTGTCACACTACCGTTATCAATAAAAATAATTTGTTCAGCTTTTTTAATTGTAGATAGTCTGTGGGCAATCACGATTGTTGTTCTGTTTTCCATCAATTCTTCTAAAGCATCTTGAATCTTTCGCTCACTTTCGCTGTCTAAGTTAGCGGTTGCCTCATCCAATAATAAGATATCTGGATTTTTAACAAAACTTCTGGCAATATCTATACGTTGACGTTGGCCACCTGACAATTTCAAACCTCGCTCGCCAACAATTGTGTCATATCCATCTTCAAACGCTACAATAAATTCGTGACAATTTGCTAATTTTGCATAGTAAATTAATTCTTCGTTTGAGACTTCACGATTAATGCCATATAAAATGTTGTCTCTGATTGAGCCATTCATCATTGAATTAGATTGCATGACATAACCTATTTTCTCACGCCAATGTCCTAGATCTATATCATAAATCGATTGGTCGCCATAAGTGATATCACCTTGTTCTATGTCATACATTCGTTCAATAATATTGAAAATTGTACTCTTACCTGAACCAGAAGGTCCTACAAAAGCAGTAATACTACCAGATGGTATATCAAAACTCACATTTGTAAGAATTGGTTTATTACCGTATTTAAAATGCACATTTTCAAATGTTAAATTACCATCAATCATTGGTTTTGCTTGTTCTATTTCAAAAACTTCAGTAGGTTCTTCCATGATTTCATATATACGACTACTTGCCCCTACAGCCTTTTTATAATCTGTAACCAAAGTTGATAAATTAATGATAGGTTGCGTAAGTTGAATAACATAAAAAATCATTGCAATTAAGGTTCCTGCTGTGATTGCTCCAGTAGAAATTCGAATTGCACCAAAACCTAAGATAACTGCAATCGTTAAAAGCATAATTACACCAGATATAGGTTGTATAATAGCTGTAATCTTAGCTTGCTTTAGTCCTAAAAAGTATATTTCTTGTAAATTCTTATGCGCATTATTTAACTCTATTTTTTCAGTACGTGAAACTTTAACTAAGCGCATTTCTGTTAATACACGACCTAGTAAGCCACTAAAATTCGCAATCTCTGCCTGTGTTTTTTTAGAAATATTTTGCATGATTTTACCTAATGGAATCATAATTAATACAAATATAGGTATCGTGATAAAAGTCAGCAAAGTCATTTGCCAATCCATCACAAATAACATTATTAAAGAGCCGATAATAGTCAATACTGAAGGCAATAAGTTGGGCAATTTTTGTGAAATAAATTCATTGATTACTTTTGTGTCGTCTGTCAAACGACTCATCAATTGTCCACTTTCATTTTTATCAAAAAATGGCATTTTTAAGTGGATGATGTGTTTCCATAAAACGGATCGAATTGCATAAATGATTTTCTCACCAATTTTACTCAATAAATATAATCCTATACCGCTAAGCAACGCATTCATAATAAATATAGAAATAAATGCTATGATAAACATCCAATTAATATTTTCAAAAGAAAATTTATCTACGAGCTTACCTGTAAAAAAAGGAACTACTAGTCCTGTAATACTACCTAATGAAGAAATTAAAACAGCTATGATAATCAGTCCAACAGGCCATGATAATTTTTTAAATAAGTAGAATAATGGATTCTCTTGATTCATATCTAAATTACCTCTTCTAAAAATATTTTAAATTACCTCTTACTTACATTAATTTTGAGCAGATTAATTTTAAAGTATTAAGTTAAATTAATTTCAATTTATTTTATCATGTTTTACACAATAATTTTCAATAAATTATTTATAGAAAATATTCTTCTGTTTAATATTTTATAAACTACATACAATATGCTAAAATACCTCTATTGCAATAAAACAGAACATATTAAGAGGGAATGTAATTATGAGAAAGTTAATTCTGGCAATTGTAACTGTACTCTTCGTCGGTTCAATTATAACACCTTTTGCCAACGCTGAAACAGTCACACCTACACAGGCGGCAAATCAATATGGTTATAATGTTACTGATAATTATCAACCTGAAGGTGCAGTAAATATTGCCCAAACCGGTCAAATTCTTTACCAATATAACGCTGATAAAGATTGGTATCCCGCTTCGATGAGCAAATTGATGACCATGTATTTAACACTCGAAGCCGTTAATCGTGGGGATTTATCTTTAGATGATAAAGTTAAAATCACAGACAAACATTACAGCATGTCTACCTTGCCTGAATTAAGTAATACCAAGCTTTATCCTGGAGAGACTTACACGATTAAAGAGTTACTCCAAATCACTGTTTCAAATTCAAGTAATGCCGCAGCGCTTATATTAGGTCAAGAAGTATCTGGAAACCTTTCAGATTTTACAGATGCAATGAACAAAAAAGCAAAATCAATAGGTATGAAAGATACACATTTTGTTAATCCAACAGGTGCTGAAAATAAACAATTGAAAGACTTTGCACCAAAAAAATATAAAAATGAAGAGAATAATACATCAACCGCTAAAGATTTTGCAATTTTAGCTCAACGTACTATTCAAGATACACCAAAAATCATTTATTTCACTAAACAATTAGCTCCAACGCAACACGGTGTTACATATTACACGTTCAATCACTCTTTAGAGGGTGCGGATATGAGTTTAGAGGGGACAGATGGTTTAAAAACTGGCTCTAGTGACATTGCAGATTACAATCACACTATCACTACAAAAAGAGATAAATTTAGAATTAATCAAACAATAATGGGTGCTGGTAACTACGACAACTTAGGTGGCGAGAAACAACGTAATATGATGGGCAATGCCTTAATGAATATGTCTTTTGATCAATATAAATACAAAAAAATTATTTCAAAAGGCAATCACAAAATTAATGGGAAAACATATTATGTAGAAAAAGACTTATACGATGTACTTCCAAATGATTTCGATAAAAATGATTATAACTATGTAATTGAAGATGGTAAATTGCATATTGAATATGATCGAAAATTTATTTCTGATAAATACGGCCCACCAACTGTTAAAGTAAGCAAACCAATTCTGCATCAAACTACGACAGTTGTGAAAACGACGTGGGATGAACATCCAATCCTCACTTTATTAGGAACGATATTAATCATAGCTGCAATCGCAATTATTATTTATCTTATTATCGAAACTTTCAAAAACAGAAAAAATCATAAATAAAGTCATGAATTATCAATGCCAAAATGATACCCCGAAAAGATGCTTTAACTTAGAAATCTTCTCGGGGTTTTTCATAGCTTGATCGTTCGATGACAAAACAAGTTGAGGCTGAGACATTACGATGTCCCAGCCTCACTTAATATATTTATTTAACATATGATTTATTAAAATTATAATTCAATATCAACAAATGACTGCTGATTTATTTTTCAGCATCACCATAAAGTTCTTTCTTGATTTTAGTAGTAGAAATACCTTCTGTACGGTTAAGGTAAATCACTTCACATTTATCTTTCAAGAAGTCAAACTCACCTTCCCAGTCGTGCCCCATTACAAAAGTATCTATTTCATAGCGATCGACGTCGATTTCTTTTTGTCCCCAGCCACTTTCAGGGATTACAAGATCAACATAACGAATAGACTCTAGCATCATCTTTCGTTGTTCATAATTATAATAAGACTTTTTATTTTTAATGCGATTAAATTCATCTGTAGATAGTGCAACTACTAAATAATCGCCCATTTCTCTAGCTCTTCTTAATAATTCAATGTGACCATAATGTAATAAATCATACGTTCCATAAGTAATAACACGTTTCATACGCTCATACTCCTTAACAAAATTTAATTAAAATTTACATTTTTTAAAAGTATAGCACACTGATTTGAAGTTTACGAACTATACCCAAAATTCATTTTTTTAATATTTGTTTTAATTTCATTTTACCTCTGAATTTTACACGTTTCGGTAACACTTCCATTTGAAAACGGTAATAATTCGGTCTACCAATGCCTATATTAAGTAATGCTTCTCGCCATTTTTTATATAACGCTTTATTCCAATTTTTTCCACATTGTTCAACAACCCTAATTATTCTAAACATTGCTTCTCCTGAATAATCTGCTTCTTGCATATTATTCATATAAGACGTTACGACATCTAAAAATGGTTCTGTTAATTTTTTATTATTTGTGAGAAATGCTTGCAACAAGTAACTGACAATGAGTTCATCCATACGATAACTGTAATAAATCCGTTCTTCTCTTAATAACAATGTGTGCATCACTCTATGTCTTACTTTAATCGCATCGCTCATATAATTTACAAAGCGATCTGCTCTTTGATCTGTCACCGACCCTTTTTCTTCATGATAACCATACACAATAAAAGGTAATAATTGCACATCTCGTGCTTTCTTATAAGCTGATATCATAAATGTATGCTCTTCACAAAACACTACATCTTCATCGAAGCGTAAATCTTTGAATGTCGCACTAAATAACTTGCCTCCTGGACCAATAGATTGCATCATTTCAGGACATTGTGCTAAATTCACTTTATCAAATTTTTGTATGGGTTGGTGTGTATAAAAACTTTGCCATGCACCTTTATTTAGTCTTCCAATTTGTCCTAGTACAATATCTACATGTTCATCCTGTTGAAAGTAATCTGCCATAGCATCGATACTATTTGGCAAAAATTCATCGTCTGCATCTAAAAACATAAAAGCATCACCAGTAACATACTCCAATGCCTTATTTCTGCTCACAGCTGCACCTTGATTTGCTTGATTAATAATACGAATGTTTTTGTATGCTTTTTGTAGTCTTTCTAAAACTTGTTTACTTTCATCTGTTGATCCATCATTGATACAAATAATTTCATAATCTTGCTTTGTATCCACCGAGCTTATTGCTCTTTGAAGTGTATTTGCTGCATTATAGACAGGTATGATAATTGATATTTTCATGTTTTCACCATTTTCTCTATATGATTTATAACCTGAGTTAAGCTGTTTTGAACATTATAGTCATGCCAATTTTTGAACAATGGCATTAAAGCACTTGCATGTGTTTGAAGTATATGAACGATGTCTTCTTCGCTATATGCTTTGTAAAATTCCGGAATTTCATAATAATATGAATTTAGCCCCCGTACTTTTTCATAATTTACTTCATCATAGACATAAAAAAGCGTCGGCTTATTTAACAAACTTGCTTCTATTGCTAATGAGCTATAATCTGTGATGATAACGTCCGCCATAACCATAAGCGATTGTAGACTAATATTGTGTTGCTCATCTTGAGGTAGTGATGGATGTAACTTACTCATCAATGTGTATGAAGGTAATGCTGTTTCAAAACGCGCCTTATCAATAATCTGATTGGCTTGGTGATGCTCGCGATACGTTGGCACATAAAGCGCTAATTTATCATTGATACCATATTGTAACTTTAATGCTTGCTGCTTTTGTTTGATATCTAAATTTACATATGGAACAAGACGAGGCAATCCAGTTCTTAAAAATTGATCATCTTTCGCACCAAACGCGGATTTAAAACAATTCACCATTGGTTCGCCCCCTACTAAATATTTATCAGTAGCGCGATAAACATTTTTATATTGGTTCACCATTTTTTTATTATTTAAATCTACTTGGTGGTCAGTAAGTCCAAAATTTTTCAGTGCACCAACTGCGTGCCAAGTTTGAATGATTGTCTGTTGCGATTTCTTTTTGAAACCGCCAAACAATAAATAATATGTATCTATCACAATAATTTTTGCCGTACTCAAGGACTTTATATGTTTGAAGACTTTTTTATTACCCGCAGGTATAAATGTCACATTGTCTAATTGTTCAACATATTTTCTATTACTTTCCTTGGCAATCACTGTCACTTCATAAGATTTTCGATTTAATGCTTCGATGATTGGAAGTACATCTTCAACAAATGTCATCATGACGACAATATGATGATGATTTATTTTTTTCTTTATATATATCAAATTTAAAAAACTAATGATTGTCATATAAAGTTTTTTTATTAACTGTCTCAAATTTCCACCGCCGGTAATTATTTATTCTCTTTTATTATAGCTATTTTATATTTAAAATTATAGAAAAATCCTTTAATGACTTTTAAGCCACCAAAGGATTAAATATAAATCGTCTTTGTCTGAATTCCATTACATAAAGTCTGCAAAATGATCTCTATAACGCATATGCAATATAGATCCTATGACAAATAAAAATACAATGATAAAGAAGTTATAAAATGTTAATTCCCAATGTGTAACAAAATACCATTCGTTATATAGAACCGATGCACGATACGCCTCAGCAAGATAATAAATTGGATTCAGTTGCATAACATCTTTAACAATACCTTCTGGTGGTACAATTAAAATAGATGAAGCAAAGAATACCATTCTCATCAATGCTTGAATTGCTGGTTGAGTATCTTTTACTAATACACCTAACGTAGAAGTAAACAATGCTACTGTTGTAGTGAAAATTAATGCAAATGGAACATATAAAAATAATTGTAATGTATAAATAGATGGATAATAACCACCTAACATACATAATAAAATAACAGCAACTAATAGTGCGATATGTCCATAGAACCTACTCATCACTATATATGATGGTATAATTGATAACGGAAAATTCATCTTAGCGACATGGTTATATTTACTTGCGATTGATTTCGTACCTTCCAAAATACCTTGGTTCACAAAGAACCACATACTAATACCAACGAGTAACCAATAAATAAATGGGACACCCTCGATTGGATTATTAGTTCTAATTCCTAGACCAAATACAAACCAATAAACCATAATTTGCATTGCTGGATTAATTAATTCCCAAGCCATACCAAGGTAATTATTGGTGTTAGTAATTTTAACTTGGAATTGTGCTAACCTTTGAATTAGATAGAAATTTTTAAAATGCTCTTTTAAGACTACCCACACTGCACTCATTTAAATAAACCACACTTTCAATCAATTTGCTAATCATAATTATGCTATAAAAAGTCTACATTCAAATCTAATATACGCTTTGTTATTCATCTTAACAACCTATATTTAATTGGGTAAATTAAATATTTTATGTAATAAAAGCGGATGTGCTTACTCATATGATTGTTGTATAATAGAAAAACAACAAAGCTAAAATAACCTCATTTTAGTTGATTTTATAACTTAAATTCAGTAAACTTTAACAATTGTATAAGAACGTTATCTTAAAATTTGTACTCACTTACTTTACAATAGGTTAATAAATTTAACAACTCATATATAATATAATATACTATATACTATCTGCAAATAAGGAAGGTAAAATTATGAATGTATCGGTTAACATTGAACATGTAACTAAAGAATACCGCATCTATCGCAATAATAAAGAGCGTTTAAAAGATGCCTTAGTCCCTTTTAATAAAAACAAGACATTTTATGCGCTGAATGATTTGTCATTAACAGCATACGAAGGTGATGTTATAGGCCTTGTAGGCATCAATGGGTCAGGTAAATCTACGCTTAGTAATATTATTGGTGGTTCCCTATCTCCTACTGCTGGAGATGTGAATCGACACGGTGAAGTTAGTGTGATTGCAATTAATGCTGGTTTAAATGGACAGTTAACAGGTATTGAAAACATAGAATTTAAAATGTTATGCATGGGATTCACAAGAAAACAGATTAAAACCTTAACACCTGATATTATTGAATTCAGTGAATTAGGAGAATTCATTTATCAACCTGTTAAAAAATATTCTAGTGGTATGCGAGCCAAGTTAGGTTTCTCAATTAATATCACAACAAATCCAGACATCCTTGTCATTGACGAAGCATTATCAGTTGGAGACCAAACTTTTGCACAAAAATGTTTAGATAAAATTTACGAGTATAAAAAGCAAGGTAAAACTATTTTCTTCGTAAGCCATAATATGAAACAAGTGCGTGAATTTTGTACTAAAATCGCGTGGATAGAAGCTGGTAAATTAAAAAAATTCGGTGAACTAGATGAGGTTTTACCCGAATATGAAAAATTCTTAAACGGTTTTAAAAAATATTCCAAAGAGGAACAAAAAGCCTTTAGAAGTAAATTGGATAACTCAAGATTTGAAGTGAAATAATTTTATTGACTGTTAAATATCATAGATAACGACTGCACAATTGCATGACAATTTTAATAAATAAATCATAACTAAAATAAACTTATATTTGCTAAATATATCAAAGTCATTGTAGTAAAAAATCGGCTATAGCTTAACAATGCTATAGCCGATTTTTTATTGCTTTGCTTTTTGCTTAATCACTTTAAATACAAACTTTGGTATGGCTTTCATTCTGCCAAACCGTTTCCAATCAATGATAAAGCGATAAATCCATTCAATATTTAATTTACGAAATATTTTGGGCGCTCTTTTTTTCGTTCCGCTAAAAACTTCAATAGATCCGCCAACACCCATTAGTAATGTCTGTTTAAAATAATGATCATAACGTTCAATCCATTGTTCTTGCTTAGGATAACCCATCCCAACGAAAACATAATCTGGATTAAATGAACTCACGTGTTTCAATACCGCTTCATCTTCTAAATTAAAATAGCCATGGTGATAATCAAAATGAATATTAGGGTATTTTTCACTTAATTTCTTCACAGCTTGAACGACAACCTCATCTTTTGCACCTAATAAAAAGACCTTTTGATAATTAGCATTAGCAATTTTCAAACATGCTTCCATTAATTCTATACCTGGAACACGTTCTTTCAAAGGGGTTTTAAGCAGTTTTGAAGCCATAACTACACCTGTACCATCAGGAATGACATAGTCTGCTTTGTTAATTAACTTACGATATGCTTCATTTTCAGTAGAAAAGTCAACTATTTCAGGATTAGCAGTTACAATAAATAAATTTTTTTCAGATTGTGATTCAAAAAAAAGCTTTATACGGTCACGCATTTCTGTCAGCGTTACATTATCGAATAAAACAGATAATACGTTTACCTTTTCTAATTTATTAGCTCTTGTCATAATTGGTTATCTCCTAACTCAATTCTTTTTCTCGTTACCCTATAATACATTACTTGTAATATGAATACTGTTACTCTCGCATATATTACAATATTAATAAAACCTAGGTCAAACCGCTTTAAAATATAATATACATCAAAAGTCCAAATGATTTATGGATGATCTTACTTTATACTATTATATGTGAGATACTGTTTGATTAGTATCGTATCTCGTAAAATATTAAATTTTCGTATTCTAAAAATGAGGTATTTCATGTCTAAGCTAAATGCGTTTTTCAGTTCTTCTATTCAATTACATCTTTATTGGATTGTTTTAGTGGCTATAATCTATATCATCATACATACTTATCGAAATAAACCTATCAACCAATTTTTAGATATCTATTTTAACTATATCCCTGTATTAACACATGAGTTTGGACATATATTATTTAATAAATTGAGCGGTGGACGAGCGAGAGACTTAGTGATTGTGGCAAGACCAGCTGAGCGTCTAGCAACATCTCAACAAGGCTACGCCATAACACAATCAAAAAATAGTATTGGTCAGTCCATCACTACATTCGGTGGCTACGTTATGCCGCCATTGATGTTATATATAGGATTTCTATCTACGCAATATCAATATCCAAGCTTGTTTATCACTGCTTACCTATTAATATTTATATATTTTGTATGCTTAACGTCTAGAAAGCTATTACCAATGTTCATAGTATTACTTTTAATTTTTTTATTATATTGCTTATTTAAAAGTGATAATCAATTAGCGATACTTTATGTTATAACTATTACACAACATTTTATCTTAGGTGTTTTATTAGGAGAAGTTCTTCAATCATCTTGGACAATATTCAAATTAACTTTCTCATCAAGTGAAATCACTTGGGATGGTAGCACTTTAAAAACATTGACTCATGTTCCAACCTTCATCTATAGCTTCATTTGGATAGCGATCAATTTATTTACTGTTTATCAATTATTCCGAGTTTACTTTATTCCTTAGACCTCTTCAAAAAGAGTCTAAGACATAAAGTTATTGGGTAAGTGAAAAAGCCAATATCCATTGAAATAATATAAAAATCGGCTTTAATAGGTTGTATTTTGATAAGACGCTTGAGGCAACAGGACAAACTGAAGACGACGGGCAGAAGCTGTCCTCTAAGAAAGCGAGCCAACAATACGCCGCAGCATTGAATAACAAGAAGCACACAGATAGATTGAATTAAATCATCTGTGTGCTATTTTTTAGGATTTATGACTCAGACTTTTTTCCTTTCAATATCACTATTAACTATTAAATATGACTACAATGTCCTTTTCAAGCTTTGTCTTATGCTTATTAGCTAGACGATTTCAATTTTTTAAATCCTTCTAAGTTGCATATAAAAAACTTCAGTATGCAAATTCTTATTTTTCTGCATAAATATGTTCTGCATTATCATAACTCAGTACTGTCACTTTTTCTTCTTTCTGCACCATTACTACTTTATTGGTATCATCTTTATCTAATATTTTTATTTGTTCACCAATCAATATAGATTTACTTGTTAAATAAACTAACAATTCTGTTCTATCTCGCACACGTTTTATCGTCACTATATCACTGGCTTCAAACGACAATAAATTTGTAGTATATATCTCTTTATATTTATTGTCTCTAGGGATAATACCACCGTGCGGACAAGTGATTGGGTAATCTAATAATTTGTCTAAACGTTCTACAAATAAGTGTGAAACTTTGTGTTCTAGCACCTCAGCTTCCTGATGTACCTCTTCCCAATTATATTCTAATATCTTAATTAAAAATAATTCTAATAATCGATGTCTTTTAATGATATCTAAGGTATATGTCAAACCTTCTTCTGACAATTGCACACCTTTATATGGCTTCGTTTCTACAAATCCCGATTTTTCTAAACGATTCACCATTTCACTTACAGATGGTGGTTTGATATTTAAATACTGGGATAACGTCTTGTTTGAAACGAAAGAATGATCGCCATTATGAGTCAAAATTGCTTTTAAATAATCTTCTTTTTCTTCAGTTAGCATGGTTTCACCTCTCAAGTCATTCACTTTATTGTATCACGAATCTACTTGACACGCTAAAAGTTAATGTTATATTATAAATTAAATTAGGTTAGCCTAAAATTTAATTTAAGGAGGTAGAAAAATGTTAGAAATTAATAACTTAAATCTCACTTTAGGGAATAAACATGTCTTGGAAAACATTAATTTAGAAATTCCCGTAAAAGGTGAAATTATAGGTATTATGGGACCCAATGGAGCAGGAAAATCTTCCTTACTCAAATCAATTATTGGTGAATTTAAGTCAACAGGTATCGCTAATTTACATAACATTGCTATACAACAAACACTTAAAAATGTTACATACATCCCACAAAAAGCACATATTGACTTAGACTTTCCAATTAAGGTAGAAGATGTTGTACTCTCAGGTGCCTATAAAGATATTGGTTGGTTTAGGTTTGTTACCCCTAAAACAAGAGCTAGACTTAATCAACTGCTATCAACATTAGAATTACAAGATTTAAGAAATCGACAAATTTCTGCACTCAGTGGAGGTCAATTACAAAGAGTTTTAGTAGCTAGAGCACTCATGACAGAAAGTACACTTTATCTTTTAGATGAACCATTTGTAGGTATTGATTTCCATAGTGAACAAATCATAATGACTCAATTAAATGAGCTCAAAGAAGCTGGGAAATTAATTTTAATTGTACACCATGATTTATCTAAAGCAGAAAAGTATTTTAATCGTGTTATTCTTTTAAACAAAACAATTCGTTTCTTTGGAGAAAGTCATGTTGCGATGCAACCTGACCATTTAAACGAAACTTTCTTAAACCCCACACAGGAAGAGCAACAAAAGTCAGAATCGGCATAAATAGAAAGGAAGTAACACGATATGGAATTTTTTCAACACCTATTTGAATACAAATTTTTAAGCAATGCATTGATTATTTCAATTGTTGTAGGAATCGTTTGTGGTACAGTAGGTTGCCTCATTGTATTAAGAGGCCTGTCCCTTATGGGAGACGCAATGAGTCACGCAGTTTTACCTGGAGTTGCATTATCATTTTTATTCGGCGTTCCTATGTTTGTTGGAGCGTTAGTGACAGGTATGATTGCTAGTATCTTTATCGGATTCATTACCAAAAGTAGTAAGACTAAACCCGATGCTGCGATAGGAATTAGTTTTACAGCATTTTTAGCTACCGGGGTCATTTTAATTAGTCTCATTAATAGTACTACCGACTTATATCATATCCTTTTCGGTAACCTATTAGCAGTGACACACACTACTTTTTGGTCAACAGTCGTAGTTGGTTTAATCGTTATGATTTTAATTATAACTTTCTACAGACCATTAATGATATCCACATTCGACCCAATTTTTAGTAGAATGAGTGGTTTAAACACTACATTTTTACACTATTTCATTATGCTATTGCTCTCACTCGTTACGGTAGCAAGCATACAAACAGTAGGTATTATATTAGTTGTCGCTTTATTGATTACGCCTGCTTCAGCTGCATTTTTAATCGCTAAAAAATTACATACGATGATGATCATTTCTAGTCTTATTAGTGTTATAAGTTCAATTGTCGGTATGTATTTTAGTTATATTTATAATATTCCAAGTGGTGCAACTATCGTCTTATGTGCGTTTATCATTTATATCATTATTTTCACTTGTAATAAAATGCAATTTTTCACAAAAAAAGGAGCAATTTAATGAAAAAACTATTAACAATTACAATGATTCTTTTATTATTTTTAAGTGCATGTGGTAAAGGAAACAACGATTCTAATTCTCAATCACATGAAAAAATAAAAGTTGTAACAACAAACTCAATCCTTTATGACATGGTCAAAAATGTTGGAGGCGATAACGTAGATATTCATAGTATCGTCCCAATCGGTCAAGATCCACATGAATATGAAGTAAAACCAAAAGATATTAAAGCATTGACAGATGCTGACGTTGTGTTTTATAACGGGCTAAACTTAGAAACAGGTAATGGTTGGTTTAAAAACGCATTATCACAAGCTAATAAGTCATATGAAGATGGTTCTGTTGTTAAAGTTTCAAAAAATGTTAAACCTTTATACTTAAACGGTGCTAAAGAAGGCGATGAATCAAAACAAGATCCACACGCTTGGTTAAGTTTAGATAATGGTATTAAATATGTAGAAGAAATAAGCAAAGCCTTGATTAAGAAAAATGACAAGTATAAAGATGATATTCAAAGTAATACCAAGGATTATATCGCTAAGTTAGAAGATTTGAAAAAAGAAAGTCATGATAAATTCAACGATATACCTAAAGAACAACGTGCAATGATCACAAGTGAAGGTGCTTTTAAATATTTCTCAAAACAGTTTGATATTAAACCTGGTTATATTTGGGAAATCAATACCGAAAAACAAGGTACCCCTGAACAGATGAAGCAAGCTGTAAAATTTGTTCAAGACAATAACCTTAAACATTTACTTGTAGAAACGAGTGTAGATCAGAAAAGTATGCAAAGTCTAAGTGAAGAAACAAACTTAGATATTTATGGAGAAGTATATACAGATTCTATAGGTAAAAAAGGCACTAAAGGAGATTCATATTTTAATATGATGCAAGAAAATATCAATACTGTTCACGGTAGTATGGAATAAAATAAGGCTATTTAACCTACATTGTAGGTGAATAGCCCCATACCGTACGTTTCCCTCCTAATGACGTACGGTATGGTGGTATTCAAGCCTTAAATCATCTATCTCCCTTAACTCCATCAATGGTTGGCTCCTCCCCCCATTGATGGAGATTTTTTTTAGTCTTACTTTCAGCTTTGCTGAATTAGTAAGACTTATGCATGAGCAGCAGCTCAGGCGTTCCTCTTTATACTTTCAGCTTTGCTGAATTAGTAAGACTTATGCATGAGCAGCAGCTCAGGCGTTCCTCTTTATACTTTCAGCTTTGCTGAATTAGTAAGACTTATGCATGAGCAGCAGCTCAGGCGTTCCTCTTTATACTTTCAGCTTTGCTGAATTAGTAAGACTTATGCATGAGCAGCAGCTCAGGCGTTCCTCTTTATACTTTCAGCTTTGCTGAATTAGTAAGACTTATGCATGAGCAGCAGCTCAGGCGCTCCTCTTTATACTTTCAGCTATAGCTGAATTAGTAAGACTTATGCATGAGCAACAGCTCAGGCGTTCCTCTTTTTACTTTCAGCTATAGCTGAATTAGTAAGACTTATGCATGAGCATAAAAAAGAAGCTGGTACATAATCAATGCGTACCAACCTCATTTCATATTGACAGTAGATGATGAACTAAAAATTTAAAGCCCCACTTCCCAACTTGTTGGGTTAGTGGGGCTTATGCATGAGCGGCAGATTAGGTAATCCTTAATACCATCGTTATCGGGTTAAACGACGACATCTGTTTAATAAAATTAGATATCGTCGCTCATTCCCTTAAAACTTGAAAAGAAGAGGTAACTCATGACTTCTTTTATTTAAGCATGAATTAAACTTGCCAATTTATGCGCTTTAATCTGTTAAACTATCTACGATAATCATTTCATCATAATTAATCGCTTCACGTAATTTTAGAGCAGTAACTTCACTAATTTCCTCATCTTCAGAAAGTTCATTCAAAACACGACGCTGTTCTCTAAGTGCACCCAATTTAATTTTAGTAATTGAAGTTTCACTTTTTGGATTAAAGAAATTAGAAGGCGTTAAGTTTTCTATTCTCATTAAATAACTATCACAAATCATACCAACTTCTAATTTATTTGCTTCAGTTGTTTCCTTACCTAAACGACTGACTACACGATAATGCACTGTTCTCATAACATTAGAAATTTCTCTCAAGTTTTCAATCACTGATAATGAGGAAGCTGCATTTGTTCTCACTTTTGTTTTAATTCTACTTTTTAAGACAAACGTTTTCACTTCAACTTTAATACGTTGAATGAGAGATGATTGTTTATAAACCTGAGTACGTTCCGCATAGCGCATATAGTTATCTAGGATATTTGTTGTTATATCGCCATTAGATACCAAACTATTCAACGTATTATTTTCAACATCAAAAGCAATTTTTTGTAATCGTTCTAACTCTTTAGTATTTTCATCTTCGTTCTCAACAGTTTTAAGAAATGCTAATTTGTCATGGTATTCTTTGATAACATTTCCATATAAATAACTTGATTCTTCAGAGGATAATTTATTTAAGTGTTCTATAACTTTTTCTAAAATATACACCCGTGCTTGTTTAAAGTTCATACCGTGTTGCTTTGGTTGAACCGCATTAGGTGTCACAATAGGTAATAAAACCTGTGCAATAATTAAACTCATAATGACCATACCGGATGCGATAAATAATAAGTCATCTCTAAATACGAAAGAATGATGATCAGCCAACATATAAGGTAATGTCAAAGCAATTGCTAAAGATATTGTCCCGTGTACGCCACACAATGTCATGATAAAAGCATACATACCACGTTTCGGTGGTTTCTCAGTGACTTTCGTATTATCTTCATAATTCGTTAGTATTTTTTGGAATGGGCTAATTGGTAAATAAAAATAAGGATATAAAACAAACACCCATAAAAATCTAAATAAATAAATTGCTAAAGCAATTAAAACTGTGACTACAATTAGAAAAATAAAATTATGGGGTTCATTTTCTATAATTCTGCCAACAAGTTCCGGAACTAAAAATCCTAAAATGGAAAAAACAAAACCGTTTAATGCATAACCCAATATATTCCAAGTATGGTTATAACTCATTTGTAATCTAGTACGTGCCTGTGCAATACGGTCACGTTCAAACCCATGAACCAAGCCTGCTACTACAGCTGCAATAATGCCTGACGCATGAAACATTTCAGCAACGAGATATGTAATAAAAGGCGTCACAAGTTGTATAAACGTAAACATATTTATATTTTCTATACCTCTTCTAGAAAGTGATACTCTAAACCTAACAAGTGCCACGCCAATAATTAAACCTACAATAAATCCACCAATAGAAGATATTAAAAACTGTTCAACAGCATTCACCATTGAAAAGCCACCCGTAATCAATGCAGCTACAGCAATTTTAAAAGATATGATACCAGCAGCATCATTTAATAATGACTCACCCTCTAAAATTGTCATAGAGCCTTTAGGGAGTACTTTACCATTCGTAATTGCTTGAACAGCAACGGCATCAGTTGGACATAAGATTGCGGCTAGCGCAAACGCAGCAGCTAACGGTAACTCGGGCCAAATCCAATGCACAAATAAACCAACTACGACTACTGTGGTTACTACAAGACCTAATGCCATCATTAAAACAGGTTTGATATAACGTCTTAAATGTACACGAGAAACTTTTACACCTTCAACAAATAATAGCGGTGCTATCAGAGCAACCATAAATAATTCTGAATCAAAATGGAATTCGACGGGAACTGGGGTAATATACAGTAACATACCGAGTATAATTTGTATAAAAGCTAAAGGGATTTTAGGTAATAAAATATGAACTAAAGAACTTGCGATTACTACAGCTAAAAATATAAGTATTGTTTCAAATATTTGCATGGTTTCACCTCTTTTCAACATTTAAACTTTCATAATTGCTGAGGTTGAAACAAAAATACAATCGTTTTATTTATGAACATATTGTGTCTCAAACTCTTTCATATCTTTGTTTGTATGAACAATGATATTTATCAGATATGTACTTTTTAACATTAACACAATTACAAATATATATAATTTTATCATTTTTTTAGCAACCGCTAAAATGTATTGCACTTCAACAATGATAAAATTTTGTTATTCTACAAACACCACGATACCAATCAAATAACATCATATATAGAAATAGCGGGTTGGAAATCAAACTTAACTTTGATTTCCAACCCGCTTAGTCAAATACATAATTTCCAAATAAGTTATTTTCAAGCAAATAAATAGATGCTTAAATAACTGATTTATTTAATTTAATACATATCCTGATCTTTTTCATTCATTTTACGTCTACGCTCTTCCCGTATTTGAGCACGCTTTTTCAATTGTTCAAATGTATCATTTTCTGAAGCGCTTAATAAGATACTTGTTTGTTTAGGTGCATCACTTTTCCTGTACATATAAGCGCCCGTTCGGTATGCCGCTCTTGATATCAAGTGTCCACCTACTGGAGATGTTAAATTGATAAATACCAATGCCAAAATCATCCGAACACTTAAATAACCTTGTGAAGAAATAAAATAAATGACAACACCTACAAGTGTTAACAATACTGATAATGTTGAACTTTTCGTAGAGGCATGACTTCTTAAAAAGACATCTTGGAACTTAATCAGACCGATCGCACTAATTAAAGCGATAATACTACCCAAAAACATCATAAAAGCTGCAATTAAATTAACGATTTCGCTTGTTATTTGCATTAAAGACATGCCCCCCTTCTATAAATCTTGAAATAGAAACGGTGCTTACAAACGAAATGATCGCAATCAATAAGATAGAATCTAAGAAAGAAAAGGTACCAAAGACAACACTTAACACACCGACAGTTGACATTAATATAGCACTAGCAGTATCAAATGCAACCACCCTATCAGCTGTCGTCGGTCCTTTTACTAACCGAAACAACGTTAAGATAAGTGCTATCCCAAATAAAATAATTGAACTTGTAATAAAGAAATTTATCAGTGATTCGATCATTCTGCCACCTCCAATATGAGTCCTTCATATTGTCTTATACTTTTAAGCAGTTTCTGTTTTTCTTTTTCAGAGATATCAATTGCATGTATAAAAATCTTTTTTCTCTCTTTTGAAATTCTAATAACCGTTGAACCCGGTGTAATGATAATTAGAATAGTCAAAAATGAAACTTCCCAATCAGTTTCTAAAGTCGTTTCATACCTAACTAAACCAGGATTTAAGTCTTTCGTTTTAAATAAAATGTAGTTGATTGTTGTCATACTTGATGTAATTAACTGATATAAGTATACCGTTAAAAATTTAAATGCTACCCAAACCTTTTTCAAATAAAATTGTTGGCCAAAAAAACGATGTAGGATATAAATAACGACTAAACCAATAAGATGACCTGAGAAGAAGGTAGAAGCTTTAAATGATTCTTCATCTTGAAATAACACCCATAAAAATGCAATGACCATATTAAGTAAGACTTGTCTCATTATTTCTCCTCCTTCACTAAATGAGGATTGACCATTTTTTCATATAATCCATCATCCATGTTTAAATGGGTAGCATTGTCAGTTACTTTGAAAATCAGTGGAGCTGCCAGCCCCATACCAATAATTGCGGCTACAAGGATACCAATCAAACCTTTACGATATTTAGGAATTGGTTTGAAGTCTATATGTTCACCTTTATCAGCATTACCTAAATACATTGTGAAGAAAATTCTAAACAAGCTAAACATACCAATCAGGCTAGTTAAAATCATCAAAGTTAAGCCTATATAATTACCATTTTCAACAGCACCTTTAAAAATAAACACTTTTCCTGGGAAACCGCTAAATGGAGGAACACCGCCAATGGCCAAAATCATTACCACAAATGCCACACCGAAGAATGGTTCTTTTTTAGCTAAACCATATAAATTTTTATATTGTCGATAACCAGTAATATATACTAAGCTACCAATAATAAAGAATAGTAAAGTTTTCACAACAATGTCATTTGTAAGATAAAAAATAGCACCATTGACACCTGAAATTGTATTTGAACCTAGACCTAAAATAATAAAACCTATAGAAAGAATCACTTGATATGCCGCAATTTTTTTAATATCTCGATAAGCTAAGACACCAAATGCGCCAATCAACATCGTGATACAAGACAAGACAACCAATAGTGGATGTGTAATACCACTATAATCATCAAATAACAATGTGAAAAAACGAATCAAGGCATAAGCGCCGACTTTTGTCATTAATGCCGCAAATAATGCTGCTAATTCAGTATTTAAAACAGCATATGCTTTTGGAAGCCACATGAATAATACAAGCGCAGCTTTTGCACCAAATGCAATTAAAAATACCATTGAAATAATTACTACTGAACTTTCACCCTGCATCTCAGTTAATCTTTGCGCTACTAAAGCAAAGTTTAAGGTGCCAGTAAGTTTATATAGTAAGCCGATACCTAATAATAATAACCAAGAACCTAAAATATTAAGTACAACGTAAATAATCGCTGCACGTAATTGTTCTACTGATTGTCCTAACGTAATTAACACAAACGACGCGAGCAACATTACTTCAAACATAACATATATATTAAATAAATCTGCAGTTAAAAATGAACCAATAACGCCTACTGTTAAAAACAGAATAAAACTCGGTAAGTAATAGCGAATTGCTCTTTTTTCTCTGCTACCAAAACCATACGCCATAATTAACGTAACGACAAAACTAGATGTCGTGACCATGAGTAAACTCAATGAGTCACCAACAAATTGAATACCATAAGGCGCTTTCCAACCACCAAAATCTAAAGCAATTGGCTTATGTTGCATAACGTAAATCAACAACAATAAAGATATGATTGTCGTAATAGACATTGTGCCGATTGAAAAAATTCTTGATAATCTGCTATGTGTACGGATAAATACGAGTACAAGTGCACAAATTGCTGGAAGAAGTAATGGCAGAATTAACAAATTACTCATCATTATCGTCATCACCTCTTAACACATCAATTTCATCTTCTTTAGTTACTCGATACGTTCTATATACGAGTACAAGTAAAAATGCAGTCATAGCAAAACCTATCACAATAGCAGTCAATACAATAGCTTGCAATAACGGATCTACGAAGTTTTTACTCCCTTCACCAATAAGCGGTTCTACCATATTCTTACCATAGCGTCCCATGCTCATGATAATTAAATTTCCTGCGTGTGTATAAATTGAAATACCTATGACGATACGGATTAAATTGACTGATAATATCATATACGTTCCTATAAATATTAAAAAGCCAATCACCATTAACAATATCAAATTCATGAGCGACCACCACTTATGGATAGCATCACTGTTACAACAACGCCTACGACCGCTAATACAATACCCGCTTCAAAAAGTGTCACAGTCGTTAAATGTACTTCACCTAATATCGGCAATTGGACATATGCATCGGTTTGGTAAAGGAACGGTTTACCAAAAAACATTGGTATCACAGCAGTAGCAAATGATACTAATGAACCGATAATCATTAATATCCTAAAATCAAGTGGTAAGGCGACTAATACTTGTTTAACGTCGAAGGCCAAGAACATAAGTAAAAATGCAGAACTGAATACAAGTCCACCGATAAATCCACCACCAGGATTATTATGTCCTGCTAAAAATAAGTAGAACCCGAACGTTAACAATATAAATACAACAATTTTAGTAATTGTTCGTAAGACTACATCATTCTCTTTCATCTTGACCCCTCCGTTCCTTAAAGTTAAGTAATGTATAGATACCCAATCCAGCGATGATTAATACCATACCTTCAAATAAAGTATCCATAGCACGAAAATCACCAAGAATCGCATTTACAATATTTTTACCGCCTGCCAGTTTATATGCATCATGATAAAAAGTTGAAATCGTTGGCATCGTTTCACCCTGTTGTGCAATGAAGACAAGCGTGACTACAGTAACTGCCATCATCAATGAAACGATAATTTTAACAGCTTCTCGTTTCTTATGAACTTTTGAGCGTGGTACGTTTGGTAAGCGTGAAAAACTAACAATAAACAATATTGTAGTTATTGTTTCTACCACTAATTGTGTCAATGCTAAGTCTGGTGCTTTCATTAAAATGAAGAATATCGTTACACAATAACCAATAATACCGTTTAATATTACCATCGTTAAACGTTGACGAATAAACGTTAAAGCAATACCTAAAATAAAAACAACAATTAACGTGATGATTTCTAACGGCCCGAATTCACTGACATGTATCTGTTTAACGTCAGGAAAACCAGCTTGGATGATGCCATAAACAACAACTATAATGAAAACAGCTAACGTTAATATAATATAATGATTCAAACGGTTATTCATCAATGTACGAATACTGTACCCTGAATAATTTTCAAATTGCTTATATGAGTCTAAATACACATCTGTTATAGATTTGACTCTAATTTTTTCAGATTGTTTTTTCCAATCAATTTTAAGCGCCGCTATAAAACCTACAACAATAACAATAAAACTTAACAATAGCGGTAAATTAAATCCGTGCCATTGTGAAATATGCGGTGCAATAGCATCTACTTTTTCTCCAATTGTGATACTTCGTAATGCCGGTAAAATAATATGATGTCCAAATAAATTTGGCACAAAAAACACTATCGGCAACAAAATCATCATAATTGCAGAAGGTAGCGTAAATAGAAATGGTTCATGAGGATTTTGTACTGGAGAATCATTATGTTTAATGTCTCCCCAAAAAGCTTCCTTAATCATGTAAACTGCATAAATGAGCGTGAAAATACTAGCAACCACGCCTATTACTGCAATAATAATTGTTAAAATGATATTAAATTGTGGTAATTGATATGAACTTACTAAACCATCAAAAAACATTTCTTTACTTAAAAAACCATTAAGAAATGGAATACCAGCCATAGATAAAGCTGAAAGTAACATAACTACATGCGTAATTGGCAGTACTTTTCTTAATCCAGATAATCGACGTATATCCCTTGTACCAGTTTCATGATCAATGATGCCGACACCCATAAACAAGGCACCTTTGAATAATGCGTGATTCATTAAATGGAAAAGTCCAGCGAAGAGAATAAGGCTATATACTTTAGACAGTTCACCTGTCGTATGTTGTGCAAAGCCACCACCGAGACCGACCATAGAAACAATCATACCTAGTTGACTGATTGTAGAATAAGCTAAAATACCTTTTAAATCATATTGTCGCGTAGCATTAACTGCCCCAAAAATCATCGTTATCAAACCAACAAAAGTAACACAATAAATATAAAAGTCACTTAGCCCTAAAACAGGTGTGAATCTAAATAGTAAAAATATACCTGCTTTTACCATTGTGGCAGAGTGTAGATAAGCACTCACGGGTGTCGGTGCTTCCATAGCTTTTGGCAACCAAATATGGAAAGGGAATTGTGCTGATTTCGTAAATGCACCTAAAAGCAACAAGATAATAATCGGTATAAACAACTGACTATCCGCTATTTTATCACTTTGTGCGATTATCGATGTAATAGAATTTGTACCCGTAACAATATAAATCATGATAAAACCTGTTAATAGTGCAAGACCACCAAAAACTGTAATCATAAATGATTGGATAGCGCCAAATTGACTTGCACCTTTCCCGTACCAATAGGCAATGAGTAAGAAAGATGATACACTCGTCAATTCCCAAAATACATACATCAAAATTGTATTATTTGCTGTAACAATACCCAGCATGCTGAACATAAATAACAAGATATATATATAAAAACGTGGTAAATGATCATGTTCTTTTGATAAGTATTGTGTAGCATAATAAAATACTGCTAGACCAATGAGTGATATTAACAAACTAAAAAATAAACTTAATCCATCTAATCTAAAATCTATATTAATATCCAATAATGTAAGCCAAGGGATTTTAATTGCTACAAATTGCCCTTTCATTACTTGTGGCACTTGCCATAGGAAGTAAACAGAAGAAATGATCGGAGCTATTAAAGCGATAGGCCCAGCAAATTTATGAAAACTTCGTTTCGTCATTGTGAGCAAAAGTACCATCATAATTAAAACAATAGCACTCATTAAATAAACTAAACTCATCCTATACCCCCTTTAACTATAATTTACAAATTTAAAGCAATCGTTGTTTTGCTAGCTTTTGTAGAAATACCTATAAACTTCATCGTTTCAAAAGTTGTTTGATGTCCTAAGTACTTTTGAATAATCGATATTGAAATACCCGATTGATAAGCATGATATGCAAATGTTTTACGCAACGTCGTCAAACCAATATGTAACATCCCTAAATCTTCTGCAGCAAGATGAATAATACGATAAGCTTGCTGTCGAGATAGACCTTTCAATGTCCTATTAGACTGAAATAATAACTCATCATTCTTCAATTGTTGTTCTGATATATATGTCATTAATTCATTTCTCAAAGTTTCTGGTAACCTAATTTGAATTTTAGGTGCATGCATCTCTACCCAATAGTGTTTGATATCATCGTCCTCTATTTTTACATCACTTACATTTAAATTTAATAATGAGGAAAGTTTCACACCAGTATGTATTGCAAACTTAAACAATAGATAATCACGCATGGATTTGGCTTTTAAAACCTCATACATCGCTTTTATCTCACTAGTATTCCTAATAGGATCTACTTGATTCATAAATTCACCTCTGAATTAATTAATGTTGCATATTTAATGATATAGCATGTTTTTGTCACATGAAAGTATTTTGTCTAATTTTTTCAAATTTTTTTAACCTATTTAAACTTAAACAACGATATATATAGTGAAAGGAGGTTGGACAAATGAATCAAATCAGTCACTTAGCCGTCACTATGTCGCGTCTAACATATGACAAAGATGGAAAAGCCACACAGTTTAAACGTCACTTCGCAAATCTGAATACGCAAGCAACAACTGAACAAATTAAAAGTTTTAAATCTATTATCGAACAAATCACTGGCGAAAAATTTGAAACAGTAGAAATCATCAAAACTGAAACAGTTAATTAAGGAGGTTAAACACTATGAGTCAAACGTTAGAACTTATATTCAATGATGCTGTTAACAAAGACATTAAATTACAATTACCCAAAATAGAGCATTTCATCAATGAAAGTACGGTTAAAGATGGGATGAATAAATTAATTGCTCTAGATATCTTACGCCCCAAGGCGGGAATCCCTACAACAGTACGCGCTGCACAAATCATAGATAAATCTACAAAATTAATTTTTGAAAACTAAATCAATTATTTTTGAAACATATACAATTTTCTAGTGAAGTAGAATAGTCACAAAAAGTTGATGAAAGCAAATTACACAAGCAATAACAGCAGCCCTATGTATCTATACATGAGGCTGCTCGTTTGTTTTAAATAAAAAAAGTGACAAAACAACGAATCAAATTGTATTCGCTGTTTGCCACATATACTATATTATCGATGATTCCTTTTGTTTCTAAGCGGTCTTAGCCTAACAGTATCACCGAAAAAAATTTTACTTTTCCCTAATTTTTTACACATTGCGTACTGACCAAAAACTTCTGTCACTTGAGCAAGATTTTTATATGATTTTCTAGGATTTAATACTTCAATAAATTGTTCTTTTTGAATACCTTCATTACTTCCCGCACCTATAAAAAAAGTCTCTTCATCTAATAAGCGTATGATTGAAAGTTGTTTCAATGTAAATTGTCACCACTTCTATATATTTTTAAACCATCAAAAATTCATCTTACTAATTTTTATAGGTCTTGATGTTTAATTTCAATTTAATAATTTTCTTTTTATTATAACATCAACATAAGCATTTTATTATATTTCATTAATTGTGTACATTATTTTATACTTTTCTTCTCTTCGATAAATAGAAATGAGCATAGGAAAATCCACACCTTTCCTATATAATATAATTATCTTAAGAGAAAGCGTGATTTAATGATTTTTTTATATTTAGTGGGAATTGTAGCTGGGATGGTTGTTCCTTTTCAAACTTCGATTAATTCAAGATTAAGTCTTTATACGAAATCTTCATTCTATGCATCTACAATTTCTTTTGCTACTGGAACCATCTTTTTAATCTTAATCAATTTAGTAACCAATCCACATGTCTTTACTACTGACTTTTACACTGATCAGTCATTGAGTTATATATGGTTTGTCGGCGGTATATTAGGCGTTATTTTTCTTACAGGAAATTTATTATTGTTGCCAAGATTAGGTGCCTCTTTAACCGTCGTAATGACAGTTGCTGGTCAAATTATTATGGGCGTTACAATTGATACTTTTGGTTGGTTTGGCGCAGATGTTGAACCTTTTACTATTTTTAAAGTACTTGGCATTCTCTTTTTAATGCTCGGAATTATACTTATGAATTATGTACGTAGCAACCCGAAAGATAAAAACATGAATACGCAAATATACATTTGGTTGATTATCGGTTTCATATTCGGTTTTTGTCCACCAATACAGACCGCAATTAACAGCGCATTAGGTCAACAGTTACATTCATCGATTTTAGCATCTTTAATTTCATTTGCGATTGGTACCATAACATTATTCATTTTGACTTTGGTCTTTAATAGAACGCTTAAAATGACGGCGTACAATCAACACAAAGGTAAATTAAAACCTATTTATTTCATTGGTGGTGTTCTTGGTGTGATTTTTGTCACTACTAATATTATATTGATGCCACATCTCGGTGCTGCCTTAACAACAATTATTGTGATGTTAGGTCAGATGTTAATGGGCATAATTATTGATCACTTTGGATTATTAGGCACATATGTGAATAAAATTACGAAACGAAAAGTCGTAGGAATCATCGCCATGATGATTGGCATAGTACTTTTAAGATTATTTTAAGTCATAACAGCTTAAGATGAAGGATAGTAGTTATTTTAGTTTAAAATGATTATGTCGTGCTACCTGCAATAATAGCAATGGTTCGGTGAACTTAATAATGAGAGGCTAAAACAATTAATTTGTTGTAGCCTCTTTTTTCTGTGGCGCAATCATTATAAACGCAGTATAATCAGTACAATAATACATCTAGAGGTGACCAATCTTTGAAACGTATCTTTATCATATTAGCCACATTATTAACCCTTTTTAGCACAATCGCCCTGTCCCTATGGTTTTATTTAAAATCACAAAGTAGTAACTTTGAAAAACAAATTGAAACAATAAAAGTGACTTATAAAAAACCACCACTTCTTATCGGAAGACAAGAACCTTCTCAGTTAGTATCAATCAATTATAATCCTTCTCAAGGTACCGTCCACGACTGGTTCGTGAAAACCGAATCAAAAGTAGTGCAAAACCAACCACTTTTTGAGTATTATAACCCTCACATTGAACAACTCATCACACAAAAACAAAAACTATTAGCTCAACTCACTAAGACGAGTAAACCTACTTCAACAGAACTTATTAACTTAAAAACTGAAATTGCCCACTTACAATCTAAATTGCGCACTACAATTTTTTCGCCGATTTCTGGCACCATTATTATAAATCCATCGCGCATGTTTACACAAAATCTTCCCTTTATTCAAATCTATGATCCTAAGCCTGTCATAAGAGCAGAAATTTCTGAGACAGAAAAAAATGTCTTACATATCAAAGACAAAGTAAAGATAACAAGTGATTTTACAAATAATAGTTTTGGTACAATTACACATATTGCTAAACTTCCAATCAATCAAAAGAATTTATCTAAACCATCTAAATATTCGCTTGAAATTTCACCAAATTCTGACCAGTTTTTTGGTAAACATGTAAAAATCGAAAAATCAACTACACAGATAGAAATACCACGTACTGCAATAGGTAATGGACAATTTGTTTATTTACTAAACAATAAAAAATTTATTAAAAGAGTTATTAAATCAGAAAAATCGGGTAATAAAAAAACTACGCTTATCATTGAAGGTTTAAAACCTGGAGATATCATAGCTAAAAATGTTGATACTGTGCGGCCCAAAAATTAGATGTACACAGTATAAACACATTAAATCTTTAAAATATAATTTGTTTTTTACAGTTTTTATCAAATAGTGGTAAATTGTAAATGTATAGCAATTATTATAATTAAATGATTGGTATTTAAATAATTGAATTAATAAATTTAAACATTACCGTACCGTTTAATCAGTTTTTTGTTTACTTGCTATTTTAATTTAGTTATAATAAACTAAATAATGCTAGTTTTAATATATTTTATCCAAATATATTAGAGCTGTAAATTATGACAAAAACTTTGTATTCAACTTTGAATTAAGACAAATTATTATACAAAAACATTTTTAATATGTATATTAGATTGGGCATATAAATTAGGGAGGAATTAAGAATGGCTATCACCAAAATTAACGATTGTTTTGAACTATTAGCAATGGTAACGTACGCTGATAAATTAAAAAGTATTATCAAAAAAGAGTTTTCAGTAAGTTTCGAAGAATTCGCTGTATTAACATATATTAGTGAACACGAAAGTGAAGAATATTATCTAAAAGATATTATTAACCACTTAAATTATAAACAACCTCAAGTTGTTAAAGCAGTTAAAAATTTATCTCAAGAAGATTATTTTGATAAGAAACGTAATGAACATGATGAAAGAACAGTTTTAATATTAGTTGATTCTAAACAACGCAAAAAAATCAATGAATTATTATCACGTGTTAATAAGCGTATTCAAGAAGCAAATGACGAAAAAGAAGTATAACTAACTTTAGCTTCCCACATATCATACCTATCAACACCAAAAACCACTTCGCTGAACGAATTCAGTGAAGTGGTTTTATATATGTTTTGAAAAATTTTTAATGTTTCATCCTACCTGATTTGTGCACTTTTATGTTATTGAATGTATTAGACTTTTTAACGCTAAATATTTATTGTTTGAAATCAAAAAATAAACATCGCATTGCTTCATCAATATCAGCGTTCTGAATATTCATTTGTTTTTACAAACGCTAAAAATACCTCTAGAAAGTGAATGGGTTCTTCTATATGAGGTGCATGTCCTGACTGGTTAAATTCAACCATTTCTAAATTGTGAAACACTTGATCGTATTTGCGTTTCATTTCTTGAGTGATCAATGGATCATAAATTCCATTTACAATTAATGTGGGAATATTGGTTTGTTCAAGTACAATATTTTGATTAAATACAGGGAATTCCATTAATGCTCTTGTTGCTACTGCACTTTCTTCAGCTGACTGTCTATTATAAATCAACTGGGACTGAAACCATTTTTTAGCTTTTTCTTGATCTTTATACATATAAGGTAATAATAAGATTAAAGATTCAGATTTATCAAAGCCTTCTATTTCATCTTCATGTTCAATCATTAATTTATTTAACTCTAATACACTATCAATAAGATTACATGCAATTAACGTTAATGATTCAACCTTGGATTCATATTTATCGACAAAATGTTTAGCAATCAGTCCACCCATATCATGACCTACTAAATGGGCTTTTTCAATATTTAGCTGTTTCATTAATAATTTCAAATCTTCTACGTGGTCTTTTAAATGATATGCATTCGATTTTGATGATTTACCATGTCCTCTAACATCATAAGTAATAACATCATAATTTTCTTTTAATTCATCTTTCAAAGTACATAGGGAAGCTAGATTACCATCTAAACCATGAATTAAAATTACAGGAAAGCCTAGACCCTCACGGATGTATGCCAATTCAGTGTTACAACTAATCTGTACTTTTTCCATTGTGGGCCACCTCCTTATATGATTTATATACCCTCGTTTTATAACGCATATGCTCAATTTCAAATATTTAACGGCAATCTTTAGCTTCACTCTGACCTTATAATCTCGCCTTTTAAAACTAAAAAATACTCAACTCACAATTAATGTTTTTGACACATTAAATGCAAGTTGAGTATATACAACTGATTACACAATAATATCAGAAACCCATAAAGTAACTTTAATTTCTGGAAGATATTCTAATTGTGTAATAAATGATAACAATTAATAACAATACCCAAATGACAATAGACGCAATTTGTGTAATCACAGGATTACTAATCATCGCATCTATTGTTTTTTGACAAAACAACAACCCAATACCAGTAAACTCTAATCTTTTAAAATAGATGCCAGAAATACTAAATATGATACCTACAAAAAAGATAAATTGATGTGCATATAATGATACAGCGACAATGCCTAAATTAAACCCAAAAGCGTGTGCAAATACTAAGATAAGCGCTGCTGCTGCAACACTCAGCCCTATCACTCTTTCAAATTTATTACTATAGAGATAATTTTTCCAATCAATTCTCAAATAAATGAAGATTGAAATCGGTAAAATAATTAAACAATAAAAAATTGATAATCCAGTCGCTGCTTGGAACGGTACATACTGTTTATCATATAGATAGGATAATAAAATAAAATTGATAATAAAAAATACAATTGGGTTTAATTGTAAAGTAAATAAATTGCGTTGAATCGTTAAAATTATTTCAGCTGGTGATTTCTTTCTGTATTCGATATAATCCAAATCTTGTGCTTCTGATTTCTTTAACTCTTTTTTTAATTTTCCTTTAATATCATCGATAAGATTGGGAGAAAGACCTTTATGAGTGAAATAATCATTGATATTTTCTATTAATACTTTGTCATTAACTCTCATGATAGGCTCCTTTTTGTTAAATAAGTGCTTTATTCATTAATAAAATTAGACTTTCGCTTATTGTAACAATAAAATAACCGACAAGTATATAGCTTTAAACTTGTCGGTTTTGATTCATTTTAATAATTACAAGTGAAGATTATTTACTAATATCAATTCGATAAAGTTTAATATTTTTATCATTAGGTGATGGCGAACTAAATTGATAAGATACTTGATTATCTTGAACATATCCAAAGTTGCCTGTTACTTTATTATAATGTTCACGTGCAACTGCTTGGTTGCTTACAGCATTTTTCACTTCTTTATATGATGGTCCATTTGTATCGTTGTAACTCATTGATACACGTGTGATTTTACCATTATTTTTCTTACCATCTGCAGTTACCACTAGCACACCATTATCTTTTTTAAATTCATAATAATGTTCTGTGCCATCAGGTTTATATGAATAAATTGGTTTTTTATTATTTTTTAATACTGATTGAATAGAACTTCCTAATTTTGCACCTTCTAATGATCGATCTCCATGTTGCAATTCATTAACACTTTGGATAGAGTTCCCTGATGCTGCTTCAACATTTCCTGCCGAAATACCAGAAAATGCCAAACCTGTAACTAAAACTGCTGCACATAATTTTTTCATAAGCACTCTCTCCTTTATATTTAACTTACCTTCATTGTGCTTATTCACATTGTACTATAAATATTACTAAAATAACAGTGATGTTACAAAAAGATTACAAAAAAGTGTATTGCTGTAATCTTTTCTAGGCATCTATCAAAGCTGAATAATTTAAGATGCTAATTGAAGATGTTGTTCTATAAACTTTCTTACTTCATTGATAAATTTATCTTTTTCTTCTACGAATGGATATAATCCTGATTCTTCAAAAACTTCAAATTGGGTATTTCCGATATAATCCGCAACTTCTTTTGCTTCGAATACTGTAGTTCTTTCTCCATGCTGTCCAACAATAATTAATGTAGGTAAATCTAAAGCTTTTAAATAATGCATGACATTATTGTCAATAAATGATTGTTTTACCGCTTCTATTTCTGCTTTCGTAGACATGTTGTTCGTATTTTCAATTTGCTTTAAGAATTTTTTAGCTTTTCTTTTGGAATAATATAATTGTTTATCCAGGAATTTTTGTTGTGTCTCATCATCCCAATTTCTAATTTTATCTGAATACTTTCTATATAATCGCTCTTCAGGCGTGATGTCATTCAATAGTGTAGGATTCACCATCGTTAATGATGACACTAATTCTGGGTATTGTGTAGCAAATAATGCGGCAATAGAACCACCTAATTCGTGAGCTATGATAGAGCATTCATTAATATATAAATAATCTAATAATTCCTTAATATCTTTCGCATATATTCTAAATTTGATGTCATTCGGTTTGTCAGAATAGCCATGTCCTCTTAGATCAATGAGCACTACCTGATATGCTTTATTAAATTTAGTTTCTAAATCATTAAATACTGAAAAGTTATCAAAAGCAGTATGAATCATGACTATTGCTTTACCTTCACCACTCGTCTTGTAATTTAAAGCAACACCATCACTTGTTGTAAATAGGTTCATCATTTATCTCCCTTTCTTATTAATTGATAAAATGGAAAGTAATTCTTCCGTAGTTTTAATCGTAAAATCTACTTCTTCTGGTAAAGGTGTTAGATCATTTTCATTATCTTCATTAAACCAAACACTAATCATACCCATGGCCCTTGCAGGTGCTACATCATTGAGTGGATCATCACCAACATATATTGTTTCTTCAGGTTTGGTACCTAATTGCGACAACATATCTTCAAAAATTTTAGGATGGGGCTTGCGGTAACCTACAGTTTCAGATGTAGATAAATAATTGATACTATCTTCGATACCTAAAGCGTGCAGACGAAATTGTTTGATTTTTGACTTACCATTTGCAATCACACCAGTCAAATAACCATTCTCTGTTAATTTTTCTAAAGTATACTGTGTATCATAATATGGAAATACATATCTGTAAAAATGCATTTCAAAATCACTAAACAAATCTTTCCAAGTTAGTCGATCTACATGAAAATCTTTAATGAGCGCCTTATATAATTCAGGTTTATCGTGATCTTCATCATCATCTAGTGCTATAAATTTACGTTTGAAGTCTTCCAATTGTATGCGTACAAAATAGTCATGAAACCTTTCAAACTGCTCTTCTATAAATTTTTCTCGAGATTTCTTTCTGTCTAATAATGTCCCTTCTAAATCAAATACAATCGCTTTTACCTGAGTTAAATCCATAATCATAACCTCTTCAATCTTAGGTTTACCTTTTACTTAACCTTAATTAATAAATATCATTATATCGTATAAACCATCTCGAGACGATAGTAATCCTTAAGTTTATTCTATGCTCCGTGGCTGAGTGATCATGATGTAAAATAGTACTGGTATGCCTAATAATGCTAAAATAATACTAGCAGGAATTTCAAATGGGCTTAACAATATACTTCCTAACCAATCCGACATTACCATCACTATACCACCTATAAACATATTTAGTACCATTTGTTGTCCAAGGTTGAACTGCTGGCCCTGACGTCGTACAAGCTGTGGAATAATCATACCTATAAAACCAATGATGCCTACATATGCGACAATTACTGCAGTAATCAATGAAGCAATTAATAACACGCAATATGTTAATGATTGTACATTTAAACCTAAAGATGTTCCTTTCAAATGGCCTAGCTGTAATATCTTAATTTTTGGTATTAAACTACATAATACAATAATACCGATGAATAACGTAATACCTATATATATTACCTCGTTATACTCTGCAGATGAGAAACCGCCAAACATATAATTCACAATATTATTCATCTTCTGTTGATTAAAAATAATCAATACATAAAGAAATGCATTAAACAATGCACCTATCATAATACCGGATAAGATGAGTGTCCTTATCGGATAGCCTTTAGACATAGCAGTAGTAAGTGAGATCACTGTAATTAATGTTATAACACTAAAAATAACAGAAAAAACTGGTAACCATAAAAACGATAACCCTAATACTACAGCTATACCAGAACCAAAAGTTGCCCCACTTGCTAAACCTAATGTAAAGCTGTCGGCTAATGGGTTATTTAATAGCGTCTGAAACATATGACCTGCTAATGTTAAACCAATACCTGCTAATAATGCTTGAAGTGTTCTAGGCACTCTAACTTGAAATAATATAGATTGTGACAATGCTTCATTAATATTACCGATATTCCAAAGCATGCTTAGTAGCATACTGATAATGAGTAGTACGATACAAATAATAAGTGCTTTATTATATTTCATGTCTTTGCCACGCTTTCAATAAAATCGTTCAGTTATATTGAATGATAAAAATATTTATTGTTCGTTATTAAAATGGTATATATTTTTATGCTAAAAGTAAATATCACATGATAAGAAATTCATAAAGAAAACGTCAATTCTATATCATTTCTATAGCAATTGACGTTTATTTGTTAGCGAAAGCTATTTAGTTCCTAGGCTAATCTATCTTTGTGTTTGAGAAAATTACTATTCATAAATAGCTTCTTTCAATTTTTTCAATCCATCATCTATACGTGGACCTGGTCTTGATATTTCATCACCATTAACAGCTTTAACTTTATTGTGCTGTACCGCTTTAATTTGATTAAAACCACCACGTTTGTTAATCATTTTTTGATATTCAGATGATGAAATACCCATTGTTGATATCATCAAATCTGGATTTCGCTTAATGATGTCTTCTTTACTCACCTTTTGCCAACCTTTTAAATTGGAAAAACTGTTTTCTGCTTTTAATTGTGTCAGCATATCATCAAAGAATGTTTCTTTACCTGCAGTGTATATTTCTGGTTCAGATGAAATTTCCATGAAAACCTTTTGCCCTTTTACATCATTAGGCACTGATTTTTTTACGTTTTCGATATTTTGTTTTGTTTCTTTAACAAGTTTTTTGGCTGCTTTTTCTTTATGCGTTACCTTACCAATTTGCATAAATGATTCATACATTTCATCAATAGATTGTGCATCTTTCACATAAACGACTTTCACACCACTATCTTTTAATCCTTTAAGTACTTTATCATTCGTCGCTTTTTGAGATTCATGTGCCAATATTAAATCTGGTTTGGCTTTCATCAATGATTCTTTATTAAGTTTCATCGCATCAAATTGTTTCTTATCTTTTACTTCTTTAGGATAATCATCTACAGTTGATACGCCTATCACATCGTCACCCAAACCGAGTTCATATAAAATTTCCGTATTACTAGGCATTAGAGAAATAATACGTTTATAAGTGTGACCCTCAGATTGCCCTTCATCATGCTTTTGGTCTGACTTCGTACCACAAGCAGTTAAGACTACTACAAAAACAAGTAACAAACATAATAATTTATTCCATTTCTTCATACCTTAATCTCCTAATAATTATTTTATTCTATATTACCAAACTCTCATCTCAATCGTTAAGTCTATTTTATGAAATTTAATTTTCAAAATAAGGATCTAAAAATGTATACTTGTTTTCATTTTTTTCATTAAAGTAATTTTTCCCAAAATTATCTAATAACGCATGAAATTCATTAGCATCTGCATTAGTAAATGTTTCAGGAAGTTCAATATGTCGCTTCAATTTCTCATAACTTTCTGTGTTGGTATAGCCTAGTTTTTTAAAAATTCTTCTAGTATAACTATCTGGAATAAAGACAACTTCTTCAAAAACATAAACTAAACACACATCTGCCGTTTCACTGCCAATACCTTTGATTTCTAATAAAGCATTACGCAATTGAAGTTGATAATATGATCTTACAGCTTGATAATCAAAATCAAAACGTTTCAACCAGGCAAGTATATTCAAAATCGTTTTAGCTTTATTTTTATAAAATCCGCTTGATTTTATAATCATTTGCAAAGATTCCAAATTCAAATTTAGTATCTGCTCTGGATCAAATTTAGTCTTCACCTTTAATTGTTCAAGCGCATAAGCAGCATTTCTCCAATTGGTATTTTGTACTAAAATCGCTCCTAATATCACTTCGATTTTAGACTCAGCAGGCCACCAATGTTGTGACCCCATATGTGAAGATAATAATTTATATAGCGACTGAATATCTAACATGTTAGCATTACCCTCCCAGTGATCACGATGAAGTAACCAATATCAAAAAAGAGCAAGTAAGGTTTGGTGATAGTACTGACGGAAATGCATCAAACTATGATTAACAAACCTAAACTTGCTCTTAAATAAAGGACTACTTTAATTACATAATAATTACATTGACTCTGGCGCTGTTACGCCAACAAGGTTTAATGCATTATGTAATGTAATTCTCACTGCATCAATTAATGCAATCAACGCTTTTGTTTTTTCTAAATCATCTGTTAAAACTTTTTCATCATTGTAAAACTTATGGAAATGTGCTGCCAAATCTTGAATATAGTTTGTAATTCTATGTGGTGCTCTGTGTGTTGCGGCACTTTCAATTGTTGGTTCAAATTCAGCAATTTTTTTCATAAGCTCAATCGCTTTATCGTTTGTGATAAACGAATAGTCTGCGTCAGTTGAAGGTTCAATACCTTTTTCTTTAGCTTGTTTTAAAATTGAACAAATACGTGCATGTGCATATTGTGCATAATATACCGGATTATCTTGTGATTCTTGCTTTGCTAATTCCATATCAAAATCAAAATGCGTATCAGGACTGCGCATCGTTAAGAAATATCTCGCGGCATCCACGCCTACTTCATCCATAATTTCACGTAAAGTAATTGCATTTCCAGTACGTTTACTCATTTTCACTTCTTGACCGTCCTGCATTAAGCGGACCATTTGCATAATTTGAATTTCAAGACGCTCGCTATCAACACCAAATGTTTCCATTGATGCTTTCAAACGCTGTATATAGCCATGGTGATCTGCACCAAATAAGTTTATTAATATATCGTTACCACGTTCAATTTTATCAAAATGGTATGCAATATCTGGTAAAAAGTAAGTATAATTACCATCTTTTTTAATCAATACACGATCTTTGTCATCCGAGAAATCGGTTGTACGTAACCATGTTGCACCATCTTCTTCATAAGTGTAACCAAGTTCAGTCATTTTATTAAGTACTTGTTTGATTTCACCAGATTCATAAAGCGTTGTTTCGCTAAACCAATTATCATAATGTGTATTAAAATCAGCTAAGTCTTTTCTTAGTTTTTGCATTTCGTAATCGACGCCAAGTTGTCTGAATGTTTTAATACGTGCTTCTTCGTCTAAATCCTTTATTTCCGGTTGTTTCTCTGCCAAATCTTTACCAATATTGATGATATCTTTTCCGTGATAGCCACCTTCTGGCATTTCAAAAGAATCATCACCAAGCGCTTCAAAATAACGTGCTTCTATTGAACGAGCTAAATTGGTAATTTGATTACCAGCATCATTAATATAATATTCTCTTGTGACATTATAACCAGCCGCTTCTAATATATTGGCCAACGTATCGCCAACTGCGGCATTACGGGCATGACCTATATGTAAATCACCTGTAGGATTAGCCGATACATATTCTAATAAAATATTTTCACTATTTTTAACTTTTTTATGACCAAATTGATCACCATTATTGATTGCTTCAGTAATAATCGCAGTCAAATAAGCACTATCTAAATAAAAATTGATAAAACCAGGTCCTGCGATATCAACTTTTTCAACTTGTGCAGCCGTTGTATCCAAATTTTCAACAATTGCTGTTGCGATTTCGCGTGGATTACGTTTCGCTATTTTTGTTAAGACCATTGCTATATTTGTTGAATAGTCACCATTTTTATTATCTTTTGGTATTTCGATTTTAATTTCAGGTATTTCATTCACGTCGGCAAGTTGTGCTTGTTGAATACTTTTCTTAATTTCTTCAACCAACTTTTGTTTGACTTGTTCGATTATGTTCATTTACGGCATCTCCTTGTAAGTAATTTCATATTGATAAGATCCCATCTTCTCTTCATCTTGAATTAAATCATAATGCACTTTCAATTTTCCACCATTATCATTTACAAAATGTAAAATAGAATGTGTATGAACGGTCAATGGTATGCGACCGCCACTAATTTCATACAAAGTAATCGTTTCCTCACCTTCTACAAAATGAAGGTTTAACTTAATATCACCATTGCGGATAATCTTTACTCCTGAAGTTTCAATTTTAACTGTCACATTAACGATTGCTCCGTCTATCTTTTCTTGATAACGAATAAAATCGGCTTTACGTTTTTGCCAAGATCCTGTAGTAGACAATGAGAATTTTTCCTTATTATCGAATTGTTTAACCACTTGTTTCGTTTGGATTTCAACATTGTTCTCCAATGTAAGTTTCACCCTAATCTTTAAAATAATACAAACCATTATAGCATACTTGAAATATGCAAAACAGTTGCTAAATTAATTTAAATTCATAATCTACATTTTCAAAGTTCGTTTACAACACCTTCACAATATTCAAAAATCACACATAAAAAAAGTAGAAAAAACAAAATCAAAATCTGATTTCGTATTTCTACTCTTTTCAAATGATACAAATATCTCAATGCACACGTTACATGCATTTAAATACCGATGTTCTTCGTTTAATATCGTTGAACTCTTAAAAACTAATGATATTAAACTGTCTCTAAAGCTTCATGCAATGAAGCATCAGAGTTATTCCACATATCTATATCATGCGATTTAAGAAACGCTGCTAATATTTTTTTATTTTGGTCACCTATTTGATCGATTTCAATATTATGTTTCATTGATTTGTCCATCATATTGACATGTTCAGGCATACTTTTGTAACCTCTACGAATACTTCTATTTACTAATAAATAGCATGCTGTTAGTCCGGCATAGTAGGGACCATTTTCACCACGTTCTGTTGTAACCCAACACAACCAATATTCTTTCGCCTCTTCACCTTCAACGGCCGCCTTATCTTTAATCCATTTGACACCTTTTTCAACACTAGAACGCGCATGCATGCCTGCAATATCAATAAATGCCTCTTCGTTTGCAACATCGATAAACACTGGTGCTACGTTATCTAAACTTATAGAACCAATATTGGTACCTTTGTGACCATCCAACGGATCATTTTTAATAATATTGAATTTAAATCCCTTATTTTCAGCCATCAGCTTCCACCTCCATTATTAAAACAAGTAGTGCTGCAATTGTTAAATTACAATCCTACATAAGTTGTCTATATTAAAATTTTGCCATATTTAACAAAGTGATAAAATTATCAATTTTTAAGTGCTTAATTTAATTCATCTAATATACTATTAATTGCATTTCTAACTTGGTCATCTTCTATATCAGAAATAAATTCTTTTGGATAATATAATTTATAATCTTGTCTATTAATGCCTGTTATACTATGAATAACTAAGGATTGACTACTAATTTCTCTTATTTTACCATTACGTCTCAACAAATGAATCGGCTGTCTGTCTGATCCTGGACGGTCATAATCATAAGGTAAATCAGAAAAGGATTCACTTACAAAGTAATAATTCGGATCTATACCTGCCTGTATAAACAAATCTGTTAATTCTGTAATTGTAATAATAGAACCATCAAATGGCATATATTTAAACAAATCCCGATTAATAAATCTACGAGATAAATCACTTAATATAGCGTCATCTTCATTAATCCATGCTTTTAAGTAATAAACTACAACCGCTTCATCTAAATCTACATACTGTTCAATCGTCATAGATTCTTCAAAGAACGGTATAAAATCGGCAGGATATTTTTTAAAAGTGTACCCTTCATTATAAAGTTGCTTTGCTCGTTTCAAACAATTATTAAGCAACACTTCTCCACCTCGACTAACTGGATGGAAGTAAACTTGCCAATACATTTGGTAACGGCTCATAATGAAGTTTTCTACTGCATGCATACCACTTTCTTTAATAAGTACTTCATCTTTTGAAGGTCGCATCAATCTCAAAATACGTTCCATATCAAATTGCCCATACGTAACACCCGTAAAATATGCATCACGTTGCAAGTAATCCATTCTATCAGCATCTATTTGTGAAGAAATCATAGAGATGACCAATTTATTTTCATGTGTTTTATTAATAACATCAGCTACTTGCTGTGGAAAATCTTCAGAAACACGTCGTAATACACGATTTACTTCTGTCGGGCCAGTAATAATTTTTTGCGTAAATTGTTCATGATCTGTATTAAAAATCTTCTCGAAGCTATGTGAAAATGGTCCATGACCTAAGTCGTGTAATAATGCGGCACATAGTGCAAGTGGACGATCATCATTATTCCATGCTTCACGACCGTCAAACGAATCATCAATTAATCTTCGAACAATCTCATATACACCTAATGAATGTCCAAATCTACTGTGTTCAGCGGTATGAAATGATAAGTATAATGTACCCAATTGCTTTATACGTCGTAACCGTTGAAATTCTTTCGTTTTAATCAAATCCCAAACCACTTGGTCTCTTACATGAATATATCTATGAATGGGGTCTTTAAATACTTTTTCTTCAGGTAACTTTTGTGTAGCATAAGTTGTAAAAGTCAATGTCGTCCTCCTATTCATACCTTGTTAATGTGCACCTATGATAAAGTTTTACGCATCAATGCTAAATCCATTTCTTCCCCATACATCACGTGCATATACGAGCGCACACGCTCAAACCCTTTTTGTTCATAAAAAGCTACCGCTTCATCATTCTTATTATCCACTTCTAAAAATACTTCATCATATTCGTCTTGGAAATATGCCAAGCCTTCTTTCAGTAAATCAGAACCATACCCATGATGTTGCCACGAAGGTCTCACGTAATGGGCTGATAAGAATAATTCAGTGCCATATATAAAGTTAGCAAAACCAATGATTTGATCATCTTCTTCGATGACTAAAAATAATTGTTCTTCTAACCTTTTAAGTAAATGTTGTTCATTATATGAAGCAGCCAATAATTCATTTACAGTTTTAGCTGCATAGATATTTAAATAAGTATTATACCAAGCTTTTGTTGCTACATCTCTGATGCCTACAACATCTTCTGGCGCTGCTTTCCTAACTTTGTGCATGTTGGTTCCCCCTATTTATAGTAGGTAATAATACTCATATTATAACATAATTTTAGTGTTCAAAATACTTAATCTATTCATATGAAAATAGCTTGGACAATAGATAACATTGCCCAAACTATCTCTATATATATTACTTATTTAATGTATCTTGCCATTCTCGTGCGCGGTTTAATGCATACGAATCTTTATCAATATCTCCTGGTTTTTCAGCAGTTCCAATAATATAACCAGATAGCTTAGCACCTAAAAACTCTAAGCTATACTTGATTTGAGTGATACATGGCTTCGCTTTTACTTTTGGAAAATCTCCGCCGACAATAATGAGTCTAAAATCTTTTTTAGCCATTTTTGCCTTAAAATCCTTATAATTAGGATCCATTAAAGTTTCAGACCAATGATCAATGAATGCTTTCAAAGAGGCTGATATACTATACCAATACACGGGTGATGCAAAAACAATTGTATCACTGGCTAACACTTGATCTATTATTTTTTTATAATCATCTTCATAAGTATCAATCTTTGTCCCATCATGTCTCACATCTCTCACTGGATGCAATTGGTACTGAGTTAAATCAAACCATTTGTAGTCATGTCCTGATAAGGCCATTTTAGTCAATCGAGCAGTGTTTCCCTCCGGACGACTGCCCCCGAACAAAACTGTAATCATAATAATCTCCTTTTCATATATTAAAATATTCCATTAGAGATATCTTAATAATTTTACACAAAAGTTCATAAATATAACATGCGTTTACAATAGTATATTATAGCATTAAATGATTTGCAGGAAAATTTATATATATTTATATATTTCAACTAAAATTTAAAAACTTTATAAAATGTGCATAGGATAGAAACTTAATTTTCTTTTAAAAATTTCGTCATCTCAACCTGGAAATAATAACTAGAATGAATAAAAGTACACAGTGATGCCTGAGCTAAAACTTATACATAAGTCCACTCACTTATTTATTATTTTCTAGGAAATAGTTGATTTATTTTTTCAATCTCTTCTTGAGTTAAATTAACCTCTAAAGTTGTTAAATTGTCCACGACTTGATGTGGTTGCTTTGCGCCTGGAATCACGACATCCAATGAAGGTTGAGTTAAATAGAATGCAAGCACAATATGTGCAACATCTACATTATGATTATCTGCAATACCTCTCAACTCATCAATTTTCTCTAAATTTTCTTTGAATTTTTCACCTTGGAATTCTGGATTCTTAGCACGAATATCATCAAATTTTGTATTTTCAGTGTATTTGCCAGCTAAAAGACCTGAAACTAAAGGGAAATATGGAATAAATGTAATTTGATTTTCTTTTGTATATTCAAATACATCTTCATTTTCGCGATTTAATAAATTGTATTCCATTTGCACAACATCAACATAGCCGTCTTTATTCGCTTCTTTTAGTTGATCTAATGTAAAATTAGAAACTCCTATCGCTTTAATCTTACCTTCATCTTTTAAATCTTTTAATGCAGCAACTGCTTGATCTTTAGGCGTAGTATCATCTGGAAAATGAATATAATACAAATCAATATAATCTACTTGAAGACGTTTTAAGCTTTTTTCTACTTGATCTTTAAGAAATGCTGGATCATTAGACATTTTCACATTACCATCTTCATCAAAATAATGCGCACCCTTTGTGGCAATTGCAAACTCGTCTCTAGCAAATTCTTTAACCGCTTCTCCTACTAATTCTTCCGAACGTTCTGGACCATAAATATAGGCTGTATCTAACAATGTAATACCATTTCTAACAGCAGTGCGAACCGTTTCTTTACCTTTTTCTTCGTCTAGATCATTATAAAAATTATGTCCACCAACAGCATTTGTACCTAAAGCAATCGGTGATACCGTTACATTTGATTTTCCTAATTGAACTTTTTCCGTCAAAACAATCCAACTCCTTATATATTAATTTTGAAATATTTATAGAATCTCTGGCTCAAATTGTTTTGTATCCCTTCATTACGAAAGATACTTTGACAATGCCATCAACAAACGCATGAACTGCTGAATACTATATAATATATCTCTACCCTTTTTCACTCAGTTTAATAATATGTTATACATATCGTATTTATGCACATAACAAAAATTACTTAACTTCATTAGTAATCATCGCTATTTTAAATATCTTGTCTCTCTAAAAAAGTATTGCCATGTAATTCAATTGTTTCAACTATGGCTAGCACAATTTGTTCGGAACACATATGATTTAACACGTAATGTTGAGACATAACAATATTAAGTTGATGAATAACTTTTCTACCACTACTCAAAATTTAGCATGTTTTTGATGAGACCTTGAAGTAAAATGCTTAAAATTACGTTTCAAAAATTTAGACATAATGGGACGTAGGACAGAATTCTAATTTCATTAAAATTATTTCGTCATCCACCTTTGCAAAGATGACTTGATTTGAAAAACATAAAACGATTTACTTGGGTTCAATCATCTACCTACAATATAAATGCACTGGGACAAATCAATTACAGAGACATACACATAAAAAAGTAGGATGCAATGCGTGATACACCCTACTTACGAATCATTTTTATTTAATTGTTGAAATATATTTTTAAAGTGTCCATTTAATTAATGTAGACGCATATGACAAGCCGCCACCAAACCCAACTAATAGCATGAGGTCCCCTTTTTTAAGTTGATGCGCTTGGACAGCTAAGTCAATCGATAATGGAATCGTAGCCGATGACGTATTACCATAATATTTAAGACTCATTAGCGCTTTATCTTTAGAGAGGTTAGCCTTTTCACATATTGATTCTATCATTCTGGCATTAGCACTATGTGGCGCAAACCAATCTATATCTTCTTTTTTATAATTCGTGTTACGTAACGTATTGTCAATAATATTCGGAACATTACCGACAGCCCATTTATATACGCCACGACCATTTTGAACAATATAACCAGGATTTTGTAAATCTTCGCCAAACATAGTATGAGAAAGTTCTGAACAATATAAATGATGCCCTTTGTCACCGTCCGAGCCAGAACTACTAGATATAAAGCTTGTTTCATCTTCACTGTATTCTACTAAAAATACACCTGCTCCATCACCAAACAAAATACATGTATTACGGTCTGTGTAATCTGTAATTCGTGATAGTGTTTCCGCGCCAATAACTAGCACTTTTTTATTTTGACCAGATGTAATCAGACCATTAGCTATGTTCAAACCATAGGCAAAACCTGCACAAGCTGCATTAATATCAATGGCCCCTGCATTTTTCAATCCAAGTTTCGCTTGCACATAAGATGCGACACTTGGGGTTTTATAATCTGGAGTCAATGTAGCATTGATAATCATATCAACATCATTTAATTCCACTTGATATTTCTCTTGCAAATCCAGCACTGCTTTATAACTGATATCACTCGTATATTCATCTTCAGCTACAATTCTTCTTTCAACAATCCCAGTTCTTTGTTGGATCCATTCATCAGAAGTATCAACAATCTTCTCGAAATCATGGTTATCCATTCTTTTTTCCGGTACATAAGCACCTTGTGCAGTAATTTTAGCAAATGAATTCATATCATAACTCCTTTTATCAATCTATAACTTTAAAATTTCAAATTCTTATTATTTATCATACGCTTCATACTAATGAATGATAACACAATCAATGCAACACCTATAACATAAATTATAATTCCTAACTATAAATAAATATAAATAATATTATTAATTTATAGTTATTATCATATGAACTAAATGTATAATAATCTTTAATTGACTTTTCATAATTTTTAAATTAACATTCATTTTTGATAACGTTTACATTATTTTTTAAGTAAAGGAGCAACAAAATGGAAAGTGATGATATCAAGCACTTGGTTGAATCAGGTCAACTATCTGTAGGCATTGAATTAGGCTCTACGCGTATAAAGACAATTGCTATCGCACCTAATTGCGAAACAATTGCAACAGGTTCTTTTGAATGGGAGAACAAATATGAAAATGGTTATTGGACTTATTCCATTAATGATGTATGGGTAGGCATTCAAAAAAGTTATGCTGAAATGTCACAATCAATTAAGGATAACTATCATGTTCAAATTAAATCCTTAGCTTCTCTAGGAATTAGTGGTATGATGCATGGTTACTTAGCATTTGATGACAATGATGATTTATTAGTACCTTTCAGAACTTGGCGCAATAACAATGCGAATAAAGCAGCAAAATTGTTACGCGAAGATTTTAAAGTAAATATACCAGAACGCTGGAGCATCGCTCAGCTGTTCCAATCAGCAATAGATGACGAAGCACACGTCAAACAAGTTAGTTATCTAACTACCCTAGCTGGATATGTTCATTGGTATTTAACAGATAAAAAGGTATTAGGTATTGGAGACGCATCTGGTATGTTCCCAGTTGACAGCGAACGTAAGCAATTCCGTCAAGATCTATTAAAACGTTTTAATACATTATTTCAAAATTTAGGTTACTCGCAAGATATTAGCGATATGTTACCAAATGTCATTGTAGCTGGAGAAATTGCTGGTTACTTAACAAAAACAGGCGCTAAACTCATCGACCCAAATGGTGAACTGGAACCAGGGTGTCCAATGTGTGCACCAGAATCAGATGCTGCAACAGGCATGGTGGCAACGAATAGCGTAGCACCAAAAACCGGAAATGTTTCTGCAGGAACTAGTATATTTTCAATGATTGTACTAGAGAAACCGATTACCCATGTTTATCCTGAAGTAGACATTGTAACTACACCTGATGGTTATGATGTTGCGATGATACATGCTAATAATTGTACATCTGATATCAATGCTTGGATTCATTTGTTTGAAGAAGTCTTCCAACTTATGAATGTAAAATATGATAAAAATGAACTTTTTACCAAGTTATTTGAAAGCGCTTTTAATGGAGATGAAGACTTAGGAAAATTATTATCTTATGGCTATATCTCTGGAGAATTCATTACGGATGTCAATCAAGGTTATCCGATGTTCCTACGTCACGTTGATAGTGAATTCAATATTGAAAACTTTATGAAAACACATATTTTTAGTGCCTTTAGTACTTTGAAAATTGGTATTGATTTATTAAAAGAAAATGAAGATATTCAAATTGATAGCATGCTAGGTCACGGTGGTATTTTTAAAACAGACAAAGTTGCACAATCCTATTTAGCTGCAGCATTAGAAACACCAGTCAGTGTTATGAAAACTGCTAGTGAAGGTGGCGCATGGGGTATCGCAATATTATCCCGTTATTTACTAGAAAATCAGTATACAAATTTGGCCAATTACTTAAACGTTAAAGCTTTTGATAACACTGACCAAATCACTTTAAACCCTAAATCTCAAGATGTTGAAAGTTTTAGAAATTATATTCAAAAATTTAAAACATTATTACCTCTCCAACGACAGATAGATGAGTATATTTAAAGTCGATTAACATTTTAGAAATCATATTTAAAGATTAGGAGAGATTTTTGTGAATACACTAAGTACAGATAGCTCTAAGCAATTTTTAGGCTTACCGTTAACTTTAATTTGGGGTTATATCGCAGTAGCTATTTTCATGACTGGTGATGGTATTGAACAAGCTTTTTTATCAAAATATATTGTTAGTCTTGGGTTTGAAGCACATCAAGCATCCGCAGTCTTAACACTTTATGGTCTTATTGTAGCAGTTGCATCTTGGCTTTCCGGTATTTTAGCTGAAATTTTTAGCCCGAGAAAAATAATGGCATTTGCGTTTATCATTTGGATTATTTTTCATATCGGTTTTTTAACTTTAGGGTTAGAGCAACATAGCTATCCAATGATGTTAATTATGTATGGTATTAGAGGCTTTGCCTATCCGATGTTTATCTATAGCTTCGTCGTCTGGATTACATATTCAGCTCCAAAACATCGTCTAGCTTCAGCTATGGGCTGGTTCTGGGCAATGTATTCCGTGGGTATCGGGTTTTTAGGAACCTATCTACCTAGTTTTACAATACCTTGGATTGGATTTATGGGAACATTATGGTCTTCCATAATATTCATTTTAATCGGTGGTTTAATGGCCATGTTTTTAGTTAAAGATAGAAAAGGCTCTGAGAAAGAATCCGATAGATTAACGCCCAAAGAGATATTACTTGAATTCGCTAAAGGTATAACCATTTTAAAAAATCCTCAAGTTGCTATTGCTTGCGTAGTTAGAATCATTAACCAATTAGCATTGTTTGGTCTTGTCGTTATCATGCCAATCGTATTCACTGATACCGTAGGATTTACTACATCAGAATGGTTGAGAATTTGGGGATTAATGTATATCGTAACTATTTTTACTAACCTATTTTGGGGTGTGGTTGGCGATAAAATCGGATGGGTACGACAAGTGCGGTGGTTTGGCTGTATGGGAATGGTGATTTCTACATTAGCCTTTTACTATTTACCAATCTCGACTGGACCCAACATTTGGGTTGCTGGTGCAGTAGCGATTGTATTTGGTTTTGCTGTCGCGGCATTTGTACCGATGTCAGCCATTTTTCCCATTTTAGAACCAAATCATAAAGGGGCAGCGGTTTCTATTCATAATTTATCTGCTGGCTTAAGCAACTTTGTCGGACCAGCTATCGCAACGTTAACCGTACCGATAGGAGGTCCTGTATTAACTATTTGGACATATGCAATTATTTATTTCATAGGATTTATACTGACTTTCTTTATGAAAGTTAATCAACCAAATCATTAAAAAGGATAGGAGTTTTAACATGACAAATATATTAGAACAATTTAAATTAGATGGAAAAGTAGCAATTGTAACAGGAGGCGCGATGGGCTTAGGCAAAGCCATGGCTACTGCATTAGCACAAGCTGGTGCTAACATCGTTATCGCTGACATTAATGAAGCGGTAGCTAATGATACTGCACAAGAAATTAGTGAAACTGAAAGCGTAGAAGCGATCGTTCTAAAAGTAGATGTTACAAATCCAGATGCTGTAAATCAAATGGTCGAAGAAGTTACAAAACAATTTAATAAAATTGATATTTTAGTTAATAATGCTGGCATGACGATTAATGCAAAAGCTGAAGAAATGTCATTTGAAGATTGGAATAAAGTTATAAATTTAAACCTGAACGGCATTTTCTTAGTTGCTCAATCCGTTGGACGTGTAATGATTAAACAAGGCTATGGTTCTATCATTAATACATCCTCTATGTCAGGACTAATTGCTAATAAACCTCAAGAACAATGTTCGTACAATGCTTCCAAAGCTGGTGTCATCATGTTGACGAAAAGTTTAGCTATGGAATGGTCAAAATACAATATTAAAGTAAACACAATTGCCCCGGGTTATATGAAAACAGAACTTACGAAACCCTTCTTTGATCAAGGTGGAGCAATGATTGAAGACTGGATGGGATTCACACCTATGGGCAGACCAGGCACACCAAATGAACTCGGTGGTATCGTTGTATATCTTGCATCTGACGCATCTTCATTTGCACAAGGTAGCGTCTTCACAATTGATGGTGGTTACACAGCACTTTAAACATTAATAACATATAATGGTCTAGTTTCAATAATATATTAAATTAAAAAACACTTTTGCTCAATGCACATACAATATGTCGGCATGAACAAAAGTGTTTTTTTATATTCATTAGTACAAAAATGATTAAACTGCATCGTGCAATTCAATCATTTCATATGTGCCACCTTGAGTGTCTTTCACTTACTTTTCTTCTTAGCTAATTTTTCTTTCAGTTTGCGATCTTGTTCTTCCTTACGTCGTTTACGTTCCTCATTGCGTTTTCTAAGGCGCTCTTCCTCTTCAGGATCTCTAGGTTTTTGCAACTGTTTTTCAATTTTTTCCATAAGCTCATCTTCAGTTAAGGCTGCTAATGGGCGATTATTAACAAATGCAAAAGTTTTACGTCGACCAGGACCACAATACGATTGACAACCTATTTCTATTTCTGCATGAGGATCTAATTTTGTCAGTTTTTTCTGTAAAGATTTACAATTAACGCCCTGACAATCATCGCAGATTAAAAATTTATTTTGCAAAATCAATCCCCTCATCTTTCCAAACGTGAATGATTCACTCATTTTCCTGATAAATTATGTGAAATATGCGCTCAATTTCCTATCAAAGCCTCATCAAGATATTTATAACGATAAATTACAACTCTAATTATTTTACTCTATTTTAAATTTTTTTCAAGTTATGCCCCATAAGATCTAAAAGTTGTGTATGAAAACATAGCATTACACGTTCGTGATACTACTTTTTTCTATATACTTTTCTGTCTGATTTTTATAATTCAATCAAAAATCGGCTGGACAAATCAATTGTCACAGCCGTGTTGCTTCTCAATTTATTACGATAGTATAACTTATATATAAGTTTCAACTCAACTAAAGCATCATCCCCCGCTCATCCTTGACGGGTTAAGACAACGCAACATTTAAAAATTATTTTTCCTAAGCTTATTGTCCATGATAGATACTAAACTCTAACGGTTTCACTTCATTTTCTAGCCATTCTTTATAAATTGATTGTTTATCAACTTCATTATTAATGATTGTGATACCACAATCACCGCCACCAGCGCCTGATGTTTTAGCAGCACCACCATATTTTTCAGCTACAGAGCATAACACTTTCAAATGTGCAGTTTCAATATCAATCGTAGCCTCATTATCCATGGATTGAATAATTTCACGATTCATCCGAATCATTTGCTGTACACCTTTGATATGATTCGTTTTAAAGGCATGAATTAATTTTTCTACGCAAGCATGTGAACGTTCTAAAAATTTCCCGTAAAATGTAGGATCAGATTTCAACCGTTTCACTTCACTCACTAAGTGATGTGAAGAGGCAGGCGATCCTGTCCAACCAATTAAGACTTCCATATTTTCTGGTGGTTGTAGTGGCTCAATATGTAAACCTGGCCAGTTTTTATTTAGTACTTCGTTGACAGAAGTATCTTCAATTTGTTGTGAAACCCACTCATGATCAAATGTACTATAAGCAAGCCAACCTGTGTATACACTAACTGCGATATCTCCACAAGAACTCAAACTTTGCAATTTCATATTTGCAATCACTGCAAGTTTATAAATATAAAGATTTGATAAATGCATCTCATAAAATTCATTTAAAGCTTTTACTACAGATACAAGTACTGCTGCACTTGAACCTAAACCGTATTTATGACCATTTGCGTCATCTAAATTACTATCTATCGTTAAATTAAAATGTTTTAGGTCAATGTGATTACTACTCACAAATTGCTCAAAAACTTCTATAGCTGTGATGACGTATTTTAATTGCTTTGCTGCATATAAATCAGATAAGACTATCTTATCTTCTTCTCTTTGAAATGTAACTGGTTCATGATGTAACGTTTTTGAGTGGATTGTACCTTCTGAAGCATTAGAGTCTTCAATCGAAGCCGTTACAAATCTATTAACAGCTATTAACACAGATTTATACCCAGGTTCAGTAACAGCATATTCACCTGCAATATAAAGCTTACCTGGCGCTTTTACTTGAATCATGTTATCTCTTCCTTACTCAATAATTTCAACACCTGTACGTGTAATGTCACTTGCAATAATTTGATCATCATTAAATGATTTTTTTAGTGCATCAATGACTGCCTGTTGATTTTTCTTTTCTACTAAAATTTTAACGTTGGGTCCTGCATCCATTGTAAAATAACAAGGGTAACCAGCTTCGCGACATTGATGTACAATATCCATAGCTAAATAACTATCTTCTACCATATATGTAAAAGGAGGTTGTGAACCTAAATTTGTTGCATGCATCCTCAAGCCATTCTCTTCAATAACTTCTCCTAAATACTTAAAATCTTTGTCTTTAATCGCACGCTTAACTGACGCTATGTCTTCATCTACATGATCTAACCAGTATTGGTAAAAACGAGATGTATCACGCGTATGTGACATACCGGCACGACTAGAAACTTTTTTTGTTTGATTATTGATCACGACAAATATCATTGACAAATCATCTTCCCAGTGATCTGCATCAATCGGGAAACTATATGATGATGCATCATCATGACCCTTTTCCCACTCTACAAAACCGCCATAGATACTTCTAGAAGCTGATCCTGATCCTCTTCGAGCAAGTCTAGATAATGCTTTACCCGTTAATCCAAGTTTTAAAGCTTCATTACATGCTGCTGCTAATGCGGCATAAGCACTTGCTGATGAGGCTAAACCTGCAGCTGTTGGTACGAAATTATCACTTTCGATATGTGCATACATAGATGTTTTACCCAGTTCTCTAACAATATCCATAAAACGACGAATTTTAGTTGCTTCAGCATCATCTACTGTTTGTCCATTTAAAATCAATAAATCTTTAGTATATTGTTCAGAAAAAGTTACTTTAGTCTCTGTATAAAATCGATCTAATGTTACCGACAAGCTATTATTCATTGGAATAATATAGGCTTCATCAGCTTTCCCCCAATATTTAATCAGTGCAATATTTGTATGTGCACGTGCTTTGCCACTACTAACCACCTTACTAACCTCCTAAATATTCAATCCATGTATGATGTGCGCCTAACGATTGTGCACTTTCCACAATTTTTTCAGCCGTTTCTAAAGTAGAAGCTAGAACAATCATACTACCGCCTCTACCTCCTCCAGTTAATTTACCAGCTATCGCACCTTGCTCTTTACTAACCTCTAACAATTGTTCAATTTTTTCATGACTAACAGTGAGTGTTCTTAAATTCTCTTGACACAAATTAAAGACCGTAGCAAGTTGTTCAAAGTTATGGTGTTCGATAGAATCTCGCGCTTCATGTACCAATTTGCCGATATGTTCGACAAAGCTAAGGTATCCACTATCCGCTTTACATAAATTATGTACGTCTTCTACTGCTTGTTTTGTTGAACCACGAATACCAGTGTCTATCACAACCATATACCCATTTAAATCTAAAGGCTTTAATGTAGTAACCTTTCCTTTTTGAAACCAAACTGGCTTGTTAGATACTATGGTTTGTGTATCTATCCCACTGGGTTTGCCATGCGCAATACGTTCTGCCCAATTCGCTTCTTCTATCAAAACCGCATCTGTTAAGGGTTTATTTATATAATCGAAACTCGCACGTACAAATGCGACTGCCATTGCAGCACTTGATCCTAGGCCTCTTGATGGTGGTAAGTTCGTATCTATAGAAACTTTGATGGGTGTTGCAATATCATATTTATCAATAAACCTCGTTATTACTGATTTTAAGTGTTCAGGTGCGTAAACCAATTCACCATCATACACTTCACTTTTAATATAGGAAGACTCTGATGCATTTAAAGACTCAATTAATGCACTCACTCTCCCTGTCGTAAATGGAATCGCAATTGCAGGCTCTCCAAATGTCACCGCGTGCTCACCTATTAAAATCACCTTGCCATTCGCTTCCCCATAACCTTGTTGTGCCATATTTTCAATCACCTTTAGTATTTTCTTTAAATTTAAATAATATATGCTTTGCACCGCGAATTTTATTAATCTCAATTTCATTCCTAGTTATCTTAACATTTCCCGGGAAATTTTGTGTTTAATAGCATTTCGCTATAGTATTCATGCTTTTCATTTTTAATCAAGCAACCATTACGTGCATTTTTACACAACTCAATCGATTTTCACACAAATCAAAGTATATTATCTCACAAATTTCATATATTGACATACGTCTTGAGACATAGTTTTTTAATTTGTATCAAAATTGAACGAAATGAGCAAAAAGTTAATACCTGCTACTAATTATAAACAATACTTATTTATTATAAAACGCGATGACCTATTATTCAAAAACTTCACTTTATTTTATTAATTTATTTTTGATTTTTAACGTATACTTTCACTATATTACTTATTTAATTACTATAATTCAACAAATTATAGTAATCTTTCCATTATACAATTATAAATAAAAAGACTAAAAACGAATACATTATATTGTATCGTTTCTAGTCTTTGTCTCATTCGTCCATTTTTTGATTAACTTTAGCATTGCGTTCAATCATCTTGTCAAAATAACCTTCATATCGTTGCCACTCATCATCCGTAATGTCTTCCATCGTCAAATTGGCGCCTAAATCTTTTAACGCATATAGTAACTGGAACATCACATCTTGAACTGTTAATGTTCTGCCTAATAATTGCGATAAAGATGCCATGCATTGAGGATCAATATCGGGGTATTCAAATTTAGTACGCTCGCCTTGTAATGCGCGTTCATAAAATGCTTTCATCAATGCAGCGCGTTCACTGCCATCGCCTTCTACGCATAGATACACTTGGACAGCTATGCCACCTCGAACACGTCTTTGCGAAATACCGGCAAATTTCTTCCCATTAATACTTAAATCAAATTTACCTGGACAATATGATTGTTCAATCTCATAGGTCTCAATTTCAACATCATCATCTTCAAACATTTTCGACACTAATAAGTACATGACTGAAAATGCTTCATCAATCGTAATATCATGCTTGCCTTTAAAAATAAGTGAAATATTGAGTACACCTTGGTCTAATACAACACCTAGACCACCTGAGTTTCTCACAATCGCATTATACCCTCGTTCTTCAGTTAAATAGCGAATACCATCTTGCAAGTGCGGTAATCTTGAATCATGGATACCTAAAATAATTGTATGTTGATGTATCCAAGTACGTACCACACTGCTTGATAAATCTTTGCCTACACTTTCTGACAAAGTATCATCAAATGCAAATGACTGCATCGGTGCTAAACCAGAAGAATGATCTACATAACGCCAAGTGGCACTATTAAAGTACTTACTTGCTAAATCCATTATTGTAATGTTTGTGCAGCAGTGATGATTGATAAATTATACACGTCTTCTATTGAACAACCACGAGATAAATCATTTACTGGTGAATTAAGACCTTGTAATACCGGGCCTACCGCATCATAACCACCAAGGCGTTGTGCGATTTTATATCCAATATTACCCGCTTCTAAACTTGGGAAAATAAATACATTTGCATCGCCTTGAATTTGTGCATCCGGTGCCTTTTTCTTAGCAACTTCAGGTACAATTGCTGCATCAAATTGGAATTCTCCATCAATAACCACATCTTTAAGTTGATCAGTTTCAACCTTTTCTTGTGCTAACGCTACCGCATTGGAAACTTTTTCAACATCATCCGATTTTGCAGAACCTTTTGTTGAAAAACTTAACATTGCTACACGTGGAGACATGCCAAAACTTTGAGCAGATTTTGCACTTTCTACCGCAATTTCCGCTAAATCTTGTGCTTCTAATGTAGGATTAATCGCACAATCACCAAAGATATATTGTTCTTCACCTTTGATCATAAAGAATATACCTGATGTTTTAGTTACACCTGGTTTTGTTTTTATAATTTGTAGGGCTGGACGAACGGTATCACCTGTAGAGTGCGCAGCACCACTTACTAAACCTTCAGCTTTACCAGTATATACTAGCATCGTACCAAAGTAATTTACGTCTTTTAACATTTCTTGAGCTTGGGCTTCAGTTGCTTTCCCTTTACGACGTTCAACAAAAGCTGTCACTAACTCTTGTTTCAAATCACTCGTTTCAGGATCGATAATTTCTAAGTTTGAAATATCTAAACCTTTGTCTTTAGCTAACGCATTAACATTTGCTTCATTACCTAATAATATTGGTGTTACATAATCTGTACTTTGTAATTGTGTTGCCGCAGTTAATACGCGTTCATCTTCTCCTTCAGGTAAAACAATTTTCACATTTTTTCCTGACAATTTCTCTTGTAATACATCTAATAAAGACATATGGGCCTCCTCAAATTTTTAATACTATTATTTTTTCCATTACTATTATACGTCATTTTTTTATAGAATTCCATGTCACCAATTTGTAATCATTTACTTATGTTTTACAGTTACCTTTATGATAGAATTTTCAGTGTAGATATAGAATTATTTATAAAGGAGCGATTCAATATGCCACAAGCGCCAGAAACTTTAGATGGTTGGTATAGTTTACATTTATTATATGCTATAGATTGGGCTAGTTTACGTCTAGTTCCAGAAAATGAACGTCAAACGTTAGTTGAAGAGTTGCAATCATTTTTAGATAAACACAAAGAAGCACGTACGAACCATGTCGGCGATCACGCATTTTATAATATTACTGGTCAAAAAGCAGATATTCTTTTATGGGCATTACGTCCTGAATTAAAAGATTTAAATGCTTTTGAAAATGAATTTAACAAATTGAAAATCACTGACTTTTTAATTCCGACATACTCATATGTTTCGATTATTGAACTCGGCAATTATTTAGCAGGAAAATCTGACGAAGATCCATACGAAAATCCACATATCAAACCAAGATTATATCCAGAATTACCTCAATCCGAATATATTTGTTTCTATCCTATGGACAAACGTCGTAATGAAACTTATAACTGGTATATGTTGCCATTAGAAGAAAGACAAGAACTAATGTACAATCACGGTAAAATCGGTCGTCAATATGCTGGTAAAATCAAACAATTTATCACAGGCTCTATGGGCTTTGATGATTTCGAATGGGGTGTCACGCTATTTGCAGATGACCCACTTCAATTTAAAAAAATTGTTTCTGAAATGAGATTTGACGAAACGACGGCACGTTACGGTGATTTCGGCAGTTTCTATGTGGGTAACATTATCACCAAAGATAGTTTACCAACGCTTTTTGAAATATAATTTATCACTATATTTTAACTAATGTTATTTTTAATACAAATTACAATCTTTCTTGTTTTAGAGTATAACTTTATTTTTTATAAACTATGATCAACCCCTTCATTTAATAATGGAGGGGCTTTTATATATCATTTTTTTGCATTCATATATAACTACAATTACGTCTCAAACGTACATATTTTAGGCGCACTGCCATTATATTTTGCCCTTTTAGGTACAATTACAATAAATCATTCAATACCTATGTTTGAATTTGACTACTAAATCTCAAAAGATAGCTATTGTCATGAGTTACATGTATTAGTCGCTCTTGCTTTCTACTTCGTTTGATTCGGTTCGCATGCTCCTCGCATGCATAAGTCGCTCTATTTTCTACTTCGTTTGATTCGGTTCGCATGCTCCTCGCATGCATAAGTCGCTCTACTTTCTACTTCGTTTGATTCGGTTCGCATGCTCCTCGCATGCATAAGTCGCTCTAACTTTCTACTTCGTAGAAAGTAGAGCGACTAAAAAAGGCACACTTGAAATAAAACAAGTGTGCCTGTCTGAATGTAGTGTGTTTGGGAGAACTTTAATCACTACTTAATTTAAGGGTCAACTGTTAAATATTGTCGCTACTCAATATTTTGTAACAGTCAACTAATACTATTTTAACCTATTTGAAATATTTGAAACATATTTGCATTACTAAAGTTGTATAAAACTCATTTTTTAAAACACAATATGTGTCTTTTTACCCAACATATCATTTGAATAAAGTGTTACAATAAAAAATATTAACTTACTTATATATCCCATGAAAATACAGTTACGAATAGTTTAGTTAAATAAAATATAATTGGTGATTAAATGACAAGAAATGTTCAATACTCAGAAAATTATGAAGAAAAAATAGCAAAAGATGTCATAATCCTCGCTGGCAGAATCTTACTTGAGTCTGGGGCAGAAGGTTCACGTGTAGAAGATACAATGACGCGTATTGCTTTCACGTTAGGTTATACAGAAAGTAATAGTTTTGTTACAAATACAGTCATTAATTTTATGTTACATAATGAATCTTATCCAAGAATTTATAGAATACGAACTAGAGACACCAATCTACATCGTATATCAAGAACCAATCGCGTTTCTAGACAACTTTCCGAGGGGACGCTATCAGTTGAAGATGCATATCAAGAATTACAAAAAATATATCATGAACAGAGCATTAATCATGATTTGTTTTTTAAATTTATTGCCGCTGCGATTATCTCAATCAGTTTTCTATATTTACAAGGTGGTTATTTAGTGGATGTATTCACTGCACTCGTTGCAGGTGCTTTAGGGTATCTAGTTGTAGAACTTTTGAATAGAAATTTACATACTAAATTCATTCCAGAATTTATGGGGGCTCTCGTTATTGGAGCAGTGGCAGTGTTTGGAAATGCCATCATACAAGGTGGCTCTATTTCAACAATTATTATATCAGCTGTGATGCCAATCGTACCTGGTGTTTTAATTACAAATGCAATTCAAGATTTATTTAGCGGGCATATGTTAATGTTTACTACTAAATCATTAGAAGCCCTAGTAACTGCCTTTGGTATTGGTGCAGGTGTCGGTACAATACTTATTATTTCTTAGGAGCAATGCTTATGTTTTGGATTTTAAATTTAATATTTAGTTATACCGCTTCACTCTTCTTCGGTATTATATTTGATGTTCCAAAATATTTATATAATGCTGTTGGAATTGTTGGTGCATGTGGTTGGATGGTTTATACATTGTTTTATGATGGTCTCGAACTTCATACAATTTATTCAAGCTTCTTTGGAAGTCTAGCATTGGGTTTACTTAGTCATGTAATGGCTCGCTACAAAAAAGAACCAGTGATTCTATTTATGGTACCAGGTATTATACCATTGGTGCCTGGAGGATTAGCCTTTGACGCTACTAAAAATCTTATTTTGTTAGACTTTAGTAAAGCTATTAACACGATGCTAGAAGTAACGCTAATTGCCGGCGCAATCGCTTTAGGCTTATTATTTGCTGATCAAATATCTAAACTCATCGTTTCTGGCACAAAATTTAGCAAAAAACACATATGAGCATTGAACATAAAAAATCTGAGGATCTTTAAAGTCCTCAGATTTTTTGTATTAAATATCATTATTTGATTTTAAAAACTCCTATCAATATGAACTTAAAGTCCACTGCTATTGATAGGAGTCGTTTCATATTCAAAATTTTTCAGAAAATCCGTTTCCAATGATTTATATGTTTATTTCATAAATAATCAATGATTAACTTCTATTTATGTGTTTGGTTCGTCACTTTATTCTCATTAATCAGATTCACTACTTCATCTTCAGAACGATTTAATATCAATTTACTTAGTTTATCATTATCCATTTGTTTTAATTTAGGATAACGAATTACGAAAAAGATTAATCCTATAATTAACCAACCAAATAATGCAATATAAGATGGCATTGATAGTCCAGCTGGTGAAACAGGAATTAATAATAGTAATAAGAAAACAAATGATACTACTGTACCTATAATCGCAAATGTCTTATATACCGGACCATAAGTGTTACTTGTTTTGTCATAGCTAAATAAACGCGCTGCTGATAAACATGTAATAAAGTAAGCGATTGAAACACCTGTAGATGACATATCAACGATCCATGTCAATGCTGTACGACCTAACCAAGGTGCAATCAATGTGATAGCTACAAGGAATATTATTGCGACATATGGTGTTTTATATTTATTATGCAGTTTACTAAATACTGAAGGCATAATACCTGAACGTCCCATTGAGAATAATAGACGACTTGAACTCATTAAAAATCCATTTAAACCAGTAAAAATACCCATGATAATAGCAATCGCTAAAATTGCTAAACCTATATAGCCGAATGCACCACTCGTGACGGCACCTGTTAACCATAATTGCCCGTTCAAACTCGTTTCTGAGCTACTTAGCCAGCCTGTATATAAAATCATTAACACATATGTGAATGCTGCTGCTAATAAACTATACACAATCAGTTTAAACGTTTTATTTGGAGAAAAATCAAATTCTTCGGCAGTTTGTGGGATATTATCAAAACCTACATAAGCCCACGGTGCTACTGCAACTATCATTACAATTGATGTAAGCCAGCCTTTTTCTTTGTTCGCTAATGGTTGTAAATTTTCCAATGAAAAATTATTACCAAAGAACGAGCCGAAAAATAGCAATAAGATTGTAATGACCATTGCCACACAGAAATAAAATTGTAGTGAGCCTGAAACACTCGTGCCCTTAATCGCAATAAACATAAATACAATCAATAACAATGATGCAATTAATATTTCGGTAATATAAACATCCCATCCTGCGATGGTATATAATTTACCTGTTTCTAAAACATCAGGTAATAAAAATTTAATTAATAAACTGAATGCAGTTGCGTTTAAGGCTACTACACAAATATAACCAAAAGTTAAAAACCAAGATGAGAAAAAACTTACGTATCTACCAAAACCTAAAAAGCTAAACGCAAAAGCCCCACCAGAAACTGGGAAGCGTTCAACAAGTGCGCCGTAGCTTACCGCAATTAAAATCATTAATAATGCGCCAATTACAATACCTATAGCTGCTGGAATAGGTCCAGATTGACCAATCCAATCACCAGGTAAAATAAATGCACCCCAGCCGATACATGAACCATAGGCAATTGCCCAAACAAATTTCTCAGATAAGTTTTGTTTTAAATCTCCTCTATCTACTTTCCTATCATTTTTTCCCATAAATAAAATTCACCTCATGGGATGTATTATACCCCTAAGATGAATTCTATAACAATTATAAATTTATAATTTAATCGTACCAATCACTAACATTAACCAACCTATAATAAATAAAATACCTCCAATTGGTGTAATTGCTCCAAGTATACGAATTTGAGTTAATGCTAAAATATATAGCGAACCACTGAAAAATACAATACCTAAGAATAATAGCCATCCTGCCCAATTCACATTAATTGACGTTGTACCACTTATAATTCCAATTAATAGTAAACCAAGGCCGTGATACATTTGATAAGTAGTTGCTTTTTCCCATACGGATAAATATTTATCCGATAACTTACCTTCCAAACCATGCGCGCCAAATGCACCAGTACCAACAGCCATTAAAGCATTTAAAGCACCGAGAATAATAAATAATTTCATAAAAATTAACCTCTCTTTCTTGAATTAAAAATCAAATATTGAATCTCCATTACCAATTTCATCATCTGTTACCAATTTATTAGCATTTAGTGAAGTATTAGCATTTGCAAATTTTGTCGATGAGGCAGGTACTTTTCCGCCCATTGCTTGAATTTCTTCTGGTGAGATGCCTTGCTTCTTACTTGCAGCAGTTTGTTCTACATTTCGAGATGATTTGAATGAATCAGATACTGAATACGTATTATCTTTAAAATGATGTTTGCTATTTGAACTATTTACGAGTGACGTTAGTGTATGAATGGCATAGATATGCTTTTCAAATTCTGCATCATTTTTAGCTTCATCTGCTTGAACTAATTCTTGCTCAATAAGTTGAATAATTTTCTCTTTTTCCATTTATTTTACAACCCACTTTCACACCAGTTTATAGGTTCAATACCATTTTTTTGTAAATATGCATTTGTTAATGAATACGGTTTTGAACCGAAAAATCCGCGATATGCAGATAATGGGCTTGGATGTGGCGATTTAATAATATGATGTTTCGCTGTGTCAATCAGTTTTATTTTTTGTTGTGCAGGCTTACCCCACAATATAAACACAACATTACTCAAATTTTCTGAAACTGTTTTAATGACTTCATCCGTAAAAGTTTCCCACCCTATATCTCTGTGAGAATGCGCTTCTCCTTGTCGGACTGTCAAAACAGTATTTAATAATAAAACGCCTTCTCTTGCCCAATCTTGTAAATGTGGTGATTTTCTTACACAACCGATATCGTCTTCAAGTTCTTTATACATGTTTCTTAATGAAGGCGGAAATTTAGCATTCGGTTGCACAGAAAATGCTAAACCATGTGCTTGATTTGGTCCGTGATAAGGATCTTGACCTAAGATAACAACTTTCACTTTTTCAAAAGGCGTTAAATCAAAAGCCTGATAAATATTTTCCCTATCTGGATAGACTATCTTTGTCGTATATTCATTTTCTAAAAAATTATGCATTTCAGTAAAATCATGTTCTGTAGTAATTTTATGAAAAACATCCGACCACTCCATATCGCTCACCTCGATTAATTTAGTAACATAAAGCACTACTTACTCGCTCGTGAGATTAGTAGTACTCACTTTATCATAAACACAATTAAAATGAATATATTTTATTTCATTTTAATATGTATCAGTAATAGAATCAAAAGGATATACTAATTTATTTATCATTGTAACCTTATTACATTGTAAACGTCATGATTTAGAATAGTCGACAAACGTGGTATGATATATATAAAAGCATATTTAGGAGTGAAAATTAATGGCATTGAAAAAAACTTTAACCATTGCTGGTTCAGATACAAGTGCCGGTGCAGGCATGCAAGCAGATTTAAAAACATTCCAAGAGTTAGGAACATACGGTATTGTTGCATTAACATCAATTGTAACAATGGATAAAGAATCTTGGTCTCATGATGTTACGCCAATTCCATTCGATGTTTTTGAAAAACAATTAGAAACAGCTATATCAATCGGTCCGGATGCAGTGAAGACGGGCATGCTAGGGACGCAAGAAATTATCAAACGTGCCGGCGAAGCATATGTTGAATCTGGTGCGAACTACTTTGTAGTAGATCCAGTTATGGTATGCAAAGGAGAAAATGAAGTTTTAAATCCTGGCAATACTGATGCAATGATTGAATATTTGTTACCAAAAGCTACAGTCGTAACACCGAATTTATTCGAAGCTGGTCAACTTGCAAACCTCGGCACTTTAAAATCAATAGACGATATGAAAAAAGCTGCTGATATCATTCATCAACAAGGTGCACAACACATTATAATTAAAGGTGGTAAAGCGTTAGATCAAGATAAATCTTATGACTTATACTATGATGGGGAAAACTACTATCAACTAACTACTGATATGTTCCAACAAAGTTATAATCACGGAGCTGGTTGTACATTTGCCGCAGCAACTACTGCATATTTAGCAAAAGGCAAATCTCCTAAAGAAGCCGTCATCGCTGCTAAAGCATTTGTTGCATCTGCAATTAAAAACGGTTGGAAAATGAACGACTTCGTCGGTCCTGTTGACCACGGTGCCTATAATCGTATAGAACACATCGATGTCAAAGTTACAGAAGTTTAATCAAATATAAACTAAGCGCACGTCCATTTCTGATGATGAACGTGCGCCTTTTTTAAGTTGCTTTACTCATTTATGTTTTTATTTAACCACCGTATCCGCCATACCCAATATTCACTTCATTGACTTGACCATCTTTCATTTCAAAGAAAACGGTTGGCCCATTATTTTGAGATTGATATGCGTATACACCTGTACCTTTAGGTTGTTTATCTGGTGTTTTAATCTTACTTAAATCTTTTCCATAAGCATCTTTGACTTGCTCATAAGTTAAGTTCCCTTTTATAGAAAAATTAACGTTACTTGCTATATTATCATCTTTTGAATAGTCTGAGAAAGTTTGGTCATATTTCTGAGTTGTCTTGCCACCCTCTACTGTTCTTGCACTTACATTCACGCCATTAAAAGTAACCTTGCCATATTTGATTCCATTTTTAAATTGTTCATTTAATAAAAAGCTAGGGTCGTTACCAGCATTTCCTTCATATTGATAATAAGGTGTTGTTGCTGCTTGTGCTTCGCTATGTGATACGCCTTCATCAGAAACGCTTATGCCTAATGCAGTTCCAAATACAATGCTTCCAGCTACAAAAGTCTTTGCAATCTTATTCATTCTGTATCACTCCATTTAAAATTTTCGAATCGCATTACGATTCGATTACAATGTTACAGAAATGTTTCAAAAAGTGCAAATATAAACCGAATACACAATATATTATTTTTGCTTTTTAATAGCATAAACATTTAAGTGATAGTATTAATACAACAAAAATTAAAATAAAGTATTTTATGATTATACGACGTTCGACTGATAAAAAGTTGATACTGTAGACTCATGTATTTCGCATACATATCTATTATTATAATAAGTGTAGAGAGACAAGGAGGTATGACATCATGATTATCTACGAACAATCTTTTGAGAATGGTAACCCTATCTATGAAATTATCACCAAGACGTTCAAAACGATTTCTGTTAAATGCGATGAAAATTTCAGCAAGAATGAATTATATACGTTACTCTCTCTACTTGAAAGTGATGTTGATAACTTAAATGTAAGTTATTAGCTACACTTCAATACATCGATGAAAAAACAGAAGCGTAAGTTCCAAGACTAAAATTAGAAGAAACAGAACAAAGAATTCCCCTTTAGAAATATGCGCCATATATATGTAACTGTCCCATTATATATACATGGTATAACACATCCCTTATAAACACTCACCCTAAGTGGTACATAGTTAGGCAAAGATTGTCCCCTTTGTTTGCTTGGAGAGCGCACTCGAAGCGATCCTAACTTATGTACCACTTTACTTATTTATATAAAACTTTAAATTCCTCACACACTACAATAGTAGATTCGTTAAATGCCAATCCTAGAGATGCATAGTAAGGTTCAAAGAAATCAATATGTGCTTTACGCCAGTAAGCTAGTGACTTATCGCCTTCACCCTCTAAATAAGCGTGATGGTCAGAGACAGCATTAAAAGTTGTTTGATATACATGTGTTGTTTCAATCACACATTGTGGTTCCCCTTTTTTATTTAAAATCACGCTCACATCTCCCACTTGAGGTAGTGGTTCACCATCAACTTGATAAGTTTCGTAACCACTTGTCGTAGCCGTTTTTTCACCTTGTTTTACTAATTCTGCTAATGTATCCTCATCTACACCAAATGACCATGCTTCATATGTTTTGCCCTTATAAGATGGAAATAATTGTACAAAATTCTCCCAATATTGTTCTACTGTCATCATTTTTCCTCCAAACTATGTATGTCCTTTTCCTTCTTAAACATAACATAAATAAATGATATAACCATTGCTATCCTATGTTATTCTACTACCAAAATGAGATAATACACTAAAATATAAATATCTAGACTATTGCAAGAAATCTATTCTTTCTTGCAATAATAGTGAAATTTACTAAAAAAATAGGTACTCACTTCCTAACTCTAAAAGGAAATGAATAACCTATTTTTAAATTTCTACTATTCAGTTTTAGTATCGATAGCTAGCATACTTTTTTCTTACTAGTCGTTTGTAATGTCATTCGGCTTATACGCGTTTATCGTCTGCCCACCATAAAGCTTTCTCAGGATTTTTCGTATAATATTCATATTCTTCATCGCTTTGAACATTTGGATATGAACCTTTAAGCGATTTACCTGCTGTGCTGACATGTAACAATGAAATAACGATAATCCCTATGACGCTCATTGCCGCTAAATAATAAGCTGGTGAAAGCGGATCTCCTGTTTTCGCAACCAATGAAGAAGCAATTAACGGTGTTGTTCCACCAAATAATGATACTGACATATTGAATGTTACCGCCAATGTTCGATAACGGATATGCGTATAAAACATCGTTGGTAATGAACCTGGCATCGTTGCTTCATAAGTAGACAAGAAAAATCCTAACGTAAATATACCTACAATTATTAAAACCAACGAACCTGATTGGAATAACGCAAATGCCACAGTACTAAAAATAGCTGTGCCACATAGCCCGATTAAAAAGACTTTTTTCTCTCCGATGCGATCTGCAACTCTACCAAACATTAATGCCAATGGAATCATTACTGCCATGACAACCGTGATAAGTACAGAAACCGTTGTGCTATCTAATTTAATTATTTGTTGTAAATAAGATGGCATATATGAAGTTACCATATAATTAGTACAATTAAAGAATGCTACAGCTACAAAACATACAATAATATCTTTGTAGTAATATCGAACAATTGTGAAAAATCCGATGTTATCTCGTTTAGGTTGTGTAGCTATTTCATTTTCAAATACTGGAGATTCCTCTAATTTTCTTCTTAAATAAAAACCAAATATACCTAAAAATAGACCCAAAATAAATGGTATTCTCCATCCCCATGTAGCCATTTGTTCCTCATTTAAAAAGAAAAATAGTAAGCCACTGATTACTGATGCGGCGATATAACCTGATAATGTACCAATTTCCAAACCTGAAGACCATTTCTAGATTTATCTGGTGAGGATTCAGCAACATAAACCATCGCACCTGCATACTCTCCACCAGTTGAAAACCCTTGAAGCACTCTACCTAATAATAGTAAAATTGGCGCCCATACACCTATTTGATCATATGTAGGTAATAAACCAATTAACAAAGTTGAAAATGCCATCATGATAATGGTTGTCGTTAAAAAGACTTTCCTACCAAATTTATCACCAATAATACCAAAAATAATGCCACCTACTGGTCTTAATAAAAATGCAATTGCAAATGTGGCAAATGTAAATATCGTTTTTAACTGGTCATTTTCTACCGAACTAAAAAAGTTTTGCCCCAATATAACTGCTAGGTAAGAATATAACCCGAAATCGAACCATTCCATCGCATTACCAATACCGGTTGCAAATACAGTTTTTTTCGCAGTTCTAGGATTCACCTTATTAATATTACTTTTATCAAAATCTTGTTCATAATCCACGATTTAAGTCACTCTCTTAACATGTTTACTTATTATACTGAGTTCGGAGTGTATGTCAAACTGTTTCAAATTTTTTAAATTCTATTTTTTAATTTTTATACAAAAATTGTAGTTGTTTTTAAATATGGAAAAATTCTTTTTATTTTTAAGTTTGTTATCTAGTTAAGGACAATTTTCAATGATTACTTATTTATTTTTACAAATAGTAACTTTAACTTTATCATAATTATTTTTCACGATTAATTTATTATTGCTTTCAAAATCAAAATGAAGAAATTCATATGTATCAACTGGTTCAACATAATTAATTTTATAATTTTTCCAATTCAATTCATTGTATATCAATGCAATTTGTACAATCATTTGTCCTGGTACAATATGTTGATGCAAAGGATTCTCATCTTTGACAAGTCTCAAATATCGTTCTACATCGTTAGGTAATATCTGTATCATTTTTCACCTTCTCTAAAAACGTTTGCTTAATATATATACATTTAGTCAGATTTTTATTTATTTTCATTTCAAAGCTATATTTGATAAATTGACGAATTCTTTTTTGTTCAATTATTGTTAATTGCACTTGATATCTGACATCTATTGCTAAGGGATGATATTGTTCAATTTCTGTTGATTTTAATAGTAACTTACTAGAAATAAACGGTTTGAACAATTCAAATTCGGGCCACAGGCTTGCACAATAAAGTGGCGAAACATCAACGCTATTCGTTTGTGCAAACAATTGATTATAAGCTTCTACATCTTTTTTTGGGAATATCATTTCTCGTTGTTCATGACCATCTTTCAAATAATGTGGCATTGCCCATACCTCCTCCAATACCCATAGTTGCAATTGTCCTATGTTTATGTTCCATATAGAATAGCCGTGTAACAAGTGCAGCACCACTTGCGCCATAAGGATGTCCAGTAGCTATCGCGCCACCATAAATATTTAATTTTTTAGCTGGTACGTTTAAAGCTTGTTGGCTTGCTAACACTTGTGATGCAAAAGCTTCATTTAATTCTATAGCATCGATATCATTTAAAGACAATTGCTGCTTTGCTAATAGTTTTTCTATAGCAGGTACAGGACCAATACCAAGTATATTTGGGTCTACACCTATAGTTACTTGGTCAATGAATGATAATCCACTGTGTATGCCATATGCTTTAGCAAGTGTTTTTTCCATGACAAGTAGTAGTACGGCACCGTCATTTTTCATACAACAATTGCCAGCAGTAATGCTCCCGTTTGGTAATAATGGCTTTAATCGATTTAGCGTTTGTTGCATTAATTTAGGTTTAATACTTTCATCTTGTTGAAATGTTTCCCCTTTAATCATCAGTGGCGTTATCTCTTGAGTAATCTTACGATGGTTATATGCATCAAGCGTTTTTTGATGACTATGCCATGCGAATTCATCTTGTTCAAATCTTGATATACCATATCTTTCTGCAACATTTTCAGCTGCTTGTATCATAGATGGATCTTGGCCTTGAGGTGCAAATGATGCTCTTTCATAAAATTCTGGTAAATGTGTGTCATATACAGATTGTGGCCGCTTAATCTTCCAGGGTGCTCTGCTTGTACTTTCCACGCCACCTGCAATGTATATTGACCCTGCACCTGCTTGTATCATGCGACAGGCTTGATTTACAGCCTCTAATCCCGAACCACATTGGCGATCAACCGTCACACCTGGCACTTGTTGATTTAATCCAGCTTCTAAAAGTGCCTTTCGCGCAATATTACCTCCATTTCCGATAACATTACCTAAAATCACGTCATCTATATTACTAACAATTGCTGGAAAGTTATTTTTCAAATAATTGAATAGTGGCTGTAATAATAATTCAGGTTCTAAATGTCGCAATTTCCCGCCATACTTCCCAAATGCTGTACGTTTCGCTGCTATAATTACCGCTTCATTCATTTATAATTCTCCTTTTAAATAGCATTGTTTCATACGTTCGCGCGCAATCTTTCCACTTGAGGTATAGACCATTTGCTTTACTTTAACTAGTTTCGATGGTATTTGGTAACGCGCTACAAGATGTTTCATAATTTTTCTAAAATCGTTATAACGAACTGTATGATCACCGGTATATAGTAATACGGCAATTTCTCCAAATTTAGAATGTTTTTCACTGATAACAACTACTTCTTTGAATAAATTAATGGATTTTGCATGCTGTTCAATTTCAAACGGATAAACATTACGTCCACCAATAATCATACGATCATGCTTTCTACCATGTAAAAATAAATGTGCATGCGCGTCACATGATGCAAAATCTCCTGTTTCAATCCAACTATCATCGCTGACATCTTCATCAACATAACCACCAAATGACATATCACTTCTTATCTTTAGTAGGCCTATACCTGATACGTCAGGCTGTTCAATATTCACGTGCACGTTGTGAAACAATTTGCCAACAGATTCTGGTGGTGCACTATTATTGAAGTTATAACTAATAAAGCTAGCTTCTGATGTCCCAAAGAACTCAATTAGATCACTTTTAGGGAAACATTGTTGAATACGTTGACGAATATGTAAGCCAAGTTTATCCCCAGTACTTAAAATATAATGTTTTCCTTCTATTAAAATTTGAGTTGCAACGCAAGCTTGTATCATTGTTGGCACCATAAAACACGCTGTGTTTACTTTTTGGTGTTGGATTGTCTGCATTAAACGCTTGGCTTCAAAATATCGCTGTCCAATAAATGTTCTACCTGTATATAATGCATAAATACATGCATATAACGATAAAGAATGCGACAACGGACCCGGAGCAACAACTGTATTTATCATTCTGTCAAATAACTGATCATTTTTGGAAAAAGACTTAATCCAAGATAACTTTCCCCTATAATATGCTTTAGGTAAGCCTGTCGTTCCAGATGTAAAACCGATATGTAACAAATCTTCATCGTCCTTGGAATTATCTTTTTTGGTCACATTATGTATACTTAAATCCTCTTCTTCCATAAGATATTGAACACCGTATTTTTCGACTAAATTGAAGGTTTGCACGCTCGACCATCTATCATCAAAAATACATGGTACACACTCACTTTTTAACAATGCTAAATAAATAATCATTGCCTTCTGCGGATGTCGTGTGACCAATCCTACAATGCTATGTTTAGGTATATTAGAAAATAAGTCACTTTTGTTATTTAATTCTTTAATTAATTCATCATATGTTAATGCTTGTTCATCAAAGCGCAAAGCAACTTGATGCGGTTGTTTCTTAGCGTGATTTTCTATTTTTTCTAAAATTTCCAAATGCAACACCCCTTTGTTAACTTTTATACAAAATATATTAACATTTAGGGCATAGAATAATATAATGAAAACATTTGGTGTCCAATGCCATAAACATCCCAAATTTTTAATTCAAATTGAGTCATTTTGAATCTTGTTTTCCTTAAAATACAAAAAATGGCACAATTCGTGGTGAATTATCCCAATTTTAAGCATATAAAGCTATATTTCTAAATCTTTTTATTAAGTAAATGATTAAAAAAAGGGCAAGTATTCAAAATAAATACTTTTTGTATTTATTTCAATTACTTCCCCTAATTTGTTAGTAACATCAATTTATTAGTTATTCTTTGATAATCAAATATTCATATCTATTCACTCTCAGTTATCATTGAATGATTTAGTCAATATTGTTAATAATCAACGCATATGCTTTGTCTGATGTATCCTCATCTACTGTAATAGAATCTTTTTTATACCGCTTTAAAATGTTTATTACTCCCAAAATCGATAAATTAATACAAATGAAACCAATAATTCCTTTTACAAACTTCATAAATAATTCCCCTTTCCCATTACTTATATTAAACAACATAATCATACTTATTGAACTAAAAAAGAAATACTAATCGCTATATTTCATTTAAGTTTTTATCTTTATTGTCCTCTTTATTTTCGATTGCATATTTCAATTTTTCTGCCAGCATATCCCCAAACGATTCTGAATAAGTATTTGTCATATGATCCATATCTCTATAAATTGCAACATTACCAATAACCGGTTTATATTGGTTATCTTCTTTGAAATATTCAGTTGGGTCAAATGTATACATATTATTATTGTTTTGTATAAACTTCTTCCAATACGATTGATCTTGTTGACTATGATAATTATTCATTTTATTAATTATTTTTTTCTCACCATACTTATCAAATTCCTCAGCAACGTTAAAATTATATGTTGGTATATCTCTAATTGCTAAAACGTCAATACCATAATCATTTTTTACAATATTGAGTTGATTTACCATTTGATCTTGCACCCACTTACTATCACTTGCAGCGGAAGTAGCATGTGAAACTACTAAGTCAATATCATCGTTGTTTTCCAAATATTTATTCACATTTTTTACCCACTTACCTTTAATCGAATCATCTTCATAACCACTCGAAAAACGTGTGCCTGATTTAGTAATATTTAACACTCTATAATCATTTTTTTCTGCTGCTTTGATAAAGCCACCAAGCCAATGTTCTGAGTGAGAACTACCTACTAACGCAATAGTCGCTTTATAATCTTTTGTTTTACCATATTTTCCTACTTTAACATCTGTATCTTTGAGGTTTTGGTTACTTCCATCTTTGTGAGATTGTGGTAAGTCATCAAATGTATTTGCTGAGTTAGGTATTGGGTTCTGTTCTTTTACATTCAATTGTTTAAAAATAGCATTTACACCCGGATAATCATTTGTATTGATAGGCTTGTCCATATTACTTTTATTTGAAAAATGTATTATGGATAGTGCAATGACCAATAACAAATTAATTGCTAACATCACTAAAATTGGTTTAAACGCTTTTTTGTTTATTTTATTATTTCTTATAGGCGCTTCAATATATTTAGTCATTAATAAAGATAGAACTATAGATAATAAAATAATTATAACCCCTTCTAATATTGAAGGATTTTCAGCTATTTTGTATTTGAAAAATGACAGTAATACCCAGTGCCATAAATAAATACCAAATGATATACCACCTAATTTTGTCATAATAGGTAAAGATAAAAATCTTTTCACACCATATTTAGTATCCACATTACCTGAGAGCACAATTAATAAAGCACAAGTCATCGGCCATAAAGCAATGTAGCCAGGAAACATTGTAGAAACATCAAAGAGTGCCCTGTTAATATCAATCCTACTAGACCTATCCACCCTATGATGGCAGCTACTTTTTTATTAATTTTAATACTAGCTAGGTTTACACATAGCAACCCACCCAGTGCAAATTCCCATACTCTTGTAAAGGTTATAAAGTATGCGAAAGGTTGATTCACGATAGTAAGATATATCGAATAAATAAACGAAACAATAAATATGATTCCTAGAAAGAAATTGACGAGTTTCTTACCATTTGAAAGTGAATATCTTCTAACTAAAAATAGTACAAAAGTAAATAACAAAAACCAAATGATATAAAATTGTCCTTGTATGGACATAGCCCAAAAATGTTCTAATGGACTTTTCATTTGATTAGCATCTAAATAGTCGGTACTACTAAATGCCAATTGCCAATTTTGGTAATAAAATATGGAAGCTAATGATTCTTTAATTGTTTTCACTAAAATAGTCGAAGGTAAAAAGAATAAGCTTAATATTAATGTTACTAAAACAATAAATAATGCTGATGGTAGTAGTCTTTTCAACAACTTAGATATGTATGGCCAAAATTTATAATCACCTGTTCGGTTTATTGTAGAAATAATGGATGTAGTAATTAAAAAACCTGAGATTACAAAGAAAACATCTACACCACCTGATACTTTTCCAAACCAAATGTGATAAATTGCAACTAGCAAAGCTGCAACTATCCTTAAACCTTCTATTTCTGGTCTGAATTTTCTTTCTATGTCTATTAAATTTTTCCTATTTTCCATTTTGTTCTCCTTTAATTATGATCCTTTATAAAAAGAAGCAGGATAGAATTTTTCTATCCCACTCTAACAAAATCGATTAGAAACCGTACAAATTCCTAAGTATTTTTAAGAACTACTTAGGTCGTCTAAACCATCTACCTTACAAGATATTTATAGGTAAGCTTATAAATAACCAAATAAATGGTTGTACAATCAAATTACTTAAATCCAAAGTAATTATTGAGACTAAAATGTTAGCGTTCCTTCTCATTTTGTTTTTATTATTTAATTTTTTTCAAACATAATATGGTTTATTCAATAAATTCATGAACTAGATGTAACTTTGAGTGCCAGATTACCGTTGATTGTGGGATAAAATGTAGCAATTTTACCTGTAATCTTTACTTCTTTAGTAAAAGCATATTTAACATTTAATGTTTTGTAACTATCATACATAATCATAATATTAAAAATACCTAAAACTAATTTATCTAAATCTTTTTTATTTAATACAATTGTCAAAAAACCTTTGCTCAATGTAAATGTTTGAATGAATGTTGAATCTTGCCAATTTTTACGGTTTTCTAGTTGAATAGATGACACTCGTTCTTTGTCTAAGTTATGAATATCAATTTGCAAATATACATGTTCTTCAGAAACTTGTAAATTTTTCAGGTTACTAATTGGTGCGATATATTCAAAATGATAATCATCTACACTTGTTAAACTATAACGGTTATGATCGCGTTGTTCTAATAGCTTCACTCCTTGTTTCAACCATTCAAAGAAGTACACAAATTTCTCTAAGTCATTTTCATAAATAGCTTCTACAGCATTTTTAAATCTATAACTAATATTTTTAACAATTTTCTTTCTTACATAGTTATTATAATAAATACTTTTTATAATTTCAAAAACGCTTTCTTTTTCAGAATCATTTAAGTTGTTAAATACATGAGAATTACAATTATATAGCAAATCATATTCGACGATACGCAATAAAAATTTATCACGTGTTTTTTTATTTTTTATTTGTAAGGCTGCTTTAAAAATTTCAAAGTCGCTTTCCCTTTTTTTTATAAAATTCGTTCTTCTTATAATAGAAACGTTTTGAGACAATCTATTTATATAACAACCTATATTATTAGTAGTAGTTGCACGTTTAGCTACATTAAACACATTCATAAAAAATAACTTATCTTCACCAAAGTGTAAGTCAGGTGAAAAACGAATATTATTTTTTTTAATCAATTGACGACTAATAAATTTACCACTAGGCCCTAAGTAATAATATAAGTATGGGATACTATTAGTTTGTTGATTAATATGTACTTGATCTGTCATAAACCGAGCATGAATTGATTGTTTGTTGTCACCTACTTTTACTATTTTAGAAATAATCACATCACTTTTTAACCACTGTTTATTTTCAGCAATGTTTTCTAATATCGTAGGTTCTAACCAATCATCACCATCTAGAAAATATATAAAATCTCCTTTACTTAATTCAATTCCTTTATTTCTTGGATGTGACGGTCCACCACTGTTTTTGGGCAATCTATACATATTTAAATTTTCTGCTTCCGTATGTTGCACGATATCCCAAGTACAATCACTTGAATGATCATCTATAACAATGATTTCATATTGCTTATTATTGAGCGTTTGGTTTACAACTGAATCTAATGTTTTTTTAATAAAATCTTCATTATTGAAGGTTGTTATGACAATCGAAAATAAAACTCTTTTCATATGTTACCTCCATGTAAATTATTTTCTTTTTGAAATTTGAATTATATTAACAATTATAGCCTATAGATTGTTATAATTATACTAATAAAAAAAATATTTATTTTGGGGAGGAAGTTTGTTGCAAAATATAATACAAGAAGGGTCAAACCTTAATATTTCTTTTAATGAAACGAATAGATCAATTGACAAATTATATATTAAAAACGAATATAACTCACTTTGTTATGAACCTATAGATGATACAGCTAACTTTAAGATTGATTTAAATGAAGTAATTTCTGTTTTTAAACAACAAGAGACGAATAAATTATATTTGGTCGTTGAAGAATCTGATGTAATTCTAACGACGCAAAAAAACCTGAAAGTTAATAACGCAAATTCAACTGTTTGCAATTTATCAGAAGTAACAGATGGTGACTATTCTATCCATCCTTATATTACTAAAAATGGTTTTCTACACTTTTCAATGACTCAATATACACCTTCAAAAAATTATTTTTCAAGAAGACATATTGACTCATTTAGATTTAATAATCATGAAGCTAAAATCGAGGGTCAATGTTCAATCATTAATTCAACCTTTGAAAACATCGCTCTGGTATTAGGCACACGATTTTCGACTCGAAAAAAAACGATTACATTCCCATCAAAATCAGTTACTAAAAGAAAGCAGACAACTTACATAAATTTTTCATTAGATATTTATCACGAACTCATCGATTTCATGAAATATCCATTTGAAAACGGTGATATCATTGATATCTACTTAGAAATTGACATTCAAGAATCAAAATTACCTATTGAAGTTAAGTTAGGAAATCCTAGAATATTAGCAGAGCGCTTTCTTAAAGGGGAAATCATTACTGAATTCAAAGATGAAATCATCTCTATTACGCCTTATTTAACTATGAAAGGTCGCAACCTTTCATTTAGAGTCAATAGATATACAATCGATAGTTATTTAACTTATATACAAAATTTAAAAATGCCAAATATGAAATTACCCTTCAAAAAGCAAAATCAAAAGGTTTGGGTAATTGGTGAAAAATCGTATAAAGCTCAAGATAATGGTTATCACTTCTTTAAATATATGCGTACACACCATCCTGAATTACCTGTCTTTTACATAATTGAAAAAGACTCTATCGAAGCTAAAAATGTGCTTCCTTTTGGTAATGTTATTTACTATAAATCGCCAGAGCATTTCAACATTATGTTACATGCTGATTATATTTGTACAACACATCATCCCGAATTAATATTTCCTACTAATAGCGCCATTTACACAAAAAAGATTAAAGCAACTAGAGTCTTTTTACAACATGGTGTCTTAGGGGTTAAAAATTTATCAAATATTAATGGCAATCAACTGAAAGATTTCAATGTTGACCTTTTTATTGCAAGTTCTGAAAGAGAGAAAGAAATCGTAGTAAGAGATTTGAAGTTTGATAGTAAACAAGTTGTAGTGACAGGCTTAGCACGATTTGACGAACTTTTTAATCCAAAAGTTAATACCAAAGACCAAATTTTAATTATTCCAACATGGAGAGACTGGTTAATCAATTGGGAGCGACTAGAGGATTCTGAATATCTAGAAAATATCAACCAATTATTGAATAGCCCTAGTATTAAGTCTATTGCTAACAAAGGCAATGAAGTCATTTTCTGTTTACATCCTAATATGCAGCCTTTCATTGAATTATTTAATGTGCCAAATTATATTACAAGTATTAAACAAGGTGATGTTAACGTACAGAAACTAATCCAAGAAAGTAAATTAATGATTACTGACTATTCAAGTGTTGCATTTGATTTCAGCTTTTTAAACAAACCTGTGATTTATTATCAATTTGATAAACACGCATTTTTAGGTAATGAACCTTCACACCTTGATATAGAAAATGAATTACCTGGTACAATTGTTAATAATCAACATGATTTAGAATCATTGCTAAATAAAACGATTAGCAATCATTATCAAATCGATAAAGCAGTCGAAATAAAAGCAAATCGTTTCGTTAAATATCATGATCAACACAATAGCGAAAGAATTTTCGAAGCAGTCTTAAATCACAAAACAACTAACCAATTAAAAAGCAAATTTAAATATGATATATTGTCACAACATTTATTCAAACGTTTTAGAAAAAGTAAACAATACTTTAATGTAATGGATAAATATAACTCCGCTATTTCTAAGCTTGTACCAGTCAAAAAAGATTTAGTTGTATTTGAAAGTAATGTAGGCAAAGCTGTCAGTGACAGTCCAAAAGTTATCTATGACAAATTAAAAGCATATACTGACCATTACCAAATTGTATGGGTAAGTAATCAACAATTCCCTTTTAATGATCCTAACGTCATAACAGTAAAACGATTGTCACCGGAGTATTACCATTATTTATCACGTGCAAAATATTGGATAAATAACCAAAACTTCCCACACTATATTTCAAAACCTAAGGATACAATCTACATTCAGACATGGCATGGTACGCCTTTGAAAAAAATGCTAAATGATGTTGAAAGCTTTGAGGGTAGAGATGCGAACTATAAAAAACGTGTTAACGGAGCAATTCAATATTGGGATTATCTCGTTTCACCAAGTCCATATGCATCTGAATGTTTTAGATCAGCCTTTGAATTTCATAAAGATATATTAGAAGTTGGCTATCCACGCAATGATATATTCTACAATAACGATGTAGCTTATATTAATAATAAAAAAGAAAAAATCAAACAACGTTTGGGTATTCAAGATGATCGTAAAATCATCCTATACGCACCAACTTTCCGTGATGATGAAATTAATAAAGCTAAAAAGCATATCATCAACTTACAAATTGATTTACAAAAGATGCAAGAACAACTTAGTGAAGACTATATTTTAATTCTAAGGCCACATATAATTATTAGTAATGCATTAAAATTAGATAGTAGCTTAGACAATTTTGTAATTAACGGCAGTAAATATAACGATATCAGTGATTTATTCTTAATTACGGACATTTGTATCACGGATTACTCTTCTGTAATGTTTGATTTTGCTAATACTAGAAAACCTATGCTATTTTTCACTTACGATTTAGAACACTATAAAAACAGTTTGCGTGGATTTTATTTTGACTTTGAAAATGAAGCACCAGGTCCGCTTATAAAAACAAATGAAACATTAATACACGCAATTAAAAATATTGAACAAATTCAACAAGAATACAAAATGAAATACGAGCAATTTCACGAAAGATTTTGTTCATATGAGAACGGAACTGCAGCTCAAAGTATAGTAGAACGTTTCTTTTAACTAATGCACGTAATTATTATTAAAAATACAGTATATTTAATAACGTAAACAAATAAAATACCCACTCTATATGTATTCCTATTTGTTTATAATGTAAAAGATGTCAAAAATCTAATGATTAATATCAATGTTAGGAGTGAGTATTTGAAATCAAATAATCTCTATTTGATTTCTTAACTCACTCCTGTATTTATATCTAATACTATGTTCGAGAGGTGTTACCTAAATATGACCAATACATTGTCTATAATAGTTCCTTTTTTTAATAATGAAGATCACATTGAGCAATGTATCGCTTCATTAATGAATCAAACAGATAAAAATTTTAATTTAATATTAGTAAACGATGGTTCTACCGATACTTCAGAAAAGCGATTATTTAACCAAATCGATAATGATCATATAAATGTAAAATACATTAAGTTCAATACAAATCAGGGCCATAGTCGTGCAAGAAATGAAGCCATTACTCATGTTAAAACGACTCATTTTTTATTTGTTGATGCTGATGATTTTCTTGCACCTTATACAGTTGAAATATACCTCAAATATTTAAAAAACTGTGATACCCTTATTGCTCCTATTACAGATTTTATTTTGAATATACCAACAGTATATACTGACGATACTTTACAGGTTAATTATAAAAAAATCCTAGAAAATGAGAGCAATATCTTAGCACAACATGCTACTGTTAACATTATTTTTAATACACGTATTGTGCTTCAACAAAGATTAATGTTTAACGAATCTTTGAATGTTTATTCAGATTGGTCGTTTGTCATCGACTATCTGAAATATGCAAAAACTTATGTTGATATTAAAGGAATCCCTTTCTATATTTGCGGAGAAATTTATGATCCATTGAATACAAACAAACTACGAGAACAATCTTTTGAATATTTATTTAAAGATTTTGTTAAAGCATCTCATGATGCACTTGTTCGTATCGAAGACCCAATATTAAAGCAATATGTGCTTAAAAGCATATTAAAAGCTATTAAACTTTGGTTTGAACCCAGTGACCCTGATATTGAAAAGAAATATCGTATCGGTCGTAAATCATTAACTAAATTAATTCCATTACTAATGCCAGCTATACAACGCGAAACTAAATTTCTATTTAAAGTCGAATTATTATTATTACAACATACAAATTATCGATTGGCATTTTCTATTAATAAGTTGAGATTACGTACAAGATATTTAAAAAATATACTGCTAAATAAACCAAATAAAAACCTTTCTAAATACCTTTTATTCAATAAAAAGAAAGATGTAGACAATGAAATGATAGTATTTGAATCTTTTAGCGGAAAAAATTATAACGATAGCCCAAAGTACATTTATGAATACATGCAACATAAATACCCTAATCTCAAATATTATTGGATTTATGATACACAAAATAAAGTGAATTTCCCTCAGGAATTAAATTTAATTGCTAAAAACAGTAAATCCTATTTCGACATTTATCGAAAAGCACATATTTGGGTTACAAACGCTAGGATACCAGTGCACATCAACAAAAAGAATAATCAATTATATATTCAAACTTGGCATGGTACCCCACTTAAAAAATTAGCAAATGATATGAAAGTAGTACGAATGCCCAATACAACTACTGCATCTTATAAAAAATCATTTTATAACGCAACTCGCCGCTGGGATTACTTAATATCACCCAATGCCTATTCTACCGCTATTTTTCAATCAGCATTTTGGATGCAAAGAGAAAACATTTTAGAAATCGGTTATCCTAGAAATGATATTTTAGTCAATCATGCTCAGAACCAACCATATATAAATGAAATTAAAGCAAACTTAAATATACCTCTTGATAAAAAAGTTGTTTTATATGCACCAACATGGCGAGATGATGAATATGATGAAGCAGGTAATTATCAACAAACTGTACAACTAGATTTAACTAAACTCCGTGCAAATATTAGTGATCAATATATTATCTTATTACGCATGCACTATCTAATTGCAAATAAACTTGATTTGAGCGATTATGAAGACTTTATCGTTGATGTTTCCGATTATAGTGATATTTCTGAGCTTTACTTAATTAGCGATGGTTTAATCACGGATTATTCTTCTGTGATGTTTGATTATGGTGTTTTGAAACGCCCTCAATTTTTCTATGCTTATGATATAGAAAAATACAAAGAAAAATTACGTGGATTTTATATTGATTATTTCCATGAATTACCAGGTCCTATTTTCACAAACACTGATGAAGTGATTGAAGGCTTAAATCACTTTGCATATTATGCACAACAATACAGCGATAAAATAAACAGTTTTCATAATAAATTTTGTTCAATCGAAAATGGCCATGTTTCTCAATATATTGGTGATTTGATTTATAATAATATTCACAATCCTAAAAATTAATAATATTCATACAAGCGTACGATTAAAATTAATTTGTAAAATTTCTCATAAAAAAAGAGCTAATCATTTGAGATTAGCTCTTTTCTATGAGGATGAGATTCATCGTTCACGTCCTCAACGAAAAAACGTTTTATTCTAATACACTACTCTAAATTAGCATGATTACTTTGCATCGTTTCTTCATCGACATTAAGTTCGTTCATTAAATCTAGTACTAAACTATCTAAAAAGACTTGCGCTGCTTGTTCAAACAAACTACCTAAGGGTTGTGCAGATCCTTCTGCATCATATTTTGTACCTGCAGGAAGTTCTATAACAGTGTTTGCCAATGCGCCAATTGCCGAATTTGGATTCGTAGATAATATCACAACTTCTGCATCAACAGATTTTGCTTTTTCAACTAATAATCTCAAGTGTTCCGTTGAACCTGAACCTGAAATGACAATAAATAAATCATTTTCAGTAATTGAAGGTGTTGTTGATTCTCCAACAACATAAGCAAATTTTCCAAGTTGATTTAAACGCATAGCAAAACTATTTGCTACAAATCCAGAACGTCCTTTACCTGCTACAAATACATGTTTTGCTTTAGTCACTTGCGATAAAAAAGCTTGTGTTTCATTATCTCTAACATGAGATAACGTATGATCTAACTCGTCTAAAATCAAACGATAATTTGTAATTTCACTCATCTTATCTACCTTCAATCGCATCTCTACATTGTTTTGCTGCTTCAACTGGGTCATCTGCGTTAGCAATGCCGCCACCAACTACAACTAAATCTGGGTCCTCAGCTACCACTTCTTTAATTGTATCTGGTTTAATACCACCAATTACAGCAACTTTAGATTGATTAATCACTGATTTAACTTGTCTTAAGCTTTCTAATGGTGATTCACCTTCTGCTTGTAAATCATAACCAGTATGAACAGCGATATAATCCGCACCTAATTCGTCTAATTCTTTCGCACGTTTTTGTAAATCTTGTACTGCAATCATATCTACAAGTAATTCTTTATTATTTTTATGTGCTTCGTCTACCGCAGCTTTAATAGATGCATCTTCTGCAACACCTAGGATTGTAACTACATCTGCACCATACTTAACAGCTTGGCTTACCTCATAATCTGCCGCATCCATAATTTTTAAATCTGCAAGTACTTTCACACCATCGATATTATTATCTAAATGTTGAACAGCCGGTAAACCTTCATTAATCACAATAGGTGTACCAATTTCTACAATATCAACATAATCTTTAACTTTATTTGCAAGTTCTGCCGCTTCCTCTTTATTTAATAAATCAATTGCTAGTTGTAATTCCAAAATAATCATCCCTTCTTGATTTAATGATAGGCATGGAAATCATGACCTAACTTACTTTATTTAAAAACTTACGCACAAATGCTTTACCCTTAAAGTCATAATTTAAACTGAGAGATTATAAGCGAGGTGCTGCAGCGTCATCAACGTAAATTTCAACATCAGGATGTGCAAGCAGAATCGTAGCTGGAACCTGTTTATTGACTTCATGCTTAGCTAATTGTTCAATTGCTTCTCTTTTTTTCTCTCCAAATGCTAACAAAATGATTCTTTTCGCTTTTAAAATTGAAGCTAAACCCATGGACACAGCTTGTTTAGGTACTTCACTTTCATTATCAAAATAACGACTATTTGCATTGATTGTACTATCAGTTAAATCCACAACTTGAGTGGTACTATTCATATCAGTCCCTGGTTCATTAAAACCGATATGACCATTTTCACCAATACCTAATATTTGTATATCCATTGGTCCTTTTTGATTGATTAAATCTTCATATCGCTTCGTTTCTTCCATTAAGTCTTCTGCAGCTCCATCAGGAATGTGTATCAAAGATTTCGTAAAATGTGGATAACGATTAAATAAAATGTCATTCATATAACGATGATAACTTTGTTCATGCGTCGCCGATAAACCGACATATTCATCTAGATTAAATGTTTCGATTCCAGATACATCTAATTGATTCTTTTGCAGTAAACTAACTAGAAATTCGTAAACTTCTACCATTGTCCCACCTGTAGCTAATCCTAATTTACTATGTGGTTGTTGACTCATTTGTTTAAACAATTCACATGCAACATAAAATGAAGCATATGCACTAGACCCTAAATTTGTGATTTTCATGTTATTGCCCTCCCAAATATATTGAATTTGTCATTAGCTATAAACAAAATGTGAATACACTTCTATTATACGTGCTTTTAATCGTTTTTACAGAAAATCGATATTTGATAAATTGTAATGATTGTTTAAAATGACTAAAAGTATAATGAGCAGACTAATACATTTTCATCGCTGTTTTTAGTAAAATAAATAGATAATCAAAATTTTATGTATAAATCTAAGTTGAAATTCATTTTTCAGGTAGAAAATGTTTCAAAGTCAGTTTACACTAAAGATTAGACTGATTATTTTTATTAACACTTGTATCGTACAATTTATTGCATAAAAGTATAGGGGTTTGGAATCAAGGAGGCAAAAAGTTTGGAATCAATAATAGATGAAAAAGTACAAACATTACTTTCTTCATATGAAGATAAACCCGTGTATTTACATGTAGAGACGACGAATGGTGCATATGCTGCACATTTTGATCAACGTGTATTTAACGCGGGCACTTTTTTAAGAAATATTCAAGTCACTTTTGAGCATGCACAGCTTAAAGGTGGTAATAAAGACCCATATCGTGTAGGTTTAAAACTAAAAGATGGCGGTTGGGTCTACGTTCAAGGTTTAACACATTACGAAATAAATGAGCAAGGTGAATTTCTATTAGCTGGCTTTAACTATGAAGGTCAACTAGCTGCTGCTTTAGAAATAAGCACTCAACCATTTAAAGCATAAGGAGGATGAATCATGACAGAAGAAAGCCATGTATTAGTTATTTTTCCACACCCAGATGATGAATCATTCTCATCTGCAGGGACATTGGCACGTTATATAGATAATGGTGTACCAGTCACATACGCTTGTTTAACATTAGGTCAAATGGGACGTAATTTAGGTAACCCACCATTTGCCACTCGTGAATCTTTACCTGACATTCGTGAAAAAGAATTAGAAGCAGCGATGGCTGCCATTGGTATAACTGATTTACGCAAAATGGGCTTACGTGATAAAACTATAGAATTTGAACCTCACGACGAAATGGATGAGATGGTACAGTCATTAATTGATGAATTAAATCCATCCGTCATCATATCGTTCTACCCTCAATTTGCAGTACACCCAGACCATGAAGCTACAGCAGAAGCAGTCGTGAGAACTGTGGGACGCATGAACCCATCAGAAAGACCCCGTCTACAACTTGTTGCATTTAGTAATGATGCGCCTGAAAAATTGGGTGAACCTGACATTCTAAATGAGATCAGTGATTATAAAGAGGTAAAACTTCGCGCATTTGAAGCACACGCATCTCAAACAGGACCATTCTTGAAACAACTTGCTACACCTGATGTTTCTGGAGAAGCGCAAAGCTTTTTAGAAGTTGAACCTTATTGGACTTATAACTTTGAATCTTAAGTGGAGGCAATATCATGACAGAATTTGATTTATCAACTCGAGAAGGTCGATGGAAACATTTTGGTTCAGTTGATCCAATCGAAGGTACAAAACCAACCGTTAAAGAAGAAATGAAAGATTTGCAAAGTACGAACAAAAACTACTTATTTGAAATTGAAGAAGTGGGTATTAAAAATCTTGTATATCCTGTATTAGTTGACCGTTTTCAAACAGCTGGAAACTTCAGTTTCTCAACAAGCCTTAATCAAGATGAAAAAGGTATAAATATGAGTCGTATTCTAGAAAGTGTTGAAAAACACTATGACAACGGCATTGAATTAGATTTCGATTCTTTGTATCGTCTTTTGCGTAGCTTACAAGAACGCATGGAACAAAATGCTGCTGGCGTTGATGTTTCAGCTAAATGGTTTTTTGATCGCTACAGTCCAATCACGAATATCAAAGCTGTAGGCCATGCAGATGTGACATACGGTATGGCGATAAACAAGGAAAATATTACAAGAAAAGAAATTACACTACAAGCAGCAGTTACAACATTGTGCCCTTGTTCAAAAGAAATCAGTGAGTACTCGGCGCATAACCAACGCGGTATCATTACCGTTAAAGCAATTTTGAATAACGAAACTATTTTAACAGATGACTACAAAGAAAAAATTTTAGATGCAATGGAAGCCAACGCAAGTTCTATACTTTACCCTATATTAAAACGACCAGATGAAAAAAGTGTCACAGAACGCGCTTATGAAAATCCAAGATTTGTTGAAGATTTAATTCGCCTAATCGCAGCAGATTTAGTCGATTTTGATTGGATAGAGGGCTTTGACATTGAGTGTAGAAATGAAGAATCTATTCACCAACATGACGCTTTTGCAAAAATAAAATATAGAAAATAGTAATTATGACTATAAATTAACACAGCAAATCATCAAAAAAAGGCTACTGAATTTCTTAATGATATAGAAGTTTAGTAGCCTATTATTTTTTATTCAATTTTTATTTTAATTTCAAAACATTCTCTCAACAATTAAACTTTCTATCCTTACTAAATAATGTTATTTTTCTCCAAATTCATTAGTTAAATTTGTAATAGTAAAATTTTAATGGTTCATTTAAAAATACCACCACTAAATATATCCATCTACAACTAATTATAAAATAATGTATATTAACTGTTAAATTTTATTAATGTTCTATATACAATTTTCATATTAAAATAATTACAGTAGTAGTTTATAATTAATTTTTATTTTGATGTAAGTGGTGAAACCAATAAAATGGATGATACTTTTAAAATAAAACATGCGCAGTATGGCTCTATAAGCCAATTAAGTAGACCTCATTTTCTACATATTTTTTTAGTAACAGAAGGAGAATTTATAGCTTTGAAAAACACTACTTTTCATCATTTTAAAGTAGGTGACGTATTTTATATTCACGACTATGAATCCATTAAACAAATCTCTTTTAACGGTAGTTTAATCTGTCTTTCACTAAATAATTTTTACTATTATCAATACTTCCAACAACTAAATTTTAACACGTTTAAACATATATCGTTAAAAAAAGAGATACGCCTCAAATTATTAGATATAATTGATGCGATTCAACATCAATCTATAACCAATCCGAACAATGCCATTAAAGATTTAATTAAAAGTATAAAATATTCTGAGCATCAAAATTTTCAAAGTTCTGAATTACAATGCAGTTATAAAACAGCTTTAATTAAAGATGTCGTTCAATATGTTAATACGCATTTAACGACTAAAATTACCTGCAAAGAAATTGCTAATTATTTTTTTGTAAATAATAGCTTTTTATCAAGAGAGTTTTCAACATTGATGAACTGTAAGTTATCTCAATATATTACGTCATCTAAAATTCATGCTTCCATATGTGATTTGCTTAATGGTGATCATTTAAACATTGTTCAACAACGCTATGATTTTCGTAGTCAAAATGAATATTGTTATCTGTTCAATAATATTATTGGTTGCCAACCTTCTGATTTTAAATACCATAAGAAACTAGTCAGTAATTCAACATTTAAAATTCTATTTCTATCAACAATTTCAATCTAACGCATAAAAGCAAAATATTAAAAGTGTGGTGACAATATGAATACAATTATTTATGAAGAAAAAAGAGGATTGATTAATAAAGTAGTGAAACAAAATTTGAATCTTACGATTTCTGAGGTAATCATTTTGGATAAATTGCTCTATCTTAATAAGAATAAAATAAATGCCATTGAATTAAAAAAGTTATTACAAGTCCAAAATTCACCTGTTTCTTCACAAATCAACCATTTTATCGAACTTAACCTTTTAAAAAAATCTCGAGATCAATCTGATGAAAGATGTATTTATTTGCATGATATCAAGTTAGAAGAAATTAAACAGCTGATTGAACAGTATCATTTAATAGTTAATTCAATACTTCACAGTACTGCCTAATTAAACTTCAGCAACATAAGAGCGCATATGAAATCAAAGTAATGTTTGATTTCATATGCGCTCCAAAACCCTTTAGGTTATGTACATAGCGAGATACAACTTGCATCGTAACCCCTATTCAAAAATGACTTCACACTATTTCAAGTGTTCATACGGACTATTTTTCACAAATGAAATAATTTGATCCACAAATAGTCTTGAACGTAATTGAAACTCCCCGTTATCCAAGTAATACGTACCATCATCTAATTTATTATAGTCTGTATCATGCGTCGCAATCTGCGTTGGTACTGCGATTCCGAGTAATGAACGTACTATCAAACGTAAATGAGACAATGGTTCAGAGCTTACAATTCCACCACTGTTACCGATTAATCCAACTGGTTTCATTTTAAAATCATCCATCGTTAAATGATCCAATGCATTTTTTAAAATACCAGAATATGACCCATGGTAGTTTGGTGTTCCTAATATAAAGAAATCTGCATTTCGCGCTTTCGTTTGTAATAATGTTAAATTATTTTTATACACTTCACTTGGCGAAGAAACGCCTGAGACATCCAGTTGATGAATTGGATGTTCCGCTAGATCAAAGATCTCCACCTCAAAATATTGGTCTTCAAAATGACCTTTTAAATAATGAGCTAAAGCATTTGTATGCGAGCCCATTTTAGCACTCCCTATTATGATTAATCCTTTCATTTATCCTTTCACCTCATGCTATGATTTGTTATTTTCTCTAAGTAGTTTCATTATCGCTTTACCAACACCACTTTGTTCATTAGAGTCAGTTTCATATTTTGCGATTGCTTTAACTTCTGGAGCTGCATTCTCCATTGCAACTGAATAACCAACACGTTCCAACATTGAAACATCATTCATATTATCACCGATTGCCATAACATTTTCCATATCAATATTTAGACGCTCTGCAATCGTGTTTAAAGCAATACCTTTTTGTGCATCTGAGTGCGTAATTTCTATATTTCCGCGTGATGAAGAAGAAATTGCCAAACTTTCTGATTTTGCTAATGTTTCACTTACTCGATCAATTTTTTCTAAATCACTATCAAAAGCTAATATTTTCATCACAATTTCACCAGGTGTATCTTGAATTTTGTCATAATTCTCAACTACTTTTAATGTACCGTTATCTATACGTTTTTGAATGCCACTTTTAATTTTTTCTACATCTGCTTCTTGACCAGCACGTTGTGCAATATCAATATAAATCTCTAAGTCTCGTAATGGATTCTCAGTATAGATGCCTAAGTTGGTATACACTTGATAGAAAATGTTTTCTTTATTTAATTCTACCGTAATGCGATTTATGAGTTCTCTATTTAAATTTGAAGTGCTCATAATATTAAATGATTCGTCTCTGACTTCTGCACCGTTCAAACAAATATATGGCACTTTTAAGTCTGTTTGATTGATTGGTGCATTTGCTTCATAAAATGCCCGACCAGTAGCAATGACTACAGTTATGCCTTGTGATTGTGCATATTTGATAGCTTGGATATTTTCTTCTGATATTTCATGTGCAGCGTTCAATAACGTACCATCCATATCTGTTGCAATTAAATTTATCATTGATTTACCTCGTTTCTACTTTATCTCAAAACACCGATTGAATACTCATTTACAAATTGCCATAATTTTGTAACACATTTCATATTTTACCAAATGTTTCACTATTTGTATTATCCTCTGTTCGTATGATTTTCTTTTTTTGTCTAATATCTTTAAAAAATGTCTTCAATAAATGGCTACATTCCTCTGCTAATACACCAGTAGTAACTTTGGCCCGATGGTTAAATCTCGATTCTTGCAGCAGATCCATCAAACTACCTGCACAACCACCTTTTAAGTCTTGTGCACCATAGATTACTTCGGGAATACGACTCATGACGATTGCACCTGAACACATTACACAAGGTTCCAAAGTAACATAAAGTTTACAAGACGCTAACCTCCAACTATTAAGCTGTTTTGCAGCTTTTTGAATCGCAATATGTTCAGCATGTGCAGTAGGATCTTGAGTGGATTCTCGTAAATTGTGCGCTCGTGAAATAACTTCATTATCTTTCACGACAATAGCTCCAATTGGTACTTCTCCAATAGCACCAGCTTTCCGCGCTTCTTCTAGCGCAATTTTCATATAAAATTGGTCAGTATACATGTGTCTATCACCTCACATATGGTACAATATTTATTGTCTATTTTAACATTGGAGCGGTAAAAACATGAAAAAACAATTTATTGCTGTTGAAGGGCCGATTGGCGTCGGTAAATCTTCATTAGCACATAAACTTAGCCAGACTTTTAATTATTATGAAGAAAAAGAAATCGTAAATGAAAATCCTTTTCTATCCGATTTTTATGAAGATATTTCCAAATGGAGTTTTCAAACAGAAATGTTCTTTTTATGTAATCGTTACAAACAATTTCAAGATCTTGAAGCAATTTCTACAGGTATTGTAAGTGATTACCATATTTATAAAAATAAAATATTTGCAAATAATACTTTAACACCTTCTGAATTCAATAAATTCTCTAGAATTTATGATATTTTAACTGAAGATTTAGAAATGCCAAATGTGATTATCTTTCTAGATGCAGATTTAGAAATATTGAAAAAGCGTATCGCGTTACGTAATCGTAGCTTCGAACATCAGATTGAAGACGACTACTTACTTAATTTAAAACGTGATTACAATGCTTATTATCGTTCGTTAAAAGCAGATGGTGAAAGTGTTATTCGAATAGATACGACTGATTTAGATTTTATGAAGCAAGAAAATGATTATAATTATATTTTAGATTTAGTGCAACCATTGATTGGAGGAAAAGATGATGAATAAATACGGTATCCCTCAAGATGCTGTGATAACAATCGCTGGTACAGTCGGCGTTGGAAAATCAACATTAACGAAAGCATTGGCACAAAGATTAAATTTTAAAACATCGTTTGAAAATGTAGATCATAACCCTTATCTAGATAAGTTTTATCATGATTTTGAACGTTGGAGCTTTCATCTACAAATTTATTTTTTAGCAGAGCGCTTCAAAGAACAAAAACGTATGTTTGAATATGGCGGCGGCTTTATCCAAGATCGCTCTATATACGAAGATGTTGATATTTTTGCTAAGATGCATGAAGAACAAGGGACAATGAGTCCAGAAGACTTCAACACATATTCCGAACTATTTAATGCTATGGTCATGACACCATACTTCCCAAAACCAGATGTACTTATCTATTTAGAGTGTGATTATGATGAAGTGATTGATCGCATCAAACAACGTGGTCGACAAATGGAAATTGAAACAGATCCAGAATATTGGAAAAAATTATTCAAACGATATGAAGATTGGATTAGTGAATTCAATGCGTGTCCAGTTGTAAGAGTGAACATCAATGAATATGATTTACATGCAGATCCAGAATCACTAAATCCTGTTATTGATAAAATCCGTCACATTATTGAAACTTATCGAAATGTAGATCAACGATAATACGTTTATTACTTAAAACATTTGCAAAATCAAGAATAGTACCATATAAAACAGATTTTGTAATGTAGAACAAAACGCAGGGCAACAATATCTTTTGAAAGAAATCAATTCTTTCCTGCACGCACCATCAAGTTAACCCATTACCCGAGCTTCTGCTCATGCATAAGTCCCACTAAACCAACAAGTTGGGAAGTGCTTTAAAGGGTTACCTGAGCTTCTGCTCATGCATAAGTCCCACTAAACCAACAAGTTGGGAAGTGCTTTAAAGGGTTACTTGAGCTTTCGCTCATGCATAAGTCCCACTAAACCAACAAGTTGGGAAGTGCTTTAAAGGGTTACCTGAGCCATCGCTCATGCATAAGTCCCACTAACCCAACAAGTTGGGAAGTGCTTTAAAGGGTTACTTGAGCTTCTGCTCATGCATAAGTCCCACTAACCCAACAAGTTGGGAAGTGCTTCAAGGTTTACCTGAGCTTCTGCTCATGCATAAGTCCCACTAAACCAACAAGTTGGGAAGTGCTTTAAAGGGTTACTTGAGCTTTCGCTCATGCATAAGTCCCACTAACCCAACAAGTTGGGAAGTGGGACTTTATTCAATATGTTTACGATAAATAATCTTTTCTATCTCGTCTTCATCTACATACTTACTATAATAATATTCATCAGTTTGGTCGAGACCAAAAGTACTTGCTTTATCTTCGTCTTCAGTACCTATATATAATTGCCCCTCTAAGTCTTGATATAAATCAAAAATAGCACCACTATATCTCGCTTCTTGGTATAGTTCATAAAGTTCATCAACATCATCTCTCGCTACATGTTTATAATATAATGTATGTGCAGCGTGACGATGCGTTTGTGCTTCAAAACCATGTTCCGTAGCTCGTTCATCCTCAGTGACTAACAATACTTCATTACTTACAATTTCTACAACTTTATATGTTTCACCGCGATAATTTGCATATCTTCCATCAATCATTCAACCACCTCGTTTACGTTTTTTTACAAATAGAGACTAAGACATAATGGATTCGTGCCAGCCCAATCCCATATTGACAGTAGGTGATTGAACTGAAAATGCGCTTTAAATCAAGTTTTTTCAATTCTAGCCATACTTGCCAAGGTGGAACGACGAAATCTATTTAATAAAATTAGATTTCTGTCCCGCTCCTATATTTTGTGGATTAGTCCTATTATTATAATATGTCCACTACACTATTTGCAGTTTCAAAAATATAATCCGCTTTAGTAAATGATTCTTTTAAACCAACACCTGTTAAAACTGCAACTTTCAACCCTAATTTAGCATTGATGCCAGTTTGGATATCATTCGCAGTATCACCGATAATGGCTACATTTTCAGGTTCTACATCATATCTATAAAAAAGTGGATTTAGCACTTCAGGATTTGGTTTTTCAACGGCATCCGCTTCAGTAGAAATCACAATATCGAAGTAATGGTCGAATTGCGTGTATTCCAAGAATTGTTCTACCCCTCTTTTAGAATCACTTGTCACAATACCTAGTTTGTAACCTCTTTGCTTTAACGTATCTAATGTTTCACTGATGCCTTCAACTAAAACATTTTCTGGCACCCTATTATCGACGAGCACTTGACTTCTTTGTTGAGCCCAACTTGTTACATCTTGATTTGCAATTTTACAAAATGCCTCAATCATTTCATCTAATGCGCCTGAAGCCATAATCGTACCTGGTTGAATTTCACCATCTATAACACCTAAATACGCGTAACCTTCATCTATATCGTCAATTGCATCCTTATATGTTTCCATAAAATCATCAACGAGTTGCAATCCGATTTTCATCCAACTGCGATCAAAATATATGATTGTGCCATCTTTATCAAATAATATCCATTCCATGTTTTAAACAGCTCCTATGTTTAACAATATGTATCCCTCAACTTACTACTTAATTTTAATATAAAAATCGTTCTTAAAACAAATAACTCAACTAACATACTGACTGTGAACACCGTTTAAAATCCTAATATTTAGGTTATGAGTTATAGTAATACCATAAAAGAGGTGAATAGTTTGGTACCTAACCCTAATGTTCAAATCGAAACCATTTCTTGCGACAGTGATGATTCAATTCCAAACAACCCTAAATATGCCGTACTGCTATATAAAAATGTAATCAAACAAGAAGAAAGTCCTCTAGATATTTTAAATAAAAACAATTGGTCAAACGCTTGGCGTAGCGGCATATTTCCAGTACATCATTATCATAGCAATACACATGAAGTCCTAATTGTCGTTTCAGGAAATGCCATCGTACAACTAGGTGGTGAATTTGGTCCTCATGTAGATATTCAGCAAGGCGATGTCATTATCATACCAGCTGGTTATGGTCATAAACGAGTTCACAGTTACCATAATTTTGCAGTAATAGGTGCCTATCCAAATGGTCAAGATTATGATTTTTGTACTGGAAACCCTGACGAATGGCCACAAAATATAGAGAACATCAAAAATGCAAGTTTACCTGACACAGATCCAATATATGGCAAGGATGGCCCGCTATTTAAATATTGGCATTAAGTTAAACCATCGCAGACTGTCTGTTAATAGTTTTCAACAAAAAAGAAGGAGCAAGACGCTGAAATCTTTAGAAACGTGAGATTTCTGACTTGCTCCTTTTATTGTGCTGTTTATTGTTATCTTTTGGGGAGAAATTTAATATCTTGGTACGACTACTCTCCAACCATTCGGATCCTCAAGCTTACCACTTTGAATACCAACATAATGATCATATAAATTTTGAGTTACTTCTCCTGTTTCATTATTATTAATAACGATTTCAGTATCTCCGTATTTTAATTGACCAACTGGTGAAATCACCGCTGCTGTTCCAGTACCGAACACCTCAGTCAATTCACCATTATGATGCGCTTCAATCAACTCGTCGATAGATACACGACGTTCTTCTACCTCATAACCTAAATTTTGCGCTAATTCAATAACTGTTTTTCGTGTGATACCTGGTAAAATACTACCATTTAATGCAGGTGTTACCACTTTTCCATTTTCTACAAAGAAGATATTCATACTGCCGACTTCTTCCACATATTTCTGCTCTACACCATCTAACCATAGTACTTGGTCATAGCCTTGTGCTGATGCATTTGTTTGTGCTAAAAGGCTAGCCGCATAGTTACCAGCTACTTTTGCATGACCAACGCCACCACGGACTGCACGTACATATTCATCTTCTACATAAATTTTTGTCGGATTTAAAGAGTCACCACCGTAATAAGAACCTGAAGGTGATAAAATAATTAATAATTTATATGAATATGAAGGTCGTACACCTAAAATACCCTCTGTAGCAAATACATATGGTCGTATGTATAATGATTGGCCTTCTCCTTCTGGTACCCAATCACGTTCGATATCTACTAATTGTTTTAAACCTTCTAATAAAGTATCTTCATCAACTTGAGGCATATCTAGACGTGCTAAAGAATTGTTAATACGTTTAAAATTTTCAGATGGACGGAATAAATCTACTTCGCCGTCATGTTTATAAGCTTTCAATCCTTCGAATACTGCTTGTCCATAATGTAATACTTGGGCCGCTGGAGAAAGTTCAATCGGTCCATAAGGCACAATTTTCAAATCATGCCATCCTTGATCAGTATCGTAATCGAAACTTAGCATATAATCTGTGAAATATTCCCCAAAACCTAAATTACTTGGATCTGGTTTTTCTTTAAGGCTTTCACGCTGTATCAATTTTATTTTTTCTGACATGACTGTTTCCTCCAATGTTCTATTAATAACTAATACATTAAATTATACCAATCAGAATAGTTTCATTCAATAATTTTCAAAAAATTTAAAAAATAACAACATCTTTGGTTAAACTAATGAAATTAATTGATTCAAGTGTAACATCATATAGAAGATAATACATAGATGTCACTGATTAAAGCATGAACATTCACATCTTTTGAGATACTACGGAAATTGATATTGATATATCACAATCTATTAATATTAGTAACTAAGTTCAAAATTTTCATTGATATTGTGTAGTGAACGATAGGAAAAAGGCTTTTTTGAGTATTAAAAGCTGTGCAAAGGTATTGTACAATACTGACACTCAAGGAACGTCATAACTGCAAGATTATTTGGCTAAACCATATATCAGACAAGAAGCATTCACGTACATGATGATATAATTTCAAATATAAAAAGCGCTAATCCATAGTGAATTAGCGCCCTTACTTTTTAAAATTTTATGCCTTACTCGCTTGTCATCGATTATTTCAAAAGTAATTATCTTACTTTATCTTTATTTGAGATTTCTTTAAGCATAACTTCTGTCATTTTAGTCAAATCATATTTAGGATTAAAGCCCCACTCTGCTCTAGCACAACTTGTATCAATACTATTTGGCCAACTGTCAGCAATACCTTGTCTGTCTGGGTCAACTTCGTAATTTAATTTAAAATCTGGGTAATGCTCTTGAATTGCCGCTTTGACCATTTCTGGTTCAATGCTCATCGCACTCAAATTATAGGCGTTACGATTAATTAATTTTACGCCGTCTGCTTCCATTAACTTGATAATAGCGTCAATTGCATCTTCCATATACATCATATCCATAAATGTATCTTTAGCAATATAGCTTGTATACTGACCTTCACGAACTGCTTTAAAATAAATATCTACTGCATAATCTGTTGTACCGCCACCAGGCTCTTTAATATGTGATATTAATCCAGGGAATCTAACACTTCTTGTATCTACACCAAATTTATCAAAGTAATATTGGCATAATAGCTCACCAGCAACTTTGTTAACGCCATACATAGAAGTTGGTCGTTGAATCGTAACCTGTGGTGTGTTCACTTTCGGTGTTGAAGGTCCAAAAGCTCCAATTGAACTTGGTGTAAAGAACTGTAAGTCATATTCTCGAGCTACTTCTAAAGCATTTAAAAGACCACCCATATTTAAATCCCATGCAAATTGTGGATTTTTTTCAGCTGTTGCAGATAATAATGCCGCCATATGCATAAATGTATCTGGTTTAAAAGACTCAACAATTTCCGTCATTCTGTTTTTATCTGTAACATCTAAAATTTCAAATGGTCCATTAGCAATCGCCGAACCTGTTTCTGGCTCTCTAATATCTGTGGCAAGTACATTATCATTGCCATATAACGCTCTACATTTTACTACGAGCTCAGTACCAATTTGACCTAAAGCACCTGTAATCATTATCTTTTTCATAATCAAAAACTCCCTTGTTTATTACAGAAATCGTAATGTATTTTCGTAGTGGACAAATATCTATCATTTACAAACATTGTACTATAAAAGCGCTTTTTTGTATACTACGCGTGTACATGAATCGACTAATTATATTTTACCGGTATTGTCGTTGCAAGCTGATGATTGTTAAGCTTTTGACTTCTCAATATATAGGAAAATTTTATAATATATAGATTTTGACATTTCTTTGGTAATTTGATATAAAACAAACAAATACAATATGTGGAGATGATGATATGTTGCATAACAATGCTTCATTATTAATACAAAGCAATTACTGTCTATAGTATGATGCTTTGTTTAAAATTTCTTTTCACAAAGCATCTTTTGCTTTTAAAAATTATAATGTGAAAGGAATTTAAAAAAATTGGAAAAACAAATTTATCCATATCAATTTAACTATATTAAAGAACGAATCGCACATTTACTTAATGCTTATAAATCAGTAAATGACTTAAATACAATTGCTTCTATAAAAGAAACAACTAAAATAGACATTTATCAGCAGTTTCATCAAACAGATGATACGTTGACTGAAGCGATCGAAAAATTAATGAACATACGTATTACTAAAGTACAAGTAGATAAAATATTAGAAACTTTACAGACATACGTTATACCCTTTGAACACCCTTCAAAAAAACAAGTCGAAAAAACTTTTCGTAAAATTAAAAAGCTTAAATCACCGCTTATTAGTGATGAAATTCTTTTGGAAAGTACTTATATCGGATGGAACGATATCGCTTCAAACAGAAAATTTATCATCTATTATAACGAGCAAGGAACTTTAACAGGTTTTTATGGCGACATTGCTAACCAAACCGTTAAGGGCTATTGCGCAATTTGTAATAAAGAATCTAATGTCGCTCTATTTATGCGTAAAACACGTACTTCTGGTGATGGACAATATACCAAAAAAGGTGACTATATTTGTTTTGACAGTATCAAATGTAATCAACAATTGTCGGATATTACACAATTTTATCAATTCGTCGATAAAATCCACTCATAAGTTTTATAGTTCCGCTAGTATGATCATTATGTTAGTACTTTAACTTCAAAATACAAAGAATTACCTGAGCTTTCGCTCATGCATAAGTCCCACTAACCCAATAAATTGGGAAGTGTTTCAAAGGTTTACCTGAGCTTCCGCTCATGCATAACTCCCACTAACCCAACAAGTTGGGAAGTGTTTCAAGGTTTACCTGAGCTTTCGCTCATGCATAAGTCCTACTAACCCAACAAGTTGGGAAGTGTTTCAAAGGTTTACCTGAGCTTCCGCTCATGCATAAGTCCCACTAACCCAACAAGTTGGGAAGTGCTTTAAAGGTTTACTTGAGCTTTCGCTCATGCATAAGTCCCACTAACCCAATAAATTGGGAAGTGGGACTTTAATTTTTCAAATACTCAATAAAAGTACGAATGGTTTGTTCGTTCACGCGATCAACATTTGTTAAAGCTGTAAAATAAATATAATAATCAAATGGTGAGCCAATGGGGAGCATCTCAATCAAACCATTAAGTATGAACGGATCATCTTCTAGCATCAAACTTGATACGATACTTACACCCAATCCCTCGGAAACTGTTTTAATCAATACACTTGGATTATTCGTTCTAAACACAATTTTTAATGGACCATTTTCATCTTCAAATGCTTTAAAATTATTATGATAAAAATTGCGATCATACAGGACAAAAGGAAATTGTTTAATTGATTCCATTTCAACCATGCTTTTTAATGATAGTTTAGACTTTTTAGGTACAATTAATTTAAAGTCAGTAGATAAATTCAATGAATGTGGGACGATGTGATGGCTAAAAGTTTCATTTTCAGTTTTTCCTATAAGTCCGATATCAATCTCATTATTTTCAATCATTTTTATAATTTCTTGTCTATCACTTTCAAATACTTCTACGTCAATATGCGCATAGTCTTTTTTAAAATTTGATAAAGCTTTTGGCACAATTTTATTAAATAAAGTTGGTATCGTCGCTATTTTCAATGAACCTTTGATATTACTATGCAATGCCTCTACTTCCGATAATAAACTCGTCTGGGCTTCTAAAATATCTATAATTAAAGGTATAAGTCGCTTTCCAACTTCTGTTGGCAATGTCCCTTTACGTGAACGATTAAAAATTTTATACCCTAACTCTGACTCTAAATTAGCAATAGACTGACTCATCGCTGATTGGCTAATATGCATTGCTTCCGAAGCGTGAACAATAGATTCTAACTCATAAATCTTTTTAACATACGATAATTGTTCAAAATTCATTGTATCCTCCTTATATCAGTAAAGCTTATGTAAACTTAAAAAATTCTAATTATACATTAGTATACATTATCTATTATAATAAATGATGGTTGAAAAAATTTATATTAAAGGACGGTATTAAATATGTACGATAAACTCTGGTCAAAAGATTTTATCTTCATTACAATGACAAACTTTTTAATGTATTTAATCCATTATACATTAATCGTCACTGTCACTATATTTACAATTGATAAATACCACGCTTCAGAAAGTATGGGTGGTTTAGCAGCTGGTATATTTATCATCGGTATGTTATTTGGACGCTTAGTTTCTGGCAGAATTATCGATAATCTACAGCCTAAAAAAGTATTAATATATGGTATTATTTTCTCAATTATTACAGTTGGCTTATACTTTGCAATCAACAGTCTTCTTATATTAATGATCGTAAGATTACTGCATGGTATTGCTTTTGGTTTATCGTCAACTGCAACTGGAACCATTTCATCTAGAATTATTCCAGATAAACGAAAAGGTGAAGGTATCGGTTATTATGCATTAAGCGTAACGACCGCTTCAGCAATCGGACCATTCACTGGTATCATATTAAATCAAAGATTTGGTTTTGAATCTATTTTTATCGTTAGCTTGGCAGTCATTATTTTCGCTTTTGTTATCTCATTGTTTATCAAAGGGTTACCAAAAGCAGAACCGTCAACAACAGACAATGATTCCAAGGAAAAAGGACTTAGTGCTTATATCCAAAAAGAAGCATTACCAATATCTGTTGTAATCATCTTCGTTGGTATCGCTTATTCTAGTGTACTATCATTTTTAACTGTTTATACAGAACAAATCAATCTTGCTACGGCATCTAGTTTCTTCTTTATTGTATATGCAGTGAGTACATTTGTTACACGTCCGTTTACTGGAAAAATTTATGATCATTACGGTGAAAATAAAGTGATGTATCCAGTATTAATTAGTTTCATGCTTGGACTTATACTTTTAAGCGCAACACACACAAGTTTATTATTGCTTATTTCAGCAATTTTCATTGGCGTTGGATATGGTACTATCATTCCAAGCGCACAAGCCATTGCTATACAACAGTCTCCAGTTAAAAAAATTGGACTCGCGACTTCTACATTCTATATGTTTGCAGATTTCGGTGCTGGTATAGGACCATTTATTTTAGGTGTGATTATTCCAATTATGGGTTATCGTAACCTATATATCACCATGGCTGCGCTCGTTATTTTATCAATTGTACTTTATTTCCTATTACATGGAAAAAAAGCAGCTAAAAACAACAATTATTAATATAATCATTTATAATCTAATCATCTAAATGTGGATGTAACAAAATTTGTCATCTACCATATACTTGTATCGCATTAATAAGGCAAGCAAACGAAAACGAACTGTCGTTTGCTTGCCTTATATTTTGGAAGCATTTTTAATGCCTTTCACTTTAAATCACAGCTAAGCTGGCTTCAATTTCAGTTTTTTTCGCATCAAAATCACAATCCTGTTGTGATAATGGCTTGCCTGTTTCGGCAATACTTTTGATACTTTCGGTTTGGAATTGCCAACCAGCAAAATCTAATGTAATATGTGGAAATTCAAAAGGTAAATATTCATAAAAAATGAGTTCTACATATGATTGATGTTCAAATAATTCAAATTTCACTTTTCCAATATCCCATGTAAAACCAATCGTTTTATTTGGTTCGAAATGTGTAATACGCATTTCTAAATCTTCACTATCATCTAAGTGAAACAACATTTTCCCGCCTTCTATTCGTTCTTGAAATGACAATTGTGGAAACCATTGCTGTATCCCTTCTGTAGTACTTAAATAATCAAAAATACGATGCACGTCACTCTTAATTTTCAAATTTATTGTTTGATAAACGCCTGATTTATCTTTAGCATACTGTATTGCCATTTTTTCCCTCCTAAAAATAGGAATATAACCTATCAGTAATCATTACTTTGGTTATATTCCCTAAAATTATTTTTATTATACTTTTTCTTTAACTTGTGATTGAATCGCTCTTTCTTTTTTCGTGTAATTAAAATAGATAAGCCCCAGTAAGATAAACCATATTGGTGATAATACAACACCCATTCTTGTGTCAGGTACAATAAATAATATCAACAACACAAAGACAAAGAATAATTGTACAAATCTTGCAGTGTGAATACCACCTGGTAACTTAAACTGACTTTCTTTGTGATGGTTAGGATTTGATTTCGCATATTTTGCATACGCATGCATGATGAACATCCATACAACAACTAACAAAATAGTTGAAATTGCCGTTACATAGAAAAATACTTGAGTCGCATTTGAAATAAAATAATTTAACAGTACAGTTATAGACAGTAATGCACAAGTGACAAGTATTGCAACAAAAGGGACACCTCTATGATTCGTCTTCATTAGCAAATGGTGTGTTTGACCTTTTTCTGATAGTCCAAATAGTATTCTACTATTCGCAAAAATACCACTATTACAAGCTGATGATGCTGCAGTAAGTACTACAAAATTGATTAAACCAGCTGCAAATGGTACGCCTATTAATGCGAATAAGCTGACAAATGGACTATTGTTCGGATCTATATCTTGCCAAGGAATAATTGACATCATAACTGCTAAAGCCCCTACATAAAACAATAAGATACGTATAGGCACACTATTGATTGCTTTAGGTATCGTCTTATGTGGATTTCTCGTTTCACCTGCTGTAATACCTAGAATTTCTATACCTGTAAATGAAAAAACAACCATTTGAAATGACATAAAGAAACCTGAAGCACCATGTGTAAATAATCCACCATTACTATAAATATTAGATATACTCGTTTTTCCAAATGGCGTTTGGATCGCAAATATAATCATCACTACACCTACAATTATGAGTGCTAGTATAGTCACAACTTTAATAATGGCAAACCAAAATTCTAACTCACCAAACATTTTCGTACTCGTTAAGTTGAAAGTCATGAGTATCAAGATACAAGCTAATGATGTAATCCAATTTGGTAAATCTGGAACCCAATATTCTACATATTTAGCAACAGCTGTAATTTCTGCCATACCTGAAGTTATCCATGTTAACCAGTACGTCCATCCTGTTATAAAACCAGCAAAAGGTCCAATTTGATCATGAGCTATATCTGCAAATGTTTTGTATTTCGTATTAGCAAGTAACATTTCCCCCATTGCGCGCATAAATAAAAATAAAACAAAACCTACAATTATGTAAGTGAGTAATATCGATGGTCCAGTCAAACTGATAGACTGACCCGCCCCTAAAAATAGTCCAGTACCAATGGCGCCACCAATAGCAATAAGTTGAATGTGTCTATTGCTTAACTCTCTGTTTAATTTATTTGTCATAAATTTGCTCCAATTCCTTTGTTTTAAAACATAATCAACATATAGAACTTAAAATCATACCCCTTAATTTCAAATTGCAAAATACTATAAATCAAAAATGTTTGATTGTATAATATTATTTTTTTCTGAAAATTACAACTATTCTTCAAAATTATTTTAAATAAAAATGTGTTATTACACTATTGTTTCATTTATACTATAAAGTTTATTAGTGAATTACTATTTTATTTATTTTTACTTTCATTGTACATCATGATATTTGCGTGCTATATCTTCGTTGTGTGCTAAAGTCTATGGTAATTGTAAATAATTCATATTAAAAAAGTATGTCTCTTAATGCTTCACAGCTATAATAAAGTAGTTACATTATGGCATAGTTCTTAACTCAGATAGACAAGTCACAATACAATATGTAACAAAAATATAGCTTTTCTAATAAATATACATGCATTTAATCATTACTATCCATTTTCTCATCCCCTCTAAGTCGATTGTAACTATAAACGATTACTCATATTTAAGTAACATTAAATTTTACTATCTAAAGCATCATATACTTTTCTATATCTATTAATTTTTCAGTATAATTAATCAATTATACGATGCTGTTTTTCAACACTATAAGCAATCACTTAAAGTTCTCGACTATAATCACCCTCTATTCAAGCATAAAACTAGACAATTTCTCTCCAAAAAATCATATATTTTATATTAATTGAATTTTCAAACTTTTATAAAAATTCAGTCATTATGTATTGATTTTATATCTTATTATCGATAACATTTATATATAAGTAACTTATAAGTATTGAAGTAATGATAGAGGAGATAAACATGACAGAAAACAATAACTTAGTAACTTCGACTCAAGAAATTATGAAAGAAGCCTTACATAAATTAGGGTTTGACGATGGTATGTATGAGCTTGTCAAAGAACCTTTAAGATTTTTAGAAATACGAATTCCTGTGCGTATGGATGATGGCACCGTTAAAACTTTTAAAGGCTATCGTGCACAACACAATCAAGCCGTAGGACCTACCAAAGGTGGTATCCGCTTCCATCCTGATGTGAATGTTGAAGAAGTGAAAGCATTATCTATGTGGATGACAATGAAGTGCGGCATCACAAACTTACCTTTTGGTGGTGGTAAAGGTGGTGTCATATGTGATCCGAGAGAAATGAGTAATTTAGAACTAGAACGTTTATCACGTGGTTATGTTAAAGCTATTTCACAATTTGTAGGACCTGCCAGTGATATTCCAGCACCAGATGTTTATACAAACCCACAAATCATGTCTTGGATGATGGACGAATACAGTAAAATCAACCGCTCAAATGCATTTGCATTTATTACAGGCAAACCGCTTTCATTAGGTGGTTCACAAGGACGTAATCGCGCCACAGCGCTAGGTGCTGTAATCACAATTGAAGAAGCTGCGAAACATCGAAATATTAATATCGAAGGTTCTCGTGTAGCGATTCAAGGTTTTGGCAATGCCGGAAGTTTTATTGCTAAAATTTTGCATGATAAAGGGGCTAAAATTGTCGCGATATCAGAAAGTCGAGGCGCTTTATATAATCCTGAGGGGCTGGATATTGAACATCTTCTAGCATTAAAAGAACAACATGGTCGTGTAACACCATTATTTGAAGACGTCATTCCTAATGAAAAATTATTTGAACTCGACTGCGACATTTTGATTCCTGCTGCATTATCTAATCAAATTACAGAAGCAAACGCTCATTTAATTCAAGCTAAGATTGTGGCAGAAGCAGCTAATGGCCCTACGACACAAGAAGCAACTAAAATATTAACCCACCGTGACGTTTTAATCATACCAGATGTACTTGCTAGTGCAGGTGGTGTAACAGTGTCTTACTTCGAATGGGTGCAAAATAATCAAGGCTATTATTGGTCGGAAGAAGAAATTATCACGAAACTTGAAGAAAAAATGGTTGAAGCATTTAATAAAATTTATGATTTAGCAGAAAATAGAAAAATGGATATGCGCTTAGCAGCTTATGTTGTAGGTCTAAAACGTACAGCTGAAGCAACGCGTTTCCGTGGTTGGGCATAATACTTTATTGCTTATTCCACGTTGTCACAAGCTGATTCAAATTTGAATCAGCTTTTTTTATACCTTAATTTTTACACTCAGACTAAATTTCAATATAAAAATACTTTTCTATTGAAATATTTACATTTTCAAAAGGTTTAAAAATAGAATTTTCTGAATTTATTTGAAATAAAAAATTATCCAATATATACTTATTTACAACAAAGGGGAGGTTATACATTATGAAAAACAATATTTATGGTAATGTACCATGCTTTTTAAATAGTAAAAATCTTACATCTACAGATAATTTAGATACAGATGTCATAATTTATGGTGCACCTTTTGAAGGTGAAAGTACTTGGGGTGATTATACTGGCGTTGAGTTAGGTCCAAAGCAAATTAGAGTTTGCTCAGCTCGTTACAGTCAATATTTACCAGAATTAAATCATATTGATATTAGTGAACATTTAACAATGGGCGATGTAGGTGATGTGCCATTTGTTGCACACAATAATCAACAAAGCTACGAAAACATTGGAAAATTCACTAAAAAGCTATGGGAAAGCGAGAAATTTTTAGTTGGTTTTGGTGGTGAACATGGTGTCACTTACCCTATCCTTAAGTCACTGGCGGAAACGGGTAAAAAAGTGGGTATTATACATTTGGATGCGCATTATGATAACATGCCCGATTATGAAGGAGAACCCTACGCCCGTAACACTCCATTCATGAGACTATACGAAACAGATGGTATACGTAATGAAAGTATCATTCATACAGGTATTCATGGTCCTAGAAACAAACCTGAGACAGGTCGTTACGCTCAAGAAGCTGGTGCAGTAACACTTACAATCAATGATATTAGAGCCGCTAAGGATTTAAAACAATATGCTAGAGATATTTATGCACAGGCTAGTAAAGATGTAGATGTCGTATATTTAACCATTTGCAGTGATGTATTAGACTTTGCCTTCAATCCAGGTGGTCCAGTAGATGGCAATGGACTAAATTCTTATGAGCTATTAACAATGATATATGAGTTTGGTGCATTAGGCTTATGTGGTATGGATTATGTTGAAGTTTACCCAATGCAAGACGCTAACCAGAACTCTGCCCACTTCGTTTCAACAGCTGTATTATATGTACTTGCGGGACATGTGAATTATTTAAATAACACAAAATAAATGAGGGGTGATGACATTGGTCAAAAATGTAAGGAAGACTCTTAAATCTCTCGGTCCTGGTATGATTATCACCGCTTCATTTATAGGTCCCGGAACCGTTACAACGATGACACAAGGTGGTGCGGGGTTTGGTTATAGCTTGTTATGGGCTATTGTGTTCTCAATCGTTGCAACCATCGTACTCCAAGAAATGATTATTCGACTATCTCTTGTAACAAGAGAAGGTTTAGGCGAAGCGATACAAGAATTATTCGCTCATAAAGTAGGAAAACTAATCATTGTATGGTTTACATTAATAGCTGTAACCATTGGTTGTGCCGCTTACATCAGTGGCGATTTAATTGGAACTTCACTTGGTGCAGCATATCTATTAAATTTACCAGAAAACCTAGTAGCACCAATCATCGGCTTTATTATTTTACTCATTGGGTTATTTGGTAATTATAAATTTTTAGAAAAAATAATGATTTTCCTGATGGTCATCATGGGCATTATCTTTATTACAACTATGATCGTCATTAAGCCTGATATTTTTGGTATTTTAAAAGGTGTATTTGTACCTACGATTCCGAACGGTTCTATAATAACTGTTATAGCATTAATTGGAACGACTGTAGTTCCTTATAATTTCTTCATTCACTCCACTGCGGTACACGAACGTTTTAATGGTATAAAAGAACTCAAATTTGCGCGTTGGGATACTATTATTTCGATTACTGTTGGTGGTATTATTTCAGCGGCTATTCTTATTGCTGCTGCCACATTAATTCGTGGTGACGAAGTCAAAAGTATTATACAGCTTTCTGGCCCACTCAAACCTGTTTTAGGCGATGCTGCTCCCTTTGCCATTAGCATTGGTTTGTTTGCAGCCGGGCTTTCATCAGCGATTGCTTCCCCTACCGGAGCGGCAGCTACAATAAGCAGCTTATTAGGGTGGAAAGGTGGCATGGAAAGCAAAAAGTACAAGATTGTCTTTACCGTCATTATCCTTATTGGTATTACAACATCCTCACTCGGATTTGAACCATTAGAAGTATTGTTAGTGGCACAAGCCTTAAATGGTATTATTTTACCTGTTGTTGCTATATTAATCTTTATTATCATCAACAAGAAAAATTTGATGGGCCGTTTTGTTAATAATGTTTGGCTTAATATCTTCGGTTTTGTCGTCGTTTTAATCGTTACTTTCTTAGGCCTTTATAGTCTGGTCGACGCAATTACTAGCTTTCTATCTTAAATAAAAAAGTCGTATAGTCCAATTATTTACAAAATTGGACTATACGACTTTTACTTATATTTTTAATGATTACATTAAACGTTTTTCACTAAATTTATTATAAACCCATCTAACTAATAGCGCAGCACTGATAAACAGACCGATATAACCGAATGTTTTAAACACGAAATTCACTAGATCGACAAAGCCAATAAAACTTAAGATAAAAGCCACAATTAAAGAAATTGTTAAAAGTGCAACATACCCTTTACTACTTGGTCGTGTAAATCTGCTTAAAAATGGATACAACATACCGATACAGCTATTGAAAATAACACCAATCATCACCGCCGACATAAATACACCTATATAAGGATGTATATCATTTGCCAATAATAATGTAGGAATGTCTACACTATTAGCGTTGTGGATATTAGCCATTAATCCACACGTCATAATTAATAACAATATACTAAAAGATAGGCCACCATAAAATGCTCCCCTACGTGCTGTTTTATGACTCATAGCATCACTACCAACGATGGTTAGGAAGCTAAAGCTATTGCCAATGATTAATCCTCCATAAACAATTGCATCCCACCACCATACGGAACTAGACGTTTTAGATGGTTTTGTGTATTGTTCTACCTCTGAAAATGGAATTGTAGGATTGATAATATTATAGCCGGCAATCACTAAAACTGCGATGACTAAAAATGGTGTCACTACACTTAATATTGTCATGATTTTATTAAACCTAAGTTGTAGTACAATAAAAAGTAAAATTACAATTGCCAATGAACCTGTCCACATTGGAAGACCAAATCCTTGATAAAGTGCAGAGCCGCCGCCTGCAATCATAACAACAGTTAAACCAAATAAAAAGAAAATAGTTAAATAATCAATAATCTTACCTACATATTTTCCGAAAATATGGTTCAATGAAATTTCATATGTATTCGCATCCAAGCGATAACCAATTTTTGAAATTTGCCTAGTCGCAAACGTTACAATAATACCTGTAAGAATTACTGCAATATATGCATAGTTTCCATGATTAACAAAGAATTGTAATAGTTCTTGGCCCGTTGTGAATCCTGCGCCAACAATAAAACTAAGATAAGCGAGCGCAGTCTTAACTGCTGCCTTATTATCTTTACTCATTGATCATACATCCCCTTCGAAGTTAGTTACTATGTACTATTTATCAGGTTTTCAAAACAAACAATCATTGTGCTAAAAGATTAAAAATACATATGTCGAAGCAAACAAGAGCGAGACAAACATCATACTTTTCTAGTAGATTCCTTTGTCCGCCCAACAAAAGTAACTAGGATGAATGTACAGTTCATCTAGTCAACTTTTCACTTCATTCAGCTCAAAACAATCATATTCAATCAAATCAAGGCCATTTAGCGATGCTTAAAAAACACCACAACACTTTAAATTTCAACCTAAATAGCTCCTGCCTCTTCTAAATTTTTCCCTTTTGTTTCCGGTGCCATATAAATCGACAGTATAAAACCAATAAATAATAGTGCCGATGAAATATACATTGTTACACTTAATCCATAATTTTCTAAAATCATCGGAAAGAAAAATGTACTTAAAGCAGATGCTAATCGACTCACAGTAGTAGTAAAACCTCCACCTGTACCACGTACATATGTAGGGAATAGTTCATATGGATAAATCCATTGATGACTGCCCATAGCTGTATTGAAAATACCGCAAATAATAAATAGTACAAGTATCATTAAAAATGGAACGTTGCCACCAGATACTATACCTAATGGTAACAAAGCTAGCGCAGTAATCAAGAAGGGCCATATCAAAGTAGGTCTTCTTCCATATTTTTCAACTAAGTATAATGCTGGAAAAATACCTATTAAATAAAACATATTGATAGCAAATATTTTTTTCCGTCCTAATTAGAAGATGTATTATATCGCAACAATATTACTTATCATGACGAATAGAATCACTGCTATTTTAATCAACTAGTGCTGCAACAAAAAAATCAACACTTTCATCCTTATAACAATGAAAGTGTTGATTTTTATTTGATTTATTTTATTTAATTTATACGCCAGAATATGATGAGAAGCCACCATCTACTGGAACCACAATACCTGTTACAAAACCGCTCATATCATGGTCCATTAACCAATACAATGTACCTAAAATATCTTCAGGTACACCAAAACGATCCATTGGCGTTTGTGAAAGAATTTTTTGAGCACGTTCTGAATAAGAACCGTCTTCATTTCTTAGCAATGCCTTATTTTGATTTGTTTCGAAAAATCCTGGTGCAATTGCATTAACACGAATTTGCCCTGCAAAATAAGTGCTCAACCATTGAGTAAAGTTACTTACTGAAGCTTTTGCACCGCTGTAGGCTGGAATTTTTGTCAACGGCGTAAAGGCGTTCATAGATGAAATATTGATAATTGTTCCTGTTTCAGATGCCACAACATCTTTGCCGAATACTTGTGATGGTAAAAATGTTCCAGTATAGTTTAATTTAAATACATTATCTACACCTTCTTCTGTGAGATCAAAGAACGTTTTGTCGCCTGCTTTATCGTACATTTCATCATTCGTTGTCGCATCAGGATGATTACCACCGGCGCCATTGATAAGTATTGTAATTGCACCAAATTTATCATTGAATGTTTGTTTCGCTTGCTCTAAAGCTGATTTATCTAGCACATCTGCAACGAGCGCTACAGTTTGTTGTCTATTTTTATCAATTTCATCTTGTAATTCTATAATTTTGTCTTCTGAACGACCTAATATACCCACATTAGCACCTTTTTCTACAAGTGCTTTGACAAAAGTAGAACCAATCACACCTGTCGCACCTGTAATAACGACATTAACATCTTTGAATCGTATTGCCATTATTTACTCACTCCTTCTATTAAGCCATTAATATAAGTTGCACCTAAAGCTCTATCAAACAAGCCATAACCAGCTTTACCTGTTTCTCCCCAGATCATACGTCCATGGTCAGGTCTGATAGTCCCTTTGTAATCAATATCTCTCAGTGCTTCAGTAACAGCTTTCATATCTACTGAGCCATCTTTAGATAAGTGGCCTGTTTCTATAAATGAATTATCACCAATACGTTTAACATTGCGCATGTGTACAAAATGAATGTGATCACCAAATGTACGAATCAAATTCGGTAAATCGTTTTCTGCTAATGAACCTAATGAACCAGTACAGAAACAAATACCATTATGTGTATCATTACTAATAGCTAATAAGCGTTCGTAGCTTTCTTTGTTTTTAATGATACGTGGTATGCCAAATATCGGCCAAGGTGGATCGTCCGGATGTATCGCCAGATCCACATCATGTTCGATAGCAGTGGGTAACACAGCATCTAAGAAGTACTTCAGATTGTCCCATAATTGTTCATCTGAGGTTTCACGATAGGATGTAATCAGTTGATTCATCTCTTCACGCGAGTAACTTTCATCCCAACCTGGTAGATTTAAATTCGTCGTTAGTGGATCAATATCTTTAATTTGATCATGGTTATAAATCAGTGTATTGGAACCATCTGACAAGTCATAGTCTAATTGTGAACGTGTCCAATCAAATACCGGCATAAAGTTATAAGTTACTGTTTTAACACCATTTTCTGCGAGATTAATCAATGAAGTTTTATAGTTTTCAATGAGTTGATCGCGTTTCTCTGTACCAAGCTTTATTTCCTCACTGACAGGTAAACTTTCTACAACTTCAAATTTCAAACCTGCATCTTCAATTGACTGTTTTAATGCTGCAATTCTTTCTTTAGTCCAAACTTCTCCAACTGGAATGTCATAAATTGCTGTAACAATTTGTTTCATATCTGGAATTTGTCTAATATTATTTAATGTTACTGGGTCATCTTCCCCATACCAACGAAATGATAATTCCATGGTTATACCTCCTCAACGCCTTCTATTTTGAATAATTTTACTGCATTGTTATAACAAATATCTTTCACTATTTGAGTGATAGTTTCTTCTGATAATTGAATCTCACCTTTTTCAATTCTATCTCCTAAGAAATTACATAATATTCTTCTAAAGTACTCATGACGTGTATACGAAATCATGCTACGTGAATCTGTGAGCATTCCTACAAATTTAGATAATAAACCGACATTAGCATACTCTACTAAATGTTGTTCCATACCTTCTTTTGTATCGTTAAACCACCATGCAGCACCGAGTTGGACTTTGTGATGACTATTTGTAAAGTTCCCTGCAGTTGCTTGTACCATTAAATGATCATTGCCATTATTTGGGTAAATAATGGTATCTGATAACGCATGATTTTGCTCAAGATGATCTAGCAATGCATTTAATTTTTTAGCACTCAACTGTTCACCTACACTATCAAAACCACTGTCTGGTCCTGTAATTTTAAACATGTTTGAGTTATTATTTCTTGTTGGTCCAAGGTGGAATTGTACAACCCAACCTAATTCTTCATAAACTTTACTAATTTCAGTTAATATATAACCTGCTAATTCATATTGTTCAGTTTCTGTTACTTGTTCGCCACGTTTGAGCGCATTATAAATTTCAGTTGCTGTGTCAACCGTTGCTGTTACTAAAGGTGTCTTTTCAAAACTTTGGTCTGAACTGCGCGCACCTTGTCTATCAAAATAATGTACACGTGCTTTTAATGCATCAATATAAGTATTTAAATCTTGGATGTCGCAATCAGTCGCTTGATTCAACTGGTCAATTTTTGTATTGATAGATTCATGATTTAAGAAAACGTAACTATCCGGTCTAAATGTAGGTATAACTTTAAATGTAACGTTGCTATCTTCGTTTAATAACTTATGATATTTTAAGTCATCACATGGATCATCTGTCGTACATACCACCTTAACATTACTTTGCTTAATTAGATTTTGTGGTGTATGTGAAGGTTTTGCTAACTTTTTATTTAATGATTTATATAATTTACTGATATTCACTTTATCTAAATCTGTATCCTCATTAAAATAGCGTTTTAATTCTAATGCACACCAATGATACATCGGATTTACAATCGCATACGGTAACATATGCATAAATGCTTGGAATTTATCAAAATCATCAACACTGCCTGTAATAAAAGCTTCCTCAATGCCATAAGCTCTCATTAAACGCCATTTATAATGATCTCCACCTAGCCATAACTGCGTTATGTTGTCATAATTTTTATTTTCGTAAATTTCTTTTGGATCTAAGTGACAATGAAAATCATAAATCGGTAAATCTTTAACTTTCTGGTATAGTTTTACTGCTGTTTTACTATTTAATAAAAAATTGTCATTAATTAAAGTCATATAATTGCTCCTTTTCTATAATCCTAATAATTTTGGAAGGAATAATGATAATTGTGGTATAAAAGTAATGATTAGCATTAAAATAATTAAAGCTACAAAATATGGAATTAAATATTTAAATACTGATTCAACACGTACACCGCCTACACTTGCTCCTACAAACAACGCACTACCAACTGGTGGTGTGATATTACCAATACATAAGTTAAACGCGATAATGATACCAAAATGAATGGGATCAAGACCTAATACTTCTGAAATTGGTAAAAATATTGGTGTAAATATAAGTACTGCTGGTGTAATGTCCATAAAAGTACCAATGACTAATAAGATAACGTTGATTAATAATAACAGTGCAATTGGATTGTCAGTCATTGAGATAATGCCATTGGATATTGCTTCCGGTAAGCCGGTATAACTCATCACAAGTGAAAATAACGCCGAAGCGGTGATTAGAAATAAAATCATACCGCTAATTTCAGCTGTTTCTTTGATAACGTTGGATAATTGTTTGATTTTTAAGCTTTTATAAATTAGCGAAAGTACTACAGAATATAAAACTGCGACCGCTGCACCTTCTGTTGCTGTAAAAATTCCTCCGACAATACCACCAATCACTACTACTATTAAAAATAAACTCGGTAATGCATCTAATGTTAAGAATAATCTATCTTTCCAACTAATTTTCTCTGATACTTTATAACCTTGTTTTTTCGCCATGACATAAGCAACAATCATACAAGCAATACCCCATAGAATTCCTGGAATATAACCCGCGATAAATAACGCTGCAATGGATGTCCCGCCGCTGACTAATGAATAAACAATCAATAGTGAACTCGGTGGGATAAGTAAACCTGACGGTGCTGAAGCGATATTTGCTGCTGCTGAATATTCTTTTTTATAACCTTGTACTTTTTCCATTGGTCCCATGATACGACCCATGGCAGCTGCTGCTGCAACACTAGAACCAGAAATGGAACCAAAAAGCATATTCCCAACAATATTGGTATGCGCTAATGATCCTGGCAATCTGCCAACGAGTACCTTCGCAAAGTTAACTAATCTAAATGCAATGCCGCCGTTATTCATGATGATACCTGCTAGCACAAATAACGGAATCGCTAACATCGTAAAATCATCAATGCCCGTAACCATACGCTGTGCTGCAGTTACGATAGTGACATCGAATGGTAAGATTAATAATAGCGTAATAATAGAACTTAAAATAATCGCTAATGCAATCGGTAAGCCAATGATAAGAAAGATGAAGAAAGTGATGAATAATACTAATCCCGCAATCATTGTCATAAGCCATCACCGCCTTCAAGCTCATCACGCGCTTGAATTGTAGTCATTGTCTCTTTACTAAATAAATTATAAAATGCATAGAAAATAATAAATATTCCTGAAACTGGCAATGCACCATACATTACTGCCATTGATAAACCTGTTGACGGCGCGATTTGAGACCAGGTTAACTTCACAACTTCAAAACCGCCCCAAATCATGAGCACGAGTGCCACGATAATTAATATAATGTCCGAAATCTTTTCCAAGTATAACTGTACTTTCTCAGGCAATTTTTCTCTGATAAATACAATGGCAATATGCTGTTTGATTCCAAAGACATAGCTTGCACTCAATAACCCAAACCATATCAACAAGAATCTAACAATTTCTTCACTCGTCGTACTCGGTGTGTTAAAAATAAAGCGTGTTGCAACTTGGTAAATCGATAAAATAACCATAACAAAAAGCGTTATACCAGCTAGCGTTAACAACAATTTATCAATGATTTGCTTTGCTCTTTTCATAGCGCTGTTCCTCCTTCTCGATTAGTTTATAATCCGCTTTCGTATCCGGATTATTTTTAAATTCATCTTGAAGAGGTTTTGAAGTCGCTTTAAATGTAGATTTGTCTACATCGTGAAACTTCACGTCCATTTTTTCTGTCGCTGTTTTTTTAGCATCGCTCACTGCTTTATCCCAAATTACTTCATGTTTTTTTGTGGAATAATCTGCTGCATCTTCTAACCATTTTTGTTGTTGTTTCGTCAAGCTGTCATAGGTCTCTTTGTTCATGATTAAAATATCAGGTACGGTTGCATGTTCTGTGTAGTAATAATTTTTTGCAACTTCACCATGGTTATTCGTTGTTAAAGATGTTTCATTATTTTCTGCTGCATCAATAACACCTGATTGCATTGCAGTATACACTTCACCATAATCCATCGGTGTTGGCGTGCCACCTAACGATTTAATTAAATCTACACTTGTCTTGCCTGGCTGAACACGAATCTTCAAGCCTTTCAAATCTTTGTTGTCTTTGATTTCTTTGTCTTTCGTGTAGATATTACGCATACCTGCATCATAATAAGTAATACCTAAAAATCCTTGGTCCCCTGTCGATTTAAAGAAAGCGTCTTGTACGTTTTTACGTTTCATTACGTGTCGATAATTTTCTTCTGACTCAAATAAATACGGCATATTAAATAATGAATACGTTGGCGAAAAACTTTCCAATGCCCCAGCCGAAACTTTAGTCATTTGAATTGCATTCGTCTGTGTCATTTCTATTGCTTCACGCTCACTACCGAGCTGACCATTCGGATAAATATTCACTTTTATTTGACCATGTGATTCTTTTTCTAATCTATCTTTAAAAATTTTTAAAGATTTATGGACAGGATGTTCCGTTGGCTGATTATGCGCTAACATGATCTCTTTTGTCTTTGTTTTAGCAATTGTCTCCTTATTTGTAAGCAACATCGATACCATCCCCATCGCAAAGAATGCGCTTACAAGAAGGAGTGTGAATTTCTTCATAAAGATTATACCCCTTATATTGCAATTTTTATCGTTTCAGTTCTCCAAAATGCGTTGATAAATTAAATACGTCACTTTCTTGTACACTTAGTGCATCTTCATTTGTTGTATGTTGTAGAACAGAACATTTCGTTGCAAAATCTACTGTATCTTCTGGTTGCCATGCTTTATTCAATCCATGTAATACACCTGCCATAAATGCATCACCAGCACCGATTCTGTTTAAAACAGTGTAAGTATATGCTTGGCCTTCAATATATTTTTCTTTTGTCAGCATAATACCTTGTAATGTACTTTGTTCTATATTTCTATTACTTGAAGCCATCAAATCAATGTCGTATTCGGATTGAATTGTTTGTGCACATGACTGTATATCATCATCTAAATCATTAGTTTCAAGCAAATGTGTAGCATCTTTTTTTCCAAAAAATAGAACATCGACAAATGGTAAAATTGACTTTATTATTGGTACTGCTGTTTCTTTTGACCATAAGTTACTTCTAAAATTAATATCGAACACTATGTTAACGCCTTGTTGCTTTAGTTGCTTTAATACATCGACAATTTGATGACGAATCATTTTATTTACAGCTAACGTAATACCTGTAAATACAAAGAAATCTCCACTTTGAGCATTGATTTCTTCCATTACATCTTCACCATGATTCGCAAATGTTGAATGTTCGCGATCATAAATCACTTTGCCACTACGAAAGCCGAAACTCTCTTCCATATAATATGTACCAATTCGGCCATTATTATATTTCACTGAAGCAGTACCTACACGTGTTTGAAACATTTTTTGTAATGCTAAATGTCCTAGCGCGTGATTGGGTAATACCGTTAACATTTCAGTCGTATGTCCAAATTGTGCTAATGTCACAAGTGCGTTCAATTCTGCACCACCAACATTTACTTTAAACGTATTGGCATCTTTCAACTGTTCATAATTTGGTGGCGTGTAACGTAATAATACTTCACCAAAACCATAGACCGTCATTGTTATACCTCACTTTTTATTTCTGAAATATATCTTTCTAAAGCATCTTTTCCTTCTTGTTGATAAATTTTTGTTATTTCGCTTCCAATGCCAACTGCAAAACTTCCAGCATCTAACCATGCTTTATGGTTTTCTTTACCAACGCCACCTGTAGGCACAATTTCAATTTGTGGTAATGGCCCTTTGAAATCTTTAATTGACTTAGGTGTGAATTGCGTCGCTGGGAATAATTTAAGGACTTTGCAACCATAACGTAATGATTCAACCATTTCTTTAACAGTCATACAGCCTGGAATATATGGCACATCATATAAGTTAGCGATTTTCGCTGTTTCTTTATCAAAAGATGGGCTAACGATAAATTTCGCACCATTTAAAATGGCAGTACGCGCAGAAATACTGTCTAACACTGTTCCTGCACCAATCAATGCGTCGTCTCTTTTTGATAATTCAGCTATAATTTCTATAGCGTTCGGCGTTGTTAAAGTAACCTCAATTGTGTGTAGGCCTTTATCAATAATGGTATGTGCAATATCTAAAAAAGATTTTGCATCTTCAGTCCGCATGACAGCAATGTGTTTGCCTTGTTGAATCTCTTTCATTGTATTCATTGAATCCATGTCTTCAACCCCTCAAAAATGATATCAATTACAATACCTTTCAAAATAACAACGTTGTTATTTTTGTACAAAAAAATATTGTAATGCTTATCTCTATGGTATAATTAATTTGCATTTAAATCAATCAATTTCAAGGAGAAATTTTATGGCTGTAACTTTAAAAGATGTTGCTGAAGCCTGTGGTGTCAGCTATTCCACAGTTAGTAAAGCACTTAAAAATTCTCATCTCGTAAAACCAAAAACCAAAAATTTAATTCAACAAAAAGCTTTAGAAATGAATTATATACCTAATCATTCTGCTAGAGCACTTGTTTCAAAGAAAAGTGGCACAATTGGATTAATCTGGCCTTCTGTAGATCGTGTAGCGGTTACACACCTTATTTCAGAAATCAATCACGCCATCAAAGATTTAGGTTATGTCATGTTTGTGTCGATAGACGATGTCGCTGCCGCTTCGAAAAAATTTGTTGAATTCGGTTGTGATGGTATCGTCATTTTTGATGAAGGTGACGCAACAAACTTATCTCCAGAAATTTATAACAATGTCCCAGTAGTTGCCTATGGTGTCGATCGTGACATCCCTTATCCGATTATAAACGTAAACCATTCAGAAGCGATGATCATGGCAATTGAAGCATTGATCGATCAGGACATTGATCACATTGATTATATTGGTGATGTACATACAAATGATACACGTCAAATCGCAAAAAAAGAAGCGATTGCTCAATATTGTGACAAACACAAGATAAATTATCGTATCATTGATTCTACAAGTTTGAATGCAATTGAAACGGAATCTGCCGTTAAACAATTTTTACAAACACACGCACTTGCACCAGGCGTGATTTGTGGCAGCTATGATATAACAGTCGGTACAATAAATGCACTAGGACCACAAGATCACCCCATCTTGTATTCATATGACAATATCCCTCAAATTAAAAAATTAGATTACCCAGTCAACGCGATTGGCGTTCCAACCGCTGAAATTGCTCAAACGATTGTAGCAACTTTAGATAAAGTTATTAAAGATGAAGCAACTGAGTCGGCCTATCATCTTCACCCTAAAATACAAAAAAACATTTAAAATAAACATGCCCAAACCTATTGCTAAGGTTTGGGCATGTTTATATGTTTGTTTGATGTTTGACAAGAGGGTCGTTTATTAAACTGTACTGATTTAGAAGATAAGCTTAGTTTTTAAATATCATTGCTCAATAATATAATAATGAATAAGAATAGGGTGTCTTTATTTTAGTGAATGAATGGGGAGAGTTATTATATTAGTTAAATTCTATATAAATTTGTTATGAGCTTTAAATTATGAAACGCTTATATAGTTAATATTTTGGCGCTAGGGATTATCATAAATGTTTTAACTTTTATTCTTCTATTAATCATCAGTACTTACTACCTCTATATGTCTATTATATTACGCACTGAAATATGATTAAAATACATAGTTGGAATATATAACATTCTGTTATGGAATACATATTTCATAAACTATAGTCGCTTTGTTAAGCATCATTATCTAGTATCTTTTAAAAATTTAATCCATTCATGAGTTACATAATTCATATAGCTATCTTTTTTCCAAATAACTCCCAAATTCCATGACACATCTGCACCTGAAATTTCTATACCCACAAGGTCTTCATTTAAAATATTTACGATACTTTCTGGTAATATACTCACACCGATGCCATCTCGGATCATATTTTCAATAAAAGTAATTTGAGACATTTTAGCAACCGTTTTTGGATGAAAACCAACTTTTCTACAACTTTCAATAATTTGATCTTTTAAATAGTAATCATCATGAAACATAATAAAACGTTCATTTTTCAAATCACCTAGATAGACTGGTCCTTGTTTCGCAAGCATCGCATCTTTGTTTACGACTAGCAATAACTTTTCATTATATAGTGGGATAGCATGGTAGATATCATTATCTACAGGTAACGTAGTAATGCCTACATCAATTTCATCATTATTTAAATAAGACTCTACAGCTTTGCCTCCACCTTCAATAACTTCGTATGTCACTTTTGGATATTTACTATGAAAATGATTTAAACTTTCTGTAAAAAGTCTCACGTTCATAATTGCTGATATACCAACTCTAATATGGCCTTTTTCTAAATTTGTTACATCTCCCATTTCTAATGATAAATCATCTAGCACCGCTAAAGCTTCCACGCATTTATCATAAAAAATCTGGCCGATATCCGTTAAAATAATATGCTTTTTTCTTCTATCAAATAAAGTGATATTAAATTCGTCTTCAATACTTTTAATGTTTTTACTTATTGTAGATTGCGCAATATATAAATGCTCGGATGCTTGTGTCATCCCCCCATTTTTCACAACTTCTACAAAATATTTCATTTGCTTTATTTCCATGTTTAACCCCTCTGCACCAATCTAAGTTTCGCTTACTTGAATTTATTTTAATGACTTAATAGCTGTTTCTGCCGCTGTTTGAATAACTTTATCATCAGGTTTCGCATCTTTATCTGATTTTTTCGTGTAAATAGCAAGAATAATTGGCTTATTTTGCTTTTTTGGATATATAAAAGCTAAATCGTTTCGGCTACCATAGGTTAAACCTTGACCACTTTTATCTCCTACAACATCATCCTTAGATACAGCTGCTTTTATTAACGTATCTCCAGTTTCATTATGAATCATTGTATGCTTTAGTAATTCAAGGTTGGCTTTGCTCATATTTTCACTCTGTAGAAGATGATTTAACGTTGTTGCAGCTCTTTTAGGTGTGGTTGTATCATCTGTACTTTGTGGATCATATAAATTTAAATCTGGTTCGAGTCTTTGTGGATTAGTTATATGGTCTCCACGATGTATGAGTGCTTGTTGAAATCCTTTAATTCCACCTATTTCTTCGATGACTTTATTATTAGCTGTATTATCACTCTGCAACATAGAAGCTTTTATTAATGCTTTTAACGTCATTTGCTTGCCGATATATTTTTCAGTGACGGGTGAATAAGCGACAATGTCATCTTTGGATATCACTATTTTTTTATTTAGTTCTGACGTTGGCGTGTTTTGTAATAATATACCACTTGAAATTGCTTTATATGTAGATGCAAATGCAAACCGTTCACCTGATCTGTGCTGTACCACTTTGCCATTAGCTGTATTGACACCATAAACCCCTACAATTGTATCATTATCTTGTTCTATTTGATCAAAACTTTTTGCATCAGCGACCTTTCCTGTCACTGTGAGTAAAAAAAGCCCAAACAAAACACTTAAATAGAATTTTTTCAAGTTTTCAATCCCCCTATTCACATTTGAAAGCAATACGCTATACTTACGTTTAACTATAATCATAAATATAACAAAACACAATTATCTTTATTACGCCTAACCATTAACGAGTAGAAATAATTGGGACTAAATATATACTTCAGTAACTTTAAAATTTAAAAATACTGCAATTAAACATTTCATCAACAAAATCTGCTACATTCACTCTTAATGAATACTTTATTTTATTGACTATACAACAGAATAGGCTGAGACATTTAATTTGCCCCAGCCAAAGCATACAATTTCAATTAAAGTAACTGTTGCTATAATCTCAAAAACGTGCGATTTCAAATCATCTCTGAGTTGAATCTTAACTTTTTTAATACTATTTAAACTACTGACCAATTGTTATTTCCACCAAATTATCATTTTGATCAAAGAAAGCAGTATAAAAGCCATTATTTGTTTCATATTTCACATAAGTGCCATCTTTATTGCCTAATTTACCTTCTCCTATGATTTCATTTGAAGTATGAGCCTTCTTAAATGTTGACTTAGATACTGAATCAGGTTTTGTGAAGAAAGTAAGTTGCACCACTTCATTGTCACTATTAAATTCTACGCTTGTATCATAAATTTTCTTAGAATGATCAAATTCTTTCTTGGCATTAGTGTCAACTTTATAACCATCAATCGTAACATTGTCATATTTTAAAGCACGTACGAAGTTATAATCTTGAGTAAAAGATGGATCATATGTTGTATAACCTTCGTAATTATACCAAGGTGTTGTTTGTGCTTGTGAACGAACACCATTTTCACTATTTGCACCGCTTGCGCCACCTTCACCGTGTCCCCACTTTTGGACTTGCTCTGCTGCTTGCGCTGTTGGACTACTCGTTGAGATATATGCTGCTGAAGAACCGACAACCAGTGTAGATACAACGACAGTTGCTGAAATTAACTTTCCAACTTTCCGCATAATAAATCACTCCTTATTTGTAGTCTTCCATATGCAAAGTGTAATTGTTTACTTTCATCATACACCTCTCCGTTTTATTTTCAAGTAATATTACACTTTTGTAAATATTAGTACAAATTATATATGAAAATACTTTATCGATATAGCTTTGATGTTATGTTAAACATTTTATTGTTCATATTAGAAAAGTGCTTGAGCTAAAACCATACTGCAATGTATTTTTAATTGGTATAGTAAACATAATAAATAATTTAAAAAGGATGGTTTATCATGATCTATATTTTACAAGTTGATTTTCCAATCGATGGTCCTTTTGGACAAGAGATGTCCAGACAATTCGCTGATTTAGCGAAATCTATAAATAGAGAACCAGGTTTTTTATGGAAAATTTGGACAGAAAATGCTGATGAAAAAGAAGCGGGTGGCATTTATGCATTTGATAGTTACAAAAATGCTAAAAATTATTTAAACATGCATAGTGAGCGCCTACAATCCATGGGTGTCCCAACTGTAAATGCTAAAATATTTGCTACAAATGACGCACTTACTAAAATCACACATGGACGATTAACATAACCATAATGGGATGATAAAATACAACAAGCCTTTCAAATGTACACACATCTCGTGTGTTTTGAAAGGCTTTTTAGACATAGATTGAACGAAAAAATAAATATTTTTAAAAATGATAATTTTCCAGATCATTATTTATTCATTTGTGACATTTCATTGATAAAATCTTGATACGTGATTTCATTTTTAGATAACCTAGCCACAAGCATATACATTTGTTCATTTTTAGTAAATTCAGTTTTATATAAATCTTGTTCTCTTTCGCTCTCATTATCTAAAGGATTGACGACGTCCTTTGATTTTGAAAATGCATCATAATACCTAATCCCAAACAAGCGTTGTGAGAATCCATCTATATGAATACCATCTGGATTTGCCGTTAAGCCTTCTGTTGTAACAAAGTAACAATCATGTTGTTTCTGCGCGACGTTCTTGATACTGTTATTAATTTCTTGATACTCTGTAGCACTAGCGCCAAACCCTTCTTTTCCTAAAAACGTTCCTAACAATCCAATGACAAAAGTAAGTTTAGGCAATTCAAGTGCTTCTCTAAAATAATCAATGAGGTGTGATAATTTTGTTTCATATGTTTGAAATTTATTATTTTGACTATCACTTTCACCTTGATGCCATAAAACACCAATCAATTCAGACGTTTCCATAGCAAATCTCGCTTCACTTACAGCATGCCGCGTCAGCATACTTTCATCTGACCATTCTTCAATAGAAGTACCTCCATCAGCACATGGAATGAACCCTATTGTTTCATTTGGATGATCATCGAGCCATTGCTTTGCAAACGATGCAGCTGGTCCAATACCAGCGACAGAACGATCGCTATGTATCGGTTCTTCCATCATTTGCCATCTACCATTTCTAAGCATAAAAATACGTTCATCAATGATGGGATTTACACTATCTAAAAATCCTCTTCCTGCCATATTTGATTGACCAATTAGTAAGATTGATTTCATAACGTTGTTCCTTTCAATTTTTTAGTTTTTTAATTAACTACTAGTAGCTATTTTTCAGTGACTATTTTAAATATATATAAGCATATCATTCTTTTCTTAAACTTACCCAAATTTCATATTAGAAAGTGCTACGCTTTATATATAATTATTATAAAAATAAATTCATATAAACTTTACTTTTAATACTAATTATCATATTATGGAATGGATTTTGAGAGGAGTTTTTATTTTGGAGAGGAAAATGGAACTCACCTATGCTAGAGCGATATTTTGTATCGCAATAGTCATCGTCCATTGTTTAACCGGTTTAGTAAACGATTATCACATTTCACAATTTGAAAAATCATTTTATAGTTTTTTACAAGTTATTTTATTATTTGCAACACCTTGCTTTATTATTTTGTCCGAAACATTATTAGGTATGCTATATTCAACTAAAATTCCGCAAAACTTTTTACTTAAGCGCATGAAATTTATTTTAATTCCTTATGCTATATTTGGTTTATTTATCACTTTTAGACTATTTCTTGGTGATAGTTCAGATAAATCATTTTGGGAAATCTTTTTAAATATCGTAGTAGAAGGTAAATTTTTCGGATGGTTTGTACTTGTTATTTTTCAGTTTTATGTATTACATCGCTTATTTTATAAATTATTGAGTAAAGCCAATCCTATTTTTGTACTTGTCGTTACCTTTATCATTAGTTTTGGACATTCTTATTTAATGTATTACAGTACTGCTTATCTTGAATTCTGGGATTTTTATCCTTTATTCAGTAGAACCATTATTTTATTTTGGCTATTTTACTTTGTTGTTGGTTTCTACTTCGGTAAATAATATGATACTGTTATTCATTTTTTAAAGCGTCATTTAGTTTGGCTTCTATTGATTTGGCTATTGGCTTTATCCTATATGGCATTTAATTTTTCTTATTTAGACGTACATCTAAATGAGTCTAATCGATTTGATTTAGTCTTATTTTCTGCAATCAGTTTTGTATTTATCGTCTATTTATCTAAATTTTTAACTCGGTTTAATTTAGTATTTGTGTTTTTAATAAGCGAAATATCATTTTTCATATACTTAGCACACCAAATCATTGTAGATTTTATTTCTAGATCGCTAGCATCATTTGTTACATTCCCACCACTATTTTTAATCTTAAGTTCTATTTTCACACTTGGATTTTGTATTGGATTAGCGATAATACTATCTTTTATTCCATATATAAGAATTGTTGTAGGAAGAAATACACTACAGCCTATGGTTATCAATAATTATAAACATCATAGTTAAAGTGTAAAAATTGCTATATAAACATGGCATTTCAAATAAACAAGCACAGTATAAATTGAAGGCTTTTAAATATAAAAAGGACGCATCCATTTCATATGGATGCGTCCTTTATTTTGGGCTTGAGCATTATTTCTCATCCCTCAGTTATATGATACTTTAGTCATCTAATAAATGATAAAATTGTTCAATCGCTTCTTTATTATATAATTCTGGATCAAATTTGGCATAAACAGGTGTTTCCTTATTAATAAACTGTTGTATGCTTGTTTGTAATGATTCAGCATCATTAAAACTCAGCATTCCATACTTGCCATAATCAAGTACATATTGATTGGCTGGTATATCTGATGCCAGAATATCTATACCAACAGTCAACGCCTCTAATAAGACCATTGATTGCCCTTCGTAATAAGACGGTAAAACAAATAGATCACAATCTCTCATAATATTAAATGGATTTCTTTTTTGTCCCATTAAAAATACATGATCTGATAAATCTAATGACGTAATTAGTTTATTTAGTTGATTTTTGAGTGGGCCATCACCTAAAATGTATAATTTCGCGTTAGGATTTGCTTCCACCACGCCGCTAAACGCTTGAATCAAATTATCAAATCCTTTTTCAGGAGATAATCTTCCCATTGTCATCACTTTATAATCGGATTTATGGAACGGTATGCTTGTAATTTGCTTATCCTGTTCTCTTACAATGACACGTTCCCCATTTTTCATAAAGATATCATTATCTTCATCCACCAAATTATAAATTCTATCTAAGTTAATGGTATTCATCGATGATTTAAATTTATCTTTTGTTTTTCTATTCGCTATTTTTTTAACATTTTCCTGCTTAGTCACTTCAGACACACTTACGAGCTTATCATAATAAGGATATAAGGACATCACACCTTTTAAATTAGCGTAATGCGGTCTCACACCGTTCACTTTACGCTCCATATCCATTTTCATATCACTGTGCAAGTAGATTAATTTTCTTTTAGCCTTGCTCGCTAACAAGATTTCAGACCAAAACATCGCATAGCCACTGAAATCCATAACGACATCAAACGCTGAGTTACCAAACACTTTTCTAAATTCGCGTTGATACAATGCATCCGGATAAATTTTTTCTTCAATTTTCGATTTGATGCCTCTATTGCGTACCAATAGGTTACGATAGTATTCTGAAGTGTTTGCCAACAATGGTCCTTTTCTTAAAATAACCCTCACATTGTCATTTAAGCTATATAGATTATCTATCACATCTTTATTTCTATTGAATCCAAGATAAACCGTAATATCATATCTATCATAATCAACATTTTCTAATAAATTCAGGATCGATGTTGTTATGCCATTAGGTTTCATACCACCTGGATATATTAAAATACGCTCTTTTCTGTTGTTTTGAACGCCATTTTTGGGTGCATCATGATGAAACACTTGATTGACAACTCTTTCCGTTACTTGTCCATCATCGTAATTCACAAATTTTTGTTTATATTTTTGATAGTTCCCCTTATATTGTGCTAGCATGCGCTGTGACTCTTGGACAGTAGCTACCAATGCTTCAATTGAGTGCACACTTGGACCTGGAAGACTATCCACAGGAAGGTAAAATCCTCTGTCTTCTTCATAGGCTTTATAATCAGGTGTATAAAAAATAATAGGTTTATCTGTAACTAAATAATCAAAAAAGATACTTGAGTAATCAGTTACAAGCAAATCAACAATACTGAGTAATTCATTCGTATCAAATGTATCTTCAACTAAGTATTTTTTTAATTTTTTATTACCTACTGCTTTTTTATAAATAAACGGATGCACTTTTAATAATACTTGATAATGTGTTTGTTTATTTAATGACTCAATCAGCGCTTCAATTTCTTCAATATTATCTTCTGGTGTACTGACCGTTTGGCCACGCCATGTCGGTGAAAAGAGTAAAATCGGCGCATCTGTTAATTTAATGCCTTGTTGCTTTAATTTCTGCGTAACTTCTTTTGACTGTGAATTTAGCGTTGCATCTATTCTAGGATAACCAATTTCTAAAATTGCTTCATCATTTAAACCGTCTAATTTAAATGCTTTTTTAAAAATATCTGTCGTATGTTGGTTAGGTGAAATAATATAGTCAGAACTTAAAAAGTTGCGAATTGTATTTTGTGATTCTAATAAATTATGTCTGATATCTAACCCCATTGCTTTTAAAGGTGTACCATGCCAAGTATTAACATATATTTGATTTGGCTTTTTCGTAAAATACGTTGGAAACGTCGCATTATTGATGAGATATTTACACTTTGTTAAATAACGTAAATAGTCTTCACTTTCTTTAACTATAAATTTTACATTTTTATATTTACTATATTTTTTAGAAAATGCTTTTTGCATTTTTTGAGATGCTACGACCCAAATATGTATATATTTTTGATAATCAGGATGGTTCATTAAATATTTATATATTGCATAAGGACTATCTGTCATACTTTGTCCATCTCTAACTTGATACAAAATATGCTTGTCATCTACTTCAATCGTTTTATATAGATTTGCATAATGCATAATATTTCTTGTGTATTTACTTCTAAGTTGTAATTTCAATGGTTCCGAAATGAATTTTAATTTTCTTTTTGTTTGATTTAATACAAACTTTTTCGTTTTACCAATCATTCTTCCACCTCTTAATTTATCTTATCTGTATTCGAGTAATTAATATATTCAGTTAAACCTGACATAATATCATATTGTGGATTAAATCCTAGCGCTTCCAAACCTTTGATATCAGCACAAGAATGTTTAATGTCCCCGCTTCTTGATTCAGCAAACTGATAATTTATAGTTTTATTATAAACCATTTTGAACTTATCGAAAATTTCTAATAATGATATTTGTTTACCAGTAGCTAAGTTGTAAATTTTGCCATTCGTTACTTCATTATCTAACACTATTGAAACTGCTCGCACCAAATCTTTTACGTATACAAAATCTCGTTTGCTCTCCATCCCCAAAAAATGTGAATGTTTCGTTATTTTTAAATTTATTATCTATAATAGATAATACACCAGAGTATGGTGAATGAGGATCTTGTCTCGGTCCATATATATTAAAGAATCTTAAAGCAGTTGTTGGCAGTTGATATAGTGTATTGTAAATTTTTGTATATTGTTCCCCAGCATATTTTTCCACAGCGTAAGGTGATTCAGGATCAATGAACGTTTCGACTTGTTTTGGCAATCCTTCGGTATTACCATAAACGGCCGCTGATGATGCAAAAATAAATTTCTTCAAATTATGATTATATTGACGATTGGCTTCTAAGAGATTTAATGTGCCATTTATATTGACAGACTGAGACTTTATAGGGTCATTTATTGTTTCTACAACACTAACTACGGCTGCTAAATGAATGACGATATCAAATTGTTCTTTCTCTACTAAGGATGTCACAAATGATGTATTAATTACATCATTTTCAATGAAATGCGCATCATCTATAAATTCGACATTCGAATGATGCCCTGTGCTTAAATTGTCTAATATAAACACCTCATTAGCTTTGTTAAAGTGTTCTGCTAAGTGCGAGCCAATAAATCCAGCACCGCCTGTAATTAGTAGTTTCATTTTTCATCCTCCTATATACTCAAGTCATAATATACTTATCGTCAATTTTATTAATATAATACGTTGAACACCTGATTTTTATTATAAAAATAAAATAGTATTACAAATAAAATTATAAATTTAGTTAATTTACGTCTTCTATATATTAGTATGAGTTTAACAATTTTGACGAACAAATCAAAAGAAATCGAGGTGAAATTGTAATAATAATTGAATAATGCTACCAAGAACTTTACAAAAAATCTTTTGATCCTTATTTAAATAAAGTTATTTATAATATATTTTATTTACAGTCTAAGTATAGTTTGAAAATTTCGATGTTAAAAAATCATTATAAAAAGCGTTTCGCCATAAGTATCCTTTAAAGTATAAAATAATACCTACATTATACTATAAAGCAATACAGCGAAACGCTTAATAATTTTACTATAGCCTATCAAAATTTTACTTTATCAACCTTATATATAAATTACTGCACGTCATTATTTTTCTGTGCTTTTTGATAAAAATAGTTAGCCACAATAATATCTACAATGGCTACACCTACAGATTTAAATACGGTAATTTCATCATCACTTTCGCGTCCAGCTAAAAGAGAACCGACAATTTCACCTAGTTCGCCATATAAATCTTTTTCTCCAAACAGACCTTCTTTTATTGGGGTAATTAAATCTCCTGTTTCTTCTAATGCCGCTTCCGATGCTTCTACAACTACTTTATCGGCATTGGCTATAGCGTGTGAAGGCAACTCTTGCATATCTGATTTAAAAGAACCTACAGCATTCACATGCACTCCAGCTTCTAATGATTTATTAAAAACAGGTTGCGTGGCGTTGGTTGCAGTGACAATAACATCAGCACTGGTCATAGCAGCTTCAACATCTTCCATCACTGTCACATCAACGGATTGATATTGCTGTTGAATCGTTTCTGCAAATGTCACTGCTTTACGGTGAGTTCTATTATACAGTTGAATATGTTTGATATCTCTAACAGCTAATACAGCTTCAATTAATCCTTGTGCTTGATCGCCTGTCCCTATGACACATAATGTTTCTGCATTTTCACGAGCAAGGTATTTTGTAGCTACGCCAGAAATTGCGCCTGTACGAATTTTAGTTAAGTAAGAACCTTCTAATACGGCTAATGTTTCACCAGTTTCATAATCTGATAATATCACAGAACCAACAATGGTATTTTTACCTATCTTTGTATTATTAGGGGCCATTGTTACTGTTTTAAGCCCCACAACTTTCAATTCATCAGATAAAGCCGGCATAACTAGATAACGATTGTCTTCATTAAAAGGAAGTACATAACGTAAAGGGGTATCCGTCTTCCCTTCAGAATAGGCCTGTAAAGATTCGGCTACCGCTTCAACGACTTCTTCCATGTTTAATAATTCAGCTTGTTCATGTTCATCAATAAATTTCATAAGTCACCTCTATTCTTTTACATTTTCTGACTCTAAAATGTTACTCTTCTTTTCAAATTTATTTTCAAATAAGATTATTCCTATAAATCCAACGACAAGTAAAGGGATGATAATCCAAGCCATATGATTATCGACATACACAGACACACAATATATCGCTAATAATAGTGTTATGGCCAACATATTTTTAATAAACAGCAACCAATAATCCGTTTTCACACTAAACCATGTTTGTTGCTGATTATCTTCTATTTTAATATGATATAACGTAAACTTTAAATGTGTAATCAACATATAAATAAATGCTAAAATACCGATTACCAACAAGATTTTATGAAATATGCCGTTAGGAACCACATCTGCAGCCGCTGCAAATATAATAGCGATAACAATACTTTTCAGTTCTGCATTTTTCTTCATATCAATCTCCGAACCTTTGTCATTAATTCAACCTCTATTGTTACAATAACATACTTACTCGGAATTTTAAGTTTGACTAAGAGCTAATCTTTTAAAAATAGATAATGATCTACCTATGAATACATCGTACAATATGTGGAAAAACAGCTAATGATTCAAGCAATTTATAAAATAAGCATCTGTATAGGTTTGTATCTGTTCAAGTGTGGCACCTTCTTGAAGTTCAACCAATTTCATAACTTTATCTTCAAATTTAAAAACAGCTAAATCTGTGATTAACGTATTAACAACACCTGCGCCTGTTAAAGGCAACTCACATTTTGATTTTATCTTAGATTCACCGTGTTTATTCATATGGTCCATGATAACGACCACTTTTTGAGCTCCAACCACCAAATCCATCGCACCGCCCATACCTTTTACGAGCTTGCCAGGAATCATGTAGTTTGCTAAATCACCTGTTTCCGAAACTTCCATACCACCAAGAATTGCTAAATCAATATGCCCCCCGCGTATCATCGCAAATGATTCTGCATTGTCAAAATATGATGCGCCTTTAGCAGCAGTAACCGTTTCTTTACCTGCATTAATCAAATCTGAATCCACTTCATCTTCAGTAGGATATGGGCCAATACCAAGCAAACCATTTTCAGATTGGAAAAAGACATTTTCTACATGGTCATTCATCTCATTTGCTACAAGTGTTGGCATACCAATACCTAAATTTATTACCATATCACTATGAATTTCTTGTGCTGCACGCTGAATAATCTTCTTACGTTGTGTTTGTTTATCCATGTTGTACCTCCTTCACTGTACGTTTTTCTATGCGTTTTTCAAAATGTTTGCCTAGATAGATATAATCCACATATACACCTGACAGATGTACATCATCTGGGTCAATTTCACCTAATTCAACAATTTCTTCTACTTCAACGACAGTAGTCTTGGCGGCCATAGCACATAAAGGATTAAAATTACGCGCTGTTTTTTCAAATACTAAATTACCAAATGTATCCGCCTTTTGAGCCTTCACAATACCAAAATCGCCTGTAATGGCACGTTCCATAATGTACGTTTCACCGTCAAATTCTCGTGATTCTTTACCTTCAGCGATCAAAGTACCCACACCTGTTTTTGTGTAAAATGCTGGAATACCTGCACCGCCTGCACGTAATTTTTCAGCCAACGTACCTTGAGGTGTTAGTGTTACATCTAACTCACCATTGATCAGCTGTTGCTCAAATATTTTATTTTCACCCACATACGAGCTAACCATTTTATCTATTTGTTTTTTCTCAAGTAAACGGCCCAATCCAAAATCATCTACACCACAGTTATTACTTACTACGGTCAATCCTTTTGTACCTTTTGTACGAATCGCTTCAATGGCATGCTCTGGTATCCCGCATAGCCCAAAACCACCGGCAAGTACTGTCATGCCATCTTCTAAATGCTCAAATGCTGTATGTATGTCTTGAATGACTTTAGACATGTTATAACCTCACTTCTTTTTTAAAATTAATACCTAGTGTTAAAAACAATTATACTTGAAATTTTTTGCGAAGTCTTTTATTTCATGTTGCCGTTTTCATAAATAAATATAAAAAAAGTTGCCATTTTCTTACATGGCAACTTTTAATTATTATGTTTTTTATGCGATTTCTATCTGGAAGCGACGAACGACTGTGCCATCATCTAATGTTGAAGATTCTATTTCTTCCCCACCATTGTGTAAGATGACAGCTGCAGAGGCTTCATTATTTTTTTCACAAGTAATCAGCGCTTCTTGTACGCCAATACGTGATAAGTAGTCTAATGACTTTTTCAAAATTTTATTACCAAAGCCCTTGCCTCGGTAGCTCTTACGAACACCGTAGCCAACATGGCCGCCAATGATTTTTAATTTTTCATTCAAATGATGGCGAATATTGGCAGCGCCAATAATCTTATCATCATCAATTAAAAACAATGTCGTATTATCTACTGTCTCATCATTAGATTTGTTATCTGCTAATTCATGTACAATTTCTTCAAAATTATTGTATTTGGTAATATTCGTAATCTCAGGCACTACCTTTTCATCGTGATCTATCCATTCTTTCATATAATCACAATATAATGTTTCGTCAGCCATTGTTAACTCTCTAAATTCAACCATGTTGACACTCCTTCCTTTTAGTTGCTATCCCATTGGTTCGTCATGTGTATTGAGATAATACACGTAGTTGTCAGTCCATTGTCCATGTTCGAAAATAAATCCTTTTCGAATACATTCAAATGCAAAGCCTAATTTTTCAATTAACTGAATAGAAGGTTGATTATCCAAATTGATGTGTGCTTCTATTCTATGAAACTTTAAAGTCTCTTTCGTTTGTTTCACAAGTTCTGATAAAGCTTCATAAGCATACCCTTGATGCCAGTATTGATTATGGATAAAATAACCGATTTCTGCCCATTGAAATTGATCGCGGCTTAAATTTTTAATGTTAAGCATACCAAGATGACGTCCCGTTTTATCAAAGATGCCAAATATATACAAATCATCATCTTTAATGGCTTGTTGATGCTTTAAAACCATTGCCGCAAACCATGGTTCCGTAGCATCTGACATGTCGACTTGGCCTTTATCATGCTTGTATTGCGCAGGATAACGATTAACAAATCCTGACAACCATGACTCATAATCATTTTCTTCTAACGGTCTAATGATAAGCCGTTGTGTAGTGAAATGCAACCCTAAATTATTTTTCATTGAAAAACCCCTTAACGTAAGGCGTCAGCAACCAAAACTATAACATCATTTGGCATAAAATCAACCTTTTAATTTATTAAAAATATGAACTACTTCTAAGGACAATTTTCACTCGTCATGAAGATCATTCATGATCATCGTGAGTATATCATTTTGTGTCATCATTTCAGGAATCAATTTCTCATTTTTTACATTTAGTGTATCTTTTTCAACAAACCAGCTTGCAAGTTTTTGTGCACTGAAATCCGTATATGTTTTTGAGTGATGTCTTCTCACGGTTTCTGCATAAGGTAAGTCGAAATAATAAATATAGCTTTTAATATGCGCACTTGAAATAATGCTCTGTAACATATTACCATATTTTTCTTTATTGAAAATACCCTCTACAATAACATATTTACAATGTGCTATGCCAAATAGTGTAATGTATTTTATTAACTCAATTGATAAATTGCCTGGTCTATCTGAGACGTTTAACATATGGCGTCTTATTTCATCTTGACCCACGCGCATGACACCATTCCCCAACATGCTTTGTAAGTTACGGGCAATAGTCGTTTTGCCGCTACCAGAGTTACCTCTTAATAATATTAGTTTTGTCATTGTATCACCCTATCTTCTAGATAAATTGTGATTTATGTATATACTTTCATAAGTGTTAAACTTATACCCTATCAAAGTGATTAAAATCAAAAAAGCTAGACCCTTTATATCCATACAAATAGGACATAAGCAGTCTAGCATTTTGTTGCTTCATTTATTTTTTTATTCATTCGTTTTATAAATTAGAGTTAGCGTTAAATTGTGCCTAGTTCTTTACCTACTTTTTCATATGCCGCTAATGCTTGATCAAGCATTTCTTTTGTATGTGCAGCTGTAGGCATATTACGAACACGGCCCGTACCTTTAGGCACTGTTGGAAAGACGATGGATTTCACATAGATACCTTCATCTTTTAAGCGGCTACTAAATGCTTGTGTTTCTTTTTCGTCACCTATGATTACTGGTGTAATTGGTGATTCAGAATTACCAATGTCAAAACCTAATTTTTTCAATCCGTCTTTTAAGTAATTACCATTTTCCCAAAGTTTGTCGTGTAATTCTGTTGATGCCATTAATTTCTTAACAGCTTCAGTGATGGCTTTTGTATCACCAGGCGCTAATGATGTTGAGAATAAGAATGGTCTTGATTGTGCTTTCAACCAATCGATCAATGATTGTGTACCAGCTACATAACCACCGACAACACCAATCGCTTTAGATAATGTACCAATTTGGAAGTCAATTTTATCTTGAAGGCCAAAATGTTTCACTGTACCTGCACCATTGCCCATGACACCAGAGCCATGTGCGTCATCAACATATGTGATTAAACCGAATTCTTCTGCAATTTCTACGATTTCTGGTAATTTAGCAACATCGCCATCCATACTAAATACACCGTCAGTAATATACATTACTTTATTGTATTGTCCAGATTCAACAGCTTCTTTCGCTTTAGCGCGTAAATCGTCCATATCTGAATGGTTGACGCGTATAATTTTCGCTTTAGATAAACGACATCCATCAATAATTGATGCGTGGTTTAATTCATCTGATAGGATAGCATCATTTTTATTCATCACAGCTGAAATGGCTGCCATATTACAATTAAAACCTGATTGGTATGCAATCGCTGCCTCTGTACCTTTAAATTTCGCAAGTGTTTCTTCCAATTCGTCATGAAGGTCTAATGTACCGTTAATAGATCTTACTGCACCTGCACCTACGCCATGAGTGTCTATGGCATCTTTGGCAGCTTGTTTTAAATCTTCATCTGTTGCAAGTCCTAAATAGTTATTTGAAGACAAATTAACATAGTTTTTCCCGTTTATTTTAATCTCTGGTCCATTTGCACCTTCAATTGTATCAATTTCATTATAAAGTCCATTACCTTTTAAATATTGAATATTTTCATCTAAAAAGCCATGTAGTGACTGTACCACTGGAAATCCCCCTTTGAGTTATCTACTATTTAATCCTATCATAACCCATTTTCTTGTATCAGGAAAGTAGAATCACACGATTTATTAAAGCGTTTTCTACAATCTAATCAAAGTCACAATAATTGTCTCTACAGTAAAATCATTTAAAATGATATAATAGAATAATCATTTTAAGGAAGAAGGGTTGAAGTTGTTTGATTGGTTTCAACTAGCAAGAGAAAAGGAAAACAGAATGATACAAATACGTCGCTATTTGCATCAATATCCTGAATTATCATTTGAGGAGTATCATACACGTGACTACATCCTAAATCAACTCAGCCAACTATCATGCGAGGTACGGTCGCTCGTTGGAAGAAATGGTATTGTCGCAACATTTAGTGCACAAGGAGACGGTCCAACGATTGCATTACGTGCTGATTTTGATGCTTTACCTATCGATGAACTCACTGAAGTAGATTACAAGTCTAAAAATCCTGGTGCAATGCATGCATGTGGGCACGATGGTCATACTGCAATACTACTAGCCGTTGCTGAAATCATCGACGCACATAAAAGCAAATTAAATGGTGATGTCGTGCTAATTTTCCAATATGGCGAAGAAATTATGCCAGGTGGCTCACAAGAAATGATTGATGACGGCTGCTTACAAAACGTAGATAGAATATATGGAAACCATTTGTGGAGTGGTTACCCTACCGGCACAATTTATTCTCGTCCTGGCGCGATGATGGCCTCTCCAGATGAATTCAACGTAACGATTCATGGTCAAGGGGGACACGGTGCGAAGCCACACGAAACCATCGATCCTGTTGTCATTATGGCTGAATTTATCATTAGTGCGCAAAAAATTGTTTCTAGAACGATTGATCCGGTAAAACAAGCTGTTATTAGCTTCGGCATGGTACAATCTGGTTCGGCAGATAATGTCATTCCAGATACTGCATTTTGTAAAGGAACTGTGCGTACTTTTGATACAGAAGTACAAGCACATGTGATGCACAAGATGGATAAGCTATTGCAAGGGTTGGCTGTTGCGAATGACATTAGTTATGATTTTGATTATATTAAAGGTTATTTGCCTGTCCACAATAATCCTAAATGCTTTGACATCGTTAAACAAGCTTCAAATGAGATGAATTTAAGATTTAACGAATCTGAATTAATGATGATTGGCGAGGACTTTTCACATTATCAAAAAGTACGTCCAGGTGCATTCTTTTTAACAGGTTGTGGTAACCCTGAAAAAGATACCACACATCCACACCATAGCCCATATTTCAATCTAGATGAAAAAGCATTAAAATATAGTGCCAGCCAGTTTTTAAAAATATTAGAGTTGGAAAATGTAATTAAGCCCTAGGCCTGAATAGCCTAGGGTCTTTTTATTTCCAAATATCTCACACTTTAAATTTCAACCTTGGTCATAATATTATTCAGTTGAAAAAAATATTACATCAAAAATAAAAAAAGAGCCTCCAACATGGAGACTCTTCAAATCTATATTAAAGATAAGATATCTTATTTGTAGATTTCAGTTACAACGCCTGATCCAACAGTACGTCCACCTTCACGGATAGAGAAACGTGTACCGTCTTCGATAGCGATTGGAGAAATTAGTTCAACTTCCATTTCAACATTGTCGCCAGGCATAACCATTTCAGTACCTTCTGGTAAAGTAACAACGCCTGTTACGTCAGTAGTACGGAAATAGAATTGTGGGCGGTAGTTACTGAAGAATGGAGTATGACGTCCACCTTCATCTTTAGATAAAACGTAAACTTCCGCTTTAAACTTTGTATGTGGTGTAATTGAACCAGGAGCAGCTAAAACTTGACCACGTTGGATGTCTTCACGTGCAACACCACGTAATAACGCACCAATGTTGTCACCAGCTTCAGCATAGTCTAATAATTTACGGAACATTTCTACACCAGTAACAGTTGTTTTGCTTGATTCTTCTTGCATACCGATGATTTCAACTTCTTCACCGACTTTGATTTGACCACGTTCAACACGGCCTGTAGCAACAGTACCACGACCAGTGATTGAGAATACGTCCTCAACTGGCATCATGAATGGTTTGTCAGAATCACGTTCTGGTGTTGGAATGAATTCGTCAACAGCTTGCATTAAGTCTAAGATTTTTTGCTCATAGTCAGCGTCGCCTTCAAGTGCTTTTAATGCTGAACCAGAGATTACAGGTACATCGTCACCTGGGAAGTCATATTCGCTTAATAAGTCACGAACTTCCATTTCTACTAATTCTAATAATTCTTCATCGTCAACCATGTCAACTTTGTTTAAGAATACAACTAATGCTGGAACACCAACGTTACGTGATAAAAGGATGTGTTCACGAGTTTGTGGCATTGGACCATCTGCAGCAGATACTACTAAGATAGCTCCGTCCATTTGTGCAGCACCAGTGATCATGTTTTTAACATAGTCAGCGTGTCCTGGGCAGTCAACGTGAGCATAGTGACGTTTGTCAGTAGTATACTCGATGTGTGCAGTATTAATTGTAATACCACGTTCTTTTTCTTCTGGAGCGTTGTCAATCATGTCGTATGATTGTGCAACAGTGTCACCATTTTTTGCTAAAACAGTTGCGATAGCAGCTGTTAAAGTAGTTTTACCATGGTCAACGTGTCCGATTGTACCAATATTGGCATGTTCTTTTGAGCGATCGAATTTTTCTTTAGCCATTATAAAATCTCTCCTATTCGTTAGAAAAATAATTGTTAAATTTATCTCTCATGACAGTTTCTCACCATCATGAGAAGATGATTAATTTAGTTTAAAAGGACCATACAGTACCTTTATAATGCATTTTCCCTAAAAAATCAATTAATAAAACTGTAAGCCATATAATTATGCTTTACATGTATTGTACAGACTGTCACTGCACAATACAAGTGTAATTATTCAGCTGTTTTATTACCACTGTTTTTCTTAATTATATCTTCAGAAATTGATTTTGGAACTTCTGCATAGTGATCGAAGTACATTGTGTATGTTCCACGACCTTGTGTATTAGAACGTAATGAAGTTGCATAACCGAACATTTCTGAAAGTGGTACAAAGGCATTTACAACTTGTGCATTACCACGAGGTTCCATACCATCAACACGTCCACGACGAGATGTCACATCACCCATGATGTCACCCATGTATTCTTCAGGCATTTCAATTGTAACTTTCATCATTGGTTCTAAGATAACTGGTTCACATTTTTTAGCTGCTTCTTTAAGCGCTAATGATGCAGCGATTTTGAAGGCCATTTCTGATGAATCGACATCATGGTATGAACCATCAAATAATTTTGCTTTAACATCAATTAATGGATAACCAGCTAATACACCGTTTTCCATAGCATCTTTAAGTCCTGCTTCAACTGATGGAATGTATTCACGAGGAACTACACCACCAACGATAGCGTTTTCGAATTCGAAACCGCCGCCTGTTTCATTCGGTTCAAATTCAATTTTAACGTCACCATATTGTCCACGACCACCAGATTGACGCGCGAATTTACCTTGAACTTGTGCTGATTGCTTAAATGTTTCACGGTATGAAACCATTGGCGCACCAACATTACATTCAACGTTAAATTCTTTTTTCATACGGTCAACTAAGATGTCTAAGTGAAGCTCACCCATACCACCGATGATAACTTGTCCAGTTTCTTCGTCAGTGTGTGCATGGAATGTTGGGTCTTCTTCTTGTAATTTAACTAAAGCTGTAGTCATTTTGTCTTGGTCAGCTTTAGATTTTGGTTCAACTGATAAGTGAATAACAGGTTCTGGGAAGTCCATTGATTCCAAGATAATGTCATTTTTCTCACCACATAAAGTATCACCAGTACCAGTTTCTTTTAGACCTACCGCAGCAGCGATATCTCCTGAGTAAACTGTGTTAAGCTCTTGACGAGAGTTAGCGTGCATTTGTAGTAAACGACCTACACGTTCACGTTTATTCTTCGTAGAGTTTTTAACATAAGAACCAGAAGTTAATGTACCTGAGTACACACGGAAGAATGTTAACTTACCAACATAAGGGTCAGTCATTACTTTGAACGCTAATGCAGCGAACTCAGCATTGTCATCCGCTTTTGCGATAACTTCTTCTTCTGGATCATCAGCACGGTGACCGATAATTGGTTTAACATCTAATGGTGAAGGTAAATAATCAATTACTGCGTTAAGCATTAATTGAACACCTTTGTTTTTGAAGGCAGTACCAACAAGAACTGGGTAGAATTCAATATTATTAGTTGCTTGACGAATAGCGTCTTTTAATTCAGCTACAGTAATTTCTTCGTCACCAAGATATTTTTCCATTAATTCATCACTTGTTTCAGCTACTGCTTCAATAAGTGTTGCACGAGCTTCTTCAGCTCTTTCTTTTTGATCTTCAGGAATTTCAATTTCTTCAATTTCAGTTCCTAAGTCATTGTTGTATTTGAAACATTTCATTTCAACTAAGTCGATGATTGCTTCAAATTCATCTTCCGCACCAATTGGTAATTGGATTGGTTGTGCATTCGCTTGTAGGCGATCATGAATTGTGCTTACAGCATATTCAAAGTTCGCACCTAGTTTATCCATTTTGTTTACGAATACAATACGAGGAACGCCGTAAGTTGTTGCTTGACGCCAAACTGTTTCAGTTTGAGGTTCAACACCTGATTGCGCATCAAGTACTGTAACCGCACCATCAAGTACACGTAATGAACGTTCAACTTCAACAGTGAAGTCTACGTGTCCAGGTGTATCGATGATGTTTACACGGTGATCATCCCATGAAGCTGTTGTTGCAGCTGATGTGATTGTAATACCGCGGTCTTGCTCCTGTTCCATCCAGTCCATTTGTGAAGCTCCTTCATGAGTTTCACCAATTTTATGGATACGTCCAGTATAGTAAAGAATACGTTCAGTCGTAGTTGTTTTACCAGCATCGATGTGAGCCATGATACCGATATTACGAGTTCTTTCTAAACTAAAATCTCTAGCCATGTATTTTTCTCCTTCCAGTATAACTGCGAATAAATACTATAAATATGGCGATGCCCTAAGCATGCACCTAGATAGTAAACTATCAATGTGGAACATGCTCAGGGAAAAACCTACTATCCTACCAACGATAGTGAGCGAAGGCTTTGTTAGCTTCAGCCATTTTATGAACGTCTTCACGTTTCTTAACTGCACCACCAGTGTTGTTTGCAGCGTCTAAAATTTCGTTAGCTAAACGTTCTTCCATCGTTTTTTCACCACGAAGACGTGAATAGTTAACTAACCAACGAAGGCCTAAAGTAGTACGACGTTCTGGACGAACTTCTACAGGTACTTGATAGTTAGAGCCACCTACACGACGTGCTTTAACTTCTAATACTGGCATAATGTTGTCGATAGCTTCTTCGAAAACTTCGATAGCTTCACGACCACTGCGTTCTTGAACTAATTCAAATGCAGAATAAAGAATTTTTTGAGCTGTTCCACGTTTACCATCTAACATAATTTTGTTAATTAATTTAGTAACTAATTTTGAGTTATGAATTGGATCTGGTAATACGTCTCTTTTTGGTACTGATCCTTTACGAGGCATAATATAAATCCTCCCTTCCTAATTATAATATATTTTCATGCTTTATAACGAAAATTTACGCAATCTTAAACTTATTTTTTAGGTTTTTTAGTTCCGTATAATGAACGACCTTGTCTACGACCGTCAACACCTGAAGTATCAAGTGCACCACGTACGATGTGGTAACGCACACCAGGTAAGTCTTTTACACGTCCACCACGTACAAGTACAACACTGTGTTCTTGTAAGTTGTGTCCGATACCAGGGATATACGCGTTAATTTCGATGTTGTTAGACAAACGCACACGAGCATATTTACGTAACGCAGAGTTAGGTTTTTTAGGTGTCATAGTACCTACACGTGTACAAACACCACGTTTTTGCGGTGAGTTTAAGCTAGTGTACTTTTTCTTTTTACTGTTGTAGTTTCTGTTCAATGCTGGTGAATCATAGTTTTTTGATTTGCTTTGTCTTGGTTTACGTACTAATTGGTTAATAGTTGGCATGAAATATGTCCTCCTCTCTTCTTTTATAATCCCACACATCCAGGTGGTTCATTTTAAAGGTAAATAAAATTTAGTAAGAAAAATCTTACTAATCTCATTTCAATAATGCAACAACAGTCGCATTAACGTTTATACCTACATACTTTCCTAAAGCTTGTTTGCTCTCGAAAAATGAGATAGATATGTTTTTTTGATTGATTTGACTTAACACGCGAGTCATTAGATGAACTTCAACGTCTTCAGCGATAATCAATGATGTCACTTGATCTTTATTCAAAGCTTTTAGCGTCTGTTTAAGACCAATAACATAGTGTTGTTTGTTAAAGCGTGCAACTTTTTCATTAGACATCTAAATATCCTCCAAAGTTCTGCTTGCATCAACCTTAATAATAATAACATCAAAATTACTGCGTAGTCAACTTTAATTAACATTTTTTGCAGAAAATATATAAAAAAATAAAAGAGCGAAATAAAGATCAAATGTTACCATCTCATCTTTTATTTCACCCAAAGTAAAATGGTCAGTCACTTAAGACATAGACACGTGTTGCAGTCCTACAACTACAACACATGTCTATATGTTTATACAAGCTCAAATGAATGTTGAACCATTTCATATTTTAAAAGCAATACTAGATTTCAGTTGGTTGAATCTCTTCAACAACTTCTTCTGGTGTCGCTTTATCATACTGTACATCACTGTAACGTCTCATACCTGTACCAGCTGGGATGAGCTTACCGATAATAACGTTCTCTTTAAGTCCAAGTAAGTTATCACGTTTACCTTTGATAGCAGCATCTGTAAGTACACGTGTTGTTTCTTGGAATGAAGCTGCTGATAAGAAGCTTTCAGTTTCAAGAGAAGCTTTTGTTATACCTAGTAATACAGGTTTAGATGTTGCTGGACGTTTACGTTCTTTGAATGCTTCACGGTTCGCATCTGTAAAGTTATGAATATCTACAAGTGCACCTGGAAGTAATTTCGTATCTCCAGCTTCAATGATACGTACTTTACGTAACATTTGTCTTACCATAACTTCAACGTGTTTATCATCAATTTCAACACCTTGCATACGGTAAACTTTTTGAACTTCTTTTAATAAATAACTTTCTGTTGCATTCAAGCCAGATATAGATAAGAAGTTCTTAGGTTCAATTGAACCTTCTGTGAGTGCTTCACCACGTTCAACACTTTGGCCAACTTCAACTTTTAATCTTGAAGTACCTGAAGCTAGGTAAGATTTCGTTTCATTTGCGCCTTTGATGACAATTTCTTGTTGACGATCTTTGGCAACGCTAATGTCATCTACGACACCTTCAATTTCAGTCACGACAGCTTGGCCTTTAGGGTTACGCGCCTCGAAAATCTCTTGGATACGAGGAAGACCTTGCGTGATATCACTACCTGCTACACCACCTGTGTGGAATGTACGCATTGTAAGCTGTGTACCTGGTTCACCGATGGATTGGGCAGCAATTGTACCAACTGCTTCACCAACTTCAACTTTTTCACCAGTAGCAAGGTTTTTACCATAACATTTTTCACATACACCATGACGTGTATTACATGTGAATGCTGAACGGATATACATTTCTTCTATACCAGCGTCTGTGATTTTCTTAGCAATTTCTGCTGTTACTAACTCATCTGGACGAACGATGACTTCATCTGTTTCTGGGTGGCGAATCGTTTCTTTAGAATAACGACCTTCAATACGTTCGCTGAATGGTTCAATCATTTCAGTACCTTCTTTAATATCAGATACAAGTAAACCACGGTCCGTACCACAGTCTTCTTCACGAACGATAACATCTTGTGCCACATCAACAAGACGACGAGTAAGATAACCAGAGTCCGCTGTTTTAAGTGCTGTATCGGCAAGACCTTTACGTGCACCATGTGTAGAGATAAAGTATTCTAACACTGTTAAACCTTCACGGAATGATGAAGTGATTGGTAATTCAATAATCTTACCGGATGGTGCAGCCATAAGTCCACGCATACCTGCTAACTGTGTAAAGTTAGATGCGTTACCACGGGCACCAGAGTCACTCATCATAAAGATTGGGTTTGTTTTTTCAAGTGATCCCATTAATTCGTTTTGAATTTGGTCTTTGGCATCAGTCCAAATTTCAACAACTGCATTGTAACGTTCAAATTCAGTAATTAAACCACGGTTGAATTGTTTTTGTACTTTTTCAACTAGTTTTTCATGTTCATCTAAAATTTGTTGCTTATCTGGTAAAACCACAATGTCAGATACACCGACAGTGATACCAGCTTTAGAAGAGAATTTGAATCCTAAGTCTTTCATTCTATCTAACATCATAGATGTATCTGTGATGCTGAATCGATTAAAGACTTCTGCAATGATATTTCCTAAGAAATTCTTGTTGAATGGTTCGATGAGTGGTTGTTCATCAAAATATGCTTTTAATCCACCCTCACCTAATTCTGTCGCAGAAACAAAGTATTTGTCTGGCGTACTGTTTTCAAGGTTATATTTTGTTGGTTCGTTAATATATGCAAATGAATCAGGAATGATTTCATTAAAGATTACTTTACCAACAGATGTTGTTAAAATTTTATGATTTTGCGCTTCTGTAAATGTTGGGTTATTAAATGAACTTGCATGCACACCTATACGTGTGTGTAAATGTACATAACCATTCGCATAAGCTTTCAACACTTCGTTTGTATCATTATAAATTGTACCAGTATTTACTGCATCTTTACGTTCTAAAGTAAGGTAATAGTTACCTAATACCATATCTTGTGATGGTGTAACAACAGGTTTACCATCTTTAGGGTTTAAGATGTTTTGTGCTGCAAGCATAAGCATGCGTGCTTCTGCTTGTGCTTCTTTAGATAATGGTACGTGAACAGCCATTTGGTCACCATCAAAGTCAGCGTTATAAGCTGTAGTTGCAAGTGGATGTAGACGAATCGCACGACCTTCTACAAGTGTAGGTTCAAATGCTTGGATACCTAATCTATGCAGCGTTGGTGCACGGTTTAAAAGAACTGGATGTTCTTTAATGACGTCTTCTAGTACATCCCATACTTCATCATCCATACGTTCAATCTTGCTTTTCGCATTTTTAATGTTTGTCGCAATTTCACGTTGAACTAATTCTTTCATGATGAAAGGTTTAAACAACTCTAAAGCCATTTCTTTAGGTAAGCCACATTGATACATCTTCAAGCTTGGTCCAACAGCGATAACGGAACGGCCTGAATAGTCAACACGTTTACCTAATAAGTTTTGACGGAAACGACCCTGTTTACCTTTAAGCATATGTGACAATGATTTTAATGGACGGTTACCTGGTCCAGTTACTGGACGACCACGGCGACCATTATCGATAAGTGCATCAACGGCTTCTTGTAGCATACGTTTTTCGTTTTGTACGATGATGCCAGGGGCACCTAAATCTAATAAACGTTTTAAACGGTTGTTACGGTTGATGACACGGCGATATAAATCATTTAAATCACTTGTTGCAAAACGTCCACCGTCTAATTGAACCATTGGTCTGATTTCTGGTGGGATTATTGGAAGTACGTCTAATACCATCCAAGCTGGATTATTACCAGAATGTCTGAATGATTCAACTACTTCTAATCGTTTAATCGCACGTGTAAGTCTTTGTCCTGTTGCAGACTCTAACTCATCACGCAATTCTTTTAATTCTGTATCCAAATCAATTTCATCTAATAATTCTTTGATACCTTCAGCACCCATTTTAGCTGTAAATTGACCAGGGAATTTATCATAGTACTCTCTGAATTCTGCTTCAGATAGTAATGTCTTTTTCTCTAATCCAGTTGGGCCAGGATTTACAACAACATAAGAAGCAAAATAAATGACTTCTTCTAATGCTCTTGGTGACATATCTAATAATAGTCCCATGCGGCTTGGAATACCTTTGAAGTACCAAATATGTGAAACTGGCGCAGCTAATTCAATGTGTCCCATTCTTTCACGGCGCACTTTAGATTTAGTTACTTCTACTCCACATCTATCACAAACCATACCTTTATAGCGTACACGTTTGTATTTACCACAACTACATTCCCAGTCTTTTGTAGGTCCAAAAATTCTCTCACAGAATAGACCATCTTTTTCTGGTTTTAAAGTACGATAGTTAATTGTTTCTGGCTTTTTAACCTCACCAAAAGACCATGAACGGATTTTTTCAGGTGAAGCAAGTCCTATTTTCATATAATGGAAATTATTTACATCAATCAAGGAGCCTACCTCCTTCAATTTAGATTAGCTGTGCAAATTGATTGATTGCTCTTTATCAATAATAGATAAGGCCATAATGAGGCAAGTACGACGACTTTACCCCAAAATGGTATACCTTTTTATAAACTTAAATGCGATCTGTATTAGTCAGTAATTTCTTTTTGTGATTGTGGCGCTTCTTTTTGTTGAAGGTCCACTTTACGTTCTACTGCATCTTCATCTTCGTTATCTTGCATGTCGATTTCATTGTCATGCTCATCCATAATCTTAACATCTAATCCTAAACTTTGAAGTTCTTTCATCAATACTCTGAATGATTCAGGAACACCAGGTTTAGTAATATTTTCACCTTTAACAATAGATTCATAAGTTTTTACACGACCTACTGTATCATCAGATTTATAAGTTAAGATTTCTTGAAGTGTGTATGCAGCACCGTAAGCTTCAAGTGCCCATACTTCCATCTCACCGAAACGTTGTCCACCGAATTGTGCTTTACCACCTAGTGGTTGTTGCGTAACAAGTGAGTATGGTCCAGTTGAACGTGCGTGTAATTTATCGTCAACCATGTGTGCAAGTTTCAACATATACATAACGCCGACTGAGATTCTGTTATCGAATGGTTCACCCGTACGTCCATCGTATAATACTGTCTTACCGTCACGTGCCATACCAGCTTCTTCAATCGTTGACCATACATCTTCATCACTCGCACCATCAAATACTGGTGAAGCAACATGAATACCTAAGTTTTTAGCAGCCATACCTAAATGTAACTCTAATACTTGTCCGATATTCATACGTGATGGAACACCTAATGGGTTCAACATGATGTCGATTGGTGTACCGTCTGGTAAGTAAGGCATATCTTCTTCAGGAACTAACTTAGAGATAACACCTTTGTTACCGTGACGACCACACATTTTGTCACCAACATGTATTTTACGTTTTTGAACGATATAAACACGTACTAATTGGTTTACACCTGGAGATAATGTGTCATCTCCTTCTTCACGGTTGAAGACTTTAACGTCTAGAACAATACCGCCTGCACCATGAGGTACACGTAATGATGTATCACGTACTTCACGTGCTTTTTCACCGAATATCGCATGTAATAAGCGTTCTTCTGCTGTTAATTCTGTTACACCTTTAGGCGTTACTTTACCTACTAAAATGTCTCCGTCATTAACTTCAGCACCTACGTATACAATACCACGGTCATCTAAGTTTTTAAGCGCACTATCTGAAACGTTAGGAATATCACGTGTAATTTCTTCAGGTCCTAGTTTTGTATCACGTGCTTCTGATTCATATTCTTCAATATGGATAGAAGTATATACGTCATCTTTTACTAAGCGTTCGCTCATAATTACAGCATCTTCATAGTTGTAACCGTCCCATGTCATGAAACCGACAACTACGTTTCTACCTAACGCCATTTCACCAAGTTCCATTGAAGGACCATCGGCTAAAATTTCACCTTTCGTTACGACATCACCTGTAGCAACGATTGGTCTTTGGTTATAACAAGTACCTGTGTTTGAGCGTTTGAATTTAGCTAACGGATAGCGATCGATTTCGCCTTCGTATTCTTGTCCATCTTCTTCGATAAGTTGACGTACAAGAATTTCATTAGATTCAACGTGTTCAACACGGCCTTTATGTTTAGCGACAATTGCAGCACCAGAGTCACGAGCTGCTACGTGTTCCATACCAGTACCTACGAAAGGTGATTCTGGATTCATCAATGGTACTGCTTGACGTTGCATGTTTGCACCCATTAATGCACGGTTAGAGTCATCGTTTTCTAAGAATGGAATACATGCTGTTGCTGCAGAAACAACTTGTTTAGGAGATACATCCATGTAATCCATTTTTTCTTTGGCCATAACTGTGTTATTACCACGGAAACGACAAACAACTTCATCGTCTAAGAAACGACCATTTTCATCTAGTTTAGAATTCGCTTGTGCTACTACATAGCTATCTTCTTCATCAGCTGTTAAATAATCGATTTGATCTGTGATACTATTCGTCTCAAGATCTACTTTACGATATGGTGTTTCAATGAAACCAAATTCATTTACACGTGCATAACTTGATAATGAGTTGATCAAACCAATGTTTGGTCCCTCTGGTGTTTCGATTGGACACATACGGCCATAGTGAGAGTAGTGAACGTCACGCACTTCCATTTGAGCACGTTCACGTGTTAAACCACCAGGTCCTAATGCTGATAGACGACGTTTATGTGTCAATTCTGCTAATGGATTGGCTTGGTCCATGAATTGTGACAATTGAGAACTACCAAAGAATTCTTTAATTGATGCAATAACTGGACGGATATTAATTAATTGTTGTGGCGTAATTGAATCTGTGTCTTGAATAGACATTCTTTCACGTACCACACGTTCCATTCTTGATAAACCAATACGGAATTGGTTTTGTAGTAATTCCCCTACTGAACGTAGACGACGATTACCTAAATGGTCAATATCATCTGTGAATCCAATACCACTTAATAAATTAAAGAAATATGACATTGATGCGATGATGTCAGCTGGTGTAATACATTTCACTTCTGAATCTGGGAATGCATTACCAATAACTGTTGTTGTGCGGCCTTCTTCATCATTAGGAACATATACTTTAATAGATTGAATTTCTACTGGTTCATCAATCACAGTACCTTCAAGTTCAAAAACTTCACTGTTCGCATTAGATTCTAATACATCCATGATTTCATCTAAATTACGACGATCTAGGACAGTACCTTCTTCAGCTACAATTTCACCTGTTTCAGCATTAACAATTGGTTCTGCTAATTTTTGATTGAATAAGCGGTGTTTTAAATGAAGTTTTTTATTCGCTTTATAACGACCCACGCTTGCTAAATCATAACGTTTCGGATCGAAGAAACGTGAGTATAGTAAGCTTTTCGCATTTTCTACTGTCGGAGGTTCACCTGGGCGTAAACGCTCATAAATTTCTAATAGTGCTTGATCAGTATTTTCAGTACCATCTTTTTCTAATGTATTACGTAAGTACTCATTGTCTCCTAAAAGATCAATGATTTCTTGATCTGTTGAGAAACCTAAAGCTCTCAATAATACTGTTAGTGGTAATTTTCTTGTTCTATCAATACGTACATAAACTACATCTTTGGCATCAGTTTCATACTCTAACCATGCGCCACGGTTAGGAATAATTGTTGCATCATAGTTTGTGCGACCATTTTTATCTAATTTTTCATTAAAGTAAACGGATGGTGAACGAACTAATTGCGATACGATTACACGCTCAGCACCATTAATCACAAATGTACCTGTATCTGTCATTAATGGGAAATCACCCATAAATACTTCTTGCTCTTTCACTTCGCCCGTTTCTTTAATGATTAGACGTACTTTTACACGTAGAGGTGCAGAATACGTCGTATCACGGTTTTTCGATTCTTCTAAATCATATTTTGATTCTCCAAGTCTGTAATCAACAAACTCTAAAGACAGATTTCCTGTGAAATCTTCAATCGGTGAAATGTCTCTAAACATTTCATATAAACCTTCTTCTAAGAACCACTCGTAAGACTTAGTTTGAATCTCAATTAAATTCGGTAATTCTAATACCTCTGAAATTCTCGCATAGTTTCTACGTTTACGATGTCTTCCATATTGGACAAATTGACCTGCCAAACAGATTCACCCCTCAAAAATTGCGTGTTTACTTTTACTAAATCAGCAAATATAATTAGACAAAAAGAAAACGGTAGCATAACTCATGACACCATTTTCTATTTCACCTTATATACTTTGTTAATTTATACGTAAAAGTACACACTTATTGAACATAATTTTTTACATTCTATTACTATATCAGAACAGTGGTTTTTAATCAACCTTTTACACTTCTTAATATATAATAGCCTTTGTGCTTTTCTAATACTTCTACATTACCAAATGTTTCTTCCATTTTTTTCTTCGCAGATGGCATACCTTGTTTCTTTTGAATCACAACATAAAGGGCACCATTCGCTTTTAATTTATGATGCGCATCAGTTAAGATGCTATGAACTACTTTTTTTCCTGCTCTAATCGGTGGATTCGTTAATACAAAATCAAAAGCATTATCCTCTACTTGCGATAACCCATCACTTTCTTTGATCTCTACATTCTCTAAATGATTTTGCGTTTTATTTTTAATCGATAAGGAAAGTGCGCGTTGATTTACATCAACCATCGTTATTTCATGGTGCGGAGACACTTTTGCAATCATCAAACCTATCGGTCCATAACCACAACCAACATCTATAATTTTTTTAGTAGGACCCGGGGGATTTTCTTTCAAAAAAGTATTGATTAATAAATCTGAACCAAAGTCTATTTTCCCTTTAGAAAATACACCTGAATCAGTAACTAATTTTAAATCATAGTTTTTGTAGGAATACGTAAAAGGAAGTTCAGCGCTTTCTACTTCAGGATTTTCATCATAGTAATGACTCATGACTACACCTCTTTTAATCTAATTCATCTTAGATTAATACTATACCCTCAACGAAACTTTGTAACAATAAACGATTCATTCAGGATAGATCAAATAAGATAAAACCCCGTTATATCGATAACGGGGTTTTCATTTCTCAAAGATTTCAGGATATCCACATTGCATTTAAGATTAGCGTATCGAAATAGCTAATGTGTTAAACTGCTTGAATAACATTCAATATATAATTATGAACTGTTAGCCAGCTAGAATTATTTTAATTCTACTGTAGCGCCAACTTCTTCTAATGCTTCTTTAAGTTTTTCAGCTTCTTCAGTTGGTAAAGCTTCTTTGATTACCTTAGGAGCTCCGTCAACTAATTCTTTAGCATCTTTTAATCCTAAGCCAGTAGCTTCTTTAACAGCTTTAACGACTTTGATTTTAGATGATCCAGCTGATGTTAATTCAACATCAAATTCTGTTTTTTCTTCAGCAGCGTCTCCGCCACCTGCTGCACCTGCTGCTGCTACTGGAGCTGCTGCAGTTACACCAAATTCTTCTTCAATTGCTTTTACTAAGTCGTTTAATTCTAAAACTGACATTTCTTTAATTGCTTCAATGATTTGTTCTTGATTAGCCATTTTAATATTCCTCCATTAATTTTATTAGTTTTATGCGCAATTATTCAGCGCTTTCTTCGTTTTGTTCTTTATCTTCTCCAACAGCTTTAACTGCATAAGCGAAATTGCGTACTGGAGCTTGTAATACTGATAAAAGCATAGAAACAAGACCGTCGTGTGATGGTAATGTACCAACTGTGTTAACTTCTTCAGCAGAAATAACACTGCCTTCCATAACACCTACTTTAATTTCTAAAGCTTTATGTTCTTTAGCAAATCCTGCTAATACTTTTGCTGGAGCAACAACATCTTCTGTTGAAGTAGCAACTGCAGTAGGACCTACTAAGTGTTCATTTAAATCTTCTAAGCCAACTTGATCAGCAGCACGACGAACCATTGTATTTTTCAATACTTTGAATTCAACGCCAGCTTCACGTAATTGTGAACGTAATTCAGTTACTTCTGAAACAGTTAGACCGCGGTAGTCAACGATTACAGTAGATACTGCATTCTTTAATGATTCAGCAATTACATCAACTTGTTGTTTTTTAGCTTCGATGATAGCAGACATTTAGACACCTCCATAGTTTTTTTATTTGGTGCTTTTAATCTTGATTACAACTGCTAATTATGTCAATTAACAACTTTATCTCAATAAAAAAAGCACTTTCTACCCACGGCAAAAAGTGCTTGAAAGATCTAAAAATCTTCACGTTCAAGTCAATTTTAGCCTCGGTAGGATTATTTTTAAGTTATGACTAACTCCTACTGTCTTAGGTAAAATAATACATTAACCAATATAACTGGTTAAATATAATATGTCAATATATTTTTAAAGATAAGACTGAATATATCCATCCAGTCTTATCATCATTTATATTTAAGATTAAAGTTTGAAGCTAGAAGTATCGACTTTTACGCCAGGACCCATTGTTGTTGTAACAGCAACAGATTTGAAGTAAGTACCTTTAGCTGAAGATGGTTTTGCTTTAGTTAACACATCTTGTAAAGCTTTGAAGTTTTCAACAAGTTTGTCAGTATCAAATGATACTTTACCAATAGAAGCATGTACAATACCAGCTTTTTCAGCACGATATTCTACTTTACCTGCTTTGATTTCTTCAACTGCTTTTGTAACGTCCATTGTTACAGTTCCAGTTTTAGGGTTTGGCATTAAACCTTTAGGTCCTAATACACGACCAAGTTTACCAACTTCGCCCATCATATCTGGTGTAGCTACTACTACGTCAAAGTCAAACCAACCTTGTTGGATTTGTTGAACATATTCACCTTCACCAACGAAATCTGCACCTGCTGCTTCTGCTTCAGCTGCTTTGTCTCCTTTTGCGAATACCAATACACGTTGTGATTTACCTGTACCATTTGGAAGTACAACTGCACCACGGATTTGTTGATCATTTTTACGTGTATCAATTCCTAAACGGAATGCTACTTCAACTGATGCGTCAAAGTTAGCGATACTTGTTTCTTTAGCTAATTCAACTGCTTCTTCCACACTATAGTGTTTTTGGCGGTCAATTTTATTAGCTACTTCTTGAAATCTTTTACTTTTCTTAGCCATTTCATGTCCTCCTTTAGTGGTTTTAGCGGAATTTCCTCCCACATTTACTCGCATTTGCAAGTTAAGAGCAGATAACAGAGAGGTTTTAATCATATTTCATCTCAGGAAACACTTCCTAAATAAATGACAATTTCCCTCTTATTACGACAATATTGAACGCTTTGATCCTGTTTGTCATTTCTGTCATCTGCTTCATCGTCAATCTATGTTTTCGTTAATTTTTTAATATTATTGAACTGTGATACCCATACTACGTGCAGTACCTTCGATAATACGCATAGCTGCTTCTTCGTCTGCAGCGTTTAAATCTTGCATTTTTTGGTTTGCAATTTCACGTACTTGATCTTTAGTTACTGTAGCAACTTTGTTTTTGTTAGGTTCACCAGAACCTTTTTCAACGCCAGCTGCTTTTTTAAGTAGTACTGGAGCCGGTGGAGTTTTTGTAATGAATGTAAATGAACGATCTTCATAAACACTGATTTCTACCGGAATAATTAAACCTGCATCTTCTTGTGTACGTGCGTTGAATTCCTTACAGAATCCCATAATGTTCACACCTGCTTGACCTAATGCTGGACCAACTGGTGGTGCTGGGTTTGCTTTACCTGCAGGAATTTGTAATTTAACAACTTTTTCTACTTTTTTAGCCACGATGTGCACCTCCTTGATATCGTGATGTGGTCACAGGACTCAGTTTTGTCCTCCCACTCTTCTACATTTCGTGACGAAATGAACGCTCTATGAGCGCGACCACAGTATTATAACATCTACTCAAATCATAAAGCAAGAGTAAAATGGAACTTTTTTTATAGAACCCCTTATCATTTTAATGATTAGGGGTTCTTAATGCATGAGCCCTGGCTCAGGTATTCCTTACGCTGAATCATTTTATTGATTAGGGGTTCTTAATGCATGAGCCTTGGCTCAGGTATTCCTTACGCTGAATCATTTTATTGATTAGGGGTTCTTAATGCATGTAAAGTAATATTTCTTGCTTTAACAAGTCTAGTATTACTTATATACCTTTATAATTTTTCAATTTGATCGAATTCTACTTCAACAGGTGTTTCTCTACCAAACATGTCTACAAGAACTGTCAATTTAAATTTATCCGCTTCAATTTCTTGAACTTCACCAACTTGATTCGCAAATGGACCTGATTTGATTTGAACTTGCTCACCTAAATCTAATTCAACATCAATTGTTTTTTCTTTCATGCCCATTTGTTTCAAGATGAAACGTGCTTCTTCAGGTAATAATGGATTTGGTTTTGACCCAGCACCTGCTGAACCAACAAATCCTGTAACACCCGGTGTGTTTCTCACAATATACCATGATTCATCAGTCATGATTAATTCGACTAATACATAGCCAGGAAATGTTTTTTTAGTTAACGTTTTAGCTTTACCATCTTTAACTTGTGTTTCTTCTTCTTCAGGTATAACCACTCTGAATATCAATTCAGTCATATTCATAGATTCCACACGTTTTTCTAAATTCTTCTTAACTTTGTTCTCATAACCAGAATAAGTATGCACAGCATACCAACGCTTTGCGCCAACTTCCTCAGACATGTCGTCACTCCTATCTATTTAATTAACTCTATAACTCTACCAATACCTAAATCTAAGACATAGAAGAAGGCTAAGAAAAATACTACCGTTGACACAACAATAATAGTATATTTAAATAATTCTTCTTTCGTTGGCCAACTCGTCTTTTCCATTTCTGACTTTACGCCTTGAAAGAAATTTTCTTTTTTAGCCATTAGCAATACCTCCATATTAATTCGATTTTCTCATTTGCTTATACATACGACAAATTAAGCAAATACAATACTCACAACTAAATTGGAAGGTTATATTTACTCAATTACTAAATCTAATATACCGACATTATTTCGCTTCTTTATGAACTGTATGTGCGTTACATCTCGGACAATACTTCTTCAATGTCAATCTTGATGTAAGGTTACTTTGCTTAGGAACATTATAATTTCTATTTCCACACGTTTCACAGCTTAATGGCACTTTTTTCATTTCACTTCACCTTACTCATTATAATACCAATCTACTATACATAACATCTCTGTCAATTGTCAATCTTCCACTATTGCTTTCTATTAATCCAAAAATCATTTTATACGTATCAATAACTGTTTTTAGTCATGATACTTTTGCTTAAAAACACGCTTTAATTTCAGTTTACATCTATGTATCGAATTGTAAACTATCTTAACATTTAGATTTAAGATATGGGCAATCTCTGATGGTTTATAATCATTTAAAATATATTTTATAATACCTTGTTCTAACTCTGTTAATTTTTCAACACTTTGATGCAACAAAACCAGGGTTTCTCTTCTTAAAATAATGTCATCCGGTTGCCTCACTTGCCTTAACACTTGGACACTACTTAACATTTCATTTTCTAATAACCTTTGTCGTCTTACATCAGCTAATTTTTTTCGTATATAATCATTTCTGGCATTTTTGATAGTGCGATTTACGTAATGTACTAACGGTATGTCTTTTGAAAAATCAAATTGACTTATCGCTTTGAATAATTTCAAAAGTATTTCTTGTTGTAAATCTTCTTTATCATCAGGATGTATTGTGAAATGATTTAAACATTTTCTAATATGTGGTTGTATTTGCTCAAGTAAATCGATTAGGAAATGAATATCTTGGCGTTTGCTTTTTGAAACTGGTATTGATTCTTGATGTTTTATTCTTTGGTGCATGCTTTTTTATCCTTTCAATCAGAATAAAGTTAGCATACTAAGGACGCTATAAAAAAAGCAAGGGGCCAATCTTCTTATTTGTGATTGTTACCCCTTCTAATTTTTTCAAATTCTTCCAAAATTTCATTTGATAGTTCTATACGTGTGCGTGGTTTCTGCTCATTGAACCCTTCAAGCTTTTTTGAAACCGAAACTTCATTTTCTCTCAAGTCTCTCCACATTTCTCTAGAAGAGATACGATAAGCTCCCGCACCAAATATGGCATGTTGCTCACTCATATCACTTGTTACCACTGTGATATGTCTTGTATGTTTGTCGTATAAATCATAAACATATTTTTCTATAAAACTATCTGCTGTTTCTTTTTCTTTAGTAAAGACAATCTTTACACCGTGATACATATATTCTGATGACATGCCGGATTGTTCATAGGCATCAAACACACATACAACCTCATCTGCTATAACTGCATTATAATTTGCAATCGCAGTTAATAACTGATCGCGTGCTTCTTCCAAATTTTCTTGGGCTATTTGACTTAAATCTTGTGATTGGCCAATCATATTGTAACCGTCTATAATCAAGAAACGATCCTTCATGATTTTTCTCCAATCTGATTACGTTTACGATAGACTTCATACATCATTAAGCTTGCCGCAACAGAAGCATTCAAACTATTTACATGTCCTACCATTGGAATATTTATATAAAAGTCACATTTATCTTTGGTAAGTCTGCTCATGCCTTGCCCTTCACTTCCGATAACAATCGCTAGCGACATACCAGCGTCCATTTCACGATAATCTGTTGAATTTTCGGCTTCTGTACCGACCACCCAGTATCCATGGTCTTTTAATGTTTCAATGGTATTCGCCAAATTTGTAACACGCATGACAGGGACATGTTCAATCGCGCCAGTAGACGCTTTTGCAACGGTCTGCGTAAGTGCAACCGATCGCCTTTTAGGAATAATAATGCCATCTACACCTGAAGCGTCAGCCGTTCTTAAAATCGACCCTAAATTATGAGGATCTTCTAAGCCATCCAAAATTAAAACAGTTGATAGTTTTTCATTGTTCTTTTGCTGTGCTAAAAACGCATCAAAATCTGCATATTCATATGGTGCGATGTATGCAGCGACACCTTGGTGAGGCGCATCAGACAAACCATCTAATTTTGATTTTGGCACTGCTTGTACAATAATTTTATTACTATTTGCCTTTTTTAAAATATCATTAATTTGTCCTTTTTTTACTGTATCTTGAATTAAAACCTTATTAATTGTATGTCCGGAAACAATCGCTTCTTTTACGGCATGACGACCTACTATAACAATCTCTTCCAAAGTCTCACTACCTTTCATCTACATTTTTTACGATGCGTTCAAGCAACGTGGTGAGTCGCTCTTGATTTTTTTCTAGATATAAAAATCCGAGGATTGCTTCTAAACCCGAACTTTTTCGATAAGTTTGAATATCTGTGTTTTTCGCCTTAGTATAACTCTTCGCATTTCTACCACGACGAACAATATCTAATTCTTCCGCTGTAAACCAGTTATTTTCTAATAAGTGCTCAAGCGATTGTGCCTGACTTTTTGCCGATACGTAACGCTTGGCTTCTTGGTGTAGTCGATTGGGCTTAGCTTTTAACTTCAATATAATGTACTCTCTTACGAATTGATCTAATACTGCATCACCCATATAGGCCAAAGTTAATGGATTTAATAACTTATTATCCATGTTAACCACGTTTGAATCTCACACCTTGTGGCGTATCTTCTAAAATAATATTTTGTTCTTTTAACTGGTCACGGATTTCATCTGCACGTGCAAAATCTTTGTTTTGTCGCGCCTGATTTCGTTCTTCAATGAGCGCTTCAACATCTTCATCTAATAATTCATCGTTGTTTGATGCTTTTAAAGGAACGCCTAAGACATCACTGAATATTTGATACACTTCTTTAAATCGTGCAATCACTTTAGTAGATGTCGTATTTTCTAATACGTATTTATTCGCTAATTTTGATAAATCATACCAAGCTGTAATGGCATTAGCCGTATTAAAATCGTCGTTCATAACCGTTTCAAATTGGTCTAATATTTGATTGATTTCATCAATATAATGATCTTGCGTTTCAATATTAGTTGCAATTGTTTCACGTTCTTCAATGGCTTGATAACTATTGCGAATACGTTCTAACCCACTTTTAGCTGCCCCAACAAGTTCCATATTATAGTTGATTGGACTTCTATAATGTACACTTATCATGAAAAAGCGTAAGACGTCCGGATCAATTTCTTTAATAATGTCATGCACTAAGACAAAATTGCCCAATGACTTACTCATTTTTTCATTATCTATGTTAATGAAACCATTGTGCATCCAATAGTTTGCGAATGGGGCATGGTTATGTGCTTCAGATTGTGCAATTTCATTTTCATGATGAGGGAATTGTAAATCTGTACCACCCGCATGAATATCAATTGTTGCACCTAGCTCGTGATAAGCCATCACTGAACACTCAATATGCCAGCCTGGTCTACCTTTGCCAAATGGACTATCCCAACTGATTTCATCTGGTTTCGCTTGTTTCCATAACGTAAAATCTAGAGCGTCTTCTTTTTGTTCCCCTTGTTCAATACGCGCACCTACTTTTAAATCGTTCAACGATTGATGGCTTAATTTACCATAATCTTCAAACTTACGTGTTCTGAAATAAACGTCGCCACCGCTTTCATATGCATAGCCTTCATCAATAAGTTCTTTTATAAACTTAATAATATCGTCCATATGATTCATGACTCTTGGATTTGAAGTCGCTTTTTTGACATTTAATGCACCCACATCTTCATAAAATGCATCGATATAGCGATTAGCTATTGTATTTACAGGCTCATTTAATTCTTTAGATCGTTTTATTAATTTATCATCTACGTCCGTAAAGTTTGAAACGTAAATCACTTCATAACCTTGGTACTCAAGATATCTTCTGACAACATCATAGTTAATTGCAGGTCTTGCGTTTCCAATATGAATGTAATTATATACAGTTGGTCCACAAACATACATTTTAACCTTACCTGGTTCTATTGACTTAAACGTTTCTTTTTGACGTGTGAGTGTATTATATAATGTAATCATCTTGAATCTCTCCATTTCTTGTTTTCTCAAGTTGTTTCTCTAATTGTTTTAATTGCTCATAAATTGGATCAGGTAAATTACGATGATCAAATGTTTTGCCAATTCTTCTTCCGTCTTGTTTTACGATATGCCCTGGTATACCAACCACTGTAGAATAGCTAGGTACCGAGTTTAACACTACGGAATTTGCGCCAATATTAACATTTGAATTGATTTTAATATTACCGAGTACTTTTGCTCCTGCTGCAATTAAAACATTGTCTCCAATATCAGGATGACGCTTCCCTTTCTCTTTACCTGTCCCACCTAAAGTAACGCCTTGATAGATTGTGACATTATCACCAATCCTACATGTTTCTCCTATCACTACGCCCATACCATGGTCAATAAATAAACGCTTGCCAATTTGAGCACCTGGATGTATTTCTATTCCAGTAAAAAAACGTGTGATTTGAGAAATCAATCTGGCTAATACATATTTTTTCTTTTTATATAAAGCATGTGCAACTAAGTGACTCCACACTGCATGTACACCAGCATAAGATGTAACTACCTCTAATGTTGTACGTGCTGCTGGGTCTTGCTCAAACACCATATTTACATCATCTTTGATTCTTTTCAAAATTTCAAACAAGGTTGCGACCTCCTTATTAAAAAAGCACCTCCAACATCATACTGTTAGAGGTGCTTTGCACGGTTCCACTCTTTTTTAATAAGCTGATTCCTCAATCACATAGCAATACAACTTATATTGACTCATTTGCATTATTCAATTCATCAAACTAAAGGTGCATTCAACAATTTTTGTGTTGTGCTCACAGCGACCGCACACTCTCTTGACACATACCATTGCATACTAATCCTTTAGCTCATTCACATATTATAATAGTTGGTAACTTGTAATTTTTCAAGTGTTATACATTTAATCTATTTTATTCACACTATGCATTAAACGTATTTTTTTAAGCGTTGTAGCACTTTGTCTTTGCCTAAAACTTCAATTGTATTTGGCAGTTCTGGTCCGTGCATTTGTCCTGTTACAGCTACACGTATCGGCATAAATAATTGCTTACCTTTGATACCTGTTTCTTTTTGAACTTCTTTAATTGTTTTTTTAATTTCGTCAGCTTCAAAAGGTTCTAATGCTTCTAATTTGCCATATAAATGATTCATTAGTTCTGGAACTTGTTCACCATTAATAACTTCTTGCTCATCTTCACCTAGTGTTTGTTCGTCTCGGAAGAAAATTTCAGATAACGGAACAATTTCTCCAGCGTAACTCATTTCTTTCTGATAAAGTGCAATCAGTTTACGCCCCCACGCTTTATCTTCTTCAGAAGGATTTTCAGGCAATAATTCTGCTTTTACTAAATGTGGAAAAGCAAGTTCAAATACTGTTTCAGTATCTTTTTGTTTCATATATTGGTTGTTAATCCAAGCTAATTTTTGTTTATCGAAAAATGCAGGTGATTTAGATAAACGTTTTTCGTCGAAGATTTTGATAAATTCTTCTTTAGAGTAGATTTCATCTTCACCTTCCGGAGACCAACCTAACAACGTAATAAAGTTGAACAAGGCCTCAGGTAAGTAACCCAAGTCTCTATACTGTTCAATAAATTGAAGGATTTGGCCATCACGTTTACTTAATTTTTTACGTTCTTCATTTACAATTAGTGACATATGTGCAAATCTTGGTGGTTCCCAACCAAATGTGTCATAAATCATTAATTGTTTTGGAGTATTTGAAATATGGTCGTCGCCACGTATAACATCTGAAATTTCCATGTAATGATCATCAACAGCTACGGCAAAATTATATGTTGGTACACCGTCTTTTTTAACAATTACCCAATCTCCCATATTGTTTGAATCAAATGAAATTTCGCCTTTAACCATATCATCGAATTTATAAGTTGTATCTTTTGGAACGCGGAAACGAATAGAAGGTTTACGTCCTTCTGCTTCAAATTGTTGACGTTCTTCCTCTGTTAAATGTGCATGTTTACCACCATAACGTGGCATTTCACCGCGCGCAATTTGTTGTTCACGTTCCGCTTCTAACTCTTCTTCAGTCATATAACATTTATATGCTTTATCTTCATCTAATAATTGTTGAATAAGCGGGTTGTATATTTCAGCACGTTCTGACTGACGGTAAGGGCCATAACCTTTATCCTTATCTACTGATTCGTCCCAATCAATACCTAACCATTTTAGATTATCGAACTGTGATGATTCTCCATCTTCTAAATTACGTTTGCTATCTGTATCTTCTATACGTATTACAAAATCACCATCATAATGTTTAGCAAATAAATAGTTAAATAATGCAGTTCTTGCATTACCAATATGCAAATAACCTGTTGGGCTTGGCGCATATCTAACTCTTACACGATTACTCATTATGTTCACTCCTGTTTAAAATTAATTTTTTATTTTCAATTTCATTGCTTTCATTTTTACTGTGTCTATCTATTACACACAGTAATATATCAATACGAATCCAATGAAGTTCATATTAAAAAATAATGTTTCAGCATTTAAAGTATATTGCTTATTCGCTTACTTATAATATCATAGCTCATCATTTTTTAAAGCATCACTATATTAAAATCAAACATTTTTTGTTTTTAATTCCACGGCATAATTCTAAATATAGTAATACAATTTCGCTATCTATTGTAGCACTTTAAAGCTGATTATGATATTACCACGCTTAAATTTAATTGTTTATAAATGAATTCTTTTGTCACTTGGTCATTCAGTGTTTTTACGTAAAAAAGGTTTCATGTGAAACTGTAACTGTAGTTGCTACATTTCATATGAAACCTAACTGCTATTTCAATATATTTTTTTAGCAAAAATAATCCGACCCGAAGATGTTTGCAATAAACTGACGACTTCTAAATCAATGTGTTCGCCAATATGTTTTTTAGCATTGTCTACAACTACCATCGTACCATCTTCTAAATAACCCACTGCTTGTCCAGCTTCTTTACCCATCTTAGTTAACAATAAGTTAAGCCGATCACCTTGATGGACTGTTGGCTTAATGGCTTCTGATAAGTCATTAACATTGAGTACTTGAATGCCTTGTATATGACAAACTTTGTTCAGATTAAAATCTGTAGTGATAATTTGAGCTCTATAATGCAGCGCGAGTTTAATTAACATAGCGTCTATATCACTGTGTGATTTTGTAGGTTGAATAATACGTGTAGGGTGCTGTGCATCGTGTAATGCATTAAGCATATCTAAGCCTCTTTGACCTTTTTCTCTCTTCACACTATCATTCGCATCCGCAATAACTTGCAATTCATTAATCACACCTTGCGGAATTAAAATCTCACCATCTACAAAGCCACATTCTAAAACATCTAGAATACGTCCATCTATAATTGCACTCGTATCAATCACCTTTGGCATCGCATTACGTGTATTCATAGCCATAGAACGCGTCATATTTTCTGGCAAAAACAAAAGCATTTCATCACGTTTACGTAAACCAAATTGAAAACCTAAATATCCCAATATGATTGTAACAATAATTGGTACAAAATGATTTAACACGTTGTTGCCAATAATTTGAAAAATAAATGAAATCATTACAGAAATAAGCAAACCTATAATGAGCCCGATTGTGGCAAACAATATTTCTATCGCACTTTGACGCATAATCATTTGTTCTAAATCTTTCATTGCTAAAGTTACTTTCTTAATAAACCAACCAAAGATAGCAAAAAACAGTATAATCCCTAGTAGTCCATTGAAATAATTATTTGTAAGTAGCATGAAATGACTCAATCCAGCATCTGTAATAATTTCTGGAATAAGATACACGCCTAAACTTGCGCCCAATATGATATAGCACAAGATTACAATGAGTCTTATCATGTTCAAATGCTAACGCTCCTTTCGCATGAAAGCTATTATGACTTCATAAGCCTTGTAACCATTTAAATAAATGTCGTTGATCAATGTTTTGATAAGGCATATTTTAATGCCTCATGGACATTTGTCACACCAATGACTTTAATGTTGCTCGGGAATTCCCAACCCCCAATATTAGATTCAGGAATAATAATGCGTTTAAAACCTAATTTTTCCGCTTCTTGTACACGTTGTTCAATGCGAGAAACACGTCTCACTTCCCCTGTTAAACCAACTTCGCCGATAAAACAGTCTAAGCCATCCACAGTTAAATCTTTAAAGCTTGAGGCAGTAGCAATAATGATTCCTAAATCAACAGCAGGTTCTGTTAACCTTACGCCACCAGCTACTTTAATATAGGCATCTTGTTGTTGCAGTAAATAATTTTCTTTTTTCTCTAATACAGCCATTAACAAACTTAAACGATTGTGATCTATTCCTGTCGCCATACGTCTAGGATTATTAAATGTTGTGGGTGTTACTAACGCTTGAACCTCAATTAATAATGGTCGCGTACCTTCCATAGTAGACACGATTGTTGAACCTGGAACATTTGTAGAACGTTCTTCTAAAAACATTTCTGAAGGATTTTTAACACCTTTCAATCCACTCTGTTTCATTTCAAAAATACCCATTTCATTTGTAGAACCAAAGCGATTTTTTACCGCTCTTAAAATCCGATAAGCATGATGCTCATCACCTTCAAAATAAAGCACCGTATCCACCATATGTTCTAGCAAACGAGGTCCCGCAATCTGACCTTCTTTCGTAACGTGACCAACAATAAACGTCGCGATATTTAGTTGTTTAGCTATATTCATCAAGCTCTGTGTACTCTCTCTCACCTGAGATACCGAACCGGGTGCAGAACTGATTTCAGGGTGAAAAATAGTCTGAATAGAATCTACAACAAGCAAATCAGGCTTCAATTGTTTAACTGTTTCATGTATCACTTCTAAATCTGTTTCTGCAAATACATTTAATTGACTTGAATCTTCATCTAATCGATCTGCTCTTAATTTTGTTTGATTTAATGATTCTTCACCAGTTATATATAAAACGTTTTTCTCTTGTGATAACGCTGCACATATTTGAAGCAATAGTGTTGATTTACCGATACCTGGATCGCCACCAATCAACACAAGTGAACCATTAACGATCCCGCCACCAAGCACTCGATTAAACTCTGCTGAATTCGTTTTAACACGTGGTGTTGTCTCATGCTTTATATCATTTAACTTCTGTACTTTGGATGTATTTTCACGACTGCGCACACCATGTTTCGGACTTGTCGATTTCTGTTCTATGATTTCTTCCATTTGATTCCATCCACCACAGTTAGGACATTTCCCCATCCATTTAGGTGACTGATAACCACATGCCATGCATTCAAAAATCACTTTCTTTTTGGCCAAAACTGCACCTCCATCTTTATTGAACAAATCTATTTTATACCTATGTTTATGTAAAAACAAATTTTATTTACAAATGATTTATTTTGATATTTTATATGCTAAATAAATAGCTTTATATTGTAATATATAAATGAATATATTGCAAAAATCTATTTTTAAAAATAACACTATTATGCCTATAGCACCATCAAAAAGATATACTTTATTGATATCCAAATTAGCCTACAAGGTCATATCATACTTTCACCATACTGTATCGTAGTTTTTGAAATTAAAAAAGCGTTTCTCAAGGTTGAAATAAATACTTGAGAAACGCTTTGGTATTATGACCTATATTGGTTTATCTAATTTTATGATTCAGAAGTTTCTTTTTCTTTTTCATCTTCTGTTCTATCTTTAATGTTATATTTATATTCCTTACCGTCATGGTCGATATAAACATTTTTACCTTCAATTTGATTGCCGTCTAAGATTAACTCACTTAAGTTATCTTCAATCGTTTTTTGGATTTCTCGAATAAGTGGTCTCGCACCATATTCTGGATCGTATCCTTCTTCAGCGATGCGTTCTTTAGCTGCATCAGAAACGATAATATCAATATCTTGTTCTGATAAACGATCTGTAAGTTTATTTACCATCATTGTTACAATTTCTTTCAACTCATCTTGAGACAGTTTGTGGAATACAATGATGTCATCTACACGGTTTAAGAATTCTGGACGGAAAGCATTTTTCAATTCTTTCATCATTGTTTTACGGATAGATTCATAGTCTTGACCTTCAGATGCGCCACCAAATCCTGCAAAACGTTGATCTTGCAATTCTTGCGCACCCACGTTAGATGTCATAATTATCACTGTGTTACGGAAGTCTACTTGACGACCTTTAGTATCTGTTAAGTGTCCATCATCTAATACTTGCAACAAGATGTTAAATACATCAGGATGCGCTTTTTCGATTTCATCAAATAATATAACTGAATATGGTTTGCGTCTTACTTTTTCAGTTAATTGACCGCCATCATCATGACCAACATAACCTGGAGGCGCTCCTACTAAACGACTGACAGCATGTTTTTCCATAAACTCACTCATGTCAACACGAATCATTGCGTCATCTTCACCAAACATTGTTTCTGCTAGTGCACGTGCTAATTCTGTCTTACCGACACCTGTAGGTCCTAAGAATATAAAGCTACCTATTGGTCTTTGAGGATCTTTTAATCCTGCTCTTGCACGTCTTACTGCTTTACTGATTGATGTTACTGCTTCTTTTTGACCAATGACACGTTTGTGTAACGTATCTTCCAAGTTAAGCAAGCGATCAGATTCTGTTTCATTAATTTTTGTTAATGGAATGCCAGTCCAACCAGCGATAACTTCACCGATATCCTCTTCAGATAAGGATGTGTTCGCACCGTTTTGGCTATTTTTCCAATTATTGTTTGCTTCTTCGTATTGTTTTTCTAATTTAGTTTGTTTATCACGTAAATTAGCTGCATTTTCAAATTCTTGTGCATGTACAGCTGCATCTTTTTCATTTTTCACTTGCTCAATTTCTTGTTCCAGCTCTTTTAAGTTTGGTGGTGTTGTATGACTTTTTAGTCTTACTTTTGAGCTTGCTTCATCAATTAAGTCAATCGCTTTATCTGGTAAGAAACGATCAGACACATAGCGATGACTTAGTTTTGCAGCTGATTCTAAAGCTTCATCAGAGATGTTGATGCGGTGATGTGCTTCATAACGATCACGTAATCCTTTTAAGATTTCAATCGTATCTTCAACAGTTGGTTCATCTACTTGAACAGGTTGGAAACGACGTTCTAACGCAGCATCTTTTTCAATGTTTTTACGATATTCATCAAGTGTAGTCGCACCGATACATTGTAATTCGCCACGAGCTAATGCTGGTTTTAAGATGTTTGATGCATCAATTGCACCTTCTGCACCACCAGCACCTACTAATGTGTGTAGCTCATCAATGAACAGAATGACATTACCTGCTTGGTGAATTTCTTCCATTACTTTTTTCAAACGCTCTTCAAATTCGCCACGATATTTCGTACCAGCAACGACTGTTCCCATATCTAATGACATCACACGTTTACCTTTAAGTGTTTCAGGAACTTCATTATTAACAATTGCAAGTGCTAAACCTTCAGCAATTGCCGTTTTACCGACACCTGGTTCCCCAATTAATACTGGGTTGTTCTTAGTACGTCTACTCAACACTTCAATGACACGTGTGATTTCTTTATCTCTGCCAATAACAGGATCCAACGTGCCATCATTAGCAATTACTGTTAAGTCACGAGCAAGACTATCTAAAGTTGGTGTATTATTAGATTTGTTTGCCTGCGCATTTTTATTGCTCATTTCAGGACTTCCTAAAGCTTTCACTACTTGCGCGCGTGCTTTCGTAATGTTTAAGTCTAGATTAGCAAAAACACGTGCAGCTACGCCTTCATTTTCTCTAATTAAACCAAGTAATATATGCTCAGTACCAACGAAATTGTGGTGTAATTTTCTTGCTTCGTCCATTGATAACTCAATAACTTTTTTAGCACGTGGTGTGTAATGTAACGCACCCATTTGTTCTTGACCGTGACCAATTAATTTTTCAACTTCTGTTACTACTTTTTCTTCAGTAATATCAAAGGATTCCAACACTTTTGCTGCAATACCTTCTGGTTCTTTCATTAAACCTAAAAGTAAATGTTCTGTTCCTATATTTGAATGATTTAAGCGAATTGCTTCTTCTTGAGCATGTGCCAATACACGTTGTGCACGTTCTGTCAGTCTACCAAATAACATAGCATGACCTCCTAATTTATATGTTCTCTTAAAATATCTGCTCTTTTTTCGTTAACTGTTCTATCATCTTCATCATCTAATAAGAATGGTGATTGAATAGCAACCATCAACTCATTAAACTTAAAGTCTTTTAAATCAATATAGTCTAAATCTATACCTAATTTCACTTCACTTAATCTAAATGATGCTTCTTCCATAGATATTAGTCTACTATATTTTAAGATACCTAACGAACGATATACTCTATCTAAAGTTTCAATTTTATTATGCTTGCTAAGTCGTTCGCGAATTTGCATCTCTTCGTTAATAATTTGTTGTACTACTTCAGTTAAACTTTCAATAATTTCTTCTTCTGTTTTTCCAAGCGTCAGTTGATTGGAAATTTGATAAATGTGACCGTATACTTGGGAACCTTCGCCATAGATACCTCTTATTGTGAATCCAAAACGATTGATTGTTTGAGCGATTCTATTCATCCGCTTCATAATCGTAAGTCCCGGTAAATGTAACATTACGCTGGCTCTCATACCAGTACCGATATTCGTCGGACATGTTGTTAAATAACCGAGTGTTTCATCAAAACTTACATCTAATTCACTGTCTAATGTGTCATCCAGTGCGGAAGCTTTTTCATATAATGTTTGTAATGATAAATCATTTCCCATGGCTTGAATTCGTATATGATCTTCTTCATTAACCATAATGCTTAAAGATTCATCTTCATTTAAAAGTACTGCAGCAGCAGGTCTTTTTATTAACTCGGGACTGATAAGATGTTTCGCTACAAGTTTATATTTACTCTGCTGGTCCATCGTGCCTAACCTCTGTATAAACATGTTAGGAAGCGCATCTTGAACTTCATTTATCACTCTATTACCATCTTGTTCGGATGCAAACATCAAAGGGTGTACATGATTTTCTAAATTTCTAGCCAAACGCAATCTCGAAGACATTACGATTGGACTTTCTGCTTCGTCTCTCATCCACTCACTAATGTGGGTGCTGATATCATTCTTACTCATCATGTTTCACCTCGCTGTCTTCTTTCAATGCCTTAATTTCATCTCTAACAACTGCAGCCTCTTCAAAATTTTGTTCTTCAATTAACTGATTTAAATAAGTTGTTTTCTCTTCTATTTGTTTTTTCAAAGCTAACTTTCTATGTGAAGAGCGTGGTGTTTTTCCAGTGTGTTCGATTTGACCACCTTGTACACGTCGTACAATATCGACAATGTCATCTTTAAAAGTTGCGTAGCAGTCTGCACAACCAAATTTACCAACATGCGCAATATCTTTTAATGTCATTTGACAAGTAGGACATCTCTTTTCTTCTTTAAATGCAATTTCATCGAAATCAATACCGTGTTTCGCTGCTAAATGTTGTAATATTTGTTTTACTACAAACGCACCTTCAATGTCATCTTGTGACTGCATTTGTTGGTTTTGAGTCCATGGGTTACCGCCTTGTGCGCATGTGGCACAAACCCATTTTTCATGTACACCATCTTGCCCTTTAACTGCTAACTTTACTTCTGCTTCATTTAAATGACAATTTTCGCACAGCACGACCAAACACCTCTCTTAATTTCTTTAATAATAATTTATTACATGTAATATTCGTTTCACTATATTAGCACGTATAATATCTCTTGATAATACATCCATTTTTAAAGTTTCTCTATCGATTACAGCGTAAATCATTTTTGCTTCGCGTTCACTGATATATGCTTTATCTAATAAACCATCTATGATGTAATAAGCTTGTTGCTGTGAAATAGATGGTCCGATGAGTTGAAGTAAATGATTAATGTAACCTGTTTCATCTTTGTTTTCAATTTTAGTGATTCGAATATAACCACCGCCACCTCTTTTACTTTCTATTTCATAACCATGTTCATTTGTAAAACGTGTTTTGATCACATAGTTTAGTTGAGAAGGCACACAGTCAAACCGCTGTGCAATATTGGCACGTTGAATTTCAACAACGTCTTCATTGGTGTCTTCAAATAATTTTTTAATGTACTGTTCTATGATGTCGGACATGTTATGCATGATTATCACCTCTTTTGACCTTCTTTGACTATATTATATGACCAACTTTGACCTTTTTCAACCAATATGTTTTAAATTTTTTCAATTTTGGATGTAAGTAAGCGCTTGTTTATTGTATTATAGGAGTTAAGAAAAAATTTAAAGGGATGAATTATTATGCATATTATTATCGGTTTAATTGGTATTGCTGTGTTTCTTGGGTTAGCTTTACTCTTTAGTTCTGACAGAAAAAATATTCGCTGGCAATACATTGGCTTATTACTCGTAATACAACTTGTATTTGCTTTTATATTATTAAAAACAAAATTTGGTATTACGGTCATTGGTGGCATTTCAGATGGCTTTAATTACTTATTAGCTAAAGCTGCTGAAGGTGTCAATTTTGTATTTGGTGGATTTGAATTTGTAGATCCTAAAAATCCTCCATTCTTCTTCAATGTATTATTACCAATCGTTTTTATTTCAGCATTAATTGGTATCTTACAATACACAAGAATACTGCCATTCATTATTAACTATTTAGGTTTAGCCATTTCTAAAGTAAATGGGATGGGTCGCTTAGAGTCATATAATGCGGTAGCAGCAGCAATTTTGGGTCAATCAGAAGTTTTCATTTCACTCAAAAAAGAATTAGCACATATCCCTAAACAACGTCTTTATACATTGACTGCTTCCGCGATGTCTACGGTATCGGCTTCTATTATCGGTGCTTATTTTACATTAATCGAGCCTAGATATGTAGTTACTGCAGTAGTACTAAACTTATTTGGCGGGTTTATCATTGCTTCTATTATTAATCCATATAAAGTAGATGTAAAAGAAGATAAATTAATCGTTGAAGAAAGTGAGACGAAAAAACAGTCCTTCTTCGAAATGTTAGGGGAATACATTTTAGATGGGTTTAAAGTTGCTGTAATCGTTGGTGCGATGCTGATTGGTTATATAGCAATTATCGCTTTGTTAAACGGTGTTGTAAGTGCTATTTTCACTGCAGCTTCAGGTGGAAGTATTACATGGGATTTCCAAACTTTAATTGGATTTATATTTGCACCATTAGCATTTTTAATTGGGGTACCATGGGACGATGCTGTTCAAGCTGGTTCTATTATGGCAACAAAATTACTATCTAATGAATTTGTAGCCATGCAAAGCTTAAATGAAGTTAAAAATATCAGTGAACACGCAAAAGGTGTAATCTCTGTCTTTGTTGTATCTTTTGCTAACTTTAGTTCTATTGGTATTATTTCTGGCGCAATCAAATCGCTTAATAATGAAAAAGGTGATATGGTAGCACGTTTTGGTTTAAAACTTTTATTTGGTGCCACACTTGTGTCATTTATTTCTGCAGCAATCGCAGGTTTCTTTATCTAATTAAACTGACAAAAAGCAGGTCAATCCATTTTGGAATTGACCTGTTTTTTTTATGTTATATTAAACTTGCTCAATTGTAGCCTTTGCAACAATATGTTCAATGAAATATTGCGTTACGCGATAATCTTCTGTTAACTCTGGATGGAAAGAAACACCTAAATAGCGTCCTTCTTGAACTGCTACTATTTTCTCACCAACCGAGCTCAATATTGTGGCATTCCCATGGACTTGGGCTATATGAGGGGCTCTGATAAATACCCCTTCTATATCTTCTGCAATGCCAGTAATATTTAAATGACTTTCAAAACTATCTACTTGTCTGCCAAATGAATTTCGTTGGACCGTAATATCTAATTTGTTGAGATATCCTTCTTCACCAACAATATCTTTTGCCATAACTATAAGCCCTGCACAAGTGCCAAACATAGGTAATTCAGATTGTTGTAATGCTTCTTTAAACCCATATAAATTCATTAAACGACGTAACGTTGTCGATTCACCACCAGGTAGTATGAGCCCATCAATTTCCTCTAATTGCTCCACATGTTTTATGGCAATACCTTCGTGTCCACTTAATTCAATATGCTTCAAATGTTCTCTCACAGCACCCTGTAAAGCTAAAACACCTATTTTCATATTACCAACCACGCTCTTGCATACGTTCTTCTAGTGACAAATCATTAATGTCTAAACCTTTCATTGCTGTACCTAACTCTTTAGCTAATCTACCAATTAATTCATAATCTTGGTAATGCGTCGTAGCTTGTACAATTGCTTTTGCAAATTTTTCAGGATCTTCTGATTTAAAAATACCAGAACCAACAAATACACCATCTGCACCTAATTCCATCATTAAAGCAGCGTCTTGAGGTGTTGCTACACCACCAGCTGCAAAATTCACCACTGGCAATTTACCGTTTTCTTTAATTGATTTTAATACTTCAAAAGGTGCACCTATGTTTTTAGCTTCCGTCATAATTTCATCATCATTCATAACTGTTATGCGACTCACTTCAGCATTGACTTGTCTAATATGTCTAACAGCTTCAACGATATTACCAGTACCAGGTTCACCTTTCGTACGTAACATTGCCGCTCCTTCACCTATGCGACGCGCTGCTTCACCTAAATTACGACAGCCACAAACAAATGGTACTGTAAAAGTATCTTTACGTAAGTGGTACTCTTCATCAGCTGGTGTTAAGACTTCTGATTCGTCAATATAGTCAACACCCATTGCTTCTAGTACACGTGCTTCTGTTATATGACCAATACGACCTTTAGCCATGACAGGTATAGAAACAGCATTCATTACTTCTTCAACAATCTTAGGATTTGCCATTCTAGCAACACCACCAGCTGCTCTAATATCAGAAGGAACACGTTCTAACGCCATTACAGCAACTGCCCCTGCTTCTTCCGCGATTTTCGCTTGTTCAGCATTGACAACGTCCATGATGACGCCGCCTTTTTGCATTTCAGCCATTCCTCTTTTGACTCTTTCTGATCCAGTAAATTTAGACATTTTATTTACCCCTTTACTTAGTTGATTAAATTCATTTTAAAAGATAAACTGGTGTTTAAAAAGGTACACTTTCAAAATAATTTAGGAGGTCAGTTTATTGTCTAAAAATCATCTCTATATTAATTTATATGAAAATTTAAAACAACAAATCATAGAAGGTCAATACAAATCTGAAGATAAGTTTCCGTCTAAACGTGCATTAGGCCAACATTTATCTGTAAGCAATACAACAATTGAACATGCGTATCAGCTCTTATTAGATGAAGGATATATTTACTCCAAACCGCGTTCAGGCTATTTTGTTTCAGATATAGAAACGCTTCCTGTTATCGCAAGAAATATGGACCAATCCCAACATCATAATAACTCAAAAAATAATCATGAAGTGACACAATCAGTCCGTTCACTGGCATTTAATTTATCAGAGATTGATGCAGAATACTTCCCTATGAAACAATTTAGAAAATATGCAAAAGATGCATTTGAAGATGAAGAAATTGATTTACTACAACATGTTAATTCAAAAGGCGAGATTTCATTAAGACAAGAAATTGCACATTACTTATTTAATAGTCGTGGCGTTAACTGTAGACCTGAACAAATTATCATCGGTTCTTCAACAGAACAACTTATAAATCTTTTAACTGACATTTTAAATGACGGTCGTTTTTTAATAGAAAATCCTAGTTATCCACCCATTAAGCAAGTACTAGATAAAAAGCAAATTGCTTATCTTCAAGTACCTGTAAATAGTACAGGAATAGAAATTACGTCCTTTCAGAAATCCAATAATAATATCGCATATGTCACACCATCACACCAATTCCCCACAGGCTATGTTATGAGTTTAAAAAAAAGAACCCAACTCATCAATTGGGCACAACAAAGTACTGATAGATATATTATTGAAGATGATTATGATTCTGAGTTTCGCTACTTCGGTAAACCAATACCTGCTCTACAAAGTTTAGACACTAAAGATAAGGTCATATATATTAGTACCTTTTCCAAATCATTATTTCCAAGCTGTCGAATTGCATATTTAGTTTTACCAAATAATTTACTTTCAAAATATGACAACTTGGCAAATAAAGAAGGAAACACAGTGCCGGCACATACACAAAAAATGATTTCACTCTTTATGAAATCAGGCAGTTTTGAAAGGCATCTTAATAAAATGAGGAACGTGTACCGCCATAAACTAACAACAATTTTAAATGCATTAACGCCTTATCAATCGCAATTAAAAATAGATGGTGCTTTAGCTGGTATGCATTTTACACTCACTGTCAAAAATCATTTGACTATGGGGCAATGCTTAGAACGTGCAAAGGAAAATGATTTAAATATAATACCATTTAGTAAATATGATAGTGATCAAAACACAGTTAAATTTATTCTAGGTTTCGGTGGTATTCCGATATCCCAACTCAAAGAACATACAGACGCACTAATCAAAACACTGACAGTCTAGTATATATTATTGATAGTTCGACTTTTATATTTCTTATAAATTTATATGTTATTGAAATACTGTGACTTATGCATGGGCTTTAGCTCATGCATTCCTCTTTACCTACTCTTGCGGAAGGTAAGTCAGCTACCATCGGCGCTAAGGACCTTTCCTGACTTCAGCCAAGCGCTCGTAAAGTACCACTCTCAATTTATTGAGATAGCGGTACTTATGCATGAGTTTTTGCTCATGCATTCCTTTTACTATTTCACGCTTTCCTCACTCACTTACCGCTTGTAAGCTCGTTTCGTCTCTCGTTTACTTCGTCAGCTTCAAACGCTTTCTTTTGTCAGTTTACAGTTCTTCGAACTGGGAAGTTAAGCTCCTTTTACGTAAAAAAGAGACCTTTCGGTCTCGGCTCATCGCATCCTATTTACTTGCCTGGCAACGTCCTACTCTTGCGGAACGTAAGTCCGACTACCATCGGCGCTAAGGAGCTTAACTTCTGTGTTCGGCATGGGAACAGGTGTGACCTCCTTGCTATAGTCACCAGACAATGTCATGTATAAAATTTATACACTCAAAACTAGATTGTAAGTAAAATTTAGTTTAACCAACAAAACTTTTAAATTTGATTAAGTCTTCGATCGATTAGTATTCGTCAGCTCCACATATCGCTATGCTTCCACCTCGAACCTATTAACCTCATCATCTTTGAGGGATCTTATAACCGAAGTTGGGAAATCTCATCTTAAGGGGGGCTTCATGCTTAGATGCTTTCAGCACTTATCCCGTCCATACATAGCTACCCAGCGATGCCGTTGGCACGACAACTGGTACACCAGAGGTATGTCCATCCCGGTCCTCTCGTACTAAGGACAGCTCCTCTCAAATTTCCTACGCCCACGACGGATAGGGACCGAACTGTCTCACGACGTTCTGAACCCAGCTCGCGTACCGCTTTAATGGGCGAACAGCCCAACCCTTGGGACCGACTACAGCCCCAGGATGCGATGAGCCGACATCGAGGTGCCAAACCTCCCCGTCGATGTGAACTCTTGGGGGAGATAAGCCTGTTATCCCCGGGGTAGCTTTTATCCGTTGAGCGATGGCCCTTCCATGCGGAACCACCGGATCACTAAGTCCGTCTTTCGACCCTGCTCGACTTGTAAGTCTCGCAGTCAAGCTTCCTTGTGCCTTTACACTCTATGAATGATTTCCAACCATTCTGAGGAAACCTTTGAGCGCCTCCGTTACTCTTTAGGAGGCGACCGCCCCAGTCAAACTGTCCATCTGACACTGTCTCCCACCATGATTAATGGTGTGGGTTAGAAATCCAATACAGCGAGGGTAGTATCCCACCAACGCCTCCACGTAAGCTAGCGCTCACGTATCTAAGGCTCCTACCTATCCTGTACAAGCTGTACCGAATTTCAATATCAGACTACAGTAAAGCTCCACGGGGTCTTTCCGTCCTGTCGCGGGTAACCTGCATCTTCACAGGTACTATGATTTCACCGAGTCTCTCGTTGAGACAGTGCCCAAATCGTTACGCCTTTCGTGCGGGTCGGAACTTACCCGACAAGGAATTTCGCTACCTTAGGACCGTTATAGTTACGGCCGCCGTTTACTGGGGCTTCGATTCGTAGCTTCGCAGAAGCTAACCACTCCTCTTAACCTTCCAGCACCGGGCAGGCGTCAGCCCCTATACATCACCTTACGGTTTAGCAGAGACCTGTGTTTTTGATAAACAGTCGCTTGGGCCTATTCACTGCGGCTCTCCTGGGCGTGAACCCTAAAGAGCACCCCTTCTCCCGAAGTTACGGGGTCATTTTGCCGAGTTCCTTAACGAGAGTTCGCTCGCTCACCTTAGAATTCTCATCTTGACTACCTGTGTCGGTTTGCGGTACGGGCACCATAAATCTAGCTAGAGGCTTTTCTCGGCAGTGTGAAATCAACGACTCGAGGAAACAATTTCCTCTCCCCATCACAGCTTGACCTTATGAGTGCCGGATTTGCCTAACACTCAGTCTTACTGCTTGGACGTACAATCCAATCGTACGCTTCGCCTATCCTACTGCGTCCCCCCATCGCTTAAAACGATTCATGGTGGTACAGGAATATCAACCTGTTATCCATCGCCTACGCCTATCGGCCTCAGCTTAGGACCCGACTAACCCAGAGCGGACGAGCCTTCCTCTGGAAACCTTAGTCAATCGGTGGACGGGATTCTCACCCGTCTTTCGCTACTCACACCGGCATTCTCACTTCTAAGCGCTCCACATGTCCTTGCGATCATGCTTCAACGCCCTTAGAACGCTCTCCTACCATTGTCCTACGGACAATCCACAGCTTCGGTAATATGTTTAGCCCCGGTACATTTTCGGCGCAGTGTCACTCGACTAGTGAGCTATTACGCACTCTTTAAATGATGGCTGCTTCTAAGCCAACATACTAGTTGTCTGGGCAACGCCACATCCTTTTCCACTTAACATATATTTTGGGACCTTAGCTGGTGGTCTGGGCTGTTTCCCTTTCGAACACGGACCTTATCACCCGCGTTCTGACTCCCAAGTTAAATTGATTGGCATTCGGAGTTTGTCTGAATTCGGTAACCCGAGAAGGGCCCCTCGTCCAAACAGTGCTCTACCTCCAATAATCATCACTTGAGGCTAGCCCTAAAGCTATTTCGGAGAGAACCAGCTATCTCCAGGTTCGATTGGAATTTCTCCGCTACCCTCAACTCATCCGCTCACTTTTCAACGTAAGTCGGTTCGGTCCTCCATTCAGTGTTACCTGAACTTCAACCTGGTCAAGGGTAGATCACCTGGTTTCGGGTCTACGACCAAATACTCAACGCCCTATTCAGACTCGCTTTCGCTACGGCTCCACATTCACTGCTTAACCTTGCATCAAATCGTAACTCGCCGGTTCATTCTACAAAAGGCACGCCATCACCCATTAACGGGCTCTGACTACTTGTAAGCACACGGTTTCAAGTTCTCTTTCACTCCCCTTCCGGGGTACTTTTCACCTTTCCCTCACGGTACTGGTTCACTATCGGTCACTAGAGAGTATTTAGCCTTGGGAGATGGTCCTCCCAGATTCCGACGGAATTTCTCGTGTTCCGTCGTACTCAGGATCCACTCAAGAGAGAACAGATTTTCGACTACAGGATTATTACCTTCTTTGATGCATCTTTCCAGATGCTTCGTCTAATCTATTCCTTTGTAACTCCGTATAGAGTGTCCTACAACCCCAACAAGCAAGCTCGTTGGTTTGGGCTCTTCCCGTTTCGCTCGCCGCTACTCAGGGAATCGATTTTTCTTTCTCTTCCTGCGGGTACTAAGATGTTTCAGTTCTCCGCGTCTACCTTCGATACGCTATGTATTTACGTATCGATAATACGACATAACTCGTATTGGGTTCCCCCATTCGGAAATCTCTGGATCACAGCTTACTTACAGCTCCCCAAAGCATATCGTCGTTAGTAACGTCCTTCATCGGCTTCTAGTGCCAAGGCATCCACCGTGCGCCCTTAATAACTTAATCTATTTGCTTTCCAACTCGACAACCGTCGGTTGAAAACCCAAAATGTTATTAATCTGTGAGTGTTCTTTCGAACACTAGCGATTATTTCTTTTTGAATTCAAGCTTATTTAAAACTCTTATTCACTCGGTTTTGCTTGGTAAAATCATAAATTTTACTTACTTATCTAGTTTTCAATGTACAAAAAATGGTGGGCCTAAGTGGACTCGAACCACCGACCTCACGCTTATCAGGCGTGCGCTCTAACCAGCTGAGCTATAGGCCCCTCATAAATAGAATACTCTGATGAGCATTCAAAACTGAATACAATATGTCAATGTTATTCCTTTATCATCTTCTATAGAAGATGTTCCGAATATATCCTTAGAAAGGAGGTGATCCAGCCGCACCTTCCGATACGGCTACCTTGTTACGACTTCACCCCAATCATTTGTCCCACCTTCGACGGCTAGCTCCATAAATGGTTACTCCACCGGCTTCGGGTGTTACAAACTCTCGTGGTGTGACGGGCGGTGTGTACAAGACCCGGGAACGTATTCACCGTAGCATGCTGATCTACGATTACTAGCGATTCCAGCTTCATGTAGTCGAGTTGCAGACTACAATCCGAACTGAGAACAACTTTATGGGATTTGCATGACCTCGCGGTTTAGCTGCCCTTTGTATTGTCCATTGTAGCACGTGTGTAGCCCAAATCATAAGGGGCATGATGATTTGACGTCATCCCCACCTTCCTCCGGTTTGTCACCGGCAGTCAACTTAGAGTGCCCAACTTAATGCTGGCAACTAAGCTTAAGGGTTGCGCTCGTTGCGGGACTTAACCCAACATCTCACGACACGAGCTGACGACAACCATGCACCACCTGTCACTTTGTCCCCCCGAAGGGGAAGGCTCTATCTCTAGAGTTGTCAAAGGATGTCAAGATTTGGTAAGGTTCTTCGCGTTGCTTCGAATTAAACCACATGCTCCACCGCTTGTGCGGGTCCCCGTCAATTCCTTTGAGTTTCAACCTTGCGGTCGTACTCCCCAGGCGGAGTGCTTAATGCGTTAGCTGCAGCACTAAGGGGCGGAAACCCCCTAACACTTAGCACTCATCGTTTACGGCGTGGACTACCAGGGTATCTAATCCTGTTTGATCCCCACGCTTTCGCACATCAGCGTCAGTTACAGACCAGAAAGTCGCCTTCGCCACTGGTGTTCCTCCATATCTCTGCGCATTTCACCGCTACACATGGAATTCCACTTTCCTCTTCTGCACTCAAGTTTCCCAGTTTCCAATGACCCTCCACGGTTGAGCCGTGGGCTTTCACATCAGACTTAAGAAACCGCCTACGCGCGCTTTACGCCCAATAATTCCGGATAACGCTTGCCACCTACGTATTACCGCGGCTGCTGGCACGTAGTTAGCCGTGGCTTTCTGATTAGGTACCGTCAAGACGTGCACAGTTACTTACACATTTGTTCTTCCCTAATAACAGAGTTTTACGATCCGAAGACCTTCATCACTCACGCGGCGTTGCTCCGTCAGGCTTTCGCCCATTGCGGAAGATTCCCTACTGCTGCCTCCCGTAGGAGTCTGGACCGTGTCTCAGTTCCAGTGTGGCCGATCACCCTCTCAGGTCGGCTACGTATCGTTGCCTTGGTAAGCCGTTACCTTACCAACTAGCTAATACGGCGCGGGTCCATCTATAAGTGATAGCAAAACCATCTTTCACTTTAGAACCATGCGGTTCTAAATGTTATCCGGCATTAGCCCCGGTTTCCCGGAGTTATTCCAGTCTTATAGGTAGGTTACCCACGTGTTACTCACCCGTCCGCCGCTAACGTCAAAGGAGCAAGCTCCTTATCTGTTCGCTCGACTTGCATGTATTAGGCACGCCGCCAGCGTTCATCCTGAGCCAGGATCAAACTCTCCACAAAAAATTATGATGTTTGATTAGCTCATAAAATACTAATTTGTGTTATCAATAACACGTTGTTTTGATTCAACATTTAATGTTGAAATCGGAATTAACGTTGACATATTGCAATTCAGTTTTCAATGTTCATTTAAATATATATGGTGGAGACTAGCGGGATCGAACCGCTGACCTCCTGCGTGCAAAGCAGGCGCTCTCCCATCTGAGCTAAGCCCCCATATTCTTTTAATAAGAGTCGGGAAGACAGGATTCGAACCTGCGACCCCTTGGTCCCAAACCAAGTGCTCTACCAAGCTGAGCTACTTCCCGTATTTATTATAATATTCATTCTAAAAATGGTGCGCCCAATAGGAGTCGAACCTATAACCGCTTGATTCGTAGTCAAGTACTCTATCCAATTGAGCTATGGGCGCTCTATTAAAATGATGGTGCCGAGGACCGGAATCGAACCGGTACGATGATCTCTCATCGCAGGATTTTAAGTCCTGTGCGTCTGCCAGTTCCGCCACCCCGGCAAAATAATGGAGCAGAAGACGGGATTCGAACCCGCGACCCCGACCTTGGCAAGGTCGTATTCTACCGCTGAACTACTTCTGCAAAATGAAACTGGATGAGCCATAGAGGATTCGAACCTCTGACCCTCTGATTAAAAGTCAGATGCTCTACCAACTGAGCTAATGGCTCATGAAATGGTGCCGGCCAGAGGACTTGAACCCCCAACCTACTGATTACAAGTCAGTTGCTCTACCAGTTGAGCTAGGCCGGCTATTCATTTTTTAAATGGTGGAGGATGACGGGTTCGAACCGCCGACCCCCTGCTTGTAAGGCAGATGCTCTCCCAGCTGAGCTAATCCTCCACATGATTATTATAAAGCCTGGCAACGTCCTACTCTTGCGGAACGTAAGTCCGACTACCATCGGCGCTAAGGAGCTTAACTTCTGTGTTCGGCATGGGAACAGGTGTGACCTCCTTGCTATAGCCACCAGACAAAATAACTTACTCAATGTATGATACATTGTTTGTTATTCAATTACAATAGTTAATTTTACACTATCTTAAAGAATTTCACAAGTTCTTTACTTAGTGTTTTATATGTAAATGCTCGTTTTCGACGACTTTTATATAATACTATGTTTTTTTGCTGAAGTCAATAGTTTTCGTAACTTTTATTTAAACATAAATTTATTTCGTATGTATTTGCGTTTACTTAACTCGACTTGAATTATCTTACCATAAGAAATCGAGGTTTACCATACCTTTTTTAGTATATTTTTATATTTAAATAGCATAAATATGCATAATTGTATCTTATTACTTTTATTATTTTCTATTTTAATTCTAAGCCTTTTGTATTTCCTTGTTTCTTGCATAGTTTATATTTGTAAATAAAAAGGATTAAACATCCCGGCTTTTATTTGTAAGCCACAATATTTAATCCTTTATTATTAAGTTGAGCTATATTACTTTTGTCTCATATATGGGAAAAGTAATACGTCTCTAATTGAAGCTGAATCAGTAAGTAGCATGACAAGTCTATCAATACCTATACCTAGACCACCTGTTGGAGGCATACCATATTCTAATGCTTCAATGAAATCTTCATCCATTTCATGCGCTTCGTCATTGCCTTGCTCTTTTTCAACTAATTGTGCTTCAAATCTTTCTCTTTGATCTATCGGATCATTTAATTCTGTAAATGCATTACCATGTTCTCTGCCTACAATAAATAATTCAAAGCGATCCGTAAATCTAGGGTCTTCTGGATTTTTCTTTGCTAATGGTGATATTTCAATTGGGTGTCCATATACAAAAGTAGGTTGTATTAATGTTTCTTCAACTTTTTGTTCAAAGAATTCGTTTAAAATATGACCGTATTTCATATTTTCAGTAATTTCAACACCATGCGCTTTAGCCAGTGTTTTTGCCTCTTCATCATTTTGAACATTAAAGAAATCAACGCCTGTAGCTTCTTTGACAGCATCTGCCATATGAACTCGTTTCCAGTTTGATTCTAAGTCAATAACTTCTTCACCATAATTAATTTTTGCAGTACCAAGTACTTTATTAGATATATGTCTAATCATATCTTCTGTTAAGTCCATAATATCGTGATAGTTTGCATATGCTTCGTAGAGTTCGATCATTGTGAACTCTGGATTATGACGTGTAGATACGCCTTCATTTCTAAACACGCGACCAATTTCATATACTTTTTCTAATCCACCAACAATTAATCGTTTCAAGTGTAATTCTATTGCTATTCTCATATATAATGTAGCATCCAAAGCATTGTGATGTGTTACAAACGGTCTCGCTGCAGCTCCACCAGCAATTTGGTGCATCATTGGAGTTTCTACTTCTAAGAATCCTTGATTGTTTAAGTAATTACGCATTTCTTGTAAGATTTTACTTCTATTAATAAAAGTTTGCGTACTATCTTGGTTTGTTATTAAATCTAAATAACGTTGACGATAGCGTTGTTCAATATCTTGTAAACCATGAAATTTATCTGGTAATGGTCGTAATGCTTTTGTTAGGAGCGTGAATGATTTTGCTTTGACCGACAATTCACCTGTGTTTGTTTTAAACATAACGCCTTCAATACCAACGATATCTCCTAGGTCTGCTGATTTCCATAGTTCAAATTGTTCTTCTCCAACTTGGTCTTTTCTCACATAAATTTGAATTTGGCCTGATAAATCTTGTACGTGTGCAAAACCTGCTTTACCTTTACCACGTTTCGTCATTAGACGTCCAGCGATACTAACATGACTTTCTTCTTCTTTTTCTTGTAATTCTTCTTTGGAGAATTGATCCCAATCATCATGCAATGGTGTAGCCATTGAAGTTCGTACAAATTTTCCGCCGAATGGATCGATACCTAAATCGTATAGTTCTTGCATTTTTTGACGACGCACCTGCATTTGGTCGTTCATTTCTTCTGACATAACTTTCTCTCCTTTATACTTCTTATCCAATTTTAATTTTAGCATTAACCTTTTTGTTAGAATTCGAGGAATATCTATCATAGATGATTACCGTATTTTGATTTGTTCCAATCATTTCTAACTTTACCATGACCACCCCATCTTTTAAATACAAAGATGGTATTTGCTTATGTGCTTAGTACCAATTTTTCAACTTTTAATTTTACTAGAGGTCATGAATGTAATAAAGTAATTTAAACTTTAAAATGTTATATCAGTATTATTAATCAATTGTAGATAAAATAATGCTATTGTATTCCCTTTTACATCTACTTAAATATTTTATTAGAGTTAACGATAATACGAAAGGTATTGTTACTCATTTATTATTTGGTAAGTTACTATCCTGTCAATATGATTGAAGAAACAACATGAATTTTACAGTTTTTATATAATAAAACTGAAAGTATACGCATTCAAGTATAGCGCTTTGCTATTCCGCTTCATCATGAAATTTACACACATTTGTTTCCTTACCCTTTATATTGTTTCACTGAATTATCTAACATTACTAAATCTCTAATTTTTTTATTTGTATGAGGTTCAGTAAAATCTGGTGCAATATCATTTAATGGTATGAGCACAAAAGAGCGCTCTAACATACGTGGATGCGGTATGATCAAATCATTTTCATCTATGATTTGTTCCTCAAATAATAAAATATCAACATCTAATGTTCTAGGCCCCCATCTTATATCTCTCACTCTATGCAACTGTTGTTCTGTTCCTAAACATGCCTTTAATAAATCATGAGGTGTCAGTGATGTTTCTATTTCAATACATTGATTTAAAAATTGCGGTTGCTCAACATATCCAACAGGTTCAGTTTCATAAATTGGTGATGTTTGTGTTACATTGATACCTTCTGTTTCATTTAAAATACGAATTGATTGATTGAGCTGTGCTTTTCTATCTCCAACGTTACTTCCCAAACCTAAGTACGCATATGACATTATAAATTCTCCCTCACTATTTCTACACCTACACCTTCATAATGACCTGGTATAGGGGGATTTTCTTTAGTGATTCTAACTTGCGTTTCCATTACACGATTATAGTGTGAATTTATACGTTTTGCAATACGTTCAGCTAGATGCTCTAATAAATTCACTGGTTCGCTTTCCATGATTGATTTCACATCTGCATAAACTTCACCATAGTGAACTGTATCAGTTACTTGATCTGTTTCACCTGCAAGGCTTAAATCGACTTTCATAGTCAAATCAACAATGAATATTTGACCAATTTCATTTTCGGCTGGTAATGCACCGTGATAGCCATAAAACTTCATACCGTTAAGAAATATTGTGTCTTTCATCCTCATTCTCCTTTAAATAATCCATGCTTTGAGCCAAACGGACATTGAGCGCAACGTTATGAACCCTCACACCTTTAACGCCTTTCATTATACCGTATGCAGTAGTAGCTGCAGTTGCTTCATCTCTTTCAATTGCTTGCGTGTCTCGATCTATCATTTCTTTAATAAATCTTTTTCTACTTGTCGCTAGTAGCACAGGATAATCAGTAGCTACTAATTCATCCAAACGTGCCATTACTTCTTTTTCTTCATCTCTAGTTTTTGCAAAACCAATGCCAGGATCTATCCAAACTTTTTCTTGTGGGATACCTGCCATTTCTGCTTTATTAGCTTGTTTCAATAAATACACAAGCATTTCATCCACAACAGGCATTGATCGATGACCATCACCATTGTGCATCAATATAATCTCACCTTCATATTTAGATACAACGTCAAAGATTTTTTCATCATATAATCCAGCCCACTGATCATTAATCATTGTAGCACCTAATTTCATCGCTGCTTCTGCTACTTCACTTCTATATGTATCAATAGACAATTGAACATCTAATTGGCTAAGTGCTTTTACAACAGGGACCACGCGGTGTAATTCTTCAGTAACACTTATTTCCTCATAACCAGGACGTGTTGATATACCACCTACGTCAATCATATCTACACCCTCTTCAATCATTTCTTGCGCTCTTTTGACAGCCTTTTCTACTGAATTATATTTACCGCCATCAGAAAATGAATCAGGTGTTACGTTTAATATGCCCATAATTTTTGTATGTGCCATCGTTACTTTCTTCCTTTCACTATGAAATGACTCATCGTTAGCTTAGTAATCACTATTCTATAATAACGCTAATTTATAAATTTTTCAGTAAGCAACGTTCATATCGTCGGAAAATTTAAACTCGTTTATTTCACCCATTTCCACATTTTGTAATTAATAGCTGCTATTCAGACATTTTAATCATTTCGTATTGTACTTTTTCAATCACTTTAGTTAACTTTAAAAACTCTACAAACAAAGCATTCACAGAAGTCATAAAAAATGTCGACAAAGTCAGAAACCTTGTCGACATTTGAAACTGATCATACTTACACATAATCGGTTTTATAAATATATTTTTAATCTTCAAATGAATATAGAGGTGTTGAAAGGTAACGTTCACCATTACTTGGTAATACAGTAACTACTGTTTTACCTTTACCTAAAGATTTGGCTTTTTCTATAGCTGCATAAATTGCTGCACCTGAAGAAATCCCACCTAATATACCTTCTTCTTTAGCAACCTTACGAGACATATCCATCGCTGTTTCATTACCAACTTTTATAACTTCATCATAGATATTCGTATCTAAAGTATCTGGTACAAATCCTGCACCTAAACCTTGAAGTTTATGTGGTCCAGGTTCTCCACCACTTAATACTGGAGAATCTTCAGGTTCAATAGCTACAAGATTAATGTCAGGGTATTTCTCTTTCAATACTTTACCTGCACCAGTTAATGTACCACCAGTGCCAACACCAGCTAAGAACGAATCAATGGTTTTACCTTCAAATTGTTCAACGAGTTCTGGACCAGTTGTCAATTCATGCACACGTGGATTAGCCGGGTTTTCAAATTGTTGTGGTTCATAATAACCAAATTCTTCTTTTAATTCTTTGGCTTTTTTAATTGCACCTTTCATCGCTTCTGATCCTGGTGTTAAAACAACTTCTGCGCCATAAGCTTTTAATAAATTACGACGTTCTTGACTCATTGTTTCTGGCATTGTGAATACTGCTTTATAACCTTTCGCAGCACATACAAAAGCTAAACCAATACCTGTATTACCACTCGTAGGTTCTACAATTGTATCTCCTGGTTTTATTTTTCCTTCTTTCTCTGCCGCTTCAATCATTGCTAACGCGATACGGTCTTTAACAGAACCACCTGGATTTTGATATTCTAATTTCACATAAACATCTGCAGCATTTTCATCCACCACATTGTTCAACTTAACTACTGGCGTATTGCCAATCACTTCAACGACATTATTTACTGGTTTGTTTGTCATAAGTATTGCTCCTTTTCATTAAAAAGTTTAAAACCTACTTTTTCTATCGGATATACTTTATATTTTATCAGATTTTGATTTGAATACAACTAAGAAGATTAAAAATTACAATATTTTTATACTTTATAGTGACTTAAAGTTCATTTTAAAGGATTTTTTACATCTTTTCTAATAATTCCTGTAATTCATTTTCTGTATATTGATATTTATTTCTACAGAAGTGGCATTCTGCTTCTGCACCATGATCTTCATTAATCATACTTTCGATTTCAGCTTGGCCTAGTCCTTTAATTGCATTTAAAAACTTTTCGTGACCGCAATTACATTCAAAACTTGCAGGCATTTCTTCTAAAATTTGAACTTCATCTTCACCAAGTATTTCATATAATATTTCTTCTGGAGTTAAACCTTGATCAATTAATTTCGAAACGGGTGTCATGTTGTTGATTGCTGTTTCTAATTTATTGATTGTTTTTTCTTCTGCACCTGGCATCACTTGTATGATAAAACCACCTGCAGCTTTTATAGAGTTATCAGGATTCACTAGTACGCCTAATCCTACAGATGATGGTACTTGTTCACTTTTTGCAAAGTAGTAAGTAAAATCATCGCCTAATTCACCAGAGACTAGTTCACTTGAACCAGAGAAATAATCTTTCATTCCAACGTCTTTTACTACAGTTAATGCACCATTTGTTCCAACAGCTCTACTAACATCTAATTTTCCTACGTTATTTAGAGGGAAGTGCGTTTGCGGATGCGTCACGTATCCTCTGACATGACCACTGGCATCTGCATCAGCTATTATTTTTCCGATTGGCCCTTGTCCATCAACTGTAACTGTCAGTTTTTGATCGCCTTTTAACATTGCCCCCATCATCAACGTTGCAGTCATTGTTCTGCCAAGTGCTGCGGATGCTGTCGGCCAAGTATAATGTCTTGTTTGTGCTTCTTGAACACTTTCTGTAGTTAATGCACTATATGCTCTTATCTGTCCTTCATAAGCCAATGCTTTAACAATGTAATCATTTGTCATTTCTTTAATTTCTCCTTTTATTCATTGTAAGTGTTTAAATTGTTTTCTAACTTCTATATAGAATTTTATAATACTTTTTATCAATGCAATTTATTGTACGTGTTCAATCAAAAAATTGCTACATATCTGTTTGTGATTTTATTGATTGATGAATAATAAAAAAGCTTCTTTCCACATCAATATGATAGCAGAAAGAAGCTTTTTGTTCAGTTATTAATTTCTATTGCTTGGATCATTAGGATCACTTGGGTTGCTAGGTTTATCGATATTTGGTGCTTGTTCATGACCTGTCTCTTCTGAGTCGTCATTGTCATGTTCACTTTCTTGGCTTTCTTTATCGATATCTTTTTCCTCTTGTTGGTCTTCTTCTTGTTGTTTTTTACCAACTTCTAGTTGTTCTTTTCGTACATCTTCATATGATTTACCATATTTACCTTCTTTAAATTCACTTTCTTGATCACTTACAACTTCTGCTGCATCGTAATCAACTTCCGGCAATACGCCATCATAGAATAATGAACGAATTTGTTCAGCAACTAATGTTTCTTCTTTTAATAAAGATTCAGCAATTAAAAGTAATTGTGATTTATGTTCTAAAAGAATGTCTTTACAACGTTCGTATTGTTCCTTAATAATACGTTGAACTTCTTTATCAATTTCATACGCAATTTGTCCAGAATATTCTGGTTCGCCTTGCATGTCTTTACCTAAGAATACTTGTCCATTGCTGCTACTTGAGAATTGAACAGTACCAAGTTTCTTACTCATACCATATTCAGTAACCATTTGACGTGCGATTTGTGTTGCACGTTCAAAGTCATTTGAAGCACCTGTTGATACTTCGTTGAAATTAATATCTTCAGAAACTCGACCACCTAACAAGCCACAGATCTTATCAAGTAATTCTGGTTCAGTCATTAAGAAGCGATCTTGTTTTGGTAACATCATTGCATAACCACCGGCTTGACCACGTGGTACGATAGTAACCTTATGGACAACCTCTGCTTCATCAAGCACCATACCAATAATAGTATGACCGGCTTCATGGTGTGCAACAATATTACGTTCTTTTTCAGAAATGACACGTGATTTTTTAGCAGGACCAGCAATCACACGGTCAGTCGCTTCTTCAATATCACGCATATCTATTTTCTTCTTGCCTTCACGTACTGCAACTAATGATGCTTCGTTCAGCAAGTTTTCTAAATCTGCACCAGAGAAACCAGGTGTTCTTTGAGAAACTGCTTTTAAGTCTACTGTTTCATCAAGTGGTTTATTTCGAGCATGAACGTGCAGAATTGCTTCACGTCCTTTTACATCTGGACGTCCAACTTGAATTTGTCTATCAAAACGACCAGGACGTAATAATGCTGGGTCTAAAATATCAGGACGGTTTGTAGCAGCAATCATAATGATACCCTCGTTTTCACCGAAACCATCCATTTCAACTAGTAATTGGTTTAGCGTTTGTTCACGTTCATCGTGACCGCCACCAACACCTGCACCACGTTGACGACCAACTGCATCGATTTCGTCAATAAAGATAATACAAGGTGCATTTTTCTTAGCATTTTCAAATAAGTCACGTACACGGCTTGCACCGACACCTACAAACATCTCAACGAAGTCTGAACCACTGATTGAGAAGAATGGTGTACCAGCTTCACCAGCTACTGCACGAGCTAATAACGTTTTACCTGTACCTGGAGGTCCTACAAGTAAAACACCTTTAGGTATTCTAGAACCCATTTGCTTAAATTGTTTATTATCTTTTAAGAAGTCAACAATTTCTATTAATTCTTGTTTTTCTTCATCTGCGCCAGCTACGTCTGAGAAGCGTACACGTTTTTTCTGACTGTCGTACATTTTCGCTTTGGATTTACCAAAATTCATCATACGACCGCCGCCACCGCCGCCGCCTTGTGCTTGACTAAGGAAGAAAATAAATAATAAGGCTATGATTAAAACTGGTATTAACGTCGTTAAAATACTTACAAATACGCTTTGCTTTTCTTCTTCTTTAACTGTAAATTTCAATCCATCTTGACTTTGTGCTTTATCTGTTATTTTTTCAAGCTCTTTATCATTATTATATAAAATAGTTGAAGAATAATCTTCATCTTTTTTAGTTTTACCGCTTACCATATATACATTTTGTTCTGGTTGAATTTCTAAGGATTTTAATTCACCTTTATCTAATTGCTTAACAAATTGGTTATATGTAAGCTGTTTTGGCATATTTCCGTTACCATTTAGCCACGAAAACAAGCCAAATATAATAACGCCAATGATTGCGATAACTAGCACGTTACGAAAGGCTTTCTGCATGCGTCGTTTCCTCCTACTTCAATAATAAAACTAACAAAAATTGTAACACAATACACAAGTTTTGGGCTAGTAATTCTACTTTTGTATGTACGTTACAGTTCTTGTTGTTTTTATACTTTTATATTTTTGATATACAAACATTTTACATATACTTTATGATTAATCCCTTAAATGATTTACGTATATGTTCGCGTATTTTATCAATATATTATGTATATCGACTCATTTAATATGATTACGTTTTACAGTATATAACAATATTTCATACGATTAAATTGTACTGCTTACTTTGAATAAATTTCTGGTTTAAGCGTTCCAATATATGGTAAATTTCTATAATTTTCAGCATAATCTAATCCGTAGCCAACTACGAATTCATCTGGAATTTTTTTACCTACATATTTTGCTTCGATATCTGCTTTACGGCGATTCGGTTTGTCTAACAATGTCACAATTTCTAGTGAATTGACTTTTCTTGATTCCAATAATTCAGTTATTGATTTTAATGTTGTCCCAGTTTCTAAAATATCTTCAATAATCAAAATGTCTTTCCCTTCTATTGAAGCGCTTAAGTCTTTAAGTATTTGTACTTCTCCTGTTGATTCAGTACCGCCATGATAACTAGAAACATCCATAAAATCGATAGCTAAATGCGTTCCAATATGTTTAATAAGGTCTGTCATAAACATTACTGAACCTTTCAAAATTCCTATACAAACAAGTGGTTTACCGGCATATGCTTCAGTAATCTTTGCACCCAAGTCTTTACAAATTTGTTCTATTTCTTCTTCATCTATTAATATTTCCTTTAAATCATCTCGCATAATTTCATTCCTCTCCCGTATTTCGTATAAAAATAGTATCTTTATATTCATTATTTAAATATAACGTACCTACAGCAATAATTGCTTCATCTGCATTAACTAAAATTGGTAATTGGTTACGTTCAGTTTGTATCACTTTATGATCAATCAGTAATCGACTTACTTTTTTGTGTCCTTTTATCCCATTTAGTTTGAATTTATCACCATTATTTCTAGTTCTAATAACTAACGGATAACCATCTTCCGGAAAATCATCTGTTATGCTTATACTATAATGACCATAATGATATAAACCTGGCTGCAAAATTTTAGTTGGCATAAGAAATTTATCATAATTTGCCATTATTATAAATTTATCATAAGCGATATAAATATTCCATTTATCCGTTGTATATATTGTGCATTGCGTAACTTTGCTTTCGAGTTGCTGAAACCAAGATTCATACATTTTTTCAGTCATTGGTGCTGTTATCTGTAATTTTGAAAATATTTTATCTAATATTATAATTTTAATATTATGATTCAAATTTGAAAATGCAACCCTTGGAATGACTATTTCATCTTTATCAGCATTTTCGTGAACATGAGTTTCTATAAAATGTAACGCATGGTCATGTAATTCTTGCAGTTGTATATCATGCCAATCTTTCAATTTTAGTAGCTGTTTTGTCGATAAATGTCGGTTGTCGTCAATGGCAGGTAAAATACGATTACGAATATCGTTTCTCACATAAAGATTTTCAGCATTGGTCTCGTCTTCATAATAAGGTACTTCATAACTTTGCTGATAGTTTCGAATGTCTGCTTTTGTTGTTTCTAACAATGGTTTACACAACATATAGGCACTTCGTGAAGTCAGATATGACATACCTAAACTACTTCTAGTTGAACGACCAGTCATCAATCGATAAAAGATAGTTTCAATTTGATCGTCTTGATGGTGAGCGGTTAATAAAACGTCTGCATCCAGCTCCACCATCATAGTATCAAACCACTGATATCGTTCATTTCTCGCAATATTTTCAATGCTATTCCCCTGTTCAATAACTTCTGATAAATCTAAATGATGCACGAACAATGGAATCTGATAAAACTCACAATATTTTCTTATAAATGTTTCTTCTTCTTGTGCAATATCACGAATATTATGATTCACATGTAAGCAAGTTAATTTTCTATACGATTGGGATAATGGATGAATTAAGTTGTGTAATAATACCATGCTATCAATCCCGGTTGAAACGGCTAACACAATGTGTTGTTCTTTTTTCCAACCATCAGCATTAACTTTTATCATAGCTTACCTCCTATGTCACAATACGAAAAATTTTTACATGCACCTTGTAATGTCTGTGAACAACAAAAAATAGACTGTTTCCTTAAGTAAGAAAACAGTCATTTATTGTCAAAGTCACACGTCGTTAAAATGATATTAAATGTTGTATTTGAGCAATTAATTTAAGTTCTCTTTGGAACAGTCTTATTTTATATATTTTAGCGTCTAGCGCCTTTTCCACCACGTCTAGATTCCGTTTGACGCTTAATAGAAGTCAATTTATCTTCACTATCTTTTAAGAAGTTTGTTAATTTCTTTTCAAAGTCCTCACCTTTAGGTTGAGTTTGTTTATGATTTGGTTTGTTTTGAGGTCTACGCGGACGATCTTTTGCTTTTTTGATTGACAAACTAATTTTTCCATCATCAGCAATTGATAGTACTTTAACTTCAACTTCATCACCAACAGATAAGTGATCTTCTACGTTTTCAACGTAGTTATCTGCAACTTCACTTATGTGAACTAAGCCACTCTTTCCTTCTGGAAGTTCGACGAAAGCGCCAAACTTTTTGATTCCAGTGACTTTACCTTTAAGCTTGTTTCCTACTTCGATTGACATATTATAAATAAATCCTCCCGATTCGTTTCGATTTTAACCCTATTATATGCCTGTTTGCATAAATTAACAATGGTATAATGATGCAAAAAATTAAATTCACTTATTTATCATCATTTTGCGCCTTAGATTTGGTGTCAGATTTATTTTCTCCGGGCAATTTGAAAATAACTTCCCCATCATTACTTAGATAGTAATCATCACGTGCAACTTTTTCAATATAATCTTTATCATTTAGATTATTTAATTGTTCTTTTAGTGCTAATTCTTCATCTTGTTGCTTTTGATACTTTTGTTCTTTTTGTTGGCGCTCGACTGCATCGTCATTGTTACTTTGTTTTTGAGTGACAAGCATGATGGATAAAATGATAATAATCAGTAGTAAAAGACCACCGAATAAAGTGATACGTTTACGAACAACACGCTTCCTCATTTGTTTGTGTTGCTTTTTTTTGTTTTCTGCTGAAGTATACGTATTGCCTATATTTTCAACTTTTTTATTCATTTGCTTGTCACCTCCCGTTCCTATATTTCACTTACTTTTTCTTCTTTAATGAGTTCATACATGCCCTTTGCATTTTCTTTTGTTGCATGTTCACTCAATCCCGTAACTTTGATTGTTACAACTTTTTGACCAAATCGGATAACAAGCTCATCCGATTCTTTTACATCGGTACCTGCTTTAGCAACTACACCGTTTACAGTAATACGTCCTTGATCACTGATCTCTTTAGCTAAAGTGCGACGTTTTACTAATCTTGACACTTTGAGATATTTGTCTAATCTCATCATTATTTTCCTCCTTGCTCTAAAATTCGTTTTAAAGCATTTTCATCTAACGACTTATTTTTTGTTTTATCATACAATGCTAAGAAGTGGTCTGCAAATACTTTCTCAAATTTCACTCGCTGTTCTTTACCTTCTTTAGACTTAGCATCGGACCAAATATTTTTCAAATCTTCTTCAGTTTCTGCTTTTGTGTCACCAAAAACATGTGGATGTCTGCGTATCATTTTTTCTGAAAGGCTTTGTATCACTTCGTTTATATCCATGTAACCTTCTTTTTTGCCAATACTTGCGTGTAATAATACTTGTAACAGGATATCTCCTAGTTCTTCTATCATATGCCAATCGTCTTCGTTATCTATAGCTTCAAACAATTCGAATGTCTCTTCCAGTAAATAGCGTTTTAACGTATGGTGTGTTTGAACCTTATCCCATGGGCAACCTTTTTCATCGTCTACAAGATGATCTATGATACCAACTGCATAGTCAAAATCACCAAAGTATGCTTCTTCGGTTTCCACTTTTGGAATAAATACACTTGTTATATTGTTAAAAACATCGTCGTAATGATCTATTTCATATAACGGTGTTTTGATTACATTGGCGTGATTATTGCTCGCACCATCTACGATATAAACAAGTTGGTCATCACTATAGCGTTCCATCAATGTCACTTTTAAATCACCTGCGACCATTGCACTATAGACTTGTGTGATAAGTGTGTGCGTACGCATATTCAACTTTTCTTTTTGAAGATCTGTTGCATCTAACATCGTAAAACCATCATTAGGGTCAACTTTTACCGCTTCAAAAATATCGTCTATAAAGCTCTTGCCGCCCAATATTTCAATTTCAATATCAGAATGTTGTTGAGCATACTGCTCTAAATACACAGTTGTCGTTTCAGCTACACGTGGATGCCCTGGTACAGTATATACAATATCATTGTCTCTTGCAGCATCAATCAACTTTGTCACAATAGCTTCATATACATTTTGAAAAGCGTCATGGCGTTTATATTCTTGATCAAAACTTTCCATGTCGATACCTTCCGAAGTTAAATCTTGGATAACTGGATGGTCAAAGGTACGTGTGTAAACGAGTGTTTGTTTTTTTAAAAATTTATAAATTCCTAAGGGTAAATCTTCTATACCATAATTCCCTAATCCAACAATTGTTATTTTATTTGTCATTAATGTTTCCCTCTTTTCATATGGAATAGTTTATCTCCAAAAGGCAGGTGTTTAAGTTCTCTAAAACTTAATAAATGCATGCGTACGATAGAAAAAATCACTACAATAACGCCGATAGTTGCTGCTACAGCTAATTCGACTAAGCCTTGCATTCTACCTTCTCCCGGAATAAGAAACATAACTATTTGTACTGTAATTGATAACAGCATCATTGTAATTACTAACTTAACAATGAACTTTTTCATTGTTTGAAAATGATACAGCTTTAAGACTTGATACTGTAAAATCCACACAAAGATGAACAGTGAAATCACAGTACTTACACTAGCACCGAAAATTGAAAATTGCGGTATTAAAACCATATTCAATATCGCTTTGACCACTACCCCAATACCAAATGCACACAAAATAATTTTAACGTGATTTTTCACTTGTAATAAAGCGATATCCATCATTATAAGAGAAACGCATATGACGGTAAGCATATAAACGGATAACGTACCGTTCAAACTATCGTTTTTAAAGAATACGCTATTCATTACAGGTAGCAAATTGATTAAACCTATTGCTGCTGCAACACTAAATAAAACTGTAATCTTTATAGATGCGTTAGCATAACGATTTACCAGTATATGTTGTTTTGTTTTTAATGCATCTGTTAGTAATGGGATAAGTACAAAACAGAACGTTGTCGTTACAATTAATCCCATCTGTATAAAAGACGCACCTCGATCATAAATACCTTTGAAAATAGTTGCTTCGTCAAAATCTAAACCAGTCATTTGAAGCGCATGTATTACTGTAAAGCTATCCACGACTTGCCATACAATAACAATTAATTGGCTTACCGCGAACACAACGATACCTAACGTTAACTTTTTCCAAGCCACTTCCACATTGGCATGTGCTTTAGATAGCTTAAAAGGTTTCCGCTGCATCAGAAACAAACTAGATGCGAAAAAGCCAATACCTGAACCAACAATCGCCAATGTACCTGCACGGTATATACTCCATGATTGACTCGTAAACATCACAATAGCAATCATGATAATGGCGACACGAATAAATTGTTCTATAACCTGGGAAATAGCGGGTATATTCATCTCATGATGCGCTTGATAATAGCCCCTATAAACACCAAGTATGCCAACAAATAAAAAGCTAACACTTGCCGCCCTTAACATAGGTGCTAAATTGACATCTCCCATAAGAAAGGCAACCCAGTGTGCACACATAAATAAAAGTGAGAAAAAGATAACACCAACAAATTGTAACCTTAATAACACGCGTGTATATTGATTGGGGTTCCCGTTTGCGTTGAAAGTTTGAGTGACCGCACTAGGAATAGCATTCATCGATAAAATAACGCCTAAAGCTACTATGGGATACACTTGTTGATAGGCATATAATCCGCCATCGCCCAGTAAATTTTGATAGGGGACACGGTATAATGCACTGAGTATTTTAACGATAATAAGCGCTATTGTTAGTACAACAACACCATTAAAAACACTTTTTGTATCAGATTTAACGTTCATCTGGTATAACCATACTTTCCTCTAAACATTTCACTAAGAATTTCAAACTGTCCAACCATACTTTATCTTTATTTAGCGTCACTTTCATTTTACCTTCTTGAACACCAACTTTCATTGCGCGTCCAAGTGGTTGTGTTTGTTTAAAGAGTGCTTCGCCATTGATGTCAGTAGTACCTTTTTCGGATAAATAAACCTCTATTTTTTTACCTACATCTTTAATAAGTGTTACACCTGCATTCAATGCATACACTTTAATTTCCATCATTTCAAGCAATCTTTCAACCTCAACAGGATAATCATTAAAACGGTCAATGAGTTCATCTTTAACATCCATCAATTGTGATTCCGTCTCAATTTTACGTAATTTTTTATAAATTTCTATCTTAGCCTGTTCATTTGGAATATATTCAGCTGGTAAATAAGCATCAATATTTAGTTCAATTTCAACTTCAGGCGCATCATGCTGTTCTTCTTTAATGCCTCGTTTTTCATTCACTGCTTCTTCTAACATTTGTGAGTATAAATCGAAACCTACAGAATCAATAAATCCATGTTGCTGTTTGCCTAAAAGGTTACCTGCACCTCGAATATTTAAATCTCGCATTGCAATCTTAAATCCAGAACCTAATTCAGTAAATTCTTTAATTGCTTGCAATCTTTCTTCTGCAGTCTCTGATAATACTTTGTTAGATGGATGTAAGAAATAAGCATAACCTATACGACTTGAACGTCCCACGCGCCCTCGTAATTGATATAATTGACTCAGTCCAAAATTATCAGCATCTTCGATAATTAAAGTATTCGCATTGGGAACGTCTACGCCAGTTTCAATAATCGTAGTCGTTACAAGAATATCAAATTCATGATTGATAAAGCTTAACATCGTTTCTTCCAAATCACGTTCATTCATTTGACCGTGGGCCACACCTATATTCGCTTCCGGCATTAACATTTGTAGCTGCTCTCTTTTTTCATAAATCGATTGTACTTTATTGTACAAGTAGAAAACTTGGCCCTCACGTGATAATTCTCTTTCTAACGCTTCTTTAATAAAATTCATATTTTGCTCTAATACATAGGTTTGCACAGGAAAACGATTTTCTGGTGGTGTTTCTATGACAGATAAATCACGCACGCCTAACATACTCATATGTAGCGTTCTCGGAATAGGTGTTGCAGTTAATGTTAACACATCAACATTTGTCTTAAGTGATTTAATCTTTTCTTTGTGTCTTACACCAAAACGTTGTTCCTCATCTACAATGAGTAGGCCCAAATCTTTATAATGAATATCCTTGCCTAATAATTTATGTGTACCCACAACGATATCAACATAGCCTGATTTTAGTCCTTCTTTCACTTCTTTCACTTCTTTAGTCGTTCTAAACCGACTAATAAGTTGAATTTCTATTGGAAAATCTTGCATACGTTCAATCAAAGTTTCATAGTGTTGTTGCGCTAAGATTGTGGTAGGCACGAGAAACGCTACCTGCTTACCTTCCATTACAGCTTTAAATGCCGCTCGTACCGCTACTTCTGTTTTTCCGTAACCTACATCACCACATAATAACCTGTCCATTGGACGTTCTACTTCCATATCTTGTTTAATCTCTTCAATGGATTTGCCTTGGTCTGGCGTTAACTCATAAGGGAAATCAATTTCAAAATCATTTTGTTGTGGGGTGTCTGGACCATATTTATAACCAACTGACATTTCTCTTTCTTTATATAATTCTATTAATTCATCGGCCATATCTTCAACATTTTGTTGAACTTTGGCTTTCGTTTTCTTCCATTCTGTGCCACCAAGTTTATTTAATCTAGGTGATTTATCTTCGGAAGCAACATACTTTTGTACTTGATCCATTTGATCTACGGGTACAAATAATTGATCAGTACCTTTGTATTGTAATTTTATATAATCTTTGTGTACGCCTCCAACTTCAAGCGTTTCGACACCTAAATATTTCCCTACACCATGGTGAACATGAACAACAAAATCTCCAACTTTCAAATCTTGATAGGATTTGATTTTTTCTGCATTTGTTAATTTCTTATGTTGCTTTACCTTTTTCTTTTGTTTAGATTTAAATAGTTCACGTTCTGTTACAACAACGAGATGCATATATGGCAATTCAAAACCTTCTGACAAACTGCCTTCAGTGATAATCGCACTACCACCATCACTTTGTGTGCTTGGTGTATCTATAAATGTTGGTATATGCATTTCATTTAACATTGATTGAATACGCTCTTTTTTCGCTTCAGTTTCTGCTAATACGACAATCGTATAGTCATTTTGAATAAATCGTTGAAATTCAGAACGCATGATATCATATTGACCATAAAATTGTTGTACCGGCTTACATGAAAATTTAATAATTTCATTGAGTTCTACCGGCATCGTTGCCGTAAATAAAGTAAAATACGTAACTGGATATCGATTTAATAGTGACTCAAAGCCGTCATATTGTAAGAAATTCTGTCCGATAAATCCTTTACCACTTTCAATTAAACTTTGCATAAATTCTTCAGCTTCAGAAATCAGTGTTGTTTCAGTTTCTTTAATTCTGTTATATTCATCCACTGCTACAATCGCATCAGACTTGAAGTAATCAATAATGGTTGCAGGTGCTTCATACATAAAAGCAGCGAGTCTGCGTAATACTTGATGATCAAATAAAGAAGATTCAAAAAGTTGAAAACTTTCATATGTTTCTTTCAAATCATTACGTACAGATTTATCTATTTTGGGACGTGTATACTCATATGCTTCTTTTAATTTTAGTTTAGTATGCTTCAATACATCATCTGTAATAATATAATCACTAGCTGTCGTAATATCTACTTGGTCTAAATTCTCTTCTGAACGTTGGGTTTCAACATCAAAGTTTCGGATTGAATCTACTTCTGTATCAAATAGTTCAATTCTTACAGGCATGCCTATTAAAGGATATATGTCAATAATCCCACCACGCAATGAGAATTCACCAATATGCGATACTACACTCTCTCTACGATATCCCATGTTTACAAGTTTGCTTAAAAATTCATCAATATCAATGTCGTCACCAATGGTAAGTGTGAGTTGATGCTCCCTCCACATTTCAACGGGTGTTAACCATTTTTTAAAACCATTTAACGGTACGATAAATAACCCTCTCTTTTCTTGAGCAAGTGCCGTCAAAGTACGTACACGTTCACTCATGAATTGGGGGCTTTGTGTGGAAAATTCTTCTGTCATAATATCTTGCATTGGATACTTATATATATCGTCAGTATCAACATATTGTTGTAAGTCGCTCTCTAGTTTGTCAGCTTGATACAAGTTGTTCGTTACTACAAGGAGTTGCTTTGAACTATGAATAAATTTTTCAGCTATAATTGTTGCCTTTGCCGAACTAGATAACCCAGTAACCAATACGTTGGCTTCACCAAATACTTCATTCAACTCTTGATAGCGTTTATCTTCTTTAATGTATTCTGTAATTATTGATTTCACTTGACCTCACCATTAAACTCATTCATCACACGGTCAAAACGAGAACTTTCAATATAAGCTTCTACTGCACGTGCTGAATGTTCTATTACGTTATTCATTGTTTCCATTTCTTGTTTTGAAAATTTTTGCAATACATAATCAACAATCGACATGCCGTTGGATGGACGATCAACACCAATACGAATACGTTTAAATTCGTCTGTACCTAAAGCTTGAATAATCGATTTCATACCATTATGACCGCCGGCACTGCCTTTTTGTCGTAATCGAATTTCCCCTTGAGGTAAATCCAAATCATCATATAGTACAAGTAAATCGTCTATATCAATATCATAATACTTCATCAGTGGACCTACAGCATCCCCAGATAAGTTCATCATCGTCATTGGTTCTATAAACATCACTTTCTCACCAGCCAAATGTTCAATTGTATAGGCACCTTTATACTTTTGTTTATCTAATTTAAATTGATTCTGTTCTAACATATAGTCAATCACTTCAAAACCAATATTATGTTTTGTCAGCTCAAAGCGTTTGCCGATATTGCCTAAACCTACAATACATTTCATTATGTTACCTCCAATTGTTGTATTCACTCAGAAACATTTATTATTTCGCAACACTCTATAGTTTCTTTTAAATTTTCATATCATTCACTATATTAACATAAAAAAACACCAGCTTAACGAATTAAGCATGGTGCTTTTTAAAATCATTTTTCTTATTGAAATCGCGTGTTTGAAAAAGGGATCGAAGAAATTACTCTTCTTCTTTTTCTTCTTCGTCGTCTTCTTTATCTTCACCAACAACTTCAGGCTCTTCAGTTTCTGATTCGCCTTCCATAGCTTCAATTTCTTCTTCAGTAGGTTCTTCAGTTGGAGGAACTACTGTTACTACAGACTCTTCAGGGTCATTTTCAATTGTGAAATCACCTGAAACTTTAATGTCTGCAACTGAATAGCTATCGTTAACATCTAATTCGCTGATGTCAATTTCGATAGATTCTGGGATATTATCCGGTGTTGCAGTTATTTCAAGGTCGAATAATGGTTGTTCAACAACGCCACCTTCTTTAGCTCCTACTGCTTCACCAGTAAGTTGAACTGGTACTTCAACTGTACGTTCTTCACTCATATTGATCGCTAAGAAGTCAATGTGAGTAATTTGGTTTTTAAGTGGATCGAATTGATAGTCTGAAACCATTACTTTAATTGTTTTAGAACCTACGCCTAATTCGATAACACCGTTACGTCCAACTTCACGAATCACTTTGATAAATTCTACTTCATCAACTTTTACTGAAGTATTTTTTGTACCATAACCATAGACGATTGCAGGTACTTTACCAATTTTTCTTAGTGTTTTAAGGTCTGAACGTGTTTGTTTACCTTGACGAATAATTGACTTTAATGAAGCCATATTATTTCCACCTTTCATTTTTTGTTCTTATTATCATAATAAGAACCCCTCACTTGCCCATCAACATAATGTTGCTTGCAAGTGTTTATTTAATCGTGAATTGAAATCACGAACGGAATAATTATACAACTATTGCATTAATTAGTCAAATAGTACACTAACAGATTCTCTTTCATATACGCGCACAATAGCTTGTGCTAATAAACCTGCAACTGACAATTCTTTAGTATTGGCTGGTTTACGATTTTCATCTAATTGAATTGAATTTGTAACGACTAGCTCTTTAATCGCTGAATTTTCAATACGTTCTTTAGCTGGGCCTGATAAGACAGGGTGCGTACAACATGCATAAACATCTTTAGCTCCTTTATCTTTGAGCGCTTGAGCTGCTAATGTAATCGTACCGGCTGTATCGATGATATCGTCGATTATTATCGCTGTGCGACCTTCAATTTCACCAACAATATTCATTACTTCAGCCACATTAGGTTTAGGACGTCGTTTATCTATGATTGCAATTGGTGTTTTAAGAATATCTGCAAGTTTACGTGCTCTCGTTACACCACCGTGGTCTGGAGAAACTACAACACATTCCTCTGGGTCAATGTCTGTATCATTTTGGAAGTATTCTGCTAAAATCGGAACACCCATCAAGTGATCTATTGGCATATTGAAGAACCCTTGGATTTGTGGTGCATGCAAATCTAAGGCAATCATGCGATCTGCGCCAGCAGTTTCGATTAAGTTTGCAACTAATTTTGCTGTGATTGGTTCACGGCTGCGCGCTTTTCTATCTTGACGTGCGTACCCATAGTATGGCACTACGATATTAATATTGGCTGCTGAAGCACGTTTACAAGCATCAATCATAATTAATAATTCCATTAAATGTAAGTTTACTGGATTAGAAGTAGGTTGAATAATAAATACGTCACAACCACGAATACTTTCTTCAATATTAATTTGAATTTCTCCATCGCTAAAACGTTTTACAGAACATTTTCCTAGCTCTATTCCAACATTATCTGCTACTTCTTGGGCTAAGGGCTCATTACCTTTTAAAGAGAATATTTTCAAAGCAGAATTCTTATACTCATTGTTTAACATTTATAGTCCTCCAATTAATTCATTCAATTAGTTTCGTTCATAGACAAAGTTATATTTATTTCATTAATCTACAAAATGTCGATTGAGGTCTTACTTAGATCTACATTATATTTATGTGATTAGAATCATAATCTAATCGTGTCTATTTTTTCAAATAACCTTCTTTAGTTGTTTGTCTCGCTCTTGCTAATGCTAAACTATCATGTGGCACGTTATCAGTAATGGTAGAACCTGCAGCTATAAATGATCTATCACCTAAAGTAACTGGTGCTACTAAGTTGGTATTACAACCGATAAATGAATCATTGCCGATGATTGTTTTTGATTTATGCTTACCATCATAGTTTACTGTGATAGAACCACAACCTACATTCGTACGTTCACCAATTTCTGCATCACCAATATAACTTAAATGCGGTAATTTAGCACCTGTTTTCACGACTGATTTCTTAACTTCTACAAAGTTTCCAACTTTAACATTTTCACCTAAGTCTGCCCCAGGACGTAATTGAGCAAACGGTCCAATTGTAGTATTGTCACCTACAACTGATTCGTTAATCACCGATTGGTTAATTGTAACGTTTGAACCTATTTTACTATTAAGAATTTCTGTGTTTTGGCCAACAATGGTATCTTCGCCAATTTCACAACTACCAGCTAATTTCACATTTGCTTCAATTGTAACATCCATGGCGATTTTTACATCTGCACCTATATATGTAGTAGCAGGATCGATAAGTGTTACACCGTTTCTCATATGGAAGTCATTGATACGTTTTCTATAAGCTGCCTCTGCCTCACTTAACATTAGACGATCGTTGACACCCATAATTTCTTCAAAATCATCTGTACGATATATTTCAACCGTTCCTTGTGCTTGTAAAATAAGAGATAAAACGTCAGGTAAATAATATTCAGCTTGGACATTATCATTTTTTACCAATTTCAATTTTTCAAAAAGTAATTTATTATCAAATGCAAAAATACCTGAGCTAATTTCATTGATTTGTTGTTCATCTGCTGTTGCATCTTTCTGCTCTACAATCTTAACTAAATGATCATTGCCATCTCTCACAATACGACCATAACCATATGGATTACTCGTCGTCGCTGATAAAACTGTTGCATCAGCTTGATTGCGCTCATGATGTTCTAATAATGATTTAAGTGTCTCTCCAGTTATTAATGGTGTATCACCACAAACCACTAATGTTGTACCTTGTTCGTCTTTCAAGTGCTCACTTGCCATTTCAACAGCATGTGCAGTACCGAGTTGTTCGTCTTGGAAACTATATAATGATGTATCTCCTAACGTTTCTTTCACGCTTTCTGCACCGTGGCCAACAATTGTCACAAGATTTTCTACTCCAGATTGTTTAACGTTATCAACGACATGTTCAATCATTGATTTGCCCGCAACCTCATGTAGTACTTTGTATTTCTTAGATTTCATACGTGTACCTTTTCCAGCTGCAAGTACTATTGCATGTCTTTGCATGTGTGTAACCCTCCATTAAATTATACACTTCTATATTATTATAATTTAACGCTAGTACCACTTTCAAGGCTCAAAACCCTAATGTTATACAATGGAAACAATTCAAGTTATTTTTTATCAACTTCACATATTCATAATTGTCATCTTTTACTGACACAAATCATCACAAAATGTTTGTCACAAACTGATTTCATACTTTGTGAAAAATTATATATTTTAGATGTCACACCGTTACTAATTTAAATGTCAGTTTTTCAATTATTAAAATAACTTGTAATTATTTAGAATAGTTTTCGATTTATTTGAAAACAAAAAAATATATTTTTGTCACCTTTTCATTATAATAATTTATTTCAATTCTTTATATTCTTATTTTTGAGTAAGACACAAAAAGACCAATCCGTTAGCATACGAATTGGTCTTTTTTATATTAAGATTGAGATCTATGTCCCAAGCGCTTTTTTAATTTGATTCATCTTTTATATTAAGCTTCATCATTTGTTTCTTCTGATGATTGAGCATTCTTATCAGGGATAACTTCATCCGTTTCGTCATAAACTTTCATAACCGCATCTTGAATTTCTTGTCTCATTTCTGAATTAATTGGATGCGCGATATCACGAAATTCACCATCTGGTGTTCTTTTACTTGGCATTGCGACGAATAGACCTGAGTTGCCTTCAATCACTCTTAAATCATGTACCACAAATGATTCATCTAGAGTTATTGAAACTAAAGCTTTCATTCTTCCATCTGTTTGTATTTTTCTAAGTCTTACATCTGTCACTTTCATGTAGTGAGCCCCCCTAGTATCTCTTTGTTAGAAGCTTAACAATTTCATCAAAAATTATAAATCCCTTAAATTACTTCACTTCTGCGATTACTTCAATTTCAACTTTTACATCTTTAGGTAATCTTGCGACTTCGACACAACTTCTTGCCGGTTGATGTTTCGCAAAATATTCACCATAAACTTCATTTATATTTTGAAATTCATTCATATCAGCAATGAATATTGTTGCTTTGATTACTGAATCTATATCCGATCCAGCTTCATCTAATACAACTTTTACATTTTCTAAGACTTGTTTCGTTTGTGCTTTCACATCATCACTAACAATTTCACCATCTAAATTTAATGGGATTTGTCCTGATGTAAACACAAGTCCGTTAATGACCGTTGCATGTGAGTATGGGCCCAATGCTTCCGGTGCTTTTGATGTGTTGACTACTTTCATGATGTTGATCCGCTCCTTTAAGTAAATTTAGTTAAACTGTTGCCATTTTCCACTTTAAATTCCTGATTGTATTCATCTACATCAGACAATCTAACTAAGGAAGTATAATCTTCAATTAATCTTTGCTTAACTTCTTTTGATTCTACTAATACGGATACCCCTTTAACATGTGCTTTAAACTCATTCATTAAATTCATTACACCGTTAATAGAACCACCTGCACGCATAAAATCATCCACAACGAGGACATTAGAGTTTTCTGGTAATGTACGTTTAGATAATACCATCGTTTCTATCTTTCTAGTAGAACCTGATACATAATTTATCGAAACCGTAGAGCCTTCGGTTACTTTATTATCTTTCCTTATCACTACCACTGGTAAATTCAATACATTAGCTACTGCATTGGCTAATGAGATACCTTTTGTAGCAATAGTTACAACCGCATCTAACTCTTGATCCATATAAAGCGTTGCAATTAATTTCCCCACCTTATTCAATAAAGTTGGGTTCCCCATTAAATCTGATAAGAATAAATAACCACCTGGTAACAGTCTATCTTTTTCTTGCAGAAGTTCGATAACCTCATCTACGACTTCACTTGCTTCTGCTTTACTCATCTGTGGCTTATATGTAACGCCACCACTAGCTCCAGCGGTCGTTATCACTGTGCCCAATTTTTCTTTTTGAAAAGTAGACTTAATAATTTGTACATCTTCACTGATGGATGATTTTGCTTGCTTAAATTTTTGTACAAAAAACGTTAAAGGTATTAATTTATTGGGGTTATTCATCAAGTATTGTGTCATAAAAACAATACGTTCACTTCTTTTATAGCGCATTTTCTTCATCCCTTCTCACTAACCTAATAGTTTTGCAATATAGACTTCATTACAACAACCATTGACTGCATTATATACATGCCTGGCTTGTCGTTCTTTTTGTGTTAATCCATATACGGTTGGACCACTCCCACTCATTACAGCACCATCTGCTCCATTTTCAAGCATATTTTCTTTAATTTTATAGATTTCTGAATACATTTCTCCAGAGATGGGTTCCAATCTGTTTGAAAGACTATTACATAATAATTCATAATTCCCTGTATCCAATGCTTCTTTACAAGTTTCAGTATAAACCTCATGTACTTGAGTTAAATCTAGCTTTTTAAAAATATCCGGGGAGGAAATGCCTATATCTGGCTTGGCAACAATAACCCATGCCGACGGCGGTTTGTTCATAAATCCAATTAACTCACCTTTTCCTCTACAAAAAGCAGTTTTCCCATATATACAAAAAGGAATATCCGTGCCTATTTGTATTCCTAACTCACATAGTTCTTCTAAAGGTCTATTTAACTTATATAGTCGATTCATTCCTCTCAATGTTGCAGCAGCGTCTGTCGATCCACCTGCAAGGCCAGCTGAAACTGGGATATCTTTATCTATCGTAATCGTCACACCTTGCTGTAAATTATAAGTTTCTTTCATTAACGCTGCTGCTTTGTAGGCCAAATTTTTATTATCGGAGGGAACATAACTTTGCTCTACGTCTACAACTATTTTTTTATCTTTTCTCAGTTCAAAAGATAAACGATCATTAAGATCAATCGTTGTCATAATCATTTCAACTTCATGAAAACCATCATCTCGTTTGAAGAGTGTGTCCAACGTTAAATTTATTTTTGCTGGCGCAGTCTCATAAATCATATTCCCACCCTCTTTCAATTCGATATGGTAATAAAATGATTTTAACATATTGTTATACTTGCGTTATTCTTTTTTTAAAATTTATAAGTTATTTATCCAATTTACCTTACTATGACTTAAATTAATCTGACATATAAAATAAGCGGTTAATTCCTTATTTTACATTAATATTTTGACGTATCAAAACTATATCTCTTTAATTCTGATGCGATTTATATTATTTCAAAAATAAAAAGGTATATTGATGATTATTCACCAACATACCTTTTTCTAATCAATCTCATATTAATGTCTTAAATAAAAATATGGTTGCTTTAACCAAAATTTCAATTTATATTACTGCTATTTAGTGTGCAATTGCTTCTTGATGATTATCATCTTCAAAAGAAACTTGTACGTTTTCTGTTAAAACGTCAGTGTATGTATATGATACACGCTCAAAATTATGAATATCTTGGTCTAGTTCAACAATAAAAACGGATGGGTACGTTTCTTTTAAAACACCGCTACGCTCAATTGTTTTTTTACGACCACCATTCGCTTTCAGTACAATACGGTTTCCTAATTGACAATCAAGTGAATTTTTGATGTCTCCAATAGATTTTGGCATATTGCTCCACCTCGCTACAAGTTGTATAATAACACATTTAGCGCGATTTTGTCAAATAAACATCAATTTTAGCAAGGTGAAACGCAGTTGTCAATCATTTAAAATGCTAATTCTGGGAAATTTTTCAATTCATTATATAATTTTGCAAATTCTTTTATAGAAAGTGTTTCTCCCCGTCTTTTAGGGTTAATGCCACTGGCTTCCAACCAATTCACAATGATTTCTTTATTTGCTTTTCCATCCACAAACAAACTTTGATAATTATTGTTAATGGTTTTTCTTCTTTGTCCGAATGCGGCTTTTGACATTTTGAAAAACTTATCTTCATCGTCTACATCGACAAGTGGTTGATCACGTTTCATTAACTTCACAACGATTGAATCTACGTTTGGTGGTGGTAAAAATACCGTTTTGGGCACAGTCAGCACTTTGCTCGTTTCTGTATAAAACTGTGCGACTATAGAAAGGGAGCCATAAGCTTTCGTGCCTACTTCGGCGTTTAATCGCTCACCAACTTCTTTTTGCATCATAACCACATAACCGTCAATCGGTAATTTTTGTTGCATTAAGTTTAATAAAATAGGTGTAGTTATATAATATGGTAAGTTAGCAACAACTAAAATTTGGTCACAATCTGCTAGTTCATGTGTCACATAATGCGCAATATCCGCTTTCAATATATCTTCATTAATTACTGTAACATTGTTATATGGTGCCATTGTTTCATTCAATACTGGTATTAAGCGTTGATCAATTTCAAAAGCAATCACTTTTTTTGCACTTTTAGCTAATTGTTCTGTCAATGATCCCATGCCCGGTCCTACTTCAATAACACCTGTACGTTCATCTATGTGACTGGCATCAATAATATTATGAATAATGTTGACATCGATTAAAAAGTTTTGTCCTAAACTTTTTTTGAAACTAAAACCATAATGATTTAAAAGTGCCTTTGTTCGCGATGGTGTGGCAATATCTTTCATATCCAATTATTTTTCACTTCCTTTATTATCTTTCAAGGCATTTCTAACATCTTCTTCTGTATAACCAAAAGCATTTAACTTGTTAAGTAGTTGTTTGCCGTTAGAATGACCGATATGAAGTTTTCTCCCTAAAATTTCTCTTTTTCTACGCGCATCTTTACCAATTATTAATCCAAGATCAATCAGAACTTCCTTACTGATACTTTCATGACCCTCTTCGAACGGTGTACTTACATAAATCAAAGCTTCTTTTATGTCTTCAATTTTCGCATGTTCGACACCTATTTTACCACGTTTACTCTTAGCTTTTTCTCGATCAATATAAGCGTGTTTAACCCCTGGAATATATTTTTTTATCGTATTACGAATTTTATCACCTGGGAAATCAGGGTCTGTTAGAACAATGACACCTCGAGTTTCATATGCTTGTGCAATCACATTTAAAGTTTTTTCGTCAATTGCACTACCATTTGTTTCAATTGTGTCGCAATCCACAGCGCTTTTGACCCGCTCTGTATCATCTCTGCCCTCTACTACAATAAATTCATTTATCTTCATTTATTGTGACACCTTTCGTTTTTACTTCATTTTAAAAAAATTAAAAAGGTATCGGCATAAATTATGGTTACTCTTAGTATTCACTAGACCAACTAAGCCATATTTCAGACCGATACCTTTAAAATAATATCTTTATGCTTTTAATTTAAACAACCGTTCAGCGTTCTCAGTTGTTTGACGACAAACGTCTTCATAGCTAACTTCACGTAACTCAGCAATTTGCTCAGCTACTAAAGTTACACGTGCTGGTTCATTTCGCTTCCCTCTATAAGGATGTGGCGATAGGAACGGTGCATCTGTTTCAACTAATAATCTATCAAATGGTACATGTTTAGCAACTTCTTTAGGCTGTTTTGCATTTTTAAATGTAACAGGGCCTCCTAATGATACATAGAAATTCAATTTATTAATGACATCGTCAGCAATCTCAGGAGAAGCACTAAAACTATGCATAATACCGCCGATTTCTTCTGCATGCTCTTCTTTTAAAATATCCACACAGTCTTGTGTTGCCTCTCTATTATGAATAATAATTGGTAGATTCACACGCTTAGCTAGTGCAATTTGTTTTCTAAAAAGGGCTTGTTGGACATCTTTTGGAGACTTATCCCAATGATAATCTAAGCCAGTTTCACCAATTCCAATAACTTTAGGATGTGCTGCCAACTTTTCTATCCATGCCAATCTTTCTTCTGTGCAATCAATAGCATCTACAGGGTGCCATCCAATAATACCGTATATAAAGTCATATTGATCAATTAACTCCATTGTACGTTCAACAGTTGGTGTATCAAAACCTACTACAAACATACGATCTACGCCATTATCTCTTGCACGCTCAATAACCGCTTCTAAATCTTCATCGTATTGTTCTGCATTTAAATGAACATGTGTATCGATTAGCATATTAAATCGCTCCCTTTATCTATGATTACTTAATTACTGCACCATTTGGAATTGCATTCGGAAGACTTACCAATGTAAGTACACCATCTTTTTCAGCAGATAAAATCATACCTTCTGATTTTCGTCCCATTAATTTAGCTGGCTTCAAGTTGGTAACTACCGCAACTTTTTTGCCGATAATATCTTCGGGTTGATAGAACTTGGCAATACCTGAAACAATTTGACGTTGTTCATTATCTAAATCAACTTGGATTTTTAATAATTTGTCAGATTTTTTTACATTCTCAGCATCAATAATCGTTGCTGCTTTGATTTCTACTTTATCAAAATCTTTGATATCAATTTGTGATTTACTAGGTACTTCTGCTTTCGCTTCTTCCACCTTATCTGGTTGCATAGATTGCTTAATATATTCTATTTCAGCATCACTTTCTAAGCGTGGGAAAATAGGTTGTGGCTTACTACTTACCATAATTGGCTCGGTTAATACACCATATTGTTTAATACTGCTAAATTCATATAATTCAGGTGAATTGATATTTAGCTGTTCAAAAATTTGTCTTGGTGCATTTGTTAAGAATGGTCTTAATAACACTGCAATGATACGAATATTTTCTACTAAATGAGCCATAACATTGCCGAGCATTTCTTTCTGGTTTTCATCTTTCGCTAGAATCCAAGGCGTGGTTTCATCAATATATTTATTCGTTCTACTTATAAATTTCCATATTGTTGAAAGCGCTACTGAGAATTGTAAATTATCCATATTTTCATGGAATGTTTTCACAGTATCAAGCGCCAATTGTTCCATTTCTTCATCGAGTTCGTGCTTAGGACCTTCATAAGCTGGTAGTTCGCCATTAAAGTATTTATTAACCATTGAAATAGTACGGTTAACTAGGTTACCTAAATCATTCGCCAAATCATAATTTGTGCGTTCTACGAATCCTTCTGGCGTAAATACACCATCAGAACCAAATGGTAACTCACGCATTAAATAATAGCGTGTTGCATCTAAGCCATAACGATCAATCAACACATTAGGATCTACTACGTTTCCTTTTGATTTACTCATCTTGCCATCTTTCATTAAAATCCATCCATGAGCAAAGACCTTTTTAGGTAATGGAATGTCTAAAGCCATCAATAAAATCGGCCAAATGATAGAATGGAATCTAACAATTTCTTTCGCCATAATATGAATGTCTGCAGGCCAATATTTTTTAAACAAGCTATCATCATCTGATAAGTAGCCAAGTGATGAAATATAGTTTACTAGCGCATCAATCCATACATAAACCACATGTTTCGGATTCGATTGAACATGGATTCCCCAATCGAACGATGTACGAGATACTGCTAAATCTTCTAATCCTGGTTTGATGAAATTATTAATCATCTCATTTTTACGAGATGGTGGTTGAATAAAATCAGGATTTTCATCATAAAATTCTAATAAGCGATCAGTATATTTAGATAAATTAAAGAAATAGCTTTCTTCTTTTACCAATTCTACTTCGTGTCCAGAATCAGGGCTTTTACCTCCGACAATTGCACCGTTCTCATATACAGGATCAACAAGTTGTGTTTCAGTATAATACGTTTCATCCGGTACAGAATACCAACCCTCGTATTCACCAAGATATATGTCACCTTGCGCCAATAAGCGTTCAAATATTTGTTGTACAACTTTTTTGTGACGTGCTTCTGTTGTACGAATAAAGTCATCATTGGATATCTCTAATTTTTTCCATAACGCTTTGATGCCTGAAATCATTTCATCTAAATAATCCAATTCTGATTTCCCTGCTTTTTGCGCTTTTTCTTGTATTTTTTGACCATGTTCATCCGTTCCTGTTAAATATCGAACATCATACCCTTGCATTCTTTTATAACGTGCGATGACATCACCAGCTGTAGTTGTATATGCATGACCGATATGTAAATTCCCACTCGGATAATATATAGGTGTAGTGATATAAAATGTTTCTTTCGCCATCAATGTTCCTCCTCGTTTCTCTCACTTTAAATATATCTAAATTTATTTTTATTTTCAATGAAGCAGATAAGTGTTCATTTTATATTTATTAATCATTTTAATACGTTTGATGTAGTATAAAATTAAGTATTTGTCCCTCGTCTATTTCCACTCATTTTACAACACGATAAATAATCTCTATCTTATCTACATTACCATAAATCAAGCTTGTTATGGGAATTTTTCACTTGATTTTATTGATAAAATTTCAAAAAATCTATTCTTCTATTTTCTTTTTAACGCTGAGATTTGTTAGCCTAATTTTATACATTGTGATATATATCATATACTTCACTTGTCTTCATTTGTCTTTCTTCAGCAACTTGTTTAATCGCTGCTTTAGGTTTCATATTTTTATTAATGTAGTGCTCAACGTGTTCATGTATCGACATATCTTCAAACCAAGACGTATCTTCTACTGCAATGTCCCCTTCAATGATGATGACAAATTCACCTTTTGTAAGTATGTCGCCTTCATCTAGTTTCATTAGTAATTTTTCAACTTTGTCCGTGATAATTTCTTCGAATTTTTTTGTTAATTCCCTACCTATTGACACATTTCGTTGCGCATCTATTTTATAAATTGCCTTTAATGTATCTTTAACACGGTGCGGTGATTCATAAATAATCAATGTACTATCTTGAAACATGCGTTGTTCTAACAAATCATATTTTGCCTTTTCTTTCCTTGGTAAAAATCCAAGAAATGTGTATGTAAATGAAGGTAATCCACTTGCCATTAATGCAGTCAAGCCAGCATTTGGTCCCGGTACGGTCTCAACTCTGATTCCATTATTTCTTGCAGCTACAACAAGTTCGTATCCAGGATCACTTATCAAAGGTAGCCCAGCATCTGACACTAACGCAATATCAATCCCTTCCTGTAATTGTTGGATTAAATATTCTGTCTGCTGCGCTTTATTATGGTCGTGATAGGATTTCAACGGTGCATGTATATCATAATGTGCACAAAGCTTTTTTGTCACTCGTGTATCTTCACATGCAATCAAGTCTACTGTACGTAATATATCAACTGCTCTATATGTAATATCAGCTAAATTTCCAATCGGTGTGCCTACTAAATACAATGTCGCCATACTTCTACCCCTCACTTATCAACTGTAATTTTTTCTCTCTGGTAAATGTTTTGATTTCATATTCCCGCTTCAAAGCTTCTGATTTAGTATTAAACATTTCTTGATAAACTAACTCTACCGGCCGTCTTATTTTAGTATATTTAGCACCTTGACCGCTATTATGTTTTGCTATTCTTTGTTCTATATCTTTTGCATAACCTGTATATAAACTTCCATCTTTACATCTAACGATATATATATAATGCTTATCCATAATAGATTTCTCTCATTTCTTCTGAATATGTTCCATCTTCATTATAAATATAGAATGGTTGCTGTATGTCTAACCCTTGGTTACCACCTTTTCGTCCTTCAACTACAATTGTTTGCGCTACTTTACCCGGCTTACTATAAATAAAATAAAGCTTTTTAGGTTCTAAGCGATAATGTCTCATACTGCTTAAGACATCCATAAGACGGTCAGCACGATGCACAATTAAAAATCTTCCGCCTTCTTTCAATAAGTGTCTTGCCTCAAAACAACAATCATCCAATGTACACATTATCTCATGTCTAGCTATTTTATGTGCATCTTTTTGATGTTGAAATTGTTGATTGACTTTAAAATAAGGCGGATTGCATGTAACAAGACTATACTGTGCTGGTTTAAACGTATGATGTGCTTGCTTCAAATCCATATGATACATATGAATTCTATCGGTTAGATGATTATGAACAATACTTCTTTTCGCCATGTGCACTAATTGTTCTTGTATTTCGATACCTTCAATAAACTGATTACCTTTATGAGATAACAGTAAAGGAATAACGCCATTACCGGAACATAAATCCATAATAACGTCCTTTTTCTTTATTTTTGTAAAATGTGCGAGTAACAAAGCATCCGTTGAAAATGAAAAGACATCATCATTTTGTATAATTTCTAATTTCTCTTTTAGTAAAAAATCATACCTTTCGTTTTGCAATAACATTTTTGTAACCTCCAAAAAAGAGGATGAGCCTACGATGCTTCGCTAATGAAGCCTATCGCTTTTCTCATCCTCAACTCCATATTGTTTATTTGTATGAAAAACATTGATACTATTCACTTAGTACTTCAAGACAAAACAAACAGTCGTCGCCTTTTCTATGTTTACCAAATAGCTCTCCATTGCATATATGAAAACCTTCTTTATATAACATCGCTAAATTATCTTTACTACGTAATGGGCGTTTAGGTTGATCTTTTTTATCATTTTCTATTTTCTTAGTTTTTTCTTCTTTATCTATTAATGTTTTTAAATTCTCATTTTCGATTTGTAAGGCGACATTTTCTTCAATTAATTCTACTGTAAGATTTTTTAAATTTAACATGTCACGATTAATTTGATTAATGTTTTCCTCTAAATGAGCTAGATTTTCAAATATGTCGCTTCGATTCAATGTTGTCACGGCCTCCTACTTTAATGTTTCTAATTCTTCCATTTTATATTCTAATGGTTGCTCAAGACCCTCTACTTTAACTTGCATAGAGATATCTAAAATATTCAAGCCCACAACTTTACCATTACCTTCTGGTGTTTCAATGACATCTCCAACATCTGGTAACTGAGCTCTCGCTTCTTCATAATAATCATTTTCATATTTTAAACAGCACATAAGACGGCCACAAGCACCAGAAATCTTTGAAGGATTTAGCGATAAATTCTGATCTTTAGCCATCTTTATCGAAACTGGTTCAAAATCCCCTAAAAAAGTAGAGCAACATTACGAGCGACCACAAGGTCCAATGCCCCCTAATAATTTCGCTTCATCTCTAACACCAATTTGTCTTAATTCTATTCTTGTTCTCAGCTTTTGAGCTAAAACCTTCACTAACTTTCTAAAATCTACACGCTCATCTGATGTAAAATTAAAAATAACTTTCGATTTATCTAAAGTAAATTCACAATTCACTAGGCGCATATCTAAATCCTGTTGTTGAATGATATCTTTGCACAAATTCAAAGCATCTTTAGCATCATATTCATTTTGTTCATATTGCATAATATCTTTTTCAGTAGCCTTACGAACAATCTGTTTTAATGGCAACGATACATCTTCGTCAGCTACATTTAATGGTTCATACTTCACTCGTCCAACTTCTAATCCTCGCTTTGATTCGACCACAACCCAGTCGCCCAAGCCTAAGTCAAAATTTTGTGGTGCGTAATATTCCATTTTGCCTGAGTGTTGAAAGTGTATGCCTACTACATTTTGCATAATTATTTCACCCCTTTTATAACGATTTGTTCAAATACTAATGTTGGATTTACATTTTGATTTAATTTTTTATGTGCTTCTGTTAACTGATCAAACATTAAAACAATCTGATTATATGATAAATTTTGTGCGTATTGTTTAATTTCAACCTGTAAATCTTGGAATATCATTGCTTCTTCTAATCCTACTTTAGCATGCATAATATCTTCAAAGAAACTGTTAACTGCTGCCAACGATAATAACTGTAAACGTCTGTTTTTAGCTTGTTTTAATAAATCGACAACTGCTATTAATGCCATTGAACGGTTTTTTAATATTAACTGACACCATTTGATGATACTTTTGCGCAAAGCCATTAAATCTGAGTCTTCGTTTAACGCAACTGCAGTCTCTATCTGTGTTGTATAGGCACTTAACAATTCCGCAACAGGTCGAGTGATTTCTCGCTCAACTAATCTATCTATAAAATTCAATTTATTAATAGGTTTAAAATAAACATGTTGGCATCTTGAGTGTATCGTATCTAAAATTTGCTCTGGTTTTGTAGTTAATAAAATGGCAATGGTATTATCTGGAGGCTCTTCAAGAAATTTTAGTATACTATTTTCACCTTGAATGGTTAATTTTTCAAAGGATTCTATAATATAGACTTTATAATTTCCTTCAATAGGTAATTGATTCATATGATGCACTAATTGCTCTATTTGATCTTTTTTTATGGTTGTTTCCTCAGAAGACACATACATAAAATCTGGATGATTAAATGTTTCTACTTTTAACTGACATTGATCCTCTCCACCACATAAAATCATTTTAGAAAAATCAATCGCAACTTGTTGCATTGTCTGTCCATCGTCACCTTCAAATAAATATGCATGCGATAATTTATTAGATTGATATGCTTTTGTCAGTCTTTCTAGTTCATCCATGTTAATGTTGCTCCTTTATATAAAAAGGCTGCTAATACATAGTGCCTTTACGAATTACATTTAGCATTAGCTAATCAAATAGCAACATGTAAGTCGAAAAGTTACCATATACAGCAACCATGTTTTTAGAATTGATGGAAAGCTTCAACTGGCATAACAAATACCGTTGCTCCGCCAACTTCCACTTCAACTGGATAAGGTATATATGAATCAGCACTTCCACCCATCGGGGTAATCGGTGATACAAGTTGTTCTCTATTTCCACAAGTATCATTAATAACCTGTAGCATTTCATCGACACGATTATCTTCTACACCTGATAAGAAAGTTGTATTGCCCGCTCTTAAAAATCCACCTGTTGTTGCAAGTTTTGTCGCTCTAAAATTATGTTTAACAAGTTTGTCTGAAAGCTCCTGACTATCCTGATCTTGTACGATTGCTATAATCATTTTCATACTAAACACCTCTTTTGAATATTATATCATAATTTTTCTAAATAATTGGTGATAGATTCATACGTTGCATTCACTACTTTATCTATACTTTGATCCGCATTAATTACAATAAAGCGCTCAGACTCATTATGAATAATCTTTTTATAACCTTCAACTACTTTTTCATGAAATTTTACATCTTCTTGATCTAATCGATTTTGATTTCTTTGATTTTTTAGTATTCGCTCTCTACCAACTTCGACACTCACATCTAGATAGATTGTTAAGTCTGGATATAATCCATTAATGGCAAATTCATTAATAGATTTAACTTCTTCTATACCTATACCCCTTGCATACCCTTGATATGCTAATGAACTATCAATATAACGATCACATAGAACAATATGATCATTATCTAATGCTGGAATAACTTTACCTACGAGGTGTTCCCGTCTTGATGCAGCAAATAATAATGCTTCAGTACGGTCATCCATATCTTCTCCCTCTAACAATACTTCTCTTATTTGCTCTCCTGTCTTCACGCCTCCTGGCTCTCTTGTAAGTACGATATTATACTCATGTTTGAGTTTTTCTGCAACTTGTTGTATTACAGTTGTTTTTCCAGAACCTTCTGGCCCCTCAAAAGTTATAAAAGCTGACATCTTATTCATCCTTAATTTCTATTTTAAAATTTTTTATTCCTTCTACTCTTTGTTGCTGTTCACACCAATAATTCATTAATTTTACCATATCTTCTGTGATTTTTTCTCCTTTAAACATTATTGGAATACCAGGAGGATACGGCACAATGTGATTAGCTAATATTTTATTTTCTGCGTATTTAATGTCTATTTTCCGCACATTATGTATTTCGCCACCATAATACATACTACTCCCCGTTCTATACGGTACGCTGACATTTATATCGTCCTGTCTTTCTACTAATTGAACCTTTTCAATCCTTGATAGTAATTCATCAAATGGGAATTGATCACCTTCATGCCACAACGGCAACACCATTAACACTTGAAAGTCATCAGCCAATTCAACATAAATATGGTGTGCTTCAAAGTATGATTGTAATTCGTAACCATGATACCCTCTGCATCTTACATTTAGTTTTAGTGGGTCATCAACCTCCACAATTTCGAACCCTTTGTTTTCCAATTGTTGAACCAATTGTTCTCTCTTTTGAAAAAAGTATTCGCTATGATAATCGTCATAAAATTTTTGTGCCAGTTCTAGGCTACTCATTAATAAATATGATGGACTAGAAGATTGAAAATAGGATAAATATCTTATGACTGCTTCTCGACAAGGTGCATTTTTATGAATAAATATCACTGAACTCATCGTTAGTGATGGCAGTGTTTTATGATATGACTGCACAACATAATCCGCGCCCATGTTCAATGCCGTTTCTGGAAAATGTTCAAATCCTAAATGTGCACCATGTGCTTCATCGATTAGCATTGGTATTTTCAAAGTTTTTAAAAGTTCTGTAACAGTTTTTATATCAAAACATTCACCATAATAATTAGGGTAAGTAAACACTGCTAGTTTACTATCTTTTACTTGATCATATAATGACGTTTTGTCAGGTCCTAGATATTGATTCGTAGCGTCACTGACATCCATTTTTAATAATTGTGCCTTTGCCTTTATTAAATCTAATGCATGAAATACAGACTTATGTACATTGCGCGCTATCGCATATTCACCATTTTTTGAGGAAAACGCTTGAATCACTGACAATATTCCTGAAGTAGTACCATTCACTAAATAATAAGCATCATAATCAGGGTGTTTATCAACATTCTTCATGCTTTCAGCTATTACTGACTCAGGAGAATGTAAGTCATCAAGCCCTGTAATTTCTGTCATATCCATTTTAAAATCTAATTGATTCAAGTACCCAATAGTCATATTTTTATGTCCAGGTACATGTAATGAAATAGGTTCTTCAGCTAATAGTCCTTTCAATTTATGTAACAACGATTTGCTCATGCTTATCCTCGCTTTTCAATTCAATATTTCTTGTTTCATTACAATCCCACTATATAAATAATAAAATTAACATTACCTTATAAAACAGTATAACGTTGTAATCTTCTACATTTTAACATAATAATATAAAAAAATGCGTGCACTTAATAACCATAGTTTTAAAGTATCGTGCCTTTATGAGTTAATGATATCGATACATGACCTTAACTCATTCTGTTAAAATTCTTTTTATGCAAAAAAGACCCTTTCGGGTCTTGATTGCCTGTAAAGTCACACTTCTTAATTTTAATTTTTACGTTTGACATTTATATATATTGTAAATTTACATGTTATTGAAATAGTGTGACTTATACATGAGCTTTAGCTCATGTATTCCTCTTTACCTACTCTTGCGGAACGTAAGTCAGCTACCTTCGGCGCTAAGAAGCATTCCTGACTTCAGACAAGCGCTCGTAAAGTACCACTCTCAATTTATTGAGATAGCGGTACATATGCATGAGTTTTTGCTCATGCATTCCTTTTACTATTTCACGCTTTCCTCACTCACTTACCGCTTGTAAGCTCGTTTCGTCTCTCGTTTACTTCGTCAGCTTCAAACGCTTTCTTTTGTCAGTTTGCAGTTCTTCGAACTGGAAGTTAAGCTCCTTTTATGTAAAAAAAAAGACCCTTTCGGGTCTTGATTGCCTGGCAACGTCCTACTCTTGCGGAACGTAAGTCCGACTACCATCGGCGCTAAGGAGCTTAACTTCTGTGTTCGGCATGGGAACAGGTGTGACCTCCTTGCTATAGTCACCAGACAATGTCATGTATAAAATTTATACACTCAAAACTAGATTGTAAGTAAAATTTAGTTTAACCAACAAAACTTTTAAATTTGATTAAGTCTTCGATCGATTAGTATTCGTCAGCTCCACATATCGCTATGCTTCCACCTCGAACCTATTAACCTCATCATCTTTGAGGGATCTTATAACCGAAGTTGGGAAATCTCATCTTAAGGGGGGCTTCATGCTTAGATGCTTTCAGCACTTATCCCGTCCATACATAGCTACCCAGCGATGCCGTTGGCACGACAACTGGTACACCAGAGGTATGTCCATCCCGGTCCTCTCGTACTAAGGACAGCTCCTCTCAAATTTCCTACGCCCACGACGGATAGGGACCGAACTGTCTCACGACGTTCTGAACCCAGCTCGCGTACCGCTTTAATGGGCGAACAGCCCAACCCTTGGGACCGACTACAGCCCCAGGATGCGATGAGCCGACATCGAGGTGCCAAACCTCCCCGTCGATGTGAACTCTTGGGGGAGATAAGCCTGTTATCCCCGGGGTAGCTTTTATCCGTTGAGCGATGGCCCTTCCATGCGGAACCACCGGATCACTAAGTCCGTCTTTCGACCCTGCTCGACTTGTAAGTCTCGCAGTCAAGCTTCCTTGTGCCTTTACACTCTATGAATGATTTCCAACCATTCTGAGGAAACCTTTGAGCGCCTCCGTTACTCTTTAGGAGGCGACCGCCCCAGTCAAACTGTCCATCTGACACTGTCTCCCACCATGATTAATGGTGTGGGTTAGAAATCCAATACAGCGAGGGTAGTATCCCACCAACGCCTCCACGTAAGCTAGCGCTCACGTATCTAAGGCTCCTACCTATCCTGTACAAGCTGTACCGAATTTCAATATCAGACTACAGTAAAGCTCCACGGGGTCTTTCCGTCCTGTCGCGGGTAACCTGCATCTTCACAGGTACTATGATTTCACCGAGTCTCTCGTTGAGACAGTGCCCAAATCGTTACGCCTTTCGTGCGGGTCGGAACTTACCCGACAAGGAATTTCGCTACCTTAGGACCGTTATAGTTACGGCCGCCGTTTACTGGGGCTTCGATTCGTAGCTTCGCAGAAGCTAACCACTCCTCTTAACCTTCCAGCACCGGGCAGGCGTCAGCCCCTATACATCACCTTACGGTTTAGCAGAGACCTGTGTTTTTGATAAACAGTCGCTTGGGCCTATTCACTGCGGCTCTCCTGGGCGTGAACCCTAAAGAGCACCCCTTCTCCCGAAGTTACGGGGTCATTTTGCCGAGTTCCTTAACGAGAGTTCGCTCGCTCACCTTAGAATTCTCATCTTGACTACCTGTGTCGGTTTGCGGTACGGGCACCATAAATCTAGCTAGAGGCTTTTCTCGGCAGTGTGAAATCAACGACTCGAGGAAACAATTCCCTCTCCCCATCACAGCTTGACCTTATGAGTGCCGGATTTGCCTAACACTCAGTCTTACTGCTTGGACGTACAATCCAATCGTACGCTTCGCCTATCCTACTGCGTCCCCCCATCGCTTAAAACGATTCATGGTGGTACAGGAATATCAACCTGTTATCCATCGCCTACGCCTATCGGCCTCAGCTTAGGACCCGACTAACCCAGAGCGGACGAGCCTTCCTCTGGAAACCTTAGTCAATCGGTGGACGGGATTCTCACCCGTCTTTCGCTACTCACACCGGCATTCTCACTTCTAAGCGCTCCACATGTCCTTGCGATCATGCTTCAACGCCCTTAGAACGCTCTCCTACCATTGTCCTACGGACAATCCACAGCTTCGGTAATATGTTTAGCCCCGGTACATTTTCGGCGCAGTGTCACTCGACTAGTGAGCTATTACGCACTCTTTAAATGATGGCTGCTTCTAAGCCAACATACTAGTTGTCTGGGCAACGCCACATCCTTTTCCACTTAACATATATTTTGGGACCTTAGCTGGTGGTCTGGGCTGTTTCCCTTTCGAACACGGACCTTATCACCCGCGTTCTGACTCCCAAGTTAAATTGATTGGCATTCGGAGTTTGTCTGAATTCGGTAACCCGAGAAGGGCCCCTCGTCCAAACAGTGCTCTACCTCCAATAATCATCACTTGAGGCTAGCCCTAAAGCTATTTCGGAGAGAACCAGCTATCTCCAGGTTCGATTGGAATTTCTCCGCTACCCTCAACTCATCCGCTCACTTTTCAACGTAAGTCGGTTCGGTCCTCCATTCAGTGTTACCTGAACTTCAACCTGGTCAAGGGTAGATCACCTGGTTTCGGGTCTACGACCAAATACTCAACGCCCTATTCAGACTCGCTTTCGCTACGGCTCCACATTCACTGCTTAACCTTGCATCAAATCGTAACTCGCCGGTTCATTCTACAAAAGGCACGCCATCACCCATTAACGGGCTCTGACTACTTGTAAGCACACGGTTTCAAGTTCTCTTTCACTCCCCTTCCGGGGTACTTTTCACCTTTCCCTCACGGTACTGGTTCACTATCGGTCACTAGAGAGTATTTAGCCTTGGGAGATGGTCCTCCCAGATTCCGACGGAATTTCTCGTGTTCCGTCGTACTCAGGATCCACTCAAGAGAGAACAGATTTTCGACTACAGGATTATTACCTTCTTTGATGCATCTTTCCAGATGCTTCGTCTAATCTATTCCTTTGTAACTCCGTATAGAGTGTCCTACAACCCCAACAAGCAAGCTCGTTGGTTTGGGCTCTTCCCGTTTCGCTCGCCGCTACTCAGGGAATCGATTTTTCTTTCTCTTCCTGCGGGTACTAAGATGTTTCAGTTCTCCGCGTCTACCTTCGATACGCTATGTATTTACGTATCGATAATACGACATAACTCGTATTGGGTTCCCCCATTCGGAAATCTCTGGATCACAGCTTACTTACAGCTCCCCAAAGCATATCGTCGTTAGTAACGTCCTTCATCGGCTTCTAGTGCCAAGGCATCCACCGTGCGCCCTTAATAACTTAATCTATTTGCTTTCCAACTCGACAACCGTCGGTTGAAAATCCAAAATGTTATTAATCTGTGAGTGTTCTTTCGAACACTAGCGATTATTTCTTTTTGAATTCAAGCTTATTTAAAACTCTTATTCACTCGGTTTTGCTTGGTAAAATCATAAATTTTACTTACTTATCTAGTTTTCAATGTACAAATCATTAAAGAATACTCGAATGAGCATTCAAAACTGAATACAATATGTCAATGTTATTCCTTTGTCATCTTCTATAGAAGATGTTCCGAATATATCCTTAGAAAGGAGGTGATCCAGCCGCACCTTCCGATACGGCTACCTTGTTACGACTTCACCCCAATCATTTGTCCCACCTTCGACGGCTAGCTCCATAGATGGTTACTCCACCGGCTTCGGGTGTTACAAACTCTCGTGGTGTGACGGGCGGTGTGTACAAGACCCGGGAACGTATTCACCGTAGCATGCTGATCTACGATTACTAGCGATTCCAGCTTCATGTAGTCGAGTTGCAGACTACAATCCGAACTGAGAACAACTTTATGGGATTTGCATGACCTCGCGGTTTAGCTGCCCTTTGTATTGTCCATTGTAGCACGTGTGTAGCCCAAATCATAAGGGGCATGATGATTTGACGTCATCCCCACCTTCCTCCGGTTTGTCACCGGCAGTCAACTTAGAGTGCCCAACTTAATGCTGGCAACTAAGCTTAAGGGTTGCGCTCGTTGCGGGACTTAACCCAACATCTCACGACACGAGCTGACGACAACCATGCACCACCTGTCACTTTGTCCCCCGAAGGGGAAGGCTCTATCTCTAGAGTTGTCAAAGGATGTCAAGATTTGGTAAGGTTCTTCGCGTTGCTTCGAATTAAACCACATGCTCCACCGCTTGTGCGGGTCCCCGTCAATTCCTTTGAGTTTCAACCTTGCGGTCGTACTCCCCAGGCGGAGTGCTTAATGCGTTAGCTGCAGCACTAAGGGGCGGAAACCCCCCTAACACTTAGCACTCATCGTTTACGGCGTGGACTACCAGGGTATCTAATCCTGTTTGATCCCCACGCTTTCGCACATCAGCGTCAGTTACAGACCAGAAAGTCGCCTTCGCCACTGGTGTTCCTCCATATCTCTGCGCATTTCACCGCTACACATGGAATTCCACTTTCCTCTTCTGCACTCAAGTTTCCCAGTTTCCAATGACCCTCCACGGTTGAGCCGTGGGCTTTCACATCAGACTTAAGAAACCGCCTACGCGCGCTTTACGCCCAATAATTCCGGATAACGCTTGCCACCTACGTATTACCGCGGCTGCTGGCACGTAGTTAGCCGTGGCTTTCTGATTAGGTACCGTCAAGACGTGCACAGTTACTTACACATTTGTTCTTCCCTAATAACAGAGTTTTACGATCCGAAGACCTTCATCACTCACGCGGCGTTGCTCCGTCAGGCTTTCGCCCATTGCGGAAGATTCCCTACTGCTGCCTCCCGTAGGAGTCTGGACCGTGTCTCAGTTCCAGTGTGGCCGATCACCCTCTCAGGTCGGCTACGTATCGTTGCCTTGGTAAGCCGTTACCTTACCAACTAGCTAATACGGCGCGGGTCCATCTATAAGTGATAGCAAAACCATCTTTCACTTTAGAACCATGCGGTTCTAAATGTTATCCGGCATTAGCCCCGGTTTCCCGGAGTTATTCCAGTCTTATAGGTAGGTTACCCACGTGTTACTCACCCGTCCGCCGCTAACGTCAAAGGAGCAAGCTCCTTATCTGTTCGCTCGACTTGCATGTATTAGGCACGCCGCCAGCGTTCATCCTGAGCCAGGATCAAACTCTCCATAAAAAATTATGATGTTTGATTAGCTCATAAAATACTAATTTGTGTTATTAATAACACGTTGTTTTGATTCAACATTTAATGTTGAAATCGGAATTAACGTTGACATATTGCAATTCAGTTTTCAATGTTCATTTGTTTCAATCACAATAATTAATTCTACAGGTTTTGGCTTTGAAAGTCAAGAACTTTTTAAAATTAATTTTAAAGCTTGTTTTGAAATATTGTTTTGTGTGTCGTTTTGTTTCGTCCGACAAGTAAATACTATACACGCTTAAAACGCTTTGAACAACAGTAAAATTTACACTTTTATGTAAAACCAAAAGTACAACTTCTCCAAATTACATACTTTAAAATATCAAAAAATACATAAAGTTCGTTTTTATTACTTCGTCATGGGATTTGGTATCGAAAAAAAACTGATAAACCTCTATAAAACAAACTTTACTATTTATTAAAATTCTTTTCGAAAAATTAAAGCTACCTTAAAAAAGGTAGCTTCGGTTTCATTTGAATTTACAATTGAGCATTTACTACATCTCTGTTCTGCCCATAATCGCTTTTGATAAGGTTACTTCATCCGCGTATTCTAAATCTCCGCCGACAGAAAGTCCTTGCGCTAATCGAGTTACTGTTAGACCAATTGGTTTGACCAGTCTTGATATATACATCGCTGTTGACTCACCTTCCAAATTGGGGTTCATCGCTAAGATTAACTCTTTCACTTCGTCATTTTTCAAACGATTAATCAAACTTGGAATATTAATATCTTCCGGTCCTATGCCATCCATCGGAGAAATAGAACCATGTAATACATGGTACAAGCCTTTATATTCACGCATTTTTTCCATAGCGATTACATCTTTATCGTCCTCAACTACACAAATAATTGAGCGATCTCTCTGTTTATCCTGACAAATATAACATGGATCTTGCTCAGTAATATGCCCACATTCACTACAATAGGTAAGTTCTCGTTTAACATCGACTAAAGCTTTAGCAAATTGAACGACATCGTCTTCTTTCATATCTAATACATGAAACGCCAGACGTTGGGCTGTCTTAGGCCCAATGCCTGGCAGTTTCATGAAACTGTCGATAAGTTTGGATATTGGTTCTGGATAGTGCATACAATCACATTCCAGGAATATTTAAGCCTTGTGTATGCTTACCTAAGCGTTCTTGAGTAAGTTCATCAGCTTTATTCATCGCTTCATTAGTAGCAGCAATAACTAAATCTTGTAACATTTCAATGTCATCTGGATCAACTGCTTCTTCTTTAATTTCTACATCGAGAACTTCTTTGTGACCTGATACTGTGACAGTCACCATGCCACCGCCAGCCGTACCTTGTACTTTTTCTTCTTTTAATTTTTCTTGCTCTTCATTCATTTTCTTTTGCATTTTCTGCATTTGTTTCATCATTTGTTGCATATTTCCGCCACCGCGCATATATTTATCCTCCTTAAAAACTTCAATCTCATCTGATTGTATTTCATCTTTTGTCTCATTATACATGCCTTTTAATTCATTGTCATGTATCACTCTTCATCTATGACATTTACTGTATTTTCTCCAAATAAGTCCTTCGCCTTTTGAACGACATCAACATCTTCAGGTGACGTTGTTGTCGCTGTTCTGTTTTCCTCGGCACTTGTACCTTGTTTACGATTTTGAAGATATTCTGTCCTTACCCTCATCCACTGGTCTGCTGGGACACCGACTACTTTCACTGTTTTATCTATAATGTTACATACTACGTTCTCAATATTCTCTCTTTTTTCATCATCTTTATTTACAATCTCACAATGTATTTCTTCTTCGAATTTAATCAGTACATGGGTTTCACTTGCTGCCACTGGTTCTGAATTTTGAAGAAGACTTACTAGTGACTTCATATCATTACTCTTAGCGTGATCTATAACTTCTTGCCAGTGGTCTTTAAGTTGCTTAATATCTTCTTTGTTAGCTTTGTCTAACACTTTGGCTATTTGTTGCATTGAAAATGCATTTTTCGATTGTGGACCTTTACTAGCTGTTTTTTTAGCTTGTGGTTTAGCATTGTTAGCTACGACGCCCTGTGATTTTAAAGTTTTTAATTCATTTTCTAATTGTTCCATTCGCTGTAACAATACTTCATTATTCGGCTCACTGGCTACACTCGTTGTAGCAACAGTTTGCACATTTTCAGGTTCTCCTTTAATCATTTCTGCTATTTTAACTAATAATACTTCAAAATGAACACTTTGATTGACACTAAATCTGATTGAAACAAGCGTATCATTAATCACGTCAATCATTTTATATAAAGTATCTAAGTCAAAATGCATCAGTGCATCATATTCAGAGTCCATATTAGATGTCTTATTCATAATGGTATCTCTTACAAAATAAATCATATCGTTAATCAAGCGATTTACTTCTTTACCTTGTGCAATAAATTGATGGTAAGTTGAAAATGCAGTTTTTACATCTCCTTCAACTACCTCTTTCAGTAAATCATTCAACGCTTGAGCATCTACACTACCAGTTACATTCAACGCGTCTTGTAATGTAAGGTGTTCATCGCCAAAAGCGATTGCTTGGTCCATAATGCTTAGCGCGTCTCGCATACCGCCTTCAGAAGCTTTAGCGATAAAATCTAAGGCTGCATGATCATATTCTATCTCTTGATTGTCTGCTACGAATTGCAAACGTTCTACAATTTCATCATGGCTAATTGCTTTAAAATCAAATCTTTGCGCTCTTGAAATAATTGTCGGAGGTATTTTATGTGGTTCAGTAGTCGCCAAAATAAAGATTGCATGGGCTGGTGGTTCTTCTAAAGTTTTCAATAACGCATTGAAAGCGCCTGTTGTTAACATATGAACTTCATCTATAATGTATACTTTGAATTTTGATTCACTTGGTGCGTATTTAACTTTATCTCTGATATTTCTAATTTCATCCACACCATTATTACTAGCAGCATCTATTTCAATCACATCTGAATTCGTTCCGCGCGTAATACCTGTACAAATAGCGCATTCATTACAAGGTTCTCCATCAGAACGTTCTAGACAGTTGATAGCTTTCGCGAATACTTTTGCGATACTTGTTTTACCTGTTCCTCTAGGTCCACTAAAAATATACGCATGTGATTGTTTTCCTTTTGAAATTGCGTTGCGCAATGTTTTAGTTACATGTTCTTGGCCTACTACATCTTCAAAACTTTGGGGCCTGAACATTCTATATAAAGCTTGATAATTCACCTTTGCACCTCCAATAACATTCAACAACTATTATATCACTGTGCTTTATATTTTGAATATTAATTAAATGCCTCTGGATAAACTACATTACCATTTGGTTGCTCAACAAGTTGTTCCCACAAGAATTTAACCATAAAGTATTTCGATGGCACATCAAACGGACTATAAATTTGATAACGGCTCGCCTCTTCATAACCTAACATACCATAATATCCAGGATCTCCAAGTACAATGATTGTCGTATAATCTTGCGCTTTTGCACGTTCCTCCACTGCTTGGACAAGGGCTTTACCTATACCTTTACCTCTGTATTTCGGCAATACGGATAAAGGGGCTAACGCTAAGGCGGTAAAGCGTGTTTCATCGTTAATAATCTCTATTTCCGAAAGCATCACATGACCAACGACATCACCTTCATCTGTCTTAGCAACAACTTCCAATTCGTAATTATATTCTGTCGACGCTCTAATTTTCAAAACTAAATCTTGTTCATCATGGTTGGACTCTACGACGTTTTCAAAAGCGGTTTTTATTTCCTCTAAACTTGCGTCATAGTCATTTTCAGTTAATGTACTTAAATAAATTTGCATATGTCGTTCCTCCAAATTCACTAAATTCAATTTTCAGCAGTTACAATCAGAATGATATCGTTGCAGTTCGATCAATTAAATTAATGTATCGCTCTTATTTTAATATAAAAAAAGAGTGACTGCTATCAAAAGATAAGTCACTCATAATATATGGTTAATTGTATTTATTTAAAAATTAAAACCGTGCACCTTCGCTTCGAATACGTATCATAAACGTAACCAAAGTCGACAGCTAAATCTCGGCAACCCTACGGCACATATGATGATCCACTTAATGCTGCTTCCGTCAGGACCTGACATGGTTCATGGGTTCATATTGCATAGGACCGAAATCTTCAAACACTACGTGCTTTGGGCAGACTTCACAAAAACGTAGCCTCAGCGAAGGAATTAAGTCTCGCATAAAGCGGATTTCGAGTACAGGGAACCGCTACCTCCCCACCTAGCACGGCAAGATATATCATACTATAAGGTAATGACTGATTGCAAGTCATACAATTCATTATTTTATAACTTATTTCATTAAATTTTATGACGTCTCGAAAAATCGTTAAACTTAAATTCTGTAGCTAAATGTTTGGAAATATTATATTGAAATTTTGTCGTATCCTTTAAATGGACGATTCCTCGGACCGTAGCAGTATACGACGGCGTTACATCTCCAAATATTTCATATTCTAAATCACCAAATGATTCAAAAGTGATAGATTTATTAGAGTAACTAATTTCTAGTTTCAATGTTTGTTCTATATAATGGTACAACGAATCTTCAGCAATATGCATCGTTATATTAGGAACGATTTTTTCTACTAAATAATCTTCATCGATAATTTTCACATGATGATCAATCTTTCGCGTTCGAATAATATGCCACAATGTCTCACTCTGACGCAAGCTCAAAGCGCTTTTTACTTCTGGCGCTTCACTAGCAGGTATGCGTTCTAATAATCTAACTTCAGTCTCGTGACTCAGACCTAACCCTTGTTGAACTTCCCTGAAACTGGTTAAATTCGCAAATGGGAATTCTGTAATACCTTGATAGATGACAACTGAACCTTTACCTTTTATTTTCTGAATCATGCCATCTCTAACAAGTAGATTAAGCGCTTTGCGCACAGTTTCGCGAGAAGCATTATAGTCGAATACCAATTCATTTTCTGAGGGCAATTGAGCGCCATAGGGTAACTTTGATTCGATGATATTTGTGCGTAAATTTTCATAAATCGCAATAAATTTTTTCTGTTTCATGTGATTTCACTCACTGCCTTTTACTTTAAATTATTGTCTAACTACTATGGCACCAAATCCTTCTATTAAGCCATTCTCAATCGACCCATTTTGTAACATGACTTGCCCATCAACGTTTAACGCTTTTGGTAGTTCAACTTTTGCTTTTGAAAAGTTAGCAATCACCAACCATGTTTCATCTTCATGATGACGCTTATAAATAAACAATTCATCGTGATCCATGTAAAGTGGCTCAATATTTCCATAAGTTATAATATCATATTCGTGACGTAGCTTTATTAATTTTCTATATGTTTGTAAAATAGATTGGTCGTCTTCTATAGCTGCTTCAACGTTAATTTCCTTATAATTATCAGGAATATCAATCCAAGGTGTACCGGAAGTAAAACCTGCATTTTCACCATTTGTCCACTGTACGGGTGTACGAGAATTATCACGAGATTTTTGTCCTAAAATCGTTAGAATCTCTGCTTCTGGATAACCTTCACCTTTTAACTTATGATATGCATTTAAAGATTCTATATCTCTATACTGGTCGATATCATTAAAATGAGGATCTGTCATGCCAATTTCTTCACCCTGATAAATATACGGCGTGCCTTGGAGCATGTGCAAGACGATGGCTAACATTTTAGCACTACTTTGACGTAAGGCTTCAGTCGAATCATCACCGAACCGCGTTACCACACGTGGTTGATCATGATTGCACCAAAAAATGGCATTCCATCCGCCACCGTTATAAATACCTATTTGCCATTCCATTAATATTTCTTTTAATTTATGAAAATCTAACTTAGCATTTGTCCATTTTTCGCCATCAATATAGTCTACTTTTAAATGATGGAAATTAAACACACTACTTAGCTCTTGACGTGCAGGATCCGTATACTGGATACAATTTTCAATCGTTGTTGAAGACATCTCACCCACCGTCATCATATCTTCACTACCAAATGTCTGCTGATTCATTTCATGTAAATATTCATGCACACGTGGCCCATCAGTGTAAAATTCCTTTCCTACCTTTTCTGAATTTTTAAATTCACCTTTTGAGATTAAGTTAATGACATCGAATCTAAAACCGTCTACGCCAAAGTCAATCCAATAATTAATTACTTTATAGAGTTCCCGACGTACTTCTGGATTATCCCAATTTAAATCTGCTTGTGTTACATCGAATAAATGTAGGTAATATTCATCCGTTTTGTCATCGTATTTCCAAGCATTACCACCAAACTTCGATTCCCAATTAGTTGGTGGTTGATTATCCGCTGACCGCTTAAAGAAATAGTAGTCTCTGTACGGGTTACTTTTATCTGAATATGCTTGTTTAAACCATTCATGTTCTGTAGAAGTATGATTAATGACGATATCCATCATTATTTTTAGATTGCGTCGATGCGCTTCAGCAATCAACCTTTTTAAGTCTTCAATCGTGCCAAATTGTTCGTTCACTTTATAATAATCACTAATGTCATAACCATTATCATTCATAGGTGATTCGTAAATAGGCGTTAACCAAATATAATCTACACCCAGATATTGTAGATAATCTAACTTTTCAATTATGCCGTTTAAATCTCCTTCACCATTACCTGTCGTATCATTAAATGATTTGGGATAAATTTGATAAACTACCGATTTTCTCCAATCATTGACTACCATTTGATTACCACCTTATCTTTGTATTTTAAATTAAGAAACCCGCTAAACAAACTTAGCGAGTTTAGTTATACTTATCTATCTGCATTAACTATTCTTCTACTATTTCTTTCGCTTCTTCTTTACTAAATTTCGAGAAGATCACAGTTAATATTGCTGGTACTACCATTGCCAGAACAGTACCTATGCCATAAATGAGCCAAAAATCTTTTTTAATAGAAATGATAGCTGGTACACCACCAACGCCAACATTACCTAAGACACCGATTGCACCTATGATAGCACCTATCACACCCGAAGTTAAAATCGCTGCAACAAAAGGATATTTCAACGGTAAGTTCACACCAAACAACGCTGGTTCAGTAACACCTAAGAAACCTGATACGCCAGAAGTCATTGCCAGGCCTTGTTCTTTTGCCATTTTGCGTCTTTTATAGACAAACCATGCACCGAATGCAGCCGAACCTTGACAGATATTTGAAATCGCTAAGATCGGCCACAAATATGTTCCTTTAAGACTGCTTCCCATCAGTTGAAAATCAACCGCTAAGAACATATGGTGTAAACCTGTAATCACTAGAGGTGCGTAGAAGAATCCATAAATTGCGCCACCTAACCAGCCTATATGTTCAAACACAAATGTCACACCGTTTGTAATCCCTGTTCCTAGCCATAAAGCAATTGGGCCTATAACGATAAAGGCTAAGAAACCAGTGATTAATAAGGCGACGGGACCAACAACTAACATCTTGATTGAATCATGCACATATTTACTTAAGAATTTTTCAATTTGCGCTAATACATAAGATGCTAATAAAATTGGTAAGACCTGACCTTGATAATTCAGTTGTTTAATTTCTAAACCAAAGATATGCCACGCCGGAATGTTACCTTTACCTATGTCATATTGTGAAGCGAGTTGCGGATTCATTAAAATCAGACCTAATACCAAACCGAGTATTTGACTCCCGCCAAACACACGCATACTACTCCAACCAATTAAAGCCGGTAAGAATATGAAGGCAGTATTCGCGATAACATTAATGATATCTGCAAAGTCCCCTAGCTGTGGATATTGTGCCACCAATGCCTGCTTCCCAAACAAGTCTTCCATCGTTAATACATTATAAATCCCTAATAATAAACCAGCAGTTACGATAGCTGGTAAAATCGGAATAAAGATATCTCCCAATAACTTAACCAATCTTTGTATAGGATTGCCTTTTTGAGCTGCCGCTGCTTTAGCATCATCTTTAGAGGCACTTTCTGCCCCAGTTTCTTCAATAAATTGTTTATAAACTTCATCAACAGTACCTGGTCCAATTACAATTTGATATTGATTGTCAGCTTTGAATTGTCCTTTAACCAAATCATTGTTACTCAGACTCTCTTTATCTACCTTATCATCATCTTTCAAAACAAGTCGCAAACGCGTCACACAGTGTGTTGCTGTGTCCAAGTTTTCTTTGCCCCCAATAGCCTTGACGATATCTTGAACATCTTTCTTTTTAACAGCCATGATGATTCCCTCCCTTAAACTTTAATATTATCCAGAGTATAACTTGTATAGACAAGTTTTGCAAAGGCTTTCACTCAACTCACAAAAAAGGTCTATACGGAAATTAATTTTTAATTTCCGTATAGACCTACTTCAAAAATATATTGTTTTGCATTTGATGTAATCATTGCATTATGTTTAATAACCTGTGACACAAGCAATAGTAAGACGATATTCACTATTCGTCTATTTTTCTTCATCATTGACCTTAAAAAGCAAAAAAAGACAAACACTTTATATTAAATAAACGTTTGCCTACTATATTTATTAGTCTTGGTATTTTATGATAATGGCGGAGGAAGAGGGATTCGAACCCCCGCGGGCCGTTAAGCCCCTGTCGGTTTTCAAGACCGATCCCTTCAGCCGGACTTGGGTATTCCTCCAAATGAACACAATAATTATAATATTATAGCCCATTAAAAAAGTCAATTATAATTAAAGTATTACACCAATGTTTTTTCATTTAGGAATTCGTCCACTGCACGAGCGACTGCTCTTCCTTCTTGAATAGCCCAAACAACAAGACTTTGACCTCTTCTTGCATCACCTGCCGCGAAAATATTTGATTGATTCGTTTTAAAATCTTTATTATCTGCGACAATTTTATTTCTTTCAGTTTGTATATCAAAAGCATGTGGCACAGTAGTTTCTGTACCAATAAATCCAATGGATAACAATACCAAATCAGCTGGCCAATGACGTTCTGTACCATCGACAACCACCATACCATCCTCTGTTTCTTCAAGTATTTGTGTATAAACACCTGTTACATTACCAATACGATCCACTTCGTAACGCATCGTTTGCACACCATATGCTCGTGGTTCAAAACCAAAACGCGCTTCATATTCGTCATGCGCATAATCCATTTTAAACACAGGCATTGCCAACGGCCAATACGTATTTTCATCAAATTCAATGGCTTCTGGTTGCTTCGTGTATTTGTTAAATTGAACGATAGATTTACAATTTTCTCTCAATGCAGTTGCCACACAATCTGCACCTGTGTCACCTGCACCAATGACAATCACATTTTTTCCTTCTGCGGAAATGGACGGCGTTTCAATTTCACCATTTAAATATTCGCCTTGTTCTGTTAAGTAATCCATAGCAAAGTGAATACCCATACCCATTCGGCCTTCTAATGGTAAATCACGAGCATTTTGTGAGCCTGTACAAATAATAATGGCATCAAATTGTTCCTCTAAACTTTCTTTGCTGATGTCTACCCCTATTTCCGTATCAGTGATAAAGGTGATACCAGATTGTTCCATTAATTTAATTCTACGTCGCACGACCGCTTTATCTAATTTCATATTGGGGATCCCGTACATTAACAACCCACCTGCTTCACGCGCACGTTCATATACAGTTACCCAATAACCTAATTTATTCAATTCATCTGCAGCTGTTAAGCCAGCCGGACCGCTTCCTACTATCGCTACTGATGCTGCTTTGCGCTCACTTGGTATCGTAGGTTCGACCCAACCATTTTCAAAAGCTTCATCTATAATGGTACGTTCAATCCCTTTTATCGCAACAGATGCTCTATTTATCTTCATTACGCACGATTGTTCACATGGTGCTGGACATACGCGTCCAGTAAATTCTGGGAAGTTGTTTGTCTCGTTCAACCGTTCATATGCTGTCTTGAAGTCTTTTTGGTACACTAAGTCATTCCATTCAGGAATGTAATTCCCAATAGGACAACCAATTGTTTCTCTACCATGTGGCTCACCTGTCTGACAAAATGGTGTGCCACAATCCATGCATCTCGCACCTTGTTCTGATGCTTCTTCTTTGGTAAACCTCTGCTGAAAGGGTGCGTGTCCTTTCAAACGTTCTACTAAAGACAATTCAGGCAAGGGTTGTTTGTCATAACTCATAAATCCTTTAAATTCCCCCATAATCAGTCCCCCTTCAATTTAATATACAGCCGTTAATTGTTGTGCTGGTTCTAAATGTGTTCTCTTGTCATTAAAAGCATTCAATAACGCTTCATCTTGCTGGTTAGATTCGCGCTTTTGCAATTCAATTTTTTGCATCATTAATTTATAATCTTTTGGTATGACTTTTACTACTTGATCAACTACAGATTCAAAATGGTTTAATATATTTTTAGCTTTAGCGCTATTTGTATAAAGTAAATGGTCTTCTAACATTTCTTTTACAACATTTTTTTCTGCTTCAACAGTGATTTCGTCGAAGTCTAAACTGTCTAATTGATGCGCTTCTTTAAATTTTTCAACATCAGATGGGAAGATATAAGCGACGCCCCCACTCATACCTTGACCAAAGTTCTTTCCGACATCTCCAAGCACAATGACACGTCCACCTGTCATATATTCAAGACCATGATCACCAATACCTTCAACAACTACTTGTACACCACTATTTCTAATACAGAATCGTTCACCAGCTTTACCATTAATAAAGGCTTTGCCATATGATGCACCATAGAAACAAACATTGCCAATTATAATTTCTGATTCTCGTTGTTGCGTCGGTGCCTTAACAATCACTTTACCGCCAGAAAGTCCTTTACCTACATAATCGTTAGCATCACCCGTGTGATGTATTGTTAATCCTTGAGGTATATAGGCACCTAAACTTTGACCAGCATGCCCTACCGTATTGACATAAATACGATCCTCAGGCAAACCGTCGGCACCGTGGATATCAGTAATCGTACTGCCAGTAATGACACCCACGTCTCGTTGTTCATTTTTTACAACGTAATTGCCAGTAAATGACTTATGTTGCTCAATTGCTGATTGAGCATCAGGTAATAGTTGCATTAAATCGAAACCTTCATCAAGATGATGATTTTGCACTATATTTTTATATCTTTCACCGTCGTGCTGATATAATAATGCTTCTACATTCATAGAAGCAGCTTTAGGTCTTTGTTGAGATAAATTATCTTTTCGTTTTAATAAGTCTGTGCGACCCACCAATTCATCTACCGTGCGTAATCCAAGTTCGGCTAATATCTCCCTTAATTCCTCAGCAACAAAATGCATAAAATTAACCACGTGATCTGCTCTACCATTAAATAACGCGCGTAAATCTTGGTTTTGAGTAGCAATACCTACTGGACATGTATCTTTATGACACACACGCATCATGACACAGCCAAGTACGACTAAAGGTGCTGTTGCAAAACCAAATTCTTCAGCTCCCAACGCACACGCATATGCCACGTCTTTACCTGTAAGTAATTTGCCGTCTGTTTCTACAATCACTCTCGACCTTAAATTATTCATCATCAGTGTTTGATGTGTCTCTGCTAAGCCAATTTCCCAAGGTACACCTGCGTGTTGGATACTTGTTTTAGGAGAAGCACCCGTCCCACCATCATATCCACTAATCACAATTTTATCTGCATAAGCTTTAGCTACACCTGCTGCAATTGTTCCGACACCAGTTTTAGATACGAGCTTCACTGTAATATTTGCGTTTTTATTAGCATTTTTCAAATCATGAATTAATTGTGCTAAGTCTTCAATTGAATAAATATCATGATGTGGCGGCGGGGAAATCAAGCCAATACCCGGCGTAGACCCTCTGACTTCAGCAATCCACGGATAAACTTTAGAACCAGGCAACTGCCCGCCTTCCCCTGGTTTAGCTCCCTGAGCTACCTTGATTTGTATTTCTTTGGCATGTTGTAAGTAGTGACTCGTCACTCCAAATCTTCCAGAAGCAACTTGTTTGATTGCACTAGATCGATTTCGACCTTCATCATCCACCACAAATCGTTCTGGGTTTTCTCCACCTTCACCACTATTACTTTTACCACCCATTTGATTCATTGCTTCAGCAAGTGTTTGATGTGCTTCTTCAGAAATAGAGCCATAACTCATCGCACCTGTATTAAAACGTTTAACGATTTCACTCGTTGCTTCTACTTCATTGATATCAATCGAGTCTTGCTTTTTAAATTCCATTAAATGACGAATATGATCTGTACGTTGATGATTGACTTCATTTGAAAATGTTTTGAACTGTTCATAATCATTTAAACGACACGCATGTTGTAGTAAGTGAATTGTCGTCGGGTTAAATGCGTGATGTTGACCTTGTTTACGCCATTGAAACGTACTGCCAGATTCCAAGTACTCGCTCTCAGATGATTGTCTTGCTTTATTTTCTTTATCTATCAAGTTTATATCGATACCAGATAACTTGGTTTGTGTACCTGTAAAATACTGGTCAACCACATCTTGCGACAAACCTACCGCTTCAAAAATTTGTGCTCCTTGGTAACTTTGAACGGTAGAAATGCCCATTTTAGCCATTACTTTTATGACACCTTCTGACAATGTATCTGTATATGTTTGGACATTTTCAGTAACCTCTCCGTTTAAGCGTCCTTTATCTACTAAATTCTCTATTGTACGTTGCGCTAGATATGGTACTACTGCATTCGCCCCATACCCTAATAAACACGCTACATGATGCACCTCTCTCGTTTCACCAGAAAGTGCGATGATGCTTGTGCGCATGCGTAAACCTTTTCTGATTAATAACTGATGCACATGACTGACCGCAAGCAATATTGGCATTGCATAACCTTGCGTTTCTACTAATACACGGTCATCTAAGACAATGATTTCATAGCCATCTTTTACTGATTGAATTGCTTGTTCCCCTAAATGGTCTAACGCCGATTCTAAATTTTCTTGATACAATGTAGATAAATGCTTAACTTTAAACCTACTGTCGTCAATCGTTTTTAATTGCGCCTCAGTTAGCACCGGTTTTTTCAATTGAATTCTGTTCAACACATCTTCATTAGGATTTAGTAAATTACCTTCTGAACCTAGATAAGACAATTCACTTGTCACTATTTTTTCTCTATATGCATCAATTGGCGGATTGGTAACTTGTGCAAAAAGTTGTTTAAAATAATTAAATAACGATTCATCTTTTTCATTTAAAACAGCAATTGGAACATCATACCCCATAGCACCAATTGGATCTTTCTTACTTTCAATTAATTCTGTCATATATTTGTCGATTTCTTCTTTCGTATAAACAAATTGCTTTTGTAACCTTGTTAAAGTTGTTTCATCCCAATCCGATGGTGTCACTTTTACATGATTTAAATCTAAGTCTATTTTAAATTGATTTAGCCAATTCTCATATGGTAATTCATCAGCGATACGTGCTTTTAATTCATTATTATCAACTACTTTTTGTTGTTGAAAATCAACTAATAACAATTTACCTGGATTGAGTTGGCCTTTAAAAGCAACTTGTTCTTCCGGTACATCTACAACACCCACTTCTGACGAAAAAACAATGTAATTATCTTTAGTGATTGTATAACGTCCTGGACGCAAGCCATTTCTATCTGTTAGCGCACCAATTTTCTCCCCATTACAAAAAGAAATCATTGTCGGGCCATCCCACGGTTCCATTAGGTAACTATAATATTCATAAAAAGCACGGATATTATTGTCATTCGCCGTATTATAAAGCCAAGGCTCCGGTATCATTAACATCGCTGCTCTTTCTGGTTCCATTGCTAAAGATAAAAATTCTAATGCGTTGTCTACAATAGCAGAGTCACTACCGTCTTCATCAATGATTTCCTCTACTTTATGTTTGTTTTCACCAAAAATACTTTCAATGAGATCATTTTGTCTTGCGCGCATCCAATTTACGTTACCTTTAATGGTATTAATCTCCCCATTATGCATTAATAATCGATTGGTGTGTGCACGTTTCCAACTCGGAAAGGTATTTGTACTAAAACGGGAATGTACAAGTCCAAATTTTGATATATAATGCTCATCATTTAAATCTTGAAAGAGTTTCTTAATTTGATCAGAACGCAACCACCCTTTATAGACGATTGTTTTATGAGACAAACTTGTAAAATATAAATCTATTTGTTTTTTTTTAGCATATAATTCAATTTGCTTACGTGCTAAAAACAATGCTTTTTCTATATGCGTTTGATTATTTAAGGCGATGAATACCTGTTGTATATATGGCATTGTTTGAGCTACATGTTCGGCAATGGCATTGACATCAACTGGTACGTCTCTATAACCAATAACATTCAATCCTTCGCTTTCAAAGTAACGATTAAACGTTGCTTCATGCTTTGAATTTTTTATCTTCGCATTTGAAAAAAACATGCCTACTGCATAATGACCTTCTTCCGGTAATTCAAAATCTGTTTGTTCAGAAAAATACCCAAAAGGAATCTCTGTCATGATACCAGCACCATCACCAGTTATACCATCTGCACCAATTCCTCCACGATGATCTAGCCTACGTAGCATTTCCAATGACTTTTCAACGATATCGTGTGACCTTTCATTATTCATATTGGCATAGAATCCAATACCACATGCATCGTGCTCTTCACGACTATCATATAATCCCAATTGCTTACCATATTCGATCATAACCCTCACCTCTTTTTCGAAAATTCTGAATATTAAATAAGTATAGTAAACTATATAGTAATACATTAATCTATTCAATATATAAAATAGATGATATTATTCTAATAATTCGAATAATATTAATATGTTGGGAATGGTTATATGGAAATTAAACAATTGAAATATTTTATAGAAGTTGCAAAAAGAGAACATTTATCAGATGCTGCATTAGAACTTAACATTGCTCAATCTGCCATAAGCAGGCAAATTAAATTATTAGAAAAAGAGTTACAAGTGACGTTGTTTAACAGAGAAGGACGTAACATACACATTACCGAAGAAGGACAACAATTATTTTCTGAAGCAACCAAGATTATCGAACAACTTGATAACACAGTACGTTTATTTCATAACCAATCTGAAACAGAGCATTATATTATACGTATTGGTTACGTTGAAAGCTATATAACGCAGGTATTAACCTTATTAATGCAATCCTTTGAAAACGAAAGGACATCTATCATTCAGCCTATTTTAATGGAAGAGGACGATATATTTGGAGCTTTGCTCACAGATAAAATTGATATTGCTTTTACTGCTATGTCAGATGAACTCAAACAACACCGTTCTTTAAAAGTAAGCCCTTTATTTGAAGAAACATTTCATGTCTATGTACCTAAAGATGACCCTATCACTATGGCTACAAATCCACCTTTAGTACAATTTTCGAATAAATCTATTTACGAATTATATCCATTACCAACGAAAATCAGACAAGCATTAGTAAAAACAACCAAAACACCTATACAAACGATCACACATCCTCAACTAGCAGAATATATCCTAAGCAAATCGCGTGGTTACATCGTCACAGCTTCTTATCATTTGCTAACAAAAAATCTACAAAAATGGGAAAAAATATCTTTAGAACATACTGCATTGAAAAGAACCATTTGCCAAGTTGTTCGACTAGACAATCGAAAACACGATTTACAATTTTTATTAGAACTCATTGATAAATTATTAAGTAGAAGCACAACTTATCATTAATCATATGCATAAAACTTTTGAATTTAAATCGTTGTGAGCGTATAATCGCATTGTCTATATAGAGAGGACTGAAACAAAACAATGCCTTTTAAAACTTTATTTAAACGGCCTTTTGGTTGGGTCGTCTTGATATTCATGATCTTATTTTTAGCTGTATTTATTTTCACATTTTTCAATGACAGATTTTACGATACACCAATCGGTCAAATCACAAAAATCGAAAATAAATCCACATCACACATTACGGATGATAATCACAATAAAGATACTAAATATAACCAAACCCTAACACTTAAAATTTTAAACGGGAAGTTCAAAGGGCAAACGACGAAGATACCACACCATTACATAGCATCACAAGCTGATAGTGAAGCATTCTCCAAACACAACAAAGTTTTGTTACACATCGGCAAGCATCTAGGTGATACTTATATCATAGAAAAGAAACGAGATAGCCTCGTCGTTATGATAACTGGAATATTTTTATTAACCGTTTTACTGGTAGGTCGAAAAATCGGTTTACAATCGATACTTTCTTTAGTTTTTAATACTATTGTTGTGCTCTTGGCTATCTACTTACACAGTAAATTCCCGAATTTAAACTTATTTGCACTTATGAGTATCGGTGTCATTTTCAGCACGATATTCACTTTACTCTTAGTTACTGGTTGGCGATGGCGAACGTCAATTACGATAGCAAGCACTTTATTAGGAACTTTTATTTGTGTTGGTGCTACCCAATTAGTTATTGAATTAACAGGCGGTGCTGGCTTAAAGTTTGAAACTATGAGTTTCTTAACTTTGCCTCCTAAGGACGTTTTCCTCGCTTCTGTTATGATTGGCACACTCGGTGCTGTCATGGATGTTGCTATCACAATAGCAAGTGGCATGGCTGAAATATTACGCAGAACGCCTAACATCAACATGACTCGTTGGGCGCTCGCAGGACGTAATATTGGCCAAGATATTATGGGGACAATGACAAATATCTTATTATTTTCATATTTATCTGGTAGTCTTCCAATGTTTCTGATATATCTTAAAAATGCCAATACAGTTACTTATACAATTTCCATGAATTGGTCATTAGAAATTTCCCGGGCAATTACTGGTGGTATTGGCATTGTTTTAACTATTCCAATCACTATTTTATTAATGCAATTATGGTTTAAAATGCGAGGTGCTAATCAGTGAGCGTCATAACAATCTTAGGTTTTATACTTTTCTTATTAATGGCAATCTTTGGAGGAAAAAAAGGAATCATCTCTTATTTGACACTCTTTTTAAATTTTGTCATATTATTAATCACTGTTATTATCATTATGCTTGGTGCGCCTATTTATCTCGTAACACTGATATTCTGTATCGTTATCGCAGCATGTAATTTATTCGTTTTAAATAGTTACAATACAAAAACCAAAGCAGCATTTTGCGCGACGATTATTACTACTTTATGCTTGATAGTCGGCATTTATTTATCAGTATCTATCGGACATTTACAAGGATTTACGACCGAGCAACAAGATGAAACGTATATTTTTTCTATGAATATTGGCATTGATATGGTGAAATTCATGGTGTTCACAGTAGTGCTTGCCGTCATAGCTGCGGTGATTGATTTAGCAATAACAATCAGTTCACCCATGTATGAGATATACGAAACCAACCCAACTTTATCAAGCAAAGCATTGTTTCAATCTGGTATGCGGGTAGGACGTGAAATTTTAGCTACATCTGCAAACACAATTTATCTAGCCTATTTTGGTGGGCAATTAACGTTATTCTTTTGGTTTTTTAGATTGAACTATTCTTTTGGACATATCATCAATTCTAAAATCTTCGCACAAGAATTTATATCCATTCTTCTAGGTGGTATCGCTATTGCAATCAGCATCCCTATTACTGCTTGGATAACTGCACTTTTAATTAAATATCAAAAAAAGCGTCATCCAGAACACACACATCAATCGTCACATTAAAAAGTGAAAAGGAAGTGGGACATCATTAAATGCCTCTCACTTCCTTCTTAAATTTGTATAATTATATAATGCATACATACTAATTTTTATAATTAAAGCTTTTTACCATCCTACAATGGCACAAATTTTTCAGCTTTTATTTGTGAATTTAACTTTCCAAGCGTTTTTTCAACACATTGATATCATTTAAAGTTCTTGCAATTTTTCATTTAATAACCGTATTTTACGTTCTCGTAACTTTGTGTAATATGAGATATCCTCTTCTCTTGTTTGCAGTGGGAATATATAATAAATATCTTGATAAAAATCAATATTAAATTTAGTACGTCTACCTTCCAATACAATTCTCGAACTACTAGGTTGTGCTAAGGATAATTCATATTGGGGCATCACACTATGGTACACATTGACTATCTTCCCATCTTTGATTAAATCTGAAGTATTGATAAATTTAATCTCTATATGGTTTTCATTCGCTAAACTTCTCGTTAATAATGCTAACATAATGTCACAAAACATAATTGTCATAATCCCTTTGTTTTCAAAAGGAGGTGCCACCTCTAATTTTTCAATGTATACCTTTTCAGTTTCATCAAAATGATCAAATCTAGAACTAAATGTATCGTAAGCTTCATTTTCATATCTAGTAATAACGCTTGTCGCAATATAATTAAATGAAGTACCTTTCAAATAATAGTAACATTCCCCAAAATCTACGAACCTTTGATATGTAAAAGGTTTTATTTCTTCATTAAAATTTTTACACATAATATTAAATGGACTCACATTTGGGCTCACATTGTTACGTTTTATAAGCATAAAATAACCTCCTATTACATTGTTTTTCATCATAATAGTTGGCTATCGCAATACTCGCTGTCGACACACATAGAAAAACACCCCACATCAAATGTGAAGTGCCAAAGCTCATATTTATTTTTCAACTTAAGAACAATGATTATTAATCAATAAAATAATCTACTATTTATGTCATGCTAAACTTTTAAAAATCAAGCTTCTACAAAGTATCATCTAAACTCATGACAGCAGACGACATTAAAAAATGACTTTCAACCATAATATCTATTAAGCTCTACGTACAATCTCATATGCGAAGCACTTGCAAAAGCCAATCTTAACGGTTTAAAAATGATTTTTCATAAACCAAACTGCACATCAAGAAGTTCAAATAAAAATCTTCGGTTCAAATTGTCTATTCAATCTAATCATCCTTGAGCAATTCAGTTTAACAGCTTATACATTCAAAATAATCATATCCTTATTTTATATTATTTATATATTTAACATTTAATAACCAACCATAGCAGATTTTCATATTTAAATAAACATAATTGATTCATCTAAATTTAAATAATTATAATATATTTTTCATTCTGCGTTTAAAATCCTCAAATTTAATTATAGTTATCAATTTTTTACTCTTATTTACTTTCCATTTGTAACTCTATTACGCAACCACATTTATCAAGTTTTTCACGTAAAAAAAACGTCGCAAAGTCTAACAAACTCTGTTAGCTTTCACGACGCAACTTTTAATTTCAACAACTTTGTTTCATTATGTAGACAGGTTTATTTTCTAATAACGTTTCCCCTACGATTTCATAATGATGTTGAATATAAAGTTTTCTAGCCAAATGGTTATCTGTATTAACCACTAAATAAATTTCATTGATTGTCGGATAATACCGCTTGATATATTGAGGTAATGCTTGCATAACCTTTTTACCGTACCCGAATCCTCGATATTGACTATCCACGCTAAAAGATCTAAAAAATATTGCATTTGGGTTTGTAGAATAAGGTTTGACCCCTTCACCTTCATGTAACGTAAAAAAGCCAACACATCGGTCTTTGTCATCATACACTAACGTAGGGTGACGTTCTTGATCTCGATTTGCCAAATCAATATTTTCCAAAGGGGTTTTAGTGAATTTACGATCTTCTTCCAACAACGTAAATTTCTCTAAATCAGAAAATAATAATGTATGATACGGTCTTAATTTCACCATTTTAGATACCGCACTTCTTTAGCATATTCAATCCATGTAAGCACGGCAGGTGCAATTTTTTCTGTTTCATCTTTTTTCATCCACTTTATATCAGTAATTTCTTGTGCGGGTTTTACTGATGACCAATCAATTTCAAAAGATGTTGAAAAACAATTCAACTCCGTCTTTTTATCTTTTTGGGGATAAGCATTTCCTACAACTTTACCCATATATGTAAAGGTTTCTTCCGAAATATCCAACTGTAATTCCTCTTGTAATTCTCTTCGTAAAGCTTGTTTTAGGGATTCTCCTGAATCTATTTTTCCACCTGGAAAATAATATTTCTTTCTGTTTCTAGCTTGTACTAATAATAACTTGTCATCTGATTCAACTACTAAGCATACACATTTAATCATAACTAACGTCTCCACTCCCCCTCATGAATAAACATCATAATCAAACTATTTTTGTACTTTCAGCACTTATGTTATCATATTTTCTTCCTTGAAAACATTTGGTATATCTCCCTCACCATAGAGTTTAATTTATTTAATGTTATAATAATAAAATGGATTTTATAAAATGGAGGATTTCATTCATGGCTAAAAAAACAAAAATTAACCGCATTTCAAATACAATTAATTTCATAGGTATTACCGTAGAAGGCTTTAATTGGTATGCATATCAATCAAAAAATAAAAAATTACTATACACGAGCATGGCTATTACAAGTGTGGGTGCAGTCTTAGATTTCTACACTGCCTTAAAATCACCTAAGAAATTTGCTAAAATATTTTCAACATTCACTTTGGCAAGTACGTTGTTCTCAACTGCCAAGCGTATAAAATCATTACGTCAAGAACCATAAATATAAACCGCACGTTAATGTGTTATAAAATTTCATAAAAGCAAAACAAACGTCAATTTCTATTAATTATATAGAAATTGACGTTTATGCGTGAGTTAAAAAATTTTTATTTCTTCGACAGCTTTAATGAATATATTTATATGAACTTACTTGAGATGCTGGAATTATTCTATAAGTGACGATGCCAGGCGAAGCACTGTAGTTCATTTCAGAAACCGTAATACTACCATTTGAATTTACAGATTCTACAAATGCTACATGTCCATAATATCCAAGGTCACTTTGTAAGATTGACCCTACAGTTGCTCTATGATCTACTGTGTAGCCATCTCCTGGTGCAGCATTGTCCCAATTATTAGCATTCCACCAATAAGTACTAATCCCTTTACCGATTTGAGCACGTTTATTAAATACATGCCATGTACACTGACCCCAGTCATATAAATTTGAATGATTGAATACCGGCGTTTTATAGCCAGTTGAGCTAGTTGAACCTGTTGAGCCACTAGATGACGATGCAGTACCAGATACTTTTAATTTTTGTCCTGGATAGATATTAAAGTTTTTAAGACCATTCAAACTCATGATTTTTTGATAAGTCGTACCGTATTTAGCTGCAATCGCCGATAATGAATCGCCTGATTTCACTGTGTATGTCGTTGTGCTACCTGATGCAGTTGAACCACTTGTTGACGTAGATGTTGATCCAGATACTTTTAATTTCTGACCTGGATAGATTGTAAAATTCGAGAGTCCATTTAAACTCATAATTTTTTGGTATGTCGTCCCATGTTTTGCAGCAATCGATGACAATGAATCACCTGATTTCACTGTATATGTTGTCGCACTTGAGCTGCTTGTTGAAGTGCTTGAAGTTGTAGTCCCTGACACTTTCAATGTTTGATTTGGAAAAATCACATTCGATGTCAAATTATTCAATGATTTCAATTTTGCTATTGAAATATTATATTTATTCGCTATTGACCAAAGAGAATCGCCACTTTTGACTTTGTATGTTGTAGCTGCATCTGCATTTGCAGAGTTAATAGCTGCAAGCGCACTTGTCCCAATTACAGTTGCTATTATTTTTTTATGCACTTATGTTAACCTCCCAAATATAAATCCGATACTTTTCGTTTCCATCACGCTTACTATTATACAATTTAATTTAACACTTTTGTATATAATTTATATGACATTATTATTACAAAGTAAACCTTTTGTTATTTCTAATGAAACATGGCTTTGAAAACTGTATATTTCAGTCAAATGTTTTTATATCTATATCTTTAATATTAAAATAACGATGTAAAAAGTATTTATAATTTTCAGATGTTATATTTTTCTTTTCCTTTTGACCATGATGTGTAATTGTTATATGATCATTCGACATTGTCACCCTACCATATGGCATTGCTTTACTAATTAACAGTTTCTGTACAAAAATAGATGATTCATTATTTTGATTAAACGCTATACCTGGTTCAAAATCTGCCAGTTCTCTAGGTTCATCTTTAAATTGATATTGCGTCTGCCATTTATAATCAACTTCTTTCTTCATTTCAAATGTATGGTCACTTACTTTACTTACCTTAAACTCACCGTTCACATCATAAACAGGTTGCTCATCATGTGCAATAGGTATGGCTGCTTTAGGTATATCCGCGTAACCGACATCAACTAAATATTTTTTCTGATTCAATATAACGATTAATGCCATATGTGAACCTTCCATGGCCCAGCCTGAACCATTATAAATTGTCGCAGAAACCATATAAACGTTATAGTCTTTACTTGTTAAATATTCACAAAACAATCTGTTTTGTTCATAACAATAACCACCTCTATGTTGGTTCACAATTTTATCTATCATTGATGCATTATCTAAAGCAATAGGTTGTCCATTCTGCACATTAATATTTTCAAATGGCACATTCAATACATATCTTTCAATATAATAGTTCAATGTTTCTAAGTGAATGCCATGATCTATATGTGTGTCTATCTCTAAATAATTTTCTAATACGTTAAAATTAGTCATACAACTCCTCCATTTCTTAATAGCTTAAAAATAAGCTCGATACTCACGATGCATGAATTCAATTAGAAGTAACAAGCAAACCAGGAATTTTAACTACATCAAAAAGCATCTTCAACTTAAACTCGATCAACCCCACTCATTCACTCGAAACAACAAAAATATAGTTATTCTAAGTTATGTATAATTTTCTTCAATATACTCTATTATTTTATATGATAAGGGGTAATAATGATTATAGACAATCTTTTGATATTGACATCAATTAAATAAATAGATATTGTGTATGTCTATACATTTGTATAGCTAATCTAATAATTTTTACAAATTTTGGCACCTCACGGTTTAGTGATATGTATGAACGTTTAAGCGTCACACTGCTTGGTGTTTATTATTAATTTTCAGACTATTCTTAATATATTATGTTTTTTATTTTGGAGGGGATTATTTGAGCAAGGAACAATCGCAAAATCAACAACCAAACGATTTACGAATTCGCAGCAAAGTGATTAGTGAAGGTGTAAGTCGCACACCAAATCGATCTTATTTACGTGCACTTGGTTTTGAAGATGAAGATTTTGAAAAGCCTATGATAGGTGTCGCTAGTACATGGAGTGAAGTCACACCATGTAATATGCACATCGACGGTCTCGCTCGTGCAACTAAACGCGGTATAAGCGAATCCGGAGGTTCACCATTGATTTTTAATACGATAACAGTTTCAGATGGTATCTCCATGGGCACAGATGGTATGCGTTTCTCATTGCCAAGTCGTGAAATCATTGCTGATTCAATTGAGTCTGTAGTCAACGCAGAAAATTTAGATGGCGTAGTAGCAATCGGTGGCTGTGATAAAAACATGCCAGGATGTATGATTGGTATCGCTCGTCTTAATTTACCCGCTGTCTTTGTATATGGCGGTACTATATTACCCGGAAAATTAGATGGTAAAGATTTGGATGCCGTATCTGCTTTTGAAGGTGTGGGACAATACAATAATGGAGAAATAGATAAGGCAGCATTACATAAAGTAGAGTGCGCTGCTTGCCCTGGTGCTGGTGCTTGTGGCGGGATGTTTACTGCGAATACAATGTCTTCTGCCATTGAAGCTATGGGAATGAGCTTACCTGGAAGTGCGTCTCACCCAGCTGTATCAACTAATAAATCTAAAGATAGTCGTGCAGCAGGCAAAGCTGTTTATCATTTATTGGAACAAGGTATATATCCTAAAGATATCATGACCAAAGAAGCATTTGAAAATGCAATTACTGTTGTCATGGCATTAGGTGGGTCTACAAATGCGATTTTACATTTACTAGCTATTGCACATACTATTGACGTAGATTTGACACTTGATGATTTTGAAAAAATACGTAAACGCGTACCGCATATTGCTGATTTAAGACCTAGCGGCAAATACGTCATGGCACATCTTGATGAAGTAGGTGGCGTGCCAGGCGTAATGAAATTATTACATGAAAAAGGGTTAATTCATGGAGATTGTTTAACAGTTACTGGGAAAACCGTTGCTGAAAACTTAGCTCAACAACCTAGCCTTTCTGACGATAAAGCCATCATTAATTTTGATCAGCCTAAACATCCTACGGGTCCACTTGTTATTTTAAAAGGTAATCTAGCACCTGAGGGCGCAGTAGCCAAAATTTCAGGTTTAAGTGTGACTTATATTAAAGGACCTGCTAAGGTTTTTGATTCAGAACCTGCAGCAACAAAAGCCATACTCAATGACGATATACAACCTGGAGATGTTGTGGTGATTCGTTATGCTGGACCAAAAGGGGCGCCTGGTATGCCAGAAATGCTATCAGCTTCTTCTATTTTAGTAGGAAAAGGATTAGGTGAATCTGTAGCATTGCTAACAGATGGACGTTTTTCAGGCGGTTCACATGGTCTAGTAGTTGGTCACGCTGCTCCAGAATCCCAAGCAGGGGGCCCAATGGCATTACTTCAAGAAGACGACATCATTACCATTGACGCTAAAAATTTAGAAATTAGTTTTGATATTTCTGATGAAGAGCTAGAACGTCGCCGCAATGCATGGCAAGCACCACCACTAAAAGAAACGCGTGGTACATTAGCAAAATATGCCAAACTCGTATCATCTGCTTCAAAAGGTGCAATTACTGACTAATGCATCACATTTGTTTAATTTGTTTAATACCATTCTATAATTAATGTTAAAAGTATAATTTGAACTTTTAATTAAAAACCAATGTACATCAAAAAGCACTGACCCCAAATAATGGGAATAAAATAAAAACACTTTCGTTGAATTCATTAAAAATGAATCCTACGGAGGTGTTTTTTTCTATGAAAAGAGTGTCGTATTCATTAGAAACAAAGCATAAAACTATTGAAATGAAAAAAGCTGGTTATACTATTAAAAAAATTATGGAAGCATTAAATATTAGAAAAAGAACACAAGTGAAAACATGGTGGAGATGGTATAGAAATGGGGACAATTACAGATTTAGCACATGAATTCGGTATGTCAAAATTCCAATTTATACGATATTTTAAAGAGCAAACTGGGATAATGATATGCTCCCTTCAAAGTAGACACTTAAAAATGTAAACTTTGAAGGGAGTTTTTTTATGACTCATAGAAAATTATCACCTGAAACTTATCAAAAAGCTTTCAGCTTATATGAAGAAGGATATAGTATGAAAAATGTAATTCAAAAATTAAATTTAAATTGTTCTCCTAGAACATTATTGATTAACTATTATAAATTTAAGAAGCATGGAATAAAGGTGCTTTTACCAATTCAGAGAAATAATACCTACTCAAATGAATTTAAGCTTAAAGTTGTGCACGAATATATAAATGATGGCCTATCTTTAACTGATTTAGTAGTTAAATATAATATCCCCACTACTTCAACTGTAAACAAATGGATTTCAAAGTATTTATCGGGTAAAATATTAAAAACATATTCTCCAAAACCCGAGGTGTATCAATTGAAATATAAATCATTAACATTTGAAGATCGTGTGGAAATCGTTGATTATTATATGAATCATGGTCAATCGTATAAGACAACAGCAAATCATTTTAACATCAATTATAGCCAAGTATATAACTGGGTAAAAAAGTACAACTTGCATGGGTATGATGGGCTTAAAGATGGACGTGGAAAAGGGAAACCCCAGTCTGTATTAACACCTGAAGAGGCATTAAAAGCTGAAATTAAGATACTTAAAGAGAAAAATAAATTTCTTCAAATGGAAAATGACGTTTTAAAAAAGGAAGAAGAAATAGAAAGGAAGTTGATGAAACAGGCATCAGACAAAAAGCATCATACCAAACGGTAAAAGCATTTAAAAACCTTTATCCGATAGCTTGGTTATGTTCAGTATTAAAGATATCACGTTCAAGTTACTATAAATGGTTACATCGCAAACCATCAAATAAAGAAATTGAAAACCAAAAATTGATCAAAGATATCGTTGATATCTACAATAAATACAAAGGCATATATGGATATCGTCGTATATACATATATTTAAGACTTAAACTACATCAAAAAGTAAATCATAAACGTGTCTATAGATTGATGAATCAACTTAATCTAAAATCTACTATCCGCCCTAAAAGAAAACGATATATTAAAACAACACCTGAAATTACAGCACATAATATATTAAATAGAAAATTTGAAGAACAAATCCCAAATAAAAAATGGTTAACTGACGTTACAGAATTCAAACTCAGCAATGGTAAAAAACTTTACTTAAGTGCTATTTATGACTTAGGCAGCAAACAGATTATCAGTCATAAATTAAGTACCTCAAATAACAATAAATTTGTATTAGATACGCTCAAAAAAGCAGTCAAACTTGTGCCGAATACCGAAGGTATACTCTTGCATAGCGACAGAGGATATCAATATACAAGCAGATTATTTAAAGTTACGTTAGAGCAACTTGGTATAAAACAAAGTATGTCACGACCAGGATGTTGCATAGATAATGGACCTATGGAAGGTGTATGGGGAACTATTAAAAGTGAATTGTTTAGAGGAAGAAAAAAAGTGATTTTTAAAGACAAGGCTACAGCAATAAAAGCAATTAATTCATATATAGAATTTTTTAATCAAGAAAGAATAACATTAAAAATGGCTACCCTTATATCGTAAATATAAGGTAGCCATAAACATTTTGTTTTTTTCACTGTCTACTTGACAGGGTGCAGTTCATTGCTAACGGATTAGTCCTTTATTTTTAGTATGAGCTTTATATGTCACTCACTCTATACATTTATATTCATATTTTAAAATTGCATATTATCTTATTATGCAGTAACCCATTGTGAAGCACCTTCAGATTCATATAAATCCATTGCTGCTTGATCTTGTACTGATTCTGGTGCTTCTGTTGGTGATTGACCTTTATATTCATCTGGCGCTACTGAATCCCATGTACTTTGTAAGAATTGATATTTACCTGCTGCACCTGAAGATGGATTAACTGCTTTTAAGTCGCCACCTGATTCACGTTGCGCGATTTGTTTCAAGTGATCGTTTACTTCTACTGATGAACCACTTGATGCTTCACTTGAATTATCTGTTGATTGTTGTGATGAAGCTGCTTCTTGTTGTGGTTGTTGCGTTTGCTCAGTTTGAGGTGCTTGCTCTTGTGCTGGTTGTTCTGATGAAGCTTGTTGTGGTTGTGTTTGGTCTTGAGTTTGCGGTGCTTGTTCTTGTTGTCCTACATTAGTTGTTGATTGTGTTGATGCATCGCTTGATCCGTTTGAACCTTCACCATAGCTCCATGACCAATATGTGCCATCAGATTCAAAGTTATAATTTAAATTATCTTGATTAAAGTTATAGTTATAAGCACCTTCATGTACTGGCTCAGCATTTAATTGTTCAGGGTTGTTTTGCGCTTGTTGAGCTAGTTGTGCTTGATCGATACCTTGTTCAGACGCATCTGCTGAATTTCCTGCTGCGATTCCTGTTACGCCGAGTCCTACTGCTAACGTTGAAGCTAATACTGTTTTTTTCATTATTAATAAATCCTCCTAAGAGATAATACTTTTAAATTTGTGTTTAAATTTGTGTTTTCGATTTTGCAAAATTACTTTTATCAAATTTGCTAATCCCTACTGTAACATCTGGAAAAAGCTTGTGGGTTACAGTGAAGTTAAAAAATATCTAGAATTTTTACGCCTCAATTACATTGATCACGTACCTCAATTCCATTCAAACAACCAACACATCAATCAGAAACTATTATTCTACTTTTACAAATATGTAATGACAATGTAATTAGTGTGAAAATAATATTCACTTTCACCTTAATAAATAATTACTTTTTATGATTTTTAAATATAAGGAAGATTGAATTTATGTCTAACTACTGATAATATCTTAATTTGGTTTAATTTTAATAATTTTATTTTGAAATTTACGAAAACTAATAATGTATATTATGTTGGAGGAATTAAATGTTCGACAATATTCTTTATGAAGATAACCATTTATTAATGGTAGAGAAACCTATCAATGTTCCTGTACAAGAAGATAACTCAAGAGATCAAGATTTGTTGTCTATTTTAAAAAATTACATAAAAGTCCAATACAATAAACCAGGAAATGTATATCTTGGTCTCGTACATCGCCTTGATCGGCCTGTTGGAGGCGCAATCGTATTCGCTAAAACATCCAAAGCGGCCTCTAGGTTATCTAATGAACTTAGAAAACAAAAATTATATAGAACATATCTAGCGATTATTCACGGTGTACCTTCAAAAAAAGAAGGTGAACTTCGTGATTATTTATGGAAAAATAGAAATAAAAACATTGTATATGTGGTTAATTCCAAGAAAAAAGAAGCTAAAGAGGCAATTTTGAATTATAAAGTTATCAAAACCATTAATCGTAAAACTTTGGTTCAAATCCAATTAAAAACAGGTCGTTCACATCAGATTAGAGTTCAATTCGCAAATCAAAACTTACCCTTATACGGAGATCAAAAATACGGCCAAAAATTTAATAAACCCGGTCAACAAATCGCACTTTGGGCATATAAACTCAGTGTCAAACATCCAACTAAAGATGAAATTATTTCTGTAACTTCTACTCCAAATGAAGGTGTTTGGAATGACTTTTTATAACTTTATGCTTAAATACACGTAACTTTATCCAATTGTTAAATAAAAAAGCTATGAAAGCTTCTCTACTGAAAGATGCTTTCATAGCTTTTATTCGTATTTTTTGATTTTAATTAAGAATTATAATTCAGATTATGCAGTAACCCATTGTGAAGCGCCAACTTCATTGTAAAGTTTTACAGCTGCAGCATCTTGTACTGATTCTGGTGCTTCTGTTGGAGATACACCTTTATATTGTGCTGGTGCTACTGAATCCCAAGTGCTTTGTAAGAATTGGTATTTACCTGCTGCACCTGAAGATGGGTTAACAGCTTTTAAGTCGCCGCCTGATTCACGTTGCGCGATTGCTTGTAAATGTGAATTAACGTTTACTGAAGAACCACTTGAAGCTTCATTTGAGCTTGATGATTGAGTTGAAGCTTTTGTAGTTGCTTCTTGTTGAGGTTGTTGTGTTTGTTCAGTTTGTGGTGCAGTTTGTTGAGCTGGTTGCTCAGTTTGTGCTTGTTGTGGTTGTTCTACAGTTGAAGCGTTAGCGCTTGAACCTTCACCATAACTCCATGACCAAGTTTGTCCATTTGATTCAAAGTTATAGTTTAAACCATTATAATTAAAGTTATAGCTATATGAACCTTCTTGTACTGGTGATGCATTTAATTGTTCTGGGTTAGATTGTGCTAAGTTTGCTAATTCTGCTTTGTCGATACCTTGTTCAGCCGCGTCAGCTGAATTTCCTGCTGCAAATCCTGTTACACCTAATCCTACTGCTAATGTTGAAGCTAATACTGTTTTTTTCATTTTTGAGTAAATCCTCCTACAAGTTTGTTTTTATATTTTTAAGAATTAATTTTATCTGTGATATTGAAACCAATTGTTATTTTTGAAAAATCCAATGATGTTTCAACCAATTTCCAGTAAATACTATAACATCCATAAAAACCTTGTAGGTTACAGCGAAATTAAAAAAATCCTGTGCATTTTACATAATAATTACATTAAATCGAATATAAATTCGAAGATAATTTGTAAAAAAACCTATTCCTAAAGTATATAAACTAATTTTCAAACTAATTTTTCTGTAACACAATTGTAATTAGTGTGACAACTATCATAGTTAGTTTGTTATTTATACATGAAAAAAACCGTTCAATGATTAAAATTGAACGGTCTCAACATATATTTATTATGATAATGCAATTTTAATATGCGCTAAATGATGTTCTTCATGCCAAGCTAATTTAGCAACTTTAGTAGCAACAGATATTTCTCCGCTTCCTCTTAATGTAAATGTACGATTCAAATCATTTTCTGTTAAATGATTACCAATTGCTATAATACGTTCATTTATACCTTCTAACATTTTAAGGGAACATTTTATAGGAAGTTGACTATCAGCAAGTTTAGCCCACTCATCTTGAATAAAAGGATCAACAACTGGATTCGTATCTGTTAATGCCAATTTTAAGCGTTGAAACATATTTAATTGAGAATCTGCTATATGATGAACAAGTTGTCGTACATTCCAACTTTTCTCCCGATATTGTTTATTTAACGCTTCTTCATTTAAATGATCTACAGTTTGTCTTAATCTATATGCATACGTCTCAATTTCACTAAGCCATCGTTGGATATCTTTTAGTGTCACATGATCTGGTACTTCTAATTCACCAATTGGAAATCTAACATCCATATTAATCACCTTTTTTATTTATTAAATGTTTAATGGCATTCTTATATTTTCCATTAGTATTGCTATTACCTATTTATTATTAATTAAACTTGTAAACGATTTAATGTCGCAGGTTGAACGCCTCTCCATATTCATATCAAAAGTATCTTCTCATAATTACTATAAAATTTTTAAAATTAACGATTTATCATATACATAATTAGTAACTTTTTATGAACTTTCTTAAATTATAATGATACAACTTAATAAAATTTGTAATATTATTGTGAAAGATATAACAAGGGAGTGGAAATATATGCGTAAAGATTCATCTACTAAATCTACATCTCATTTTAAACCATTTTGGTTACTCACAAGCATCACCGTCCTAATCGCTTTGTTGTTATTGCCTACACCAGAAAGTTTACCGCTTATGGCTAAAAGCGCATTAGCAATATTATTATTTGCAGTCATATTATGGGTTACTGAAGCAGTGACTTATCCAGTTTCTGCGGTCATGATTGTTGGACTCATTATTTTATTAATAGGGTTCAGTCCAGTACAAAATTTATCTGAATCACTAGGTCATCCTCAGTCAAATGGTGAAATATTGAAGGGAAATTCACTTTTCGGAACAGGTAATGCTTTAAAACTTGCTTTTAGTGGGTTTTCTACGAGTGCATTAGCTTTAGTTGCGGCTGCTCTTTTTTTAGCAACCGCAATGCAAATCACACAACTTCATAAAAGGCTTGCACTCATTGTACTATCTGTAGCAGGCAATAAGACAAGTCGCATCGTCATAGGTACAATATTAGTAGCAATATTTTTAGCATTCTTCGTTCCATCAGCAACTGCACGAGCAGGTGCTGTGATTCCTATATTATTAGGAATGATTACAGCATTCGGTGTTGCTAAACAAAGTAAATTAGCTGGACTTTTAGTTATCACAGCTGTACAAGCAGTTTCTATTTGGAATATTGGTATAAAAACTGCAGCTGCACAAAACATTGTCGCAATTAACTTTATAAATGATCAATTGAATACTGATATATCATGGGGGCAGTGGTTATTATATGCAGGACCTTGGTCTGTATTGATGTCAATTGCGCTTTATTTTATCATGCTTAAAGTGATGCCTCCTGAAGAAAAAGAACTTTCAGGCGGTAAATCTTTAATTCAACAACAGTTAAAAGCGATGGGGCCCGTAACTTCTAAAGAGTGGCGTCTTATTGGAATATCTATCATTTTATTAATACTTTGGTCTACCGAAAAAATATTACACCCTATTGATTCATCTTCAATCATTTTATTAGCACTGGCTGTCATGCTAACTCCTAAAATTGGCGTCATGTCTTGGAAAGAAGCTGAAAGTCGTATACCTTGGGGAACTATTATTGTTTTTGGCGTTGGTATATCTTTAGGAAATGTACTTTTAAAAACAACAGCTGCGCAATGGTTGAGTGATCAAACGTTTGGCATCATGGGTTTAAATCATTATCCTCTTGTAGTAACCATTGCATTAATTGCACTTTTCAATATTTTAATACATTTAGGTTTTGCAAGTGCAACAAGTTTAGCATCAGCGTTAATTCCTGTATTTATTTCACTAACCACTACCTTGGATTTAGGCAATCAGTCTGTGGGATTTGTGCTTATACAACAATTCGTTATCAGCTTTGGTTTCTTACTACCTGTAAGCTCACCACAATCAATGTTGGCCTATGGCACAGAAACATTTACTGTTAAAGATTTTTTAAAAACAGGGATTCCTATAACGGTTATTGGTTATTTACTTATGATTTTATTTAGCGCCACTTATTGGCATTGGCTCGGTTTAATTTAATGTGAAAATTATCCTTATCCATAACAAAATCGACTTGCTAAAAAACTATTATCATCAATAACAGGCTGTAACAATTAGTGTGTCACAGCCTGTTATTATTTCTGTTATCTTCATAAAGTTACGCTATGATGTTAAAATGCGTTTTGGTTAAGCCATTGACCACCATCCATTGTCATACAAGCACCATTAATGTAATTTGCCTCTTCAGAAAATAAAAACTTAGCTAATCCTGCAATTTCTTCTGGTTGGCCCATGCGTCCTAAAGGCACACTATCCAATGTTTGTTGACGTGCGTCTTCCGATAAACTAAGTTTTCCAGAGCCTCCTGTATGATCTATAGGGCCTGGCGCAATTGCATTTACGGTAATGCCATACTTTGAACCCCACTCTACAGCGAGCGTTCTGGTCATGGCTAACACACCCGCTTTTGCACTAGCAGAGTGTACAACACCTGGCCCTGAACGCCATGCATAAGTGGCCACCATATTGATAATACGTCCACGATGTCCTTGTTCAATCCATTTTTTTCCAACAGCTTGTGTACAATGCCAAGTTCCATTTAAGACAATATCTACGACAGAATTCCAACCATTAGTTGTTAGTTCTTCAGCAGCACATATAAAGTTACCAGCTGCGTTATTAACCAAACCATCTATTTTACCAAAAGTATTAATGGCTTCATCCACTGTATATTGTACGCGTTCCGTATCACGAACATCCATATCAACACATAAAATTTGTCCTTCTCGGTGTTCAATTTCCTTTTTCGTTGCTTCTAACCGTTCTAACGATCTACCTGTTATAACGACATTCGCACCTTCTTCAGCAAAACGTTTCGCCATTGCTTTTCCCATACCACTACCTCCACCAGTAACCATTATCACTTTATCTTTCATATAGAGTCTCCTTTATCAATTAAATTAGTAAGCGCTTACATTTTATAAATCAGTATAACAAAGTTTTGCCAATTTTTCTCATTAAAAGATAACTCTCAATTATTGAGAAACATCATTCTATATCCATGTTTCATATGAAACATTTTGCTTATTTAATCGTTATGTATTTAATAAGTGGTTGATAAAAACAATTGCTTAAATACAAATTCACACGTCTAAATTTTTACTTCTCTACCCTTTATATTTAATTAAGACATATATAATTGAAATTTATAGATACTATAATGTAATATTACTATGTAGCAGTTATTGTCACTTATTTTAATGATTTATACTTGAAATATAGGGTAAATTATTATAAGTATGGTCACATATTCCAAATAGGAATGTGTTATATGATTAATATGTATTTTCACATGTGTGAATCGCGTAATATAATAGTAAATAAAGACATAAGATGAGTGACAATCTATGACAATTTGTTACTGATGTTATTAAGAATGAAAGGTGAGGAACTATGGCTAAAACTGAGTCAAAAGACGTCATTCTTATTGGCGCCGGTGTATTAAGTACTACTTTTGGTTCTATGCTTAATGAACTTGAACCAAATTGGAACATTAAATTATACGAACGTTTAGATCGTCCTGGTGACGAAAGCTCAAACGAACGTCATAACGCAGGTACAGGACATGCTGCACTTTGTGAATTGAACTATACAGTGCAACAACCTGATGGTTCAATTGATATTGAAAAAGCAAAAGAGATTAATGAGCAATTTGAAATCTCTAAACAATTCTGGGGCTATCTAGTTAAAAATAACTATATCGAAAACCCTAGAGAATTCATTCATCCTTTACCACACATTAGTTTCGTAAGAGGTAAAAATAACGTTAAGTTTTTAAAAGACCGTTATGAAGCAATGAAAAACTTCCCTATGTTCGATAATATCGAATATACTGAAGATATCGAAGAGATGAGAAAATGGATTCCATTAATGATGCAAGGTCATAGCGCAAACGACATTATGGCTGCCAGCAAAATTAATGAAGGTACTGACGTAAACTTTGGTGAATTAACTCGTAAAATGGCGAGAAACCTTGAAAAAAGCCCACAAGTAGAAGTTCAATATCATCATGAAGTACTTGATTTCAATCAACGTAACGATGGTAAATGGGAAGTTCAAATCCGCAATGTAAATACTGGTGAAACACAAACACAATTAGCTGATTATGTATTTATCGGTGCTGGCGGTGCTGCTATTCCATTACTACAAAAAACAGGCATCCCTGAAAGTAAACATTTAGGTGGATTCCCTATTACAGGCCAATTCTTAACATGTACAAATCCAAATGTGATTGAAGAACATGATGCCAAAGTGTATGGTAAAGAACCACCAGGCACACCACCAATGACTGTGCCACATTTAGACACACGTTTCATTAATGGTCAAAAAACATTATTATTTGGACCGTTTGCAAGTATTGGTCCTAAATTCTTAAAATATGGTTCAAACTTAGATTTATTTAAATCTGTTAAACCAAGTAACATCACAACATTATTATCAGCGGCAGCGAAAAACTTACCGCTACTTAAATATTCATTTGACCAAATTTTAATGACAAAAGAAGGTTGCATGAACCACTTACGTACTTTCTATCCAGAAGCACGCGATGAAGATTGGCAATTATATACTGCCGGCAAACGTGTTCAAGTGATTAAAGATACTGAAGAATATGGTAAAGGCTTCATCCAATTTGGTACAGAAGTTGTAAACTCAGAAGACCATTCTGTCATTGCATTACTTGGTGAATCACCAGGAGCATCAACTTCTGTATCTGTAGCATTAGAAGTATTAGAGAAAAACTTCTCTGAATACAAAAATGATTGGGAACCTAAAATCCAAAAAATGATTCCTTCTTATGGCAAATCATTAATTGAAGATGTTGATTTAATGAGAAAAACACGTCAACAAACTTCAAAAGATCTTGAATTAAATTATTACGAATAAATTTTTGATTGCTTAAGTGTAAAAACTAAAATGAACTGAGATTAAGATTGTGTGAAACACCTATTTATGAACCTACAACCGTATATTATTTTCTGCTCGCATCTTAAGAGATGTGTCTCGATAGATTTTATCGTTACTGAATGCCTGTTGGTTCCTTAATCTTTGTTGTTCATTGGTATTTTTAAAGATACTTTGTTATCAATGATTCACTTAAAGGAGCGAAATGTATGAAAAAATTATTAGTAGTTGTGGCTATAGGCGCATTAGCATTTGTAGGCCTTAAACGTTACCAACAACATGTAAACAAAGCACCAAACATTGAATATTAATAAATGACAAAAGCGACCATTGGTAAATCTTACCAATGGTCGCTTTTTGTTTTTGTTATATAACACGCAAGTATAAAGCGTTGATCATCCTGAGATATTTATACTTATATCTCTTTGTATAAACTGTTGTATTAATGGCTGCACTATATCTCCATTTACTCAACTCACTCACGTTCATCGTATAATAGCATTATTATATTTCCTTTTTGTATTATCTAATGATTCAATTCGTCCTCTGATTATTTTATCGTTATTCGATAAAAAAGTATTGATTATCGATATATTTAAGTAATAATGAAATTAATCAATTAAAAGGAGCGTCAATATGTCTACAATTAAAAGCAAACGTTTTAATATTTTAATCAAAACACTAACTATTTTAGCAACCATCGCTTTAGTTTTAACTTCTCTTAGTATATTGCCAATTATTATCGCAATTATAGCATTGTTAATCATTCCTTCTTCATTTATTAACACTCAATTAGACAAAGCCAATAAACCTTTTTGGGTTGATTCATTAGGACTAAAATCACATGATATTACCAAGCATGACCTAAATAGTATTACTTTTCCTAAACCATCTGTTATATTAATACTATTATTAATAATTGTATTAATTGCAATTTATATTCTGGTTATTGCCTATGTCAGAAAATGGCTTAAAAATGTTAGCAAAGGGCAAGTTTTTACAAATAAAAACGCAAGCATCATAATTTTAATTTCTTACTGCTTTATTGGATTGGGTGTATTTGAAGCATTTTTTGAATTGGCAAATAATTTTATAATTTATAATTTTTTAGGACAAAATGCTAAATTGTATGCACTAATGGACAAAGATATCGAAACCTTTGCAGATTTCTTTTTTAATTTTAATTTCACACTTATTTTAGCGGGTATCGTTATTTGGATTATAGGAAATGTTTTTAAATATGGTGCATTCTTATAAGATGAGTTTGATTATACCGTTTAGGAGATTATATAAATGATTGTAGTTAGATTAGATCGAATATTAGCAGACAGAAAAATGAAACTCAGTGAATTAGCTAATGAAATTGATATTACTGTAGCAAATTTATCAAATTTGAAAACAGGCAAAGCAAAGGCGATACGTTTTTCAACATTAGATGCCATATGTAAAGCACTTGATTGTCAGCCTGCAGATATTATAGAATACACAGAATCTGAAGATTAAATCTTCATCTTTACTAATAACTTTTCTAGTTCAACAACGCTACATTAAAATTCATAGATTAGCTTATATTTATCATAGCTATACTTTTGCCTTAACTTCTGCTTAGTGGTTAGGCTCACGCTTGTGTTAGCTCAGACTAACCGGATGTCTAAAACTTTATTTAAATAGAAAATAGGAGTGGAACGAAGTAATACGTAAGTTCCACTCCCGTTTTTTGTATGTTTTAATATGTTTTAATATTCAAACCTCTATAGCGATTGAGTGCGCCACAGAATTCTTGTTTTCTCGGCAATGCAAGATTACCAGGGTGTCCTTGATGCGGTGAAATAATATCTAACCCTTTATCACTAATCAAATTAAAAATTTTATCAGCTGCTTGTGATATCGTATCTTGTTCATTTAACAAATGACTTTGATAATAATCTATCATGGTAGCTATACAGTTCGTTTGGCTAGCATCAACAAGTTGTTCTAATCCCGAAATATTTATTCGTTCTTTACCGTATAAAATTGTCTGCATGCCTTTTACTTTAAAACGTTGATCTTTGCCTTTATGTGAAAAACTAGATTTCAATGGTATTCTTTGCGAAATTTTTCCAAAGTGGCATTGTGATGCTTCATCTTTCAAGTGACTATCTTCACTAGCAATTGCTTTCGCTTTATGAGTGACGTCTTTTAATACATATTCATCCATCATTAATACTTGATCAGCCACTTCAAAGTAATCGCCAGAACCTCCTACGATGAGAATTGTTGAAACATGATAATCTTGGTATAAAGACTTTACTTTCATAGCAAAAGGTGTGATTGGTTCTTTTTCGGGTGCGATTAATTTTTGCATTCTCCCGTCTCTAATCATAAAATTTGTTGCAGATGTATCTTCATCTATTAATAATAACGACGTTTGAGATTCTAATGCTTCCATAACATTTGCTGCTTGTGATGTACTACCGCTCGCATTTTCAGTAGAAAATTGAGTAGTATCTTTTTTACCTGGTAAATTATTTATAAATGGTTCAATATTTACTTTTTCGATACTTCTTCCATCTTCCGCACGGATTTTCATCGCATCTTCACAGGTAATAATAAGTTCACGTCCATCACCTGGAATATGGTGATATACACCACGCTCTAAAGCTTCTAGTAGTGTTGATTTACCGTGGAATCCACCACCAACAATGAGCGTAATCCCCTTCGGAATACCCATACCACTAACTGTCTTTCCACTAGGTAAATTCAATTGAATTTCAAATTCCTGTGGACTTTGGAATGTTACAGCACCAGCTAAAGGCATATCAGACACACCACTTTTTCTAGGCAATATAGAACCATTCGCAACAAATGCAACTAAATTTTGTCGTGACAGTGCCTCGCGTATAAATACCTGATCTATCATCGTAGTCACTTGATCATTTAATACAGTTCTATTGATATGTTTATACATTAATGATTTTTCTACTATTTCAGGTAATAAATCTATAAAAATATGATGAGCAACTTTTCCTAAAATTTTTCTTCCTGCTGCTGGTAAACCTACCTCAAAGCGAACCTCAATTTCACTTTGATTAATCACTACAGAAGTACGTTGTAATATTTCTTGGCCACAGCGATTTATAAAAATATCAGGTCTCTTTTTAGAGGTTTTATCAGCTTTAAGTACATCACTAATACGCTTACTAAATGACCTTGCTAAAAAATCAGATACAGCAATCTTTTTATCTTCTGAATCTAATAATTCATATGGTATATTGGCAATATGACGCTGCATTTTAGCACGCACTTTAGATGGTGGTGCGTAAGGATCTGCTTGTATATGATCTATAATTAAGTGAAATTTATCAAAAGCATATTCACCTTTAAGTCGTTTATATGCACCATATTTTTGTCCGTCTAATGATTTTAATAACTTCCCGAATTCCAATGTATTTTTCAAACGGAACACTCCTTCAAAATAGGTTAATACTCTTTTATTTCATACCCAAACTCCCGAACCTGTGAAACTCACTCTAATAATAAATGTTAGTTTCCTGATAAAAAGACCAAATTCCAACGAAAAGAGCCCACGCAAAGTTAGTTTTTAATCACTACTTTTTGTGGGCATTTTTAAAAATTTAATTATTCAAAATTTAACTTAAATTGAAATTGGATATGCTTGTCGTTTAATTGGTATATTTCACTTAATTCTGGTCCACAACTATTGGATCCTATACCACTTTGGCCATAATCGATATATATATAAGTCTCTTCTTCTACTAATTGGTCTTCATGCATCGTGTGTGTAAGTTGTTCCAATGAGTAATGTGTCGTATTAAAACTGAATGGTTGATCACTGGTTACTGTAATTTGATGTTCACCATTAGAAACCTTCGCATATGTGGTCCCATTATGGCTACCTGATTCTTGTGGCTTAATATGATTACCACCATTTTGTGTGACTGTTGTATCGAAGTAGTCTAAATACGTTGCTACACCTTTATCAGAATAACTACTGAATGGGCCATTGCCATAGTATTTCACCGCTTCAAATGTATGTGGTAATGTTATCTCTAAGCCAAATCTAGGCAGAAACGGCCCTGCAATATCTTTCTCCAAATCATATGTTATATTTATTGAACCATCGCTTTGAACAGTCCACGTCATTTCTCCTTGTAAAATAGGAGGAACCACATCATGAACAATCACTATTTCGAAATTAATACTGACTGCAGTGTTATTTTCTTCAACTTTATAATTTTGTACACGTGTATAAGCTTCCGCATAACCCATATATTCCCAATCTTTTCTAACATTAATATCGTTATCTATAGGTGCACGCCAAATCTTATTTTTTGTAGGATGATTGACTATGGTATAGCCTTCGTAAACAACAGAAATCAAACTACCATTTTCTTTATTAAAGGTATAAGCATAACCGTTTGCTAACACTATTAGAGAATGACTATTTTCTTTATAACTGACTGGCCCTTCCTGTACGTCTAATTCGTGTTGGTTAGTAGATTGACGTTGATAGACGATTTGATCTTGTCCTAATTCAAAATTAATGTGACGTAAAGGCTCTTCATTTTTCAATTTATAGCGTAATAGTATATCGCTTAATTCAGCTATTTTAATATGATTGCTTAAATCTATATCTTGTGTACTATGTGGTTCAAAATTATCAACCGTAATATCAAACGATGTTTTATCACCGTTTAAAAATGTTGCTGTAGCTTCGATAGTTAAATAATTTTCTACATGACTGAAATCTAGTTGATTACGTAATTTTAATATACCGTTCGCTTCTTCTATTACTCTAACAGGTCTGTGTTCATGTTTAAATTCATAGTAACCTTCATGTGGTGTACGATCAGGGAAAACGATGCCATCCACACAGAAATTCCCATCATGAAGTTCTTCTCCAAAGTCCCCGCCATATCTAAAAATAGGCTTACCATTTTGTTGACCAACTTGAATACCATGATCACACCATTCCCATACAAAACCACCAATAAAACTATCATATTGTTCCACTAGCATTTGATATGCATGTAAATCACCTGGTGAATTTCCCATAGCATGTGCATATTCACAAAGTATAAATGGTTTATCTAAATCAGGGTCTGTAAGATACTTTTGTTCAACTTCTTCTGGTGATGCATACATTCTACTAATCATTTCCACATTAGATAAATCATATGATTTTGATTTATCTCTATGGAATGTTCCCTCATAATGAATAGGACGTGTGTCATCTAATGTTTTTACTCGTGACATAGCTGTTACCATATTCACACCAAATCCTGACTCGTTTCCCATAGACCAGGAAACAATAGAGCTGTAATTTTTAAATGGAATGATGGACGCTTCAATACGTTCTACAATTGGTTTTTCATATTGCGGATTATCTGTAATAAGATTAAAATAATCTGTATTTTCTTCGCCATAAAGTCTCACTACACCATGCGTTTCTAAATCTGCTTCACTCATTACATAAAATCCATATTGATCAGCAAGTTCATAAAACAAAGGCGACTTAGGATAATGTGCTGTACGAATAGCGTTAAAGTTACCTTGCTTCATTAGTGTTAAATCTTTCATAAATTGTGCTTCACTCATTACATATCCTGTTTGAGGATCGCTATCATGATAATTGGTTCCACGAAATTTAATTGATTGACCATTGATATAAAACTGATTATCTTGTATTTGTATTTCTCTAATTCCTATTTTTTGAGTAATTACCTCTGATTTCGTAGTAAGCGTAATAGTATAAAGTGTTGGTTTTTCTGTTGACCACAATTGTGGTGTTTCAATTATAAAACGATGGCGGTTTGAAATTTCCGCTTCCTGCAACAACGCACCATCAGGACCATATAATCGTGTCTGTACACTATCCAATCCCTGTTTATTTTCTAATTTTACGTCGACTATCCCTTGGTTTTGCAATTCATTAACACGCGTTTCAATTCTAAAATCATTAATTCGTGATTTCGCACGTTTTAAAATATAAACATCTCTGAAAATACCTGAATGGCGAAACATGTCTTGATCTTCAAAATAAGTACCATCCGAATATTTTAAAACAAGTACTTGAATCGTATTAGTTCCTGAATGTACATAGCTAGTGATATCAAATTCAGAAATTGAATGTGATATCTGACTATAACCAACAAATTGATCATTAATCCATAGATAAAATGCACTATCGACACCTTCAAAATTCAAATGATAATCACTTTTTTCGTCGTATTCAGTCACTTCAAATGAACGGATATAACGTCCACAGGGATTAGATTTGGGTACATACGGTGGATCAAATGGAATTGGATATTGTGTGTTTAAATATTGTATTTGGTCATATCCATGTATATTCCAAACTGATGGTACTGGAATAATCTGTGACTTATCTATTTCAAAACTACTTGAGTAATCTTCTATTGAATTAAAATATTTAAAATACCAGTTTCCATTTAATAATGTGACATTATTAGTCTGATATCGCGTTTCTAGGCGGTAAGCAGACTCCTTTAGTTGATAAGGAATATAAAATGCACGTCGTGGCAAAGTGTTTACATGTTGAATATCTATATTTTCGTGAAATTGTTGCTCTAACATAAAAAGTTCCCCCTTATTTACTCATACGTTCTCTATGCTCTTTTTGACGTTTGTATTGTAGAGTTTTTTCAATATCTGTTAAAAAATCACCTTTTAAATGGAAGGCTTTGTGATATAAAAATGCTGCTAAGATGACGAAAATAATTGGCAACACAATAATAAGTATGCGTAATCCATTGATGGTTAGTGCTGTTTGTTCTTCATTGGGTGTGTAGCCAAATATTGATAAACCTACACCTACAATTAATGCAGCTACTGCTTGTGAAGTTTTCGTTAAAAATGTGTTCGTAGAAGTAATAACACTTTCGTTACGTTGGCCAAATTTCACTTCTCCGTAATCAATAACATCTGCCAAAGATACTGTTGTAATACCAATCATAAATCCAGAACCAATGCGTAATAACCCTGCTCCCACAATAACGGTAATAACACTTTGTGGTACGATAAAACCTGAAATCAAAATAAATAGTAAGCCTATGATTATAAGTGATATTGCTGTATTAAAAGCCTTTGTTCTACCTACCCACTTGATAAAACGTGGCAAAGTAAGTAAACCAATCATCTCGCAAAGAATCATTGCATTAAAAATAGCAAATAAATGTTCTGCATTAACTACATATTTAAAGTAATAAATGATTGAGCCATTCAGCGTTTGTAAGCAAAGGTTAAAGGTAAGCAATACTCCCATAATTGCTAAGAGCTCTTTATTTTTAAATAAAATTCTACCAATATCTTTAAATTGTACTTTAATGCCTGTTTGTTGTTCCATTTCTTTATCTTCAGGTACTTTCCATACAGTGACACCTATTGTAAAAATAAAAACCATACTGCAAATAACCGCAAAAACAAAAATACCTACTGAATCACTACCTTTACCAAAAATATCCCCTAGTTTATGTATAAAAAATAAACCAAATGTACCTACTGTAAAGGCAGCTAAACTTGCAAAAAATCTCGGTATTACTGATACTTCTTCACGTTCTCTTGGATTATGTGTTAAATTTGGAAGCCAAGACCAATAGGGAATATCCATCATCGTATAAGTCATACCCCAAGCAATATAGATAATCGATACATAGATATACATTGCCGTTTGTGGTAAATCTAAATTTGTGAATAATAAAATCGTTACAATTGCATTTATGATTGTCCCAATCACTAACCAAGTTTTAAATTTACCAAAGTTATTTCTTGTATTATCAACGATGACACCCATGATAGGATCATTAATCGCATCCCAAATTCGTGCAACAAATAACATTACACCGACAAACGCTGGACTCAAACCAACAATATCAGTAATGTAAAACATCAAAAATACGCCAACAATATTAAATATGGCATCCTTTCCAATAGCACCAAATCCAAATGAAAATTTTTGTATACCGGTCAAATGTCTGTCCATTTTCTTCACCTCTGAATTTATACAATTTAAAACGCTTTCATAATTGTTACTACTATTTTATCAACAGCGTATGCCAACTATGAATAGCATAATGATGACGATATATGGCAAAATGTTGCATTTCATAATTAAATTGTGTTTATATAAATTAAAGATTATTTATTTTAAGAGGTATGTTGGATGCAAATATTATGGAAAAAATTTCAAAAAAAGCATATTGATGCTAATTTAATAGAATGTGGTATTGAAATTGGTGTACCAAATGTTGGCTATAAATATACAGTAATAAGGGACGCTGTTTTGCATATTGTGACGAATGGAGAGGGCGTATTTATATATAATGGTAAAGCACATACTTTAAAAGAAGGTGACATGTTTTTATTAGAGAAAGGTATGGATGTAGAATATAAACCTTCTTTTTCTAACCCATGGACGTATTACTGGATTGGCATAAGCGGAAAACAGATTTTAGATTACTTACAACGTTGCTACATTGTAGATCAACATGTTATTACAAATAAAGAAACATCTAGCATAAGACATATTATTCAACAAATATGCGACTTTTCTAAATCCATTGAAACAAATAATTCCAAAGATATTTTAATTATGCAGCACTTATATAGTTTAGTTTATCAATTACAAGAACAATTTCCTAAAGCATTTTCTGTTAATGTTGATATCATTAATGTAGATATTCAAAGAGCTGTTGCTTACATCAACTCAAACTATCAAAAAGACATTATGATTGTAGATGTAGCAAATCACGTCAATGTGACACGAAGTCATCTATTTAGACTATTCAAGAAAAACTTAAATTGTTCTCCAAAAGCATATTTAACTTATATCCGAATGTATCATGCTTCTCAATTATTAATCCATAGTAATACTTTAATAAATGAAATAGCACTTCAAGTTGGTTATAAAGACCCGCTTCTATTTTCTAAAACTTTTACAAAACATTTTAAAGTTAGCGCTTCTGAATATCGTAACCAATTTTCTAACAGATAAACCTTAGCTCAACCACAAAAATGATTACTTTAACACATTCATTTCAACAGAAAAGCACAGCCACATATCGATGAAATAACTGATCACATATTTTTATTCCACGTTTCATAAATTCAACCAATACCTATTAAAAAAGCTCTAAAACGATTCATTAAAAATCGTTTTAGAGCGATGGTGTATTATATTTTATAAACTTCTGTTTTAAAAATTTAAGACGGAACTTCTGTACGTTTTGTACTGTGTTTTCTAATTATAGCTGCAATCAGTGCAGAAATAGCACCAAAAATCATGAATCCGATAAACATCCACATCGTTGTATCTAATTGAATGCTGCCATGTAAATATAAAATTTCTCTTAATGAGTTTGCATAATGTGCAAATGGATTCCAATCGACAATATATTTTTGATAAAAATCAGGCAACATTTGTTTTGGCAATGTTACTAATTGCATGCTGAAAAACATTAATAAGAAAAAGATTGGAACAGACTTCAAGCCTAACCAAGTCATCGTACCGAGAATAAGTCCGACAAATCCCATGATTGCTAATGCGATAAATGTAGCAGTTGTATTAGGCGCATTGAAATTAAAGTCTAATACTAGTTTCATAAAGTACACATACGTGAAAGCTCCTACAAATGCTGTAACAATTGTCATGGCAATTTGTCCTAATGATGCAATAATACGATGTTGCATCGCTATGTTATTACTTGTTCTAAATGCAAAGAATAGTAATACAGAAATAATAATAGAACCCATCCAAACAGGCATAAACATTAAGAATGGACCATTGCCACCTGCTTGATGACTACCGATTTTATTTACTTTTTCACTATTTACTTTAACTGGGTGTGTTAAACTTTGAATATCTGATGCTTTTAAATCAATGTTTTGTTTCTCTAAAATATCTAAGCTTTGTTTAGTAATTTGTTGGTTCATGTTATCACCCATGCCTTTTAAAACTTGGGAAGACATTTGTGAAACTTGCGCGCCTGCACCATCATTAATAAATGTTTTAAAACTTGCTTTTTGAGCTTTTATTTGTTGATTCTCGCCAGATTGTGACATTTTTTCTTGCATCATTTTAGCTTGTGCTGCTGGTATTTCTCCAGATTGAACTTTATCTTTCATTTCTTCTTTTTTAGAATCCATCACAACTTTTTGTGTTTTGCTTAAAGCATTTTTTGAAAAATCTTTTTCTATAACAGCTGCTCCAAAATATTTTTGTTCTTGCATCCCTTGTTTTAAATCTTTTTCATTATCAACTTGAATCCATTTTATTTTATTTGAATTACTATCTAGCAATTTATCTTCTAAATTTTTACCTATATTAATATTTTTACCTTGCATATCAACACCTTTATCGTTGTTAACAATTGCAATTGGAATATCTTTGGGTTTAGAGTTAAATGCTGGATAAAAAGCGACTGAAAATATTACAAATATTAGAATAGCTGCAATCGGTGCAAGCCATAATAATTTATTTTTAAAAATATTCATTTTTAATTCCCTCCTATTTAACGAACACAGTGTTGAATATTTATCACATTGTCTATTATAATAATTAGTAAGTAATATACAATATGCAATTATGTTCAAGACGTTCTTTAATGAACACTTTTAAGATAAATGTCTATTAAATAAAAAGGAGATTCAATATATGGCTGAAGACAGACGTGTTAGAAAAACACAAAATGCTATTAAACATGCATTTATACAATTATTAAATGAAAAAGACCTAGATAAAATAACGATTAGTGATATTACACACAAAGCTGATATTAATCGCGGTACTTTTTATCTCCATTATGAAGATAAATATATGCTATTAAATAAAATGGAAAATGATTATATTGAAGACTTGTCTAATACATTAAGCACAAAAGATAAATTTTATGTAGGCATGGATGCAGAAGCATTTGCTCGTATTTTTACTGAAGAAAAATTAAAAAAAATCATCCTCCATATCGATACAAACTTTGAATTCTATAAAACTATATTTATGTTAGAAAGAAGAAGCCAATTAGAAACAAAAATAAATCAAGTCATGTATGAAAATATGAAAAAACATTTAGTTACAAAAGATACGGTTGATGGCATTCCACTAGACTATTTTCACAGTTATGTAGCAGGTGCATCTATTTCTTTCATTAAATATTGGGTGAAAGATAATCGGAAAATTGATCCACAAACTTTAGTAGAAAGTTTATTTAAAATTGTATTTTATGGACCACTGCGTTTAATGGCAAAAGAACAATATAATATAAGCGAACAATAATATCTTTAATCTTGCAGTGTGGACAAGAATAACATTTTTCTATCAGTGTAATGTCCACTACTGCAAAATGAGTTGAATGTCTATATTTCACAATATCAAGCAAAAACATCAGCTTAAAAGTAAGAAATATATTCAATCCAACTCTTTTTTCATGTTTCTTTTTGTCGTTGCATGTTAACAGATGATTATTGAACGCTTTTCTATATGTAATAATGGCATTTTTATATCCAAACCCATGCTTCTCTTAAAGTCAAAAAATATTTACTACTTCCACTTATTCACTTCTAAAATTCAACAAATTTATATCATTTTCTTATTTTTTACGATAGTCTCTTCCATAACATATTAGAAAATGCTAATATGTTATATATTAAGTTTTACTAATATGAGGTGTTCAAAATGAATAGTAATGATTTTACATTACAGGCACGTTTTTTACATGGGCTTTCTAATAAAGTTAGATTAACTATTTTAGAATTATTAAAGGTCTCCGAAATGACTGTTAACGAAATTGTTTCAAGCTCAAAAATGAGCCAATCTAGTATTTCTCAACACTTAGCTTGTCTAAAAGAATGTGGCTTAGTGACTGCTAGACAAGACGGTAAATATATTTATTACCAAATTAAAAATCCATATATTTTAGAATTATTGAGTTTGGTAGATCATATTGTAGAAGAAACAAAAGATGATATTATCACTTGTAAATACCATAATAACTTAAGAATGGATGATGCTGATGAATAAATCATCTGATGTTTGTTGCACTAACACTTGTCAAAATGCGAACAATGAAAAAGTCTCAAAAGATATAAAAAACGCTACTGACACATTACAGAAAGTTACTTTTCAAGTTAATGGTATCGATTGTAGTTCTTGTGCCACAACGATAGAAAAAGCACTCGTACCCTTAGATGCTGTTTACAATCCAAAAGTTAACTTCGCTACTGGTAAATTAACAGCCGAAGTGAGTACTGCAAATACGACAAACCAAATTATAAAAACTGTGGAAAAACTAGGTTATGATATTCAAAACACTCAACCACAATCAACACAAAACACAATATTTATGATTAAAGGCATGGACTGTGGAAACTGTGCTAAAACCGTTGAAAAACATGTTTTGAACCTTCCCTATGTAAAAGATGCACAAGTTAACTTTTCTACAGGTAAACTTCAAGCCAATATCGATGGCCAAAATGAAAAAAATATTATAAAAGAAGTCGCTAAGATTGGCTATACTGCCACTTTACAAAACAATAGAAAAGATGATGAGCAGAAATTAAGATTATTTACTAAACCCATCATTTCTGCCATATTCATAATACTCGGGCTATTAATGTCAATAACATCTCTACCAATTGGATTTTCTTACATTTTATATACAATTGCCATATTGGTTAGCGGCATGAAACCATTTAAAAGTGCGTTTTATTCATTAAAATCCAAAAGTTTGGATATGAACGTCTTAATGACAGTTGCAGTTATTGGCGCTATGCTGATCGGCGAGTTTTTCGAAGGTGCTATTGTTATTTTCCTATTCACAATTGGCACTTTGTTACAAACAATTTCGATAGATAAAACAAGAAATTCCATTCAATCACTTATGGAATTAACGCCCAAAACAGCCAACTTATATACTAAAGAGGGTATTATATCTAAAGATTTACATGAGATTCACATTGGCGATATTATTCTTGTAAAGCCTGGAGAACGCATACCATTAGACGGCACTATTACTGAGGGAACATCTAGCTTAAATCAATCACCTATTACCGGAGAATCTATACCTGTTGATAAAACAACGAACGATGACGTTTATGCTGGTTCCATTAATGAAAATGGTACATTGAAAATCAAAGTTACTACATTAGTAGCAGATACTACACTGTCAAAAATCATTGATATGGTAGAAGCAGCACAAGCAAACAAAGCACCTGCACAAGCATTTATAGACAAGTTTTCAGAAATTTATACACCTGTTGCTTTTGTATTAGCGCTATTAGTAATGATTATACCACCTATGCTTACATTAGGTTCCTGGGGGGAAGGGTTCTATAAAGGACTAGAATTACTTGTTATCGCTTGTCCATGTGCGTTGGTCATTTCAACGCCTGTTGCTATAGTGACAGCGATTGGCAATGCGGCAAAAAATGGTGTACTTATTAAAGGTGGTAATTATTTAGAAGCATTAGGTTCTTTAAATGCATTAGCATTTGATAAAACAGGTACACTCACTGAAGGAAAACCTAAGGTAACAGCTGTTAAACATATGGAAAGTGATGAACAAACACTATTACAGCTTGCACTTAGCTTGGAAGCTTATTCAACACATCCTATAAGTAAAGCTATTGTAGACCACACCACTAAATTAAATATTTCACCCAAACACGTTAGTGATTTTGAAAATATAACTGGTAAAGGCATCAAAGGTAAAATAGATAATCAAATCGTTTATGCAGGAAATCAAAGTTTGATTGAGTCCATTAATCCCAAAATAAAATCACATGCATCACTGTTTAGTCATTATGAAAAACAAGGTTACACAATCATTATCATATCCTCAACGACAACATTATATGGTTTGATCACGATTGAAGATCCATTAAGAGAAAATATAAAATCAACTATTCATCAGTTGCAGAAATACAACATTAAAAATACAGTTATGTTAACTGGCGATAATCAAGAGACCGCCAACAAAATTGCAAATCTTGCAGGTATTCGTGAAACTTATGCAAAATTAATGCCTAAAGATAAATTATCAGCAATTGAAGATTTACAAAAACGTGGTTATCGTGTTGGTATGATTGGTGATGGTATCAATGATGCACCTGCACTTGCCCAAAGTGATGTAGGAATTGCAATGGGAGGCGTCGGATCTGATACTGCAATGCAAACAGCAAATATTGTTTTGATGTCAGATAACTTGCAGCAACTTCCAAAATCTATCTCTATTAGTAAAAAAGCCAAAACAATTATCAAGCAAAATATTTACTTCTCAGTGATTATTAAACTGATTGCTTTCATATTAGTATTTCCTGGGTTATTAACTTTATGGTTAGCTGTCCTCAGCGATACTGGCGCTGCTATCCTAGTTATTTTAAATTCATTGAGATTATTAAATTTAAAAAAAGATAAACAATAAGCGAGCACAGTTCAAGTGCTCGCTTTTTATAATTTTTATATTTATATAAACTTTTTTACTACTAAAATATTATTGCAACGAATGGAGCGTCATTATAGTTTCATAAAATACACACTTCAATACACGCCATGAATACACAAAAAATGCTGGGACTTTCTATCGTCTCAGCATTTTATCTTATACGATGCAACTACACGTATTATTTTGTTTGGCGATCAATATCTAATGCAGTTGTATATTTCGGCTTTTCTTTTCTAAATAGATATTCACCATTACGTATCGAAGCAAGACAGTCAACACGTCGACGTTGTGCTTCAAATACATTTGGTGCGTCCAACACGATAAAGTTCGCTGGCTTACCTTCCGATAATCCATAAACTTCATCTAAATGCATTAATTTTGCACCGTTATAAGTAATTAAGTCGAAATTGCGTGGGAAATCTTCTTCTCGCATTAATTGTGTGGCATGCAAGCCATTATCCAAGATATTCATTAAATTACCCGACCCTGCTGGGTACCATAAATCGACGATTGAGTCTTGACCAAAAGCCACATTAATATCATTATCTACAAACTCTTTAACACGTGTTAAACCTCTTCTTTTTGGATAACTATCTTGCCTACCTTGTAAATATAAATTTTCGGTTGGACAAGAGACAAAGTTTAAACCTGATTGACGAAATAGACCCATCATTCGAAATGCATAAGCATCATCTGCTGAACCAAATGAGCAAGTATGTGAAGCTGTCGTAGCATTTCCATAACCTTGTTTCATCACTTCAGCATTTAATATTTCTAAGAAACGCGCTTGTACATCATCTGTTTCATCACAGTGTACATCAATTAATTTATTATATTGGATCGCAAGTCTAACGATTTCTTTAATTGATTTCGTTCCTTCTTCTGGGCTCCATTCGTTATGTGGAATACCACCGACACAATCTGCACCTAATTTTAAGGCTTCTTCAGTTAAATCACGACCCGTTTTACCTTGCGCTTCAAAAGCGTACATACCATTTTGAGGAAACGCCACGACCTGAATTGTAATATTATCTTTCAATTCATCCCTTACTTCAAGTGCTGCTTTGATGCCCGTTAAATTGGGGTCAGTACAATCCGTCTGAGCACGTATATATTGTGTACCATAGCTTGCAACGTCTTTGACTGCTTGACGCATACGTGATTTCATCTCTTCTTTTGTAGTGCCTTTTTTATAATCATTCCATAAATCAATTGCTTCAAATAACGTCCCAGATGTGTTTTTGATTTGAGTGTCTTGTCCTGTAAAATAATAATCTAGATGAAGATGCGCATCTACATATGGTGGCAAGACCAAAGCGCCTCCTAAATCAATTACTTCATCCGCTTCACCAAGGTTCTTTCCAAATGTTTTAAACTTACCGTTTTCCACTAAAATTTCTGAAGCTTCATCATACTTATAAATTGATGCATTAATGAATTTTTTACGCATTCATAAAACCTCCTATACACTTCTACCATAAGCCTTAATACATGTATAAGCAATGATTACCCAGTGAATATGTTTGCAATGAATACCCACTTATGAGATTGAACTTAATTAACAGCAAAAAATCTGCTGACACACGTCACACAATCGTGGTATCAGAAGATAAATTGAATGATTTAATTAGAAATATACAGATTATATTTGGGACATTTTATGCGCATCTTTGCTAAACAAATTTTTGAAAAATGCAGTAAATTTATTGTCTTCTTTTTTAACTGTAGCATCTACTTGGGGGGCATGCGAACCTTTCATAAATTGACGCTTATATGCCACATATACCTTGCCTTCTTTATTCACATTAAATTTTAAATGATCCATTTTTTTAGGAACTACATCATATAAATCCTGCTTAACTTGGTACGTTTTTCCGTTAATTTCGTGTTCTCCTTCACTTAATACTTTTCGGTATTCATATTTTTTAAATTGTTTATTAATAAGCGCATTGGCAATTTTATGGCGTTCATTTTTAGCTTTCATACTTGGATATGGCTTCACGTTGAGAATCGCTTCATTGAGACGTAAACCATTGCGTTTACCTGTTAACGCTAAACTATAACCTTCATCGCTTGTTCCAGTTTTCAATCCATCTGCACCTTTTAATTCAAATCGTTGTCCCTTTAAAGAAAGATTTTTTGTTTTTAAATTTGTTCCAAATTGTTTATCTGTCGTTTTAGAACTATATTTTAATATTTTAGGATGACCTTTTAATAAATGTTGCATTAGAATGGTCATATCATCTGCAGTAGTTTGTGTTTTACGTTCTTTTTGATATTGCTTGGGTGCATATTGTTGCAATAGATGGTTGTCAGCACCTGTAGGATTCACAAAACGCGTATGATTCATACCGAGTTTTTTTGCTTTGTGGTTCATTTCATCTGTAAATTTTGATGTTGAACCACTCACCTTTTCCCCTAAAATCAGTGTCGCTGCATTGCTCGACTCTAAAGTAATTTGTCTAAGAAATTGATTGATAGAGTATGACTTTCCTCTCTCTAAAGGAACACTAGCCAAATCAGGTAATACAGACATTTTTTCATAATCAGAAGTGATTTTTATTTTGTCTGTAGGTTTTATATCTCCGTTTTCGATTGCATCCAATGTCAAATACATCGTCATCATTTTAGTCAACGAAGCCGGATCCGTTACTTTTTCAGCTTTATCTTGATATAAAATTTGACCTGTTTGTGCTGTCACACTAACACTTTCTGGTTTATATTGTGTACTTTGCTTAGAACTCGGTGATTTTTCTGTTTCAGCAGTTATTGTCGTTGTTGGTGCAATAACAGTTAAAGTGAGCAACCAACTTAGCATCGCCACACTTAATTTCTTAAACAATGATGACCATTCCTCTCTAAAAATTTATATTAACTAATCAAGCACATTTCGAATTTGATCTTATTTTTTTGGATATAGATCTAAGTACTCTTCTAATGTTTCATTACTTTTATATAATTTTTTAGCTGTATCTTTTCCAACATACCTGATATGCCACGGTTCATATTGGTATCCCGTAATATGTGTTTTATTCTTGGGATATCTGATGATAAAACCGTACTTGTAAGCATTGTCTTTGAGCCACTGACCTTCCTCGGTCTTACCAAAAGAAGTTTTAAAGTTGTTGTCTGTATTCTCAGAAACAATGTCGTATGTCAGTCCAGTTTGATGTTCAGAATGTCCTGGTTTCGCACTATATTTATTGGCTGCCTTTTCTCCATCTCTTTGAACATATTGGTCAAATAACTGTTCTTGACTTTGATAACTTCTGAAACCACTAGCGTTTGATAATTGAAATCCTTGTTTATTACCATCATTTAAAAGTTTCTGTAATGCATGACGTGCTTTTTTATTTTCTCCAGGGTTAAAATGTTCTGGTAACGAAATATCTTTGTTCACAATTAAAATATCATCAATATACGTTACACCATGCTTCACTTCTTTGTGATGCTTATTTTCACTATTGCTACTTTGCTGTTTTTCATGATTTTTACTGTCTTTATGCTCAGCTTCATTTTCTTGAGCAGAACATCCAACTAAGACTAAACACAACATGATAATCAATAATTTAAATTTATTCATTGTTACTCCTTTTTAAAAAGTATAATCAAAACAAATATTGACGAACAATAAAATAGTTTAAAAAACAATTGCAATTAACATTAATATAACACGCTGTATATAAGAGACAAGTATTTTATTCAATTTATTAATATTTTAAATCACAACGACCAACCTTCAAATGGATAATAACAAAATAAAAACAGTGACACTGCTTTGATTAAGCAATGACAACTGTTTTTTCGTATATGTTTTATTTTGTAAAATATGCAGCAGAAACATACTGATAAATATATGATAAAGAGAGACGGAAAAAATTTTATTATTTAGTATACCCGATGTCTTGAAATAGTTTTTTATAATTTTCTACAGCTTTATCATGACTAAGTTCGGGTCTAGTCTGTACGTTATTAAATGGCTCATCGATGATTTTAGCCATACAGTCAGCAAACGCTTTAATATTATCTGGCTCAACGAGATAACCATTCACACCATGATTTATAATCTCTGACGGTCCATATCTCACATCATAAGCAATTACTGGACAACCAACTTCGATACTCTCCATGACAGTTAAACCAAATCCTTCAAATTTACTTGTTAAAAGTGAGGCTTTTGATTGTTGAAATTCTCTCAAAGGATTATTCGTAAAAGCGTTGATTTCTACTTGATCCTGAATGCCAAACTGCTCAATTAAATCCAACAACACTTTTTTCTGTCCATCTTCATCCATACCAAATATGGATAATTTCGTATCATAGCCATAATCTAAAAATTGCTTATACGCTTTAATTAAACGGTCTACTTGTTTTTGAAAACCTAATCTACCTATAAAAACAAAGCGATCTAACTTATTTTCGTTTGCAAGTGATTTATAAGTTTTAATCGAATGTGGTATTACTGTTAATTGTCTTTCATCTAGTGGTACTTGGCTAAAAATATCTTCTTTTTGCTTTTCAGTTAATATTAAATATTTTTCTACTTTTTCAGAATGATTGAGCGCAAATTTATATGAACCTTTCATTTGTTGTCCATTCAAATGACTATTATGAAAAACTAAAATATTTTTAGTCGCATGGGTTTGATTTAATAATGGTTCATCTAAAAGTCTAGCATCATTAAATACCACATCATCCTCACTGAACCGATGGTCGAAATAATATTTAAATAATGCTTTTTCACTATTAAAGGATAAGTAAGGTCTATCATCTTTATAAAGTTGGATATAATCTAAACTTTCTCGCTCTGTATTAAAAAATTTTTTACAGTATATAGCTCCGTATGTATCAAAATAAACTTCACATAATTTTGAAAAAGGTTTATGCGTGTAATAAATCTTTCTATGCAATTGACCAAATTCATTATATTCCCAACGTTCTAACCGTTTTTTACTAATAGATGACATAAAATCTTCAAGTTGAACTATATTGCTATTGTCATAATATTTTCTGTACAATACATAATTATTATTTTTGTAGTATCTCATAACATTTCCATCTTTAAAACTTTTACTTTCCAACCCTTCGAGTTCACGGTCCATCGTTTGATACTTTGGTTGCTTTTTAAATTTAGTCTTTGGCGTTTCTAATAGTTTGAAACCACTCAGCCAATCATATAAATTTTCAAATTCTGTATGCTCTGTCACCTTTCCTTCATTTATAAACTTTTCATAAACAGATGGATAATTGGCATTATAATTCATTGTTAAAATTTTACTTTTGATTCCCAATTCACTATCTATTAATTTTATTCGGCTTAGCAATGCTTTAGTTCTGCCTCCATGTACTGGTGGTAATGTGCTCGTTATTGTATAAATCATGATTTCCCCTCATTCTCATCCCTAAATTCTATTATTGATATCATTTGCTTTAATAAATTTTAAAACTAATAATTTATATTGTGATTTTACTTATTATTTACTATTTATTATAAACTAATATGTATTACACACCTAATATTATTTGCAATTTAGTCGATTTTTCTCGTAGAAAACATTTTAATTTATTTATCAAGTATAAAAGATGTATTAAATTAATTTTATTTTTTGAATACATTCGTTAATATATGATTAAATATAAAAATATTGAGACAACGGAGTTGAGTTTAATTGTTAACATTAAAACATTTAATTGATATGAAACAGCACGCAAATAAAATTTCAATGGTTACAGCTTATGACTATCCTAGTGCAAAACAAGCAGAATCTGCACAAATCGATACCCTTTTAGTTGGTGATTCTTTAGGTATGACTGTCTTAGGTTATGAAAGTACAGTTCAAGTAACAATGTCAGATATGATCCATCACGCGAAAGCTGTGCGACGTGGTGCCCCTAATACATTTATGGTTGTTGATGTTCCTTTTGGCGCTGTTGGCATCAGCGAACACTCTGATTTAGAAAATGCTATAGATTTATACAAACAAACTAATGCAAATGCAATCAAAGTTGAAGGTGCACATTTAATTGATTTTATAAAAAATTGTAATCACATTGGTCTACCAGTCGTTTCACATTTAGGACTTACACCACAAAGCGTTGGTATTACTGGGTACAAGATGCAAGCCAATACAAAAGAAACAGCACAGCAACTCATAAATGATGCTTACGCTGTACAACAAGCTGGCGCCATTATGCTCGTTTTAGAAGCTGTTCCGAGCGATTTAGCTGCACAAATCACCAAAAATTTAGACATCCCAGTGATTGGTATAGGAGCAGGTAAGGATACTGATGGACAAGTATTGGTTTATCATGATGTGCTGAACTATGAAGTGCCACACCAAGCTAAATTCGTCAAGCAATATGGAGACTTTTCCAGCGGCATAACAGCTTTAATGCAGTATCATAAAGAAGTCAAAAACGAAATATTTCCTGATGAATCACATACGTATAAAAAACAAATTATGGATGAGGTATCAGAATGACAACATTAATTACATCTATTCAAGAAATGAGTAAACTAAGTGCAAATTTAATAGAAAATAATCAGTCCATCGGCTTTGTTCCAACCATGGGTGCTTTACACGAAGGCCATTTGGAAATGATGTCACAATCCGTAATGGAAAATGATGTTACAATCATCAGCATTTTTGTAAATCCACTACAGTTTGGACCAAATGAAGATTTTGATGCATATCCTAGGAATATAGACCAAGATAAAATTAAAGCAGCATCGGTTGGTGTAGACTATATCTTTTATCCTGAAGCAGAAGAGATGTACCCTGAAGAACCTACGATAAAGTTAAATGCTGGTAGGCTCGCCACTGTTTTAGAAGGTGCACAACGTCCTGGCCATTTCAATGGTGTCATCACAGTTGTTAACAAGTTATTTAACATTATTCGCCCACAACGTGCGTATTTCGGCAAAAAAGATGCACAGCAACTAGCTATCGTCGAAAAAATGGTCATGGATTTTAATCATCCAATAGAAATCATTGGTGTTAATACAGTACGTGAATCTGATGGTCTCGCTAAAAGTTCACGCAACGTTTATTTGACGCATACAGAACGACAAGAAGCGCCTGCACTATATAAAAGCTTACAGTTAGCAAACGAACAATATCTTCAAGGAGAGCGTGATAGTGCCAAATTAATAGACACAGCTAAAACATATATTGAACAGCATACATCCGGTAACATAGAAACGGTAGCTATATATAGTTATCCAGAATTAGAAGCAATCACACACATTAAAGGAAAAATTTTCATTTCACTAGCTGTAAAATTCAGCAAAGCACGTTTAATAGATAATATGATTATCGGAGATTAATTGATTGAATGATAAGATTAATACTGTTTTTCTACAAAAAACCTCTTAATTACACGATATTGTGAATTAAGAGGTTTTATATATATTATAATTTAATTAATACTTCTCCTATATCAACTGCACCATTATGTGTTGTTTTAATCTCATGTTCTCCTGAGTTAGTTACGATAATAGGCGTAATGTCACTTTTTGCATGTGTTTTAATATAGTCTAAATCTACAGTCATAAGTGATTGACCTTTTACAATCGTGTCTCCAGAATCTACATGGACTGTAAAACCTTCTCCTTGCAATCCAACCGTCTCTAAACCAAAGTGAATTAACACTTCTACACCTGATTCAGATTTTAAACCTATCGCATGTTTGGTAGGGAAGACTAACTCTACTGTGCCATCAAACGGTGCCACAACCTCTCCATTAGCTGGATAAATCGCAAGACCATCACCCATTAATTTATCACTAAATACTTGGTCTGGTACTTCATCCAACGGTACTGTACGACCTTTAAGTGGTGCATAAATCGTTTCACCTTCAACTGTAACTGATTCATTCATCGCTTCACTTTCAATCGTTGTCTCTTCTGGTTTTGTGATATTACCAGCGATAATTTGTGCCATATCATGCTTAATTTGATCTGATTTCGGCCCAAAAATCGCCTGCATATTATTGCCTACTTCTAGTACGCCTGAAGCACCTAGTTGTTTCAAACTTTCAACATCTACTTGAGATTTTTCATTAACTTCTACTCTTAAACGTGTAATACATGCGTCAAGATGTTTAATATTTTCTTTTCCACCCATTGCATCTAAAACTTTAAATGGTAACTCACTTACTGATACAGAATTATTTTGCATTTCTTTATTTTCTCTACCAGGCGTTTTATAATTTAATTTTTTGATAATAAATCTAAATATAAAGTAATAAAGTATTGCATAGACTATGCCTACTGGAATAACAAGCCACCAAGCTGTCTTATTAGGTAAGATATTCAACAGTAAGAAATCAATAAATCCTCCTGAGAAAGTATAGCCTAAATGTACATTCAATAAGTGCATAATTAAGAAGCCAAAGCCGTCTAGCACTGCATGAATAAAGAACAAGAGCGGTGCTACAAATAAGAACGAAAATTCTAACGGTTCTGTTATACCTGTAAGAAATGATGTTAAGGCACCTGATAACATCAAACCACCAACCACTTTACGATTTTCTTTCTTTGCCGAATGATAAATTGCTAGAGCAGCAGCAGGTAGTCCAAACATCATTACCGGAAATTCCCCACCCATAAATTTACCAGCTGTCAGTGGTACGTTTTCAGTGATTTGAGCAATAAAAATTCGCTGGTCTCCATGAATAATTTGTCCAGCCGCATTTTTAAAACTTCCAAATTCAAACCAGAATGGTGCATGAAAAATATGATGTAAACCAAATGGTATTAACAAACGTTTAATAAAGCCAAATAAGAATACGGCTATACCTGTATTAGATTCTAAGAGACCTTCACTGAATGCATTTAAACCATATTGAATGGTTGGCCAAATCCACGCCATCGGAAATGCAAGAATGAAAGAACACGTTGCCATCATAATCGGTACAAAGCGTTTACCAGCGAAAAACCCTAAATAACTTGGCAATGAAATATTATAGAATTTGTTATAACACCATGCAGCCAACGCCCCAATGATAATCCCTCCAAACACACCTGTCTGTAAGGTAGGTATGCCTAGTACATTTGCATAACCACTAGCAGCATCACTGACATTATCTGATGTAATACCTAAAAATGCACCCATGGTTTTATTCATAATCATAAACCCTACAAATGCAGCAATCGCAGCAACACCATCTCCACCAGCTAAACCGATAGCCACACCTAATGCAAAAATCATAGGTAAATTATCGAAAATGACAACCCCTGCCCCTTCCATCATTTGAGCAACATGTTGAAATCCATCTGCTTTAATAAATGGGAGATAAGATTGTAAAACGTCTCCTTGTAAAACTGTCCCAAAAGCTAATAACAAACCAGCTGCTGGTAGAATGGCCACAGGTAACATCAAAGCCTTACCTATACGTTGAAGCTGACCAAAAAATTTCTTCCACATAATATATCCTCCATTTTCAAGAAACTATCTAACGTTCATGTACAAAACATAATATATTATAAGTCCCTTTATTTTTCGTCAAAACAAGATTAAAGGCACAAAAAAGGCATGAGTAAATAAACTGAGCTTTTGCTCTGTCTAAGTACTCATGCCTGATCGAATCAGTTACACGTGCTTATTTATTGTTGTGTTAAGTGGTTGATATGTAACGTTAAATAAATAACTTCTGCTTCGTATACCGTGACACCTAACTGTTTTTGCATCATTTTTATTATTTTGACAGCAACATTATAGCACAGCGGATAATGCGCTTTCAACATCTTTTCAAATTCAGTTTGCGACTTGATCGTTTCCCCTATACTCAGTCTTCTAATTAAAAATTGAATATGTCTAATAAATCTTTGATATTGTACAGACGTCGTATCAATAGATTGGTGTAAATCATGCTCCACAATTTGAATACATTTACTGATTAAATCATTAATTTTATTCATTTCGCTCATTGTTAGCTTTTCCATATTAGACGCAATATGTAATGCTATAAACCCAACCTCATCTTCTGGAAATTGAAGTGACAATACTGAATTGAGTTTATAGATAACTGAAGCAGCTATTTTATAAGCTTCAGGGTATAGATGTCTCGTTTCGATTGCAAAAGGGTTATTAATATATTGATTTTGCATGAGTCGTTTATATGCAAATATAATGTGGTCGGTTAACGCTACAATTAAGCGATTATCATCAATTTCTAAATCTGTATTAGTAATCATATTAATCGCTTCAATAATCGCTTGAATGACAGAATCATCGGCATGTTCAATAAGTGCTTTATAATGTTCTTGTTGCTTTTTCTGTTCTAGCGCATAAACTTTTTCTATCATTGTCTCATCATCTACAACCATCCCTGGTCTCTTATTGAACCCGATTCCTTTGCCAATAAGTACCACTTCACGCTCTTGATGCATACAAATAATAACATTATTGTTTAATGGTTTTGTAATTTGATATTGACCCATCATATACACCTTTCTAAGTTTTTGCTTAAAATTATATAGCGTATTTTAATAAATTAAAACTAAGAAGATGTAGTTCTTTCAAATTAATCATATTTTCTAAAAAGGATGGTGTTTTTCTCTATCGCGATAATGAAAGCTTGTTTAAATTTTATATTTCTCTCTGTCTATATAATCAAACATTCAACAAATTAAATTTCTACAAACACTGAATAGTTATGATTTCAAATTTTCATAATATGTCTTAGAATGACTATTGATGCTAAGGTTTTCAATTTGTAACGTTGTGTGCTTGATATTGTATTTATTTTCCAATAATTTAGAAACATTATTTATGACATTAAATGATTCATCCTCAGATGGAGCACTTAGTACAACATGGGCACTTAAAGAAAAGTGTTCCGTGGTTATACTCCACAAATGAAATTCATGAACATCATCAATCCCTTTTATACTTTTCATATCAGCAATTAATTTATCAATATCGAACTTTTCAGGCACAGCTTCCATCAATACAAACCAAGCATTTTTAGCAATTTTCCATCCACCACGTAATATAATTAAGGAAATGATGATACTGATGATTGGATCTATCATCTGCCATCCTGTTATGTGGATTAACACGACAGCAACAATAACACCGATTGAGTTTAATAAATCCCCCATGAAGTGCCATAATGCGCTTTGAACATTGATATTGTCTTCCTGTTTTAAAGAACGTACAAGCACGATTGTCAAAACGATATTAACGAATAAACCAATCGTGGCTATGATAACCATAACACCACTTTCAATTGGTTGTTGATAAATCATACGCTTAACTGCTTCATACAGTATCCATAATGAAATAATCATTAATGCTAAACCATTTAAAAAAGCAGCTAATATTTCTAATCTCAGATAACCAAATGTAAAACGTGACGTAGGCTTTTTCGTTGCAAAATATATCGCAACCACAGACAAACTTAATGCGATAACATCACTTAACATATGAAACGAATCAGATAACAATGCTAAAGAATTTGAAAGTATGGCACCGACAAACTCTACTATGGTAAATATCAGTGTAATAATAAATGTTATCCACAGTGTTAATTTAGAGTTTTGTTGCTTTTTCCGATGATCAACGTGATGAAAATATTCTCTCCTACTCAATAACTTTAGCCTCCTATTCATTTTAACTACACTAAATTATACCTTCTTTCTAAAATGAATTATACTATTATTTTATATTAAAATATAAATATTATTGAATTGTTTGTCTTTCTATAATCGAACTCCCACAAAAAGAGCATATATAGCACAATTAAATCCTTTATTTTACTAATCCATTGAACAAATGTAAGCTAAATATGATATAAAAAGGGAGGCAAACATATGTTAAAAGACAAAATCGCAATTATTTCAGGTGCAGCGAGTGGCATTGGGTTGGAAATTGCTCAGGTGTTTTTAAATGAAGGTGCAAAAGTTGTATTTACCGATATTAATCAAGATGCATTAAATCGTACAGTTGAATCATTTAAATCAAACGGCTTTGATTGTATTGGTGTTACTGCGGATGTTTCTAATGAAAAAGATGTAGAAGCATTAGTGGATAAAACCGTAAAACAGTATGGACAAATTGATATTTTAATTAACAACGCAGGTCTTCAAAACGTGGCAAATATTGAAGATTTTCCAACTGATAAATTCAAACAAATGATAGATATTATGCTAGTTGGTACTTTTATTATGACAAAGCATGTACTTCCGCTAATGAAGCAACAACAATACGGACGAATTTTAAACATGTCTTCTATCAACGGACTTGTAGGATTTTCTGGCAAATCTGCTTATAACAGTGCCAAACACGGAATCATCGGTCTAACAAAAGTTACAGCTTTAGAGGCAGCCGAAGATGGTGTGACAGTCAATGCGATCTGTCCTGGATACATTGATACACCACTCGTTCGAGGCCAAATGAATGACCTTGCCAAAACAAGAAATGTGAGTGTTGAACAAGTATTAGAAGACGTACTATTCCCATTAATTCCACAAAAACAACTTGTAAATATTCAAGAAGTTGCTGATTATGCTGTATTCATTGCTAGCGATAAAGCTCAAAGTGTCACTGGACAAGCAATCGTAATTGACGGCGGCTATACAGCACAATAATTTTTAACAATTACAAAGACGATTGCTTTATTTAAAATTTGTAAAGCAGTCGTCTTTTTATAATATATATGAGCATGAGCGAACAGTACGCGCAGACAAACCGAAGACTTCCTGAGTGTGTAAACCCCCATATTAGCTATGTTTCCATGATCAATTTTCGTATAAGTACATAAACTGATTTCTAGTTTTTCTAATATACCTCAAAACTTCGAATAATTTGATTCACAAAATGAATCATTCAGTATTTAATTGTCTATAACCTTTTTTCTTTACATCTCTTTTTTATAAGTATAAATTGATAACTGTAGTAAATAACCTGTATGGAAAGAAGGAAATTGTAGTATGCAAAACTCAATAAAGTACCGTAAATTCATTTTACCTTTAGTGATCGGTATACTTATTTGGCTGCTCACCCCTTTCAAACCAGATTCACTTAGTATACAAGCTTGGTATATGTTTGCTATTTTTGTGGCAACGATCATTGCTTGTATCACACAACCAATGCCTATTGGAGCTGTATCTATACTAGGTTTTACTGTCATGGTAATTACAGGCGTCTCTGATATAAAAAATGCCGTACAAGGTTTTGGAAATAATAGTATTTGGCTCATTGTCATAGCTTTTTTTATTTCAAGAGGCTTTGTGAAGACAGGCTTAGGACGACGTATCGCATTACAATTCGTTAATCTTTTTGGTAAAAAGACCTTGGGACTCGCGTACTCACTCGTAGGCGTAGACCTTATATTAGCACCGGCAACACCTAGTAATACCGCCCGTGCAGGTGGTATTATGTTCCCAATTATTAAATCTTTATCTGAATCATTTGGCTCAGACCCAAAAAAAGGTACAGAAAGAAAAATGGGTGCTTTTCTAATTTTCACTGAATTTCAAGGTAATTTAATTACTGCTGCAATGTTTTTAACTGCGATGGCTGGTAATCCGCTCGCACAAAACCTTGCAGAAAGCACTGCGAATGTACATATAACATGGATGAACTGGTTCTTAGCTGCACTTGTGCCAGGCTTGATTTCTTTGATCATAGTACCGTTTATTATTTATAAAATATATCCACCCAGTATTAAAAAAACGCCAAATGCTAAAAACTGGGCACATAAAGAATTAATGAAAATGGGTAAAATATCCATTCCAGAAAAATTTATGATTGCTATTTTTATCATAGCACTCGCTTTATGGATTACTGGAAGTGTCATTCAAATAGATGCTACATTAACAGCATTTATTGCACTTTCACTCTTACTCATTACAGGCGTTTTAAATTGGAAAGATATTTTAAATGAAACTGGCGCCTGGAACACATTAATTTGGTTTTCAGTGCTTGTATTAATGGCTGATCAACTTAATAAACTGGGCTTTATCCCTTGGTTAAGTAAGTTAATTGCATCCAGCTTAGGTAATTTTAGTTGGCCAATCGTGCTCATATTATTAATTGTTTTCTATTTTTATTCACACTATCTTTTTGCAAGCGCAACGGCACATGTTAGTGCGATGTATGCTGCACTATTAGGAGTCGCTGTCGCCGCTGGTGCACCGCCATTATTCAGCGCTTTAATATTAGGTTTCTTCGGTAACCTATTAGCTTCAACAACACATTATAGTAGCGGTCCTGCACCGATACTATTTTCTGCTGATTATATAAGCCAAAAACGTTGGTGGACAATGAATTTTATTCTCGGTATTGTTTACTTTATCGTTTGGATTGGCATAGGATCAATTTGGATGAAAATGATTGGTATCATGTAATATGAACTCACAGCGTTTTTCTATTATAAAAAGGTTAAGTTGTTTGTTGATTTTACGTGCAACTTAACCTTTGTTTTATATATTTTGAATTATTAATTAAGACATTTTGATAATAATTCTACCGGCATCGCCATTTGCTAACTGATCAAAACCTTTATTAATCTGATCTAATGAGATAATATCACTGATTAATGGATCAACATTGAGTCTGTTTTGACGATATAAACTCACGAATCTTGGTATATCACGATCAGGAACACAACTTCCAACATATGAACCTTTAATCGTCCTCTCTTCAGCAGCTAACGTTACTTGTGGAAATGAAAATTCTGCTTTTGGATCAGGTAAACCTGTGGTCACTGTTGAACCACCCCGTTTTGTTATCGCGTATGCTACTTGCATTGCAGGTACTACACCTGCTGTTTCAAACACGTATTCAGCACCGCCTGTTACGTAAGCTTTAACATCATCAATCACATTTTCATCACTTGAGTTAAACACTGCTGTTGCACCTAAAGATTTAGCAATTTCAAATTTATCTTCGTTAATATCTAAAGCAATAATCTCATTAGCACCTGCCAGTCTCGCACCTATTATAGCATTGAGTCCAATGCCACCAAGACCCACTACAGCTACGTTACTCCCCGGTCTAATCTGAGCTGTATTTATAACAGCACCTATGCCTGTAATGACAGCACAACCAAACACTGCTGCCCGTTCATAAGGAATTTCTGGATCTATTTTTACTATTGAATTTTCTGAGACAACAGCATATTCTGAAAATCCAGAAACACCTAAATGATGATGTATGACATCTTTTTCTTTAGATAGTCGGAACCCACCTTCTATCATCTCACCTTTCTCATTGGAAGCTGCACCATTTTCACATAATGCAGGTCTTCCTTCACGACATGGTATACATTTACCGCAACTAGGGATAAAAGTACAGACAACGTGATCTCCAACTTCAAAATCACTAACACCTTCACCTAGTTCTATAATTTCACCTGCAGCTTCATGGCCAAGTGCCATAGGCATTGGTCTTGGACGACTCCCATTAATTACTGACAAATCAGAGTGACATAAACCCGCGGCATGAATTTTAATTAGCACTTCATTTTGTTTAGGGGCATCAAGGTTTAAAGTTTCTATTTTTAAAGGCTTCATTTTTTCATATGGCCCTTCAACACCCATTTCATATAATACTGCAGCTTTTGTTTTCATTGCTTCACACATCCTTTACTCATAATAACCATCCGTAGACTTTCTAAAAGATTCAAATTGGTTACCATCATGGCCAAACCAAATCTCTGCGTTCTTTTCTTGAGCAAGGCGCTTAATATATTCCACTGAATTTGCCCAACCAACCGAATCATAAAGAATACCAGGTGGTTGTAATTTAGGTTCCATACTTTCTTGTGTGTAAATAGCATCAGAGGCTAAGATGAGTGTTCCTAACTCTTCAGTTTCAATTTCCAAACCAATCATTCCCCAGGCATGTCCACTACCAAAGTTAAGTACTTTCACACCATCTACAAGATTTAGATGTGCTTGATCTCGCGCTATAGTTTGCCAAGTCAAATCACTTTTAATCCAAGCATCGATATCACTCCAAATGTACGCACCTTCTTGTTGATTACGCGTATAGCACTTCATTGCACCACTGAATTCATCATCGTGAACAATTACAGTCGCATTAGTAAAATACTCTAAACACCCAGCATGATCAAGATGTAAATGGGAAGCTACAACTATATCCACATCTTTAGGATCGACACCTAATTGCTCTAATCTATTTGGTAAGTGACATGATTCATCAGAAAAATAAGGGAACGCTTTTTGTGTTGCATTAATCCACCGTCCCTCCTCGCCCATTGAATTCGGATTACAAGCAGTATCAAATAATATCTTAGCATCCGGGTGATCTATAAAAACGGTATAAATCGGAAATTCATGTAGTTCATTTTCTTTATTTGGATTATCTAATGTCGCCTGGTTTGAATTTGCAATCATTAAATTTTTATCCATTTTCATTCGCCCATTATCCAACACATATATTTTCATACGGTCTTTTTTTATATTCACCATACCAATCACCTCTTAGTATAATATTACACTAAAATGTAAGGGTTTTCCATAAATATACTAATACTTAGACTCAACACTTATATAAAAATGAATTATTATATTTTCACTTGAAATTCAATCAACTTTCGACACTTTTCTACGTACAAATGCAGTTTGTCCATATCACACAAAACACACAATACACTTTGGCACTTTTTACATACCCAAAACACCAAATAGTGTTAAACTTAAATTAAGTATTGTGAATATTTTCACATAATAGGAGGAGACGATTTTTATGAAGAAGATTTTTATCGCAGGTGCTATCCCAGAAGCCGGGCTTAATCAACTTGAACAACATTTTGACGTAGATATGTATACTGGTGAAACGCTAATTTCCGAAGCATTATTAATAGAAAAAATTAAAGATGTAGATGCATTAATCACTTTATTATCTACTAACGTGAGCCGAAAAATTATTGAAACTGCACCAAAATTAAAAATCATAGCTAACTATGGTGCTGGTTTTAATAATATTGACATAGAAGCTGCGCGTGAACACGATATCAATGTGACAAACACACCCATTGCTTCAACCAATTCAACTGCAGAGTTAACAATGGGTATTTTACTTGCTGTTGCAAGACGTATTCCTGAAGGAGATCAACTTTGCCGTAATGAAGGATTTAACGGTTGGTCACCGTTATTCTTTAGAGGACGTGAAGTATCTGGTAAAACAATTGGTATTATTGGATTAGGTGAAATTGGTACTGCCGTTGCAAGACGTGCTAAAGGTTTTGATATGAATGTGCTTTATTCAGGTCCTAAACGTTATGAAGATAAAGAAGCTGAATTAAATGCAGAATATGTTTCACAAGACGAACTTTTAAAACGTTCAGACTTTGTAACTTTAAACTGTGCATATAATGAAAAGTTAAAGCACATGATTGACTATAATGCGATCAAAAAAATGAAACCAACTTCATATTTAATCAACGCATCAAGAGGTCCAATTGTTTATGAAGAAGAATTAGTAAAAGCCCTAGAAGAAGGTATTATTGAAGGTGCAGCACTTGATGTGTTTGAGTTTGAACCGAAAATTACTGAAGCACTGAAATCAATGAAAAACGTAGTTATCACACCACATATTGGCAATGCAACATTTGAAGCAAGAGACATGATGGCTGATATTGCAGCATCTAACGTAGTTAAGCAACTGAGCGGTGAACAACCAAACTATATTGTAAACTGACAGGAGTGAGAAATATGTCACAAACATCCAATCGCTTTTTTAAAATAAATGAGTTACAACATTTTTCTGACGACACAGCGAAAAAAACTATATTTTATGAAACGCGACATTCAGCTGGTGCGGTTTGGTGTCTTAAACCAGGACAATCATTACCTTGTCACACACATAAAGATGCAGATGATGTTTGGATTGTACTACAAGGCGAAGGAACATTTTTCACAAATGATAATGAACAAAAACCCATTAAAGCCGGAGATATATTCGTTTCATTCCCAGGAGATGCGCACGGCATGACTAACACCGGTGATGAAGACTTTGTCATGTTAGGTTTTGCTACACCAATGCCATTGGACTTCAACCCATATGAATGTGCACAATAAGCGCGATGTATTTTAATTATTATAAAATTAAAACCACCTGTTTCACAGGTGGTTTTCTTTTAGGTTATAAGTCTGCTTTAGTGGCTAGGGCTCTTAAGTGGTATTTGACTTACTTTAATAACACTTATATGCACCCTTATATTCTTTAACACTTGATTTATGTATTTTTATCATGTTTTTTCTTGCTCTTGTATATATATTTCTGTTATTGCTTCATTTATCCCCTATTTTACTAACATCATTCAACTTGTGGGAAGTAGATGTGCTCACATATTTACCAATGATATAATAATGAAGTCGTCGTTCTACTTCTGTGTTTTAACTAACATGGAAGGAGGTGACACCATGTTTAACACTCTATTTGTAGTACTTATAGCGCCTATTATAGTAGGCGTTATAGTCACGTTGTTTTCACATTGGTTAAATAAGCGTGATAAATAATCCGACGGCGACATAACCAAATACACCAAAAAGAGCCCGATAACTATGTCCGTAGTTATCGGGCTCGATGTTCACCATGTAAACACTCTATTTGTTGTTTATATTATAACATCATAGTGAGTAGGAATGCAAAATGCTTTAAATGCAATACACTAACGATGTGCAAATATACACTATTTTAATAAAATAAATGTTTCACTATTAATCCTTTTGTTTATTTATCATGACTTGAATGTATAGAGCAATCCAAAGTTCGTTAGGGTAAGGTATAACTGATTCAGTTGAACCAATTGCTATATTGTGACTTTCTCCTCTCCGTCGAGTTACTATATTTTTACCTAAATCAAAAAATGAACGTTGCGCTGTTAATATTTCATTGTTTTCTTTTCCTGTTATCACTGTTTTAGTTGAAAAATAAGGGTTATTAAACATATATCTGTAATTACTATCCGAAAAAACATAGGGAGTTTGTTGTTTTATACCGCCTTTTAACAATTTTATCATCTTTAAAACGCCTACTTCTTCTCCATTAATAAAAACACTATAATGGGGCCTTAAAGACCATAATTTAACTCTTTTTAAAATGATATCATGATCTGATGACGTAAATTTAACGCCATAAATGGGGAAAATATCGAATACACTTAGCCATTTTTGAAGATTATTATTAAAATAAGGAGTCCATATCGCATCAGTCATACCATGAATTTTAATATGTATCCCATCGAATATATATAATGGGGCTTGATAAAAATATTCATTTTCCCATAAGTTAGGACTTTTTTCATGTAACGTAAGTTCTTTTTTATATTTTCGTTTAGAGTAATTTCTCATTATAAGAGTTCCCAATAAAACAATAATGCTCGCTATCCAAAAAATAGACAATGTCCATAGGGAAATGGAGTTATCAAAAAATCCCACCATGCTACCAATCATAAATATTGTTACTAAAATTGTTTCAACAAATAATACTAAGACAGGCAACTTTATAACTCCTTTCAAAAATATTGAATTTTTCGCTAGATGTAATATAACATAGTATAGTTTTGTTAGTTCAATAAGTATCGCTTGAATCTAACTATATTTAGTTAACATTCTAAGTATTTTCAATTTTTCTTTTCAATTGATTAGCCTCTTTTGTAGCTAAATTCGAATAATACTTATTTGAAAAGAACATTTGAATAATCAAAAATGCAGCATTAATCGTCCAATATAGCCCTAAAGCCGAAGCTGAGGTGATTGAAATATATATGATGAATATAGGAGAAATAATTGCCATGATATAACCCATAGAACGTTGTTCTTTAGGCATATTTTCCATATTTATTAAGGGTTGTATAATGTATAAAATACCAGCAATTATAGTAATCCAAATATCAGGCTGTGTTAAATTAAACCAAAGAAAATCAGTATGTTCATTTAAACCACCACTCGAAGGCCATTTTAATGAAACGTACAGTCCAAATAAAATAGGCATTTGTATAAGTAATGGCAAGCATCCTAGCATTGTCTTCATAGGATTCATATTGTACTCTTTATATTTGTCCATCATTTCTTGATTCGCTGCCATTTTTTCTTCTTGCGTATTCGCTTTTTTTATTTTCTCTTGTATCTTAGTTAATTCAGGTTTCACAATTTCCATTTTCTTACGCATCAAATGCCCATTTTTAGATTGAGCTAACATGAACGGTAACATGATAATTCTAACGATTAAAACGATTGTAATGATTGCTAATCCATAATTGTTATCAAATATAGAGCCTAACCAGTGTAAAAGCTGATCCATTGGTACTGCAAAAGTATGATAGAAAAAGCCATTTCTATTTTCTGGCTTTGAATAATCACAGGCTGAAAGCAAAGTAAAACTTAATAATAGTAATGCTATTAGTTTTTTTCTATGTATCAATTATTTTTCATCCCTTTGTTATATATTCTGTACACATCTTCTTGTATAGATTTAAAGTTATCCAAAGCCATAAAATCCTCATTTTCTAAAATCCTAGAGCTTGCTGTATTCAAAGTATTTTCATAATTTGCTGGTAAGCGATTTTCTAATGGTAAAGTGTTTAGCCATTCGTCAATTTCATTAAAAAATTCATCTTTTTGATAAACAAAATCTTGGGTCAAATAATCAAAGCATTGACAATACTGCTTCAAATATTGAATGGTTTTGTTATCATCATTTTTAACGTAATATAATGCAAATTTATAATAGCAATTCATACTTAAGTGTGGGTACAAATAATCCACATTAAAGGCTTTATTTACATAATCAAGTTTAGACTCTAAACACTCTATAGGAACAGAATATAAGTCAAAAGTAAGCATTAAAGCAAACTCATGCATATAAATCATGAGAGATTGGTACATATCTGTCTGAATTACATTTTTTGCTTTTGAAATATTACCTTTTTGTAAATAAGCTAAAGTTAAGGTAGCATTTTCACCAATTTTTAAATCAAAATCAGGTGTATTATCTATAACTGATGAATAGTCACCTTCAAACATATACATTAATGTTTGATATCCTTGTGCATGTCTTTTCAAATATATAGATTCCGAGTTGTCCTCTGTCGTTTTAATTATTTCATGTGCCAATTTTGTTGTTTCTTTTACTTGCATTTCATTCTCACAATATAAAATGTTATTTGCTAAAATCCCTAACAATGAGTTGAGAAACTTAAATTCATTACAATGACTAATATAGTAATCACGTACAGTTGATACATATTCTTCATAACTAGTTTTATTGATCATCTTAGATAATGATATAGATACTTCCTTAATTTCTTCATCTGTCATAGTAATACTATAGTTGAGCAGGTCATCCACTGAAATATTAAACACTTTTGCTAGTTTTGGTAACATTGTAATATCAGGATACAGTGTGGCGTTTTCCCACTTAGAAATAGTTGTTTTTGTTGTATTAAGATATTCAGCTAGTGTTTCTTGAGTCATTCCACGTCTTAAACGTTCTTGTTTGATTGTTTTAGATATTTGAATCATTAATAACACCTCTTATAATTAATGTTACTAAAAAATTTAAATAAGGTATATTTCTTATATATCAACATATAGAAACAAAGTTTCCATATGAGAAACTATAGAATGCTAAAAACCATCACTTATAAAAAGAGATGGATAAAAGAATTAATCTATCATCAAGTTTCATCCATAAAAGGGCGCATTAAATGATATGAGTAAATTAAAAAATTTAATTGTCCATTTCACTTGATATTACAATAGATAAAACAGTCAAAAAGTAGAGTAGTATATACAGTAAATGATAATGAAATGTTAGAGGTATCGTATAGATACCTTTTCAAAGAAAAGCGCCCTACTATTCAATACAGTAGAGCAGTTAATATAACTGATTTAAGTTTCTCCATTTTTTCTATCAATATTGATGTTTATTAATTGAATAATAATTCCTAAAATAATCACAGTAAATGCACCATAAATTAAAGTCTTCAATGATCCTCCTTGCGCAAGTAATAAACCACCTAATGCAGCACCAATAGCACTGCCTAAATAATTTAATGAACTATTTAAAGCTACAGATGCACTTCCATGTTCAGCATGCTTTTTTAATAATATATGCTGTTGAGGTGCTTGTGTCGCCCATCCCATAGCTCCCCATAGTAAGAAAGGCAAAAGTCCTAAAATAGGTATTTTAATTAAAGTAGGAATTAACGCTATACTTATACTTAAAGCAACTAAAATAATAAGCATTAAAATTTGAGTGTTTTTAAATTTATCCATGACTAAACCTACACCAAAACTTCCTAATAATCCCCCTATTCCCCAAGTCGTTAAAAAAAGTGAAATATAGTGTGGTGAAACAGCTGCGCTTATTACCTGAGAGAGGTAGGTATATAATCCTAAGCTGGCAATTGCAGCACATACAGTTACAGATACTACCCTTAATACATGTATATCTATAAAAAGTGAAAATCTATCTTTCAAGTTAGGTGCTGCAGGCATATTAAAATTAGGAAGTAAAATAGATATACTAATAAACGCAACTATACTTACAATTACAATTAACCCTATGGCAAACCTCCAATTAATTAAATCAGCTAATTGTAACCCTAAAGGGACGCCAACTACAGTTCCTACACTCATACCGCCAACTATAAAAGCTAATGCTTTGCCTTTATTTTTTTGGCTTACTAAATACCCCCCCGAACTAACTGCCATAGGTGAGAATAGTCCTGCCCCTAATCCAGCTACACATCTAGATAAGATATATGTTGAATAGTTATAAGATAACATCGTAATTAAATTAGCTGCCCCAAAGGTCAGTAGTGCGATTAAAAGTATGTTTTTAACAGAATACTTAGCCAATAGTGTTGAAAATATGGGTGCAGATAAAGCAAAAAACAATGTAAAAACAGTAACGCCTTGTCCTATTTCAGCACTGCTTTTATTAAAGCTTTTTCCCATATCAGGTAATAGTCCTGCCACAATATAAGTATCCATACCTAAAGCAAACATGCCTAACGTTAAAATCCAAATTTTCTTCATGATTTAACCCTTTCTAACAAATATTTGATGTCATTTAGCGTAGTATAATATTGTAATTAATGGAAGAATGAATATATTAAGGGTGGTATTAAAGAAAAGTTAACAGGGAGCGTAATATATGAATATTGAATATATAGAGGATTTTATCAAAGTTGCTGAATATCAAAGTCTTAATCAAGCATCTAAAATACTTAATATCAGTACTCCAGCACTTAGTAAAAGAATCAAAAGTATTGAAGAATATTTTGAAAGTGACTTGTTCTATAGAACTTCTCGAGGCATATTTCTAACTGAAAACGGGGAGATAGTTTTGAATAAATTTAAGCGTATAAAAAGTGATATAGATGTATTAAAAGCACAAATTTTAAAAAATGAAGATTCAACAATTAGAATTGGGTTATTGCCCAGTTTTTCACTATATAAATGGGCAGAACACAAAAAGGAAATAATAAGTGAAAGTCTATCTATAAAAATTGAAAGTAATACTCACATTTTACTTGATCATCTACATAATGGGGATATAGATGTAATAATTGGAGATATAACTGCTACAGAAAATAGTCAACTTTACAGTCATATTTTATACCGCGAAAAGTATATGGTGGTTTTTCCAATAACTAGTAACTTAAGACTATCTGATAATATATTTTCTAGTGATTTAATGGATGAACAGATACTTCTCCTTAATCCACCATGTGATACTTTAGCTTTTATACAAAAAAATTTCTCTAAAACTACGATAAATATTGAACACAAAAATGATTTAGAATCCATATTGGCTAATGTTAAGGCTGAAAAAGGAATAACAATCATTCCTCAATCATTAATAACACGAGTTGAAAGTATGAATCTTTCAATCAAAGAATTGGAAAATCATTCAAGAGAAATTGGACTAATTGCATATAACGAAAAGATAGCGCAAAAAGTATGGAATATTTTACATGAATAAGTAGTATGTTGCTATAATTTTTTAAAACACAAAATATTATAGATAAAAATTTGCGTTCATATGAAAAATGTAATAAAAATAAAGGGGAAATAAAATGACTCAACATGATGAAATTATTAAAATTGCAGAAAAAAATCAATTACATATCCAGCCTCAAACAATGTCATTAAATGAATCAGGATTAGATTTCCAAGTTGCATTTGGAAAAGATGAAAATGGCATAGAATGGGTTTTAAGACTGCCAAGGAGACAAGATGTTTATAAACAAACAAAATCCGAAAAGCAAATGTTAGACTTCTTGCAAAAGAATGTTTTATTTGAAGTACCGGCATGGAAAATACACACAAAAGATCTTATCGCTTATCCAAAACTTACTGGCAAACCCGCAGCAACAATAGATTCAGAAATACAAAATTATGTATGGGAAATTGAACACAAACCAGTGCCGGAAAACTTTATTAGCACATTAGCTAAAACACTTGTAGACTTACACAACATCTCAGAAGAAAACATTACCGAACATCATATAAATCTCAAAACTGTACAAGAAATAAAAAATGATTTTCAAAGAAGAATGTATAAAGTAAAAGAAACTTATGGCGTATCAGATGAGCTATAGAACAGGTAGAAACAATGGTTGAAAAACGACAACCTGTGGCCTCGAAAGGCGACCATGATACATGGAGACTTACATCCAGGACATATAATGGTAGATAAACATGCAAACGTTACAGGTCTCATAGACTGGACTGAAGCAACCCACTCCGATCCAGCAATGGATTTCATGGGTCACCATCGTGTATTCGGTGACGAAGGATTAGAGCAACTCATAAAAGCATATGGTGAAGCTGGAGGAGAAACATGGCCACGAATGAAAGAACATATTATAGAACTAAATGCAGTATTTCCAATGTTTATCGCTGAGTTTGCTATGAAATCAGGGGAATCGGCGTACGAGAAGATGGCATTGAAAGAATTAGGTATGGAAGATTAGAGTTATGAAATAAGATAAATAATTTTACTTAACAACCGTACTTGCGAGAAAAAACGCAAAGAAATTAATGGAAGTTTGGAACAAGGAGAATTACACATACATTTACGTGTGAAAAGGGTTATATTGAAGGGCATGGCTAGTAATTCAGATGATATAATAATGAAGTCGCCTATCTCTCAGGCGTCTATTTGACGTAGAGAGGAGGTGTTAATCTATGCTAGAAATCCTTGTTCAGATCACGGTCACAGTCATCAGTGGTTGTATTATCGCGTTATTTACGCGTTGGCTACGCAAGCGCGATAATAAATAGGCGACTAGCCACACCAAAAAATCCCCTCACTATTGCGAGTAGTGAGGGGATTGGTGTATCCATGCTAGTTTCCTTGTTAAGTGTATTATAACATCATAGTGCGTAGGAACGCAAAAACCATAGTTCTAATGGAAATAGTAAAATATAATGTTTCACTATCTTTTGATGAAAGGCTTATTAAAGACTGTTAAAATTATGATGTTTTCTGAGCAAATGAAAATTTTTATTTACCAATATCCAGATATCACTAATTTTTATGAAAGAATTAGGCTACATAATAATGAATAATGTTTTAAATCATCCTCCAGGGATCAATCCATTTTTAACATTTATCACTTCTAAAATGTATTATGGAATACAAGTAAAAACTATTAATAAATTGAGTGATATGTGGTGATAATGACATACAAATTATTCCTTATATATATCTATAAACATACATTTTTAATGCTGTTTAAATTAATATATAAATAAATGAAGAGTAATCACGCTTAAATTTCACTTACATTAAACAAATTGAATCTTAAGATAATAAAATTATTCCTTCCATGTTATATTTTAATCACTACTTTTCCAAAAGTATTTTCATATAAATGTTGATATGCACCAACTACATTATTAAAATCAAAAGCTGAATCAATAACAGGGTTAAGATTTAAATGGTTTATATCTTCTATCATTTTGTTATATAAATCATGATGATTTGTATTAATACCATAAGTTTGCGCTTGTTTTTCCGCTAACTGCATAAAATTAATTTCTGCTATAGCACTTTCTAGAAAGCCTATAAAATATATTTTTCCTTTCTTAGATAGTAATGATATAGATTTTTGAACATTGCTTCCACCTACAACTTCCAAGATATGATTTACACCCTTATGATTTGTTATTTCTAACACTTTATTCTCCCAATCTGGCTGGGTAGCGTAGTTTATAGCATGTGTCACTCCGTATGATTCCAGCTTACTTAATTTATCATTACTACTACTTGTTGCTATAATATTTGCCCCTATACTGGCTGCAATCTGAATACCAAATAGCGAAACATCTCCAGTGCCTTGTATTAATACTGTTTCATTTGATTTTAAAGCTCCATAATGAACTAAAGATAGCCACGCAGTGAAGGCAGCTACAGGTAACGTCGCTGCTGTTTCATAAGATAAATTTCCAGGTAATAATACAACATCATCTTCGTCTAAAACAACGTACTCGGCAAGGCCACCATCCAATGGACCTCCTAATGTAAGTTTGTCATCACTTGAATTTAAAGTGCCTTTAGATGACTTAGCATAAAGTCTCGAAATCACTTTATCGTTCACTTTAAATTGCGTAACTTCTTTACCTACCTGCACTACTTTCCCTGAAAAATCTGAAGTAGGAATAAAAGGAAATGTTAATATATCTGGTGCATAATTTCCCTCAATAATGGCACGATCTCTATAGTTTAAAGAAATGGCTTTAACTTCAATTAAAACTTGGTTATTGCCAACTTCAGGCGTTGGAACGTCAACCATTTTTAAGTGTTCCAATCCAAAACCTTCTAATTGCCAAGCTCTCATAATTTTTCCTCCTTAAATATTTAAACTTAATATATATTCAATATCAATGTTAAACAAATAACCAACATTACTAAAAGAAATAGACTTATAACAATATATAGATATGATAATAAATCGTATATTGGTTGCTATTAATTGCGATATTTACAACAATAACCAATTACATAGAACCACCTAAAAGTTTTATGATAATTACGGCTTTTGATGTAATTTCAACGACAGAATAATTTGTGAATTGGATAAAAAACGCTGTACAAGAAAAACACCTCCGTATGATCCATTTAAAATGAATTTAACGAAAGTGCCTTTATTTTAGTCCTACTGATTGGGTTTCAATTCAAAATTTTTCTATTGCTTAGTCTCTTATGGTAAATACATATCATGCTTTTTGTGAGAAACAACTACTTTTCACACTTATCGATTACTGCATAATCAATTTATTTTTTATAATCTTTCCACTTATACTTAAATAACCAAGCAGTTACGCACTATAAAACAAAGATTATGATGTCACTTTTAATTCAAATGATTGCCATGGTTTTAATAAATTCAATAAGAAATGTTCTTCTTTTTTTACATGTCCGATAACATTTTTATAACCTTGATTTTCCATATCTTGTAATGCGATTTGCAGCTCCCCTTTGTAGTGACCATATTGTTCATTACAAATCACAATATCACCTTTTTTAATTTGTTTTGTGTTATTTGGCGGGAATAGCTCATCCTTATAATGAACGCGACTCATCGTTGACCGTATAACATAATCTGAAATATCCCCCCGATTAAAATGAAATGCCTCTGTCACAATAGTTTCATCTAATCCAGTAATATCGTTATTTAAATAAACATCAAAACTAGGCATTGCTAAATTAATTTCTGAAAGTGATTGTAACTCAGATTCAGAAGCAAATGCATTACCAATAATAAAATCATCTACTAAATTCGTCATTAATAAATGCTTAACTTGTACTGCTATAGGCAATTTCCTATGACTTTCTAATGTCGGTAAGCCTTCCATAATCATCCAAGGCCCTACTGTTGCTTCTTGTGAAGAAACAAAAGCTGCAGTATGAACATTATTTCTTTTATAAGCTTCACTCGTATTTACAAAATGTTGATATGATAAACCAGTATAGGTTTGAGGATAAAAATTGTGACAACCTATAAGTTTGTCTAAATTAGGTTGATAACTTAACACATCTTCAATAAACGTATCACTCACACTGATGTTTAATTCTACATACATATGCTGTTTGTTATAACTCAGTTGTGCTATTTCTTGAGCTGAAAATCCCGCATCTACACGTATTCCTGATACACCTAGTGTTTTAAAAAAGGACAAATCATCACGCTTTAAATTCAATGCTTCAAAAACTTTATGGTTAATATCCGCAATCACTGTCATATCATTCTCTTTAGCAACTTTTACCACTGACTTAAATTTATTAAAAACCGCTTCTTCATCACTTTTAACCGAAAGTAAATTTGTGAAGATGCGCTTAAATCCGAATTTTGCACTCATTTTAATATAGTCACACATTTCTCCTAAATCTGATTGGGTCGGATAAACTGATATTCCTAAATTATGCATATATATTTACTCCTTATTTGATTTATATATAATGCCACGCATTTGACGTTGCTCAATCAATACACGAGATTTTTCAAAAAAGAGGATACTCGTAAATATTAATAAAAGTAATATTATTCCCCATCCAAACAAATTAATATTTTCAAATATAACTACAGGGACAACGACGATAAATGGTATACCTATCAGTAATAGCCATCTATTAAAATGAAATTTATTGACTATAAAATGGGCTATTTTATAAAAGCAAAATATGAGTAAAAATAATACTATTAAATAAATCAATCGCATCATATTAACACTTCTCTTCTAATTTTTGATATAACTCAATCATTTTTTCAATTAAATTTTTCTCACTAATCGCTGTCATTAAATGGTCTTGTGCATGTATCATCAATAAAGATGTTTGTACTTTGTCACCATTTATTTCAGACTGTATTAATTCTGTTTGTATATTATGTGCTTTACTCATTTCTTGCTTCGACTCTGCCATCAGTTCATTCGCTTGTTCAAAATTAAATGCGGTAGCCGCATCCAAAGCTTCATATGCTAAACTTTTCGCATTACCACCATGTGAAATAATTTCAAAAATAATTTGTTCGTTTTGTTCACTCATCAAATCTCCCCATCTCAATTAATCGTCGTTAAAATCATCATTTATAGCACCTTGTTCTTGTTCTATCATTTTACGTTCGTACATTTTAAAGAATGGATAATATATGATTACTGCAACTAAAAGATTAAATACGACTAACACCAGTGCTCTCCAGTCACCATTCGTTGCAAATAATGCCCCTAAAGGCCCCGGTAATGTCCATGGCGCAAGTATCGTGATTTTAGCTATCAAACCTAACTTAAATACAAAATAAGTAATCGTCGTTAAAATAAGTGGAATTCCTATAAACGGTAACGCAAGAATCGGATTCATAACTAATGGCGCACCAAATATAAGTGGTTCATTGATATTAAATATGCTCGGTATAATAGAAAAACGTCCTATTTTCTTCAAATATTCAGACTTAGAAAATATCATCAATATACACAAACTCAGCGTCGCCCCTGCACCGCCTATCCATACAAACCACTGGAAAAATGGTTCGACAATAATATGTGGTAATGGTTCCCCAGCAGCCTTAGCATCTATGTTTTGATCTAATAATGAAAACCAAATAGGTTGGAAGACTGCCCCCATTACTGCCACACCATGTATACCTGCTGACCATAAAAGTACAATGAAAAACACAGGAATCAAAGCACCTAATAAACTATCACCAGCAAAATTACCTAAAGGTTCAAAGATTTTATTAATAATGGCATTTAAATCTATGTTTAATATCACTCTTACAAACCAAGAAATAACGATAATGACAATTGCAGGTACCAAAGATTCAAACGAACGTGCAACAGATCCTGGAACTTGATCCGGCATTTTAATCGTAAAACCTGACTTCACTACGAGTCTCATCATCTCAACAGCAAATATCATTGAAATGATTGCTACAAACAAGCCGGAACCACCTAAATCTGCCATAGGCAACACATAACCCACAGCATCGCTTTTAGGTAATTTATCATCTAAGTTGAGCGGTAACGTCATCATTAAAAATGTGGCCAGTGAAAGTAACCCGCCTGCTTGGCCATCCATTTTATATGATTTTGCTAAGCTATAGCCCATTGAAAATGCAGCGTAAACTGCCATCAAGCCCAACGTCATTCTATTAGCGACCATTATCTTCTCAGCATGTGGTTCTACCAATTTTTCTAACGCTGGTATGGGTGGAGACGCAAATAAAGTAAAGAACGATCCAACAATGATAAGTGGTAGTGTTGCAATAATACCATCACGAATAGAAGTTAAATGTCGTTGCTCAGAAGCTTTGGCCATGGGTGGCATTAATACCTTTTCAATCCATTTCAAAAATTTCTGCATAACATACACCCTCTGTTTACTTATTTAATTTAGTACTTATACATACGTTTTTATTTGCTTTAAAATTTTAGGTGCGCCAATCGGTGTATAGCCCATTGGATCTATGACATCTACAGGTTTATTAACTGCTTCACCGACTTTTTTAAATTTATCTAACCGATGTCTCACTTGAGGTGCTACTAAACCTAAGTCATAATCACCAATTTCATTTTCAAATGCTTCGGTACCAACTGCTATGATTTCCAAATCAAAATTTTCTTTTGCCGCCTCTTTCTTCACAGCATCAACAATCATAGAACTAGACATGCCACCTGAACAAACCATTATTACTTTCATAAAACAACACCCTTTCAATATTTTCTTTTTTTAACTTTAACTGCTTGCCGTGTACGCTCTAATAATTTCGTATGTCGTTCATAATCTCTACTGGCTAATGATACAAATAAAATATCTATGACATTGAGCATAGCTATACGTGAACTCATTGCTGCACTTCTCACTGGCTTTTCTGAAGAGCTATAAAACAAGTTAATATGTGCTAAGTCTGCTACATCATTATTGCTATATTTAGTTATGGAAATAATTTGAGCCCCCGCTTTATGTGCTAATGCTAATGACTGCAAAATATCTTCTGTTTGGCCAGTATTCGAAATAGCAATAATAACATCATTTTTTGTCACATTGGCACTCAATGTCGCTTGCTCATCATAGCTCTTGCCAACCTCACACCACTTATCAATGCGTGTGAGCTTTTGCTTTAAATCTTCTGCAATAATTGCTGAAGCACCAATACCAAACACACAAATTTTCCTAGCCTGATGTATCATTAAAGCCGCTTTTTCTAACGCTACTGGTGATAAAATTTGAGCTGTATTCCTTATCGCTTTAGCATTACTTTGAGAAATACTTTTAATCACGCTTTCATTGGAATCAGTAATATTGAGTTCTTCATAATCATCTTCAATTTCATTATGTCTATTTAACGCCATAGCAATTTCCATCTTTAAATCTTGAAAGCCCTTACATTTTATTTTTTTAGATAACCTAACAATCGTCGCTTCACTGACATTTGTTAGGTCTGCTAAATGTTGTATTGAACTGTTGATCGTTCTATGCGGATAATCGATGATATACTGTGCCACTCTATATTCCGAGGGATTCAATGTCGCTAATGATGATTCCAATAATATTAAAATATTACGAATGACTATCACCCCTTTTTAAATATTGTTTCACCTTAGCTAAAATTTACAAAACATTATTTCGTGTGTCAAATTATTCTTTATTTGTAAAATGATGCTTTTGAAAACATTGCTTTTCACAAGCTGAATTTAGATCTATGTATGTTTAAAGGTTTACCTCCATTTTGATTTAGAGATAAACCTTTGATATTACGCAACTGATATTAAGTTAAATATATGATATGAATAATTTATGATTCACTGAGTTGTGCTTCCATATCTATAAAGAAGTTTGCCATCTTTTCTGCGCCATCGTTTGAAAACATTAGCTCTAAATTATCTTGAGACGCTTGAGCATGAACTTCTGAAACTTCAAACATTTTCTTTTCATAAGCCTTCAATATATCAATAACATTTTCTTTATTTTTGAATGATTGTGCTAACAAATATGCATCATATAATGCCATATTGACACCTTCTCCTGCAAACGGACTCATTAAGTGTGCAGCGTCACCAATAAGTGTGATATTAGGCTGTGTTATCCATTTCAAACCAATTGGCAACTGATAGATACGACGAAATTTAATATCATCATAACTATATGCAATATATTTTTTTAATTCTGTACCCCAATCACTAAATTCAACTAATAGTCTTTCTTTTAATTTTTCTAGTGATAACGCACGATATTCATCTAGCATTTCATATGTTGTCTTAAGACTTACATAGGCCATAATACGACCATCGCCATTACGTTGTCCTAGTATCGCTTGATCTCCTCCTAGTCCCATAACCTTTCCATTTTTATTAAATGCCAAAAGGTCTGGATGTTCTTTTTCATTCGAGTTCATTTCTATCATAGATATACCAGTGTACGTTGGTTTAGCATCTGTTAAATACGGGCGAATTTTAGAAAAGGCTCCATCTGCCCCTATTACTAATCCTGTCATCACTGTCATCCCATTTTCAAAAACGAGTTCAATTTCCCTATTATCATGTTGTATTAACTTTTCGTATTTATAACCATATTTAATATTTGTAGGGTTAATTTGTGCAATGATGATATCGCATAACTTACCTCTATCAATTTCGGGTCTACTACCTTCACTTCCTGCGTCTTCGTCGAACAAAATCGTCCATCTTTACGCACAATTCGTGTATCCTCTCCTTCAAAGCGCGCATGCATCAGAAAATCCTCAAAAATATTAGCTGCTTTCAATGGTAACTGACCACTGTCTTCATGAATATCTAATGAACCACCTCGGTCAGCATGCATATTAGGGTAACCACGTTCATAGATTGTAAATGGTAAGCCTTGTTGTTGTAGAAGTAATCCTAACATTAAGCCTCCTGGTCCCCCACCAATAATCGCAATATGATTTAAATTTTCTTTTTTCATTTTTACACCTTTTTCATTATTTTTATTTTTCTTCAATAAAATTCATTAGCTTTGTTTCAGTTTCTTTGATTAATTGTTGAAACTGCTCATATTTCTCTTCATTTTTCATTGCACTTTGTCCCGCTAACATAAATGATTGGAAAAGTGCTTGTAACTCATCACGTGATTTTTTCATCTTGTCAATATCCATATTTTTGAATTGTTCCATACGTTTTGTAAATTCATCATTATCAATATTTTCCTCTAAAAATGCCTTACCTTCTTTTGTTACTGTATAGATTTTTTTCTTTCCTTCTTTTGATACAGAAACAAATCCACGATCTTCTAACATTTGAAGAATAGGATAAACACTGCCTGGACTTGGCGAATAAAATCCTTTAAATTGTGCCTCAAGATCTTTAATAATTTGATAACCGTGTTTGGGTTCGGTTAACAATAATCGTAAAATGCTATATTGTAAATTTCCTTTTTTAAAAAAGCGGTCCCTGCCGCGTGCGGCTGCAAACATCTTTTCAAACCCTTGTCCAAATCCACCTTCTCCGTGTTGCATCATGATATGTCTTCTATTGTGAAATGATCTATTAAACATTTATTATCATCCTTCCATTTCGATATATCGAAATATTAAAAATATATCGTTATTCGTCAAGCGATATATCGAAAAATAATAACCGTTGCTAGTTAGATATATTCATAATCCTAAATTTGCTAAAATCAATACTTCATTTTAAAATTGGTTTGAATGTAATATTGAAATTTCAAAATTACAATAAGTGCTAAATATTTTAATGGAGTGATCTTATGAATCATAATATTGAATCATTAAAAAATATCATCGATACTTCTAATAGCATTACATTTTTTACAGGAGCAGGTATATCTGTCGCAAGTGGTATTCCTGACTTTCGTTCTATTGGCGGTTTATATGAAGAAATTTCAAAAAATGGTTACTCACCTGAGTATTTACTAAGTGAAACCTATTTCCAAAATGACCCTGAGGGCTTTATTAATTTTTGTCATGATTATTTACTGTTTGCTGATAAAAAACCAAATATCGTTCATCAGTGGATTGCACAACTTGAAAAGCATCAACAATCCCTTGGTGTCATTACTCAAAACATTGACGGTCTACATTCAGATGCTGGGAGTTCACACACAGATGAACTACATGGTACACTAAACCGATTTTATTGTATTAACTGCGACCAAAAATATTCTAAACAATACGTGATTCACCACAACTTACGTTATTGTGAAACTTGTGGCAGTCCCATCAGACCCGATATCGTACTTTATGGAGAAATGCTAAACCAAGACACGATCTTTGACGCCTTGCATAAAATCAAATCTGCTGACACGCTCGTTGTTTTAGGTTCTTCACTGGTCGTTCAGCCTGCCGCCGGTCTTATTTCAAACTTTGAGGGTCAAAACTTAGTTATTATTAACAGAGACCCTACACCTTATGATAGTGATGCAAATTTAGTAATTCACGATGATATGGTCTCAGTCATTAATGAACTGTTTGCGATATCGTAAAATTCCAAATAAATTAGTGTGCTCGCATAGTTTAAAAAATAAAAAGCGTACCTACATGCACGATTAACATGTAGATACGCTTCTTTATTTATAATTACATTATTATTCAACTTCGGGTTCTTCAAATTTTGCCAGCGTTGGTTTTGGTGTAGAAATACCTTCTTCATTAAAGTAATGTAAAACTTCTTTACGCAACAATCTTTGACCCGGAAAATGCATGCCTGGCTTCACATGAGCTAATAATTTAATAATCATTTGATTGCCGTCGATGCTGTCTAATCCTAATAAATCAGGCGCTGCGACAAACATATCATATTTATCTTTTAATGTTGGTAAAAAGTCTAATAATTTTTTCTCAATCATTTCATAATCCTCTGATGGCGAAACGGGTATCATCACAAGTGGTGATACATCTGTTGCAGAATAATTGACGATTTCACTTATTGTTCCATTGGGTAAAGTATATATTTCACCTGTATCTGATTGTATACGTGTGGATCTTAAACCAATCGTTTTAACTGTACCTTCCGCAATCGTTACACCAGAAGCATTAATTTGCACATAATCACTCACATCAAATTGTCCTTCAAATATAATAAAGAAACCAGTGATAATATCTTTGACAATTGTTTGTGCACCGAAGCCGACCGCTAGACCGACTACACCGGCACCGGCTAAAATCGCAGATACACTTATCCCAAAGCGTGACAATATTGAGGTGAGCACGATAAACCATACAACATAGCTAACTAAATTTTGAACTAGTGTAGATAATGTCTCACTTCGCTTAATTTTATAATGTGTTTTTTTCTTTGCATTCGCTTTGAAGAATTTCGTCACTAATTTCTTCGCAATGGCAATCACTATAATCCCCATCAAAATATATGCCGCGATAATTAATATATTGACTAAGAGTGATTGATAAAATTCTACCTGTGTAAGTGGTTCAATCAACTTCATAAAAAATTGCTTCAATTGATTCATATTGTATTTCCTCCATTCTTAGCTCGTTATACGGTTGTGTTACAATACATCAAATAGTAGTGATTTATTAAGAAATTGCTTTTCCCATTACAAAAGTTATCATACTTTAATAGTTATCTAAACCCTTTACGGTTTCGGACAACTTGCTTTAACATAAAGTGACACTTTTATTTCAATATGAAGTCTAAAAGCAGGATAGATATTCACTATCCTGCTTTATTTTGTGTAAATATAAATTATAAAAAATCTTTAATGATTGATTACTTTATCTGTTATTCTTAATAAAAAATAACATTATAGCAGTCTTTAATATTTAGACGTTTAACAACTTTTGTATTTTTTAATAAACATTGCAAAATTATATTGCTTTATAATAGATTGTACTGTATAAATAGTAAAGAATGATGTAATTTTATAAATTGGGATGGGAATGATTTTATGAAAAATGGTAGTTTTCAACGATTTTCTTTAAGAAAGTTTAAAATTGGTACTGGATCCATATTACTGGGTACATTTTTAATGGTAGGTATGCACAATGAAGCAAATGCTAGCGAACTAGATTCAACACAAACAGCTCATCAAACATTCGTCGAGGATAACAATAAGATAACCACTAAACCTAATGAATCAACTAATCAAAATGATAATAAAACAGAAATAACAGAATCAGAGTCCTCAGCAAGTACGAATGATATGACTGAATCTACAAATACGATAGAAGAAGTCACAACACTAAACACTAATGAAAATACATCCGATGTAAATCAACCCGAAGTAACAAACAATACGCCAACTTCTTATGCTGAAAATCAATATCCTACCCAAGAAACGACTTCAAAGACAGTTGAAACTACGTCAGATATAAATAAAGATGCTGATAAAGATGGCAATTTAACATATTTCCAAGAACAAAACGGCTATATACCACAACGTACTCAAACTGTTCAAAATGGTGTCAAAACAGGTGAAAATTGTACTGCGGACGAAGTAACTACGTCATATACAAATAATGTTGATTTAAATGCAAAAAGTATCATGGATACAAATTTAGATGACTATTCCAATAATGGATACCAAGAAAAAGTTAAAAATCCAAATAATCATCCCAATGCGGTAGATACAGAAAATTATGGTCCTGGTAATTTAGAAATTCAACATTGGCAAGATGGTCCAAATGAAGCTACTAAAACACAGTATTGGAGAGCCGTTTTCGCTACTGATTATGCAATAGACAACGCCGAGATGAGAGTTACACTACCATATGAAAATGTAACCACAACAGACGTATCAAACTGGGTAGTAAATCGATATTACCCTGCAGTTTCAACTAACGGTATGAGTAAGTATCAACATATACTAACTCCGGTAAGCGTAACATTTAATGGTAATGTAGCAATTGTCAATTTTGGTAACATCGAAGCCAATAGTGCTTATGGCATAATGTTTACTAAACAATTTGATACACCGCAAAATTTGAGTAATGGATTACTTTCTACAAGTGCAAATGTAGGTGGAACGTGGAACGAAGATGACCTCCAAAGACAGTTAGAATTAAAGAAAGAAAACATGCGAACGCAAGGTTTTACCGAAGATGAAATTAATAATGCGCAATTAGATTATCTAAAAAGTAACCTAAGTCCGAAGCAAATTGAGTATATAAACGAAGTCTGCAAAATCCCGAATAACCCTAGCAACCCGGATAACCCTAGCAACCCGAATAATCCGGAAAATACTCACAACCCAGACAACTCAGATAATCCGGACAATCCGGACAATCCTAGCAATCTGGATAACCTAAACAATTCGTATAACCCAGGTAACCTAGATTATTTAAATAATACAGATAGATCTGAATTAATGAATAACTCAAACATTTCCAATAATACAAAAGGCTTAGCCACTTTCAACAACAGTAATTTAATAGGTAATCCGGAAAAATTCCATAATTCGAACTACAATTCTATTTCAAATATGGTTTATAACTCAAATAATCACGTAACATCTAAATTTATGTATCCCACTTTAGAAACAGATGTGACTAAAAAAAGTACCGATTATTCTGATAAAAATCAACTACCAAATACTGGACAATTACAAGATAAAGCAAATCCATTATTTGGCGCAGTCGCAGCAATTTTTGGTGTTATATTCATCCTATTCAGACTTAAAAGCATACGAAAAGAACGCTAACTTTAATCCATAAAACAAAACCTAATCTAACATGCTAACCTTCAGAAAATTATAAGTGAAAAATTTCTATTATAGTAAAAACGAATTAAAAAGCAACGTACAATGTCTTATTGTACGTTGCTTTTTATAAATAGTAATTCAATTAACAAAAAAGTTATACTTTAAAAATGTTTGACTAAAAGTATTTATAATCATAGCGTCCATAAAATAAATAGTATGGGATGATTAACAATAACATCAATATGCCCAATGCAATATATAAACCTGCATAATTTAAAAATGGCACGATTAATCCTAAGAAATCAAAACCACCCGTATAACGGGTGGTTTGTTCTTCGGCTATAAGCCTTTGTTACTGACCAGCCCTGATAAGGGCTCTGAGAAGATCAGCCATATGTACTACTTTCCCAGCAACCCTTAAAAGGGTTATTTTATTTTTTCTTCTTAGTTTCTTCGCCAGTAAAAGGATCTATATATTCAACAAGTGTTAATTGCTCCGCAACGATATCCTCTTGTAATTGATTACGAATATAATTTTCTATAACTTTTTATTTCTTCCAACTGTATCAACGTAAAAACCTTTACACCAAAATTTTCTGTTACCATATCTATATTTTAAATGTGCATGTCTATCAAAAATCAACAAACTACTCTTTCCTTTTAAATATCCTACAAATTGCGAAACGCTTAATTTGGGTGGAATACTAACTAACATATGAATGTGATCTTTACATGCTTCAGCTTCAATAATTTCTACGCCTTTTCTTTCACACATCTGTCGCAATATTATTCCAATATCTTTCTTTATTTTTCCGTATATAATTTGTCTTCTATATTTAGGAGAGAAGACAATGTGATACTTACAATTCCATTTTGTATGTGCTAAACTATTTGTGTCTGATGACATAAGTTGCATCTCCTCGTGTTGTTTATTTTGGTTGGCTGACCAAATATTATTTTAGCACGTAGAGATGCAATTTTTAATACAACGGTATAACCATACTGCACCATACGCATAGCGTATGGTTTTTTATCCAACAAAAAAGGCTACTAAAACCAGTACTTCCGGTTATTTAGTAGCTTTTTAAATATTATTTTATAACTTCAACAAAATCTTTATTTGCTGTTAAGTAATTTCCTTCTTGTGTAACTAATCGTGGTGTTGATTTATTCGTATAAGCAATATTAGCGATACTAATCGTGTCTCCAACTTTAAGTGTTTCCAATGGCTCACTTTTGAATATTCTAGAATGATATAATTTACAAACTTTTTTAATTTTAACCTCATTAGGAACATCTGTAATATATTTATGATGGTTATCCATGTGAATCTGTGCCACAAAATCTTTATTTGCTGTGATCACACTACCGTCTTCAAGGATTAATCTAGGTGTACCATTCGATGTGAACTGAACATCTTTTGGCACTACTTTCATACCTGGATTTAAACTCATGAGCTTCGTTTCAAACTCAATATCACGATATACATTTGTTTTTTTAAGCGTCATCAATGGTTGTTCTGATGCCGTTAGGAAATATTTTCCTTGGTATTTTTCCCTCAACTTATTGACGAACTCTAACTTGAAGCTTTGTCGTTTCATTTTATAAATGTCATTATTACTCGGGTAAGAAGCGTAAACTAAGGCGATATCATTCGTTTCACCAAATTCGACACCGAGATTAACATCTATCTCTTTCGATTGCTTAAATTGTTCCTGGGGTATATAAATGCTTTTATCTTTATACACATAATCAACATGATACACGTTCATTGCGTTATTAATTTCAATTAATTTCACACCATTGATTTGGACGTTTTCTGGTTTCAATACTTTAATCACTTCATATAATTCACCATTTAGCATTTGTGTACCTTCATACACTGGATAACAACGCACTGGTGTTGGTTCTAAAATAGCACAATCACTGTCAATTTCCATGTAAATTGCATCTTTTTTCATATAATAACGCCAATAACCATAAACAAGTGCTTCTGTAAAATTTAAAAAAGCTTCCTTATCTTCTTGATGATAAAGTGTATACATAGCTATAAATTTTTTGTTACTAATAAATTCCTTCATATCATAACCATATTCATTTAGCATCTGTTCTACATCATCAAAAATAGCATAGAACGTTTGCTTATTATCAGACTTTAAAAACGTCTTTGTATGCAACAACCTTCTAAAGAAGTCTACTTCCACCATTCTTGATAACATCATTTTTTTCAGAGACTCGGATATATCCATCTTACAAATACGTTTGGTTATATCCACATTCAAATAAGCTTTATCTACCACTGAGGTCTCTTTCACAAGTGATTGATTTTCATCGTATCTGTTCACATGATAAACAGGTATCGTAGACATCGTAATGTTTTGAATCTTAGAAATAAGATCGATGAAAAATAATTTATCTTCACCAAATTTCATATGTTCAAATTGAATCTGATTATTAATTACAATATCACGTTTAAATACTTTACCCGGTGGCCCTACTGCTCTAAAAATCTTTTCAATATCTTGTGGCATCAAATTTGATGCATCTTTATAGGATGTGAATTTAGCATGATACGTAATACTTTTATTCGTATGTTTGTAGCTTTGTCCTAAGCCTAACTCTGCATCATCACTATTAACTTTTTCCATAAATCTTGGAAATCCTTCAGTATCTAACCAATCATCGGCATCCAATAAGGCAATATATTTTCCTTTTGCAGCTTTAATACCTATATTTCTTGGTTCTGACGGACTACCTGTATTCGTTGATAACTGAATTAATCGGATAAAATCATACTGGTTAGCATAACTATCAATCATTGCTACTGAGTTATCTGTAGAACAATCATCAACAAAGATTGCCTCCAATTTTGATTGTTCCATATTTAAATTGATTAAAGATTCAATACATTTTTTAAGAATGGTTCTTTATTATAGACAGATATAATAACCGAGACTAATTTATCCATTCAATTCTCCCCTTTTTAATCTACTAGGTTATTTTTATAACTTTGATAAAACGTATCATACTTAACGTTCCCAATGCCTCCTACTATATATTTGCCTAGTTTAAACTGGTTAAACACATAAGCAATGCATATTGAGAACGTAATCGTTAATGTAAATGTAAATACGATATTGAATATAGGATGTTCATGTAATGTCCCTAACCTATGTACAATAAAGTAATGAATTAAGTATATTGAAAAAGAATAATTACTGATTAAGATGAAAAATTTTGGTACATATTTAACATAAGACGATATTAGAAAGAATATTAAGATTATCATAGTAACATAGATTGGTGTATCAATACGCTTAGAGTCCACTAGCGTTAACCAGCCCGACAAGTAATTGATCAGCGTTATGGCCGTCACTATAACAGTTCCTAACACAATGTATTTCGTATACTTTTGTATGTTGGCCATCAACGTTTCATAATAATAACCCATATAAAAACCTAGTAAGAAATAACTAAGCCAACCTATGAATATCATCCAGCCCTCTCGTTGCCATAACCAATTTAAATACCAAACCTCTGGTGCATCAACAAAAGTTCTCATAGCCCAAAATAGCATCGTGATAACTAATGAATATACGATTAATTTTAATGGATTAAGTTTTACTAAGTGCTTCGCAAATAATATGTGTAAAGCATAAAATTGAAAAATAATAACAATAAAATATGTCAGCGTGCCACCATGAAACATCATAAATTGTACAGAATCTAAATATTCCATTAAGTTATTAGGCTGCCCGTAGACATACGCTAAACCTAAGTTAATGATGATATATGGAATTCCTAGTGTCAGCAACTTCTGTTTTACAAATCCTTCTTTAACCTGTGTCTTATACTGTTTCGCTAATAAAAACTCAGAAATAAAAACAAACATTGGTGTTGCGTATAATAATAGTAATTGAAAACCTCTTAATAAATAGCCATCATTGGGCATTTCAAATTTATAAAATGTTGTAGTAATTATATGAATCATCACAATACTTAGACAAGCAATTGCTCTCATCCAAAAAATAATTGATGTATATACCTTCATCATTGTGCTCCTCTTTAGATTAATCTATGTATGTTCAAATTTTCGCAAATGTGAATTTATCATTTTGCATGAAATAACGTGAATTATATTACAATGTTTTTTTGAATTCAAACATTTCCTTGTTTTTGAAATCTATACTTAGAGATTTATTTATTAACGCTACATGCTATGTCCTTATACAATTTTATAAATATATGCGCAATTACAATTTTTGTTTTTCTACAGAAAATCGGAAGATTTAGACTTCCCTTAGACTAACCGAATATGAATCTCACTAAAATATATAAAAAACCCCAACACGTATATACATACGCATTGAGGTCATTAGCTTATTAAAAGAAATCTACTTATTAAAATTAAAAACTTGAAACGTGCTACTTTAGCAATAAAATCAATATATTATCCTTGATTTTCTGGATAGACTTGCTTGATTGCACGATTAAGCGCTTCAGCAAAATCATACATCGTGGTAGTCCAATTTTCTATTTTTTTACGTGATGCTGTGCTAGTGTCTTCATCTTTGAAAAACGCTTTTCTTAAAGCGGTCGTTAGTTCTAATTGAACACCTGTGCTTTCCTCTACTTTATTAATAAAATTAGCATTACTCAGCCCACCAAGGTATTCTGGCGGTATCTTCACTACAAATCCTTTAAGTTCAAGTTGACTTTGAATGGCGTCTCTAAGCGGTGATTGATAACCACCTAAGTATACGAGTTGTTCTTCACCTTGAGCACCATGTATTGAAATGGTAGCTGTTCGATCTTGAATCATCTCATGCAAAGTTGCATCATCATAATTTGTAGATGTTACATGTAATTGGGTGTTGTTGGATGGACGTATCGCTTCAAATGAAAAATAATCAAAATCACCATTATTCGCCACTAGTTTTGTTAATTCTGAAGTCCCTTGTTCAATGTTCCCACCATGTGGTGCCGCTATCAACACTGATTTCCCGACATTTCGTGTATCTTTCTTCCAGTCGATACCTTCTGTCGTATCTTTGTATAATTCTGTCATAGACTTATAATAATCTTGTTTACGCGTTGCACTAGCTGTCTTTGTTTCCGTTTCTGGAGTTGCTTTTATTGTTTCTTGTGACTGTAATGTCTTATCTTGAATGTTCGTATTTTCGAGTTTAGGAGATACTGTGTTTTGGGATGCTTCATTTGTCTTGACTGGTGCGTTTGCTATTGTACTGGGTTGTACTGGTGCAGATGGTGTAGGTACTGTCGATGGTGTGTTTGATTTTGTAGTCTGCGGCGTTGTTGTACTTGAAGCCTGAGTCTTTGTCGGTGTGCTCTGTGTCTTTACTGGAATTGTTTGCGTTTTTGTCGATGATATTGTCGTGCTTTTTATCGGTGTACTCGGTTTCTTCGCTGTTGTCGTCGGTACTTTGGGCATAACAGGTGCTTTAATCGTCGTTGTTGAAATAGCTTTACTAACAGGTTTTTTTACAGGTACTGACTGCTTCGTCACTGGTGCTTTTTGCGCTATAGGTTTTACTGTTGCTTGTGTTTTTTTAGTCGTTACATTTGTAGCAACTTTTGTTGTCGTTGCTTTTACCACTGCAGGCTTTACTGTTTTCACCGTTGTAGTTGGTTTAGTTGTCAAAGTCGTAGTTTTAGTTTTTTTTGTTACTGTTTGTGATTTTACTGTTGAAGTACTCGCATGTGCATTTTCACTTACTAAAGCGATCGTGCTAATCCCAATAGCAGTCGTTACAAGCCCTAGCACTAACTTCTTGCTAGAAAAAGTACGTATATTCGTATTCATTTTCATTCTTTTCCCCTTAATGTTTTCTGTAATTTTAATAATACACAATGTTTTTTAAAATGCAATAATTAAATTATTGTTTAACTTAAGATTAATAGCTTATGACATTAGTAAAAAATACTGCAATAAAGAAAAAAGTTAGTTATCACAAGTATATTTTGCCAAACAAATGTCTATTTCATTATATTATTTCCAAAAATATATTGCCATACACAAAAGAAAAAGTATATAATATTAAAGAAATAATCTTATTTACTTTTTACACAAAAGACAGAGGGGACAGATTAAGTGAATAAACCGTCGTGGGCAATAAAATATATTTCTGCAATCATCGCCATATCTATGATAATTTGTTTGGTGATAATATTTCATGTTGATACAATGGAAGCTGCTGAAAACACTACTGATATCAACTATCCAACTAACCATAAAGTAACTAAAAAATATCCGATAACAACAAAAGCAACAAAAAAGATCAATACTACAAATGAAGTAAAAAATACTAAAATAGTTAGTAATAGCAATTTAAAATCACAACAAAATGAAGTTCAATTTCCCAAGCAAAACACTAAATTGAAATACAATAATAAAGACATAGAATTTAAAAATCCAGTTATAAAAGGGGATCCAAAAGATACTCCGAAAGTAATTTTGGGTAAAAATGTGCAACCACCATCAAAAACTATAAAAGTAAAATCGCACTCACCAATAACCCCAAAGAAAAAACTATCAAAACAACCAATAATTCAAAATAAAAATAAAGCTATTATGCCCACTAACAAAAATCAAAAAACAAATGCATCTATTAAACAAAAACAAAGTGGGTCATCAAAAACCAAAGTTCGAGTAGCTCAACATACTTCTTCTAAGCGTACATCAAAATCTATAAAACCACAGTTACTATCAAGTTCAACTAAAACAACAAAAAAACAAACGAATACGGCTAAAATAAATAAAAATATAAAACCACAAACCTTATCTTCAACAACAAAAAAACAACAAACAAAACCATTAGCTAAGCAAGCAAAAGCATCTAAAAGTGTAAAGGTTATTCCAAAAACAAGTAAGCAAACTTCAAAAAACAGCAACTACTATAATCAAGCACCTAAAACTTGGTCATCAAAGATACCAGGCAGCGATAATGTGCGGGATTTTGGTCAAACGACTGAAGCATCCGGCATCAATGATGCATTAAAAATCATGAAAAAATCCGGCAATAAAGGAGTTACTTTAGAACATACGACTGCAAAATCAGCCAATATTGCAACCGTATTTAATTGGAATCCTATTAAAAAAGCTCTGACATATGGCACTGGAACTGCAATTGGTAAACATACAATATTAACAGCTAATCACGTCGTCAATAATCCAGAAGCACATAAACCAATGTCACCATCTTCATTACAAAATCTTAGAGTGAACCTGCTACAAGAAGGTTCAACCTACACACGTTCTCTCAATGTGATTGGTGTAAAAATGATGCAATTTGGTGATGTCGCATTATTATATACAAAAGAAGATATTTCAAAGTATATGAAAATACGTAAAATTGCTCCAGAAAAATCGATTACTAATATCAAGGCTAATACGCCTATTCATATGTACCATTATGGATTACCAACTGGCAAATTCAAGAATGATCCTATGGGTACGATGTATCATTCTAAGGGGAAATATTCCCTTATGGCTCGCAACATCAATCCAATGGGCTATTATCAAATAATGGCTGAACCTGGTTCTTCAGGAGGTGCCATTTTAAATAGTAAAAATGAAGTTTTAGGTATACACGCTTTTAGAATTGATTCAGGTGATTATAAAAAATATCACTTAAATACGATGGCAGAATTAAGAAGTAAATTACGCAAAGAAGTTATTCAAAATATTATCTAAGCTATTTAATAAGCATCTTCGATTGTTATCGTGGATGTTTTTTATTGTTGCAATAATTCGAAACCCTTAAAGTGTCTTTTTTATATTAAAATGCATACCTTCAATCATTTTTAACAGCTCACAACAGGATTATATTATAGAAAAGCATCTATGAATTATATCCATTTTCTAAACAAGTATGCATACACATTCAAAATCTAAACTGATTCAAAAAATAAAAGTCCCACTTCTCAATTGATTGAGTTAGTGGGACTTATGCATGAATTACAGTTCTAGGTAATGATTTTATACTTTTCTCAATTCTAATTACCCAAGCAAGAGGAGATAACAAAATCTTTTATATAAAATTAGATTTCTGTCCTACTCCCTTATTTGAAGTGAAATCATCGCTCATTATATTTTTAAGTTTCTGTTTTAGACCGAAACTGTTTTTCACTATCATCATTCAAACTGATAAACATCATTTTGACGTTTAACTTGTTAGCAACTTTACTCCATTACATCGCTTTCTTCAGCTTTTTCAGTTACTTTTCTCATCAGTGGATCTGTAATTGGTTTGAATATTACACCAATTAATAAGAATCCTATACCAAATAATGAAAGTACTACTAATTTTTGAGTTAGAATTTCAGGAACAGGTCCGCCAACCGCTTCTCTTAATGCATCGATTGCATAAGAGAATGGTAAGTAAGGGTGAATCGTTTGGAAAAACTCTGGTGTAACTTGGATAGGAAATGTTCCCCCACCACCTGCAATTTGTAGCACAAGAAAGATGATGGCAATGGCTTTCCCTGGATTTCCTAACAGTGATACCAAAGTATAAACAATGGTAACAAATACGATTGATGCGAATACTGCGATACCAATAAACCAACCAATTGATTCTACTTGTGCTTTCAGTATTACGATATCACCAATAGATACAATAAGCGCTTGAACGATACCTAATAAGTAGAATAATCCACTTTTACCTAAATATATTTCTCTTGTTGATAGGTATGGTGCTAATGATTTGTGTTTATTATCTGTCGTTAATAAGCTCACCATCAATAACGCACCTACCCAAATGGCTAAGGCTGTATAGAATGGCGTGCTTGCTGAACCATAGTCTTTCACAGGAAATACATCCTTTTGATCAATATCTATTGGGTTCGCAATCACATTCGCTTGTTTTTTCAAATCATTCTTCAATAAATCTACCATTTTGTCTACCGCATCATCTTTTTCAATCTCATCAAATAGTTTGTTCGCTTTAGCAAGATCTTTTTCAACATTTGGTAATTGGTTACGTGCGAAATTCGCTAAATTATGCAATCCTTCTTTGGCACGTGGTTGATTGGTATCCAAAATATCAACTAAACGATCGTAACGATTGAATAAGGTCGGTATCGTGCTATTTACTGTTGCTGTCGTATCAGACAATTGTTGCTCTAACCCTGGTAAATCATTTTCAATAAAGGATGCTGCGTTCGCAACGCCTTGTTTAAATTGTGGATAATAATTTTGTGCAGTAGCCATTGCATCCATATATCTTTGCTCAATGGTTGGCAATGCACTTTGAATCGTTTCGATTCTATCTTTGCCTGTTGTCAAAATACTTTGTCCAGAGTTTATAACCTGTTCTATCGTATTTAATTTCGATTGAAGCGTTGAAAGTCTAGCATCACCTTCATTTAATACAGACATTACTTCGTTTGATATGTCGAACAAATTCTGATTTAGTTCTGTTTTAATATAATTTCTTAAATCATCCAAGCTACGATTTACGCGAGGTAGGTCTTTAAGTAATGCTACTGCTTCTGCCTTACCAGAACTTCCGTTTGACAGTGCATCACTAAGTTGATTCTGCTGCTTAATTAAGTCATTTATTTTATTATTTGTCGATTCTAATTCTTTGATTTCATTCGATAAATCGACATTTTCTCTCTCTTCTAGTTCTGTTAATATATCGATAAATTGCTGATTAAATTTACTAGTCATTTCCAGTCTGGATTTAATATGATCCAGTGTTTTTTGAAAATCTTTAGGTTTGTCTGTAGATAAAATACCATATGTGACATTTTCCAACGCTTTGATATCTTCCTGACTACTTTCGGCTTGTTTGTCAGCATAATTAGAAAGTGATAACAATGACTCTGATAATGAAGATTGCATAGCATTAACATCTTTACTACTTACTGTAGAATCATGTTGTTCATTGTCATCATCATCGCTTTGATTATTACTTATTTGCGATGTTTGAATATTTGAATATCGACCTGAACGCTTAGCACTTTGCTGCTCAGTTTGTATATTATCTTCTAGGCGTTGATTAACATTTTGATTTGCATCTTGTGCGCGATCAACGACTTCTTGGTAACTTTCTACGCGTTGTTGAATCGCAGGCAAGTAACCTTGCGCATCGTTCAATCCTTGTAAGCCAGCGTCTACCCCAGTGCTTGCAATATCAACACCGCGATTGATTTTAGGAAAGGCTTCTGGCACATCGTTAGAAGCAACATTAAGTGCATTTTCAATATTTGGCATGTAGTCATTTAATGCCAGTATTAGTTTAGAACGCTCGTTCAATGCAGGTATTGCAGCATTAACTTGATTTAACTTATCTGCTGCATCGATAACTTCACCTTTATAGTCACCTAATCCTCTAAATCGATCCGCATAATTGTCAATTTGATCTTGGTTTTCATCTAAATAAATAAGTGTATCTGCAAAATCGTTAATTTTTGGCATAGCTTTATTCGCTTCGGATACAGCATCTTCAATTTTATTGATGGTTGGAATCTCTTCTTCAAGTTTTACACCTAGACGATTCGCTTCATCTAAAAGTGCTTGTGTCACTGTTTCATTAAACTGTTCATTCGCTTTTTGAACGATAGCACTTGTACCAGCATCAGTCATTTTAGGCGCAATTGCATTAAGTTTTTGGTTCACTTTATATTCAACGTTTGCTTGTTGTGGGTCTTTTCGCAACGTACCAGTAATTTGGTGTGTAAATTTATCTGGTATATAAATGGCTGCATAATATTCTCCCATTTTCAAATCATGATCTGCTTTTTTTCTACTTACAAACTGCCAATCAAAGTTATCATCTTTTTTAAGATTATCGGTAATTTGATCACCAACATTAATTTTTTCACCTTTGACTTTATCCCCATTATCTTCATTCACAACTGCGATTTTAATATTTTTAGTATTACCATATGGATCCCATGTCGCATCCAAGTTAAACCAAGCATAAAACGAAGGAAGCAAGGCTAAACCACCTAAAATCACTAATACACTAGGCGCTTTAGCAATCTTTTTTAAATCCATAAAAAATAATTTTATTACGTTTTTCATTTATACACCTCAAAAACTAGATCTGTGATTTCTTCTTATATAAAATTCAAATTACTATTTGTTTATTGCATATAAATTGATATACTGAATTCATTAATAACGTTTAACCTTTCATAGTTGATAGACCTCAACTAAAAGCAAGACTATTAACAGTTTACCAAGATAAACAATACTTTGTATATAGTAAATAATATATTTTAGGAAAGAGGTATTTTCATGAGGCAACAAAAATTATTAGTTTGCTTACTTTCAACTTCTTTACTTATGCCATCATTTCCTATCAATGATGCCAAAGCAGAAACCTCAAAAGAAGATACAATGACTACTAAGTCAACTGAGACACAGAAAGACAAAGACAAAGAAAAATCTGATTCATCGCTATCATCCTCCCAAAATCATAAAACTAATAACGAGAAATCTGATGATGTAAAAGAGAAATCTAGCGATAATAAGCATAGTAGTGAACGGGAAGATCAACAAAATCGTAAAAATGATGGCCCCACTAAAACAAGTGAGCAGAACAACAGCCAAGAAAACGATAATTCTAAGACTCCTGACAAAACGTCGACAAATGTAACTAAAAATACATGGGATACATCAACAGACGATGATCGTTCAAACATATTTGATATGTTTAAACCAACACCTTTGAAACAAAACCAAGACAATAACAGTTTATCTAAATTACTAGATCAATTACTTTCTAATAATGAAGCAACCCAAACCCCTTCCACATTAAAACAAAACGATGATTCAAACGAAGACAATAACAAACAAAATAATTCATTAACAGACCACACTGATTCAGAAGATTCAAATGCGACAGCTTTCATTGATGATAATGAGATAAATGATGATTCAAATGAAGATAGCGAAGAATCTATACAAGAACAAAGTCGTACAGATTATGACAACGATGCTAATGACACAGCGCGTGAATCAGAAAACAGTCAATATGAGTCAAATCAGTATACAGATGAGCATGATGCGCAACAAGATGATACCGAACCCAATTCAGATTCACACCAAAATCAATCTCGTGAAAACACAACGCAGGATGGGCATAGTCAGAATAAACAAGATGATGAAACAACGACAAGTAATAATGATACAGGTGAGCAGGATGATGACGCAGACACTCGTGACAATGACAGCACAACAGACAATCAATCCGGTTCATCGTCGGAAGATAGAGTATTAGAATCAATTTTAGACGAGTATAGTGAAGACGCTAAAAATAACCAAAAACAATATGAATCTCAAAAAGCACATTCATCAAATAAGGATTCTGAAAATAAGAAAAGTGACTCAGGTGAACAACCATCAAGTAACCATGCTAATCCGCAGTTACCTTCTCAATCACAATTAGCCAAAAAAGAAAAACCGGCCCAATCCTTTGAAAATGATACCAAGCAGTCTAACATACGCACTACTGCTATTTTTCAACAATTACCAAACTTGTCGGACGATAATAACACTACAAATCAACTGACAATAACTGAAAATAAAAATACACGTGACTTCATTAAAACAATCGCACAAGATGCACATGACATAGGCCAAGATGAAGACATTTACGCATCCGTGATGATTGCACAAGCCATATTAGAATCAGATTCTGGCATGAGTGCACTTGCCCAAGCACCTCATTATAACTTATTCGGTATCAAGGGAACTTACCAAGGAAAATCCACTACTTTCAATACTCTTGAAGACAATGGAAACAACATGTTCCAAATCTCAGCCGATTTCCGTAGTTATCCGAGTGAAAAAGAATCATTAGAGGATTATGCTAAATTAATCAAACAAGGTATTGATGGCAATCCAAATATTTATAAACCAACGTGGAAGCGCGAAGCACATAACTATCGGTCAGCAACTGCACATCTGGCTACCACATATGCAACTGATTCTCAATACGCTGACAAACTTAACAGCATTATTGAGCACTACGACTTAACACAATTTGACCGTAAACAAATGCCAGATTTAGACGATTATAAATTGAAGAACGATGACGATAATAGCGATTTCAAGCCATTTTCAGAAACCACAAATCACTCGCCTTACCCACATGGCCAGTGTACGTGGTATGTCTATCACCGTATGTCGCAATTCGATCAATATGTCGGTGGAGATCTAGGTGATGCCAGAAATTGGAACAATCGCGCAGAAAGAAAAGGTTATACGGTTTCTTCAACACCTAAGACACATACTGCCGTTGTATTTGAGGCAGGTCAGCATGGTGCAGATTCAATATACGGTCATGTAGCTTTTGTAGAAAAAGTGAACGATGACGGTTCTATCGTTATTTCAGAATCAAATGTTAAGGGACTTGGCATCGTTTCTCACAGAACCATTGATGCAGATGTCGCTACTGATTTAAGTTATATTACAGGTAAACAAAACTAACTTTATATAGACACATGATAGAATTCAATCAATATTTTAAAATTCTCATTTTCTGCAAAATAAAAGTGCACCATTTCAAAAGTCTCACTTATGTGACTAACTTTGAATGGTGCATTTTTTATATGATAACAAGTAGCCTTAGCACCTGTTTAAATTGATAAACTATAATTTTTTCGACTGTTTACGTTTAGCAAACCATATCAGTCCGCCACCAACGATTAACAACACGATACCTACTGGAATCGTTGATTTTTTCATTACTGTACCAGCATCAGGTAACGAGAAATTACCTTCATCATCGAACAAACCACTCAAGAAGCCGTCTGATTCACCTATAGATAAAGCACGTCCAGGTGATGGGTTCGGTATATCTCGCACACCATCTAATAAACCATCACCACTGAATAAGCCACTCAACAGACTTGGTTTTTGAAGTCGTTGTGTCTCTGCATCCAATAATGTCGATATTTTGTCACCTTTATTTAATGATCTTTTATCCAATGTATCAGCAATGCTTGGTGTATTTTTCAAAGGTTCAAAGATACCATGGATATCATCTCTAAAGTTACTTATATCTTTATCAACTTTTAATAAGTCATTCAACTGTTGATCAAGACCTGATTTCATTAAATCAACAATATTATGCTTAGCATCTTCTTTTTTAGCAATAACATCAGCAAGTGCTTGTGCCTTCGCATCATTTAATTTGCTAGCCAACATCGTTTCCAAGGCTTGGCGTTTATCTTCAGATTGATCCAATAGCGTTTCTAAAATATCATCACTTGTTACATTGTCCCCAAAATTTTGTTTTAGTAACGCTACAATTTGTTCGTTATCAGGATTGTCTCGCATAATTTTTTCAGCAATACGAGATGCATCCACATCGTTCAAATGCGTTGACAATATCGTTTTAACCAACGCTTGCTTATCGCCTGTCTTATCAAACATCGCTTGTAAAATATCGTCACTTGAAGTTGTAGACAAACCGTCTAATTGACTGATTACCTGATTGGCAATTTGTTGATCTGTTTTACCATCTGTGTCTATACGTTCTAAGATAGATTGAGCATGTCTGTCATCAAAAGTACGATTAATGATATCTTTAACTGCTCGGTCTTTATTGTCTACAGATTTCAATTGATCCAGCACAATATCATGTTGTTCATTTAAATTTTGTTCAACTTGCTTAATTTCTTTTGCCATTTTACTTTTATTCTCTTTAGATATTGAATCACGCTCTGAAAGCATTGATGTTAATGTTTGTAACTTTGCTTCTTTAGTTGCTACATAGTCATCTAAGTTGTCATTGTTTTTAGCTTGTTTTGTCGTTACTTTATCAATATCTTTTTCAAATTTTTCTAATGGTTGGGGAGCATCATGATCTGAACGAGACGTTTTTTCAGGTGTGTTTTTTTCTGCCTGATTTTTTTCACCTGTACTGTTAGTGCTTTTCGCAACCTCATTTTGTTGTTCTTGATTGTCTCCAGTATCTCTTAACGCTTCATTATCGTTTTTTAGTTTACCCCCATCAACTTCATTTGATAATGCATCAATTTTATCAAGCAATTGATCTAAGTTCTGTTGTGAATTTTCACTAGTTATGCGATCATGAGCGTTTTGCGTTTGATTATTTTCTTGCTCAGGTAAGTTACTTGAGTCTGTTTTCTCACTAGGAACAGTTTTTTCTTGATGATCAGTTACATGTTTTTGATTATCTGAAATATCTTTTTTGTCATCGTCCGATTCATGATTATCTTCAGTAATATTGCTATCTTCTGTTTGGATGTTAGCAGATACGCTTTGTTGTTCACTGAGACGATTGTCATCATTCTCAGCTTTTTCCAATATTACTTTGGCCTCTTCAATGCTTTTAGCCTTCTCCATTTTTTGAATCGTATCACGCTTTTCACTACGCTTTATATTTTTCAATTTCTTTATTTTTTCTTTAGCTTGTTGAATTTGCTTTTCTAACGCTTGTTCGCTAGTCAAATACGTATCAGCTTTCACATCAGTACTTTCTTTCGCCATTGCAGATGATGTTGGATTTATACCATATCCTATTAAAGTCGTAGTCATAATCAGTGCGATACCAGACAATTTAAATTGATGATTCAAACTTTTTTTATGATTTAAATGATGAGTTTTTATCTGTTTCATTAAATTCACCTTTTCCTAGTTATTCACATCCATTATATCGGTTATATCACTTTATTCAAAGAACAATTTCAAATAACTACAAGTTTATTAATTCAATATCAAACGGAACGCTATACCATTTGACGATGTAATTATTATCGTGCCAATTAAAATTAGTTGTTAAGCGTAAAATATGATGAACTTAACAATTAATCTGAATTAAACGAATATAAATCCAAATTGCTGTAAACAATTTTATATCTAAATATTTATCATTTCAAAGTTACTAGGTTTCTTCATTATTAAATACAAAAGTTGTTGAGAAATAATAGCTAATTCTCAACAACTAAAATTATAGTATATTCAAATACTCTCAAAATTTCTCTACATAAATTTTATGTTTGTATCTTCGCACATATAAAAACTACATACTATATTATTTTATAAAGAATCCATTAACCGCGCGAAAGTTGCTTTATCAATAGAAGCACCTTGTTGTAGTTGTAAATCTAATCGTTCATCAAATTTCATTGTGTCACGTGAAACATTTTTTAATGTATTGCTTAACATCGTCGGTTCATTAATGTCAAATAAATTTTCATATGATATTTTTTAAATATCATCGCTCAAGCTATTTTTTACGTTTTTTATTTTTATGTACGAGTTTTAGTTTTTGGTATTACATGAGTATTTATCTCCAAAGTGTATTTCATTTATCACCGATAACTACAGGATCATTACTCATTTTCACAACTGGCTTTAATTTTATTACTGCGCTAAATATACATAAATTGTTAGAGCGCAAAACCAATATTTCACTCCTCATACAAGGTATCATTATTTCAATTATAGGTATGGTCGCGTTAGCACTATGTATCTATTATCATTCTCAAATTATTTTATTTATCCCTTCTCTCATTTTAATCGGTATAGGTCAGGGATTTATATTCACCCCATTAACGAATTTAGGCATGCACAACGTATCAACGGACCAATCAGGCATTGCTTCTGGATTAGTTAACTTTTCACATCAGATAGGATCTTCTACAGGTGTAGTACTTGAGCTAGTTTTAGCAACTTTTATACTAAGCTATACAGGAGAACCACACGATAATTTGACATTTTATACAATAGTGATTGGTACTGTTATACAATTTTTAATGTTAGCGTATATTATCATTGTATTTAAAAAAAGTAAAAATAAATATGAATTTTAAATTTAGCTTTTGTATACCTTTGATAGCCTAAACTTAATAAACATGAAAAGGAACCAAAGTTAGAGGAACTTTTATATTTAGATGAAAGTTGCTCATTTATCTTATATCAGTTTCCAAATTCACAGGTGACAGTAAGTAACTATTATTAGAAATGGAAAAGCGGAGAACAAGATGCTATAGATATGCTTGGTAACCAAGAAAGTGACTTAATCTCATTTGGAAAATCTCTACTAGCCAACCATATTTCGCCAAAAAAATGAAATACAAATAAGGATAGTATGAAAATCTTTAATTGCTTTATTCAGTATATTTTTTGACTTAGCAAATCATAATTTTTTAAATAGATTGCAACAGAATATCTCTAAAAAGTTCCACTGTTTTGATTTACTATCAATGTTGTAACGAGGTTTTATCGTAGAATTATTATGCTATACAAAGCAAAAAAAGGATTAAGCAACCCATGATTGCTTAATCCTCAAAGATTATATTAGTGCGATTTAACAAAGTATTCGTAACACTTTAATCCAAAGACTTTAGTTTTTCTTTCTTCTAAACACAGTAAGTAGTATACCGCCAATTAACGCGAGTACACTCGCAAAAAATCCAGTATTATTCGTTTCTCCTGTTTTTGGCAATTGTTTCTTTTTAATTGTATTAGATGTTTCTAAAACATTTGATGTATTTTCCGAACTTGATACATTTGATGTATTTAGTGTATCTGGCATACTTGGTGTATCCGGTGTATCCGGTGTATTCGGCGTATTTGGTGTGTCTGGCATACTTGATGTATCCGGTGTATTCGGCGTATTTGGTGTGCTTGGTGCATTTGGTTCATTTGGTGTACTCGGTGTGTTCGGTGTACTTGGTGTACTCGGTATGTTCGGTGTATCCGGTGTGCTTGGCGTATTCGGTGTACCCGGTGTGCTTGGTGTACCCGGTGTGCTTGGTGTATCCGGCGTGCTTGGCGTATTCGGTGTATCCGGTGTGCTTGGTGTGTTCGGCGTACTTGGCGTATTCGGTGTATTCGGTGTATCCGGTGTACTTGGCGTATTCGGTGTGTTTGGTGGTGTTGAGTCTTTCTCGTACGGCACTGGCGTATCCTTTGATGGGTCCTTTGGATCTGTTATAGATGGTGGAATGTATCCTCTTTATGGATGGTCTGGATCTACTGGAATCAATGGATTACCACTTGGATCCTTCGGTGTATAACCTGGAATGTATGGTAATGGTGGATTATCTGACGGTTCTTCTGGCGTCTCATCATACAATACTGGTGGCCTATTTGTACCTGGTTTACTTGGGTCATACGCATCTCCTGGATTTTCTGGAATAAACGGAATATATCTGCCTAATACTTTATAGATGTATGTCACTGACGTTGTTCCTTCTACAACTTTTCCTTTTTCATGATCTCCTTCTTTTACTTTTGAGAATAAATATAATTTCCCATCTTTTCCAATGATTTTCGGTTTGTAATCCGTCGTATCATACGCCGTATCTACGTTTGATTCCGGTGTATCCTCTACAGATTTTTTAATCGGATTTCCTGCTTCATCAACATAATTCACCACGACATTACCTTGTTTCAGTTCTTCGTAAACATAAGTAACCGTCTTCTTCCCTACCGCTATTTTACCTATCGGTGCATCCGATGTAGTTAAATGACCCTGGTCATCAACTTTACCTATCGTATAATTACCTGCTGAAACGAGTTTATAAGTTTTTCCATCTTTTTCAATTGTCACTGGACGATGGTCTACTACAGTATCATAATCTGTGCCTGCAAACCCACCTTTCACATCTTCAACAAGGCCTTTTAATTCATTGCCTTCCGTATCAACATAACTAACAACTACCTCCCCTTTTTGGCTAATATAATAGTACTCAACAGTATCTGGATACTCAAAGTTATTCGAAATATCAAATGTTCTTCCATTATCATATCGGGAATTAGTCACTTCACCTCTTTTTAGTCTCACAACTGAGCTAGACGTTGCATCGCCCCCATCATAATCTGAAACAGATATTGCTACATTTGAAGGTAATCCATTTTTATGGAAACGGAATTTTTGAAATATCACTTTCCCCTCCAAACCGAGTTGTTGATATTTCCCTTCAGATGCGCCATCTACAATTTTTTCTCTAAATTCATAACCATTAGTATTTTTTTCAAAATCATAATTTATATCTGGCAGATTATTCGATGCTATTCTTCCTCTATCTGCACTACTGCCATTCACTGGATCAAATGTATCCGGTGCTTTAGCATAAGTAAACCATACTTCACTTTCTACAGTGCTTTTATCGTCAAGAATTTTATCTTTATGATACATTGTGCCACGACTCGTTGTCGCTTTACTATATCGAACATTACCAATTATTTTAGAAGATTGTTTGTTAATTTTTCCATTTTGATTAAGTGGCGCTCTTGTACTATCAAATGCGTATCCAGCAATTTCTGGAGGTTCTGTTGTATAAGTACTCTTAGTCCATCCATATTGAGTGAATGATGGTGTAATTTCTCTACCTTGTTCATCATAGTAATATGTTGTCTGACCTTTCCAATGTGGTAACACAATTGAATAACTCACAACCTCACCCGTTACCAATTGTGCAGAATTTCCATAGATGGGAAGAAAATTTGATGGTTCATTTACATCGATTTTATTTAACCTGAATGAAAATCCATTCTTTTTTGCAACTATATTTAAAAAAGTCATTTCATCGAGCTGAATATCACTAGGAGTAATGGTCTTGATATCAATCTCTTTTACTAATGTATTTTTATCTTTATTAAATACCGTAACGAAAAATTTTGTGGGCGCCCCTACATGATCAACATCCTCTTTTCTAACAGAAAAGACATATTGTCTGTCTCCACTTTCACCTCTTCTAGCTACTTCGAATGTATATTGTTTCGGATCAGTCGCTTTATGAATTTTATATGTCACCTTATTATTAGTTGGGAGTTCAGAGTTAACACTATAACCATCCGCAGGGGGTTGAGTTAAACTTTCATTCGCGCTTCTAAGCATGCTGTTTGAATCATATGCATCTGGAATGTCACGTTTTTTTATAGATTTAGGTGTTTCACTTGCTGTTACATTCTCTGATTTTGAAGTATTTATTTTGTTTTCTAGTGTTGCTGATACTTCTTTTGAAGCATCTTGTTGGTTTTCTGTAGCTTCTGACGCTTCTTTTACAGCTGTGTTCTCAAATTTCGATGTATCTGTTTGATTTTTTGGTGTTGCCGCCACTTCTTTCGAGCATACATTTTCTGTTTTAGAAGCGTCTGTTTGATTTTCTGTAGCTTTTGATGTTTCTTTTACAACTGTACTCTCATATTTCGTTGCATCTGCTTGATTCTCTGATGTCATCGCCACTTCTTTCGAGAGTACGTTTTCAGCTTTTGAAGCGTCTGTTGAGTTTTTTGATATTTCTGGTGCTACTTTTGAATCTATGTTTCCAATATCTACAGTCAAAGAAGGTTTTTCATCCAATTCAGCAGCAGACGCATCATTTGTTGTACCAACAAATAATATAGCGCCTATTAAAACACTAGCCGCACCAAAATGGTATTTTTTGATTGAAAAACGCTGTTTTTGTTCGTGTTGTTTGAAAATCTTCATTTTCTTTTCTCCTTCCTTATATAAAACTTACTTATATCTTAATATCACCTAACTCAATTGTCCGCAATGAGTTTGTTATATTTTTTTAAAAAATTCTAAAACTTATTATTTATTTAAAATAAAATTTATAAAACAGATTTTCATGGCGTGATATACCTAAATGAATTAATTTTAATGACTGCTCTACTTTCGAATAGTAATTAAATGTATAAAATCGCGGATTTAAAATTTCATGAATTCGTCAAAATTAGGAATGACTTTGATGATTATTATCAATCCATTAATACTGGTAATTGTATATAAAAAGGTCCCTTCAAAGTTTACATTTTTAAGTGTCTACTTTGAAGGGAGCATATCATTTCGTTCTTTTTAAAATACATATTTATTTTTCGCTTTAAATTCTAATAAGTGCAGTAGTTTACTGAAATGAAAATGTACACTACTTATACATAAGTATCAATTCATCTGAATTTTTTCATTATTATCCTAGAATAGGTACAAGATATTTTTCAATAAATCTAATGATTACCCATCCCTATTGTGTAAATTTTCTAAGATACTAAGTTTCTACCTCTTCCCCAATAAAATTAAATTATCTACTATATACTTACGCTTCTTCTCCAACAACTGTAAAGCGTTCATTTTTATGTTGTGGATTTTCAATTTCATCTAAAATGGCAATTGCAAAGTCAGCATAACTAATATAGCTATTACCATTTGAATTCACTAATAAATTATCTTTCCCTGATTGATAACCCCCTGTTCTGACACCTTCTGCATTAAAATCTGCAGATGGGCTAAGGAAGGTCCAAGTTATACCTTGTGTAGCTTCTAAATCTTGTAAATTTCTACCTTGACCTTTTGCAGTAGGTACAAATATTTCTGGGAATTCTGGCGTATCTATTAACTTAGTCGTTTGTGCTTTATCAACATATAAACTACCAGCACCGCCTACAATAATCGCTCTTGTATCTATTCCTTTTAATGCTTCAATTAATGCGCGCCCAGCAGTTACATGTGCTTCTTCCTCACCAAGTGGTGCACCAAAAGCATTCACAACTACATCTAAATCTTTTAAGTCTTCCGCTGTAATGTCGTATATTTCTTTTTCTAGTACATTTATATTACTATTAGATAATTTTGAAGCATTTCTAACGATGGCTGTGACGTCATGTCCTCTTTCTATTGCTTCTTCTAATACCAAATTTCCAACTTTTCCAGTTGCTCCAATAATTCCAATTTTCATAATAAATTCCTCCAATTTTTAATCAATATAATATGTTTAAAATAACTACTAATAACGATAAAATGCTAATAATAAAAGGGTAAACTGCTTTCATTGTTACAATGACAATTTCTGACAAAATGCTATTTTTGACAAGTCACTAACAGATCTAATTGTGCTAACGGTTACGGTTTTGGTCTTAACTCAAACGTTTGCCCTTCTATAGATACATCTGTGCCAGTTTCTTAGATTACTTTTTTATGTTGATCTTTACCTATAAAACAAAATAGACACACAGAATAAATACTTATTTTCAGTGAACAACCAGCCCTCCTTTCAATTTAATAAGGTTTGTGATAATCGTTTAGGTTGCTTTAAAATAATTTATTAAATGCTTTTTAATTACGGTTGTAATTGTAATAGTTACAGTTACAAGTCGGTCATACGGATAGATTTATCCGTTATTTACGAGTATTTTATTGACGATACTGTCTAATGTGACACCTTTTAATACCGCTTCCATTGCGTCTTGCGCACTTTCTAAAATAACTTCCAACACACTTTGAATATTGGCACCAACTGTACAATTGATATTCGTATCTTCATGTATTTGGAATAAATGTCCTTTTTCAACCACTTCCACAGCTTTATAGACATCAAATAATGTAATTTCATCCAAAGATTTCAAAAGCTTAGCACCTGAATTGCCTCGAGATACATCAATAAAACCAGCTTCTTTAAGTCTTCCCATCAATCTTCGAATAACCACGGGATTCGTATTCACACTATCTGCGATTTGAATCGATGTTAAAGTATATTCTTTTTCAATCTTAATTAAAGCTAATATATGAACAGCTACCGTAAAACGACTGCTTATTTTCATACCAACCACCTCGTGTAACCATTATAGTTACAACTATTGTTAATGTCAACGTAATCGTATTATTCAATTTTGGTAACTGTTAGAAAGGTGGCATCTTTTTATATTAAATTATATTTATGAAGAAACTGGATAAACAGTGCTACGTTTATTGAAATAGCCAAAAAACTTTAATATTATATTAGTAATGCTTAACACACATTTTCTAAAAAAATGTAAAAGCAGAAGAGAATCAGGTTTAAATCTGATTGTCTCCTGCTCTTGAGGGGTTGAAATATCAGGCTTCCATACGCTTTGTGTTAACTACACGCGCATGATATATAGCCAACTTCATATTTTCTGGATTTTTATCAATAATCAATGCGTTCTATAACTGATAACAATGATTTTGTAAAATACGACATTGAATTATTGCCCAATAATTATTTTAGTTAAATAACCATCTTCATCAAAGAATCCCTTATATGAACCACCATTATTTGTATAAAACGGAATCATTGTCTCATCTTTTAATTCTGAAGCATCATCGTCTTTATCCATGTTAGATTCATGTGCTTTTATAAATTCTGATTTAGTTACAGATTTGGGTTTCGTTTTAAAGCTCATTTGGATAACTTCGTCTTTATCGTTAAAATCTATCGTTGTATCGTAAATTGTTTTACTATAAGCATGATCTTTATACGCTTTAGGATCTACTTTATATCCATTGATAGTTGCATTGTCATATTTCATAGCTCTAACGAAATTATAATCTAACGTAAATGTTGGGTCGTATGTCGTATAGCCTTCATACTTATACCATGGTGTTTGTGATTGTAATTTTGAAACGTTTTGACTATTCATACTTTCTCCACCACTTGAACCACCTTCACCACTACCCCATTTTTGAACTTGTTCCGCTGCTTGTACGTCATTCGTTATCGTCGAAAAATACGTTGCTGAGGATCCTACTACAAGTGTTGATACAACGGCCGTCGTTGATAATAATTTACCTACTTTACGCATAATCAATCACTCCTTTAGTATTGAATACCGCTTGGCTTTAGTTATTTAAACTTCATTCAAGTGGAACAATCCCTAAATTAGTAACGATTTCTCAAATTCCCATCAAATGATTGTGATTGACAACTACGCTCATACTTCTATTTACGATGTTTGAACCAAATAATAATGACAAGTCGCTATATCATGACAATCATTTAACAGTCGTTTGAAGTTATCACTCCTACGATTTGGCATACGTTAAATGCATAGTGTAATTATTCACTTTCATCATACATCATATTTTTTTAAATGCAAGTATATATAGGATTTTGATTGAAGATGGTTAACAATGAAAATCCACTGTTTGGGGGTTTTTATCTTCTCTTAATTTTCACGTAATCATTCATATATTTAAATTTTAAAAGTTATTAACGATTCAATTACCTCTTTACAACCCTCACATAAACATTCAAATAGTTATAAATTGCACAATATTGTTGTCGATATATGTAAATGATATAGTTAAATTGTATTTTAATATTTTTCAAACTGAAAATAACGAAGGAGCGTGTTTCGATGTATAGGATAGGCATAGCAGGAGCTGGCGCAATGGGTGGACGAATTGGTGTGTCCATAAAAGAAGCTGGCTATGATGTTACACTTATTGATAATTGGGAAGCACACGTCAAACGTATTAATACAGATGGTATGGACATTAAAACAGAAACGGATAACTATTCAGTCAACATCCCAGCAGTTTTAACCAAAGATGTTTCAACTGAGTTTGACCTTATCATTATCTTGACTAAGGCTATGCACTCGGAAGCAATGTTACAGCAATTACAAGAAGCTGGTTGCATCCATCAAAATACAGCTATAATGAGTATGATGAATGGCTTAGGTCATGAAGAACGATTATCACAAATCGTCCCTTTATCTCAAATTTATCTAGCAGTAACGATGTGGACTGCAGGTCTACGTGGACCAGGACAACTATTATTAGAGGGTGAAGGATCTATATATTTACAAAGCGCAGATGGTGAGACCGATGACCATACGCATGCTATACTTCAAATTCTTAATGATGCAAATTTGAATGCTCAAATTAGTAATAATGTATTCGAAGCAATATGGTCTAAAGCTACATTAAATAGTGTTTTAAATCCTTTATGTACGATATTAAACAAAACCATTTATGAATTTGGTAATCATCCGGATTCAGCTGAAATGGTTATGCCTATCATTAAAGAAATTGTCGCAGTTGCCAAAGCAAAAGGTATTCATTTAGATAGTCATGCACTATTAAAAAAAGTTGAAGCAGCTTATCCAAAAGAAGCTCAAGGCCTTCATTATCCATCAATGCATCAAGATTATACAAACGGACGTTTAACAGAAATAGATTACCTTAATGGGCAAATAGCTGCTTATGGAAAAACATTCAACATATCTACGCCTATTAATGCTATGCTCACCCATCTTGTACATCAATTAGAGTCAAAATTACAATAACTACAAAAGACAAATTTAATCATTATTATGCTATCGACGAAGTGTTTATCAGCACTTCGTCTTTATTTTGTGTTTGATACTGAAACAGGTAAGGATTTAAATAAAAATAGAGTTGCAGGTTTACTATATTATTAGTTTCTGCAACTCTGACTATGCTTTATTCATGAAGGTGTTAAATATCGTATTTCTCTAAAATTGCGATGTAGGTAAAAATGAGTACTTGCGATATATCACACTCACACTGTAAAACTCAACATTACAATTACAATACGCAACTCATATCAATGGTAGCGTATAGTGACGTCACACAACCCGATGACTTACCGCTCTATATTTTGATAAAATTATAACTTGTTATATCATAACTGAAAGCAGGTTTAATTATCATCTTTATTAATGCGGACACGATCAATCGGTTCACCAAGTTTTTCATTACCTTGTGGTACATGGTATGTTAATACTTCAATATAATCCTTCGTGATGTTCACTTTCGTATAAGCAGGTTGGTTGTCCTGTATTGATTTAACTGCATAATCCTTTTTTCCATCTAATTCATAGAATTTGCTGCCACTAGCAGAGTTTAATGTTACATAAATTGTACCGTTTGGATTTGAATATGTTTGTGGTGCTGCGCAATTTTCATCCCATTTTACTTGAGCATCTTTACCATTCATAACATGTGAACGACTATAAGAATGGTCATGTCCACCTAATACTAAATCAACATTGTACTTTTTCATCAACGGCGCAAATTTATCACGTCTGATTTTTGTTGCTAACTTATCAGAATGTTTGCCTGCTGAATATGGATTTCTGTGAGTGAGTGCGACAATCCACTTGGTATTTTGATCTTTAGTATCTGCAATCGCACGTTTCATCGTCTCTTCGTGCCCTTTATAATCCAAACTCTCAGAGTTCAAACTGACAAAAAGTGTATCATTGTGCATAAAATAAAAATCAGAACTCGCAAGGTTTTTACCACCATTTTGCAAATTAGGAAGATTAAAATGTTCAGAATATGCTTTATTGGCACGATCATGATTACCTAAAGTAGGAACAACTGTGAAATTTTCCATCCCTTTGGCTTCTATAAAACCACTATATGCTTTTTCATCCCAAGGCAAATTGACTTGATCTCCCAAACTCATTAAGAAATCTGGATTTTTATTTAACTGTGCCATTTGATTCACAGTATTTTGCCATCCTGCATTATCCGCTACTAAATCTCCTGAAGCACCTAGCTGTGGATCAGCGACTGCGATAAAATTCGTTTCTCCATTATTATTCGTATCAAAACGACGTATCGGGGATTTTTCTCCATTTACACCATTAAAAAAGCGATACATGTAAGTTGTATTTTCTTCTAATTGAGGTAGCGTTGCATGAGTATAATTCATTTTTGGTATATTTTTATTTAGCAAGCGTTTTGTGTTGCTACCTTTATGTGTTTCTCCTTCTAGACGTCTTGCATTAGAAAAATCACCCTGCTCATTTGCTTTTGCAATTTCCACATAACCTTGCTCGTCCGATTCATGATACCAAGTTAAATTCTTTTCGGTGTTATCTTTGCCAATCGTCATGATCGCATAACGATGGTCATTGGATTGTGTTTGTTTTGAAGTTGTTTTTTTATTATCAGATTCCTGGTTAGCACGTTCAGCATTATTTTGTTGAGAGGATTGATTTTGCTGATTTGTATTTTTTGTTGTAGCTGTTTCATCTGATGTTAACGATTTGTTCGACTTATGATTATCTTCTGTTGTTCCTTTATCTAATTCTTCCTCTTTGTACTGTTGCTCTGAAGTAGCTTCATCAGTTTTATCCGCTTCATTTTCCCAGTGTTGCTTATTTCCTGGGTTATACTGATTGGAAGTCGATTGATTTGGTAACTTTGGTTGTTCTTTCGCTGCTGTATATGATTCTTTTTGTCCTTGGTTATTAGATGGTTGTATATGTTTATTACTTTCACCTTGTTGCTTATATGTAATTTGTGTATCTTGATCTACTTCCTCATCAGCATTTTTAGATGAAGTTGAATTTTGATTATTATTTGCTTTTGACTGTGCCTTTGTATCATTTGCTGCATATCTCTGATTATTACGCTCTAAGTTATCTACTTTATTAGAAGGTGATTCTGTTTCCAACGCTTTATCTGAAGTTTGTGTGATTGTATCATCATTTTGATTCGTTTCATTGGTTGTTTCTGTTGTTTTCTGTTGATCCTCTACTTCCGATGCACTAGCATCTTGTGTCCCTACAAAAATGCCTGCCACTGATATCGTAAATATGATACTCGAGGTACTTTTTTTCATAAAATAACGCCACTCCTATCTATTTTTTAAGTTACCAATTCATATTGATTACCACGAACGTAACAAAATAGTATTAAGTTCAAATTAAATAGAAGTAAATGTTAAATTAAAAAAGTGAACTAGAAATCTAATTAAAAAGATTTCATAGTCCACCTCATAATGTTGACTAGTTATAATATACGATAAAATTCCACCTGTATTTATACAGTTATCGTAAAACAGTATTTTATGCACCGTGTAATTATTTATAATTTCTATCCTCCAAAGAACAAATCGACAATATCTGTTGTTCTATTTTTATCTACTTTATAAAATTCTGTATACCCACAATTTTTACATGTTATTGTTGTAAAATTATTATGTTGCAAGTCAAATATTTTAGAAAAACCTGAACCTGTCGCTGAAAGTGTTCCTTCTTCAATTTCTGTATGTCCACACTTAACACAACCTTTATGTGTTTCTACTGCCATTATTTTCCACCCCCTTTGTCGTAAGCTTTATTATGTACATATCACTGATATGGTCACTTTAAACTTGATGGGATGTTATAGGCATTGTGGCCTTTGGAGGTTATGTGATTACGAATATGCATATTAAAATTCAAATACTCTCTGTATGTTAATAATATTTATATGCAAGATAAATTTGAGTATACAAGTTTTGCAAAATCAATTAATATAGTTATATAGTATTTTGATACTATATATAAAAACAAAGGGGTTAAAAAATGAATTTACTAAATCAATCGAAAAATCCACATGCTTTTCCAAATGTAAGTCAAAATGATAAAACAATGGCTATGTTAATTTGGATATTAAACATATTCACAGGTTTTATCGGTCCATTAATTATATGGCTTATGAAAAAGGACGAATCTGAATACTTGAACAAGCAAGGTAAAAATTACTTGAATTTTGCAATAAGTTATACTTGTTATATTATTATATCTTGGATATTGACTATCGTACTAATAGGTTATATTCCACTATTTGTTTTATCAATTGCAGGATTTGTTTATGCAATTATAGGTATTGTTACAGTAAATAAAGGTGAAGATTTTGTTGTCCCTCTTACAATTGAAATCATTAAGTAATAAAAGTGCTCTAATGAGGGTCATTTATTAAAAATTAGTAATATTTTTTGAATTTTGAATATGTTAAAAGTGTAGATGATAGTAAAATATTGTCTACGCTTTTTATATAGATTTTTCTAAATAAAATTTCAGATCATTTACAATTTCATTTTCTTCTTAAGTGCAAGAATCCCAATTATTACATTATGCGCTTCAATAACTCCCATCATTCTACCTTGTCTTTTTATTCCTTGATTACCTTTTAAGATAGATAAATCATGTTGCACATTGTAACTTTAAAAAAAATAAACCTGACAGGTTAAGTAAATATTCTTAAGTCTTTTATATGTTTAAAACTAACACTTTCTAAGAAATATCTATAAAGACCTTCGACAAAAATAAAACTCACAATCTATTTTTATATCATTTTAAACCATAAAATTATATGGTATTATTTTTATATAATAAATGTTTTATGAATGAGGAGGCTCATATGAAAGAATATCTATTGTTATTAGGTGCAGATCAGTTCCTTAGAGAAAGATCTTATGCAGGTGGTAAAGCAATCGGAGATTTTCAAGTTTGGACAGCTATTAAGAATGCAAAATATCAATATAATGCTTATTGGGATTTTTGTATTAATGCCAATCCTTTAAACTATGAAGAAATAAAAAATGAAATAGCTTACTATAAAACGCAAGGCTACAAACCTAAATCTATTGTTCCTTTAAATGATTGGACACTAAAAGTCGCTAACAAACTAAATCAAGACTACGGTTTGCCTTACCTTGAAGAACAAGTCATAAACGCTTGTAGAAATAAAAGTATAATGAAGTCAATATTTGAAAAGTTTAATATCCCCACACCAAAGTCTATGTATTTTAATAGTGTATTACAATTAGAACAGCTAATGAATGAATTTAATTTTCCAGTAATTATAAAGCCGGTTGATTTCGGAGGTAGTGGCGGTGTTTATTTAGCCAATAATAAACAAGAATGTGTGGATGCCTATACTAAATCGAAACAAACGATAGAGGTCTATGCAGATGATTTCCAAGTTTCTAAAAGTGGATTTCTGATCGAAGCATTTATTGATAGTGATGATGAAGTTTCAGTTGAAGTACTGTGTGGTCATAATTTCTATGAAGTCATTACTGTTACAGAGAAATATTTATCATCTAGACCGTGGTTTACTGAAATGGGTCATTTAGTTCCCAGTTTCAGATATAAAGATAAAAATATTAAAGACCTGGCAATACAAACTTGTAAATCTCTAGGTATTACGCGCGGAATTGCTCATGTTGAAATAAAAATTAAAGACAACAACCTCTATGTCATAGAAGCTGCAGCTAGACCTGGTGGCGATGCTATTATGGATTTAGTCGAATCTTCTTATAACATTAACCCCTACAGCCTTCATATATCTATGTATATTAACAATGACGTAAAACCTACATATCCATTTACTCCCAAAAAAACTTCTGCCATAGCATTTATGAAAGCTCAAAAAGGTAAAATCATGCATATTCATTATCCAGATGTATCAAAAGATCCCGAAATCAAAAAAATAAATGTATTAAAAAAAGTTGGAGATATCGTAACTGACCCTGAAAATTGGAGTAATCGTGAAGGACTCATTCAATTGAACTGGCCTGAGTTACCAACTTCAAAAACATACAAACATATTCACAAAGCCAGTGAATTAGCAAATAAAATTTTTGATTGCGGTGATGCTCATAATGACTAAATATTTAACCATTACTGCACTATATCGATTTATCTGTGGAGGTTTAATCCTCATTATAAATTGGGAACTCGCAAATCCTGAATCTACGAGTGATTTAGCGCTGGCTACAATCCTTTCATTTTTGCCAGCAATATTCACTCCATTTCTAATAGGGCTATTCTTTAAAAATTATTCTGGTGCTGGCTTGACAAAATTATCTTTCTTAATACTATTTTATATAGTCATTATCATAACAGTATGCTATCGAAACGCTTTGCAGTTAATCATTCTAAATTTTGCTTTATGGGTTGTATTTTTCCTTTTGGAAACAAGTTTAGAATTTTGGTTTTCACAATTAGTTGAAAAGGAAAGTGAAGTATTTATTAACAAATATAGTTCACTTTCAATGACTATCAATCAAGTTGCTTTAATGATAGGACCTTTGTTTGTTTCAATAATTGTTAAATTTACCACACTTCATTGGATATTTTTATTGTATGCCTTAATCTATCTGCTTCTTTATTTTGCCATTAGGAAACAAAATAAGAATAATCAGCTACCTTCTAAAGATGATGAAGTTCATACTAAAGAATCTGTAAAATTTACACATTACTTTATAAGTATGCTTATGTGGCCAATATTAGGAACTATCAATTTTATGTTACCTACTTTTACAGCTTTTAAGAGTGGAGAAGTTCATGAAGTCGCACTGTTGGACTGTGCTTTAGGTCTGGGAATGGCTTTAATTGGAATAATACTCAGTAAATTACGATCTAATAATTGGTTGTCTCTATTTTTTATAATAAGTATTGTTATCACTGTAATGTGGTATTTGGCTGAAGGAACGCTAGTAATGAAATTACTATTAATGCTATTGTTCGGTTTCACTTTTGGCAGCGCAAGAATTATTTTCAGAAAAATCATTGTTACAGCATACTCTAGTCATACTGTAAAACATATTTATTCCCTGGGAAATGCTTTGGGGCTACCAGTTCTTGCACTCTGTATTTATCTTGGTATATTCAATTTAAACTTTGTTTGGTTACCATCATTTATTTTGTTAATTATATTAATGCTTTTATTAAAAATTGAACATCACGAAAGGAACACTACAATTGAAAAATCATTTGATTAAAAGGAAAGATATTTATAACAATGTATATTACTCGCAACAAGAAATTAATATCGAAAAATTATATGATCATCTTTATGGAATGATTGAACCCATTCAATATGTAAATATTAATACTCAAGATATATTTCTATTACAATTACAAACAATTGAATATTTAAGTAGCATGGAAAAAAGAAAGCATAATAAAGCATTAGAGAATTTAAAAATTCTAAACATCAATTCAATAGATAATACTGATACCGTACTTTTAAATAATGCTTTAGGAAAACAAGCCACTTGTAAATACACTGATGCTCACCAAAAATATAGAGAATTACTTAATAATAACCCAAAAAACCGACTTGCTTTCTTTGCCCTTCATATGATGGAATTTAATCTTGGTTGGCAAAAAAGTATGCTTGAAACATCACAAATTGTAGTCAATGCTTTTACAAATACAAACCATTCTTTTTATGGATATAGCAAAGGTATTGAATCATTTGCTTTAATTGAAAATGGAATGTTTGAAGAAGCAAAAAATGCAGCCGATATTGCACTTAGTATAAACCCTAAAGATGTATATTCAATACATGCTATGTGTCATTATTTTTATGAAACAGGTAAATATCAAGAAGGCATATTGTGGATGAAAAAAATGAAACCATATTGGGAATGTAATAAAGGTATGAGAATTCATGTTTGGTGGCATTTAGCAGTATTTCATTTATTCAACTTGGATTTCAAAGAAGTTAAACAGATTATGACGAATGAAATCATACGCAAAAACATTGAGAATGGGTTTGAAGATTTAGACGTCACTGCCCTACTTTGGAGATTACATTTATTGGATGAAAATAATATTATTCCTTATAAGTCATTAAACAATTGGGACGATTACTTAAATAATAGTCACTTTATTTTCAATGATTTACATGCTTTAATAGCCTATATATTAAAAGATGAAAAAGAAAAAATTGAATCACTTATTCAACAAATAAGAGAAAGACAATATAATACAATTAATTACGAACAATATAACTTATTAAGTGGCTTTTACGATTTTGCTAGACAAAATTATTCTGAAGCTTCTAAAAAATTGTTTCCTTTAGTAAATAATACAAATTTTGGAGGTAGCAACGCTCAAAGAGATATTATTCCAATAACACTCTATTTTTCATTATTAAAATCTAATAATTTAAATGAAGCTCGGAAATTATTAAACACTTGCAGAGCATTTAAACATCCTTCTAAATTAAAAGAAAAACTATTGTTTGAGTTAGAAGGTGATGATGATTAACACTCTACAATTTATAGAAAATAATGATTTGCGCACTTTCAAAATAACTAGTGATAAAGAGAATAATCTAACTGTTGAAAGTGGTCGTTTAGCCATAATAGAATGTTCTAATAAAAATAAAGTAGCAAAACCATTTCTTATCGGTGTCGGAGAAAAGTTTGAAATACACAAAAATAAAAAGTACTTTATAAATTTATTAGTGTCTAACACACGTATTTCACTTTCAAATCACTATAATTTAGCCATAGAAGATGATGAAGATGCTCAAAAACTATTTGCTGATATCGATGACTACTATTTTGGTTACGAAGAAAGATATAAAAAAATTTATAGCATTGGTGCTGATTTATGGGAAACAGGAAAACCAAATGAGTCATTATTAATGGTTTTCCGAAAATATCCAAATATATTTAAAGGGAAAGTTATAGATTTAGGGTGTGGCGAAGGAAGAGATACCATTTTTTTACACAAACAAAATATTGATATACAGGGTATCGACATTTCTCACAGTGCAATTGAAAAAGCAAAAGATAAAATTGGAAACTTTAATGAAGAAAAATCTATATTCAGCACTGGAAATGTACTTTATTTAAATAAATATGAAGATGAAACTTTCGACTTAGCTATGAATATGGGCTGCTTACACATGATTAATAAAAATTCAGACAGATTATGTCATCTACAAAATGTTGCAAGAGTCTTAAAAAAGGATGGTTACTTCTTAGTTGATCATTGTAAATCAGAGTGGGGCAAAGGATTCCATACAATAGAGGATTACGATCAAGTTAAAGAACAATTAAAGAACTTTCATAAAGAAAATTATATAGATAGAATGGTACGAATAAATGGAGAAAAAATAAAAATACCATTAAAAGTTATTCCTTATTTAGAAAAGTCAAAGACAGATCTAATAAAAGAAATCACATACTTTGGATTCGAAGTAGTCGAAACTTTTGACACAGACACAGAATCTTTTGGCAACTCTACATTAGCCCTGTTTAGAAAAACCATTTAGTAGTGCTTAGTATTAGGAAAAGACTGTAAAATATTTGAAATAATGTGCACCCCAAAAGTTGGACTAAAAATTTAACTTCTGAGGTGCATCTTTATGGATAAACATGATAAAGCTGAATTTGAAGTAGACTTTCAGTCATCTACTGCCAATATGAAAAGAAGCAGGATAACATTAATCGCCCAGCCTCTACTCTATACTATTATTCTGTTGTTTTTAATACGAATAGTATTTTCTAAATAATGATAAAGTAATTTAGTTTCACCATCTAATCTTTCAGATTACCAGATAAATCACATTTTAGCTAAAAATGCTTGTTCAGCTTTTTTCATTTTCTTTGAAAAATCTTTATAATTTTCAACTTCTTTAGGGATAGCAAGACCAAGTTTAGTTACTTTTATATCCTCACGCATTTGCACATTTCTCTCATAGCTAATCCCTTGATTTAAATATAATACTTCATCCCTAGTTTCTTTATGGTTTGGATAGAAATAATAGCCTATTTTAGAATCAAATCTGAACATATAAGCTAGAACTTGTAAATAGTCTCTATTAGCTATATTTTGGATTGGTTTATATTTTGCATCGGCAATTATTCTATTTTCTTGATTACGTCCAATAAAATCTGGATAAACTAACCCAATTTTCGGTCCTAAATGTCTACTAAACAATCTTTGAGATCCACTCCCCCCTTTATTTTTAGGGTGATAAAAATCTGTGCTAACTAATGTATCAATATATTCTTCCCACAACCATGCTCCATCAAATAAAATACCATGAATTTTCTCTTTACCATTACCAATATAATGCTTATGACGCTGCAAAATTGTTAAACAAAGTTTCTGCAACTCTCTATATTCCTTATAATAGGCGTGTCTTATAGTTCGCTTATTATTAAACGCTATTATTTTATTTCTATCCATATGATTATAACTTGTAGTAACTTCACGAATTTGCTTCACTTCATTCCTGACACTATTTAACACGCCTGCGCCTTCTTTTCTTTTTTTAATAAATTCTATTGTATGTCTAATTAACTGAAGCATATAGTTATCATATGAAAACTCTCTCTGGGAATAAGCAATATTACCTATAAAAGGTGTGTTATTTTTAATATGTCTTTGAATATCAATAGTGCCCTTTATATTATTATTGTTATATTCATTTCTTGTATATTGTTTGAACAAACCTTTGCGCATAGCTTTCTTTAAGTAATATGGAAAAATAAATATAAATAAATCAATAATTTTATTGTCTTGGTCAATTATTGTATTTAGATCAATAACATAAGGTATTTTCAAAACATTTTCTATTAAATATTGAAAAAAATAATCTTGTTGTCCTTCCGAAAAACGCGATTCAATTATTAAATTTTCGTCATTGTAACCTATAAATCCCATAATATTACTGGAACGATATTCTTGACCAACCTTATTAAGAATAAATTGATCTGTTGTTATGCCTTCTTGCTCTTTTAAACTATTAGGGAACACAAATATGCCCGTCTCATCAAGTTCTGATATGTTTTTATCTAATATTGAAGAAATTATATTGGGAATTTCACAAAACTCATTGGAAGATTCAGTAGAATTATCCTTAATTTTAACCAACTTCATCTTCTGAACCTAATTCTGAACTTATTTTGGGGTTATCATAAACCGATTTAAATGATTCCATGATCTCTTCTTCATTAAACATTCCTCTTATATAATCAGATAATAGCGGTTCTAAAAAGTCTTCCCATAGTTCTTCAAAACTTATATCTTTTAATTTCAAGAAATACGCAGCCCCAATATGGTAATTTCTGTCCAACTCATCAACTTGAGATATTGCATCGTTAAGGCTAATCATTCTATTAATTGCTTCATCTTTGTCATCTCCGAGAGAATCTAACATTTCAAGGTTTTCATTCGCCTTAATCTCGACAAATCTAAATCTACGTCTCATTGCAAAATCAAAGGTATCTACAGATCGATCTATATCATTCATAGTTCCTATTATATAAACGTTCTCAGGAATATAGAATTTGTCTTTTTCAGAATCCATATTTGAATACTGTGTTTTTACTGCTCCAGCTATTCCTCTATAACTAGGATCTATTGAAAAAAATAATTCACCAAATATCTTTGAAATTTCTCCTCTATTTATTTCATCAATTACAAAGATATACTTTTTATGATTATCGCCATATTTAATGTGATTTTCATGTTTTTCGCTCGTTTTATCTGAAGAATTACCACTTTGTGTCTCTAAAGCTTGCTCACAAAACATTTTGAATATTCCTGATTTTAAATCAAACCCCATAGTGCCATCATGAGATATAACAGGTCTAATGCCTTCAACAAAATCAGTATAATCATAATTGGGATGAAATTGAACAAACTCAAATTGTTCCGAAGACTCTAGATCTTCATTAGAAGCCCCTATCATATTACAAGCTATTGCTTTCGCTAGATAACTCTTACCTGTTCCAGGAGCACCTCTCAATATGAGGTTTTTGGATTTTAATAATTTATCTGTTAACTCTTTCACTATTTCACTTTCTATCATTGGTTCAACCCCGTTTTTATAACCCATATAATCATCATAAAATTGTTTGAAATATTCATTAGGTGGATTGTCCAAAAATAAGTCCATATCTACAATATTATAACTTTGCCCTGTTTCTTGTTCTTTTTGATCTATTTCATCCCATAATGTCACTCTAACAGTACTCATTTTATAATTTTCAAAAGTTGTTCTAATAGTTGCCCACCTTGCATTTGAGTATTTATAACATACATATGGAATTTTACCGCTACCGTCACCGTTTTTTCTACCATATTGTCCATTACTAAATAGATGGATATGAAATTCAACATCGTAAATTTGTATAGAGTTATAATCTTTAATTTTAGTAATTTTCACCTCTTCAAGGCCTTCATGTTTTATTTCAGTACTTTTATCATTACTCGTAATATTGATTTGACTTTGTTCTACAAAATTTCTAAATAAATTTTTGAATAATTGGTATTTTTTATCTTTTGCATTTAAAATATATCGATAAAATTGATCAAGATTTTGCCCATTTTCTTTATATTTAGCAATTAACTGTTCATAATCATTCAATAATTTATTCATGTCATTTTCAATTATTGAAGAATCTGGCAAATCATTTATATAATATTCGAAGCCACTAATCGTGGTTTTTTCATAACCTTTCCCTAATGATGTCTTAGCTTTTAAATCAATATGAATAGGCGCGCTTTCAGGAGCGTCTAATATTCCATAGATCGAGTTTGATATTTTTACGATGTCATGTTTTTTTAATTTTTTATTTTTAAAATACGTAACACCTTGATTTAAAGTAAGAAATACCTTCTCTCCATCTCCACTAAATAAGAAAACAATATAGATTCCTTCAGTAGTACTTTTTGTTATATTTCCATCCATAATAGCAACCCATGGTACTTCTGCAAAATTACCATTTCCAATACTACCTTTGAGTTTAAAACTCTTCAGCCGTTCAATATTTTTTAGTTCATCGACCATCTGATTTTTTACTAAGTCTCCAACTGGCGCCCCCGTAAATTCACCCGATTCCTTTTCTTTAAGGTATGTATTTCCTATCTCTTTAATTAAAGTTGATAATGTCACTAATTATTCCCCTATTCCATAAGTAAAAAATTGTATTATTTATTCCATTATAATGGTTTTGTTGTAAAAATTTAATTTATACGTGGTTTAATAGTTATATTTTAGTTCTATATTATATCTTTCTGATAAAACATCAGCTAGACTATCACTATCATTTCTTATTACAGAATTTTTCAAGCGTCTATATTTATTGTCTTCATAATCCACAAGAATTTCAGCTACATGTTTTGCCCTGGAAATTGCAATATAAAGCAAGTTTCGATATTTTTCATTAGCAAATAAATTTTCCTGTAAATCTACAATAAATACGACATCAGCTTCAAGTCCTTTAAATTTTCTAGCTGTTGTGAATAACACTTTATCTTCCTCACGTTCAAAGCTAATATTTAATCCATCTAATTTACTTTTATTCATATTCTCTTCATTTTCTAATGATAAAATAACAATATTCGATTTTTTTATCCCTTGTTCAATGTAATAATCCACTCTTTTTAATAAGTGTTTATTCATATCATTAAGGTTTTTTATAATATTCATAGAGGGTTTCGTGCCGCTTATATCATGTTTACAATACATTTCTCCTGCAGTTTTTAACTTTGAAATCGTTTCAGCTATTTCAAATGTATTTCGACAATTGTTGTATAGTTTCGCTTTAGTTAAATCATTTTTAAGTAACCAATCTTCTGTATTATTATTTGTATGTTTCTGATTCAAGTCATAAAATGCATAATATTTCCCGCCCTTTTTTTGAGTTATTTTATATAAATTGCTGAGTATATCTGCTGTAAAATCTTGAGCTTCATCAATAACAACATTTTTAAAGGGGAATTTTTCAATATTATTTAACAAATTTTGTAAAAATTGTTCTTGCTCTTTTTTATTAAATGATTCATGACCTATTTTATTAACACAACGATATAAGTCGAGCATATTCATAACGTTAATATTTTCACCAAAACTGGATAAACGATTGATAAAGTGTTCTTTTAAAAGCCTATTAAAACAAAATATGACTGTATCATTTTCGTTTTCAGTCAATTTTTTAGCCTGTTCTAAAGCGATTATAGATTTACCAGTCCCTGCCAATCCTTCAACAAGAACGGCTTCGTTATTTTCAAACGATTTAATAACTTCTATCTGACTTTTTGTCATAGCTTTGAAAGTAGTTTGATGATTAATAAATAAATCATTCAATGGTATAAAAGCAGTAAATTTAGGAGCTATTGTATCAATTACTGTTTTTATTGCTTCTTCATTTTTTCTAATAACATTATTATTTGTTAAATCTTTAAACACCTTATCTAAAGTATATTGAACATCATTCATATGTTCTTTGCATAACATTCCATTGTCCCTATACTCTAGTGGTAACTGACCTGTTATATTTTCACTTTTGATATCAGGGAACCACACACAAGAATATAATTCATAGGCTTTAACACCTTTTGGGTATTTTCTTTTTAATGTATTTACTAAACTATATTTTACTTTTTTTAGTTGTTTATATGGATATATTTTTTTATAATCATCTTCGTTATTTTGATCACTTATTTCTTTATTTTTCTTTTGTCTCAGAATATTATCCTCGTATTTTATGAGCCCACCTTTAACTTCAATACATAAAATTCCATAGGAAGGATTAAAGATAATAAAATCAATCTCTTTATCTAATATTCGTTTACCATTTTTAACAGGTATATTCGTTGAATGAAAAACATAGTAGTCATCACTTAAATTTTTAAAAGCTTCATATAGCTTTTTTTCAGCTTCACTATTGTTAAAATCCTCTTTTCTTTCATTATCATTTGGAATTAAAACAACCAAAACAATCTCTCCTTTGTTTGACAGTTCTTTATCTTATATAATTCTTGTTAATTATTAAAAATTTCAATTTATATTTCGATGATTTGCAATATATTTTCTATTTTTGTAATTCTCTCATAGACATTATAAGCTAATTAATTTAAAATTGCATATTTATTTTTATAATATTCTGACTTTTCAAGTGTTCAATTCCTTTAAATTATTATTTTTTAAATATAATTTATTTCACCTCATTTGATAAAACATCTATCTCGAGTAGAAAAACAACTGAATGTCATTACAAAACAAATAAACCGATTTAAGTAACAACAAAATCAAGAGAAATTATCCTACGATACTAAACAAGTTTCTGTTATGTTATGTCATATATTTAAATATAAAGACAATGGATAAGGTTACAACTCAAAAAATTATATTTTACTGTCATTAATCATATTGATATTCGTGTAGAGTTTAAAAAGACAGTTCTGCGTCACACTAAACTTAATAATTCCCCTCCCGTAATGCGTCTCAGCACTTTATTTTTGGTTCATACATTCTTTGTTCAAATCTATTATCTTTTTCCTCGATGAAAATTTTGTAATAAAACAACTTAATTTTCAATCAAATTTGAGTAATGCATTATCACCAATTATTCCATTATGTGTTATAATACAGTTAATAAAATAGTTCTCTTATTAAGAGTGAGTGGAGGGACTTGGCCCTTAGAAGCTCCAGCAACAGCTAAATAGCGATGTGCTAATTCCAACAGTTTTAAATAACTGAAAGATGAGAAGATGTGTAACGCTCTTCTTAATTTGAAGAGCTATTTTATTGAATATAATTAAAGGTGGTTATATATCATGAAAGCATATCATGAACTATTTTCTGAATTAGAATATTGGGATAATTATCAACCCAAAAATTTTTCCAGTAGTATTTTAAAACAAGGTAAATTGAATGATACTAAAAATCAAATTCTTCAACAAATTAATCTTTTAAGTAACAAAGAAACCATATTAAAAATTCTAAATTCTTCTCATTAACAACAACTCCTACTATAATAAATCCAAGTAAAAAAGACTCGAATCTAATCGTGTCTTTTTTGTTAATTAATTATATAAATGTATAATTGGATGCTGTTAAATTATTTCACGTGACCTATTGTATTATTAAATGTCTATCAAATAGCATCACTTGTGACACACTACTGGATCTTCTTTGATCATGTGATTTTTATTTATTACTTTTTAATTTATCATTGGAATTTATTTTGTCATAAAGGGATATACAACATGCCCATCATCTTCAATGATAGGCATAGCTCCCCATTCTCCTAATTTATGCGATTTTAATTCAATGCCATTATTATTTAAAATAACATGTGTTACATTTTCATTATGTGCCTGTAGCCAATTACTAATAATCAAACGATGACATCTTGAAGGATGACGTTCAGCACATAACAATGCAACCACATTATTATCTTTTTCTTCCATCAATATATTGATACCTTCTTTAAAATCATCGGTCAAAGTATAATCTGCATAATTGTGAAATGATTGATTTTTCCAACCAGCATTCAAATTTTCTCCAACTACGCCAGAACGTTTTCTTCTTCCGCCTAGTAATGAAATATGTTTATATTTTATATTGTGCTCTTTTAGCCAATCCATGAAGTCATGTTGGTTATATTGTGGATGTTTTTTACTATTTGGAAATGAACGAACATCTATAATTTTTGTTATCTTGGCTTTTTCTAGCATTTCAAGAAATGTTTCTAGATTATAATTATAATGACCTATTGTAAATATTGTCACTTCTAACCAATCCCTCCGTCATTTTTAAAGTATAAGTGATGTTATTACAATACCTAATTATCATTATTATTTTGCTTATTAAAGATAAGATAAATTATTACTATTGCTATAGGAATGAAAGCAGAAAAAATAGCCGAATAACTACCATTTTTAATTAAAAACGGTAAGCAGACTGCCATAATTATTAAGCATATAGTTAACCCTATAATGGCATAAACTTTACTGTTATTCATCCTGTAACTCTCCTTCAACTTATTATTTTCATAAATATAATATACCTTCTTGTGTGATAGGAGTTCTGTACGCTCCTATCATTTTCTTAGCTGAAATAAAAAATCTGTATAGATTGGATAAAGTATTTCTAAATTTAACTTTGTATTCGCAATTCTGATACCCACGTATAAACTAATCCATTCCTTAGAGCCATAAAAAATACTCCAGTTATCAAGGCTGTCTATATATTATTTACATCAATTCATCTCATATTACATTTTTTACGACCTATTTTTTAGCTTTATTTATGATACGCTTCCCCTTATCAGTGATTTTGCTAAAATTTTTATATCGCTTAAAAAATAGGCAAGTTAGTATTTAAATAACTCGCCTATATGTTTGCAGAAATATCATTTAATTCAAAAATTATGTTATTTAAATTCTAAACTAATATTAAATGATAGGTTTCTGTTTACAATAGATTTATCAGCACCTTGTCTAGTTCCTCTATTTTTATGAGAGGCTTTATATTCCTGAGACGCTTGCCAATGCTTGTAAGCTGCTTCGTCATGCCAAAACGTAATAATAACATAATGTTCATGTGTACGATGTGGCTTTAAAAACAATAGATTTTCAAACCCTTTAGTATTCCTTAAGTGCTTATCTCTATTTAAGAAAATACGTTCAAAGTCTTCTTCTAGACCAGGATTAACATATAGATGATTTAAAACTGCATAACCATATTGAGGCAAATCATTAATTTGTTCTAATATAGTATATTTATATGCGACATTAAATGTATTAATAGTTACCTCATTATTATTTACGTCTAAATAAATACGATGCATTTCATTGTTCAACAAATGAATCACTCCTTTTTAATGACTGACATGTCACAATTGCTTAAATTTATCCATAACATAAGCTCTACTATCTTTATGATTCACAATAGCCTCTGGATAATCTTTTCCAATTTCAATATGATAAAGTTCTTGTAACTTACTCTTATATTTAGTTGGATCATGAATATACTTACTAATCACATCATTAAATATTTCTAGTTGTGTTTTAATAAAATAACCTTGCGCATCGAAACGCTCACTTTGGCGTATAGGATTAAACATTCTGAAATAAGGCACTGCGTCCGTCCCCGTTGATGCTGACCATTGCCAACCATGTACATTAGATGCATTATCATAATCTATCAAATACTGTCTAAAGTAGTCCTCACCCCAAGTCCAATCAATAAATAAATTTTTCGTTAAAAATTGAGATACGACCATTCTCAAACGATTATGCATATATCCTGTACGATTTAGTTTCTTCATTGCGGCATCAACGATTGGAAAGCCAGTTTGGCCTTTTCTCCATACTTCAAAATGCGCTTTATTATAAGACCATTCCATACTTCGATACTTTTCAGAAAAGGATTTAGTTGCAGTTTCTGGATATTGTGTCATTAATACATAATAAAATTCACGGAATATAACTTCTCTTATAAAAGCTTCATAATTTGTTTCATCACTATCGTAACCTTCAAGTAAATCATTTATAATTTCACGAATATCGAGTAGTCCATAGGCTAAAGATCTACCTAATCCACTTACAAAATCTTGGGTTACATCGTCAGTCAATTTATCATAACGAACTATGTCACCATTTAAAAAATCATCCCAAGCTTTACGTGCTAACTTTTCTGCATCTTTACTGTTTGTGAATTTTAGATCACTTTGATTTAAACCCTTTTCCGCAATTTGAGCCAACTGCTTAACTTGATAACTTTTCTTAGGGGTACGTACTAAATCTTGACGATTTGCTTTATAAAAACTGGTAAACACTTTATAAGGCTGTTGTTGTTTATTAAAAGTCTTTGTTGGTTCAAAATAATGATTCACACGTTGTCCAATTACTGTAACTCGATGGTTTTCAAAAGCTTGTTTTACATGAGGATAGTCATATATTTCCTTGTGATAACTCATAATATCTTTTGCTACTAATACATGAGATAACGCCAATGTATCAGCTAAGTCACCTAACTTGTCATACGTGACAATATAAGGTTGTATGTCATACTTATCTAACGCATTTACAAACCCTTTTACAACTTTATGATAATAATCACGTTTGACTTCTGATGCGTCAGTTAAATCTTCTAAAGGTAAAATAAAATACAATTTATTTATTTCATTTTGGTGCTTCACTATATAATGAAACAGTGGATTATCTTTCGTTCTAAAAACTCTGTTAAGTATGACTCCTAAATGCATTTTATTGCCTCCCAGATTATTTTTACATAATAACTTTATCGAAATAGCTGAATTTGTATATTAAAGACCCTCACTATTATAATCGTCCCTTAACTTAGAATGATATTTTTCAATCATATACCCATTATAACTTGTGTATAATTCACTAAAAAACAAAACCAATGTTAACACTGTACATATTATAGGTCACTTCAGGGTATATAATTATTAGAGGTGATTAAATTATGAATAACGAACAATTACAAAATGAAATTGAAAATATATTAAATACATCAAAAATAGGTGTCCTATCTACTGCACATAACAATACACCTAATAGTAGATACATGGTATTTTATAATGATGGACACACACTTTATACTAAGACAAGCATTGAGTCTAAAAAAATTGCTGAATTTAAAGATAATCCCAAAGCTCATGTACTTATAGGTTACGATGAAACGAATAATCGTAGTTTTCTAGAAATTGATGCTAATGTTGAAATACTGAAAGATCAAGAGACTATTGATTGGATTTGGAACAAACAAGATAAGTCCTTTTTTGACTCTAAGGATGATCCAAACTTGTGTGTAATTAAAGTAATACCAAAATCCATAAAAATTATGAACGATAAAAAATTAGACACACCACAAACCATTACGTTCGATTAGTTAAAAAGGCGAGCCTGGGACATAAATAGATGTCTCAGGCTCGTTTTCAATTTGGCAGTAGGTGACTGAATTGAAAATGCGATTATATCAAGCTTTTTTCAATCCTAGTCACCCTTGCCGGGGTGGGACTACGAAATTTATATTAGAAAATTTGATTTCTGTCCCACTCCCGTTTTTTATATACCATCATTAATATCTTCTAACATAGCATCAACTGTAATTTTAGCACTCGTCAGTACAATTGGTACGCCTGCCCCTGGATGAACACTAGCTCCAGCAAAATACAAATTTTTGTAATCTCTGCTCACATTAGGTGGTCTGTAATAGTTACTTTGCGCTAAAGTAGGCATTAAACCAAAGGCTGCTCCAAATTTAGCATTATAATCTCCTTCAAAATCCTTAGGCGTATAAATAATTTCTGTCACAACTTGCTTTTTCAAATCTTTTAACGCTTTAATCGTAGAAAGCTTATTGTAAATAATATCTTTCACTTGTGTGATTGTTGACTCATCAGACCAATCCGTATCACCTGTTTTCAATTCTGAAACGGGCATCAGCACATAAATACCTGTTTGACCTTCTGGCGCTAACGACTGATCTTCCACACTAGGAGCGTATACATATATTGATGGATCTTGGGATATTGCCCCGGAAAATATTTCATTGATATTATTATCAAAATCCTTTGAAAATATAACATTATGTAACAAGATATCTTCAGATAAATCTTTATCAACCCCTATGTACATTAAAAAGGCTGAGCAAGAATAGTCCATATTATCAATTTTCTGTGTCGTATACTTCTTAGGATGATGTTCATTTTTAATTAAAGATGAAGTAGCATATGGGAAATCAGCAGTACAAATTATCTTGTCATACTTTTCTATATGTCCGTTTACTTTTAGTCCCTCCGCACACTTATACCTACCATCAATGATAATTTCTTCAACGTTTGCGTTGGTATAAATTCGAGTACCTAATTCTTCATTTAGCGTTTGAAGCGCTCTGACAAAGCTATACATACCACCTTTTATAAAGTGAACACCAAACATTAACTCTATCATGGGTATAATTGAATACAATGACGGGCTTCGTTTAGGGTCGATACCTATATATAATGTTTGAAACGCTAAAATCTTTTGGATTTTTTCATTATCAACATATTTTTCAATTAAATTATCTGCTTTATCAAATGTTTTGAGTTTCATACCTTGATATATAGTAAAAGGATTATAAAAATCTGTAGGTTTCCTAAACGTACGTTCTAGAAAATATTTTCGTGCTATTTCGTATCTTTCGTATATATCTGTTAAAAAGGACATAAAACCATGTGTAGAGTTAGGTTCAATACTTTCAAGCATATCTCTTAATTGAGCAAGATCTGTAGGAACGCGAATTTGATCTGTTTCACTAAAATAAACATCATATATATGTGATAATTGTTTAATTTCCAAGTAATCATTCATATTTTTTTGAGCGTAATTAAAAACGTCTCGATAAATCTCAGGCATCATTACGATGGTTGGTCCCATATCAAATGTAAATCCATCTTGCTTGATCTGATTCATCCTGCCACCTATTTGTTGGTTCTTTTCATATAAATCTACTTGGTGACCGTTTGCTGCTAATCTTGAAGCTGCAGCTAAACCTGAAACACCGCCGCCTATAACTGCAATCTTCATAATGTTTCACTCCTATTATATTTCGCACTAAGTTCACGATAAATTTTCATTTTTTTCAATTTGCTTACATATACTTTCTTATGCAACGTATAGTTTGCCTTCCTTACTTCCACAAGTATTTCATGATAAGCTATCGCAGCTAATTCGATAATGTAACGAACCTCTTCGTCAAAATAATTAATACCGTTTAATGCAATATCATATAACCTAACTGCCTCTGTAGCGTAACTTTCCCACAGTTCTATATAATTTGGCGTAACTCCTTCATAATATATAGAATGTAGATTAACTCGATATTGAGCTAATTTTTCTACACTTAGATAAATTCTTCCATTTTGAAAATCTTCGCCGACATCTCTTAAAATATTAGTTATTTGCATTGCCTTGCCTAAAGCAATCGCAGCTTCTTCAGCTTGCTCGAAATTATTTTCATTTGATGAAGTTAATATAGGAGTTAACAATTCACCGACAGTACCTGCCACACCATAGCAATACTCATATAAATCTGAATCAGTTTTCATTTCTTTTAAAACTAAATCTTCCTTCACATATTGAATTAAAGATTCAAAAGGTTTTTTAGGTATTGAATATGTATTCAATGTATTACTTAAAGCATTCATAATAGCTGCATCACTTTGATACGCTTGAATATAATCACAATCGCTATAAATCACATCTAAATCTCTAGCTATGCCGTTTAATTGCTCAAGGTCTTTGTATTTATCAATACTGTCATCTATAATTCTGCAAACTGCATAAATAGCCCAAATTGCTTTTTTCCTTTTTAAATCCAAAAAATCAAAGGCATATGAGAACGTTTTTGAATGTTCTTTCATTATATTGTGACAATGGTTATAATATCTCTCTAATTGATTCATTTATTGACCTCCTCAGTAAGCCTAGAACTTCTTGACATTTGTATAAAAAACTAAGCTATAAATCTATTCTACGGCCTTTCCAATATATACGTTTGAATACATTGATATCTAACCATGATTTAAAAAATATCACGACAAAGCATATGAAGAGCAGTGGATGACATAAACTCGCAACGATATTAAAATTTCCTGTTCTTCGAATAAATATATGAAATTGTATCGCATATATAAAATATAGAGTAATAGCTAATAATATATATAACGAGCCTAAATTAATTGAAAAAATTATCGCTAAAACTGTTGTAAGTGAACCAAATAGCCATAAAAATACAAACGTAAGCGTAGACTTTTTAGTTACTTGAGAGCCAAGTGCAAAGTGTTTACTCCAACCCTCTAAGAGCGCTTTATATCCTTGAGAATACATTCTAAAATTCACTACGCCTTGGCCTTCATGCAAACTAACTGGCAAACCTTGCTGATTATATGCTTTACTTATTGCAAAGCCTTCAATGATTTGATTTTTAGCTTTCAAATGTCCTTGTGTCAATTTATAATCTTGCTTATTTGTCACAAGGACTGGTCCAAACGCGCCTTGCTCATTATTTGCTGATTTCGTGATTGAAAATTGATTCATACCTACGATTGTCATTAAATTAAAAATCGCCGATATATTTTCATATAGCTTTTTTATCTTGTGATAAGGTTGTATTGACAACAAACCTTTACCACCTTGTAAATCATATTGATTGGCTATATTTTGAATACTATCATCACAAGCAAACTGAACATCAGCATCAACAAACATTAATAAATCATGCGTTGCATATTTGCTACCTTGCCAACAAGCATGTGACTTACCTTGCCATGTAGTATCATTTTCAACAGTATATACGCTCGCACCATAATATCTAGCGACAACTTGTGTCTCATCAGTTGAACCATCATCCATAACAATTACTTCTATTTCTTGCTCTTTACTTATACTGTTAAGTAATTTAGGTAAGTTCTCCGCTTCATTTCTAGCAGGTACAATAACACTGACGGCTGTCTGACTTCTTCCTTTTCCGGAGTTATTTATAATCGCTCGACGCGCATACATACACATTCCACTTATTAGTGATAGTATCGTCAATACTATTGCTATTATATAAAGTATCATTCAGCCTCAACTACTTTCTCCATTAATAATAGCTTCTGCTACTTGCATACCACTCAAAGTAACCATAGGCATACCAGCGCCAGGATTTACAGAACCACCTACAAAGTACAAATTTTTGAAGTACTGACTTTTTTTAGGAAATTTAAAACCTTTATTTTTCTTCTTATTGGATACTACGCCATATATAGCTCCTTTATTAGAATTGTATGTATTTTCTATATCATGTGGTATCCATACGTCTTCATATACAATGTGCTTTCTCAAATCTTTCAAGCCCATGGACTCTAATTTATCCAATATACGTTCTTGGAATTGCAGATATTCTGCTTCACTAAATGACTTACTCTGAATGTACGGTATGTGTGGCAATATTTTTATATTCTCGTGTCCCTCTGGCGCCTGTGTCTTATCTGTTTTATTTGTATTCACTACATAAATAGTCGGATCTTCAGGCAAAACATACTGGTGAAAAACTTGATCATAATTAACTTTAGAATTACTTGAAAAGAAAAAGTTATGATGTTGAAGCTCTGGATAACTTTTGTCCACACCAAGATGCATGACATAACCTGAACTAGCTGGCTCAAATTTACGTTCCAATTTGTTTATTTGGTTTGCATCAAAATTCAATAAATACTTATAAACAGGGATTACTTCCATATTAGATATAATGTAATCTGCATATATTTCCTTATTACTTTCTATTGTTATCCCTGTCACCTTATTTTGACTATTATAATTGATACGTTTTACAGGGGTGTTAAAATGTATGCCCACACCTAATTTTCTCGCTAATTGTTCCATCGCTTCCGCTAACTTATGAATGCCACCATCTACGTACCACAAACCTTCCTCATGTTGCATTTGAGGTAATAAACTCAATACAGCCGGAGCATCATAAGATGAGGAGCCGACATATTTTATGAAATAACCTAGCATTTCTCTTAAATATGGGTTATCTACCCTTTTATTAATGGCTTGTTGCATTGTATGAAAATAATCGAATTGCTTTAAAGCTGAAAACGGACCATGATAACGAATAATTGCAAACATCGTATCTAATCCCTTATCAAAGTAGCTTTTTTCAGCAACTTGATGTATCTTTTGTGCGTAACTAAAAAACGAAGAAAGTTGCTCTATATCTTTATTTGTTAACGATTCATTATTTGTTAACATATCTTCCATGGATTCATATAAATCTAAAATTTGGCCATCTGGATAAACGTTTCTAATCTGTAAACTTAACTTACGAATGCTAACATAATCTTCTAGCCTTTCATCACATCGTTGAAATAAGCGTTGAAATACTTTAGGCATGGTTAAAATTGATGGACCGAGATCAAATCCATAGTCATCTATGTCTAACCTATTTACCTTTCCACCGATATGCTTATTTTGTTCATATAAATCCACTTGATAGCCTGCTTGAGCCATACAAATTGCGCTAGCAATCCCTCCCAAGCCTCCTCCTATGACAACCACTTTCTTATTTCCCATTTAATCACCTTTTCTTTTTTGTAATTTATTATAAATACGTATTAACTTAGGGCGATTATAGCGCTGAACAATCATACAAGGCACATTAGTTATAATGACATATATAAAATTAATTATTTTAACACTTTTTGACGCTTTAAAAAACGCAATAACAGGAAATATGGATAGCAGATGAACCACCTCTGCACGTCTAGTTTCTAATATAAATCGCTGTATATCATTCATATTTTTAGATAAATCGAAAGTCGCTTTACTACTGATATTAGGGTTAAGATTTTGACCGTCTGGCAAATGATCTTTCCAATATTGCACTTTAACTAATTGTTGCCATAATTGACCCTCTTGTTCAAAATTCCAACTTCGAAAATACTTATTATCTTTTTCTAAGAACTTATAACTAATACGAGTACCAAGTTGAGCAATAATCATTTGAACTATAAACCAATATAGCGCAATATATATAATCTTTTTCATCAATTTAATTCTCAGATTTCTCTGTATAGCTTGGGTTATCTTTATTTAAATACCAATTACCAGCTGTTAAATAAGTAGCAAAAGCGCTCCAAAGCATATATGGAACTAGTAAAATGCCAGCAACTTTTTTTACATTGAAAAATTTTACAGTTGTTGTAACTACTGCGCCCAGTAATACAACACTCTCTATCAACGCACTAAAGCGTAATTTATATTTAAAGTATAATATCGACCATAGATAATTCAGGCTTAATTGCGTGTAATAAGCACCTTTGAAAGCCTTACTAGTAGATTTATTAGTCACTAATGCATAAGCTACGCCCATCGTTGTATAAAGTATTGGCCACACAATTGGAAAGACGTAGCCGGGTGGTGAAAAAGGTGGTTTAACATTATTTTTATAATCTTTTCTCGCATTTTTCACTGCAAATTTCCCTATAAATTTACCGCCTGTAATTGGTGTTATAACTTTTATAATTGTTTTAATTATCTCGTTTGCTTTCATAGTTAATCCCCTCTTTTTTTGTAAAAGTAACTAGCCTTTATTTTAGCCGTTACAATTCGGCATTGGACATGTTATTTTTTCTAGCTAAATACTTTTTCAATCCATATACTTTCAAAACAATTGCACCTGTAATAACAATTGGCAAAATAAACTTCTTTATATTAAAGTATTCTCCTTTATTAGTTTTTTGGCTATTAATCTTGAATTTAAAAAGATTCATTACACTTTTATGAACTTTTGCTTGGGTATACTTATATACCCACCAAGGTAACGTCGGTTCATATTCTTGTAACGCTATGATACATGCGTCACTATTAGGTAATCTTCTAAACTCTAATCTCGCATTACCACCATCTGAATCTAAAGCGAAATCTCCACCAACAATTCGATATAAAATTCTCTCATTATTAGAAGCTTTAAAATCTTTACTTAATAATAGTAAGTCCTTATTTAAACACGGCACACTAATCGTAAAGTTATCTTCGTTAAAATCACTATTAACGACATTTAATGTAATTCTATTTAAAAAATTTGCATATGATTCTGCCAATTGAATCATATTTACATCTTTAGGTAAGACTACCCTTGATATTGCTCTAACATCTTTAATATCGTCCTTACGTGATGACTTCCCTTTCTTTTGTGTCTTAGTTTCTTCTTCCAAGGCATTACGCACACTTTCCTTATAATCAATCTTGCCTATAGAAATGTCTTTCACAATATTTTCATCATTTCTAATCATATCATGAATTAAGCTATCCATTAACGGATAGACCATTTCTTTTGGGACACCTGAAATAAGTTTCACCCAATATTTACTTAGCCAAATGGGAATAATAGGCAAATCTATCGTAGGTAATCGTTTATCTAGTACCTCTGCAGTTTGCTTGAATAGATCTTTATAAGTCATATGACTAGGTCCACCAATATCTATCGATTCGTTCTCATTTGGATTACGCTCTACAATTTTATATAAACCATCAATCACGTCGTCTATTGCAACTGGCAATGTTGTATTATAAGCCCATTTTGGTAGTAACAGGCCAGGTAATCTTTCTACTAATTTTTTTAATATAGGGTAAGAACTTCCTTTAGAGCCTATAATCAAACCAGCTCTTAAAGTACTTACTGGTACACCATATGATCCTAAAATCTGTTCGCACTCTAAACGGCTTCTTAAATGTGGTGATAATTCATTTGTATTAGGTATCAAACCACTCATAAATACAATATGCTGAACTTTGTTATAACTTGCGGCTTTAGCAAAATTATCAGCTAATAATGCATCCATATCTTCAAAGCTCGCCTGCGTCAACTTAGCTGAAGGCATCATAGAATGGACAAGATATATAGCGATATCAATATCCTCCATTACCTCAGTGATTTCATTTAAATCAAACAAGTCAGCTACCTTCCAAGTAACATTGTGTTCATTTGATTTATTTTCTATATTTCTAGAAATAGCTATAATTTCATAGTTATCTTTTAATTTATTCATTAAGTGACTACCGATATATCCCGAAGCGCCTGTTAATAATATTTTTTTCATATATTTAGCCTCCAAATAGAAAAAGATGGGCAGGTAAACTTTACCTCAGCTCATCTTTAACTTAACGAGCTCACTTGCTCATCATCTTAATTGACAAGAGCTCCAAGTCTCTTACTTAATATTGTACCCTTCTTAAAGCTTTTCAATCTTTATTAGCAAGAATTATGAAATAACTCTACGAATCATCAAAATTGTCTAAAAAAAGGGGATAGTCTTACTTGCTTTAATGATGTCACTAGTAAAAAAAACTCTTTCCCTTTTCCTGTATAAGCTGGAATTAGTATCATATTTGCTTTAGCGCTATATAACCATTCTGGATTTAAACCAGAATTCAATATATCTTGATATTCTTGAAAAGTATTTTCCCAATTTAAGTTTATTTTCATTAATTTACCTCCTGAAAAAGCTCCCATTCGATTGTCATCAATTTCTACACTCACTTACCTATTTCCACTTCATAAAAAATTCAAAACAGAAATGAACATTTTTTCAAAAAAGGTTTTCCAAAACCTAAATAAATGTAATAATGGAAACAATTCATTTTCAAGGAGTAATACGTATGGAAGCGTCAAAAAATTATAATATAATAACATTTGTTTTGTTTATTTCTGGTATCTTAATTATGTTTAATCTATATACCGCAATACCTATAACAGAGCATTTAGCAAATGATTTTGGTATATCTCAGTCAGTTGCAGCAATGAATGGTGTGGTTTTTTCAGTCACTTATTCCATTAGCTGTTTATTTTATGGTACTATTTCAGAAAAATTTGGAAGAATACGTGTCATTTTACTTTCACTGATTGGTCTAATTATAGTTTGCTTTTTGATTGGATTTGTAACTTCTTTTAATACGTTATTGATTTTACGAGGCCTCCAAGGGATATTTGCAGCTGCATTTTCTCCCATAGCTATTACTTACACTACCGAAACTTATCCACTTAAAAAGAGGTTAACAGCAGTAAGTTTTATTAGTACAAGTTTTATGCTATCTGGTATTTTAGGTCAAAATTTTTCAGAAATATTAATCAGCCAATTCGATTGGCACATTATTTTCTTTATACTTTCTTCACTATACATCTGCTTAGCTATTATCATCTTTAGAAATGTCCCAGAAAGCCCTGTAAAAAATTCAGATGTTCAAATCCTTAAATACTTTAGCAATTTCAAAGACTTTGCTAAAAATCGCAAAGTATTCATTTGCTACTTTATCTCTCTAACACTGCTTACAATATTCATCTCTATGTATGCAGTAATGAATGAATTCATACTGTCAGATTTTATTAACGGAGATAATCACACATCATTTCTAGTCAAACTATTTGGTGTTTTTGGTATGTTAAGTTCATTAGTGTCGGGACGTATTAGTAGTAGGTTTGGTGTCAAATTTGTGTTAAATATTGCTTTAGGCGTTTGTGGCGTGACATTAATATTAATGCCTTTTACACATAATATTCTGCTAATAACATTTTTAAGTATTTGCTTTGTCGCTGGAATTTCCTTTGCAGTTCCCTTAGTGATCGCAAAAGTAAATATGATAGTTTACGGAAATAGAGGTTTCTTCTTGTCTGTTAACACATTTATTCTGTTTTTAGGTACAGCAATAGCGCCCATATTATCAATTCACCTTACATCTCTACAGAATTTTATAAGTATGTTTGTAATCCTATCTTCTATTGCATTCTTAGCATTCCTTGCTTCATTATTCTTGCCAAGCGATGAACAAACAACTTATTGATGCACTTTTCATTGTTCTATAGTTTGAACTAATAAATCAATTCAAATTTAGTATTAGACGTTTACATTAATTACAATTATTCTTGCAGTAGTTTCAAAATTTTTGAGGAGTGATCATGTTATGAATTATTCACCAAAACAAGGTACACGTAGCCATGGTTTACTACACGATCCTTTTAAAAGCAGTACTGTTCCTAGACCAATTGGATGGATTTCAACAATATCAAAGGATGGTAAAGATAATTTAGCACCTTATAGCCAATACCAAAATTTAACATGGGATCCGCCTATGGTAATGTTTGCAGCTAATCAATCTGTTTTAGGAGAACACGAGCGTAAAGATACAGTTAAAAATGCAGAAGAAACAGGATGGTTTGTTTGGAACATGGCAACTTATGATTTAAGAGAAGCAGTAAACTTATCTGCTAAGGCATTGCCACCAGAAGAAGATGAATTTGAATTTGCAGGTGTAGAAAAAGAGAAATGCATTGAAGCGCCTGGTCACAGAGTCAAAGCATCTCCTGTACATTTTGAGTGTGAATATGTCCAAACAGTGCGTATCCCTACTGGCGATCCAGTATCAACTGTAGATATGGTAATAGGCCGTGTAGCACAAGTTCATATTGATGACGAAGTTATTCTAGATAATGGGAAACTTGATATACAATCTATTAGACCTATTGCGCGCTTAGGTTATTATGACTATACAGTTGTCAATCAAATTTTTGAAATGAAAGCACCATCTGCATCAAAAGAAGAGTTAGCTGGTTTAGAAGGAAGAAATTTTGATAACAAATCATAATTATTTCTTTATAAACCCCATTATTTACTAATAAAAATGCCTACTTAATTTTATAAGTTAAGTAGGCTATATTTATATTAATTTCGAATCTAATATTTATTAATTAGTAGTACCTTGAATTAATTATTAGCGTTAAAACATTAGACTTGAGCTTGCTCTAATACTCCGTCTTCCATATGATAAACCTTATCACAATATGACGTAAGTCTTTCATCATGTGTAACTACTATACAGGTTTTGTTTTTTCTTAAAGTCTGTTCCTTTAAAATCTTCATAACTTCCATAGCATTCTGGGTGTCTAAAGAGGCCGTCGGTTCATCTGCTAAAATGATTGAAGGTTGCGTATATAAAGCTTTGGCAATTGCCACACGCTGCTTTTGTCCTCCAGATATCTCACTTGGAAGCTTATTTTCAATTGTTTCCAGATTAAGCTGTGACATAAGTTGATTATACTCATCTTCACTTAGCACATTTTTCTTTTGTTTCTTTAGTAATTTAAATTGTTGTTTTACAGTTAAAAAAGACACGAGATTAGTGGCTTGCAGTATGAATCCAATTTCTTGCATTCTTGTGTGTGCTAGTACTTTCTGAGACATACCGGACACTTCGCTCTCATTAATTATAATATCACCCGAACTGGGCGTTTGGAGCGCCCCCGCCATAGTTAAAAACGTGCTTTTTCCAGAACCAGAAGGACCAATAATAGCAATGAGTTCTTTTTGATTAAATTTTAGTGAGGTAGGTTTTACGGCTTCTATTTTTTGATTTCCGTCTTGGAAATATTTAGTAACATTTGTAAATTCTAACATTTAATTACACTCCTTATTTACCCTATCGCTTTAAGTGGATCCACTTTTCTTATCGTTAATATAGAGAACAGACTACCTAATAGTGAAACAACAATCAGTACAATACCGTATATCGTTAGAGTTGCTATACTAAATTTAATAGGCACTGCACTTGGTAAAAATAATCCTGTTATTAATGTCAGTATTAATCCAACAATTGTTCCTATCAAAGCAATAATAAACGTTTGTGATATTACTACCTTTGCTAAATAACCATTTGTAAAGCCTTGAGCTTTTAATACACCAAATAAATTTGTCTTTTGCAGTGTAATCACGTATAAAAATATACCTATAACTGTTGCTGAAATAACAAATAGAAATGAAATCATAAAATTGAGGGTTAAGTTTTGTGCTTTATAGCCAGGTAAATTCTCAACAAAATTTTCAATTTCAATAGCTTCTAAATTGCTATCTAAATTCTTTTTATTCCATTCTTTATCTTTAACAACTACAGCGTTCGTCATGCCTTCTTTTAAGGATGGATTAATTTTTTCTATTGTACTATTACTTGAGAAAATCACAGGCGAAGCATTATATTTTGCACTCTCACTAAATCCTACTATTTTCAATTCTTCATCAGACTGTGATAATGACAGTTTATCACCAACTTTGAAACCATTTTCTTTAAGCGTTTCATCAGCAATAACTTCATTATCAGAATTAAATTTCTTTCCTTCAATCATATTGGGTACTAAAAAAGAATTATCTTTAACACCAAATAGCAATGCATTCTCTTCGGTATCTCCGTTAGAAACAATAACACCCGTCTGCTTTAAACTTGCTTGTTGCTTATATGTGTTTTCTACTTTATCTAAGTTAAAAACTGATTGTTCAACCGTTTGATTTGCATCTTTATTTAACACAATTGCATCAGCGCCCCATTTATCAATACCCTCTCTGTTCATATTCATTAATCCACTGGCTAAACCAGATAATAAGAACAGTAAATAACTTATCATTATCAGAACGCCAACGATTAAACTAAACTTCAATTTATTACGTTTAATTTCATTCCATGCTAAAAACATGGATGCCCTCCTTTTATTTAGTACAATAATATGATTAATTGATTTTCTATTTATGTGCAGTAAATGCCTTAACATAGATTTTAACAATTTAATATAATATTTCATAGTATATGATTCAAGATTTAAATTAGATCCAACGCAATTTGACTAATTAACACAAGTACCCCCTATTCCTTAATTAAGAAATAAATATAAATTAGAGGTGGTTCAAGGATATTTAAATAGTTCATTAACTGCCTAGATAAAATTAATACGAATAGCGATAAGACACCTATTAAAAGTGGTAATCTAAAATCATTAAGACTTTCTATCGATTTCATTCTAACTGTAAATCCTCCTGCCATAAACATCGCCATCCAAAAACCCGCCAAAGATTGCAAAGTTTGTGTAAACTATGCCGATTAACAAACTAAAACTACCTATTATTTGTATGACACCTGTTAAATGCATAAACTATATTAGTATATTTAGATTTTTAAATTTAACCTTTGCATTTTTACTACTAATAATGTTTGTAACTGATAACCCTGTAAATCCAGTTCAGAGAATAAGTTGAATAATTATTTCTATCATTTGCTTTCCTACTTTCTATTAAGTAATAACTATCGTATTATAATTTAAGTCGATAGTTCCTTCCTGAAGTATTAATTTTCCACTTATATTTCACTATTAACATGTATAATTGTCGACAACAAAGTGTATTTCTATCTACTATATTACACATTTTTTAAATTAACTTGCTAATTAAATTATTATTATTATAGGTTAAGTGAATACAACAGCATAATTAATTAGATGCCGCAGAAAATATATTTTCTTTTTAACGAAACTAAATGCTAAAGCTATAGTGCTTAATACATTCTTCCTGTACCTTTTGTTCTTGTGTGTTAATATCATCATTACTAGCTTCATTTTCACGATTTGCATCATCTATTTCGTTGTTTTCTTTTGTATCTAATTCATTATTATTATCATCCTATTTCTGCAATTCTTTTTTCTAATTCTACTTCTTGATACTTGTTGTATTCGAAGGCTGCCACCGTTGCTAAAATACCTAAAATACCTAAAATACCTAAAATAGCAATTACCGTGATTATACTTAGTAATTTTCTCATAATATATTCATCTTTAAGTTTAATAATTGCCTCCTTGACCATTGGCGCGTGCTTCAACCTGACCTCTTAAATATTCTTTATATGCTGGATTTTTAGATAATTCATCTACTGCATCAGCATCTTCGCTTGACATGCCTTCTTTATATGCATCTAAAAAATCATCATCAGACATGTTTTTAGCATCTTCAGCTGTATATTTAGGTGAGCTTTCTTCTGTATTTTCTCCATTTGTAGCTCCACCACCAGATTGGGCCATAACACCTTTTTCAAACTCTTCCTCTTCTTCAGGAGAATCAAATTCACCAGTATAGTCTATGCCATTCTTAGTTTTTTTAATTTCTTCACCATCTTCTGTTGTTCGCACTTCATTAGTATTGAGTTCTTCATTAGAATTATTATTTGTGTTTGTTGGTTCTTGAATTTCTGTTTGGTTTGTAGTTTGATTTTGTTGTTCTTTTTTGGAAGTTTTGTTTTTACTATCTTTTTGTTTGTTTTCAGTTACTTTAGTTTGTTCTTTTTTAAGTTCTAAATCTTTGTAACTTCCATATGCAAATACAACTGCAACTCCCAATATTGCAACTAATAAAATAACTCCTAAACTTGCTAAAAATTTTTTCAACTTAATATCCCCATTCTTTCTAAAATCGCTTTATATTATTATATTAATCTATTTTTCTACGCTTTTATATAATTATTATTAGAATAATTAAAAAAGACATACTTTTTAGGTCAATATGTCTTTGAAAAATATTACTTTCTTATTGTTCTTTAATTTCTATCGGCTGACCCAATTTACTTTCTATAATTTGTGAAATTTCTTTTCCTAATGGCCCTTTGATTACAAGTGTACGTCTTGCAACTGAGGTAAGTATTCCAAATACGGCTCCGATGGCTAGTATACTTCCACCAGAAGTCAAAGCAATTACTGATCCTAATGCAATTTTCCCCAATTGTTTAAAAGGTTTTTTGTTAAATATAACTGTTATTCCAATAACATTAGGTGTCTTTGTCTCTCCAATAATAATTAAATAATTACTTTTATGACTCTTAAAATGATATGTTATTATTTGTGCATTATCTTTAAATACTTTTAATAGTTCGCGCTCATGGCTATTCGATTTTTCAAGAATTTCTTCTTCTTTAAGGACTTCGGTTTCTTTACTAAATGTATATTTTTTATTTAAAGCAAGTGTTTTTAGTTCATTTTCAAAATCATTTAAAGATTTCGCTTCATAATATGCAAATTCCATTTATTTCACTCCCTGTTATTTTTCCCATTTGTTCGTTTCGTGATTATAAGTGAATCCTCTCTCTTGTAATAAGGATTTAGCCGCAATATAAGTATCATAATCCCCATCATCTTTCTTCTGTATCTCATATATTTCCATTAAGTCTTGGTTAGAGCTATCACTTAAAGCGTCTCTCATCAAACCTCTATCGCCTGTTGTTTCCCAAATCGCACCTATGGCAGCGCCAACAGTCGCAACTGAATAATATGCTGCTGCACCGACACCTTTCCCAATACCTTTACCTATCGTTTTTATTATGTTGCCCATGATTCCCATTCCTTTCGTATTTAATAATTTATAAAATATTGTAAATTATGTTTATTCTTGAACCTGTTGTTTTAAATATGTTGACTGCAATAAAAGTAATTCATCCATCACTTGTTCTCTCAAATCAGGGGGTGAAATAATACGTATATTGGATCGATACATAAAACAGAGTTGAATCGCTTCGAGTCTTGTCATCTTAAAAGTGACGATAAGATAATGTGCATCAAATTTTTCTATTACATGAATTTGATAATATCGATGCATTTTTAACCAAACATCTTTAGCAATTTCAAAAGTAATATAGGTTAGTACCTTTGATTTTTCTTGTAGGTCCATAGATTTTTCAGACAAACTCAGATTCATTTGATTAATATCATCGATATAAATTTCATCATCCATTCGATATACTAAGTAAAAAGTATACATTTGATAGTACATCGATAAAGGTAATAATAGTTTTTGGTTGTATTGAAGATATTTATTTTCGTTCATTGCTTGAACAGCTAATGATGACGTCAAAATACCTGTTTGATTTTTATCAATTTCAAAGCGGTCAAGATATTTTAATAATGTAGTTCGATGATCTGAGTGGTGTTTAATGATTAATAATTTAAGATATTGATAAAAGTAATGGCTTAATTTTGGTGTAGTCAGGTATAAAGCAGTCAAAATATCATACATAAAATACATATTTTCACTTTTATTTTGTTCGAACTTATAACTTTCTGATTTATAATCGTACGTAATTTCTTTAGGTGCACTTATCCATGATTTACTTTCATATAAGAAGTTTCTGATATCATCGATATCTCTTTGTATCGTTCGAGGACTTGTCTCAAGTTCTAATGTAAGTGATTGCTTGTTGACGGATTTATTTTGTAGTAACCGATTGTATATTGTTAATATTCGAAATGCACGATCCAATATGTCACCTCCTTTAAGTTATATATTACAAAATAGGTTTGTCACAATAAGTCAATACTCCGTATATTTATTAAAAGTTGTGAAAAATATTTTTCAGATAAAAACATTGATATAAAGGGATTTTATAAATGTTGGAAAGTGACAAAGTAACGGTAGTGACAAAATACGGCTATACCTCTACCTTGAAATCATGTTGTCTAATGGAATAGGTATGACTATCTGAGAAAATAATATGGTCATAAAGTAAAATGCCCATCATTTCACTGATGAGCATTAACCGTTCGGTTACATTGATATCTTCAGGAGAGGGTGTCAGATCTCCACTTGGATGATTATGGCCTAAAATAATACTGTTGGCGTTACTGAGCAGTGCTGTTTTGAATATTTCTCTAGGGTGAATCACTGTTTGGTTAATAGATCCAATCGATAGTGTTTGAATATGTGTAGGTTCATTTTTACTGTTCATACATATAAGAATGAGATGCTCTCGGTCACTGTTTCCAATGAATGAACGCATGATTTCTGCCGCATCCTCAGGGTTTGAAATACGAGCTTTTAGATAACTTAATGTATTTGTTTTTATCATTTGTAGTGAAACGATATTGATTTCTTTCATAATTTACCTCCATCCTCCATATATAGGTTACGCTTTCAAAGTCCATTTCTGTCTTGCTTTCGGATTAAGGGGATGCATGATTTCATTGGTGGCTGGATTAATGAGTCGTTTCACTTTCTTTTTATGTGGTTTTAACATTTCCAATATTTCATTGACTCTAGACTCAACAACTGATTTTTTAGCGTATGCACCCCAAGCTAATATAACTTCATCTGCTTCTTTAACAGCTTTCATGATTTGAATGTCAGTGTGCTTATCATGACTATTTTCTATATGCTTTATATTTGTGGTTGTTATCATGTTTGAATATAGGTTCACAAAATTAATTGATCCGAAGTCTTTCATTTCAGATACTTTATTTAGAATTAATTGAGTCGTTAAATCTAATTTTTGGGTTCCTTCTAAATTTGGATAACAAGTTATAACTGAAATTATCTTTTTATCTTTGTCCCACGTTTTTTTGAGTAAATAACGATGTTTATTATCATCACTAAATATTGCTTCAGTTTCTAATATACATTGTATATTCTGCATGATTGATGCCTCCTATTAATATTCTTCAGGTAGTAACATGACGTAATAAGAAAGGTCTACATCATCTTCTCGGATAATATAGACCTTATTTATATTGATAGCTTTTGAATAATTAGCTTTATGTGTTTTGACATACTCAGGGCGTTCTTGTTGGTGTTTGACAAATAATTGATTATTGTACATGTTGAACTGGAAAACATGAAAGTAATCTATTGCTTCTAGTTTCTTGGACTGTTCGTTTTCACGTTGCGCTACAAGTTGCCATAATTGATGTTGTAATGTGGTAGGTAAGTTTTGGGCAATACCACGAGTGATATATCTATTCATAAGAGACCTCCTTTCGTTCTGATTCTTTCATCCATATAATGATTTCGCTTAGAATAGTGACGACTAATTGTGTGATTTTAATGTATTTATACATATTATTGTCCTCCGGTTAGTAAGTATCGTTGATCTAACAGTGGTATAACTGTGTTGTGTAGATATAAGAAATCCATGTCATTGTTTTCGTCGATATAGCCGATAGCTATGAGTTGTTTCTGATAATAGAGAATGAACGGATATATATTGCTTTTGTGAAGTGTGTCAGAGTAGTAGGTATTAGTCTGAAGCATTTTTTTACTAAGTGGCCCAAGTCTTACGTATTGGTCAGGTAGAATATCATCAGCGATTTCCTCGATAGATTCACATTCCCACTTTTCATCCTTTGGTAGTTTGAATAAGTTGGTTATATAGTGCTTGAGTTGTTGTTCCAGTGTCATAATTATGACCTCCTAGTCTATTTGATTGATGCATACATTTGTTACATCATTTTGATAATATATATTTGATATTCAGTTCATTTCTATCACTTTCATCACTCATGATTAAGTGGCAAAAGTGGTGATTTTGTCGATAGAATATTTCTGTGTACCATAAATAATAAAGTGAATTTTGGGCATAAAAAAAGACCCCCAATCTTTTTTCAAAGATTGAGGGATAAGACTTTCGTCAATTTTATACCGTACGAGCTTCACTTTTTTATCTGTAGTAATTTCAATAGAGTCAATCAACATCTTCATAAGTTGATTTTTTGCTTCTGGTGTAGCTTCTCTTAAGTAGACACTAAATCGGCTAATCATCATGGTTAAACGGCTTTTAAGTTTATCAAAATTTGGTACTTCAGCTTGTGATTCAGTAGCTTGTTGCGCTTCTTTAATTTGCTTATCTAGCATCTCTAGTTGTTCATTCATCTGACTTTGTTTTGCTTTTAACATTTCGCTATCCATTTGGTCATCTAAGAACAATTCCAAAAGGCGTTCTTGTTGCGTTTTGATTTTAGACTTTTGTTTTTCTAAACTATCAATATCAATCATAATGTTACTTTTAGTATTATGCTTTCCCTTAAGTTCAGCTATAACATTAGTGGCAATATCTTTAATTACGTTAGGTTGAGAAAGAATACGATTAAGATGAACGTTAATAACTCTTTCTACAACTTCTGCATTAATAGCGTTACTATGACATGCCGAACTGCCGGAACGATTGAACAATGAACAAATGTAATAACGTTTGATTGTCCGTTCTTTTGATTTCTTTGTTTTGTAGTAGGTACGTCGACATACCATATTATTACCGCATTCTGGGCATTTGATAAGGCCACGAAGGTAAAAATCTCCACCTATTGGTCTGCCTGGTTTAAAACTTTTAGAAGCCAATTTCTCATGAACTTGATCAAATACGTCTTCACTTATAATGGCTTCATGTTTCCCTTTGACCAATATCACATCATTTTCATCACTTTTACCACCTCTTCGCTGAACTGCCCAGTTTTGATGGTTATTAAATCTAACAAAACCTTTATAGACTGGATTATTCAAAATATATTTCACGCCGAACACTGAAAATGGTTTTTGATTAATAGTGCGATATCCTTTTTGATTTAGAATTGTCGTGATTGCTTTAAGTCCTTTATTGTGATTCAAATATAAATCAAAGATTTCCCGTACAATATTAGCTTCATTTTCATCGATAACCAAATCATTTTTTTGTGTAAGTGGGTTAAGTGATAACTTATATCCCAGCAACCTGCCTGTGATAGCCTCTCCACTGCGTGCTTTAGAATTCATAGAAAATTTCACATTCGAAATCAAAGTCTGGCGTTCTATAGATCCTATTAACCCAAACATTGTAACTAAAACTTCACCAGATGCATTGGATGTATCAATATTCTCAGAAATCGATTTATAACCTACGCCATGCTCTTTGAATTCATGAATAATATTAAACACGTCTCTCATTGAGCGTGAGATACGATTCAATTTCCAACTTAACACCATTTCGATTTTATTATCCTTAACATCTTGTAATAGACGTTTCATTGCTGGTCGACCTTCAATATTTTTACCTGATATACCAGAATCGATATAAGTTTCATAGTCATAACCTGGATAGTTTTTCACAACCTCTTTGATAAGTACTTGTTCTTGTTCATGGATTGAGTACCCATGCTCCGACTGCTCTGACGTACTAACGCGTGAATAAAGTGCAATTTTACCCTTCATATCATACCGCTCCTTTTATTAGATTATTGCTACAGACCATCGGTCTTGTAACATCATATGGATAATATATATTTATAATTTCGTTTCATTTTTTATCACTTTTACCACTTAATCATATGAGTACTACAGGCAACTGCCTGTAGTACGTAATTAGATTACTTACCTTTATTGATACGTTCTTCTATGATAGGCACAAGCACTTCTACAAATGCTTCAATTTGTTCATTATTCATCGTCAAAGTCCTCCCATTCAAAGTCTAAATTCTCTTCATCTAATGCCTCATCGTCTGTTATATTTTCATTTTTATCTAATGAAATAATATTATCTTTTTCAGAAATATCATGAATCTCTTTTTTATCGGCTTCTTTCCAACCTAAATCAATCCAATAATCGTAGCCATTGTATAGTTTGGTTTGAGTATCAAAGTTTGCTTGAATTAACTGTTTAATAACCTGAGAACTCACCTTTATTTCTTCATTAATAACTTTATTTAACTCGGATACTTTGATTCGTGATCCTGGTTTGATTTCTATAAGTTTTCTGAGTAAATTAATACACGCTTTCTGATTTGCAATACTTGCGGACCTGCTAGAAACAAATTCATATCCAAAATTTAACCAATCGTGAGTAATTTCAGTGACACGACTATTTTCAAGGTACTCGATATCTGCTTTTACAATCTGTTGATACACATACATCAAGTAAAGAAAGATTTCTTTCTTCTCACTCTGGAGCTTATCAATTAATGAAGTATCCGCTTTTTCAACATAATATTCACATGGAATAACATTAATTCGACGCTCCAAAGCTTTCGCATGTTCAGCAGGAAAATTAAGTACCGCATTTGTACCAAAAACAAGTTTCAAATCCAAAGTGACCTCCACTTGAGTTTTTCCTTTACGATCAACATGCATTGATTCTACAGATAATAACTTTTTGAAGTCATTTACAATCTTTTCTTGAATCCTAGATTGTCCAATTTCATGACTTGCCATTAGACTTTTGTCAATTAAACTTTCTTTGTCAAAGCGACCTTCAAGCTCATTAAGTGCCTTAGACACAATATCTTTACTATAGAAAAATGATTTAACTAGTTCAATATATACAGATTTACCATTCTTAGCTCCACCGTATAATATGAGACCCCTACGGTATTTAGTATCAGCTGTAAGTAACACTGCTGTATGTTGGAAAAGAAAGTATTGTAAATCATCGTCATAATTCGCAAGTTGTAGCATATATTGATTAAAATATGGCGGTATCTTATCAGTAATTACATCATTTGTACTTAATGATAAATTCAATCGTGTTTTTGGAAAGATATCGATTGAATTTTTAACGACTTGAAACGTATTAAGATCGAACATATTTTCACCACAACCAATATAGTGCTCATTCTCAACAAGTTCTTCTACATCTGTTGATTTTTGCAATCCATCTACGACATTTTTTAGAGTGCTTAGTGAAGGCTTATAATCTACAAGCAATACTTGTATCATTTTAGATATCAAGTCTTGTAATTCATCTCCATTTATCTTTTGCCACTCGTTAGCTTTGAAAATAAACAGTTCTGAATTAAAGCGTTTGATATGAAAAACCTTTATCATCATTTCCATGAGTACGGTGTCATTAGGATTCTTCTTAATACCAAAATAACTATAGATGTTATGTCGATAATCCGTATCTTTTGGGATATTAAGTCGTAACTGATCGATAAGTTCGTTATACACGGTTTCACCTTGAGCCGTTTCTTCTATTTCATCGTCATTATTAACAGGAATAGTTAGGATAGCAATCAGACCTTTACGGTCGATTGCCTCCTTAGCCACACTTATTATTTTAGTTAACATTTCGAATATACTGTTCATTATAATATGCCTCCAGTTTCATTTAATGGTGCTACATCGTGTACATAATAATTACCGTTATATTGACCAATAAAGATTAAATGCTTTCGGTCAATGTAAGGTTCATATATTTTGTGACCCACGCTATAGTTGCTATGATTCTTTAGCCAATCATTAATTGACACCTGCTTAGCTGTCGCATGTGTTGAAATATTACGATTCGCGTATACAATCTGATTGTTCACTTCAATTTCATACGTGAATTGGTGTTTTACTTCACCTGAGAAATCTGTTTGGCTCACAGAATGTAACGTAGCTACATATATATTATTTTCTTTAAGTGGTGTAATACTTGGAATGTGTAGGCTTTGTCCTCTATCATTATTCATGGTCTACGCCTCCTATTTCTTCCACTGTCACATGTGCAAATTCACCATTGAACAACTGGTTAGCCGTATCTTTCATTAACTGACCCACATTTTGTGCAATTTCTTCATCTTCACATTCAATCATAATCGCATCGTGTATCGGTACTATAATCTTGAACGTTTTTTGTTCGCACTGTGCTTTGTACACTTCCAACAAAATGTGCTTGAAAACATAACTCGCTACAGTTTGTACGTAGATTGCCATGATACTGCTACCTTGAAATGCGCTCATATCATGCTCAATACCATAAGGCATAGTCATGGATTTATTCTCTTCGACTTGTTTCTTCAGATTCCACACTTTTGTGAATTGGCTGACTGCATCCAACCATTGCACTTCACTTACATATTGATTCAGCTTGAATTTAGGTTTTTTGAAGTTGCCGCCAAATAGAAACGAACCAATAAATGCAAGTTTAACAAATACTCTTAACTCATCTGGTAAATCTAATTTGCTTAGTAATGCGTCATACAAGCCTTCTTTTTGATTCAAGTAATTTATCAATTTTGGATCTTGTGTAATATGTGCTACGACCGATGGTTCAAATGACTTGAAATCGATTGTATATACCTTTTTAAATTGTGAAGGTAAAATCGTATGTTGAACGACTTTAGGTAAACCTTGAATATTAAAATTTTTAGTTGTGATTCGATGTGTTCGTGTACCAATCAACGATAATTGCGTATATAATCGATTCGTACCATTTAATGCCTGTTCTAACCTATCAAATAGCTTTTCGATTTTATCAGAATGTTCATCATTCTTGGCTCTTTCAAGCATTGTTGCTTTGATATCTGGTAATTTTTCGATATTAAATTTAATGGATTCTGATTCAATTTCTTCCTTTAATGCTTCCAATCCTTGATGTACTTCCACATATTGGTCTAACTTAGCTTGTTCGTCAGCTAAAAGTGCATTATATTTTTGATCTAACTGCTGGCTGAATTGTTGCTGCAATTGTTGAACATCAGTTTGGTTAGATGATTTGTCCATTAACCATTGTTGTGCTTTATTGCTTAGAGCCTGCAACATTATTTTATGTCTTGTCTCCATTTGAATCTTCTCCTTTATGGTTGAAAGTGGCGCGCTCACATCAACTGAAATTTTTATTTGTCTTGGCCTCGACAATGTTTAATTTAGCAAATCTAGTTAAAAAAATATCTGAGTATCTGAAAAAAAAGCAAAAATAAAAAACCCAACAACCACTGTTATAACAACGGTTGTTGGGTTAAAAAATAATTTTATTGCTTCCATTTCTCTTAATTCACATATAACTGAATCTATTTTGTTTTCGATAAAAATTTGGGTTGTCTAATCGCTCTTCTAAAATTTTCCACTAGAGGGTCTACTATAAAATTACCAAAGTGAAAATCAGATCCTTCTACCTTTGACAATACATTCAAAGTTTGTGTTACGAAATAACTGCCTTGCTCCATTATTTCATTTCTTACGACCATTTGGGCATTTGAATAATTCAACTGCACTGCATCAGTGCTTATATATCTGTCAATTTTAATAATTGCATTATGTACATCTTCGATAGCATACCTTATAAAATCATCATTAATCTTATTTATATAGGTTGGGTTTATGCTGTATTTCATCAATTCACTTTCTAGGTTCTCTAAATCAAATTTGGCTTGTAAAAAGTAGTTTAAATAGTTCGGCTGTTTATTAGCATCTTCTAAATTCGCCTCGATCGTTTTGATTTTCTTAATAATGTTGCTTTGATTTTCAATAGTTAAAGTATTATTTTTGTAATATAAAACATTATATTTTGGGATATCTCGATTCAGTTTGACATTACTCCAAAACTGATACCTTTTATAAAAAGATAATATATCCCATTTACAGTTGGTCTTTATCAATTCATGATCAATAAGCTTGGATATATTCTTAATGGATTCTTTATGGATATTTTTTCTAAATTTGTTTTTCTTATCTAGATTTTCCTTAAATTTACCATCAGCTCTTTGTGAACGTTTCAACATATCTGCAATCAACCAATCAAGTTTAATATGTTCTGTTTCATCATAGTCCCATTCATCTTTAATTAAGCTAGCTACAGGCAATTGACTCTTCTTATATAAAAGATGATTCAATTCATAATCATTTTTTGGATTCCTATCTTCTTTTATCGCTTTTGTATAAGTTTCAAATTCATTTTTTTCCTCAATTTGGTTCATTCTTTGTTCTTTTGCCATAAATTGAAAAATCGTTTCATCTATAGATTTTAATACCTCATTTTGTAGTTCAATTCTTTTATGTAATGGTAACGTTGACATATATTGGTATAGCTCTTGTTCTTTTTTATTAATGGATTCACCTACACTTAGCCATGCTTTAGTATTTTGATACACATCTTTCATATGTATGTGTGAAACTAGTCTCTTGTATTGAATTTCATTAATTGATTTCATTAATTGATGAATATACTTCATGTAACTAGAAGTATCAATATTATCAATCTTTTCTTTTTTAATTTTTCCATTTTGTTTAAACCCTTTGGATGTGATATCTACTGGGTAATAATCAACACTTTTTAATAGTACTTTTATTAACTCTTTTGCAACGCCGTTAAATGTATATTGATTGTTCCTATCTTGACCTTTATAGTCATGAAATTTTCCCATATCAATTTTAAATAATTTTATAATCATATTCATATTTTTATTAAATTTATATGAAGTGAATCCTAGTTCTGTACGTATATCTTCTTTTGAGTATAGTGTTTTTACAATATCATCTGATGACATAAATACTAGCCTCCTCTTTTAAAATTTAATAAATTACCAATCTGCGACATTAGTTTTTCATCCTTCAAATCATTTTCAAACTTTAAGGGTCAAAACCTAATCATTATTAATATTGACTTTATACTTTATAATAATACAAATTTAGTGATTCACGATGATATAGTTTCAATTATTAATGCCAACATTATTTTTTTCGGTTCCTAGTATAATACGTTGTATATTTTTGGAAAATCTAGGTTTATAGTAATGATGTAATTTTATAATTCTATCGTTTTTTGATTCGCAAATTCTACGCCACAATAGCTGCATTTTATTAAAGATACTATATATTCAATCAATTTCAAAGTGAGTTACATACAACTTATTTTTTAGTTTTATTTGTGATACGCTTCACCGCGCATAATTTTAAACGCACGGTAAACTTGCTCGATTAAGACGACGCGCATCATTTGGTGTGGAAATGTCATTTTACTGAATGACAGGGCGTAGTCACTTCTGTTTAAGACGTCTTGATGCAATCCATTGGAACCACCGATAATAAATGTGAAGTCGCTTTGGCCACGTGTCATACGGCTTTCTAATTCTTTAGCAAGTCCTTCAGAAGTCAGCATATTGCCTTTTATTTCTAAGGTAATGACTGTGGATTGTGGTTTTACTTTTGCTAGTAAGCGTTGGCCTTCTTTTTCTTTCACTTGTTCAACTTCTTTGTCACTCATATTTTCGGGTGCTTTTTCATCTGGTACTTCGATAATTTCAATTTTGGAATATGCACCTAAACGTTTTTCGTATTCAGCTATTGCTTGTTTCCAGTATTTTTCTTTTAATTTGCCAACTGCAAGTATAGTAATTTTCATAATTTGCCTCCTGTAAAAGCTTAAAAATCAATAGTTATTAGACTTATCCACAAGTTATACACTTATTCACACAATTCCCTCTTATTATAACAGGAATGTATACGATAATTTAAAATAATTTACGTTTTTTTCACAAGTAAGGGTGGATAACCTGTTTATTTGTGGATAACTCTGTGTATAATGTGGGTATTTCTATGTTAATTGTGCACATCTCTGGATAACTATGGATAAATAAGTGGATAAGTTGCCGATTGTCTTACATACTTATTCACAAAATTTACGCTTATTTTACAAAATATCATGTTCTTTCAAGCTATTATGCAAGTTATCCACTGTTTATAAATTATAAGGTAAATGCATATATGTAACTACTTTAATGGACTAATCATTTTATAAAAATCGCTTGTTAAACAAACCTCTAATTTAGTTAAAATAATTTCGTCGTGCCATCACCACAACATGACTAGCGTTAAAGTGAGACTAAGCTATGGCTCATGCATAAGTCTCTGATAACTCACTAATATGAAAACTGATGCTTTAACTAGATTTACGTTTAGCCATCGTATTAAGAAGTACTCAATTTCATTTCATATGCCAACTACGCTTTGAATCATCTTCAGCTCACCCATTAAAATCATCTATCTATTCAAACATGCCATTTCAACAATAGCTTACAGTAGTCTTGGATTAATGCACAAAAAAGCCCTAACCGCTTCTTCAATGAAGGGCAAGGGCTTCTTACTACAGTGTGTATATTGGTGTGGCTTGAGCTTTGTCTGTGTCGCAGAGGAGCACTTCTTTCTCTGTATCGATGTCGTGTTCGTTTAGGACTTGGCCAACGCTCATGCGTGCAAGGTCTTTCATGTTGTTGTCTTGTGATAAGTGGGATAGGTAGATGCGTTTCGTGTTGCCTGTAATGACGTCTGTCATGGCAAGCCCTGCATCTTCATTAGATACGTGTCCCATATCACTGAGGATACGTTGTTTTGTCTTCCATGGATAGCCACACATACGAAGCATGTCAACGTCGTGATTACTTTCGAATACGAAAGCATCACTGCCTTGAATCATACCTTTCATGCGATCTGAAACGTAGCCTGTATCTGTAAGTATCGTGAATTTTTTATAATTATTATGGAAGATATAAAACTGTGGGTCTATGGCATCGTGAGACACGTTGAATGACTCAATGTCGAAGCCTGCTATAGACTTAGTCTCGTATGGATTAAAAATGAATTTCTGATCCATTGGGATTTTACTATCTTTCTTTTCGATTGCTGACCATGTTTTTTCGTTTGCGTATATTGGCAATCCATATTTACGCGCTAAGACACCGAGGCCTTTGATATGGTCGGAATGTTCATGTGTTACTAAAATGCCGTTTAAATTTTTAATTTGTTTGTCGATTTGACCAAACAGTTCTTCCATTTTCTTACCTGTCAGGCCTGCATCGACGAGGATACTACCTTTATCACTTTCTACATAAGTGGCGTTACCTGTACTACCACTCGCTAATACACTCATTCGTATCAAGCGATTCACCCTTTCTAATCGATAAACACTCGTTGCTTATAATTTGTATAGGCAGTCTACGGTTTATGTGACCTCAACATGCCCTCTGTCTAATTATTAAAGTTTTTATATCTGCTGAAACTGCTTTTTAAATTATGTACTTTTGAACTATCCTATGTGGTACATATTTATGTTTACATGCGTTCATCTTAAATCAACGCAGTGGGTTTATAACTTTGATTTAACAATAATCTATTTTAACATACTTTGTAGCTTAAATTGAATTTAATGTTTAATGTGGTGCCTTGTTTTTTAAAATACTGTGTCTCAAAGTACAAAATAAAAGAGCGGATATACTTTTGATTTCGTATATCCGCTCTCCTATTTTTATGATAAATCTTTCAATACTCACTAAACGGTGTGTTTGCGTGAATTCATAAAAACTATGTTTGCACTATTCTTCAACTATCTTTGGACTGTCTGAAATAGCTTCGACATAATATGTTTTGGATTCGTCTTTATGCTTTACTTTGATTTCCCAATTGGCTTCTAGTACTTGCACGTTAGGCTCTTTAACGACGGTATAATAGCCGAGTCGGACGTTGGTCACTTCATCGTTTCGTTTAAGATAACGATTATAATACAGCGCTTCTATCGAACTTCTTGCAGTATTTACTTGTTTCTTATCGTTGTTTGCACCTTCTGATGGCTCTATCGATTTCATAGCGGTTTGTCTGTAACTCGATGCTTTACCATCATCATTGATATTAAATTTAAGTTGTGCTTTACTGTTGTTCATTATTGGAAAATCGTTGTAAGTCTGTTCAAAGGTGACGTGTTTATCGTCAATTTTACTCATTTCATAATTTTGGCCTTTAAAGATTTTATCTTTAACATATGATTTTAAATCTGTGTATTGGTCATTACTCACATCAATCGGGTCATTGATTTCACCTCTGATTTTTTGCCCGTCTGCTTCGCTTGAAATACTTGAACGTGCTTTTGCATAAGATGAAAAATCATTAGATCTTGCAGTGAGTAATTGCATTTCTATATTTTTAACGCTTGGCAAATTTTCAGGAATTTCTATTTTTTCTTGTTTAAAATTCACTGCATTTTCTTCAGCGCTATCGTTAATATGAGATTTATTGACTTTATCAATATAAATGATGATAAGGCTAATATTTACTAGAATAAATACAAAAATAAATAACGTTTTCGTGTGTTTCCAGTTCATTTATTCTAGCCCCCCATCTTTGTATGCACGCCACTTGTCATCGTACTCTACATACCAACATGGCTTAAATTCACTGTTGCGCTGGATTTCTATATCTCCGTTGTCCTGTTTATCTTCCATACGGTAACCAATCGTCATGTTGGTAACCTTTTCGAAATCTATTTCAGGATTATTGGCGAGTTCCGAACGCACAGTTTCAGCACCTGGCAGGTTGACTTCTTTTTCGCCACTATCAATCGTCACATTCGCTTTTAATAACGTACGCGCATAGCCGTAAATACCTTTATTGCCCCAAGAGACTTTCAATGTATTTAAATCGTCGTCGTTAAACGTTGGTCGTCCATTCAAGAACATTTGATAAGTCAGATCGCCACGTTTGTCGTCCGTATGGAACAATCTGAAATCATCTGTAAAACCACCGTGATTATTGATGTATGCATAGGTACTTGGAATGCTTTCTTGCATGTTTGTTGAACGGTTTTCATCTTCTAATAGATTTGTGTAGCGATATTTTTCGGTTTCATCGTTGTAATTGGCTACACCTGTATTATTGTTGTAAGTGACTGAGCCACTTCTTGAGCTACGCACTACAACAGAATCGTTAAATAGTATTGAATTCATGGTATCCACACTAATGTGATTATAGATTGTATGGTAGGATTTTTGTCCTTTTGGTGATTTCGGTGCAAAGATATGTGTCGCTTTATCTATCGTATCTTTATTGGTAATAATTTCTGTGTAAGGTTGCATATGTTTATGCTGCTTTTCCAATGCTTCCGTGAATTTATCTGCCTTCACCGTTGTCGTCATACGTACAACATTGTGTCTATCTTTACTTATCGCATAAAGTTTAATTTTGCCATCTTGATTGTTATCTATTAACAGGCGATCAAATTTAAAGTTGTTGGGTACTTTGGCATTGATATTTAATACTTGGCCTAAATATGTAGCAAGTGGCATATCATAAGTGAAGTCCAATACTAAAAATTCATCGCTCAAGTCTGGAATAATTAAATTATGATTGCTGTGCATTTGTTCCGCGTGTAATACACGATGATTTTTTAAGGGTTTAATTGTTTCTTCGACAATGCTGCGTGTTGCTTCCATACCTTCTGTGCTTTCACCTTTTGAGTAAATGACTTGATATGGTGTAATCACTTGTGGCATGCCTTGTTTCAAAGGTTTACCGATTGTATTTGATTTCGCTTCTTTTTTACTATTATCTTGTTTATCTACATTAGCCAAATCGGGTGAAAAGTTCCATGTCATATAAGTTAAAATCGCACTCATGAGTACTAAAAGAAATAGGATAATAGACTTAATTAGCTCTTTACTCTGCATCCCAATCACCATCTTCTAGTACTTCACATGGAAGCGTAATAAAGATTGACGTACCTTGTCCTTCTACACTATTTGCCCAAATGCGACCATTATGCGCTTCGACGATTTCTTTAGAAATGGCTAAACCTAAGCCTGTACCACCCATTTTTCGTGTCCGTGCTTTATCTACACGATAGAAACGGTCAAAGATTTTATCTACTTTATTGATAGGAATACCAATGCCGTTATCTTTGACGCGGATGGTCATACGATTATACAGTGAGTTCTGTTTCACGTGAAACTCAACACGTTTATCACCACGTGAATACTTCATTGCGTTGGTAATGACATTGTCAAACACTTGTGTCATTTTATCTGGATCAATTTCTGTAAAGATTGTTTGTTTTGGAATCTCACGAACAAAAGTTGCATCCTTCGCTGACATTTCATGGCGGTTAATAATTTTATTGATAAACATATTAAAGTCGACAATTTCTTTGGTAATCTGATCTGATTCGTTATCCATTTTTGATAATTGTAGTAAATCGTTTACGAGTCGAATCATACGTTCTGTTTCTTCACGTGTCACTGATAAGAATTGTGGCGCTAACGCATCATCTTTCCATGCACCGCTTTCTAATGCCTCGATATAACTATTCATGGATGTTAACGGCGTACGTAATTCATGTGAAACATTCGCTACGAATTCGCGACGTTCTTGTTCCACTTGTTGTTGTTCTGTTACGTCGTGAAGTACAGCAATATAGCCTGTAACGAAGCCAGTCTCTTGTACGATTGTACTGAAGTTTACACGAGCAATAATGCCTTCACTTTCATTGATATCTAATAAGAAACTATCATTATTTTCTTGAATTTCATCTAATGAAAAGTCTTCTTCTAATTTAAGCATATTTAACATGTAATGACCGATAATTTCTTCTTTCATCATGCCTAGCATCGTTAATGCCATATCGTTGACAATACGCACACGGCCACGACGATCAGTTGCGATAATACCATCACTCATATGTGTAATAACAGAGTCTAAGCGTCGTTTTTCACTTTCCGTATTTGCTTGTGCTTCTTGTACACGCTTGGATAAATTATTAAAGGCTAGTGCAAGTTCACCAATTTCATCATTACCGTAAATTTTAACACGTTGCGTATAGTTACCTTTAGACATCTCAACAGTTTGGTTACGCATATCAGTAATTGGCTTTGTGATTGTGCGCGCAATAAAGAAACCTAATATCACAGTAATTAATAGCGAGATGCCTGTCCCAACAATAAAGATTTGGTTGATGTTGCTCAATTGGTTGTAGACATCATTGATATCTGCTTCTATATAAACATCACCAATTGTCCCATCATCTGATGTCTTCACAGGTAAATTGTAGACCCACACACGTTGTTTTCCATTACCATAGTCTTTCAATACCGTATGGCTATTAATTTCTCCTAGAGATAGCGCTTTTTGTATCGAGCTGTCATTAGCTTTTTGATTTATTAGACTACGCGTAGACTGCTTTGAGGTAGCCATGATAATTTGATCTTTATCAATAAAACGAATTTCTTCTATTTCTTGTCTATTAGCATACTCATTCAATAAATTTTGTACTTCTTTTTGTGCATTGACCGAGTTGTCTTCGTCATAGACTTTTTCTATATTAATTTCTATTTGTTTCGCGTATTGCGAGATATTATTTTTAAATGTTTGTGTTAATTCTTTTTCTAGACTATTGGTAAAGTATAAACCGATAATCTGCATACCGATTACGATTAACAATACATAGACAATAACAAGTTTCGTGTGTAGAGATTGAAAATGTTTAAGCCACTTCATTTAATATTGTCCCCTAATCATGTTGTTGGAGGAAGTATCCAACACCACGGCGTGTCACTATATATTCTGGGTGTGATGGATCGTCTTCAATTTTTTCACGTAAGCGACGAATCGTTACGTCTACTGTACGTACATCACCAAAATAGTCATAGCCCCAAACAGTTTGTAATAAATGTTCACGTGTCATAACTTGACCCATGTGTTTAGATAAATAGTGGAACAGTTCGAATTCACGGTGTGTTAATTCAATGTCTGTACCACGTTTTTTAATAGAATATGCATCTGGATAGATAACAATATCTTTAATTGTAATTTCATTAGATGCATCGTTCACTTCTTGTGCTGGTTGTGAATAATGGCGACGTAAGTTTGCTTTGACACGCGCAATTAATTCACGCGTGCTAAATGGTTTCGTCACGTAGTCATCGGCGCCAAGTTCAAGACCCAATACTTTATCGATTTCTGAGTCTTTTGCTGTTAGCATAATAATTGGCATTTCATATTTTTTGCGTACTTCACGGCACACTTCCATGCCATCGCGACCAGGTAACATAATGTCTAATAAGACAATGTCTGGTTCTTCATCATATATTAAATCTACTGCGTCATTGCCATCATATGCACAGAATACTTCATAACCTTCTTTTTTCAAGTTGAACTCTAAAATATCAGCAATTGGTTTTTCGTCATCTACTACCACAACTTTTCTAGCCATATTTATAAACCTCATTTCTAAATTGTAGTACGTTTACATATTTTTCTACACATTTCTCTATAATATAATTTACCATTTATAGCGTGCTAATTCTACTTTTCTAAACAAAAAAATAAATTGGTATATTGTAAAATTATAACATTTTTTACTATTAATAGGTTAATAATAGATATATTAAGCCTACACAACATGATATCACTGTGCGACTATATTGCCCATAGTGTATAAAAAAGTGATACATATCTCAGCAAAGGTCATGTTATTTTGACTAAGGTATTTTGAGATACCTTAATCATAATTTGAACATGATGTCGCTTATACTGGGAATGCATCACGTTTACAATGATACTTTTATGAACTGAGCTAATTTGCACTAACATGAATTATTTTAAAGTCTACATTTTAAATTGGCCATTCACCTAGCATCAGTTCGTTATGCAAACGAAGGCGCTCACTTTAAAATTCATGCATCCATAACTACTACCTTCAATTGAATTGAGTTTGAAATATGTAGCTTAGAAAATTGCACAAAAAAATGCCCATCCTATTGGATGGGCAATACGGTCTCGACGGGAATCGAACCCGCGATCTCCTGCGTGACAGGCAGGCGTGTTAACCGCTACACTACGAGACCTAAAAATGGTGACTCCTACGGGACTCGAACCCGTGTTACCGCCGTGAAAGGGCGGTGTCTTAACCGCTTGACCAAGGAGCCTCTCTTAAGCACAAGATAAATTATATCAACTCTCATTATGGTTGACAAGCTATTTTTTAAATTTATTTAGTATAATTTTCTATCATTAATGTATAAAGTAAGAAAATAATGCTCAACGCTGACAAATCAGTATTTTATCTGCTTCATAACTTATTTTTTGAGCATCAATACTCTGTGATTTGCTCTATAATTATCTACTTTTTCATTTTTATTTCAAAATCCAAATAATAAATACAAAATCTTTTTTGTTTTAAATTTATTTTGCTAAAATTATAATTAGTATAAATAAGGAGGCACAATATTGGCAAAAATATTATTTGTAAATCCAGGTTCTGCTGGACATGTAAACCCAACAATTGCAGTTGTTAAAGAACTAGTCAATCGTGGCGAAGAAGTTGTTTACTACGCGAGCGATATATATAAAGATAAATTGAAAGATACTGGTGCTGAAATTAGAACGTTACCTACAGAAGCGATTATGACAGCTTTCACTGATCATGAAAATCATCATTTATTTAATGTGATCAATGGTTTATTAAAAACTGTAGATATCATTGTGCCACAAATTTTAAGAGAAACTGATAATGAGCATTTTGATTATATGATTCATGATTCTATGTTTAGTTGCGGTTATATATTAGCGCAAAAATTAAATTTACCATCGATTTCATCTGTATCTTCATTTGCACATACAAAGACATCTTTTGAAACATTTATTAATCATTTAACTTCTACTGTGAGCAAGCAAGAAATTCAACACGCTGATGAAACCTTTAATCATTTAAAAGCCCATGTTGAATCAACATATGATGTAACCATTCCTTCTCGTTTTGAAGTTATGAATAACCCGGGAAATATTAATATCGCTTATGTAATGAAAGGATTCCAAGTCGGTTATGACGCCTTTGACCCTGAATATTACAAATTTGTTGGTCCTTCCATACTCGAACCTAAAGATTCTGGCTTTATGGATCACATTGATACCACACGACCAGTCGTTTATATTTCTCTTGGAACGGTATTTAACCAAAATATTGAATTTTTCAATCTTTGCTTTGAAGCATTTGCAGATATCGATGCTTCATTTGTTGTATCAATCGGTCATGATAATCGACTTGAAGATTTCAATGCGATACCACCTAATTTTACTGTTGCACATGTTGTGCCACAAACAGAATTATTGCAACATACGTCACTATTTTTAACACATGCGGGTATGAATAGTACGAATGAAGCGATGTTGATGGAAGTACCTATGTTAGCTTTTCCGCAAAGTGCAGATCAACCCGTTGTGGCTCGCCAAATCGAAAAACTACTTGTTGGTCGTCAGTTACAACTAGAAAATATAACGTCACAAGAGTTAAAACAAATTGTCTTAGACATGTTAGATGATATACCGAACTATCAGCGTAATATTAGAAAAGTTAAATCTATACAATCTAGTAATAAAACAGGTTATCAGTTAGCAGTCGATCACATTCTAAATTTCGTGATCAATATGTAACACATTCAAATATATAAATTAAAAACACCTTGTAAGATGGCCATATTAGGCTACATCAACAAGGTGTTTCTTTCATTTCAACATTTTACCTATAAAAATTTATAAATCAATTTTTATAGGTAAACGGCTTACCATAATGATTTTAATAAGTTTGTTTGATTACGGTCTGGTCCTACAGAGAAGATTGAAATTTGAACGTCACACAACTCAGAAATACGTTCTAAGTATCTACGTGCATTGTCTGGTAACTCATCTAATGAGCGACAACTTGTAACATCTTCAGTCCAACCTGGTAACGTTTCAAAAATCGGTTTACAACGCTGTAAGTCATTTAAGTTCGCTGGATATTCAGTAATTTCTTTACCGTCTAATTCATAAGCTGTACAAATCTTCACTTCTTTTAGACCTGTTAATACATCGATAGAGTTGATTGATAAATCGGTAATACCACTCGCACGACGAGAGTGACGTAATACAACTGAATCGAACCAACCTACACGACGTGGACGGCCTGTAGTTGTACCGTATTCACGGCCAACTTCACGGATGTGGTGTCCATCATCATCAAATAGTTCTGTTGGGAATGGGCCATCACCGACACGTGATGTATAAGCTTTACATACGCCAATAACTTTAGATACGTACGTTGGACCAACGCCACCACCAACAGTTACGTTACCTGCAACTGGGTTACTTGACGTAACAAATGGATATGTTCCGTGGTCGATATCTAACATAACGCCTTGTGCACCTTCAAATAATACTTTTTCTTCAGCTACAAATGCATCATCCAATACTTTTGCAGTGTCCGTAACGAACGCTGCTAAACGTTGGCCTGCTGCGTAATAAGTTTCAAAGATTTCTTCAAATGAAGGACATGCTTTATCAAACATACCTTTAAAATATGCTGATTTGTATTCAATATTTTCTTTTAATAATTTTTCAAACGTTTCTTTGTCTAATAAATCTGCTACACGGATACCGATACGTTGTGCTTTATCTACATAAGCTGGACCGATACCTTTTTTCGTAGTACCGATTTTATTATCTCCACGACGTTCTTCTTCATACTCATCTTGTTTAATATGATAAGGTAAAATAACTTGCGCACGGTTTGAAATACGTAAATTATCTGTTGAAATACCTCTTTCATTTAAAGCGTCTAATTCTTTTAATAGTGCTACTGGATCGACAACGACACCGTTACCAATGACTGCTAATTTTTCTTTATAGAAAATACCAGATGGTACTAAGTGCAATTTATATGTTTCGCCACCAAATTTAATTGTGTGGCCTGCGTTGTTACCGCCTGAAAAACGTGCAATAACATCTGCTTGTTCTGCTAAAAAGTCTGTGATTTTACCTTTACCTTCGTCTCCCCATTGTGTCCCAACAACTACGATTGATGACATATGAGCACCTCCAAGTTTTTCTCAATTAACCATTAAGTATTCTACCAATACCACACTAATAATGCAAACAAAAATCGAACATTGGTTTTTTACATTTTTCCGAATTTCATTAAATGTTTAAAAACGTAATTACACATCTTAAACATAGTGTCATCAAGGTTTTCAATGCGATATCCATTTAATTACAACACATACTTCATTAAAAAAGAAAGAACCAAATGGAAACAAAAACCGTACGATAAATAAATCCTTTTAAAAATCGTACGGAAAAATAAATTTTATTCTTTTTTCTTAACCCATGTCTGCATGTGCATAATCAATATCTGTAAATTTGTTATACTGCTTCATAAAATGTAATTTAACAGTCCCTGTTGGGCCATTACGTTGCTTCGCTATTATAATTTCAATCTCACCATTATCATCATTTGTTTGTGGTTCAAAGTTCGTATCTCCATCATCTTCGTCTTCATCTTCGCCACGATTATAGTAATCATCACGATATAAGAATGCGACGATGTCAGCATCTTGTTCGATTGATCCTGATTCACGAATATCACTCATCATTGGCCGTTTATCTTGACGTTGCTCTACGCCACGTGATAACTGACTTAATGCTATAACCGGACATTCCATTTCTCTGGCAATCGCCTTTAATGTACGAGAAATCTCTGATACTTCTTGTTGTCGGTTATCTGAGAATCTCGAACCACTACCTGAGATTAATTGCAGATAATCAATCACTACCATGTCTAAACCGTGTTCTTGTTTTAAACGACGGCATTTTGAACGAATATCTGTAATTCTAATACCTGGTGTATCATCAATAAATATCTTTGTTCTAGATAATTTACCTACTGCTATGGTAAAGCGATTCCAGTCTTCTTCCGTCATCATACCCGTTCTCAAACGGTTAGAATCTACGTTGCCAGAGCTACAAATCATACGTGTTGCCAATTGGTCAGCACCCATTTCCAGTGAAAATATACCTACTGAGAAATGGTCTTCATGTGTAGCAACTTTTTGCGCAATATTAAGTGCGAAGGCAGTCTTACCTACTGACGGTCTAGCAGCCAGAATAATTAAATCGTTACGGTTAAAGCCCGCAGTCATCTGGTCTAAATCTCGATAACCAGTTGGAATACCAGGCGTTTGACCACTATTTTGATCAAGTAATTCTGCATTCTCATACACTTCTCCAAGCACATCTCTAATATCTTTGAATCCATCACTTTCACGTGTAGATGACAATTCTAATATTCGACGTTCTGCATCGTTCAATATTGTATCTAATTCTAATTCATCATTATAACCATCGTTAGCAATGCTATCAGCAGTTTGTATCAACTTACGTTTTGTTGCATGCTTAAATACGATATCTGTATAATATTGAATATTTCGAGTTGTCGGTACATTACTAGATAATTCTGCTAGATATTGTGGGCCACCCGCTTCATTTAGTCGTCCTTCATGTGACAGTTGATCCATAATTGTAACCACGTCAATATCTTTATTATCTTCGTTGAGGTTCATCATGGCTCTAAAGATGTGTTGATGCGCGCCTCTATAAAAGGACTCAGGAAGTAAGACTTCCTGAGTTCTGTTTATCAATTCCGGATCTATGATAATGGCACCTAAGACAGATTGTTCAGCCTCATTACTGTGGGGCATTTGATTTTGTTCATACATTCCATCCATTATGATTACACCTCATATCTCAATCCGTTTTTATTGTTCAACTGTGTGTACACGAATTGTACCTTCTACTTCTTTATCTAATTTAACTGGTACATTTGTGTAACCCAAGGCATGTATACCGTTTGGTAAATCCATTTTACGCTTGTCAATTTTTATATCGTGTTGTTGTTGTAATGCTTGAGCGATTTGTTTTGTACTTACTGAACCAAATAATTTTCCCGCATCGCCTGTTTTAGCAGATACTTCAACTTCAATTTGACTTAATGTTTCTTTTAATTTTTTAGCATCTTCAATTTCTTGTTGGCGTTCCGCTTCTGCAGCTTCATTTTTCTTTTCAAGCTGTTTTAAATTACCTGGTGTAGCTTCTACTGCATAATTTTTCTTCAATAAGAAGTTGTTGGCATAGCCTACTGGTACATCCTTAACTTCGCCTTTTTTACCTTTACCTTTAACGTCTTGTGTGAATATTACTTTCATGAATTTTCACTCCTACTCATTTGTTCTGTTATAGCTTGTTGTAATTGTTCGATTGCTTCATCAACAGTGACATCTTTTAATTGTGTAGCTGCATTTGTTAAATGGCCACCGCCACCAAGTGCTTCCATTGTCAGCTGAACATTAACTGCACCGAGTGAGCGGGCAGACATACCGACTAAATTATCTTCTCTTCTAGCAACTACATACGAAGCTTCTACACCATCTAAACTTAACAGTTCATCCGCTGCTTGTGCAACTGTTACAGGATGATAGATTTTTTCGTTCGAACCATGTGCAATTGCGACACCGTTGTCTTGTAGTTTCACTGTTTGGATTAATTCAGTACGATTAATGTACGTATCTAAGTCATCTTTCAAGAAGTGCTGCGTTAATATTGTATCTGCACCATGTGCACGTAAATAACTTGCCGCATCAAATGTTCTTGAACCTGTTCGCAATGTGAAATTACGTGTATCTACAATAATACCTGCAAACATAATTGTCGACTCTAAACGTGTTAATCGTTGTTCTGTTGGTTGATATTCTAGCAATTCAGTCACTAGTTCTGCAGTTGAACTTGCATATGGTTCCATATAAACCAGTAGTGGACTAGAGATAAAGCTTTCACCACGTCTATGATGATCAATCACAACTTTACGGTTAGCTTTGTTTAATATGTTTTCGTCAATAACCATTTCTGGTTTATGTGTATCTACAACTACTAAAGTTGTCTTAGACGTCATGATGTCCCATGCTTCGTCAGATGTAATAAAACGCTCTTTTAGTTCAGGCTTTTCATCGACTGCATTCATCACACGACGTAACGTCGGATCTATATCTGAATCATTCAACACAATGTAAGCATCCAAATTGTTCATCATAGCGAATCGTGAGACACCAATCGCTGCACCAATAGCATCTAAGTCAGGACGCGTATGTCCCATAATGATGACTTTGTCGCCTTCCATTAATATATCTTTTAGTGCATGAGAAATCACACGTGCTCTAACACGTGTACGTTTCTCCATAGGGTCAGTCTTACCACCATAAAAACGCACATTTCCGTTCATATGCTTAATCGCAACTTGGTCGCCACCACGACCTAATGCTAAATCAAGTCCAGATTGAGATAATTCACCTAAATCGATTAAATTCTCTGAGCCTTCACCTACACCAATACTTAATGTCAATTGCGCACGGTAACCCACACTTTTTTCACGTAATTGACTCAGTATACTAAAATTAGATGCTTCAATTTCATTTAAAATACGTTGGTTTAAATAGGCAACAAATTGGTCTGAACTATAACGCTTGAAATAAATGTTATATTCAGTTGCCCATCTACTGATTACACGCGTGACCATAGAGTTAATCTCTGAACGTTGCGTATCATTCATATTTTGCGTGATCTCATCATAGTTATCTAAAAATAGTGTTGCAATAATTGGTTTAGATGCTTCATATAATTCTTGTGTATGTATTTCTTCTGTTATATCGAAGAAATACAATACATGTTCTTTTTCTGAATATCTCACGCGATAGTGATATTCATTTTCTTGAATTTCCACTTCTTGTGTTTTTTCTAACTGTTTTAATATATTAGGATATACCTCATTGACTGGATCAGAAATTACATTTCGATCTAGACGATCCGACATAAATTGGTTCATCCACTCTATGTTTTCGTTTTCATCTAAGATAATCATCCCAATAGGTAATCTTTTAATAGCAGTATTACTGCTTGCTGAGATTTTTCCACTCAGATTATCTACATAGTTATCCAATTTTTGTAAAGCTTGTCTTACCATTAGTACTGTCCCTACGATTATGATGAGTAATACAACAGTAGCTATACCTGCAATCAATTGATTAAAAATAAACCAAACGACGACAAGCGCTATTGCTGTGAGCACCATAATAATAAATGGTAAAATCAACGCTTTTTTAGTGGATTGACGGTTCATTTTTCCACCTCAAATCATTTTTTAATGATACGTTTTAAATTGATACATAAATCTACAAATCCCAGGAGACTCACAATATGTGTTAATGGCATTAAAATTGTCCCTATTACCATTAATATCACTGTAAGTGCTGGCGGCATTGATTTCGCTTTTCCGAAAAAGTGAATCACACTTAACCCCTGAATGTACATACATAATGATAACACAATTTCAAAGTTTAAGACGATCGTTTGAAACGCACTTGGTTGCGTTGAAAACATAACACAAATTAATACAATAATATACATCCATAAGACAGAACGCTTCATTTGCCAAGCATATAATGGTTTGAATATGGGTGTAGCGATTTTGAATTTACGCAAGATTGGAAAAGTGATAATTAAATTGATTAATATAAGTAGAAATACGCCAATGATTATATAACTTGGTAGTTGTACTGCTGATTGGCGGAAAGCCTCTTCAAACATTTGTTTATAATCTGCGTTGACTGAAGCGCTGGAAATTATGTGATACATCTGTTCTTTAATCGGTTTGATTAATGAAGCAGCACTCGATATTTTTTTTGATGCTTGTAACACCATAAATGCAATTAATGCAATAATACTAATAAAAGTCGTTGTTATATATAGTATACGTTCTTTTGATGTTCGTTCTTTTAATAATTGACCCACTACAAAACTTACTACGAACAAGAGGATCATGATACTTAACACGAATATATTACCTAATAACGTAGTTAGCACAACTGTAATGACTGCCGTTAAGCCAAAAGATTCTACAGATTTATGCCATAAAATAATACCTGGAATTGTTGCAAATAAACTCAACACGAGTCCAAGTATCGGTAATATATGTAAAGCTAAAGCAACTATAATTAACGTAATTACACTAAGTATAGTGGCTTTAGTATGTATTTTAGAAAACAAATTCGCCACTCCTATACAATTTTTGTCTATGTTTATTATTTTAACCTCTTTAAAACTTTTATACAATTATTGACAATTCTTTTTGTCAGAAGTTCAATATCGGGGCCAATATCTGAAAACGAACGCCTTTTTAAATTGCATTTCCGTCGTTGATTCCAACTTCAAATTTCATATTTTGCTCGCTATAAAAAAAAGAAGACATCATAGTAAAACAGTTATTTCAACTTTCATAAAGTATAAAATAACTATCCTAGACGTCTTATCATACAAAATGAACTAAAATAAATCATATCGTTATTTTCTTTTGAACTTAGAAACTTTTAAAAAATGATATAAATTAGGTGCCCAATCATTAAAGTTCAATAAGAAACCATCATGTCCTACATTATCTGGCACAAAGCAATGCTTGTGATATTTAAATCGCGCACCTGTGGCATATACTAAATCGTCTGGATATAACAAATCATCCGTAAAGCCCATAGTCATAACCTTAGTATCCAGACGTCCAAACACTTCATCTACATCAGTACGATCTCTATCTATATCGTGGCTATCTAAGACGTCTAGCAGGCTTAAATAACTCAATGGGTCAAAATGCTTTTTAAACTTGTTCCCCTGATGTTTCTGGTAGTTTACAACTTGATCAGGTGTAAATCGTCTATCATAACTTTTGGAGGAGCGATACGTTAAGAAACCAAGCTGCCTTGCTATGCTCATACCTTCACCATGATCTAATCGAATCGCCTGTCTCGCAATTTCATTAAATGCACGACTATATGAGGAAGTCTTATCAGTCGCAGCTAAAATCACTGCTTTATCTACTTCAAATTTATGATTATACAATAATTCCAGCGCTTGCATACCTCCTAAAGACCCACCGATTAAAATACTAATTCGATCAAACCCTAATGTTTGAATACCTAATTCGATTGCATTGACAATATCACGCAATGTTAAATGCTTAGGAAAATCAGCATCTGTTAATGGCGAACTGGAACCATACGGACTACCGATCACGTTAAATGTTAAAAATTGATAATCATGTATAGGCATGTATCCCCCATCTATAATCTCTCTCCACCAACCAGGATTGTCATCCGTACCATAGGTCAAATGATTACCAGTCAGTGCATGGCATACAAGCACAAGTGGCTGTCCTTCATATCCTACATGTTCATAACGTAATTTTAAATTTAAAATCGTTTCACCTGATTCAGTTGTAAATGGTCCCAATTCTAATGTATCAACCGTATAATTTGTCATCATTTACCTCCTACTTAGTAAAAAAACTTCTCACCTATTTATAATAAGTAAGAAGTTACAATACTTATTATTCGAGCGAATCGTTGGTATTAGCACCGTGCTTATTAAAGTCGGTTGCTGAAGCTTCATTGGGCCAAGTCCCTCTGCTTCTCGAAATAAGATTTAATTTTAATTGTAAAAAGCTGTGCATAAATCAAATATCCATTTTAACAAGTATTTCATTAAAATTATCAAAATATTCTAATTATTACTATTTTAACGGATAATGGGAGTCACTTCAATAATATCTTTAAAATATCCATCTTAAAATTGCCATTATTAAAATTCCACTGACAATCGTAATCGTTAAACTCCTTGTAATGATAGCAATGATTATGGTTGGAAGCATCGTTACTAAAAACGGCAAATTAACACTATAAAGCATTGAGCCTTCATGTTGTTCTAGTACGCCGTCTACAATCAATGCAGTAAATAATGTAATGGGAATGAAAGAGAGCCACTTTACGACTGTCTCAGATAGTTTGATTTTTGTAATTAATATAAACGGTATAATACGTGTCAACCACGTTACCACACCGCATAAAACAATAATTAATAACATATGTAATGTCGTTGTCATTTATCGATCACCACCCCTAATCCCGCAGTAATTGTCGACGCTATGATGATTGCTACGTATGAAGGCATAAAGAAACTTAAAATAAGCATTAACAAAATTACACAAACAATTAATACTAAATATGTTTTAACTTGTGACTGCTTAATAGCATCGAATTGTGAAACAGCTAGGAATATAAACATTGCAGTAATAGCAAAATCTAACCCAAATGCATCGGGATTCGTTATGTATTTACCAAAAATAGCACCAACAACACTAGCAAATGTCCAAAATAAATATGCAGTGATATTTAATCCATGTAGCCAACGATCATTGATTTTTTCACCTTTTAGATGTGGTGTAATAGCGACACCAAATGTTTCATCTGTAATCAGAGAAGATATGGCTATACGATTCCAAAACCCATATCCTTTATAACTTGGTGCTAAGGTCATACTTAATAAAAACATCCTAGAATTCACAATAAATGTCGTTAAGGCAATTGCAGAAATTGGAGTTCCAGCAATGACTAATGCACAAATAATGAATTGTGCTGCGCCTGCATAAATAAGTAAACATAATAAAATAATTTCAATTAAATTGAAACCCGAAGCCACTGCAACAATACCAAAGGAAAGACCAACACCAGCATAACCTAACAAAGTCGGTACACATTCTTTTACACCTTGCTTAAAAGTTAGATGTGTTGTCATCATGCCACCTCCCAAACATTTTATAAAAATAATAGAACTAGTTTAATACAAAGCAAAAGACATATCCAACATCTTTAGACTTATGTATGTATGACCTAAGACTTACCGATGTCTAAAAATCCCGTTAAACCAGCATTTTAGATTTCGGAATATTGTGTTATTATTTTAGACTCACCCCTTATCATTTGAATAAAATAAGTCATTTTACAAATTTAAAAAACTGAAAACTGGGATATTTAACACCTCCCCTACCCTTTCTTTTCTTTAAAAATATTAAGCCATTTAATAAATCAAAAGCCTTATAATTCATTATTCATATAAAATGAGAGGTTGAGACATTCATTTATCTCAACCTCTACTTGCACTTCAGTATTAACTTGTAACCACTATTTTGAAAGTTTAATATTTAAACTTTCTCAAATATCGCTGATGAATTCATTTAAACGATTTCTATTTTTCTTTAACTGGGTGTATCACTGTTTTACCACCCATATATGGTACTAACGCATCTGGAATAGTGACTGAACCATCTTCATTTTGATAGTTTTCTACGATTGCAGCAAATGTACGACCTACTGCTAAACCACTTCCATTCAATGTGTGCACTAATTCTGGTTTTGCTGTTTTCTCACGTTTAAAACGAATATTAGAACGACGTGCTTGGAAATCAGTAATATTTGAACAAGAGCTGATTTCTTTGTACTCATTATAGCTTGGTAACCATACTTCTAAGTCATACGTTTTGCTTGAGCCAAAGCCTATGTCACCTGTACATAAAATAACTCTACGATACGGTAAGCCTAACTCTTCTAAAATTGCTTCTGCATGTTCTGTCATTTCCTCTAACGCTTGCCAAGAATCTTCTGGTTTTTCAAAACGTACCATCTCTACTTTATCGAATTGATGTAACCGGATTAATCCTCTTGTATCTCTACCAGCTGAGCCCGCTTCACTACGATAACACGCTGATTGCGCAGTAAATTTAGCAGGTAAGACATCCGGACCAATAATTTCATTGCGATAATAATTTGTTAATGGTACTTCTGCTGTTGGAATTGTATATAATCCTTCTTTTTCAATTTTGAATAAATCTTCTTCAAATTTTGGTAATTGGCCAGTACCATACATTGAATCAGCATTTACTAATTGTGGTACCATCATTTCTGTGTAACCATGTTGTGTCGTATGTTTTGTAACCATATAATTCATTAATGCTCTTTCCAACTGTGCACCTTCGCCAGTTAAGAACACGAATCTTGCTCCTGCGACTTTTGCGCCTCGTTCAAAATTAGCCATTTGCAATGACTCTACTAGATCCCAATGTGCTTTTTCATCAAAATCAAATTCCCTTTGTGTGCCCCAACGCTTTAATTCGACATTATCTTCATCAGAATCGCCTTCAGGTACATCATCATGAATTGTATTTGGAATGCGAGATAATAAGTCTTCTAATTCTTTATCCACATCATTTAAATCATTGTCTAACAATTTGATGTCATCACCTAATTTTCTCATTTCTGTGATTACATCATCTGCATTTTCTTTATTGCGTTTTTTTTCAGCAATTTCACCGCTTACTTTGTTACGTTCAGCTTTCATTTCCTCAGCTTTACGAATTAATTCACGGCGTTTGTCATCAAGTGATAATACATCATCTACTACTTTTGTATCCATACCACGTTTTGCAACTTTGTCTTTTAAAAACTCTGGGTCATTACGAAATAGTTTAATGTCTAACATGTCACTTTCCATCCTTTCAATTTCTATTTTTTAAGAATAGAACACAAAAAAGACCACATCCCTGTACAAGGGACGTGGTCTTTACGCGTTGCCACCCTATTTAACAGTCAAAAGAGACTGCACTTTCACCAAAATAACGGTTAAACCCGATTGTTCTCATATAGTAGGTAGATTCACATTGACCCTGATTACTTGTTCTCACTAACCACAAGCTCTCTGAAACCAGAAGTGCAACACTACTTATCCTACGAACAATAGCTTTATTTACTTGATTTTAATATAGCAAATAACCTATTACTTTTCAAGGCCAAGAATATGCTATCGCTGAATGTTCATTAAAAATTCACTCAACTTAATTAGTATAAGCTTGATCTAATAAATACTGTGAAACAGCTTCTATATCTTTATGAAATTGGCGATCTTCAGTGATAGATGGTACAACTTTTCGTAAAGCTTGATATTTTTCATAAGTTTTAGGTGATAATTTTTCGACATCTTTATATTCTACTGCTTGAAGTGCGATAATTGCTTCTATTGCTAACACACGACGTGCATTTTCAATCATTTGGTAGCCATGGCGTGAAGCAATTGTCCCCATAGAAACATGGTCTTCTTGATTAGCTGATGATGGAATAGAATCCACACTAGCAGGGTGTGCGAGTGTTTTATTTTCCGAAACAAGACTTGCAGCTGCATATTGCATAATCATCGCGCCACTCTGTAAACCCGGTTGAGGGCTTAAAAATGCTGGCAAACCATTGTTTAATTGTGGATTTACTAATCTCTCTAGACGTCTTTCCGAAACATTAGCTAATTCACTTACCCCTAACTTTAAGAAATCTAACGCAAATGCAATCGGTTGGCCATGGAAATTCCCTCCAGAAATAACCAATGTTTCATCACCTTCATCAAATATTAATGGATTGTCGTTCGCCGCATTCATTTCAAATTCAAGTTTTTCTTTTACATAATTAAACACCTGGAAGCTTGCGCCATGTATTTGTGGAATACAGCGTAATGTATAAGCATCTTGAACGCGAATTTCTCCTTGTGTCGTTGTTAATTTAGAACCTTCGAGCCAGTCTAACATGCGTGAAGCAACATCTATCTGTTCTGGAAAATTTCGAGCGCGATGCACTTTTTCATGATATGCATCCGTAATGCCATTTAAAGCTTGATGTGTTAATGCAGCAATCCACTCTGCTTGGTAACCAATATCTTCCGCTTCTATATAATTAATTACACCTTGTGCAGTCATAGCTTGCGTACCATTAATTAAAGCTAGACCTTCTTTAGCCTGTAATCTCAAAGGTTCACGATTTAATAAATTTAAGGCATACCGACTGTCTTCTTCTTCACCTTTATAATAGACATTACTTTCTCCAATCAACGCCAAAGCTAAATGTGAAAGTGGTGCTAAGTCACCCGATGCACCAAGAGACCCTTGTTGTGGAATAACTGGAATAATTCTGTTGTTAATAAAATATATGATTTGATCTACTAAATCGATTGTCACACCAGAATGACCTTTTAACAATGTATTTAGACGTAAAACCATCATCACTAACGCGACATCTTGTGAAAAAGGTTTTCCGATACCACATGCATGTGAACGAATTAAATTGACTTGTAATTGATTGTATTCTCCCTCATCAATACGTACATCACTGAATAAACCAAATCCAGTCGTTATACCATAAATTGTTTCTTTATCATCTATAATCTTTTCTACTGTTACACGGCTCTGTTTTACACGTTCATAAGCATCCTCTGTTACTTTTACATCATCACTTTGATATAAAAAATCTTTAATTGCATTTATTGTTAAATTTTCACCATTAAGCTGTAATGTCATTTCCCCATCTCCTTACTTCTGATGATTTTCAATTAATTAGAGTATACGCTTCCATATTTTTAAGAACAATAGGTTCATCCATATCCGTAACATGGTATTAAATTAGTATTTTACCAAGATAAAGATGGCAAATTTATTATTTCTAAAAATAAACAAATTCTTAATGCTTTTACCTATTGACTAAAATGCAAACCAGGTATAATATTTTCTATTGTATTTAAAAAATAAATTAAAAATAGCAACAGAGAAAAGCTTTCATAATGCTTATAAACACACAATTTTTCTCAGAAAGCACAAAATTACAAATCAACAATATAATGATCAAATATACAAATTAAAAGTTGAAATAACTAATAGAATTAAAGGGGGTTTCAATGTTGGAAACAATTTCATCAGTAAGCATTCCAAAACGTAAAGATGAAACGCATAAAGGTGATTATGGCAAAATTCTTTTAATTGGAGGAAATGCGAATCTAGGTGGGGCAATCATGCTTGCTGCACGCGCTTGTGTCTATAGTGGTAGTGGCTTAATTACAGTAGCTACACACCCAACAAATCATGCAGCGCTACACTCACGTTGTCCTGAAGCAATGGTGATTGATATCAACGATACTAAAATGCTCACTAAAATGATTGAAAATACAGATTGTATCTTAATTGGTCCTGGATTAGGATGTGATTTCAAAGGAAATAATGCTATCACGTTCTTATTACAAAACATTCAACCACATCAAACGCTTATAGTGGATGGAGATGCTATTACTATATTTAGTAAATTAAAACCAGATATTCCAACTTGCAATGTTATTTTCACACCACATCAAAAAGAGTAGGAACGCTTAAGTGGGATCGCAATAGAAGAACAAACATATGAACGTAATCGCGAAGCTGCTGATAGAATTGGGGCAACAATTGTATTAAAAATGCATGGCACTGAAATCTATTTCAAAGATGAGGATTACAAACTGCCAATCGGCACGCCTGCGATGGCAACAGGTGGCATGGGGGATACACTTGCTGGTATGATTACAAGTTTTGTAGGTCAATTCGACGACACGAAAGAAGCGGTTACGAGTGCCACTTATACACATAGTTATATCGGTGAAGAACTATCAAACAAAATGTATGTAGTCCCACCTTCCCATTTAATTAGTGAAATCCCATATGCTATGAAAGCATTGGAAAGTTAAATCAACATCGGTGATAAAAATTTTTAAAACCAAAATAAAATGTATCTGAGACATAAAATGCTTAGACAAATGAAAAGGCAATTTCTATTGAAATCATATAGAAATTGCCTTTTTCAACTGGGATGATATGATGTTGCACCACGTGATGTTTAAATGCATCGAATACATTTTCAGGGATTGTTTCAACGATTTCATTCACATACCGTGACATATCATTTGTGGGATACTGATCTTAAGTTTCTATTGGTAGTATATGTTGCATCAAGTTGTCATCTTTATACATATGGTCACTCGTTAATTTAATAGTGCTGATTAAATTATACGTAAAGGCTTTTTTGGAATTACAAAATATAAATTGTACCGATTTTGTAATGTGGCTGACGCCCGGGAGGAATCTTATGAGTGAGAGACTATAGGCTCGCACCATCCCCCAGGCAAGCATGTACAGTCAATCGTCAGACTTTAAATATAAAGAGAGTCAATCCATATTAAGGATTGGCCCTCTTATTTTGAGAATGGGGATTTATGTCCTAAACTCACTTGTGTATTTAAATGTTTCAATTTTGAATACAACTATTGGTTTACTGCTAAAAATTGAGATTATTCGTCGTCTTCGTTTTCAGTTTCTTCATTATCACTATTATCAATATCTTCATTGATACGGTCCATAAAGTCTTTTCTCACTTCTTGACGACCATCTTCATCTGAATCTTCTTCAACTTCGGTATGCACAATGCCTTCTGATAGTTCATCTGATACTACAGATTCTGATTGTTGATTGTCACTTGTAACGCCTTCAATTTGTTCATTATCTGCTTCTTGTAGTTCAATTTCTTCAGCTTCTTTTTCTTCTTCATCTACTTTAGCAACAGTAGAAACAAATTGATCATCGTTTAATTTAATCAATCTCACACCTTGAGCTGCACGTCCATTTTGTGAAATATCTTCAACGCCTATGCGGATAATTACACCGGCATTTGTAACAATCATCAAGTCTTCTTTACCTTCAACGGATGTGATACATACCACTTGACCGTTACGTTCTGTAATCGTAGCAGTCTTAATACCTTTGCCACCACGGTTAGATAAACGATATTCGCTAACTGGCGTACGCTTACCGTAACCATTTTCAGTCACAACTAGAATTTCATCATCTGTTTCTGCTTTAGTAACATCTAATCCGACGACTTTGTCGCCTTCTCTTAATGTAATACCTTTAACACCAGCAGCTGTACGACCTAAAGGACGTAATGCCGACTCATTAAAGCGGATTAAAGAACCGTGAGCTGTACCGATTAATATATCATCTTCACCATCTGTTAAACGCACAGCTATCAATTCGTCATCTTCTTTGAAACCAATCGCAATCTTACCATTTTTGTTAATATGTGAGAAGTTACGTAATGCTGAACGTTTAACGATACCATTTAACGTTGCAAATACTAAGTAATCTTCTTCGCTTTCTAAATCTTTGACGGCGATCATTGTACTAATTGTTTCATCATTATCTAGTTCAATCGCATTGACTACTGGTATACCTTTAGACTGACGGGAGAGTTCCGGCACTTCATATCCTTTAAGTTTATACACTCTACCTTTATTCGTGAAGAATAAGACATGATAATGCGTACTCAACGTAACAAGTTGACTTACAAAATCTTCTTCTAAGGTCTGCATACCTTGTACACCACGACCACCACGATGTTGCGCTCTATATGTTGAAACGGGTAGGCGTTTAATATAGTTATTGTGACTTAATGTAATGACGATTTGTTCTTCTGGTATTAGGTCTTCGTCTTCAATGTGGTCGAGACCGCCCATTTGAATTTCTGTTTTACGTTCGTCTCCATAGCGTTCACGAACATCAATTAACTCATCACGAACAAGTTGTAATAGTTTTTCTTCGTCTGCAAGAATCGCTTTTAATTCTTCTATATATGCAATTAATTCATTATATTCAGATTCAATTTTATCTCTTTCTAAACCTGTTAAACGTCTTAATCGCATATCAAGGATGGCTTGCGCTTGTCGTTCAGTAAGTTTAAATTGTTCTTGCAAGCTTGCCATTGCAACTTTATCTGTTTCAGATTCACGAATCACACGAATAATTTCATCAATGTGGTCTAATGCGATTCTTAATCCTTCTAAAATATGTGCACGGTCTTGTGCCTTTTTCAAGTTGTATTCCGTTCTTCTTCTTACGACTATCTTTTGATGTTCAAGATATTCAACTAATGCTTCTTTGAGGTTAATTAATCTCGGTCTACCATCAACTAAAGCAATCATATTAACACCAAATGATGTTTGTAATGGTGTTTGTTTATATAAGTTATTTAATACAACACTAGCGTTGGCATCTTTACGTATATCAATCACAACACGTACACCAGTACGTAAACTTGTTTCGTCACGTAAATCTGTAATGCCGTCAATTTTTTTATCACGTGCCAATTCGGCAATTTTTTCAATCATGCGTGCTTTATTTACTTGGTACGGAACCTCAGTAACAACAATACGTTGACGACCGCCGCCACGTTCTTCAATTTCAGCTCTTGCTCTCATTTGAACTGAACCGCGTCCAGTTTCAAATGCACGGCGTATGCCACTTCTACCAAGAATAATCCCTGCTGTAGGGAAATCTGGCCCTTGGACATCTTCCATTAATTCTGAAATCGTAATGTCTGGATTATGACTTAAACTTAATACACCATTAATCACTTCAGTCAAGTTATGTGGCGGTATATTAGTAGCCATACCTACTGCGATACCTGATGCACCATTTACGAGTAAATTTGGAAATCTTGATGGTAAGACTGCCGGCTCTCTTTCATTGCCGTCATAGTTATCAACAAAATCAATCGTATCTTTGTTAATATCTCTCAACATTTCGAGTGTGATTTTAGACATACGCGCTTCTGTATAACGCATCGCCGCTGCTCCATCACCATCCATAGAACCAAAGTTACCTTGGCCATCAATTAAAGGATATCGATAGCTGAAGTCCTGCGCCATTCTAACCATAGCTTCGTAAATCGAGGAGTCACCGTGAGGGTGATATTTACCCATAACGTCCCCAACAATACGCGCAGATTTCTTATATGATTTATCAGGTGTCATGCCTTGTTCGTGTAAGCCGTATAATATACGTCGATGTACTGGTTTTAAACCATCTCTAACATCTGGTAGCGCACGTGAAACAATAACGCTCATCGCATAATCTAGGAACGATTCACGCATCTCATTCGTTATATTTCGTTCATTTATTCTTGATTCAGGTAATTCAGCCATCAAGATATCCTCCTTCAAAAATTCAGTTCATTGTCTTAGAAATCTAAGTTTGCATAGACTGCATTATCTTCAATAAACTGTCTACGGTTCTCAACAACATCGCCCATTAACATTTCAAAAACTTGGTCAGCTTCAATCGCATCCTCCAATGATACTTGTAACATAGCTCTGTTTTCAGGATTCATAGTAGTTTCCCATAATTGGTCAGCATTCATTTCACCAAGACCTTTGTAACGTGCAATAGACCATTTTGGACTTGGATCTAATTGAGCTTTAAGTTTTTCTAGTTCACGTTCGTTAAACACATAGTATTTCTGTTTACCTTGTGTCAACTTGAATAATGGTGGCTGTGCAATATAAACATAGCCCGCTTCAATTAACGGTCTCATAAAACGATAGAAGAATGTTAATAATAATGTTCTAATATGTGCACCATCAACATCGGCATCTGTCATAAGGATAATCTTGTGATAGCGTGCCTTACTTAAATCAAATTCTCCACCAATACCAGTACCAAAAGCAGTAATCATAGAACGTATTTCATTATTATTTAAAATTCTATCTAAACGTGCTTTTTCAACGTTCAATATCTTACCACGTAAAGGTAAGATGGCTTGCGTTTCTGAGTCACGTCCAGATTTTGTAGACCCCCCGGCAGAGTCACCTTCGACGATGAAAATTTCACTACGAGAAGGGTCTTTACTAGAACAATCAGCCAGTTTTCCTGGTAAACTAGAAACTTCTAATGCGGATTTACGACGTGTCACTTCACGCGCTTTTTTAGCTGCAAGACGTGCTTGTGAAGCCATAATTCCTTTTTCTACGATTGTTCGACCTACTTGTGGATTTTCATATAAAAAGCGTTCAAATAACTCAGAGAATATACGATCAACAACTTGACGTACTTCGGAATTACCTAATTTCGTTTTAGTTTGTCCTTCGAATTGTGGATCACCATGTTTGATTGAAACAATAGCTGTTAAACCTTCACGTGTATCTTCACCTGAAAGTCTTTCTTTATCTTCCTTCATAATTTTACTGTTAAGACCATAGCTATTTAACACACGTGAGAGCGCTCGTTTAAAGCCTTCTTCATGAGTCCCACCTTCATAAGTGTGTATATTATTTGCGTATGTTAAAAGATTCGTAGCATAACCTTTATTGTATTGAAGCGCTATTTCAACTTCAATATCATCTTTGGATTGATGCACATAAATCGGTTCTTCATGAATAGGTTCTTTATTTTCATTTAACATTTCAACGTAAGATTTTATACCACCTTCATAGTGATACGTATCTTCACGAACCTCTTCTTTTCTTTCATCTCTTAAAGTAATTGAAATACCTTTATTTAAAAATGCTAGTTCTCTGATACGTTGTTGCAATACTTCATAATTGTATGTTGTTGTTTCAGTGAATATCTCAGGATCAGCTTTAAAACGAATCGCAGTACCAGTAGAACCAGTACTCTCATTGGTTTTACCAATGATTTTCAAATCAAACTGAGGGATACCTTTTTTGTATGCTTGGTGATATATATTTTCATCTTTATATACATATACTTCCAAATCTTCCGATAAAGCATTTACAACAGAAGACCCCACACCATGGAGACCACCAGAGACTTTATAACCGCCTCCACCGAATTTACCACCGGCATGTAGTACAGTTAGAATAACCTCAACGGCAGGACGTCCCATTTTCTCTTGTATACCAACAGGGATACCACGGCCGTTATCTGTTACTTTTATCCAATTACCTTCTTCAATAATAACTTCGATTTGGTCAGCATAACCAGCAAGTGCTTCGTCAATACTGTTATCAACAATTTCCCAAACTAAGTGATGTAGCCCTCTTTCTGAAGTTGAGCCTATATACATACCTGGTCTTTTACGAACCGCTTCTAGACCTTCTAATACCTGAATCTGACCAGCACCATAATCTTCCGTGTTGTTCACATCTGACAATGCTTCCACCTTCACTTTCCGTTACTTTATAATTTCGCCATTATTAATGCGATAAAGTTTAGCGTTTTTCATAATTTCATGATCAATGCCATCAACCGATGTTGTCGTCACAAATGTTTGTACTTTATGTTGAATTGTGCTCAATAAATGAGACTGACGTGAATCATCTAATTCACTTAACACATCATCTAGCAATAAAATGGGGTACTCGCCTACTTCAATATTCATCAGTTCAATTTCTGCAAGTTTGATTGATAACGCCGTCGTTCTTTGCTGTCCTTGCGAACCGTAAGTTTGAGCATCCATACCATTTACGTTGAAACCTAAATCATCTCTGTGAGGGCCAAACAAACAGACACCTCTATCTTTTTCACGCTCTTTGTTATCATCTAGTAAAGTTAAGACTTCCTCTAAGCGTTCCGTCTCACTTTTTTCTTCAGCATCTAATTTGATACTAGGAAGGTACTTTAATGACAGTGTTTCATTCTCATCCGTAATACCAGAATGAATAGGTTTGGCTAATGATTCTAGTTCTTTAATAAAATGTTCACGTCTTAATGTAACTTTGAGTGCATATGCTGCAAATTGTTGGTTTAAGACGTCAAGCATAGTGCTATCAGTCTTTTGACCATATTGCAATTGCTTCAAATAATTATTCTTTTGTTTTAAAATTCTTTGATATTGAGACAAATCGTTTAAATAAACAGCTGAAATTTGTCCAAGTTCCATATCTATAAATCTACGTCTTATTTGAGGTGCCCCTTTGACAATGTTTAAATCTTCAGGTGCAAACAAGACAACGTTTAAGTGGCCTATATACTGTGTTAGCCTACTTTGTTCTAAGTGATTGATTTTAACCTGTTTACCCTTTTTAGTTATAAACATCGTTAAAGGCATTTCTCCATATCTATAACTGAGTTCACTCTCTATTTTAGCATAGTCTCGATCAAAACGTATGAGTTCTTTATCATTTGATGTTCTGTGACTTTTGGCTAATGCTAATGTATAAATAGATTCTAATAAATTAGTCTTCCCTTGCGCATTTTCACCAATCAATATATTGACTTCAGGGTGACAATTTAGGGTAATTGACTCATAGTTACGATAATTGTCTAGCTGGAGTGTCTTTAGTTTCATTCTTCACCTTGATGTATAATCAAAAATGAACCGACTTCTGGTATAACGATGTTATCTTGATGGTTTAATTTTTTACCACGACGTATTTCGCGCTCACCATTGATCATTACTTCAAAATCTTGCAGGAACCATTTCGCTTGACCACCAGATTCAATAATACCTTCTGTCTTTAGAAATTGCCCTAAAGTAATGTCTCCATCAACAATTACTTCTTCAACCAAATCAATCACTCCATTCCTTTTAAACTCATCTATATATTATACCTTTTTTCGAGAAAAATTTCATGCAAAATGCAGATGGAAAGCGTTTTCTTATGTATGATTTTTACTATTTTTGAAAATTATTTACAAAGGTACTTTTAACAATGTAATACTCATATATTATAACAAACTTTTATTCGTATTATTCTATTTCTTTTAAAAATATTCTAACTAAATAATTATTTATTAATGTTTTTAACTACGCAATACTTCATAAAAGTATTTTTATATAAAGCGAATGGCTAATATTGTGATTTTGAATTTTAAAGACTTTCTCAGCTTAATTATTAATTTTAGGTATCATAAGTCTAAAAAAGTTTAAGTTGCTTATATTTAAGCTCTAAGTAGCTTGTACGTATCTTTGAATATTTATTATTAATATATCTTTATCAATATACACGTTTCATTTTATAAAATTACTTCTAAAAAAAGAGTGAGACAATGATTTAAATGTGACAGAGTTTAAGACAAGATAAAATTCTGACCTTTTCTACTTAAGTTGTCTCACTATGCTTTAAATATCCATATTATAAAAACCCGAGACATCAATTTGTCTCAGGTTCTATCTCTTTAAACAAAAGTTTAATATGTTCTGATTGGTAAAATTAATTGTGTAACTGAATCATCATCTTTTGGTTTTAAAATAAATGGCTTCATCGTACCAAAGAACTCAACTTCCACTTCATCGTTATCGATTGCTTTTAGTGCATCCATCATATACTTAGAGTTGAATGAAATTTTTAAATTGCCACCATCAACGTTATCCGCTTTTACTTCTTCTTTTACAGTACCGATTTCTGGTGATGTAGAGGATAATTCAACTAATTCATTACCTGTACTTAATTTAATAACATTGTTTCCACCTTCACGTGCTAATAGAGAGGCACGATCAATAGCATGATAGAAATCTCCGTTATCGATGCCTATTTTAATTTCATAGTTTTCTGGGAATAAACGTGAAGTATCTGGATAGTGACCTTCTAAGAGACGTGATATAAAGTTTATATTTCCGACTTTAAATAGCACTTGGTTTGAAGCAAAGAAAATATCGATATCTTCTTCACTATCTGACATAATTTTATTTAATTCTGCTAAAGCTTTACCTGGAATAATGACATTTTTATTTTCAGATTCATCTTCTAAAGCTACTTTTCGCACAGCTAAGCGGTGTGAGTCAGTCGCTGTGCATATTAATTCATTATCCTGTATAAGCCAGTTAACACCAGTGAGTACTGGGCGTGTTTCTGAGGTGGACACTGCGAAATTTGTTTGTGCTATCACGTTTTTAAGGACTTTTACAGATAATTGAATCGCATCATCACGTGAAACTTGTGGTAATAAAGGATATTGATCTGGATCTAAACCACTTAAATTAAATTCTGAATGGCCAGAAGTTATTAAAGTTTGGAATTGTTCATTTGTTGATAATTTAACTTCTTTTCCTGGTAGTTTTTTAATAATATCTACAAAGAAACGACCAGGGAGTACAACTGAACCAGTTTCTGCAACTTCAATAATATCTTCTCCATCTACTTGTTTAGGAATTGTAATTTCTATTGAGATTTCTGAATCTGAACCAGTAAGTATGACTTCATTGTTTTTAACTTCAATTTTTATACCCGTTAGTATCGGTAATGTAGTTCTTGGGGAGATTGCTTTTAATGTGTCATTTAATTGATTTATAAAATAATCTCTTCTAATTGTAAATTCCATTTTTAAACTCCTTCCAGTCGTTTATATAATAATTATATAGGTTTTAAACCCGTAGTAATAGTAGTAGGGCTTGTGGATTAGGGGATAACTCAAATTAATACAATCATGTCATTGTTTGACGACTGTGGATAACTTGTGCACAGTGTGTACTACTTTTGCACATTGTCCACAAAGTTAAAAAATAAGTTATTTTGTTATACCTCTAAATTGATTTATTAATCTGTTATAGTACAGATTGTTTTATTGGTTTCTAATTTCTTTTTCAAGATTTTCGACTTCTTGTTTAAATGTCGGATCATTATTGATATCCTTCACAATTTTTTCATGTGCATGAATAACAGTAGTATGATCACGTCCACCAAACTCTTCCCCGATTTTAGGTAGTGAGAAGTCGGTTAATTCACGTGATAAATACATTGCAATTTGACGTGGATATGCAATTGATTTTGTACGTTTTTTGGCACTAAAGTCTTCTATTCTCACACTATAGTATTCTCCAACAACTTTTTGGATATCTTGTATAGTAATTTTTTTAGATTTAGGTGCTTGGATGATATCTTTTAGCGCAGCTGCTGTTAATTCAGTTGTGATCGGTTGTCCTTGTAATTTTGAAAAGGCTAATACGCGATTAAGTGCACCTTCAAGTTCACGTATATTAGATTGTATTTGATTAGCGATATACGTCAGGGCTTCAGTAGGAATATTTATATTTTCTTCACCAATTTTTTTCTGTAAAATTGCCATTCTTGTTTCGTAATCCGGTGGAGTAATGTCTACTATTAATCCCCATTCAAAGCGAGAACGTAATCTGTCTTCTAATTTAGCAATTTCTTTAGGTGGTCTATCACTAGAAATAACAATTTGCTTATTCGCTTGATGTAAATCATTAAATGTATGGAAAAATTCTTCTTGAGTTTGCTCTTTGTTTTGAATAAATTGTATATCATCTATTAAGAGCACATCGATATTACGATATTTTTCTCTAAAACGTTCAGTTTTATTGTCTCGGATAGATTTAATGAATTCATTAGTAAATTTTTCACTAGATGTATAGATTACTTTGGCATCTGGATTATTATCTAATACATAATGGCCAATAGCATGCATTAGATGGGTTTTACCTAATCCCACACCACCATATATAAATAATGGGTTATATGCTTGGGCTGGTGCTTCAGCTACAGCTAAACTTGCAGCATGTGGGAATCTGTTTCCGGGGCCGATGACGAATGTTTCAAATGTATTATTGATATTGAATTGTTCATCACCCATTTTTGCTACATCTACTGTATCAAGATCTATCTCTTTTTCATCAGTACTCTGATTAGCATCTTGCTTTTTTTCAGATTTTAAACTTTCTAATTCATCTTCAGAGTAAAATACTGGCGTAATTTCATGACCAATAGCTTCATATAATGCAGATTGTACGATTTCAACATAATGTGTCTTTAACCAATTAGCTACAAAGGGATCGTCAATGACTACAATAGCTTCATCATTTTGCAACGAATAAAGTTTTGTATCTTTCAAAAAAGTTTGATAGCTAGGATAGCTGACTTTTTCTTGAGCTAAAGTTAAAACGTTTTCCCAAATTTCTTGTTCTGACAT